>NZ_JADJNP010000020.1 GCF_016714275.1 Tessaracoccus sp. | reverse complement strand
GGAGGTCCCGGTGCGCAAATGCTGCGACTGCGGGACCGTGCTGCCAGTCCACACCAGCCGCGGCGCCCCGGACCCGCTGCGCCGAGTGCGCACCGCCACGCAACCGCAACACGCGGCCCGCCGTGGTCGCGCTGGTGTGGTCGACGATGCCGCCGGCCAGGACGTCGTCGAGGCCGTCACCCGCGAACTCGAGGGCCAAGGGCCGCCAGTACGATCGGCGGGGATGTCGGCGCCCAGTCGTTCGGCTTCCCGCCGCCTCCTCGACGCCCGGACCGAACCACCGGCACCTCCGCGGCCACCCTGGCCCAGCAGGAAGCTGGAGGGCCACCTCGCCTCCTGCCCTGGCGGGAACCGGTGGGAAGACGTCGACGAGCTGGACGCGCTGCGCAAGCGCCGCGGTGGCTGACTGCCGCCAACCGCCGGCGTACAACTGTCGCTGGTGGAATACCGCCCACCTACGGTGGCGGGTCGCGGACCTCAACACCGCAATCGGGTTCCCCCGGATCAGGCAACGACTGATCCTCGACCGGGTGTTCGCGGTGGACCGCCAGGGCCGCCCGCAGCGTTCGAGTCCACGATCATCGCCCGCGGCAGAACCTGAAGGGCCCGGCGCGGACAAAGCCGGATCGCCATCGGCTGGATGTTCCTCATGGACGTCAAGCTGATCGTCTGGTCAGCGCACGAGTTCTCCACCACCCAGGAAGCGTTCCGGGATCTGGTGGAGCTGATCGAGAGTTCGGCGATGCTGACCCGGCGGGTGAAACACATTCACCGCGGCAACGGCGACGAGGCGATCGAGCTGAACGGCGGATGCCGGCTGAAGTTCAAGGCCCGCACCAAGACCGGCGGCCGCGGCCTGACCGCGCCCAAGCTGATCCTCGACGAGGGGTTCGCGTTGCGCGCCTCACACGTCGGGTCGCTGCTGCCCACGATCGCGGCGCTGCCGGATCCGCAGGTGGTCACAACGTCGTCGGCGGGCATGGTCGAATCGGAGATCTTGCGAGACGACCGCGACCGGGGCCGTGCCGGCAGCGACGCCCACCAGTTCTACATCGAGTTCTGTGACAACCGTCCCGGCGAATGTGCGACCGAGGACTGCGATCACGCCAAGACCGCGATTGGGTGCGCAGCCGACGACATCGACCGGCTGGCCGCCGCGAACCCGGCGCTCGGGCGGCGGATCATGGTGCCGACGTTGCGGGCGCTGCGCCGCAAGATGCCGTCCGAGGAGTTCGTCCGCGAGTTCCTCGGCTGGTGGGATGAGCCGGCGGAGAAGGCCTCGGACCTGACCGTTGAGCTGTGGCTTTCCGCGACGACAGAGGCGGCGCCGGCGGGGCGTCTGCACATGGCGGTCGACGTGGCGCCGTCGCACCGGTGGGCGTCGGTGGCGGTTTGCGGCGCCGGCGTGATCGAGCTGCTGGACCGGCGGCGTGGGTCGTCGTGGCTGCCCGAGCGGGTGGCGCAGCTGGTGCGCGACCACGACACCGGGCCGGTGACTCTTGACCCTGCAGGGCCGGCGGGTGCGCTGATCCCCGACCTGGAGCGGGCCGGGGTGGTGCTGGACCTGCTCGACGGCAAGTCGTCGGTGCGTGCCTGTGGCGCGCTGGCCGAACATGTCAAGTCGGGCCGGATCACCCACCGGGCTGACGATGCCACGACGGAGGCTGTGGCGGGCGCTGCACGCCGCCGCCACGGCGACGGGTGGAAGTGGGCCAGGGTCGGGTCCGACGTCGACATAAGCCCGCTGGTGGCGGCGACGTGGGCCGCCTGGGCCTGGGTGTCCGGCCAGTCGGCCGACTATGACGTGCTCGATTCCGCCTACTGAATGCGAGTCTGCCCGTGTCCGATGTGCTGATCACAGTCCTGGAGGTCGTCGCGGTGCTCTCCATTGCGGTGGGTCTCGGGGTTGTGGTGGCCGCACTGGTCACCGGCCCGCTCGGGTTGGGCTGCGGGATCCTCGCCGGCGGCCTGATCGTGGCGGCCGCAGCCGGCTGGGCCGGCCGTGTGCAGTCCGGCGGTGGTGATTCGTGAGCCTGTTCCAGCGCCGCGAGGCTGACCTGTCCGCGTTCTCCCCGCCGTCGAACTCGTCGATAGATGCCCTCCTCGGCGGTTTGGGCGGTGACCGGTCGCTGCGGTCGTCGGCGGTGTGGGCTGCCCGCCGGGTGCGCGCGGACCTGATCTCCTCCCTGCCGCGCGACGTGTACCGCAAGGTCGCCGGCCGGTCGGTGGAGGTGCCCCGGGGCCTGTTCTTCGACCGCCCGTCGTCGCTGTTCTCCTGGCCCGAGTGGGTGTACGCCTCCCAGATGGACCTCGACGCCTACGGCAACGCCTTCGGCGAGGTCGCCGCCCGCGACGGTGCGGGCCGCCCTGCGCAGGTGGAACTGTCCTCTGCGACGGAGTGGACGGTGCGCCGCGACCAGACCACCGGCGTGGTCACGTACCGCCACCGCGGGCAGCTGGTGCCGACGGCGGACGTGTGGCATGAGCGTCAGTATGTGGTGCCCGGCTTCGCTTTGGGTCTGTCACCGATCGCCTACTCGGCGCTGTCGTTGGCGCACAACCTGTCGGCGCAGGAGTTCGCCGTGCAATGGTTCACCTCCGGGGCGTCCACCGCCGGGGTGCTGCGCAACAAGGAACGCACCCTGGACAAGGGGCAGGCCGCGGTCATGAAGGACCGGTTTCGGGTGGCGACGCAGCGCCGGGAGGTGTTCGTCACCGGCTCGGATTGGGAGTTCTCCCCGGCAGACGGGGCGTCGTCGGACGCCAAGTATCTGGACGCGATCTCGGCGACGGCGGTGGACTTCGCCCGCTACTACTCGGTGCCGGCGGACCTGATCGACGCCGCCGTGTCCGGGCAGTCGGTCACCTACGCCAACCTGACCCAGCGCATGTTGCAGCTGTTGGTGGTGAACCTGGGCCCGGCGATCGACCGGCGCGAGCAGTCGATCTCGGAGCGCATCCTGCCCAAGCCGCGGTTCTTCCGGTTCAACTCGGGGGCGCTGCTGCGCATGGACGAAGCTGCCAAGACGGAACTGTTGGGCACCTCGGTGGACAAGCGCATCCTGACCCCGGATGAGGCCCGCGGCCTGCTCGACCGTGAACCGTTGACCGAGGACGACTACGCACAATTCGACCGGCTGTTCGGGGCGACCAAGCAGATCCCCGGATCCAAGACCACTGGAGTGTCCGCGTGAATGACATCGTTTCGGCCGCCGCCGCCAGGTGTGCGGGTGTGGCGCAACGGTCCCACCGCCCGGCGCAGCGCCGCTGCGCCGACGTCGCAGCGGTGCCCGGCGCTGTGCCGCACGTCGGGTTCCGCTCCCACATGCTGCTGCGCGAGGCGGCCGGCGACGGCGCACCGCTGACGTTCGAGGGCCACGCATCGACCTACGAGCAGCCCTACGAGGATGTGGGACGCCTTGGCCCCTACACCGAGGTTGTGTCCGCCGGTGCGGCCGCCGAGTCGCTGGCCACGCCGGGCCTCGATGTTCCGCTGGTGCTGGCGCACGACCAGCTGCGCCGCATCGCGAGCACCCCAAACGGATCCCTGGTGCTGTCCGAGGACGAGCAGGGTCTGCGGGTCGTGGCCGACCTCGACCCCGCCGACGCGGACGTGGCGTACATCGCGCCGAAGCTGCGCGCCGGTCTGGTGTCGGAGATGTCGTTCGGGTTCCGCATCACGGCAGGGTCGTGGTCGCCGGACTACACGGAGTTCCGCATCGCCAAGTTCGACATTCACCGCGGCGACGTCGCCATCGTCGGGTTCGGCGCGAACCCGTACACCGAAGGCGGTTTGCGGTCCGCCGATGCGGGCCGGGACGCGACGCTGCACACGCTGCGCGCCCG
Source organism: Tessaracoccus sp. (assembly GCF_016714275.1). Classification (GTDB taxonomy): domain Bacteria; phylum Actinomycetota; class Actinomycetes; order Propionibacteriales; family Propionibacteriaceae; genus Arachnia. The sequence goes on along the minus strand of NZ_JADJNP010000020.1, from coordinate 8,343 downwards.
CCTGGCCCTCGCCGCCGCCCTGTAGGGCACACACACCCCCACCCGTCTCCGGGTGGCGCACCACCTCCCTCGCTCGCCCGCACGGGCCAGTCCAGCGGATCACCCCAACCCTCAACGCCCGAAAGGGGCATCCGATGACGCTCGAACAGCTCATTGCGCAGGCGCGGGCCAACCTGGCCTCCCTGCTCGAACAGCGCGCGACCCGCACGGCCGCGCTCACCGACCTCCGCGACGCCGACACCCTCGACGAGGCCCAGGTCTCCGCGGCGATCTCGGCCCGCGACGCCCTCGACCCGCAGATCGACGCCGCCCGCTCCCGGGTGACCGAGCTCGAGGACGAGAAGGCCCGCGACGACGCCGCCGCCGCTCTCGCCTCCCGCTACGCCACCCCCGGCGAGCAGGTCCGCGACCACGCCGCCGGCGTGACCATCAGCTCCGAGCCGGACGTGTACCGCCGCAACGGTCAGCAGTCGTACTTCCGCGACCTGTATCGGGGCACGGCGCGCAACGACCGCGACGCGCTCGACCGGCTGCTGCGCAACGACCGCATGGTCGCCGACGCCGCAGCCCGGGCCGTCTACTCCGGCGAGTTCTCCTACCGCGCCGTCACCACCACCGATGGCGCCGGCGGCAGTTCGTGCCGCCCATGTGGATCACCGACGACTACGAGAAGCTGGCCCGTGCGGCGCGTGTCACCGCCGACCTGCTCAACCGTCAGCCGCTGCCCCCGGGCACCGACTCGATCAGCCTCGCAGTGGTCACCGGTGGCACGTCCACGGCGATTCAGACCGAAGGTTCGGCCGCGTCCGAGACCGACATGCAGACCAGTTCGACGACTGCCGCGGTCAAGACCATGGCCGGTGTGCAGGAAGTCACCGTCCAGGAGGTCGAACAGTCGCCGTTCAACATCGACCAGATCATCCTCGAGGACCTGGCCGCCGACCACGCCACCAAGGTGGGCACGTTCGTCATCTCGAACAACGTCACGAACGCCAAGGGTCTGCTCAACGTGACCGGCATCAACGCCATCACGTACACCGACTCCAGCGCCACGTTCCCCGAACTGTGGCCGAAGCTGGTCGACGCCCGCCGGCAGGTCCACACGGGCATCAAGCTGCCGGCTGCCGCGGTCGTGGTCCACCCCGACCGTTGGGCGTGGATGGAGGCGCAGCTCAACTCGTCCGGTCAGCCGTACGTGTCCGGCGACGTCGACTTCCCGACCCTCGGCGTCAACGAGGGCCTGGTGGCCGAAGGCCTCGCCGGGCGCATCCGGGGCCTTGCGCTTCCGGTGTACATCGACGGAAACGTGCCGGTGAACTTGGGCACGGGCACGGACGAGGACCGCATCATCGTGATGCGTCCGAGCAAGTCGGTGCTGTTCGAGTCCGCGGTGCAGGCGGAGGCGTTCCGGGAGACGGCTGCGAAGTCGCTCAAGGTCGTGTTCCGCCTGTACTCCTACATCGCGCTGCTCGACGCCCGCGCACCCAAGTCGATCTCGGTGATCTCCGGTACCGGCTTGACCGCCCCGACCTTCTAGGTCACCGCTTGACCCCTGGCGGGCGGGCGACTGCCCCGCCCGCCCGCCAGGGCACCACCCCCTTGCACACCGATCGGAGACCCCTGTGGGAGACATCGTGGACGCGCTGCGCGCCGAGAAGGCCGGCTATGATGCGGCCGGGAACACCGACCGCGCCCGCCAGGTCCAGGACCAGATCGACGCCCACACCGGCGCCGGCGCCGAGCGTGCCGCCGCACCTGAGGCCAAGCGCACCCCGCGCGGCCGCCAGACCCGCCGAGGCGCCTGATGGTCGTCACGCCGGCGCTCACCGTCGACGCCGACTCGGCGCACAACGACGCGTTCGGCAGGGCCCGCACCTCCGACCCCCGCACCCTGTTCTCGTCCACGCATGTCGTCACCGACGGCGCCGACTTCTGGCAGACCATCCTCGCCGGGGCGGGCGCGGCGACGCACCTGCCCGCCGAGGCCGCGGTGCGGCTGCGCGCCGGTACCGTCCTGGCGGCGATGTCGTGGAAAGAGGTCTACTGATGGCCGGGCGCACCCACTGGGGCACTTACGACGCTGTCGCCGCGGCGTTCCCCACCTACGACGTGCTCGCCGAGGCCCATCCCACCTATGACGAGTCCGGGTTCGTCCCGACCGCGGACATGGAGGGCGACGAGTGAGCGTCGACGTGGGGGACGTGTACTCCACCTCGATCACCGTCGACGTCGACGGAACCCCCGCCGACGCCACCACCGTCACCGCCCTGGTCACCTACCCAGACGGCACGACCGGGGATCCGCACGTCGACCATTACGGTGTCGGGCTGTACCGCACCGGCGTCCCCGCGCTCATGCCCGGGCTGCACGTCATCGACTGGCAGGCCACCGGCCTGCACGAGTCCGCCTACCGCGACAGTTTCACCGCCACCGACCCGGCCGGCGTCCCCGCGGTCAGCCTGCGCCAGGTCAAAGGCCACCTCAACATCACCACCCAGGACTCCGATGAGGAGCTGCGCAGCATCGTCGCCGACGTCGCCTCCATCGCCGAGTCCTACACCGGCCGCGTGTTCGGCCGCCGCACCGTCGTCGACACGTTGACCGGCGACGGTGGGCCGTATCTGTCGCTGTCCGCCTGCCCGGTGCTGGCCGTCGCCTCGGTGACGGTCGACGGTGTCCCGGTCACCAACTACCGCGCCAACCATGCCGCCGGGATCCTCACCCGCACCGCGGGCTGGACCTGCGACACGGCCATCGTCGTCACCTACCTGGCCGGCTACCGCGTCCAGCCCGGAGCCGACGTGCAAGGCGCGCTGCGCATGTGCGCGCACCTGTGGAAATATCAGCGCGGCTCGGTGCAGGCCCGCGGCGGGTCGTGGGCCGACGAGGCACCGTTCGCGGTGCCCAACTTCGTCGCCGAACTGTGGGACCTCAACCGGATCACCGGGTTCGCCTGATGCCGTCGCCCACCGCCTGGCTCCGCGTGGTCTACGCCGTCCACACCTGCCTCGACCAGGTCCTCGACACGACCGTCACGATCGGCCCGCCCCTCACGCAGGCCTACCTGCGCGACGGGCTCATCGTCGCCGGCGACACCACCTCCGAAGAGGGCCTCGCCGGCGACTTCGAGCAGTCCTACCGCACCATCGGCGGGCCCCGCGGCGCGGCCGCCGAGCGCGACGACGAGGGCAGCATCGTGTGCGAGGTGTGGGCGCAGTCCGGCGACGACAACTTCACGCCCCTGCTGGACCGGGCGTTCGCCCTGATGGAAGACGCCCTCGACGCGCTCCGCGACAACGTCGGCCTCGGCCTGCCCGACGTGCTCAACCTCGAACTGGCCGCCGGGCAGGTGTACGCGGGCCCGTCCGAGGACGGCGCGTTCGTGCGGCTCCCGTTCACCGTCCACTACACCGCCGTCATCTAACCGAGAGGTGCCCTCCGTGGCCAAGTTCCGCTGGCTCGAAACCGAGCCCAAGACCGTCGTCGTCCGCGGCCGTGCCATCACGGTCCACCCGGGCGACATCGTCGACCTGCCCGACGACGTGCTGGTGCAGACCGGCGCGACAGGGGAACCCGCACAGTGGGAGCCCGCAGACACCACCCCCGAGAAGGCGGCCCGGCCGCAGAAGGTGAGCAAGTGACATGGCCTCCCCACGCAGCGGTTTGGGCACACAGTTCGGCTACTCCGTCGCCGAAACCGTCTACGGCACCGCCGTCGCCGCAACCCGGTTCCGCCGGGTCCGGTCGGCGAAGGTCGCCCCCGTCATCGGCGTCGCCGAAGGCGCCTCCCTGCAGGCCGGTCTGCGGTCGGCGATCGGCGCCCACCGCGTCCAGACCACTTTGGGTGCCGAGGGGTCGGTGGAGTTCGACGCCACCTACAAGGACATGGGGCTGCTGCTGCAGGCCGTGTTCGGCAAGACGTCCACCTCGACGTTGAAGACGGGCACCGCCTACGAGCAGGTCCACACCATCGACAACGAGGACTACGGACTCTCCCACACCTTCCAGGTGTCCCGGATCGCCCGCAGCTCCGCCGGCACCGCCATCCCCGCCACCATGACCGGGGGCAAGGTGACCGCCGCAACGTTCTCGTGCGAGGTCGGCGGCGTCCTCGAAGTGGGCCTCACGTTGGACGGCCGCCAGTTCGACAACACCACCGCCCTCGCAGTCGCCTCCTACGCGACGGCCACTCCGCGGGTCCGCGGGGTGGACATGTGCGTCAAGGTCGGCGCGTTCGGTTCCGAGGCCGCCCTGCAGGGTGTCCGGTCCTGGTCCATGGACTACTCCCGGCCGCTGGACGTCGGCGACCACACCGCCTGCAACTCCGGCCTGAAGTCCGAGCCGGTGCAGAACGGTGTCCTCGAGGTCACCGGCACCCTGAAGCGGGACTGGATCGACAAGACCCTCGAAGACCAGTCGCTGTCCAACGCGACCACATCGCTGCAGGTCGTGTGGACCGGCGCCCTGATCGCCGGCTCCGACTACTTCGCCCACACCCTCACCCTCCCGGGCACGTTCATCGAGCCCGCCTCGCAGGGCATCGACGGGCCCGAAGAGTTGACTACGGACTGGAACTGGCGGTGGGAGTACGACGGCACCAACGCCCCCACCTGGAAGACCATCACCACCGACACCGCCCTGTAGCCATGACTGCGGTGCGGGTCGACGGGCCGGACCTGGCCGCGGTCGCCCGTGCGCTCCTGGCATCCGATCAGGTGGTGGTCAAGGAGTTGCGCAAGGCGTTGCGGGACTCCGCCAAACCGATCCTGGACGCCGAACGTGCCGCGGTGCGCGGCCTCACGTTCTCCACCACCAAGACCTCCAGGTCGGTGTGCTGCGCCCGGAATGGAGACCACCACTCAAGGCTCGGGAAAGACAGGCGGCAGCGCCAGCGGCACGAAGAGGCGGCGGCCAAGGCGACTGGGAACATGGCCGGGCTGTCGCCACAGGAAAGACGCTGAAAGACCGCGAAGCAAGTGGAAGGCGTTGAAGAAGCGGTCCGGGTTGCGCGCGGTCGGTGGCCCGCGGCATATCTGTCACCCGCGACGGACCGCAAAGGCGAAATGTCGGTCACGGTCCCGCACGTCCGCGTCGCGGATGCCGCCCATCAGCGCAGCCTCCCCAGGTTGATCAACTACGGCCGGTGGCGGCACCCCGTGTTCTCCGGCCCACGCCGGCACGCGAAGCGGTACGGCGACCTTGACACGTGGGTATACCAAACCCCTAACCGGGTTGGCTGGTGGTGGCAGACCGCCGAGGGTGAGATTCCCGCCGCCATGACCCGCACGGGGCAGGCGTTGGACTCCATCGCGGAGCAGATTGCGGCTCGGGTCAATAAGGCCGCAAAAGTCCAGCGCCAGGGCCACTCGGCATAGGAGTGGGCACGCGGATGGAACCCTCGGCACCGCCTACGCGGCGGCCGTCCGCGGCGAACGTAGCTCGGCTAACCGGCTAACCGGCCGGCACATCGAAAGGGCAGATATGAGCGCGTTGAGCGAGTACGTCGTCACCTACCAGGACACCGACTACCCGATCGACATCTCCGTGTGGCGGTGGGCCGACGAGCAGGCCTGCCAACGGTTCTTCGGCCGCGGCGAAGACGAATGGCGCGAGGCGATCACGTCCACCACCGACCGGCCCAAGGCCGAGCCGTGGGCGCGGTGTTCTTCGTGTGGATGGCGCTCGCCCGCGGCGCCGCCGTCTGGCCTCGATCGACGACCTCGGCGAGTTCAACCTCCCAACGCCGCGGACTGGATGCGCCCGGCAGACCCGGACGCCTTCGCCGCGGCGATGGTGGAGCACGGCGTGACAGACGAGGCGGACCCTACGACCCCCTCGGGGGAGACACCGCCGGCATAGCCGACGACATGGCCGCCGAGGTCCGCTCCTACGAGCCGGCCCTGCGGTGGGCCTACCGCACCGACGCCGACCAAGTCATGGCCACGTGGACGTGGTCGCGGTGGCTGCACAAGCGGTTCCTCGACGAGTTCCTACTAGCCGCCGGGAGGTGTCTGGCCAGATGGCGTCGAAGAACGTGGATCTGATGTTCCGCCTGATGGGCAAGGACATGACCGGCCCGGCCACCAAGTCCGCCGCCGGCAACCTCGACCACGTCGGGCAGCAGGCCGCCAACATGGGCAAGGTCCTCGCCGGGGTCGCCGCCGGCGCCGGGCTGGCCGTGCTGGGCAAGCAGGCCAAAGACTTCGCAGTCGAATCCGTCGCCGCGTTCACCACAGTCGGCAAGGAGGCCGGCGCCCTGCAGCGCGTCATGGGCGGCAGCATCGAGGAAGCCTCCGGCATGCGGGGCATGTTCAAGCTCGCCGGGCTGGACGCCGACGCCGCCGGCAAGTCCATGGGCCTGTTCTCCAAGTCGATCGTCAACAACGGCGAGGCCTTCGCCGGCATGGGTATCGCGGTGCGCGACGCCGGCGGCCAGCTGCGCCCCACCAACGACATCCTCAAGGACACCGCCGAGAAGTTCCAGCAGATGCCCGCCGGGGCCGAGAAGACGGCGCTCGCCCTCGAACTGTTCGGCAAGTCCGGAACGTCGATGCTGCCATTCCTCAACCGAGGTGCCGAGGGCCTCACCGCGTTGGAGCAGAAGACCGCAGAATACGGGCTGACCCTGTCAAAGGTGGATCGGGAGGCCATCGTCGGGGCCAGCTCAAAAGCCCAGCGCGAACTCGTGCATGGCCATGGAGGGCGCGAAGGTCACCCTCGGCAAAGGTCTCGCGCCGCTGTTCACCGAGGCGAAAATCCAGATGGCCGACATGGCCGTCCCCCTCACCCAGGCGCTGCTGCCAGGGTTCCAGGCGGTCGGCGACGTCGCCCTCCTGGCGTTGACCCAGATCCGGGACAACATGCCCGCCGTGCAGGCCGGGGTCCGCGACTTCGCCTCCGGCATCAAGGCCGACACCGAGGCATCAGGGACTCCTGGCCGCAGATCGTCGCCTCCGTCGGAAACGTGGTGGGCGGCGTCCTCGGGCTGGTTCGGCGGATTCGCCGCGAACATGTGGAAAGCCTTCCAGGTCTACCACCCGGTGCAGCAGCTCATCGGGCTCTGGCCGTCGCCCAGAAGACCAGGATCATCTCGGTGGCGTTCTCCGCCGCCAGCGCCAGTCAAAGGCCTGGCGTTCGGCCCGACCGTCACCGCACCCGTCGTCAGCAATCAACTGGCGCCATCGGCGCTTCCGGGTCCATATGGCTCCCGGCGGCGCCCTGGGCAAAGGCTTCCTCGCCACCGCGGCCACCGCCGCCGCGTGGACGGCCGCGGCGGGCGCCTTTTCTGTCGTCGTCACTCAATACCTCGTGTCGAATGCTGACAAGTGGTTTCCGAAAACGGCGGAAAGTTCCGAGGGTCCGGCGTTTGTGAATCCGGCGCTCACCGTAGCGGGTGGGATTGCGACCCCAGACAACTTTGAAGCCGGCTTATCGACATCGGGACCAAGGCGGAGTGGGACCTGGCCGCGGCGGCATGGGCCGCGGAAGGCGGCGCCTCACCGCGGCGCAGGAAGCCATGCAGATGCCTGACCTTCGGTCGGCCGCAATCGGCTCCACGGTCATCGGCAACCGCAGCCGCAGCCCATGACGTCGCTGGGGTTGCAGTCCGGGCTGACCTCGGGTGAGATCGCCGCCGTCAAGCCAGGTGGTGGCGACAGTGCCGCCAGGCACCCCGCCGACGTGCTGGCCGCCGCGATCGCCTCAGTCGGTGCCGCCGCAGGCATGACCGGGCGCCGGGATTGCTGCGATGACCGCCGCCGCGCAGCGTCCCGGCCGGCGAGAACGTCGCCGCGCTCAGGCTGCACATCACGAACCGTAAGGGGCGCAGTCGGGCATCTCCGAGGGCAAGATGCTCACCCTCAATAACGCGATCGCGTCCATGCCGCCAGGCACCACCGCCGAGAAACGGCTGCGCGCCGTGATCCAGACCGTGGGGCGGGCGTCGGGGCTGACGCAGGGCCAGATCGACCTGCTGTCCGGGTCGGTCAACTGCGGTCCCGCCCGCAGCGAACCTACCCGCGCTGACCATGGCGATCGCAGTCGCCGTAACGCCTCCCGCGTGGCGCAGCAAAGAAGTCGACGCCATGTCCGCCGCGGTCGCCGCGGTTCCGCCAGGCGCGAACCGCGGGCAGATGGGTGAGGCGCTGCGCATCGCCAGCGAGAAAACCGGGATGTCCGCCGAGGAGATTCGGGGGCATCACCACGGCCGTGGTTTTAATGTGCCGCCGTTCAGAAAGCGTCACGGTCAGCACCCAATGTTCGCCCGCCGAGGCAAACAAGGTCAACAAAGCATGCAGACCGCGATCAACTCGCTGTCGGGAAGACGATCAGCATCGGGGTGTC
>NZ_JADJNP010000019.1 GCF_016714275.1 Tessaracoccus sp. | reverse complement strand
TCTCAGACTTTCGACCCCCCCTCCCTCAGCCCCAGTCCTGAGAGCTGCGAGGCGCCCGCCTGAGCGCCTCCCGCACTCGCACGCCATCCCGGAGGTTGCACAGCTCGCACCATGGCGCCTTGGGTCCGTCCGCTCCGCCTTGTGCGACGGCCCGCTTGTGCCCGAGGTGCCACGTCATCCCGTGGCGGATGGTGACCCTGCATCGGCCGGCGTGCTTGCCGCAGGAACCGCGGCAGTGGCAGCGGACGGGGCGGGCGTCGATCTCGGCCTGCCAGTCGGTGCGTTCCTTCTGGTGGGCCCAGTCGTACGGGTTGCCCACGTCAGCCCCCTCGGTCCGGCGTCATGCATCCGGGTCGGGTTCCATCTATGAGAGGCCCGGGCCAGCGCGTGGGCTGGACGGTCGGGCCGTGCTCCGGTTTCGTGGTGAGCCTGGTGAGGTCACCGAACCAAGGGGGCTGCAGGCTTCCCGGTGTGGACCGTCGACCCCACTCCGGGACGTAGGTGGTGGCCTGTGCGCTAGGGCCAGTGGGCCACCGGCACTGGCCGGTTGGGTAGCTCGGGACGTGCAACGACCCCGGGCTTATGAAGCTCCGGGGCCGGGTCGTAGGCCGCGATGGGCATACGTGTTTCAGAAAGAGTGTGAGACTGGCGGGTCTCGGAGTCAACTACACCGCTGTCATTCGGCGTGTCATGGGTCGCTTGCCCTTCCTCAGGAAGCGCTTCGGGATGGCGAACCATCGGGCGACGTCGGCCCGGGTGTAGGCCGGGAGGATCGTGAGCAGGAACGCCCCGCACCGCTTGCAGGTCTCACCCTCGACACCGTCCACTATGGAGGGCTTGGTGAGGTGGTGGCCGGTCTGGCATCGACGCTTGCCGCTGACGCTCATGCCCACGCCGGATCGAAGTCGCGGTGGGTGGTGTAGACCGAGGCCAGTGCGCGGAGAGTGCGGCACGGCCACTCGCGCGTCTGGTTGGCCATGAGCATCAGGTCGTCACAGCAGAGGCAGGCGTCTCGTGAGAAGTAGCCGGGGGTGAAGCCTTCCCACTCGGGCAGGTCGGGCACGTCGAGCCAAACCTCCCTGCCGCCTTCGGAGCATCCGTGCACCTCAACGATCGCCCGCTTGGCCTCGCACTCAGCCAGCAGTCGCGCCAGCACGTAGTCGTTGGGTACGTCGTACGGTAGGTCAGCCTCATCCTCAGCAATCCGGGCCAGCAGGAACTCCGTGATGTTCATGCGTTCGATCCTTCCTCAATCGGTTCGGTCTGTCCGAAGGTCGTCGTGATCTCGGACAGCGAGAGCTGGCGCGGACGGCCCTGCTCCCACGGTGGGTTGTCGATGATCGCCTTCACCTCGTGCACCACGAACACCCGCTTGCCGTCCACCTTGCCGGCATCCGACAGCAGGCCGAGCTTCCACCAGCGGTAGACCGTGGCCCTGCTCGCGAGTCCCTGCTCGTGCAGCTGCTCGGCGGTCATGGTCGCGTGCCGGTTGGGTGCCGCGTCCTCGATGCCGAGGGCGGCCAGGTCGAGCACGATCCTGCGCAGCTCGTCGGCCAGCTCGATGACGTAGGGCTGACCCACGATCCACTCGAGGTGACTGCCCAGCCATCCGGCCTCGGACGCCACGGACGGGCCGGGCTTGCTCGGGTGCGCGACACCCTCGCCGTCGACAGCCCAGATGACCTGGTCGGGGTCGGTCGGGATCCGGTGCCACGCCTCGTGGCGGTGCATGTCGTCGACGACGATCCCGACCCAGGACGCCAGCGTGGGCAGGATGCCCTGACGTCGGGCGCCCATGCGGCGGGCGGTGTCGGCCTCGATGACGGGATCGGCTGCGGTGTAGGCCGGCTTGAAGCGGCGGTCGGCCAGGTCGAGGGCGTCGAACTTCACGACATACCGGACGGCGGAGTCCAGTGGGTTGCGGTCGCCCTTGGCCAGCAGGTGGAAGTAGTTCCGATCGAGCAGCTCGGCGAGGGTGGGCAGGTCGGCGAGGTCGCGTTCGAGCTGGAGGCGGGCGGCGAGGTCGAGCCACTCGATCAGTTGGGGTGCCGGCGTCGGGTCGAAAGAGGCGGAGGTCATGAAGTTATCCACAGGCTGGGAACGGGCTCGGCCCATAGTTGAGTGGGGGGTTCAGTTGGTTGATGTTCTTCCAGGTGTCCTTCCTGCTCTCCTAACTGTTCTCCTCGGGGGGGGTCTATGTGTCCGGTGTTCAGGGACGTATTTGTCCGGCGTTCCCTCCGAATGGGGGGGTCTATGTGTCCGGCATAGGGGGGGTCTATGTGTCCCCCATTACCCGAGGGGGCAGCGGAGTTATCCACAGGCAGAGGCTCCTGTCCGAGATTCGGGAAGCGGTTCGGGTGGAGGTCGTAGACGGCCTGATGCCCGGGCGCCGAGGAGGTCACCAGCGTCACGGCGCCGGTCTTCTTCAGCTCCTTGATTGCGCGCTGGATGTACTTCTCGCAGGTCTCCCGGTTCGACTTGGTCAGGGCGTCGGGGTTCTTGCCGAGGACGCTGATGATGAGGTTGTCGTGCCCGCCGAAGTACTGCCCTCCCGCCGTGGTGGCCGTGCCCTGGTCGCGGGCGACGTAGCACATCTGGAGCAGCACCAGCCGTGCCCGGTCGGACAGCACGCACCAGCTGGGGTTGAGGGCGAGGCCTACGAGGCGGATGCCCATCAGGCCCACCGTCCCCAGCAGATGCAGACGTGCACACCGGCGTGCCCCCGGTCGAGGTAGCACCAGTGACCATCGGGCGAGGGGGCGGCGCAGCAGGCGTCCCAGCGGAGGCAGGGCATCGAGGTCCTTCGAGTCGTGATGGGTGGAGCTGGGCTGGGTCAGTGCTGCTGATGGGTCGCGAGGTGGTCCCGGGCGGCGGCCTCGCTGGAGAAGCCGACCCGGCAGTCCGTGCAGATCCAGACCGCCTGCCGCCGGCGTGAGTCGCGGACCCGGCGGACGGCCACGAGCATGACGGCCAGGACGATGGAGGCGGCGAGGAGATAGAGACCGAGGGTCATCGCTGAGCCTCTCGGATCAGGGCGGCGACCGCCTCGTCACGAGTGCGGTAGTCGCCTCCGGGGGTCGTGAAACCACTGGCAGTGCCGACAACGAACCGTCCACCGCGGGGGCGGACGATGCCGATCTTCACGCCGTGAAAGCGGACGTCCCACTGGCTCTCGACGACCTCCACCTCGGGGGGCAGCTCGACCGGCACTGGGTCGGAGAACCCGGGGTAGAGGGTCCATCTCCTGTCGCAACCGAAGACTCGCGCGAACCAGCTCATCGCCAGCCCCCCGCCAGCGTGAACCCCTCGAATAGCCCCGCCGAGATGGCGGCCGCGATGGTCACCCCAAGCAGGACGGCCACGAGGACGAGCAGCACGACCGAGGCGGCTCTCACGCCACGGCGGGAGGGCTCGATGTGGCGGCGGTCGTCGGACCATCGGCGGGTCTGTGGGCGGCTCATCGGTCGGCCCTCCTGTCGATGGCCTCGACCCACGCAACGGCGACGGCTGCAACCTGGATCAGCTCGGCACGCAGCAGGGCTGGGTCCTCCTCGGCCAGCGCCTCAGCGATCTCCTCAAGGGCGATATCTGACCAGGTGCCGTTGCCCATCCTGAAGCGGTACTCGCAGCGATTGCGGAAGGCATGCACGGCAGCGCCGGCCGCCCTGTCAGCCCAGACCAGCAGCGGGCCGGTGCCGTCCTTGTGGTTCTGCTCGCCCCACTTGTCGTGCTGCCGGACGCGTTCGTCCATGACTTCGCGCAGCACGCGCTCGGCGGTAGCCCTGCGGTTGAGGGCGGCGATGAGTTCTGCCGGGTGCTCGCTCATGCCTCCACCGCCTCGTCCTCAGTGGGCGGGGTGATGCGCGCCCGCTCAGCGTCCGACACCGGGTAGCCCAGCTGCTCCAGCAGGGCGTAGAGGGCGACCGACTCGACGCGGTCGTAGGCGTTCGTCCAGGGCGTGCCGGCGGCAATGTGGAGCGCGCCGAGCAGGAACCCAGAGGGGTCGGAACCGGGGAACGCCTCCGCGACTCGGGCCAGCCGGACGTGCAGGTCCGGGTAGTCGGTCTTGATGCCGGGACGCAGCCACTCGTCCACCTGGAAGCTGGTGTGGTGGATTCCGCCGGCGAGGGTGAAGGGCCCGACGATGGCCATGATGGCCAGCTGGTCCTTCGCTGCGATCCGCTTGCGGCTGCAGAAGGCCCGCACCCACTCGTCACGCAGCTCGTACAGGCTCTCGGCTTCCGCCGTCAGCCGGTCACGCTCGGCGGCGTCCGCTTCGCGCTCGGCGGCGCGGGCAGCCTCGGCGGACTCGTCGCGCACCGTCAGCCGGCGAAGGTAGATCCGGGTGTCGTACTCGGGGACGGCATAGCGGACGTCAGCGGCATCGCCCAGCCCTGCGTCCCCCATCTCGGCAATGATCTCGTCCAGCTCGGCGAGGGTCTCGACCGCACCGAGGGAGACGTGGGAGAGCTTGCGCTCATCCATCGTGACAAGCTGCACCCCAAGCTCGGCGATGCGTGCCAGCAGCGGAGCGCGATCCAGATCACGCTTGCGGGTACTCAGGGCATCGCGCAGCTTCCAGGCGAAGTTGGGGGTGCCGAGTGTGACGGCAACCATCTCGAGCAGATCGGGACGGTCCTCCAGCTTCAGCAGGTCGGCCGCATCATCCAGCGTCGCCTCGTGCGTGTGGACCTTCTCGCGGACCGACTCAGAGAGCTTCATCAGCTTCAGCCGGCCGTTCACGGTGATGGCCTTGCGCCCGGTGGCCTTCGCGATCGCCGCGGGCTTCATGCCCAGGTCCAGCAGCTGCTGGTAGCCCTCGGCCTCCTCGATCGGGCTGATTTCGGTGCGCTGCAGGTTCTCCAGCAGCATCAGCTCGATCTGACCCTCGGCCGAGATGTCCTCATCGATGACCGCGGGAACCTCGGTGAAGCCGGCGAGCTTGGACGCGGCCAGTCTGCGGTGCCCGATGATCGCGCGGTAGCGTCCCTGGTCGCCCCATGGGGTGACGAGCAGGTTCTGCCGGATGCCCTGGCTCTTGATGCTGGCGGCCAGCTCGGTCAGGTCACCGAGGTCGCGGCGCGGGTTGTGTGGGTGGGGGTCGATCAGGTCGACCGGCACGAACTCGATCTGGGTGCTCATGCCTCGACCGCCTTCGGGCGGAAGGTCTTGCTGCAGCGGGCATGCAGGCCGGGCAGGCGACGGGATGCCCCACCGCGGATGCCGCGACGCCGGAGGTCTGCCCGGTTCGGGACGACCTGCTCACTGCGCGAGTAGTGCCTCGGGTCGCTCTTCTCGATGACCTCGATGAGGCCCGGCTTGGTACGGCCGGCCCGGTTGGCGTTGGTGTAGGGGACGGTGTTGGAGCGCTTGCTCATGGGTGGGTTCCTTTCGACGGTTCGACGGGTGGAGACGTTCGCCCCGGCTGCCAGCGCTTCCCCACGTCTGGCAGCCAGAGCCAGCGGCTCAGCCGGAGGTTTCCCTGATGACGCACAGGTGCACGCTGGGGGTCTCGCCCCAGATCTTCTCGACGGCCCATGACGTGATCAGGCAGTCGTCGCGGACCACACCGGCCTGCGTCAGCGCGTCGCCGAGCGCACGCTGGAGCTTGTCCAGGTCGGGCGCTGAGGCCTTGTAGAGGGGCGCTGTGGCCTTAAGCACCGAGGCGTTCTTGCCGCTGCCGTAGTGGCTCGCCGGACGCTGGTAGGTGAAGGTCGCCTCGACGAACACCGCCGTGATGAACTTCTCGACGCCCTGCTCGGTCATGGCCTGCTGCAAGTTGGCGATCGCGTCGGTCCGCCACGGTGCGAGGTTCCTGTTCGCCTCGATCGAGAACTTGCCGACGTTGCGCTTGCTGCCCTGCTGTTGGGGCGTGCCGGGGATGGTGCAGGTGAGGATGCTCACGGTTGCACCTCGGCTTCGATGGCGTCCAGCAGGCGCACGGTCGGGCAGGGCCCCCAGTACTTGCACTCCGGGCAGACCATCGGAAATGAGTTCCCATCCCCACGAGGGAATCGCTCAATCGGCGTGTGCAACTCCCGCAGGGGTGCGAGCAGTGCCTTGGCGATGACGGGCAGGGTCCGAGCGGCGGCCTCACGGGTCGGAACGGTGACCTTGGGCTGCTGCTTTGCCCACGGGTCCGAGTCGTCCTCGAACTCGCCCCATGCTGCTTCTGCGGCCTGCTCGATGAGCGCGGCCTTGTCGATGGTGCTCACAGCCCCGCCCGCCGCTTGAGGTTGGCCGTGTAGGCCCGCTGACGGCACAGCCCGGAGCAGTAGAGCGCGATCCGGGACTTGGCCTCGAACGCATTGCCGCAGACCTCGCAGGTGGCCGTGATGACCTTGCGGGGGGCGGGCGGCTTCGGCACCCGCACGCGCGGCCCGCGGACCCGTGGCGGCTTCGCTTCCCCACCGTGCGCCACCCTGACCAGGTCGGCCGGGGTCAGCCCCGCGTAGCTCGTCGTGTAGGTGGGGTTCGGCAGGGGCTGCTCCAGCGCGTAGCTCAGGCAGCTCGACCGCACCGGGCAGCCAGCGCAGATCGGGCGCTGCTCGGTGACTTCGGCCTCGGTGAAGTCGGGGATTCCGGCGCAGGCTGCGTCGAGCATCCACTCGGTGCTGGCGTAGGTGATGGTGGTCATGCCTTGACCCCGTTCCGGTTGGCGTAGGCGTCCCGGACGCTGCCGGGGATCCGGCCGAACTCGGGACACACGACGCCGGCGCCCTTCGCCCACCTGCGGATGACCGCGGACTCACTGGCCTGCTTCGGCGCGGCAGCCTTGCGGGTGGTGGCCTTAACGACGGGAGCAGCCGACCCGCGCAGCTCGGCGCGGATCTTCGCCTCCTCGGCCTTGAGCTCAGCGAGCCGGGCCAGCTTGCCGGCCTTCTCCGCCTTGCCTGCGTGCTGCTTGCTGGCGGCAGCGAGGTCGGTCCGGTACTGCGTGAGCCGCTGCGCCAGGTCCTTGCCTCTGCTGACGAGGCGGGGCGACTCGATACGTTCGGCCTCCTTCAGCAGCTGCTCGATGCCGGTGGATGCGGTGATGCCGCCGGGGACGGGCTTGCCCTCGACCTCGGCCCGGACGGTGGCGCCGGCGTCGAGCTGCTTGCGCAGGGCGTCGGAGGCAGCGGCGAGCTTGCCCATGTCGGGGGCGCCATGCTCGCGGCCGATCTGGCGGACGGCATCGATGGGCAGGCCCATGCCGTCGGCGATCCACTGCGTGGTGCGGCCGCGGGCGAGGTGGCTGACGACCTGCTGCCGGGTGGCGAGGGTGGCCTCAGTCATGGGGCACCGCCTCGGGCGTCAGGTCGACGTCGCGGACAGTGGCCGGGTTGAGCAGGCGGCGGAGCTTCTCGGCGATCGCCGAGCCCTGCTCGTGGCTGAGCTTCTCGTTGGTGATGTTGAAGACGACCGGGACGCGGAGGCTGTCGCGGACGACCTTCACCATCTCCTCGGCGGCATCCGCCAGGCGATGCAGGTTCTCGCTGTCGCGGACCTCGTCACGTCCGCAGTCGGCGCAGGAGTGGGCGTGCTCACTCATCGTCGCCCACCTCGATCACGTGAACCGGGACGCCCTTGAGCACCAGCTCGGCCGCCAGCCGCATCTGCTCGGAGGTCGCCTCCTCATTGCTCAGCCGCAGCAGGTCCGGGTCGAACCCAAACGCCTGAGCCCTTGCGACCACGGCCGCGTAGTGCGCGACCTTGGCGATGCCGTACGCGGGCAGTCCGGTGTCCGATACGCCCAGGTTCTCGCGCAGCTCGGCCATGACGTCGCGCACCAGCTGATGCTCCAGCGCATTGTCGGCCTCGGCGACGAGGCGGTCCTTCCAGTCGCGGTCACTCATCGGAGCCGCCACCCTCCAGCACGCCGAACGGCAGCGGGGCCTTGTTCAGCCGCTTCTCACCACGGGCGACCATGGCGTTGCGGACCTCGACCGGGGTGTCCTCGGTCAGCCAGCCCTCAGCTCTGCGGATCTGGATGGTGGGCACGTGGATGCCCTTGTCGACCACGAACCGGACGTCCCGGACGTCGAACGTCACCACGGCGGTGACGGTCAGGCCCTCGGGATTGTCGGCCAGGGTCTCGGCGAGGTAGTCCAGGCCGTTGGTTTCGGAGTCACCCGGGAGGGCGGCTGCCAGCTTCATGAGATCGGACACAGTGGTTCCTTTCGACGGTTGAGCGGGTGCTCAGAACAGCGGGGTGGCTTCGGAGCGGGAGTGCTTCGGAGCCTCGGGCGGGCAGTCCTCGGTGTGCTTGCGGAAGACGACGAACCCCGGCTTGGGCTCCTCGCCTCCCCTGAGGAAGTAGCCAGCGGTGTAGCGGACGCCGAGCTTGCGGGCGGCGATGTTGCCGGTGCGATCGGGGACGGGGTTGACGGCGACCGGGAAGGTTGCGCGGGGGGTGATGACCTCGACGAACCGGATCGTCGCCTCGCAGCGCTTGCAGGTAGTGGGCTTGGGGACGGGGCGGTTCATGGCGTTGTCCCCCACCGCTCGGGGTCGGTCCAATCCAGCAGCTCGTCCAGCGAGGTGGCCAGCTTGTCGACCATGCGGTACATCAGCTCAGGCTCGAACTTGTCCTGACTCAGCAGGATCGCGGTGGGCACGGCCGCACCTGCCGCCCAACCGAGTTCGAGGTGAGCAGACCGACCACACGGCAGGACAAGCACGAACATGTCCGCCCACCGCATCGCCTCGAAGTCGGCGTCGAACCCCTCGACTGCCCGCGGATGATCGAGACAGTCGCGGTAGCTCTCGATCGTCCAGCCGAGCCACTCCGGGTCAATCTCGTGCCAGCCGAACCCGGTCTTGCCGGGCGGGTTGCGGAAGTCGTAGACCTCGTGGCCCTGCTTCCGAAGTGCGCCGACAACGGTGGGCTGTTCGGCGCAGCGCCACGACGAGGCGACATAGATCCTCATGACTCGCCCCCGAAGTCGCCGACGATGACCTGATTGCCGGTCATGGAGGGCTCGACGACCATGGGGAGCGGAGTACCGAGGAATGCTCGGCTGACCATGTCACCCTCGTCCTCGCCGACGTCGGTCACGGTGAG
This sequence comes from Tessaracoccus sp., assembly GCF_016714275.1. Taxonomy (GTDB): domain Bacteria; phylum Actinomycetota; class Actinomycetes; order Propionibacteriales; family Propionibacteriaceae; genus Arachnia. The sequence goes on along the minus strand of NZ_JADJNP010000019.1, from coordinate 23,917 downwards.
CCCAGCGAGCAACGGCTCGCTGCTCTGCATCGGGATGATCCGGTGCTGGTAGGGACCGGGGTCCTCGGGGTGCTCCTGCTCGTAGCGGATCCGCAGCGCGTCGCACATCGCGAACTCGACCTGCGCCGAGACGTTGTCGCAGTCCGGGCAGGGCCTCGCGCCGAACGGAGGCCGCTTGGGCTGCCGCTCGCCACGAGCCGGGATGGACTGGCCGCAGAGGGCGACCTGAGCGCCGGAGCAGGCGACGTGCCAGACGCGGCCCTTAGGTAGGCGGAACCAGAGCAGATGGCTAGCCATGGTTGGCCTCGATCCGGTCGGCGCGGTATGGGTTGATATGTGCCGGGGCGGGGACGGACTCGCCGACCTTCAGGTGGGCGCGACTTGCGCGGGCAGCCCAGCCCTCGTTCCACGCCTCGGCCTTGACCTCCGACTCGGTGCGGCCCGGGAGCAGCACCAGCACGGCATGCGCTGCCTCATTGAGGGCGTCGAGATCGCAGTAGCAGGGCTCGTCATCCTCCGGCGTATCGAGATCGAAAGAGGCATGGATCGCGTCTGCCACCTGCTCCACCGTGGGCTGCGCGGTCGGCTGCTGGCTGACCACCCCCAGCGCCTCCGCCAGCTCGCCGACGATGGCCGAGCAGTCCGAGCAGGCCATGGCGCGGAGGGTCGTCCGCTGGTCCTCGGTCTCGGTCCGCAGGATCGCGGGGAAGGACTCGACCATGCCCGTCCCGCAGAGGACGACCAGGTCGCCGTCGATGATCGCGTGAGCCACGTCCTTAAAGCGGCCTCGGGCCCACTGCACGCGGGCCATCACTCGCCGCCCTCGGTGAGCGAACCGACGTAGGTCTCCAGCTGGTCCCGGTCGCGGGTGCGCTCGAGCTTCTTCAGCAGCTCGCGCAGGTCGTCCGACGTCAGGTCGTTGGTCGAGTCGACGTCGTCACGGCCCACGAGCAGCCGGGTGAACATGATCCGCTCGTCACGACTGACCGGCTTGCCGAGGATGCGCTCGTACTGCATCTGCACCGTGACGATGTTCTTCGCCCGGATCTCCGCCTTGGCGGCGGCCAGCGGGGTCACGTTGGGCTGCTCGCCCGGCTCCACGATCGCGACGTCGTAGACGCCATCCTCGTCAGGCTCGGCGTCCAGTGTGGGTTCAGGGGCAGGCTCGGGGCTCGGCTGGGTTGCTCTGCCCCGCGGCGTCAGCGGCGCCCGCTTGCGACCAGGGGAGGCCGCGGGACGTTGCTCCGACGCGGCCTCCCCCGGTGCCGGAACCCCACCCATTGCCGTGGGTGCCGCGCCCCCAAGCGCGGCAGGGGTTCCATCCTCAACCGCCGGCGCGGGGGTCGCGCTCTGGCGGGAGACCTTGGCCGAGGACTGCTCCAGCGGCAGCAGGACGCCGTCGGAGTCGGCGGTCATGTCCTGCAGCTCCTCGACCGACCTCATGCCGTGGATCACGTCGGCGAACAGCATCCGGGCGAGCCGGGTGGTGCAGCGGGCGAGCAGCATGTCGGAGGGGCGGGTGCGGTAGTTCGGGTTCTTGTTCGCGTCGCCCGCGGTGACGGCCTCCTGCATCGTGTAGGAGACGGTCGTCCACTCGCCCTGGTCCCAGGTCGAGCGGCGCCCCTTCATCACGCAGCGGGCCGCGGTCATCTCGGTGATCCGGATGCTGTGCCCGGCCTGGTCGATCAGGGCACGCATGGCCTCCGCCGAGACCCCCACCCGTCCGTTGATGACGTAGGACGCGGCCAGCCCAGTCATGGGCGGCAGGCCCAGCTCGCGGGAGTGCAGGATCGCGGCGACGACCTTGGGGACGCTGCCCCTCATGTCCTTCGGGACGAAGTCGGTGTTCGCGATGTTGGTGGCCAGGGCGATGACGTCGGCGAGGACGACCGTCCAGGAGTCGGTGGTGGGATTGATGAGGGCCGGGCTGTTGGCCGGCGGGTCGTAGCGTTCGAGCGTCATCGACGGATGACCTTTCGGGTGTGGGTGGGTTTCAGAACGGGGGCTGGTCGTCGGCGTCGACGCCCAGTTCGCTGCGGATCGCGGCCGCGGCGACGTCGGCGATGCGCTTGGCCTGGTACTCGCGGTAGCGCTTGGCCTCGGCGATGACCTCCAGCAGGCGGTCGACGTCGCACTCCTCGATCGCGCCCGGGCGTGACGGCCAGTGGACGATGACGCCGTCCTCGTTGAGCACGACGCGGGTGCGCTCCGGCCCCTGCCATTCGATGCGATACGGGGTGAAGTTGATGGCCATCAGTAGGGCGCCTTCTCAGTAGCAGGGAGGTTCTCGGGCCAGACCGGCTTGCCGATCGGGTTGTCATAGGAGTCGTCGTCGCGGTAGTCCCAGCCGGTCCGCTTGTGCCAGCTCTCGAAGATCTCGAGCATGTGCAGGAAGGCCTCGAAGATGGTCGGGTCGAGCTTGATCGGCACCATCTCGACGGAGTCCTCGAGGACGTGGGCCACGAGCAGGGTGTCGATCTTCGGCATGGGCGCCTCGAGCCACTCGGTCTTAACCCCACCGCGGGGGCCGGTAACCTCGGTGCCGACCAGACGCAGGTCACAGTTGGCGTAGGCGTTGAGCTGCAGCGCGACCTCGGCATAGACGCCCTTGCCGGTCTTGATGTCCATCAGCGCCCGGCCGAAGCGAGGCGACTCGGCGATCAGGTCGAAGGTGCCTGCGAAGGCCCACTCGGTGTGGCAGACGGGGGTCTCGGTGGCGATCACATCGAGGTCCCAGGCGTCGAGGAACTTGGCGTACGCCTCGACCTGCGAGCGGATCTCTAGCGGGACGTCGACCTGCTCACCCTTGCCGAGCTTCTCGCCCAGGTCGTGGATCCGGTTGCCCTTGACGACGGCCTTGCGGTTGGTGTTGTACCGGGCCTTCTCCATCAGCGAGATGCGCTCGCCGGGACGCATCCCCGAGAGCTTGTCCCAGTTCTCGTCGGCGTAGTAGGCCGTCTGCTGGGCTGCCCAGTTGACCAGGGCGGGCTTGTCGAGGATGCCGATGACGGTGGTGACGCCGGGGATGCGGGCGCCGTCGAGGGTGTAGGAGTGGCTGCTGCCGGCGTTGCGGCGGGCGAAGCGCTGGGCCATCACGCCACCGCCAGATCGGCAAGGGTGAGGTCGACGTAGTCGACGATCAGCCGCTCAGCCTTGGGGAAGTCGTTCAGGGCGATCGCGTTGGCGATACCGAAGCGGGCCAGGACCCGGTTCACGGTGGCGAGGTAGGCGGTCATCATCATGCGATGCCCCGAACTGCGAGCCAGATGAGCCAGCCGAACAGTCCGCCGGCGGCGAATGCTGCGCCGGTCAGGAGGGCGTTGGTCAGGGTGGGGAGGGCGAGGGCGATCACGAGACCGCCTCCGTCTTGAGGACGGCCTCGACGGTCGCCTTGGAGAACAGGAACGCCCCACGCTTGCCGGGAGCCTTGGCTGCAGGAGCGATCCGGCCAGCCGCAACCCATCGGGTCAGAGTGGAGCGATCGATGCCCAGTGCGGAGCAGACCTCGGCGCTGGTCATGAGGGCTTGGGTTTGTGACATAGCCCAGAGGTTATGCAGTTGCACAACGTTGTGTCAACACGTTGTGCAGGTGTGTCGCCCGCTTCCCTCTTGTCGTATGCACTACGTAGTGCAAGAATGAGCGCCATGAGTCAAGAGCACAGTGTCGACAACGTGCCGGAGTTCGACCTGGTCGACCGGCTTCACAAGGCCATGCGGGAGCGTGGCACCAACGCGACCCGGCTGGCCAGCGAGCTGGGCGTGCACCGCAATACGATCAACAACTACCTCTCCGGCAAGCCGATCGACCGCCGCACGATCATGGCGTGGGCGATGGCCTGTGGGGTTTCGGTGTCCTGGCTTGAGCACGGGACCGTGACTCCGCCGTCCGGAGGCGGTACGAATATGGACATGACTTCGCGACACGTTAGAACATGTGTTATGGCTGCACGCTCTAGCCATAGCTACCTTCAGGCAGTGGCGGCATGATCGCGCAGCTCGCTCGCACCCTCGTCGCGGCGATCGCCTCCCTCTCCCTGCTAACGGGCTGCGTGCCCTCAGCGGCAGCCGATGACACCCCCCCGGCGCCGGCTACGCCGACCGTGATGACGCTCAACGTGCACGGCGGACTCGATCGCGAAGGCGGCGGAAATCGCGGCCTCCCCACCAAGGTGACTGCCGACGTCCTCGCCCTCGTGGCCCTCCACCAGCCCACGGTCGTCGCCCTACAGGAACTCTGCGGACGCCAGTACCGCGACCTCCGCACCAAGCTCGCCAAGCTCGGCTACTCGGGTGCCTTCACCAACACCAAGGCCTCGACCGGATGCAACGACCGGGCCCGCGGCAACCAGTCGGGCAACGGGATCTTCATCAAGGGCTCGATCCAGACCCGCTACGTCTGGGCCCTCCCGTGGGGCGCGAACGCCAAGGGTGTGACCGGTCGCCAACCCCGACGCCTCCTGTGCGTGAAGCCCCTCGGTCAGTCCTGGCGGGCATGCGTGACGCACCTCTCGCCCCACGCTCCCGACGTGACGAGGCAGGCGGCCAAGGTGGTCAGCGCGATCGCTCGATGGGGCGGGCGGGTCATCGTTGCCGGTGACTTCAACCTCAGCCCGAAGTGGATCGGCCGGACGTTCCCCGGATACAGCGATGCTGGCGAGGGCATCGACCACGTCATCAGCTCGACGGCCGCCACCGTGGTCGCCGTGGAGCACGTTCCGTCGAGCGATCATGACGCGCTCGTGGCGGCAGTCGCGTGAGCCTGATCGTGGTCCCGGGTGGACTGTCAGAGGTGCCCATCAGGATCACCACCATGAGCACGAATCGACAGTCGGCGAAAGACATGACCTGCGCTCGATCCAGAAGCTCCTCGGGCATGCTGACCTCAGCACGACTCAGCGTTATGTCGGAACGACCACGGAGCAGCTGCGTGTGGCCGTAGGCTTCGCCGCCTGAAACGCACAAAATCGCCCCTCTGCCGCGATGGCAGAGGGGCGGTCATGTGATTGGGCGGGAGCGGGCCTGCTGGGTCAGCAGCGCCTCAGGTGGCGTGAATGGCGGGCCTTCGCGGGCCTGCCCTCAGAACTGGTAGCCGACCGTCAGATCGAGCGCCAGGGTGTCGACCCGGCCCGCTGTCGTGGTGACCATGCAGAGCACCCGGGCGGTGTCGCCGAGGACCCCACCCGTCGCCCAGGCAACGACGCCCATTGCAGCGACGCCACCTACGGCGATGATCGTCCCGGCATCCACAGTCATGGCCGAGTCGGTGACGATCGAGACCGCCTTGCTGGCGATGGTGTCACCGTCGACCAGCTGGTCGGTCCAGTCGAACGTGTAGTCCAGGCGTGCGCCTGGACGGTGCCAACGTGCCTCGACCTGCATCACTGTCTCCTCTTCATTGCTTTGACTGTTCGGCTTCCGCCGCCCTGCACGAGCCGCCGGGATGTCCGGGCTTGCACGATCCTGTAGCTGGGGGTGCCGGCGGGCATCGGCAGCAGAATGACGATCGTCCGGACGTCGGTCGCGGCGGCTGCGTCCGTCACGACCCGCTCGATGGTGAGTGCGACCGAGACCTGATCCGTGCCGCCGGCCGCGTCCGCGCTGACCATGACCCGGGCGAGCGAGGCGGTGGCCACGTCTGTGCCACCAGCAGCGTCGGCGGCCGTTCGCGACACATCGAGGACGCGGGTGGCTGCGTCGGTTCCGGCGGCAGGATCGGCAGGGAGTCTTGCCGCGGTGGCAACGATCACCAGCTGATCAGTGCCGCCAGCGCTGTCGGCTGGGGCCACGCCCCAGCTCAGGACGGCGGTGGCGCTGTCGGAGAGCCCCGCAGCGTCCGCGATGGCTCGAGCGAAGTCAGCCATTGCCGACGCTGAGTCGATCGCCCCGGCGCCGTCGGCTGCCGTGCGAGCCGTGGCCGCAGCGATCGAGGCTGAATCGGAGGCGGCCCCACCGTCGTTGCTGCTGGGGCCGTAGTCGATGGTCTGCGGGCCGTCAAGGTCGGTGACGCCGGCTGCGTCGGCCAGGCTCTCGACCATGTCCTGCACGGGGGAGGCGGTGTCGGTGGCTCCGGCGGAGTCTGCGGGGCTGCTGGTGTAGTTGGTTGCCGCCGACACGGGCGCGATGGTGGGTGGGGTGGTGTCGGTGTCGATGGCTGGCTGCGTGAAGCCGAACGCGAAGCCTGAGGTTGTGGCCGTGGCGGGGTCCCCGACGCGGAACTCGCTGACGGTCTTGGTCCCAGATCCGCCGCCGTAGTTGCCGGTCAGCGGCCCGGAGTCGTAGACGAGGGTGTCGCTGTCGTCGTAGACGCGGGCGCGGCCAGACCCGTTGGAAGTCGTGGTGCCCGGCGTGGCCTCGAGCTCGAACCGGTAGATCGTGTTCAGGCTGATGCTGCCGAGGGTTGCCACCGTCGACCCGGCCTGGTTCTGCACGGTGACAGAGCCAGCAGTCGACACCAGCTGGCGGATGCAGTTGAGCGTTGACGTGCGGAGGGTCGTGAACTCCTGCGCTCCGCCAGTCGGCCAGTTCTCGAACGAACCGTAGACCTGGCCGGTGCCTGCCGCGGCCGCCGTCGTCGTGACCTTGATGTTCGCCTGGTCGGACGTGCCCGGGGACGTCGCCCGGAGGCCCATGTTCGAGCCACGGGACATGCCGTAGTCCGCCTCGTAGGCGACCGCACCCGCGCCGGCAACGATGACCGAGGCCAGGTTGCCGGTCGGGGTGGCGGTTGCGCCGTCCGTGCCGGCCGGGTCGAAACGCTTCAGGTTGGCGGTCACCGGGGCCTCCTAGAAGTTGTCGTTCTGGATGCCATTGGCTCGAGGTGTGGTGAGCGCCGTTCCCGCACTGCCCCCGTCGAGCCAGACGTTGGTCGTGTTCACCACGGCACCCCCGGACGTCAGCCCAACGATGTCGGTGTTGTTCACCGTCTGGTTGTAGAGCCGGATCCAGTACTCGTTCGCGGTGAAGGCCAGCGTGACCCCATTGCGGACGGTGCCGTTGACGTTCTTCGCGGGCCGGTCGACCGTTGAGAATCGGTTGTTGGTGCAGACGAACCCGTTGCCCAGGCTGCCGACGTTCATCATGATCTTGGTGTTGCGGAAGTAGTTGCTGTCGATGATGACCGTCGAGTCGACAGCCGCGACGTTCCCGTTGACGAGGATGCCCGAGCCGGGGCAGTGTGGCGTCGGCATCAGCAGCGGCCAGTCGCCAGCGTCGGTCGAGGCGTGGGTGTTGTAGTAGGTGCCGGAGCCGGTCATGTAGTGGCCGGTGCCGTTGATCGCGTTGCCGATGACCTCGATGAACCTGCCGCCCTGGATCTGGATCGGGTCGGAGTGGGTGCCGTCGGAGTGGTCCCGGTCGGTGTAGGTGTATGCCCGGTCCTCGATCAGGCAGCCCTTGACCTTCACGTTGGCGTCGGTGCCGTACTTGTTGTAGATCCCGACCCCATCGACCCCGCCGACGATGCGGCAGCGGTACAGCTCGAACTGTTTCCCGAGCGCGCCGTCCCTGCCGTCCGACTCCTTACGGGGCCGGATCGTGCAGTCGGTGAGGACGGCCTGCCCGGTGCGGCTCTCGACGCAGGACAGGACCCCGATGTTGCCGGAGGTGATGGCTTGAGAGCCGCCCACCAGCAGGCAGTCGGTCAGGGTCGCGGAGCCGGCGAACACGATGTCGCCGAAGATCCGCTTGCTGGTGATGACCGTGCCGTCGGGGATGGTGACCGAGTCGACGTCGGCGTTGTAGTCGTGGCTGCCATCCGAGAGGACCGCCTCGGAGGTGAGCGTGCCCGCCGTGCTGGCGTCCGGCTCGTAGGTGCCGTACACCAGCGCATCCCGGCCGAACGCGGGAATGCTCCCCACCCTGACCGAGATGTTCTGGGGCACGGCCGTCAGGCTCCGAGGATGGTGTGCGTCCAGGTCACCGTCAGTGTGTCGCTGGCGCCCTTGCTGCCGATGCCGGAGAGCAGTACGCGGGCGATGGTGTTCGCTGCGGTGCTGGTGGCGTCGGCAAGTGCGTCGGTGCAGAGCACGGCCTCGGTGATCGGTGAGGCGGTGGTGGCCTTGCCTGCCGCGAACGCAGCCACGAAGGTGACGACGCCGGCCACTGCGGTGACGGTGCTGGTCAGCGCCTGGTGGCTGTTGCTCAGGTAGGTGACCAGGGCTGCGCCGGCGCCGGTCTTGGCGACCGCGGTGGAGCCGGCACCGAGCTTCATGCCGGTCACCTGCGCGGGCAGGCCGGAGAGGAGTGCGGCGCGGCCGGCGTAGAACTGGTCACCAACGGCGGTGATGAGGTTGCGGGTTTCGCAGCGGGCCTTGAGCTTGCCGTCAGGGCCGCGGAGTTCGGCCACGACGAGGCCGTGGATGGTGGACTGGTCATCGGTCATGATTGCTTCTCCTTGGGTTCGTTCGGCCACTCGTGCAGCCGGTCGCGGTAGTAGCACTGGTGGCCACCGTCGTGGCCGGATATGACGGAGCAGGCCAGCCGCGTGGGCTGGCCTGCGTCGTCGATCAGATGAGTGGCCGAGCAGCAGCTAGGCGTCGGTCTTCTTGGGCTCTGCGCCGAGGCCGATCTTCGTCAGCCACGCGTTGACGATCGGGATCGCGATGATTCGGGTGAAGGTTGCCGAGATGGCGACGATCAGCCCGACGCCCCACGCGATGTAGGTCATCACGTCCGCGGGGATGTAGCCGCCGAGCTTCTCCTGGACGATGGCCAGCAGCTGGGGCCCGACGATGCCGAGGGCGAGGATGACGCCGAGCACGGTGCGGACCGTGGCCTTCCACGGGTAAGCAGTCTGGGTGGGCATGGTTGCCTCCTAGTTGGACGAGACGCCAGCCGGGATGGTCCCGGCGGTGATGACGAGGTTGTGATCGGAGCCGATGCCGGACTGCTTGACGTTGTAGCCACGCCACACGACAGGGGTCTCGGGATCGGACTGGACCCGGTCGGTGACCGAGGTCTTGTAGGTCGCTGCATTGCGGGTGCTCGACTTCGCCGCGGCGCTCCGGACGTCGATCCAGCCATCGGCCCAGCTCGGCTTGTCCATGCCGTCGCCGCCGATGATCCGGACGCCGTCATGCTTGCGCATCGCCGCGGTGAAGGCGTCGACGTAGCGGGCCTGGCTCTCGAGCGAGGCGACCTTGTTGGGCGGCAGGTGGTAGGCGCCGAAGATCATCGTGCGGCCGGTGGCGCGGTCGACCAGCTCGGCGATGTCGCCGCCGTGATAGTCGGTCGGGCCGAAGGTGATCGGGTCATCTCCGGCGGCGTAGCTGAACCGGTGCTTGTCGAACATGATCGCCTGCGTGCCGCGCTCCCACACCAGCCAGCGAGCACGGCCACCGGGCATCGCGTCCCGGAGCACGTAGCGGATCGCCGAGGGTGCCTCGGTCAGCAGGTAGACGTCAGCCTTCGCGGCCACCACGGTGGCAGCCAGGGCCCGCTCGCGCGCCGGCGTCAGCGGATCGCCGAACCGGGGGTCCGAACAGTTGAAGGTGGCGACCCGGAGATCGAGCGCGTCCAGCGTTGGGGCCGGCGCGGGGGTGCTGGTGGCCAGCCTGAAGGCAGGCAGTCGACGGACGCCGGTGTAGTAGCGCCGCGTCCCCCAGTAGGAGAGCGTGGTGCGGACCACACCGTAGGCGCGGCCGCGGGCCTCGATGATCCGCCAGTCGCCGTTGCTCAGCTTCTGGGTCAGGACGGCGATGTGGCCGATGCCGTTGGAGCGGGCCGGGTTGTTGCGCAGGAAGACCAGGTCACCGACCTTCTCGGCTCCCGCGGTGACGGCCTTGGTGCGGTTGTATATCCCGGCCGCGGTGTCGTCACCCATCGGGAGGGCGCCGCTCCTGTTGTTCAGCCACAACACGAGGCCGGAGCAGTCGAACCTCAGGGGGCCGTTCGCGCCTAGGACGTACGGCTTGCCAACCTGCTGGTCAGCGAGGGCGGCGTACTCGGCCGCGGTGAACAGCGCACCCTCAGGCATGATCGTCCACCTCGAGTTCGTCGCCCGTGGTCGGTCCCCAGTCGGTCGGGACCTCGATCACGTCGGCAGGCTCGGCAGGCTCGGGGCCGTCCATCTCGCCCAGGTCGACGTCCAGCAGGCGGTCGGTGTCGTTCGTTTCAGGCATGCGAAAGCGCCCCCTCTCAGGGGTTCGACGGCGGGTAGGTCAGTGGCCGAAGAGGCCGTGCTTGACAGGCTTGGCTTCCAGCTTCTCCAGCCGGACACCGACGTCCTTCACGTAGCCCTCGGACCAGTTGATGTGATCCTCGAGCTTCTTGCCCTGCGTGGCCTGGACGGCCTTGATCGAGTCGAGCGCGTCCTTGACCGACGACCCGCCGTTGTTCTCGGTGAGCGTCTTCTTGATGTCCTTCATCGATCGCCGGTTCAGCATGCTGATGATGCCCGGCCAGATCAGGACCGCGAAGACCAGGACGATAATGACCAGCGCTTGCCAGCCGTTCACCACGGCGGTGATGTCGACGTAGTCGCCGATGCCTTCGAGTGGAACCAGCATTCAGAGCCTCCCCGTAGCGATCCAGCAGACGTCGGTGGCGGTGTTGTTCGTGCGGTAGACCCAGAGCTTGAAGCTGGTCGTCGTGATGTCGGTTGCCGCGCTGCTCTTCACTGCCGTCCCCGGGAACGCCGAGGCCGGGGTGGTGACCACGCTCGGCGCCGCCGCGAACGGGGTCGCGAACGTGACGGTGATGTACGTCGGGGTGTTGGCCACGGGGGTGATCGATGTCCGGCCCGACTGCGTCAGCTGCGCGCCCCCTGCCTGATTCAGCAGGCTGGCATAGGCGGGTTGGGCCGTGGTGTACCCCACCGTCAGCCCCCACGCCTGCCACAGCAGGGTCGTGGTGGTGGTGTTGGTCCGCAGCACCGTGGCCGTGAAGCCGCTCACGGTCCTGCTCGTCACCCCGGCCATCTTCACCTGCGAGCCGCAGACGGTCGTGGCCGGAGTGACGAACACCAGCGGGGTGGAGGGGAAGAGCCGCGGGAAGACGACGCTGACCGTCGTCGGGACGTTCGCCACCGGGACGACCCGCACCGATCCGGACTGGATGAGGCGACCCGGCGTCAGGGATTCGAGGTTCGCCTTCGTGGCGACCTCGCCGTCCACGAATACGTGAGCCACCATCGAACCACCTCCAATCAGTTAGGACGCGGCCCACCAGAGCGTCGTCGCGGTCGTGTTCGTGCGGTAGATCCAGGCCGTGAAGCCGGTCGTCCCGATGGCCGTAACGCCGAGGCCCTGAATCTCGTTGATGGCCCCCGTCGCCGGAGTCAGCACCACGGCGGTTGGCGCCACCGCGTAGGCCGGGGTGAAGGTGACCGCCACGGAGGTCGGGGTGTTCGCCACGGGGGTGATGGAGAGTGACCCGGTCCTGATCTCGACACCGGCGTACGCGACGCCATTCAGCAGGGCTGCGTCGATCTCATCGCCCGCCCTCACCGTGCCCTCGGAGGGGATCACCGGACCCAGCGGACCGGCCATCCGACCCGAGCCGACCACGCCACGGGTCGCGTCCCCGACGATCAGCAGGTCGTCGCGCGGATCCGGTGAGGTGGTGAACTCCATGTCCCACACGTCGGCACCGTAGGTCTCCACCAGAGAGTCGGCGATGCCGGACTGTGAGGAGGACGGCAACTGGCCGGGAAGTCCGGGGACCACGAGCACGGAGCCGACGTCAGCCAGGGCCAGCGCTGCAGCCTCGGCGTCCGACAGGTTGAGCAGGTGATAGGTGGCGTCAGGGAACCGCGGCATCCCGCCACCTGACAGCACCCTCCAGTCCGTGACATCCCGGCCATTCTCAGCGGACAGGACGCCGGGGAGTTCGAGCTCACCGGTGCCAGTCGAGTAGACCGACCCGTCGGGGAAAGTCATCTTCGCGCCGGCGATCGCACCGTCCACATCAGCACCCCACTCGAGGGCGGGATCGATGTCGCCCGAGGGTGCCGTGATCGGGGTCGGGTAGTAGTCCCAAGCGGAGACGACGATGTTGCCGTCGCCCCCACAGAAGATCCTCGCCATCGAGCCGCGTGCGTACTGGTCAAGGATCTCGGCAGCCGACAGCCCCTCGGTCTTCAGCAGCTGAACCGGCTGGTCCGTGCCCAGGGTGGAGACCGTCTCAGTGAGCCCCGACCAGCCCATGACCGTGGCGATCGCCGTAGACATCATGAACATGGCGGCCGGGCCGTTCGTCACATCGGAGGCCAGGCCACCCGGACCGACACCACCCCAGAGACCCAGGTGCTTGACCTCGCCGGAGTACATCCGCGCCCGGCCCGACTCGACGGCGAACGCCCCGCCCACACTGACCAGCGAGCCGAGCATCGTGTCGGAGTTGTGCCGGGTGCCGGTGGTGCCCGAGCTGCCCAGCTTCACCGTGGTTGCCGTCACCACCACCGACTCCATGACGCCAGGCGTGATGGCCGAGGTCGAGGTGGACAGGACGTAATCGATCGGGTCGCCCGAGGAGTCGAGCATGGTCTCGATCGCTGAGAACTTCTTGGATGCGGTGTCGTACCAGATGCCGATACTGTAGGAGTCGTTGCCGATCTGGCAGAGGTAGCCGTCTTTCGCTGCCGGCGTGGGGAATACCGTGAGCGCCCAGGCCGCGGGCAGGTCGATACCGGTGGCGGATCGCAGGTAGATTCCGCTGTCCGATGCCGGGGTGAGGGTGAGCCCGCCGACATTGTCGGTCGGCAGCACCGCGCCGGCAGCCCAGCCGATCTCCCCGCCGGTCTTCCACTGCTGCACCGCCAGGGCGGGCCGGTTGTTGCCGGACTCGTCGGCGGCCTGCGTCGACTCGGAATCGGTCAACGGCCAGTAGCCGATCGGGCTCCGTGCCGCAGTGGCCTCCACGGCCACCGAGCGCAGCGGCTTGTAGGCCATGCCGATCGCGTCAATCGCGGAGATGGACACGTTGCACGCGGTGCCGACCTCGTTGGTCCAGGTCAGCGGCTCAGCCCAGACGTAGCCTCCGAAGCGCTGGTGCCACGCGCTGGCGTAGTAGGTGGAGAAGCGGATCTGGCGACCCTTGGTGAGGTACGGGTAGAACGGGCTGGTGGCCTTCTCCGGGGTCAGCGCACCGTCGTTGTTCTCCAGTACGCAGTCGAGCGTCCCGGTCGCCGTGCCGCCCTCGTCGGACACGCCACGCACGATCTGGACCGGCCCGCCCGACTCCGACCACAGCACCCGAGACTGCGGGGTTGCTCCGTCGAGCCGGGCGGGGGTGGCAGCCATGTCGACCCAGCTACCGTTGAGCAGCATCTCGAGCTTCACGGCAGGCAGGGTCGCCATCAGGTCACCTTCCCTTGACTGGCCGCCATCCGGGGCCGTACGACTGGTTCAACGTGGCCTGCGCGCGGGCGATGCGGCGGGCGGCGGCGTTCGGGTTGGTGTCGCCCTGAATGTTGAAGTGGTTGACCACGAGAGCACCACCGCCGCCGCTGAGCTTGCCTTGGCTCTGAGCCGCCCGCGTCTGCCCAGTGCTGAGGATGCGCGAACCCTGAGGGAGGTAGACCGCCTCAGGACTATGGCCCATGCCGTCGCCCACCATCGTCAGGCCGCCCGCGAAGGAAGCCGTGCCGCTGGCGTTCAGAGCGATCCTCTTGGTTCCCCCGACTGTGGTGACGTGCATCTTCTGAGGCCCCGACTTGGTGAACCCGACGCCGACCGTAACCTTGGCCTTTGACGCCTGCAGTTGCCTGATGCGCTTCGCGATCTTCTCGGCTCCGGAGGTGTCGCCCTCACTCTTGAGCTTCACGGCCTTCTTGCTCAGCCGTGCCACCTCGCTGTCGATCTTCTTTACCTTCGCCTTCAGTTTGGAGTCGTCGACGTCGACCTTCGGAGGGGCATCCTTGCTGAGCGATTCCATCCCGGTGGCGATCGTCTCGATGCCGGTGACCACAGTGCCCAGCTTCTCGGCTGCACCCTTGGCCCACTCGAAGCCGGGGATCGTGCCGAGGGCCTCGAGCATGGACTTCGCACCACTGACCCCCTGCGCGAAGCCGCGCACGAGGAAGGCCAGGCCGGGGAGTACGAACTTGCGGATGATGTCCCAGACCCCGCCGAGCGCCTGCCCGACCAGGTCGAAGGCTGCCGACGCTCCGGCCGCTACCTCAGGGTTGGCGGACAGCCAGTCGATGACGCCCTGGCCGGCATCCATCAGGCCAAGCATGGCCGGCTGCAGCTTCTCGCCGACCGACTCCTGCAGGTTGCCGAACGTGGCCGCGAGGATCCTTGACTTCTTCTCAGCGTCCGGGACCGAATCGGCGAACCCGCCGACCTTTTCCCTCAGTCCGGCCATCACCTGCGCGTAGTTCTTCGCCGGATCCTTCTGGTCCTTGAAGTCGATACCCAGACCCTTCAGGGCCTTGCCGCTACCCATAACCGCTTTGCCGAGGTCCTTCGCCGCGGCCGGGAGTGACTTCCCGGTCTTCGCCGCGTAGTCCTGCAGCAGCGGGGTCATGGCCTTGATCTGCTTGCCGGTCAGCTTGTAGGCGCCGAGCTGCGCCTGACCCGCCGCGGTGTCGTCAGCGTCGATCCCGCGCTTGCGCTCGAGCTCGTCGTTGTACTTCCGGAGCGCGGCGATGTTGACGTTCTGCACCTTGGGGAAGCGCTTATAGGCGTCCTCAAGCTTCTTCTGGCTGGCATCCGCGTCTGCGAAGGCCTTCACGCTGTCCATGCCGAACTTGCCCGCGGCGATCCCGGCGCCGATGATGACGCCGGCGAGGCCGAGCATCGCAGCCTTACCGACACCGCCCAGCTTCGAGAGCTTGCCGCCCGTGGTGCCGGCCTCTCGGCCGACGCCCTTCAGGGACTTCGACGCCGTGCGGTCGTCGCCCAGCAGGACCAGCTTGAGCTTCTGCTCAGCCATCGCTCGGCCTCCTCTGGTGTTCGTCGGAGAAGTCGCGGTAGGCGCACCACTGGCCGTACGTCAGGCGGACGATGTCCCACGGGTGCAGGCCGAACAGGAGCCCGACCTCGACCAGGTGCTCAGTGATCTGCTGCTCCACCGGGATGGTTCTGGCACGCCGCCACGAACCCGGCTGTGGAGCTACTTGGCGGCGACGTCTTTTCCCTCGTCGTCCTCGTTCTCGCCGTAGAACTCCAGCTCATCGAAGGTGTAGTCGAGGCAGTCGGCCGGCCAGACGTCCTCACCGGACTGCCGGCGTGCGAGCCAGATCCCAATGACCAGCGTGAGCCGGAACTCGGGATGTTGCCGCTGCTCCTTCAGATCGGGCAGCCCATTGATCTCCTTGGCGATCGCCAGCAGGTCGTCCCATGTGCGGGCCTCGCTCAGGCCCGACTCGCGCAGCCAGCGCTCCACCTTGATCTGGTCGCCGAGCACGGCCTTCTCCAGGTAGCCGAAGGGGTAGCGCTGCCCACGCAGTTCGTAGCCGTCACTCACTTCAATCTCCTCAGTGCGTTCTCGACGGCGGTCGACATGCCTGTGACCATCTCGTCCTTGTGGTTCATGAAGGCGTCGGACCAGGTATGGCCCTTCACCTCTTGGTTCGCCCAGCCCCACTCCTTGCGGGTGCGCTCAGGCCTGCCCCAGACCGGGTGGCGGAGGATGCCCTTCGCGTCGAGCCGGGGGATCAGGTCCTTCGCCTTCATCCCCAGCGCGAACTCCAGCCGGGTGCCCGTGATCGAGACCGTGACCTTCGCCGTGGCGACGATCCAGGCGGCGAGCCCACCCCCGTGCGGGAGGGGCTCGACGCCCTCATTCAAGATCTGATCGCCGTCCGCCCGGCCGAGGTCGCGCAGCTCCTTGCGGATCTCGCGCGCCAGCTCCTTGTCGGCGTCCTTCGTCTTGGCCGCGAACTCCTTGTAGTCCTTGGCGCTGACGTGCTCCGGGGCCATGGCGGCCTCCGATCAGAGCGCGGTGTCGAACGTCCGCTGCACGATCTGCAGCAGCGGGTTGGTGTCGTTCTCCAGCGCGGTGAAGTTGCACGACGCCTTCGTGGTCTCACCGGTCGGCTTGGGCAGCTCACCCTCCAAGCGGAAGTTCGCGATGTCGAACTCGAACGTCTCCTTGTTCGCGCCCAGCGCCGCGCCCTCGAAGCGCACCACCAGGGTCAGGTCGGTGTCGGCCAAGTAGCCGTCCCGGTAAACGGTGTCGGAGTACTCGATGCCGAGCGTGCCGGTGACCCCGGCCTGACCGGGAATCGGGATCGCCTTCTTGCCACCGCCGCCGGCGAGGAAGCGGGAGACGTCGGCATTGCGCGTGACATCCATGCTCCAGTTGGTGATGTTCGCCAGCGGGGTCGCCCCGATACCCAGCGCCAACGTGGTCGGCGCGGTGTAGGCGCCGCCGTACAGTGTGGCGCCGGCGAACGTGAAGAAGTTCAGCGTGCCAGACGGGGGGCCGTAGGTCGACAACCCGGTGGCCGTCGCGAGATCGCGGGCGTCGATGTCGAACTTCATCTTCAGAATGTCCGCGTTGTCCATCGAGAAGCCGAACGACGGGATCACGCAGCCGGTGTAGGTGAACGGGTCGATGATCGTCGAGCCGTCCGGCTGGATGCGCGGAACGCCGAGCTGTGAGGTGAACGGCTTCAGCGCCCCGCCGAGCGTGTGGACCACCTGATTGCCGGTGGCGAGGGCGGTGTTCGTCGGGGTGCCACCGGTGCAGAAGTTGACCAGCATCCCGAATCCGCGGCTCAGGACCTCCTGGTTGAAGCTGGCCCCATAGTCGCCGTTCGGGGTGGCGCGGCGCGACCGACGCGGGCCGACCTGGCCGGGCTTCAGACCCGAGCCCTGCATCCGGTTCGGGCGGAAGTCGAAGCCGTCCCCAGCGATGACCTCATGGAACCGGCCATTGACCGTGGTCGGCGTGACCGGTGTGCCATAGGCGATCTCGGGCGCGATGCCCAACTGGGCGTCAAGTACCGATGCCATCACGCACCATCCTGTCCGGCCATGGGGGCCTTGATCTTCTTCGCGTCAGCCTTCGCTGCAGCCTGGATCGCCTCATCCATCGCGGCCTGCGCGGCGGCGAGCGCTTCGGTGTGGTCGGGTGCCGGCTCGTCCTCGACGACGGCGGCCTCGGCGGCCTCGCGCTCGGCCTTTGCCTGCTCGATCAGGGCGGCGATCAGCAGCGCCTTGGCCTCCGGATCGCCGGGGGCGAAGATGCCCTCAACCATCACAGCCTTGGCCTTGTCGGCGTCGGCCAGCTCGACCTCGGCGCCGGGGTCGACGTCACTCAGGCCGAGGGTTGGGTAGTCGGCCTGGTAGTAGCCGAGGTGCTTGAGTTTCACGAGCTGCTCCTCTGGAGTCTGGATTCGAACTTGATGGCGAACAGCACGACGCACAGCGCGCCGCGGGTGGTCTGCCGCTGGTCCCACGCCACGTTGGTGAACGAGGTCTTAATTAGGCCGTCGACGCCGTCCGAGCCACCCGAGGCGAGACGGACGTTGGACATCAGCAGCCGTTGCGCGGTGGCAACGATCGAGAACGCGCCACGGCGGGCGGTCCGCATGTCGCCCGAGCCGTCCCACCGGACGGCCGAGCAGAGGAACGAGCCATCCTCGGTGCGGGTCCGCGCGGTGGCGTTCGACCAGGTCTGATCGAAGCTGCCGGCGGAGTTGTCGCGGGAGGTGCTGCGCGGATCGGCGAGGCCCACATAGAGCAGGGCCTCGGCGTCATCCCCGACCGGGTCGGGTCCGTCGACCACGAGCACGTCAGGGAGGGCTTCGACCATCAGCTCAATGAAGGCGTCGACGGCGTCCGGGGTTACCGAGGTGTCAGCCATTACCCCACCCGCCCCTGCACGATGAGGTACTTGTGACCAAGGTCGAGCGCGGAGCTCGGGGTGACGAAGTGCGTCTGACTCGTGTCGTCGTCCGCGTCCATCCGATAGCGCTTGGCAACCCGGATGTACTGGTGACCGATCATCTTCGCCATGCCGCGCGCCCAGGCCGGAGCCTTGGCATCCTCGACGGTGTCGTCGAAGTAGCCGGTCTCGTAGGTGACGGCGAGGTCGGCGGTGATCGGTGCGCGATCCTTCCGGAACAGCACCTGTCCGTCCCAGTCCCAGTCGGTCAGGGTGTAGGCCGAGCCGGTGAGGTAGTCCGCCACCACGGTGACGCCGGCGCGGGTTGCTCGAGCTGCGAGGCATACCCGGTCAGACCCGGCAACCTCGACATGCTCGGCGGTGATGGTGGCCCAGGTGATCGGACCGCAGAGCTCCTCGACCTTGTCGCAGGCGATCTCCGCCGCCTCCTCGAACCTGTCCTGATCGAAAGCCTGCTTGGCACCGGCAGCGCTGCGCAGGTCGTCCGCTGTGATCCATGCCATGGAGGCCTCCTAAGCCGAAGGCCCGGGGCCGGCGCTTCGTGGGCGCCGACCCCGGGATGGGGATCAGATCAGGCGGTCGGCGTGGTCTTGAACGCCTTGAAGGCGTTCAGGTCCTGCGTGGTGCCGTCCCAGCGATCGAAGGCCACGAAGGCCACCTGGCCGTACTCGGCGTAGCGCTCGGAGAGGCGCAGGAGAACGGTGGAACCGTTCACGTTGCGGATCACGTAGGCGCCCTGGATGTTGCCGTAGCCGAGGCTCAGGCTGTTCTGGGCGATGGTCGCCATGTCGTTGTTCACGACGAGCGGCTTGCCGGCCAGCATATCCGGGACGCCGGCCTGCACCGACGGCTCCCAGATCGGGCGGCCGGTGGTGTCCTTCAGCTTCCGGAGCGCCTTGCGCACGGTCTGGTGGGCCATGAACTTGCAGTTCGGGTGGTTGCCGTACGCCGGGTCCAGCGACTCCTGCAGGTCGATCACGTTGTCGTAGGAGATGCCGCCGGTGGAGGCGAACGAGCCGGAGCCGGTGACCGCGGGGCTCGCGCCCGTGGTGGTCATCAGGCCGTCGGGCTCGGTGGTGCCAGCGCCGATGGTGAACTTCTGCGACAGGATGCGACCGATCCGCTCACCGAGCTTCTTGGCCAGCCACTGCTCGGAAACGGTGGAGTCCTGCAGGAACTGCAGCGACACGCGCACCAGCTTGCTGGTCCACATGTAGGCGTCCAGCGAGTTGGTGCCGAACGTGAAGTCCTGCTCGGTCACCGCGACGTTCTCGCCCACCATCGCGCCGAGGTTGCCGGTGTCGTCGTTCGACGGCCAGGGCAGGTTCGCTCCGGTGTCGGTCGGGATGAACTCCGACTCGGTGAGCATGACGCCGTACGCCTTCATGATCTCGACCATGATCGCGCGGAAGGCCGGCGGGACGGTGTAGCCACCGATGGAACCGGAGCCCACGCCTGCGGCGTTCTTGATCTCCTGCCGACGGGCGGCCATCAGCTGGCGACCCTCGCTGGTCATGTCAGCCATGCCGGTCCGCATGAACTCGTTGAACGCCTCGCCGTACTGCTCGTCGGCGTCGCTGTCGGAGATGCTGCCACGCTGGGCGTCGGTGAGGCCGCCGGGCATGTCGACGATCTTGTCGAGCCGGGCGTCCAGTGCGGCCGCCTTCTCCTGGTTGACGGCGCGCTCCTCGAGGGAGTCGATGCTCGCCTCGAGGCGGTCGGCCGTCTGCTTCTCCTCGGCAGTGAGCGCCCGGTCCTCAGCCTCGGCGCCGTCGATGATGGCGCGCCACTGCTTGTACTCGCTCGCCCGCTGTTCGCGGAGCTTGGTCGTGTTAGCCACGATGGTTCCTTTCTTCCCGCACGGCGGGCTTTCCCGGGAGGCCTGCTGCCGCCCGGGTGGTATTTGGTGGTTGGCTCAGCCGAGCCGGTGGTACTTGTCAGCCACGCGCTTGCGCTCGGACTGGAGGCCAGCGGCGATGCCGCCCTTGTTGGTGATGAGCGGTTCGGGAGCCTCGTCCCGGCCGCCGAACTTGAAGGTGGACAGGTCGAAGCTGGCCGCTGCGTCCTTGACCGCCTGGTCGTCGGAGGTCTCGCCGACGATCGAGTCGGCCAGCCCTGCGGCCACCGCCTCCTCCGCCGAGTACCAGGACTCGGCGAGCATGGCCGTCCGCCACTCGGCCGTGGTGCCACCGGTCTTGCTGGCGTACACCGAAGCGATGTTGTCGCTGAGGCGGTCGAGCAGGTCGCCGGCGTCCCGCATGGTTGCGGCGTTGCCGATCGCCAGGCCCCACGCGTCGTGGATCATCAGCTGAGTGTTGGGCGACATCTGAACCTCGTCGGCCCCGCAGGCGATGAACGATGCGGCCGAGGCCGCCAGCCCGTCGACGATCGCGACCACCTTGGCGCTGTGCTGGCGCAGCTGGTTGAGGATCGCCACCCCCTCAAACACCATGCCCCCGGGGGAGTTGATGTGCAGGTGGATGGTGTGCACCTCGGTCGGCAGCGCGGCCAGGGCGGAGGCGAACTCCTTGGCGCTCACACCCCAGTCGCCGCCCCAGTCGTCGATCGGGTCATAGAGCCGCATCTTGGCGACGCCGTCGGAGATCTCCGGGACGAGCACCGATGCGCGGATGCCCGAGGTGGGCATCGCATTGCGGAAGCGGAAACGGTCAGGCACTGGAGGCTCCTGTCTGCGTGGTGGGTGTGGTGCCGAGCGGGGCCATGTTCAGCGGGACGTAGTGGACCTCACCGCCGGCGATCGGGGACATATCCTCGAAGCGGAGGATGTCGTTGATCGAGAGGGCCCCGATCATCCACATCTCGCGGTAGAAGGCGGCCCGTGCAGCCGAGTCCCCGCGGAGCAGGCCCTCGACGCTGAACTTCGCATAGGCCGGCTCGGGCGGGAGCACCTTGGTGAACCGCTGCTCAAAGCGCTCGAGCCAGGACCCGAGGGTGAACTTCAGGAATCCGATCTGCTGCTGCTCGATGCCTGTGCCCCAGCTGGTCGACTTCTCGGTGGAGTTGAGCATGAACGAGGGCACGCCATACCAGCGGCCCACCTCATCGATCTGGAAGCTGCGCGACTGGAGGAACTGTGCGTCCTCGGGCGGGATCGTGAGCTGCTGATACTTCAGGCCGCCGTCAAGGAAGATCGTGCTGAACGCCTTGTCCAGCCCCTTGCGCTTCTGACTCCACTGGGCGTCGAGCGCCTTCTGCTGCTGTTCGGTCAGGCTCTTGTCGGTGGTCACGATGCCGGTCGACAGCGCGCCATTGGCGAACAGTCGGGCGCCGAACTCCTCGGCGGCCAGCGCCAGACCGAGGCCCTGCCGGGCGGCCTTGATGGCGCTGATGCCCTTGACCCCGTCGTAACCGAAGCCCGGGATGTGGAGTACTCGAGCGCGCTCGTCGTCGCGCTTCAGGTTCGCATCGGTGAGTTCACCGGGAACACCCTCGACCTGGTAGACCTTCGTGCCGTCCTTGCGGCGTGACGGCTTCACCGTCGACGGGTGCAGCGGTAGCAGGTAGGGCTGGCCCTTGCCGGTCCACACCAGCAGGCAGTAGGCGTTGCCCCACAGCAGCACGTGGCCGAGCAGGAGCTCGAGCCATTCGAAGCGGGTCATGTCCGGGTGGGGGTTGTCGAGCAGCATCGCCGCCCGGCTGCCGGCGGGCATCTGCTCGCGAGAGTCGCCGACCGTTCGGTAGGCGTGCAGTGGGAGGCCTGCGATCGTGCCGGCGATCAGGTTCACGGCCCGCCAGACTGCGGCGATCGTGAGCGACTTCTTCTCGTCGACGAACGGGCCGGCATTGGTGGGCAGCCCGTCGAACAGCTTGCCGACTTCGGCCGAGGAGATCGAGATCTTGGGATCCTCGAGCGAGTTCCGGATCAGGGGGGAAAAGCGGGTCATGAGACCTCACCCCCTTCGGGCTTGGTGGGCTGCAGTGGAGTGAGGGCTGCGGTGCGGATCAGGACCGGGCCGCCGGCGAGGGCGAGTACTGCGAACACGATCAGCGCCCAGGCCCAGCCGGCCAGCGCCCACGTGCCAGCGACCGCGGCCGCGACGCCGAGCGCCACCACCGCGATCCCCAGGTTCTCGAGTCGGTCAGGATCCACAGCGGCCTCCTCGTCACCAGATGTGCGGGCCGGATTCCCCGACCCCGGACAGCGCGGCGGTCATCGCCACTACTGGACCGATCTCGCCGTCGGACTTCCGACGACCCCACCGGTTGCGTTCCTCGCCGACGCTGACCAGCACCGCGGAGGCGACGGCCAGATCCAGCTCGACCTGGCCCAGGTGGACCAGCTCGTCCATCGCGATCGCGTCGACCGTGTCGGCCACAGCCTCGGGCCAGTCGCCCGGCTGGATGTACTCGACCCGGAAGCCGAGCGCCTCAAGCCGCGGACCGAAGGTCTCGGCCTGACTCTTGGCGAGGATCCGGACACGGGCGCCGGGGAAGGCCTTGGCCAGCTTCTTGAACCGCGGCAGTAACCAGGTCGTGCCGGGTCGGTGGTCGAGGCTCAGCTCGCCGTCCTTGCCCTTGCGGGTCGTGAGCTCCACGTGCTTCTTGGCGTCGGAGTTGAGGCCGGACGCCATGATCGAGGACCACGACCGGATCGGGTTGACGTCCAGGCCGAAGATGACCTCGCCGACGATGTTCGATGCGGGGTTCTCGAGCGCGGCCCATGCTTCGTCCTCGATACCCACCAGCGCGTCGTCCCCGGTCGGCTCGTCCCAGCGGCCCATGCGTTCACGCCAGAACTCCAGCGCGTCCATCGATCGCCGCTCGTCGCGGACGTACTGGATCGTGATCCGCCGGTCGATCGCCAGGTTGGCGCGACGCCAGCGGGCCTCGTCGTCGAGCACGCAGCCCTCGACCTGGCCGAAGACATGCGAGCACTCAGGACCTGCCGCGCAGATGCCCGGCAGGTCGTCACACCACTCGAGGTACAGCAGGCGCGGGTCCTTCTCCGGATCCTGCAGGCGGCCGCGATCCCGGAGCATCCGGGCCCGGGCGGAGATCCCGATGCCAGCCGATGTCGCACCGATGCGCTGGGCGTCGGGGAACGTCGACATGGCGGGCATCAGGGTGCCCTCGTGGGTCTTGGTGACATACAGGTACTCGTCCCAGATCTGCTTGCCGAACGAGCGGCCACGGCCCGCCCGCGTCGAGCGGGTGACGAACGGGAAGTGCCGGTCCTGCCCGAGCGGGCCACGCAGCACGATGTCCTCGTCGCCTTGGCCGTCAAGGATCTTCACGACATGGCGGCTCAGCGCCGGCGTCGACTCGATCATCCCGGCGAGGTGCTCGAAGTTGCCGCGCGCTGTCTTGTGCTGGTGCGCCGACCAGGTCGCGCCCGGCTCGCACGTAACGAACATCCAGCCGAGCTCGACCATCTCCAGCTCGCCGGACTTGTAGTTCTGCCGAGGCCCGACCAGCAGTGCCTCGAAGACCACCGGCAGCCCGCGCCGCTCGCCGAAGATCGCGTCCACGCCCTGCTGCTGCTCCGGATCCGGAGGCAGACCGGCCAGCGTCGCGATGTCCGCGACCTGCGGGCCGAGCGTGTAGTCGTAGGACGGGATCAGCTGGAACGCCGGCGGGACGAACTCAACCGGCATTGGCTTGCTGGCGGATCGCGATGACCTGCGCCTGCACCGCGGCGACCGGGTCGACCGCGATCTGCTCGGGCGTGGCCACCTTGTGCGCAGCCGCGGTCACGATGATCAGCTGCTTGGAGAGGGCGGCGACCGCGGAGCCCGAGGTGTCGACCCGCTTGTCGATGCGCTCGGCCAGGACCAGCGCCTGCTGACCCAGCGTCGAGTCGATCGCACTGCCGAGCTCCTTGCGCAGGGCGGCGACCACCGAGCCCACCGTCGCGGCGGCGCTCGGCTTCCTGGAGTTGCGGCGGCCGGCGATAGCCACCACGGTGGCGTCGGCGACCAGGTCGGCCTCCTCGAGGCCACGTTTCTGTGCGCGGTTCCATCGGACCCGGCAGGCCGAGGAGGCGAAGCGTCCGGTGCTCTTGCGGGGCGTGAACTCGACTCCGCATCCGCACTCGCAGGTCCGTGTCACCGTGTCACCCCCCGCTGTTACGCGTAACCGATCTGATACGGCTCAAAACGGT
>NZ_JADJNP010000018.1 GCF_016714275.1 Tessaracoccus sp. | reverse complement strand
GGGTTGAGCGCGTCGTCGATGCCGCCCAGCACGTACACCCCGGCGCAGGAACTCTCGAAGGCCGCGGCCAGCTTCACCCGCGGGTACTGATCGAACGACGCGTCGAACACGTCGACCGACAGCGCCAGGCCCTTGCCCCACCAGCGCACGTCGGCGTCGGCGCCGACGCCGCCGCTCGACTCCTTGATGCCGTAGCGGAAGGTCAGCCAGTCGAAGCGGTTGGCGAACTGGAAGGTGAAGGAAGTCGTCGGCGATCGTCGTCGGGCGCACCCACTGGTCGCTGCCGTTGGTCGGATCGAACACCAGCTGCGTCGGGGTAGCCGCCGCGCGGGCCGCGCTCGATCTCGATCAGGCAGTAACCTGTCCGGGCGGGTGTGCAGCTCGACGGGGATGTAGTGCCGGGCCATGCCGGCGAAGACGTTGTACCGCTGCGCAGCCCGACGTGAGGGGTCCGCATCTTGAACAGCGTGCCGAGAAGCCCCTTGGCGTCGTCGGGGATCTCCCTCGACGTTGTCGGCGATCGTCGGGTAACGTTGACCAGCCGGGCCCATGCGTGCCGCGGTCCTGATCGATCTTGTCGGTGATGCTGGCCGTCGAGGCGATGACCCGATCGACCAGGTCGAGCTTCCGCGCACCTTGTCGCCGGTGGTCGCCACCGTCCTTGGCCGACTGCACCAGCGCGCGGGCCTCCGACGACGCCGCCTCGAGGTTGCCGAGGATCGCCTGACCCGCGCGTCGGCGCCGCCCGACAGCGCGGACGTCGGCCGCGACCGTGTCGATCCGCGCCACCGCCTTGTCGGCGCGATCGAGGATGTCCTGACCGTCTGCGACTCCTGCTGCACCAGGCTGTCGACCCGGTTGGCCACCGACGCGATCGGCCCGTTGACCAGCCGGCGTATGTCCTCGACAGGTCCTGACCGGACAGCAGCACCGCGTCGACGCTGGGCAGGCTCTGGTCGATGCGGCGGGAGCAGGGCGTCGGGCGTGAGGTCGACCGACGACCCGGACGATCTGAACGCCGTTCTTCAGCCGGGTGGCTGGCGCTAGCTTCGCTGGTTCCGCGGCGGCCTGGCGCTGCCGGGATCGATCCGAGGTAGTGGTCGCCGAGCAACGACGCCGCCTTCTGAACACCACCGCGCTCGACCACACGCGACGTCCGCGCGGATCTTGAAGCGCACCTTGGCGTAGCGGGCCGTCGATCTGCAGGCTGGGTGATCCGCTGACCGGCAGGCCGGCGACGACGACCTTCGACCCGACCGGCATGCCCGAGGCGTCGCGGAACCGCGCCCGCAGCGTGATGTTGTTCGCGCCGGCCGGGTCGGCGCCCAGGCTCTTCCACACCACGGAGGTGCCGGCCAGGAGCGCCAGCACCAGGATGCCGACCTTGACGCCGGCGGGCGACCGGCCCTGGTGACGCGGCCCGCGGCGGCGACGCCCGACGTGCGGATGAACCCGTACAGGTACGGGATCCGCGAGGCGCGGATCTCGTCGACGGTGCCGGCTATTGTGGATCTGGCGCTCGTGCAGCATCGCGATGCGATCGGCGATGCGGAACACCGAGGCCATGTCGTGGGAGATCACCACCGAGTGTAACCTTATACCGCTCCATCACGCCCAGGATCGTCGTCGACGTTGCGGGGGGCCAGGATCGAGGCCGGTGGTCGGCCTGTCGAAGATCAGGATCTCGGGGCTGAGCACCAGCGCTCGGGCCAGGCCGACGGCTTGCGCTGGGCCGCCCGAGAGTGATCCCGGATACATGGCCTGCATGCCGTCGAGGCCCAGCGCCGCCAGCCGGTCGCGGACGGTCTCCTGATCTCGGCCTTGACTTCTTGTGCTCGCGCAGGGAACGCGCAGTTCTCCTCGACGGTCAGCGAGTCGAACAGCGCCGAGAACTGAACACCAGCCCGAACTTGCGGCGGAACTCGCCAGCGGCTGGCCGCCCAGCGGAAGATGTCGGTGCCGTCGACCCAAGATCGAGCCGCGGTCGGGGGGCGGAGCAAGCACATGAAGTGCTTGATGAGCACGCTTCAGCTGGCGCCCGACGCCGATGATCACGTTGACCTTGGCCGCGCTCGACGTCGAGGTCGAGGCGGTCGAGCACCAGCTTGGGACCGAACGACTTGGTCAGGCCGCGCACGCGCAGGTGCCAGCGCGGGTCCACCTGATCGAGCGGCACGTCGGGGGTGCCGCTCACTGACCCTGGTGTCCGACGCCATCACCCGCAGGAGGATGTCGGACAGGAAGTAGTCGCTGATCAGACGACACCGACGAGAACACCACCGCGCGGGTGGTGCCCAGGCCGACGTCGCGGCTGCCGCCGGCGGCGTTGTAGCCCCTGGTAGTAGTTGATCAACGTCACGATCAGCCGGAAGACGATCGACTTCAGCATGCCTGGGCGACGTCGGAGGTGGTGAGCAGGTCGCGGGTGTGCAGCACGAACTGGCCGTGATCGACGTGTGCACGACCACCGCCAGGAAGTAGCAGCCGAGCATCGCGACGATGAAGAACAACAGCGACAGGATCGGCCCCATCAGCATCCTGGCGATCGCCGCGGCAGCACCAGGAACTGCAGCGGCGACACCGCCATCGACTCGAGCGCGTCGATCTGCTCGGTGATGCGCATCGTCCCGAGCTCGGTGGCGATGCCGGCGCCCGAGCGCCCGGCCACCATCAGCGCCGACAGCACCGGCGCCAGCTCGACCGCGAGCGCCTTGCCGGTGGTGCCGCCGGCGAACGACTCGAGCTGGAACTGCCGGAACGCGTAGACCGCCTGCAGGCCCATCACCGCGCCGGTGAAGAACCCGACCAAGAGCACGATCGGCAGGCTGCCGACGCCGATGCACCGCAGGCCTCGAGGTAGTTGCCGGGCCGGAACGGGCGCCGCAGCCACATGGCCAGCGACCGGGCCAGCGGGATCGCGTGATCGCTGAAGCCGATCGAGCAGCCGCACCACCGGGCGGAACGCGTCGGCGACGCCGGTCGCGATCTCGGCGCTGACCGAGCGCCGGGCGGTGGCGAGGTGGTCACGCGGGGGAGCCTCGGCACCCGCTTGAGATCCCGCAGGTCACCTCGTACTCCGACAGCCCGGCCCAGGCGGCCAGCTCGGCGGTGGTGACGTGGTCGGCGCCGAAGCGTCCGGAACCCGACCGAGCACGACGACCTCGTCGCCGATCGCCACCCCGGCGAGGTCGGTGACGTCGGCGATCGCGATGTCCATCGACACCGCGCCGACCAGCGGGCAGCGGCGGCCGGCGACCAGCACCTCGCCCTTGCCGGTGATCCGCCGGGCAGGCCGTCGGCGTAGCTGACCGGCAGCACCGCCACCAGGCTGTCGCGGGTCATCAGGCCGAGGCCGCCGTAGCCGACCCGCGCGCCGGCCGGCACCCGGCGCAGCTGCGCGACGTGGGTGACGAAGCGCAGCGCCGGGCGGCGGCGAGGGCAGCGTCGGTAGGCCCACCGGCCGTTGCCAGAGCAAGCGCCAGGCCGACCTGCACCAGATCGCGGCGGGCCCGGGGGAACACCATCGCGCCCGGGCTGTTGGCGGCGTGGCAGGAGGTCACCGGCGCGCCGGTCGCGCGCACCGCGGCGATCGCGGCGTCGAACGCGTCGAGCTGGGCCCAGGTCGTGGCGTCGGGCTGGGCGGGATCCTCGACGTCGGCGTTGGCCAGGTGGGTCATCACGCCGACGACGTCGAGGCCGAGCGCCGCGGCGCGGGTCACGACCGCCACCACCTCGGACGGGGCGACGCCGAGGCGGCTCATGCCGGTGTCGACCTTCACGTGGATCGCGACCGGGTCTGGCGCCGGCGCGCCACCGCGGCCAGCTCGTCGAGATCGCCGGGCGCCGACACCACCGGGGTCAGCGCGCGCCCACCATCTCGGCGCCGCCGCCGACCTGGGCCGGGCCCATCACCAGCACCGGCCCGCGCACGCCGGCGTCGCGGAGCTGCACGCCCTCCTCGACGAGGCTCACCGCGAACCCCGCCACCGCGCCGGCCGCCTCGAGGGAGCGCGCCACGGCCGGCGCGCCGTGGCCGTAGGCGTCGGCCTTGACCACCGCGCACACCGCGGTGCCGGTGAGCCCGGCGATCAGCGCGGCGTTGTGCGCGAGCGCCGCGAGGTCGATCCGACCGCGGTCGGGCGGATGCCGGCCCCGGTGGTGATCGACGGCGAGGCGACCGTCCGAGCGGGAGACTCCGGCACGAGTAGAGGCTTGGCCCGAGTCGCCCCGGCTGTCAACTCGCAGCAACTGATCCTCCCGAGGGTCTGTCGCCAGCTGTCGCCAGACCCTCCCCCGTCGGGTCATGCCCCGACGGGGCCCCTATTCTACCAACGGCAGGGATCCCCGCAGGTTAGGTGGTCGCGGCCTGGCCGTGCGGCCACTTTCGGCCACTCGACGCTGGATGCGCGCTCGATCGGACGCTCGATCGGGCGCTCGATCGGGCGCTCGATCAGGCGCTCGATCGGGCGCTCGTTCGGTGGCGGGGCCTGGTCGCCGGAGTGCGCGGCGCTGGGCTGGCGGCGGGCGAAGCCCGACGGCGGCGCGGCGGGTCTCGGGCTGGCGGTGAGCGTAGCGGAGGGTCAGTTCCATCTTCGAGTGGCCGAGGAGGTCCATGATCGCCTTGGGGCTCACGCCGCGCATCATGAGGTGGGAGGCGAAGGTGTGGCGGAGCGGTGCCAGTTGATGCGCGGGCGACCGGCGTGGTCGCAGATCATGTTGAGCGCCTTGATGGCGGTTCCGTGAATGGATGTAGGTGCCGCGCCGGCCGCAGAATACGAGCGGGCCGCGGGTGTGGCGGATGGCGGGATCGCACCACCGATCGCCGTCACAGCCCCTTTCTTGATCGTCGCCGGTGCCCGGCGAGCGCTGCACGAGCGCGCGCGAGCGCTGCACGAGCGCGCGCGAGCGCTGCATGAGCGCGCGCGAGCGCTGCATGAGCGCGCACGAGCACCTGCCGAGTGCGCGTGAGCGCCGCGTGAGCGCCGCACGAGCGACCGCGAGCGCCCACCGAGCGGCGCGCGAGCGCGTGACGAGCGCTGCACGAGCGCCTGCAGAGCGGTGCGCGAGCGCCCGCACGAGCGCTCGATGTACCTGGATGCAGGCCGAAACGAGCGCTCGCGGGCCACCAATCACACGACGCATGCCGGCGCGGGAGGGCGGCAACTCCGCTACGCGCTCGTCCAGAGGCTCGCGGAGGCGAGCGCCGTCAGCACGGCGACGAATCGCACCGCACATCGACCTCGACGCGATGGCGCCAGGGACGCGATCTCGGTCGGAGTCCGGGTCGCGGGCGCCACCGTGAAGGACATGATCTCGGCCCGACCCGCTACGTGGCCTTCGCCCAGGCGGCCGCGGCGGTCGTCAAGGTCGGCCCGACGGCGACGCCGTTCGCGATCAGCGCGGCGACCACCTTGGCGAGCGCGCGGTGGGTGGGGCCGATCGACGCCAGCTCGATCCACTGGACCTGCCGTTCGAGCAGCGCGCGGAGGACCGGGCCCAGCTCGCGCAGCCAGGCCTGGTGTCCCGCGGCAGCGGCGGCCAGCGGCAGCGTGAGCACACCGGCCGGCGCCGGGCCGTCGGTCGCAGCTGCCTCGGTCGCGGCGCGCGCGAACTCGGGCCACAGCTCCTCGATCGAAGGTGGCGACAACGTCGCGGCGGTGCTCGGATAGGACTTCGGCCGGGTGACGCCGACCGGCAGCGCCGCCTCCGGCTGCAATCGCCGCCGTTGCCCGGGGCGCATCCGGGCCCGCGGTGGTGGCGCAAGACCGGCGGCGGCCAGCGCGGCGCGCCAGGTCCCGAACCGACCGATCGCGCCATACGCCAGCCGGCGGACCGCCAGGTCGGCGTGGCTGGTCATGGCCCCGTAGCTGGTCAGCGCTCCCCGAGCGTGCAGGGCCTGGAGGCCCGCGATCACGTCCTCTCGGGTGGTCCGCTCCTGCTTGGGGAACGGTGTCTTCACGCCGGCGGCCGCGCGCGCGGCGGCGAGCGATCCGAACGAGCGTGCGATCGCCGACAGCGCGCCGGGGATCTCCTGCATCGCAGCGTGCGAGGTCGACTCGTTCGCGTCGGCGCGCCGCTGCAGCAGCCGGATGACTTCCTCCCGACTCCAGCGCCACCGGCTCAGCGACAGGCCATCCCCACGCGTCATGGCGCTGCGCAGCCTAGCACTGGCGCACACGCCCTCCCCAGCGCGTCGTCGCAGGTTCGCGATCGCCACGTCAGTTGACCCCGCCGCTGCCCGACCGGTCCGCCACAGTGACGTCTACGAACACCGGCTGCGGGATCGGCGCGGTGTCCTCGGCGTAGGCCCGCAGGCACGTCTGGAGATACGTCGCCAGCCGCGCCGCGGTCGCGCGCACCTCGCCATCGCTGCGCCGGAACGTCCGCGCCATCTCGCCGGCGTAGTGCGCGATCAGCTCGAGCCCGCGCAGGTCGCCGACCTGCACCACGGATAGCCGCGCGGCCCACGGATCGCGGCGCGGCCCGCGCGCCTTGGCCTCGCGCCAGATCGCCGCCGCGAGCCGTGTCCGCACGTGCCGCTGCAGGTGTCCGCACACGCCGCCGGTCGCCGGCGACCACGGCACCCGACGCGCCAGCGTGTCGTCGATCGCGTGCCGGACCAGCTCCTCGGGGCGGGCCACGACGACGCCGACGCCGGCGTAGGCGACCACGTCGATCGGCCCCTCGGCGTCGCCTGCGGCGAGCAGCGCGCGTCAGCCACTAGCCGCTCGATCCACGAAATCGCCTGACAAATCCCCGTGATTTCGATCACGCGGATCCCTCTTGATTTTACCGATCGTGGCGTCGCCCCACAGGAATTCTTGTCAGCCGATTACGTGGGGTCCCCCCCGATCAGGCTGACATGCCTGCGTCACCGAACCGCACGGAATCGCAAAGGTCTTGCGCGCGGCGCGGCGCCTGCGCTAGATCTGGTCGGGATGGGCCTGGATGCCGGGACACACCCTGGTGGCGACAGAGGACTGCGGCGCTCCGGCGGGTCTGGTGGACGCGGTCGGTCCGTAGCCAATTCGATGTCACCGATTTACCCTTCTTTGGCGACTCGCGGCGCGGCGTGTCCCTTCCGCGTGGCTCCCGGCGCAACCGTTCGACGCGCTGGCCGATAGCTCCGGTACCACCCGAGGTTGTCCATGACCCCTGACCGCTCGCCTACGCCTTCTACCTCTCGCCTCGCCCGCGGCGCGCTCGCGTTCTTCGCGCTCGCCGCCGTGACCTGCTCCGACGACGGCGGGCCGACGACCGCGGAGCTCGGGCATGTCACCGGCACGGTCTGGCTGTCCGAGCCCGTCCGTGGCGCCCAGGTCGCGGTGCTGCGCTGGGACGCGGGCCAGGTCGGCGCGCTGGTCTGCGAGACCACCACCGACGACAGCGGCGCGTTCGACTGCGCGGTCGAGAAGTCGTTCGGCGACTTCGTCCTGCGCGCCCGCGGCGGTCAGACCCGGGACGCGGGCGCCGAGCTGACCCTCGACGCGGGCGCCGAGCTGCGCGCGCCGGTGCTGGGCTTCGTCCCGGCCGAGAAGCGCGCGGTCACGATCAGCCCGGCGTCCGAGCTGATCACCGCCGTCGGCCTGGCGCGCCTGGCCGCGACGCGTGAGCCCGACCTCACCGCCGCGGTCGCGCGCGCCCACGCCCTGGTCACCGAGCACCTCGAGGCCGATCCGCTGACGCTCGTGCCGGCGCCGCTGGCCTCGGCGACCACGCTGACCGAGCCGGTCAAGCTCGCGGTGTTCCTGCGCGGGCTCGCGAGCCTGTCGGCCACGGTCGCCGCCGAGCAGGGCCTGACCGCGGTCGCGCTCAACACCCGCGCGCTGGTCGATCGGCTCACCGACGACGCCAGCTCGGCCGAGGCCACGCTCGACGGCGTCGGCCGCGTCGGCGGCGCGATGCTCGAGCTCGGGCCGAACTGCGAGCTGCCCGCGGGCTGCACGGCGCAAGGCGGCCCGGGCTGCCTCGCCTTGTGCGTGGTCGAGACCGACACCCTGCGCGCGCGCACCGGCGCCGCGGTGCTGGCGTGGCTGCGCACCCCCGACGGTGTGACGACCGGGCTCGATCGCGCCGACGTCCTGCCCTGGGTCACGCACCTGCAGCAGAACCAGAGCGAGCTGTTCGGCGCCGATCTGCCCGAGGCCCTCGACACCGCCGGTCCGGTCGTCACCTGGGCCGCGCCCGCCGCCGGCCAGGTCTTCACCGGCGGCGCGGTCATGCTCGACGTCACCGCCACCGACGCCCTCGGCGTCGCGTCGCTCACCGTCGTCGCCAACCTCCGACCCCGGTGCAGGTCGTCGACACCGATCCCAGCCCCGAGCGCTTCGTCGGCAGCTTCCCGATCACCGCGACCACGCCCGAGGGCGATCTGACCTTCACCGCCAGCGCGCGCGACACCGACGACAACCCGGCCACCGCCGATCGCCAGGTCGTGATCGACGCGGTCGCCGCCGGCACGATCTCGGGCACCGCGATCAAGGGCCGTCTGCACGGGGCGACCGTCTCCATCTACACGTTCGCCGACGGGGTCCGTGGCGCGCTGGTCGGTACCGGCCCGACAGAGATCGACGGCAGCTTCAACAGCATCACGGTCGCCGAGGGCACCAGCGGCCCGCTGCTGATCGAGGTCGGCGGCGGCGGCAGCTACGCCGAGGACAGCCAGCCGGCCACGGTCGTCAGCCTCGACGTCAACGACCGCCTGCGCACCGTCGTCCCGGCCTTCACCGACGGCGGCGCGGTCAGCGGCGTCGTGGTCACGCCCGCCACCGAGCTGGCCGTGTCGTACCTCGGCTGGCTCGTGACCGCCGGCCAGGGCGGCGCCGACCTGACCGCGCGCTGGACCACCGCCCACGCCGCGCTCGAGGCGATGCTCGGCATCGCCAGCATCACCACCGTCGTGCCGTCCGAGCCCGCGCAGGTCGACACGCTCACCGCCGCCGATCGCTACGGCCTGGTGCTGCTCGGCCTGTCGCGCACCGCGTGGACCGCGTCGACCGCCGGTGGCGGCGACGCCGGCGCCTTCGGCCCGACGATCAACGCCCAGAAGGTCACCAACATCTGGAGCCGCGACCTCGCCGACGGCTGCCTCGACGGCAAGGCCGGCGCCACGCCGCTCACCTACGGCGGCGTCGCGCAACTCACCGACGAGGCGCTGCGCCTGCAGCTCGCCCAGGCCATCGTCGCCTACCTCGGCGACAGCGCCCGCAACGTCACCGCCTTCAGCGGCCCCGCCGAGGTCCTGCCGCTGCTCGACGCGATCGCCACCGGCGGCGGCAACGCCATGCCCGGCTCGTGCGTCGGCGCCGTCAGCGGGCATCTGTTCGATGACAACGGCCGCACCTTCGACCGCGACGGCCCGCTGGTCACCTTCGACGGCGCCACCCCGCTCGCCGGCGCGTTCGTGCGCGGCACGATCATGGTCGAGGCCACCGCCACCGACGTCGGCATGCTCGACCCCGCGCCGACCCTGCGCATCACGCTCCCGATGAGCACCGTCGACACCGACGGCGACATCAACGACGCCGACATCCACGCCACCTTCGACACCGCCGCGATCATGCCCGGCGGCGGCACGCTCACGGTCGTCCTCGACGGCTTCGATCACTCGAACAACCACAGCGACGTCGCCATGTCGACCCGGTCGTTCACGGTCGACAACACGCCCCCGGTGATCGCGATCACCGCGCCGGCGATGGACGGCCAGTTCCTGCGCGGCCCGGTCACGATCCAGTACACGATCACCGAAGCCAACGTGATGTCCACGACCGCGCTCCTCGACAACATGACGCCCATCACGCCCGGCTTCCAGGTCGCGGCCGAGGGCGCGCACACGATCAGCGTCACCGTCGTCGACCGCGCCGGCTGGACGACCATGGCGACCCGGACCTTCACGATCGACAACAACGCGCCCGTCATCACCAGCGTCGCGACCCCTAGCGGCCTGGTCGTGCGGCCGCCGCTGACGATCACCGCCACGGCCACCGACAACTTCATGGCCGCAGGCTCGCTCGGCAGCGCCATCACCGTCACCAGCACGCCCGCGCCGACCACGACCACGCCCGGCTCGACCGGCGGCAACCGCACGCTCGCGGTCGCCTACAGCACGTTGCCCGACGGTCCGTTCACCGCGCGCTTCAACGTCACCGACCGCGCCGGCAACGCCGCCGTCGAGCACGTCGTCACGCGGACCATCGACAGCACGCCGCCGGTGCTGAACATCACCGGCGTGACCGCGAACACCTGGTACGCCGCGCCCGTGACTGTCACCTTCGGACAGACCGACGCCAACCCGGGCACGACGACCGCCACGCTCGATAGCATCCCAACGACCAGCCCCGCGACGGTCGCCGGCGAGGGCTCGCACACCCTCATCGCCACCGCGACCGACGCGGCCGGGAACGTCACGACGTCGACCGTTCCCTTCGTGGTCGACCTAAACAACCCGACGTTGACGCTTCAGGGCCCCGCGCCCCCGACCTGGGTCCGGGGCACGCTGACCTTCCAGGTGATCGCCGACGACACGCTGCGCGCACTTGGATCGCTCGCAAGCAACATCGTGGTCACCGCCACCGGCCCCGGCGGCGCGATCGCCACCTCGCCGACCCACACCATGCTGGCCGACGGCCGCCGCCGTGTCGACCTGACGATCGACACGACCGCCGTCGACGATGCCGCCGGCACCGGCAGCCTGACTGTTCGCTTTGACGTGACCGACCGCGCCGGGCGCACGGTGACGCTACCGATCACCCGCACGATGGACAACGCGGCGCCCGTGGTGACCTTCACTGGGTTTCCGTTCGGCGACGCGACCTCAGGCTGGTCGCGTGCGGTCGCGCCAGCGCTGGTCATCGGCGGCGACGTGATCGATGCCTCGCCGACCACCATCAGCCTGACGATCGGCGTCGCGACGCCGGTGGCGGCCGTGGTCACCGGCGCGACCTGGGCGCACACGCCGGGCAGCACGCTGGCCGAGGGCTCGCATGTGTTGACCGCGGTCGCGACCGACGCCGCAGGCAACACCGCGTCGCGGACGTACACCCTCGGGATCGATCGGACTGCGCCGACGGCGAGCAACACGCCGCGGGCGGTCTACGACGAGCGCAACGACACGTTCGGCGCCACCGGAGGCCGCCCCCAGCACATCCACAGCGGGACCCAGGTGATGCTCGGCGGCGCCGGCTGCCAGGCCATCTACAAGCACGCCTACCTGCTCGATACCGCGCCGGCCGGCGACGAGTCGCCCGCGGCCAACCCGCTGGCGTTCGACTGGCGGGCCAACGACGGCGTCGGCGTCGGCGTCGATCCCGTCAGCCTCACGTACGCGGTCACCAGCCCGGGCGGCACCACCACGGCCGCCTACGCGCTCGCGCCCGCGACGTCGGGGTCGGACACGATCGCCACCTCGACCTTGCGCCGCGACGGTCCCCAGGCCGTGCCAGCGCTCGGCGTGGTCGACCTAACCGAGGAGGGCGCCTTCACGATTACGTTCGCCGTCCGCGACCGGCTCGGGAACGCCGCCACGCTCCCGCGTTGCTGGACCTACAACCCGATCGGCGCCCCGGTCGACTTGACCGGCGCGGGCGCGATCCTCCCAGCCGCGGCCGAGGCGCTCGACGCGCTGGCGGTCTACAAGCTGAACGAGAACGACGCCATCAGCGGCCTGCTCAACAACACCCACCCAGGCGCAGGGCTCATGCGGGTCGATCTGTTTAACCGCACCAACGATCGGGTGTGGTTCACGTTCACCCCGAGCATCACTGGTGCGACGCTCACCAAGACCTGGAGCGTAAAGTACCAGACGATCAGCACCCAGACGGTCAACGTGACCTGCAACTACGACACCGGTGTCATCTCCGGACCACCCGCGATCTGTGTGAGCGACGGCGACTACACCGGCACGCTCCCCGGCGAGACCGTGGTCACCTCGACCCCGTTCACGGCGACGCCAACGGTGCGCCTGTTCGACATGACCACACCGAGCAACCCGATCGTTGTGCCGACCTGCCCGACCTGCGAGCCGCTCGAATTCGAGCTCGTTCCCGGCAAACCGTACACCGCCGTGGTCGCGATCAAGCACCTCCAGCCGATCGGGTTCACCGGCATCACGTCGGGGTATCTCGAGGGCAACACCGGTGTCGCGCCCGGTCCGATCGTGCCGACGACACGGTTGCCGATCGCGCCGCTGACCACGACCGGGGATGGCGTCAACCGCTACTGCTCGGCGTTCACTGTGCTCACGCCGTTCACTGCGCGCTGCACTCAGGCCACGACCGTCGGCGGCGTGCGCTGGGCGGCGGCGCTGGGGTTCGGTGCCGCTCAGATCACGACCGTCGCGGCATCTGCGGCGGGCAGTACGCTCACCTTTAAGCGGACTGGCACCAACGTTCTCGCCACAGTCCAGGTCCTCACGTACAGCTGGTCGACAACAGAAAGCCCAACGCCATGAAGCCACTCGCTTACATCCTGATAGGCGCAACCGCCGCAACCACACTCGTCTTGGCGTGCAGTGACGACTCGCCAGCAGACGCCGATGCGGCGGTCTGCGATTGCCCGGCTGCCGAACCGCCCGTGCCGGCACGAATCGTCACGATTCGCAGTGTCGACCAGGTGGTCACGGCCAATGGCGCTGGCGGCATCGGCGTAGCCTGCCCGACCGCAAGCAAGTTCCTGAGCGGAGGGTGCTATGTCGACGCCCCTGGGGTCAATGACCTACAACTCCACTCCTTCGGCAAGGTCGCTGACCAAGAGAGCTTCGGTTGCACATGGTTCAGCCACCACGCGGCCGACCAGACGGTCCACGCTGAGGTCACATGCCTTGTTCCCTAGCTGCTTCTCGCCCCCCGGTGCCATACGGCTCAGCCCAGTTCAGCACCTCTCGGCGCCAAGCCCCCGCGAAGTAAGGGGTAATGGTGGTGCTCGCGGAGGCTCAAGACGGGTTTGGAACGGTGCGAGGGAGAATGTCTTTCAAACTACGCAACCGGCGCGGCCCTTGGCCGATAGGACAGACATGAGCGGCGCAGCATTCAGAGTCGGCCACGGCCGTGCCAGGTCGGCGCCGTCGGTCGTACATGCTGCCGCGCGGTTCGCGACCTTCGTGGGGCTGCTCGCTTGTTCGAGCCGAAGCTCCACGAAGGAGAAGCCGGTCGCCATCGCAGATGCTTCGGTGACCGCCGACGCAATCGAGATCGACGCCGCGCCTGCGCAGGCACTCTGGAAATTCTCGGATGTCTATCCACTCCTGCTGAAGGATTGTCCATTGACGCTGCCGCTCGCCCAGGCAGGGGCCAAGGCCCCTGCCGCACGACGGATAATCGACTCTCTTGGACCTACGTGCTTTGTCCCGGCCTCGGCGAAGGGGTCGTTCCGGCAGATCGATGTCGAGCTAGCAGAGCAGGCTCCGGACGGCTCCTGGCATGACTATCGCCTCAAGAGCGAGCTGGACACCGGCGGCATGGTCTATCGCGTCATGTTCTTCTACGGACAGCCGGGAACGACGCTGCCGAACGAGTGCCAGCGGATCGGCGCGGAGGTCGCAGCATACGGCCAGGCGATGATGGGACTCTCGGACACTGAAGCCGCGCGCATCGGCGCCACGTTCCAGCAGCTGCTCACAGCGCGGTTCGACGGGTTTCGCGCACGGGTTCCACTGGGGGATCGTGTTGTGAACCTAATCGTCGGTATCACCAAGGCGAATGGAGAGGCCTACTGCGCTGCGGGCCTCGATGCGGGCGGCGAGTACCCGGAAGAGCAGGCGGCGCGAATCGTCGACGTCCCGCTGGCCCCGATGCCCGAGGAACCAGCGGCGACCGACCCGAGTCGAGGAGAGTGAAGCAATGCCCGATGACCAGGATGGCGGCAGACTCGGTAGCCTGACGAACCCGACGTTCGATGTCGATGTGGGAGCGGGCGGTTCCGCCCGCAGTATCTTCAGTTCGGGTCCAGCCCCATTGCCGGACCACGACCCGGTCCTTGCGATGACCCGCAAGGTTCGCGACGTAACGCTACGCCACGCGCCGGCCGCCCCGCTCGGGATGGACTGGATGCCGGGGACCGAGTCGGCCTCGGAGGTCATGGCGGTGGCGCACGAGTTCCACGCCGCGCTGCAGCGCCTCAAGACGAAGCCCACGATGGAGCAGAGCATGCACATCAACCAGGCCGTCTTCGAGTTGATCAACGCGGGGATCCGGATGCGGCCCGACGATCGGATCGTCCTCGACGCCCTCAACGCGGACATCGCCGCGATCGCCACGGCGCGGGGGGTGCAACTCGCCGCCCCCCATCCCGCGAGCAAAGTGATCGAAACCAGCCGTGACCCGGCGGCGCGCATCGAGGCGACGACCGCAGCAATCGCCCAGATCGTGCAGAGCGTCTCCGATCAGCTCGGCGCGCTGGATCACAACGCTGTAGCCAAGGCCGGCGTGGTCGCCGCGGCAGCGCCACGCCTCGTAGCGTTGCTGGACATGCTCACGGCGCCGGAGACCGATGCGATACGGGGGCGGAAGCAACAGGTTGACGCACTCAGGGACGTGCTCGAGATGCTCGCGCACATCGCGCTCGCGAACAACGTCGACATGGGCCTCGCCAAGCTCGACCAGATCTTCGAGGCCGAGGACGCGATGCTCCGGCGCGCCAGCTCGAAGCCGTCCGAGCGCCGCAAGCACTACTACGCCAACGTGAACACTACGGACCTCGACGACGATCCGTTCACGCGCGACGAATCGCTACCGACGGGCGGTGAGTTGATCGACGAGATCCTTGGCACGTATCAATCGTCCCCGACGATGCAGACGCTGGCGCTTGCCACGATCGGTCCGCTGCTGGCCGAGCCGCCGCCCCCGCGCGATGTGCCGTTCTTCGAGCGTCTCCTCGAGACGATCGTCATGCAGTCCCTCGACGTGCTGAGCGGCCACCTGGCCAGCGGCTTCGCGCAGACCGTCCGCGCGCTCGCTGCCAACCCGGCCGCGATCGCCTCGGCGGCGGGCGAGGTTGGGGCCACGCTGACGGACGCAGGGAGCGCGGTGAAGTCGCGGTTGCCACGCCCAGCCCAGCGCGGCATCGACGCCGTCGGCCGGGCCGGCACGAGCGCCGGCAAGGCCGTGGCTCCCGCGGTCCGCGGGGCGCGCGACCTGATGACGCCCATGTCGCCGTCTCCCCAGCAGCTCGCCGCGCTCGCCCAGACCGGTCAGGCGGTCCTGGGCGCGGTGGACGTGAAGGGCTTCGCGATCGAGCTGGCCAAGGAGACGAAGAAGGGCGCGATCGCCGAGGTCGGTGCGCACGCCGATGCCGGGGGAGCTGGGCCGCTCACCCAGGCCTTCCTCTCGGCGATGGGCCAGCAGATCGACGCGTACGCGAAGCTGGTCGTGCGTCGAAGCCCAAAGCTGCGGGCGCTCCTCGAGACTCTCCCGCCCGACCAGTTGACGACCATCCGCGCCCAGCAGGACGTCGCGGTGACGGCGGCCTACGAGGCGACGCGCGCGACGATCGCCGAGCGCTGGACGACCGTGATCGCCGCTGCCCATGTCGCCCCAGACGCCGACGGCACTACCTCGCATCAGGGAACGATCGAGAACATCGCCCGCCTGCCCGGGGTCATCCAGCTCCGCGCCAGGGTCGAGGGCAACGCAGGGCCGCTCGGCGGGACGATACCAAAGGCGAGCCTCCAGGGCCGGCCCGTCCTCAACGAGATT
Source organism: Tessaracoccus sp. (assembly GCF_016714275.1). Lineage (GTDB taxonomy): Bacteria > Actinomycetota > Actinomycetes > Propionibacteriales > Propionibacteriaceae > Arachnia. The sequence goes on along the minus strand of NZ_JADJNP010000018.1, from coordinate 56,875 downwards.
TCAGCGTCGATGAAGGCGACGCTACGCGAGAGCGGTCGCCCGCTGCACCTCGTGAACATGCAGCGCACGCTCCAGCTCGACTTCGCTGGGGACTCGATGACCCTGTCGATGGGCACGATCGACTTCGGGCCCGACGGGCAGGTGGACCTGAGCCGCGCGGACATCCACAGCCTCTCCGCCCTTGCCCGCGGCGAGGTCCCGGACCGGCCGCACAGCGGCCTTGAGCACGCGATGGCGGTCCAGTCCGGACTCGCGACCCCTGCAGCCGCAACCAAGGCCGCCCGCATGGTCCTCGAGTCGCTCCACTTGACGACCAGGGACCTGTGACACAGCGCGGACCGCTCGCACGAATCGCAAGGAGCCGCTGATGCAGCCTCAGAACTCGCTTCAACGCCGGGCCTCAGCGCACCTCGCCCACTGGTCCTCCTTCGGAGTGGCACTGTTGGCCGTCCTCCTGACGGCGTGCAGCGAAACACCGACCAGCTGTCCGACCTCCACCGGCGATCTAGATGGCGACGGGAGCATCACCGACCTCGACTGTGCGATGGCCGCGATCGGGGGCGCTGTCAGGGGCATCTGCGCAGGCGATCCCAAGCTGTGGCTGAGCAACGATCGCTGTGCGTCGATCACGCGAACGACACTAGCGACTGGGGCACTGGAGGACGTGCGCACGCTGAACGAACTGGAGGGCTTCGTCGCAACGGTCGGAGGCCGCGTCGCCGTCGCCATGCCGCCGCGCTACGACGAGCCACCGGATTCCTGGACCACCACTGTTAGTAGCGGCAACGAAGTCGCCGGCAGCCTCACCGTGACCGACGGCAGTCTGCTCACGCTGGTGGCGGGCAACCGCGTGTGGTTCGACATCAACGGGGACCTCACTGCCCAACCAAGCGAGGTCATCCTGATCTCGACCATCCTCGGCACCCAAGTCAGCGACGCACTGGCGGCCGTGTCGTTTGACGGCCACGCGGTCGTCAGTGGGGTCGGAACAGGAAACCGGCTCATGGTTTGGACAGACCTGTCCGATGACCTACGGGTCACCGCCGACGAGATCGAGCTACTCCCGAGCGACCGCGCGCCGATCGGACTCGACCGGGGCGTGCTCACCTACTTTGATTCCCAGCTCAACGGGCCCGCATACTGGAGCGGCAGCACTACGCCTACGCAGCGGCTCGAGGTCGCTGTCGAATGCGGCCGGCTGGGCAGTCCAGAATCCGCCAACTTCACGTGCTTGGCGCCAAGGCTGACGGCCGGGATGATCGTCGCGTCGCAGGCTGCCGGAGGCAGTCCAATTGTCACCGTTCGGCGCTGGATGCCGGGGCGGCACTTGTGGCTGGGGATGCCCTTGCGAATGACGCCCGCCAGCGGCATCCGCGAACGCCCATTCTACGCCGCCGTGCATTACAGCGACGCATCCGGTTTTCATACCTGGCTCGATGAGAACATGGACTTCGAGATTCAAGACCGCGAAGTCGTTTCGATCGCGTCCGGCGAGGCCGTCGAACTCGCGACAAACTCAGAGTTCCTGGCCGCCGCGGTTGAGTATCTGCCGGCGGAGTCGGCGCCCCAGGTCTTGGGTGTCGTCCCAACGAAGCGCGGGGGAGTGGACGAACTCATTGGAATCGTCCGGCGGCCCGCGACGGCATTTCTCGGCGAAGCGTGCAGTGGAGCGGCGCCATGCGCCAGCGGCTTGGCATGTACGGCGCTCGATGACCGCACCTTGTGCACCGACGCCCAGGGGCTCTAGAGCACCGACCGGTTCGGAACCACCGCAATCACGCGGCCCTGGCCACGGCGCGCGCGGCGCGGGTCGACTGGGCTTCGAGTAGCCGCTGGATGACTTCGAGATTGCTGACGGCGCTGGCGCGGCGGAGGTCGAACTCGTTCTTGCGGGTGCCGAGGTAGCGGGCGTGACGACCCTGTCGCCGGCACGTATGGGCCTGCCGGTGCTCGATGGGCACGCGCTCGCGGAGTTCGCGGCGGCCTTGCGGCGTCGCGGCTTGCTTGCGGAGCCGGTGCTGAAGCAGTTCGTTGTCGGCGATGGCGACGGAGCGACCACGGTCGAGGCCAGCGTCCGTGCATTTCCCACGAAGTGAGCACGCGCGGCAGGTGTCGGCCGGGAACTCCACCTTGGCCCCGAGGACGATGGGTTGCTGTTCGCCTGCCGGGCACGTGATCGTGCGGTCGCGCATGTTGAGGGTGAAGTCCCGCTTGCTGAAGTGCGTGCCGTTGTGCGCGAGCCAGGGGCGGCAGATGACCCGTCCTCGACGGGCCAGGATCTCGTCGACGACCGGCGCGTTGATGTAGCCGCGATCGATGTAGAGCGCAGCGATCGTCAGCCCCTGCGAGGTGATGTCGGCGACCAAGCTGGGCGCAGCGTCCTGCTCGGGCCGGTTGGCAGGGAGCACCGCGACGGCCAGGACCAAGAGAGTGTCGAGATCGATGGCGAGGTGGCGCTTGTACCCGTTGAAGCGCTTCGACTTGGTCTTGCGGCCGTGCCGCATCTCCTTGTCCTCGATGGAGACGCGGCGGTCCTCGGCGACACCTTGCCGGATCCGCAAGCGACCGCTACCGCCCGGATCGGGCTCGAGGTCTTGCCCGATGATCTGGCGCAGAGTGGCGACGTGCTCGTCGAGGGGTGGCCGGGTCAGCTCGTCGGGTAGATGCGCGGCCACCCATTGCTCCAGTTCGGTGAGTTGCTCGATGAGCGTGGGGATCGCAGTGGCCTTCTCGTCGGGGTCGCTCCAGTCGAGATCGAGGCCTTGCTTGACGCTCGCGGCGAGCAGCAATGGGCAGCCGGCCTCGCGGCAGACGCGCGCCTCGGTCCAGTGCAGCAGGCCCGCGACGCAGGCGACGATCTTCCGGCCGGCGTGGCCCAGCAGGTTCACCGTGTCCTCGACGCGGCCGGCGCCTTCCAGCGGGCTGGAGTCCATCGCGACCCGCAACGTCTTCGGCAGCTTCTTGGGATCGAACGCCTTGGTCTCGCGCGCAAGCTCGCGGCTTCGCTCCAGCAGCCGGCGGTCCAGATCGGCGGCGATCAATCTCTGCCGGAAATCAAAGAGCGCACCCTGCGAGAATAGCGGCTCGACCGTCCCGAGGCAGTCGAGCACCATCTGCCAGCGAAGATCGAGCAGCGACAGCTCTACGGCGGTCGCATCCGACGCCCCCGCGTACGACTGCAGCAACACGACCATCGCCAGCAGCGCCGGCGGATGGGGATCCTTGCCGGTGCCGTTGTCGCGATACATCGTCTCGAGCTCGCGCTGGAACGCGTCATCGAACAGTTGGTCGCGATGCAGCCGCAGAAACGCGTAGAGCTTGCCGTTGCGCTTGAGCCGCCCGAGGATGAACTTCTCCTGGCGGCTGACGATCTGACTCGGGCTCCAGCGCTTGATGGCCATCGCCCCGCAGAGGATCACGATCCCGAGCGCGCTGTCGATCGGCCGCCTGTAAGCGATCGATATTCTTGAGGCGGCGAACTGATCGCTGCTCTAGCGGTGCGCACGACAGCGCACGGCGGAAGACTGAACGCCGCGCCCCGTCGCGCCCGCCCCCTGGTGGATGCTGGCCTTCCGATCAGCGAGGTCCCCCTCGCGCGACCGCCGGGCCCCTGTTGGTCAATGGGAAAGTATGAGCGCCGCGCGGCGGGCCTCGTCCTCGCCATGGCGGCATCCTGCTACGGCCGCCACGTCCCAGATGCCTGGCGCCATCCGCCCGTGACCGTGCTCCGCCAGAGCAGCGGCAGCCTTGAGGCCGATGAATCCGAGCGCGGCTTCGAGGTCGTCACGCGCGCCCGCACCGATGGGCGGGTGGTCCTGATTCAGCTGCAGGAAGGTGTGGTCCGCGTGCCGCTGGATCGCGACGTCCGCGGACTCGCGGTCGAAGCCGGCGGACTCGACGAAGGCGACGTGCCCTTGGTCGGGTCGCGTGTCGATCCCGAACACCGAGAGGCGGGCTTCCGCTACGTTACGCTCGGCGGGCAGCAGGTGACGGTCCCATACGCTCCGGAGGGTGCCCTCCTGATCCCGAACGACGCGACCTCCGCGGTGAACCTGGAACAGCGCGGCCGCCAGGTGCGCGCCGATCGCTACGCGTTCGCCGGGGCGGTCGAGCCGGTCGGGACCTTCGAGTTGCCGGACGACCAGAGCTACCTCGCCGACGGGCGCGCGGCCGACGGCGTCGCGGTCGTGGTCATCGACGCTGCGGTCGGCAAGGAGGCCGTCATCGTCGGACTTGATCTGGCCACCGGCGATGCGCGGTGGCGTACGTCGGTGCCGCACCCCTATCGCCGCGGGTTTGCCGCTGTCGGCAGCGATGCCTTCGCGATCGTGGTCGACGATCCCACCGCGTGTGAGGCGTGCACGCAGGTCGAGGTGCGGCGCATCGCGGACGGGGGCCTCGTCTCCGCCACCGCGATTGAGACCGCGTGGGGCGAGGGCTTCACCCTGGGCGTCGTCAACGACGAGCTGTGGATCTACGGCTACGCCGCTCCGGAATCCGATCACATGCTCGGAGGACACTACGACGCGCGCTGTAGCTACGCCGTGTTTGGCCTCGGTGATACCAGCGGTCGACCGCGGCGCACGCTCGCCGACGCCCGCGATCGCTGGCAGACGCTGACGAGCCCCAACTGCGCGGTGCGCGCGCTCGCCCCAGGGCCGAACGGCACGGTCGCCGTCGTCCGCTCGACCTCGGCCGACAGCGCCGACGTGTTCCTGCTCAGCGGGCCGCCGTGACCAGGGCGCACTGCTCCGAGGGGATGCGGAAATTCGCCGCTGCCGGCGCCGGAGCCTCGTGTCGGTCGGCCCTGACCAGGTCGTTGTTCGCGACCCCGCCCGCGCCGAGCGATGCGAACGAGCGCGTGCTGGCCTACTTCCTCAGGAGGTTCGTGCTGAAATGACGCAGTCGGTCGTCGGTCCACATCTCTTCGTCCAGGCATTGGCCTGTTGCGTCGCAGTCGGAGGGTGCCGGGGCGGTGACTCCCCGCGGAAAGCCGCGACCTCACGCGACGCGGCGCAGCCTGCCGTAGGTGTCGATGCCACGCCCGGAGGCCTCAACGCACCGGCCCCGATCGACGCGATGCCGGTGTTCGACGCGCCGCGACCCAAAGTGGCCGCCGAGTTCGAGGCAGCAATGGACGACCTCATGAAGAGGCCGCCAAGCCCGGAGCGCTCGCAGCTGACCTGCTTGTTCATCAAGAAGAAGCGGGAGGTGTTTCGCCTCCCCGCATCGATCCAGCGGCCGGAGCGTGTGCCCGAGGAAGAGTGGCGGCAGGCTCAGATTGAGTACGGAGAGACCGAGATCGACATCGCCGAGATGTGCGAGGACATGGACGGAAAGCCCGAGGGAGGCGAAGACGAGGAGGTGCTGCGCCTCCTCCGCCAGCGTTACGAGAAGCTGGTCTCCCTGACGAGAGATCCATGACGTCGCGGTTGCAGGGCATGGTCGCGGTTGTCGCGGTCGCGGCCTGCTCCAAGTCGAGCCAGCCGGTCATCCAGGGCGGCCCCGGAAGTGCCTCTGCGGCAGCGATAGAGCCGCTGCGCTCGATCGTCGTGCCGCCTCGCTGCTCGCCGAGCGCCCCCGGTCCGGCGAGCCCGCCCGCGAGCTCGCCGACCAACGTGCCCCTGTCGACCGCGGTGACGGTGTGTGAGGCGCCGACACCAAGCGAGGTGTGCGCGTGCCTCGCGAGAGATCTCGGCGTGCTCAGCGACGGCTTCGACCACGAGCCGGGCACGTGTGAGCTATCCAAGGTGTCATCGCCGTCCGTCCAGGTCGCCACGATCTTCGGCAACAGCACCAACGACCGCCTCGTGCCCGCAATCTCCACGGTGATCATCGCCCGGGGCAGCTCGACGTGGGCGGTGCGTGGTGTCGCGGAGACGGTCGCGGAGATCGACCTCACCGAGACTCCGGAGATGTCGGCGAACGTCGAGGTCGTCGCAGTGACCGAGGCGACGTTCGGGGCGGCGCGCTTCGCATGGATCCAGACCAGCGCCACAGAAGAAGACGTGGCCGGAGACGAGCGCTACGCCGATGACTCGTCGCTGCTCACCATCTGTGAGCTCGGCGAGATCGTTCGCTGCGGACGCCTCGACCTCGCCGCCTGGCGCTATGTCCTCGGTCGCAACGACGACGACGCGGAGGGTGACGAGGACGCGGACGACGAGGGTGCCGACGAAGGATGTCGGTCCGCCAAGGGCGCCTCGTACCAAGCCGAGCAGATCGGCGCCGATGGCGTGATGCTCAAGCTCACCGCCGGCGCCGACGACGGCAGGACCGCGAAGATCCACCCGTTCGAGCGGCCCCAGTGAGGTCGCATACCCAGCGCCATCGCGGGGCCGCGAGCGGCGTGCCTCGCGCCTGAGCTACACTCGCCCGAGCCGTGGCTCCGCCGATCGTGCCTCCCGGCCTGCAACCAGTCATCGCCTGGTGCGCGGACCAGCCGTACCACCTGCGGGTCGTCGGCGACATGCTGACCTGGCTCACCGGTGGGGGTGAGCGGCCGACGTACCGCTGGCAGCTTCCGCTCGCGGCGGTTGACCCCCACCAGGCCATCGGCCAGTTGCTCGTGCCCGGCGACCAGCCCGAGGCGCCGTTGCCCGACGGCACGCTGGTCCAGCACGAGGCGTACAACCGCGTCGACGCGTGCTGCGAGCGCGACACCACGGTCTACTACCACCACGCCGGAGCGATCCACGAACGAAGTCCCGACGGCGGGGACCGGCCCTTCGCCACGCTGCCGCCAACCGATCCCCCAGATGCCTGGCGAACCATCGAGGCGACCACCTGGGTCGATGAACGGCTCTACGTGATCGCCGAGGACGGCCTGGACCAGCGCGGCGATCTCGGCCTTCTCGGTGCGCGCGAACGCCTCCAGGTCGCGCATGGTGGACGTGATGTAGTCCGAGCGGTCGCCGGTCGCGATGAACTCGATCAGCCCGCGGATCTTGTCCTCCGTGCGCTTAAGGCGATCGCGGCGGTCCTTGATCTCGGACTCCAGGCGCTTCGAGTAGTCGCGCAGCTCCTCCGCGACGCGGCGACGCACGTAGGTGTTAGCGAGCGCGCCCATCGGCGGGAACAAGGGCGAGATCAGGCCGCTTCGATGGCCATCACCGGGGGCGCCCCGTAACACTAGACTAGCTCCGCGTCCCGCGCAGCTTGCGAGATGCCCGCATGCGCTTGCCGTTTCCGGTCTTTCCATCGTAGCTTCGGGCCGGAATGCAGGCGCCGTTGGCGGTGATCATCGGACTCTTGGCGATCGGGTGCTCAAGCAAAGGGCAGCGGTCGCCGCCGGTGGGTGACGCAGGCGGTACGAGCGTGACGCTCGCGATCGACGCTGGCGAACCAGCGCCAAAGCCGGTCATCAATGCGCGTGTCTTCGTCGATACCTCGGGCAGCATGGCCGGATTCTTCGGCGGTGCCGCCAAGGCTGGCGAGAAGCGTATCGCCGCGTTCCACGCGGAGATCGAGACCGCGCTCGCCGAGGCCGGGATGGGGACGCCGAAGCGATGCACGGTGGGCCAGAAGGTGGTGTGCGACGGTGCGCCCGACTCGGCCGCAGCGCTGGGGCGAGCGAAGCTCTACACCGAGCTCAGCTCGCGCCTCGATCTGTCGCTGGTGCGGCGGCCCGTGCCTGACAAGATCGATCGTGATCACCCGCCGCCGCCCGACTTCCTCGACGAGGCTGCGTTGACGATCGTGGTCACCGACGGCATGCAGGCCTCGGCCGGCGGCACCGGCGGCACCAACGTCGCGGCGGCGTGTGCGCAAGGCGCGGACCCTGGTTGTCTTACCGCGGTCCTGCGGGCGCGGGCCGACGAGGGCTTCGGGGTTTGGATGGTCGGGGTGCTGCTCCCGTTCAGCGGCAACCACTACGTCGAACGCCCGCTGTCAGCCGACTACTTCGCTAGGACGGCAGCTCACGTCGCCGACATGAACACCGACCCGCGCAAGGTCGGTTTCACGTTCTCGGTGAAAGGGCCGATCCGCACCGATCAGGCGGGCAACGGGTACTTCCCCTACACGGGCTACAAGCCGCTGCTCATCCTCGTCTTTTCGCGCGACGTCGCCCTGGGCCGGCGGTTCGTCAACAGCCTGGAACGCAAGCTCAAGAACGCTCCCCTGCGTGCCGGCACGATGAAACCCGACGACTCCGTGATGACGGCGGAGCTGGCCCCGCTCGACGTTGCTCCCCAGAAGATCGAGTCGCTGACTGTGCTGCCGCTCGCTCAGCAGCAGGCCGAGGGCATCGATCCGCCCGCCTTCGCCGAGTTCCGGATCGAAGGCACGGCGCCCGTGGACGATGGTCTGTCGTCGAAGTTCTGGTGCGGCGCCGGGGGCAAGGGGCTGTTCACGGTGAGCGTAAAGGAGATCGGCGCCGGCACGTTGCCGCCGTACTTGGTCGCCACTACGCAGTTGCGGATCGATCCCAAGGCGCCATTCGCACCAGTGCGCCCCGCCGGCGGAGTCGTCCCCGTCCGAGGTGAGTCCACCCAGTTCCTCACCGGCCTGAACTGTGCGCCCCTGGCGAAGGGCCACACCGAGCTGCGCGCGACGGTCGAATCGACGATCGCGCTTGACGCCACGGCGGCCGACGCTTGGTGGAACACCGGCAAGAGCGGCTGGTCGAGCGAGGACAACTGGCAGATGCCCGAACGACTGTACGGCCTCGACGTCCTGGTGCGCGCGATGCTCGACCGGCGCACCGCGCGCCCGCACCCGATCGGCACCCTTCATGTTCACGTTCAGCGCGACTAATGTGCCGACCAAACGCCAGCCTCGGGGCCGACGCGGCAATCGATCGGGCTTACCCCATCCAAGCTCACGGAATCGCCCACCTTTCCGCTGTCGCCGAGGGACCTGAACCCTTGACCTTCGGCGCGTAAACGCCTACCTTGCGCGCCACCACACTTCTTGCCCGAGGGGGGCGACTTGCAGAAGGATCCGTTTGCGCAGACCACGCCCGATCAGGGCTCGGGCAGCTCCATGCCCACCGCACCAACGGCGGCGAAGGCGGGGTGCGAGTACATCACCAAGGACGTCTGCGGCAAGTCCAACAACGGGATCCTGTTCACCAGCGCGGGCTACGTGATCGTGCTGGTCGCTGCGTTTTCGCTGGGCCGGCGCATGCTCAACCGGCGCGGTGGGATGTCGTCAGGGGCGGCGCTCCTGCTGACCCTGATCGGTGCCGCCGGCGGTGCCGCGGTGCTTGCAGCGCTGGATCCCATTCGGGGCGCTGACGCGACGTGCTGCCTGGCGAGCGACGTCTTCAAGGCGGAGATCTTCCTGCAAGACTCCACCCCAGGACGTGCAGTGCTGCTCGGGCTCGTGCCGGCGGCCGTGCTGTTCCTGCTCGTGTACGTCGCCGAGCGCGTCTTCGGGAAGCGATAGCTGGCATGTCGAACTACTTGATCACGGTTGGTGGCACCGGCCAGCACTTCGCGTTGGCAGTGACGCGACTTGTCCGGATGGGTGCCATGCCCCAGGATCTGAAGCTGATCGCGCTCGACTCGGACGACGACGGACCGCTGTCGAAGTTGCTCGCCCAACCGACGCGCTCGCTCGCGGGTACGGCTCACCCGCTCGGTGACGGCGTCGTCAAGCCGCCGTTCAACCTCGTCGGCCAGGGCGAAGGGTCCTTTGCGGACATGTTCGTCGACGGGCAACACAAGGACGAGAGCGATCTGTTCGACAGCCTGTTCACCGCCGAGGAAGGCGCCATCTCCATCCACACCGGCATGCACGCGACGCCCTGTGTCGGTGCGACGGTGTTCGCCGAGGGCGCCAATGGGCCGGCGCTGGCCGGGTTCCTCGAGCCGCTCGCGACGGCGAACCGAGTGTTCGTGTGCGGGTCTGTAGCTGGCGGCACCGGCGCCGGCATGCTCGACAAGCTGATCCAGAGCATTCGCCGCTACTACACCCGAGACGAGCTGTATGGCATCTTCTTTCTGCCGTGGTTCGAGCTACCGCAGCAGGGCACTGCGAAGGGCGTCTCACCCGCCATCCTCGAGCGCAACTCCAATCATGGGCTGAAGTACTTCTACGAGCGCACGGTCCCCGTGATCTCGGCGTCCCTGCTGCTGGGCTATCCGGGGACCCAGCGCACCAAGGTGCTGCAACCGGTGAAGGTCCAGGACGGCAACATGGGAGAGTACGCGAGTTACCTCCAACTCGCCGCGGCGCACGCGCTGGTGACGCTGCCACAGGCGCTCACCGCCAACAACAAGATCAAGGTCTACGGACTCGTCCACGACGACAACCGCGAGGGTTGGTTGCTCGACGACGTGTGGGCCGGCACCAAAGAGGGTCCGACCTTGCGGCGCCGGATCCGAGCGCTCCGAGTCCAGCAGAACCTGCTCCGGTTCTTCACTGACGAGGGCAATCGTCCCGACGTTCTCGCGCCCTACGACGGTTCGATATTAGGATCGCCCGCACGCTTCCAGGAGCTGCACGACAGCATCGTGGCCAGTTGTCCCGAGAAGCCGCGCCGGCTCGGGTTCATGAAGGAAATCCTGACCCGCTTCGAGGAACTGGTCGATGAGGCCAGGCTGTGCATCGAGTGGATGCGTGACATCTTCGGTCCCGACGGCCTGGGGACCGATCCTGTGCTGGACAAGCTCGAGTCCACGCCCTTGAAGCGATCGCCGACACACTGGAGAGAACTGCAGTCGATGTGGACCGGCGAGAAGCTGCCCGCCGAGACCACGCGGACCGGGGGCGGGGTCGCCGATCACTACGCGCGTGTCCTCCACGACAAGGTCCTGAGCCGGAGGGACCCATGAGCCCCGTCGAGCTGCTGCCACGGCCGCTCGGGACCGATCGCGTGTCGGGCCTCTTCCCGATCAATGATGGCATCGGCATTCCTGGTGACTGGGGACCTGTTGAGTACGTCCCGGCGGCGCTGCCGACTCCGTTCGCGCGGGCCGAGGCCCTGCGCCTTGTGCTAGCACGCGACCTGTCGCGGACCGTCGAGCCGCCGACCGGCCACGCCGAGATGATGGCGCGGTTCGATACACTCCTGATCGGGATTGCGAGTGGCGCGCTGACGATCGAGAATGGTGATCTCCGGGACGATCGTCGGTTCGACAACTTCGGCCGTGCGTTGGTTTCCGTCGATCCCGAGGCTCGCTTCTTCGGCATCCTGCGCTGGCGGGAATCCGCGACCACCTCACGTCACTTCGGCATCACCCATCACGCCGCGCTCTTCGCGCCGCACGCTCGCCGGACAAAGTCCGAGTGGGACAGCCTGGCCAAAGCGATCGGGGCGCGGCGCGGTCCAGCCCTGACCTTGCTCGCGGAATGGCGCGCCGCGCTGGCGCGGACCAAGCGGTGGGAGCCGGGGTTGGCTGGGTGCGAGTGGCAACACGGCGTCGATCGGCTCTTGGCCGCCGAGAACATCCTGGCGCCGGTGTCTGAGCTCGCGCACCTCCGCGACGACTGCCAGTTCGTCGGGCCGTGCTGGCTCGGCGTGCCGACCGGCCGCCCCGAGGAGCCGGTGCGGCGGGAGGCGATCTACCTGCCGCGCCACGAGCCCGGGTTCGCCGCCAACTTTGCCCGCCTGTGTGCGCTGCCACCGCACGACGACAACACGCGCGGGCAGATCACGTTCCAGGCCCCGGATGGCCGGCCAGCCGGCTGGATCGCGATGCCGCCGGGCGGTACGGAGAACAATCTGGTGATGCTGGCACTGGGAGCGGGTGGCGTCTCGTTCGGCGCGGCCCCGGAGGTGCAGCCGCACGCCGACGACTGGATCATCGGAAAACCGGACCGCCCTGGGCTGCGCGACTTGCTTCGCCCCTTGATCGCGGCGCTTCAGGCCCGCAATCCAGGCCGCGTCGTCGATGTCAGTCACGTCACCGCCTGTCCGCCGCTGTACCCCGACCCGATCCGTATCCTGGTCGGGCTCAATCGCTGGCCCGCGCCGGGCCAAGCCCGGCCGACGCGCCGCCTACGCGCCGTTCTCACGCTGGCCGGACGGCCGCTGCCTGACAGCGCCGCCATCGTCGCAGCCGGCGGACAGGTCGTCGAGCTGGGTGAGGCCAAGGCCCGCGTCGCGCTGTACCTGGTGGACGCCCTGCCTGGGTTGCCGCCGGTCAATGATCTACGCGCGCTCGGCTACGCGCTGTGGCAGGTATTCGTCGGCGAGGTTCGCCTCGCCGGGGACCGGCTCATGCTGGCAGATCCCGTGGTGGGGCGAGCCCCGCCGCTTGGAAGCGACGCCGAGTCGCCGCTCGAACCGAGTTCCTGGGTCTACGATTTCGTCGCGGGGCAACCACCGGTCGAGATCGGCCGTCGCCTCGCCACCCTGCAACGCTTCGTCAAGGCGTCCGGCGATCCGGTGGCCGGCCACCCGGTGCTCGCCGCTGCCGCCTCCTCATTTGCGCGCTGGGCAAGCACCGTCGGCGAGGTTGCCGCGCTCGGTCGCGACGCGCGGGTTCGCTTGCCCTGGCGGTTACCGACCGGCGACGAACTCGCACTACCTGTCGATCCGGTCGAGCAATGAGCTCGTGGAGGGGCTGATGTCCGCCGAAGTCTCCTGTGGCTGTGGTTTCACGCTCGGGCGTCTGGACGCTGTCCATGCTGTCACGCCGAGCATCGGGAGCGCCAACGACAAGGTCGAGCTGATCTGTCCGCTGTGCGGCCTTGAACTCGATGTCGTGCTCCAGAAGCAGGGTGTGCTGGCGCGCGCGACCGGTCCACAGGTCGAATATCTTCGCTGGGGCAAGGCCGGGGTGGGTGGAGGGCGGTCGGTCACGATCGGACGGTTTCGCCTTGAGTTCCCTAACCTCGGCGTCATCGAGCCGCACCAGATCTGCTACCCGCGAGTCCCTGCGTTCCAGCGCGAGGATGGCGCGCCCGTGGTGCCGGTCCTGCCCGTCCTGCATCGCTACCTGGACTGTGTCGACGTGGGTCAGCTCGATCGGCTCCGCGACCAGGGTCAACTCGGCCACATCGAGGGCGACGAGTACGTCGCCCGCCTGCCGTTGCTCGGCGGTGCCGGCGAGCCGGCCGAGGTACGACTGCCGCTCTTCTCGTATGCCGGAAAGACCGGCGCGGAGAGCGTCATCCGCGACGTGAACCTGCGCGTCTGGCCCAACCTGCCAACCACGACCTGGCGCCACTATCTGGTCGGTTTGTCGGCGACCGGCCCCGGGGCGACGCCGATGCTCGGACCCGACCGGCGCCTACGCATGTTCGTGCGCGGCGCGAGCACCGGCTTCACCGAGTTGACGAGCGTGCAGCGCGCGGGCGAGGCGCTGGTCGGACGGCTCAAGGAGCGGCCGACCTGGGTCGCGATCGAGGTGGCTGATGCCGGCAAGCTCGACGCCACCGTGGCGCGGGCCGGTGGGCTCTTCGAGGTACCGGCGGTCGAGGACAAAGCCCTGGGAAACAACCTCAACGTCGGATTGGATTTCGGTACGTCGAACACCTGCGTCGCATTCCAGATCCAGGGCTCCAAGGAGATCGAGCTGGTGCGCCCCGTCGCCGAGACGGACTGGAGCCTGTACATCGTGCGCGCCGGGATCGAGCCAGCAGTCCACCGCGGGCCCGACCTGTGGCCGGGCCGCACCGGGTTCGGCCCCAGCGAGGATCTCTATCCGTCGGAGATTTTGTTCCGCCGCACCCGCGGCGATCAAAGCCAGTCGCTGGGCGACATCGCGAACTGGACCTACGGCGTCGATTTCGGCATCCCGATCGCCGGCATCGATCCCGCCTTCGCCGAGACCGATCACATCATCAGCGAGTTCAAGTGGAGCGCGATGCTGGAGGGCTCCGTCTTCCACAAGCCGGTCGCTTTGCTCCAAGCACAGTACATCGCAGCGACCCTCATGAACGCCGTGGTGCGCTTCGGGATCCGCCAGGGCGCGATGCCGGCCGAGGTGTACGTGCGCTACTCGTACCCAATGGCGTTCGGGCCCGGCGACCACACCGTCCTCGAGAAGGCGGTAGAACACCTGTCCGAGGCCCTCCCTGGTGCCACCGGCATGCGCTGGAGCATCCTGCCCGGCGCCAGCGAGTCCGAAGCGGCGGCGCAGAGCAACGACGATCGTAAGGCGGTCGAAGTGTTCCTCGACATGGGCGGCGGCAGCACCGACATCGCGATTCGCACCAAGGAACCTGAATCGAACGACGCCTGGAACAACGTCTACGTCACCAGCGTTCGCTATGCCGGCGCGGCGCTTCTGGCCGCCTACGCCGGTACCCGGCAGAGTACGTGTCTCGCCGCAGGCGCCAGCGTGGACCAACTGCGTCGCAAGGTCCGCGAATCGACCTCGGCCAGCAACGTCGTCAAGGACTCGCGGCTGTTCAATCCCAATCGCGAGCGCGCGCGCGTCAATCGCACCGACCACTTCTATGGCTACGTCGTCGAACTGGCGGCGCGCATGCTGGCGGCCGGCGTGATCGAGGGCCGCTTCGCGCGAACCGCGGTCGTCGGCGTCGATGACCAGGACAACGAAATCTCGATTGCCATCCACCTGCTCGGCAATGGATGGCGCTTCAAGACCACGACGACCACCGCCGACTTCAAGGCGGCGTTGTGCGCCGCCCTCGAGTCGCGCACCGAGGCACTGATCAACGGCTACCTGACGGGCGATCACTCGTATGCCAAGGATCGCCTCGCGGTGCTCCGGACCAAGACACTGATCTTCACGCCGGGGCGGTCGGCCACGAATGTGCCCCACGACAAGGCCGCGGTCGCGGTAGGGGTGATCGGGCCCAAGAGTCGAGTCGGTGACAAAGGCCAATTGTCGTCCGGAATCGTGGGCTGGACGACGAACGTGCGGACCGCCGGCAACAAGCGCTCCATTCCATGGTTTGTTCGCTATGATAACAACGACAGCGCGAACAAGCGCAATCGACCGGCGCTGGGAGGAGCCGAGGGGGCGGCAGCGGCGAAGGGGAAGCTGGGTGCCGTTCCTGGGCAGGCAGTCGACGGTCCCGCGACCTGGTACGCAGAGTTCGACGCGAGCCCGTCGTTTGACTGGCGCGACGGTCCGCCTGCGTTGCCACGCGACCTCACCCCGGTGAAAGAGCTGGATCCCGACCTGGTCGACAGCCTCGGGAAGCTCCGGATCGGCTGCGCCGACTTGAAGCCGACCTGGTTCAAGAAGGGCGCGTTCGAGGTGCTGCTCGAGGAGCTGTTCCGCGATGCGCTTCGCGAGAAGATCGAGGGATGATCATGGGCAAATCGCCTACTTGTCAGTGCAAGACGCCAGTCCCGGCGGGTTCGCTGTTCTGTTGGAGCCACGGCGGCCGCCATGCAGTTGCCGTGTTTCACGCGGAGCAAGGTCACATCCATTGGCACACCGAAGGCTGCATCGGCCGTGCTGAACGGCTGCTAGCGGTGACTCTTGGGGGCATCCAGATGATCGTCACTGCAGCCGAGGCGGTGCCGCCGGGACGGCCCAATGTGCTCCGTCTCCAGTTGCGCGATGCCGCCCGCCCGACCGCGAAGGTCGAGCAGGTCGAGGTGCCGTTGGTGACGCTGTTCGACGCGATCCAGGGAGATGACGAGCACCTCGCCGTCGTGAGGTCAGCACCCGCGTCATGAGCACGATCTTTGGGGTCGACCTCGGGACCACGTACACCAAGTGCGCGCGGGTCCGTCCGCTCGACGGTGAGGTGGAGATCTACGCTGTCGATCACGCGCCCGGCCGCCCCGATGACCACCTGCACACCCTGCGCTCGGCGGTGAGCCTCACCCTCGATCGGCGCGGTGACCGCATCGCCCATGTCGGGCGGGGCGCCATGGCTGCGAGCGAGGCGTGGAGCGACGGTGCACCACCCATGCGCTACGTCGAAGAGTCCAAGCTGTGGATCGGAGAGGGTCTCGCCGACCACGATCCCGACGCGCCGCCCTGGATCTTCGACGGGCACGGTTGGGAGTACTCGGCCGAGGACATCGGCGCCCTGGTTCTGAAGAAGATGCGAAAGGTGGTCGAGGCGCGCGGCACCGTGATGGGTGAGGTCGTGATCACCCACCCACAAGCGTTCAACGATCCGCGGCGTAAGGCCACCGCGCAGGCTGCGCAGCTCGCCGAACTGGTCGTGGTCGACACCCTCACCGAGCCCAACGCCGCGGCGCTCGCGTTCCTCGGCGCCGACCCCGCGCCCGGGAAGTACATGGTCTTCGATCTCGGCGGCGGCACGCTCGACGTCACGGTCGCCGAGATCGCGGCCGATCGGTTCACGGTGCTTGGCAACGCCGGCACCAAGCGCGGTGGCCGCGACTTCGACCGCGCGATCTTCGCGTGGTTGGTCGATCGCTACCGCGAAGCCTGGCCGAACTTCGAAGACCGCTTCCTTGACGATCGGAACACCCGGCGCTGGTACCAGATCGCGGAAGACGCCAAGGTCGAGCTCAACGATCCTGCGGTGCCCGACAAGCGCATCCAGGTCGTGTGCAAGAGCCGGAAATACGACGGGATGAAGAGCACCCACTTCCTGACCCGCGCCGAGTTCCTCGATCGGACTCAGGAACTGGTCGACGACTGCCTGCGTTGCGCCGACGAGGCGCTGCGGTGGTCGGGGGTGACCTGGGAAGGGCTGACTTCGATCGTGTGCGTCGGCGGATCGAGTCGCCTGGTCCACGTTCGCGAGGCGCTCGCGGCTCGGTCGGGGCGCCCGCTGCGGACCGATCTGGATCCCGACGTGGCCGTGGTCCAAGGCGCCGCGCTCCACGCCCATCGCCTGGCGACCCGACGCGCGTCGGTCTCGTTGGTGTCGTCGGCCGGGATCCCGGTCCCGATCGAGGTGCCGACCGAGTCGTCCGCCGGCCGGGTGGGCCGGGCGGTGATCGGGAACGCGTTGCCGAACGGTCTCGGCATCAAGGCGTGGAGCGCCAGTCGGCGCGAGTGGGTCGTCGCCAACCTCTTGGCCAAGGGCACGCCGCTGCCGTGCCGAGTCTCGGTGGCCGACAAGTTCGTCACCAACCAGGACGACGTCGAGACGCTCGATGTCGAGCTGTGGGAGGGCGAGCGCCCGGAGCTGAAACGCTGCAACCGGGTCGGCACCGCGACGCTTCGCGGCATTCCGGCCGGCAAGGCCGGGCCGGTCGTGGTGACCGTCGAGGCCGACGTCAACTTGGAGCGCCGGCTGATCGTCGAGGCCTTCGGCAAACGTACCGAGGCCATCATCGAGTACGACCCGCTGATGGTGATGTCGGAGGACGAGCTGACCAGGCGGCGCGAGTTCCTGCGCCTTGTGGAGGTCGTGTGACCGACGACGAGCCGCCGCCGCGGAGGTCGGCCCGGCTCGAGGTGCTCGAACCGGAGGAAGGGGAGTCGCGCGGCGATCGGCGGCTGATCGTGCGCGACGACGACACCCGGCCGGGGTTGGAGCTACGCGGTGACGCGCCCGCCGCGGTCGAAGCGGCCCGGCCTGCGAGCGCATTCGAGAGCAAGCTGCCGTTCTTCGGCTACGAGGAAGCCGATGCCGTCAACCGCGGCAAATTGTCCACCTGGCAGGTGCTCGCGGTGCGCGATACCGCGCTGATCCTCGCCACCGGTCACGCGGTGGTCCGCGCGCAGATCGCGGCATTCCTCGACGATCTCCGCGCGCAGGTCCAGAAGGACAACCGGTTCAAGACTGCAGCCCAGAAGCTCCCCGCGTACGAAGCGTGGCGCAAGCGCATGGTCGCGCTGGCCGACGCCGAGAGCGGCGCCGAGCGCGCGCTCGACGAGATGGTGCGCGCCGAACATCGCGAGGCCGAACGCCGCGACCTGTTCGAGCTCATCACGCAGGTCGTTCGAGATCTCGAGTTGAGCCACGACGAGCACGTGCTGGTTCGACGCCGAGCCGTGGAGTACGGCTACGACGACGCCGCGCTGGACGCCGTCTACGCTGAATACCGCCGGACCATCCACGACTTCACCGGGCCGCTGCCGCCCGAGCGCGGCGAGGCCCAGCGTCACCTGAGTTGGGGCAAGGCCCGCGACTGGCGGTTCGAGGATCTCAGAAACGCCTTGATCGATGACTTCACGCTCGGCGTGCGGATCACCAACGAGTCCCCGGACCACAAAGAGTCACTGATTGCGTACCTCGAGCGCGAATTCGAGGACCGGATGGTGAGCGGCGAGCAGGCGCGCAACGCGGCCATCGCATGCGAGTGTCGGGCGCTCGCGGTCTGGCACTTCTTGTGGGCGAACGGCCACCGCGAGCTGCCGCTGATCCCGGGGCATCATCCCAGCGCCGACCGGAGCGTGGCGTCTCCGGACGACCTGATCGAGCGCGCCGGCCGCGAGTACGTGCTCGACGACCTCGCCAACGCCTTGGCTGACGGCCTCCTCGAGCACTGGCTGAGGTTCTCGGGCGTCGACGCTGCGATCGTGCGCCGCGTCGGCGAGCTCCGGAACCAGGCTCACGGGCGTACCGATCGACAACGGCCGTCGTTCCTGCGCAAGGCCGCGATTCAGGTGTTGTGGTCGCTCGGCTTCCGTGGCCTCCCACTGTGGACCGGCGCACGCGTGGTGGTGGTGACCAGCGTGACCGAGTTGGTGACCCACGCCGAGGCCTACTGGGACGCGGTAGCCTGGTGCCTTGAGCACGATGTCCTCGGGGACTGGCTCGAGACCGTCAGCCGCGCCGACGCCGTGCGTGCCCGGGCGGCGACTCGCAGCGCCGCGGGCAACCAGGCGTTAGACCTTGCGACCTGGAGCTTTCTGTGGAGTTCGGGGAGCCCGCGACTGCTCTTCAGCGCGAGTCGGCCGGTGACGCCGGGATCGCGGCGCGGCGTGGCAACCAGCCTCGATGAACTGCGCCCGATCGTCGATGGCGGAACCCAGGCCGCGGCGATCGAGAACCTCCTCCTGGGAGGCTTCCTCGAGGCCTGGCTGCGCGAGGCCCAGCGCGACGAGCGGCTGGCCGCGGCGACCGCACAGATCGTCACCGACGATCGCAAGCTCAAGGTCGAGCGCTTCGCGCAGCTCATCGGCTGCACGCGCTATCAGGTTGCTGGGTTGGTGGTCGCCTCGGTCGAGGACTTCGCGCAGCTGCCGCTGAAGGTCGCCGATCCAGTCGCGATCTGGCACCACATCCGCGAGGGCGTGCCGCAGGAGCGTTTCCGCAACTCGCCCGACGCGGTCCGGGTGCTCGAGGAGATCCGCGGCGATCGCACACTCTCCGATGCCGCCAAGGCGATGGTCGCGTGCATCCGGCTCGGGCTCCGCGTTCTGCCGCACTCGACCGGCCGCCTGCGGTCCGCCAGCGACGTCACTGATCTCCTTGATGCGCCGGGCGGGCGTGAACTCTTGCACGGACTGCTCACGTCGGGGGTACTCGAGGTGTGGGCCGAGGCGATCCACCCGGGCGCCGGCGCGCTGGTGGCGAACGAGCGAGGTGCGCCGGCGCACCTTGCCGCCGACCGGGTGTCGAGGCTGCTCGGGGCGCGCAGCATCCACCCGGTGCCGGGTCGACGTGCCCTCGCACTCTCGAGCATCACCTTCGACGATCTGGTCGATCCGCTCGCGCGAGCCCGCGTGCGCGACGCGCTCTATGGTCCGCTGGCGATCCCGGGCCTGCCTGACGATCTCGCCCGCTGTTCAGAGCAGGAACTCGACGCGTGGCCGGCGTCGGAACGTGCGCACGTGTTCGGCTGGCAGGTGTTGCGGCTGGCTACCCTCGAGGTCCAGGGCCGGCCGATCGCCTCGATCGATCAGCTCGTCGCCGCGATTGCCGAGCCGGCCGTGCGCGCGGAGGTACAGCGACTCGCCCAGTCTGGCGTGCTCGGCGTGTGGATCGAGGGCTCACAACGCCATGCGCTCTCGCCCGGCTTGCAGGGCCAGGTCCACCCTGGGCGATTCCCAGCGCTCTGCCTCGAACTGGGCGAGCCGCCGCCCACCCTTGAGTTCCACTGGTCGCGTCGCACTGCGACCGTTGGCGACGGCCAGACCGCGGACTTCGAGCTGGTGGTAGTGAATCGCGACCCGGTGCGCGTGGCGCACCTCGAGTTCGATCACCGCAGGCCGCTCGGGCTCACGGTGGCATACGTCCCACTGATGATCGTCGAGCCCGGCGAGCCGGCCCGCGCGAAGGTGACCCTGTGCCCGGCCAAGGGCAAGGCCGGCGAGATCCGCGGCGAGGTCGAGATCCGTCACGCGCACCCAGATCGGCGCCAGCCGCCGTGCGAGACCGCGCGCCTCGGCCTCTCCGTCGGATTCCCGTGGCCGCCGCTGGTGTTCGCCAGCGTGGCCTGGATGCTGTGCGGCGCGCTCTTGATGCTGATCATGCGCGCCACGTTGCAGGCCAGCGTCGGCGAGCCCGGTGGCCTCGGCCTGGCTACTGCCGCGGTCCTGGTTGCGATCGAGCGCTTCGCGGTGTGGAGGATCGCGGGCCGGTTCTGGCTGCACCCGCCCGACGAGTCACTGGTCGACATGATCAAGGTCGGCGCCATCATCATCTTCCTCATCCTCGGGATCAAGGAGTGCCACCAGGCCGCCAGCGGGGACGGCGCGCGCGCGTTGGCAGCGACGGCGATGGTAACTACCGGGTTGTACTTCCTCGTCCAGCGCGACGTGCTCGCAGCGACGATTCTTGCGATCGCAGTGCTCGCGCGTCGCAGCGTCGGCGTGTTCGTGCTCGAAGCGGCGGGTGGCATGGACCGGGTCTGCGGCCGGCTGATCGGCGTGTTCGACACCAGCGGGAGCACGACCGCGATGCTGATCGGCTGGACCATCGCCGGCGGGGTGTTGGGGCTCGCGACCGGGCTCGCGATCGGCTTCCGCGCGATCAACCGCCCTCACACGGGGGAACTGGTCCGGCTCGGCGTGCTGCTGGTCGCGCTGTTGCTCTGCCTCGGCGGTGCTCGATGAAGGTCTTCCACCTCGAGCTCCACGATCTCGCGATCGCGATCGCCGCGCTGATCATCGCGACCGGCGCCGGATCGTCGATGGCACCGACCTCGCCGGCGCCATCGCGCGAAACCGCGCCGCCGACCAATGATCCGCAAGCCGACGCGCGTCACGCGGTGACCGCAGCTCCAGCGCAGGCGCGGCTACTCTGCGAGGCGATCAAGTGCGCGCTTGTCGTCG
Organism: Tessaracoccus sp.; assembly: GCF_016714275.1. Taxonomy (GTDB): domain Bacteria; phylum Actinomycetota; class Actinomycetes; order Propionibacteriales; family Propionibacteriaceae; genus Arachnia. The sequence goes on along the minus strand of NZ_JADJNP010000018.1, from coordinate 35,846 downwards.
GGCCGCGTTCGGTCCGGGCCTACCCGGAGGCCAAGGCCGCGGGTACGGCGACACTGATCCGGCCCGGTACCGTCGTCGAGCCCGGCCAGATCAAGGGGCGCTGGACCTGGGTGCGCAGCGGCTCCGACGCCGCGGGCTTTATCGAGACCAGGAGCCTGGTCCCGGGCCAGCTCGCCGTCGACTCAGTCGAGCTGTACCGCGCCTACCGCGGCTACGTCGTGGCGCGCGAACTCGCGGCTCCACGCCCGCTGAAGCTCTACGCCGCCCGCCCCCTACGTCGCGTGATTGCGAGTGTGACACAGGGGCAGCGCGTCATGCTTCTCGAGACCAAGGGTAACGAGGTCGTCGTCGCCGTCGACGACGGCCACGGCGGCCGCGTGATCGGATGGACGCTGGCAAGTGATCTTGAGAGCCCGACAGCCGATGCGAGCGCAGCGCCGGTCGATGCAGGTTCCGCCAACGCCCCCCCCGGAGACGAACCGGAGCCGGAGGACGTCGAGTCCGGTGATGCCGCGCCCCCCCTCCCCGACGAACCACCTCCATCCGCGGCGCCCGACTCCAAGCAGCTCCTCTCCAGTGGCCAGAAAGCCTTCATCGCGAAAGACTACGCGACCGCGATCGAGCAGGCGGAAAAGGTGCTCGCCGTCGAGCCCGGCAACCTCACAGCTCGCCGCTTGGCGGGTCTCGCGGCATGCGAGAACGGTGACCGTGGCGGTGGCCTGCGTCATGCGCGCAAGCTCACCGGACCTGCGCGCGAGAAGGTCGAGAAGGCCTGCGGCGCCCGGGACTGCGCTGCCAACCCAGTGGACCCGAGGTGTGCGCAATGAAGATCGGTGTACTCGCCATCGCGATGGCCGTCGGTGGTTGCCTGCCCGTCCATGTCATGACCAGCGAGCGGAAGATCCCACTGCCATCGGAGCGCACCACCCGCCCCGTCGCCGGCAGCGGCGAGGTTGACGTGACGGCGCGGATCGAAGCGACCGACCTGGTGATCACCATCGTCGAGGAACTGGAGTGCGAGATCGTCGAGGTCGAGCGAATGCGCACCTACCGCGACACCGTCCGCACTGAAGGCTACCCCAACGGCCTCCTCTACGAGGCAGGCATCATGCTCGTGGCCGGTGCGATGTCGTGGCGCTTGCAGACCGATCCCGAGGGCGCCTGCACCAAGACCAACGACGACGGCACGATGACGATGAGCGATCCCGAGACCTGCCGCACCCTGGGCCAGATACTCGGGGTCGGCGCCGGGGTTGTCGGGGTTGCGCTGGCGCTCGATCTCTACAGCCTGCGCGACTCGACCGACGACCTGGGCGTGCGCAAGAGCGAGTCGGTGGTCGGGCGCGAGGCCTGTGGCCAGGCGCCGGTATCCGATCAGGAAGTCGCGATCAAGTTGCCCACGCGCGCGAAGGCGTTGGCCGCGCACACGAACTCCGGAGGGATCGCGCGGGTGTCGCTGCGCGACGTCACCGCGGACGAACTCGATCGGCTCGACGGCGGCGTCGATGTAGTGGTCGGCGTACGGCGCACCTGGGTCGACCTCGATCTCAACGACGTGACCACGCTGCGCGACCAGCTCACCATGCGGCCCGACAGCCGCTACGCCGTGGAAATGGCCGAGCAGAGCGAGCACCAGCGGGTCGCGCGGGACGAGGCCCGCGGGTGGTTGCAGGCGGGTCAGCTGGCGGTGCTGCGCCGCGCTATGCGCACCCAGCCGCCGTACGCGGCCGCGGTACGCGGCGAACCCGATCTCATCGCACTAGTCGAGGAGTTCCTGTCGACCACCGCCGCGACGCTCCTTCTCGAGAATCCCGATGAGTCCGCGACGCTCGAGCGCTATTGCGACGCGCGATGGCTCTTGATCGAACTCGCGGGATCCGATCGTTGGACCGAGCTGCGCGCCGAGATCGCAAGCCGAGCCTCGGCGGTCTCCGACGATCACACCGAGGAGGCGTTCGCGGCGGCGCTGAATACCACAGCCTGCCCATGACCCAGCAGGATGTTCAGATCGCCCCTTGGCGCCGCCCGCCCTGGCTTGTCGGATAGCTCGGCGCCCTGAGTGCGGACCGCAATGTGACCGATCGCCGCAAGGCCGCGAACGTCACCATGAACGCGCCGCCCCTTGAGAAGATGACAGCGCCCACTGTGGTGACCCCGTCAGAATGGCCATGAAGTCGGTCGTCGAGGCCGCCAACGGGCGCATCGAGCGTACGATGCGGGCTTGTAAGCACAAGCCCCCACGGGCCATGCAAAAAGGAAGTCACAATGTCCGACTACTCAAGCTGCCCAAGTTGTGGTCACAAGCCCCACGGGCTCACCGTCTCTCACATGGACATCTTCTGCTGCGGTGAGTGCCACACGGAGTATTGCCACAAGTGCAGCGGCAGCAACGGCGGACGGCAGTGCCCGAAGTGCCGCTCGACGAAGAACAAGACCGTCGGGAAGTGCTACGTGAAGTAGAAGTCCCCTCCTAGCCACCGACCTCGACGCCTACGACCCTGCCCAACGAGTTGGCGGAGGCCAAGCGTGCGCCTCGTTGGCGCGGTCGTTGTAAGCTCGTGATGGCGCGGGTCGCCTTGGCAGCCATCGGCTGAACCGGGCGACGGATGCGGCTCTTGTCCTGATCAACTTCGATCTTCGGGGCTTGTGCGGTCCCCGCGGTCGCGGTTCATGTTCGCGCTCGACGAGGAAGCACATCCATTACTCAGGTTTCTTCAGCATCGCCGGAAATCGCCGGCCGCAAATGGACGCGGAGCCTCCATTCGGCGAGGTCACCGCAGCCGGATGGGCATCCGGTGGGGAATGTCTAGCAATATCGAGCTGTTCTCCGCCCAAGGCGGGCCCCCGCTACCACCGCGGATACCAGTAGTACGCCGCGTGCACGGTCACGCCGGCCTCGCGCCAGGGCTCGCCGACGCCGGGGACCGAGGCGGTCGCGGCGGCGGCGGCGCCGACGATCAGGCGGCGGTTGACGCGGTAGTCGAGGCCGAGGGTGGCGGAGCCGACGAGGTTGAGCGCGAGCGAGGCGGCCTGGCCGGTCTCGGCCTCGCCGCTGTACTCGAGGCCGCCGAAGGTCACGACGGGGCTGGCGTGGCGGACGCCCTGGACGCCGACGGCGACGCGCACGGTGGGGATCCACTGGACGCCGAGGCGGAGCGTGACGCCGCCGTCGAGGCGGGCGGCCTGGGCGGCGACGGTGAACGGCGCCTCGACCGCGGTGCTGCCGCCGAGCATGAAGTCGCCACGGTCGAACGACGCGCGGCCGTAGCCGAGGGTGAGCTGGGCGTCGTACTGGTAGCTGTTGGCGGTGGCGTAGCTCGCGCGCGCGGCGAGGCCGCCGAAGGCGCCGCTGCCGGCGTCGGTCGACGCGGCGTCCCCGAGGCTGAGCAGGCCGCCGAGCGCGTGGACATGGACCGACGCCTCGCGGCGATCGGCGCGCGCGACCGAGGCGGCGCCGACGATCGCGCCGACGGCGGCGAGCGCGGCCAGGGGCCTCATCGCAGCACGATCCGATCGACCGCGACCTTGCCGCGGCCACCGGGCTCGCTGACCACCAGCGTGAGCCGCTTTCCGTTGAGGTCGGTCGCGCGGCGCACGACGACCACGCCCTTGCCGCGGCCGCCGGGGCGGACCACGCCGAGCACCCCGGCGCCGGCGGTCTCGGCCGCGTCGCTGGTGAAGCGCACCACGCCGGCGACGTCGCGGGTGCCGTCCTGCATCGCGACGGTGGCCAGGCGGTACGGCGCCTTGTTGCGGTTCTCGATCTCGAACACCACGAACGCGTCGTCGCCGAGGTAGAGCACGTCCTTGGTCTCGACCACGACGTTGGCGTCGTTGCGCTCGATCGCGTCGAGCTTGCGCACCTCGCGCCGCTGCAGGATGCGCGCGGCGATCAGGCCGTCGGCCAGCTTGGGCAGCTCGGCGTCCATCGCCGCCTGCATCGCGGCGATCTTGGCCTCGAGCTCGGCGGTGCGCGCCGTGACCTTCTCGGCGATGCGCCGCTCGAGCTCGGCCTCGACGTCGGCGCGCTTGAACGTCACCTGGGTCATCGCCGCGTCGCGGTCGGCCGCCAGCCGCAGCACCACGGTCACCTTCATCGACGCGGTCGACAGCGCCAGGTTGGCCGGCTTGGCGTCGGGCTTGAGCGGCCGGATCGCCAGGCTGGTCGCGCCGATCGGCTTGACCTCGTAGCTGACGGTGTCCGAGGCCAGGGCCTTGTCGATCTTGTCGGGCAGGTACACGACGGTCACGAAGTCGGGGTGGACCAGGACCTCGTACGAGCCGCCCTCGTCGACCAGGATGGTCCGGGCCTGGCCGCTGTTCTGGGCGACGGCCACCGGCGTGGCCGCTGCCAGGCCCGCGGCGATGGCGAACACAGGAAGGAGGCGGAGCCCCCAGCGACGATCGTGCATGGCGTACTCCATGAGGTTGGCCCAGGTATCGACCGCGCGACGCGGCGGTTGCGCCCCTGGACGCGCTGACCCGGGATCGGGATGGTGCGCTCGCTACTGCCCCGGGATCTTGATCTCGTTGATCGAGCTGGAGCCCGAGCCGCTCCCGCTGCCTCGGCCTGGCCGGCGGCCTCGCGCATCGGTCGGCGGCGCTGCATCGACCGGCACGGCCGCGTCGATCACCGCGGTCGCGGCGCCCGCATCGCTCACAGTTGGTTCGGCGGCGCCGGCGTCGGTCGCGGTGGCGCCCGGTTCGCCAGCCAGGTTTCCGCCGCCTGTCGGCATCCCCGCGTCGGTCGCCGCGGCGCCCGGGCTCGTCGGCGCGCTCGGCGCCCCGCCGCCGCCGCCGCCCGCGACCAGCGCGATGACCGCGCCCAGCGCCACCACGCCGCCCACGGCGCCGACGATCAGCCCGGTGCGCTTCGGGCGCGCGACCTGCGCCGCGCCATGTCCCGCCACGGTCGGCGCCATCGCCACGCCCGCCGCCGGCCCAGCCGTGCGCGTCGGCGCGGACATCGCCGCCGCCTGCTCGGGCGTCCAGCGACCCGGCACCTCGCTGCCCGTCGGCGTGCCCTGCGCCACCGCGTCCATGCGCGAGCGCTGGCCCGTGCGCACCGGCGCCTTGCCCGGGAACCGCTGGACCATCAGGCTCTCGAGTTCGCGGCGGCCGTCGCGCGGCGCGTGCTGGCAGTGCAGCAGGTCCTCGACCGCGTCCTCGGCCGTCTGGTAGCGCTGCGCCGGATCCTTGGCGAGCAGCTTCATCGTCACCGCCTCGAGATCCGGCGGGACGTCGGGCGCCACCTGGCTCGGCGGCAGCACGTTCGAGAACAGCACCCGCGCCAGGGTCTCGGCCGTCGTGCCCGACGCGAACAGGTACTGCCCCGTCAGCATCTGCCACATCATGATGCCCACCGCGAACAGGTCGCTGCGCCCGTCGAGCGGCGCGCCGTTGATCTGCTCCGGGCTCATGTACGCCGGCTTGCCCTTGATCGTCACCGACGCGCTCGCCGCCGTCGCCGCCCGCGCCTTGGCGATGCCGAAGTCGCTCACCTTCACCGCGCCCGACCACGAGCACAGCACGTTGTGCGGCGAGATATCGCGGTGCACCAGTCCCCGCACGCCGTCGGCGCCCGCCGGCAGGTCGTGCGCGTAGCCCAGGCCGCGCAGCACCTCGGTCACCGTGTAGATGACGATCGAGAACGGCAGCCGCCCCGAGTCGATGATGCCGTCGAGGTCGCGGCCCTCGACCAGCTCCATCACCAGGTACAGCCGGCCCTCGTGATCGCGGTCGAAGTCGAGCACGCTGACGATGTTCGCGTGCTGCATCCGCGACGACAGCTTCGCCTCGCTCACGAACATCTGCGCGAACGCCGGGTTCCGCGACGCGTCCGGCAACACCCGCTTGATCGCCACCGGCCGCTCGAAGCCCTCCGCGCCCACCGTGTGCGCCCGGAACACCTCCGCCATCCCGCCCATCCCCAGCGGCGCGTCCAGGACGTATTTCCCCAACCGCACGCCCCCACCGCCAGCAGGGGCTCCCCCAGGGTTGCCAATGAGCGTCGACACCTGGCAGCGAGCCTACGGCATTGGCTGGGGCGATGGAAGGGGTAGGAGGTCGGGCCTTTGGGTATGCTTGTCTCGCTGCTCATCCCCGGCGCTCAAGGTCAGGGATGGCTGGCCTCCGCCACGTCGTCGGAGTCCGCAACAAGGACGACCTTCACAAGCATGCCGTGGACCGCCGGGCCGCCTTGCCGAAGGCGGCGGACCAGCACCCGCCGGCCGCGGAGAATTTCGACACGTGGTTCGACGCACTCACGCCAACGGAACCCGAGCAGCACCTCCAGAACAAGTGATCGAAGACCGGTTGCGTGGGAAGGGAGGCCAGCACGAGTGGTTGATGGTCGCCGACGCGCATCAAGAGGCGGAACGTGCCGATCGGCATGGCCAAGAGCGCGGTCACCCGCACCGAGGCGATCATCGGCCGCATCGAGAAGGGCGGCGAGACGGTGATCTTCCGTCATGGGGGCGAAGGATCCGACGGTGGTACCTTCCACCGCGAGCTCCGAGCGATGATCACGAAGTCGAAGAACCTCGGCGAGTTCATTCCCAACCTCAACCACTGGGCCGACCGCAGTCTCGGCGCGGAGGCCAGCCGCTGGCCCGAGGCGCCACCGCTGGGGCGCTGCTCGTTGCGGGACGACCTGCAGCTGCGTGGCGGAGGGGGGCTCCAGTGAAATCGTGGAAGGACTTGCTCGGAGTGGTGCGCTCGGTCGAAGAGAACCCCGAGCAGTTCGGCCCGCACACCAAGGAGCTGTTGTCGCTGGCTGTGATCATGCAGCGCACCAGCTGGTACAGCAGCGTCAAGAAGCCATCGTCGCTCGACGACACGGTCGCGCGGGTCACCTCGTGGGACGAAGCGCTGACCATCCTCGAAGATCGCGACGAGGTCCGCTACTCCGTCCATGGCTCGATCGTTGCGCCGTGCGACATCGTGGAGAACGCTCTCCACCGCGAACCGCAGCGCCACCAGTGGTGGATGGCATTTCGCGCGTGGTCCCGGTCGGCCTTCACGATCGATTCACCGCCCGAGGACCCGTCCTGGGGCCTCGACAAGTTCGCGCTGGTTCTCGACTATCCGGTCGACGTCATCGAGCACGCCAGCAAGGAGATCCTCGTCTCCGACCTGGTGGACTGCACTTACTTTCGCGAGCACTTCCAGTGGTTCGCCTACGGCTACTTCCCCTGCGGCTGGGAGGGCGACTGGCCCGACGGCAAGCTCCGCGTGTACTGAGGCGATCCGTGCCATCCTCGCGCCTCCCGGCCACCTTCACCGCTCCGTTGATCGCCGCCGTAGCGCCCGCCGATCTCGCCGGGAGTCCGTAGCTGATCCGCGCGTTCGGTCGCAGCCTTTGATGGGACGGCGCGCCGCCACGGGACCTGCGTCACCCCATTCGGGTGACATCGCCATCGCGCCGCGGTCCTCACCCGTATGGCGATGGCTGATACCCTCCCTCGAGCTCGTCACGTCACGCCGCCATGGCCACCACCCCGATGACCCTCTTCGCCGGCCTCTGCGCCGACCTGCCGCCGCCGGCGCTGGCCGAGCTGCGGACCGCGGTCCAGGCGCACTACGCCGAGCTGGTCGCCGCCCAGGCCAAGGACGAGCTGATCGCGGTCGACCTGGCGGAGCTGCTCGCGACCCACCTCGACACGTTGCTCGCCTCGGCCCACCTGTTCACGGCCGACGCGCGGGCCGACCTGGTGGGCGCGGCGCGCTACTTCATCTCGGACAAGGACACGATCCCCGACCTCAAGCCGTGCACCGGCCTCGACGACGACGTCCAGGTCTTCAACCACGTGGCGCGCGCCCTGGGCCGCCCCGATCTCGTGATCACGGAGTAAAACCGCCGCATGGCTGACGTAACTCCCCCGCCCCCGGGATCCCGGGTGCGGGTGCGCGGTGAGGAGTGGGCGGTGCAGCGGTGTCTGCCGCTGCCGCTGGGCGGCCACGCCGTCCACGTCCAGGGCGTGAGCGAGCTGGTGCGCCACCACCAGGCGATCTTCGTCACCACCATCGACACGGACATCGAGCCGCTGCGGCCCGAGGACACGCGGCTGGTCGCCGACACCTCGCCCGGCTACCGACAGTCAGTCCTCTACCTCGAGACGCTGCTCCGACGCACGCCGCCGGTCCACGACCAGGTCACGCTCGGCCACCGCGGCGCCCTCGACGTGATGCCCTATCAGCTCGTGCCCGCGCAGCGCAGCCTGCAGAGCCTGCGGCCCCGCATCCTCATCGCCGATGGCACCGGGCTAGGCAAGACCGTCGAGCTCGGCATCGTCCTGACCGAGCTGATCAAGCGCGGCCGCGGGCGCCGCATCCTGGTGGTCGCCATCCGCTCGATGCTGGCCCAGCTCCAGCGCGAGCTGTGGGCCCGCTTCACGATCCCGCTGGTGCGGCTCGACTCCGAGGGCCTGGTCCGGGTCCAGGCCAAGGTCCCGGCCAACCGCAACCCGTTCTCGTACTTCGACCGCTGCATCGTCTCGATGGACACGCTCAAGAACAACGGCCTGTACCGCGCCTGGCTCGAGCAGATCCGCTGGGACGCGATCGTCGTCGACGAGTGCCACAACGTCGCCAACCACGCCAGCCAGCGCGGCGAGCTGGCCCGCCTGCTCGCCGCCCAGAGCGACGCGCTCATCCTCACCAGCGCCACGCCGCACAACGGCCGCCCCGAGAGCTTCGCCAACCTGATGCGGATGCTCGACCCCACCAGCGTCGCCGACCCGACCCGCTTCACCAAGGCCGACGTCGAGCACCTGTTCGTGCGCCGCTTCAAGAAGGACGTCGCCGCCGAGGTCGGCGATCAGCTCCAGGCCCGCGACGTCGCCCCGCTCGCCGTGCGCGCCAGCGGGCAAGAGGCCGCCGCGCTGGAGGCGCTGCACGCGCTCGACCTGTCGACCCTGGGCCGCAAGTCCGGCCGCCGCGATCCGCTCGTGCGCTGGACCCTGGTCAAGGCGTTCCTGTCGAGCCCCGAGGCCGCGCTCGAGAGCCTCGACCACCGGATCGGCGTCACCCAGGCCGCGCTCGACGAGGGCCCAGGCGAGCATCCGCGCGCCGACGCGCTCCGCCAGGACCTGGCCAAGCTCGCGCAGGTCAAGCGCCTGGTCGACGCCGTGGTCGACACCGGCAGCGGCAAGCTCGAGAAGCTGTTCACCGAGCTGCGCGCCATCGGCTTCGACGGCAGCCCGCGCTCACCCCGCGTGGTCATCTTCTCCGAGCGCATCCGCACCCTCGACATGCTGGCCGACCAGTTCCGATCGCGCCTCAAGATGAAGGACGCCCAGCTCGAGACCTACGCCGCCTCGGGCGGCGCCCAGGAGCAGCGCCAGCGCGACATCATCGAGTCGTTCGGCCACGCCGACAGCCCGCTGCGCGTGCTCCTGTGCAGCGACGCCGCGTCCGAAGGCGTGAACCTGCACCACCAGTGCCACCACCTGTTCCACTACGACGTGCCGTGGTCGCTGATCCGCCTGACCCAGCGCAACGGCCGCATCGACCGCTTCGGCCAGCGCCACCCGCCGCACCTCCGCTACCTGGTGACCCAGACCGCGGCCCAGACCGCCGACCAGCGGGTGGTCGAGCGCCTGATCGAGAAGGAGCGCGAGGTCGAGCGCCAGCTCGGCGACTCGGGCGCCCTGCTCGGCCTGTACGACCCAGAGGCCGAGGAGGCGTTCGTGCTGAAGGGCCTGGCGCGCGGTGACGCCATCGACGCCCTCATCCCCGATCAGCCGCTCACCGCCGGCGCCGCCGCCCGGGCCATGGCCGACGACGGCGCGCCGGTCGAGGCGCCGCCGGAGGTCGACCTGGTGGCGCTCCTGGCCGAGGTCGAGGCCGAGCAGGCCCACGCCCCCGGCCTGCACCAGCTCGTCACCGACCCGCCGACCTTGTTCGCCAGCGAGTACGACCTCGTGGTCGCGGCGCTCCGGCACCTCGAGCGCCACCCGGTCATCGGCCCTGATCCGCTGCGCTGGTCGAACGACGACGCCACCACCTCGATCGAGCTCCACGCGCCCGCGCCGTTCCGCCGCCACCGCGAGGGCTTCTTGCCGCGCGAGGCCGTCCCGCCCCGCGACACGCCGTACCGCCTGGCGATGGGCCGCGACCTGGTCGCCGCCAAGCTGCGCACCGCGCTCGACGACGAGGGCCGCTGGCCCGACTGGCACCTGTTGTGGGAGCAGCACCCGCTGGTCGAGTGGCTGCTCGACGCCCTCGGGGCCGCCTACGCCCGCGGCGAGGCCCCGCTCCTGCGCGTCCCGGCGCTCGGCGCCGACGCCGCCCTGTTCCTGGTGCAAGGCATGATGTTCAACCACGAGTCCGAGGCGGTCGAGGCGCGCTGGCTCGGCCTCACCACCCACGGCACCACCATCGCCCCCGAGACCCTCGACCTCGACGGCGTCATCGCGCGCGTCGGCCTATCGGCCCAGATGGTCAACACCGGCGCCGAGGTCACCCGCGCCGCCGCCCTCCAGGCCCTTGTCCCCCCGGTGGTCGCGGCCGCCCGCGCTCGGGTGATCCAGGGTCGCAAGGACCACGTCAAGCAGTCGCTCATGGCCCGCGCCCGCAGCGAGACCCGCCGGCTCGATGCCTGGGCCGCGCAGAGCCTGGCCTTGATCGACGCCGACGAGCAGACCTGGGTCGCGCGCGACCGCCGACCGCCCAAGCACGTCCTCGATCGGCTCGCGCGCGAGCGCGCCGAGGTCGAGCGCATCCAGCGCAACCACCAGCAGCTCCTCCGGTCGGTCCAGGCCGACGGCGAGCCCTACCTCCGCGTCGTCGCGGTGTTCGGGGGGGCGTGATGGCCGACCTCACTGGCATCGACAACGTCGGCGAGTTCTTCAGCGCGCACTACCTGCAGGAGCGCCTGCCCGACGAGCTCAAGGCCCAGGACGCCGCCACGGTCGAACGCCTCGACGCGTGCGCTGCGCGGCTGCGCGGCACCAGCGCCCACCTGTTCCGGACCCTCGCCGACCTCGGGGGCGCGACCGCCGACGAGCGCGCGGCCGCGGGGCGCGATCTGGCGGTGCGCACGCTCGAGGCCCTCGGCTACGCCCGCGGCGCGCACTACGTCGCGCTCGACCGCGCCGACACCGCCAACCAGGCCGTGCCGCTCCTGACCGAGCTGCGCCATGGCGACGCGCCGTACCTGTACGTGCTCGACGCTGGCCTGCCGCACGAAGAAGAAGCGCTGCTCGAGCAGCGCCTCGACCGCCTGGCGCCGCTGCCCAGCGAGGCGACCGAGGCCGGGCTGGCGCTGCCGCCGCTGACGCTCGATGACGCGGTGGGCGCGCTGTTCGCGAGCCCGACGCCGCCACGGTGGATCGTGCTGCTCGGCGGCCGCGAGGCGATCGCCGCCGAGCGCGGCCGCTGGGGCCGCGGCCAGTTCCTCCGCTTCGAGCTGGATACGCTGCTCCGGCGGCGCGACCCTGGCGCGCTGCGGGTCACCGCGGCGCTCCTCGGCCGCGACTTCTTGGCGCCGGGCGCGGGGCGGCCGCTGCCCGACGCGCTGATCGACAGCTCGCACCAGCACGCGGTCGGCGTGAGCGCGTCGCTGAAGTTCGCGGCCCGCGAGGCCGTCGAGCTCCTCGGCAACGAGTGGGTCCACTACCAGCGCACGACCGCCAAGGCCAAGCTCTACGATGACCACGCCGCCCGCGAGCTGACCGAGGACTGCCTGGTCTACCTGTTCCGCCTGCTGTTCCTGTTCTACGCCGAGGCCCGGGCCGGCGAGCTGCACGGCCTGCCGATGGGCGCCGAGGAGTACGCCCGGGGCTACAGCCTCGAGGTGCTGCGCGAGCTCGAGCAGGTGCCGCTGACCACGCCGGCCTCGCGCGATGGCTACTTCTTCCACGAGAGCCTGCAGAAGCTGTTCGGGCTGGTCAACGACGGCTGGGAGCCGGCGCAGGCGACGCTGGTCTACGGCGAGCGCGGCGTCGACTTCCTCGAGCGCGGCTTCACGCTCAAGGGCCTCCACTCGACGCTGTTCTCGCCGCGGGCGACGCCGCGGCTGGCGCGCGTGAAGCTGCGCAACGAGACGCTGCAGCAGGTCATCCGGCTGCTGTCGCTGTCGCCCGAGGGGCGCAAGGGCGGCAAGTCCTGGGGCCGCGGTCGGATCAGCTACGCGCAGCTCGGCATCGGCGAGCTGGGCGCGGTCTACGAGGGGCTGCTCAGCTACAGCGGGTTCTTCGCCAAGGAGACCTTGTACGAGGTCCACAAGGCGGGCGCCGACACCAGCGACGCGACCCAGCAGAGCTACTTCGTCCCCGAGCGCGAGCTGGCCAAGTACACCGACGACGAGCTCTCCTTCCGCGGGCCCGACGGAGCGCCGGTGCGGCGCAAGCACCCGCAGGGCACGTTCATCTTCCGTCTGGCCGGGCGCGATCGCGAGCAGAGCGCCAGCTACTACACGCCGCAGGTGCTGACGCGGTGCCTGGTGAAGTACGCGCTCAAGGAGCTGCTGCCGGGCAAGAGCGCCGACGACCTCCTGGCCCTGGCCCTGTGCGAGCCGGCGATGGGCTCGGGCGCGTTCCTGGTCGAGGCCATCGACCAGCTCGCGGACGCGTACCTGGAGCGCAAGCAAGCCGAACGCGGGGAGCGCATCCCGGCGGCGACCTACGGGCTCGAGAAGCAGCGAGTGAAGGCCTACCTGGCCGAGGAGCGCGTCTACGGCGTCGACCTGAACCCGATGGCGACCAAGCTCGCGGCCGTGAGCCTGTGGCTGGGCACGATGCACAAGTACCAGCCGGCGCCGAGCTACGCGGCGCGGCTGTTCGTCGGCAACAGCCTGATCGGCGCCCGTGTGGCGGTGTACGTGGCCGAGGACTTCGCGAGCGACGAGCCGCTGGCCAAGGCGCTGGCGACGCTGGTGAAGAAGACGCCCGCGGCGGAGCTGGAGGGCGAGCTGGAGGCAGTGCTGACGGCGTGGGAGCAGGCAGGGAAGAGCGCCGACGGTGTGGCGGAGGTGCGCGCGGCGCTCGAGGAGCTGGCGGCGGGGGACGGCGGGGATGGGGGCGGGGAAGGCGGCGGCGGGGATGACGACGACGGGGGCGGGGATGGCGGGGAGGGTGGCGAGGAGGTCGACGAGACGGCGGCGGCCGCGGCGCGGGCCGAGGCGCTGGCGAAGCTGCTGAAGAAGGTCGCGGCGAAGCTGAAGGTGCCGCGGTGTCAGCGAAAGCCGCCGCGGCCGGTGACGCTGGAGCACGCGCTGACCGGGCAGCGACCGGCGGGGAGCGTCTATCACTTCCTGTTGCCGCACCCGGCGATGAGCGACTTCGAGGGCGACAAGGCCCTGAAGGAGCTGGCGCCGGAGGCGGTCGCGCAGCTGAAGGCCTGGCGCAAGGGCGTGCTCGTGTTGCCGAACGAGGCGGAGCGGAGGAGGCTGGTCGAGCTGAGCGATCGAATCGATGATCGCTTGCGGCGATCGGTGCAGGACCGGCGAGATGTGCTGGCGCGGAGCCGGAGCCGGGTGGAGGTCTGGGGGCAGGATGTGCCGGAGATGCCACCCACTGGTTGGCTATCGGTCGCGCAGCGCGAGAAGCTGGTGGCCAGCGCGCGCGCGGAGAGCAGCGCCCACGGCCAGCTGCGCCGCGTGATGGACTTGTGGGCCTGCCTGTGGGCGTGGCCGCTGACGGACGTCGGGCTGATGCCGGATCGGAAGGCCTGGGTCGCGGCGGTGGAGAATGTGCTCGGCATGGAGCCGAGCGGCGTTGCTGAGGAGGCGCAGCTGGCGTTTCCGGAGGCGGCGCTTGAGGGGAGCGGGGATGGCGAGGCGGAGGGCCGCGTGGGGGACGGAGGAAGCGGCAAGAAAGTGGAGACGCTCTGGGACGCCGTGGCACGGATCGCGGGGCGGCTGCGACCGCTCGCGTGGGAGCTGGAGGCGCCGGAAGTGTTCGTGGATCGGGGCGGGTTTGATTTGATCGTAGGGAATCCGCCGTGGCTGAAAGTACAGTGGCACGAGCAAGCCCTGCTCGAGGAATTCGAACCGCGCCTTGCCTTGGATGCGGTTCGTGCAAACGAGGTCGCCTCAAGGCGCGCAGTCTGTCTCGTTCTCGATCAATCCCGCCATGACTACGTGGACTCTTCATGCCGTGTACATGGCGAGCAGCAGTACCTTAGTGCCGTCTCAAATTTTCGCCTTCTGCAGGGCGGCCCTGCCAACCTGTACAAGTGTTTCATGGCAAAGGCCATCGCCATCGGCAATGACACAACAGTCTGCGGCGTCATCCACCAGGATGGCCCCGGAGTTCTCGACGACCCCCGAGGTGGCGCGCTTCGTGAAGCGCTATACGCTCGCTTGCGATGGGTGCTTCGCTTCAAGAACGCCCTCTCCCTGTTCCCAATCTTTCACCGTGCCGGATACGCCATCAGCATCCTCGCGGACGCTAGGACAACGCCAGCGTTCAAGACGATCTCAAATCTTGTCCATCCATCAACAATTGACGAGTCGATGAACCACGACGGAGCAGGCGTCACACCAGGCCTAAAGACAAGCAGTGGCGTCTTCGAAACCAAGGGGCATCGCAATCGAGTCGTAAACATTGGACCAAGCGAGCTGTCGTTGTTCGCGCAACTCCTAGAACGCCCCGGCACACCTGCCACGCGGGCACGACTCCCACTGGTACACAGCCAAGAGATTCTAGCTGTAATGCTCAAGCTGTCCCACTTTCCGCATCGACTTGAAGAACTCGCGCTGGAGCTGTTCCCGAGCGAGATGTGGAACGAAACCAATCGCCAGAAAGACGGGACCATTCGACGAGAAACACGCGTCGCCACTCGACCGCTTGATTGGATCGCATCTGGCCCTCACTTTCACATCGGAACCCCATTCAATAAGACGCCGCGGGAAATTTGCGTCAACAAGGCCGCCTACGACAATCTCGCCCTTGAGTCACTGCCGCAGGACTATTTGCCGAGGACCAACTTCGTTCCCGCAGTCCCCACAGACGTGTACCGAGCGCGTGCCCCCCAGTTCTTGGGGAGGCCGGCTTTCGACTTCTACCGCCACGCACACAGGAGACGCCTCCAGACGGCGAACGAACGCACCGTGATATGCGCCATACTGCCGCCCGAAGTGGCACATGTCCATCAGGTATTTTCGCTCGCCTTCGCATCGAGTCGGCGCATGCTCGGCTACAATGCGCTCCTTAGCAGTCTGGCACTCGACTTCTATGTTCGCTCCACGGGAAAGAGCGACCTCTATATGGACCTGCAACTCAGCCTGCCGATGTTGCCGCTCGAGAGCCCGCGGGAGCCAGGTCTCGCGAGCCGTGTACTGCGACTGAATTGTCTTACGAGTCACTATGCCGCTCTGTGGAACGAGGAGTGGCCCCGGATGGACGGCCTCGGATGGACATCGGCCGACCCTAGGTTGTCTCCATGGCCAGCGCGCGGTGCGACTTGGTCGCGCGCCGCGGCCGTCCGTAACGCATTCGAGCGACGTTGGGCCCTCGTCGAGATCGACGCCCTCGCCGCGCTCGAGCTGGGCCTGACGCTCACCGAGCTGTGCACCATCTACCGCACGCAGTTCCCCGTCCTGCGCCAGTACGAGCATGACACCTGGTTCGACGTCAACGGCCGCATCGCCTTCACCGTCAGCAAGGGCCTCGTCGGCGTCGGCCTCGACCGCAAGTCCTTCGAGCTCTGGCAAGACCACCTTCGCACCGGCACGCCCCTCCCCCCCGACTTCGACACCAAGAACCTTGCCCCCCCCTTCGACCGCCGCGACCGCGAGGCCGACATGTCCCACGCCTACAACTACTTCGCCGCCACCCTCGGCAAGGGCAACGCTTCGTGAAGCGCGTTAATTTCACGGGGCGGTTCCGATCACTGACGGCCTTCGAATGGACGGACATCCCGAGGTTCGCGATCATCGCTGGCGCGAACGGCGTCGGCAAGTCGCAGCTCCTGACACTTCTGGCCTACCACAGCAGCGCCGGCGTGAGCCCGCCAGAACTCTGGAACAGCAGCGACTCCCTGCAATGCGAAATCGAAGAGCCGGCACCATCGAGCGGGTACTTGCCGTCGAGCGCTTCCTTGAGGGACCCGATCATCAGCCCCGAGCTTTTCAAGCAGGTGGACCAGGTCATCGAGCACCTGCGGGGCACACAGTTCCTGGAGGACGAACAAGTGCCCGAATGGTTGCTGGGCCTCCGAGAGGTCCTCGCCTCCTCGTCAGCCTCCCCTTCGACGAAGCGCGCGCTCGCAGTCGCAGCTGGTACAGGACGCCCCCTGCCACCCCGAGCGGAAGTCCTCAACGCGCTCGGGCCGTACGATCTCGTAGCCCGAGATCCGCAAGACCCTCTGTCTGCGCTCGCGCAGGTCTTCCACGGCCATGTGAACCACCGCGTGTCGTTGTTGTTGCGACGGGTGCCCTACGACGACGTCGACCAGAAGCTCGGCATGGCGCCTTGGGAGCAAGCGAACGCGTTGCTCCGCACGTTCGGATTCGGCTACGAACTCACGTTCCCTGACGACCTTCGCTTCCCCTTCGAGCTGTGCTGCGTTGACGAAGGGCGAAAGTTCCGCCTCAAGCCGAGCGCGCTGTCCTCCGGAGAGCAAGCCACGCTTGCCCTGGTCGCGCTGGTGGTCACGGTCAACGCGCTGAGCAAGCACCCGCTCTCGGCCCAACAAGTCCCAGCGCTCCTCCTGCTCGACGAGCCGGATGCGCACCTGCACACCGCGCTGGTGAAAGGGTACTACGATCACCTGCAGACGCTCGTCGAGCGCGGGACCCAGGTCATCATGGTCACGCATCGTCCCGACACGATCGCGCTAGCGCCGGCAGGCAGCCTGTTCGAGATGGTCCACGACGGCGGTCCGACGCAGATACGCAAGGTTCCCTCGGCTTCAGCGCTCGTCGCTCGACTTGCTGCGAACACCTTGGCCGTAGTGCCCAGCGCCCGCTTGGTTTTCGTCGAAGACGAGGCCGACCGCAGGTTCCACCAGTGGGCCTACGACCGCGCCCGCAGCCGGGGTCAGGTGCCGGACCTTCGCCCGCTGGCTTTCCTGCCCGTATTCGCCGTGCCCGGCGCCGGTGGCTGCACGGCGGTTCGCCGGCGCCTAGCCGAGGTCAGCAAGGCTGGCCTGCTACCAGTCCATCGCGGCCTGATCGACCGCGACGGTGAGACGGACGACTCGCAACTGCCAGCTGGACTGGTGCGCCTCTCTCGGTACGCCATCGAGAACTATTTCGCGGACCCGATCGCGCTCTACTGCGCTGTTGTCGGCACCGAGAGCCTCGACGCGCAAGTGGGCTGGGCGAATGCCTGCGGTGTCGGCCGCGGCGAGCTCGGCACGCTCCGACGCAGCGATGCAGCGACCCTGCAGCGGATCAGCGACCACGTCCTCACGGCACTCGAGGCGAACGCCTCGAACCTCGAACGCTCTCGCATCGCTGTCACCTACCACGGCGACGCCGACCCCGTCGCGTTGAACCTTCCCCGCTGGCTCTTCGACTTGAGCAAGGACGCCATCCGCGCTCGGGTGAGCGCGCTACACAAGAAGGCTGGCCCCGGGGTCCTCCACTCCGACAACTTCAACAGCGGCCCCGAGGTCGCGGGCCTCGTGCCTGATGACCTCATCGAGGTCTACCGCACCCTCGCGACGGCGGAGAACTAGCCAACCCCCGAGGCCACATGGCAGTAAAGGCAATCACAACGCAGCCGGAGCTGGAGGCCCTGGTCGTCCGCGGACGACCGGAGACCGCGACCGTGGAGTTCAAGAAGACCATCGACGGCTGGAACGCCAAAGGCGCCCCCGACGAGGTCCGGCAGAAGGCCCAGCGCGAGCTGTGTCTCGACCTGTCGCAGATGGCGAACTCGTCAGGTGGGCACGTCGTCTATGGCGTGGAAGAGATCCTGGCGCCGGATGGCGTCAAGGTGGCGGGCGACTGGGCGCCCCTGGCTGACCCCGAACCAATGAAGGCGTGGATCGACGACGTCCTGCCCAACTACTGCGTCCCGTCGACCTTCACGAAGGAGTCGCACCTGGTCGACATTCCCGGCGGTCGCGCACTCGTCGTGACCGTGCAGCCCAGCCGATCCGCTGTCTACCTCTGGGATCGAAACAGGCACTTCATCCAGTGCGTCGTGCGCACCAGCACCGGCAAGAAGTACATGAACCCCAACGAACTGGAGCGGCACCTCATGGACGGAACCCGCGCCGCCAAGCTAGCCTTCGACGACGTCTGGGCGAACCCCAACCGCCGCGACGACGTGGTCGTCGCCGATGGCATCTGGTCCCATGGCAAGGCCTCGGAGACGCGCCTCTTGGCCGCTGAGCCGGTCAGGATCGGACATCGAGACGATGCCACGTTCCAACTCAACATCCCCATCGACCGTGCCATCGTCCTGCTGGCGCTTCCGTACTCGCTCCTGGAACATGTCTGGCTCGACGGTCAACTTCGCATGACGCTCATGCTGGGTGTACGATTGGTGTACCGTGGCGACGGCTTCACCCTCCGTCCGTTTCGCTAAGCGCTGGGCGGCTTCTCTACCCGCCAACCGGCCAACAGCGGGTGGCGCACACAACTCGCCGGGACTCGTGTACGCTGCCTTGGCGGCGCAGCGGCACACTCACAAAAAGGGAGACAAGGGATGAAGATCCGCCTGGTGCGAGTTCAGAAAGACTTCGATTTCCCTTTTCCGTCGGGCACCGAACATTGCCCGAGTGCGCTGTTCTTCAACGTAGGCCTTGGTGACGAGGAACCATACAAGGTCGTTGTCGCCTACACAAATCGCGACGCGCACGAGAAGAAGGACCGGCGACGCATCCACGTTGGCCTCGAGGTTGGAAGCGCATTTCGCTCGATCGTTCAGTTCGAGGGTAGTGAAGACTACGCGCAGACGGGGGACTGCGTGTACGCCATCAAGCGATTCGACGGCAACGAATGGATCCCGACGACGGAGCCCGTCCCGCTCGAATACGCGGCGCACCGAATTGTCATCTTCGAGCGACACGTCAACAAGGGCGGGAGCGACCACTGGGGCATCCTCGTCAACGAGGGCGAGATTGACGACATGATCCGGGTCGCGATCGTCCGAGCGTCTCACAAAGGGTTTGCCGAGGTGCGGTAGAAGTCTGGCGGCATCCCAAGCGCATCTCAGATGCCTATGGCGCCGAACTGTCTCGCGGACTCGTCGTCACTCCACTTGAGCCGCTGGATCTTCCCCGGACCCAAAGAGCTATTCCAAGGAAACAGCAGATCCCTTATCGCACGAGTCAAGTAGAGCGAAAGATGCTCTCGGCTCGCGGACTTGGGCGCGTCGATGTCGGGGTCGAAGTCCTTGGTTGAAATCTCGGCAGGCCCGCCGCGTAGGCCGCGCGCGGGGGCGTTGAGGACCACGAGGTTGTTCCCATCGAGCAACGTCCAGCGAACAGTCTTCCTGCCGGGGAACGGCGCAAGCATTCGGCCCGCCGTCACCATGAACATTGCCATGCGCGCAGCGATTGTCTCGGCGCTGATGAGAACTGGTGGCGCTTGCCCCGACGGTTCCTCGGTGTCGAGCCTCTCCTGGAGCCGAACGACGCCGTTCCGGGTGTACTCGAGCCGGGCGCGCAAGACGGCAGCCCGGTCGTTGACGACCACGAGGCGGTCATCAACAAATGCAGGGTCGCCGTAGAGCCCAGCCCAGCTCCAGCCATTCGTCGCAGCGAGCGCATCGCGAAACGAGCTGTCCATTTCAGGGAGTGATCCCTCGCTCCCATCGGCGGCGCGCGCCTCATGGATGAGACGGATCCCACTAGGCTGAGATGGCAAGAGCATGGGCGGACCTCCGTCGAGAAGCCGCAGCAGCGGTGAAGGCTGCTCAGCTTTACCGATGAGCGTTGGACGACCAAGCAGCGCATACGCCCGCTGCAAGTCGCCATGTGAGGCGATGTCGGAAAGCACGATCTTCTCGCACCGAGTCTGCGAGCGACGGTTGTACAGCCGGAGCTCATCGAAGTTCGAAACGAGCACCCACTCGACAGTTGGCGTTCGTGCCACAGCGTCGAATGCCTGTTGCACGGGTGTGCGACCGCCGTAGCTCCCACTGAACTGGGGGTGATCGAGATCGGTGCCATGCTTCTTGAGTTCCGCGTGCACGAGACGGCGTTCGACCCCGGGGCCAAAGAACCCGAGAGAAAAGTCATCGTAGTGGCGCTTTGCGCCAACAACCGCACCGCCCTTGGGACGAAGATGGTAGACATCCAGGACCCCATCGCGCAAAAGCGTCAGGTAATCGAAGACCTCGGCGAACAGGCGCTCGTTGAAGGACTGCTCTGTTCGTGTCTCTGCCAGATCGGTGAGAAGCCCCGCGCCAACACGTGCCGTGAGCTTGCGGATGCAGCTGTGCTTCGCTTGCCGTGCGCCAAGCGACAGCGGGCTCTCGAAGGCGAGCATTTGTATCAGCACAGGATCAAAAAGGGGCGCCATCGCGATATTCTCGAGGTGTGTATCTTGGCACGGTCGGCTTGAGCGCGCCACTGTGGTGGCGTTGCACGCTCTCGTGCGGCCGATCACCCCAGGGAGGTGATTGCCCCCTTCGCACCCGCCTGCGACCCTACCTCCACAACGATGCGGATCATCGGCAACGCCCTCAACGGCGACTACTTCGAGAATCTGGTTCGCCTCGCGGCGGTCAAGGGCAGCGGCCTCCAGCAGATCTCGCTCGCGGTGGCGTGGGTGAAGTCGATGGACCCGCTGTTCGAGCTGGCCAAGGCCAAGAACGTCCCGCTCACGCTGTACGCGCTGGCCGAGGACGGGTTCCCGGCGACCCAGGTGGTGCAGCGCTTCGTCGATGGACCGACGACGTGGCAGCTGCTCCTGACCCGCCGCTTCTACCATCCCAAGATCGTCTGGTTCCGCGGCGTCGGCGTGTACATCGGGTCGGCCAACCTGACGACCTCGGGATGGTGGGACAACCTCGAGTGCGGGGTCTGGTTCACGCAGGACGAGATCGAACGCGACAACCTCGACGTGCAGCTCACGAGCATGTTCGCCGAGGTCGCCAAACGTTCGACCGGCGTGAACCGCGAGCACCTCGCCGCGTTTCGACGGCTCGACGCGCAACGCGCGGAGCTCACCGCCGCCGAGCGCGCGTTCCAGGCAAGGGTGGACAAGGAGTTCGCGAACCTCGGCGGCCAGGACAAGCCCATCCGTCCGACCACCAAGGGTGGCGCGGCCCGCCAGCAGTTCATCGCCGAGTGGCAGAACGGACTCGGCCTTCTACAGAAGATCGTAGACGGGACCAAGCTTCGCACGTGGCCGTCGTGGGTCGCCAAGGACGCGCACCCCGCCATCGTCCAGGACCAGGCCACCGAGTACTGGTACCACCGCAACATCCGGCTGTCGGGCGACTCGGTCGCGACGATCGACGCGCTCCACCGGAAGAACCGCGGTAGCCCCGACGCGGCCCTCGACCAGGCGTTCGCCGAGTGGGAGGCCTTCGAGGGCGACGAGAAGTGGACCTACTATATCAACGAAGGGCCGCGCCGCGTCGGTGAGCTCCTGCAGCGGACAGCGCTCACCCAGCTTGACGAAGATCGGCTCACCGAGATCCTCCACGCCACCCACGCTGCCCGGGAGCACGCGCGGCAGATGCGCAAGAAGGACCTCGGCGACGAAGGCACGACCAGCACGAGCGAAGAGCGCAGCCGGCTGTTCGCGCGGTACCTGCTCGGCCAGGAGTCCGCCGATGGCAAGACCGTGCAGGACGTCCTCCGCTACGTCATCTGGGGCGACGACCAGACGCCCGACGTCGGCGAGCGCATCTGGGACGCGGTTCACGAGGAGGACTGGAAGCTGCCCCACCTCGGCCCCAGCATCCTCGGCGAGATGGTCGGCTACGCGCGACCCGACCAGTACCCGCCGCGCAACGGCCGCGTGTCCAAGACCCTGGCGGCGCTTGGGTATGAGGGCGTGGCCTACTGACGTCGCGCCAATACGCCTTCCCTGTGGCGCCAGGAAGGTGCGGGCCGGTCCGTGCGTCAAGAGGGTCGTGACCAACACCTCGTTCCCCGTCCTCAACGCTCACACGCTCGCGACGACCATGTGCGCGACCAACTTCGAAGCCGGCGAGATTCAAAGGCTCACGACCTTGCTCACTGCCGGCGGCAGCTATGTCGGACCCAAGCTCGACGAGTACCGGAAGCAGTGCCATACCAGCTCGCTGATCGCCGAGCTTCGGATGGCGCTCGCCGTCGCGACATGGACCCGCAGCACCCCGGTTTTCTGCACCGGCGATGAGCCCGACCTCCGGTTCCCTGCCATCGGTGACGGCTTCTCCGTCGAAGTCGTCCACGGGTCGGCTCCCAACGGCTTCCAGAAGGTGTTCTACCCGGCGCAACTGTCGGCGGGCCCTCGGCGTACGGTCCGCAAGGACTGGGAGCGCGCCCGCGACGAACTTCAGGCAGTGGTGCAGGCGCGTCCGATCACCATCACGCCCTGGATCGACGGCGCCCTGCAGGACCACCACTTCGACTTCAACGCGAGGCGCCGCCAGGAAGAGCTCGCAGCCGAGGTCGCGCGATGGCTCGTCGTGCAACTACGTGGCCTTGCGCCAGGACGCCGGGTCGAGCTGGTCCACGCGAACGCTCGCTTCGAGATCGACTGGCAGTCGGAGGGCGCCGGCCGCATCGGCGGCTTCGGCCCGCTGGCGGCGAACTTCCTGCAGATCTCCGGGGTACCCGGCGATCGGGACACGATGAACAACTGGCTGGAGATCAAGCTTCGCAAGAAGGCCACGGCGATCTCCCGCCGGGAGATCAAGCTTCGCAAGAAGGCCACGGCGATCTCCCGCCGGGCGCCACGCGAGGTCTCGCTGGTCGGGCTGGTCATCGACGACGCCTACGCGCTGCGCGTGGATGCGCTGGCGAATCACTACTTCGGCGCGCGCGTCCACGACGCCGGGGGGACACGACCTGCCAGCTATCGACCGATTCCCTCAGCGCTCGTCGCGGCACTCGACGCACGGCGTGCCCACCGGTCGCAGGCGATCGCTCCGCTAAGCTTTCACCCCGTGGACGACGAGAGCCACCGCTCGATGTCCGGCCTTTTCTTCAGGCCGGAGTTCGCCGACATCGATGGCATCCTCGCGCTCTATCATACCGGCGCGCTCCAGTTTCTTTCGAACCCGCTCGCGCGGCGGCCGATCGAGCACCTGTTCGCTCATCTGCCTCCCGATCATGAGGCGCGCGAACACGCTGCGGCGGCCGAATGGGCGGCGCGGACCTGAGGGCGCACTCTTGGACGGCCACAGCGCACGGAATCGTGCCGCATCACGATTCTATCAACATCTCATCAATCGCCAGGCAAGCCTCGAGATCCTAGGTTGAGATTCGGCGGCGCACATCGCGCTGTCCACTACTGAAGGGTCACTCCGATGAGCAAGAAGCCGAATCATCAAGCCGACATCCGCAACCCCAACCGTGGTACCAGCGGGACCAATGCGACGTGGGACAAGGCCCAAGGCAACCGCGGCAAGCAACTCGGTCCGTCCTGGACGCCGCCGCGCGGCCGCGGCCGGCCCACGCCACCGGCCGCCTCGCCGCCGCCGACCACCCCGCCAGCGATAGCGCCGAAGCCCAAGACCTAGCCGCCACACCAATCGGAGACGCCATGAATGATCAAGCGACGACGGCCGCACGGCCCCCGCGGCGCAAGTACAAGTACACGCGGGAACTGATCAAGATCGCGGTGGACGACGGCATGACCCAGTCCGAGATCGCGAAGCTCTGCCGAACCCAGCAGAGCGTCGTCAACGGCTGGCTCCACGGCAAGGGCAAGGCCCTCGCCTACGAGGATCAGGTCGTCGAACTCAGGCGCCGCTATTCGAGCCGGCTCAACCGGACGACGTCGCGCGTCTACCTCGTCGAGCCGCTCGCGGCTCCACCCGAGGCATCGGCGGCGCCTCTCGCTTGTCGCATCATTGCCGTCGAGGGTCCGATCGTCTTCCGCTATACGTTCACGCGACCTTACGCCGACCGCCAGCCGAAGGTGCCCGGGACATACCGTCGGGAGCCGATCGGCCGCTGGTTGGTCCACCGGCAAGCGCGCGACCAGTTCGTACTGGTCCAGCTCACGCGACGCCATCTCGATGGCGAGTTGCGAGAGCGATGGCGCGAAACTCTATGGGCTGGTGGCGTGCAAGGCGAACAGCCTCGCACCGTCTGGGTCGATTGCGACGACGACGCCGGTCGCTGGTCTGCAGCCATCAACGCGCCGGTGGACGCTTCCGGCCTCCTGGCACTCTGTGATCGCCATCTTGCTGACTCCAATGCGCTCCACGGCCCCCATGACGAGCTGACGCTACCGTTCCTGGTTCGTCGGATGCTCGTCGAGCACGGGCATGACGTTCCAGGCCTTGAGCGGATGCCCGCAGTCGAGTAGGCTACAGATCCAACCCTAACAAGGACACACCGGCCACAGCCAGTTGTCTAAGACCATGCGGCACATGCCGCATGACCGCCTGGTCTCCTCGAGAGATCTGCCTTCGGTGGCCGTCGCGAGACCGCCTCCGAGCGCATGTGCGGCTGCTCGCACGAGCAGTTTCCAGGGAGCGTTCGCCGCGGTGACGAACCGCGACTTCGCTCATCAAGGGATAGGGGTGGGCCGAGCACGGTGCCTCACGGTTGCGTGACGCGCCGTGCTCAACTTTTCTCTGCCGCAGCGGCGCTGGGCAACCAGCGGGATCGCTGCAACGCGCGGGAACCACGCCACCTCACATTCCCGCGAATTCCCTGACCATCGATCTGGTCAGCCACCCGTCGCCTGCACGACGCTTGCCGCTGCGATGATCGTGGCCACGCTCACCCTGCTGGACGTCACGCCTGCCCCGGGGCGGTCCGCCGCATGATCCCCTGGGTCGTCGCCCGCGAGCTGCGCGCCACGCTGCTCGACTACCTGCGCAGCACGTGGGGCATCGCGGATCGGCGCTTCGAGGCCGCGCTGTTCGACTTCCTGGCCGGCCCGCAAGGCCTGTTCCAGGGCCCGTACCTGCGGCTCGGCCTACCGTTCGCGCCCGCGCCGGCCGACGCGGCCATCCCGCTCGACGTCGCGCCGCCGTACCCGCCGCACCTGCACCAGCTGCAGGCGTGGCAGCGGCTGTCGAGCCGCGGGCAGACGCCGCAGGCGACGCTGATCACGACCGGCACCGGCAGCGGCAAGACCGAGTGCTTCCTGTTCCCGCTGCTCGACCACGCGGCCCGCGCCCGCGCCGCGGGCCAGGGCGGCATCAAGGCGATCGTGCTCTATCCGATGAACGCGCTCGCCGCTGATCAGGCCGGGCGGTTCGCCGACACGATCCACCGGGACGAGCGCCTGCGCGGGCTGCGCGTCGGGCTGTTCGTCGGCGGCCAGGGGCAGCACAAGGAGATGGGCCGCGATCACGTCATCGACGACAACGACCGGTTGCGCGCCGAGCCGCCCGACATCCTGCTGACCAACTACCGCATGCTCGATCTGCTGCTGCAGCGGCCCAAGGACGCGTCGCTGTGGAAGCTGAACCAGCCGTCCACGCTGCGCTACCTGGTGCTCGACGAGCTGCACACCTACGACGGCGCCCAGGGCACCGACGTCGCCTGCCTGATCCGACGCCTGGGCCAGCGCCTGGGCTCCGCCGAGGCGCTGTGTCCGGTCGGCACCAGCGCGACCGTCGGCACCGGCGACGAGACCCGCGCCGAGCTGCTGCGGTTCGCGTCGACGCTGTTCGATCAGACGTTCGCGCCCGAGGCGTTCATCGGCGAGACCCGGCTCGAGCCCGCCGAGCTGGTCGCCGGGGCCGCCGCCGCCGAGTCGTACCCCGAGGAGCCGGGGCCGTGGCCCGAGGCTGGCGAGTCGATCGAGGTCCACCTGCGACGGGTGGTGCGAGCGTGGCTCCCGCGCGCGGCGCAGGGTGAGGTCATCCGGCGCGATGGCGGGACCGAGCAGCTCGACCGGGTGGCGCTGGGGCGCTGGGTGCGCACGTTGCCGATCGTGCGGACGTTGCTCGCGGCCGCGCATCGGCGGCCCCTGGCGACCGCCGAGGTCGATGGCGTGATCGCGCGGGCGCTGCCGCGGTTCGCCGCGGGGACGCCGGCCCAGCGCAGCGGCTGGCTGGCGGCGGCGCTCACGCTGGTGTCGTACGCGCAGCGCGAGGCCGCGGGTCACGTGATGCCGCTGGTCAGCGTGCAGGCAACGCTGTGGGTGCGCGAGGTCCGGCGGCTCCTGGCCCGGGTCGGGACGACGCCGACGTTTCGCTTCCACGATGACGCGCCACCGCCAGACGATGAGCCGTGGGCCCCGCCGTACGCGTGCCGCGAGTGCGGCCACACCGGGTGGCTGATCACCGAGGCTGGGCCCGGCGACGCGGTCGGGCTCGCGTACAAGGAGGTGGCGCGCGCGTACAGCGAGCGCGCCTCGACGCTGCGGGTCGTGCATGTCGACGACGAGCTCGTGCGGCACATCGAGGCCGCCGACGGCGTGGGCCCGCGGGTGGCGTGGCTCGACCCCGATCAGCGGCGCTTGCTGGGCAAGGCCCCAGAGGACCGAGGCGACGCCGCGCCCAGGGTGTACGTGCACGCGCACGAGGGCAACGTGGTCCGGTGTCCGGCCTGCGGCGGTGACGGTCCTCGGCTCCTGGCCGCGCGCAGCACCACGCTCTCGAGCGTCGCGGTCGGCCACCTGTACACCACGCCGCTCAACACCGATCGCAAGCTCCTGACCTTCAGCGACAGCGTGCAGGACGCCGCGCACCGCGCGGGGTTCTACGGCGCGCGGACGTATCGGTTCGCGCTGCGCTCGGCGATGCTGGCGGCGGTGCCTCACGGCGGTGCGCGGATCGCCCTGGCGGACCTGGGCGACGCGACCTGGGACCACTGGCTGGCGCGGCTGGGCGACCGAGACACGTCGGCGACCGCGGCGCTGACCGCGGTCGTGCTGCCGACCGATCTGCACTGGCTGGGCTCGGTCGAGGAGTGGCACGAGCGGCTCGACGAGCTGGTGCGGCGGCGGCAGCAGGCCGAGGAGGCCGGCGAACCGGCGGTGACCGCGGTGCCCGAGCCCAGCCCGCGGCTGGTGGCCGACGTGCGCGCGCGGCTGCGCTGGGAGTGCTCGCGCGAGCTGGGCGTGGCGGCGCGGATCGGCCGCACGCTCGAGCAGAGCGGGTGCGTCTCGGTGACGGTGGACAGCGCGAAGTTCGCGACCGCGGTCGAGGACGCGCGCGCGGCGCTGCGGGACAAGGTCGGGCTGGCCGAGGTGCCGAGCGAGGCGGCGATGGCGCGGTTCCTCGGCGGGCTGGTGACGCGGCTGCGGCTGCGCGGCGGCGTGTTCGATCCGCTGCTCGAGCGCTATGTCGCGTCCGGCGGCAACGCGTTCATGCTCACCAAGCAGATGACGCCGCTGATGTCTCCGTTCGCGCGCGGCACCGGTCGGCCGACCTTCCTGACCTCGGCGCCGAGGTCCAAGCAGTTCGACTCGGTGACCAGCGAGCGCGCCGGCGCCTGGACCGTCGACTGGGTGGCGCGGGCGCTGGGGCTCCCGCTGGAGGCCGGCCTGGCCGCGGAGGTGTACCGGGCCGTGCTCCCCGCGCTGGTCCGGCACGGCGTGCTGCGCGCGCTCGCCACGGACGAGCGCGACGGCGCGGCCGGCAAGGCGACCGCCTGGGGCCTCGAGCCGACGGCGCTCCAGGTCAGCCGGGCCCATGTGGCGCGGCGCTGCGACGCGTGCAGCGGCGAGGTCACGGGCGTCGAGAGCAGCCCGACCGACCTGCGCGACGGACCGTGCCTGCGCTTCCGCTGTCCCGGGTCGCTGCGAGCGCTGCCGCCGCGGGGCGACCACCGCGACGACGACGGGCTGCCGGTGGCCGGGTACTACAAGCGCTTCTACGAGCGCGAGGCCCTGGGGCGGCTGTGGTCGCGCGAGCACACCGGCCTGTTGCCGCGCGACCAGCGCGAAGAGCTGGAGCTGGAGTTCAAGCAGCGCCCGCGGCCCGACTCGCCGAACCTGCTGTCGTGCACGCCGACCCTCGAGATGGGCATCGACATCGGCGACCTGAGCGCGACGCTCTTGTGCTCGGTGCCGCCATCGACAGGCAACTACGTGCAGCGGGTGGGCCGGGCGGGCCGCAAGACCGGCAACGCGCTGGTCCTCGCGTTCGCGGCGACCAAGCCCCACGACCTGTACTTCTTCGAGGCCCCGCTCGAGGCGATGGCCGGCGCCATCCAGCCGCCTGGCTGCTACCTGAGCGCGCCCGAGGTGCTCAAGCGGCAGGCGCTGGCGTTCCTGTTCGATGCGTACGCGCGCGAGGGCGGCAAGCTCGCGGGCCAGGTCGGCGACGTGCTGAAGGGCGATGGCGCGGGTCGGTTCCCGCTGCCGTTCCTCGAGTTCGTCGCGCCCCGCCGCGCGCGCTTGCAGGCCGCGTTCCTCGAGATGTTCAAGGGCGAGCTGACGCCCGGCGCCAGCGAGATCATGCGGGCGGCGTTCACGCCCGGCGCCGACGGCCTGGCGCCGCTCGAGCGCGACCTGGTGGCCACCGCCGAGGCAACCCGGCGGCGGCGCGAGGACCTGCGCCGGCTGGTGCAGCGCCTCGACGAGCGCATCAAGCAGCTCGACACCGACGAGGTCGAGGCCAAGAAGGTCGCCGACGTCGTGGTCGAGAAGCAGCACCTGCGCGACGAGCGCGCGTTCGTCAACCACCAGCTCAAGGTGCTCCGGGAGCAGGACGTGTGGGGCTGGCTGTGCGACGAGAGCCGTCTGCCCAACTACGCGTTCCCCGAGCGCGGCGTGAAGCTCGACGCCTACATCCGGCGCGAGGGGACCGGGCGCGACGCCGAGCACCACACCTGGATCAGACCGCCCGCGACCGCGCTCACCGAGCTGGCGCCGTTCAACACGTTCTACGCCAGCGCCCGACGGGTCCGCATCGATGGCGTCGAGGTGTCCAAGGAGGCCCCGCCGAGCCTGTGGCGGTTCTGCCAGAGCTGCCATTACGCCCGGCCGCACACCGGCGCCGCCGCGCCCGAGCCGCAGTGCCCAGCGTGTGGCGACGCGCGGTGGCCCGACGTCGGTCAAGCGCGCGAGGTCCTGTCGCTCGGGCAGGTGTTCGCGAACACGCACCATCGCGACGCGGTGCTGAACGACAACGCCGACGAGCGCGAGCACGGCTTCTACCAGCGCGTGCGGCTGTTCGAGACCCAGGCCGCGGCGCGCGAGGCGTGGGCCAACGACAGCGCCGGGTTTGGCTTCGAGCTGCAGCCACAGATGGTGCAGCGGCAGCTGAACCTGGGTCCGGCCGACGACAAGGCGGCCAACGTGCAGCTCGCCGGTCAGACGGTCCCGGACGTGCGCTTCACGCTGTGCGCGACCTGCGGCCAGGCCCAGGACTCCCGACCGCCCCGCCCCGACGAGCAGCCGCGGCCACGCCACCGCGCCTGGTGTCCAGAGCGCAAGAAGCCCGACGACAAGCAGGCGTCGAGGCAGCTGCACCTGATGCGCGAGCTCAGGTCGGAGGCGCTCCGCCTGGTGGTGCCGATCGTCGGCGGCGAGCGGGTCGAGGCCGACCTGGCCAACCTCCGCGCCGCGCTGCGCGTCGGGCTGCGGCGCTTCTACGGTGGCGACCCCGACTTCCTGGAGGTGGTGGCCTATGACGAGCCGCTGGCCGCCGGCGAGGGGCGGCGGCGCTTCCTGGTGATCATGGACCGCGTCCCGGGTGGCACGGGCCTCCTGGCCGAGCTGTGTCTCGACAAGGGCACCAAGCTCAAGGACGCGCTGACCCGGGCCTACGAGGTGCTCCGAACGTGCCCGTGCCAGCACCGCGAGCCCGCGGCCCGGGCCTGCTACCAATGCCTGTACGCGTACCGCGAGGGCGCCGACCTCCCGATGCTGGATCGCGCGCGCGCGCTCGACATCGTCGCGGCGCTCCTCGACGGTTTCACGGGGCTGCAGCGGGTCGACAGCATCGGCACGATGAACCAGAGCGCGGTGCTCGAGAGCGAGCTCGAGGAGCGATTCGTCGCCGCGCTGGCGCAGCGCGTGCGCGACGGTGGCGGCGCCTGGGAACGCCAGGACGAGCGCACGTGGCACCTGACGGTCGGCAAGCGCAGGTGGCTGCTGCGTGCACAGGTCGAGCTGACCAGCGCCGACGTCGCGGTGCCCTGCCGTCCCGACTTCATGCTGTACCCTGAACAGGCCGGCGTCGGCGCGCGCAAGGTCGCGGTGTTCTGTGACGGGCTGACCTACCACGTGGTGCCCGGTGCGGCCCGGGCCCGCCTCGCGGATGACGCGCGGAAGCGCCACGGCATCTCGGTCGGTGGCGACCTGCTGAGCTGGTCGTTGACGTGGAAGGACGTGGTCTCGCCCGAGGCGCCCGCGGTGCCGCGGTGGTTTGGCGATGGCGCGCGGTTCGCCAGCTTGCAGGCGCTGGCGTTCAAGCTCGACGAGGCGCGCCCGGAGAAGGTCGGGACGCTGCTGCGCGTCCTCGACGCCGATCCGCTCGCCGGCCTGGTGGCCTACCTGGAGGCGCCGACCCGGCTCGGCGACCTGGCCGCGGTGAGCGCGATGATGCTGCTGTCGCAAGCTGGCAAGCGCCAGCCAGCTGACCGCGTGGCTTCCGCGCACCAGACCTGGCGGCAGGACCCGACGCCTGGCCCGTTGCCCCTGTTGGTCAGCGAAGGCGATACCGCGACCGCGCGCCTCGATCTGGGTGGCCACGGCGGGTTGCTGGTATCGGCGGCCGCGGTCGACGTGGCGGCCCTGCTCGCCAAGCCTGACGCCGCCACCGTGACGGTGCGGCTCGAGGACGACGCGCCGGCGCGCAGCGCGCCCACCTACGAGCTCGCGTGGCGGCAGTGGCTGCGGGCCTGGAACCTGCTGCAGGCGGTGCCTGGCGCGGCGCTGGTGACCGGCGTCGGCGCGTCTGAGCTCGAGCCCGTGGCCGCGCCCGCCGCGACGGTGGCGCCGCCCGCCGCGCCGGCCGCGCACGCCGACGATCCGCGGCTGGTGACGGTGCGTGAGGTCGGCGACGTCGACGCGGTCAAGGTGCTGACCTCGTTGATCGAACGCTACCCGGGGCTGGAGGCGCCGGCCGTGCCGTTCGAGCTGCGCGCGCCCGCATTCGCGGTGAGCGGCGACGTGGAGGTGGGGTGGCCGACGCGCAAGGTCGCGGCGCACCTCGACCACCAGGCGGCCGAGGCCGCGGCCCTCGCCGCCGCCGGGTGGACGGTGTTCTTGATCGAGCGTGGGGTCACGGTCGAGGCCCTGGCGGCGGCGCTCGGGCTCGGGGAGGCGCGATAGACGATGGCGCGCCTGGCGATCAGCAAGGACTACTTCCCGGCGTACGCGCGGCTACCACGCAAGGCGCAGCGCAAGGCCGACGAGTTCCTGCGCAAGTTCGAGCAGGACTCGACGGCCCTGTCGATCCACCTCGAGCCGATCAGGCAGACGGTCGACCGTCAGCTGCGCTCGGCGCGCATCGGTGACGACTACCGCGTGATCCTCCGCGCGCCGGAGCACGGCGACGTGTTCCTGGTGCTCTGGGCCGACCACCACGACGAGGCCTACCGCTGGGCCGAGACCAAGCAGACCGCGATCCACCCCGCCACCGGGAGTCTGCAGATCTTCGACGTCACCGAGGCCGCCGTCGCGGTCGCGGTGCCACCTGCGGTGGTCGTGGCGCCGCCCGTGGTGACCGGGCTCTTCGCGGCCCAGTCCGACGACGATCTGTTCCTGGCCGGGGTCCCGCGCGCGCTGGTGCCCAGCGTCCGGGCGCTCGTCACCGACGAGGACCTCGATCGCCTGCTGCCGCACCTCCCGCCCGAGGCCGGCGAGGTGCTGACCGCGCTCGCCGCGGGCATCGACCTCGACGACGCGCTGGAGGAGGTGCTGGGGCGCACGCCGCTGCCGGCGGCGGCCCCGCCACCTCCGGCGATCGATGTCACCGACCTGCCGGCCGCGCTCGCCCGCGACACCAGCCAGCGCCAGTTCCGCCTCCTCGAGGACGGGCTCGATCTCGACACCGCGCTCAAGTACCCGCTCGACGTGTGGCGTGTGTTCCTGCACCCGCGCCAGCGTCGGCTGGCCCGGGCCCGCACCAAGGGGCCGACCCGCGTGCTCGGCGGCGCGGGTACCGGCAAGACCGTGGTGGCGCTGCACCGCGTCGCCTTCCTGGTGCGCGAGGTGTTCACCCGCCCCGACGATCGGGTGCTGCTCACGACGTTCAACGTCAACCTCGCCAGCGATCTGCAGGCCCAGCTCGCCAAGCTGCTCGAGCCCGACCACCTCGCCCGGGTCGAGGTCGTCAACCTCGATGCCTGGGCGTCTCGCTACCTGCGCAGCCGCGGCATCTCGGTCAGGCCGGCGTTCGAGAAGGACCAGCGTACCCACTTCGACGCGGCCTATGAGGTCTACGGCCACGACGACGTCTCGCTCGACTTTTACCGGATGGAGTGGCGGGAGGTGATCCAGGAGCAGGGGCTCACCACGCTCGACGAGTACGTGCGCACGGTTCGCAAGAGCCGCGGCGTGCCCCTCGGCCGCGCCGAGCGGCGCCGGCTCTGGCCGGTGTTCGAGGCCTATCGCGAGAACCTGGCGCACGCCGGCCTGACCGAGCCGCTGGACATCCTGCGCCGCGCCCGCGTCGAGCTCGAGCGCGCGGGCAAGGCGTCCGGCTACTGCGCGGTGGTGGTCGACGAGACGCAGGACTTCGCCGCCGATGGGCTGCGGCTCATCCGTGCGATCGCCGGCCCCGAGCGCCCCGATGATCTGTTCCTGGTGGGCGACGCCCACCAGCGGATCTACGCTCGGCCGATCTCTCTGTCGCAGTGCGGGATCACCGTGCGCGGACGCCGCTCGCAGACGCTGCGGCTGAACTACCGCACCACCGGCGCCATCTGCCGGTGGTCGCTGGCGGTCCTCAAGGACGTGACCGTCGACGACCTTGACGACGGCCAGGCCGATCGACGCGGCTACGTGTCGCTGCGCGAGGGTCCTGCGCCGGAGATCCACCCATGCGGGGCGCCCGTCGACGAGGAGCGCACGGTGGTGGCGCTGGTGCGAACAGCGCTCGACAGCGGCACCCCGCCCGAGTCGATCTGCGTGGTCGCACGGACGCAGGCGCCGCTGCGCGATCGATTCATCCCTGCGCTCGAGCGTGCCGGCGTCGCCGCCGCGCTGCTCGAACAGGACGAGCCCCGCCACGGCGGCGTCCGCCTCGCCACGATGCACCGCGTGAAGGGCCTGGAGTTCGAGGTGGTCGTACTGGTGTGCATGAGCAGGTACGACGTGCCGCACGCGACGCCAGAGTCGCGCTCGGACGACCCCGTGATGAACGCCCAGGCGCTGCTGCGCGAGCGCTCGCTGGTGTACGTCGCCGCGAGCCGCGCGCGTGACGCGCTGCACGTCTGCTACAGTGGCGAGCCCAGCCCCCTGCTCACGACGATCGCAGCGCCACGGACGGAGATCGCGCCAGCCGCCGCGCCGAGCCCGCGGGTGGTCCCTGCGCTGGTGTCGGTCGCCTCGCCTGTTGCGCCGGCGGGCGTCGACCAGCTCACCAGCTTGCTCGCGCGGCAGATCTCCGACCTGGCGCTGCCGACGCGGATGAAGAACTGGGCCCGACGCGCCGGCCTGAGCACCCTTGGAGAGCTGGCCCACAGGTCCCCCGCCGACCTGCTCGCCCAGCCCAACCTCGGACGCAAGAGCGTGAACGACACCCGGGCGTTCTTCGAGCGCGCGACTGGGCGCCGCTGGGAGGACCTGGCCGGAGGCGCCCAGGGCACCACGATCAGCGACGAGGTCTACGGCGATCCCTGGGACGCACTGCGCGCCACGCTGACCGATGCCGACCGGACCCTCCCGCTCGACACGATGGAGATGCCGGGGCGGCTTCGGAGCTTCATCGAGAGCAGGTCGCTGGTGACCCTTGGCGACCTGGCGAGCCATTCGCGCGCCGCCCTCGATCAGGTCGACAACCTCGGCCGCACCACGCTGGCGAGCCTGCCGGCGCTGGTCACAGAGTTCCTCGACGCGACCGCCCGGGCGGCCGCGCTGATCGAGGAGGGGCTCCTTGAGTGTTTCCAGGCGTTGCTCGAGCCCCTCGACCCCGGCGAGCGGCTGATCGCTACCAGGCGCGCAGGGCTCGGTGGAGAGCCGATGACCCTGCAGGAGCTGGGCGACGAGATCGGTGTCAGCCGTGAGCGGGTCCGGCAAGTCGAGGCGCGGCTCTGCGGCCGCCTGGCCCATCAACCGTGGGCGCTCGAAGCGCGGCGACGGATCGCCGCCACCGTCGCGGCCGGGCCTGTCCCATTCGCGACCTTGGCAGGCGATCGCTGGTGGGCGTCCGCGAGCGCGCAGCCTGACGTCGTGGCGTTCATCGTCGATAGCGTCCTTGGTCTCGAGGTCCGCGTGATCGAGCTGGACGACCTCCCCTGGCTCTCGCCCCAGGGAGCCGCCACGATCAGCGCGGCGCTGAGCGACCTGCTATCGGCCGCAGCCAAGGTGCGGTTGCCCGGCCCCCTCGAGGTGTTCGACGCGCTCGCCTCGCAGGCCGGCGCGAGCTTCGGACCTCACGTGGCGACCTATCTGCGCGATGAGCTGCGCAGTCAGCTTCAGCTCGGTGATGGCACGCCGCCGCGCGTGCTGGCGTTCGGGGACACGCGCGCCGCCGAACTGCTGGCGACGCTCCGCGGATCGCCGACCCCAGTCCGCCTCGATGAGCTGCAGCGTCAGCTCGGACGACGCCTGGGCAAGCTCCCCGATGAGGTCATGCACTTCGACCGCGGCGTGGTCGGGCTTCGCCGCCACTTCCCCGACTTCGAGGCGTGGCAGACCGTGCTGGTGCCGGCCGCCGTCAAGCTGATCGAGACCACCGCTCCGGACCGGCAGTGGTACTGCGGCGAGATCCTCGACGAGCTCCGCGAGACCATCGAGGTGCCCGAGTGGATGACCCCCTTCGGTCTGGCGGCGCTCATCAAGGCCACGACCGGGGCGCTGCGCTACCTGGGCCGGCTGCGGGTGGTCCTGCCCGACCGCCCTGACAGCGAGCGCCGCGTGTACGTCCATGACGCGATCGAGGCGCTGCTGCAGGAGGCGGGCGAGCCGATGCTGCGGAGCGAACTCGTCGAGCGCCTCGACCAGCAGATGGGCATGTCGAGCAACGGGCTGATGGCGCTGCAGCGGCCGCAGTTCGTTCGCGTCGACCTGGATCGCGTTGGCCTGCTCGCGCGCGATGTCCCCGGAGGTGCCCCTGCCATCTCCGAGGCATGCGCCCACCTGGAGGCCCTGCTCGCGCGTCGCGGCCGCGGCCTGTCCGAATTCCACGCCCACCAGGCCCTCACCGCCCTGGCACCAAGCTACCAGGCGTGGACGGCGCCGCTCACGATGTCGATCCTGCGCGCCGACGGTCGGTTCCGGATGAGCATGAACGGCGCCGTCGGCCTCGCGACCTGGGACTCGACCCGTGTCCCGACCCGCCTGCAGCTCGTCCGGGCCGCCCTCGACGAGTCCGGCGGTCACGTCTCGGTCGAGGCCGTCCTGGCGCGCATCGAGGCTCACTACGGCGACCGGCCCCTGCGCCCCGCCCTCCACGCGCTAGCGATGCACGCCCACGCCAGCGTCGATGGCGACTGGCTGTCGGACCGGCCGGCCCCGCCGGCGAACTTGACCTAGTCCACACTACTCGCTCACCGATGCGCTCGATCCATGCTGCCAGGCTGCGGCCACTCCAGCCGGAACGGGGCGGCATCGAACGGTCCCGAGCGGAACCCAACCACCTGGAATCACCCGAACCAGGCGACAGGCCAGGCCCCCGTAGAATAGGGCCCCACCCAGGACGCGAGACTCGAGGCACGGGACCTCCCGGGCAGGCCCACCCGAACGGATCGTCTTC
>NZ_JADJNP010000017.1 GCF_016714275.1 Tessaracoccus sp. | reverse complement strand
GGCGATGCCGATGTAATCAACCGATGAGACCGGCGGGCTTGTCGCGGAAGACGCGGTTCACCCGCGCGATCGCCTGCATCAGCCCGTGCCTTCGCGCATCGGCTTGTCAATGTAATATCGTGCATGCAGGGCGCATCGAAACCGGTGAGCCACATGCCCGGACGATGACGATTTTAAGCGCGTCCTTCGGGGGTCCTTCGCGCGTTTGGGGCGAGCAGTTCGCGCCGTGCCCTTGCCGCGCATTAATGCTTTT
The DNA here is from genome assembly GCF_016714275.1 of Tessaracoccus sp. GTDB lineage: Bacteria > Actinomycetota > Actinomycetes > Propionibacteriales > Propionibacteriaceae > Arachnia. The sequence goes on along the minus strand of NZ_JADJNP010000017.1, from coordinate 16,657 downwards.
GCCAGACAAGCGGATCGGACGCCGCGCCGGTCATGACGATTTTTAAGCGCGCCCTGTTCTCATCGTCGCTGTGCCGCCGGGCGGATCAGCTCGTTCAAGTAGAGGGCGACGCAGATGTGGCGGCTCATGCAGACGATCCATTGCGCCTCGGCTGTCCATCGCGGCGAGTCCCGGTCCAAAGTGCTGCACCAAGTCCTCGGCAATGAGGAGAGCCGCCCCCCAGCTCCGACCAGCGCTCTCTACCGTCGCCCATTTGCGTTTCAGACGCCCTGTTCACCGAGCGCCTTCCTCGGCGCCAGATCGGTGACTTCCTAACCGCGAGGTCCGATCTTCGGCCTCCTGGGCACGTTGAGTCCGAGCTGGCGAGCCGGCTCCAGTAGCAGATCGGGACCGTTGCGCCATCCTCGACGGCCCGGTGGATGTCGTAGACGCTGAATGTAGTCGCCGAACACCGCCCGGGCGCTGACGTCCTCCTTCGCGATCGGTGTCCCGGTGAGGCCGATGAACGAGGCGTTCGGCAGACCGTCGCGCAGGTGCTTGGCGCAGCCGTAACGATCTCCCGCGCCTTCTCGCCTTGAAGACCGTACTGGCTGCGGTACGCCTCGTCGGCGAGGACCACCAGTTGAACGGCGGTCGGTGAGGAGCGGATGCCCCCGCCCGCCCGCCCGGGAGGAACTTCTGGAGCGGTGGTGAAGACGCGACCCCGCCGCCGGGCGGGACGCGCAGCGCTTTCGCAGGTCCTGCGGTTCCCGGCTTGACGGGGGGTTTGACGCAGCTGGTCGCGGCAGCGTGCGAAGGTGTGCCGGAAGAGCTGGTCGTCCAGATCGCTGCGGTCGGTCATCACCACTATCGTTGGTTGGCCATCCGCGTGGTGCGGGGATCATCCGCCCGGCGTAGAACGCCATCAGGTGTCAGGCTCTTTTCCGCTCTCTGGTTTGTGCCAGACGACGCCGATCCGCCGGTCGCCAGCCTCGCCGCCGCTCTTGCGGCCCCGACTCGTAGATCCCCTTTCGACGATCTCGCCGCTCCCCAGCGCGGCCGCGCGCAAGGTCTCGGCGACGGCGACGTTGACGGCGTGGAACTGTTGGTAGCCCGCCATCTTCTTGGCGAGCTTGCCGCCGTCGCCTTCTTCGAAGACGACGAAGTGGCGGAGGAGGTCGAGGAAGCGGCGCTTGTCGAAGACGCCCTTCATCAGCACTTCGAGCTCGGGGCTCGACTTCGGCGCGAGGCCGCGGCCGTCGATCGTCCGCCACGGCATGAACCGCTCGCGATCGGCCGTGAGGGCCGAGGCGCGCCGTGGTCCCGTCGGAGGCGACGAGAGGCGACGTTGTAGACGAAGAGCGAGGGGATCTGCTTCCTGTAGGTCTGAAGCTGGCGGAACGCCTTCCACACATCCGCCTTCTCGTCGGCGGCGTTCTTGAAGCTCGATGACGACGAAAGCGGCGGCCCGTTGACGAACAGCACCACGTCGGGCCGGCGGTTGTGGTTCCCCTCGATAACGGTGAACTGGTTGACCGCGAGCCAGTCGTTGTTTTCGGGGCTCTCGGGAGTCGATCACCACGCCTCCGCGCCGGCGATCGAGCCGTCCTTGCGGGCGTACTCGACGTTGACGCCGTCGACCAGCATCCGGTGGACGGCCCGGTTGCGCCCGACGAGATTAGCGCCCTCGGCCAGCAGGAGCTGCGGAAGGCCTCCCAGAGGGCTTCGCCAGGAAGGTCCGGGTTGGCCGCGCGAGCGCCTGCCGAATCTCTCCTCGAGCACCACCTGCCCAGTCCCGCCGCTCCGCGAGAACTCGCCCGGGGCGATGGTCGGGCCGGGCTGGTAGTCGAACCCGAGCCCGGTGGCCCAGGCGAGGGCTGACTCCTCGACGTCAGACTCGGAGAACCCACGGGTGCTCAGCATGTTGCTGTTGCTTTCGTTTGGTTCCAAGCCAAAGAGCCCACGCAACTCATTGGTGTTTCAGCCGAGAACGAAGCCCGGTCTTCGTCCAAAGAGTTGACTCGCCAACGACCTCGTACTCAAGGCGCCGATTGGGCACATCCCCGCGCGTTCGTCTGAAAACGCAGAGCTTCGTCGTGTGTCCGGAGGCGTCGCTGGAAGTGCACCATGGCCGAAGGCCGAAAACGGCCTCATCGCTCCAGAATGAGTATCTGACCTTGACGGAGGTATCTGGTGAAGTCCTGGCTTGATCTTCGGTCAAAGAGATATTGGCGATGGTTCTTGTGAACGCATGGCCCCTGAACACCTCGCACCGAAGCGTTCGAGCATCAGCCTGACCCATGGCGAAGCACCTGGACCTTAGCCAGGTCCTGCAACTGAGTCAGCGTGTCGATAACATCCTCGTGGCATTCGCCTGTCCAAGTGCGCGCCTGTAATTCCGATTGCGCCGCGGTGGAGAAAAGGCGTTCCGTGACTGATTCAGTTCGCGCATTGTCCGAGCGTAGTGATCGGAACGAGGTCCACAATCTGCAAGTCGATGCCATCGGCCTGGGCCTGCAACAGGATCCGCTCAATGTTCAAAAGACGTTGCGCTACGCTGTCGGTGAGGCAATCCTTGAAAGTGAGTGGAGTGCCCAGGCGACGCGAAGGAACCGGCATTCGGACACAGCGATCGCGTGAAAGTGTCGATGAGCGCCTCCCAGGTATCGCGGAGGAATGAGGCGCTGAAGCTCGTTCTCGTACCCGTTCTCGAACCTGTAGAAATAGTGGGCGATCGGCGACGGAAACTCATTGATTACGGGTTCTTTGACCTCTTCTTCGCGCTGTCGCCGAAAATCATCAAACGCTGCTTGATAGGTGTCCGGACTCAAGGTGAAGAGGACGAAACTCGGCCTGGGCTGATAGCCGAGGATGTCCAGCTGGCAGCGCCTGCGGCGAACTGCTCATCCAGCCACTCGTTGTACGGGACGCATGCGCCGAAGTCGGAGGCATCCAGACGATAGGTCATGGGCTAGTCGCCGGTCGGGATGTGCTGGGAACGGGTGCTCGGCATTGTCAACCAGCAAGTCACCCGTCATCAGCCTGGCAATAGCGCATCACGCAAGCCTACCAGCGCTGTCGCCTCGCGCTCGCCTTGGGACAATGCGCTCGCGTGAGGGCCCCTAGCCTGGGTGTCAAAGAGGCGCATCAGCACATCCGGTGGCGTGACGGCAGGTATCGACCGAAAGCTGGACCTGCTGATCTCGAGGAATGTCGATCCGTTCGCTCGACTGATGATCTCGTCGTGCGCAAAGTGTGCCCGGAACATCAGAAGAGGTTGGAGGCCGCCGCTCTCGGCGTCATCGCTACGAAGCCCTGATTGACGGCGACAGGAATGCCTGCGACGGCCAGATATCCAATAGGCCCGCGATGAAAGCAGGACTGTTCCCGGAGGCAGCAAGCCAGAGCTGACTTGCGACAACCCTGAGTCAGTGAGCCGCCGCTCAGTGTTGAGCAGCGCTGGAGCCCTGCGACTAGAGAGGTCCTTTGGAGTTGCCCCAGCGTGGGTACCGCCGTCCCAGAAAGCTGGCTCGGTGGTGCTAAGCGTAGTGCCGCCTGAGAGTTGCGCGAGGTCGGCAACGCACTTGACCTCCCACCCTCTCGGAATCGTTCGAAGGTCAAAGTCTTCGAAGGTGTCTGGAAACTGGTCGGCGATGTGCTTGGGCGGCCCCGTGTCCCGCCCCTCCGCCTTCGCCCGCACCGGATCGAAGTCCACGAACCACGACTGAAGAGCGCCCGCGCCATCGCCTCCAGCGTCTCGCTCATCCGCCGATTCAGTTCGATCTTGTCGTCCAGCGTGCCGAGGATACTGACGATGTCGCGCTGTTCCGAGAGCGAGGGAGGTGCAGAACCAACGAACGCGCCGAGGCCGTGAGATGGTGCGTTGTTGCACGGCGCCCACAAGGTGGGAACTGACGTGGTGAGAGGCGGCCGAATTGACGTAGTAGGCGGAACCTCGGATCCAGCTCCAGGCCCACACCTCACAACTACCAAGTCAGAGCAGTTGGCGATCGGCAGCGAGTCGGGAATCACGGCGCACGCACCTGGCCTCCCGGTTCGTACGATGACGACGTCACCGGGTTCGAGGGCCGACTTTCGGAGCCGATCATGGAAGTCGGACGAAATGAATTTGATGTCGGTGAGATCAATCCTCAGTGAAGTGACGTTCTGAGAGCGGAGGAAGGGGATGCCGCTTGAGATGTACTCGGAGGCCATTGGGCCGACATGGCTAACCGTCACCTCTCTCGGGCGACGTCCTCGAGCCTCCTGGGAGCGCCACCTATTCGCCATATCCGAGTTCCCTCAGGTTGGCGGCGATCAGAGCGTCCAGTCTCGCGCCCTCGGCCTGCTGCTCGCGCAGCGTCGCAGTGAGGCGTTTCATCTTCTTGTCGAACGGCTCGCCGTCGTCCTCGGCGGCCTCGGCGCCGACGTAGCGGCCGGGGGTCAGCACGAGGCCGTGCTTGCGGATCTCCTCGAGCGTCGCGCTCCTGCAGAAGCCCGGCACGTCCTCGTACTTGCCGGCCCTGGCGTCGCCGCGCCAGGCGTGGTAGGTGCCGGCGATCTTGGCGACGTCTTCGTCGGTCAGTTCACGATGAGTTCGGTCGACCATCCGGCCCATCTGTCGCGCGTCGAGGAAGAGCGTTTCGCCGCGACGGTCGCGGAAGCGTCCGTTCTTCTTGTTGCGGGCGAGGAACCAGAGGCAGACCGGGATCTGCGTCGAGTAGAAGAGCTGGCCGGGCAGCGCTACCATGCAATCCACGAGGTCCGCCTCGACCATCGCCTTGCGGATCTCCCCCTCGCCCGACTGGTTGGAGGACATCGAGCCGTTGGCCAGCACGAAGCCGGCCAGTCCATTAGGGGCGAGGTGATGGATGAAGTGCTGTACCCAGGCGAAGTTCGCGTTGCCCGCCGGCGGCGTGCCGAACTGCCAGCGCTTGTCGTCCTTGGGCAGCTCGCCGCGCCAGTCGCTGTCGTTGAACGGCGGATTGGCCAGCACGTAGTCGGCCTTGAGGTCCGGGTGCTGGTCGTTGTGGAAGGTGTCGCCGTGGGCGATCTGCGCGTCGATGCCGCGGATCGCGAGGTTCATCTTGGCCAGCCGCCAGGTGGTGTAGTTCGACTCCTGGCCGTAGATCGCGATGTCGCCGATCTTCCCGCCGTGGGCTTCGACGAACTTCTCGCTCTGGACGAACATGCCGCCCGAGCCGCAGCAGGGGTCGTAGACCCGGCCCTTGTACGGGGCGAGCATCTCGACGTTGCCCTCGGCGCTGGCGAAGCGCGCCAGGAAGTACTCGTAGACGCGGCCGAGCGTGTCCTTGGCGCGGTCGGCGGCGCTGCCCAGCGCGATGTCGCTAACCAGATTGATGATCTGTCCGAGCCGCTGCTTGTCGAGGCCGGCGCGGCCGAAGTCTTTCGGTAGCACGCCTTTGAGCGAAGGGTTGTCGCGTTCGATCGCGGCCATCGCGTCGTCGACTAGCCTGCCGATCGTCGGCTGCGGCGCGCTCGCCTTGAGGTGCGCCCAGCGCGCCTCCTTCGGCACCCAGAAGATGCTGGCGGCGCGGTATTCGTCCGGGTCCTCCGGGTCGGCGCCCTGCGCCTGCTGCGCGGCGAGCTCGGCGTGCTTGGCCTCGAAGGCGTCCGAGATGTACTTCAAGAAGATCAGGCCGAGCACCACGTGCTTGTACTCGGCCGCGTCCATGTTGTTGCGCAGCGCATCGGCCGCCGCCCAGAGCTTGGCCTCGAAGCCGAGCTCGGTGCCGGAGGCCTTCGTCTTGCCGCCTCTCGCCATCGTTCCCCCGTCCTTAGGGTTCGACCCCTCGTCGATAGTCGATCGGGTCGATACAGCCGTCGTAGAAAGCGCGGTCGAAGGGCAGCCAGTCCGTGCGGTTCACGCCGCGCCGGTTCCGGGTAGGTCGGGCTCGTCGGAAATGCCGAGGCGACCTTGATCCAACGCTGCTGAGCGATCGAGATCTGGCGCACCTCGTCGGCCACCTCCGAGAGGTCCTGATCCTGCGACAGGACGAGCGCGACGTCGAAGGCCGCCTCGCGCGCCAGGCGGACGATGTCGAGCGAGCCGCACGTCGACGCCCTTCTCCTGGCCGACGAGCACCGTCGTTGTCGCTCCGCCCGGCAGCGCCACGGTCTGGTTCCGATACTTGAGCTGGCGCGCGAAGGTCACGACACCCCGGGTTCCCATCACGGCTAGCTTCGCGGACCAGAAGTGGTTCCAGCCCGGGTGGTCCTGGGCGCTCGGGATGCCGGTGGAGAAGTAGGTGCCGGCGAGTGTCCAGCCCGCACGCTGGCAGAGCGCGGCGGCCAGCGCCGGGACATCGTAATTGGGGAAGTTTAGCCGAAGGCCTGCCTGACGGCGTAGTAGAGGTTTCTGGCCGTCGATGAAGACGACGGTGCGCTTCGTCGAGGGCTCAGTGGGCACGACCAGAACCTCCCAGAAGCACAAAACCCCGCCGGAGGCCCAGAGGGCTGATCCAGGCGGGGAGCAGATGGATCCATCATCTTTGCGGAAGCGAGGCGTGGTCAAGTGGCGGGACGGCGGCCGGTACGGCGCCGACTCCCTGCCGTGTGTCCGGCCCCGGGCATGGTCCTGAGCCGACACCTTTCAGATCCTCGAGCTCATGGCAGACATGCGGCCCGAAGCCTATCGTCTGAGACCCTGCTCGGCACGCCACGCGAAGGCCTCACGGTGCCGAAGCTCGCCTGGCCGGCGGAGGAACGAGCACCCGCCGCCGTCGGGGACGGCGATGCGGATGGGGAGTGGCGCCGAGGCGGGGCTCGTCTCGACCAGGGAGTTCGTCCCCATCAGTTCTCGATCGCCGTCATGGTGATGCGCAGCCGGGCGTTCGGCGCTGCGAGGAGCTTGTCCACCTCGGAACGCGAGAGCGTGAGCCGGGCGTCGATCGGCGTCACCTTGCGCTCCTCGGCGTCGATTCGTTGCAGGCGGAGGACCTGGAGCTGTTTGTCGCCCGAGAGGATCTCGATGGTGAGCGAGACCCAGCGGTCGAACGAGGCCGGGACGGTGAGCGGCGCGGTGATCTTGAACGTGGCGCCGCGTTTGCCCTTGCCGACCGCTTCGACGGTCAACGACGCGAGAGCGACGCCGTCGATCGAAAACGGCCGCGTCCCGTAGGTCTTCACCGTGCCTTTGCCGTCCTCGGTCAGCAAGGGGGCGAACGGGAGGAGCGGCAGCGAGAGCTTGAGCGGCTGCGGGACCGGGGCGTAGGAGCGGCCCGGCACGACCTTTTCGAGGGCGATCTCGGCGCTGTCGCTGAAGCGGAAGAAGTCGGCGCACAGCTCCTGGCCGGCGAGCTGCTCGGCGGTGAAGGAGCTGGTGGAGAGGCCGATCGCCGCTTCGCTCGCGGTCTTCGCTTCGACCAGCGTGCCGCTCGCCGCGAGCGCCGGGCTCCCCTCGGAGAGCAGGCCCGCCAGGCCCCAGTTCGCCCCGTTGAAACCGCCGCGGACCTGGAGGTTCCCGGCGAGGGGGATCGAGGTCCCGTCGCGCGCCAGCACGGCGCCCGCTCGCAGCACGAGGTGCCTCCGCCGCTGGCGTTGGAGCCGCCGCCGGTGCCGAGCACCGAGCCGGAGGCCGGAGAGTGCCGCGCGATGACGACCTTTCCGTTCACCGCGACGTCCTCGGTCGTGCAGAGCGACACGGGGTCGCCGGCCGAATTTGCCGCCGAGCTCACCGAGCGGACGAGCGCGAGCGGCACCGGCGTGCCGGAGGGCAGTGTCACCGCCGGTGGCGACCAGACGAGTCGACGAATCGACGGTGCGGGCACGACGCGATCGAGGAGCCCCTGGCGCAGGACGATCTCCGGCTGGACCAGGCGGCCTTCGATCACGGTGCCGTCGACGAGCGCGAGCCGCGCAGTGGCCGCCTCGTCGAGCTCCACCGAGGAGAGCGCCTCGAAGGGGGCCTCGATCCTGCCCTGCGATGTCTCGATCGCGAGGCGCTCTCCTGGACCTTCCCGGTCAGCGTCTCACCGTTGGTCAGCACCAGCTCGTCCGGACGCGCGGCGCCGGCACACCATGCCAGTGCGGCGAGCGCGAGGAGTGGGGCCATCCTGCCGGTGCTTGGTCTCGTCATCTCTTCCTCCTCGCGCGTGATCTCGTGGCAGTCGTCCGGACTCGCCCCTGCTTGCGCCTCTCGCCGCGTGTCGTCACTCGCACGTTGCCTCCTCCGCGGGCCGTCTTGGCGGGAGTGAGGCCCCCCGCCCAGGTCCTTCGCGTCGCTCAGGACGACAGCGGGGAAGCGAGGCGCAGATCTCGGCCCATGGCGCTTCGGCGGATCGGTGGCAGATTTCCCGGTGGAGGCTCTGTCCGGCGCGAGTCGGCAGCGCCCTTCTCCTTCTTGAGGTCGCCCCAGTTGCGCGAGCTCCAGTCGTGGCGACGGCATCGCACTCGAGGTCGGCGCGGCGCCACTCCTCCTCCCCCACCACCCAAGACGAACGAACCGGCCATTCCGGTCGCGTCGGGTTCGCGGGGCGAGAAGCTCGAGGGCATCGCGGTGGCTCGGTCCGTGTGCTGCGTCCGGATACTCGCACGGGCAGACGGTGGCGGAGGCCACCCGGATGGGTCGTTGCGGCGGCAGGAGCCGTGCGCGGCCCGGAGTCGGGAAGGAGGGGGGCCCGCGCCGCGCCGCGGGAGTACCATCGATGTCGACGACGAGGCGCCGGTGGGTGATGCCTCTGGGGAGGATGGGTCATGGCGGAAGGACGGAGTGCGACGGCGGCGGCGCCGCTGACGCGGAGGACGGCGGAGCGGATCGCGACGAGCTACCTCGAGTCGCGCAACCGCGGCGAGCTCGACCGGCTCGACGCGATCTACGACCCGGCGGTCGTCGTGCACGACTGCGGCGTGCCGGAGCCCCTCGGCGGGCTCGCGGCGCTCAAGGCCTACTACCGGCAGAGCCACGAGGGCATGCCCGACCTGCGCTTCGAGCTCGAGGAGCCGATCGTCGAGGGCGACCGGATGGCGCTGCGCTGGACGGCGACCGGCACCCACACGGGCAACCTGCGCGGGCTGCCGCCGACCGGCCGGGCGATGCGCTTCACGGGGACGGTGATCGACCGCGTCGTCGACGGGCGGATCGTCGAAGAGTGGGTGGACTACGACACCGCCGGCGTGCTGCTGCAGCTCGGATTCACCCTCGTGCCGCCGGGAGGTGGGGCGGGGAGCTGAGCGCCGCACGCGCTTCCGGGGTGGGGTGGGTGGAAGCAGGTGGAAACCGGGACAGGCACCGATTCGGTGAGCGGGAGAGCTCGGAACCGGTGCCTGTCCCCCTTTGCTGGGGGGCCGGGTGTTACTTCCCCGGCACCTTGTAGGCGAGGCGGGCGAAGTAGCCGGCGCCGTTGAAGCCCATCTGGATGTTCTCCCAGCGGGCGCCGTTCTCGGTCTCGTTCGGGTCCTGCTCGGTCGGCATGGCGTCGAAGATGTTCGTGCCGCCGACGACGAGGCGGAACCGCGCGGAGAGCTCGAAGCCGAAGTCGACGTCGGCGGTCCAGCGCGGCGCGTAGTGCTGCGGCGGGGCGGTCGGGTCGTCGAGCTGCGTCCAGGTGCCGGACTCGACGGCGCCGAAGTAGGTCAGGCGCGCTCCGGTCGACCAGCGGCCGCGGCGGAAGTCGCCGCCGAAGGTCCCCCTTCCACTCGGGCGCCGAGCCCTCGACGAAGTAGCGCTCGCGGGTGTTGAAGTAGACGTCCTCCTTGCCCGCGAGGCCGGGAGCCGGGTTGATCCGCTGAACGTCTGACTTGTTGTAGTTGAGCGCCGCGAAGGTGTTCAGCTTGCCGCCGGCGAGCTCGATCCGGCGACCGAGGGTGAAGTCCATGCCGCGCGTGCGGGTGTCGATCGCGTTGGTGAAGAAGCGCGCCTCGGCGAGGTTCTGCGCCGCGATCAGCGCGCCGATGTCCGGGTCGTCGGTGGTGAAGCCGCCGGTGAGCACGATGCGGTCGTCGATGTCGATCTGGTAGAGGTCGAGCGTCAGCTCGACGTCGGCGCCCGAGGACCAGGTGCCGCCGAGCGAGTAGTTGCGCGAGGTCTCCTCCTGAGGTCGGGGATGCCGACCCGGCGGGCGAGCTCGCTGTCGTTCGGCGCCAGCTTGACGTCGGCCGCCTCGCCGGCGATGAAGTCGGTGAAGGTCGAGCTGAAGTAGCGCTGGTGGAGCGACGGGGCGCGGAAGCCGGTCGAGGCCGAGCCGCGCAGCGTGAAGTCGCCGACGTGGTAGCCGAACGAGACCTTGCCGTTGAAGGTGCTGCCGAAGTCGCTGTAGTCCTCGCCGCGCAGCGCGAGGGTGACGAGGAGCCGCTCGCTGGCCTGGAGCTCGGTGTCGACGTAGGCGGCGACGCTCGAGCGCGAGGCGTCGACTTCGTCGACCGGCTGAAAGCCGGGGAAGCCCTGCGAGCCGGCGTTGCCGCCGCCCGGGCCGTCGAAGTCGCCCCACGAGCCCGGCTCGCCGGCGCCGATCGTGTAGGTCTCGCGGCGGTACTCGACCCCGGCCGAGAGCCCGACGCCGCGCAGGATGCCGGCGAAGTGGCGCGTCAGGTCGAGGTTCGTCGTGTGCTGGGTGAAGCGGAAGCCGCCGGCGTCGAAGACGGTCGGCGAGAGGCCGCCGTTCTGCGTCGCGATCGAGGCGTTCAGCGTGTGGCGGATGGTGTAGTCCATCGCGTTGCTGCCGTAGGTCGACGAGAGATCGGCCACCCATTCGCCGAAGGGCGGCGGAAGCCGAAGGAGAGCCTCGGTGTCGTCGATGTCGGTGCCGATGTCGGGGACGAAACCGGCCGGGTACATCGCCGCCGAGTTGCGCGACGGGATGTCGTCCGAGCCGAGCCCATCGCGGAACCAGGCGCCGGCGACGCCCTTGCGCCGGTTGTAGCCGCCGTGGCCGTAAAAGGCGCCCCCCTCGCCGACCGGCAGGTCGAGGTTGAACATCGCCGTGGCGTTCTTCGTCTCGGCGTCGCCGATGCGGCGGGGCTCGCCCTCGCCGGCGCGATTGGTCTCGCCGCGCGAAAGGTATTCGGCGGTGAGGTTGAGCGTGCCGCCGTTGCCCACCGCCTGGCCGTAGTAGACGGAGGCCTGGCCCATCTCGCCGTCGCCGGCGGTGTAGGCGCCCCCGGCGAGCGTCACGTCGAGGCCGGTGTCTTCGCGCAGGACGATGTTGATCACGCCGGCGATGGCGTCGGAGCCGTACTGCGCCGCGGCGCCGTCGCGCAGCACCTCGATCCGGTCGATGGCGGCGACCGGGATCGTGTTGAGGTCGGTGCCGACGTTGCCGCGCGCCCGCGTGCCGAAGATGTAGACGAGCGAGGAGGGTGTGGCGCCGCTTGCCGTTGACCAGCACCAGCACCTGGTCCGGACCGAGGCCGCGCAGCGTCGCGGCGTCGACGTGGTCGCTGCCGTCGGAGCCCGACCTGCCGGTTCGAGTTGAACGACGGGGCGGTGAACTGCAGGAGCTGACCGAGGTCGAGTTGGCCGGCGTCGTTGGCGAGCTCGGCGACCGGCAGCAGGTCGACCGGCACCGGGGTCTCCGTGCGCACCCGCTCGGTGCTGCGGCTGCCGACCTCGATCACCTCGGAGAAGTGGTCGTGCGGCTCCTCCTGCGCCTCCTCGTGCGGCGTGCCCGCCGGCGGGGCGGGCGTCGGCGTCGCCGCCGGTGCGGGCGCCTGGGCGACGGCCGGCGCGAGCGGCGCGACGCCGAGTGCCAGCAGCAGCGCGACGAGCCACGACCGCCGCGCTCTTCCGAGTACGATTCGATGCTCCTTGCCCACGATCGACATGGTGTTGCCTCCCCCCTCGACAGCAAGTTGTTTGGTGGCGCGGACTCTACAACGGGGGGGCCGGGCGTGCAACGCCGAGTCCGCGGTGAGGGAGTGGCCCCGCGGCGAGGACGGGACTTCCTGGGTCAGGGGCGAGTCCGGAAGGGGTTTTCGACGCGAACGCCGTCGTCGCTGCGCCCGTGGGCGAGGCCCTCGGAGAGGAGGAGGTCGCAGCCGAGCGCGCGCGGCCTCGAGCACGGCCGCATCCCAGTAGGAGAGTCGATGCCGCTCGCAGGTGGCGATCGCTGCTCGCATCACCTCCGGGGTGGTCTCCTGCACGGGGAAGCGCAGGAACGCCTCGACGAGACCGGCGGCCTGAGCGCGCGTCAGGCCGTCGCTACGCGACGGTCGGGTCGCTCGTTTCCCCTGGTGGTGACGGCGCCGCAGAGGGCGGAGCGGAGCCTTTCCGCTTCAGCCGAGCGCCGCGTGGATCCGCCGGGCGACCTCGGGGTCGTCGAGGTAGCCGGCGATGCCGTGACGGTTCTCGGTGCGGTTGCGGACGCCGCGGTAGTTCTCGATCGCCGGAGCGGGCGGATCGAGCGGGAAGTGCGTCGGGTCGAGCGGGTAGAGGGCGACGACGTCGCGTTCGTCGAGGGCGTTGAACCAGGCGCCGGCGCAGCGCGGCAAGCGCAGGGTGTCGGCGTTGGCGAGCTCGCGGCGGACCTCCTGGATGCCGAGCGGCGAGCCGAGGGTGACGAAGAGCGGCACCTTCCAGCCGGCGAGCTCGCCGGCCCGGCGCAGCAGGCGGTAGGCGACGATCGTGCCGAGCGAGTGGGCGACGACGACCATCTCGCGCTCGGCGGTGAAGGCGGCGCGGACGCCGCTCTCGATCGCTTCGCGCAGCCGCGCCTGGTGGAGATAGCGGTAGACGTCGCGGGTGAAGAGGGCGAGGCTCGCGCCGCTGGCGGGGGACGTAGCGGTCGAGGGCGGCCAAAAGTGCCTGCGTCCACTCCCAGTTGAGCGGCCCGCGGGTGCGGGTCGTCGCCCGGAGAGCCGGCTCCCGGTTCGAGACAGGCCGCGACGGCGTCCTCGTCGAGGCCGGCGGCGCGACCTGCCTGCTCGACCACGGCGGCGAGGAACGCCTCGTCCGGCGCGCCGGCGGCGAGACCGCGGACGACGACCGGTGCGGACGCGTCCGGGGCGACGCCGTGGTCGAGGTCGCGCAAGGTGTCGCCGTAGTAGGGGAAGGCGACGTCGGCGGCGTCGATCGGCAGGCGGTCGACGCCGATCCGGCGCAGCCCCTCGCCGAGGGCCTCGAGCCAATTCACCCTTGAGCGCGGCCGGGTCCTTGCCCTGCGCGCGACCGTGGACGAAGACGAGCTTGCGGTTCATCGGGGTCTCCTGGCGCGGAAGGTGCGATCGACGAGCGCGGCGCCGCGCCGGTCGACGACCGTCCACGGCGACGGCAAGCGGTGTCGGGTGAGCGCCGCGAGCACGGTCGGCAGCTCCCGGCCGCGAGCGCCAAGCGCCCAGCCGGCGCTCGCCAGCGGCACGCCGGGGAACGGGTCGGCGAGAGGCCCGCCGTCGAGCAGCGCGAGGTCGACGAGGCTCGCGCCGCCGAGCGCGCAGGCGCACCGCGATCGCGGCGACGCGTTCCTCCTCGCCGCGCTCGTGCCAGGCGTAGGCGGCGAGCAGCGCGAGCGCCGGGTCGAAGCGGGATCGGCCGCGGCGAGACGGCTGGCGAGCGCCTGGAGGGTCGCGTCGTCGAGTCGCCGGAGCCCGCGGCGAGCCAGCACGGACGCGGCGGCGCGCAGGTCGCGCTGCGTGTCGAGCGGGGTCGATGCGGCTCGACGGGCGGGAGCGCTGACGGCGAACGAGGCGAGCACGCACCCGTCGAAGACGAGCTCGGTGGTGCGGCCGGGGAAGACCGGCACGAGGGCGCCGTGCCCGGTGTCGACGCGCACGAGCGCCAGGGTCGGGGCAGCGAGCGACGGCGGGAGCGGCGCGAAGCTCCCGCCCGGGCGACGGCGCAGGGCGAGGCCGTCGGCGAGCCGGGCGCCGGCGAGACGCGCGCCGTGCACCCGCACGCCGGCGCTCGCCGCGGGTGGCCAGGCGCGCGTCCGCGGCGAGGCGCGAGGGCTTCGGCGCGGAGCGCCCGCGCCAGCCGCGCCGCCGCGTCGACCTCCGGCCGCAGCGGTCGACGACGGCGGGCCGGCTGGGTGCGGGCTGCGGTGCGGGCTGGCCCGACGCTCCATTCGACTCTCTCCCGCTCGGGGCGTCGGCGAAGAAGGCACGCGCGACCGCCGGAGCGCTCGGAGGTTCAGCGGAGGCCGCGGTGCCCTTGCGTGCCCGGCGCGCCGCGCCGGCGCGCGGCAGCGTGGCGAGTCGCGAGATCCAGCGCCGGCGCGAGGTGATGATCGCGTCGGGGGTCTGCTCGAGCGTCAGCGGCAGCCCGGCCTCGGTGAGTCGCGCCGGAACCCGCGCGGCGAGCGTGTCGGCGAGCGGCCAGGGAAGACCGCGTGATACGGCTCGCCCTCGCCCGGGACGACCTCCTCGACGGCGTCGCGAAAGCGCCCTGGAGCGCCCTCGAGGAGGACGGCGGAGTAGACGGCGCGGTACGGGGGCGTGGGGCTTCGGTGCTCGTACTTCGAGCGCCGGCTCGCCGGAGCAGCGGGCGCGAAGAACTGGTCGACGGCGCGGCTCGGCACGCCGCCGGCGGGCGCAGCAAGTTGGTCTTCGCCGGGGCGCAGCCCCTGGTGGGCACGCTCGTCGCGGCGGTGCGGCAGGCGTCGGAGAAGACGACGACGTGGCGTTCTCACCGGCGTGAGCGCCTTCTCGACGCTGCCGGCGAGATGGATCGCCTGTTCGGGTCGCGCCGCCGCCGAGAGGAGCCAGACCTCGCCGCCGTGGACGTAGAGGCCGTGCTCCGGAGAAGTAGACGAAGAGTTGGAAGTTCGGGGTCGCCGGCGAGGAGCGACTCGACGGCGGGAGAAGACGCGGGCGAAGGTGACCCGCCCGTGATCGATCGGTGAGCGTGGCGATCGCCGTGGTGTCGGATCTTCTTGTCTGCGCACTGCCTCAGGCGGCGAGGCGCTCGGCCGCTTCGATCGCGTCGTCGAGCGGCGGCAACCCCTTCGCCCTGCCGACGCCGATGAAGACCCCCGCCCGTTTCACCTCGCCGCGGTCCTCCGCTCGCAGCTTCGCGCGGTTCGCCCTGGCGGAGTGGACGCCCGCGACGCACGAATTCTCGCGTAGCGGCCGGCCCGTCACCTCGATGGACAGCGCGGCGACCGTCTCACACCCGCCGCCGACCTGGGGTGGTCGACGCGGCGACGCGCAGGCCCCGTGGCTCGGTGCCGCGGAGGTAAGGGAACGGTGGGCGAAGGTCGAGGGGCCGCTCCGGCGGCTCAGGGAAGGCTTCGCGCAGCATGACGAGGAGCAGTGGGTCGGCTCGGGGGTGGCGTCGAGGGCGCGCGGTACGCCGGGCGGGCAGGCGCACGACCGTCCCGGGGGTGGCGCGGACGGCGGTGCCGTTGATGGTGAGAGGTCGAGGGGCGCCGTCGAGCACGAGCACCAGGGCGTCGAACGGCGCGCGTTCCGGAGAGTCCCTGGCCGGCGTCGAACGCGGGAAGCGCCAGGTTGCCGCCTCTCGGTCTTGGCGAGGACCCGGGCTGGCGATGCCCCTGCGGCGTCGGGGTGACGAGCGAGGCGAGCCGAGGCCTCGGCGGGAGCAGCAGGTGTGGAGGAGTCTGGGGACATCGTGGGGTCTCCGCGTCGTGGCGCAGCCGCGAGCGTCGGATGTCTGGCGCGTCCGTCGGCGAGCTGCACGCCTGCCAGGTTCGAGCCGGCGACGACGATAGTCCTGCGGGCCCGGCGGCGCCATGACCTGATCAGGTCGAGCGCCGCGCGCCTGTGGATCGGGCGAGTCGGCGCGGCGGTCCGCTTCCGTCTTTGCTCTCGCACCCCTGGTACGCGCCCGGCGATGGCTCTCCGCGGTCGCTCTACGAGCGTCACTTGCCGCCGCACCCCGTCCACGTCGTCGTGCGGATCGACGCGCGGCCGATAACGGCGCCCTCGTCGTGCCGCGATCGACGGGCGAGGTCCTGGAGACGGTTTCGGTCGGGGGCACAACCTCGCCTTCTACCGGCCTGGAGGCGGTGACGCGGCTGATCGGCCCGAGCCGTCGGAGGCGATGTGGATCTGGCGCAGCCGTGGCGAGATCGCTCGGGCCGCCGTGACGGTCGAGACGGTCGTGGCCTCGGCGGAAAGAAGATCTCCGCTCGCCGACGCGAGCGTCGACAGCGTCGTGTCGACTCATTAACCTTCGCACCGCGTTTGCCGGAGCGAGCCGCGCGCTCGGCGAGGTGAAGCGCGTTGCTCCGGCCCGGCGGACGCGGCCGTTTCTGCGAGCGCCGCGAGGCGCCGGACGCGACGGTGTGGCGCTGGCAGCAGCGCCTCGATCCGGGCTCGGGACCCGCGCGGCGGGTGGCTGCCACCTCGGCCGGCCGATCGCAGCGCTCGTCGCGGCCGCGGGCTTCGCCCTCGACGATCTCGAAACGGCCTACCTGAGCGCGCCCTGCGACCGGCGGCGGGCGTTCAACTACCGCGGCGCCGCGCGGCCGGCCGAGGGGAACGAAGCCGCCGGTCAGCGGCCAGAGCCAGCCGAAGAAGCCGGCGGTGACGAGCGAGTAGATCAGGCCGTCGGTGACGTGCTTGAACGTCACCCCCACGGCTGACCGCGCCAGATCGAATCGACGACCTGGCTGAGACCGTAGGCCATGAAGGCGCAGGCACCGACGACGCGGAAGACGGCGAGAGTAGTAGCCCCGGCGCCACCGCAAGTGCCGCGAGGTAGCGGTGAAGAAGCTGACGACGAGGCAGTAGACGAGCCAGGTGCCGAGGTACTTGCTCATCGCCG
>NZ_JADJNP010000016.1 GCF_016714275.1 Tessaracoccus sp. | reverse complement strand
AGCCACCTGGAGGCCGGAAGTGACCACGACTCGCCACCTACGCAACGCTGACGGCCTGCTGGCCCCCGCGGTGGCCGCCACCACCCAGGCGCTCAGCGGGGACGCTGTGGACGCCGCCGCGGTCCGCCTGGCACTACTGCTGGCCGAGTCCATCGACAACGGCGACGGCTGTCCCGAGTGCTGCGGCAAGGCTGGCGTCATCGCCGCGCTCGCCCCCAAGCTGCTGGCCGTGCTGGTCGAGCTGGGCGCAACCCCCAAGGCTCGCGCTTCCGCCTCGAAGGGAGGTGCCCCCGATGCCCAGTCCCCCCTCGACAGGCTCCGTGCTGCGCGGCAGGCCTGAGCCGAGGCTGGGCATCGAGCCTCTCCGGCGCCTGACCCGCAAGACCAGCCTCGGGTATGAGGTGATCGACTTCGCCCGGGACGTCCTGCACGAGCCGTTCTTGCCCTGGCAGGAAGAGGCCGTGATCCGCATGCTCGAGCTGGGGCCGTCGGGCGGGCTCCGGTTCCGTACGTTCCTGATCCTGGTAGCCCGCCAGTCGGGGAAGAGCCACCTGATGCGGGTACTCGGGCTGTGGTTCCTCTACCTGGGCGACGCGCGCCTGATCCTGTCGGTTGCCCAGAGCCTGGACGTCGCCCGGGAGTCGTGGCGGGCCGCGTGCCAGACGATCGAGTCCGACCCCTCGCTGCGCGCCGAGCTGGAGCGGGTCAGCCGGACCAACGGGGACGAGCACGTCTCTCTGATCGGCGGCCGACGCTGGAAGATCGGCGCGGCCAACCGATCGGCCGGCCGCGGGCTGTCGGTTGACGTGCTGTTCATGGACGAGGCGCGAGAACAACGCGACTGGGGGGCCTGGAGCGCGCTCGCCGCCACCACGACGGCCCGGCCGGGCGCGCTCACGTTGGTCATCTCGAACGCTGGCGGTGACGAGAGCGTGGTCCTGAACGCGCTCCGGGACAGCGCGCTCGCCGGGACCGACCCAACCCTGGGCATCGCGGAGTGGAGCGCGCCCGATGGTTGCGACCTGGACGACCGGGAGGCGTGGACCTACGCGAATCCGGGGCTCGGCCACATCGTGTCCGAGCAAGCCATCAGATCCGCGCTGACCACCGACCCGCCCGCGGTGTTCAGAACCGAACGACTCTGCCAGCGCGTGGACACCCTGGCCGACGTCGCCGTGCCGGCTGACGCCTGGGAGGCGTGCCGGGACGCCTCGCTCACCCTCGATGGCCTGCGCGCCCGGGTGGCCGTCTGCATCGACGTCGCGCCCGACCTGGGGCACGTGACGCTCACCGCCGCCGCCGTCGGCGCCGATGGCCGGGTGCGTGTGGAGGCCGTGGCCTCGTGGGAGTCCACTCGTGAGGCGATGGCTGACCTCCCCGAGTGGATGACCAAGATCAGGCCAAGATCCCGAGGCTACTTCAAGGGTCCGACAGACGCTCTCGCCGCCGACCTGGCCACGCTCAAGTTCGAGCCCATCAAGGACGTGACCGCCGCCTGCCAGGCCCTGGCCGAGGCGGTCCAGTCGCGGCGCATCCTGCACCCGGGTGACCCGCTGCTGACCGCGCACGTGCTCGGGGCGAAGCGGTTCCCAGTGGCCGACGGCTGGCGGTTCGTCCGGCGCGGCGTCGGGCACGTGGACGCCGCCTACTCGGCGGCCGGCGCGACGCACCTGGCCCGCACGATGCCCGCCTCCGGTGGGCAGGCCGCGGCTCATCGGGCCACGCGCGACGGAGTCGGTTGCGTGATGCTCGTCTGACGACGGGATTCGTCGTACACTGGCACCGTGAGGTTTCTCGATCGACTCAGGTTCGCCGGTCGTGTGGCCGAGGCAACCTTCTCCGAGTCGATCCCCGAGCTGGTGATGGTTGACGGTGTGATCACCGCCAACTCAGCCGGGTCGTCCCTTCTCGCGGTGACCCGTGAGCGCGCCCTGTCGGTCCCTGGCGTCCTGCGCGGTCGCAACCTCATCTGTGGCATCGCCACGCTGCCGCTGCGGCAGTACGGGCCAGACCAGCGCATCGAGCGTTCCCCGCTGTTCGATCAGATCAGCCGCGACGTCCCCAACTCGGTCATGCTGTCGATGCTAGCCGAGGACCTGCTGTTCGACGCCATCGGCTGGTGGCACGTCACCGAGCGCGGGTGGAACGGCTACCCGTCCAAGGTCGAGCGCATCGCGCCGGACCGGGTGCACCTCAAGCAACCTCCAGGCGGTGAGCCGCTGTCCCTGCTGCCGTCCGGCATCGACCCGGCGTCCGCGGTGTGGATTGACGCCAAGGTCACGCCCGGCCGGGACATGATCCGATTCGACAGCCTGAACCCCGCCTTGCTCACCGCCGCCCGCCGGGCCATTCGCCGCGCCATCGCGCTCGAAGAGGCCGCGGAGATGTATGCGAACGACCCGAGGCCGCTGGACTACTTCAGCCCGGGTGAGGGTGCCGACCCGGCCAGTGACGAAGAGGTCGAGGACGTCCTGACCAAGTGGGCCGCGTGGCGCAAGCAGCGGTCGACGGGCTACGTCCCGGCTGCACTCAGGTACAACTCGGTGAATCAGCCGACGCCGGCCGACCTCCAGTTGGTCGAGCTGCAGCGGCGGGCCGCCCTCGACATCGCGAACGCCATCGGGCTCGACCCCGAGGACCTGGGCATCAGCACGACCAGCCGCACCTACCAGAACGCCACGGACCGCCGCCGCGACCGGATCAACGACGTTCTGGCGCAGTACATGAAGCCGATCACGGACCGGCTGTCGATGGGCGACATCACCAGGCAGGGGTTCTACGTCGGGTTCGACCTGACCGACTACCTCAAGGCCGACCCCAAGACGCGGGCGGAGGTGGCCGCGATCTATCACGGGCTCGGTGCGCTGACCGCCGACGAGATCCGCACGGACGACAGCCGGCCGGCACTCACAGCCGCGCAGAAGCGCGAGCTGCAGCCCGAGCCCGTGCCGGTCACCCCGCCCGTCCCGGCCGCTCCACCGGCTCTGGAGGCCCCGCAGATGAGCACCCACGCCGCCGCCACCTTCTCCGAGGACGACGCCGCCCGGGGGGTCGTCCTTGACGCCAGCCCTCACGCGACGTTCGCTCTCGACCGCGAGTCGCGGACGATCCTTGGCCTGGCCGTGCCGTGGGGCCAGACGGCCCGCTCGGACGGACGGAAGTTCCGCTTCGCGCCCGGCTCGCTCACGTGGTCCGATGTCAGCCGCGTCAAGCTGCTGCGCGACCACAACTACTCCCAGGCCGTCGGCCGGGCCGTCGCCCTCGACTCCGACGACACCGGCCTGTGGGTCCGGTTCAAGGTCGCCGTGGGGCCAGAGGGTGACCGCGTGCTGGCCCTGGCCGCCGAGGGCGTCCTGGACGGCCTGTCGGTCGGCGTGTTCCCCCCGGACGGCCATGACAAGATTGTCGGCACCATCGCGGCTGACGGCACGTTCGACGTCGCCCCCGGCGGCGGCGCTCTCCGAGAAGTGAGTCTCTGCGCAGTACCCGCATTCGACGACAGCCGGGTGACCAGCATCGCGGCGTCCTCCACCGAAAGGGATCTGATCACCATGTCCGACACCGCGACCGAGCAGACCGCTCCCGCGCCGGCCGCCACGTCGGCCACCTTCTCCGCCACCGACCTGGGCGCAGCAGATCCGGGCCCGCCGTCCGCGATGCGCTCGGTTCCGTCGAGCGTCCCGCCGACGTCAACCCGAACCGGGCCACCCTGGCCGTGACCGAAGAGGCCCCCTACCGGTTCAGCGGCGAGCGCGGCGCTCACGAGTTCAGCTCGGACGTCTTCGACATGGCCTCGAACCGCGCCGACGGTGAGACCGCCCAGCGCGTCGAGAAGTTCATGTCCGCCCACTTCGCCGTGGCGACCACCGACGTCAACGAGCTGAACCCGACCGGCAACCGCCCCGAGATGTACGTGGACCAGCGGTCCTACAACTACCCGGTGTGGGCCGCGATAGACAAGGGGAGCATTTCGGACAATACGCCCTTCACGTTCCCGAAGTTCAACTCGGCCGGCTCCCTGGTCGCCGACCACACCGAGGGCACCGAGCCGGGCCTGGGCACCTTCACCACCACGCTGGACACCGTGACCCCCGCGCCGCTGTCCGGCAAGGTGGAGGTGAACCGTGAGGTCATCGACCAGGGCGGCAACCCGCAGGTGTCCGGGCTGATCTGGCGTCAGATGGTCAAGGCGTGGGAAGAGGCCAAGGAAGCCAAGGCCGTCGCGCTGCTGGCCGCCGCGTCCCCGACCGCCATCACCCTCACCACCGCTGCCGCGGACGACGCGCTGGCCGGTGAGATCGACGCCGCTTTCGTCGCGCTCCAGTACGTGCGTGGCGGGTTCACGATGGACACCGCGTTCGCCCAGATCGACCTCTACAAGCGGCTCGCCGCCGCTGTGGACTCGTCCGGTCGGAAGCTGTTCCCGATCCTGGCCCCGCAGAACGCGAGCGGCACCGCCCGCAGCCGGTACAGCGCGATCGACGTCTCTGGCGTGACCATGCTCCCCGCGTGGGCACTGGAGGCGACCGGCAGCGTGTCGGCCAAGAGCTACCTGTTCGACCGGGAGTCGGTGCACGGCTGGGCGTCCGCCCCGCGGAAGCTGGATTTCGACTATCAAGTCAAGAGCGTGTTCGTCGGCATCTGGGGCTACGCCGCGGCCGTGATCAGCGACCTGGCCGGCGTCCGCGTCATCAACTACGACCCGACCGCGTAGCCCGCTCCCTGGGCGCGGCCGAATGTGGGTCCGGTCGCGCCCAGGGTCCACGCACTCTCTGGAGGTGAATCCGTTGGTACGCAAGCAGAACACCAAGGCCGCACCCGAGGCCGTCGATGAGCCGACGGTGGAGACTCCGACCGCCCCAACCGGCCCGCTCGACCGGCGTACGGCTCACGCCGGTCGAGCGGTGCAGGACCGGCGCGAGCGGTTCCGGGAGTAGCCGTGACCACCTACCTGCTGGGCCAGGCGGTGCCGCTGGCCTACGCCGTCACGGATGAGACGGGCGAGGCCGCCAGTCCGGCGACCGCCGTCCTCACCATCACCAAGCCCGACGGCACCACGGCCACGCCCACGGTCACCGAGGACGCCGACACCGTTGGGCTGTTCGTCCTGGACTACGTGCCCACGGTGGTCGGCCCGCACGCCGCGGTGTTCGTCACGACCGTGCCGCCCGGTGCCGAGGCCACCACGTGGCTCGTCGCCTCGGGTGCTCAGTACCCGGTCAGCCTGGACGACGTGAAGGCGTACATCGGCACCAGCGCGGCCACGGACGTCAACCTGGCCGACGCGCTGGCAGCGGAGTACGCGGCGCAGGCCGCCCGGTGCCGGACCGGCCTCTACACCGACGACCTGCGGCAGGCACTCCTGCGGCGGGTTCAGTGCAACATCGCGCGGCGCTCTCTGCCGCTCGGCATGACCCTGGGGGACAACGACGCCGGGACGTCCTCCTACGTGCCCGGCCAGGACCCCGAGGTGCGGCGGCTCGAAGCCCCGTACCGGCGAATGGTGGTGGGCTGAGTGGCAACCGCGACGACGACCAAGCAGGCGATCAGCGACCAGGGCGACATCGGCGTCTGGGTGATCAACACCGGCGCGGTGAACCTGCTGGTGGAGTGCCAGGGCGTGACCACCACGGTCACCCCCGGTTCCGAGGCGAACGTGGGCACCCGCGGCTACTGGGCGTTCGCCAAGACCGCCTCGGGGACCACCACGTTCACCGCCCAGCCGAAGGGCTGGCCCCTGCGGTTCGGCTACGACGGCGGCACCCCGTGAGCATCGAAGGCAAGCGCGCCGAGATCGCCGCCGCCCTGTCCGACGTGGACGGGCTGACCGCCACGCCCTACCCGCCGTCCACCATGGTGGAGGGCCACGCCTGGCCCCTGTGGGGAGGCGCCGAGCCAGCCGAGGGGTACGCGCTCGAGCACACCTGGCGCGTGTTCGTGGTCCTGCCGGCCGACCCCAAGGCCGCGAGCGTCCGCTCTGACGAGCTGCTCTCGGACGTGATGGACGCACTCCGCCCCGTCGGCTACGTGGACGCGGCAGAACCGATCGCACTACAGACCAGCGGAGGCGACCTAAGCGCTCTCCGATTCACGATGAGGAGTGAGTAACCATGGCTGCACCCGCTGGTGCCTACGTCGTCCGCGACTGCGTGATGACCGTGGAGGGCACCGACTACGCCAACCAGGTCACCAAGGCTCGGCTTGTCCCCGAGACGCCGATTCAGACCCTGCGCACCCTGGTGCCGGACGGCATCGTTCAGGACGTGGACTCGACGTCCTGGGTTCTCGAGCTGGCCGGGATTCAGGACTGGGCGAACGCCCAGGCCTGGCCGACGCGCTGAACGACAACAAGGGCCTGGAGATCGACGTCGTACTGACCCCTCGGGCCGGCACCGGCAAGCCCAAGGCCACGTTCGTCGCCATCGCCATGCCGGTGCCCTTCGGCGGCGAGCAGGGCCAGTTCGCCACCTTCGACGTGTCGCTGCCGGTCATCGGTCAGCCCACGTTCGGCACCGTCGCCTGATCCGCGGAAGGGACTGACCCACAGTGCATGACCTGACCGTTACCTACGACAACGGCTCCACCGAGGACGTCACCGCCGGGCAGCGCGAGCTGGCCGAGTTCGAGCTCCAGCCGTTCGGGTGTAGCTCGCTCGAAGCGCTCCACACTCGGCCGGTGGTGTTCGTCCGGTACCTCGCCTGGGCTGCGCTCAAGCGGCAGGACCGTCTGCCCAAGAAGGGGATGCCCTACTCCGCGTGGGGCGAGCTGGTGGAGACGGTGGCGTTCGCGGACACGGAGAGCGCTGAGACGCCGGACCCTACGAAGCCGGGTCAGTGAGGCGCGCTCTGCTCTCGCTGGCCCTGGCCTCGGGACAGCCGTTCTTGAGGTGCTCCAGTGGGAGGATCGGGACATCGCAACGGGCATGGGATCTGATCAACGCATCACGGGACGGAGGGCAGGACGGACGCCAGCCTCGCGGGTGCGGAGTCGTTCCGCGCTCTGTCCTGTGACCTGCGTGGCATCGCTGAACGCAAGGAGGTGCCCGAGCAGCTCAAGGTCGAGCTACGCGAGCCCCTCCCCGCGTCCGGGAAGGCATCAGAGCAGCCGCACGGCGCGATCTCCCGGCCCGGAAACGGCCCATGCGCGTGGGTGGCCAAGGCCAGGATCACGGCGTCCGTACGGGTCTCCACGTCCACCCGGGCGGGCATCACGCTGCGCGCCGGCCGCAACTCCACCGGTGCCCGTTCCGACCTGGCAGCCATCGACCGGGGTCGCCT
>NZ_JADJNP010000015.1 GCF_016714275.1 Tessaracoccus sp. | reverse complement strand
CAGATTGAGCGTCGGCGTGGTCAGCTTCAGCCCGGCAGCCAGCCCCTTCAGCAGCGGGTAGGCCGTATCGCCCTCGTCCATCGCGCACCGGCCGCCCTGAGCCCAGCCATCCTTCCCGTTGTCGGTGAGGGTGAGCGGGCCGGCCGCCGGCTGCGCCGGGGAGGCGGTGTCCCGCAGCGGCCAGTAGTAGGTGGGCGCGTACCGCCGCAGCACCTCGTCGGAAGCCTGCCGCAATGTCGCCGACGGCAGCGAGCCGAGGATGTCGGTCGCGGTCACCGTGCAGACCGACAGCCGCCCGCCCTCGTCGGACTCCAGCCAGCCCACCGACCACGAGGTGACCGTCCCCCAGAACCGCTGCCGCCACGCACCGTTAGCCCACGCCGACACACGGATAGCCGGGCCGTCCGGCTCGCCCTTCACGTACGGGTAGTACGGAGACGACGACAGGCCCGGCGAGAACCGGCCGTCGTCGTTGACCAGGGTCAGAGTCAGCGTGCCCGGAGCGATCGGGTCGTCGGCCTCCGACGACCGGCCCCGCGTGATCGAGATGCCGTAGGACAGGTCCGCCCGGCCTGACACGTCCACCCACGTCGAGCCGTTGAAACGGACCTCGACCTTCGCCTGAGGCGCGACCACTACCGGCCCCCTTGGAACTGGAGCGGACGCCGGTTCTGAGCCCGCCACGCCGCCGTCAGCGCCTTCTCGACCCGCTTGCCGACCGCCACCTCATCGAGCGCGCCGCGAGCGTCGATCGGGGCGTGGATGATCACCGTCTGCCCGCCAGCAGCAGCCAGTGCGCCAGAGCCGCGCATCGCAGCAGTCCGGGCCGCGTTGAAGACGTACCGGTCGGACTTGGGAACGATCAACTCCGGGCCGTTCTCGCCGACCAGCGCGGGCATGCCAGCCTCCGCGACGCCGCCGGACGCGTACGCCTTGACGCGTTGCAAGACGTCACCCTTGCCGCGCGCCGGCGCCCGATGGTCCCGTTGCGCGCCGACCTTCACGTTCGCCGTCAGCGTCACCCGCTTGTCGCGCAGGGCGTCGATCTTCCGCTTGAGCCGCTCAACCTCCTTCGTGTCGCCCTTGGCCTTCGCCTCGACGATCTTGCCCTTGAGTCCCCGGATGCGGTCGTTGAGCTTCTTGACCGCCTCCTGAGACTTGTCGGTCTCGACCACCGGCTCGGGGATGTCCTTGATCCCGTCCGCGGCATCCCGAGCGTCTGAGGCAAGCTGCCGCATGCCCCTCGCGGCGTCCTTCGCCCACTCGAAGCCGGGCACCTGCCCCAGCGCCTCCAGCATTCCCGCGATGCCGTCGACCACCCAGGCGAATCCCTGGATGATGGCCCGGATCACCGGGGCGAGCGCGTTGTTCCACAGCCACCGACCGATGGCGCCGATCGCCTGGAAAGCAGTGTCGACGCCCTGACGGAACCAGTCGACGTTGTTGTACGCCCAGATCAGCCCGGCCACAAGGGCGGCAATGGCGATGACGACCAGCGCAATCGGGTTCGCGTTCAGGGCGGCATTGAGCGCCCACTGCCCGACCGTGAGGCCACCCTCAGCGGCGGCGGCAGCGGCGGTGTAGGCGGTGTGAAGGGCCATCGCGGCCGTCATCACGCCCCACGCCACGGCCCCAGCCGCGAGGCCGGCAGCCAGCGGGGCGAGGATGTCGGTGTTCTTCGTCACCCAGTCGATGACCTTCAGGCCGGCGTCCGCCAGATCGGTCAGTGCCGGCACCAGCGCCTGCCCAACCGACTCCTGCACATCGCCGAACTTCGTTTCGAGGATGGAGAGCTTGCCGTCGAGCGAACCCGCCTCCTTGTCCGCGAACCCGCCAACCTTCGACTTCAGCCCGTCCATGATCTGCTCAAGGTTCTTCGCCGGGTCCTTGGTGTCCTTGAAGCCGACCCCGAGTTCCTTCATCGCCCGCGAACTGCCCATGATGCCCTTGCCGAGCGTCGCGGCCGCGGTCGGAATGTCCTTGCCCGTCTTCTTGGCATAGTCGACCAGTAGCGGCGTCATGTTCTTGAGCTGCTTCTCATTCAGGCCGTAGGTCGCGAGCTTCGCCTGACCCGCCGCGATGTCGTCGGCGTCGGCGCCGTTCTTGTCCTGGATCGCCTGGTTCAGCTTCCGCAGCCCGTCCGCGTTCCTCCCCGCCAGTTGCGGAAAGCGGGTGAACGCGTCGTCGAGCTGCCGCTGCGACTTCGCAGCACCCCGGTAGGCATCGATCGAGTCCTTGCCGAAATCGACCACGGCCCGGCCCGCCTGCATGATCGCCCCGGCAGACAGTGCGCCCTTCATCATCGAGGCCGCAGTCGACGCCCGCTTGCCCGTCTTCTGCGCCTGGTCGCCGACACCCTTCAGCGCCTTCGACGCCGACCGGTCCTCGCCCAGCAGCAGCATCTTGAGCGTCACATCAGCCATGCCCGGCCCCCTGATTCGCTCGTGCTATCCAGCGGTCATGGAACTCGGCGTAGGCGTGCCACACGAACAGGGGCAGGCGCCACACCGACTCGAAATCCAGCGTCGTCAGGTGCGACAGCAGGACGATCCGCTGCCACACCTCGACCTCTACGTCCTCGGATTCGCCCGCTTCCGCTTGCCGCCGGACCGGCCGGCGCCCCGCGACCCGGCGGGGCGGTGCGCTTTTCCCTCACTCTCACCGGCCTGACGGTCGCCGGGCTCCACAATCCAGTGGATCGCGGCGACCGGGACGCTGATCGCGTCCAGCAGCGACAGGTCCTCACCGGCCGACACCCGCGCCGACCAGATCGTCAGCGCCGTGAAGAACAGCGCCTCCGGGTGGTGCTCGCGCTGCTTGCCGGTGAGATTGCCCCAGGCGCCCAGCTCGTGCCGGATGTCAGCCCACGTCGACAGGGCGGTGATGCCCGGGTTCTGGGCGAGCTCGCGCTGCAACAGCACGACGTGGCGCAACTCCAGCCGCTCCATCGCCACCACCGGGTAGCGGCGTCCATCGATCTCCAGCAGCATCAGTCGAGCCCTTCCAGGATCGTGTTCATTTCGCGTGCGACCCGATCGCGGATCTCGGGCATGCGCTCCTCGCCCGCCTTCGTCCACGTCCCGGCCGGGATGGACTGCGTGATCCACCGCTTCCGGTTGCCGTAGAGCGGGTGCCGCAGGTCGCCCTCGTTCATGCGGCCGATCTGCGGGCCCTTCTTCTTGCCGAGCACCAGCCGGGCGCCCGTCGAGGACTGGCCCACTGTGGGCGCGCCACCCTTCGACGCGACATGCTCGGCGAGGCCGCCGCTGGACGGAGGTCCGCGGCGCCCTCGCGCACGATGTCGGGGCCCAGCGGCTTGACGACCTCGCGCATGCGGCGGCGGATCTTGGACTTGAGATCCTTCGCCACGGCGTTGGTGCGCCGGTAGAAGGTCTCCCACTCGTCGGCGTTGATGCGCAGGCCGTCGGGCACGGTCTACAGCGCCGTGTCGGTCGTACGGGTCGCGACCCACATCGGCTGAGCTGCCGACTGGCCATCCATGCCCGTGAGCTTCAGCGCCTGCGAAGCCAGCTCGTCGGGGCTCGACGCCTGCGGCAGCCCGTCGTCCTCGGGACGCAGTACCGGGATGGATACCTGGATCGTCTCGTTGCCCGTCGCCAGCGCGGCACCCACCAGCGTGATGACCAGCGACAGGTCCAGATCGGACTCGATCGCGTCCCACAGGTCGTTCGCGCCGTAGTCAACGCTCAGCTCCACGGCCGGCGCACGGGTGCCCGGAAGCTGCCGATCCTTGAGCCCGCCGCCGTTGGCGTAGAAGCGCTCGGTCAGCAGCTTGTTGTCGAGGGAGACTTTGAAGTCCTTCACCCCCGCCACGGCGGTCGCGGCCGACGCGAGCACGGTCGCCGTCGGCGCCGTGAAGGCGCCGGTGTAGATCGTCGCGTCCTCCACCGTGTAGAGGCCGCCGCCGGTCGGGTAACTCGGCGTCACGTACGCGGTCGAGGTGTCCCAGTCGCGGGCGTCCCACGACGTTTTCAGCGTGGCGATGTCACCCACCGAGCCGCCGAGTTCCCACGAGCCGACCGTGCAACCCCGGAAGGTCAGCGGACGGATAATGCCGCTCGAGTTCGGGACGCCGAACTGCACGTTGTGCGACGGCAGGACATCGGCCATCGTGAACAACTGCTGGTACACCGCGCCGGACACGACCGAGGCCGAGCCCGAGCCCATGCACGCGGCCAGCAGCAGGCCGAGTCCCTTGCTGTACGCCTCGACGGTGATGTCGCCCGACGCCTGCTTGATGGTCCGCACCCGACGCGCCGACCGGGCCACGCGAGTGCCGGGACGGATGCCCGCGCCCTGCTTGACGCCGCGGTTGATCCCGAACGGCTTCGGCTCGGTGAACTCCAGATGCCGCGCGATCGTGGCCACCGCGCCGAACGACGCCTCGGCAGCGGAGATGCCGACCGACCAGTCCTGGAAGTTGGACATCTCAGGCCTCCTTGATCTTCTCGAAGTTGCCGGTGCCGACCAGCTCGGCGGCCTGCTTGGTGGTCACCTCGACCACCTCGCCAGCGGCGACGGTGCGGCCCAGCAGCAGCACATCCAGTTCGCCCAGCGGCGACACGTTCTTGACCTTCACGGGTTCCTCCCTAGATCCGGGTCCGACAGGTGACGGTGGCTGTGATCTCGCCGACGCGGCCCGTCACGTAGCCGTCGGGGTCTGTGGAGACGTACTCCGCGAGCTTGTGGGTTCGCACGAGCGCATCACGGCAGGCGCCGCCCAAGGTTGCGGCGGCGCGGTCACGGAAGTGGGACTCGAGTACGGCGAGCATGCCGTAGGCGGCCTCGGTGGCCTCCTGCTGCGCGTCGTCGAAGGACTCGCCGTCCCCGTGCGCAGCGCAGGACAGGATGACCTCGATGTCGGCGACCTCCTCCCGCGAGCGGGTGGGGCCGCCGGCGGTCGGCCGCTCGTGCTCAACCTCGGCGTCGCCGACGCTGGCCATCACGTCCGTCAGCAACTGCGGCGGGCCGTAGCTGACGGCCGCCTCCGGGTAGAGGCTGCGCAGCAGGGCGAGCAGGGCGACCTTCAGCGCCGGGACCGCGCTCATGCGAAGCCGCCGAAGTGCCAGTAAGGGTTGAGCAGTGTCTCGGCGCGGGAGGGGATCGCCACGCCGACCGGGACCGAGCCGCCCTCGGGTCGGACGGCGGTGCCGTTGACCGGGCGGCCCTGGTGGTCGGCGTTCCACAGCTGCGCGAGGATGATCTGCGCCGCCTTGATGACGGCGGCAGGAGTCGGGAGGCCCGAGGCGGTGACCTTCACCGTGTCGCCCGCGGTGTAGCGGTGATCGGTGATCGCGAGCACACCGGAGGTCACGCTCCAGTCGTCCAGCCGGACGCCGTCCCGCTCGACGTAGCGGACGACAGCCTCGGCCGGCCACGGCAGGGTGATCGGCGACGGGTCGTCGGTGCGCCACGTCTCGCGGCGGTCAGCCATCCGGCCGCACCACGCCTCGACCGTCTCGGTCACGGCCGGGATGTACTCGGCGACCAGCTCGGGGTCGCGCTCGCGGCGCTCACCCGGCCGCCAGCCCAGCCCCGCCCGCGCCTGGTCGAGGGTGAGGATGTCGGCCATGGCCTACTTGTTCTCGGCGGACTGGATCGCCTTGAGAAAGGCGGCCCTGCGCTCGGAGAAGGTGCTGTTCCTGGGCGCGACGGTCGGCAGGGCAGGCTCGGGCGCCTGCCCTTCGATGTCGGGCGCGACGGTCGGCTCCGGGTCGATGACCGGTTCCGGGTCGATCTTCTTGATGGCCATGACAGGCTCCCTTCGGTGCGGGCTGGAGGAGGGTGGTGGGCGCGGGGGATTGCCCCGCGCCCACCCGGTGCGGACTAGACCGCGGTGACCGAGCAGAACGCCTGCGGGTCGAGCACGCCGAACGCGGCACGCATCTCCGCGAGGATCGCGAGCAGGTTGCGGATGAAGAAGTCCGCGTGCTGGTCGCTGACCATCACGTTGACGCCCTCGCGCTCCCAGAGGACCGCCTGACGGAAGTCGCCGACGAGCGCGGTGTTCTCGGTGACGCCCTCGGACACGACGACCCTCAGGCCCCACAGCTGGTTGAGCTGGTCGACCGAGGCGGCGGGGTCGCTGATGAGGTACTTGCCCGAGCTGTCCTTCGCGGTGAGGAAGCCGGCCGAGTACCAGTCGTTCGGGTGCACGACCAGCGCGTTCGGGCGACGACGACCCGTGACCCGGACGGTGCGGATCGCATCCACGATCGCGTCGATGTCCGTACCCGCCGAGCCCACGGTCGAGATGCCCGAGTTCAGGATGCCGGTGAAGTTCTCGCCCGACCCGGAACCCGTGAGCATCTGGTCCTCGAGCTCCTCGTTGAGGCCGTAGCGCAGGAAGTTGTCGATCAGGGTGCGGATCTGACCCGCATCGGACGCGGCCCGCTTCGTGATCGGCAGCCAGTGCGCGATCGTCTTGACGGTGGTCGAGACGACCTCGAGGTCCAGCCCGGACTCCGGCTTGTACCCGCCGCCGGCAGCGAGGACGAGAGCACCCGCAGTGCCGGGCGCGGTCGGCGCGTCGGCCGTGGTGGCCCGGCGACAGGGGCGGCGCTGTTGGTCTTGGACGTCACCCGCACGTAGTCGACCGCGTCGGAGTCGGTGGTCGAGGTCGTCACGATGTCGCGCATCGTGAGTTCGCGGGCGCCCACCAGATCCACGATCTGGCCGTACTCGTCGTTGACGATCGCGGCGCCGGCCGAGGTGTCCGAGACGCCAGTGATCAGCGCCTTCATGTCGGCGCCGAAGGTGCCCGACTGCAGGCCCTTGATCGAGTCGGGGATGACGCCGTTCCGGGCGTACTGCTTGACGAACGCATCGTAGGCGGGCGACTCGACGAAAGCCTGCCCGAACGTCTTCACCTGGTGGCGGGACGGGAGCGCGATGCTGCCGACGTGCTGCTTGCCGGACGAGGTGTCGGGACCGGTGCCGGCGAGCTGGGACATGAACGCCTTGGCATCGGCCAGTGCGCCCTTCGCCTCAGCGTCGGACTCCAGCGCCTTCTTGGCGTCCTTGACCTCACCCAGCAGGGCGGTCAGGTGGGCGAGGTCGTCGCCGGACGGCGAGACCCCCTTGGCGTCGAGGTCGTCGCCGTACTTCTCGGCGGCGGTGACGGCGGCCTGCAGCCGCTCCTTCATGGTGGTGCTCATGATCTTGCTGCCTCCTTTGGGCAAGCTGGGCAGCCCCGCGGTGGGGGCTGCTCGGTTGGATGGGTCGCCCCTCAGGGGGCGGTTGCCTCGATGCGGGTACGGACGTACTCGCCGAAGCTGATCCCGCTTGCCGGTGACTTGCCAGCCTCAGCGGCGGGGGTCACGGGGGCGGCCGACTTGGTGGGGTCGGTGTCTTGGGGTGCCGCCTGCGGGGCGGGCACGTAGGTGAGCTGGATGGTGACCGGCTCGGGGCTGTCGGTGAGCTCGACGCCCGCAGTGGACGCGGTGTAGCCCTGCCGGTACAGGCTGAGCCCCTCGGCGTCCTCGACCTCGAAGACCACCCAGTCGGTGTCGAAGTCGCGGACCCACACCCACACGCGCTCGGCGCCGTAGGTGTTCCGCAGGCTGCTGGTCAGGCCCTCCCGAAGCCCGTTCGCTGACAGCCCGCCGGCGAACTTGCGGACGGCGGGAATCGTCCTTGCGGACTTCTCAGCGCCGCACTCCGCGCCGTTCTCGGTCGCCAGATCGTGGATCTGCTGCAACCGCTCGGCGTCCTTCGCCGAGTTCCGGGAGCCGACCTTCGCGGCGAAGTCCTTCGCGGACAGGACGACCGAATCACGGTTCGACGGGATCGGGACGAAGGCGCCGTTCAGCAGCTCGGCCGAGACGACGTGCGTCTTGCCGTCCTCGCCCTTGACCCGCTGCGCGTCCATGAACGCCACCGACGTGGTGCGGATATGACCCTCGCGGACCAGCGTGCGGACCTCCTGCGCCCGAGGGATCGACGAGTACGTGCCCGACACGACCAGCCGGCCGGCCTCGTCGTAGCGCGGGACACCGGAGCCGACCGTGGTTGCCACGCTCATGCCGTGGTCGATGTCGAAGGTGATGTGGTCGGGCAGCGGCTCGAAGATCTTCGAGTCGACGATCTCCCCGTCACGGTCCAGCGTGGGCGCCGACAGGATCACCTCAAAGCTCCCGTTGGGGTCGCTGTTGTCGTCGAGCGCCTTCACGGTGCCCAGCAGGTAGCGCTTCACGAGCCCTCCTTGGTTGCGGCCCTGAGTGCCGCCTTGATGTCGGGGACGGACGCGGCAGACGCCACGGCATCGAATACGGCGAGCGCCGACCCCTCGCTGAGGCCACGCACCAGCCCGGCCACGTCCACGGCGGTGATGTCCTTCTGCCAGCCCAGCCGGCCCAGCACGGTGCGGTAGTCAGCCACAGGCAGGGACTTCGGCTCGGGGGCCGGGGTCGCGCCCTCCGACAGTTGCCGCTGCCGCTCCGACGTGGCCGCCACGATCGCGTCCGCCTGGGCATCGATCGCGTCCAGCGGCAGGGTGGCGGTGTTCAGGAAGATCCGGTCAGTGCCGGGGATGAAGGGAAGGTTCTCAACCTTCCGCTTCTCCGCGATGGTCATGTGGGTAGCGGAGGCGAGCGCCGTCTGCCGCGCCTCGAAGTCGCCACGCATCACGTCGTCCATCAGGAACTCGGCGTAGACGTCCTCGCCTCCGAACTCGGCCGCGCGCAGGTCCGTCTCGATCACGCCCTCGAACTCGGAGGCGACCGGGGCCATCGTGTCCCGGTACATCGAGCGCATCTGTTCGGTGATGTTCGAAAAGGTCGCCCGGTCGAGGATGTGGACCACCGGGGGCGGCACGTCGTAGGCAGCGCACACCTCCTCGCGGTTCAGCTTCCGCGTCTCGATGTACTGCGCCTCCTCGGCGGTCAGCTCCATCTTCGCGGCCTTCATGCCCTCTTCGAGGATGAGCGTCGACCCGACCTTGCCGGGGCCCTCGTGGCTCTCGGCAAAGCTGGTCTTCAACCGGTCGTAAGCGGGGATGCTGATCTTGCCGGGATGCTCCACCACGAAGCCGGGGCGGGCGCCACGACCCCAGAACGAGGCCGTCGCAGTCCGCGCCGCATACTCGTTCTCCAGCGTCGCCCGCAGCGGCTCCAGCGGGGACATGCCGTCGCCGATCCGGTCGGGGTTGAAGGAGGTGAAATGCATCAGGTCGAGCGCCGGATCTCGTTCAGACGCAGGGAGCTGTTGGCGAAGTTCCAGGCGCGTCACCGTTGGGGCTCAGGCCGGACGGGTGCAGCGGCCACAGTTGCGTGACGACGCCCGCCGTGCGGACCTTGTACCACGTCGCCCGGCCGAAGATGTCCCGCGTCGCCGAAGTCCACTCCAGCAGCTTGAAACCCGACATCGCTGGGTTCGGGCTCGCCAGCAGCCGCGCCATCGGATGATCGCGGACCTTCGACCGATCGCCATCCTCACCGCGGGCATAGACGGGGATCGGCAGCCGCGCCAAGGCGCGAGCCCGCTTCATGATCACCACGTACACCCACAACTGCGAGCGGAAGGTGTGCGCGTAGTGCGCGGACCACTGCGAACCCGACATCGCCGGGACGGACGGGAACCACGAGACGCTCCCTGCCTTGACGGGAGTCTTGACGAGAGTGCCGTTGCTCACGAACACAGCGACCCCCTCACGGACGATTCAGGAACTCGACGTCGGACCACATCAGCAGCAGCTCACCGTCGATCGGCAGGGGCGCGTCGCCGTCCAGCGCCTCGGCATTCCGCAGGACCGCACACGTACGGTCGAAGTCCCACAGGACGCCGCGGTAGGAACGGCCCGCCTTCGTGGTGACGATCACGACACTGCGCTCACGGCCGGCCAGCACTCGACTTCTCACAGGGACAGCACTCCTCGCTGGTCATAGACCGAGGTCTTCGGGGCCTCCTTGGCGGCCAGTGCGACCGCCTCCAGTGGACTGATGTCGCCGACCGACGCACGACGACCCAGCGCCTTGCGATCGCCGATCGACCGCCACGCCGCGATAGCCACTGCGGCCTCGAGTTCGGGCTGCCCGAAGTGCTCCAGTCGCTCCGGGCCGGGCTCGGCCTCGGTCGCGTCCAGCAGCAGTTCGGCGGCATCGCAGATGAAGGCGGCATCCACCACCTTGAGCCTCACGCCGGCGTCCTCCAGCCGATCGATCAGCGACGCGCCCGGGCCCTTGCCGTCGACCACGAGCTCACCGCCCAGCGCGTCCTGGAGCGCCTTCGCCTCGGCGACGATCCAGTTCAGCCCGACGCCGTGGCGCAGCACCTTCACCGATAGCCGGTCACCCTGCACGGCGCCACCGATCGAGGCCCGGGTGCGGTCCATGCTGACCGCCAGCGCCAGCGACGCCGAGTTGCCGAGAGGGCGATCCCCCGACAGGCATGCCCCCCACTTCGGGAGGATCGACAGCGGCCGATCCTCCATCGGCACCGGCTGGTTCAGGAAGTACCGCCGGAACGCCGCCTCGGTCACCTGCGGGTCGTCCCAGTAGTCGGCGATGTCCTCCAGCGGCATCCAGTCCGCGGCCGGCCCGTACGCCTCCCTCAGCGCCTCGACCCGCTGGGCACGGTCGGCCAGATCCCACGCCATGGATGCCTGCCGGTGGTCGAAGAGCAGCGATGCGTCCTTGCGCTTGCCGGTGCGGACCGTCATCGCGTAAGCGTGCGTGCCCTCGGCTACCGAGCCCTCGCCCTCGCCGTACATCGTCGAGGTCTCCAGCATCCAGCCCTGAGCCAGCTTGCGCTTCATCAGGTTGCGGCACATCACCGCGTGCATCTCCCGCAGTCGCTTCAGCAGCCACAGGTGCGTCTCGTCGGCGACAATGAACGTCGACTTGCCGCCATCCTTCGACGAATCCCCGGACGACACCGGCTCGATCGAGCCTCGGGAGTCCGGCAGGTTCACCCGCGTCAACCCGACATCCAGCCCGGGGTAGTCCGCCAGCAACTCGGCAGAGGCGGTCTGCGAGCCGAGCATGTACCTGA
Organism: Tessaracoccus sp.; assembly: GCF_016714275.1. Taxonomy (GTDB): domain Bacteria; phylum Actinomycetota; class Actinomycetes; order Propionibacteriales; family Propionibacteriaceae; genus Arachnia. Next base: position 938 of record NZ_JADJNP010000015.1, on the reverse strand, counting down.
TGTTGTCGTAGGTGTTCCCGGCCTGGTTCTCCTCGGTCGCCACGCACAGCACCTCGACGTAGCGAAGCGGCTTCCCGACCGGCTCGCCCTCGGCGTACCCGTAGCCCCACGCCGACACCTCGTCAGCCTCGGCCCAGTGGTCGAATCGGCACGGCCCCAGCGCCTCGAAGCAGGCCAGCATCGCGGCAATCTCAGACTTTGCCCGGCCCTTTGCCCGGGACAGGAATGCCCGCTTGATCCGCCGCACCGCCACCACGGGATCGAGGCGGTAGCACTTCAGGATGAACGCAGCCATCTCATCGTCGAGGACGATCCGCTCGCCCTGCACATCACCGGGGCCGTGGACGAGGTAGTGCTCGATCCACGAGATCGCCGACCACCCGAGGGAGACCAGCGGATCACTCACCGGCAGCACGCTCCAGCCGCTTGCGCCGATCCTCACGCTTCTCGGCCACCTCGTCGGACTTCACCGACGCAGTGGTGGCGGGGGCGGTGGCCGGCGGCGTGATCGCCATGCGGAGCCGCAGGCGATCCTCCGGGGTGGCGCCGAACTTGGCGACCCGTAGCCGCAACTCGGAGGCCAGACCGAACGCACCGAGCACGAAGTCGCGGTGCAGCAGCGCCGTCTCCAGCAGGAAGTCCCAGTCCGTCGCCGTGAAGCTCTGAGCTTGAGGCGACCGGCGCCAGTTGAGCCACCATCTCCGGGTCATCGACGGCCACGACAGCGGATCACCCTCGGAGTCCCGCAGGTCGTCGGGCAGATCGGGACCACGCAGCACGTCATCAGGGGTGACGGCGACCTCCGGTGCCGGGGGTGCGTTACGCCGCGCCCGCTCCGCGTCCGGCTTCGGCGGGGGTCCGTGACCGGCCATCGCTGCCCCCTATTTCATCATTAGGTGACCGCCCTGAGCCAGACCCGTACGCATCGCGAGAGTTCG
>NZ_JADJNP010000014.1 GCF_016714275.1 Tessaracoccus sp. | reverse complement strand
CCGTCGCGTCAGACCCGAAGCGAGTCGAAGATTCCGCCCCAGCAGTCGGACAGTGGGAACAGTTCGACGGGCATTGGCTCGGGCTTGTAGCCGGCGAGGACGTCGGCCCGCTTGCGATTGCATCGACGGTGGCTGAGGCGGCAGTTGGCCCGGTTGATCGGGCTTCCACCCTTGGCGATCGGTACGATCTCGTCGACCTCGGCACGCATCGGATGCGGCGAGCATCCAGGGCAACCGTCGCCTTTGCATCGAGCACCATGCTTGCCCCACTCAACGGTCAGGGTCTTGTCGACGGGCTGGTGTCCGCATCCACCCTCGTTGTCAGGGATCGCGCACACCGTCTCTTCGGCGAGGACTTGAGCACGGACCTTGCGCCGTGCCGAGCCGTTGGCCGTGCGAGGGTTCGAGGTAGCCACAGCCCCTTCACCTCCGAGCTTGGCCCAGCGTCCCCGGCGTCGGCGGGAGACCAGTCACCGCGCGCCGGGGACGGGGATCGAGGGGTGCCGGACGCCCCGTCTGCGGGGGCAGGGTCGGGGCGTCCGCGCTATTCGGTTGTGCCCATTGTGTTGTGAGCATGTGGGCCAGCCGAGTGCGCGTGGATCAGAGGCGGGGCTGGCATGACGAAAGCCGCCGACCTCAAGGGTCTGGCGGCTTGGCTCGGGGACACACTTCGCCCCTCGAAGTGTCACGATAGCACAGCGAAATCCCAGCGGTGTGATTTACGCCGCGCCCTGGTCGCGGTCGTCGATCGCAGTCACGATGTCGGGGTATCTCAGGGCGATCACGTCCCACGGCAGCCACCAGCAGACGCGCCCCTCCTCGCGTGTCGGACGCAGCTTCCCGCGCTCCCGCCACTTCCGCAGCGTCGAGTCTGGAACCCTCAGCGCCTCGCACAGTTCGCGGGTCGGCATCGGCGCCTTGCGTCGCCATTCGCGCTCCAGCCTGCGCGGGCCGGGGTGCTGATGGCCGGCGCCGCAGGTCAGCCAGTCGCCGTCGCTGAGGTGCATCTGCTCACGGCAGTCAGGGCAGCGGTAGCGGGGTCGGGCGCGGAGCTTGGCGAACGCGGCGAACACGCCCACGATGTGGCGCACCTCGGACTCGATCCAGGCGAAGTCGACCGGATCCAGCCATGCCTGCGCGTCCGGCCAGGCCTGTGCAGCCAAGCCAACTCGGCAGCCCACGACAGGTCTCCGACCGGCTGGGGGTGCATGCCTCTGGCCTGCGCGTCGAAGGCTTCCCAGATGATCCGCGAGCACACCAGCAGGTCGGCGAACAGGCTCGACTCGCTCGCCGGGTTGGCGGCCCTCAGCAGCCGGGACTCCCGGAAGACGGGCGGCCCGGCCTTGGCCAGACTGACCTTGACCGCCGGCCCGTCCGGGTTCGGCGCGTCCACTGTCACGACCGCCTCCCGGATCAGCTTGGGCAGCAGGTCGAGCATGTCGGCGATGGTGGCTCGCTCGGGCAGGTAGGCGGGGTGCTCGGCGGTCGCGTGCTTGACCACGCCGGGCAGTACGTCGGCGGCGGTTGTGGTGAACGCGCACAGCGGGCATCTCCATGTCGTCACGGCTTCTCCTTCTCGCTGGATGGTCCGGCGAAGTGGCGGCTCTTCCGGTCGATCCGCTCGGCGCACCCTCGGCAGATGATCCAGCCGCAGGTTCTCCCGTCGCAGTGCGGCTTGACGTTGCCTGCGAGGGTGTCGCCACATCTGGGGCAGGTCGTCACGGAGTGTCCTTCCGGTGGTCGTGGCAGGGGCAGCCGCACCTCAGCGCGACGGCTTCGCGTCGTCGGCATCCGTCGTGGTGTCGCGTCTAGCACCAGCCCGACTTGGCCCTGCGCTCGGTCTCGGTGGTGGTCACGGGCGCTCCATGCGGAGCTTCGCGAGCGCGTCCCGATCCGGGGCTATCCCGGCGACGAAGCGCTGGCGGAAGTCGACATATGCGCGCTCGAAATCGAGCGCGGCCTTGACGATGCCGCGACTTCGGATGCCCGGCGGTGGCGCGGCAATGGCCGGATAGTCGAGCCCTCCGGTGAGTCGGCCCGAACAGGCTTCTCTGTCGGGGCCGGCTGAACCTCGCGGCCATCTTGCGGGCCTTGGCTCTGGCGGCGCTCATGGCCGGGCCTCACGGTCCAGCATCTCGACGCGTGCGGCCGTGGCGGCCAAGGTCAGCCAGAGCATCCCCTCGTCGAAGTCGCTGGCCATGACCAGGGGCCCGGCGAGTGCCATCGAGCCGGGGATCCGACTGCGAGGAATCGGCCTTGCTCGGTTTCTCAGACCCTTGCTAACCGGCATCGCGCCCTGCTGGGATCGATCATGATTGGCTAGCCTCCTTGCTAAATCCTTTTAGCTCGTCACTGGACAGCATGGCGGACCCTTCCGCGTCTCCTTGCCCGGATCGCGGTGAACGAATCCCACTGGTGTCATTTCCGGCGACTTCCTCGAACTCGATCCGCAGCCGGTACCAGCCCTTGCGCCCGGTCGGCTCGTCGCGGCGGAACGTGACCGCGGTCAGGTGCTCGGCGTCGTCGTCGGCCAGCAGTCGGCGGGTTGCCACGATCCCGTCGATCGCCGCTTTCGCTGCTGGGCTCGCGTTGGCCGGGTCTTGGCGCCGGGTGGACGGGTAGCCGACCCACACGGTCACAGTCGCCCGCTCGACCGGGTGCAGCCCGGACCTGAGCGCCACGAACCCGGCCACGTTCCGGATCACTCGCGTTCGTCGCGCCTTTTCGGGCCAGTGCATCCGCTGGTTGCTGGTCAGCCACCACGACGTCGGAATGTCGATGGTCACGGTCTGGATCACTGGGTCACCGCCTCATGGATCGCAGCGATCCGGGCAATGTCGGTGCCGTCGCTGTTGGTGATCTTCCACACGCGGTCGATCAACTCGGCGGCCTCGTCAACCTCGCGGCGCGCCTCAACCAGCGCGCCCCGCAGTGATTCCGTCCGCAGCCGCTCCTCCCGCAGATCGCCAGCCAGCACGGCCATCGACTCGGCGATCGAGACCAGGGCGCACGTCTGCGCGGCGGACATGCCGTGCTCAGGAGTGCCATCCAGTCCGGGCACCGCGTTCCAGTTCGCCTTCGCCACGGCGAGGTAGTCGAGGGTTTCGGGTGTGGTCATTGGGGATCTCCTTCGGTGTGTTCGTCGGGTTCGTGCTGGCTGCTGTGGTCGAGGATCAGGGCCGCGAGCCGTTCGTGGCCGGCGACCTTGACGAGTGCGTGCATCGCCAGGAGTTGGCCCAGCGTCCAGGGGCAGCGGTGCATGGTCATTCGTCGGCCTCTCTCGGGTCGAGTTGGTTGGCTTGTCGCAGCAGGTCGGCGGCCAGGGATCGCAGCAGCTCGGCCTTCACGGCGGCCTCGGTGCGTCCGGGGAACAGCGCGCACACCTCTTCGGCCAGCGGCAGCCACGCGGCGCGGTTGGCGAGCGAGCCGCGGGAGCGCCAGTGCAGCGCGTCGAAGGCGACCCCGGCGACCTGCCATGGGGTGGGGAGTGCGTGCGGCTCAGTGTCGCTCACCGGGGAACCTCCTGCCACGCGGTGACCGTGCGGACCATCAGCCGCTCACGGGCCGGGTCACCCAGCGCGCCCCGCGCGTCGTCGAAGTCGGCGAAGGTGTCATCATCGGTCGGCTCCTTGCCGTCGACCTCGATTCCAAACTCCAGCCGCGTAAGCACGGCGGCCTCCCATGCGGCCACGACGTCGGCGGGAATCTGCCCGGACGCTGGGCAGTGCAAGCCGACCTCAGCGGCCCACCTGCGGACGATCGCCCGAACTTGGGCGCGTTCCTGCTGGCGGCGGTGAGCTTCGCCGGCGGTCATGTCGATGCGGTTCATGCGGGGTCTCCTTCGGTGTGCTGGGTTCGGGCTTCGGCCCGGAGTCGTCGGATGGTGTCGAGGTTGGCGACGGGTCCGCGGTCCTCGCGTTGGCAGTGGAGGCACGGCTCGGTGTCGCCGTGTCGTCCGCAGCGGGCGGCGGTGAGGTACGCGGGTCGTGCGTCGGTCTCGGTGGCGGCCAAGCGTCCTGCCTGCCACCACGGCCCGTCCGCGTTGATGCGTCCGGGCGCTTGGGTGTCGGGGTCGTAGGCGATCCAGACGAGGGCGAGCATCACGTCTCGGGCTGGCCGGTGCTGGTGCTTGGCCAGGATGGTGAGAAGCGAGACTCGCAGCCAGTCGGGGCGGATCATGGTCATGGCGCTGGCGATCTGCTCGGCTTCGGGCTTGGTCATGGCATCGCCACCAATCCCAAATCGTCGGCGAACCGCGCGTTAGCTAGGTGACGATTTGGCCTTGGGATGGGTAATAAGTAGTTCCTCTGTTGTCTGTTGTCTGTTGTCTCTTGTCTAGCGCTGCCATTAGCAGCGCTAGTAGCGTCACAGGAGCGCGCGCTAGACCGTGCGCTATAGCGTGCGCTCATGCGCTCATCTCCCCTCGGCAGATCGGGCAGGATTCGACCCGCTCGGCGTGCTTCTTGTGGTTGGTGAGGATCGCGCCGAGTCGCTTCCTCTCCTTCTCGGCGGCCTGCTCCTCGATGCTGAGGTTCCACTTGAGCCACGACCGGATTCCCCAGTGGTCGCCCTTGTCCACCCACAGGCCAGCGGCGACCAGGGCGGCTGCGTGACTCTTGGCGCTGCCAGGGATAGCGATGGCGACCACTGCAAGGTCGTACTTGGGGATCGCGCCGTCCGGTCGGCAGCGCTTCGCGTAGGCCAAGCCGCGCACGTACAGCAGCTCTGCCCACGGCCCGGCTGCCCGGATTGCGTCGTCGTGCGGCAGATTCACGTCCAGCGGTACGAAGATCGCCGGGATTCGTCGAGCCATCTAGGCCACCTCGTCTCTCGTCAGGATCAGCTCTTCGGCGGCCACGGTGAGCCGGTGGAGTAGCGCGCCGGCCATCTCCGAGGCTTCGACCACGGACGCGGCGAGCTGCCATCTGTGCTGCCGCTGGGCTTCGTCGAGCAGCGCGAGTGCGTGCGCTTCGATCTGCGAGGCGATGGCCCGAAGGTTGTCGGCGCGGGTCGGCGCGCGCTTCATGCCGCCACCAGTCCGAGCATTTCGGCGAGGTCGGCGGCGGCGTGACGGGCCAGCAGGCGTGACGCCAGGGCCAGCTCGTCGGGCTCCAGTCTGCGCACCCTGCCGATGTGGTCCGTGGAGTTGTCCGGGTTGACTGACGCCCCAGCACGGGCCTTGGCTGGCTTGGTCGCCTCCCACCCCGGCGGCAGCGTGCTCGCGGTCTTCCTGGGCTTGGTCAGCTTGGCCTTGGCCGGCTTGGTGCTGGACGGGTAGCGCCGGCTCTCACCGATCGGTCGAAGTGGGCCGCCGCGCTGCTCCTGGAGCCGGTGGGGGCCACAAAGCCCCCTGGTGTGGTGTGGCCGCCCGCAGCCCTCGAAGGAGCAGACGACATAGGCGCCCTTCGGTAGCTGCTGGCGAATCTCGCCAACCTTGCCGCTGCGCCGTAGCTGCATGTAGTGGGTGCGGCATAACCCTTTGGCCTCTATGGGCCGGGGGCAGCCGTCCATGGTGCACAGCGGCAGGGGTGGCAGGCTCCGAAGCTCACGCCCGGCCGCTTGCTGCCGGTAGTGGCTCCGGCAGAGGCCCTTGGCCTTGCAGATCTGGCCGCAGCCGGGGTAGGTGCAGACGGTCATGGGTGCGTCTCTCTTTCGTGCTTGAGTGCGGCGGCTTCGCAGTAGTCGAGCCGGTACCAGCCGGAGCCGGTGACCTCGCAGCGGTTGCAGGA
>NZ_JADJNP010000013.1 GCF_016714275.1 Tessaracoccus sp. | reverse complement strand
TCGCGCGGTACGCCGACCGCAACTACGAATGGGAGGAGTTCCCGGTCGCAACGTGGGTGCGAAACCTCGAAACGGACATCGACGACGGCCCGAAGGTGCGAGTTGAGCGCACGACTCTCGACCCGGACGGTGACGCATGACCGACACCCGCGCGGCGCTCGCCAGCGCCATCGACGAGATCGAGCGCGACATCCTCGACCGGCGCGGCCTGAAGCGCGAGTGGGCCGCCATCGACGATGACGTGCGCGCCGAGATCAAGGCGGCGTGGTCAAGCATCCTCGCCGCCCACGTCGCGGCCGAGGTCGCCCGGGCGCTGGAGGCGGCGCCGGAAGTGGAGGAGGCGATCGTCAACATCGTCGACGAGATGATCGACGTCGGCGCCGGCAGGTCCATCCGCATCCGCACCGACGCGGGCGGCAACCCGATGCGTATGGTCGAGGTGACGGACCTCCGCGCCGCCATCGCCGCGGACCGGGCCCGGGCGGTGGCCGAGGCACGCCCCACGCACGACGAGGCGCGGCGGCTGGTGGATGAGTTCGCCGAGGCGGTCGGCGACTGGACGGCCAGCGGAGACGCGGACGGTGTCGGCTCGGCCCGCGCCGCCCTCCTCCGCGCGATGGGGGTCGAGTCGTGAGCGCGCACGGCTTCCCGGCTTGGCGGGATCTCGAATCCGAGATCGACGCAATGATCGTCGCCGCGTCGGGCGATGGTGCCGACGTCGGCGCGCTGCGGTCATCAGCCAGCGCCATGGTGCGATCGGCGATGCAGTCGTCGCGAGTCATCGCCGGCGTGACCTACCATCGCACCGTCGCCGAAGCGTTGATCTGGTCCAGCGGCCCGATCGCGCTGGAATGCTGCGCCGGCGGTCGATGGTGGCAGGTCATCACCGGCGGCATCGGCGGCGCGCCCGCGCCGGTGGTCCGGTCGTGGTCATGCCGTGGAGGGCACTGGATGACCGACATGGCCGGGCTGCGAGCGGACGTGCTCCGCGCGACCTGTCGCGAGATCGATCACCCCGACAAGGACCGCGGCGCGCGATGCAGCCTCGACCCCGAGGCCGACGAGATGATCCCGATGTGGATGGGGGTCGAGTCGTGACGGCGCCAGAGCGCAATCCGGCGGCGGGGTGGGGTCAGATCCGAGGTGGATCGTGGGCCCTCATCATCATGGGATGCACGTTGCAGGCGATCTACGCCTGCGATGGCTCATGGATCTGGACGCAGCGCGGCCGGTATCAGCGGTCCAACTCTGCCGACCGTGGCATCGCGCCAACGCTCGAAGCCGCCCAGCTCGCCGCAGAGGACTCGCTCCTGGCGATCGCCACGGAGATCCTGCGGGCGGTGGGGCCGTGAGCCTCGTTGACGAGCGCACCGAGGATATGCGCCGCACGGTCCGCTACCAAGACGCCCGGCCCCGACGACGCCACGCCCGGCCGGGCTGACTAGCCCCACGCGACCGGGCGCGCGACGATCCCGCGCTTGCGCCCCCACAGCGCCGCGGTCGACTCGCTCACGGCCGGCCGCTTGCCGCCGTGGCAGTGGATGACCCGCACCGCATCCCACGTCGCGCCGGACTCGACGACCACGCCGACGTGACCGATACGCACGCGGACGCCGCCGACGCGCTGCCCGCCGTACACGACGAGATCGCCGGGGGCCGCCTCGCCGATCGGGACGGCGCGGAACATCCTGCGCGGCCCGGTGGCGTCGGCAACGATCGAGTCGGTCGAGATCCAGCCCCCGTCGATCTCGTCGGTCTTGCGGTCGCGACCGAGCGACCACGCCGCGAACCCCGAGCAGTCGCACAGGCCGTCGCGATCGAACGGGGTCACGGCGTCGGGGTGGCGACCTCCGCGCCCCAACCCGTAGCGGCCCGTCCCGAGGTGTCGCCGGGCGCGCGCCACTACCCGCTCGGCCCGGGGGTCGGGCAGCTCGAGGATCTTCCGCTCGACCTCGAGGACCGGATCAGGCGCCGGCGGATTGGCGATCGACCGTCGGAACAGGGCCAGGAGCGGATCGAGTAGGGACACGGCTACCTCCTGCCGCCCTTGCGGGGCGGCACGTTCTCGGGCTTCGCGTCTCGGTCGGAATCCAGCGCCCCGCACCGGGTGCACACTTCCTCGCCGCTGACCAGCCCGATCGACACGGCGCCGGCGCGGCCGGGCTGGAGGCCGAGCGGGGCGCCGCAGCGGCAAGCCCTCACTGCCGCCACACGGGCCTCTCGCCCGTCCCGCACGCGGCCTCGACGTAGGCCGTCCATCGCGCCCACGACGCAAGCCACGCCGTCTCAGCGTCAGTCCCCGGCATCATCGCCTCGGGTGGCACCGGAGCCCGGTACATCACGCACGGCGGGGTCAGCACCGGCACCGGCACCCGCACGACGGTCGTGCGCGGCGTCCCGCATGCGGTCGTACAGAGCAGCGCGATCAGCGTCAGGGCGTCCAGTCGCATGGGTCGTGATCTCCCCGGCCGCCTCGTGCCCCCGCGCCTGATCGGCCGCGTGGTCGCGCGTGGCGGCCTCTTGCAGTTGTGCCCGGTCCCGCTCGGCGGCGGCGCGCTCGGTCGCGGCCTCGGCGTTGACGGCGCGGGTCGTGACCCGGGCGAGCTCGCGGCCGTCGAGCCAGCGCCGGACCCGCCCGATCCCGTAGACCAGGGCGGCGAGCGCAAGGGCGAACAGGCCGGCGCGGTAGTCGTTCACGATCGGTCCTCGTCGCCGGGGTCGTGGTCGTCGCGGCGCTCGACGATCAGGCGCAGGGCCAGCTCGGCGAGGTAGTCGAGGCCGTCGATCACGTCGGCACCTCCTCGCCCAACGCGAGCACCGGCCGTCGGGCCGTCTCGGGGTCGCGCGCGATTGCCATGCCCGCCGCGAGCGCGCCGCCGACCGCGGTCAGGCCCGCCCCCACGCTGCCACCGACCGCCACGACCCCGCCAAACGTCGCGAGGGCGGCGTAGGCTGTGGCCGCCGCGTTGCCCGCCCACCCGCGCCGGAGCCAGCCCCAGCGGTCACGTGCGCGCGCGAGGAGCCACGCGACGACAAGGCACGCGATGCCCCCGAGCGCCCCGCGACCGACCGGACCGGCGACGTCCAGCGCGTGACCGATGATCCCGGGGTCGTCGGACGGCGCCGGCGCGTCGGGTGCCGGCGCCGCGAGGGATGCCCGGGGTGCGTGGTCGGCGAGGACCACCGGGTCGGGCCCGGCATCGGGCGGATCGGCGTCGGCCCGCGCGGTCAGCGCCAGGATCGCGATGGTGACGAGGGCGGCGCCGATCAGCGCGCCGAGAATCGTGGGTCGGTGGGTGTGGATCATGGCGGTGCGAACCTCGAGACGAGCAGTTGAAGAAGCGCGTGATCCGCCGCGAACTGCTCGCGGAGGGCGCGGACGTCCTGGAACACTTCGCGAGCGGTCGCCTTGTCGCGGGCCGCAGCCTCGCGGGCGCCGCCCGCGTCGCCGATCATCGTCACCGCCCACAGCAACGCCATGACCACGCCCCCCGCGCCGATGCCCTTGAGCCACTTCACGATCAGCGTCCACCGGCCGCGCTTCTGGCGCTCGTCCTCGCAGATCTTGACCCGCGCACCGAGGCGCACGACCTCGACGGACAGTTCGCGCGTGTGCCGATCTGCCGCCGACCGGATCGCGTAGACCGTGTCCTCGAGCCGCTGCCACGCCTCGGTGCTGGGCATCTCGTGGCGCTCCGCGATCGTGGCGGCGTGGTCCGCGACGACCTCCTCGACCTTGCCGACGCGCGAGATCAGGTGCTCCACCGGCGTCAGCGGACCCGGGAAGTCGTCCTCGGTGTCGTCGAGGCCCGGCACGACGTGCGGACCCGGACGCGTCGGCGTGCGCGTGTGATCGGCGTGGCGCGGAGACGGCGGATCGATCAGCCGACCACGCACGCGGCCCGAGCCGCTATCGGGCGGCTCACGGGTCACTTGCGCGGGCCTCCCGGCGGATCTGCCACGGCGGCCGGCGCCCCGTTGACCGCCGCCGCGAGCGCAGCGCGGAACCGCGGGTGCGCGTCGACGTTGCAGCGCGCGATCACGCTCGCGCGTGCCCTCGTGGATCGTGATCTGCCGCCCGTTGTCGATCGTGACGCGGATACGCCCGGCCGTGAGCCGCTCGATCCGGTAGTCGGCGCCGTCGACGACGACCGTGCCGGCCTCGCGGCCTGCGATCGGGATCATCTTGGCAAGGTCGCGCATCACTCGACTCCTAGCGCCGCAGCCATCGCGGCCATGAACCCGACGCCCTCGCACTGCACACCGGTCGCGGCCAGGGCGAGGCTTACCGACGCGCCGCCGCCGAAGATGCCCTGGGCGTTCCGAGGCCGAACTTCTGCCTACGCCGTCGAGAGAAACGAATCCGGCGATCGACGCGCTGATCTGCTCGGGCGTGACGCCGCCGCCGATCCTCGACATGCGCCCACGCGCGACCGCCGCGGCTCGATCGATCTGGATCTGACCGAGCCACGCCCCGGCGCTGACGTTGGTCGTGCCCACCGCGGACACCTGGCCAGCAGCGGCGTCGCGCACCTGCACCGTCCACTGCGTCCCGCCGGTCTGCGAGTAGAGATTGATCGACTCGGCAAAGAAGGAGTTGTACCTGCCGACGATGCCGGGCAGGGCGATCGTCGGATCCGCGACCCGGAACACCGCGGCGTACCAGCCCGACCCGGTGCCGAGCGCCTGCACGTCGGCGCCGTGCCCCGAGCTGGCGGGGTAGCGCACGCTCGGTCGCCACGTCGTCGGCGTCGCGTACACGGGCGATCCATTCGCCGCGAGGGCGGTGCCGCCGACCAGATCGGCGAGGGACCCCGACGACTCGTTGCACCTGTACATCCCGGACAGCGTCACGCCGGTCCGCGTGGCGAAGTCGTCGGGCGACGCGGGGATCAGCGGCGCGCGACCGAAGTAGCCGCCGAACTCGTGGAGGTACGCGCCGGGTGCCCTCACGGCGCTCCGTACCGCGGCGCGATCAACGCCACCGTGATCGCCGTGCTGGTTCCGCCGATCGCGAGGATCTCGGCGTACAGGCGATCGAAGTGGAACGGGTTGCGGAACTCCTCGACGTGGGTGATCGCGTTGGCGCTCGTCTCGCCGATCGCCGACCCGCCGTTGACCGTGCCCTTGGTCGTGTCGCCGCCGGGGCCGATCGGGATCCACTTCGCGAGCGAGGTGATGTAGCCCCACATGCGGACGGTGACGGTCATCGTCCCTGATCCGGCGGTGCTGACCACGGCCAGCGAGGCGACCGCGGGGCGATACCCGAGGCCCTCAGCCAGCGTCAGCGTCGCGATGCCGGCCGTCGCGCCCGATGGCGGGCTGTTGTTGGCGGTGGCGGCCTCGACGAGACTGATCGTGAACGTCGTGTTGTTGGTGCTCGACTGTAGGCCGGCGGTCATGGGGACTCCTTGGAGTGAGCGTGCCCGCGCGCGCGGGACGCTGACAGTTCAACCTTATTAACCGAAACTCACGGCAACCACAGATGCGGCCCCGGTCTAGCTCTCATACTCAATGAAGGACACGGCGTATACGGAAATCTGGTTCGTGCCGTCGCCGGCGAATTGGAGATCGTACTTGGCGAGACTCGCGGGCAGCGCGCACGTCCCGGTGAACCATCCTGGGGTTGCGCTGTTTACCGTCGCGGTCGCCACAACCGACCCGCCGCTGTCGACGAGCGTCACGGTTCCAGACCCTGCCGGGATCGATGCGTACGCGGCCAGCTCCCCGGCAACCGTCGCGACGCCCTCGGTCGCGCGATAGGCCAAATTCAGATTGACCCCAGGCGTTGCGGCAGTGGGCGCGCCGGTCGACGTGTTGTCGACGAGGTTCGCGGCGGTCGCCGAGGTGCGGGTCCGAGCTGCTCCGTTGATCAGGCTCCAGTTCTACGACCGACCCGGCGTTGTGCCGGTGCATCTGGACAACCCTTGGAGGATCCGACCCTGGAACGCGTCAGATCGACGTCCGGCCTGCGGGATCGTCGCGTTGAACCACTCGGTTGCCTCGTCGACGGTGTCGGCGCCGACCTCGTAGATGCACGCCGCCATGACGCGCGCGTAATCGCCGGTCGTGATCGAGCAGGAGTAGGTCGTATCGGACGAGATCGCGATCGTGTCGGCGACCAGGATCATGTCATCGGGCGCGTCATCGCTCGCGGTCGGGTTCTGGCCGTAGTAGAACGGGCCGGCGGTCGTCGCGCCGATCGTCACCGACGCATACGGCGTCGTCGCGGTTGCGCCGGTGTTGTCACGACCCATGATGAGCATCACACGCGCACCGGTGACGCCATGGCCCGATCGGAACCGAAACCGCGCGAGCGTCGTCGTACCGGCGTAGCCATATGCCGCATTGCCGAGCATCCACGCACGGCGGTACACGCATCGGTGGCGGTATGCGGTCAGGTGGTTTTCGGCCTCGACTACCTTCGCGTAGAACGACGACGACGGGCTCATGCCGTTGAGTGCGTCGCGCTGCCAGTGGATCAGCTTGGGACGGGATAGCAGACTCACGGCGACTCCTGTGGACCGACGTAGCAGGTCGGCAGGCCGAGGTATTCAGCGTCACCGCTGTTCACCTCGACGCACACAAACCCGAGGCCGGCGAACCCGCCGAGTCCGAGCGTGACGTGCCGGCAGTCGAGCCCCACCGCGGTAGGGATCGCGAAGGTGGTCGATGTTGTGGTGAACGTGGTCTGGATGTACGGGTCGAGGTGGACCACGTCGTGACGCGTTGCCCCCTGCGGCATGAGCCGGCTCAGCGTGACCCGCACCGACACCGACCCGACCGTCTTTGACCGGTACATCGGCGCCACGTACAGCCTGATCGTCACCGACGCAAACACCGGCCCGATCCCGACGAACTGCGGGAACGCTTCGACGAGCACCCACGTCCCGGTCGGCGTGTCGCTGCGCGTATCGCTGTAGATCGTCGGGTTCTGCGGAGCGGTTTTGTAGTTCACGAGGTTGTTGACCAGCCTCGCAGTGTCGCGCGCCGCACCAGCATCGAACGTCACGCCGTCGCCAACCTGATGCGTGCTGTAGCGCCGGCAACGCTCGGTTGCGGCCGAAAGCGTGAACGTCGACGACTGCCCGACACCGCTCGAGATCATCCCGAACGGCTGGCGCGTGTCGACGATGAATCCGTCGCCGTCATCGGCCTGGAACGCGGTGACCCTCTGCGACGCGGCCACGCTGCCGTACTCGGCTGGGACGATCCGGTACTTCTTGGCCGTGTCCCATGCCGGCGATGACAGCGTTGATGTCAGTACGATCTCGGACGAAGCGACCGACGCGACGGTCCTCGTCCACGTCAGCGCCGCGGTGGGGTCCGGCGGGTCGATCTCGAGGATCCGAACCACGTCGTCGGTAGCGAAGTGGCTCGCGTCGAGCGCACCTGACGCGGTGCTGTACTGGTGGTCGTAGGTCTTGAGCGTGACCGTGCCGGCGTCGTAACCGGAGTTCGGGGCCGTGTCGTCAACCTGCGCCGCGTACCCGTACGGGGCTGCGGTGATGCGGTCGAAGATCATCACGTCAACCTCACCGCTCGCATCGTCGATCGACGGACGCCCGTCGATGCCAGGCACCGGACCGCCCCATCCGTGATGATTGGCCACGACGATCCCGGGCCATCCAGTGATCCCGTGCAGGCCCGTCTCGGGGTTGCGGATGTGGCTGTCGGTGATCGTGACGAGCGTGCCCGGAACGAGCTGCTCGTACATGTGCGGGCCGATCGTCATGCGGACGATCTTGTGCGGGCGCGAGAACATCGGCAGCGCTCCCGAGAACCGCGCGATCACGCCGACGATGTCACCGATCGACGACTGCCCGAGCGTGTTGATCGCGTCGAGGACAACCCCTCGCGCACCGTGGGCCGACATCGACGACCGATCGGTGAAGCTGATTTTTGAGACAAGGTCTCCGTCGGCGTTGCGCCCGTATCGGACCGTGATGTTGTTGCGGATGTACTCGAACCGCTCCTCGCTCGTCGACCGCTGCCGATCCGTGCCGGACTGGCCGACGGAGATCGCCTTGTCCGCCTCGACCAGATCGACTACGGCGGCCCCGGCGGTCGGAGTCCCCCATGCGCGCATGTGGATCCGGCCCGCGCCCCAGGTGAAGTAGGCCCACCGGAGCAGAAAGTCGACGTTGAACACGTCCACGAAACGGGTCGGCTTGTCGATGACGATGCAGATCGTCGCGTCCGCACCGTCGACGTTCTCAACGTCCGAGACGAAGTCGGCGCCAGCGAGCGAGTACGGCAGCGCGCAGCCGAGGTCCGACGCGAGCGTGTCGTAGGTGGCGTGGTTGAAACCGGACGCGCCGGTCGAGAACAGGATCTGGAGCATCAGCGACTTGAAATCGCCCTCGGCCACGATTACCTGCTGGAGCGTCACGTCTTGGTCGTCGTCGTACTCGATCGCGATCTCGCCTCCCGTCGATAATAGGTAGCGGTCAAGCCCGACGTTCAGAAAGACGTTCAGGTACCCGGTCTGCTTGGACACGACCGCATGCCCTAGGCTGCCGATCTTGACGATGCCCTCCTGCGTGCCGCTCGAGTCAAAGAGCGACGCCGGCAAGATCGACCCCTGATCGATCCAGTTGCCGCGCTCGTTGGAGATCGGAAGGCGCCCGCCGATGTTCGAGATCAGTGCGCGCAACGGAGGGGTGGCGGCGCGCTCGCTGCCGACCACGCCCGATCCTTGAGCGAACAGATTGGGCGTATCCCATCCGAGGAAGCGCCACAGGTTGCCGGGCGGCACGAATAGAGAGAGCGACCGCAGCGCGCTGCCCGCGGTCGCGTCGACGTACGACAGCACGCCGCGCAACCCGTCGGGCGTGGCCCGGTTCGAGTACGCCCCCGAGAACAGCAGGCGCCCCGCGGTGTACTCGGCCTGTAGCCACGCGGTGATCGCCTGCGCGATCTCGTCCGACGTGTAGAACCCAGTCTGGATTTCGTTGACGCTGGTCGGCGCTCCGCTGACCACGGTCAGCGGGTTGGCATTCCGACGTGGAACCCTGAGAAACGCACTGGAACTCGTTGTCAGTACCGGGACCAAGCCCGCCGACCAGGCCCAGGTAGTAGCCGTCCGTGACCTTCGCGGTAAACGGGTCAGCCATCAAGCGCGACTCATAGACGCTGCGGAGGATGTGCTCGCACTCGATGATCGTCTCTCCGTTGGGGCCCTCGGAGATGCCCGCGATCGTTCCGGCGAAGGAGAGGTGTGCGTCGTCGGGTCCGTCGAAGGTGCCAGACGCGTAGTAGCGGCAGATCCAGACCGCGACGCCGCGGCCGGTCCAGGAGGTGCGCTCGGTCGAGACGATCGGGGGCAAGCCGACGCCGACCGGATCGCCGGTCGCGGTCGAGATATCGCGGACGATGTGCGACCGCGCGAACCGGGCGCCCGAGCTGGTCGTGAACGGCGCGAACTTGCCGCGGGTCAGCGACGTGAGGGACGCCGGCGCCAACTTGCTGCCGTAGGCGATAGCCTCGGGACCGATGTGAATCGTGCCTGACGCCGCGAACGCCGACGACGACAGGACCGTGGCCGTCGTTGATGCAGGCGTCATCGTCGCGTCGAGAAACGTTTCGGTCCCGCCCGACCGCTTGTGGACCTCGACGCCGAGCGTGTCGACCGGCTCGCCGTTGTCGTTGATCGACGGCGCCACCATCAGGCGACAGATCGGCGGCTGACCGAACGGCTCCCACGGGTCGATGCGCTGTGACTGCTCCCATGCTACCGACAGGCCGCCGAATGCCCGCGACACTTCGGCTGACCCCAACGGGGTGGAATCCCGCCAGGCCGTGAGCGCAACATCGGGCACGGCGCTGGTCAGGATCGCGTCGTAACCCTCGATTTGTACAACGTAAACCACCGACGGCCGGCCGGTGTTCAGCATGGTCAGGGTGGCACCCATTAGCGGTAGCCCTTGCGCGCCGGGCAAACCGGCGTGATGTTGTAGGGATGCGCACCGTACTGACCGCCGCCGCCATGCTCGCCGTTGTTGCCTGCTCCGATGGCGGGCCCGCCTCGTACAGCCTGACCACGCCGCACGCCATCGCGGAGTGCGAGATCGCCCAGCCGTTCGAGCCCATCGGGACGTGGGATCTCTCGTGGGGCTGTGAGTTCCGGCAGGAGGGGACCGCCGAGAATCCGTGCGACCCAGCCGAGGGTCCATGGCTCGACGCTGACACGATGACCGCCGTCGCCACGGGCATCGACACGTCGCGCGTGACCATCGGCAGCATTCAGGTCAACGCAGAATTTGACCAGGACGGCGCGGCCAACTGGTTCGCCCCCGGGCAGGACAATGGGATGGATCGCATCGCCTACTACTACGGATGCCCCGACGGCACCGCGCAGTTTGTCGGACTGTGGCGCATCGGCACCACCGGGCAGACCTACGCAGCGTGGCGCGCGGTCGCGACTCGTCGTTGAGGACAGCGAGAGCATCACGGCACCTTGTATCCGGCCGCGGTGATCTCCCAGAGGCCGTGCCATGGCGCGGCAGCCTTGGTCATGCTCGTGTCGACGCGCCCCGTTAGGCGGAATGTCCCGATCGAATTCGAGGTGGTCGAGTCGTCGTAGACCGTCACCTGCGGAGCTGCGGCGAAGTACGAGTACAGCCCGCCGTGCGTGTCGCGCCACCACGTCTCGTAGGACTGCCCCGGGGTAGTCTCAGCGGCTGTACGCGCTCGGGCTCGAGAGATCAGCGCCCACCGGATCTCGGGCAGGTATCGGCGGGACGTGGCATAGGACAGCGCGTAGACCGTGCCGTCGGGCGAGACGAGTTCGGACCGATCGTGCTCGTAGTGGCCGGCCTCCCCGCCATACGTCGTGTCGATCTCGCAGTCGGGTAGCCATGCGCCGCGCATAGCTGAGGCCCCGGTGAACGTCAGCGCAGCCGGCGTCAGGCTCCCGGAGAACCCTAGCAGGTCGCGCATGTCGGTCGATGTCCACGTCGCCGAGAATGTCTCGGTGGCGTGTGCAATCGTGACCAGCCCCGTGCCGGTGCGGTCGGTGAAGCTCGCCGACACGGCGAACGCGCCATCGGATCCGCTCGCAGCGTCCAGTGACGTCTGTAGCGCGGTCAGAAACGACGTGGGCGTGTACGTGTTGGCCGCCACCGTGACATTGTACGGGCCGCCGATCGCCGTGATCGTGACCGCAACCGTCCAGCCTCCGGCCGGAACAGTGAACTGCGCCTCGAGTCGCCCGCACGCGCTCATGACGATACTCCCACCGGTGGACGGTAGACGGTCTGCGTGCGCGCGATCGCCGCGTACACCGACCGCTCGCGCTGACGCTGGCTGTCGGTAAACGTGTCGTTGACGATGACCACCGTCGATGCCGTTGGGGAATACCCGCCCGGGCCATCACCTCTACCGCGGTGGTCCTGGCTGCGTCGACGAGACGATGACCCGCCTGCACTGGCACCAGACGAAGCACCAGCGCCACCGCCGCTCGGAGCGACGGTCTTGGCCATGACCCCGAGCGCCGTCGCGGCGGCGGCGTACTTGGCCGCCGCGAATAGCTCTCCCGCGCCCTGTGCCGCGGTCAACGGATTGGTCAGGTGGTAGATGCCGTGAGCCGCAGACACAAGCGCCATGCCGGCCATCTCGACCGCGTAGCCGCCGAGGGACTGTGCGATCGACCGGCGCACCGCCGTCCCCACCGACTCGGCGCCGCTGATCCACGCCTGAAATCCGTCGGTGACCGCCGACTTGAGCACGCCGAATCCGGCCGCGTAGGCATCGAACTCCTCGAGCTTGCCGAACGTGCGCTCGAGGAAGGATTCGCGCTCGGCCTCATCGCGCCCCGCGGCCTCGGACTGGATGTCGACGGACAGGCGCCGCAACTCCTCGGCCTGCGCGGCTTGGCGCTGCGCGAGCACGTCCTGGTAGCGCGCCTCGTCGGCGGCGGCCTGTGATGCGGCCTGGCGCGCATCGCGCAACGCCGCGAGCCTGTCGACGGCACCGATGGCTGAGTCGACCGCGCCGAAGATCAGCCCGCCGATCGACTTGCCGCCACCCTTGCCCTCCGGGCTTGCCTTCCGGCTTGTCCGCGGGTCCGCCGGGCGCGGCAGCGTTGTTGATCCTGCTCGCCATGCGCCAAACCAACTTGGCCTGCATGTCGTCGACGCGCTTCGCGAGTTCGTCGTCGACGAGTCGCCAATCCGCGGGCAGGCCCGCGACCAACTTCGCGAACTCGGCCGGCGATGCGGTCGCGAGCGGGCCCTGCCGTCGCGCGACCGATCGACGCCAGCTTGAATCGGGAGAGCGCTCGCCGGCCTTCTTTTCGGCGTCGTCGGATTCGCGAACAACCCGTAGCCGCGATCGACCAGTCCGTCCTGGCTTCCGCTGACCCTGGTGCTGGCGGTTGATGACCGACCCGCCCCGCATAAAGCGGAGCTGCCGCGTACATCGCGGCGCGTCCCTCCGTGCCCCGCTCCTCGGGCAGCGAGCCAAAGACCGCCTCGCCCATACCCTCACCGTACGCGGCGGCCATGTCGAGAAGCCCAGCCGTCAGCTTGCCGACGGTGACGCGCAGGCGCGCGATCCCATCCTCCATCTTGACCATCGATCGCTGCGCCTGGTCCCCGGCCATCTCGAAGTTGCCGCCGACGGTGGCAACCTCTTTGCCGAGCGCCGTCATCAGGACCTGCAAGTCCTTCGACTGATCGCCCGTCGCCTGCACCGACAGGCCGAACTCGTCGAGGCCCTCGAGCTTGCCCTTTTTCAGGACCTCGGTGAACCGATCGAAGATCTTGTCGGCCTCGTAGCCCTCCTTCGTGAGGGCGCGCATGCCCTCGCTCACGAGCTGAAGCTGACCGGTGGTCAGCTTCCACGCGCCGCGGTGGCCTGCCTGCGCGAGCGTCATCAACTCCATGCGCGTCTTGAGGCCGTCCCACGACTCGCTGAGCGAGTCGATGTTGACGCCCGCGCTTCCCTGCGTGAGCCGCGCCTCCTCGCGCATCTGCGCGAGGCCGTCCTTCGCGGCCATGGCAGCGGCGAGGATGATCGCACCGCCCTTGGCGTACTGTCCGGCCATCGACTCGGCGGCCTTGCCCTGCTCCTCAAGGGCCTTGACCTGCTCCAGCGCGGCCTTTTTCTGGACGCCCGACAGGCCCTTCACCGCGGCCTTGGCCTGCTCGGTGTTGACCTTGTAGTCCATGATCACCGCTCCGGTGATCGCGCTGACGGCGCTTCCAAAGAGTCCCATGGCTACGCCTCCCCCTTCGGCCGGTTCGGGTCCTGCGCGTAGCCCTCGCGCGCGTTGTCCAGCTCGGCGACGGCCGCGAGCATGGCGCGCGTCGGCGGGCCGCCGCACCACTCGGTGAGCGTGCCGGCCTTCCAGTGCGGCAGAGCTTGCAACGCCTCGGCGACCATCGGCAGGCGGCCGAGGTAGTACGGGCAGACCGATGGCGCCCAATCGAGCATCGGCACGATGCCACGCACGAGGACGTACTGAGGCGCGGCGCTCTTGGCGCTCGGCTCGTACGCGCAGCCCATGGATTGACGATCGTGCATTGGGATCTTGGCTCGGCAGGTCGCGCAGTCAGGTGGCGGTGCTCGGTCGCTTCGCATCGCCTCGACGAAGTAAGGGAGGAGGCGCGCTCCCTCGATCAGTTTGGGGGCGTGTGCCTCCGGTCGACGATGACCTCGGCCAGTTCGAGGAGGATCCGCTCGGTGCCGGTGAACAGGTCGACGAACCGCGGTGGCTGGATCTTGCCCAACTCGGGGAACGCCGCGTCGACCTCGGGCGCGAGGTTGGCCGCGGTCGGCGCGTCGCCCTCGAGTCGCAGCACGCCGATCCGGGCGAGGAGCAACATCGCGGCGCGGGACCCGTCGACGCGCGCGAGGGCGCTGTCGATCGCGGTCCACTCGGTCGCGGTGATCTGCCGGAGCACAAAGATCGTCGGCTGCTCGCCGTCCTTGAGGATCGGCTTGTAGTCGCCCGTCTCGCGCGCGACCCGCAGCGGCTTGCCCCACTCGCGCAGGGGTGCGGCCCACGCTTCGGCGCGGGCCCGGAACTCATCGTCGGACTCGCCGTCCTTGCGATCGGGGCGCGGCCCGATGGCCGGCTCGGGCGGCAGGTTGATCGCCGAGTCGTAGCGCGAGATCACGCGGTACGGCTCGGCCAGGGTGAGGGCCAGCTTGACGCTCACGCGAGCCCCCAGCGCATCGCCGACCGGGACAGGTCGGTGGTCCCCGCGGTGTCGGTGCCCGCCTCGAGCTCGAGCGGGACCCGGTTGAGGCCGTCGAGGTCGGTCTGGGTCGGCTGCTTGCCGGACCAGCACAGGTTCGGGAAGTAGCAGCTCAGCGTCGAGCCGTCGCCGACCGACCACGCGATCAGCAGGTGCTGGCGCGCGTTGGTGTTCCAGGCCGTGTACCAGGGGGGGGTGGCCGAGTCACCCTCGGCGTCGACGGTCATCGACACCTTGAGGCTGTCCGGGATGCGCTTGGCCCCGACGATCATCTGCGACGTGCTCGCGCCGTCGTAGCCCATGACCGGGACGATCCCGAGCGTGATCCCGATCGAGATGGCGCGGGCGGTGAGCGTCGCGCGGGTGGCGGTGCCGTACGTGTTCATGAACACCGACCCGGCCGCGGTCGGCACGGCGGCGGTGGTCCACGCCGCGGTGGTGGTCGTGTCCGGGAACGTCGTGGTGATCGGCTCCATCCACGACACGCCGAAGGTAATCTGCCACTTCGCGATGGTCCCGGGCGCGCCGCCGGTGAACGCGATCGACTTGATGAAGCAGCCGTGCAGGCACCACGAGGTGTCGGCGGTCTTGACGAACATGCGCAACGACGTGACGGCGCAGGTGGACTCGACCGTGTGGACGTTGATCGACGTGTAGACCACGTCGGCAGCGGTATCCATCGCGGCGGGCGCGGCGGTCTTGAGCGCGATCACTGAGGTCCCGTGCGAGGCAACCACCGCGGGCTGACCGTCGCCGCGCCCGTCGTTCTTCGCGCCGAGGCGGATGATCTGCCCGACGAGCAGACCCGACGCGGCGGCGACGTTGAGGCTGGTCGCGGTCGAGGCCGTGCCGCTGATCGTGGTGCCGTCCGCGCTGGTCGGTGACGCGACGGCGCCCATGGCGTAGCCGAGGAGCGTCTCGGCTGCGGTCGCGGTGACCGCGCCGGCGCAGGTCGATCCGTGCCCGATCGCCTCGATCTCGACGGTGAAGTCGCCCTCGAACGGGCCCGGGATCATCTTGGGCCGCTCGTTGCGGTACTGCACGACCCGGCCCGGGTCGATCATCATCCGGCCGAGGCCGGCGAGGTTCGCCATCACCGTGGTCGGGATGGTCTGCGCGCTCGTCGCCGACGTGGAGGCTTCGCCCCACGCCGACTCGGCGACGTAGCTGATGTGCTGGAGCTTGCTCGAACAGGCGGTCATGGTGAGGCCCTCCAATAGACGACCTCGAGCGGGATGACGCCGAACCAAACGGCGCCGTCTTGCTCGCGGCTGTATTGCGTGCTGATGATCGTGGCGTTGCTCGTCGGCGTGATGGAAAAGCCCGTCGTGCCGGCGTAGTAGTCGATGTGCCGCAGGTCCGACGCGATCACGTCGTCGAGGCCGCGGCGACCGGAGAAGCGGTTGCTCTCCGGGTAGGCGATCACGATGTCGAACGTCTCGCGGACCTGCTCGAGCGTGACCATCGTGACTTCGGGCGAGCTCGTGTCACCGCGCGTCTCGACGTCGAAGCGGCGCAGGCAGCCGAGCGGATTCGCGGCGGCCCACGCGCGCAGGTCGAGCCGATCGTCCCGATGCGCGGTGTACAGGTTCGCCCCGTGCGTCGGCGGGGTCAACGCGGCGATGCGGGCGATGATCACCGTGCGGATCTCGGCTGGCGTGGTCGTCGCCATCTACCGCCTCCACAGTGGGGTCGGCGCGATCGGCTGCGCAGCTCCGCCGCCCGAGGTGTCGACGGCGATCACGGGCGCGCGGACGAACTGCTGATACCGCTGGTCGTAGACCTTCTTCGCGTTTTCGTAGCGGTTGCCGTCGACGCCGCCGCCGGTTGTCGCGGCATCCTCGATCGCGAGGAGCTGCGCGCGGAGGATCGTAAGCTCGGCGACCGCCTCGGCGTTGCGGATCGCCTGATCGGCCTTGTTGTCGCCGTAGAGGTCGAAGCGGAGAGCCTTGAACGCGCGGTCGATGATCGACCGGCCCTGATCGGTGCGGCAGTCCAGCGGCAGGCCGTCGAGCCACCCGGGCCAGCGTGCCTCGACCATCGGCGGCGTGACGCCGTGGCGCGCGGCGTAGCGCACCAAGTCGAAGTAGCGGTCGTAGACCTGCGTGGCGCCGGCGCCGTCCACCACGGTCCAGCGGACGCGGTAGGCCGGGTTCGGCGTCCACGTCGGGGACAGGTTGTTGAGGTCGGCGACCCACGTCGCGTCGATGCCGATCGTGGCGCGGCAGGACTTGAGCGTCGAGCCGCTCGGGTAGTCGTTGATCAGCGGCTGCTTGACCGTGACCGTCGTGCCGCTGACCGATGCGATCGTCACGTCCTCGTACAGCCCCGACGCGGCGGCGAGGCGGTAGACGCGAGCCACGGCGATGCTGGTCGCCGACGTGACGGTCAGCGACGTCGGATCCACGCCCGATCCGCCCGCGGCGGATAGGGTCGTGTTCGGGTTCGTCTCGACCGCGGCGCTGCCGGTCGTCGCGGCCTCCTCGGTCGAGGTGTCGTCGGCCGAGGTCGACCACACCTGGACATCCGTGATCGACGCGGGCCGGCCGTCCTCGCAGTCGAGGATCAGCGACTGGCCGGTCACGGCGAACTGGATGTCTTGGGTGGTGGTCACTTGGGCACGAACCATGGACCCATGCGGCCCGACGACGCGTCGCAGACGTCCTCGACGAGGCGCTGCAAGACGCGGGACGTATCGCCGGGCTTGAGGCCGGCGAAGGGGTTGCGCTCGTCGCCCTCGCGGCGCGGAATGTTCCGCGTCGCGAAGTCGGCGTAGATCCGCATCAGCTTGTACGCGAGGTCAGGGATCGTCGCCGTGCGCGTCGCGACGAACGGGTCGGAGCTGGCCGCGGTGCCCTCGAGGATGCGCTTGGCCCGGCCGCGCGCGAGCATCCACCGTGTGTCCGTCTCGCACGGCATGTGCGCCGAGCGCACGATCTGCGGCGTGGTCTTCATCGGCGCCACGACCTCGAGGCCGGCGTCGGCGTACACGTTCGCCCGCTTGGCCGCGCGCTTCGCCTTCTCGGCAGCCCGCGCCTTGGACAACTTCGCCGCCGACGGCGACCGGTTGGCGGCGTTGAAGCGGTCCACCATCTGGCAGTCGGCGACGGCTTGGCGCTCGATCTCGCGAGCGATCGTCGGCGCGCCCGCCCGTTCCGCAGCGCGGGTGTAGTCGCGCACCGTCGCCTCGCGGATCTCCTGCGGAGTCAGCAGCGGGCGCAGGCGCTTGACCGGGGCGAACGTCACTTGCCGGCACCCTTCGGCGCGGGGTCGGGCTTGCCTGCCATCGAGGCAACCACGGCGTCGGCGACCTTGCTGGTCATGACCTCGAGAGCCTTGGTGTGCTTGGACTGCTCTGACTCGTGGGCGGCCTCACGCTCGGCGGTGCGCTGGTCGTTCTTGAGCCTCCGCGCGCGCTTCTCGGCGAGGTAGTGCTCACACGGCGGCTTGTCGCCGCCGATGTCGGCCGGGTGGCACGGCGCGGCGCCGCGCGCCATCAGCTCGGCAGCCTCGATCTGCTCGGGCATCAGGTCGCCGCTGGCGAGCATGATGAGCGGACACTTGCCCTGCTCGATCCAGCCGAAGTGCCGCGCCTTGAGCTGCCGGTCACGCGCGTAGCTGGTGTCCTCGGCCGGGACGTGCGCGGCGGCGTTCGTCAGTGGGATCGACACCTCGTGGCCGTCATGGCGCAGGAAGGTCGAGTACCGCTTGACGCCGCGCATCTTGCGCATGTTGTGGATGTCGGTGCCGTCATGGCCGAGCGCGGGGAGGCGCTCGATCATGGGGCGACCAGCCTTGGCGTGGCCCTTCTCGTACTTGGGCGTCACGTACGCCTGGGCCTTCTCGTCCCAGACGCGCGCGCGCCGTTGCTCGCCCTGCTCGGCGCCGATCTTGATCCAGAGTGCTGCGGCCATGGCTGGTCACCTCGAAAGTGGTGGGGCGGAACACCGCCGCCCCGGTCGGCCATCGCCCTCAGGCGATGCAGAGGTAGTCGAACGTGTAGGCCCCGGCCGCCGGCAAGACCTTGTAGGTCAGCACGAGCGCATCGGCGGTCACGGCGTACGACACGTGGCCGGTGTCGATCGCGACGGCGTTGACGCACGTCACGATCACTGCGCGCGGTGCAGCGGCGTAGGAGGTAGCGAACGTGATGGTCACGGTCGCGGTGGCCTGCGCGTACGTGCCGCCGGCGGCGGTCACGACGACCTGGCCGGCCACGTCGTTCGCGCCCGTGGTGAGCGCGGCAGAGCCGGTGGCGCCCCAGCCGGCGCCCACGGCGACGGTGGGGGTGCCGTTGCCCTCGGCGGTGATCTGGCCCCGGTTGCGTCCTTGCTTCGGCATGTGTTTCTCCTTGGTCCGTGGGTTCGATCAGGCGTCGGTGACGATGCCGGTGCCGCTGCCGTCCTGGAGCTCGCCGCAGCCCCAGCGGGACGACGTGACCATCAGGGTCGAGCGTCCGGCGACGATGCGATCGGTCTCGAGGCGCGGCAGGCGCTTCCAGACGTAGCCGAAGGTCGTCGAGCCGCTCGCGTCGTTGGCCGCCGAGGTCGCACAGAAGCACGCGCCCACGACGTCGGCCGCGCCGTTGGCGGTGTCGGTCAGGCCGGTCGTGATGACCGGCAGGTTGCGCAGGCGGCCGGTGATGCGCGAGGCGCCCATGCCGTTGTCGGCGCTCGGCGCGAAGCCGATCAGGCGGTCGGCCGACAGCGCGTAGACCGCCGCCGCCGCGTTGCCCGTCAGAATCGCGGTGTCGAGGTCGAGCTGCTGCTGGTTGTCGAACACGTAGAAGGTCGAGTCGGACTCGGCGCCGCGGACGCGGAGGCCCTGCTGCGCGGCGATCGCCTGGACGATCGTCAGGTCGACGCCGGTCGATCCGACGGTGTTCGACAGGCCGGCGAACAGCGCGCAGAAGTCGTCGGTCCAGGCGAGGTCCATCGCCTTGAGGTGGCGGTCGCGGAGCCACATGAACATGTCAATGCCGCGAACCGAGTCCTCGATCACGTTGTCGGTGATCTCCATGCCGACGACGTACTCGCCGCTCGAGATGGTGACCGATCCGGTTGAGGCGCTGGTGTTGCTGACGTCGGTGCCCTGGGTGCCGTCGAACTCGGTGTCGACGCCGTCGCCGTCGTCGTTGGCCGAGCCCCACCACGCCGTCTCGGTCGGGATCTTGGCCCCGGTCGACGGCTGGTCGATGATGTTGAACTCGCGCCCGAGGCGCCAGAGGCCGCCCTGCTCGGACAGCGCGGCGATCACGACGGGCTGAACCGCCGCGGTGTAGGTGAGGTCGTCGAAGGTGGTCGTGGTGATTTCGTTCGCCATGGCGGCGTGCCTTTCAGCGGATCGGGATGCGCTTCCCTGAGCTGGCCAGTTCCGACATCCACCGCTTGGAGAACTCGTGCGGGCCGAGGCGCCGGATCGCGGCGTCGAGGTCCGTCTTGCCGAGGCTCGTCAGCGGAGTATCGGAGGTGACCGTCACGGGCGGCGTTGTGCCGAGCATCGCGGTCGCGGGGTGCGCCGGCGATGCCGGCGCGGGGTTGGTGACGTTCGTGGTGGTCGCCGCGGGTGCGGCGGGCTTGCTGCCCCACACGTCGACGAACCCGCGCACGAAGGCGGCCACGTCCGGCGGTCGCGTCGCCATCACTTGCTCGCGGAGGAATCGACGCTGCGGCGATGCCAACTGGAGGTCGGCGGTCGCGTCGTCGAAGTCGTCGCGGAGCTTGAGGATGGCGAGCGGGTCGGCGTGGGCCTGCGGCTCGGTCGTATCGGTGCGGGGTTGCGGCGCTGGGGCCGCGGGCGGCTTGCTGGCGGCGTCGCGGAGACGTCGAGACTCGGCCCATGCAGCGTCGTGCGCCTTCTGCGCCGCGGCGGCCACGGCCCGATCGAGATCGGCTTGCGTGATCGCTGGGGCGGGCTGCGGGGCGGGCGCAGCCGACTGCATCGGTGGGGTCTGGTCGCTGGTCGCGTTGTCGTCGGGCATGTCGTCCTCGTGTCCAACCGTGTTGCGGGCGGTCGTCCCGTCTCAGGCACCCGGCTTGCGCCGCCGGTAGGCGAATCGTTCAGGCTGCGACGCCCTCGGCGTGAGGTGGGTCGGCTGCCTCGAGATCGGGCTGGTCGGTCGGCGACAGATCGTCGGCCGGTCGACCACCCGTCGGCGCGCCGTCAGCGCGGGCCGCGATGCCTCCAAGGGCTCCGCTGATCGCCATGAGCGGACGCTTGGCGACCTGAACCATCGTCTCGATGCGGATGTGCTCGAGGATCTCGTCCCACGCCTGCTCGGCGGTCTTGTCGGGGTCCTCGGTCATGAGGAATTCGACCGAGTCGGCAAGGCCGGCGCTGCGCTCGGTCAAGAACAGGTCGAGGCGGTCCTTGCGGCTGAGCTGGACCCGCGCCTCACCGAAGTCGATCGACCATCCCTCAGCGTCGAAGCCGTAGCCCGGGGCGTACTTGGCGAGGACGGCCGCCATCGTGCGGGCGAGATGCGCCTCGGCGCGGCGGAAGATCTTGACCTGCCGGCCGCGGCGGTCGCGCACCGGCGCCAGCATCAGCTCGCGCGCCTCGGCCGACTGCACGCCCTGGTGCTTGAGCGCGGCCAACGATAGTCCGTAGTTGTTGCCGGCCCGCTCGAGGCTGTGGTCGGCCGCGTCCATGTAGACCTTGATGTCGGTCCCGATCTCGACGGTCGTGATCGTCGTGCCCTCGGGTGCCTCCATCATCTCGGCCGAGTCCATGCTCATGCCGCGCGCCATCGTCGACGAATCGCCCTGAAAGACCGGAACGCGCGAGGCGGTCCGGGTCTCCTTGATCATCATCGCCTCGATCAGCCACGTCGCCTTGTGCGCCGAGACGAGATCCTCGCCGTCGTTGCCGGGCCAGAAGTCGGGCGCGTGGAGGCTGTCGGTGATCGGGATCCATCGGTTGACGCCGAGCCCGTGCTCCTCGCGCGTGCCCGCGATCGGCTGCATCTTCTCGTCGAGCGTCTCCCACTCATGATCAGTGGTGAGCAGCCACGCCGGCGTGCGCGGCGATGCGCCGCGGACGGTGCGGTACTGGATGCGCGTGAGCCACCCGATGACCTGCGTGTTGTCGTTCGGGTGCATGACCGGGCGGGCGTTTGCCGCACTGCACACGTCGATCACGACCTCGGGCGAGCCGTCCGGGGCCGGGCGCACGCGCGGGCCGATCAGGATCGCCCGGTGAAGGTTGAACAGGTGACACGCCTTGTCCATCTGCTCGTCGAGCGACGCGGCCGAGACGATCGACGTGTAGCGCGCCTGGTTTGCGTCGTCGCCTCCGACCTTGCGCTTGGCCGGCTCGGCGTAGACCGTCGCGAGCTCGCCAACGATGCGCTTGGTCGGGTTGCTGAACTGCGCGAGCGGCAGCATGCGCACGATGCGCTCAACGATCTTGCCGTCGGTGAACGCCCCCTGCACGACCGCGCGCATATCGTCGACACCGCCGTCGTGGTAGAAGGCATCGCGGATCCGGTGCCGCTTCTCGCGCGCCTGGTCGACGTCGCGGTCGCAGTGGTCGCGCAGGTACTTCGCCAGTTCCTCGTCGTCGAGCGGTTGCCCCTGCACGCCGCTCGGCAGCGTCGCGAGCACGGCGCGGATCGGCGTGGTCATGACACCACCGCCTTGGCCATGCGCGGGTGCTCGATCTGCCACAGCGCGTAGCCGACCGCGGCCGGCCAGTGCGACCGATCCTCACCGTTCTTTTTCTCGTGCTCGCCCTTGTCCTCGGCGTTGCGCTCCATCGTCTCGAGCGCCTTGACCAGTTGCGGGGCCGCGGCCTTGCCCTTGTCGTCGCAGGCGACGAACAACCGGCGGATGCCGTTCACGTCGCAGAGCAGCGTGTTCACCAAGTTGAATCGGGACTCGCGCTTGATGACGCCCGGTTCTGTGCTGCCCGGCCTGTACGCGGCGGCGCGGATCTTGATGCCGTGCGCGCGCCAGACCGTGTACATCGTCGCGTCGGGGTGGTCGTCGCCGCTGCGGGTGTGCGGGTCGGCGCGCACCAGCATGCGGCCCGACGTCGGGTCGGCCTGACCGCGCCGGTCGACCTGGTGCGCGTGCCACTTGCCGCGCGCGCGCTCGAGCACATCGCCGACGTGCTTCTCGATCGTCGCGTCGACCGACGTCACCTCGTCGACGACGAACCACCGGGCCAGCTTCTCGCCGCGAAACCTGTACGCCTTGAGGAACTCGGAGACGTGCTGGCGCTTGCCGGGGTCGTGTCCGACGAGGGTCGTCAGGCGCTCCCCCTCGCTGGCGTACGGCGCGAGAATCTCCGCGGTCACGTCGACGGCGCCAAGCGGGATCATGCGCAGGTTCGCCGGTGACCCGTCGTCAAGCGAGCGCCGCCAGCAGTGATAGAGCTGCGCCTCGGGGCCGACGTCCATCGCGAGGACGCGGCGCTGCCACTCGCGCTCGGTGATACCGCCGTCGCGGATCGCCTGCCAGTAGCGCGGCCACAGGAACGGCGACTCGAGCCCTTGCAGCTTGGCGAAGATCCAGTCCGCCGACTTGCCGGCCTTGTCGCGGAAGTTGCGCCACTCGGTGCTGTCCTTGAAGGTCGACGTGCAGAGGCGCTTGTAGATGCCGCCCGGCGCGGCGCGACCGCGGGCGTTGATGTCGTCGTTGCGGTCGTGGTGGTCCTGGAGCTCGTCGCTTGCGCACGCGACCCAATTCGCGCCCTGGATCGGGCTGCCCGCGTCCTCGCTCTGCTGGTGCGCCGAGACGAGCTGTACGATCGGGCCGACGCGGAACCGATAGGCTTGGTCGCGCTCCTTCCAGCGGAACCACTTCGGATCCCACAGGGCCGCCGCAGCCTTCTTGACGTGGGCGAGGCGCGAGAACACCGGCGCGGTCACTCCGATCTC
>NZ_JADJNP010000012.1 GCF_016714275.1 Tessaracoccus sp. | reverse complement strand
TTCAGTCGCCCCAATCCCTGCTGGTTCGTGGTGTGCGCTTGATCTTCTCTCGTACTCGTACGCCGTCGACGCTGTTGCATGGGTGGCACCAGGGAACCTTGGGCCCGTTGCTGCCGCCGAGTGCGACGGCGATGCGGTGCCCGAGTTGCCAGACGGTGCGGGGTCCGATGATTGTCGTGCATTGGCCTGCGTGCCGGCCGCAGGATCCGGTGCAGCCACAGCGAACGGGGTGTCGGTCGATCTCTCGTCTGCCAGTCTGCGCGTGCTTGCTGGTGTTCGTATCCGTAGGGGTTCGGCATGTTGTCCCCCGGGTGTGCGTCAGCCCGCGATCGGGTCGATTCCGCGGGCTGGTGGCATAGGTGTCTCTAGTTGTCACAGTGTGGTGGTTTGGTGGTTCGTGTCAAGTATCTACCGTGTCGTGTCGGCGTGTCGTGCTGGTCAGTCCTGGTCCGCTCGGCCCGCCTCGGTCGGGGGTCGGGCGCCGCCCGGGTGCGCGTCATCGGGGTTCCTTCCCTTGCGTGTGGTGTGTACGGCTTTCGCTTCTCGGGTGTAGTACAGCGGCTGCCTGCCTGCTCGCATGATCTCGCCCGTGCGCGGGTCGACTGCTGGTTCGATCAGCCCTCTCGACTTCCATTGTCGGATCGTGTCGGGTTCGATGCCGAGCAGTTGTGCCAGCTGGTCCGCGGTTTGCAGGGTTCGGGTGTCGGGTGCTGCGTATGCCGGCCCGACGAGCCGCTCGAGGTTGACGACCAGGTCGCGTACCTGGTGTCGGAGTTCGTACGTGTACGGCTGTGTCGAGATCCAGTCAAGGTGTCGGGTGATCCAGCCTGCGGCAGACGTGACGGTGTGCGGGATCGCTGGTGCTGTGTGGTGTGCATGCTGGTCGCGCATCTCGCTTGCGATCAGGTCGACCCATCCTGCGAGCAGTGGCAGCACGCCGGCTCGTTGTGCCCCGATCCGCATCGCGAGATCGGCCTCGCCGATGGGGTCGGCGTGTACGCCTCGACCCTTGAGTCGCCAGTCGTACAGGTCGACGGGTGTCGGGTCGATGACGTACGCGACGCTGCGGTCGTCGGGGTCGCGGCTGCCGCGGCCGACGAACCACCAGTAGTTCGCGTGCATGTGGTCGCACAGTTCGGGTAGGTCGTGCAGGTCGCGTGTCAGCTGTTCGCGTTGCATCGGTGTGAGTGTGGGCTGGTCGGGGTCGGCTGGTCGGTCGGCCGGGTGTTGTGGTGTTGGGTTGCGTCTGTGTGGGCTGGTCATCGTCGAGTTATCCACAGGTCGGGAACCTCGCGCGTCGCGCTACCTAGGTAGGTAGTTACGTTGGTTGGTTCACTTGTTCCTCTTTTCCTTCCTTCCTTAGTTACTTCCTCGGGGGGACACGGGGTGTCCCCCTTTAAGTTCACGTGGTGTCCCCCTAACTGTGAGTTAGGGGGACACGGGGTGTCTTTAATGGGGGACACGGGGAGTCCCCCATTCTTCGACGATCTGGTCTGCTGCAGCAGAGTTATCCACAGGCTGCGGGGTGTTGTGCACAGGGTGTCGATGCCCGTTCCTCACCTTCGTTCGTGTGGTGTGTTGTGGTGTCGGTTGCGTTTCGGTGACGGGTTCGGGTGTCGGTTCCGTGTCGTCGAGTGTCAGCCCGGGATACCGGTCGGGGTGCAGCTGGTAGACGGCGTTGCTGCCGCGTGAGCCGGTCGCGATCGTGCTGATCGCACCGGCGAGTCGGAGTTCACGAACCGCGCGCTGGATCATCTTCTCGGCGTTCTCGAGCTTCACCCGGTCGAGTTCGTCGGGGTCGAGCCCGAGCACGGACACGATCAGGGTTGCGTGCCCGGCCCAATAGGTGCCGGCGGCGTGCCCGTTGCTGCTGGTGTCTTTCGCGCTGTATGCCATGTGGAGCAGCACGAGTCGTGCCCGGTCTGAGAGTTGCGACCAGGATGGGTTGAGTGCTTCACCGACGAGCCTGATACCCATCAGAGCACACGTACCCATCGGTGCCGGCCGGTGTCGGTCGCCAGCGTCCGGCGGGTCGACCCGCCGCCGTGCGCCGGTCGAGCCGACCCTCTGCGCGGCCGCTGGTTCGCTCTCGCGCAGGTGCACGACCCGTCGGAACCGGCGCCGTGCGACGGCACGGCCCCGAACAGTAGCACGCGTTCGGGTGCCGTCGCTCGGGTGCGCCTGCGAGCCCTGCCTGCCGGATCGCCGAGCGCCCGTGTCCAGCAGCACGCCGTCCCGAACCGGCGTCGTTGGTGCCACGCCAGACCGGTTCGCTGTTGCGAGTGTGATCGGCTGCACGTTCATCGTGTCGCCCCTTGCGTGTACGTCTGCCATGCGCGGTCGACGCCGCCCGACCCCGGGAACAGATCGACCATCTCGTCACCCGGTAGCGCGCCGAGCAGGTCAAATATCCAGCGGATGAACACGGCCGGTTTGCTGCCGATGACGCGTGCCGGGTCGGTGGTTCGTACGCCTGGTCGATAGACGAGCGAGTCGACCCGTCGTGCGAGTACTCGCGACGTGTCGTGTGCGGATCCGCGACGTGTGACTTCGTCGACGAGCGTCGCGTCCAGATGGTAACGCGTCGAGAGCACGACCGCCCCAGAATATGACCGGTTCCCAGCCGTTCAGCGGCCCCCACGAGTGCACGGGACGTTCGCCCCGGTGCCACGCAGCCACCCGCACTCCCGGCGGGCACAGCGGCAGGATCTGCGGCAGCGAGATCGCGCTGCACGACAGCGCCCACCCGTCGAACCCGGCAGCTAGACGGCTGATCAGTTCGACGTGATCGACTTCGCCGGCATAGTCGGGATGATCGCCGTAGTACCTGCGTGCCTTGCCGATGTATGGCGGGTCGGCGTATGCGAGCCGTAGTGGTCGGCCGTCAGCGACGGCTGCTGGTCGGCCGACGCCGGTCGTGAACCGGTGCCGTGCCTGCCGGCAGCGTGTGCTGCAGCAGATCGAGTCGCGGCGTGCCCTGGTCGGTATCGGCCCCTTGCACCAGACGCACGACCGCAGTGCGTCGTCGGTCATGATCCGGCCCCGTAGTCGAGCCCATCCTGCGACAGCCTTCGTGCTGCCGCCTCGCAATAGCGTTCATCGCCTTCGATGCCAATCGACCGCATGCCGAGCGACTTAGCTGCGACCAGCGTCGAGCCAGCACCAGCAAAGCAGTCGAGCACGATGCCGCTGATCGGGTTCACTACACTCAGCAGCTTTTCGAGTAGCGCGGTCGGCTTCTCGGTCGGATGGACACCGTCGCGGACGGGTGGGAATCGCAGCACATTCGCGACGTCGCGCCGTTGCGGGTTCGATGGATTACCGACGCTCATGTGCACGATCAGTTCGTGCTGGTTGCGGAAGATAGCGCCCATGCCTAGACGGTCCTTGTCCCACACAAGCAGCGGATGCTGCCGCAGGTCTGCGGACTCGAGAGCAGCTGCGAGACTGCCCCACATGCGCCAGTCGATGAACGACAGCACGTGCCCGCCGTCGGTGACGATGCGCCGCCACTCGAGGCCACACTCACGCATCAGGTAGACGAATCCGGCTGTGCTCATGCCGTCGCCCATGATCCAGTCGGAGTCGGCGACGGATCGCGTCATTGACTTTCGGAGGCTGCGCGAGTTCTCTCGCCGGCCACCCGACGAGAACGGGGGGTCCGTGAGCACGGTCGCGATCGTGTCGCCGAGATAAGGCAGTCGGTACAGGGTCGCGTGTTCGTCCTGGTAGTACGGGTTCATGACGTCACGCTTGCGTGCGTCGCACGTACCCGCGGAGGAACCGCCTGATCGCCTCAGACAGCGTCTCGCCACGTTCCTTCGCGGCTGCGGATGCTTCCTGCCACAGTTTCGCGTCGACGCGCAGGGTACGGATCGGATCAGCAGCCATGCTCAGAGTCCTTCGGTCTGCGTGAGAGTGCCTGCTCGGCGCGGCCTGCGGGCTCGCGGCCCCGGCTCAGCCGCTTCGGCCTCACGTGCGGGTGATCGCCCGGGAACGTCTCGGGCAGCCGCACCTGCACGGTGCGTCGCGCGTGCCGCTGCGCCCTCGACCAGCAGCCGTCCAGGCTCGGCGACGATCAGCCGCGCGTGTCGTTCGGCGCGCGCCGCGCTGCACGTGCCGTGGTGCCGTGGCGTTGCCACTCGATCGCCGGCTCGCGTCTGCGCCGGTTCAGTCGACGCCCGCGGTCGCGCGACGTGGTGAGCGCCGCCACGCCTCGCCGGCCTGCGGCGCAGCGTCGCGCACGAACGCGGGGATAGCACGCCTGCGCCGGCGCGAACCGAACGCGAGTCGGCGGTGACGCCGTCGTCGGTGAGCCGGGCGGCCGCTGTACCGCTCGGCGATCTCGGGTCGCGCGTGAGTCCACGCCCGCAGTTGGCACGGACCCGGGCCGGTGCCCGCTCGACGCCCCCCCCCCGCCCCCCCCCCCCCCAACCCCCCACCCCCACCCCGGCCCCCCCGCCCCCCCAACCCCCCGCCGCCAAAACACCGCCCGGGTAGGTGCCGCAGTCGGTGCAGGTCGGCAGGTTCGTGATCGCGTCCCACTCGGTATCGGTGAGTTCCTGGCCGGCCGTCGTACGCCGGGCCACGAGCAGCGTCGCGGCCGGTGCGCGCGTGGCGTGCCGTCGGTGCTGATCTGCCGGTCTTGCGTCGGCGCCCACCGGATCGGCAGCCGGCGTCCGTCGGCCTGCAGGATGTTGTCTTGATCCGCGGCGAGTCCCGAGTTCACCAGCGCGAACGCTGCCTGCGCGGCCTGCGTCGGCACGTACCAGATCTCGACGTTCTCGACGGGTTCGGTCGACGTCGCCAGATCGCGAGCCTGCGACCAGGTCAGCGCCGGCACGTTCGCAACGGGACGGTAGAACCGGCCACCGCGGCGACGTGAAACGAGCGTCCATTGCTTGCGCCCGTCGAACGTGTGCCCGCAGTGCCCGCAGGTCAGGAACTGTTCGGACGTCAGCGCACGCGCCTCGATCGAGCAGTGGCAGTGCTTGTCGAACTGGTTCGGGGTGTCGTGCTTGTCGCAGTCGCCCCAGCGGTGCAGCTGCTCGATCGCTGCGATCGTGCTGTTCGTGATCTCGTTCATCGCGGGTTCCTATCGGGTGGTTGGGCCTTACACCACAGAACCTAATCCGCGTATACGTCTGTCAATACGCGCAGCGTGCGCGTGTCGTTGGCAGCGGCAGCCGAGCGCCCCGCACGGCTCGACCAGCTGGTGCACGTGCCCGCACCAGGTACAGCAGTCGTCGGCGAGCCTGATCTGCCCGCCGACGTCCCGCGCTGTCATGCGGTTCTGCCCTTCGATAGCCGCACGATCTCGGCTGCCTGCTCGGCGATCTGGTCGCGCAGTTGCTGGTTCTCCCGCAGTAGTGCAGCGGTCGAGACTGCGAACCGTTGCCACCGTGCAAAGTCGATCAGCTGTGTCGGCCGGTCGCTGTTCCGGTGTCGCTGTTCGTCGGCGAGATCCTGCCGGATCAGTGCCCGGTCCTTGTCGCTGTCATGCTCGGTAGACCCGTATCGCCGCGCCGGCACGCCCCTTGTCGGCCCACCGCTTCGACACGATCCAATCGACGATCAGGCTGTCGTCGGCGAGCAGGTTCCCGTCGACGAGCGCGTCGCCCAGGTTCCGCTGCATCTTGTCGAGATCGCCGAGCGTCTTACCGGTCGGGAACGCCGGTGCCGAGTCTTTGACCAGGTCGCGGTTCCGTCCGGTGCCGTACTGGTTCGCCGGCCGCTCGAGGTAGAACGACACGTGCACCTTGACCGGGTAGTCGATCGTTCGGCGTCGGCGTGCCTGGTCGGCGATCGTGGCGACAGCTTCCCGCCACCGTTTGCGGTCGCCGCTGCTGTCGTCCTCGGTCAGCACGTGCGCGACCTTCCCGCGGCGCCCGATGCACTTCATCGACCCTTTCGGTTTCGGGTTGCCGGTCACCCAGAACCCGACGTGCTCGCCGACGTACCCGTCGACGTGCTGCGTGTTCTCGGGTGTCGGTGGCACTGCTGCCGGCGACGACGCTACGAACGCGCGCAAGTCCTCGATCGGCATCATGACCGGCCCCGTTCGAGCAGCTGGTGCACAGCCTCAGCGGCCCGCACGCGGACGCTCGGCGTAATGCTGCACGTGCAGTCGAGCGTGCCGAACTTGTAGCGGCATAGCCTGCCGTGATAGCCGATCGTGCCGACCATCGCCTGCAGGATCTCGTCGACGGTCGGAACCGTCGTGTGTCGATCGACAGACGCGTCGCTGCCGGCGGCCGCGATGCGTGGCGCGTCCGAGTTCGTGCCCGTCGACGTCGCCGTGACCTGCACCGGACCAACGACCCGCACACCCATGCCGAGCAGCGCCCGCTGCCGCTTGACCTCAGCAAGCAACGCCGAACAGTGCCCGTGCAGGCTGATCGCGCGGTTCACCAGCTGGTCGACGTCGTCGACGCCTTGTTCGAGTGTGAGTTCGATCAGGTCGAGCTCGTCGTTCGTGATCATCGTCTACACCTTCCATTCGTCACGGAACCGCGGATGCGCCTGCCACAACATCGCGACCAGGTGCAGCAGTTCGTCGGGTGTGTCCTCGTCCTCGAGCAGCCGTAGCAGCTTCTCGACGTCGTACCCGGCCGGCATGCTCGGCTTCGCTGCCCGCAGCCGAGCACGCACGAACCGCGTCATCCGCTCACGCGACTTCGCCTGCCGTGCGTACTCGGCACGTTGTGCCCTGCCGCCGTGCCAGAAATCGGCGAGACGTTCGCGCGCCTCAGCGCCGAGCCGTTCCTGCTCGGCGACGACTTCGGCCGGGTCGACGGCCTCGAGCACGACCTGCACAGTCTCGACGCCGATCTGCACGGCGATGTCGGGACGCGCATCGGCTGCTGGTGCCGCGGTGCCGATGCGGGTGCGCACCGTTTCCTGCACGACGTACACGATCCGGTACAGCGCGCCGAACAGCATGACCGTCTTGCCGATATCGTCGTCGGTCAGTTCCTCGGGTGTGCGCGTGACGGGTTCGCTGCTGGTTGGCTGTTCCCAGATCATCGGATCAGCCCGACGATCAGCACGTGCAGCGATCCACGCGACGACAAGGTCGCGACGTTCCTGCCGGGTGCTCATCGGACACCAGCCCTATCGAGCAGCCATGACCAGTTCGTGACGGTCCAGATCAGCAGCATGATCGCGCAGAACCAGACGAGCGACAGGTACACGTCGCGCCACAGCCGAGCCTGCCGGCGTGCCCGCTTGAACTCGGCACCCGTCTTGAACGTCTGCGCGTCGACGGTGCCGCACGCGAAACAGATCAGCCACACGTCGAGCCCTTGTGGTGTGCTCAGGTGTTCGACGTTGTGCCGGCCGCGGAGTTTGCACCAGGTGCGCCGCACCCATCGCGGCATCATCGCGCACCCGCCCAGCCGACGACCGTGTCGATCGACACAGTCACCAGGTCGACCATCCGATACATGAGTTCCGGCGTGCACGGATCGTCGAGCAGCACAGCCGTTCGCCGTCCAGATCCTGCCGCCCACCCGAGCTCAAGATGCGCCGACCTGCCACACGGCAGCACCAGCACGAACGTGTCGGCAGCCGTCATCGCGTCGAAGTCGGATCGGTAGCCTTCGACGGCCCGCGGGTGCTGCACGGCTGCGAGGTAGTCGGACGCGCGCGCGGTGTCCAGGTATCCGGCCGGCACGATGCTGCCCGGCTCGACGTATCCGGTCAGCCCGACGTCGTGCCAGCTGAACCCCTTCGACTCGTCGGGGTTGCGGAAGTCGTACACGGTGAGCCCTGCGTCGCGGAGTGCTTTCACGACTGCGGGCTGTCTTGTGTTGCGCCAGCTGGACGCGACGTAAACGCTCATCGCCGGTTCGCCCTTCGTGCCGCCTTCTGCGCCCGCCCCGCGGCCCGACGCTTCGCCCTACCCGCCGCGCCCGTCCGCTCGCCGACCTGCCCCTCATAGATCGGCTTCGACTGCAGCAGCGACAGAATCTTGAACTGGTAGCTGTGCATCTTCGGCACCGGCTTCGCCTTGACCTGCTCGATCGCGCGTGCCGCTGCGGCCCGTGTCGTGCCGCCGAGCTTCGCGACCTCGTCGATCAGCTGCTCGTCGGGTGTCTGTTCCTTCATCGTGTTCCCTTCGTCATGTTCGCGACGTGCAACGACTTCGCGATCGAGATCAACGCGCACGCGATCGCGCGCTGCGTTCCATACTCATCGCCATCCTGCAGCCACTGCTCAGCAGCTTCGATCGCGATCTGTGCCTGATCCGGCTTCGGTTCCGGCTTCGGCCTGCGCCGGGTCGGACGCGGGATGTATTCGGGCTGCAGACGTTCCCACAGATCATCCCGGCCGGCCCGGTGCAGTGCTGCGTACACGCTGTCGACTTCGATGTCGAGCCCGGCAGCGATGCGTTCCGCGGTGCATGGCAGCAGCGCCTCGACTTCTGCGACGACTTCCTGCCGTGTGTGCCGCGGACGCTTCACCGGTTCGCCCCGATCGTGACAGCGACCCGGTCGACGTACTCACTGATCAGCAGCGGAGCGACGACGTTCCGACCCTGCGCGATCGCCTCGCCGATCTGGTAACGACGCACGACCAGGTCGAGTTCGCACCACAGCCCGAACGCCTGCAGGAATGGTTCGCCGTCGCGCCACTGCTGCCCGGTCATCGCGGGACGCCCTTGAGCAGCTTCCCGAGCGACGCACGCAACATCTGCACGATATAGGCGACCGCCTCAGCCTGCGTCGGGAACGGCCCGAACTCGATCGACGAGATCCGCACCAGCCACGCGTCGCCCTGCTGCACCAGCTGCCCGGCGTACAGGTCGTTGATGAACACGCGTGCGGGTGCGCCGCGACGGTACACGGCGTGCGTGCGGTCGATGCGCAGCAGTGGGGGGTTCGTCCATACCCAGCCGTCGGGGTGTGTGACTTCGGCGACGACGTCGACTTGCTCGTCGATGGGTTCGGTGCTCACTGCTGGTCCCCCTTGAGTGCGTCACGGACGGCCACACGCAGCCGCTCGAGTTCGGTGTATCGGTGCTTTAGCTCACTACGCAGCCTGCCGAGTTCGGCATGCGACGGCGAGCTAAGCAGATCGTTCGTCAGCTGCTGAACCTTCTGTTCGGCCGCGTCACGTTCATCCCGAACGATGCCGATGTCGCGAACCAGCTTCTGCATCTCGCCGGCAGCCTGGTACACGTCGATCGTGCCCCACCCGGGAACGTGCGCGACCTGCCGCACCGGCTCGGCCCGTCTCGCCTTGAGCTTGCGCACCTTCGCTTTCGGCATGAACCCGGCGATCTCACGCGCCAGCTGCCGCGGGTCGATCACCGGGTTACGCGCATCCTTGACCGCGACGTACTCGACCTCCCACCGCGACATCAGGTTGACGATCCCGAGCAGCTGCTCGACCCGCTCGGCAGCCTCGAGCACCATCGGCGCGAACCACTGCGCGCCCGGGTCGCGTTCGATCGCCTCGCGCGCCTTGTCGATCGCTTCACTCATCGCCGTCACCCAGGGACTCGAACGGGATCGGCGTCTGCTTCGTCCGCGTCTCCTGCGCCTTCACCAGCGCGTCACGCACGACCTGCGGCGTGTCGTCCATCAGGAACGCCTCGATCCGACGAACCTGCATCGTCGGAACATAGGTGTTCGTCGCGATGTCGTGCTCGACCTTCCGCGGCTCGAACACGACGATCGCGCAGACGAGCGTCGTCTCGGGGTCGTCGACGATCGCGTCGGCCAGCTGGTCGAGCCCGTTGATGTCGCTGTTTCCCGGGAGCTTCCCCGACAGCTTCACGCGTGCACTCATGACTTTCCTTCCTGCAGTGCCGATCTGGCATGCACAGCAGGTCACCAGGTGGTCGGCTGGTGACCGCTGAACCGGTCAGAACAGGTGCTCGGCTTCGCCCCGGGTGTGCTTCACAGCGTTCGGGGGACAGTCGGCGTAATGGCTGCGGAACACGGTGAACCCTGCGCGCGGCTGCTCGCCCGACTTGAGCGTGTATCCGCCTGCCCACCGATCACCGACCTTCCGTGCACAGATCAGCCCGGTCGCATCAGGGATCGGGTTGACCGGCATGTGTTTGCCGCTGCCGGCCATGCGGACGAACTTGATGATCGCTTGGCATCGGTCGGCAGTCGACCGGCCCGGTCACGGCTGGTTCCTCGCTTCCCGCAGCTGCTGCGCGAGATCGGCGATCGCACCGTCGGGCACCGGCCGGTATGGCACGCCTTCCTGATCGACGATGATCTCGTCGCCTTCCGAGTTGAACCCGGCGTACGGCCCGGTCGACATCCCTTCGACGTTCCCGCCGCGGATCTGCGCGGCGAGCCTGCCGTCGACGTCCTCGACCTCGATCGAGCCGGTCACGGTGCCGGCGACGACCCGAGCACCGACGAACGAGAACGCCGACTCGCTCGAACCCTCGTTCGAGTACGGCCCGAACGAGATCATGCGCGCCTCACGGATCACAGCGACGTCGTTCGTGTCGAACTCGGCGTCGACGATCTCGGCGTCGACGACCTGGTCATCGCCCAGCGGCAGCGGCACATCGCTGCGTCGCATCGCCTGCGCGATGTTCTGCCCGATCCGCTCGTCGGCGTCGTTGCACTCGCTGCACACCCGCGCCCCGTTCGGTGGCAGACCCTGCTGCCACTCGCCACCCTTGAACGGCAGGTACTCGCCACACAGCGCCCGAGCGCCGAGAGCCACATGCCACACCCGGCCCCGCGGCAACCGGAACCAACTAATCGAACTCACTTCGACTCATCTCCCTTCGTCTTGAGCAGCGCGTCGAGCGCCGCCTGATTCCGCAACCTGCCGAGCTTCGACTCGACCGTGCGCAGTTCCGTCGTGCTCAGTTCGTTCGACGACGTCACGACCCGGCCGGCCAGGTGCCCCGTCCAGAACAGCCGCTCGTCGCGTTCGGTGACGCCGAGCCGGCCAAAGTGCATGATGATCGCCGCGATCGTCTTGCCTGCCTGCGGCCGGAGTTCGGCAGCGGCTGCGGGGTCGTCGACGGCGAGCGGATCGGGTGAGCCGTCGTCGGCGGCCAACTGCGACGGCTCGACGAGCTCGGCGTCGACGATGCCGTCGTCGAGCACTTCGCCCGTCTCCCTGTCGACAGCCGTCTCGTCCAGCTGCTGCGCTGCCTCGACGGGGTGATCGCGATTCTCGCGCATCCGATCCAGCCGTGCCCGCTCGTCGTCGATGTCAGAATCGGCGATCTGAGGCACGCTCGGCTGCTCCTGCGTGGAATCATCCGCGACGGGTGCTGCTGCAGCCTGCGCGGCCCTATCGCGCCTCGTCTGCGCCCGCTGCCGCGGGGGTGCCTTTTCAGTGGGGACGGCACCGGGCCCATTCGGTGCCGCCCCCGGCTCGACGACGGCCCCACCCGAGCCCGTCGAACCCTCAGCAGCCGCAACGCCCCCCGGCGTCGCCTGCTGCCGTGATACCGGCGACGTCGACGCGCCCGGTGCAACGATCCCGGGGTCGAACACGTCGTCGGCGATGTCGTCTAGTTCCTCGATCGACCTCATGCCGTGCAGCACATCAGCGAACACGGCACGCGCCGCCCTGGTCGTCACCCGAGCGAGCAGCATCTCGGCCGGGAACTTGAGGAACATGCTAGGGGTCGTCTTGCCGTCTTTGATGCGCGGCTGCGTCAGTCCGCGTTTCGCGGCGTCGTCCATCGTGAACACGAACGTCGACCATGCGCCCGCTTCCCATTCGGCACGCCGGCACCGGATCTCGACCTTTGTGTCGGACATCGACACGATACGGAAGTCGTGCCCGTGCTGCGCGATCAGCGCCCGCATCAGTTCAGCCGAGATCCCGGGACGCCCATTGATCACGTTCGAGCCGGCGAGCGCCGTCATCGGTGGCAGCCCCAACTCGCGCCCGTGCATGACCGCGGCGACGACCTTCGGCACCGACCCGCGCAGACCCTGCGGCACGAACTCGGTTGCCGCGATCTTCCCTGCGAGGAATGCGACGTCCTCGAGCACTTCGATCCAGCTGTCGGTAACGGTGTTGATCAGGGACAGTTCGCGGTGTGCGTGTGTCGGTGCCTGGTCGAATGGTTGCATGCTCATCGGTTCGTTCCTTCGGTCGTTTCGGTCGGGATCGGGTAATAACGGACTGTGCCGCGCAGCCGGTCAGCTGCCCAGCGACGGCCGCGGAGTACCTGCCAGATCGAGCGCGTGCAGCGGCAACCGGTCGCATGGCAGCCGCCGCCCGATGCGCACGTGTCGTCACCCTTGACCGACTGACAGTGCGACTCGGCTAGGTGCTTGCAGTCGTTGCAGAACACGTTCGAGTCACCGTCAGCAGCTGATACCGGACCGTCGTCGGCCAGCTGCGCGGCAGCCTCAAGATCCGCACGCTGCTTCGACGCCTTCACCAGCCACAGCCGAGCGTTCA
The DNA here is from genome assembly GCF_016714275.1 of Tessaracoccus sp. GTDB lineage: Bacteria > Actinomycetota > Actinomycetes > Propionibacteriales > Propionibacteriaceae > Arachnia. Next base: position 23,470 of record NZ_JADJNP010000012.1, on the reverse strand, counting down.
TCAGCATCGACTCGGCCTGCTCGGCCTGCTCGGCGTTCATCGTGAGATCGCCGAGCCGGTGCGCCGGCCGCGACCCCATCGACCAGCCAAGATGGATCGTGACCTTGCTTACGTCCGCGTCGACGAGCATGCCGTCGGCCGACTTCCATTGCGCCTTGTCAGGCTCGAAAACTGTCATCGTGCTTCCTTCCCCATCAGTTACGCGCCAGTGATCCACGGGTCGCGCCCCTTCGTGTCGTCTGCCGTCAGCGGCAGCGGTTCGGCATCTTCCGGCCAGATCGGTTCACCGATCGGGCTGTGATGCGCATCGTCGTCCCGGTACTCATAGCTGGTCCGCTTCACCCAACCGTCAAAGATGTCGAGCATGTGCAGGAACTGGTCGAACCAGTGGTCGTCCAACTCGACCGGCACAAGTTCCACAGACCCGTTCATCAGGTGCGCGCAGAGCAGCGTGTCGATCCGCGGCATCGGCGCATCAATCCAGTCGGTGTACTTCCCGCCCCGCGGCCCGACCCGCGGCTGCGCAACGAGCCGCAGGTCGCAGTTCGCGTACGCGTTCAGCTGCAGCGCGACCTCGGGATAGACGCGCTTGCCCGTCTTGATGTCGAGCAGCGACCGGCCGAACCGCGGCGACTCGACGACCAGGTCGAGAGTGCCGGCGTACCGGTACGCGGTGTGCGCGACCGGTGCCTCGGTGAACACGGTCTGCATCTGCCACATGTCGAGCATCCGTGCGTATGGCTGCACGTAGGGCTGCAGGTCGATCGGCACGTCGACGACTTCGCCGTGCGCGATGCGGTCGCCGAGAGCGTGCACCCGGTTGCCGCGGACGACCGCGACCCGGTTCGTGTTGAACCGTGCCTGCTCCATCTCCCGCAGACGTTCCGCGCTGCGCATCTCCGACAGCCGCGACCAGTTGTCGTCGGCGAACGCCGCTGTCTGTTGCGCGGCCCATGCGACGAGCGCCGGCTTGTCGAGCACGCCGATGACGGTCGTGACGCCGGGCACCTTCTCGCCGTCCAGGATGTAGCTGTGTGAGTTGCCGTGATTCTTGCGTTCGAGCCTCATCGGGTCGCCTTCTGTTCGTCGTTCGCGGCGTCGTGCGCCTCATCGGGAATGGTGTGCTGCTGGTAGTAGTCGGCGTTCGCGTCGGTCTGCACGACGTCGACGATGACCGGGTCGACGACGTCGTCGAGCACGGCACCACAGTCGAGACATACGCGCCGTTTCGGGGTCGACGACCCGATCGTGCGCAGCCACGCCGTTTCGGTGTGCGCGCAGTAGTTCCGCCAGTCAGCCATGATCGCCGCCCCGCATCCGTGCCTGATCGAACTCGGCATGGCTGGTCCGCTCGGCAGCCTCGATCAGCCGCACCGCTTCCTGGTTCATCGACATCCGCAGCGTCAGCGCGACGTGTGGCGGTAGGTATGCCATGCCGACAGCGGCGACCGCGGACAGGTTGTGCAGCGTGCACGCCGATACGGTGACGGGTTCGCCGTGCACATGGTCGGACGGCCCGAGCGTGAACTCGAACACGGGGTGATCCTGGTCACTCATCGTCGACCCCGACCTCAGCGCGGAGCAGTTCACGGATACCGACGACGGCGAGCAGTCCGAGCGCGGCGACGACGACGATCGCGACAGCGCGGCCGACGAGCGTTGCTGCCAGCTGCAGCCCCTCGACGGTGATCATGACTCGACCCGCCGTGCGCCACGGGATCAGCGCCCCGCCGGCCGCGCCCCCCAGCGCGTCATGATCCGACGACGGCACCACAGCGACGCCGACCAGCTGCACCGACGACGAGCCGAGCACATGATCGATGCCCTCGCCGACGTGCTGCCACGACGGGAACAGCCTGCCCACCCATGACGGGTTCAGGTTCAGGTCGCCGCCGAGCACCAGCCGACCAGACGACCAGCGCCCAATGACGCTTGCGACCTTCGCCGACTGGTTCACGACATCCGGTGCATGCGGCGACAGGTGCGTCACGCACGCCCGATACCCGGCATCGACCTGCACGCACAACAGACGCCGCGGCTGCCGACCGGTCGTGCCCTTCGGATTCTTGCCCCACGGCAGCGACCAGCTAGCACGCTGCACGATCCTGCCCAGCACGAACAGCGCGTTACCCGACTGGTTCCCGCGCGCCCGATCGTTACAGCCCTTCGACCTCGTCGTCGTCGTGAACGCAGCCGAATAGCCGAGCCTGCCCAACGACGTGCGCAGCGCCCGGTACTGCTTCCCGCACAGTTCCTGCAGCGCCAGCACCGACGGCCGGTACTCGGCGACCAGCTGCAGCACGTCACGCTGCACAGCGCCCACGACGCCGCGGTTCCCGAACCCCTCACGGTCGGTCCCGCCGTGCACGTTCAGCGTCGCGACCGTAATCGGATCGGACGCGGCGACGACCTGCGGAGCAGGCTCAAGGTTCTCGGCACACGCTGTCGGTCCCGCGGTCACGGCCAGCGTGACGACCAGGATCAGCGCACGAATGACGCGCGTGCTCATGGCTCGACGATCGGGTCGCCGGGGTGCGCACGGTATGCCCGGCCGCGGACGGCGAGCACAGCGTCGACCTGCGCCTGCGTGAACAGGTAGCCGCCAGTCTTGCCCGGCGAGCTTCTGCTCGAACTTGATCTGTCCGAGCTTGATCCAGCGGGAGAGCGTCGAGCGGTCGACGTGCAGCTGGTCGCACGCGTCCGCGCTGGTTAGCAGCGCCTTCGGTGTGTCTGTCATGTGCAGCACCTTATGCAACTTGTGCACGAACGCACAAGGTGTGCGCGCGTGTCGTGGCCCGAAACGCAGAAAATCGGCCGTCTCCCGCAATGGGAGACGGCCGACCGTCCGAACACACGCACCACCAGCTGCCACACGCACAGCGCCTCGCACAGCCTCAACCAGCCCTACAGATCACGGACCACCAGCACGCCCGTTTCGTCATCCTCACGCCCGTTCGCCGTCACGATGTGACACCGCAACGGCACCCGCTGCCGCGGCTCCCCACCAGCAATCCACACCTTGACCGCAGTCGCCGTGTGAGTCACCGCCGACAGTTCGATCGGGGGTGTGCCCGTCGCCGACGTCGTCACCGTCGCCGACACGATCGTGTCGCCGTCCGTCAGCACGTTCGACTTCGACCAATCGAACTCATAGTCGAGCTTCGCGTTCGGGTCGTGATACTTCGGAGTTCCTGCCATGCCTTCACCTTCCCTCGACGATGAACCTGCGCGACCTGGTCGCGACCAGCCACACCCGATCGCGCGGCGTCACCGGCGTCACGGTACGAATGATCGGCGAACCAGCGAACGACAACACGAGCAGCACCCGCACCGCGACCACATTCGCGGCAGCGGAGAACAGCACCGACGGTCGAGCCGTCAGCGCGAGCGTCGCCGGCACAGCGACAACCGTCGCGGATCCGGCAGCGACGGGAGCGACCGCGGCAACCGTCACCGACGGACGGACCGCGACGACCGCAGTGCCCGCCGACACGACGGGAGGAACCGCCGCCAGCTGCGCAGCCGTCGCCACAGCTGCAGACGACGCGTTCTGCGTTCCCGCGACCGCGGGTGCCGGAACGGCCACCGTGACAGCCGTCGCCGTGGTGAGAACCGACGCGTGCCGCTGCCCGGCGATCACCGGAACAGCACCAGCCGCCAGCGTCACAGCCACCGCGACCGCAGTCACAGCACCCGACCCGCCGACCGATGCCACCGGCACGCCGGCCGCGACCGTGATCACAGCCGGAACCGCAGCAACCGTCGCGGATCCAGACACGACGGGAGCAACAGCAGCGAGCGTCGCACCAAGTGCAACCGCGGCCGTCGACGCATTCCGCTGCCCGAGCACGGCCGGCACAACAGCCGTCACCGTCACCACCGGATCGACAGCAACGACCGTCGGCTGCCGCTGCCCCGACACCACCGGAGCAACCGCCGCCAGCGTGATCCCGACCGGACCGCCACCGGACACACCAGCCTCGGCGTACACGCTCGGCGCGATGACGGCCAGGTCGACGAAATCGACCACAACCGCAGGCACCGACGAGTCGAGAGTCGGGGGAGGGTTCAGCCCCGACGCCGCCGTGTCATACCCGACCGCGTCGAACTGCATCGACCCCGTCTGTGTGCCCGTCGTCGTCTTGCTACCGACCCGGAAATCGGTATACGCAGCTGCGCCCGTGTTCCGGCCCGTCAGCAGCGTCGAGTCATCGGTCGCTGTCGTCGAGCTCGGCGACGGGTAGAACGCGAGCCGCACGGTGCCCGTCGACGCGTTCTGCGTCGCGAACAGCGACACCCGCACCCAAGTCGTCGCCGGCACAGCCGACGTCGTGTACAGCGTCGTTCCCGCCGCATTCTTGAGTACCAGCGTCCGTGTCGACGTCATCTCGACCGACACCATGCGCGAACCGGTGCCGACCCAGAAAATCGCGACGTTCCCCGACGGTGCCGTCGTCACGTACAGCAACGCGTCGAGCGCGAATGACGTCACGCCGCCGAGCGAGTTCTTTGCGATGTAGATGCCGCCCGACGACACGGTCGCGACCAGCGAGATCGACCGTGTGCCGATCGGTGGCGAGTTCGCCGTCGAGATCGTGCCCGTGCCACCAGTCACGACGACGAACGACGACCCCGTGTTGCCGGCTGTGATCGCGTCGCCATTGCTGCCGCTCTCAAAGTCCCAACGAACTACAGCCATGCCCCGCCCCCCATCATGCGTTCACCTTGAACGACGGCAACACGGTCGCCGTCGACAGTTCGTTACCCGGCACCAGATCCCAGACCCAGTTCGTTCCGATCGCGGCGTCGAGCCCGGTCTGCGATGCCTTCCCGACGAGCCGGTGATTCGTTCCGAACCCCTGGTCGTTCGCGACCCGGTTACGTTGGATCGACGTGACGCCGTCGTTCGTGGTGAACGCCGTCGGTACGCCGAGCGTGTTGATGCCGACCCCGCCGCCCCGTAACCAGTTGTCCTCGAACACGAACTCGCCCGGGTTCGCCCCGGCAGCCGTGTTCACCATGACCGCGGACAGCGAGACCGGGTTCGGGTAGAACGGTGCCCCGGTCGTGAGCACGCCGCCCCCGTCGTATGCCGGGGTGCCCCAACCGCTACCGATCGCGGTGTCGAGCAGCCCTTCGATCCTGCTGCCCTGCACCCGGACGCCGAGCCCGCCGGCCCACTGGAACCCGTCGGAGTGTGACTGGTTATCGGAGTGCGTCGAGTCGGGACAGAACCGCATCAGCCCGTGCACCCAGCTACGGGTGACGACCACATCGGTACGGGTCTGCCCGTCCGCGACGGCCGGCCCGAACCCGTCGATCGAGCTCGAGAAATCGCAGCAGTCAGCCGACCAGTTACACCCGATGATGTTGTTCGTGTACACGTTTTGCGAACGTGCCTTGAACACGCAATCAGTGAAAACGATGTCCTCGGTCGTGTCGTACCGGCAGAGCACGCTCGCCGGGTTGTTCGACGGCTGCACCAGCGGCCCCCAAAACCTGCAGTTCGGGAACCGGTAGTGCTTGCCCGGGATAAACACGGTGCCGTAAAAATCCGTGTTCGCGATCGTCTTGATCGACGCCGTCACATCGGCGAACGTGATGTTTGTCGCCTGCGTGATCCGGCTCGCCCCGGTGTCGCTCAGCCCCGTCGTTGTGGCATCGGGAAAATACTGCCCGGCCACCAGGTCAGCACGGTCGGCGACAGGTGCCCATCGCCGACCGCCCGTGATCGAGATCGCCATGACAGCAGCCCCCGCCCGCGGGTTACGCCGTGGTCAAGGTCAGGATGCCGGCCGCGTCCCATGTGATGGTGAAGTTCCCGGCCGTGCTCACGACATCGACACCGAAATCGACGTACGCGATCAGCGGGGACGTCGCCGCGGTGCCGGTGCTCTTGTAGATGATCGCGTACCGTGCCGTGATCGTCGAGCTCGCCCAGGTCGTGTCAGCTGCGTCGATCGCCTGCGTGTTCGTGCCCGCGGTGTACGTCGACGTTTTCGTGCCGAGCGTTGCGCCGCCTGCGGTGTACCCGGTGCCGGTGACCTCGTTCGTGATGTCGTTGAAAAAGTCGTGCACATCCTGGTCGGGTGTGTACGTGCTGGTGCAGAGCGCGACCTTGATCGTGTCGCTGGCCCAGTTGATCGACCCGGACGCGAGCGCGGCGAGAGCCGGCCCGTATGCCTTCGCGGTGACAGCCATGTTCATGCCTTTCGTGTGTGTGCTGCTGCTGGTTGTGTCGTGCCGGCGTTTCGATACGCGTCGTGCCTGCCGGCCAGCGCGGACGCGTTCACCTGGTGCGCGCTACGGGTCGCAGCTGGTCCTCAGCTGCGACCCGTCGCGGTAGTTACTCGGGAACGCGTCGTGTGTCGATCGACAGACGCGTCGTGTAGGTACTCGGCTACGCCTTCGGGATGTTCGGGACCGTGACGCCCACAGCGAGCACGCCCGCCAGGAACGCAATACCAGCCGTGCCCGGCGTGGTGAACGCAGTCAGGTCGAACTGCGGTGCAGCGCCGTCGACGGCCACGATGAACCCCAACGCGATCGCGCCCCATCCGACGACCTGGTTCAGAATGCGCCGGGTTGCCGGCTTCTCGATCACGACGTTCGGTGTGTCATTGTCCATTGATCTGCCTTCCTTACGGTATGAACGGCCAGTCGGTTACGGCGATCATCGGGATCGTCTGACCGGCCAGGGGGTGCGTCGAGTCCGGCAGGAACTCCCACCGGCCCGACCTGATAAACGAGTGACAGACGCTGCCCGCCGCCCCGTACGACACGTGCAGCGACGGCGACACCGTCGGCTGCTCGAGGTTCCCATCGAACTCCCACACGGGACCGATGACAGGCTCACGCCCGTCGGCGATCCACCACGCGTGCAGGTCGTCGCAGCCCGGGCACCACACCCAACACGCGGTGCGGTTCGTGACCTGCTCTTGCCGCTGCTCGACGACGTTCACGACGTCGGCACCGGTGTGCGCAGTGTCAAGTTCCCGACCATCCCGTCATGATCCGACGCCGACGTCGCATGCTCACTGCCCCCGGTCCGATCATCAATGTCGCCACGCACAGCGATCAGATCCAGCGGATCGAACCCGTCGGGATCGTACGTGTCGACGAACGGCGTCACGATCCGGTAACCAGCCTTGACCAGCTGGTCGCGCGGATCACTCGACCAGTCGCCGCCGACGACGACGTTCGGGTACTGCGCGAGCTTCGCGATCACCTTCGCGACGTCGGCACGCTTGCCGGCGACCTTGTTGTCATGGCTGCCGCCGATCGCATCCGATGCCCTGATGTGCACCGATGCCGCGACGAACGATGCCCCGTTGCGCTTGCTGGTCAGCAGCGTCGCGATCATCTTGTGGTACGGCGTGCCGAGATCCAGTTCGAGCCGGTCGCCCCAGCTGTACTTCGCCCCATCCCAGAACAGCGCGACCGTGCCGAACGGATACACCTTGAACCCGGTCGCTGCACGGATCGAGTCGCGTGCCTGCTCGTCGACCTCCTGCGCGAGCAGCACAGACGGCCGCAGCACGTCGTCGACGAACGCAGCGTCGACGCTGTACGGCCCGCCGCCGAACCGCTTGAGTTCCGCGTTGTACGTCGCCGCACGGAAGTCGACCGCGGCCGGTGCCGGGGTCGGCACGGGCACCGGGTCGGGCACCGGAGTCGGGGTGCCCGCAACCGGATACGTCGCGCCGAGCAACGCCGACCAGGTCAGCGGCCCGTCGACCCCGTCAGGATCGAGCGCGTTCAGATGCTGGAACGCCTTGACGCTCGAGCAGCCGAGCAGCCGCAGCCGCTCGGCGAGATCCGCCGCCCGATGCTTGTCGAGATCCCGGTCATACTCAAGATGCCACCGCTCCGACGGCACGCTGCGATAGAACCCGAACGCCCTGATCCGCGGACGCTCGCCCGCCTTCGGCTTGCTCGACCCAGTTGCGCCCTGCATCGCCCACACGAACGCCGCCGACGGTGCATACTTCCCTGCCGTGGTCGTGTGGAAGTCGAGCGCCCGGCCGTCGACGTGCGGTGCGTGGAACGTCGGACGTGCCGCGATGATGCCGCGTTTCCTCGCCGTCTCGAACAGCACGCGCTGTTCCTCGAGCGTCCGCATGAACACGTCGACGCCCCCGGCCGGCATGCCTGCCTTGAGCGCCCGCAGGTACGCAGCCGCGACGTCGCCGCGGAGCGTGTGCCCCGCCTGGTCGACGGGATACGTCCTCGAGATCGTCATCGTTCCTTCCTTACTGCTTGTCATCCGGCAGGGGTTCGGGATCGGGTGCGCCCGGCTGCCGATATCGGTAGTACAGATCAAGGTGCCGGCGTGCCCACGCCCACAGCCTTTGTTCGCGCGTCTCGAGTTCCGCAACCCGTTCGCGAACGTCTTTCAACTCGGCGAGATCCTGCCCCCGCAGCGTGACCTCGGTCGACTGGTTCGTCGACCTGCGCGCGTTCCGCTGAATGTAGATGCCGAGCCCGAGCGTCGTCAGAACTGACAGCAGCCCGAGCCAGCCCTCGAAACTCACCGCACCCGCCGACGTCGCGTACGTCGGCCCGTCAGCGGTGCACGCACGTCGGCCGGGATACGGGAGATATGCCCCACCCAAGCGACGACGCCGAGCCATACGCACGCCGAATACCAGCCGAGCGGATCGCCCGGGGGTGGCCCCGGGATCAGGTCAGCGAGCCACGCCCACCCGAACGACGCGACCCGCAGCCCCGGCTGTATGACGAGCAGGAACAGCCCGAGCTCTGATGCGTGTTTGAACGGTGAGAGCACGATCGCCGCAATACCGGTGACGATCCACAGCGCCGCAGTGAGTTCGGCCGGGAACGTCTGATGGAACACGGACGGCGTCATCATCTGTTCGGGACCGGTCAGCGACCGCAGCCCGATCAGAATCCACAGACACCCGGCCAGGATCATGCCCTCAGCCCTGATCCCGACGTGTCGGTGCACCAGGTCAGCTACTCGATTCCGCATCCTCACAGCCTCCCTAGTGCGATCCAGTTCACCGTCGTCGCAGTGCCCGATGTTCGGTACAGCACGATCGTCGCCTGCGTCAGCGTCACGTTCACCGCCGACGTCTCTTTCACAGCCGAACCCGGGAACCCGGTCAGCGCCGTCGTCAGAACCGTCGGGATCGACGCGAACGCAACCGGGAACGTAATGACCTGCGACGTCGGAGTATTCGCCGTCGGAGTGATCGACACCGCGCCCCGCTGCGGAACCATCGCAGCCGACGACACCGCGCCGAGCAACGACGCGTACGCCGGCTGCCCGGTGTTGAACACGCCCGACGTCGGCGCGTACGCCTGCCATGCGATCGTCGTCTTTGTCGTGTTGGTACGCAGCACCCAGCCGGTGAACCCGGTCGTCGACACGCTTGACACCCAGACCTGTTTAACCTCGCTGCCCGGCACCGACGTCTGCCCCGTCGCGAACACGCGCGGCGTGACAACGAACGGTGTCGGGAACGTGACGACGACCGGGGTCGCCGTGTTCGCGACCGGAGTCATTCGCACAATGCCGGCCTGATCTGCCATAGGTGGCAGCAGCGAGTTAAGGTTCGCCGCTGTCGTGACCTCGTTCGCCATGAACACGTGAGCCGCCATATCAGTTCACCGCCAACCACTGCACCGACGTAACCGTCGTCGTCGTTCGGTAGATCCAGATCGTGAACCCGGTCGTCGACACACTCGCCACGGACACTTCCTGAATCTCGTCGCCGTCCGAGCCGGCACCGATCGTCAACACCACAATCGGAGCAGCAGAGAACGCGGTCGGGAACGTCACGGCGAGCGACGTCACCGTATTCGCGACCGGAGTGATCGACGATGCCCCAGCTTGGATCTGCGGCCCGTTCCACGCCGTCGAGTTCAGATGCGTGTGCGTGATCTCGTTACCGGCATGCCAGGTCGAGTTCGTGTCATCAACGACCGGCCCCAGCGGTGCCGCCAGATACCCGGCCGACACCTTCCCGCGCGTAGCGTCGCCGACGATCAGCATGCGGTCGCGCGGATCGTACGACGTCGGCAGCGAGATCGACCACACATCAGCACCGATCGTCTCGACCGACCCGTCGACGATGCCCGACTGTGTCGTCGACGGCAGCTGCACCGGCAGCCCGGGAACCTGCAGCAGATCACCGAAATCGAGCAACGCCAGCTGGTGCGCGTTCGCCGCCGTGATCGTCATTAGGTCGAACGGTGCATACGGCACCCGCGGGGGTGCCGCACTGGTGTTGACCGTCCAGTCAACGACGGACCTGCCGCCGCTGTCAGGAACGACGCCCGGGATCTCGCGAGCCTGCCCATCCGCAGACGACTTCGCCGAGTACGTCGAACCATCCGGCCAGGTCGTCGACGCCTCCGACACGTCGCCTTCTAGGTCACGGTCCCACTGGACCGACGGGTCGATCACACCGGACGGTGCGACAACCGCGGCCGGCAGGTAGTCGAACGATGTCACCCTGATCTGCCCGTCACGCGCGCCCGAGATCCGCGACAGCGTGCCCTGCATGTATTGCCCGATCAGGTCGGCAGCGGTCGACCCTTCGGTGCGGAGCAGGTCGACGTCACGGTCGCTGCCCTGCGTGACCGCGCCGATCGCCGGCATGCCCGACCAGGTCGCGAGCTTCCCGATCGCATCCGACAGCGTGAACATTTCGGCTGGTCCGGTCATCTGGTCGACGTCGAGCCCGGCCGTCACTGCGAGCGACACCCACAGCCCTAGATGCTTGATCTCGCCCGAGTACATCCGAGCACGGCCCGACTCGACTGCGAACGCACCGCCGACCGCGACGATTGAATCGAGCATCGTTGTCGACGAGTGCCGGGTTCCGGTCGTGCCGGAACTGCCCAGCTTGACCGTCGTCGGTGTCACTGTCAGCGTGTCGAACTTCGGGCCCGACCAGGTGCCCGACGTCGACAGCACGTAATCAATGGGGTCGCCGCTGCTGTCGAGTTTCGTCTCGATCGCACTCATCGTTTTCGCGCTGGTGTCATACCAGACGCCGAGCGAGTAGCTATCCGTCCCGATCTGGAACAGGTAGCCGTCTTTCGCGGCCGGTGATGCGATGAACGATGCACACCAAAACGTCGGCAGGTCGATACCGACGTCGGATGCCAGGTACACGCCGTTGTCTGATGCCGGGGTGAACACGATCCCGCCGCCCGAGTCGGTCGGCAGGATCACGCCCGACTGCCACGCGACCTCGCCACCGGTGCCCCACTGCTTGACCTTGAGCGCCGGCTGCCCGGTGCCCGACTGGTCAGCGGCAGATGCCGACTCGGGATCTGTCAACGGGTAGTACGCGATCGGGCTGCGTTCGACCGTCGTCTCGACCGCGACGGACCGTAGCGGACGCCTGCCGAGCATGCTGATCGCGTCGATCGCCGTCACGTTCACCCGGCAGTCGGTGCCGACACTGTTGCCCCACGCGAGCGATTCGGAGTCGACGTACCCCCAGAATCGCAGCTGCCAGACACCGTTCAGGAACTCGCTGAACCGGATCTCGCGAAACCTGGTCACGTACGGGTAATAGCTCGACGCCGACCGTTCGGGGGTGAGTTCGCCGTCGCTGTTGTCGAGCGTCAGCGTCATCGTGCCCGCCTGCGGCAGCCGATCCTCAGACACGCCCCGCGTGATCACGACCGGTGCACCCGTCTCGCCCCACAGCAGCCGAGTCGTCAGGTCTTTCCACCCGTTCAGGTTCTGCTCGAGCTTCACCAGTGGAATGCCCGCAGCTGCCATGACCTGCCCCCGTTCGTGTCATCCGTCGCGTGGCGATCGCCGACGCGTACTGCCCAGCTGGTACGACGGGTTCAGCGTTTCCGCAGGAACGACAGCGTGCCACCCGGCCCCCGCGACCGCATCAACCCGTAGAGCTCACGCTCGATCGCCTCAGCGAACGCACGCGGCCCGGCCGGCAAACCCTGCAGGATCATCTGCACCGTCATGCCACCCGACGCCGAACCGGTACGGTTCAGCCCGCCCTGGTTCGCGAACGCACGCGACTGCCCGTTACTCATGACCTGCGCCCGAGCCGGCAGCCGCACGATCTCCGGCCCACCTTCACCGACGACTGACAGCTGATCGAACGGGTTCGACGACGTACCAGACGCGTTCGCGCTGATGTGCATCTTGCCGCCACCGACGCCACGAATCGTGATGTTGCTGATACCCGTTTTCCGAACGTTCGCCTGAATATCGAGTTTCTTCCCGCGGAGCTTGTCGAGCTTCGCCTTGAGCTTGTCGACAGCCTTCGTGTCGCCGCGCGCCTCAGCCTTCACGATCCGATCCTTAATGCCCTTGATCCGCGCGTTCAGCTTGTCGACGTTCGCGACGGCCGGCTTCGTGTCGACCTTCACCGGGGGATCGTTCGCGAGCGACTCGAGCCCGGTCCCGACGGTGTCGATACCGTCCGCGATCGTCCGCATCTTGTCGCCCGCATCGTCAGGGATCAGGTTCAGGAAATCGACCTGGTTCATTGCGTCGACCATCGACCCCATGCTGCGGACCGCGTTGCCCTGCTGCTTGATGAACCAGCCGAGCGCCGGTGCGACGTACTTCCGCAGCACGTCCCACAGGAACGAGAACCCCTGCCCGAGCAGGTCGAGCGCAGCCGATGCCCCGGCAGCTGCTTCGGGGTTCGCGTCGAGCCAATCGAGCACACCCTGCCCGGCGTCGGTCAGCCCGATCATTGCCGGCTGCAGCTTCTCGCCGATGCCTTCCTGCAGGTCACCGAACGACGCCGCCAGGATCTTCGACTTCTTTTCCGCCTCAGGCACCTTGTCGGAGTACCCGCCGACCGACTTCTCGAGCCCCTTCATGATGATCGCGTAATTCTTCGCCGGGTCGCCGGTGTCCTTGAACTTGATCCCGAGCTCTTTCATCGCTTTCGCGTTGCCCATGATCGCCTTGCCCAGCACACCCGCCGACGTCGGGATCGTCTTACCGGTCCGGTTCGCGTAGTCGACGAGCAGCGGCGTCATATCGCGCAGCTGCTTCCCGGTCAGCTTGTACCGTGCGAGCACAGCCTGCCCTGATGCGATGTCGTCAGCGTCTGCACCCGTCTTACGCTGCAATGCTTCGTTGTACTTCCGCATCGACTCGATCGACACGCTCTGCACCTTCGGGAACCGCCGATATGCGTCCTCGAGTTGTGCCTGCGACTTCTCGGCGTCGGCGAACGCCTTGATGCTGTCGCCGCCGAAGTCGATAGCAGCCTTGCCGGCGACGACGAGCCCGGCAGCAATCCCGAGCATGGCACCCTTGCCGATGCTGCCCAGCTTCGACGTCGCGGTCGTGACGCCCTTCGCCGACCGCTCGACCTTGTGCAGCGCCGTCGACGCCGACTTGTCGTGCCCGATCAGCGTGAGCTTGAGTGCCTGCTCGTTCCCCACCGTTACTCGCCCCCTAGAGTCTTGTACCCGTCCCATTCGCGGTAACTGCAGAACTGCGCGAACGTCAGCTGCAGGATCTCCCACGGCTTGAACCCATACAGGTATGCCAATAGCGGTTGCGCTCGTTCGACCTGTAGCTCGATCGGCTTCGTCGGCCGACGCCGCCAATCACCTACAGGTCGGAACCTTTTCCCTCGGCGTCATCCTCATCGTCGTCGTCGTCCTCGACGCCCTCGTCGTTCAACCAGGTCACGTCGTCGAACCGGTACTGCAGCGCCTCGTCGAGCGTGACATCGTCGCCGGCCGCGCGACGTGCAAGCCACACGGTCATCGTGATCGAGAACCTGAACTCGGGGTGCGCCTTCTGCGCAGCAAAGTTCGGCAGCCGGTTGATCTCTTTCGCGATCGCGATGACGTCCTCCCAGGTCCGCGCTTCGCTGATGTCGGCTTTCGCGAGCCACCGCTCGACGCGGATCTGGTCACCGACCAGGATGTCGGCGAGATCGACGTGCGTGTACGTCTTGCCGTTCAGAATGAAACCGCTCACTTGAGTTCCTTCATGATGTCGTCGAGCACCTTCGCCAGATTGGCACGGTCCTCGGGTGGAAGTTGCTGGAATGCGTCGCCGTACGTGCCGGCGAGAACCTTCGTGTCGGACCACCATGCGCGGCCCCACACGGGGTGACGGACGAGCCCGAGCCGGTTGATCCGGTTGATCTGTGAGCGCCGTTTGTTGCCGAGCCAGATATCGACCCCGGTGCCACGCACTGCGGTCGTCGTCTTGTCGCCGGCCAGACGCGCAGCGAGCCCGCCCCGGCTCGGCATTTTCGCCGAGCCGGTAGCGAGCACATGCCGGCCGATCGGCCCGGCCGCTTCACGGATGCGCTTGAGCATCGCGCGCTTGACCTTCCGGTCGACCGTCTTGAGCTTCCCGATCAGCTTCACGTAATCGGACGCGATGACGTCGACCGGCATGATCAGATCGCCGTGTCGAGCGTCCGCTGCATGATCTGCAGCAGCGGGTTCGTGCCGTTCTCGAGTGCGGTGTAGTTACACGATGCTTTGTTGATCTCGCCGGTCGGCTTCGGCAGTTCACCGTCGAGACGGAAGTTCGCGATCGCGAACTGAATCGTCTCCTTGCCGGTCGCCAGGGTCGCCGCTTCGAAGTTCACGACGAGAGTCAGGTCGGTATCTGCGAGGAACGCGTCGCGGTAAACGGTGTCGCTGTACTCGATCCCGATCGTGCCCGTGACCGCTGCCAGACCGGGCACCGGGATCGACTTCCGGCCACCGTTCCCGGCCAGGAACCGGGACACGTCCGCGTTTCGTGTCACGTCCATCGACCAGTTCGTGATGTTCGCGAGCGGAGTCGCACCGGTTGCGAGTGCCGTGTTCGTTGCCTGCGCGTAGGTGCCGCCGTACAGCGACGCCCCGGCAAAGCTGAACAGGTTCGCCCCGGTCGGCCGGTTCGGGGTCGCGAGCCCGGTCGCGAGCGACAGGTCGCGTGCGTCGACGTCGAGCCGTAGCTGCAGGATGTCGGCGTTGTCCATGCTGAACCCGAACGTCGGCACGGTGCACCCGGTGTAGGTGAACGGGTCGACGACTGCCGACCCGTCAGCGGACAGCCGCGGGATGCCGTGCTGCATCGTGAACGGCTTCAATGGTCCGCCGAGCGTGTGCACGGTCTGGTACACCGCACCCGAAACGACCGTGTGTGTTGCGGTGCCGCCGCACAGTTTGTTGATCATGTAGCCGTAGGACTTCGACACCGGCTCGAGGTTGAACGGTCCGCCGTAGTCGAAGTTCGGCGTGACGCGCCGGTCACGGATCGGACCGACCGCACCCACCCGCAGACCTTCGCCCTGCTTCCGGTTCGGCCGGTATTCCATGCCGTCGCCCGACTTCGGTTCGTACGACCTGGTCACGGTGACCGGGGTTCCGAACGTCGTCTCGTCGCCGATCATGAACTGCACGTCTTGAACGCTTGCCATGGTTACTCACTTCCTTCGGTGTTTTCGGCCGCAGCTGCGACCGGCGTCGATGTCTTGCTGCGAGCCCGCTTGCGCGGCTGCCTCGGTTCGGGAACGTCCTCGAACATGGTCGTCGCGAGTGCCCGATCTCGGTCGATGCCGGCGAGCTCGACGATCTGCCCCGGCTCGATCGCGAACAGTCCGAGCGTCGGGTAATCGGCACCGAACGGTGCGACGTGTATGAGACTCATCTGCTCTAGCCTTCCGAGTTGAGATTGAACGTGAACCCGACGCGGAACACTGCGAGCGCGAGTGCCCCATCTTCGGCGTTGTCCTGGTCGTACTCGAGCCCGCCGAACGACGTCTTGACCAGCCCGTACGGTGCTGTGAATCCTTCGGGGTCGAGCCTGATGTTCGTGCGCAGTAGCCGCTGCACCGTCGCGAGAATGCCCTCGCATCGGGTACGGCATGCGCGCTGGTCGCCGTCGGCGTCGCGGCAGATCACGACACACGTCACGCTGCCCGTCTCGGTCCGCAGTGTGGGCCCGGCACCCGACCATTCCTGATCGGATTGCCCGGCCGCGACCTGCCCCGTACCGAACGGGTTGTCGACCCCGATGTGCAGGAAATCGCCGACGTCGTCAATGTTCCCGAGCCCGTCGACGACAGCGACACCGCCGTCGACGAACTCAGGTTCGACGCTCAGAATGTCGTACGGCTGGTTCATGACCGGGAACAGACCGGACACTGTTGCGGTCACGGCCGGGCCCCCTTCGCGTGTGGCTCGAGGATCTTGTCGGCCCGCGCCTGCAGGTCGACGGTCACGTTCGACGCCTTCTGCGGCTGCCTCGCCTGCCAGTTGTGTTTCGTCAGCAGCTTCGCAGCACCGATCGCCCACGCCGGCCGGTCATCGACCGGGATCTCAGCGACGGGATCGTATGCGTACCCGACGGTGTAGGTGACGTCGAGCCAACCGCCCGGCAGCGCGTACGTGCCGCCCCACACGCCGCCGTTACCGACGACCAGCTGGTCGACCAGTACGACGTACTCGGGGTGATCCTGCACTGCGACCGCGGTCACAGTCGTCGGCGACTCGGCGAGCCGCAGGTAACGACCGTTCGACCAGACGCGCTCGGTGATCGTGCGCTGTTCGATCGGCCCGGCGATGTCCTCGACGTAGTCGCATGCCGTCCTCGCGTCAGCCTCGACCCCTGCCGCACTCTGTGCCGCTGTCGCACCGACGAACGTCGCGACGTCATCAGCTTCCATATCGAGAAACATCGCCGCCCCCCTCTACTTGTTCGGTGCGGGTGCCGGCCGCGCCTTGTTCCGACGCGGTGCCGGTGCAGCCTTCGGTGCCGGTGCCTGCTGTTCGGTGAGATCCGCCGTGACCTTCGCAGCCGCGGCGTCCTCAGCTTCCTTCTGCTTGTCGGCGACCTCAGCCGCCGCAGCGGCGACCGCCTGCTCGGCAGCGGCGACCGTGTCGGGATCGTGGAGATCGGCCGGCTCGGCGTCGACAGCCTGGTCGGCGACGCCCCACACCTTCGCATCGGCATCGTCGAGCATCAGCGTCGTTTCGTGCCCGTACATGACGACCCGGTACGGCTTGAGTTCACTCATCGTCTTTCCTTCCCTGCGTGCGGCGGTCGTGGTGCCCCCTGCCCCCCCCCCCCTTCCCCCCCCCCCCCCCTGTGGGCGGGGGGGCCGCGGCCGCTCTCGCCGCCCGGCCCCGCCCGTCCTTGCTTTTTCCTCTCCCCCCCCCCCCCCCCCGCCCCGCCCGGCCCGGCGGGCGGCGTGGGCGCCGGGGGGGCCCCCCCCCCCCCCCCGCCCCCCCGCGGCGCTTCCCCCCCCGCCCGCCCGCCCGCCCTGCTGCGAACATGGACTGCTCGGGGTGCCCGACCCCGCTTCGGTCGTCGGTGCCCTGCCACCTGGTGGTTGTCGCCGCCCGCCCACACGGGACGCCGACGAGCCATGACCTCAGCGCCCGGTGACCCCCCCCCCCCCCCGCCGCCCCCGCCGGCGGCCGGCCATGACCGAACGCGGTCGGTCCGAAGGCCAGCTGCGAACGCGACGCGTTCCTCAGCGAGAATCGCGACCAGGTTGCGGATGAAGAAATCCGCGTGCGAGTCGGTCATGCTCACGGACGACTGCTCACGATCCCAGAGAACCGCCTTCGAGAAATCGCCGACGAGCGCGGTGCCCGCGGTGATCGCCTCGGACTCGATCACCTTCATGCCCCACAGGGAGCGGTTCGGGAAATCGAAGAACGGACCGGGACCGTAGAACCGGTTCTGCGCGTCCTTCGCGGTGTCGATCTTCTCGCCCTGCGTCGGGTTCACGACGATCGCGGTCGGGACAACCCGGCCGACGGTCTGCGCGAGCCGCTTCGCAGTACGGAAGGAAGCGAACCAGGTCGCGTCGTTCGTGGTCACGGCAGCCGTGGTCTGAATGCCGCTGGTCCCGATGATGCCCTGCAGGTTCTCGCCGGAACCGTTGCCGGTCAGGATCTGCGTTTCCTCGGTCTCGGCGAGATCGGCGACGAGCTCGTCGTTGATCAGACCCTCGAGCGCGGCGACGTCAGCAAGCGCACGCTTGGTTGCGGGCACCCACTCGGCGAGCGTCTTGACGACCGCGGTCGCCTTCTGGAACGTCCACGCGCCCTCCGGCTTGTAGCCGCCGTTCGCGTTCAGCTGCAGCGGATCGCCGAGAGCCGCACCGGTGATCGGTGCCGCGGAGCTTGTCGCCTCAGCGACGAACGCTGCCGCGTTGGTGTGCGCCAGCTGCTTGACGTACTCGACGGTGTCGCTGCCGGTACGACGCACGCTGATCAGATCGCGGATCGTCAGCGGACGCCGGCCCAGCATCTCGAGGATGTCGGTCCGTTCGGGGACGACGAACCCGCCGACGCTGGTGCTGGACGAACCAACGAGCAGCGCCTTCTGCCGGATCAGCGACTTGAACGCGACCGGGTCGGACTGCACCCGCATGCCGTCGTTCACGTGCACCGAACCGTCGCTGGTCGTGAACTGCCGCATCAGCTGCTTGAACTGCGGGCTGCCGATGAACGTCTCGCCGAGCGACTTCTGCACCCGGTCGCGGGACGGGGTCGCCGCCTTCTGCTCGTCGAGATCGTCGACGGCATCCGTCCCGATCAGTTCGGCGAGTTCCTTCGCCTGCGCGAGAACCTGCTCGTCGGCCTTCGCGACCTCGGCAGCCTTCCGTGCGCTGGCAGCCTGCGCCGCCTTCTCGTTGAACGACGCACGCTCGTCGTCGGTCATCTCCCGGCCGGCAGCCTCAGCTGCTTCCGCGATCGCCTTCGCTGCGCCCAGGAACCCGAGAGCATCCTTGAGCAGCCGCTGGTACTTGGTCATGACTGAATCCCTTCGTTGTCGGTGTTGTCTTGCTGCTCGCACGCGATCAGTTCCGCGGCGAGATCGATCTGCTCGAGCGACATCTTGACGAGAGCTTGACGCATGGCAGCGGGATCGGGCTGCGGTTCGTCTGCTTTGGCCTTGCCGTCGTCCGGTACTTTCTCGAGTCCGTCGAGAACGTTCCCGATCGACTCATACGCTGCGCGTAGCAGCGTCTCATTCTTCGACGAGAGCACGCGCCCCGCCTTGAGTTCGGCCGCGATGTTCTGCAACGCTGCCGCCGCCTGGTCCTGCTTGATGCCGGCGACGAACGTGTCGTCGTTGGCGGCGAACGGCACGAATGAGAACTCGTGCACCTTCACCTTTCGGAGTTCGTTCGCCGGCCCGTCGACGAGATCCCCCGCAGCGATCGAGAGGACGGTCTTGCCCTCGTCGAGCGTGTCAAATGAGAACGAGAGCTTTCCGAGCCGGCGACCCTTCACCAGCCGGTACACCTTCTGCGCCTTCGGCTCAGGGTCGAACATGCCCTTCACCCACCAGCCGCGATCGTCGGTGCCCTGGTCGGTGCCCGCAGCGACGTAATACTCGGGGTCGTCGAACCGGTGCCCGAACTGCCCCGGGAGTGTCTGGCCTGATGCCTTCCACTTCGCGATCGTGTCGTCGAACGCGCCCTTTGCGATGACGTCTCCGTAGCTGTCCGGCCGACGGATGAACGTCGACGGATAGACGATGAACTCGCCCTCAGCGAGCCCGTCCTCAGGACCGGCCTTCACTGCACCGATCGGAACAATCTTGCTCTTGAACATGCTCATCGCCCTTCGATCGATTCCGTGATCGCGGCCACCGTCTCGGCGTCGGCCTCGTCGTTCTCCCTGCTCAGGTGCTCGAGCTCGCAATGCTGCGCGTAGCTCTTGCTGATCCAGATCGTGCCGCACACCCGGCACTGCTTCTCCCGGTCACGATGCCCCGCGGGGAGTTGCGCCCACGGGTCGACCGGGTCGACCGCCCGTAGCGCTCGCGCAGTGGCGAACACGTCACCAGCTGCACGCGACGCGTCGTGTGCGGATCCAGACGCGACGGCTTTCGGTGCCGAGTCGGTCGGCGATGCCTGCCCCCCGGTGAGCACGTTCAGCGGCACGATCAGTTCGTCGCCGCCGTCCATCCGCGGCAGGTTCAGCCGTCCGCGGCCCTCGTTCCTGGTCATGACCGGCCCGCCGACCATCGTCTGCATGACGGCTGCTTGTTCCTCGAACGAGCCGCGCATCTTCGCCTCAAGGTTGAACTCGGGATACATGCCGGCAGTGCCCGGGAAATCGTTCAGCAGCTGCAGCGCGAACTCTTGCTGCATCATGACGAGCCACGGCCCTAGCGTGTCCTGGTACAGCTGCTGGTGCTGTTCCTTGATGTTGGAGAACGTCGCGTGTTCGAGGATGCCGACCATCGGCAGCGGCACGTGATACGCGCTTGCGACTTCCTCCCTGGTGAGCTTCCGTGCCTGCGTGTACTCGGCCTGCTGCGGGGTGATCTGCGACGCAACGAACTTCATGCCGTCCTCGAGGATCGGGGTGCCGCCAGCCCCGGGCCCGTCGCCGGTGTAGAGCCCCGACCAGTCGTTACGGAAATCTTCACGGGCACGCGGCGACCACTTCGCCGCCTGCGGCCGTTCGATGACACCCGAGAACCGGGCCCCGTTCGACCACATCTGCGACCGGTAGATTCCCGCGTTCCACGATTCGAGCAGGATCTGCCGCAGCGTTTCCATCGGGGGTGTTCCCCAGACCCCGGTAGGGCTGTACCCGCGGAACAGCAGCACGTCGGCGAGATCGAACTCGCGGCTGCCCTTCGACCCCTTGAGTTTCACGCCGTCGAGATCGAGCCAACTGTCGCCGATCGGTGTCAGCTTCGCCGGCGGCAGCCGGAACAGCGACCGCGACCCGTCCGCCGCCTTGAGCTTCGCAAAGCACGCGACGTCGTAAATGCCGATGTCGTGAACCAGCGTGTCGACGAACCGGTACTGCGTCATCTTCGGATTCGGCCGGTCGAGCATCTTCGCGAGCGGATGATCGGTGACGCGCCTGCGGTCGGTGTCGCTCACACGCTCGAACAGCTGCAGCCCGATCTGCGCCAAGTTCCGTGCGAGGAAGTCGACGACCGTGCGAACCTGCGGCTGCGTCCGCCAAATCTCGGCGTACGTCGCGGTGTACGTCGACCCCAGCTGCAGGCTGCCGCCCCGCGGGATCTCACGCCGGTCGATGCCGGCGAGTTCACCGGCAGAAATCACGTACGACATCAGCGGCCCCCGTCCGTCTCAGGAAGTTGAATGAACGCGACCTGCGTGTACTCGATCAGAACCTCGCCGTCGAGCGGAACATGCTGCCCCGCCTGGTGTAGCGACGCCGACCGCAGGATCAGGATCGGTTTGCGGTCGTCCCACAGGATGCCGCTGATCGCGGTGCCGTCGTGCAGGTTCACCACCACACGCCGGGAGATCGCCACCCGGCCGAAAGACATCGCCACCTAAACCACTTCCAATCTGTTCGATTCGTAAGCTGATCCGCCCTCGTTCACACCGGACAGTGCAGCAGTTGCGCCCATGATCGGCCCGATCTCACCGGCCGACTTCCTACGCCCCCACCGGGAACGTTCCTCACCGACCGGGACCAGCACGACCGACGCCGCCGCGGTCGACAGTTCAACCTGCCCGATATGAACCAGTTCGTGCAACGCGATCGCGTCGACCATATCGGCGACCAGTTCCGGCCAATCGCCCGGCTGAACGTACTCAACGTTGCAGCCGAGCTCGGCGAGCCGCGGACCGAACGTTGCCGCCTGCGACTTATCCAGAATCCGCACCCGCAACGCCGGGTACAGCTTGAGCAGACGACGGAACCTGCGCAGCACCCACGTCGTGCCCGGCCGGTGATCCGGCTCAAGGTCGCCCGACTTCGTGCGCCGCACCGAAACCTCGACGTGCTTCCTACCTTCCGCGTTCAGACCCGCGGCGACGATCGTCGACCAGGTCCGCTTCGGGTTCACGTCCAGCCCGAACACGGGTTCGCCGACGATCTCGCTGTCGGCGTCCTCAAGTTCCTCCCACGTGTCATCGTCGATGCCGACCAGATCATCGCTTTCGTCGGGTTCATCCCAATACCCGAGCCGTTCCCGACCGAACTCGGCCGGGTCGAGATCCTTTCGCTCGTCCTCGATGTACTCGATCGTGATGCGGCCGCGCGCGACGCCTAGGTTCGCCCGCAGATACCGGTCGACCTGGTCATACCGGCAGCCGTCGACGCCGTACAGGTGCGAGCATTCCTCGCCGGCCGCACACGCCCCCGGGAGATCGTCGCAATATTCGATGTAGTAGAACCGCGGGTCGAGCGTCCGGTCGCCGCGCCGGCCACGATCACGCATCGCCCGGGCCCGAGCCGACATACCGATACCGGCCGACGTCGCCCCAATCCGCTGCCGATCAGGGAACGTCGTCTGCGCCGGCAGCAGCGTGCCCTCATGCTGCTTCGTCACGAATAGGTACTCATCCCAAATCTGCTTCCCGAACGCACGCCCACGACCAGCCCTGGTCGACCTGGTGACGAACGGGAACTGCCGACCCTCGTTGTACCGGCCCCCCTTGAGCTCGATCATCTCGTCGCCTTGCCCGTCGAGAATCTTCACGACGTGCCGCGACAGTGCCGGCGTCGACTCGATCATCGCCGCGACGTGCTCGAAGTTCGCGCGAGCCGTCTTGTGCTGGTGCGCCGACCAGGTCGCGCCCGGCTCACACGTCACGAACATCCAGCCGAGTTCGATCTGCTCGAGGTTGATCGACTTGAAGTTCTGCCGCGGCCCGACGAGCAGCCCCGACGTGACAGCCGGCAGCCCGAGCCGTTCACCGAACACGGCGTCGAGCCCGACCTGCTGCTCGGGGTCGGGAGGAATCCCGCCGAGCGCGGCGATGTCGGCGACCAGCGGCCCGAGCGTGTAATCGAACTCGGGCACCATCAGGTACGCCGGCACGATCAGGGTCGCCGGGTCGACGTGCAGCCGCTCGAGCGTGTCGATCGACACCCGCGCCCCCTCTCAGTCCCGGGGGGGCGGGGCCCCGCCCCCGGCGGCGCCCCCCCCCCCCGCCCGCGCGGCCGCTCAGCCGGCCGACTGCCGCCGCGCGAACTCGCGCCGCATCTCGACGACCTGCGCCTGCACAGCAGCCACCGGATCGACCTCGACGTCGGGAACCTGGTCACGCAACGCCGCAGCAGTCAGAACCACCAGCTGCCGCGACAGCGAATACATCGCCGACGCCGTCGTTCCCGCATCGTCCATCCGCGACGCGAGTGCTCGAGCCTGCAACCCGAGCGACGTCTTGCCGGCGTCACCGAGCTCGTCGATCAGCTGCGCCTCGATCGGGCCCGGCCGAACAGCCGAGCCGACGCCCTTCGACCCCGTCGCTGCGCCTTTTCGGCCTGCCACAGCAGATCGCCGGCCCGCCGACGCCCTCGAACCCCGTGCACCGATCGCGACAACCGCAGCAATACCCGACGCCTGCCTGATCTGCTCACCGTCCGCCTCCCGCTTGTGCTTCGCCCGGTTCGCCCGCAAACGGCAGTTGTCGGTCGCGTACACGCCCGTCGACTTCCGCGGGGTGAACTCAACCCCGCAACCACACGCGCAGACCTTCACGCTGCCCCCTATCCGTCTCCGGGACGCCGCGACGCG
>NZ_JADJNP010000011.1 GCF_016714275.1 Tessaracoccus sp. | reverse complement strand
GCAAGCGCGACGTCTCCGAACGGCTCGGCCGATCGCCCGACGACGCCGACTCCCTCGCCCTCGCGTGCTTCGAGGCCGCGCCCGACACGCACATCGTCGGGGCCGCGCGGCGCCCGATGATCGTCTCCCTCTCCTCCAGGTGACCCACCTCCATGCCGACGGCCCCCTTCGCCACGCGCTCCGTGACGGAGCTCCCCGCCGTCCCCGGGCCGAAGGCGGGCGTCACCGTTCTGCGCGAGCCGAGCGTCCGCGCGATCTACACGTGGACCCCGGCGCTCATCCGCTCGGCCGAGGTCGCAGCCACCGGCGGCAACCTCCGGATCGCCGCGGACCTGTGCGAGTGGATGATCGGCGACGACCGCATTCAGGCGGTCCTCGAGACGCGCGCCGACGCTCTGCTCGGCCTCGACTTCTCGCTCATCGAGCGCGGCGACGCGCGCCGAAGCAAAGCTGTGTGCGCGGCGCTCGACAGCGAGTGGGAGACCAGCTTCCCCGAAGCCGAGCTGCGCAAGCTCCTCGCCTGGGGGCAGATGCTCGGCGTCGGCCTCGGGCAACTCGTGTGGGACGAAGACCCCGACACGGGCCGATGGACGATGCGCCTTGAGACGTGGTCGCCGCGCTGGCTCGCGTGGGACTCGGTCCGCCACACGTGGACGATCGACGCCATCGAGGGCGGCGCTCCGCTCGGGTCCGCCCCGACGGGTCGCTACGACATCACTCCCGGTGACGGCCAGTGGATCCTCTACACGCCGCACGGGCCCAGCCGTCCGTGGGTGTGGGGCGCCTACCGCGCGCTGTCCCGCTGGGCGCTGCTCAAGGACTACGCGCGCAATGACTGGGGCTTCTACTCGGAGCGCTTGGGGCAGGGCGTGTGGGTCGTCGAGAGCGACCCGACCAAGGGCGGCATGTCGACCGGCACCGAGGCCCAGCGGAAGGAACTCGCGGGCGACCTCCAGGGCATCGGCCGCAACACCGGTATCGCGCTGCAGCCCGGCCAGACGCTTCGGCTCGTCGAGTCCGTCGCGCGCACGCAAGAGAATTTCAAGGCGCAGATCGACGCGGCTGACAACGGCTACGCGATCGCGCTCCTCGGCCAGAACCTCTCGACGCAGGCCGGCTCCGGCGGGTCGATCGGCTCGGCCACGCTCCACGGCAAGGTCGCGCACGGCCGGACCCGCATGGACGGCAAGACGCTGCCCGCGTGCCTTCGCTCGCAGGCGGTCGTCCACTGGACGGAGACCAACTTCGGCGACGCCACCCTGGCGCCGTCCCCGTGGTGGGACACCTCGCCCGTAGACGACGACAAGGCGCGCGCGGCGACGAAGATGGCGGTGGCGCAGGCCGACGCGGTCGACATCGGCTCCGGCGTCCGCACCGTCGACGAGATCCGCGCCGAGCGTGGGCTGCCCCCGCTTGCTGCCCCGCCGCCTCGCACTCCCACGCCGGGACTGCCCGTCGCCACCGAGCCCGACCCCGACCCCGAGCCGGCTCCGATCGAGCCTGCCGAACCCGCCGACCCGAACGACGACCAGGACCCCGACGAATGACCCGCGCGCTACACCTTGCCGCCGCGATCTCGTGGGCCATCTCGCCGGAGTGGCTCTCGACGATCCTGACCATCGCCAATCGCGAGGGCTCCGGCCCCGAAGCGGTGGCCGCCGAGCTCGGGCGCCCGCTCGAGAACTCGCACGCGGTCGAGCGCCGCGGCGACGTCGCGGTGATCCCGGTGCACGGCCCGATCTTCCGCCGAGCCAACCTGTTCTCGCAGGTCTCCGGCGCGACCAGCGTGCAGGTGCTCGCCACCGACTTGCACCTCTCGCTCGATGCCGACGAGGTCAAGGCCATCGTCCTCGACATCGACTCGCCTGGCGGTGAGGCCAACGGCATCTCCGAGCTGGCTGCGATGATCTACGCCGCGCGCGGTCGCAAGCCGATCGTCGCGTACGTGGGCGGCACCGGCGCGAGCGCGGCCTACTGGATCGCCGCGGCCTGCGACAAGATCTACGTCAACGACACCGCGGCCGTCGGCTCGATCGGCGTGGTCCGCGCGATGCCGAACCCGAACGCCTCGAGCGCGAAGGACATCGAGATCGTGTCGTCGCAGTCGCCGAACAAGCGGCCCGACATCAGCACCGAGGGCGGCCGCGCCGTCGTGCAGGGCGAGGTCGACTCGCTCGCCGATGTCTTCGTCTCGCGCGTCGCTCTCTACCGCGGCGTCGGAGCCGACGTCGTGCTCGAGCGGTTCGGCCGCGGCGGATGCCTGATCGGCGCCGACGCGGTGAAGGCCGGCATGGCCGACGGGCTCTCGTCCTTCGAGGCCGTCATCGCCGAGACCTCGGGCGCGCAGCCGGAACTCGGCGGGCCCCGCCTGACCACTACCACCACTGTCACCACCCCGGAGACCGCGCACATGGCCACCAAGCTCGCCCGCACCATCGCCACGAACAAGGCCGAGGACGACATGCCCCCCGCCAGCGAACCCGCGGTCGAGCCGGACGGCGACGAGCCCGCGAGCCCCGCCTTCGCCGAGGGCGACGCGGTGATCTACGGCGACCGTCCCGCCAACATCACGAGCGTGAAGAACGGCCCGCACTACGGGCTCGAATTCACCGACGAGCCGGGCGGCGAGTTCGCCTACGCGACCGAGGGCGACCTCGAGTCCGCGAGCGCGTCCGACGAGGCGTCCGACGAGGACGAGCCCGCAGCCGAGGACGACCCGGCCGACCCGCAGGCGTCGACCATCCGCACGCAGGCCGCCGAGATCCGCAAGCTCCGCGCTGCGCTCGCGACCAAGGCCACGACGCAGCACCGCGCGACGACCCGCGCTCGCATCGACGCGCTGATCGCCGGCGCCAAGGCGTCGCGCAAGATCTCGCCAGCGATGGAGGCCCCGCTGCGCACCCTCGCCGCGCGCTCGCTCGACGGCGTCACCGCGCTGATCGCCGCGATGCCGCGCCTCATGCCGACCGCGAGCAAACAGCCGGCCCGCAAGGAACCCTTCTCGCCCGCGCTCACCCACAACGGCAAGTCGTGGGGCGAGATGACGACGAACGAGAAGCACGCCGTCTTCCTCGAAGACGCGAAGCTCGCCGAGCAGATGCACGCGGCGCACACGGCCAGCAAGGCCGCCGCCAACAGCAACGTCGCCTGATCCACATCACGCCACGCCTTCCTCCGCGGCGCGCACAGGCGCGCGGCGCGGTTCCGCACGCCTACGTCCAGAGGAGCAACGACCGCCATGGGTACCACCGCCAAAGCGAACATGATCTTCCCGCCGCTGTACGCGGAGGCCGTCGAGGGCGCGTTCGCGTCGCAGGACGCCTTCGTGTCCGCGAAGGCGAAGGCCCTCGGTATCGTCCGCATCGACGGATCGTTCCCGCAGGCCGGCAACAACGTGATCGGGTCGACCGTGAAGGTCCCCTACTTCGGGAGCCTCGGCGAGTTCGTCGCCCGCACCGACGGCACCGCGGCGACCGCGACCACCTTCTCGGCCACCGAGGAGACGGCGACGGTCACCTGCGGAACGCTTGGGTTCGACCTCACCACGTGGGCCAACTCGACGCCGATGCCCGGCGCGTCTCCGTACGAGGAGGCCGCGCGCCAGGTCATGCGGGCCAGCGAGCGCTACATGGACTCCCTGATCATCGCGGAACTCGCGAAGACCACCGGCAACGCGCTCGTCCTCGACCGCTACTCGTCGACCGCGCCGCGCAACCTCGACTACGACCTCCTCACCGAGGGTCTCGGCATGTGGTCCGACTTCGCCGACCTCGACGACGTCGCGGCCGTCGCGGTGCACGGCAAGGTCTACAACGACCTGCTCAAGGTGAAGGATTCGACCGGCAACCCGATGCTGATCGGCGACGGCGAGGTCGGCGGCATGAAGGTCCGGACCCTCAAGCACTGGGGCGTTCCGATCCTCGTCACCGACCGCCTCCCCAAGGGAGACTCCGTGCTGACCAGCGTCACCGCGCTCGCCGGCCTCGTGCCGGTGCTCACGGTCGCGAACAGCGCCAACCGCGAAGGCGGGTCCGGCCCGGTTCGCCCGATCGACGTCCGCATCTACGCCACCACCGTCGGCGCGCGCGGGACGTGGAAGTTCAAGCTCTCCATCGACGGCGGCGCGACCTACACCGCCGACGACTACTACACGTCGGCCGCGACGGTCGCCCTGACCGACCCGCTCGATCCGGCCGGCGGCCTCCTCGGCGTGACCGTGTCGATCGCTGCGGGCACCGTGCTCGCGACGACCGAGGGCGCGTCGTTCAAGAGCACGATCAAGCACACGAGCCTGCTCGTGAAGAAGAACTGCAGCGCGTTCTGGTTCAACGCTGCGTACGCCGGCGTGCTGCAGCAGGTGCCCCCCACAACCCCACCCCACCCCCCCCACCCCCCCCCCCCCCCCCCCCCCCCCCCCCCCCCCCCCGGTCCCGCTGAACGACAGCGTGATCAGCGCGAGCCATCTCTACGGCGCCGCGCACCGCTACTCGCGGCTCCCCGGCCAGCCGTACCCCGGCGTCGTGGTCATCCGCCACAACGGCGGCGGGCTCTGATCCGTGACCACGCGGGTCTTCGCGCCCGCGTGCCACCCTCGACGTCAGTACCTCCTGATCGCCCTCACTGCGCGCCAGCGTGGTGAGGATGCGATCTGGTACATCGCTCGAGGACAGCAGCAGGCGATCGCGGGGACCTCGCTCCCCGCCTCCCTCCCCGGACGCGATCTCCTCGTTGCGGCTGGGTACGAGTGCACCGAGGACGTCGACGGCGCGCGAGCCGATGAACTGACCAAGGCGGCCGGGTTGTCCCGCCGCGATGCGGAGGCGGCGCTCGCCGCCCTCGGGAGCTGACGACCCATGCCCACCCTTCCCTCCGTTCTCTACCCCACGCCCGGCGACGGGTACAAGACCGGGTCCGGCCTCCACGTCGAGGCGCCCGCCATCGTG
The DNA here is from genome assembly GCF_016714275.1 of Tessaracoccus sp. Classification (GTDB taxonomy): domain Bacteria; phylum Actinomycetota; class Actinomycetes; order Propionibacteriales; family Propionibacteriaceae; genus Arachnia. The sequence goes on along the minus strand of NZ_JADJNP010000011.1, from coordinate 18,922 downwards.
CTCGCCCCCGAGGCGACCTTCGCCGCCGGCGTCACCGACGGCCAGGTGTGGGAGGTCGGCAAGTTCCGCACGCTCGTCGCGTCGGTCGAGTGCTCGGCGAAGGGCGGATCCAACCCCACCCTCGACGTCTCGATCATGACGAGCCCCGACGGGCTCAAGGACTGGCGCCTTGCCGCCGCGTTCACGCAGCGCACCGACATCGCTCTCCCGAAGAGCGCCGACGGCCTCGCCGGCCTCGTCATGGGCGCGGTCACCCCGGCGGGCACCACGCCTCCGACGATCACCCTGACCAGTACGGCGCAGGTCGACCCGGTCAACCTCCGGATCGAGTGCACCACGCTCGGAGCTCGCGGCACCGCCGTGATCCGCTACTCGATCGACGGCGGCAAGACCTGGGTCGCCGGCGTCCTCACCGCGGCGACGATCGCGGTCATCGACCCGGCCGGCAACGACACGGGCGTCGTGATCAACTACGCGAACGCCGTCGCGGCCGTGGACAACGTCTGGACGGCCTCGACGGTCGGCTACGAGCGCAAGTCGTTCACCGGCCTCGACCGCTTCGTCAAGGCGGTCTGCCTCGTCGGCGGCACCGGCGGCCCGACCATCACCGCGACCGTCCGCGGCCGGCTCCACTGAGATGGCGCTGACGGACGTCACGGCGACCGGCGTTCTCCTCGCCACCGCCGCGGACCTGGCCAACCTCGGGATCTCCGAGGAGGTCACCGGCGGGATCCAAGCCTCGACCATCACCGCCATCCTCACGGCGGCGACGGAGACGGCCGGCGCGATCCTGCAGTCGAGCGGCCGCGTCAAGCTGCCTCTCACCGCGTGGGGCGGCGACATCAAGAGCGCCGTGGCGAAGATGGCCGCGTGGGACGTCATGTGCGTCCGCATCGGCCACAACCCCGAAGACCCCAACAACTTCGTGTGGCGCGACCGCGACGCCGCCGGCCGCGCGTACCTCGAGCAGGTCGCGCGCGGCTTCGTGATGCCGGTCGGGCTCGTCGACGCCACGCCGACGGACGTGAAGACCGGCACCGAGATCTACACCGAGACGCAGCGAGGCTGGTAACCATGGCCAACGAGACCCCCACCGGAAGCAACATCCTCGACACCCTCGCCGCGGCCCGCAAGGTCGTCGCCGAGGTCAACGAGAAGCGCGACAAGGCGCTGCTCGAGGTGAACAAGCTGAACGTCGCGCTCGAGAAGGCCGAGGCCGATCTCACCGCGGCGCGCGCGGCCGTGTCCGCCACCCTCGCGTGAGCCTCCGACTCACCGGCGGCGCTGGCCTTCGGTCCATGCTCGCGAAGGCCCAGGCGCTCGCTACGGGCGCCCTGAGCAAGCGGCTCGCGCCGCGCATCGCTGGCGACACGATCGTCAAGCTCGGCGAGCGAGCTCGGTCCACGGCCACCGCGCCGTCCGGCCGCAAGTGGCCCGCCACCAAGGACGGCCGCGCTCTCCGCTGGCCGGCGCAGGCGTCGATCCGCGCCGAGGTGCAGGACGGCAAGATCCGTCTCGTCGTGAGCGGCCCCGCCTACCTCGCCCCGCAGCACTCGGGCTGGCGCAAGGTGCGGTCCGCGTCGACGCACGAGTTCCTCGCGAGCATGAGCAGCCACGCGAGCAAGGGACAGACGCGCAAGCGATGGGGCAGCAAGCCGCGCCGCATCGCTCCCAAGGGCGCCGTCCCGAAGCCGTGGGTCGCCGTCATCGCGAAGGCGCTCAACGTCGGGTGGCGGTCCTTCATGACGTCGCGGGGCGTTCGTCGCGCGAGGTGATCCCATGGCCGATCCGCTCTACTACCTCGGCCCGAAGGTCGACATCTTCGATCCGGTCGTCGCGCTCCTCGAGACGAAGACCGGGATCCCGAGCTACTTCCTCGAGCAGTCCACCAACCGCCGGCCGGTCCATTACGAGTGGAGCCCGCAGGCCGGGACCTTCACCGGCGCGAAGCACACGGGCAAGGGCCCGCGCGTGCTCGCGCACGTCGAGTGGACGGTGCAGGTGCTCTGCCGCGCCAAGACGCATGACGAGGCGTGGAAGATGGCCGCGTGGTTCGCGTCGGCCGCACGCCGCGTGAAGCAAGCCGGGTTCCGCCTCGACTCGTGGTCCGTGCCGGAGTCGAGTTCGCAGCCGGCGACGCAGAAGACCGACGTGATCCTCACCTGCACGTTCCTCGCCCCGTTCGTCGAGATGCCGATCGACTCCGAAGGCGTCGAGCCGGTGACCGTCACCGCGGTCGGCTTCGACACCGCGTCACCGTACGGCACCGACGACGGCACGCTGCGCCCGCCCACGGGCTGACCTCGCACCCCTCCCTCTCGTCACCACCGGAGACACCCGATCATGGCCATTGGTAGCGCCACCGTCACCTTCCGCGAAGGGCAGCTTCCCGTTGCGGCGGAGACCACCGACAACGTGATCGTCGTGTACGGGTACTGCACCCTCGGCACGGCCGCGACGCTGTACACGTTCCAGGGCGCCGCGCCCTCCGACGTCATCACGCAGCTCGGGTACGGCCCGCTCGCGCAGCTCGTCGCCGAGCTCATGGCGACCCCGGGTCACGGCCCGGTCGTGGCTGTCCCCTGCGCAGCAACCGCGGGCGTTCTCTCCGCCGTCGTGGCCGCCGGCACCACGCCGCCCACCGTCACGCTGACCGGCAACTCGGTCGACGAGATCGTCGGTCGCGTCGAGATCCTCTCCGCCGGCGCGCGGGGCACTGCGACCTTCCGCTACTGCCTCGACTACGACTCGGCGAACACGAGCGCGGCGACGTGGTCGAACCCGATCGTGACGGCCGCGACGTACCTGATGGACAACAGCGGCGTGACGCTGAACTTCGCGGTCGGCACCTACGCGACCGACAACGTCTACACCTTCTCTGGCGCGCAGCCCGCGCACAGCGACGCCCAGATCACCGCCGGCATGGACGCAGTGTACGCGGCCGGGACCGACTTCGGGATCGGCTACGTTCTGCAGCGTCCACGCGACACGACCGACGCGCTCGGCGTCACCGCGATGGCGACCACCTTCGCGGCGGTGTCGGCCAAGGTCGATACCCTCGAGGCGTCCGGCTACAAGTACACCCTCCACATCCTCGAGGCGCCGCGCCCCATCGCCTCCGACTCGTCGGGGCTCGCGACCTGGCGGACCGCCCTCACCGGAGCCACCGCGCAGGCGCTCGCGCACAAGCGCATGGCCATCGGTGCCGGCTACGGCCGGATCAAGAGCGTCGTCGACCAGCGCACCTACCGGCGCCCGGTCGTGTGGCGCATCCTGCAGCGGCTCTCGATCGCCGACATCTCGGAGAAGGTCTCGCGCGTCGACTCCGGCCCGCTCCCGACGCTCCTCTCGATCGAGCACGACGAGGGCACGACCGGCGGGCTCGCCAACGGCTCGACCGGCCAGCGCTACCTCACCTGTCGCACGTGGGCCGGAAAAAACGGCTTCTACGCCGCGAGCGACCCGACCTTCGCCAGCGTCGGCTCGGACTACTCGCTGGTCGTCCGGCTCCGCGTCGTCAACCGCGGCGCGAAGGTGCTCCGGAACGGCCTCCTGCGCTACGTCGACGACACGATCCTGGCCGACTCCACGACCGGCAAGATCCTCGAGACCGAGGCGCAGCACATCGACGAAGACATCACGCAGCAGCTCGTCGACGCCTTGCAAAACAGCAAGAGCCGCTCGGGCAAGCCGCACGTGTCGAGCGTCTCGGCGCGCGTGAACCGCACTGACGCGATCCTCACGACGAGCACGCTCACCGGCACCGCGGCGATCCAGCCCGCCGGATACGCGACCGCGATCTCCTTCACCATCGGCTTCACCGGGGCGACCGTCGCCGCGGCGGCCTGACCCCCACCATCCTCGAGGGCTGACCTATGCCGCTGCCTCCCGACATCGAACCCGGGTTTCTCTACTCGCACGTCAGCGACGACGTGCGCGCGTACGGCCTGCGCATGAAGGGGAACACGGAAGTGTCCTTCTCCGTCGAGACCGAGGACGCCGAGGAATACGGGGCGAGCGCCGACCCGATCGGCGCCACCCGCGGGCGCAACAAGTACGCCCTGAGCCTGACGTTGCTCCTCTCCGCGTGGGAGGGCTTCTGCCAGGACTGCGACTCGAAGGGCATCGCGCCCATGAAGCGTGCGGGCTCGATCGTGTGGGTCATCTCCGAGCCGGGACAGCCCACCATCACCATGCGCGCCAACGTGAACAAGCTGAAGAAGATGGAGCTCGCCGCCGCGGACGGGCCCGACGCGCACAAGGTGAAGGTCGAGGCCACCGTGCTGAAGATCCTTCGCAACGGGCGGGCCATCGCGTGAAGTCGCTCGAAGAGTGCAAGGCGGCCGCCGGCGGGAAGCCGATCTGGACGGCGAAGGTCGGCCCGGTCGAGTTCCACTACCGGCGTCCGACGACGCGCGAGTGGTTGCCCTTCGAGGCCGCGAGCCTCGCCCTCGAAGCGCTCGAGCGGAAGGACCAGGCCGCGTTCCAGGACATGCAGCGCGCCGCCGAGGACCTCGCGGTCGCGGTCTGCGAGTCGCACACGCCCGAAGAGATGCAGACGCTCAACGAGGACCTCTTCGGGATCTTCTTCCCGATCGCGATGCGCGTCGCCGAGACGGTCAACGAGATCAGGGCCGCCGCGGGAAAAGCACCGAGCGCGCCTGGGCACGGGTAAGCCGCGGCCGCGAGGGCGCGCGCGTCTACCACCTCGCGCGCGCCATCCTCGTGTCGCGGGGGCAGGACGAGCTCGACCCGTTCGCGTGGGCCGATGCGGCGACCGAGGCGCAGTCGCGCGTAGACCTGGGCGTGCTCCGCGGTCTCGTCGAAGGGTTCCTCACCACCAAGCAAGCGGCGCCCTCGAGGCGCGGGCGGAGATGACCCGTGAGCGAAAGCGTCCAGTTGGGCCCTCGAGCTCACCGACAAGGTGACGCCCGACGGCAAGAAGATCGTCAAGATCCTCGGCGAGATCGGGAAGGGCGCCGACAAGGCTGGCAAGGTCGCGAGCAAGGAAGCGACGAAGGGCCTCGAGTCGATCGGCAAGGCCGCCGTCACGACCGCCGCGAAGTACGTCGCTCTCGCGAAGGCGTGGTCGCTCGGGGTCAACCTCGCGGAGACCGGAAAGAACCTCGTCCTCGACGCGCAGGGATTCAAAGACCGCTCCGGCATCGCGCTCTCCGCGCTGCTCAAGAGCGAGAAGGCCGCCGCAGGCGCCTACAGTCGCCTCGTCGACTTCGCCCACTTCTTCGGCGAGGATCCGACCGAGGCGATCACGCGTTTCCAGAACCTTCTCGCGGGCGGCTGGTCTCAGCGCGATGCCGAGAAGATCATGCAGTCGTTCGGCGACCTGAAGCTGGTCACGCCGACGGTGAACATCGACTCGCTCGGGTCCGCGTTCTCGACCATCCGCTCGAAGGCGAAGCTTGACCTCGCCGACTTCCAGGCGGCGGTCAGCGCGGGCGGGCTGAACCTGACGCTCGCGTACGAGGCGATCGGGAAGAAGATCGGGCGCAACGCCAAGCAGGTCGAAGCGATCATCGGCTCCGGCCAGGTGAACGCCAACGTCGGCATCATCGGCCTGCTCGACGCGATCAACCAGCGCACCAACTCGAGCAAGGCGGGCGAGCAGCTCGGCAAGTTCGCGAACACCACCGCGGGCATGATCGAGCGGCTCAAGCACTTGCCGTCGCAGTTCGTCATGAGGATGACGGCCGACGACTCGCCGCTGAAGTCGTCGCTCTCGAAGATGCTCGAGTACCTCGACCCGAAGGGGCCGAACGCCGGCCGCATCATCGGCGCGCTCAACGTCGCCTTCACCAAGATCGGCACGACGCTCGCCGGCTGGGCCACGCCCGAGGGCATGGACAAACTGTCGAAGGGCCTCGCGTCGTTCATCGACGGCGTTCCCAAGATCGTCGCCGCTGTCGCCGCGATCTCGAAGGCCGTGCTGTGGGTCGTCGGCGCCGTCACCGGATTCCGCGACAACCTCCGCTTCCTGTGGGCCGAGGTGAAGCGTGGAGGCGCCATCGCCACCGGCTTCCTCGCCACGATCGCGGGCGTGCTGGTCCCCATCGTCGGCATCGGCGTCGCCGCAGTCGGCGCGGCCAACTGGGTGATCAACGCCGTGAAGACGATCGGCGCCTGGTTCGCCGACCTCGGGAAGAAGGCGCTCGGCTTCGGGACTGCCATCGTCGACGGACTGTGGCAGGGCATCAAAGACGCCTGGGCGAACCTGCTGAAGAACATCAAGGGGCTGCTCGACCTCCTCCCGGCCGCCGCGAAGAAGGCGCTCGGGATCGCGTCGCCGTCCAAGGTCTTCATGGAGATCGGCGGCTACACCGCCGAGGGCTTCGGCAAGGGCTACACCGCCGAGAGCGGCAACGCCCAAGCCATGATGATCGCCAGCATCGAGGACTCGAAGCGCGCCGCCACGGTGGCAGCGTCGACGAGCATCGGCGGCAACACGATCAGCAACGTCGCGAACAGCCGCACCGGCCCGTCCGTCGGCCAGGTGACGGTGCACGTCGACGGCGGGACCGAGGACATGGACCGTGACGACTTCGCGTGGGGCGTAGAGCGAGGGCTCGGCCGCGCTCTCGACCGCCTTGCGGCAGCAGGATGACCCCACCCGATGGCCACGCGACACGCCTACCCGCCGAACAGCGCGCTCGGCGATCAGGTCGAGATCGCCGGCATCCTCGTCGACCCGACGCTCGTGGTCTGCGAGGTGCGCAATCTCAAGGTCGGCATCAACGTCGACATCAAAGAGGGCCCCGGTATCAACGGTGCCGCGCTCACGTTCCAGGGCAAAAAGCTTGGGCGGTGGACCATCGAGCTCCGCGCCGGGCACGAGGGTGGTAGCGAGAGGGCGACCGCCGAAGAGGGCTACGCCATCCTCGAGGAGCTCGCGACGAAGATCGTGCAGAAGTCCATGGGCGGCGTCGTCAAGACCAAGACCGTCGGTGGCGTCACGACGCGCGAGACCGCATGCACCCCCGTCGCGGTGAAGCACCCGCGGCTCGCTGCGCGCGGCATCACCGCGGCCGTCTTCCTCGACATGGAAGGCCCGGAGCGGCAGGACTCGCTCGGCTACGTGGTGACGATCGAGTGCATCCAATACGCCCCGCCGCTGAAGCTGAACGTCTCGAAGCCGCTGCAAGGCGACATCCTGAACGGCGTCAAGGACACCTTCTCGGCGAGCGGCGCAGGCGCGGCCCCGCCGTCCTCCACCTCGCCGCAGCTCCCGCAGCCCCCGAGCGCGACGCCCGCGAAGCCGTGACCCAGCGATGGCCCTCCTCTCCCTCGGCGACTCCCCGGTGCTCTCCGGATCCATCACGCGCCCTCTTCGCGGGGCGTGGTCGGCGGATCTGGAGGTCGACGCGGACGCCGCACCGACCGGGACGTTGACGCTCTCGGGGGCGAGCCTGTCCCTCGTCGGCACGGTCGTCACGTCGCAGTCGTGGAACGACCGCCAGCGCTGCCGCATCGTCGGCGGCAAGAACGGGATGGGGCGCACGCTCGGGCCCGCGTGGTTCCGCTCGACGACCCTCCGCACTGTCGTCGCCGCGACCCTCACGGCCGCCGGTGAGACGCTTTCGCCGACGAGCGACGCCGCTACCCTCGCCCTCCCCGTCGTCGCCTGGGCGCGCCTCCGGAGCACCGCCGCGGCCTCCCTCGAGACGCTGCTCGCTCTCTACGCCCCGGCCGCCCTGTGGCGCGTCCTGCCCGATGGCTCCGTCTACGTCGGCCCCGCCACGTGGCCGACCGTGACCTCGACCGCCGTGGTGCAGGACAACCGCGGCGACGAGGACGTGGCCGACCTCGCGGGCGAGGACCTCTCCCTCGACGCAGGCGTCACCGTCTCCGGCCGGCGCGTCGGTCTCGCTCGGCACCGCATCCGCCCGCAGGGACTCCGCTCCGAGGCGTGGTGGTACACCGACACCGAGCGCGGGCTCGCGGCCGTTGTGCGTAGCCTCGTGGAGCGCATCGTCGGGCCCCGGCTCGACCTGCTCGCCGCCTACCCCGCCACCGTCGTTTCGCAGAACGCCGACGGCACCCTCGAACTGCGCCCGTCGAGCTCGAAGGTCCCCGCCGTCACGAAGGTCCCGATCCGCTACGGCGTCCCCGGCATCACCGCGAAGGTCTCGGCCGGCGCGCGCGTGTGGCTTGAGTTCGCCGGCGGCGACGCCTCGCAGCCGGTCGCGACGCTGTGGGAGTCGGCCTCGGTGACCGAGCTCGACTTCTCCGCCACGCTGATCAAGGTCGGCGGGTCGCGCCCACTCGTCCGGCAGGGAGATCCCGTCATGGTCATGCTCGGGCCGACTGCGGCGGCGAAGATTGTCTCGGGCGGCGTCGGTACCGGCGTCCCTCTGTCGGGGTACGTTCTGCTCGGGTCGAGCAAGGTGAAGGGCGGTTGACGTGTCGGTCAGCACCATCGGAACGCTCTCGATCGGGGCGGTGAACATCGGCGTTGCGCTTGCGATCCCGGTCCTCGGCTCAAGCCTGTCGGAAATCCTCTCTCTCGTCGCATCGCTCCAGGCGCAGATCGCGGCAAACCTGACGCTATCGCTCACGCTCCCAGATCCGCTCGCCATCGCGGCGGCCATCGCCGAGGCCGCGGCGTCTGCGGTGGCCAGGATCGAGGAGATCCTGCTCAACATTCCCGGCCCCCTGATCGACGCGAACCTTGACCTGAGCGCGCAGCTCTCGTTGCTGCTGTCGCTGTCGCTGAGTCTCAGCGGGCTGCTCGCGACGCTGAACGCTGCGGCATCGTTGGGCGGGCTCCACGCGTTCGCGGTCGACTCGACCCCGGCCACGATCGGCGGCGAGATCGACGCTCTCGTGTCCGGCGGCATGCCCGGCGGCGGACTCCCGACCGCCCGCGTCCGTGGCGTGCTCCTGCTCACCGAAGACCCCGCCACCTTCTCCGCGCTGTCCACCGTCCTGCTGACCGGGTGATCCTATGGCCGCCGTCGCCGCGTGCACCGTGTCCGTCGCGGGACTCCTCGAGGCCGTCAACACCGTGCTCGCGAGCGGCGCCGTCGACGCGCAGGTGAAGGTCGACGGCAACGCGACGAAGGTCACGCTCTCCGCCTCCGCGGGTCGCCAGTTCGACGTCTCGGTCTCCGTCGACTCGACCACGAACAACACCACCGGGACGCGCTCTGTCCGCCTTGCTCACCTGAAGGCGGCGCTCGCCTCGATCCCGTCGGGCGTCAGCACAGCGGCCCTCGCCTTCTTCGACGCCGCGGCCCCCGCGCCGGCGCTCTGGACCCTCACCTACAGCAGCAACCCGCAACGGATCGCGACCGTGACCAACGTCGCGAAGTAGGACCCCATGGACGGGGAGTATCGGCTCGCCAACCTCTCGCCCGCCCGCACGGTCGTCTACCAGCGGCACCCCTACCGGCTCGTCGCCACCCTCGCCGATCGCACGCTCACGCGCCGCAACGAGACGCCGCGCCGGATCGTCGACCTCTCGACTCGCCACACCATCGAGCGCGCGCCCAGCCTCGACGCCAAGGATCGCGACATGCGTAAGGGATTCTCCGAGCAGATCGACGTCCAGTGCCTGGCCAGCGGCGTCGCCGTGGATCTGACGGCGTGGACGAGCGTCAAGGTGCAGACGTCGCCCGACGGGTCGACGTGGACCGACCGCACGACGACGGTCGTCACCGCCGCGAGCGGCCTGGTGCGCGCGGTGCTCTCGACGACCGAGACCGCCGCGCTCGACGCGAACAGCACCATCCGCGTCCGCGTGTCCGGCGTCGACGCCGCGCTGCTCACGCGGTGCTTCCCCGACGATGCGGATCTCGACCTGAAGCTGCGCGTGTCGACGTGACGCGGGCCCGACCATGACCACCGACTACGGCACGACGATCGGCTCCGTCTCGAGCGGCGCGGGGCTCGACATGGACCCCTATTGGCGTCGCGTCTCCGGCGGCAAGGCCGTGGCCGTGGCCGTCGCTCGGCGCCTTCTCGTCGGCAAAGGCTCGCTGTGGTGGGCGCCTGACGTCGGCTTCGGCGAGAGTGGGATCCTCGGGCTCATCGACGACGACATCACGGCCGACCGCGTCCCCATGATCGAGCGGCTCCTCCGCGCCGAGTGCGAGGCGGACGAGCGGGTGCTCGGCGCCGACGTGACGCTCACCTTCGACGCCACCGCGTCGAGCCTGACGTGCAGCGTCCTCCTCGAACTCGGCTCCGGCCCGTTCCGGTTCGTTCTCCAGGCGTCGGCCGTCTCGGTCTCCCTCCTGCTCTCCCCCTGAGGCCCCATGGCTGACCCGACCTACGAAGAGCTGAAGACCGCGATGACGCGCGAGGAAGTCCTCGAGCAGCAACTCGCGATCATGGCGCTGCCCGACTTCAACTTGCCGACCGAGTCGTGGGGCCCGACCGACGAGCCGATGGCGACGCTCGCGGCCGACGCGAACGTGCTCGCCGACCTGTCCGTCAAGGTCGCCGGGATCGCGAAGTCCGGCGTCACCGCCGACGCGCGCACTGACGTCCTCACGATCCACGCGAAGGACGTCTTCGACGAAGCGCGCGAGCTCGGGGTCAACACCATCGGGACGGTGACCCTCACCGAGTCCGCCGGCTCCCCGCAGTCGTGGGCTGTCGGCGACCTGATCGTGACATCGCGCGTCGACCCGACGATCATCTTCCGCAACACCGCGCTCGTCACCCTGTCGGCCTCCTCGAGCACGACGGCCTCGATCGCCTGCGACGACGTCGGCACGCAGGGCAACGTCCAGGCTGCCGACCTGCAACTCGTGACCGAGGTCCCCGGCGTCGCGCTCTCCGCGGCGTCCGGCACCGGCTGGATCACGCAGACCGGCACCGACGACGAGACCGACGAGAAGCTGATCGCCCGCTGCGCGCTCAAGTGGGCCACGCTCGTCAGCACCGGCCCGAGCGACGCCTACAAGAAATGGGCGCTCGACGCCGACGCCACGATCAACCGCGTCGGCGTCACCGAGGACGTCGCGGCCGACCAGACCGCGGGCGATCCCTCCGTCACCGTCTACCTCGCCACTGCGACCGGCGCCCCCGCGGCCGCCGTCGTCACCGCGGTCGACGCGTACATCCAAGAGCGTCGCCCGCTCGGGACGCTCGTCTACGTCGCCGCGTGCGGCACGACGAGCTTCTACCTGAACGGCTCCGTCACCGTGAAGGCGTCGAAGCGCGCCGCGGCCGAGTCGAAGATCAACGCGTTGCTCGACGCGTGGTTCGCCGGCTCGAGCATCGACGTCAACGGGGAGACGGTCGACGGCCTCGGCCTCGACGGCCGCATCCGCATCGCGCAGCTCGTCGAGATCGTGATGAGCGTCTCCGGCGTGACCGCCTTCGTCCCGAAGAAGCTCGACGGGACGAGCATCTACCGGATCGAGACCGACGACGTGACCTCGTCCGCGAACAACGTGTGGACCCTGGTCCGCGCCCTCACCTACGTCGAGGTCACGTGACCCTGGTCTCCGGCTCCTACCGCGAGCACCAGCCGCTCGTGCGGCCGGCCTTCCACGGCGGGCCGACGGGTGAGGCGTGGGCGCAGAGCCTCGGCGTGCTGAAGGACTCGATCGAGCTCCTCGCTCGCCAGGCGCGGCGTCAGCGCTGGCTCTCGCTCTGCGCCGAGGACGCGCTCGCGAAGCACGGGCAGTTCCGCGGCTGGTCGCGCGTCTCCGGCGAGACCGTCGCGCAGTACCGCACCCGCCTCCGCGCGTGGTGGCAGCTCGCGCTCTGGCAGGGCACCGCCAAGGGAATCATCGACGCCTTCGCGCTGCTCGGGATGACGAACGTCGAGGTCCGCGAGGCGATCTCCGCGTACGTCTCCGGCGGGTCGCCGTGGGGCCGCTACACGGGCCGAGGTCGCCAGCGACAGTTCGCGGTCGTCGTTCGGCAGCCGCACCCGTTCGGCACCGACGGGACGTTCATCGTCGGGACGAGCCTCGTCGGGACGGGCGTGCTCGGCATGACCGGAGACCCGAGCCTGATCAAGGCGGTGCGCGAGATCGTTCGCCGCATGAGGCCGGCCCACGCGTACTGCCCCGAGATCATCGTGGTGCTCGCCGGCGACATCACCGACGGGACCGGAACGACCGCAGACGGCGACCCCAGCGGCGCCCCTGGCGACCGCATTGCCTACCTGAAGCCCTGACCGAGGCCCCATGGCTCACAATCTCACCGAGACCCCGACCAAGGGGACGCCCGTCAACGTGGCGGACGATACCGAGGTCTATACGAACGCCGCGATCGAGGCGATGGCGCAGCCAATTGCCGACCGCCTCGCGTGGTGCGAGGACGCGCTCGACACGACCGGCGGCAACCACCCGATCAAGTCCGTGAACGCGCTCGCCGCGCTGACCGGGCTCGCCGGCCTCGCAAGCGGCGACGTGCGCATCGTCGCCGGCTACGGCCTGTATCGCTTCACCGCGGGCGACACCACGACGGCCTTCTCCCCGTGGGTCGTCACGCACGCCTCCGGCCGCTGGTTCCACGCGACCTACTCGAGCATCGCGGACAGCGACGTCGGGGCCACGCTCGCCACGCTGACCGCCGGCAAGCTCCCCGTCGCGCGCCACACCAACGGCATCGTTCGCACCAACGAGACGACCTACACCGGCACGTGGGGCGCGGTGATCGCGGGCTCGACGAGCACGGCGGCCTCGTGGGTGGACTCGACCGTCGACCACATCGAGTCGTCACTCCAGGTCGGCGACATCGTCGAGATCACGGTGGTCGGCTGGACGAACGCGAGCGCGGTCGCACCGGCCTACTCGTGGGTGCGCCTGAAGGCGATCGACGACACCGCGGGCAGCACGACCGGCCCGACGACCACCAACTACGACGACGACCAGATCCGGATCGACGGAAGCACCGCGACGCAGTTTCACCTCCGGATCCGGCACGTCGTCACCGCGGCCGGGCAGTTCCAAGCGATCCTCCAGCTCCAAGCGAACGGCGCCGACGCGGCCCGCCTGCTGTACCCGACGCGGATCAACGCCGTGGTGATCCGGCCATGAGCAGCCTCGAGGAACTCTTTCGCTACGGCAAGGCCGTCAGCGTCGCGATCGCCGACTCGTCCTCGACGACGCAGATCAGCGAGGCTGACACCGCGGCGCTGCTGATCACTCTCGAGGGCGGGACGTTGACCGCAGCCCGTGCGGGTCGCCTCGCGCAGCGGCAGAACGGCGCGCTCTGGTACGTGCGCAACAACTACACCTTCGACGTCGACATCTCGTGCGGCACGTCGGACCCGATCACGGTTCCGGCGGGCGAGCTCATGACGATCCTTCTCGAGCCGGTCTGAACGGAGACACCTATGGCCGCCAGCCGACTCGTCAGCCCCGCGAACCCCCGGGGCTACAACACCAACAAGTTTACTTCACCTCCGAAGGCGGGGTGGGCCTGGCAGAACCAGGGCGGCGCGACCGTCGACGAGAGCGGCGACGCCATCCTCCTGACGACGCCGGCCGAGAACCACTACCAAATCCGAGGCCGCACACGCGCGTTCGGCGCCGCGAAGACGGTCGTCGCCGCGGTCAGCGGATTCAACGTGCTCCCTGCTGGCAGCTCAGGCTTCCCGGAATGGGGCGTCGGGTGGACCGACGGGACCAAGCTCGTGACCATCTCGACGGTCCTCGTCGCGAGCGGGCACGGCTACTACCTCGAGGTCCACAAGTTCACGGACGCCGTGACCGTGACGGTGGCGAGCGTCTTCTTCCACCCAGGTCCCAATCCGACCTGGATCAAGCTGCGCGACGACGGCGCGAACCGGAAGGCCTACTACTCGCCCGACGAGGGCGAGCACTGGGTCGAGATCTACAGCGAAGGCCGCACCACGTTTCTCACCGCGACGAGTCACATTTTCATGGCCGGCGGCGGCGGCGGTCTCGCGACGACCGCGACCCTGCGCAGCTGGGTCGACAGCTGAACCGCCTCGCCGCCCCCATCTCTCAACATGCGGCCCTGAGCCGACGGAGCACACGATGCCGACGCCATTCACCACACTGCGCGCCCTCGCCGCCCAGGCTGCCGAGGGCACGTCTGCGCCATCGACCGTCCTGTCGCTCGCGTCGGCAGGGCCCTACGTCGAGGTGCGGATCACCGGCGGGTCGCTCGCCGGATCGCCGACCTCCGTCACGTTCGGGGTATGGCGCGGCGTCGACGGCGGGATCGACAAGATCGGGACGTTCACCGTCGCCGCGGCCGACATCGGCGGGCCGCTTCCGCCGATCTTCGAGTTCGACGCCGGCTCGTGCTGGGTGCGCGTCGAGTCGTTCGCCGGCGGCACCGGGCCGACCCTCACCGGCACGATCCAGGCGCGACCGTGGTTCGGGTGATCTCGTGACGATCCGCATGTCACTCGGCTCGCGTCTTCGGACGCGCATCGTGTCGCGACTGATCTCGCGGCTCGACCCGACCGCGATCCGCTTCGATCTGCTCGCGCCCGGCACCCCCCTCCCCGCGGGCGCGCTCCCCGGCGGCGGGACGTACACGCAGGCCGCGGGGGCGGGCCAGACCGAAGAGACGTGGGTGACGTCGTGGACGAGCGGCACGCTCGGGCGAATGGCCTTCGTCGCGGACACCCCGAAGATCGGCGCCGCGCCGAACGGGCTCGTCGGGCTCCGGCTGCGCGCGAGCTGGAAGAACTACCTTCGCTCGTCTGACGACTTCACGGCGTGGACGGCGACCGGGACTTCGGTCGCTACCCCGGACACCGACGTGTCGCCCGACGGGCTCACGAACGCCGACACCCTCAACGACGACAACGGCGCCGGCTACGAGTTCGTGACCAGCGTCGACGACGCGGTTCCCAACGACACCGAGACCTATCGGCTCGAGGTCTTCGTCAAGAAGACGTCCGGTGCAACGCATGCGCTGAGCTGCAACTGGGTGATCAACGGAGGCATCGTCGTCGCGCGCAGCCTTCGTCTGAATGCCAACGACGGCACCGCGACCGGGCTGACGTTCTCGACGGCCCCGACCTTCGGCGCGTCGTGGTGGCGATGGCGGGACGAGATCGTCAACAACGCCAGCGGCGCAACGGCGATCCACATCGACCTCTATCCGTCCTCCACGACGATCCCTCTTCGTGGGCTCGACACGGGCGCAGGGACCGGCGCGAAGGTCGTCTACGGCGCAAGCGTCACCCGCGGCAAGCTCCCGCGCGACTACCAGCCGACGCCCTCGGGCTCGGGCGCGACCTGCGCCGACTGCGCGGCGACCTACCCCGCGTCGCGGCTCGTGCGCGGTGGGCGGCTGAAGCTGCGCTTCCGGTGGACGCCGGCGGGCGCGCCGGGCGACTACAACGCCAACTTCCGCCTCGTCGACCACGGCGCCGAGACCACCTACGTGGAGTTCAGTGCGACGGACCAGAAGCTCCGCGTGGTCGTCGCCGGCGGCGCGGCCGAGGTGTGCGCGGTCCCGATGTGGTGGCCTTCGGCGTCGCTCTACTCGACGTCGCATCCCGTTGTGGAGATGGACATCGAGATCGGCGGCGGGGTCGCGACGCGCATCCGCTACCGGTACAGCACCGACGCCGGGGCCACGTGGACGCTGCCGTTCGACCCGCTCGGCGGAACGGCCGGCGTGGCGCAGGCGAACGTCTCAGGCTCGGGCTCGATCGGCGTGCTCACCGGCGCGGCCGCGGGCAACGTCGCCGACGGGTGGCTCCACGAGCACGAAGCCATCCTCACCGCGCCGGCGTGGGCGCTGCAGTGGCTCCCGACGGACGACGCGTCGGTGAAGGCCGCGCTGCGTCCAGACGGGCACTACGTGCTCAGCGCCGGCACCACCAGCTCCTGGACGTCGCAGACGGCCACCGCGGTCAGCGTGGCGCAGGCGACCGGGGCGAATCAGCCGACCTACTCGGCCGCGGGCGTGAACGGCAAGCCGGGGTTCGCCTTCGACGGCGTGAACGACCTCATGACGTTCTCGGGGCTCGCGTCGGCCGCGACGGATCTCCTGGTCGTCGCCGCGCTCGTGCCGACGTCGACCGGTGCAAGCCAAACGCTCTTCGATGCGCAGACCGGGCGCGTCGTCGTGGCGACCCAAGACGGCGTCGATGCGTCGACCGTGGGCTACTACGACGGCGCGTGGAGGCAGACCGGCGCGAAGGCGGCCGGCGCGCAGATCCTCTCGTGGGACCTCCGCTCGGGCTCCGGGCGCGTCTTCCGCAACGGGGTGCAGATCGGATCGACGCTCGGGTTCACCCCGCAGGCGCTCGGCGGCACGATCACGCTCGGCGCGCAGTTCTCCGCGGCGGCTTTCATGCAGGCCATCCTCGGTGGCTTCGTCCTGAGCACCACGCCCAGCGATGCGCTCCGGCGTCAGATCGAGGCGTACATGTCCGCTACCACCGGGATCGCGGTGTCCTGATGCCCTCCGTCATCCTCCCCACCCGCGCCGACGCACAGCAGCTCTGCGACCAGCTCGCGAAGCTGCTCGGCATCCCCGACCCCGAGCGCTACCCGGGCACCGAGCGGTGGGCCGAGCCGCAGGAGCTCGCCGACGGAACCTTCGCGGTCGCCGTGCCGAGGAAGGGCGCGCTCGCCGAGCTGCTCGCCAGCCTCGACGCGGACCCGACCGGCAAGGTGCTCACCGCCGACCAGGTCGACATCGGCGGCAAGGTCGTGAGGCCGAAGCGCGTCACCGCGAAGGAGCTGGGCGACGCGAAGGCGGCGCTGGCTTCGGCGAGAGACGTGCTGCCCGAGGAACGCAAGACCGTGGCTGTGGCGATCGAAGCCGAGGCCGTGAAGGAGATCCCATGAAGCTCGTTGAATACCTGTCCATCATCCTCCAGATCCTCGGCGCGCTCTCCGTCTTCGCGGCGGCGATCGGCGCCGTGCTGCCCGAGGGCAAGGCCAAGACGTTCTTCCAGCTTGCGGGCTCGCGCCTGCTCGCTGCGAGCAAGTCTCTGAGCGCCGACAAGCCCGAGGCCCCCAAGGTCCCCCCGCTCCCGCTGCTGCTCGTCCTGCTCGTGCCGCTGGCCGGCTGCGCGTGGCTGTCCAAGCCGAGCCACTACGCCGACATGGCCCGCATCCTGACCTGCATCAGCGCCGAGGCCAGCGCCGGCAAGGGCCCCGCCGAGATCGCGCTGACGTGCGGGCTCGAGAACGCGGACGCCGTGATCGACCTCGTCACCAAGAGCCAGGGCGTGGCCTCCGCGGCGCCGAAGATGGCGAAGCCCGCTCCGTCGGCGGCGGTGAGCAAGTGAGCCCCTGGCTCCGCGGCGCTCAGGCAGGGCTCCTCGGGGCCGTGCTGGCCATCGGGTGCAAGCCCGACCACCCGGCCGCGATCCCCGTCGGCGACGCGTGCGACCGCGCGCAGGCGCAGCTCGTGACGATGGGGTGCGAGTGGCGCGTCAACTCCAGCGGCGGCACGTGGGCATCGTCGTGCGTCTACCTCGCGGGCAAGGGCTACCCCAGGTCCTAGTCGGCAGCCGAGTGCGTCGCCGCGTCCACCACCTGCACGGGAGCCAAGACGTGTCACTGACCCACCGCCTCGCCGAGTGCTGCCTCGTCCCCTCGCCGCCCGGCCCGTGGGACGTGCCGTGGGTCGCGTCGGCTCCGCCCCGCGCGGGCATCCTCCCCGACGGCACCTACTGCCTCGACCCCTTCGCGTGGCCGCGTGTGCAGGTCGGCGGCACGTGCGCCGGCAACGCCGTCGCGCAGGCCATCACGACCGGGCTCGTGCTGCTCGGTGAGCCGCGCGTCGAGGTGTCCGGAACCGGCTGCTGGGCGCAGGGGCAGCTCTGGGGCGCCGTCGAGGGCGCGGACGTCGACGCCGACGCGGGCGCGTGGGTCGCCAAGGTGCTAGAGGCCTGCCGCGTGTGGGGCTGGCCGCTGCGCACCGACCACGCCGAGGAGGGGCTCGCGTCGCTCGACGCCTCCGCGCTCGGCGAGATCGTGGCGCGCGCAACGGGGGCGTTCACGATCGAGCACCGCATCATCTCGGAGAGCGACTGCAAGGACGCATTGCACGAGCAGTGGCAGATCGTCGCGTCGGGGCCCGTCGACGAAGCCTTCGCGGCGGCCAAGCCTGGCGGGTGGGTTGACACGTGCACCAGCGGCGGGGGACATGCGCAGCTGATCGACGGATACAGTCCGGCCGGCTACCTCGACCGCGACACGTGGGGCCGCGGCGTGGGTGAGATCGAGTTCGAAAAGAAGCGCCTCCACATGAGCGTGGGCTGGATGAAGTCTCGCTGGGAACTGCGCGCGGTGCGGGTGGTGCGGCGGTGACGCGCTCTCGCCCCTGCTCCCTCCCCGTGCCCCTCGACGACGAGGAGCGCGTGCGGCTCGTGCTGGCCCGCTACTCGTGCGTCGAGAACGTGCGGCGCGAGGGCGACCGGCTGCGGTGGGACCTCGACCTGTCGCGCACGCCGCTGGATGGGCTGGCGATGGAGGAGATGGTCGCGCGGGCCATCGAGAAGACGATCGCTCTGCACCGCGTGCCGAGCGAGAGGCCGGGGGTAGCGTGAGCGCCGAAGCGTTGTCGCTGCCGTTCCCCGAGCCCGCGGGCCCGTCGGTCGTCGTCCACCACGGCGACTGCCTCGACGTGCTGCGCGGCATGGCAGACGCGAGCATCGATGCGGTGGTGACAGACCCGCCGTACGAACTCGGCTTCATGGGCCGCAAGTGGGACGCGTCGGGCATCGCCTACAGCGTCGACCTGTGGCGCGAGGTGCTGCGTGTGCTGAAGCCGGGCGGCCACCTGCTCGCGTTCGGCGGCACGCGCACCTACCACCGCATGACCTGCGCCATCGAGGACGCGGGCTTTGAGATTCGCGACACCATCGCCTGGATGTATGGGCAGGGGTTCCCGAAGTCGCACAACCTCGACGGCGCGCACAAGGGTTGGGGCACCGCGCTGAAGCCCGCCCACGGAACCCGTCACCGTCGCGCGCAAGCCCTCGTCGGCACCG
>NZ_JADJNP010000010.1 GCF_016714275.1 Tessaracoccus sp. | reverse complement strand
CGCCTGCTGCACCGCAGGCGATCCGCTCCGGGGAGCGCTGTAGCGTGTGGCCGCTACGGGTGGGGCTACCACCTCGACCTCTCATCGCGCTGTAGCCACCTCAAGGGTGCGCGACGCAGGGTGATCCACTCCTCGGTAGCCAGCCGTCTCTGGAGTGCGCTAGGACTGGAGCCTCTTGCTAGGGGCTTGTGTGACACACGCCGGGAGAACCCGACGGCCCTTCACGGTTACGATCCGGCAACGGAGCTTGGAAGCTCACTCCTCAACGCCCGCAGGCGCGAGATTGCTGGCTCACTGGATAGGAGCCGTGAAGGGCTAGAAAAGCATCTTTCTTGTCGGTTGGGGACCTCCTGGCGAAAAGCTCAATGATTACAGGCACTTACCAGTGTTGCACGTGAAACAGGGAAAGCGACTAGGGGGCCTTGCGCGATGAGCGATTCTCTGCATGGACAGCGCGAAAACTCATGGAATTGGATTTGTCAAGCACATCACGGTCGGTGATGCCGTCAAGAGCGCGCCACGCTGCCCTGCACGTCGGGAGGTCCATCTCCCCGAAGTGTACGCGCTCCACACCCATGCGCTCCGAGAGAAGCGCATACGCCGCCTCGCGAGCGAAGTAGCGCAGCCTGCCCGTCGGAGCGCTTTTCCACAGCGGGTCAAACTTGACGTGCAGGAGCGACCGAGCGCGCCTCAATTCCGGCCCCGCACAGGTGCCAAGCGGGCGCTCCGTGCCGGGGTGACAGCCAACGTACCCGCCGCAGCCTTCGCAGCGCCAGAATGGCGTCTCTGCGAGTTCTGGACGGTGAGGGTAGATGGCCGTGCCGAGCACGAGCACCGCAACGCCTGAGCACGTCGAGCACGCCGTCATGGCCCAACCTCCACTCTCACAACGCGCAGGCCCGTCTCGTTGTCTCGGCCTGTCGGTTGCCACGTTGCCGAAAGATCACCTCTGCCGTTCTCGGTAAAGAGCATCGCAAGGTCGCGCTTGTCGTATATCCAGCACATGCCGATTATGAATTTCACGGCCCAACATCTACGCGCACGAGCCTGATTCCGATGGACACATCTTTTTCATGTGGGAACGCTCCAAAAGTAAATCCGTCTGCGGCTGGACGATAAAACGCTCCCAGTTCTGGACTCTTGGACTTGAACGCCAATCCATAGAGCGAAGATGCTTCATTGCAAGGAATCACGGCCCAACCTCCAAACGCATGAAGCGCAATCCGGTGCGCGTTCCTTCAAGCCATTCATGGACAGCAAGGGGCGTGGACGTTGCCCATGATTGACCGAACGCGGGCGTCATGCTCACGTTCGTTGTCCGCCGAGACGCGCGATGCTCTGCGCGATTTGCGCTCTGAGCGCATCGTTGGCCGCGCGCTCGCGCTCCGCGCGCTCCTCGTTCACAGGCACCATGAGCAGAATCGCCAGCGCTTCCCCAACCAGGGAGCCCACCGCCATGCCGCCGAAGCCGTGCGTGTGAACGCGCCCGATGCCGTAGTAGCCCACGACGAAGCCCAGCGTTGCGCCGACCGCAGGCATGGACCATTGCGCGGCGATGCGCGCCCGACGCTCTCCGTCTTTCACGCTCGCCCCTCCCGTCGAGCCGCAGCGCGCTTCACCGCCGCGGGCGACGCGCGCATCTCGAAGCCGTGCGACTGCGGAGCCTTCTGGCGGCGCTTCTGAGGCGCGCTCTCGGGGGCGGGCGCTGTTCCCTTGTACCCATCGAGCCACGCCGCAGAAAGCCCCATGCCGGTCGGCCACGGGCACACCATGTCGGACTCGCCTGCGAGTCGAGCCGCAGCGCCCATCGCGCGGGCGCGCTCCCTCGCGGCTGCGCCTTCTGCGCGGAAGGCTGCGGTGTCGTCGGGGAACGCTGCGCCTGGGTAGTGATCGCTCATGGCGCGGAGCCTACCACGGGCCAGTTTTCGAGAGTGCGTACCAGCGCGCCCCAATCGCGCTCCATCAGTCCGAGAGAGCCATCTTCCAGCGCCGTGTAGTCATCTTTCGAGACGCCGAAGAGGCGCGCGGCCTGCTGGACGAACACGCCCGAGTCCCGCCGTAAGGCACAGATCATCTTGCGGTGCGCGAGGTCGGTGTAGCCGTCTGCGCGCGGGTCGAGCGTCGGGAACGTCCACGGCGCGAGCTTCTCCGCGATGCCGGGGAGCACCGTCTCTGCGCGGGCGAAGCCGTCGGGCCTCACGATCACCAGGGGCTTCGCGGTCGAGCGGGCGTAGCGCACCGTCGCCCACGTCCCCGACAGCCTCTCTCCGTAGACGCCGTGCGGCGCGGCCAGGAGCACCGTGCAGGCGTCCACAATGGCGCGGTTGCGCGTGAGGTAGGGCTGCGGGTCGAGTGAGCGCACGACGGCGAGCTGCGTCGTCAGCCCGTTCGCCTCACACCACGCGCGGAGCTTTGCGTCCGTTGGCGGGTGGATGGTGATGCGCTTGCCTTCGCGGTCGAACAGCCGGTGCATCTGCGCGTCCGCGCCCACGCAATCGCCGTGGTGAAGCTCCCCGCAGGGAGCGAGCGCCACGAGGATTGAGCGCACTGCGCGCATCTGAGCGTTCGCCATGCCGCGTCGAGTGCCAGAAAAGCCGATTTTCACCCCAGGAGGCTAGCAGACGCTCCGGGCGACGCTAGCGACGAAGAATCTTTCTGCGCGCAAAGCCCTAGAAAACAGGCACAACGTAAGAAAAGTATCAGGCACGGTTGACACTTCCGTCGGGAGGATCTACTGTCCGTTCACCGGGGCAGGGAACGCCCCGAGAGGAGCCCACCGTGAACACCGCCGACAGCCGACAGCCGCCCGCTGAGAAGCGCGCATACACCGACGTAGAACGCCCTGGACGTGGCTTTGTCTCCGTCTGCATCGGTATCGCGACCGTTCACAACGACGGGTCCATCACGATCCGTCTGGACGCACTGCCCGTCAACGGCATCTTGACTGTCAAGTGAGGGGAATGACCATGAATCAACAGGTTCGCATTGAGGTTGACGGTCGGCGCATCACCGTCATTGACGAGTGTGCCACCGCGGAAAACGGCAACGTGAAGGTGCTCGCCGTCGAGACGGTGGCAAAGGGAATGCGAGCGAAGCCCGTCGTGCGGAACATCCGCAGCACCTACCTCAACGCCGGGGCGTCCGTCGTCGTGTGGGACGAGAAGAAGGGGGATTTCGTCGGGCGGGACCATCACGTCTGAGTCTCTCCGCACTGAGGAGCCCGGAAGGGCGAAACCCCGCAAGGGGTCTGCGGATCAACGCAAAGGAGTTTCATTATGGACAGGCGAGACAGGATTGCGGCCTTTGGCAACGGGGTTTTCCCCGAGGGTACTGAGTTCAACGAGGCTCGCATGGTGGCCCTGGTTCCCGTCGAAATGCTCGACGGCGAAGACGGCGATGGCACGGTGGCGTTTCGTCTCGTGTACGAGGTCTGCGGGACGTGCAACGGGCGCGGGAGCCACGTCAACCCCGGCGTTGACGCCCACGGGATCACCGCCGAGGAGTTCGACGAAGATCCTGAATTCCGCGAGGAGTACTTCGCGGGCTCTTACGACGTGACGTGCTGCGAGTGTCAGGGGCGTCGCGTCGTGGCGATGCCCGACGACGCGAACAACGCGCCTGAACTCATGCTGCGATTGCACGCTTGGCAGCGAGAGGAGCGTTCGTCTCAGCGCGAGCGCGAAGCGGAGATGCGCTGCGGCTGGTGAGCCTCGGGCCTTGCGCGGGTCCGCGTGAACCTCACGCGGCTCCGAGCGAGTTCCGAGCTGTCAGACTCCAGCAACCTAGAGCGTCACAGGAGCACGCCGTGAAAATCATCGTCACCGCCCCGCCGTCTGCGCGCACCGTCCAGAAGACGGAGGCCCTCTTGACTGCGGCGATTCTCGCCGCCGCTGCACACGTCTTCGTGCGTGCCGGCGCGCCGCGCTCGCCCGATGTGGAGCGGTTCGTCGCTCACCAGATGCGCGTGCTCAAGTTGGTTGCGCTTGGGCAAGATGGCCCCGAGAGCACCGTCCGCATGGTGGCCGACGCGATGGCTCTCGCGGGCGCGAAGGTCAAAATCATCGCCTGACTGTCAGACTCCAGCAACCTAGAGCGTCTCACTTTCTGAAAGGACCGAGGACATGACTGACCGAACCATCGCCCGCATCGGAGCCATTCGCGCTCACTATCTCATGCAGCAAGACGAGGCCGAGGAGCTTCTGTCTTGTGGGGCTGTCTCGTCCGGCCCTGTGTTCTTCACCGCCGAGGACACCGCCCGTGGCATGGTCATCACCGAGCGCGACGGGCGCAACAACGTGCTCTCCACCATCACCATTCACTGAGGAAATCATGCAAGCACGAGACGCGTCAGATTGGTTTCAGCACCTTGCGGACGAAGACCGCGCCGAGGACATCGGTGTCAACGCCGCGACCGAAAACGAGGAGCTTGCAGCCCTCGCGGAGCGCCACGAGGCCGAGGCGCTTGAATCGGGCTTCGGCATCCTTGTGGAGTGCGAGACGCACCTCCACAACCTTCGTGAGCGCATCCGCGACGGATACGAGTCGCGCGATTGAAGCCTTGCACCGTCGAGAGACGGCGCGACGCTGGCCGCAATGCGGCTCGGGGCTCAAAGCCTACCCCTGCACGCTGGGGAGCCCTGCACGTCGGCATGGTGCCGATGACCGAGAGAGGCGCGAGGCTTCAATGCTGTCCGCAAAGCAGTACCCGTCCGACTATGATTGGCCCCCCGTGGGGCCTTCTCATTCTATCGCTGTGCCGATTCCTCCCGCGCGACTGTCGTTTCTAGGCATCGCTGCGGGCGTGCGTTCGCTCACGCTGGCCGAGAAGCGTTTGGCGGTGGCCCTCGGGACGAAATGGCTCTTGAGCGGTTCTGTCCCGGCGAGTCACCCGCTCCGCGCTCGCGTGATCGACGCCCAGGAGGCGCTCCACGATCGCGCTTCTAACCGCGCCCTCAAGCGTGCAGCATGGCGCGACAACCCCGGAGCGAACCGTGGCTGCGGCTCGTTCTGGTGCGTGTTCTGTCCGTGCTGCGGCCTGACGTTGCGGCGGACGTGCGAGGAGTGCGGAGTCGTCTACTGCGACGACTGCGCCTCCGAGAACTACGGTGGGAACGGCGTGTGTTCAAAGGCCTGCCAAGACGAGGTACAGGCCGAGAAGGACAACGCGCGAGAAGAGACGCGCCGACTGAATGGCATCGCTCGGTTCGAGCGTTGGGGGGGAGCTTCACAATGACCGTTCACATCATGGTTGGGACCAGCGGCTCAGGCAAGAGCACGCTGGCGCGCAAGCTCGCTCAGACGCGCATGGATTTTGATTGGCCGATCTTCTCGGCTGACGACGCCATGATGGTTGACGGCGTGTATCGCTTTCGTCCTGAAAACCTCGGGCTTGCACACCGCCAATGCCTGCGAGGGTTCGCAGGAGCTCTCCAGAACAGCATTCTGTTCGTGGACAACACGAACTCGACGGTGATGGAGGCCGCGCCCTACATCGCTCTGGCCCTCGCGCACGAACACAAGGTCGTGATCCACGTCTTTCGGGTTGACCCGATCATGGCTCACGCGCGCAACGCACACGGCGTCCCGTTCCATGCCGTGCAGCGCATGGCCGAGAGCATCGACCGCGAGTGGCCCGCTTCGCTCCCGTGGCACTGGAGGCCAGAGAACGAAGCGACAATCAGCATCGTTGAAGAGGGAAAGCCGCGGTAGTGCGGCTCAGATGCAACCGGCTTCGCGGAGCGCCGCGAGCACCTCTTGACACGGCCCGCCGAAGCTCCCGCCCGCCGCCAGCGTGCGCTCCACGATGCCCAGCGCGGCCCTCGCCTGCGCCATCTCGGCATCGCCCAGCCCGTAGCCCTCCAGCGCCTTCAGATCGCCCTCGCAGAGCGCGTGCGGGTCGCTGCCGTTCACGGCGTAGCGCACGACGGTTCCTTGCCCGTAGCAGGGCACCTCCCCGTTGACGCGGATCTCGGGCACCATGCCGTATCCAGCGCACCACACGAGCCCGCCCTGTTTGATCTTGTCCACATGGCCCATCTCGTGCGCGATGGCGTCGCACAGGTCGAGCCCCGTCTCACACGCCGCGGGCGACAGGTACGTCGTCGTCTGCCGAAGGTCCGAAGCCACCTCGTACAGCGCCGCACCGACGTAGGGAATCATGCCGAGCGCATCCGCGGCGAGGCTCGGAACGCCTGGAAGCGTGACACTCACATACTTCTGCGCGTGCGCCAGATTCCAGCCTCCCGCACCCATCTTGTGCCCCGCGGCCAGGAGCATCAGCACCGCCTCCCGGCGAACGTCTTTCGGTCGAGCGAGCACGGAGCCGCGCCGCGCCGCCATGTCGTCTCCGATCTTCCATGCCAGCTCCATCGTGATCGGATTGAGCGCCTTCATCGTCCATGCCCCATCTCCCGCAGCCTGCGGGCGTTCTTCCGTGCTTGTCGCGCCTGCGCCGCCGCGATGGCAGCGTGATCGCGCGGCGTCTTTCGTGCCTGCGGTCCCGTGAGCCTCGCCCATCGGTCCTGTTCTTCGTACTCGCGGAGAGGAGGCGTCGGCACGGGAATCACACCCATGCCCAGCGCCATGCTTATTGCGAGCATGGTCATCGTTGCGGTCTTGCCGGTCGTGCTCTGTCCGGCGATGCTCACGGCGCGCTCCATCACAGCCCCGCGTCCATGTCCCGCAAGGGGGCCTGGGTGGCGTCTGCGGGCGCGCAGTAGGCTCCCGCGTCGGAGACGAGGCACACGCCCACACAGCCCTCTCCCGAGGGCGTCACGGCCCACCATCGCCCCGAGGCCGAGCACGACTCAGGCACGTTCCCGTTGCAGCGGGTGGTGTTCGCGGTGCAGCCCGAGGGCGAGGGCACTCCCGGCGTCACACGCATGACACCCTCGCGCACCAGGGGGCACGCCGCCATCGCCACGCACACCGCAAAGCAGAACACCAACCCGCCGAAGCTCGCGCGACCCTGCGAAGCCGAGCGCGCTGCGGCGTCGATCACACCCTGCGTGTGCGCGCTTTCCTCGGGCGAAGGCTTGGGCGCACAAGCGCCGCCGCCGCAGTCTCCACAGCCTCCCGTGCCGCCGCACGGAACGCCGACCAAGGGAGCACCGCTGTCCGCGGGATGCCCGTCAGGTCCGAACGCTGCCAGCCACTCAGCCGACGGAAGCGGGATTGTGGTGCTCTCCGCGCCGCCGCGCCGAAGCTCCTCTACCTGGGACTCCACAAGCGACGTGAGCAACGTGTCCACGCTGGATTGCGAGAGCCCGTGAACGTCCTGCAACGCGGTGATTGCGTGCGCGCCGAGGCGCTTCACGTCCGACACCGCGCGCAGTGCCATGCGGGCCTTGTCCGCGGCGGTCCACGTCCCCGGCTTGCCGGGGTTCTTGAGGTTCCGCACCTCGTTGGCAAGGCCCGACACGACCGTCGCGGTGGTCGCCGCCAGGAACGCCATCGCATCCTGCGCCATCTTGTTCTTGACGTGCGCCCGAATGGCCGTGAGGACCATTCCGAGGAGCGCCAAGATCATTGCGGCCCCAATCTGGCCGATCAAATCAACGATTCCTTGTCTCATATCTTTTTCTCGTGGATTCCAGTGTGGAGCACGCGGTCAATCGCATCAATGCGACGGATCGCGCCTTCGAGTGTGTCTCTTGTACTTTCAATAAGCCCCGCATACTTCTCGTCAAGAGAGACAACGCGATCCTCCACGCGCATCACCCTGCGCGTGGTGTCTTCTCCCTTGTCCAGAATTCTGTCCAAGCGAGCGACGGTATCGCTACCTCTCTTCTCGGAAGATTCACGCTGCGCCGTCAGCTCGTTTTCGAGTTTTGCAATGATACTCTGCCAACGATGATCGGAGTCCGTCTTTTCTCGCTCAATCTTCGCAGCAATGTCTCGCGCTGTTTCCTCGGCTTTGGTTCGTTGATTCTCAAGGTCTTTCTTGAGTTCCTCGCGTTGCGCCTTGAACTCCGCGGAGAGAGCCTTTTTGTGTTCGTCGTTGTCGGTTTCGACCTTTGCGACGCGCGCCTCGTTCTTCCCCCAGGCGACGGCAATGGCAAAAAACGCCATTAGAGCAGGAATCCACGGAATCAAAGCCTGCACAGAAAACTCCTGCGCCCCAGCGCGGGGCGCGCGTGGGGGTCAGGGGGTGTACATCAGTACCGGAATGAGGACGCGTAGCGCTCGAAGTCGGCGGCGATCTCGTCGGTGGTGAGAACGACGCCCGGCCAGAAATCGAAGTCGCAAGCGCTGATGCCTGCGCAGTCCACAAGACAGAGCATCATGTCTGCGAGGTCGTTCGGGTACCCAAAAACAGCCGTACCGAGCGCGCCATCCATCCACACCGCGCCGCCGGGATAGGCGAACGTGTAGACGATGCGGTGCGAGGTTGACGTGTCGATCGCGAACGGCGTGCCGCCCCATACGGGGCCGGCGGTGCTGAAAATTCTGGCGTTGAGGTTTGCCGGGTCTGAGAAAAAAACCTCATGCCGCACGCTTCCGCCGCTTGTGGCCTGAAGGATTGAGCCCGACGGCGGGGCTTCGCCGTTGCCGCGGATCGTGAGGCCCACCGAGAAGGGTCCGTTGTAGCCGATCGACGCAGGAAACGAGAGCGAGCCCACCGCAGACACGGGGGGCCAGACTGCGGGAATCAGCGCGCGAGGGCCGAGCCGCGCGCGGCGAAACGCGCCGGTCACCGTCAGGGTCTGTGGCGCGCTCCCATGGTCTGCAAACGCGCCCGCGGGCTCCAGCAGGTGAAAGGCGTTGGCGGGGTCGCCGCCATTCGAGAGGTCTGCGATCGCGCCTGCGCTGACGCCGGTGACGCCCAGCGCAGTGCGCGCCGCCGCCGCGTCGGTCGCCGTGAGCACCGAGCGGCCCACGCTGGTGCTGTCGGTGATGTCCGCGGCGGTGATGGGGCCACCGGCCCCGTTCCCTACGGGGTTTCCATTCAAATATGAGTCACCGCTCACGACGGCACCGGCCCGCTTTGTGTGCCCTGCGTGTCGATGTAGTACGCCCATTCCACATCGGCCCCGAGCGCGCTGGTGATGTTCACCTGTAGCGAATCGCCAATGGGGCGCGTGTATTCAATGTCGATGTTCCCACTCGCGGCGAGCGGGAGTTTCGCGGCGATGGCCGTGTTCATCGCGTCATCGGGGACGTAGAGCCCGCCGATGGACCTTTGCACGTCCATTGCCGTGATCGGGTTCGCTCCGACGTTCACCAGGGCGAAGCGAACGGTGCTTTTCATTCTTCAGGCTCTCTGTGTGGGTGGTTGTGGAGTCGGGATGTAGAGCGCCGTGCTGGTTGTGCCGGTGAGTTGACAACCCTGCCTACCGCCCCGAGTTCCGTCCTCGGGCCATCCCCACCGCCCGCCACGCGCCGCGCACTCCTCGGGCGTGCGGACGCTTCGGAGTTCCCCGAAGCGCAATCGCGAGTTCGCGATGGCCTGAAGCGCCTCTTCTCGCACGTCGCGCGAGCCGGGGAACGAATTGGCAATCCCCTGCCCTGCACGAACGGCGTCGCGCACCACGGCACCGGCTGCGTTCTGGACTGCGGACTGTGCGGCATCCCGCACGATCCTCTGCGCGACGAGAAACGCCACGACGGAGAGCACCGCGAGGCCCGCAACGCCGCCGCCCACGATCAGAAGTGTTTTTTGGGTGCTCATGCGATGGCAGAGGGTCCGCCGCGCGCAACGGCGACGATCCGAGGTTGAGGTTGTGGCTGGGGAAGCTGCCCGCGCACGGGCTGGGAGAGGCTTCTGCGGGTCGGCTGTGTCGGTCGAGCGCCCTTCATCTCACCTTCGACGCGTTCGGCCTTCTCAGCCCGCTCGTGAGCCATCCAGAGGGACGTAAACACCTCGGCCAGAAGCTCGCCAACGCCAATGCCGATCACAGCGCCCTGGACCATGCGCGCGGAGCGAGCGCCGAAACGGTATCCGGCCATGCCGCCGAGGATGACCGCGCCGCCGCGGATCGCGCCGCGCACGGTGGCCTTGCCGAGCTGTCCCTTGACAAGCTCATGTGAGAAAAGACGCTTTCCCCACTCAGGCATGATCCATTCGCGCTTTACGCCGCGGATCGCCCCGTTTCCGTCCACCTCTCCCGTGAGCTTGCCCTCGCGCCAGGGCACAAGACCGCCCGCGCGTCGCGCTTCCGCGATGGCCTCCATCAGAGACAGGTCCAAAGGCTTCTCGGCTTCCATCAGCCCTCCAGCGCGGCGTCAGCCGCAGCCGCAGCACGCGCCGCAGCGCAGGGAGCGCAGGATTCGCTCTCGGGTTCACCCGCCGTCTCGCGCTTGTAGCCCATCTCGGTCATCGTCATGCAGTCCGCGAGTTCGTCGGTGGTGTGTTCGCGAATCGGTTGGCCGCAGGCTTCACAGTTGTCGGTCTTCTCCGCGGGTGCCTTGCCCGTGTCGGCTTCGCGTTGTGCCTTCTCGAACCGCTCCATCGCCTCGGTTTCGTCTCCGAAATCCGTGGCCTTGCCCTTGTCTTCTGGCTCGTCCGCGAACACGTCAACGTGCTCTTGCTCGTCGTCCCGTTCGTTGAGCGCAGCCGTCAGGCTTTCAATGCGCCCCTCCTGCATGTCGTTGTGCTCTCGCAGGATCACAAGGGCATCACAGATGCCGAGTTCACGCCGCTCGTGCATCTCGCGGTTGCCGCCCGTCGGAAGCCAATGCTTCGACCGCATCATGGCGTTGTGCTCGTCGCATAGTTCCGAGAGGAACCGGATCGCTTCGTCAAAGGTTTCCATCACGCACCCGTTCCCGCGCGAAGCGCCGCAAGGTGTGCCATGCACACCGGACACTCACGCTTGTAGTTGATCGCCATGCCTGCACCGATGCCGAGCCCGATTCCGACGAACGGATGGCCGAGTTTGTACCCGACGAAGCCCAGCACCGCCGCGCCGCCCAGCACAAAGCCAAATGCCTTGAGCCACTCCTTTGTCATCGCGCCACCTCAGCGCGCAAGGCGCGCAGTTCTTCGTTGAGGTTTTCGATCGCGCCGGCTTGCGCCTGCGCCATCTGCCCGAGGATGTAGACGCCCAGGAGCGCGCCAAGCGCCATCAGCGAGACGGTGAGCACCTCCGACCGAAGCGCGCTCAAATCGCCCGCCGCAGCCTTCGTGAGCGCGTCAACGTCATCCCTGGTGCGCTCTGCGAGCGCGAGCGCTCGGTGCGCGGTGTCGTGCGCGTGGTCGGCCTGCTTTTCGGTCGCTTCCAGCCGTCCCGCGGCTTCCTTCCGCGCCTTGAGAAGCGCGAGCACGCCCAGCGCCCTCCGAGTGTCCTCGCCCAGCATTTCGGCCCGGAGATCGAGGTCGCCGTGTTCGTCGCTCATTTGCCGCTCCTGTAGAGCGCAATCCCGCCGCCGCCGACAGCGAGCGCACTCAGTACCCCGAGAACCACCTTACCGCCGCCCGTAGAGGCCGCGTCGGTCGCGATGGTCGCGACGTTTGCAGCCGTCTCGACCGCCGCCTGTGCCACGCTCACCGCCGACACTCCGTAGGCACAGCGCGCGATGGCGTCCTCGGCGGGATCATCTCCCGGCGAGACGTACCGCTCGGTGAAGCCCCCCGCGCCTGCGAGGCCGAGCTGTTGCGCCGCGAGCACGCCGCTTTCGAGTTTCTGTTCGGTGCGGACGATGGCGTAGGCCGCGCCCATCTTGCCCTGCCGCGCGCCGATTCCCGTCGCGCCCGAGCCAATGGCCTGCACCACAAGCTCGCGAAACTTCCGCCAGCGGCGGGCTTCGTCGGTGCGCGCGAGTTCGGCGGCGAACGGCATCAGCACAGCCTTTGCCTGCCCAGGTCCGCGGGAGAACGCTGTAAACATCGTGGCGACGCGCCAGTAGCTCCAGCCGCGAGCGTCGCCCGCGAGGCCCGTGGGAAGCATTGCGCGCAGCGTCGCCTCGTCTCGGCGGAGGTTCGCGATGCCCACCGCCACTTGATCGGCATGTGCCGCTTTCCAGCCGTTCGGGGCCGTGGTCGCCGCGCGCCCGCCGAGGCATCGCTTGACCGGCTCGGAGGCTGCGAGCGCGCTGTACGCGGCGTTGCCTGCGGTGTTCGGAGCGGGGCCAGAACGCGCACCCGCAGGCACCTGAAACAGCCCAACCTCGTGGAATGGCTGCGTCAGTACGCCCTCGGTGGTGTTCTCAGTCCAGCCGTCCGAAAAGGACGTGAATCCGAGGAACGCCGCCGCCAGGAACGCGGCATCACCCTCGGGAAACACGACCGGAACGTCGTGGTTCAAAAGCGCCATCAACTCCGCGTTGCGCCCGCGGAGCATGGGGAGCTTTTCGCGTGCGTAGACCCGAGGCTTGCCGTTTGTGTAGGATCGACCCATGCGCGGAACCTACCGCGCCTGTGGGCCACAGGAAAGAGAGTTTTCTATTTCAGGGGGCGGGTGGGACGCGGAGGGCGCGGAACACGGCCATCCCACGCAGTTGAATGAGAGTGTCGCCCGTGGCGTTTTCCCACGCCTCACCGAGCACCATTTCCCCCTCGGGGGAGTCAATGCCCTCGGGACGGGCGTAGACGAAACGGAGGTTGCGCCGCTCGTCCACGACCGGAATCCCGATGAGCGTTCGCTCAGAAGGCTCCACGTCCACCATCTTGACCTCCGTTAGAGTCTACAGCCCCGCAGCGCGGAGCACATCCCCGGCCTTGCGGTCGCCCTGCGCCTCTCGCTTGTCGAGCAGATAGGCGACCAACGGACGGTCGGGGTAGAAGCCGCCATACCGCTCGTCTGGTGTCCCAACGCGCGCCGCCGCGTCGTAAACGTAGATGCGTGCCCGCAGTCCCTTCGCGCCTGAGAATTCTCCGGTCACAGCACACCTCGCACGGTTCGTGTGTAGTACCGCCAGCGGCTTGTCTGAATCACCCGTCGCGGTTCCCAGCCGCGCGACGTGCGGACCTCCACACGACCGCCGAGCGCGTAGAGCGCCGCGACGGTCTTGGACACCTTGCGCGCGTCTCGCGCACTCCCTGTAGAAATGGTGCTTTCGTAGAGCACCTCGTCGCCGTCGAGAACTCGCAGATCGTTCATCACACAATCTCCATGCTGGTGTTGACGCCCTGGACGCACTCTTGAATCGCATCCACGACGATAGGCTCCACGGTCTTCTCGAACCCTTCGCCGCCGCGGATGAAGCCGCCCGCGAACAGCACCGCGATTTCGCGGTCCTCCAGCGTCCGAAGGTGGATGTAGGCAATCTCGCCGTTCGTCTCGCGAACCTGCCCCCACACTTCGGAGAACAGTTTGTAGGCGATGACGGGGTGAATTGCCATCAGAGACATGAGCTGTACCCGAAGGCTGTCGATGAGTTTCACGAGTGCTCCATCCGGCGCGTTCTCTGCCCCGGTGAACTAAACCTAGATCGCCCCCACAAAAGAGTCAAGCGCGGTGGATACTTTTCTTGCGCTGTGCCTGTTTTCTAGGGCTTTTCTGTACGTCGATTGTCCATCGCGGCTAGCAGCGGGAGGTTCTCGGCGCGCGGCTCGACCTCCAAGCGTCGCGCCTCAGTGATCGTGATGGGAACTATTTTGAGCGTCATGGTCCGACCTCCATGCGCATTACGCGCAAGCCTCGGTCGTTCCCTGGTAGATCCTTCTCGCAAGTGAAGCCGCGGTACTCGGCGCGCAGTCTACGCCAGCTTTGACCGAGGATGGTTTCACTGCCGATGCGATACCTCACGGCCCCACCTCCAGCCGTACACAGTGAAACCCGAGATTGTAGAACCGATCAGACACAACCCCGCCGATGCGATGAGCCATGAGCGACCACGGAAAAACGCTACCCCAGCTCTTGCCGCGGTAGGTATAGAGCGTCACGGCCCCACCTCCAATCGTCGCACGCGCAAGCCTGTTCCGCTAAAAGCTGACGTGGTGCTGTATGCGATGCAAGGTTTCCACCACCCTGTTCGATGCCAAGAACAGCCACGCGCAACAATAATCACGGTCCCACCTCCACGCGCGCGCAACGAAACCCAAGGCTGAAGAACCGATCGGACACGGCGTTCCTGAAGCGATTGGCCGCGCGCACCCACGACGGGACGTTGCTGACCCAACTCCCGCCGCGGAGGACGCGTGCGATCACGGCCCGACCTCCAGACGCGCGCAACGAAACCCGAGGCTGAGGCCCCAAGAGAACACGTCTCCCCTGTCGTGATTGGCTGTAGGCAACCTCGACACAAGGGTCGAAAAACAGCTTCCGCCGAAGTAGACGCAGAACGTCACGTCTCGCTCCCGCGCTTCTCGGGCCTGCCCTGCGTTGCCGGAAACTCCCTCACGAGTTCGGGGAACATCTCCAGCCGCCCGTACAGAGCTTGTTTGGAGAGGTTGAGCGCCTTTGCAGTGCGCGTGCGATTGCCGCCCGCGTCCCGAAGTGCCGATCGCGTCTCTGCGAGGATTGCAGCGCGCATGATGTCTTGAACGGTCACGGCCCCACCTCCACCCGCGCGCAACGAAACCCAAGGTTGCTGTGCCGATCGGACACGGCGTACCTGCTGCGATTGGCCGCGCGCACCCTCGACGGGACGCTGTTGCTCCAACCCCCGCCGCGGTAGAAGTGGGGTTTCACTGTTCAAACTCCACAGCGCACTCCCAAATCCAGTGCCCAGGATCGTCCAGCGGCCCGTCTTCGTCCGCCTGTCCGTAGTGATTTGCGCAGGCTTCTGCGAGCGACGTGAGGTTCACGATGGCCGTGCGCGCGTCTCGGTGCTCCTCGACGTTGAGCCACATCCATGACCTTACCGCCCGAGCCGTAAACCGCTGCACGGCGGGCCTCCACTTGCTCATTGTGCGGTTTGAGCCGCAGTACAGGTTGCCCGTCGTCGGGTCGAAGCATCGCGACTCCATGATGTGCTCAACCGTCTCTTGAAGGCTTGAAGGCCCGAGGATCGTAACCTCTTCTCCGTCTTCGAGAAGGGCGTGGTGCATGAGTTCTTCTGCGAGGCCATCGGTCCCGCGGAGGGTGAGCTTGGGTGTCATGTTGCAGAGGTTGCTCACGACGATAGAAACCGTCAACCGTGGCTGTCGCTTTCGGGGAGAAGCGTCTTTTCTGTCAGACTCCCCCCATGTCCGACACCTTCACGCCTTGGAGTCCGAGCCCCGAAGCCGTCGCAGGAGGCCGCGGTGCGCGCGTCGTCTACCGCAACGCCCCACTGCGGAGCGAGGTTCCGCCCGAGCATCGCGGCGCGACGCGCACACAGCTCCCCATCACCCCCGGACTGCGCGTGCTGCGCGCGCACATCGTCGGGCGGTTCCCCTTCATTCGGCAGACATACATGCCGGGACGCTCGCGCCCGATGCTCGACACGCAACGGCTGGACATGCACCAAGCGGGTCGCGCGATTGATTTCATGGTCGCCCAGCTCGGACGCCAGCCGGATCACGCGCACGGGGATCAAATCGCCAACTACCTCGCGGCGAACGCGGAGCGCTTCGGCGTCCAATTCATCGTGTGGGCGGGCTACAAGTTCAACGCGGGCGCGCGGACGCCCGCCGAGCGGTTCGCGCCCTACACCGGCACGGTTCCGCACCTCGACCATCCACACGTCGAAATCACGCCAGAGGCGGGCGCGATGGCTCTGCCTTGGTATCGGACCCAGCAATCCCCCGCGGCGACGCCCTCAGATGACGCGCCTGCGCCCTACGAAGACGCTGGAGGCCCGTCGCCCCTGGTGATGGGCGGCGTCGCCCTAGTGAGCCTCGCAGCCGCGTTCGCGGGCGTGTGGCTGATTCGTCGGCGCTAGTAGCGCGATCCGAAATCTGCCCAGCCGTTGAAATTCTCCTCCATGAAGGCGTTTGCCTTCTGTGTGCTCACGCCATGACAGAAACCCACCGTGGACTCTGACGGGGCACGCTTCGTCTTGAGCGCGTGGATGCCGCGACGGGCAATGTCGCGTTTTCCCACCGTGCCGCAGGCGCAGAGGTAGAGGGCCGTGTGCCCCTGGAGGGGCTCCCAGGTGTGTGCGTGGTCGCTCATGCTGGATTGACGCTACAGCAAACAGGAGTCTGACAGGGGGGGTCGCGGATTTCCCGCGAAGGCGCTCAGGGAGACGTGACGGTGTGCGTGTGCGCGGGACCGGCGAGCGTGCCCGCAGCGTGAGTGTGCGAGGGTCCGGTGTGCGTGTGCGACGCGACGGAACCCGCAGGAACCGGAACCCGAAGAATCTTGAACGCTTCTGCGCTGGTCGGCGGTGCTGCGCCAAACACGCCCATCACGAGGGGTGAACCGAGCGCGCCGATGGTCGCATCGTTGCTGTGGATCAGACACGGCGGCTGCGTGGCGGTGATGAGCCACATGCCTTTGAACTCGTCGTTGCCTGCAATGAAATTCGCCGTCGTCGTCACCGTCTGTCCGACGGTGGCGAAGCCGGTTCCAGCCAAAGCCTCGTCGGTCGCCGTGGTCGGGGTTGCGCCCGTGAACGATGGTTCGGTCGCGCCCGACGCGCCCGTACCATCCGCAGCCGTTGCGCCAGTCACGGCCCCACCTCCACCCTTCGAATTGACGAGAGACGTACTCCCGTCTTCGTTGCGAACCAGTACCTTCTTTGCGCTCATGTTCTCTGTGTCCTTTCAGCCAGAAACCTTGTGCATGATGAAAGCGTCGAGCGCGGCCCCGAGGAGCGCGCCGAGCATTGAATCTACTTCCTTCTCATGCGGGGCGGCAGTCGCCCACGATTTCGTTGTCGTACAGGAAAATGAAGCCCTCGCGCCCGTCGCGGAGCACCTTGACCTTGTACATCTTCGCGCCGCGCCGCGTGAGCGCGCCCTGCGGAGCCTGGAGGATCTGGACCTCCGTGCCGACGGGGTAATTCTGAGAGTTCTCAGTGCCCATCTGCATCTGCGGGCGAAGATGAAAATCCCAATGCGGCACGGCGCGGCACGGTCCCGTGGGTGACGTGGTAAGGACCGTGACGGGAGTAGATCCCGGCGTGAGCGAGCCCTGCCGCGCGTTCATCTGGACCGCCATGCGGAGGAACAGATACGCGAGCGTCGGGATGGCGACAGCGCAGCCAACAATCAGGATCTTTTTCTCTGTTTCGGGGCTCATGGCTTACTCAGGGGTTGGGAATGTCGAACGCCGCGAAGGCTGCGATGACGCCTTGCGTGCTGACCTCGTTGTGGACGAACGCCGGAAAGCTCTGGCCGCTCGCTGTCTCGATGATCGGCACGGCGAGGTTGACCGCAGCGCGGGCGAGCGGGCGTTGGCCGCGCCGAGCCTCCGCGACAGCCTTCCCGATCTTCTGGTCAACGGCGTTTTCAAGGCGGTAGCGCGTGGCGTCTCGCACGATGCGCGAATGGCGCAAGAGAAAGAGCGTCGTGTACGGGGCGACGACGAGCACGCCCAGCGCGCCCGCGAGCACCCCAAGCAAGAACGCATCTCCCTCTTTCACGGGATTATCCCCTCGCCCGCTTTGCAGCCACACCCGAAGCGCCCGCAATGACCATCAACACGCCCGCGCCGAGGCCGAAGACAAGCACGCCAAGACCGATGCCCAGCGCCCATCCGGGGATGCCCACCGAGGCCGCGCTGTCGGTGATGGTCGAGAGCGAGACGAGGCTTTGGGTCTGCCCGCGCGCCTCGGGCTCAGTCGCGTCCGTCACGGTCGATCCGCCCGACGCGATGCGCTCCGAGGCCGGGACGGGCACGGGCGCGGGCGGCGGCGCGGGCGGGTCCACCGGCACGCTCACCGGCACCGCAGCGCCGGCAGGCCGCACCGTCCGCACGGCGGGCGCAGCGCCCGTTCGAGAAACGGAGAAGCTGCCGCGAGTGATGTCGGCGGTGCAAGCGGTGTCCGCCGCAGCGGGACGGCCTGAGAACCACACCTGTTCGATGGCTGCGTTGCGGACGATGGCACCCGCCGTGCCCATCGCGCGCACCACGTCTCGAATCAGGTCGATCTTCTGGATGCTCGATCCAGCCTTGACGACAATGTTGATCGCAGCCCGGAATTCCACACGCCCGCAGTTGCGAGCGCTGGCGACGGTGCTGTTGGGGTTGCGCGTTCTCCCGTCGAGCGACACATCGGTCCCTGACGCGCTCCACGCTGCCGCGATGGCGTCATCGAAACGCGCGCGGCTGAAACGCCCTGCGTTCTCGTTGCCGAGCGACGCGAACAGCGTGATTCTGTACTTCCCAGGAGCGAGCGCAGCCATCACTTCACCTCACGAATCAGACCCGACACACCGCGCGCGGTGTAGCCGATGATGAAAAGACCGACGACAGAACCGAGGCCGATGAGCGTCCACTGGATCGCCGCCGCGCTGATGGGCCACTCGAAGCCGGGGACGTGAAACGCGGGAGGCGACGTGCCTACCTGTCCCGGCGTCGTGGATTGCTCAATCGGCCCCGCAGCCACCGCCGCGCCAGCCGTTCCCAGCACGCCGCCGCCGCCCGTAATGGTTGCCTCGGGCGGCGCGTGCCCCGCCTGAAAAGGCTCGTAGGTTGCGCATGCGGTGGCAAGTACGGCTTCTACCGTTACATCCTGTCCGGTTGAGCGCCGGTAGGCTGCGGCTGCGGCTGCGGCGGTGAGTGTTGCTGGCAGGATAAGAAAGTTGACACCAACCGCCGCGCCCGCAGTGCGCACAACCGGCGTGCGGAACCACTCGGTCAGGTCGGAACAGGTGTTGAGTCCGCCCGCGATGCGCTCTGCGGAGAGGCCCGTGTCGCGCGAGGCCACCTTGAAGGCTTCCGCCGCTGCGCGGTTTGCCGCTGCTCCTGCCACCGCGGAAGCTCCGACCTTTACCCACAGGTCCACGCTGATGACCTTGCGGCCCATCACGCGCGACAGGGGAATGATCTTCACTTCGGGGTTTGCGTGCCCCGACGGCGCAAGGCTTCGACCGTCCTCCGACGTTGCGAGCCCGAGCCCTGTGAAGCGCCGAGTGATCTCGGTTGCCATGACGGCAATCGAGAACCGCGACGCGAGCGCAGGGCTCACGTTGAACGAGTAGGAGCAGTGCCAATACTCGCCCATGCGGATGTTCTCGGCGCTCATGGCTCAGTGCCTCTGAAAGAGCATGTCCGCGAGGAACGACGCGGAGCGCGTGAGGCCACCGCCGTTGCCCGAGAGCGCGGTGTTGATCGTGTCGAGTTCGGTGCTCACGGCGTCAAGTTGTGACTTGGCAATGTTCATCTGCGCGGAGAGTTGGCGAAGCTCGTCGGTGAGGTCTTGGAGGCGCGTAAGCGAACGGGAAACGTCATCCGAGATGAGCCGCACGTCAGCGTGCGCGTCGCCCCCCGGATACCCCGCCGCAAGCCGTTGCCGATCACCCTGGACAGCCGACCCTTCCGGCGACGACAGAAGCAACACGCGAGCGCCGCCCGTGTCGGCGCGCTCCGTTCCGGCATTGTCGTCTCCGGCGATGCGCCAGCCGGTGAGCACCTGATAGTCGGGGATGCCGTGCGCCAGGGTGAGGCGTTCGGCCACGCGCGCCGCAATCTGCGTGGCGAGGTTCGCCATCGCAGCCGCAAGGGCGTTCTTCTGCGAGGTGAGTTCGCCTCGCCGCGGGAGAAGTTCGGCCTGCGCTCGGGCGCGAGCATCCGCCGCCGCCGCCGCCGCATTGGCGTTGGCGATAACGGCTTCTTTCGCGGCGTTCGCGTCCGCGAGCTTGCGCTCAAACGAGGCTCGGGCATCCGCGAGCTGGCGCTGAATGTCTGCGGCCCGTCCGTCTCCCGATGCAATGGCGATGCGGAGCTGTTCCGTCAAAGCCGCCACGCTCGCAGAGGCGGCGTCGCGGTCGCGCAAGAGCCCGTCTCGCTCTGTCACGAGGTCTGCGTTCTTCGCCCGCAGCCGCGCGAGTTCCGCTGCCGCGTCGTCGGATGCTTCGGCGTGCTTGTCGGTGTGCTCTGGCGTTCCCGGCGTCGTCTCGGTCTTCGTTGCCGATCCCTTCACGGGATCACCGAAAACGTCGAGGCCCTTCTCGGCCATGTGCGCGGCTTGTCGCCCGTAGGCGTAGGCCGCGACAACGGCGGCGAGTGCGATCAAAAGCGGACCCATTGAACCTTCTCCTATGCCTGCGCCATCAGGGCGCCGCTTTCTTTCAAGGCAAGCTCTCGCGAGTAGGCTTTCTTCGCCGCGGTGCCTGCCGCCTCTTGCTCTGGTGTGTACTCGCCCGCGGCGATTTCTTCCGCCGTGGGCTGCAAGGCCGCGCGCTCCTGCGCTGTTTCCGGTCGCAGGAGCCACCAGAGGCCAGCGCCCACGCCAACCAGGGCGAGCGCGCCGATGACGTGCTTCGCCTTCATGGTCGTTCAGGGGGCGGCGGGCGGCGTCGTGGTCTTCGGCTTGAAGACCATGTATCCGGCGAGCACGCCAAGGGCGAATCCGCCGCCGACGAGGACGTAGGGGTTGCTGCCAATCTTCTTCATCATGTCCATCATGGTCGTTTCCTCGGTTGAATCCCCGTTACGGGGAGAAAGTGTCTTTCTTGTCGGAACCTATCACACACGGGTCAGGCGTGCTGCGTCGGAGTTCCAGCCGAGCCGTCGGGCGTCTTCGGGATGGACAGGCCCAGCGTGCCCTCCCGAGCGGCGATGCGTTCGGCGCGGTCGGCGGCGTCACGCTCGCGCCGTGCCGTGCGGTCGGCGTTCTCGCTCAGGTAGCCCAGCACGTCATGCAGCGCACCACCCACGCCGCGAACGATACTCGCGGTGGGGTTATTGGACTCCGCAGGCGGGGCGTTCTGATCCGGCGTGAAGTTCTGGTCGGGCGACGGCGTAGAGGGCTTCGCCACCACAACCACAATCCCGACAACCAAAGCGGCCCCGAGGACCGCCAGAATGATTTTCCCCGTGTCGCTCATGTTCCTTCGCGCTCCCTCACTGGCTGGTCTACAGCCTCGAAACTCACTTGTACGTTGGACAGGTCTACGTCTGTCGCGTTGACGATTTCGATTCCGTCAATCCCCGTCGTGCTCACGCTCCCAGCGCAGTTACGACCTTGCGCGGACGCGGTGTAATACTGTCCCGGCGTCACGAGAACAACGGGCTCCTCGCCCAGCGTCCAATCGCGACCCTGCCCCACGTCGAGGCGGGAGCGAACAAAGTACACCAGCAAGCCATCGCCCATCGGTGCGCCGACGAGGTTCGCGGGCGGGTCGAAGGTGACACGCACCCGCACGTTGAGGCTTTCAAGCCCCTGTCCTGACAAATCAAACCGGCGCGCGGCGCGCTTCAGGTTCGCGGCGTTGGCTTCCATGAAGCCAAACATGTGCGTCTGGTTCCACCGCTTCGTCTCTGTTCCTCGGCAAGCCATCACATCACCCTTCCAGAAGCGTCAGCCACGCGGATGATTGGCGTTCCGCGGATCGCTTCATCGCGGGTCCACGGGTACATATTCCCACCGAAAACGTCTCCGTTGGGATCGTCGCCCTCGTCCTTGTCGCGGACCTTCGCCGCGCCGTCCCTGACGTAGCGCAACTCGGGGGTCTTGCGCGCTCCAGCGCCGCCCGCCGCCAGCCACGCCACGACGGCACCCACGACGGTCACAACCGCCGCGATCCCGCCGACAATGGGATTGGCTGCGAAAAGCTGCGCGGACGCCACAGCG
Source organism: Tessaracoccus sp. (assembly GCF_016714275.1). GTDB lineage: Bacteria > Actinomycetota > Actinomycetes > Propionibacteriales > Propionibacteriaceae > Arachnia. The sequence goes on along the minus strand of NZ_JADJNP010000010.1, from coordinate 45,194 downwards.
CCGCCGCGAAGGATGCTCATGGACAGGTCCACGGCGTCTGCGTGCTCTTGCGAGTTCGCGAGCTCAAGCCCTGCGATGTAAGTGTTGAGCTGATCGACGCGGGAGGACTGCGCCCGCGCGACGCGCGCGTCGCGCTCTCGCCCGACGCTGCGGTCAAGCTGCGATCCGACGCCAAGCCCAAGCTCGCGCATCGCCTTGCCCGCGACGCTGTTGTGGCACTCCAGCGCGGCGTGCGCGTGGGCGCTCGCGCCCAGGTCCACCATGAAACTTGCGAGGTTTGCCCACCGGCAGAAATCGGCCACCGCATCGGCCACCGTGAGCGTCGCCCATTTGTGGACGGCGTTGTAGGTGTTCTCTTCGCGGTGCGCCGTGAAACAGCGCGTCCGCGCGCGGAGCGAGGTGTTCCACACGTCGGAGCGGTTGCCGAGGATGTTGATGCCGGTGTTGTTCCGCGCCGCGCCGTGCTTGGGCTCTGCCCAGCGGTGCGCGAGGTATCCGCGCCACCGCTCGTCAATCTCGTGAAAGACGGTCCCGTAGACGCCCGCAGGCTCGTTGTACTGCCACGAAGGGAACTGCGGCCCCGTGTTGAAGAACATGAACGCCGGATGCCACGCTGGGTCCGCATTGCCGCCTTGCGAGAGGAGGGCAAGTTGCGTGGTGAGGTCGGAGAGTTCCGTCACGAATCGGCTATCGGACAGGAACGTGGAGTCAAACAGTTTCGGCCCTGGATAGAGCTTGCGCCAGCGGTTCGGCACGGGGAACGACGGGAGAAGATCGCCCGAGGCCGCGGTGATGCCGATGGCGGTAGACGGTCCCGTGTCGCCATCGAAGGTGTTTCGCAGTCCACCGTAGGGAGCGAAATCCGCCCACTGCGCCGTCATCAGGCGCGTGTCGAGCGGAGCCCCCCAAATGCCCGACGGCATGGGGTCGTTCGTCCACGTCACGAGGTTGCGCGCGGCGGGAGGGGGGACGACCGCGCCAGGCGCGGGCGGGTTCCACGAAAGAATGCCGTCGCGCACCCATTGGTCGAGCTTCGCGCGAATCGCTCGCTCCGCAGTCGAAAAGCTTGGGTCGATCAAAAGGAGTTTGTTGACGGAGGTATGAAAGGTTCCCGCCACACCGCGAACGGTGTAGGGGAACTCGTAATCACGCGACGGGATCGCGTTCGCCCACTGAGCGATTGCGACCTGTTCGGTCGGCGTGAGGCTGGATTGGTAGGGGAGAAAGCGCTGTACGGACGGAGGGACGCGCGACCCGATAGAGTGCGCGCTGCGCTGGACAGTGTTCCAAAGCCCCATGAGGCGGGTACGGGCACGGTCCAGCGCAGTCACGTCAAGCTCCAATCAGGTCGAGTCGTTTGAGGCGAGAGACGCGAGGGTCAGACCTTCGGCGCGACCGCGGAGAGTTGCGGGATGCCCGACCCGGCGTTCATCAGCGCAGCGCCCGCGTTGGCGACCGCATCGGGGACGCTCTGGACGAAGCTCGTGATCTTGCCCGCGACGATGTTCGAGCTGGGGCTGTCGGGGTTCGCGATCGTCGGGAGGAACGTGACCGTGCCGTTCTTGCAGCAGTTCTGCCCGAGGTCTTCGATGATCCCGCGGTCGGTGGCGTCGTTGTTGAGCACGATGTCCACCATGTTCGCGAGGCTGTTGTAGGCGTACTGGCCGCTGGAGAAATCCCAGTTGCCTTCGAGCTTCACGCTGGCCGCGCCGCAGCCCGCATCGAGCGAACCGAAGCCCGGAAAGCCCTTCATCTCCAGCGCAGAGACGGCGACCATCCGGCACGGGTACGGGGACACCATGCCCAGGAGGGTCGAGAGGTCGTCGGGGGCAAGCTGCGTGGTCGGAGCGGTGGTGCCAGTGAACGCGCGGGCCGAGCGGAGCACGTTCTCCGCGGTGCCGGTGACGCCGGGGTAGCGAACGGTCTGGAAGCCGTTGCGGCGGTTCCAGATTTCTTCGAGGAGGTGGCGCGGCCCGCGATCCTTGTAGTACTTCGGGAACGTGTTCTGCCCCGCGATGTACCAGTCGAGGTAGTTCGCGACGGCGAAGTCGCCCGAGAACTCCCCGTACACGATGCCGGGGCGGTACGCCTTCGCGTCCACAGTGTCCGTGACGTTGGTGTCGGTGGTGGCCGGGAGCGTGCCCGAGAACAGCACCACTTCGCCGTCGTTGTACTTCAGGTCGCCCGCCGAGCGCGAGACGTTGCGGAACTGCCAGGGCATCCCGTGGACGCGCTTGTCGGTCGGGCGCAGCGGGACGGCGAAGACGTACAGCGAAACGGTCGTGACCGAGAACGCGCCGCCGTCGGCGACGTGGATCAGGTTGCCTTCCGGCGTCCTGTTCATCTGGCAGTTGATCTGCCAGGGCTGCTCGTAGTCACAGAGCGTGTCGAGCGGGATGGAGTCGGCCACGAGGTCGCCCATGTAGGCGCACAGCGGGATGACGAAGAAATCGTCCACGGTCTGCGCGACGCTCGCGCCAGGGGCCTGCACGTTCAGGAGCCCTTCGAGCTGCCGCCAGTAGGCGTCCGTCCGCGAGCCGGGGAAGTACGACGGGTTGAAGGTCGAGAGCGGCGTCGAGAGGCCCGCCCCGAGGGTGTTGTCGGGCAGCGCGAGATATTCGGGGTGGATGCCGCGCGTGGCGACGCCGCCTGGGGTGCTCATGTGCTGGTCGAGCTGCATGGCGGGACCGTTCACGAGTTCGCCCGCGAAGCTCCAGCGCGCGAGGTCCATGAAGGTCTGGTAGTACTTCTTCGTCAGCTTGGGGGTGTCGAGCTGGACGTTGACGAAGCTCCCGCGCTGGAGGCGCGAGCACTTCAGGGTTGCGGCCCCGAGGTCGTTGGTGAGGGTGCCCTGGACGCGCACGCCGATGGCCGGAACCTGCATGTTCCACTGCCGGTTGCGGAAGTCCGCCGCCATGTTCTGCGGGATCTTCACCGTCTGGACGTTGCCGCTCGCGGCAAGGTTGTTGCTGGTCTGCGAAGCGAGCGCCCACTGGCCCCCGCCGCCCGCAGAGCGAAAACGCTGTCCGCCATTCTGTCCGTAGATCATCGTCGTATTCCCTCGTTGGGTGGTCGTTTGCCTTGTGGCTACCGGCAATGACCTAACACGCCGCGAAGATAGGAAAGAAGCTTTCCTGTTCAATGGTGTCGGAAGGTGGGCCAGTTGTGGCCCATAGGTAGGAAAGAGGCTTTTTCGTCAGAAGCCCAACACGCGCCCCTGTGTTGGCGTCGCGGGCGTGATGAGCGCAGCGGGATAGTGGTTCGGATAGCGCCCGCGGTCCCAAATGAGCGGTGTCGGATCGCCGCCGACGAAGTAGTGGATGCGCTCCGAGCGGATCGGCGTACATCGCTCACGCGGAATCTTGACGCCGTTGATGTCGTAAAACTTCGCGTCAACAGGAGTCCAGAGAATCAGGAGCCGGATGTTGGTTCGCGCGCTCGGGTGATAGTCCACAAGGCGGTGTCCGGTGGAGTAGAGCGTCAGCCCTGCGTTACGCGCCTGCCGCATCGCAGCCCAGAATTCATCGTCGAAATCGCGCACAGCGCCCGCCTCGTCGATGAACAGAACCGCGCGAGGACTCTTGGGCTTGCCGCTGTTCACAGCACGCAAACCCTCTCCGATCATGGCCCGCACCGACGCTTTGAGCTTCTCCAGCGTCGCGGGTCCGCGGAACAGATTGCTCTTGCACTGTTCCGCGAATTCCAGCTTGCGCCGCTGGAGTGCTGCCTCTTCGGTCGTTCGCGCCTCTCGAATTCCCTTCGCGTGTGCCTCGGAAACGCGGTTCAAGTGAATGAGAAGGTCGCCGTTGGAATCGTAGCCGTACCAGCCAATTCCATTGAAAAACGCACACGCCATCGACAGGCGAGAAAGCGTCTCGGTCTTGCCGCAGCCACCAGGGCCGAGGCCCACGACGATTGAGCCGTTGAGCCTGCGGGCTGCGTCAATTTGAGCTTGGGTTGCTGGGTCCATCCCGGCGAGGATAGCAGGAAAGCGTGTTTCCTACTTGCGGGTTTCTGGAGCGTCTTCGCGCGAGGTGTAGGGATCAAATCCCATCTCTTCTGCGGGCGGACACTCACACTCGAAGGCGTGCTTCTGGTGCTTGCTGCACCAGAACTCACCGCACAGGCACCGTTGCCAGAGCGGGTCTACTTTGAGCCGCGAACGTCTTGGACGACGGCCCATGCATAGCTCCCAGCCAGGAGCGCGCCCACGGCCATGCGGATCTGTTCCTCGTGGTTCTTGAGCCACTTCCCAGCCTTGTCGCCCATGTTGTCGCCCGCACTCGCAAACTGCGCCGCGACCGTCATGCCGATGGTCGCCGGGAGCACAACAACGACGTGCTCTCCCTCGGTGGGTTTTCGCTGGTTCTCCGCAGCCCTCTCGGTTTCGCGGAGGGTCGTGACGCCCATCGCGTAGCGAACGGGGACCGCCATGCCGCCGCGGACGGTGAGCACGATGGAGATTTCGCGCACCACCGCGTTCGCGAGGTCGCTGCGGATGAGTGCTTCAAAATTCAGGTCAATGGGGAGGCCCATCGGCGGCAATGGCTGGTGAGCTTCCAGCGCTTCCGCCGTCATCTGCCGGTGCATGTACTGCATGTGCCCCTCGGGCGTCATGCTCGATCCGAGACGGGTCGCGCCCCATTCGAGGAGACCATCGAACATCACCTTGCCGACCGTTGCAGCCATCTGCGCGCGGTCCTCGGGAGTGATCGCGTCGCCCTTCTTCGCCTTCTTCGACCCGTCGAGGATCGGCATGGGCTCTGCGCCCATACCTGCGATCACGGCGTCTCGAATGTCAACGAAGCCCTCTGGAGCACCGCCGACAGCGGGCTCCGCAGCGGGCTCCGCAGCCGCGACGGGAGCGCCTTCGCCCATCGCAACGGGACCATCACCGATGCCGGTGTCGAGCTTCTCCGGGGGCGTTTCTCCAAGCGCAAGCTCGGGCACTGCGGGCGCTTCGGGCTGCACTTCGGGCATGAGGTCCACGCTCGGTCCCGCCCCTACGTCCTCTTCAACGATTTTCCTCTTCGCCACGTTCTTCTCCATTCAGAGTAGGAAAAACACTTTCCTGTCAGCCGTTCCTCGAAACCATGAGCGCGCCCGCCAGGACGAGCGTGCCCACAACCGTCAATGCGCCGCCGAGCACACCGTCAGAGCCCGTGCCGATTGCGGCTTTCGCGCGCTCCAGCACGTTGCGGGCGGGGCTTTTGCGCTCCAGCGTCACCCATGAAATCACTCTGCGTCCGCGGAGGTTCATCGCCTGTTCCGTGCGTCCATCCTTCTCAATGTCGGCATAGAGCGCCGTCGAGCCGCCGCCGTCGGTGTAGCCCGCATCGACAAAGCCCGCGGCCCCTATGGCTGCGGCGAATTGCGGGAGCGTCATGCTGGACGCGGCGATGAGCGCAATGCGCCCGTCTGCGGCGATGCCGACGCCCGCACAAGCGGTGGGCACCGTTCCGCGCAAGCCCGCCGTCACGACACGGCTGCGCACGAGCGTCGGATAGAGCTGCACCAGGGCATCCGCCCCGGTGCTGTTGCCAGCTCCGTGCTCCGCGCTCGCGCGACCACCGGAGACGGCAATGGCGATGCCGTCGTTTGGCACGCGCGACGCCACATCCACCGCGCGCGTCGGATACCAGAGACGGCACTTGTTCACGCCCTTGCGGAAGGTCGAGTAGGAGTGCGGCTCCCCCGGCGCGTAGTCGAACATCGGCCCGTCGATGGCTGCGAGGATCGCGGGGTTCCCCGTCACAATGTCTGCCGTCGTGCTTGGGGCGGTGGGCTGCGAGACGACGCCAAGCATCGACGCATCGCCCAGCACGATCCGAAGCCCGCTGCGTTGCTGTACTTCGATCACCAGAGCCTCCACACGATGAAATCAACGATGAGCGCAACGAACGCGCCCGTTCCGACTCCGTAAAGGTATGCATGGGCAACAATGCGCGAAACCCTCGCATCCGCTTCGCACAGGTGTTCATCGCGCATGTGAGCCGCCGCAGCAACGCCGATGACCGATTGGAGTTGTTCTCTGTGCTCCGACTCTTTCGGGCACGCCTGATGTTCTTCTCGCATCGGTCGGTGTTCTGACACTCCGCGAATGCGGAGTCACGGAGAATCAGCCGCGCCGCTTCTTACAGGCACATGCAATCGGCGCACCATTGCGGCGGGACCGATAGAAGAACCACGGTGCGGGAGAAAGTGTGTTTTCCTCCCCGGTGACGGTCATCACGGTTCCGACCGCTGCGCCAGCCGGGAGGTTGCCAACGGCAACGACCCAAGACCCAGGCGCGACGCCCTCCAGCGCGGTCCCGAGCAGCTTCGCGTCAAGCACGAGCCCGTACTGAATCAGCGCCACGTCCGCGCCTGACAGAACCGCCTTCAAGTCGCCCGAGTAGACGACGCGGCCCACGCCTGCGGCTTGCACGTCGGCGGCGGGGAGCGTCGTCTGAATCCGGCCCGAGAAGGCCCGCGCGAGTTCGGAGAGGAGTCCCGCGCTCGGACTGCCCGCGAGGGCCACCGTCTGCGCGCCTCGCGTGTTGGTTTGGAGAATCTCATTCAGCGTTGACATTGGCCCTCTGTTGGCACGGTGCTTGAATCTAGTATTGAAATCTAACTATCTATCCCGCCGCACCCACCCTTTGAGGGTAGCAGTGAAAAAGATTAGTTCAAGGTACGATTGTCGTATTTCTCTATATACAATCTATTTCATGTTGTGTATTTTTGAGGGCGGAGCGAGGGAGGGGATCAAGATTTATAAGAGAAGTAAGAGGAACTAAAGTATAGATAGAGTATAACTAGAAGATAGTTGCAGAAGAGTAACTATAAGATCACCACAAAAGACATAGTTATACAAAAGAGAGAAACTCTGAAAACCGAAAATCACTAGAGTAGGCAAACGCGCGCGGGCGCGCGAGGTTGGCACGGCGGATGCTAGAGGCTTTCGGTCAACCGACAAGCGCGATTGACACAAAAAAACGAGTTGGGAAAATCCTCTTTTCTGTCGTGGTGGCGAATCAGGTGGGAAACGGGGTGTTTCTGGCTAGAAACCGGAAACGCTCAATGTCGGGACGAAGCCCGTAGGCGTTCACGAGGCGGGTGAAGGTGCGCCGTGGGATCTTGAGCACGCGCGCCGCATGGGCGACGTTTCCGTCGTGCCGTTCCAGCGCGCCGAGCAGACGGATGCGCTCTGCGGCTTGGGCTTCACCGCCGACGATGAGCGCTGCGAACGCGCGGGTGGGTGTATTCGCCATGCGGGGAGTGTGGCATCCTACGGGCCATGAAAGAGCAGACGCGCAACGCGATTGACCTTCTCTTGCGAGGCGCAACCCGCTTCGGAAGTGTGCTTCGCCAGCACTTCAAGGCGAAGACGGCCCCGGACTGCGAAACGGGGAGCGTGGTCGAAAAGGAGGTGAGCGTTCGCGGGCTCGCATCCCTGGAGAAGCGCGTCGAGCGGATCGCGTCGCAGCTTGCACGCATCGAGAAGAACTCAGAGCGCGGAGGCCGCGCGCTCACGAACGCGCTGGACGATTTCGAGCGGGAGTACAACGCCCTCTCGCGCGGCGCGAAACGGTACTGCCGACGGTCGGATGCGTGGATCGCTTCGCAGCGGAAGTTCACGGCGTTCGCGCTGGGGTATCTCAGGGGCCTCGCCAGCGCGCCGCAAGGGGCCAAGCGGGCGGCGGAAGCCCCGGTGAAGGCCGAGAGCCCGAAGCCCGAAGCCAAGCCGCAGACGGACCCGCAAAAGCCCGCCGCGAAGGCTCCAGAGGGGAGCCGCGAACTCCCCACCGCCGAAGACTGCCGCGACCGCGGCGTCGAAGCGTTCAAGGGGAAGTATGCCATCGTGCAGGCCATCGCGTGCTGCGTTCACGCTGCGGCGCGCGATCACGGCGTCAAGCAATCCGAGTTCCGCGTCACCCGCGCTCGCGGGTCGCACCTGTCGCTGACGGTTCGGATGGTCCGCACGGGTCGGTCGATGCGCTTCACGGGCACCACGACGACGAAGGGCTATCGCAGCGCGTGCAATAGCGTGTCTGCGTTCTTTTCGTCCCTTGCCAAAGCATCGAAGAAGGATGAAAAGCCCACGGTGAAGCCCAACTATCCCAAGACTCGCACCGTTCAAGTGGCCCTCGCATCGCATGGTCTGCGCGCTGAGAGCACCATGCCCGCGGATCTTCTCGCGCTGGAGTACAGCGCCTATGAGATGACCGCCGCGGATCAGGACCGGATCGCGGACGAACACCGCGCGATGGTCGAGCGGCTCTTGAAGAAGGGCGTCGAGATCGACCCGCGGGTGGCTGGTCACTACAACCTCTCGCACGTCGAGCACGCGCCCGTGGTGCCCGCCGAGCCAAAGCTCACCACGGAGCAACTCTCCGAGCTGACGAAGGACCAACAAGAGCTTCTCGCGCGCCTGGAGACGATGCCGCTGGACGATGCCGAGAGCGAATACCAGAAGATCGCGAAGGCCGCGCGCTTCACGGGCTCGGGCATCGACGCCGTGTTTCGCGGGAAACACCGCGTCGCCATCGTGGAGAACAAGCGCGAGATTCAGGAGATGAAGGGGCGCAACGAAGACCTCCCCGACGACAAGCGCCTCGCCTCGCTCAAGGGCACTGCCCACGAGGGCAAGGCGAACGCGGTGGACTACTGGATTGTGTTCAACAAGAGCGTGTCGAAGGCCGAGGCCGAGAAGACGCTCGGGGATTACCTTGACGTGCTCGATGCCGCGGGACACCAGGGCCGAAACGACATCGTTTCGCTCTGGACGAAGACCATGCGAGCGCTCGGGTACTCCGACTCGCTCATTCGCGCCAACCACCTGAAGGACGCTGCGAAGCGCGTCGTGTCGAAGCGCCGCGCCGAGGCCGCGAAGGAATCCACGACGGACGTGAAGTGGGTTCGCGTGGAGCTTGAGCAGAACGTGGTGCGGCTCAAGTTCGGTCGGAAGCCCGCCGCAGGGAGCGAGAAGGCGCTACAGGCCGCGGGCTACGGGCTCGTGAGCAAGGGTCACGAGAGCCCCTACTGGCGCGCGACGTGGAACCAGAAGGCGCGCGACGCCGCGTTGGCCGTGGGAGCGAACGCCGCAGACCTCCCCGAGATCGCCGCGTCCAAGCCTGCCGAGAAGCCCGCTCCGAAGGCCGAAGAGAAGCCGATGGAGGCTCCCGCGCCCGTCGCTGCGCCGCCCCAGGTCGAAGCCGCGCCCGCCCCGGAGGCATCGAAGCCCGACGCCAATCTGGAGACGATGGCGAAGATGGTGGCCGAGCTTCTGGTACGGCCAGAGGGCGCAACGACGGGGGAGATTTCTGCGGCTGGCGGCGGCACTCCCGCTGCGGTCTACAAGGCACTCGCTGGCCTCGGCGTCGCGACCATCACCGGCACACAGGTCAACCCCACGGGCGGTGGTCGCAACGTGGGGACTGACAACGTGTGGCAAGTGCGCGGCGTGGACGACAACGGCGTGAGCGGGCGCGGCGCGAAGCGCATCCGCATCGTGCTCGCGGCGCTCGGTCTGCCGCCCGCGGACGTGAAGGTCACGAACGAAGAGACGCCGACGCCCGCGCCGCGTCCCGCCACCATCCCGCCGCCCGCTCGCTTGGAGGTGCCAGAAGCACCGAAGGCACAACTCACCTACCGCGGCGTGAAGGTCAAGAAGATCGCTTTCGTCAAGATGGCGAAGACGAACATGCTGGTGACGTTCGATGAGAAGCTGTCGCCAGCGATGGAGCGACGCCTGAAGCGCGAGGGCAGTCTCGACGGCAATTCGTGGGCCGGGAGTTTCTACGGAGAACACTCCAATCCATTTTTCTGGCCTTACAACGCAACGACCCTTTCCATGCTTCTGTGGATCGCGTCGGAGCATGAGCTTCCGCCCATCGGAAACGATGAGTTTCGCGGTTCCGAGAAGCAGGCCAATCGGCGCATCGCATTCGACCAGAACGGCAATGGAGCCGCGGACTCGCTTCGGAAGCACTGGACCGAGATTCGCACCGAAACGGGCCGACTGATTGACGACATCAACCGCCTGAAGGGCGGTGTGTCCGAAAAGCGTCTTGAGACGATCAACGAAGACCTCCAAGACATTCGCACGGTCATGGCCGATCAGGGAATGTGGGCAACGCTGCACGCATACGGCGAGGCTTACGGTCTTCTGGTCGATGTGGAAGCGTGGGTGAAACAGGGAGCCAAGACCGGCAAGGGGCCAAAGACGGCGGTTGGTCAGGTTGAAGTGGGCAACGGCATCACGATCGTTTCAGACCGCAAAGCCAAGCCTCGTGACGCCGCCGACGATGATCGCATCTACCGTCTTTCGGACGGTCGCGAGGCATTGGTTTCTCCGTTCCGACCGGGAGGCACGGGAGATTTGAGGTACAGCGCCCTGATTGGCGAGCTGGAGGCGGTCGCGTCCACGCCGGAACACGCCATCCGCAAGGCCCTCAAGAACCCCACCGTGCGACATGGCGAGGAGCCCGCGCCAGAGGCCCCCGTCGCAGCGCCGTCTGTGCCTGCCCCGCAGCCCGCCGCGCCGGTCGAAACCGAAGAGGAGGCCGAGCGACGCGAAGCGGCTGAGATCATGCGCGCGCTCGGGCTCTCGCCCACAGCTCCCGCACCGGCTCCCGCGCCCGCCCTTCGCCCTGCAACCATCCCGCCGCCCGCTCGCACAGAGGTGCCAACCGCACCGCCCGTGAGCGTCCCTGCGTCCATTCCCGAGCCGCTGCCTGCGGAAGACCCTGCGCTGACCCGTGCGAAGGCTCTGGCCGACAAGGCCGCACGCATGATGGCTGAATTGAGGGGAAAGCAGCTTTCTCCCGCCGCACCCGCGCCGAAGCCCACCCCGACGCCGCAAGAGATCGCGGACGAGAGGATGCGGAAGCTCCTGGCAGACCTCGGAGAGTCGTGATGGGGACCGACCCAAAGGCCGAGATTGTTGAAGCCGTATTCAAGGGCATTCAATCGGCCTTTGACGCAAGAACGACACCGATTGCCGTTGTAGAGCATGAGGCAATCGACCTTTCAATCTACGATCACATCATCGTTGCGTTCTCAGGAGGCAAGGATTCTCTTGCTTGCCTTCTCAGGCTTCTGGACCTCGGCGTCAAGAAAGAGAAGATCGAGCTTTGGCATCACGACGTTGACGGACAAGAGGGATCGACCCTCATGGATTGGCCCTGCACGCGCGACTATTGCCGAGCGGTGGCCGAAGCGTTTGGCGTCAAACTTTACTACTCGTGGAAAGTTGGGGGATTCGAGCGGGAGATGAACCGCAAGGAGACACCAACAGCTCCGATCAAATTCGAGACGCCCGACGGAACATTTGAGACAGGCGGCAAAGGTCCGAAGGGCGACCGAAACGGGCTCTTTCCACAAGTCAGCCCCGACCTCTCAGTGCGTTGGTGTTCCGCCTATCTCAAGATCGACGTGGGCGCAGCCGCACTCCGAAACCAAAGACGCTTCGACCGGAAAAAGACGCTGTTTGTCACAGGCGAGCGAGCGCAGGAATCCGCCGCACGCTCCAAATACCTCACCTTTGAGGCTCACCGCGCAGACCTTCGCGACGGGCGCGTCCCGCGGTACGTCGATCAGTGGCGTGCAGTTCATGCCTGGAGCGAACGCGAGGTGTGGGCAATCATTGAACGGTACAGGCTCAACCCGCATCCCGCATACCGTCTCGGATGGGGCCGTGTCTCATGCGCTGCGTGCATCTTCGGATCATCCGATCAATGGGCGAGTCTCCGTGCTGTGAATCCGTCGCAGTTCAACGCGGTGGTTGCCGCGGAAGCCAAAAGCGGTAAGACAATCAAGCGAAAGCTGTCTGTGGTCGAAACGGCAGACAGGGGAAAACCGTTCAGCATGAACCCGGCAGATATTCGAGCCGTGCTCAGTCACAAATTCGATGAGCCCATCATCGTTGACCGCTGGATGCTCCCCGCTGGAGCGTTTGGCGACTCGTGCGGACCCACATGAACATCATCGGAAGCCTTACGGTTGGCGGCATTCTGGTTGAAGCCATCTCGACGGATGAGGGCGTGAGCTTTCGCGTTGGCGGCATGGATAACCCATCCGAGCCGTGCAACTCCAAGAAATGCGTCAAAGAGACAATCGCTTCCGTGTCTCGGGCCATTCGCGAGCGCGAGCGCGAGCTTGCCAAGCCGCAACCGGAGGTTGTTTCGTATGCGTCCGTGGTTGAAGATCCGGCGTCAAGACCAGAGGAAATCACTGCGCTTGCGGTCACAATGAAGGAATCGAGAATGAGCAACGCTGAAGCCTGGAACGAGCCGCCGCGCGTAGACCTCGCAGGCCCTCTCCGCATCGAATCCGGCATCATCGGCACCGTCTTTACGATGGTGCTCTCCTACGTCGGCACGGGAGAGGTGCTCGGGCGGTACGAGGCGCAGACCGACGAGGATGTGGAGGCCATCTTTACGGTCATTCAAGAGATCGTGAAGGAGGGATCGGAGAGCCCCGCGCTGTCTCCCGTCGTCGCTCCTGCACCTGTCCCGCCGCGTTCGCCCTACGCCGATCCCGAGGCGTCGATCCAAGAGCGGGCCGAGTGGGTCAAATCGGGTGGACACCTTGCCTGGACGTGGAACGAGCCGGAACGCCAGTGGTACGAGATTGGAACGCACGGGGGGAAGGGCGTAGACGCCTACGCTGCGCCCGCGTCGAACGTCGTAGACGGCACGACAGGCGTTCGCTCTTACCGCCTGTTCAACGGGAGCGAATCGGCCCGCGATTGGCTGCGCGGTGTGTGGGGCTACATGGGGACGTTGCCGTCGCAGAAGCCAGCGTCTGCAATTTCGGCAATCTCGTGGATTCCGCCGCGCACGCTCACCGCAGCCGAGCGCCTGAACCTCCAAATGTCGGGACTCGCAGAGGCTTCGCTGCAAGCGCCAGGAACCGAGGAAGGGCTTGCGACGGGATGGATCGGTCGCAGCAACCCGAAGATTCTGGAGATGATCCAGCGCATTGACGCAGAGCCCCGCGTCGCAGCGCCGCCGCCATCACCATCGCCCGCGACAGTGCGGGGGGCGTTTGTTGTGGTCGAGGAACGACCGCAAAAGAAACCGAGCAGACCGACGACAAACGAAGCCCTGCACGGCTTTGACCTCCCCCGCAAATCAGCAACCCTTTCCAAGCGCAGCCCCGCCGAAGGCGTGATCGAGTTCGAGGTGCGCGTGCGCGTCGATGAGCGCGATCCTGTGTCGTCGCAAGACGGCGAAAGGCTCGTGAACGATGCGCTGGACAGGGGAGACGAAACTCTCCGCGTGACGAAAGGTGTTTACTTCAACAACGACATTCGCAGGGCGACGTGCGAAACGTCACTGTTCACCGGAGATTGTATCTGGACCGGGACTCTCCGCGGAAAGATGGATGAGAACCATCTGGCCGATTCCAATGCAGTGAACTACCGGCACTTTCTCGACGCAACGACCGAAGCCGAAGCGGCGATGTTTGAGAGCTTGGAATCCAAGCAGATTGACGTGGTGCAAAGCTGGATCGTTCAAATGCAAACGCCGTGGGGGAAGGAACTCCACGCGATGATCCAAGCAAAGAAAGAGGCCGACGAGGCAAGGGTCAAGGCTGAGAAGGCTGCAAAGAAAAACGCGCCGCCCGCGTCACCGCTGCCGCCGTTGCCCGTGCCCACGTCCGAGGCCACCGTTGACCAGGCTCTGTACGCGCGCATCGAAGCTGCGATGGTCGCGCAAGGCTTGCCCCCGCAGGGAAAGGCGCTCGCTTTCGCGATTCAGACGGGCAAGTACAGTTCCATTCTCGACACACGAAACAAGACCTCGCGCAAGGTGTTCACCGCGATTACGGGCGTGAAGCTCCCGCCGACGATCAAAGGCACGCAGGCGCTTTTCGTCGGGAAGCCGTTTCCCGTTCTGTCCGACGGGAGCAAGCCCGCCAGCAAGCCAGAAGCAAAGCCCGTTGCCCTGCCGCCAGCGCCCGACGCAAGCAACCCCTACAGCAACACGCGCCGCTACGGCGCACGCAGGCCCGCCGCATATGGGGCCATCCCCGCGGGCTCCATGAAGACCGAGGCGGACGACAGCGGACGGTTCCGTGACCTCGTGACGTACCCCCAGCCGCTCCCGCTGAAAGAGTTGGCGAAGTACGAACTCTCGCCCATCTTCGACACGCCCGCCGATGCCGTGGATTCGCTCGTGAGCGCGTACAAGATCGCGAAGCCTGAATGGGATCTACCCGCGATGTTCGCGCGCAAGGCCGCGCTGGTCGAGCGCAGAGGATTTGCGGACGATCCAGACTCCGAGGTTGCGGCACGGATTTTCGAGGAGGTGATTCAAGAGGCCGCGGAGACGATTCAGCCTGCACTCAGCATCCACAAGCCGCTCGGACAGTACAAGCCGTGGGATCTGGTGTCAGCCGTGCGTGCGCGCCGATGGAGTGAGCCCGTTGCAGCGCCCGCGGCAACCGAAGACGGCTACGAAGACCTCCCGCCAATGTCGCTCAACGTCGGCGCGCTCCAGCCGCTCCACGCGCCGAACATCGCAAGCTCGCTCCTGAGCGGTGTAGACGTGGAGGCTGAGATCGCCGCCATTCCCGACCCGCCAGAGAAGACCGAGGCACAGGCCCCTGTCGGCGCGATCCTCATGCCCGCCGCGACCGCAGCGCAGTCGGCGGACCCTGCCGTTGCGAGCGCGGCGCGCAAGTGGAGCCCCTACCAGAGCGCCATTTTCGATGAGGTTCGTACCGGCCAGGGTCATGTCGTGATCGAAGCCGTCGCCGGAAGCGGCAAGACGACGACGATTCTTGAAGCCATCAAACAGATCAACACCGACAAAAAGGTGCTGATGGTGGCGTTCAACAAAACCATCCAGAAGGAACTCCAGGCGCGGCTTCCGAGGGACCGATCCAACATCGCCGTGAGCACCCTCGCGGCGCACGGATACTCCATCCTGCGTCGGTACTGGAAGGCGCGGTATATCAGCACGAAGGGCCGCGGAGAAAAGCTCCTGAGCAACGCCAGAGACGAAGAGGTGTTCGCGTTCGCGGTGCGAGAGTACATCGGCAATGACGCCAACGCCGATCAGGTCAGGGCCGACGTGAAAGACCTGATGGGGCTATGCGAATCGTTCCTCGCGATGGACGACAACGCGATCCGCAGCGTACAGGAGGATTACGAGCTTTTGCTCGGGTCCGATGGAGCCGCAGCGTCGTGGTACTTCGACGGATGGAACAAGGGAGCCAAGCGCCGATTCACTCACGCTGACATTCTGCGGTGGGTCAAGGCTGGACTCACGCATCGGATGGATGAGCCGCCCGCGAATTCCAACTACGCAAAGCGCATGGTGTCCGACAGGGACACCGGCCTTTACAACGAGATGACCGAAGACGGAAAACTCGGCTTCGTCTCGTTCCGAGATATGTCGTTCGTTGTCTCTGCAACGAAAAGCATGGTGCCCGAAACCCTCTATGACGTGATCTTCGTGGATGAGACGCAAGACATGGACGTGGCGCAAATCGAGCTGGTGTTTCGCTCGCTCGCGCCGCAAGGCCGCATCGTCGTGGTGGGCGACCGGAATCAGAGCATCTATCGCTTCCGCGGAGCTGACAGCGAAGTGATCCCGCGGCTTATCAAGGAACTCTCTGCGACCGTACTCCCGCTCTCGGTGTCCTACCGCGTTCCTGGATGCGCCGCAGAAGAAGCGCGCAAACTGGTGCCCGAGTTCTCGGTGCCCGAGACGACGCCCGACGGCAAGCCGTGGCCGATGGGGTGGTGCGGCGCGGTCAAGGCGAAAGAGATGGTCAAGGATTGGTCCGTCGGAGATATTGTCATCACGCGAATCAACAAACCCCTTGTGCCGATGGGGATGCTCGCGCTCGGTTCTGGTATCTCGCCGTGGATTCTTGGGGAAGGGAACGCCATCGCCAATCAGATCAAGTTCATCATGTACAAGATCCGGCGAAAGAGCATTGGTGACAGTTCGCTCCAAGCCTTCATCGACGGTGCAGAGAAGTGGCTGAAAGAGGAGCAGGGCGAGGTTCGCAAAGAGGTTCTGTCGCGCATCGCTCGGTGGGAAGCCAACGAGAAGAAGGCTGGACGCCCCGGAAAGTGGCGCACTGACAAGGAATTGACCGTTCAAGAGGACGGCGATTACATCGAGAAGCAACTGATTTTCAACGCATTCTGGAACGAGTCGAAGACGGGATTGGCGCAGAAGCCCACCGTCAAGACCGCCGACGACATCGAGGAGATTCTCAAGAGCATCGCGCCGTCCGAGAAGGCGGTCGAAGCCATGACGCCCGAAGAGTACAAGCAAATGCTCTCGGAGCGTCTGGTGCTCACGAGCGTTCACCGGATCAAGGGCGGCGAGGCCAACAGGGTTTTCTTGCTCGCGGATACCTTCAAGTACGGACGCAACGGATGGCAGAAGCGCATCCCGCCGAACGAGAAAGATCAAAAAGAAGAGATGAATCTCTGGTACGTCGCCGTCACCAGGGCGAAAAACGAGCTCGACAAGCCGGGGCGACTCTCCTATGTTGAGGGTGTCGATCAACTCTTGGGCCGCGGGTGGGACAAGGGTAGCGGGTGAGCGGGACCGTTCCGCGCCCCACATGACCGAGAGACAGAGAAGTGTCTTTTCTGCTTCCCGGTCTGTGGTAGGTTCTCGCCCATGCGGAAAGAACTCCGATTTGGACGTGTTCTTGTGGCTCTTTCGACCGAGGGCAGCGAGTTCACGGTTACGATCACGTCAGCGTCCAGCGGGGCCGTTCTCAGCCGCGCGGTGATCGAAGACGAGGCACAACTCGCGGACGTGACGGGCAAGCTCTTGGCGCTCAAAGCGCAGAACAAGGCCGCGCCGCCGCCTCCCGTCGAAGCACCTACGCCCCCCACCGAAGCTCCCGCGCCGCCGCCTCCTGCCGCAGAACAGGCCGCAGTTGCGCCTCGCACTCGCACTCCGCGCGCCCCGAGGTCCGCACTGTCCGCGCCCGAGGTGGTACGGTCGGCATCCGCGGAAGCTCTCGCGCAAACTGCATCGCTCTGTGAGCAGGCCGAAACCATGCTGGCGCGCGTCGAGAAACTCAACCGCGGCAAGCCCGACCTGTGGACCGAGGCGCAGCGCACCGACGCGAACCTGTGCGCAATGTGGACGCTTCATTGCGTCGAGGCACGCGGCGACGCTCCGACCGACGAAGAACAGACGAAGATTGGTCGCTATTCCGGCTGGGGCGGGCTCTCCCACGAGAAGAACTTGGATCGAATGCCGTCCGACGTGCGGCCTGAGATCGAAGGGCTTTTGGACGAATACTACACGCCGTCGAACGTCGCCGCGGACGTGGTGCGGGTGATCCGAGAGAAGTGGGAGGCGTCGCTCCCGCAGCACGACGGCACGCTGCAAGCTCTGGAGCCGTCCGCAGGCATCGGTCGCTTCATCCGTGCCGCGCAGGACGCTGGGCTCCCGGCGCGCTGGACGGCCATCGAATTCAGCAACGTCTCGGCTCGGATGCTTCAAGCGTCCATGCCGACCGTCGAGGTGAATCACAGCAGTTTCGAGAAGTGGGCACAGGGCGGTTTCGGCGGGCTGTGGGGCAAGATCGGGCTGATTCTCTCGAATCCTCCCTACCCCGAATCGCGCGGGGATCGTGCCGCACAGGATTTCGCGAGCGAGTACAGCGAACCGGCGGCGTTCATCTACTTCATCCGTCGAGCTCTGGATGCGCTCGCGCCGAAGGGTATCGGCGTGATGGTGGTCCCGTCAGGGTTCCTCTCGGGCGTGAGCTACAGCGACACTCGCGCAAAGGTGCTCCAGCGCCATCACCTTCTCGCGGCGTTCCGCACGCCCGACGGGATCTTTCCCGGCGCGAAGCTCAACATCGACGTTCTCTTTTTTGAGGCGCGCGGCGGCACGCTCGCCGTGCCGAACAAGAGCGACGCGGATGTGATTGCGGGGCGCTACTTCGAGACGCACCGGGGCCACATTCTCGGCACTGAGAAGGGCACCTATGGAGAGGGCGCAAGGTGGGATTACAAGGTGCTTGGCACCTTCAACGGCTTTCCCGCGTTCGATCCGCGCCCACTCCAGACCGAGAGCGAACTCCAGCCGTTCAAGACGAAGATCAACTACAAGCCCACGGTCAAGCAAGCCGCCATCAGCGGCGACCCCTACGGACTCGACCGCGCGACGACGGTGGGCGCTCGCGTGCGGTCCTACTTCTCGCTCCTCGCGGACGGCACGACGCCCAGGCACGTCGAGATGTGGCCCGAGCTTCACGCGGACCTGTTGCAGTGGAAGAAAGAGCACGGCAACCCGCGCGAATCGACCATGCTCCGCGACCACGCCCCCGAGAACAACAACGTCGCGATGTTCCTGTCTGCGTGGGATCGCGCGGGTGAACTCGTCGCCCAGGTCGCGACGCAACCTCAGTGGATGAGCCCGATTCAGGGCAACGCCGACGATATGGCGGCGGTCGCCAACGCCCTCTGGCGGGGGCAGACGATCACCCTGGAGGACGTGGGGCGGGCCGTGGCAAACGCTCGCAACGTGACCCTGGAAGACGCCATGCCGAGCGTCTACGAAGGGCTCCCCGGTCTGTACGCGGCGGGCTGGCGTCTGGACGGCGAACGCTTCAACGTGCTGGTTCCGTCGAGTCAGTTTCTCGAAGGGGAGATGTGGCCTCGGTACGACAACGCAGGCAACGCGCTTGTGTCGTCGGACATTCTGCGAGGCGGGAAGATTTACGGGTCACTGCCCAAGGGCGAGGTCGAGCAGCAGCGGAAAGAGATCATCGCTGCGCTCAAACTCCCGTCGTGGGAGGACATCAACCAGCCATTCCCTGACACCGAAGACCCGCGCCGTCGCTACACGCCCGTTGACCGCTGGGTGCCCTTCGACATCATCAAGAAGTGGATTCACGAAAAGCTGTCGATGAGCGCTGACAGAGCAGGCAAGCGAGGGCGCGGTATTGTCAGAGGCTCCAGCGATTTCAAGCCCGACACCCTCTCTCTCAGCTTCGGCGCAATCGCTGTGAAAGGTGTGGATTTCAGCGCGGAAAAACTCTCCGTCTACGATGTGGACAAGGTTGTCGGAAGCTCCAACGACCATGCTGTGCGAAAGTTTATTGGTTGGTACAACCACATGAACCGCCTGTTCATCGTGCGCGCCGAGAAGGAATCCCCCCAAGACAAGACGACCGCCGCCGACGTGGAGAAGGCGCGCGAGGAAGTGATCCGCGATTGGATTCGTGGGTTCTATGCCTGGATCGAGACGCCCGCGAACGAAGAGAACCGCGAGCGGATTCTGAACGCCTACCATCGCGTCCAATTCGGGTATCTGGACCCGAAGATCACCGCGGAGCCTCTCAACATCAAGCGGTGGACCGGCTATGTGAAGATGCACCCATGGCAGAACGCGGGCGCGCGTCGCGTGCTGCGCAATCGCACGGGCCTCGTGGCGTTCGATGTGGGCGTCGGCAAGACCTTCACCGGCATTGGCATCATCGCCAAGGCGCGCGAGGAGGGCTGGGTGCGGCATCCGGTGCTTCTGGTTCCGAACAGCATCGTGTGGAAGTGGTATCGCGACGTGGTGGAGAAGTGTCTCGGGCGCGTCATCAACGGCGTGCTTGTGCCCGAGTACAAGGTCTGTGTCATCGGGTCCAAAGAGGTGAAGCGCACCGTCAAGGTGAAGGAGGCAAAGACCGTCGGAGAGGGCCGCAACAAGCACGTTGAAATCGTGGAGGTTGAGCGCGAACAGAGCGTTTACGAGCCCGACACCCCCGCAGACCGCGGGGAGAAGTGGAGCCAATTCCAGCGCGGCGAATACGATCTCGCGATCGTTACCTACAGCGTTCTCGGGATGACAGAGATGGACCCCGAGATGGTGGTCGAGTTCGTGAAGGATCTTCACTCCGTTCGCCAGAGCATCGCCCTCGGGAAAGAGCGCGAGTTGCCCGACGAGGACGAGGACGACGTAACCGATGAGGACGAGGACGACGAGGACGACGAGGACGACGGCGAGGACGGCGAGGACGACGGCGAGGACGGCGAAGCCAAGAAGAAAAAGGAGGGATCTGAACGCAACAAGGCCAAGCGCATCGTTGACGTGAAGCAGTTTGTTGCAGACAAGCTCAAGCAACGCTCCGTCGATGGCGTTCCCGTGCCCTACGACATCGGCCCGCGCTGGGATGACATCGGCGTGGATATGATCGTCGTAGACGAGGCGCAGAATTTCAAGAACCTGTTTGCGACAGAGCGCAAATGGAAGTACATGAGCAGTCCGCCGAAGGGCTCCAAGAGGGCCTGGAACCTGTTTTTTCGCTGCGCCTCGGTGCGTAAGAAGCAGGGCGGCGGCGGCGTGGTGCTCCTCTCCGCAACGCCCGCGAAGAACTCCCCCCTGGAGTTCTATTCTATCCTCTCCTATCTCGACCCGAAGATTTGGGAGAACATCGGCATCAACAATCAAGAGCAGTTCGTGGATCGCTTCATCGAGGGCGTGGAGATCACTGCCATCAGCGGCGACGGAAAGCCGAAGAAGGCCATTGGTGCGGTCGCGTTCAAGAACCTCGATGAGATTCGTCGCGTGCTCAATCGGTGGGGTGAGTTCAAGACTCCGCTGGACATTGCGCGGGAGTATCCCGGCGCAGGCATCCGACTGCCGGAACCGACGACGCGCTACATCGACGACGTGGGCAACAGCTACTCCACGAGGTTCCGTCCGAACGTGAATTTCTGTTACGACGGGGAGATGGCGAACCTGTGGTTCAACCACAAGGGAGAGCCCGTTCACATCGTGGACGTAGGCCTCGCGCCGAGCGAGCATCAGAGGATCAAGGACAGGCTCTACCGCACGCTGTATGTGGAGTTCCAGAAGGCGGGCGCAACCGACCCGAAGATGAGAGGCAAGGCGCTTGCGCTCGTGACGCGCCGCGCGATGATCGCCGTTCACCCATGCTTGGACGAGTGCGCGGAAGCGCACACTGAGGTGAAGAACGGCAACCTGATCGTCGTGAACACGAAGACCGGCAAGCGGCTCACGACCCCCGACGGGAGCGTCGTGAGCGCGGTGCAGTTCCTTTCGGAACCGCGAGCCTACGGAAGCAAATGGTCGATCAAATCTGCGAAGGAGGTTGGGTCGTTTCAATCTCCGAAGTTCGACGCTTGCGCCAAACGCATCGCCGCCAGCCTTTCATGCGGTCAAGTGGTGCTCTGTCCGAAGGGGCGAGAAGACGAGACGATGGAGATTCTCCAGCGTTTCGGTACGCCCGCGAACGTGATGATCGCAGTCAAGCACGAGGACCACGCACAAGACGTGTTCCGCCTCGTCTCGGGCCGAATGCGCAAGCCCGGAGAGATTCAGGTGGTGGTCTGTTCCGAAGAGGTGATGCTCAAGGCCAGGGCTGAAAACCTCGGATGCCAGCGGTACACCATGCCTTTCGGCGGCGAGAACGTGGACGGTCAGAAGGAGGTCGCCCGCGCAGTTTTCGGCACGCGAACGTGCGGACACGTCATCTTTCTGGAGTCCATCGCGGGCCATGTATGGCTCGAAAAGACGCTTGTTCACTACGGTGTCGATCCAACGCGCATCGCGGTTCTCAACGGAAAGACCGCGCCGTCGCCGGGGAAGCGGCTCGCCATCGCAGACGCCTTCAACGGCGATGCAGAGAAGATGGTGGACCCGCTCTATGACGTGGTGATCGCGAACTCTGTGGCTTACGAGGGAATCGACCTTCAGCAGCGGACGTGTGCGATTCACCACGTTGACCTCCCGTGGGAGCCCGCCACGCTCCATCAGCGGAACGGGCGCGGTGTGCGTCAGGGCAACAAGATGGGCTCTATCGAGATTGCCTACTACTTCGGGCGATGCTCGGGCGATGCTCTCCGGTTCAACATGATCGGGGGCAAGCGCGGATGGATGGTTTCCCTTCTCCAGAGCCAGGACCTCAAGACCAACAACCCCGCTGCGGGTCAAGGTATTGAAGGCGTGATCGGCATGGTGTCGTGCAGTCGCGAAGAGGCCGAGGAGGCGCTTTCGGAGGCATGTGTCAGTCAGGTGATTGACGAGCGCAAGCAGACCAAGAGCAGGGTCAAGCTCCTCCTGGGTCGCGCGAGCTACGCTTGCGCCCGTTCGCGGTATGCCTCCGCGCAGGGGTTCAAGGGGGAGTCGATTCAGGTTTTCCGCGACGACGCAAAGGCGTCTGTCGATGAAATCTACGCGAAGGTGTCCGAGCGGTCGTATCCGTTTCTCTCGCGTGTCGCTCAGGTCAACGATTACCTCTTTCCGCCGACGAGCGAACTCACCATCGAGCCGAAGCGCAAGCTGACGAAGAAGGAAGAGGAGGAGGAGAAGAAGCGAAACAGGTGGAAGCAGACTCAGAAGGAGGAGACTCCGCAGCATCTACCGTTCTACGTCCGCGCCGACGGGAGCGAGTACACGCACGACGACGACAGGGCCGTCAGTGCGGGAGGCAAGGTCAAACCCGCGGGCGGCGACGAAGGCGAGGACAAGTACGACGCGCCAGAACCCGCCGAGAAGAAGGCACCGACGAGTATTCGCGTGTATCCCATCGCCTTCATTCTCCCGCCCGTGTGGGAGTCGTGCAGGATGAAGCTGATCCAACGGAACAGCTACGGAAGCCTCGCGGTGAGTTTCTCTCACTATGGCTCCGTCGTGGCTCATGCGAAGGCGGTCACGGGTATTTCGGTGAGTCCCAGCGGGGCCACGGCGGCGCAGGTGTGGGCCACCAAAGACGTGATCGGACACCGCAAGCCCGGTAGCGCAGAGTGGAAGCTGCGCGATTTTGGCGAGGTTGCCGAAGAACTCCACGCCGCGACCCGAAGCTATGTGAAGTCGAAGCACGCGGAATACGATTTCAACAATCCTCCACCGTTCGCGCGACGTGCCTACTGTCTTCCGCTGGACATCTACGACGTGTCGGATTGGCCCGACGACGATCACGAGACGGTCATGCGGGCGGTTGAGGTCAAGCTCAAGCACAACACGGCGCTTGAACTCAAGAGCAAGGCCGATCCAGAACGCTACGATTCAGAGTCGCGCATTTGGGAAGAACTCGCGTGGTACGCTGCGGATGAGACGTGGCTCGCGCGCTATTGGGGTATCTACGCGCCCCGCATTCTCATGGATCTTTCCATTCCCGGCTCGGAGTACCAGAGCGCCGGCTGGATCGCGGGCCGCTGGCAAGTCGGCGGAGACAAGCCGAGGCAGGGGCTCTACAACATCGGGAACAAGAACCTCCCCGGCATCGCCGCGGATGGGTCTTTCTCCCTGGTTCCGCGAGAATCCATCACGAAAGAGAACGTCCACGAGAAACTGGCCCTTGTGCCGATGCCGACCTACGCGAACCTCCTGCGCTTCCGAGAGGCTCTCTCCGCACTCAACCCGAAGCGCAGCGCGAACACCTACGGCACCTTCAACGCCATCGCAATCGCGTGGTGGGGTGAGAGCCTGGGCGAGAGCGTGATCGGCAAGAAGTTCAGCGACGTGACGGACATCGTAGACGCCGTGATGGTCTGGATTCGCGCAGGGAAGCCCACCGACCAGAAGATCCGCACTCTCGGCGTGGTCGAGGCCATCCGCCAATCGCTCGAATGGATCGACAAGGAACGCGGGCTCGCTCTGAGCGGAATCGTTTTCAGCGAAGACCCTGCGGTCAACGGCAATTCCGGCAACCTGTGGGATGCGCTTGTGGCTGCGATCCCCGCCGAGAAGATGGACGACGTGCGATCTGAGCTTATTTGGGACGTGCGGAAGCGTGCGGACCTGTACGCCTGGAACGATCCCGAGACGCGCAAGAAGGAAAACGAATTGCAGGAGAAGCCGTCCGAACTCGTCAGGGGAAAGACGCCCTCAGAAGACGAGGGCGACGAAGACGGCGAAGAGGACGAGGGCTACGAAAGCTGAGTACCAGCGTCGATTTCTTGAAACGATTGGCCTCCTGCGGCGGTGTTGAGGTGCGAGCCTCAACAATCCAAGCCGCGGGAGAAGCCATGAGCCAGAATTTTCCAGAGTTCCAGACCGTTCGTATTTCGTCCATCGCTGCCCAACGCCTTCGGGCGCTGATGGTGTGGACGAAGCCCGAACGGCTGGTGTTTCTCGTGCCCGTACAGCCCTGGATTCTCAGGGGGAATTGACCCGCAGAAGATCCGCCAGGGCGCTCTGGCGTACCGGCGCAGGCGCAGAGAACGCCCGCCGGTACGCGCGCTCGGTCCCGATCACCACGCACACCCGCCGCGCCCTGGTGACGGCAGTGTAGAGCCATTGGCGCGTGAGCAGGGGCGAGGCCCGCCCGTCGAGGCACACCACGACGGCGGGATACTCGCTCCCTTGTGCGCGGTGGACCGTGAGGCACCACGCCCGCACAAGTTCCCGCCGCACCACGCCCGCGGGATACGCCACGATCCGCCCGTCGTACTCCACCTGTGCGCCGCGTTCGTCTCGCAGAAGACAGCGCCCCACGTCTCCGTTGAACACCCCGAGTTCGTAATTGTTCTTCGTGTGGAGCACCTTATCGCCAGCGCCGAGGTACGGCCCCGCGTGCGGGTTGAAGTGACGGGCCAGCGCAGCGTTGAGTTCGTCGGAGAGAAGCACCGTGCCCGAGAGCACCTGAATCTCCGCGTCGGTCGCGAGCCCGTACTTGCCGGGAATCGACCGCTGTACCACCGAGAGCGCCCGCGCCATCACGTCGAGGTCTGTGGGCACGGGTACGAAGAGAAACGCCTCAGATGGCCCCTTCACGTCGCGCGGGCGGTTGCCTGCGAGGATCGCGTGCGCAGCCGTCACGACGGGGGAGCCCTCGCCCTGTCGGTGGATGGTGGCGAGGCGCGCGGTGGGCACCACGCCCGAGCGCAAGAGGTCTGCGAAGGGAGCGCCAGGGCCGACGGGCGGAAGCTGGTTCACGTCGCCAACAAAGGTGACGTGTGCGCCCTCGGAAGCGGCTTCGAGGAGGTCCGCGCAGAGCAGAGCATCGACCATGCTTGCCTCGTCGCAAACGATTTGTCGCTGCGACCAGGGCGTCACGGCATCGTAGCGGACCTTCCGCAGCCGCGGTTCCCAGCCGAGCGCGCGGTGGATGGTGCTCGCGGGCCTGTGCGTCTTCTCGCTGATGCGCGCCGCAGCCTTGCCAGTGGGCGCGAGCAAGAGCACGCCGCGCTCTCGGGCCGTGGAATGCTCGCAGAGCGCCGCGAGGGCCGTGGTTTTGCCGCTTCCCGCGCCGCCAGTGATGCACGCGACGCGCGAAGAAAGGGCGAGGTCTACGCCCGCCCGCTGCTCATCTGTGAGCCCCTCATAGGAAAACGTCTTTTCTGTCTCAGAGGCGTGATCGTTTGCGTCTTGCGTCATGCGGTTGGCTCCAGTATACCGTAGCCAAACGTGACGCTCGAAACAATCATGCTGTGGATGGCGCTGTGCATCGGGAACGTGCAGGCGTATGACCGAAAACTCTACGCCGACGCAATTCTTCGCGCGACGCCCGATGTGCAGGAGCGTCGATTGCTGACGGTAACGGCTTGGGTGGGAAACTGGTTCCACCTTCATTCCGCCGCGCATCGAACGCCCTACTTCGACGTGACCGAGTTCCACGCGACGCACCCCGAGGTTGAGATCACGCTGGACCGCGGCGCGGGCCTCGCGCTTCGGTTCCTGCGGCTGCACCACGACGTTCGATGCCGCGGGGCGGGGTGGGCCACCGCGCTCGGGCGATACCACACGGGCGCGTGCGAGATTGACCGTCTCGCCGTGCGCCAAATGGAGATGATGCGGAGGATGCCGTAATGTTCTACGTCTACCGTGGTGGCGGCTGGTACAACATCGACCGCTCCAGGGCGCGCGCGGGCGTTCGCCACGGGAACTCTCCGTCCTATCGCGACAACGGACTGGGTTTTCGCTGCGCGCGGGTGGAGGTGGGACCGTGATCGCACGCGTCTGCCGCGGCGTGGGTTGGTTCATCAGCGACCCGTCGTGGGTGCGCGCGGCCTATCGCAGCAGGAGCGCCGTGTCCTATCGGTACTGCAGCCTTGGGTTTCGTTGCGCGCGGGTGGAGGTGGGGCCGTGATCCATACAGAGTTTCAGCGTGGAGGATCGTGGGTGCAGTCCGCCACGTTGCTTGTCGGGTCTGCCGCGAGAACGGAGTACCTCTTGAGTCGAAACTCGTGGGCTGGGTCCGTAAGGCTGATTCGCGTGGAGGTTGGACCGTGAAACTGACGATCATCCCGGTATCGCCCATCGCCCGAGAGAAGACGATGGCGTTTGTGAACCCCGGAGGGCTGCGCGAGGTCGAGGTTGACCGCTACCCGCTGTCGCCCCGAGCCGAAGCGGTACTTCACTTTCGCATCGTTCTTGACGTTGGGATGCGAGAGCTTGCAACGGCACTGGAGATGGAACCGAGAGAACTCTCCGCGCTGGAGAATGGACGCGCAACGCTGTCCGACGGCGAATGGTGTGAGGTGTTCGTTGTCCTATCCCGGTTCGCGTTGAAGATGGAAGATGATCCGCGATGGTAAAGGTCCACACGTCGCGCATGACCTTCGGCGGTCCCGATGCGCTGGACGTGACGCGCTCGGGCAACCATCCGACGGGTGTGCTGTTCGCGCCGTCGTGGGCGCTCGTACAGCCCTACCTCAACGCTCGCCATGCGGGACTCGAAACGCTCGCGCTGTGGCGCAAGTACGAGGCCGACTATCGAGCCGAGATGGAGCACGCCCGCAAGGTCTACCCGTCACGCTGGAGTGATCTTCTCTCGCGCGAGTCGGTCACGCTTCTGTGCTTCTGCGCCAACGCGCAGAGGTGTCACCGCACCGTGCTTGCCGCGATGCTCGGAGAGTTTGGGGCCTCCGTCATGGGCGAGCGTCAACTGTCGATGTTCTGAGGGGACATGGAACTCTTGGGAATGCGAAACGTCATCATGGGGCTTCTGCGATGATTCCAGCACCGAAAGGCTTTCTCGGCAGCGGTCAACCGACGGGACTCCCGCCGAAGCCCGACCTGAACCGCTACACGGAACCGAGCCGGTACAGAATCGAGAAGATCACGCCAACGCGCGAGCCGCAGGCGTTGCCCGTTGAGAAGCCGACACCAGAGCCTCCAGCCGCGCCGGAAGCAATCAAAAGGCGGATTCGCAGGGCGATGAAAGCATCGCCAGTTTCCGCCAAGAACACACCGCAGCGCAACGGCACGACAAGGGGATGCGTTCTGGAAGTATTATACGAGCAGAAAGACGCAATCTCAACAGAAGATGTAGCGCTAGAGTGCTGGAAGCGATGGCCGGAAAAATTCGGCATGACAAAAACTCCGCAGCATCCGTGTACGAATTCCGTGTACGCGAAGCTGGCATCGCTCACAACGGACGGTCTTGTCCACAGGCCGGTTGCTGGAATGGTTAGAATAACACTTGAGGGAGCCAGCGCATATACTAGGGGATGGTTCTAGCAACCATGAAACTACTAATCGGCACAGGCGCAAAGCCGCCCAACCTCGAAAAGCTACGTCGCGAACTCGACGCAGCCGACCGCTTGCTCGTGGACGCGAGCGCGGTGGGCTTCGCGCTCTACGGTCAAAATGCTGTCTCTCGCAAACTGCCATGCACCGTGTTTGACTCGGATCGCACGCGCCAGGAGTACAGGGACGGGTTTTGTTTTGTTGTGGCTGAGACGTGGACGGGAGACACCATGCTCCACGCGCTCACGAACGCGGCCAGGGCGACGAGCGAAAAGGGTCATACTGTCACGATTGCCCACACAGGCGATGCAGTGTTCGCGCTTGAAGGCGTGCGGACCGTGAGTGTGGAGTGAGGCTCAAACCCACAAAGGCGCAGGCGAGCGCGATTGAGCGAGTGCGTGAGGCGTTGCCGGGGAGCGTGACGTTGGTTGCGCCGACGGGTAGTGGCAAAAGCTCGGTGCTCGGGCCTGAGATCGCGCGTGGCTACCTTGAGCGCGGGGCGCGCGTACTGTGGCTCACGCCGGGACCGTCTACCGCCATCGCCGCATTCGAGAGCCTGTATCGCGCGGGCTTCAACGACCTTCGTTTGATCGCCAGCGGGTTTGAGCAGTGCTCGCCCAGCGCAACGTGCGTAATTGCCTCGCTCTGGACGCTTCACGCTGCGCGCAAGCGCCGCGCGCTCTACTGGTCCGCGTTCGATCTTGACCCGCTCGATTCGCTCGCGCCGGATGTGGTGCTGTGGGACGAAGCTCACAAACTCACCGGCCCGATTGCGCGCGGGGTGAGAGATCGCTTTCCCGATGCCTCACACGTCAACCTGACGGCGACGCCGTGGCGCGGCTCGCAGCCCATGCCGCGAGAGGTGCTCGGGCGCTCTGTGCTGGCCGATGATCCCGAGGCCCTCACGGCGGCGGGGCTGATTGCGCCCGCTCGGGTCATCTGCCCGCCGCCCGATACCCTCGCGCGCACCGTGAACGCCCACGCTGGCCGCAGACGCGGGTTCGTGTTCTGCGCCACGCAGGCCAGGGCGCAGGATGCCGCCGCAGAACTCACCGCCGCAGGATGGTCAGCCGAGGTGATGCTCGGGGGCATGGCACCCCTGAAAAGGAGAAGCGTTTTTTCTGATTTGAACACGGGACGCATAGATTTCGTTGTCGGAGTAGGGTGCTTTGTCGAGGCCATCGACCTTGCAAAAATCTCTGTGGCCGTGTTGGATTACGCCCCTACGTCGCGCGTGAAATGGTTTCAACTTCTCGGTCGCATCAGGCGGATGCGTCGCGCGCCTGGACCCGCGAAGCTCGCTCTGGTGATCGACCCCTACCGAGCGGTTGTGCGACATGGGCTTCCAAACGACGTGATGGAGTCGCGGACGAACGGAATCACAATCTGCGAAAAGTGTCTTTCTGCTAAACGTGGCGCGTGTGCTTTTCATCACTTGCACAAAAACGAGCCGCTACTAGAATCTTTCTCGACGGCAGCAGTCACGGCGATGGACACCGCGACAACACAAACGGAGTGAACAATGTTTCTCATTCGAGTCGGACAGCAGAAGACGGGGAGTTACTCGTTCTCGCGCGCCAAGCGCGTTGGCAAGAACATCAGTCAGAGCAACGGGACCGTGAAGAACGCGGTCGAGGGCCAGAGCATGACCGACGACGAGGCCATCGCCGCCGCGCTCGCGCAGTTCCAGGAGCTGAAGGGAACGACCGCGGAGAAGGTCGAAATCGAGTCGTCAGAAATGACGATCGTGGCTCGGTTCATCTGATCCGGTCGGCGTCGTGTTTCAGTGCTCGACGCCGGAAGCCTGCGCCACCGAACGCCGTTGCGGGCGTACCGCAAGCTGCATGGGGTGTGACGCTCTCCGCGCAGCCAGAAAAGACCGAGCGATGAAGCTCAAGGGTCTAGCGTCGGAAACCCGTCTTGAGAATGTCGAGGCTCAAGGCGTGGTGATTCTAACTCTGGTGATGGATCGTTTCCTCGATGTGGTTTTCAAGGTTCAAGGTTCAACAGGAGATTTCGCAATGGCATGGTCCACAAGCGGCGACGCCGACAAGCCCTTCATCTCGGAGACGAACGGCGATTTCATGATCGGTGAGTGCCTCGGCGTCGAGACGAGCGACAGCGGGAGCAAGTACCTCCGCGTCGAGGTGAAGCACACCGACGAGAAGGGCAACCCCAAGACCACGATCTTCAAGGTCTACGAGGGCAACAGCGGGCGCAGGGGAGCGGCGGGTGCCTATGCCGAGCGCAAGAGCCTCGCGGCGAAGAAGGGACGCGGAGCGACCGCGCACAAGTTCATCTTCTACCGGCTGGAGCCCTCGCTTGACGACGCGGGAGAGCCGAAGCTCCGCGACGACGGCAAGCCCTGGTCGAACCCGCGGTGGGATTTCACCGACTCGCCCGAGGATGTGAAGGCGATGGTTTCCGAGAAGGGCAAGGCGCTGGAGTTCCACCCGAAGCCCCAGGAGCGCCGCGCGCAGAAGCCCGCCGCCGCGCAGGCCCCGGTGAACAACCAGCCCGCCGACGATGATGTGCCGTTCTGATCTTTCGCATCGCCAGCGCAATCTGACGACGTGATACGTCCCGAAGAGACGGGGAGCCACCTACGCGAACGGTGGCGCTGACTCTCAAGCGAAGTGGCAACGCGGCGGGATCGTAAACCGCAGAACCCTGTTCGATTCAGGGGAGAGTCTCCAGCTCGGACAATCCGACCTGAGAAGGAACAAGCCCATGTCACAACGACGACCGCGCCCCACCGACGAAGAGATTGAGGAAGCGCTCGCCGCGCTCGATCCGATTTCGCTCATGGTTTACACCATGATGCGGACGAACGGGCCGAACTACTGTCTGTCGATGGCCGGTGGGCTTCTCAAGGCGTGCGCCGAAGCGGCCCCGCCGCCGCCCGATGCGGTGGGCTCTGAGGAGGAGCATCGCCGCATCGCGCGGCACTACCTCCTACTGAACAACGCCGCCGGAGCGGCGCTTCAAGCGCTCCAGCAGGCCACCGCCAGGGCGAACGAAGACACCGCCGCCGCCCCCAACCCGGCGAGTCGCATCAAGCTCGTCACGAGCTGACGCTGTGGACCTCCCGCTCGCGGCTCTGGAGCGGTTCGTCGCGTCGTGCTCGCTCGACGCCGACGCGATGGCCGCGAAAGATCCGTACCTCCTCTACTACCTCTACGCGGAAGAAGAGACGCCCATCACGCCCGAGGCTTACGACGCCTTCGCGCGGGAGCGATGGAGCGT
The DNA here is from genome assembly GCF_016714275.1 of Tessaracoccus sp. Classification (GTDB taxonomy): domain Bacteria; phylum Actinomycetota; class Actinomycetes; order Propionibacteriales; family Propionibacteriaceae; genus Arachnia. Next base: position 14,538 of record NZ_JADJNP010000010.1, on the reverse strand, counting down.
CGAGAAGGGCGACCCGCGGCGCGTGCGCTTCGTCGCATGGGCGATGGTGGACCGCGCGCGTCGAGCGGCGGGACACTCCAGCGTGCCGTGGGCTGCGGTGCGCGACACCTGTGTTGGGGCGTGTGGCGTCCAGCCTGCGGAGGTGCAAGCCGCGGTGCGCGACGCCATCGTGGCAAGAGCGCTCGATGGCTGGCGCGACGCGGAGGGACGGGCCTACGTCGGACTGCGAGCCCTGGTGGAGGCGGAACGCGCCATCGCTCGCAGTCTGCGGGAGCGCCTCGGGCTCTCGCCGCCCGCGCAGCATGTGTTAGGTTGCGATGATGGCGAAGACAAAGACGGCTCCGGCGCGGCGGATTCAAGTACAGATTGAGGGTGGCCCCTGCACGCTCGCGCGAGCACGCACGGTAGCGGAGAAGGCCGCGCTTGGGGCTGCGTTGGAGACAGCCGACGGGAACCGCGAGCTTGCGGCAAAAATCCTCGAAATCAGCGAGTCGCGCCTGTACGAAATGCTCAAGGCTCACACGGACCTCGCGAATCGCTACCCAGGCTCCCCGCGTGGGCAGGCGACGCGAAAAAGCGCCGCGTAAAACACCGCAAAAATAGGGCTTTCGACAGAAAAGACGGGAAAGCGTCTTTCTTCCGTTGACGCTCCAGCAAACCGGAGCCATAGTTCTCCTCGTCGGACAGCAAACGACGACGAAAGGAACCATGAGCACCGACCACGACACCATCGACCCGTCCGAGTGCGACCGCCGCAGTGATGCGTGCCGCGACGCAATCGAGGACGACGCAGCCATCGACGCCGGAACGCGCGTTGCCGGTGCGCTCGAAGCCTGCGCCGTGATCCTCACGGGACAGGCCGAGAGCATCGAAGCAGCGGCGACCGTCGCTCGCGCCGCCGGGCTCTTGGATGTGGCCTCGCGCCTTCGGGCGTTGGCCTCGGAGCTCTCTACGCTCACTGAAGACCGCAGCGCGGGAGCGCCGCGGTTCACCGTCGCGAAGACCGCCGACGCGCTCAACAGCGCGTGCGGGCTCAACCTCTGCAACCTCAACGTCTGAACAAGGGAAAAGGATCAAACCATGAACGCTCCGAGCACCGCCACTGTTTCGCAGGCCGACCACGGCATCGTTTTCACGCTCGCCGCCTTCGGCGCGGCGACGCGCGAGGGCGTCAAGGGCACCGTCCATGCGGGCTCCTACGTCCACGCAATCACCCGCGGAGACGACACGTTCGTCAAGGCCGAGGGCGGGCTGATCGCGAAGATCCCCACCATCCGCGCCCCGGAGTTCCTGCGGCTCGCTCTGCCGACCGAAACGGCCATCGTGCGCCTCGTGCAGAGCGCCCCGGAGCCCGTGCGTGTGACGGCGGTGCAGGGCGTTGTGCGCTCCATGCCCACCGCCCCGCCCGTCTCGCGCGTTGTCTCGCGGCCCGCCACGTCGCTCAACTTTTCGCGGCGCGACTCCATCGCCACCGACGAGGCCGCAATGCGCCGCCTCCGCAGCGGCGCGGACGTGGCGAAGGCGGCGGGCCTCGGGTGGACCGTTTCGACGCAGCCCATCGCCAGCACGCACGGCGCGACGGGGATCGCGCTCGACATGTCGGGTTACGCCGCCGTCACCCGCGACGACACGCGACAGGTGTTTGGCGTCGTGGGGAGCGGCTGGAAGCCGGTGCAGAACGACACCATGCTCGCCTCGCTCGACCCGCTGGTGGACCTCGGGGCCGAGTGGGTGGGCGCGGGGTCGTTCCGGGGCGGGGCAACGGTGTGGGGTCAGATTGACCTCGGAATCGAGCGCGAGGTGGTTGAGGGCGACGTGGTGCGCCCCTACGTCTTAGTGCGCAACGCCCACGACGGAACCGGGGCGTGCATCGGGACGCACACTGCGGTTCGCGTGGTGTGTTGGAACACGCTCACGCACGCCACGCAGACCGGGATGGCGCTCTGGAACGTGCGGCACACCGGGGGCGTCGAGGTGAACATTTCGAGGGTGCAGGAGATTCTGCGCCAGCTCCGCGCGCAGGCCGACGCGAACCTCCGCGACTTCGCCGCGCTCACGAGGGCGACCGTCTCTCGCGCCCAGGTCGAGACGGTGACGAAGCTCCTCCTGCCAGATCCCACCGACCGCGAGATGGCGCGGGCGCTCAGGAACGCCGAGACGGCGCGCGAGACGGTGGTGAGCCTCTTCGACGGCGCGGGGCGCGGCTCGGACATGAAGGGCGTTCGCGGGACCGCCTGGGGGCTCTGGAATGCAACCACGGAGTACGCGGATTGGACGATGGCCCAGAGGGCTCGCAACGACGAGAACCGCACCGAGTCGCGCCTCGCGGGCGACGCCGCACGCTTCAAGGCGCAGGCGTACACGGTGATCCGCGAAACCGTTGGGGTCTGAACGCTCCTGTGTGATTCCAGTGCGCGGCCCGCGGCAATCGCTGCGGCTCGCGCCCTGGTGGGGTCACAGGAACGTGACGGATCTACGGAGGCAAGATGTGCAACGGTAAGACGGTCGAAGCCGAGGGCTGCGAGTTCTGTCCCGAGGGGGGCTACTGCGATGCGTGCTTCTACAAGCACTCTGAGGCGCGACAGCATCGCGCCGAGTGCAAGTGTGTGTTGTGTGTGCGCTGGTCGCGCATCCTCACGGCGCGAATTCACGAGGGGCGCGTGCTCGACGCGATGCGCCGCGCTGCGGTGATGCTCTCGGGCGGGTCGGTGGCGTTGTGAGCGCCGCAGAGAAGGGCGAAGACGCCCGCGGGCGCGTGCCGCGACGCGATGTGTTCTACGGGCACGATGACGACGTGACCATCCTCGGAATCGACACCAACGACGGGCCAGAGCACCCGTTGTTCGACGCGCGCATCTCGCTTCCGATCACGGATGACGACCTCGCGAGCGTCGAAGAATTTGGGGTGAAGGCCCCGATTCTGTGCTGGCGCAACCCCGTGTCGAAGCGGGTCGAGGTGATCGACGGCATCCAGCGCACGCGCTGGGTTCGCGCGCTCAACGCGACCCGCAAGCCAGCAGACAGAATCCGTCTCCCGCGGCTGACGGAAGCCGGGATGACGCTGGAGCAGGCTGTTGACCTCAAGGCTGTGCTGAACGCCTTTCGCAAGGACAACGACCACATCGCGAAGGGTCAAATCGTGGAACACCTCCAGAAGAACGGACGCACCCGCGAGCGCATCCGTCTGCTTCTGAACGGCGTGAGCCTTGTGTCCATCGACAACTGGCACCGGCTCTACAAGAAGGGCATCCCCGCTCTTCACGCCGCCGTGCGTGACGGATCGTGCCAGCCGTCCGCAGGCTGGGAAATCGCGAAGGGCACGCCCGAGCAACAAGAGCTGGCGCTGGAGCGCATTCGCGCCCACATGAGCGGCGCGTCTGCGGCGTCACAGAACGCCGACAGCGCCGCACCGAAGGCCCCCGTCAAGCCCCCGTCGGTCAAGGACACCGCCGCCGACGCGGCGGGCGACCGAGGCGCGGACAAGATCAAACCGCCGTCCAAGAAAGTGCTTCTGGCGCTCGCTCCACACTCGCCTGTGATGGTGGCCGACGTGCTGGAGTGGGTCTGTGGGCGCAAGCGCCTCCCCGACGGCGCGTGGTTCGAGGAGGCCGCGCAAGCAGTGGGCATCGCAGCGCTCAAGAGCGACGCAATCGGGGGCGGCGGTGGCGAGTGACACCCGCGAGGTAGACGCGGAGCGCATCGCCCTGGTGTGGGCGGTACTGACGCACTACGCGGGGCGTGGGGGTGACACCGCACACGGCGCGAGGGTGCGAGCGCAGGCTGCGGCGCGTGTGCTCTGGATCGTCTCGACGGGCGGCGACACCGAGGCCGAGATGATCGACGCTGCGGAGCGCGTGACGCTCGACGGCGGGGCGCGGTTCGACGCGATCAAAGGGTGCGAGGCATGGGAGGCGGCGCTGGACTCGACCATCGAACGCCTGAGCGTCGCCGCGCTGTTTCGCCCGTGGCTGTCGCTGGCGGTAGACGCTCGACGGCTGGCGTGGGGAGCGTGGCAAACGCTCATTGACCGGAGCGCAGAGTGACGTATCTCGAAAAGATCGCGCTGTGGCGCACGGCGGGAATCTGCCCGTGCGGGAAAGAGCGCGCGAAACCCGGCGCAGTCTACGGGCTCGCGTGCCGAGAGAAGCGCGCGGAACAGGACGAGGAACGCCGCGCGGCGGGGAAGTGTGTCCGGTGCGGGCGAAGCCGCGGGAAATGCAGGAGCAAGAACCATTGCCGCCGCTGCTTGAACCGCGCAAAGCCACCCAAGCGCACCGACGTCCGCGCGTACAGGTGCTCCAACTGCGGGCGCACGGGGCATCAGTGTCGTGTCTGTCCGCACCCCGAGAAAGGGAGGTTGCCGTGAGCGCCGTGCGCCTGGGTGTCGATGACGGGCAAATCACGCTTCACCCCCTCGGGCATCTGGACGAGGAATTCGACGCCTACCGCGACGCGGTTCGGGTGGGCGGCGCGAGGTACGACAGAGACGCGCGTAAAACCGTCTGCGCGCCAGAATGCGCCGCCCGCACGGTCGCAGCGCTCAAGGCTGCGGGATTCGCCGTCATTGCCTCTACGGAGGCGCGTAGCGCCCTCTGGAGCCTCGCGGAGCGAATCGGCGCGGATGAGCAGCGCGCCCTCGCGCGCCTGAACCGAATCGAGGAACGCACTGGATGGCGGTTCCGGGGCTACCAACGCGACGGCGCGGTGTGGCTGGCGTCGCGGCGAGGCGCGATCCTCGCGGACGAAATGGGCCTCGGAAAGAGCTGCCAATCGCTCGCAGCGCTCCCCGAGCGCGGACGCGCGGTGATCGTCTGCCCTGCGGTGGTGATTGGCGTGTGGCTGCGCGAGTGCGCCACGCTGCGTCCAGACCTTCGCGTGAGCGTTCTGCGCGGACGGCGGGGGCTCGACCGTTGGCCCGAAGAGAGCGAGGTGGTGATTGCGAGCTACGAGACGCTCCCCGACACCATGCCGTCGGGCGACGTGCCGGTGATTACACTGATTGCCGACGAGGCCCACGCGCTCAAAAACGGGCGTTCTGGGCGGGCGCGGCGATGGGGTTCACTCGCGGCGGTGGTGCGTGCGGCGGGCGGCGCAACGTGGTGCGTGACCGCAACACCGCTCACCGATGAGCCCTTCGACCTGTACAACGTCGCGCGGGCGGCGGGTGTAGCGGAGGTGATTTTCGGTGGGTGGCTGGGATTCCTTCGCGCATTCAACGCGGAGGAAACGGAGTACGGGATTCAATTTGGCGAGCCCGAGCCATCGCTCGGGGCTCAAATCGCTCGCGGGATGCTGCGGCGCGCGAAGGGTGAGGTGCTCTCAGAGCTTCCACCGAAGACGTACCAGACCCTTGACGTGGACGTGACGGGCGAGGTGCGAGCGCTGTGCGATGAAGCGCTCGCGTTCTGGAACGGAGCGGAAACGGAGGATCTCAGTGCGGTCGAGAAGCACACAAACAACCTTGCGGCGCTCGATGCACTCGCGCGATGCAGGGAGTTCGAGAAGATCACACGAGCAAGGCGGGCGCTTGCGGGGCTCAAGACCGCTCACGCGCTGGCGTACTGCAAGCAGGCCGACACGCCGATGCTCGCGTTCTCCGCGCACGTCGGACCCGTCCGCGCGCTCGGGGCTCTGGAGGGGTGGGGCTTCATCGTGGGCGACATGGAACCGTCCGCACGGACGGCAATGGTCGATGCGTTCCAGCGCGGCAACCTTCGCGGGCTCGCGCTCACCATCGGCGCGGGCGGTGTGGGGATCACGCTCACGCGCGCAACCGAAGTGTTGTTCGTAGACCTCGCGTGGACGCCCGCTCTCAACGACCAAGCGGAGGACCGCGCGCATCGCATCGGCCAGCGTGACCATGTGACGGTGCGGCGGATCGTGGCAGACCACGACCTCGACCGGCGAATGCTGGAGGTGCTCGGAGGAAAAAGAGATTTGATCGCGGCCAGCGTGGACCGTGCGACCGTATCGGAGAAATCCTCTTTTCTGTCTGTTTCAGATTCTCTCCGAACGCTCTTGAAAACTGGAGCGTCAAATGCCAAATGAGGACTGCGAAACGTGCCTCGCAGTGCGCTCCATCTGGTGCGGGCGAGTGAAGCTCTGCCGGTGGTGCGCGCCGCACCTGTGGACGAAGACTGAGGGAGAGAAGCGTGGGAAACGAGAAAGAAATCAGGCTTCGGATGGGTGCTCACGGTCTGACGCAGATGGGCGAGGCGCAGGGCGTGTACCGGAAGCTGGCGAGCGCGTGGAAAAGCCTCGCCTTCCTCCGAAAGAGCGCGAAGGTGGATTACGGAAAGGGCGGGGGGTATCAGTACACCCCGGCCAGTGAGGTGACATCGGCGGTTCACAACGCCCTGGTGACAGCAAACCTCATCGTCGGCGCGTCGCGCGTGGTGGCCGTCTCGGGCGACCATCGCGCCGCACTGGTGACGCTGGAGGTGGACGTGATCGACCCGGAGGACGGGTCGCGCACCACGTTTCAAGGCACGGGAGCCGCTTCGGACAGCGGCGACAAGGCGCTGTCGAAGGCAAACACCGTCGCCATGCGGTACTTGTGGTTGGGCGCGTTCCAGATCGCCACGGGCGACGAGGACATTGCAGAGCACCATGCGCGCATCTGTCTTGACGGGCTGCGGATGGAGCTGTCGGCCTGCGCTGATGCGTCGGCCTGCGCTGATGCGTTTGTCGCGCGGGAGGGGGTGCTCGTCGGGACGCTGGAGGGCGACGCCAAGAAGATCCTCGCGGCGAGGCTGGCGAAGCTCAACGTCACCGACAGGGATGCGATCCGCGCCATCGTAGAGGACGCTCGGGGACGGCGGTGAGCGAGCGCGCAGTCCGCATTCTCTCGCTCTACAAGAGCCTCGTGAGCGAGGTTGAGGCGCTCGACCTTGCGCCGAGCGGCAAGAGCAAGGGCGTTCAGGAGGCGATTCTCGGCGCGGTGAAAATCGAGCTTTCGCGAGCGCTGTTCAAGGCGCTCGTGAACGCCACAATCGACCCGTCCGCGCTGACTGCGCTGCGGGTTTTGCGGGTTGCGGGGAGGATTGACGAGGACAGGGAGGGGGCGGAAAGGAGCGAGATTGAGGCACGCGGTCAGGTGGGGCGGTAGTAGACGCGGAGCGTGCCCTTCACGGCGTTGTTGCCCGTGTAGAGCCAGAGCGCGCTCCCGGCGACGACGGCGCGCTGCGGGCCACCGGCCAGAGGAGCCTCAACATTGAGCCCCTTGACGGTCGTGTCGATGTCGCCGCAGCGCTGATCGCCCGCGCCGCCCGTGGCCGAGAAGAGGGCCGAAGTGCTGGCGTGGCCCGTCTCGACCTCGAACTCGACGCGGGCGATGGTGAAGCCGAACGGCGAAGAGGGGATCAACTCGTAGTTCTCCGTGCCGCTGGCGATGGTGAACTCCGCGACCTGTTCGATGGCCGCAGACCCGATGCCGAGGGCATCCGACGTGACGGTTCCGATGCGTTTCTGGCCCATTTGGTGATTTCTCCTGATTTTGGGAACGTGTGCAGCCGCGAAGGTAGCACAGAAAAGACGAAGAGAAGATGAACGAGAACGTCAAGAGGATTCTGGTCCGCAACGGAAGCGTCATGCAACAGGCGTGGAACGAGCTGGTGATGGCGTTGAACACCGAAGAGACGAACGACAACGATACGCAAGCGGTTCTGTACCTCAACGGCGTGGGCTACCGTCCCGGAAACACGGGTATCGGAGTCGTGGTCGGCGCTGGGCTCCTGGGGGCGGGCTGGAGCCGATCGACTGACGGCATGATCGTCTGCACGTCGCCCGTTCCGCCCGAGGCGGTGATCGCCCTGGAGACGTTCAACCCGACGCTGCGGGAGTTCCGCGCGAAGGCGGTCGGACAGCTTTTTGACAGGTTCCTGTCGGTCAAACTGGCGGCGGGAGCGACCGGAGAGCGGTTTCGTCTGGAGGCGCGCGACGGCTTCGCGCCGTGGCAGATTGCGGGCGCTCTGCCAGACGGCGATGCGGTGCGCGCGGCGTACTTCGACCAGGAAACGCTGGCCGCGCGCGAGGCGCTTGTGGCCGAAAACGAGGACATGCCACCGCTGGCGGGAGGGGTGAAGTGAAGCCCGTTCTACTCGTGATCGAGGGGCCTGACGGCGTAGGCAAGAGCACGCACGTTCAGGCGCTTGTGCAGGGTCTTGAGGTGCGTCTCGACATGGCCTTGAACGTCGTGTCATGGGCTCACCCACGCTTCATCGGAGATGACCCGTGGCAGCGTGCGCTCTGGTACGCGCAGTCTCGGGCGCGCTTCGCCTCGGACGTGCGCGCAGGCCGCTACGATGACTTCGTGGTGGTGATCGACCGCTGGTATTTCTCGACGCTGGTCGCCTCGGACGTGGACGAGTTCCGCGCGCACTGCCCCGGTGAGCACGCGCCCGCGCTCCTCGATGATCTTCGTTTCGGGATGCAGTGGCTTTGCCGCGCCGAGATGAGCGCCCTTCCGCCTGTGCGGGTGATCTTGCTGGACGCGCCGAGCGAGGTGATCGTGAAGCGTCTGCAAGACCGCGGAGAGAAGGTGCTTGATGGCAATGTGAGCGCGCAGCGGTGCGCCTACGTTGGCGTCATGCAGGCAACGCGCGCGGCTGTCGTGAACACCGCAGACGCGCCAGAAGTTTCACGCGCGCGTATTCTCGAAATCGCGCGCGGGATCATCACGACGGCAAGTTCCATCAGCGTGCCATGAACTCGCTTTCCGAGATTGACCCGAGAGGACGATTCGAGCCCTGCGAGTGCGAGGGTGCTCCAGCGTGCGAGAAGTGCGAAGGGAACGGGGATCAAGAATGCGGCAAGTGCGACGGAAGAGGCCAGTGCGATCACTGTAACCAGACGTGCAATCTGTGTCATGGAAATGGCGAGATTGAATGTGACGCCTGCGACGGCACGGGTCGTGTTGGATGTTGCCAGAAGTGCGGAGGGTGTCTCAATGAGGACGTTTGGCAGACGATCCTCGCAACGACAACAGCCAAGTTTCTAAGCACGAAGATGCAGAAGACTGTTGCGAAAAAGGTCGCAGGGGGGCCAAGCAACGCAAGGGTTGCCATCGAATACAGAAAGGATACGGGCTCGCTCGTGGTCTACGGGCTGACGAAAGATGCCAAGATTCCTGAGATGGGCTGGCATCCCGACCGAGACAACAAAGGCAAGACACTCGCAACCGGCATGTGGATGTACTGTTGTCCGTCGGAAGAGTGGTGGAATAGCGCGCTAGACCTTTTTGATACGATCAAATCAACCAAGTTTCCCGGCTAAGAGGCAATCATGTATCACCAGTGCAAAATCCAGTGGCGTCTCAAGGGTCAACGGTTCTGGATTGACTACATCCAGAACGATTCGCAGGACTTCGCCGCGCTCATGGCGATGGACGAAATGCGAGGAAAACTGCTCTCCTCCGATGCGGTGGACGCCATCGCTCGGAACCTCACCGCACGGGATGGCGTGCCGGTCGCGGGGGAGCCGCTGACGGAGGATTTCTGCACGCTAGCCGCGCTGATCGGCCAGGGCTTCGTTCCGGGGCATCATTGGCGCATCGTGAGGACGAACGAGCCCAACGCTGCGCGCTCACACTTTGACCGCTTTCCCGATGGGCGCGTGTGGCCCGCCTGGGTTGAAGTGATGGGCGAGGTGGACGCCGAAGGCGCGCAGAAGTACGCCGCCGCATGGCCGGTGAAGTTGGAGAGGGGTGCGGCGCGGGGCAAGGTGATCGAGACGGAGCACCTGTTGCCCGATGGAACGCTCACGCCGATGGTGTTCTGCGCGCCGTCGCTCGACCAGCCGGAGGGCTACTGGTTGGCAAAGTTCCCCGTGACGGTCGGGGAGTACACCGCATTCGTCAAGAACTCGGGATTCGTAACGGCTGCGGAGAAGGAAAATGCCAACCGCACGTTCCGCAATCCTGAGTTTGAGCAGACGGAGGCACACCCCATCGTCTGCGTCAACTGGTATGACAGCGTGGAATTCGCGAAGTGGGGCGGGCTCGCGCTCCTCACCGAAAAGCAGTGGGAGTACGGAGCGGTGGGGCCGACGAAGGCTCAGTACCCGTGGGGCGAAGAATCCCCCAACGACAGCCTGTTGTGGTGGAGCGGAACCACACAGCGCAGCGGGACGTGTCCGGTGGGGCAGCACATGGCGGGCGCTGGGTACTTCGGCGCTGGCGACATGGCAGGCAACGTGTGGGAGTGGACCTGTAGCGAGTGGAAGCCGAAATGAGAGTGTTTGTGCGCGGCCTCTGCTACGGCTCTGGCCTCAGAAGCGGGATTGGCTGGTTGCCTGTACAGCACGGTTACTGCGAGGCCGCGCATTCAACCATCATGCAGAACCGAGGGTTTCGAGCGGTGAGGGTGGAGGTTGGGCCGTGATGGTAAGCGTCGGGGGTGAGAACACACCGCCGAAGCGCCACGGGCGGGACATCGACGCGGCCGACGCCCGGCGGGGGCTTGGGGCCCCGCCCAGGGGCGGGCCCACCGCAACGCGACGCGCACGGCGTGCGGGCGCCGCGGGGACGGCGGCGGCAAACCGGGGCGACCCGCCCCTGCGTGGACGACCGGGTGCTGGCCTGATTTGAGGTGAATCAGGCCACCTCGTTGGCACGGAAACCAACCCGTACCACTGCGCCCGCGCGGACCCCAAACTGTACCACCTCAGAGCTCCGAGGAATTTGGCCCAACGCGCCGAGTTCTCATCCGAGCCAGCAAGGTCTTCCGGTGGCTGGCGCAGGCGCAACCGGCTCGTAGACCGGCTCGACACCACCGAGTCGTGCTGGCGCACGACGACACCAACAGGAGACGATCTATGAGCGCGAAGATGGCTGTTTCTCGGCAGTATCGAACGGATGTTGACGGCACCCGCCGTCGTAGGGGTACTGTCCGAACCGACGTGACGCAGACAGTCGAACGAGAAGCGTGCGAAGTGCCTGGGTCAGATCACTGCGAGAGCGGCGATGTTCCCGTCGCCCCTCTGCGCTCCCTGGAACTCTTCACCGGGGCGGGCGGGCTTGCTCTTGGAACCCACGCGGCGGGGTTCCATCACGTTGCGCTGATGGAGTGGAACGAGGATGCCTGTGCAACGCTGCGTCACAACGTGGCCTCGGGCGCAGTGAAGGGCATCGAGGGGTGGCGTGTACGCCGGGAGGATGTTCGATCCGTAGACTTCGCGCCCTTCGCCGATGCAGACCTTTTGGCAGGGGGCGTTCCATGCCAGCCGTTCAGCGTCGGCGGGAAGCACCTCGGCATGGACGACGAGCGCAATCTGTTCCCTGATTTTGTCCGTGCAGTTCGCACGATCAAGCCGCGCGCATTCATCATCGAGAACGTCAAGGGGCTCCTGCGGGATTCCTTTCGGCCCTACTTCACGTACATCCTTCTTCAACTCACTCATCCTGAAGTCGCTCGGCGCAAGTCTGAAACGTGGGCAGAGCACCTGTGTCGCCTGGGTAAGATCAAGGAGGACTCGTCTCAGTACCGAGTGTCCTTCCGACTGCTCAACGCAGCGGACTACGGCGTGCCACAGACCCGTCAGCGTGTGTTCATTGTCGGTTTCCGCAGTGACCTTGCGCCGACGTGGCAGTTCCCGACCCCCACTCACTCATACGACGCCCTGATGCGCGATCAGTGGGCTACGGGAGCCTACTGGAAGCGGCACAATCTCTCCGTTCCCAAAGTGAAGCCTTCCTATGCGGGATCAACGATTCAATCGGTGATGACGCTGCCTTGGGCTACGATCCGCGACGCCATCTGCGATCTCCCGCGCCCTCGCACCGATCGGGAAGCCGCTGGCGTACTGAACCACCGCCTCAACCCCGGCGGGAAGACGTACGCGGGTCACACTGGCAGTCCGCTCGACTTGCCATCCAAAACGCTCAAGGCAGGCGTTCACGGGGTTCCTGGCGGCGAGAACATGATCGTCATGCCGGATGATTCCGTCAGATACCTCACCGTGCGCGAAGCTGCGCGAGTGCAAACCTTTCCTGATGCATGGTGGTTTGAGGGAGCATGGTCTGAGGCCATGCGACAACTTGGCAACGCCGTGCCGGTGCGTCTCGCTGAGACTGTCGCCCGAAGCGTTGCAGATGGATTACGAGGCAGATGACTTCACCCAACGAGTACAACCCGCTCGACTATCAAAACCTCACAAAACACTGCGTTGACGAACTGATGCGGAGAGGTCCGTTTGAGTTACCACTCGAACAGGACTTCTTCGGTGCTGGCGTCTACGCGCTATTCTACACAGGTGACGATCCGGTCTATGCCAAGATCCGCTCGCCTGATGCCGAGTGGCCGATCTACGTAGGCAAAGCGGTTCCGCCTGGAGGTCGCAAAGGCGGCGGCAAACCAGCCGCACAGTCCAAGTCGTTGAGCGGGCGTTTGGCCGAGCACACCGCCTCAATCAAGGCGGCATCGAACCTGTCGATTGACGACTTTCTATGCCGCTATCTCGTTGTCACACCGCTCTGGATCACGATGGCCGAGCGTTTCCTGATCGAGCACTATCTGCCGCTTTGGAACATCGGCATGGACGGCTTCGGCAACCACGATCCGGGGAGTGGCCGTCACGCCGGAGAAATCACTTGGTGGGATGCGTTGCACCCAGGTAGGTCGTGGGCCAAGAAGTTGAGTCAGACGAAGACGCCCGCTTCGGCCCAAGCACACCTGAAGAAGTTGCTGGCGAACTACGAGACGACCCCCAAGGCCGTTAGCCTAGAAGACATTGAGCCGCACGAAGACGAATAACTACTGGTTGGCTCGGTTTGCGGCCAGAAACGCTTGCAGGCTTGCGTAGACCACGGTGGCTTGAACCGCGCACCCGAAGGGCATGAACGTCGGGGGCAGCGTGACGAGCACGCGCCCGTCGTCGAGCACCTCGAAGGGCAGTTCACCGAGCGTGAGACGGAGCGGTTCGCGGCGCTTCACAGCGACACCCCCGTCCCTGGTAGCGAGAGCTGGCCCGGTAGCGGGGCTGCACGCGAAGGTCTGCGCCCGAAGGTGCCGCCCGTGGGGCGCGGGGGTGGCAGTGGGGGCGGGGGCGGCGCGTCGGAGGCCGCAAGCGCCTCGGTGATGAGTTCCTCCATGCTCCAGACGTGATCCGTCAAGCCCGCTTCCATCGCGGGCGTGACGCGCAGGGTCATGTGAACCCGCGTGAAGTTGTAGGCCGCAAAGTGGAGAGCAGCCGCCGCTTGAAGGTGCTCCAGGCGCTTGCTGTAGGCGTTGGTCAACCTCGTGAAGCGGCGCATCTGCATCCGCGTCGTGAGGTTGCTGCGCTCGACGTAGGAGGTGCTGATCTTGTCCTCGTCGGGCGCTCCGATGACTACGCGCTTGACGCTCCGCGTGACGCGCCCGCGCGAGTAGCGCACATCGTCGCGGCTCGCGCCGTCCGCAGAGTCCTTCGCGTAGGTCTTCATAATCTGCGCGAAGTTCACGCGCGACCCGAAGGCGGCTTCGATGGCCTCGACGTAGATTTTCAACCCGTCGGTCGTGATCTGCGGGGCACCGAGCACGCGGCCTCGCAGCTCGCGCGCGAAGGCGTGGCCCGCCTCCGAGGAGCGCTTCCCCACCAGATGCACGGGCACCAGTTTCGTCCGCGCGTCGATGGCTACCCAGGTGTACGCATCGCCGTACTCCGCAGGGTCGCCGTCGCGAAGATGGCCCTCCTTCTTGCCGATGAAACACCAGATTTCATCGAGCTCCATCACGTCGCAGTGGAGATCGCGCATCCGCTCGTCGAGCAGACAGCGACACCCCTCTCCGACCGTCAGGAGCAGGTTCGTGACCGTCTGACGGCCCACGTCTACCAGCCTTGCCGTTGCGCGCAGGGAGGTGCCTTCTGCGAGAGCAGAGACCACCCTTACGCGCTCCTCCATCGAGAGCACGTTCATCGCCCTATTGCCTTCCTCCGGCGGGCGCGGCACGATGGCTCGTGTCCTCGTGACACCGCGAGACCGTGCTGCCAACCAGCCGGTGTTGCGGCCCCTCCCCGTGCTTGTAACGCGGGGCGGGGCACTACTAACCTCTGCGATTCAGTGTACTTGCGCTGGGCTCAAAGTCTAGCGGAAACACCGTAAAACAAGGGGTTTCCGCGCGATGGTCGGCTCTCGTTTGGAGGGGTGTTGCGACCCTCCGCGAGCGACCGTCACCGCGCGCCAGGGCACCCTCAACGGCACTCCGTCAAGGTGCTGAACGTCCGTCGGTGGCGGACAGACGCAGAAGGTTTCGCGGGCATTCTCACGCGAGCGCGGGGCGTGACGGAGAATGTCACTCGCTCGGTGCGGGCGGCAGTCGTGATGGTGGGGTGGCGGGCGGTGACGCGCTCGGAGGTCGAGCGACGGCGGGAGCTGGCGGCGGTCGGCGGCGGCGCCTGGTCTGCGGGGGCCGACGTGGCAGGGAATGTCCGCGTTCTGGCTCCAATTTTCTGCGCCACATTGAGACGTGCGAAGGGCGTCAGAAATCAAATCGTACCACTGCGTCGCGAGCGACTTGAAACCGTACCACCTCGACGCGAGCGACTTGAAACCGTACCAATCAA
>NZ_JADJNP010000009.1 GCF_016714275.1 Tessaracoccus sp. | reverse complement strand
CGTCGACTTCGGGGACGGCGCTTGCAACGACCTGCGCGGCGAACAACGCGGTGGTGTGCCCTGCGGCGAGGATGCGCTGACCTTCATCATCGCTCTCCACCACGAAGTAGCGGAACGTCACCGTCACGACCCGACGACCCGGCATGGCTGCCCAGGCACCACCGCGACCGTCCGACCGTCGATCTTGCCGTCCGCGAGTACGAACCGGACGCCGGTGACGTTGCCCTGACGAGCCCGGACGACGGCCGCGGTGCTGCGGCCCTTGGCCGGCGTCCCGTCGAGCGTCGGCTTGCTCGTCTGGATCGTGTCGTAGAGGACGACGTCTGGCGGCATCGGCCACATGACGGCGCCTGGGCGGCCTTCTCGGCGGTGGTGTTGTACTCCGCTCCATGCGCCCCATCGTACTACAGGCCGGGGTCAAGGTGCACGGGGTAGGCGGCCCGCGTTCCAAACCTCGAGCCCGCGGCGGCGCGGAGCCGGTAGAGTGCCCAGGCGATGCCACAGCACCAGACCGCGACCACGAGGCGCATCACGGCGGTGATCCCGCCTGCGCCACCTGGCGTAGCGCTTCGCGTGTGACCTCACCGAACGTCGAAAGCGCGGCCTCGACGGTCGGAGCGAAGTAGATGTCGGCCGTCCCACCGTACGCGTCGCAGCAGAACCCGCTCCCGGTCATGTCCTGCCACGTCGTCCACGCCGCGAACCGGCCATCCTTGAGCCTGACGACCACCGCGATGTCGCCCACGTCCTCCCACGCCCCGTCGCGGGTGAACGCGACGACGCGATCGACGTCATCGCGGCCGAAGTCAGACGCGTCGCAACCGCCGACGCTGATCAGGCTGCCGCACCACTCGGCGCGGTGCCACGGCGCGTCTGGAATCTTGTCGATGTCGATCAGCTGCTCGGTTTGCTTCGCCATACTCGACGCTGGTAGCATATGCGACAACCGATTTTCAAGTAGACCGACGGGGTGATGTACCACGGCCTGCGCCCGTTGACACACGCGCCGTCCCCGGCTACAACCATCCACAGCGGGGTAGAGCAGCCCGGTAGCTCGACGGCCTCATAAGCCGTAGGTCAGTGGTTCAAATCCACTCTCCGCTACGAATGGTTACGCAGCCTGCGCGCGTCGATGAATCCCCCGGACACCAGCGCACCGTCGAGGAGTGGTGGCGCTACCTGGCCTGTGAACTCGAGCCCGACGGCAGCGTCGGGATGTCGCTCGACGGCGGCGATCGCCTGCGCGTGACCCCGCTGATCATCACGCGCGGCGCACGGCGTGACCGCGACGGCCGGCTGGCCGAGCTGCGCCGCGGCGCCGAGGGCGCCTGGCCGTCTTCCTCAGCGCGGTGGCGCGGCGGGACGCGGCCGCGCTCGCCGAGCTGCGCGCGGCGGGCTAGCGGTCTCGGCCGGCGCGCCGATGCGTGATCGCCGAGTACGTCCAGTAGCCGCACTGCAGCGCGTTCAGGACGGTGGTCCACGGGTTGTGCAGCGCGCCGCCGGCGAGGCTTCCGCAGCCAAAACTGATGGCGAGCAGCGTGCGCCACAGGTTGCCGCGCCCGCGGGACCACAGCACGCTGCCGCACGCGCCCACGGCCAACCCAGCCTGCGCAATCACCAACACGGTAAACAATGCGGTCATGATTCTCCTTGTGCCGGTAGATCAGACGGTGCCTTGGCAAGGGCCGCGGCTACGGCGCGCGTCTGCATGATGACGTGCGCGAGGTTGCCACCGCAGGCCCCCCCCCCCCCCCCCCCCCCGGAGCTTCCCGGTGGCCGCCCCCGGCCGGGGCAGCCCCCCTGCGCGGCAGGCAGCGCCGTGGGTGCCCCCCCCCCCCGCCGCGCTGGGGCGCCCCCGCCGCCGGGGGCGCCCGGCCGGCCCTCCCCGCCTCGCCGCCCACGCCAGCGCGCGGCGCCGATCCCGACGCTCAGCGACGCGTCCCACCGGCCGTCGTTGGCGTCGCCAAACGGGTTCTTGTAGCGCATGAACCCGAGGTCGCGCCAGGCGCCGGCGGCATCCTGTTGGAGCACCGTCGCCTCGTTGCGCAGCCACGGCTCACAGTGCTCGAGGATGAGCTTGGCGGCGAGGATCTCCTCTCGGGCGGCACGTCGGACGCGTGGAAGTGCACGACGAAGCCGTCGTCGAGGTCGTAGCAGACCTTGCCGAGCCGGACCGCGGTCGGGGTGTGACGGTGCGCGAGCAGGCGCGGTGACCGGACTGGCCACCGATGACGGTGATCGCGCGGTGGGCCGCCCAGTCGGCGTGCTGGGTCGGCGTGAGGAACGTCAGCAGCACGTCGCGCGCCGGCGCGATCGATCCGGGCTCGCACTGCGGGCAACACGGCGTCGGCCGCGCCACCGACGCAGCAGCCGCGGCGGGGTCAGCGGCGGCCTTCTCGGCGAGCGCCTCCAGCTGCGCGGTCTCGGCCGTCTCGACGCGGCCATCCTTGAACGTGACCGCGGTCAACGTCCGCTTGGCGGGCTTGGTAGCCCGGACGAGCGCCGGGCCGGCCTTGGCGACCGGCGCCTTGAGCATGATGACGTGGGTCGTGATGGGACCTTCGGGCAGCGTCGCCGTCGTCCACTTGCGCTTGTGCGCGACAGCAAGAAACGCCGTCAGCAGGCCGCGTTCGTGCGCAGTCGGCTCGAGGATGACGAGCTGCGACGCCGCCGGGTCATCCGCCGCGGCGACGAGCCGGAAGTCGCCGTGCCAGCTCGGGCTGTACCAGGCACGCATCTAGGCGGCCTCCGACGGCGGCGCCGGTGCGGGCGCCGGCGTCGCGGGTGCCGCCGGGATGCCGATGCCATACTGCCAGAGCTTGGCTTCGATGCCTGCGGCGACGTCGGCGAGGCCGAGTTCGCGGGCCTCGGCGAGCGCGCCGAGCCACGTCGTCAGATCGCCGGGCACGACCGTGTTCGGGCCTGCGCCGACGACGCCCGTGCCGGCCGGCGTCGGTCGAAGCGCCGCGATCAGTTCCCGGAGCGCGCGCACGCCGAAGGTCTCGGCAGCCTGCACCACCGTCGTCGGCGTGCCCGGGCCCTGCAGCGACTCGACCGGGCCGCCGACGTCAGCGATCGTCTTGATGGCCTCACCGGTGGTGGTGGCCGCGGCCACGCACATGTCGCGCGCGGCGATCGCGAGGTCGTAGACACGCCGGGCGACGTTGACGTCAAAGGCCTTGCCGTCGGCTTCGAGCGTCAGCCGGATCTCGGCGCGGAGGGCTTCTGCGAGCTGGGGGGTCATTGGATCAATCCTCGTCCTCATCCGGGTTGGTGCCGATCGAAAAGTGCCATCCGCCGTCGTCGGTGCGGGCGACCACGCACACCCGCCCGAACAGCACCACGTCGGCTTCCTCGCCCGGCGCGAGCGTCCGAAACACCGCCCGGATCTCGAGCACGTCGACGATGATCCTGGCGAGGATGTACGACCCGCCGACGCAGATGATGATGGCGGCCCAGGGCACGCTACGCCGCCTCTGTCGGCGGATACACGGTGATCGCGCCAGTTACCTCGACCTCGACCTTGACATCGCGTGCGTGCAGGCGCGTCGCACAGATCAGCTGCAAGTCGCGCCCGTTCCGAGCTACGGTCCAGATGCTCGAGCGACAGCACATCAGCTCAACCGCCTCACCCGGACAAGCTGCGCCGATCCGGTAGTCCGTGTGCGCGTTCAGCGCGACGTGGTCGCGGGTCGCCGTGATAGTCTCAGCGTCGTACCGCACCCAGTTGCCGTGGTGCTGGCACTGCATGTAGAGCTTGCGACAGTCTGTCGTCAGGAACGCCGTGTACCTTGAAAAGCCGGCGGCGGCCCGGTCCGGAATACACCCCGGCCGGCACGCGATCAAGTCAGCTTTCTTCGGTAGGCCGTGTTCGGGCGGCGGGGGAATGACGCCGGAAGGGACCGCGCTGGGACACAGCACGTATCCCGGCGCCGGCGCAGCCAGAACCCGGATGATCTGCGGCACGATCTCACCACGCTGTGCGATGCCGTCGACCGCCACGATCACCCCGGACCGCAACTGGGGCTGTGGAATCACAGGATCACGGAAGATTCGGATCCGCACGCCCGTTCCGTCGCTGTTGGGGTCGAACACCTCGAAGTCGGTCACGTTGCCGCCCCCATCGGCGCGCGACGCGCCGACGACGCCGACGACGACGCAGCGTTCGCCTGTCAGCCGCCGAGCAGCGACGACCGTGTGGGTCGGCACGGCGACGTGTCCGTCGTCCTTGGGCACGGCCGCAGCGTCATCGACGTCGGCGTCAGGATCCGAGTCGTCGTCAGGGTCCTGATCGTCGGCGTCATCGGCAACGATCTCGTCAATCGCGGCGGCGACTTCAGCGACGATCTCGTCGACGGCACCAGCGATGAGGTTGCGGAGGAAGGTACGGTCGGAACGGTCGAAGCTCATGATGCGGCATCCCTCGTCAAGAAGTATCGCTCAACGTCGTCCGCAAGCCGCTGCGCTGCCTGGTCAGTCTGCGCCAGCGCCCACGCGCGGTCGGCCTCCGTCGCTGGCTCGTCGAGTCGGCCGACACAGCACACGAGCAAGGCGCCGCGAAGCCTACCGGGATGTCGGCACGGACGATGATGAACTGGGTCAGCGCGCTACGCGCCGCCTCAATGGCTCGAGTTGGTCACGAGCATCACTATGGATCCGCGACGCGCCCGCGTCAAGGCTGGCGCGCGTGATCGCCGTGTGTGGGGCACCAGTCGCCGCTCGCCCAGGCGGTACCGTTGGCCGCACGAACTGCGCCGTGGGTCCATCCCTCCGCTGCGGCGCGCCGCCGGACACCGCCGACGGTGTCTTCGTCGAGCGCCATAAACACCGCCGAGCACACGGCCAGGTTGCAGTGGAGGACGTAGGTCTTGCACGCCGTCATCGCCAGCCCCGCTTCGCCTTGCGTCGGTCGGCGGCCTTGCGGTTGGCACGTTGGATAATGTGGCGCCACGTCGGCGGTGCGTCGTCGGGGCCCGCCGGTGCTTGTGGCGCCTCGGCCTTGAGCGCCGCAGCAACGCCGTGCGGAGTCGCGAGTTCGGCGCCGCGCGAGCGGCGACGCGGCGCCGGACTCGACGCCAGCATCGCAGCTGCACCGACGGGGTCAACTAGCAACAGAGGTGGTCGACGGACGATCGCCGCGCGGACGACCTCGGACGCTAGCTGGGGCGGCGGCACGGAGACTACGAGGTCAGGCTCGAGCCAGACCGCAGTCACGCCGGCGTACTCGACCGCGCCCGTCGAGAGTCCGACCTCGGCGAGCGCAAGCGTCGGCACACGGATCCTGGGATGATCAGCCATCAGTCGTCTCCTCGGCGCCACAGGCGCCACAGCCCGGCGTGACCGTCGCGGTCAAGCCCGATCGTCGTCATGCGTCCGGCGCGCGTCTGGTACGCCCGGTGCCAGTGCCCGTGGACGTGGACCTGCGGTCGCAGCGCCTGGATCGCCTCGGCGATGTACGCACGGTTGTCAGCCGCCGCGAGGCGGTGCCCGACCGCGACGCCGACGTCGCTGACGCCCGGCGGCAACACCGCCGCGTCGTGCGTCACGAGTACATGTGCTGCGCCATGGCGCTCAGCCGCACGGACGTCGGCCGCCGTGACCGCCTCCTCGGGCCACCACGACCGGCCGGGCACGCGGGCGGCCTTGTCGATGCTGACCGCACCGCCGAGGAACACGAACCGCGTCCCGTCGGCGTCGACGTACAGCGACCCGCGCGGTTGGTAGGTCAGGTTCGGCGCGACGTTGTCGTCGCCAGGCGGGTACGCACGCAAGAGCGGGTGGACGTCGTGGTTGCCGTCGACGTAGCGCATGGACACGCCGGCCGCGACGAGCAACGCGCTCAGGTTGTCGGTCTGATCGATTAGCCGCGGTGAGGCCAACCGATGCGCCACCTGCGCGCCAAAGTCGTCCGGATCGATGTCTGGGTCGTCCGGGATCGTCCGCGTCGACGATCCCCAGAGGAAGCCCCAGTCGCCGACCTGGATGATCGTCGCACCGTACTGCGCCGCCTCGGCGATCGCGAGGTCCGCGGAGGCCATGTTGCCGTGCAGGTCGCCGACGAACAGGTAGGGGATCACGGTAGGTCCACGGGCGTCGCCCAAGCGATCTCGCTCAGCTTGTTGAACCGCGGCTCGGGCTTGTCGATGAGTGTCACGGTGCGGATCGATGGTGGCGTGCCATCGACGACCCGTGCCAGGCCCGGCGGTACGCTCGTCCGGAGGGTTTGTGCGAGCGCGTCGCCCCACCGGGACGTATCCGCATCATCGATGTACTGCAAGAACTCGTCGACGCGCGACTTGAACGTGTCAAAGGTTGCGGCGCCTGCGGCGATGTCGAAGATCGTCCGTTGGTAGTACGCCCGGAACGCGTGGAATGCAGCGGCTTGGTCAGCCCGCCCGCCGATTAGACCCGGCCGCACGCCGACGACCCACACGCGCGTGGCGTCGGGCAGCCTGCGCATCAAGCCGCGACCGCCGCCCTCGACGTGCGCGAAGAAACCGTTGCCGGCGACGATGTCGCTGAACTGAAACAGGAACGGCGCGTCGAGGTTCAACACAGCCGTAGCATATGCGACAATTCGATCGGAAAGTCAACCCAGCCGTCACGCCAGGTCGAGATCGTCCTCGTCGATCCACAGTCGACCCTCGAGCGCTTCGGGCCAACTCGCCGGCGGCGCCTCGAAGTGGACGAGCAGCCGTCGGATGGGCGGGGCCGCGGGTGCGATGCCACCCGGCTTGGTGACCGACTCGTCGCGCTGCGCGACGACCTGGCCGGTCAACCCGACGGCATCGCGGTAGATCGCGCCCGGCGCGCCGCTCCGGACGGTGACGCGCGCGCCGACGGCGATCGTCTCCCGGAGCGGGACGCCCCGGAGCGCCGTTACCAGCTGCGCCACATCAGGGCGCAGCTCGCGACGCATGTCGACCCCGTGCCCGCCCCGGTTGCGCGCGGTCCGGATCGCTTGGGCGACCGCCGCGAGCCGTTCTTCGATGCCGTTGAACCAAGCGTAGGACATTGCGGTTCGGCAACGTACCACGCCGCCCTGACACCGTGCGCGGGCTACCGACGCTTCCGGCGCCGGCTGCGACCCAGCTGCTTGGGGGTGTAGGCGTAGGAGGCGCGGGCGCCGCGGCCCTTGGGGGCCTTCTTGCAGCGACGACGACCGATGGGACGCTTGAGCTTGCCGAAACGACAGGAGATGGGCATGTGTCGAGCCTACCGGGGGCCGTGGCCGGGGTCAAGGCCGGGCCGATCGGTGCACGACGACGGTTCCGCCGTAGGTCAAGGCCCACCGCGTCGCGGTGGCCGCGTCAGCCCAGCCCGTGATCCGGCGGCCGTTGACCACTACAGCCCACAACGCGCCGTGGACCCGGTTGGGGCGGCGCCGGCCGAGCGACGCCGCCGGGGCGAGGTCGACGCGGAGAATCGTCGGGTGCTGGCGCCGCATCACGCCTCGCGCCCGTCGAGCAGCGCCTCCGTGTCTGCCGCGACCTTGATCAGCGTATGCAGACACAACATGAACGGCTTAGGCCCCGCCGCCTCGAGCCGGAACGGTCGCCCGTGTGGGACGTGGATCGGGACGGTCAGCAGCCACCCACCCGCGAGCCGCGCGCCAGCCAACACGGTCGACCGTTGGTCGACTGCGATCGTCAGGATGACGCCGGCCGTCGTGCAATCAGCGCCCGTGATGATCAGCTCGGTCGGCGCCCGCAAGCAGTCTGGCCGGTTCGCATCGAACAGCCGCGCGTCGAGGTCGCGCAGGCTGGCGCGGTGCTCAATCCCCGGACCGCCGCGGCGCGGCACCGCCGCCGAGGTCAGCACGATCGCGCGATCACGAAAGTCGGCCGCCCAGACGTGCGTACCGTCGACGAGCACGAACGACGTCGGCCCCAGCTCACGGACGCTCATGGGGCGCCTCCGGTGGCCTTGCGGGCCTTGAGTGCCGCCGCGACGGCGGCGACGCAGTCAGGGCACAGCAGCGCATCGGCGTACCGTGCCCAACCCTTTACCGGGTACTGGTCGCGCTCGTCCCGGATGTCTTCTGCGTCTGCGAACACGACCCGGTTGCCGTCATGGTTCTCGAGGATGAACCACAACGCGTCGTCGTCGGCGGGCGCCGGCGCGCGTGCTTGACAGCCATCGCAGCGTGGGCGACCGACGCCAACAGTCGCCGTCAGCTCGACGGTCGCGGTGATCATCATCGTCGGATAATTGCGCGTGGCCGACGGCGGATGCGTCGTCTGCGCGAGCGCCAGGATGCGAACGTGCGTGCCCGCGCCACAGACGAGCCCGGAGGTTTTGATACCATAGCCCCCGACCGTGAACTCCGGCTCGTACTTCGTGAACTGCGGCGACGTCAACGCAGGCCCAGGCTCAGTCATGGCTGGTAGCTACCACACGGGGCTGACAACGTAGCTCGGGGAGGAGGAGTCGAACCTCCATGAGCAGCTCCAAAGGCTGCTGTCCTGCCATTAGACGATCCCCGAATGGCTATGGCGTTACGCTAGCATTTGAACCGGAAGCCTACCACACCTCAGCCCTCGTCCGGAATCGCCACCTCACCCAGCTCGACAGCAGCAATGTTCCACAGGATCAGGTGGTCTCGCTGCCGGCTACCGGCCTGGCGCCGGGGCACGATGAACCCGTCGAAGCCCACGGCGTGCATCGCCGCGACGTAGGCGGCGTCGTCGTGCCGGAACAGGTCGTGGTAGAGTTGGATCGCCGCGTCCGCCTTCGTCGATGCGCCCACGTAGTTCCGGAGGATTGCGTCCGAGGTCGTCCGGTCGCGGTCCCAGTGATAGTCACGCCAGTCGGTGACGCGGTTGCCGCCGTGGTACCAGATGGTGCGGGTGTTGATCATGTCGTCGGGGCGTATGGTAGATTTGGGACATGTCCAAGTCAAAGACCAAGCCAAATCCGCGTACGTACCGGCTGACGTTCGGTGGCACGCGGGCCGCGAAGTACGCTGCGACGCTCACGGCGGCCCGCAAGGACGCGCGCTACTGGGTCGACTTCGGGCAGATGAAGGTCTGCATCCACAAGCGGCTCCCGAGCGGCAGCTACCGGCAGGTCCAGTGCGTCAAGCGGCCCCACGCCGCCTAACGCTGACTCCGCAGGTGGACCGCGACCACGTCGTACGCCGACGCCGGTGCCTGGTCCTCGAGCGCCACCACGAGCGTCGGCCGGATCACGTCGCTGGCGGGGCCCAGGGCGTCGAACCACGTGGCTTGCCAGCCACGCTGCTTCGTCGAGCGGTGCGCGAGCACGGTCTTCGTCGGGTCCATGTTGTTCCGCAGCTCGACGCCGTCGATGTCGGCCTCGTCGGTGACGCGCCACTCCGCGACCTCCATGTCGTCGTCGACGTCGAGCCACGGCTGCGAGATCACCTTGGTCACGCCGTCGAGGCCGGGCGTCTGTGCCCGCAGCCGCGCGATCAGCGGATCGGCGACCTTCGCTGGGATGCTGTCACCGCGTTCGGCCGCGAGTGCCCAGACGAGGTCTTGTGCGCGTCGCTTCGTCACGGGGCGTCGTTCGTTGGCGACGTCCAGGGCCTCCTTGACCAGCTCGTGGCCACGCTTGAGCGCGAAGCCGGCGTCGACGAGCACGAGCCCGCGACCGCTGACGTGGACGAAGCTGTCGGGCTTGCGCTCGGGCGCCGTGAAGCCGTAAGGCCGCATCACCTTGCCGATCCGGTCAGCCATGTCCCACGCATCGCTGTCGCTCGGCATGTTCCGCCGTGCGTACTTGCCGCGCTCGCCCTTCGGGCGGACGCACTCACGCACGATGACGTCGTTGGTCGCGTCGTACGCGTAGAACTTCGCGACGTGCTGCTTGATCGTCGGGATCTGCCCGGCCTTCTTGAGGAAGGCGGCTTCGTCGGCAAGCGTCGACGCGTCAGGGCCACGCCACCGCCCGACCTTGTACGCCCGCCCGGCGCTGTCGCAAAAGACGACGCCCTCGCCGCCCATGCCGACGTACTCGAGCGGACCGTCGGCGCCGGCGCGCTCGGCACGGGCTGCCGCCGCGACGACCTCGTCACGGTACTTCGCCGGCACCTCGTCGGCGTCGACCGTCACGGCGCCGAGGCTACGCCGCCGGCGCTTGACCAGCACCGCGCCGCCGATCGTGGCCGCCGCCAGGGCAGCGCCGACAGCAGCCCACCACGGCGATGGCGTCGACGCCACGACCGCAGCGCCGCCTGCGGCGACACGCCCCGGCCGCGCAAGCACAGCCTGGGCGAGCCGCGCCGCGACCTTGCTTGCGCCGCTGCTGGCGAAGTGGATGCCATCGCCGGCGCGCCCCTGGACGGTCGTGATGACGTCAGCCGACAACGGGCGGGCGTCGATCACGTTATCCGCACCGAAGACCCGTGCCAGCGTCTGGTAGACCGTCACGGCCTTGGCGTTCAGGTCTGCGCGGGCGAAGGCCGGTGGCCCGATCGCCACGACCTCGGCGCCGTAGCCTGCGAAGGCGTCGCGCAACCGCTGGAAGGCCGCGGCGTCGGCGGCCGCGCCCATGCCCAGGTCGTTCGTCCCGAGCATGATGATCACGAGGTCTGGCCGCGCGCCGGCCTCGGCGGCAACGACCGCCGCCCCGTTCTCACCGTTGTTGCCCTTCCACAGGTTGATGGCGCTCCGGCTGACGCGCCCGTTGACGCGGACCGCGGCCGCGCCGGCCGTCAGGAGGTAGCTCGCCAGCAGGTCGCCGGGCGTCCCCGTCCGGTTCGCCAGCGGCAACGCCGGGACGCCATCGGGGGCGGTCCGGGCACCCCGGTGGGTCAGGCTGTCTCCGAAGACGAGGATGCGGCGGCCGCGCGGGTCCATGCTTCGGAGGCTATCACAGCGGGCGCGGTGTCAGACAGCGAACCCCTGGTAGGCTGCCGTGAACGTCGTAGCGTCGACGAACTCAACACCCGGGTGGTCCTCGTACGAAGACGGATGGACGCGCCCAGTGACCGCATCGACGTAGGCGCTGAACTGCCCGTCCTTGCGCGTCAGGCACCACTCCGGTACGCCCTCGTCGATCAGCCGGTCGTAGAACTTGTCGGCGAGGACCGTATCGACGGCGACCTTGAAGCTGCTCCACCGGCCCTGATCTGCCAGGACGTATTTGACGTCGTCGATCCAGCCGTCGGGCCGTGGGTTGCGCTGCAGCGACTTAGCATGCATGGCACCACGGCCGGTGTACTTGTACCCGAGCAGCGTGAGTGGGATCTGCGCTGCCGCGCACGCCGTGATGACGCCTTGTGTCCGAAATGCCTCCATCCCGACGATGTGCTGGACCGTCAGCTTTTCTCGCGCTGCCCCCGTGACGTGCGCTGCGAGCTGCCGGACGTCGTCTCCCCGACCGACCGAGACGGCAAAACCGCCACACTTCTCGATGACGGCGGCACCGACTGTCGAGCTGACGTAGGGAACGTTCTTGGTCGTGAAGTTCGGGACGACGTGGGCCATGGCGGCGGCGTCGACGATCTCGGCGAACTTGGGGTGGAGCGTCGGCTCGCCACCGCCAATCGCCACCTCGAAGACGCGCAGGTCGCCGAGCATCCGTAGCGTATGCTGAACCTGTGCGTAGTCCGCGTGACGGCCCGTCCGCGTTGAATCCTGGTAGCACATCGGGCAGTCGAACGGGCAGTAGTCGGTGATCTTGAGGTCGACCAAGTCCGGCGCCGCGGCCTTGGTTGGCGTCGCCGCTTGTGTCGTCAGGTCAAGCGACAGCCGGATCCGGCCGCCCGTCGCGCGGTAGTACAGCGTCCAGTAGCCGGACGGATCGCGCCGCGCGACGGGGCGGCTGTCGGGTCGCCCCGGGCCCTCGGTCGGTAGCTTTGCGCTGATCCGCGGTCCGGCGCCGAGCAACGGGTGGCCGGCGTACTCGCCCGTGATGTTGTCGTTGCCCCCGATCACGACGACGCCGTCTCGCCGTAGCATTGCGGCTAGCTCGGTGAGGAATGCCAAGTCAGGACCACGCCCGTCCCACGCCATCGGCAAGACCCACGCCGACTGGTGGTCGACGTACCCGTCTGCCGCGACCGGCGCACCGACGATCTGCGACGCGAGCCGTGCCGCGAGCGTCTCGCCGACGCTGTCCCGCAAGCTCAACATGATCTGCGCGCCGAGGTACGCCATCTTGGCGTCGGGTGATGCGAGCGTGAAGTCCGACCACCCGTAGGTGCTGTCGCCGTCGACGCCGTCGAGGTCGTCGGCCGGGACCGTGTCGGGCGCGAAGAACAGCAGCGAGTGTGACGAGGACGAGTTGGTCGAGAAGCCGGCCTTGATGTTGTGGATGCGCACGACCCGTCTGTTAGCACGTCGCTGGGTGTAGTTGCAAACGCGAATCGTGCTACCATGCGAACGATGGACAGGTCTCGGTGGTACATCGGCGTCGTGCTCATCGTCTTCACGGGAATCCTGTGGCTCGACGATCGCCAGGCCGCGCGCTGTCAGGGTGGCGACGTATGCTCCGCACATGGCGATCGACCCGACACCGCTCCTCCGTATCAACACGCTCGACCTGCTGATGATCTGGGGCGACCTCGTGGCTGCCTACTACGGGCGCAACGGCTACGGCACCGACACCGCTGAGATCTACGCGTTCCGGTGCGCCGATCCGGGCGCAGCCGTCAGGATGCGTAGCGATGCTACGCAGCTTGCCGACGAGGGCGCCTTGGCCGCCGCGCAGGGCCTCCACGCCGTGCTCGGGCTGTTCATCCAGCAGTACCGCGCGAAGGTCAAGGTCGACGGCAAGCTGTACGGTGACTGGGTCGCGGCGCGGCCCCTGACCCACCGAACCGAAGTCCAGGTGTGCCCGTGATCGCCGTCTGCACGACGTGTGATCGGATCGAGGTGATGACGACGTGCGCGTGTGGTGGCGTCGTCGTCCAGCTGCCGGGCTGGGTCCGACACAACGCCGAGCACTATGCGCTCGGGTCACCCGCTGGCTGCTGGACAGACCCGTGCGTAGGGCTCGGCGACATCGCCAAGACCGACAACGACGCGTGGGAGATCAGCGTCTACGGCGGCTGGCAATGGGCGCCGTACCGGACAGCCGGGGCGGCATTCCAGGCCGTCATGGCGATGCTGGCGACGCTAACCAAATACGCCGACGACGCGCTCGTCGCGTTCCTCGTCGAGAACGGCCGGACGGACGAACGCCGTGACGAGGCGGCTCCACGCTGAAGGGAACCATGCTGCAGGCCAAGTACACGTACGAACAGTTGATCGAGAAGATCGCGCTTGCCCGTGCGGCGCTGAAGCGCGTGCCCACCCGCGCGCACAGCGTGGCGTGTCCTATCGAAGACCCGGAGAGCTATGCGCCATGCAACTGTGGCGCGAGCGCCGCGACAGACCCGATCCGCGACGCGGTAGCCCTGCTCACGCTCTGACCTCGTGTCAGGGGTCGCACGTATCATCACCCCGATGACCCCCACCGAGATCCCCGTCTTGAACCACGGCTACGTCGCGCTCGTCGACGTCATGGGCGACGACCAGACCGCGGCGCGCTGCGCTCGGACGTCGTACCGCAACGCCGGCGCGGCGCGCTCCGTCGAGGACGACGCCAAGCTCACGCGCTACCTCGTCACCCACAAGCACACGACGCCGCTCGAGTTCTGTCAGCTCCGATTCTACATGAAGATGCCGATCTTCGTCGCGCGCCAGCTCGTCCGTCACCGGACGGCGTCGATCAACGAGCTGTCGCTGCGGTACGTCACGGCGACTGACGAGTTCTACATCCCCGACGTCGAGCGCTGCCAGCGCCAGTCGACGACGAACAAGCAGGGCTCGGCCGACGCGATCGTCGACAACCCCGCGGCCGTCCGGGCGATCATCCAGGGTGCCGGCCACGACGCCTTCATGAACTACGAGCGGCTGCTCACCGAGGGCCTCGCCAAGGAGCTAGCGCGGACGGTGCTGCCGCTCGGGACGTACACCGAGTGGTACTGGCAGACCGACCTCCACAACTTCCTGCACATGTGCAAGCTCCGCCTGGATCCGCACGCGCAGTACGAGATCCGCGTCTACGCCAAGGCGATGCTCGACCTGGCCCGGCCGCACTTCCCGACGGCGATCGCCGCCTGGGAAGGTGCGCTGCAGCCGGCCTAACGGCCGCCGACGTCTTCGGCGCTGACCGAGTCAGGGTCGACGCGGGACTCGCCGGCGTCGACGTCTGGGTCTGCGGCCGCGACATCGTCGTCGACGACCTCGGGCGGCAGCGCCAACCCGAGGTGGGCCGCGCGACGGCGGAGGCGGTGGAGGCGTTCAGCACGAAACGTCGAGCGCGTCATCGGTTAGCTCCGGGTAGGCCAGCGCCAGGTGTTGGTGGCGGGCGACGCGCCACCGTCGTACGGGATCGCCGTCAACGGCTGCGACACGGACGCGGCGCCCGCCGTGTGGTCGAAGATCGTCAGGAAGACGTCGTAGTCTGCCTCGTCAGTCGACGCCGCCGCCGGGCGTGTCCAGACGAGCGTATGCTGACCGCGCGCCACGGCGACGGTGAAGTCGGCGACGCGCGTCAGGACGACGCGGCTGATGACCGCGGCGCGTTCGCCGCTGGCCGCGACGTAGATGACGGCTTGATCAAGCTGAGGCTTCATCGCACGATAGTACGCCAGTCCGTCAGGCGGGCCAGACCTGCGCGACGAATGCCGGCACGGCGGTCCCCGAGAGCGTGAAGGCGGTCGCGACGCCGACGTTCGTGCTGGGGCGGAACGACGCGCCGTTCTGGAGGATCGTGCCGCCCTGCGTCTGGTCGCCGATCTGCGACGCCCAGAGGCCGATGTTCGTCACGGTCGCGGACTGCGCGATGATGAGCCAGAGGTCATCGCCGGCGACCAGCGGCGTCGTCAGCGGGATCGCGACGCTCTTGGCGCCCAGCGAGTTGAACACGGCGGCGACGTTCGCGTACCCGACGACGGTCAGGTTCGTGCCCGCGCCGTTCACGGGCGTGCCCTTCGCGATCGCGACCTCAGCCCAGGTGAGGCCCGCGCCGGCGGTCGTCACCTGGAAGCGCACCGTGACCTGCGTGATCGCCTGTCCAGCCTTGCCGAAATAGTTGGCGTACGCCTCGGTGTTGATCAGCGTCTTGAACGAGCTGGTCGAGGTCGTGAAGGTCGGGATCGGGTAGCGCGGGTAGACGGGCGGTGCGACCGATGGCGACGAGACCTGCGTCACCGTGCCGTCACCCGCCATGGCGAAGAACTGCGCGACACCCGAGACCGACTTCGCGTAGATCTGCGCCTGACCCGAGGCGACGCCGGGGTCCGCGGCGCGCGCGATCAGCTTGCCCAGCTTCGAGCCGGCACGACGAAGGATCGCGCTCATGGCAGCCAGTCCAGCCCCTGGTAGAACCGGATGTAGTCGATGTCGAACATCGTCGCGCCGCCCGCGCCGTTGTTGCACCGGAACCAGATCGCGACCGCGTTGATCCCGGCGAGGCCCGCGTTCGTGTAGGTACCCATGTAGAGCCGACCACCGTCGTCGATGATCCAGGCTGCGTAGTCGGTCGAGTTGAGCTTCTGGAGCGCCAAGTACCCCGAGTAGAACGCGTAGTCGCTGCGGTTCGTCGTCGTCGCGTTCTGCCGCGTGCCCTCCGAGTTCGTCGCGATCGTCGCGCCGTTCCGGCCCCAGAACAGCGGCTTGATGACGCTCGCGACGGCACCCTCCTGCGTGTTGTTGAGGTTGACCGTCGCGTGCTTGGCGAAGGAGAACCCGGCGCCGGTGTCCTCGAAGAACGAGAGCCCGATGTCGCTGTCGGCCGCGGCGGGGGCGGTCGCGTTCTTCCAGCTGAACCGGAACCGGCACCACGCGAGCAACGCCGCCGGCGTCGAGCCGCCGAACGCGGCGCTGTCGATCCGCTTCCAAATGCCCCCCAGGCCCGCGGCCGGCTGCGTCCGCAGCCACGTGTTCTGCGCCAACGCCGCGACGCTGGCGTTGTCGGGGTCCTTGAGGTTCTCCCATGACGCCCGGTTCGTGGTGACCGGGTTGACGTAGGGCGCCGGCCGCGTCGTGAAGTCGAGCGCGGTGAAGCCGGTCTGGCCCCACGCCGCGGCAAGCGTGTTCGTATTGAATTCATCGTCAGCCGCGTGCGGCGTGATCCGCGGCCCCCACAGCTCGTTGATGGTCACGGCCGACGACGTCGGCGACGAGAGCTGCGTGACCGTCCCGTCACCCGCCATCGCGAAGAACTGGGCGACGCCTGAGACCGTCTTCGCGTAGATCTGCGCACGCCCAGCCACGACCGCGGGGTCTGCGGCACGGGCGATCAGCTTGCCCAACTTCGAGCCGGCGCGGCGGAGGATCGCGCTCATGCCTCGTCCTGCACTTGGAGGTATGCCTCCACGTCGGTGGTGATGGGCGCGAACGCGCCCGTCGTGGTGATCGCGATGTCCAAGAGATCGCCCGCGGCGTAGGCGTCGACGCCGGGCGCCTGCGTCACCTGCGTGCCCGTGCCGACGACGCTGGTCGCCGCGAGCGTGCCGGGCGTGCCGTTGATCCGGACCGTCAGCGTCACCGAGCCCGCGGTGATCGCCTCCGAAAACCGCGTGACGAGCCCGACGATCGAGCCTGCGCGCGGCGCACGCCAGGTCGCAAAGAGCTGCGAGACGTTGGTCTCGAGCTGCACGTTCGTCTGTGACGCCGCGACATCCGGCTGAGCCCACATCTCGTTGGGCGTGTACCGACCGCCGCCCAGCGCAGCCCAGTCGGTGTCGGCGGCACCGAACTTGACGTAGACGACGCCCGCGACGTTGTCCAGCGCGAGCGAGCCCAGGTCCGCGGCGAGGCCGCCGCCCGTGTTCGGCGCGGTCGCGACGCGGTAGAGGTCGGCGCCGTTGGTCTTGGACCCAAGGCGCAGATGGCCGCTGCTTGCGTAGGCCGTCACGCTCAGACCCCGCCTTGGTGGAAGACGCGCACGAGCTGCTCGATGTCGGTCTCGGGCAGCACCGGTGAGAAGTCGGCCCACGCGAACGTGCCGGCGTTGCCGAGGTAGACGTCGCCCGAGCCGCCGGTGACGGCGGTGGTGCTGTCGGTCGTGACCGAGGCGTTGCGGATGCACTCGAGGCCGTAGTCGTTGCCGGTCCCGACGACGGCGGTCATCGCGACCTCGAGGGCGCCCAGCACGTAGACGCCCGACCCGAAGTTGTCGGTGCAGCGCAGGTTCGAGAGCGCCCACGTCCCGAACAGGCACTTGATGCCCGCGCCGGTGCCATTGCGGACCTCGGCACGCGTGATCTCCGCCGAGAACTGCGAGCTGCTCGAGCCCGCACCAGCGCCGAACGGTGAGCACGCGTCGAAGACGACCTGATCGAGCGTCGCGTGGCCGCGTGCGCAAGTCATCGTCAGGCCGCGCCCAAAGACGTTCTGCAACAGCAGGCTCGCACCACCCTCGACGATCAACCCCTGGTTCCGGACGACGCACCCGTAGAGCGTCACGGGCGCGGCGCCGCCAGCCGTGTGGAGGCCGTTGAGCGTGCAGGCGTAGAAGTCGACGGGCTGGTGCGCCCAGACCGTAATCGCGGCCTGCTTCGCGTCATCGGTCGACGCGAGTGAGAGTCCCCGGAACGACCAGTCCGCGAGCGCGTTGAGGTGGATCGCGCCGTCCAGCCCCTGCGCCGTCACGCCGTAGGTCAGCGACGCGCCGGGCGCGTATGCGCTCACGGCCGCATCGAACGCCGCCGTGCTCGCGACGTAGATCGTGTTCGGGCCCGCCCCGGTCGTGTACTCGACGACAGGGCCGAGGTGACCGCTGCCGTCCAACATCAGCAGGTCGTCGATCTCGTTCGGACCAATCGCCTCCGCAACCGTCAACGTGGCGAGCCCGGTGATGCCGTCGTCGGCCTGGGCCGTCACGGTGAACGCCCGGACCTCGGTGAGATCCGCGACGAGCTGGACCTGGCGGCGGTTCGGCAGGTCGGGCACGACCGGCGCGGCGTAGGTGTTGATCGTCGCACCCAGCGCGCCGCCGCCGAGCTGCAGCAACTCCGCGACCGCGATCGTCATCCCGGTGACGTTGATGATCGTCGGGCGGTTGCTGCCGTAGAGCGGCACCTCCCGCAGCGCCCGCGCGAGCGTCGCGAACGCCGTCAACGCGGTCGTGCCGTTGTTGTTGTCGTCGCCGGTCGGTCGGACGTACCACGTCAGCGCGGCGGTCCCGACGGGCCAGTCCCGCAGGATGAAGCGGTCGGAGGCGAAATCACCGATCATGGGTTGAACACGCTGAAGTGGATGAGGTCGCCGAGTTCAGGCGCCGTCGTCGTCTCGACGTCGAACGCGCCGACGAGTTCGGAGCCGTCGACGACCGCCAGGCTGAACTGCCGGACGACCGTCCCCAACCGCCACAAGACCTCGTAGTTGGCGTCGGGTTGCGCGACCGGGATGGGCACGGTAAACGCCGCGCCCTCGACGCCCGTCGCCGTGTACGTGAACGCCTGCCAGTTCGTCGGGCCCGTCCCACCGCCGCCACCACCCAGGTTGACGCCGCGGTCGATGAACGGCTTGTTGGGCAAGTTCTGTGAGCCGTCACCGAAGACCCGCTCGATCGTGTGCCACAGCTCGCAGAGCACTCGCCCGGTCTCGACGCCCGCGCCGTTGTTGATGACCGTGAGCGTCGTCGCCGTCGACGAGACGTAGTCGAAGTTCTGGTTCTCGAAGGTGATGTGGTCCGGCTCGACGTCGGTGCCGTTGAGCTTGATGTCGTGCGGCAGCACCGCCGTGGCGCCAGGCGCGACGTCAGTGAACGTCAGCTGGGACTTGAGCGTATTGGCCACGGTGAGGTCAGGCTACCACAGCGCCCGACAGGCTCGCCAGCCCCTTGCGAGCTTCCCCGAATTGTCCGGGTCCCGCGGACTTCCTCGACGGGCGCTACCGCCGACGCCGGCGGGCACCGGCGACGGCCTTGGTCGGCACGCGATCGCGGATGGCCCGGTAGCCACGGATGCTGGCGGTGCCGAGCGCGAACGTCAGGACACCCCACCCGAACACGGCCTTGGTGAAGTCCGACACCGGGTTGTCGGGCGCCGCGGCCGCGGCCTCGTCACTCCAGGCGTCGCCGAGCCACTGGCCGCGGTCGTCGCCGAGACCGACGCGCGAGAGGAGGCGCTTGAAGACGCCGGGGCCGGACTTGGTGCCGTCGAGGGTCATGGCAGTGGGCATGGTTGGAAGCCTACCACGAGCCTCAGGCGCGGTGGTAGGCTTGCCCGCATGGCACTGAAGAAGCTGCGGCCGGAGGCCAACTACATCGTCGTCGTGACGACGTCCGATGACCGTATTCTGGACCGACAGGCGCTGGCGCCGCAGGCCGCGGCACGCGTGGCAGCACACGTTGTCCGCAACGCCGGTCGGAGCGCGCGGCCGCTGCACGCCTACGTGCTCACACCACGCATCGCGGCTATCTACGCCGACGCGCCGTGGCAGGCGCCGGCCGTGATGCGCTGCTACCCCGGCGGCCGCCTTGGCGCGAAGCCGCGCGCTGTCAAGCGCGCGCAGGCCATGACCCGGGCGCCGGCGCGGTGTTTCCGCGGCGACGACGATGATGCCCGGGCATTCCGGCTCGCGCTGCGCGCGCCCAAGAAGCGTGCCCGGAAGCGGAGCTGACCGTGGCCCGCACCAAGAGCCCCCTCCACATCACCGGGTGTCGGCCCTGGCCGTTCCCGCGGCCGTTTGGCAAGCGGCGGACGATGGGATGCTACTGGACCTGCCGCGGCGACCTCAAGGCCGCACAATTCGTCGATCGCCGTGACCCGACGTGGACGGCCGTGCTCCACCCGTCCACGAAGCGGTCGGGCTGGCAGGTCTCGCGGTTCGATCAGTACGGCGCCGTCGGCGACGTCATCCGGCCGACGTGCAGCGCGGCGCTCAAGGACGCGGAGATCACGCCGTATCGCTGGAAGCTGGTCACGGTCGCCTGACCGATGCTAGAATCGCCGCATGGCCAAGACGTGCAACGATTTGAAGAAAGCCCGCGCACAGCTCTGGCGTGAATTTGTCTACGCCGGCGGGCGTGGCGTCGACCTCGCGAACCGGATCGACACGCTCGACAGGGCCATTGCGCGCTGTACACGTACGGCACGCCGGTCGAAGCCACGCCGGCCGAAGGCCTGACCATGGACTTCCGTGACGCCCGCGACATCGTTGCCACGACACCGCCGGAGCTGCCGCGCAACCTGCCCCGCGCCCTCCGCGACGCCGGGATCCCCGCCCCGACGTGGACGGGCAGCGCTGCGCCGACCCTCTAGTTCTCGCCGCTCCGCCCGTTCTTCGGGCTACGTGTCCCAGGCCTGACGACTGTGCTCGAGCGATGGGGGTGCGCATCGGCGCCGCTCGACGGTGACATCGTCATGAAGTTCGAGCTGATCCCTGTCGGGACGGCGCTGGCGTGGTTCCTGTTCGACGCAGCCAACCGCCTCCGCCGGCCTATCGAGCTGACCGAGGTGGCGATGCCGTCTGACGGCTACCGCGCCGCCGCGCTGTTCGTGAACCCGCGCGGGCTGTGGCAGTTCTCGACCTTCGTCGACTGCGTCGGGCCGACGGGACACGACGACGGCGATGACCCCATCGACTTGCTCGATCGTGGCCTCCATCGCTACCGATTCTGGAACCCCGGCGCGGTCGACAACCTCATCGAGCGGCTTGCCGAGTGCGGCTGACGCTGCGCACCATCAGACGATGGCACACACCACGCGTCTCGCCACCTCCGCCGTCTCCACGGTCAACGCCCGTGGACGCTGTCGCGTCGTCGTCAAGCGCGTGCCGCGCGGCCGGTCCGTCAACGACTTCTACGCACCGCGGGCCCACCGCCGCACGCCCGTGACGGCGGCCTCTGTCGAGGCCGCACGCGAGATCGCCGCGAGCTACGACATCCGTTGCCCGGCCTGACCCATCAGGCGCGGACGCACACGGCGGTGAGCCGCCACGGCACAAGGTACCGGCGGAGCCGATCGACCTGCCGCACGGTGAGCCGCTTCGCACGCACCTCGGCGCCGGCGCCGCTGACGAAGCCCCAGCCCTGGCGCCGGGTCGGCGTCGCGGCCACAAACATCCGGAGCTTGGCGCTGTCCACGAACGAGCACTTGAACCGCGGGGCCGACATCACGGCAGCGTACCACGCACGTTGACCCCGCGGCGCCGTCTGCGTCACACCACGTTGCGCTGAATCAGGCCGTTGATCATGTAGTACATCGCCGCCGCCTCACGGGTCCGGTGCATCTCGCGTTGGGCTGGTGAGAGCGACGCCAACCAGCGTTCGTGGCGAGCTTTCGCCTCGGCACGTGCCGTAGCCGCCGCCGCGTCCGCAACCTCGGCTGCCGCCTCGCAGGCGTCGCAGGGCTCACAGTAACCCAGCTCGCGGGCGCACGAAACCGTGGCCTTGCACTGCAGGCACGTCTGGGAGACGTCGCGGCCCGCGGCGACGGCCTGGTCATAGAGATCCTGGACGATGGCGCGCATGTCCGCGCAGCCGGCGTCGCTGTCGTCGTACCAGGCGGCGCGGTACGCCGCGACGGCGTGCTTGAACAACGGCGATTCGCCGAAGATCGGCGCCCACCGGGTAATGAAAGCCCGGACGGGCGCGGCTTCGGGATCAGGTTTGTCGACGGTGGCATCGGACATCAAGCAGAGCCTACCAGGGTACCCTGACAGGGCTGCGTGGTAGGTTGCGTAGCCGATGCACCCCGACGAACTGTTCACCTACCTTGCGGACGAGCCCGCGCCCGACCGGGGCCTGCGGATGAACGACCGCCAACGCGCGATCTTCATCGTCGCGCGGCGCGTATACCAGGCGACGGACAACGTCGTCCGGCTCTGGGCGGTCCCCGGCGACAACCCGCACGTCCTCCGAGCACGACACGAGGCGGGTGCGCGCGTGTCCGAGTTGGTCCACCTGACCCTCGCGCTGCTCGCAGCGTTCTACGGCGACGCGCGCTGGGATGCTGCCACAGCACGCTTCAGCATCCGGCTTCAGACAGCCTGCGCGGACCGAGTCCGGCACGCCGAGATGGCGGCGCGATGTCACGGTGCTGTGGTACCAAGCTGACAGCATGCCCCTCGAACTCTCCGTCCCGCCGTCGACCTTGTTGGCACAACTGCAAGCGCGCATCGTCGACCTCGAACGCCGCGCCGGTGAGCTAGCGGCCACCGCAGCCGCGGAAGCCGCCGACGAGCTGCGCGCCCGCCGTACACAAACGGTCGGCATAGACAGCGCGCCCGTCCTGCCGTTGCGGCCCGTTGGTGAATTCGAGGCGCGTCGGGTCCGTCAGCACATCAACGGCTTGCGCTGCGTTTGCGAATTGATCGCGCACACGACGGCACCGCTGACGGTCTCGATGACCGACCTGCTCTACCTCGGCTTGGTAGTCCAACCAAGCGGCCTCGGGTTCGACTGACCGATGACGCTCCGCCAGATCATCCTCTTGCAGGCATGCCGTGAAACGCTTGACCGTGCCAAGCGCGCAGCCTGGTGGCGGCACCGGATGCTAATAGCGGGTACCGAAGACGCCCACGCAATCGCGACGGATACCTATAACCGTGTCTGCGCTTCCGTCTACGGGATGGTCCGCCTTATCCAAGTCATCGTCGAGACGACTTGGCGCGAGATCGCCGATGACGCTGCCGTGGCCCGCTTCGTCGCGCGCTTCACGCGCACGATCGACGATGCCATCGCCGCCGACGTCACGGCGCGGGGAACGCACCGTCACGCAGAAACGCGATCGCCAGCCGCTGTGCCTCCGGGTGATCCATGATCGCCGTGTGGGTCGCGTCGACGGTCGCGAACGCGGCCGCGCCCGACAACCGCGTCTCGCGCACGAGGACGGTGCCGTCGGAAGGTTCGTGCGTCGGCAAGAATAGCCGGCCAAGCCAACCTGCCGGATGCCAGACACCGGGCCGGCGCGTTCCTGCGATGATGGCGAACGGCGCCGGCGGGTAGGGCCAGTCGGTCGGGCGGCCGGTGCTAAGTTGAGCCGCCGCGGGCAGCCGTGCGAACACATCCGACCCAACAGTCGTGCGGACCGCGCGCGCGATCGCGCTGCCCTGGTTCGGTGGCGCGAGCATGACGATGCGCTTCCACGTAAGCGGCTTACGCAGGTACCGGATCAGGACACCACCGAGCGAGTGCGTGACGGCGAAGATCGGGCGCGTGCCGAACGTATCCTGGAGCTGGGCCTGAACGGCCGCTGCGGCAGCTTGAGGTGACGCCGCCAATGTCGAGTACCGAATGAGGTGCGGTACGTACCCGGCGGCGCCAAGTGCATCCGCGAGCCCATGCATCGCGCGCGGGCTCCGCGCAAGCCCATGCAAGAGGACGACGGAGGGTCGGTCGCGCGTGATCTCCAAGGCCATCCCCGTAAGCTACCGCAGGCACCGCGATGATGACAGGGCGGCCAAACACAGCCAGCCGCACCTGCCTGCTTGCCGCCATCCCGAGCCTGTGCGTATGCTCAGCACCATGGAAGACACCGCCTTCGACGTGAGCGACACCACCCCCGAGCCGACTTCCGATCCCGCGACGCCCGTCGAGGCGGCCGAGGTCGCTGTCGAAGTCGACGCCGCCACCTCGCCGAACGACGCCGACGCCGGCGTCGGCGACGAGGTCGCCACCGCCGACGCCGACGCGCCCGCGGACGAGGTCGAGGTCGACCTCGCGCCGCTCGCGCCGCCGCCGACCGCCGAAGAACTCGCGATCGCCCGCGCCGACGCCGCCGAGGCCGCGCTCGCCGCCGCCATCGCCGGCATCGAGATCGCCAACCAGGCCGCCGCGGACGCCGCCGAGATCGCCGCCGCCGAGGCCGCCGACGTGGTCACCGCGCTCAAGGCCGAGCTGGCGGCACAGGCCGCTGCGCATGCCGAGGCCATGATCGCCGCCGCCGCCGCGGCGACAGCCGACCTCCACACCCTCGCCGCGGCTGTGGATGCCGCCACCGCGGACATCGCCAACCGTGACGCGCAGCTGACCGCCAAGGACAGCCAGCTGGGCGCCAAGGACGTGCTGATCGCGCAGCTGCGCGAGCACCTGGCGGTCGCCGACGGTCGCTACGCCGCGCTCCGCGCCGACCTGGCCGCGACGACGCCGTGGTACGTGGACATCCAGCCGAAGAACGCCGGTCCGCGGGCCCGCAAGCGGCTGATCGTCGTCGCCAAGGACATGCAGCGGGCGACCACGAAGGCCACCGGGTACGCCCAGGGCGCCGACGTGCTGGCGATCGCGGCGAACACCGAGCAGGTGCTGCTGTTCGACGTGTGATACCGTCGAGGGCATGAACCCCTATACAGTCCGGTTCCCGAACGGCGCCGTCCACAGCACGCCCACCCTCGCCGCTGCGCTTCGGTACGCAGCGCGCGCTACGCGTACGACGTATCCCGGAGGTCGTGGTGCACCGGGTATGCCGAGCGTCTACAAGGGCGCCGCGAAGCTGGCCGCGTGCCGGATCGACTACAAGCGACGCCGTGGCCCCAACCGGGCGCGTGACGACGCACCGAGCGGTGTCATCGTCGCTGTCTGCAAGCTGCTCAAGGCCGGCAAGGCCGAGCTGCAGCGGACGCGGCGCTAACGCCGGCGGCGCCGTGCACGACCCAACGTCACGGGCTCAGCGCGCAGGCACTTGGTCGTGAAGGCGTAGGCGAGGTCGACGATCTTCGTGTGCGGGGACCATGCCGTCGAGCCCGCCTCGCGGCCGTGTGCCTCGGACGCGCCCTTGGCCTCCCACATCTCGAGGATGTTGGTATAGGCCGCGCCGCAGCTGCCACGCGCAAGCGCCGCCTCAGCGGCATCCAACCGCTGCTTGAGGTTGGACATCTGCGCGTCGCGCTGGTCAGCGTGGTGCTTCTTGGAACCTGCAAGGCGAGCCATGCCCACGATGGTACCAGGCGCCACAGCCAGTGTCACCGCCGACGCGACGTCCGGCCGCGCGTGAACCGGTGGTCGCGGGCCGCAAAGCCGACCCAGGCGAGCGCCGCGGCAGCGCCGACGAGCGCGAGCGGGCCGATCCAGCCAGTGCTCGAGGCGGCACCGAGGTGGACAGGCGGAGGGGCGTGACGGGTAGCCTGGAGGTACATGCTGCCGAGCGTACCACGTCACCGTCGACGCGCGCGCGCCAAGGCAACCACGGGCATCGGGTGCTGCTTCCAAAAGGTCTTCTTCCACGCATGCGTCTGCGTACAGACCTTGGGGATCTTCTTGACCTTGCCGACAGCCTTGAGGCCCGACGGCGTGTACCGCCCGACGTGGGGATTGCTCGCGTCCAGTTTGTGCCCTGGCTGAAACGTACAGAGCGTGACGACCTTGGCCGTCGCGTGGAGCACGATCGCGCGACCACGGCGAAGCTGCGCACGCCCGTGCGGGGCACGCGGTGCCCAGCTATCAGGACGGAGGACGACGGTACCGCGGGTGAGAACAGGTTGCTTGGCCATGCGCACGAGCTTACCACTACGCCTACGGCCGCGGACAACCGCGCTCCGGGCTGTACGCCCAGGCGATCAACGCCAGGTGGCGGCGGGTCGGCGCCCCATCGGGGCCCCGCGGCGGTTCGTGGTGTTGCTCCATCTGCGCCATGTGGCGCGCGATGAAACCCGCCCGGCGCTGCCGCCAGTAGGGCGACAGCTTCGCAGGGTCGCCGCCGGCGCGCTTCCAGGCGGTCAGGAAGCCACGCGGCGAGCGGGCGACCGTCGAGACGCCGCGGGCGCGCATCGCCGGCTCGTGGCGGGCGATGCAGGCGAGGGGAAGGTAGCGCATGGACACGAGCATAGCGCAGCTTGTAAGCTCACCCCATGCCCCGCGCGTCCAAGCCCAAGCCCGAGCTATACAAGATCATCCGGTTCTTCAAGGAGGACCGCTGCAAGCGGAAGGTCGTCGCCCGCAACCTGACGCGCGCCGAGCGCGACGCCTGGATGGCAGACCGCAACTCCAGCTCGGCGACAGCGTGGAAGACCTCGCCGATCAAGACCACGCGCCGATGCGGTGCGTGGTTTGACGGTTGGACGCGCCAGGGTCGGGGCGCGTCGGCGTCACTACAGGGCGCGCGCGTACAAGACATGCCGTGGGAGACGCTGCTGTCGACGGCGTACGCAGTCAAGTGGAGCCCCGAACGCGTCGCTGCGCAGGCTGAAGTCGAACGCCGACGCGACGCGCGTCAGCGCCGGCGCTAGCGCTTCCCGCGCAGGTACGTCTCGCCGGCGGTCGTGAGGATGCACCGCGCGTACTTGCGACCC
This sequence comes from Tessaracoccus sp., assembly GCF_016714275.1. Taxonomy (GTDB): domain Bacteria; phylum Actinomycetota; class Actinomycetes; order Propionibacteriales; family Propionibacteriaceae; genus Arachnia. Next base: position 41,535 of record NZ_JADJNP010000009.1, on the reverse strand, counting down.
TCGTAGGGCCGCCGCCGCGTGCACGTCATGAGCTTGATCGACCGGTGGCCGGCCGGCGTGGCGAAGCCTACCGTCTCACTGGCGCTTCTTGTCACGCAAGAGCACCTGCCCCGCCAGGGTCAGCGTACACTTTGCAGCGCCGGTCTGCACACGGCGGCAGGTCATCAGCTGGACCGGTCGGCCGCCAGGGCGGCGCTGAACCAAGTCCGCCTTTCCGGTGACCTTGGCCAGCATCGTGGCGACGCGGGCGCCCCGGCGTGCGGTGGTGAAATGTTGGACGACGGCGCCGTCGACGCCGAATGCGATGACTTGAAAGCTCATGCTGGTCAGCCTACCATCGCCGGACCATGGAACGCATCCCCGGAGGCAAGGCCCGCGGCGGCCGCTGCCCGCGCAACGTCGACAAGACCGAGCTGGCCCGCGGCATCAAGGTCGAGCTGGAACACACGGCCGACCGCCGCATCGCCCGAGAGATTGCCTGCGACCACCTGACCGAGGACAAGCGGTACTACAGCAAGCTGGCGACGATCCACCTCGACGGGCCGCGTGGGCGCCGGACTACGGCCACGTCGACGCTGCCGACGCTGCCAGAAGCCGAGCATGCGGAGTGGGTGGCACAGGCTGCGGTCACGACGGCGTTGAAGTCCCGCGACGCGACCGCGATCAAACGCGCCAAGGACGCACACGCCGCCGCCGTCGAGGCGACCGAGCGCGCGTGGCATCGACTGCCGCCTGCGACGCGGGCGCAAATGCGCGAGGCCGGTGAGGGTCCGCCCGGACTCGACGTCGAGACGCGCGCAGAGCGTGCTGGCGCGTTCAAGGTGCGTCGGCCGGGACTCCGGGGCCCCAACGACACCTTCACTGTCTACAAACGAAATGAGACGACTGGCCACGCCAGCTACGTCGGGACGTTCACGTCGCAGGTCGACGCACAGGCGTATGTCGATCAGCAGGCCGCGCAGTCGCGCAAGTTCGTGACGTTCGAGGTCTGGACGGGGACGCCGCGGGCGCCGCGGAAGCCGGTGGGTCCGCAGGTCCGCGGACTGCACGGCAGCCGGCGTGCGCCAGACCGGCTTCGCGACCAGGCCCGCCCAGAGGTCGTAGGCTACGAACTCGACCGCGATACGCTCACGCCGATACGGACGACGATCCGCACAGATGTGCCGGGCGACTACGGCGCCGACCCAATCGGTGACGGTATGTTCCGAATGGTCCCGAGCGGCGACATCGTCGATTATGCCGAGCGTATGCGACGGCTACCCCGCAAGCGATGACCACGCTGCGCCACAAGACGTGCGCCAACCTGACGATCGCGCGTACCCGCAAGAGTACGTTCGGCGACGACGTCGTCATCGAGGCACGTCAGCACGGCCAGCGGGTCGGCGTGATCCTCGCGAACCACGTCGGCGACCCGCTCGGGCTGCAGGTCGCGTGGGTCAACGTCAGCGCCGGCCTGCGCCGCTGCGGCCTCGCCACGCGCCTCTACACGGCGATGGCCCAGGTCGCGTGCGACGCCGGCGGCGTGCTCAGCAGCGACGTCCTCCGCAAGCCGACGACCGAGGCGTTCTGGCGGAAACAGGTCGCCAAGAGCCGTGCGGTGTGTGCACGCGCTGCGGGACAGTCACCACACCCCGACTACGGACGCGGTGGCTGCGAGACGTACGCGCTCACGACGTGTCCGGTCACGACGCTGGCAGCGGCACGCCGGCGCCGCGCCGGACCTTTGATGCTACAGTCGCCTCCATATGGAAAGCACAACGGACAAGAGTCCGTTCGACGTCGAGGCGATCAGCGAGACGGAAGAATCCGTACTGCAAGAACTTGAGGATGTCGAACAGCGGCTTGCGAAGCTACACCGACTACCTTTGCGCCACCTGCGGCGGCGTCTCCCGGACCTCATTCGTAGCGGCGTGCTGGCCGAGGATGCGGTCGTGATGCGGTGGCTATCGGTGTATGAAACCGCCATGGAATACGCTGCGGAACGGAACGCGTCAGCAAGCCGAAAATGATGCGCGCCTGCCGGGATGCCTGAATCCAGGTTAACCGCCGATCGTCAGGTAGTGGCGCCACTCGTCGAGGCTGACCGGCGACAGCGCGGTCAGGCGTTCGACCAGCGCCGCCGCCTCGCGTGCGCTCGTAAACGACCCCGTCGCGCCGTAGTTGAGGTGGACCCAGATCCGGTGCTCGGCACGTTGCCGCGTCGGCGCCCCGGTCTTGTACCGACCGCCTTCCCACACCTGCAGCACGCCCCACCGCCGGTACTGGACGTACGAAAACTCGCCGCGGAAGTCGTTGTCGATCGCGATCCGGAAGTTCGCGAAGACCCCGACGGCGGCACGATCACTGTTAGGGCTGCACCATGATACCCAGACAGTAGCCGACGCCGGTCATCGGGACAAGGCTACCGCCGGCGGCGGACGGCGGTGGGCTTCGGCGGCGCGCCGCAGAGCTTGAAGAAGACGGCCACGGCCTCGGGGCCCTTGGCCTGCGCCTTGGCGAAGGCCAGGCGGCTGCACCGGCTCGGGCGTTGACGTGTACGGCGGCGCCATCCCATGCCTGAACTATACCAGGCCACGCTGACGGTGTCAGCGGCGCATGGTATGACCCGGCGATGCCGCTACGCCAGGTCAGCGCGCGTGCCGCTCGAGCCGCCCGCGCCGCCCTCCAGCTCACCCAGGCCGAGATGGCGCGCTTCCTCGGCGTCTCCTTCGCCAGCGTCAACCGCTGGGAACAGGACCGCGGCACAGGGCCACGAGGCCTAGCCGCACAGGTCTACCGTGCGATCTTGCGAGCACGTCACCGCATCACGTTGATGCGGCTCCGCGAGATCCCCCACGAGGCGGACCGAGGGATGGCGCTCATGCGCCTGTTCACGGCCGCGTGGTCGCCCACAAGCCCGTTGCGGCAGTGACGTCAGCGGCCCGGACGCGGACCGGCGCTAGCGCGGCCGCGCTTGGCCCACGGCGGGACCGGCGGGCGGGGTGGCCGCGGCCGGCGGGTCGGAGCTTCCGGCACCGGCGCGGTCGGCTGCGGCGGCCCCGCCGTCGACTCTGCCACCGCGTTCATCGACGTCATGGTGCCGTTGACCGTGATGATGACGACGGTCACGCCGGTCGCGCGGATGTTCAGCAACGCGCGTGTACGCGCGTCGATAGTCGTGGACGGGGGCCAAGCCGCCATCAGCGCCGCCGGATGCGGTAGCGTCGCGCCGGCCGGCGTGCGCCACGAAGCACCATCGGGTCGACGTCGGCGATCGAGCCGCAGCCAGACTGACCGACGATCAGGTGGTCGATGACCGGGATGCCGAGCAGCTTTCCCGCCTCGACGAAGCGCTTGGTCAAGTCGACGTCCAGTTCACTCGGTACTGGGCTGCCTGACGGGTGGTTGTGCGCGATGATGACGGCGCTCGCGTTGAGCATCACCGCCGTCTTGAACGCCTCGCGCGGGTGCACCGCGACATCCCCGACGCTGCCGCGTGCGATCTCCTCGACGCCCTGGACCTGGTTCTGTGGGTCAAGCGCCAGGACGTAGAACGACTCGCGGTCGGCGTTGCGTGCGCGCCGGAGCAGCGTACACGCGTCGTCAGCGGTGTGGACCTTCGTCCGCTTCGCCGGGCGCGTGATGCAGACCCGTGTCTCAGCCCCCGGCAGGGGGCTGCAGGTCGTGGTCGTGGCACCGAGGCCCTGCACTGCAGTGCGACGGCCGCCGCGTGAGACTCGACGCGCCACGCCCTACCCCAGGTTCTTCTGGGCCAGCCAGAAGCCAGCGGCGACGCCGAAGACGGCGCCGACCACCTTGGCGATGCCGGACCAGCCGGGCACCAACGGCGCGCCGAGTGCGCCCGCCGGCGAGTAGAGCTTGAAGCCCTCGTTCGGGACGGGCGACCAGCCGAACGCGCTGTATCCGCCGCCGCCCGACGGGAAGGTCGGGCTGTAGCGGATCAACTGGTTCGGGTTGTTGGGCTGCAGGCGCACGTCCTGCTGCCACCGGGTCGCGGCGACGCTCATGGTCGAGCGCCTTAGCGCTTGCCCTTCGCGCGGACGCAGCGGCCACCCTTCGCGTAGCGCCAGCCCTTGCGGAGCCGGCCCTTCGAGGTGGTGCAGCTGCCCTTCGAGGCAGACTTGCGGGACTTGCGGGGCTTGCGCGAACGACCGAGGAGAGTGATGGACGCCATGGGTGAACGGTTACATGGCGTGCAGGCTGTGTCAAGCGGGTCTGCGCTTACGCCAGCCCGCCGACGTACGCCTTGACGAGTGCGTAGAACGCCGTCGTGCCGGGCGTGGCCGGCAGCTTCAACAGCAACTCCGACGGCGTCACCCACCGTAGCGCGGTGTGCGCATCAAGGTTGACCTGCGGGACCTGCGCGCCGATGCGGACGTGGTACAGGGACAGGGTCACGGTGACGTCGAGCACGAGCGTCAGCCGTCCGATCCGGTGACCGACGGCCGGCGTGACGCTCAGCTCCTCTTGCCACTCGCGGACGAGCGCCTGAGTGTCACCTTCGCCCGGCTCGACCTTGCCGCCGGGGTACTCCCACTGCGCCGGGAAGGCCTTGTCCGGCGGACGCAGGCCGACGAGCACGCGGTGTTCGGCGTCGACGGCAAGGCCAGCAACGACCCGGAGCCGGCTCACGGCGCCACCTCAGCAGCAGGCGGCGGCGGGTAGGCTTGTGCGGCGAACCGCAAGAACTCACCGTCGGACTTCGCGCCCGCGGCGGCCTTCGCGATCTCGGCGACGTGCGCCGGGAAGTCCTGCTTCTGCATCCAAGCGAGGTAGCCTTTGACGGCAGCAGACCGAACGTCCGTGCCGGCGTGCTTGCCGAAGTTGAGGATCACGCGGCCGTCCTTCCAGATGAAGTGTGTGGTGAAGCCGAGCCAGGTCGCACGGTCAGGGCACGCGATCGTCGCGATCTCGTCCCAGTATTTGCCGGCATGGCCGAAGTTGTCGAGCATGCCCAGGAGCACGCGCCCCGTCGCGGCGACGTCGGCGCCGGCGCTGTGGGCATCCTCGAACGCAGCGCCAACGAAACGCTGGTGGGCGCCTTGGAGCGTCCGCGGCTCGCACACCCGCCAGAGTTGCAGCGGGTCGATGATCAGCTTGCCGCGGAGATCAAGCCGGCGCCCGACCCGCCGCAGCGCCGCGTCGATCATCGTCAGGTCGAACTCGATGTTGTACCCGACGACGACCGTCGCCGCCTCGATCACCTGCTCGACGTGGACCGCGGCCGCGCCGAACGACGACGCGGCCGCGACGTCCTCGTCACGGATGCCGTGGATGGCGGTCGCCTCCGCCGGGATCGGGATCGACGGCTTGAACCGCCAGACCTCGCCCGGCCCCGGACGGTCACCGTCGCCGAACCCGAACTGGACGGCCAGCTCGATGATCTCGTCCTTCGCGCGATCGATGCCGGTCGTCTCGACGTCGAGGATGATGACGGTCGTGTCGTAGTCATCAAGGTTCACGGGCTGAGGTGGTACCACGGCGGTCTGACATTCAGGCGCCGGTACAACAATTTCCTCACCGGCGTCCGCGTTCAGCGCTGCGACGCCGGCCTCATAGACGTCGTCGTACTGTGGCGGCGGGTCAGGCGTGACGTATCGTGCTGCTTGCGCCGCAGCACGACCTCGGAGTTCTTCACGGAGTACCTCGCGCGGCGTCGTGGCCGCTGGCGCCGTGACCTTCGGCGGCGGCGCGTCGGCCAGTTCCGCGAGCACGTCGCCGTGGCAGATGTCGGGCTTGCACCAGCAGCCGAGCACCTTGCCCCGCAGCTCGGGCAGCCGTGCCATCAACTGCGGCTGGGTCTGGATCCAGGTTCGGTACCGCTCGATGACCTCGGACTTAGTCCCGTCGGCACCTTCCCGGAACGGGTTGCCCCAGATGCTCTTGCGGCCACGGCCGATGTAGACGTCGTAGCGGTAGTGTGCCGCGTGTGTAACCCGCGTCCGCGGTGTGCAGATGCCCTGATCCATGCCGGTCTGGACGTCGACGGCGTCGAGACAACAGATCATGCACGTGTCGCCGTCCCAGATGTGGGGATCGTCGTCAGGTCGTTCCGTCGGCATAGCTCCTCAGTGGTAGCGCCAGGCGATAATTTCGCGGCGCTGGCGACGCGTTCGGCTGGCTGTAGGACTCAGCAAACAGCGTGTCTGGAACCCGGCGCGGACGAGCAAGCGTTCGATGTCAGCGACGTTGCTTACGACCGCGTTGATACGCGCATCCGCAAGCCAATCGATGACATCGAGGAGGTCTGCGATCGTCCACGTCTGTGTTCCGTACCCGAGCGTCTCGGGGTACGGCGGATCAAGGTACACGAGGTCACCGTACTCGAATGTTGCGACGGTGCTACGCCAGTCACCGGTTACAACAATATCCGCGGCACGCAACCACTTGACCGTGAACACGTGATCGAGTTGGCGGCGCAGGTACGCCGGTTCACAGAACGTAGCTTGGAGCGGTGCCGTACTCTGCGTAAACCGGCCCGCGCTGTCGGTCTTCCACCGGTGCCCCCATGCCGTGTGTAGACAGATCGCAAATCGCTGTGCGCGTGTTATCACGTCGAGCTGACCAGCCTCATCGTCTGTCAACCCCCGCCAGAAGTCGAAGTCTAGATAATTCGATGGGATCGGCACCGGGTCCGGCGTGCGCGCGGTGTCGAGCAACGCGGCCAGCCACGGATTCGCGTCACCAAGCACGTGGTCAACGCAGGGTTGCTTGCGCCGAATTTCGCGTGATACCGCGGCGCTACCTACGAACGGATCGAAAAACCGCGCACCAGGCTTGAGGCCTGCCGTGACAAGTTCAGCGACGTCGTGGAGCAACCATCGCTTAGACCCGTTCCACGGAAACCAACCGCGTGCGCCAGGCGGTAGACGTGCGGTCACGACCATCCATTCCAGATGTGGGGATCGTCGTCGGATCGGTTCATCGCCGTGGGTCCCAGAGCTTTGCTGCGATCGCGCTTAGGGCTAGCGCCTGTGCATCCCGGTGCGCGTCCAGGCGTTCCATCCGGGCCGTGATACGCGGCTTGCACGTAGCTGCCATCATCCTTCTTGACGTAGTTCCACATGCGTCACTCCCAACCGTTACGCCGCCGCAGCCACGCGGGCCCGCGACAGCCAGGTGTCGAACAACAAAAACCGGCGCGGTCCCACGCTGCACTACACAGCCGGACGTCGGCGTCGCGGAGCACGTGCTTCGTCAGCCGACGCTGGAACCGCACGGGCACCGTCAACGTGACCGCGACGATCGCGACGATCTGACCGGTCCCGCAGACCGAACACGGCTTCCGGCCGGCGTCACGGATGCTCGGCGGCGAGGGCATAGACATCCTCCCAGACGTTCGTCCGGGCCGCACGGCCGACGGCCGCGCCGGCGTTGTACGGCTGAGCCCACAGCACGGCGGTGCCGATGCGCCGATCAACCCACCGCCGGACGTGCTCGACCTTGTCGTCGATGAACACGTCGCCCGCGACGAGGTACTTGGCGTCAGTGTGGACGATCTGCTTGCGCGTAAACCCGAAGTGCTCCTTGAGCCACCAATCCCGCTCGCTGACCCAGTAGAGCGCGTCGAACGGCGCCGTCACGGCGTAGACGTCCGCGATCTCACGGAGCGCCGCGACGCCGACCTGCGCGCCGGGACACGGCGACAGGCTCGCACAGAACGCCGACCGACCGACGGCTTGCTTGAAGGCGGCCCGCTGCGCGGTCGTGAACCCGAGCGCGTCGATGATGTCCCAGGTCGTCCGGGACTCGGTCGAGACGTCACGACCCAGGATCTCACCCGCGACGCGGAGCGCCGCAGCGTAGAAATCGGCGAGGACGTCGTCCACGTCGACCAGCACGACGGGCCGGCTCACGGCGTCTCCAGCGCCGTCCGCTCGGCGTCGAGATCCCGGGCGAGCGCCTGGGCCTGCGTGAACTTGTCCGGGAACCGGACCTTGAGCTTGGCGATGTTCTTGGTCCAGCTCTCCTCCCAGGTCGAGCCGATGGCGTCGATCATCAAGTTGGAGTACCAGCTGAAGTCGCCGTGCTCCTCGACGAGGTTGACCTCGTCGAGCGGCTTACCGTAGATGAGGTGCTTCTTGAGCTGATCGGCCGCCTCACCAAGCTCAGTCGCGAGGCCGAGGAAGGCGTGCAGGAGCCGACCGATCTTCCGGGCGTGCGCGACGTCGCCGCCGAAGAACGCCGGGTTGATGAAGTCGGGGGTGTGCTCCGTCCGGAGCGCGTCGGCTTGGTAGGTCACGGTGCCTTCTTTTCGGGGTGCGGGGTGTTCGATGCCAGTCGTCACAGCGGGCCGCCGCTGATCACGACGCAGTACGCAGGGACACGGCGCCCGGGGTCCGCCGCGACGGGCCGCCGCTCAAGGGCCGACTCGATCGTCCAGCCCGCGTAGAAGTCACGGATGCGGACGGTGTCGGAGTTCGTCAGGATGACAGTCGCGCCGCGCTCGCGCGCACGGTAGGCTGCACGCGCCAGCCGGAGCTGCGCGTCGGCGTCGAACGGCGTCTTGACGTAGCTCGTGAACTGCCCCTTGGGGCCGTCGTAGGGCGAGTCCGCGAAGACGACGTCGCCGGCGCCGGCCTGATCGATGACGTCCTCGAAGTCCCAGCCCGGGAAGACCTGGGCCTGCGCGATGTGTGCAGCGACGGCCTCCAAGGTCTCCGGCGTCGGCACCGAGACGCGTGCGCGCCGGCCCCACGGGACGTTGTACTCACCCTTGCTGCTCTCGCGGTAGACGCCGTTGAAGCTCGCGCTCGTCAGCCAGAGGAACCGCGCCGACGGCTCCCACGACGCGTCGCTGTACGGCGTCGCGTTGTGCTGCTGGCGCAGCTCGTTGAAGCCTTCCTGGGTGTTCCAGTCTTGGTCGAGCGCGAGCCCGTAGCCGGCGGCGTACTCGGCGATCTCGCGCGGGTGCTGCTGGAGCCACCACCACAGGTAGCCGAGCGGTAGACAGGCGTCGCCGAGGAGCATCGGCGTCCCCGGCGGCATCGCCAGCGCGACGGCGCCCGAGCCCAGGAACGGCTCGATGTACCGACCACCCGGCTTGAGCGCGGCGGTCGCGCGCACGGCGAGGTCGAGGGCCTGACGGCGCTTGCCGCCGACCCAGCGGAGAAACGGCGGGATGGTCGTCGGTGCGAGCATGTCGATGTCCGTGGTATCCTCGGCGTCGTCGCCTGTCATGGTGGCCTCGTAGGCCGCGGCGATCCGCGGCGTCGCGATGTCGTCGACGAAGTGGGCGTCCAGATCAAACCCGATGAAGCTGACGTGCTCGAGCGCGCACGCCGCGCCGGTGCTGCCGCTGCCCATGAAGCTATCGAGCACGACGCCGCCGGGCGGCGTGATCAACCGGACGAGCCACCGCATCAGCTCGGTGTTCTTCGCGGTGGGGTGGTCGTTCGTGACCAGGCCGCCCGAAGTCTTGTCGCGCTTGGGCGCCTTGGCGACGTAGAAGAACCGGGAGGCACCCCCGCTATCGGCGTGGAACGCGCCCTTAACACGCTTGCGCTTGTTGTAGGCGTTCGCGATCGGCGCGCTCGGCTCATCGCCTTGAACCGGCGCGGCTGCACCGACGTCGCCGCTCTGTGCGTCGAGCATGGCCGCGGCTTCGTCGTCGAGGGAGAGGTGCGCGGGCCAGCGGCCGGTCGTCTCAGGTCGATCGAACTCGACGCGGGCAAGGTTTCGCCCCGCGTCCGGCTCCGCACCAACGCTGCCGCTGCGCTTACTCGTGACACGACCTTGCGGCGTCGCCGAGGCACGGTCAGCGTCCGACGTGTAGCCAATCCGGCACCCATCGACGTTCAGCGCACCGGTGCCGTACTTCAGGACGTTGTCGACGACCGTCCCCTCGAGCGGCTTGCGGATCAGGATCCACTCCTCGTATGCCGGCTTCATCGCCGTGCTCCAGCCTTCCCACCGGGCCGCTTCCGCCGTCGCGGGCGCGGTCAACGTCGCGCCGTTGTCGCTGCGGTCGCTGACCGTACCGCTCGCCGTCCCGCCGATCGTCCCGATCGCGCCGGCGCGGTACTGGACGACCTGCCGCACCGCACCGAGCTTCTCGTCGATCGCCTTGCCGACGTTGATCCCCTTCGGGAAGCCCGTCCCGAACAGGTGCAGGTGCTTGTCGCGGATCTCGAAGCCGGCATCCTCGAGCGCCCACGTCGTCCAGTGTGCCGTCCGCGGCAACGCCCAGACAAGGCCGTGGGCGCCAGGCTTGAGGACGCGGTACCATTCAAGCGCGGTCCGCGTGATGAAGTCGACGAACGCATCGCGCTCCCGAAACTTGTCCCACGCCTTGTTCATGAAGCTGATCCCCGCCGGCGGGTCGGTGACAAGCGCATCGATCGAATCCGACGGGAGCCGCGGGATCAGCGCGAGGCCGCTGCCGACCGCGGTGATGTAGAACAGCTGCATGACCGTCGCGGAACCTAGCACGGGGGCCTGACAGCCCCGGTCACACGCAGGCTTGCCGCATCAGCGTGTGCAACACGACGGTCACCGGGTACACCAACGGCGTGATCGCGGTAACCGTGAGCACGTGGTTGATTTGCATCGGCATGAAGGTCGCCCGGACAAACCGCCCCGTGTTCAGGCCGAAGCCCGTACACGCAAACAGGGGCCGCGACGTACCACCGCGCGTCAGCGTCACGATCGCATCGGGGGCCATGCATGACACCGCGTAGATGCAAGCCTCCTCGTCTCGCCGCATCTGCAGCGCGGGTCCGTCGACGACCGGTGGGGCACCGCCGACAACAGACAACTGGCCGTCTGCGGCGACCCGGACGACGACGTCACGATCGACGAACTCGGCAGACGGCCGGTGGACGCCACCAGTGTCGAAGGTGCTGCCGGCCAACCAAGCGCGGTACGTCGGATGATCAGCAAGGCGGCGGCCGACGAGCGTCGCGATCTGTGTCCGCATCTCAGCAAGCTGCGCAGCGATGTTCACTTGGACCCCCGGTCCAGCTCGTGGGCCGGCGGCACGTACAACTCGTCACGCAGGAAATACCCCGCGAGCGTTAAGACGTGGGTGCACGCGCGCGGCGTGCCGTGCAACCCGAAGTCTTGCTCGATCCGCAGCGTCAAGCCGGGCGCCACGGCGATCGGTGCGATTGGGTGCAGTACGTCGGGCGCCGTCGGTGCGAGCGTGACCTGTCGCTGGCCGCAGTACCAGAGCGTGACGGTGAGGCACGGCACAGGCACGTGGATGCCGACGATGTACCAGACCTTATCCGTACGCTTCGGGTCTCGGCGGCGCGGCTCGGTCAAGTAGAAGCCAGGATCATCAGGATCGGCCGCGTCCCAGTACATGCGCGCACCGGCGAGCTTCGCGTGCGGCACAGGAATACCCATGTGCTGCTGAAAGGCGAAGTCACGGTGGATGAACTCGTCGACAGACAAGCGCGTGCCGTCGGCGAGGTGGTAGCTCAACGTTCCAGGAGCGACAGATATCGTTGACATCTCAGACCTTCACTTTCTTGAGTCCCGGGCGGCCGACCGGCCACACGAGGTAGGGGTGCTTTTCTTTCTGCTTGTCCGACGGCTCGACGGCGTAGCTGTAGCCCGCCTTGAGGTCGCACGGGAACAGGATCTTCTGACCGTTGACGGCCTCGACCTCCTGCGTGAAGGACTCTTTGATGTCCAACGCCAGGCTGGGCACGTCACCCTCGTCACACTCGAAGTAGTCGGCGTCGTGCTGGTTGAGAATCAGGAACGCCGAGCCCTTGTACTTCTCGAGCCGCGGGAGCAGCCGCGAGTAGCCGATGTCCATGATGTCGGCGCCGGCGAACTGGTTGGGGTTGTTCGCGACGTCGGTCGCCGGTGGCTTGCCCATCGGGAAGACGCGCCGGCGGCCGAGGAGGTAGGACCACAGCGTGTACGGCGGCTGCGACGTCTTGGCGAGCAACCGTTGTTGCCACGCGAAGACGTGGCTGATCCGCGACTTCATCTTGACGATCGCCTGGGACGTCATCTTCAGCGTGATGTGCGGCGCGTCGGCCGAGACGGCCTTGTGGACGGTCGCGTCGCTGCCGCCGTAGATCGCGCCGTACTCGAACCGCTTGGTCAGGTCGCGGTACATGTTGTACTGCTCGTTGCCCTTGAAGCCCTTGAGATCGGCGGCCTTGATCGCGGTCATCTCCGGGAAGACGAGCACGCCGAACTCGTGGTGGATGTCGAGCCCGTCGGCGAAGATCTGGCACAGGAACGGGTCCCCGCTCTGGACCGCGATCAGTCGCGCCTCGAGCTGCTCCATGTCGAACGCGACGATCGCACGACCAGGCGGTGCGACGAGCTGGCGGCGGACATTCGGGAGCCGCTTCTTCGGGTCGGCGTGCGTCTCGTTGCCCATCGTCCAGTTGGACGACGCCGGCTTGACCGAGCCGTACCGCCCCGAGATCTGCGTCGGCGACCAGATCGGGTGGACGCGCCCGTCGTCCTGGACGAACGGCGGCTTCCACTTGCCGTCGGACGCCTGGACCCACTGGAACATCCGGACGTTCATGTCGTACAAGGCTTCGTTGCCGCGCATGCGCAGCAACTCGTCGACGACGGCGTGGCTGGCGAACGCCTCGAGCACGGCCGCGCCCGAGGCCGTCTTGCCTTTCTTGGTCGTCTGCCACAGCGGGACACCGGACGCCTTGAGGAACGCGGTCGCGTGGCCGTCGTTGGACGGCTTCCAGACGAACTTGCCCTTGTCGATCTCGCGGAGCAGCTCCTCCAACCGGACCTTGACGCGCTCGGAATACGCGAGCGGCGCCCCATCCTCGTTGACGTCACCCTTGCGTGCCGTCTTGGCCTTCTCGGCCGCCAGGATCCGGTGCGTCCGATCGCGGATCTGATCGTACGCGGCGTACATCATCGCGTTCGCCTCGTCGATGTTCTCCTTGAGCCGTCGGACGATCTCGGCGTTGACCTCCGGGTCCACGTGGTACCCGCGCAGGTGCATGCCCACCGCGGCGTGGGCCTTCATCTTGTCGATCTCGTTGACCCGCTCGGTCTTGGTCCGCTTGATCCACTGCTTCGTCGGGACGACCGCGGCGTGGGTGCCGAGGACGTCCTTCGCGTTGTAGATCGCCTCGTCGGTGAGCGTGTCGCCGGCGTCGCGGAACTCGGACTTCCACGGCCCGACCGCGAAGTATTGCGAGACGACGTGTTGGAGCTTCTTCTTGGCGCCGGGCCACGCGGCGTGCTGACCGAGCAGCGTACAGTCGATGGGGCCGGCGTGGACGAACCGGTACCACTGGTTCTGCGAGACGGCCATGTCGTACGTCGCGTTGTGGTACTCCTTGGTGATCGTCGCGTCAGCGAGCACGGCCGCGTAGTCGGCGATCGTCGCGGCGTCGAGCAGATCCCATTTGACGCTGCACGACTTGCCGGCCGAGGCCAGCCCGATCAGCCGGATCTTTGCGACGAACGCCTGGAGGGCGAAGTTGCGGAGGTCGTCGTCGACGTACGTCTCGTAGTCGATCGCCAGCCGGCCGGTCTGCCGTGCGGCCGCGAGCCGCTCCCGGACGAGCCGTCGGGCGCGCGCCGGGTCCTGCAGCTCGAACTCGATCTCCTCGCCGACCCGCATGCGCAGCCGGATGTCACGCCCCTCCCCGAGCGCCTTGACCTTGAGCGCGTCCCACTTGAGCGACCAGAACCCGAGGTCGGACGTGTGGCCGCCCGTCTTCTCGGCGCCCTTGTTGCCGTCCTCGCCGCCATCGCTGGCGCGCAGGATCGCGGCCGGATGGATCGTCGGGATGAGGCTCCGCGGGCCCGAGCCGTCGACGTCGACCTCGAAGTGCGCACACGCGATCTCCGTGATCGGCAGCTTGGTCACGCTGTCGAGCAACGACTTCGCGGCGACACCGCCGAGCAAAAGCACCGGCCGCTCGGGGAAGTCCATCAGCTCGCGCTCGAGCCGTGGCCGACACGTCACCGCAGCCGCGTGCTTGTCCTTCTCGGTGGCCTTCGGGAACGGCTGACAGAGCGTCGCGTTGCTCAGGTAGACCTGATCACGCACGATGCCGGTCTCGGCAAACGCCTTCATCAGCAGCTGCCCCGTCGGGCCGACGAACGGCCGGCCGGTCTGGGCCTCGACGCGACCGGGGCCTTCGCCGATGGCGATGAACAACGGCTTCGCGGGGCCTTCCCCGACGACGGGGTGGTTGGGTGCGCCGTCGCGCGAGAACGGACAGTTGGCGCAATCCGCGCCGTCTACCGACCCACGGACGATCTCCGGGGCCGGCGTCAATTCGGTCGTCATCAGCATCACCTCGGGGGCCGTCGCGCGACCATTCCGTCACACAGGCCCGTCAGTTGTTGCGTGTGCCCGTTACCGGGCGACTACTTCTTGTTGCGGAGTGTCTTGATACGGTAGTCCAGGTAGAACAGCGCCTTCTCCAGGTCTTCGACGTGCTTGGCCGGATCCTTCTTGCCGGCCCGCGCGACGTACTTGATGACGTTCCACAGGATCGCGTCGCCCTCCAGCTCCCAGGCTGCGAGCACCTTGATCACCTCGTACGGGTTGTCAGCGCCGCCGTAGTGGTTGGGGTGGTTGACGGCCTCCGTGGCCGTACCCATCGCGCTAACGATGCGATCAACTGCCACGGCGGCAACTGCCCCAAACCCGGGACAGCCGACCCGGCCACATTTACACCCATCGGTCCGTATGCAACGCACGACGATGCCTCCTATCGACGCGGCAGCCGCGGCAACGCCACGCCCGCGAGCACACGCTTGAATGCCTGAATGTTCTCGAGCGCAGCGCAGAACCGCCGCATCTGCGCCGTCGTCAACGCCGGGATCTCGCTGCAGAGACAGTCAGCGAGATCACCCAAGTAGAGCTGGGCGCAGACGGCACGCGCGAGCACGTTGCGCAGGTTGGTGTCTTCTACGGGGCTAAGGCCACCGCCGACGACGTTGCCGAACACGAACCCGGCACCCTGCGCAACTCCGACCGGTACCATCTTGACCGACGGCGGCGACCGACCGGGGCGCCGGCGCGTGACGGTGACGTCGACGATCAGGTCGTACGCGTCGTACGTGCTTGGCCGTGACTTGACCGTGACCTTCACGGCGCCCACTCTCCGCTAAGCATCCGGTACTCGACGGTGTGCCCAGGAATCGTCGCGGCGTGCTCGATGCCAGCACGCATCCCTGATGACATCCCGCGGTCGGTGTAGACAACCGTCGCGTGTGCCGCCGGCCGCCACGCGAACCCGGCGGCGATGCCATGCGCGCGCTCAGCTGCGTTCGTGTCGTCGAGGACACCCGGTTGGGTGTACAGTCCGTGCGACGCAAACGGCGCCTCGCCACGGCGGAGGCAGTCCGCCAGGCAGGCCCGCAGGTAGCGGACGTTTTCGGCCGTTGCGTGTGCACGCTCGGCGGGTGTGTCGCCCCGCCCCGCAAACGGTGACTCGACGATGACGAGGCGCATCAGGTGTAGTCCATGGGCTTGGCGTAGTCGCCGATCGCCTCGTAGACGGACGCCAGGCCGCCCGGCGTCCAAAGCAACGGCGAGTCGTAGCGGATGTAGAAGCCAGACGTCGTGCTCGGGTTGCGCCGGTACGTCGCCCACGAGACCGAGGGGTCGGCGATGCAGGCGATCCGACGGTCGGTAACCAGCGTCCGCATCGCACGGTAGAGCGTCCGCTCGGCGACCGAACCAAAGTCGTTCACGACGTCGTAGTAGATGTGCTTGAACATCCGCGGGCTACGCAACGGGACGTGCGCGTAGGCGCACTCGATCACCGTCGTCCCGACGTGCGGCTGAGCATCCGCATCCGCGTCATCGCCGGTGTCGGCTTCGGCTTCGTTAGCGGCGACGGCGTCCGCGACGCTGACGGCGCACGCGGCCGCGTTGGCGCTGGCGGCCGCGACACGGATGACGTTACCGCGACGACCGTGCGCCAGATGTAGGAAGTCATCCGGGCACCGGTCATCACGACACCATTGAAGCAGCTCGAAGTCGACGTCGCGCATGCGCCTCACGAGGACGTAGAGGTTGGATGAGATCGAAGAAATTGGCCGATACGGGCAGGAGTTCCACCTGCACACCCATCCGGGTGCCACCGTCGACGGTGCCGCCGTAGGACTCAGGAACTGCGAGCCTGCGGCTCGCCTTGCGCTAGCGCGCGCGGGGCGGCGGCGCCGCGGGACGCGCCGCCGGGGCCGGCGGGCGCGCGGGCGGGGCCGACGGGGCGCGGGCCGGGGCGGCCGCCGGCGCCGGAGCCTGCGGCTGGGCCGCCGCCTCGACCGGACGCTCGGCCGACAGCTCGGCGTTGGTCGCCTGCTTCTCCTCGCCGGTGACCGGGTCGTAGTAGTTGCGCTGCTTCAGGGTCACGGTGGCGTACATGCGCCGGCCGACCGCGTTCTTGGTCTCGAACTGGAGGTTCACGGGGTTGATCCCGGGGACCTGCAGCGCGTCCCGGAAGACGGCCGCGATGCGACCCTTGTGGCCCGGCTTGACCTTCGGACCGACGCACAGGAACCAGCTGCGCACGGTCTCGCCGTTGCCCTCGCCCTCGCTCAGGCACTTGAACTCGGCGACGAGGTTCTTGCCGTCGCCGGCCTTGGTGTCGGCGACGGTCAGGCTCGTCAGCTCGAACAGGTGCTCGCCCGCCGGGATGGTGGGCATGTTGCTGCTGCCGTCCCATGCCTTGATCGGGGCGGCATCCGGGGCCACGTCGAACCCATCGAACACGAAATTCTCGGTCTCGCTCATCTGTACCTCGTGGCCACGGAAAGCTCCGTGAACCGGTGGTGTTGTCACGGGCGGAGTGCCCGGTGATCCTGGTCAGCGCGCGCGGGTGCGCGCGGGGGGTGTCGCGGCCGCAGCCGCCGCCGGAGCCTGGGCCGCCGGCGCAGCCGGCGCCTTGGCGCCGGGCTTGTCGAGCGCCGCGCGAGCGGCGTCGTAGAGATTGGCCGGCAGCGCCGGGCGTGGCGCGAACTCGGGCAGGCCCAGGCACTCGGCGATCTGCCGATACGTCGGGTAGTGCACCCGATCAGGGATCTTGCCGTTGTCACGACCGCCGACGACGTAGCCGGGGAAGTTCCGCGTGACCGCCTCGAAGACGGTCGCCTCGTAGGGCGGCGGTGCGGTCCCGTCTTCGCCCGGCGCGTCCTGGAACACGTGCTGGTACTTGTGGTGGTAGAAGATGTGGTCGCAGCCTGCCGCGAAGCGGTACTTCGACTTGCCCGACAGCATCGGGCCACCCTCCGACTTGTCCTCGGGCGGCGTCGCGAGCGCCGTCCAGACGACGTTGCACGGCCACTTGTGAACCTGGGTGCGGAGGTTGCTGAGGTGCTGCGCCATCGCGCCGTAGAGCGACCGCGTGTCGACGCTGCCGGTACGGAGCATCTTCTGGTGTTGGTCGTTGAACCACGACTCGGCGTAGAACGTCAGCGAGTCGAAGACGACCGTGTCGAAGTAGCCCTGCCGGACCCACTGCTCGACGTGCGACATCGCGATCGTCACCTGGACCTGATCGCCGACCGGCATCACGATGATCTCGCGGTCGGCGTGATAGAAGTCCTCGACGTTCATGTTCTCGAGCGTCACCCACCCGCGCTCGGACATATCCGAGATGAAGACGGGGTTGGGGAACGTCGCCGCGAACTGCGTCTTGCCGCAGCGCGTGTTGCCGTAGCAACAGAACGTCCGGTACTTCGTGCCCGACTGGTCGCCGGCGCCAGGCCGGATGCGGATCGGCAGAGTCATGGAGCCTCGATCTCGCGCTCGACGTCGCCGCCGGCGCAGTGTTCGTGGAACTGGCAGAGCGTCCGGTAGCGCGTGACGCAGGCCGCGCGCATGCGCGGGTAGCAGTTGGTCGCCTCGGCCATGCGCATCTGTCCGGTCGTGTAGAGCAACGACTTCGCGTGGTCGCGCAGGATCGCCGGCGGCGGCATCACCCACGCACGGATGAACTGCGGGTTCTGCGTCTTGATCAGCAGGTTCACGCAGGCGCCACGCAGCGGTCCGAACCGGCGGTGGTAGCCAAGCGCGTTGTAGAGGTTGATCTCGCCCAGGATCTGGCCGTCGTTCTTCCACTGCTCGCGCGTGACGAAGGAGTTGTCGGCGGCGCTCTTGTGGTTGCAGATGTACACGCCGGGCAAGATGCCCGGCTGCGCGATCTCGACCTTGAAGACGAGGTCCCACCGGCAGCTGAAGCCTGTGCGCGGATCGACCGCAAGCTCCTCGACGGCGAGCGGGATCATCCAGGCCGACTCCTCCTGGTGCCAGACACGGTAGCTGTCGAACAGGCTCCACGCCTTGTCGACGAACGTCGGCGTCACGCTCGCCGTCATGAAGTAGCGGCGGGCATCCTCGGGCGTCAACGGGTACGCCGGGTCGATCCACCGGCTGTAGTGGATCGCGAGGAAGATGTGGGCGATCGAGCCAACCTCGAGCGCCTCCGAGAGATCCCCGCCGAGCGCCGCGTCGCGTGCGCCGTAGGTCTTCTTCCAGAGGTAAGGGCACTTCTGGAACGTCGAGACGCTCGACCAGCCGTAGGAGCCTGACGAGCCGCCCAGGTAGGGCAGGCCGGCCGCCTCGAACAGCGCCTTGGCCGCGGCCTCGACCGACACGAACGCCGAGGGGCCGTTACCCAAGGTGACCATGGCGACGCCATCGGTCGTGATCACGCCGGCCGAGAACGCGCCCTCACCTAGCGGCGCGTCCGCAGGCTCGGCCGCCACCGTGTAGATGCCCTCGGCATCGACGCCGTACTGGTCGTCGAGCGAGAGCCCCAGGTGGTCCGCGACGTGGACCTGGCAGGTTGCGGACTCCGGGTGGAGCCACAGCCCGTCGTAGGACGACGGCGCAAGCGGAGCTTTGCACAACGCGCAGTTGTGCTTACGCTTCGGTAGTTTCATGTGGTTAGGCCGCGGAACGCAAGAGGGAGGACCGCGACGAGGGATACCTATCACGGGGCCCTGACACGGACGCTAGACCCACGTGGTGAAATCCGCCGACCGGCCCGCGAGCAGCGCCCGCAGCTCGTCCAAGACCGAGCCGTCGTCCACATCCTGTGGAACGTCGATCCGGAACGCCGAACCGGCGGCAGGCATTGCGGAAACGTCGGCGCGCTGCATCTTCGCTCGCGTGCTATCCACAAGCATCCGCTCGACCGGATGGTCGACACGAAAAAAAACGATCGTCATCGGTCGGCTGGCGTCGAACGTCCGCATCGTGGTCTGGTAGGTGACGGCCGGCGTCCAGTCGATCTCGACCACGAACGCGGTCGTCGCGTGCGACAGATCGAGCCCGACCTGCCCCACCGCCAGCGTCGCGCAGAGGATTCCGTCCGGGCTCGCGCGCCAGGCGTCAAGCGCCTCGGTGCGCTTTTGGATCGACAGATCGCCGTGCAACATGAACGTCGCCCGACCTTGTTTCTTGAGCCGATCCGCGATCTTCTTGATGACGCGTTGCTTGTGCCACCCCCAGATCACGAGCGGCTTGGCGTACGCCATCGCCCGCTCGACGACCGTCTCGATCTTGATGACGCCGGTCGCCTGTCGGTACCGCGCCAACGCACCGATCGTGTTGTCGTCGGTGTCGAGGAGAGCGCCGCGCATCTCGGCGGCGGTCTCGTCGAGGACGGCAAGATCGTCCGCGCTGACGGGCACGTCCACGACCTCGTAGTTTGTCGCAGGCAACTCCGGTGCCTCGGTCGACCACCGCGCCTCGAAGACGACCTCGGTCCGCCGCTGCATAAACTCCTCACGGTTGGACAGCTCGCCGTAGACCCAGCCGTACTCACCCATCGTCGGCGAGGCGTATCGCTGGCTGAACTCGTGGTGCGAGCCCCATGCACCGGGGTTCGTGATCGCCAGCAAGGGACCCAGCCCACGCGTCTTGTTCCACAACGGAGTGCCGGTCAGAGCGATGACGCGGTCGGCCAGGCCGGCAAAGAACCGGACGGCCTTCGTCCGCTGAGACGTCGGGTTGGACAGCAGGTGGATCTCATCGACGATGAGCGTGCGCGGTCGGACGCTGGTAACCTGTTGGTGCGTCAGGATGTCGTAGTGGGCGAAGACGAACCGAGTACGCCGGAGCTTCTCGATGTCCGGCACCGTACCTTCAAGGACCAACGTCTCCGCGCGCGCGCCCGGGAACATCCGCTCGATCCAGGTCAGCCACACCTCGCGCACGTCGAGCGGCGCCAGGATCATCAACAAGCCGTTGGGCTCATGCAGGCTCAGCGCCAGCGGTGTCTTCCCGAGCCGGGGTTCGGCGACCACCAGTGAGCCGCGGCGGTCGGCCATCCATGTCCGCGCGCGTGTCTGCCAAGGGCGCAGCGTCAACGACTTCGGCAGCACCGGCGGCACGCCGACAGTCAACTCCGGGATCGGGTGACCGTGTGCGGCCAACAAGGGCAAGTGCGTTCGGTGCACCTCGACGGTGCCGTTGGTCCGGTAGACGACACCAGGCACCGGCCCGAGCTGCCGAGCCCACTCAAACGGGATGGTCCACCAGTCCCAACGGCCGGCGGGACGAACTGCGTCCATGACTACGGCCTGTACCACAGGTCCCTGTCAGCACCACCGCTTGTGGCCGTGGACGTGCGTGACCACAAGACGTTGTTCGTGTGCGTCGACCCCTGCCAGGCGTCAGCCTCCCCTGATAGAGTGCGCGTCCGGTGGCTCTCCTACCCGCGGAGTACGCAGCACAGCGCGCGAGCATCGCGCTCATTCTCGAGGCGATGCGCCGCGCACCCGCCACCGAGACGGCCCAGCACATCGCCGCGGCGATCTTGCGGATGGAGACCGAGACGACCAACAGCCAGTTCTTGATGGTCGACAGCGACCCGCACCTGTTCAGCGCGTTCACGCGCAAGCTCCTGCCGCTCAACCACGGCGACGCGCGCTGGGCGACCCACCTGCTGATGGTCTATGGCCTCAACACCAAGGACCGTGAGATCACGCCCAAGGTCACGCAGGCGCTTGCGAGCTACGCGATGTACAACGGCCGCAAGACGTCGGTCCGACGCTGGGCTGCGTACTGCAACGGCGCGCTCTACCTGTCGCGCTACGACGGCACGATGTACCGCGTCACCGGCGCCGGCGTGATCGAAGGGCCCAACGCGTTTCTCATCGACGATGCCTGGCAACGCCGCCTCGGTCGCAGCGACCTGACGCCGGGGCCCATCGGGATCGAGATCATCGACAACGGCCGCCCCGTGCTGTTCGCCGACGACGACAACGGCAACGTCCCGCTCGAGCCGGTCGTCGGACGCAACGGCGCGCTGTTCCGGCTACTCCAAGGCGTGACCTGGGCCCTCGACACGGGCGGCCACATGCGCCCGAAGCATCAGGTTCAGGCGCTGATGATCTGGATGCTCGCGGTGGCATTCTCGGACCTGTTCCCGACGAAGCCGTTGCTGATGGTTGAGGGTGCGCCGGGCTCAGGTAAGACGACGATCCTACAGATGATCCAGCACGCGTTGTTCGGGAGCGTCGACCCGTTCACCGTCAGCAAGGACGGCCTCCGCGACTTCTGGGTGACGCTCTTGCACTCGCCGATCATGGTGCTCGACAACCCCGACGACCCGATCGACTGGCTCGCCGACAACGTCTGCGCATACTGCACGAAGGGCTACCGCGCCGAGCGCAAGCTCCACACGAACACGGGCCGCGTCGAGATTCGCCCCCAGTCGTTCATCGCCGTCGCCTCGAAAGACCCCCGGTCGTTCCGACGCGACGACGTCGTCGACCGGTCGATCGTGCTCCGGCTCGGGCCGCGGACCGCGCGCGGCAGCGAAGGCGCGGCCGCACTCGCGGCGTACATCGAACAACGCCGCGCCGAGATTTTCGGCGAGTGGTTGTACTACCTCAACCGCGTCGTCGCGGCGTTGGCCGTCGAGCCACCCCGCCGGACGACGACGCGCCTCGGTGACTTCGAGGTCTTCGCCTACGCGGCCTGCCGCGCGCTGGGCTGGCAAAGCTCGATCGTCGTCCCGGCGCTGCTCGACGCGCTCGCCCGTGAGCGGACCGCCTTCGCCGCCGAGTCGGACATCGTCCTCGACATCCTCGCCGACTGGGCGGCGTTCGAGCCGAACACGACCCGGTGGGTCACCGTCCAAGAGCTGTTCCGCGATCTGTCGACGATGGCATCAACCGCCAACCGCCCGTTCGTCCGGACGCCGCAAGCGCTCGCGCAACGCCTTCGGGCACCGCACCTCCGCGTCCTCTACGAGGTAGACGAGACGCTCGAGGGCGACCAGCGCCGATACGCGATCCGGCGGCGGGTGACGTCCGGCGAAACCGCGCTCAACTAATCGGCTTTCTTCCGGGCTGTCATGGTCCCGTGATATCGTCCTGACCCAAGCCGATGACCATCAGCACCATCTCCGCGGGTTGGCGGATCGCGTTCCTCCGACGCGATCCTGACGGCGCGCGTACGTACTACCTCTTGGACGTCGTCGGGCTCGCGCTCGGTCAAGACGAGGTGGATTCGGTCGTGATGCTGCCGACCGGCAAGACGGCGTTGGCAAGCCAGATCCCCGACCGGGCGTTCGCCGTCGGGCCGACCGATGACGCCGCCAAGATCGCACAGGCGCACGCGGCGCAGCACAAGTACGGCGCCTGGCGGTTGCAGCACGGGTCGAAGGACGTGCACTAGTGGCAGCCACGCCGCCAGATTCGTACGTCGGTGGTAATATCGAGCCTAAGCGGTACGTCACCGGGCGGGTTTACTACCTCCGGCTGATACTCCGAGAATACGGCGCGGCTTTTCGCCGGTGCCGTTAGCGTAGACTTCAAAAAAATGTCAGACCCCGGTGGTACCACCAGGGGCGATGACCACCACCAGCTACAAGATCGCCTCCGACCTGTTCCTCGTCCGCGCGCCGACGCCAACCGCCGCGCAGACACGCGTCGTCAAGCCGAAGCCGACGAACCACGTCGTCGTCGTCGACGTCTCCGGGTCGATGTCCTCCGAGCTGCCGAAGCTGCGCAGCCAGCCCTCGCGACGCTGCAGCTCCACGCCGAGCGCCTCGCGGCGGCCATCAAGGTCCACCTCAGCGCGAAGTCGCAGATGGTGACCGCCGTCGTCGTCGGGCAGGTCTGGTTCAAGGAGTTCAAGAGCCTCGACGAGAACACCTACACGCTGACCACCACCCAGGGCCCGGTCAAGGTCACGTTCACGCAGCGCGAAGTCGAGATCGAGATCTGATACGCTTGTGCGCATGGCCGCCACCCACGCGAACATCTGCATCCGCCGCAACCGTCCCGCCTTCGCACGCAAGCAATACATGAGCTGCAAGCGCATCGCGCGCATCGACACCATCGCGCAGGCAGCACAAGTCGCCGCGCGCGTCGCGCGCAAGGCGGGCCTGCAGCCTGGCGAGTACGTCGCGATCCGGCTCGGCGGCCGGCGTCCCGCGCACGACGAAGGCAACCTCTACTGGTTCTTCATGCGGCACGGCAAGGTCGAGTGCCGGCGGGGCGCGATGTTCGGGCCACGCTGCTAACGCCGCGCCGCCGTAGTTACCACCGGCCGCGCTTGATCGCGGCGTCGAGTCGGCGCTGCGCTTCGGCGGCCAGCGCCGGCGTCGTGTCCCAGTCGACGATGGCATGGGCGCCTCGGCGGCCCTTCAACGCGACGTAGTATTGGTTCCCCGGCTTCCCGCAACGGACGATCTGTGCACCGGGCTCGATGCGGTTGATGTAGACACGCGCCTTGACAGGGGTCTTGGGGCAGCTGGCCATGACAGCTACAGGCTATCACGCCAGCAGGCGGTCATGGTACAACGTAGGCATGCTCACCATCCACCGTCCCGGGCTCGACGGCCCGTTCCCAGCGGCGCCGCGCTACTACCACGGCGTGCCCGACCCGACCGCCTACCAACCCGCGCCTAAGCCGCACAGCACGGGGGTGACCTTCTACCCGATGACGTCGTCTACGCCGCGCACCGCGGTTGACTCAGGCATCCAGCCTCAAGCTGAGGGCAAGCCGGCACCGCAAGCCCCCGGGCCTGACGCGGCCACGCCTACAGCTACGGTGACGAGTCCGACGGGTGTCACCGAGGCGATGCCCGCGACGCTACCGGCTGAACCTGAAGCGGTCGCGACGCCGAAGCGGTGGCCGTGGGTCGTCGGCGGCATCGCGGCCGCGGGCGCGCTGATCCTCGGGACACGGCTCCTGCGACGCTAGCGCTGCCGGCCGAGATCGATGATCTCGGACAGGTCACGGTAGCAGAGGACGACGTCGTCGTCCTTCACGCCTTCAGTGCAGCACCCACTCGAGACGCCACGCGGGACGGTGTCGCCGATGAGCCAGACGCGCATCGGCCGATCGTCCTTTGCGGCCAACGCGATGAGCACGCCCGGCTTGTTGGCGGGGTGGTTGACGAACTGCTTGGCAGCGTGCGCCCTTTGCCAAGCATCACGGTCAGCCAGGATTGCCGCGCAGGCCGCGCCGACCACGTCCCCGCGCGCCGCAACCGCGTGCCGATGCCGGATGATGTCGTGTGCCATCGACCGCCATTGCTCCGGTACGTTGCCGTCGACAGCCGTCTGGGCGGTCTGAAGCCAGGCGTCGACGTCGACACCAGAGGGGCACGCCCACAGCCCCAGCTGATCGAGCACGTCATCCACCTCGTCCATCGCGTCCAGGCGCTTGATGCATGCGGCCAAATCAGGGTGCGCCGCGGCCCATGCGGCCTCTGCCGCGGCCACGGTATCCAGCAACGTGGCCTGCTGTACGTTGTAACCGTCGTCGCGCCACACCTGCGCGTCCCACGTCATGTTCACATCGGTCCACGGCGGGAGGTTGACATCAAGCGAGTCAGGCAAGCCGGGCATCAGCGAACTCCTCTTGTACGAACGCGGGCCGGCGACAAGCTCGAGCCGCAGTTCCATCCGCAGATACACCGAGTGAAGGCCCCGGCCCAACCCGCCTGCGGTGCGTGCAACAGCGCGCGCGGTGACGATGCGCGGGGGCACACCGTGAGCCACGCGCCCTTCCGCGGCCACGCAGGCGCCCCGATCCGAACCTGGCCGCCTACGCAGGTTGAGTCCGCACGCCAGCCACATGCGCAGCTGAACCGACCGGCGTACGTCGCAAACACACCGTCCGTCCGGATCACACGACCAGGCGCATGACCTGTCAACGGCACGGCTTTGGCTCTGTCTTGAAACGCGCCGCTTCGTTCTGGGCGTTCGTCGGCGTCGAGCCGATCCACGAGCCGTCGGCAGACGACGACGACGCCATCCGCATGATCCGACTTCATCCAGTTGTGAAGCGGATACGAGTACCGACGCCAGACTTCGTCAAGGAGTGCGTTACGCAGGCCCTCAGCGAGCATGTCATGCAGGCCGTCGAGGATCTCGAAGACGGCGGCGTCAGGCAGCCGTCGAGCCCATGCATACGCAGCCGTCATTTTTCGACGATCACGTAGACGACGGCGGCGAACGCGGCGCAGACGGCGATGGCCCAGGCGACGAAGCCCACGGCGCCGACCCAGCTGTGCTTGCTGCCCGCGGGAAGCTCCGCGGACGGTGCGCTCATACAGATGATCACGGCCATGATGGCGAGGACGACGGTCACGGGGGTTGCCTTTCTTACGGGTCGACGCGGATCACACGGCCGTAAATGTTGCCGACGGCTGTCCATCCGTTGACGTGCCCACGTGCGTTGGTGATGCACGCACGCTTCGCCACCGGGTCGAGTTGATCGACGAGGTGGAGGTACTGATGCCCGGCGACGCGGCAGAGCACGACGTCGCCGCGGCTCAACGCGAAGAACGACGTGAGCGGCGCGACGGTGACGAGCTGCCCCGACTGGATGCGTGGTTGCATGCTGTCACCGCGCGGTCGAAACTGCACGGTCTCACCAGCCTGCAACCGCTTGATGTAGTTGTCGGCCCAGGCCATGGTGTTCACATCAGGGGACGGGCCCGTAGCACGCGCCGACCGGTGCGCACCGATCGACCGCAGGGTCGACGCAGTCGGCGTCCGTCGAGCACGTCCACCAGCACGATCCGGAGTTGGGGTCGCACCAGGCACCGGCGGGACACTCCTGCGACGTCGTGCAGGTGGCGCCGCAGCGACGCCCGTCACAGGACGCGCCTGGGCCACAGGCTGCAGCCGTGCACGGTGGGGTCGCGCCGGCCTCGTCACACTCGCACAAGAGCCCGAGGCGAGGGTACCGGATGCTGTCGTCGGCTGCGTCGGGTGCAGCCGGCGGCGCCGCCGTACAAGCCGCCAAGACGGTGATCAGCAAGATGGGCCGCA
Organism: Tessaracoccus sp.; assembly: GCF_016714275.1. Taxonomy (GTDB): domain Bacteria; phylum Actinomycetota; class Actinomycetes; order Propionibacteriales; family Propionibacteriaceae; genus Arachnia. The sequence goes on along the minus strand of NZ_JADJNP010000009.1, from coordinate 15,318 downwards.
TCGAAGGTACCCTCACGGTTAGCCTACACGCTGTCTGAGCTAACCGCCTACCTTTCCGCTTAACTGGTGGACGCCCCACAGGCAGTGCCAGCTAAATTGCGCAGCAGACGGGTAGCCTACACAGCATGTCAAGAAAAGGTGCTCGCGCCTGCTGAGTGCCTGCCAACCGTACGACGTGAGCGATCGTCACCCAGGGAACGCCGTACAGCTAGCTGGCTATGGGGGGATTCAGCAGACGCGAGCGAAAAAAACCGAGGTCAGGCGAGTGGTGGTGCTTGTGTATCAGCCTTGGAGTTGAACCAAGTACCTACGGATTAGGAGTCCGTTGCTCTACCAGGGTGAGCTAGCTTGTGAGCACCGTGGGGTTTGCCTGACCCCGGAAAACGTCCCGGACCGTGGAGTCGAACCACGCTGGCATGTGAACGGCAGGGGATTTGCGGCCGGTGAAGGCTGCGAGGGTAGCCGTTTAGTTTTTTGCTGTTTCCTTGTAACAGTGGCCTCCCCGAGGCCTCGTCCGGGGTAAATGCCTGAAACCGAGTTGGCCGACCTTGTTTACGTTTGTTGCCGGTATTTCAGACCAGTGCCTTACCGTTAGGCTACACCACCTCGCGGTGACGATGGGAGTCGAACCCATATAGGCGTGTGAGGTCGGTCGTGTTTGGCTTCAGGCAGGAAGAACCCTAGCACCACACCCTGACATCCGTCAACCATCAGGCGGGATCTTTTTTCTCGTTCAAGACGTCAGGGCCGATCCGGGTTATGGATGTCGACGCTGACGGCCCATACCTGGAGCCATCGTCGGCCTGCGTCCGAATGCCAGTCCCGTGCAACGACCGTCACCGTCCGACCGTCGTGGCACACCCGTAGGCTGCTCAGCCGGCGCGTCGATGCACCGCCAATCGCAGACCCGTGACGGCGTACAGATCGTCGATTTACCGACAGGATGGCAGCTGATGATCGTCTGACAGTTGTACTCGTCGACGTGGCCGCCATGATCACGGCACGCCTCACGCTTGTTGCAGTCAGCGATAGCTGAGCCGATGATGACAGCCATGAGCACGCCGAAGCAAACGATGACGACCCAGCTGAGGCCATCACGCACGCTGCACCCCCACCGGCGAGATCATGAACCCGCGCCGGACGTCGAACGTGATGAACGCCTGCACTGCCATGGCGATCGCGCTGGCGACGAAGGCGATGAACGGCAGGTGCTCGCCACCGTCGCACGTCGCCGCGCCGGCGTTGGGCTCGTCGTCGACGGTGAACTGGTCGTCCCAGAGCACGACGCCGAACGATCCGTTGGCGGCCAGGCCGCCGTGCAGGCACGGCACCTTGTGCCGGCGAACCCAGGCCTGGATCAGCCGACGGGTCTCGCCGTTGTCGACGCAATCGACCACGAGATCCGAACCGCCGAGCACCACGTCGACGTTGTCTGCGGTGAGGCGGTGCGGGATCGACGCACCGGCGGTACGCTTGAACAGGAAGCTCGTCTGCTGGAGCAGCGCCACCGCCTTGTTCTTGCCGACGCTCGGGTGGCCGTAGAACTGCGACGCGACGTTCTTCGCCTCGACGCGGTCGAAGTCGACCAGGCGCAGTGTGACGTCGTCGAGGTTGCGGAGGAACTGGACGACGTGCGACCCGAGCGCGCCGACGCCGACGATGGTGATGATCATCATGGTTATGATTTCCTCGATGCACGGATCTGCCGTCGCATCTCTTTGATCGCAGCAACTTCGAGACGACCGATCGCAGCCTCCCAGGCTGCTGCGTCATGCTCGACGCTACGCTTGACCTCAGCTGACAACTCGCGAAGGACTGCGTGCTCGGCGCACGTGACCGTGACGTAGCCGCGGGCGCTGTACGTAACGACGGCACGGTGTCCGCCGATCTTGATGATCTTGGTGCCGGCGTCCATCGCTGTTTCAGCTATCGCGATACCGACGTCCCACGGCCGCCGCACATGCGTTGGTCATGTCCTTAAAGTTGCGGCGCGGACCGTCGTTGCGGACGTCGAGGAACGGCGCGCCGTGGACGTACCCATCGAGCGCGATCGAGTACGGTGGATGCGTCTGCAAGAACGCCACACGGGTGATCGCCGGGCCCGGCTGCACACGAAGTTCGATCATCGCCCCCGGACCCTAACACACCGCCACGACCTCGGCTACTTTCTCGTTCGCGAAAATTGACATGGCGCCGATCATCGACTAGATTGCCACGACGTGACCGACCCGAAGCCTGCGACCACGATGCGCGTCTACCGGTACTTCCTGAAGCCGTACAGCGCGCAGGATGACAAGGAAGTCCACCGCCAGCTCAGGCTCGCCGGTGACTACCGCCGGGCGCTCGCGATGATCGAGAACGGCGAACGCGCCGCCGTCGGCGCGTTGTATCTCGAGGACACAGCCATCCGGGATCGGACGACGGCGTTGACGGCCGCGTTGACCGCTGTTGAGAAAGACGAGGCGATGATCAGCCAGCTGAAGGCTGAGCTGCACGCGCTTCGCGTCGCGCGCGGAAAGACAGTCGAACATCGGCAAGCGCTGACCAAGATCCGCGAGCGCCGCGGACCCATGGTTCGAGGTGTCCGCGGACACTTCTCGGCCGCCGGCCTGTTCTGGGGAACCTATCTCCTCGTCGAGGATGCCCACGATCGCGCCGTCCGAAGCCTGCCCGCGTGGGAAATGCTGGCGGTACGTGGGCCCTGGGAATCGCTAGGCGTCCAGATTCAGAGCACGCGGCCGCTGACCAGCAGCGCGCTCCACGGCGGGGCCGACAGTCGGGTTCGGATCACCGAAGATCACTACGCGCTCGCGAAGCAGTACCGCGATGACGCCGGCATGCCCGTCAGCGACCGCTACGGGACGCCGTCCCAGGATGCCGTCGACCGTGCTGGCAACCGCAAAGGGCGGCGGTTCCAGACGTTGTCGATCCGGACGGGCACGGTGCCAGGCAAGCAGACACCCATCTGGACGCGCTTCCACATCCTGACCAAGGGCCGCGGACAGCAACGGCAGATCCCGGATGACGCCCGCATCGCGTGGATCAAGGTCGTCCGGACGCATGTCACGCACCGACCCCACATCATCCGGAACGGCACACCGACGATGACCGCGCGCGAACGGTGGGAAGTCCAGTTCACCGTCACCGAGCCAGTTCAACGGACAACGCCGACGGCAGCCGGCACCGTCGGCATCGACATCGGCTGGCGGCGGGTCGACGGCGGCATCCGTGTCGCATACGCCGCGACAAAGACAGGCGCTCAAGAACTGGTCATCCCCGACAGCCTGCTTGCGCTGCGCGGCAAGGCCGACAGCATCCGCAGCTACCGCGACCTTCAGCTCGACCTACTCCGCAACGCGTTGATCGTACGGCGTGAGACGGCACCAACTGACTTTGCCGAGGTGCTGGCGCACGCGCATAGCTGGCGCCGCGTCGGACACTTCGTCCACGTCGCACGCCGAGTCCATGAAGCTGTGCTTGCCGGACGGCTTGACGTCGTCACGTGGCTTGGCCCGTGGTTCGTGGTCGCCATGCTCGGCGTCCTCAAGCGCGATGGCCACCTCCGCGGCTACGAGGCTGGACTGCGCGACCAGCAGCAACGCCGCATCCTCGGACGGACGCAGACGTGGATCGCCGGCACCCTGGCTGAGCACGACGTCGTCGGCATCGAACAGACGATCCGCATCGACCGGATGCGCGCGCGCGACACGGCAGACACAGAAAGCGCGCGCCAGGCCGCCGTCGCCCACGTCGAGACGGCGCCTGGCCGCCTCCGTGAATGGGTGATCAAGATGGCGGAGTCACGCGGCATCACGGTCCGCGAGATCGACCCCTACATGACGACGCAGCGGTGCGACGCCTGCGGTGACAACCGCGGTCCGTGCACCGAGCTGTATGCCGTCTGCCCGCACTGCGGCTTCGCCGAGGACCAGGACTACACGGCAGCGAAGACGATCCAGAAGCTCGCGAGCGGCGAGTTGCCACCATTGCGACCGTTGCCGCTCGCAACAACAGTTTCGGAGACATCGACGAAACCCAAGACGTTCCGGCGCAACCGGAAGGCCCCAAAGCCGGAGGTGCTCGCCACAGAGCCTACAAACACCTGAAATCACTTTGGATTCTAGCCGTTCTCTGACAATTCGTACGCAGGCAGATAACGCTTGCGAGCGATGGTACGCCGACGCAGCAGCGGGCCGTGCGTGGCGCGGTCGCTGACAATTCGTACGCAGGCAGATAACGCTTGCGAGTCAAGACAGTTGACGGCGCCGTCAAGCGATGCCATAGATCTGACAATTCGTACGCAGGCAGATAACGCTTGCGAGCCGCACCTCGGGCGGGTCCACGGGAGCCTCATGGACATGCTGACAATTCGTACGCAGGCAGATAACGCTTGCGAGTTCCGGACGTGCGCCTCGACCTGGGCCCACAGCTCGGCTGACAATTCGTACGCAGGCAGATAACGCTTGCGAGTTCGCCGCCTCGGCCGCCTTCCGATCGGCGTCGACGTCTGACAATTCGTACGCAGGCAGATAACGCTTGCGAGATCACGACCCGGTACTTGCGCGGATTGCGGAGCGCGCTGACAATTCGTACGCAGGCAGATAACGCTTGCGAGATCGCCGTCACAGGTAGCCACCGCGGGGAGGCACCTGACAATTCGTACGCAGGCGGAAGACGCTTGCGAGGAGACCCGTGACGTCCAACTCCAAGTCCGCCTCACCCCCCTGACAATTCGTACGCAGGCGGAAGACGCTTGCGAGTGCGCGACCGTATGGGGCAGGACGTCGTGCCATACCTCCTGACAATTCGTACGCAGGCCGATAACCTCTGCGAGGTACTCCTGGCCGATGGCGCTGGCGCCGTCGCAGGCGGCCTGACAATTCGTACGCAGGTCGATAACGTCTGCGAGTCGAGGTCCCGCGACGGCGACATGCACCGATTCGGGCCTGACAATTCGTACGCAGGCGGATAAGGTCTGCGAGGGCATTGGTGCCGCTACGCATCAGCGCCAAGGTAGCCCTGACAACCCGTACGCAGGCACGTAAAGTCTGCGAGGCTCGACGTCGTGCACGTGCTCCAATCACCGCTGACCCATACGCCGTACGCGAGCGGGTAACGCTTGCGAAACCTCCACGAGCCTCGTACGCAGGCAGATGAAGCCTGCGATGATGTCGGCCGCAGCGTGAACCGTACGCAGGCGAATAAAGCCTGCGACAGCTCGATCCGGTCGATGACAATTCATACGCAGGCTGATATCGCCTGCGAGGTCCCCTATCTCGCGCACGCTGTACCAACAGTCCATCCGCAGGCCGGCAACGCCTGTGAGCAATGCCACCGTCGATCTTGACAGCCTTCGCACGCCGTGCGAAGGTACGCGTCCCGTGGCAGGTCACAAACCACCCCCGGGCGGACGGCGGAATCGGGAAGGGGAGGCGGGATGCCGTCGATCGGCCCGTACCAGCCCGCAGGGCGAGCAGTCCGCCGACCCGACCGAGGTCGTCGCTGGAACCGCCGCCGAGACGGATGAAGCCGCCTGGTTCTCGCGGCCTTGGCACGACGGCTACCTTGCCGTCAAGCTCCTCGAGACGCTCGGCATCCTTCACGGCGGCTCGCCGCTACCGCCCGTCCTCCACTCAACGTTGGCGCGGCCGGCGGACCAGACGAACGCCGCTGACTACGCCGCCGTCGCCGCTGTTGCGCTCGAGTCGACGCTCCTGCCCGGCGTCGACGGCGTCGTCGTGCCCGCGGCCGCCGCCTGCCTCGCCAACTGGATCGCCCAGAGCCACGGCGGCGGCGTCGTCCCCAACGTCCACCTGCGGAGCACCGTCGGTTGGCTCCTGTGGCATGGTCTCGACCCCGTCCTCGCGCGCTGGGAGGTCGGCCGGGCTCGGAGCCTCGACCTGCAGCTCGACGCCAGCACCGCCGCCGCCTTCCTGCGGTTGTGGCGCCGCCGGCAGTACGGCACGGCCTGGCGCTTGGCTGCCTGACCGCTGCTGGGTGAGCATCGCCCCGAGGCGGTAGGCGAACTTGAACGTCGGGCGCGTGATGATCTGGATGCTGGTCCAGCACGTGTAGCACTGGACCGTACAACCGGCGACTGCAAGCTGGACCGCGGCAAGCGGTACACCTGCCGTGATGGCGTGGTCGACGGGGCTTCGCTGCCCGTCCGTCTGGATGAACAGCAGCGCCGCGACCCGAGCTTCCCCACAGGCGCACGGATGTGCCAGGAGGTAGTCGCAGACCCACTGTGTCGAGGCCTGGCGTGCCGGGTTGGCGTTGGCTCGTGGTACCCGGATGCCGGCCGCTCGATTCGAGACAGACTGGCGATTCGACTCACGAATTCGCTCAGCTGCGCATGGGCGACAGTATTGCTGCCGGGACCCCGGTGGAAGCATCGTGGGACATTTGGGGGTCCGGCAGCGACGAGTTTTCATCGCAGGGAGCCTACATGGTTTCATGACCTGCCGCAACCACAGGTCATCCTTTCATTCACGCCGGCCTGATTACTCAACAGCGACGGGTACTTGGTCGTCAGATTTCAGGAGTGCGGGATGATCCTACGAAGTCGGCTGGAAGTTTTTTTTGGGCAAGTAGAGCAAGAACCCCGAGTTCCTGGGCCGTTTCCCCAAAAAAATCTTTAGGGACAACTTGAAGGCTAATCCAGCAGGCATGAACGCATAGCATGCAACGTGTGAATATATAAGAGAAAAGAGAGAAGCGATGAATGAAAAGAATATCTTATAATAAGCAACTTTCGTGAAGGAAAATCTGGGTTCATTGCCCATCGCTGTAAGTAGTTGAGCACTCGTCGTGAAAACTAGAATCCGGCGTTCGTATCGGGACGCATAGGGAACGTTGCGGTACCGAAACCGCCGCCTAACCGGTTCCGATCGCGCTCCGTACCCGTACGTATCCTAACCTATCCGCCGATCTTGACGCACGGACGAAGTTAGGGATATGGTCCGTTCCGTGCCGCGCACGAAGCCTGGGCTACGAATTCACATCGAACCAACCTTCACGGCCAAGCTGGAGACTCAGGCCGCGGCCGTGGGGCTAAGCATCGATGACTTCGTAGCATTCGTGCTACGGCAGCAAGCCATGGGTGTCCTGGCCACGTCAGCGCCAACGCCGCGTCTGCCAGGCCGACCTGCGGCCGCGATCGACGACGTTCCCGCAGACGCACCGCGGACGGTGTCCGGCTTCGTCGGTGTCTATGCGCGTGGCAGCCGTTGGTTCGCCAAGCTCGACAAGACCCAGCTCGGGCCGTTCTCGACGGCCGAGATCGCGGCCATCGCGCGGTACCACCACCTCAAGGGCTACGAGCACGGCCTCGGTCGGCGGCTCGCTGACGCCGGCGCGGCCGCGCCTGACACGCCGATCCCAGCGCCGTACAACTCCGACTTGCCGGCGGCCCCGCAGCCTGGCGCACCGACCGATGACCTCAACCTAGGTGGCTGTCCAGGCTGCCGGAAGCTCGGGACAAACGGCCGGCTCTGTCCGGGGTGCATCCCGCTGTGGGCTGCTTGGTCAACGCGACCGGCACCGGCGGCGCCGGAGATCGGCAGCATCATCGACTTGAAGGGGAGCCACGTCGAGGAGTCGTTCGCCGAGTACGTTCGGCGCGTGGCACCTAAGCCCTAGCTGAACTCTACGTCCTCACCGGCAGCGACGGCAGCTCGGAGCCCGCGGGCAAAGCGCAACGCCGTCGCGGCGTGGTTGAGGTCTAGAATCTCGTCGAGCGTCGTGAGCTTGCCCGCCAGCTCCTCAAGCCGGCCTGCGAGCGCAGCGCAGGCCGCGGCAGGAATGGTACCACGGTCATCGTCGTGTGCCAGCAACCACAAGATCGGGTCGTCCGGTGCGAGCGGACCTGGCCAGGTGATGTCGCCGCCGAACCCTTCCATCTCGTCGAGCTTGACACCGGCGCAGGCTGCGACCGCTTTCCGCCAACGATTGAAGGCCCGATAAGTTCCGTGAAAACAGTTATGTGATACGTAGAGGCCCATCACTGTACTCCGTGGTAGACGCCTGCGCAAGCTACGGCTTCGATCGCCGTTCCTTGATGCGGTTGAGCACCCGCTGGATCGCCTTGTACCGTGCGTGCGCCCGCTCTTGAACTTCCTCGAGCGGTCGTACGACGGGCGCCGCCGTGAGCCACGCGTCAAGGTTCTGTGGCGCCTCGGCGTCACCCAAGTACAGGTAGTGTGGATCCGCAGCACGCAGCTCGGTGACGAGCGACTTGCGGTGCGTGACGACGATCGAGGCGATCGTATGCTCCGGCGGATCCTGCGTGAAGTCGGCGATGGCGCGCCCGACACTTGCGGCGTTGCCCTCGGAGAGCCCGATGTCAGGCTCGTCCCAGAAGATGACGTGCGGCGTCTCGCGGCTGCGGCACGTCTTGATACCGGCGAGCACGGTGTTGATGGAGTTCACGCCCGTCGCCTCGTACTCCTCGTCACCGTAGACGAACACGAGCCCGATGTTATAGGCGACTTTTCGGCGGCCTTCCATCGAGATCGGGATGATCTCGCGCTTCGCCTCGCGGCAGATGGCGCTCACGCAACGACGGAAGAAGCTCTTGCCGCCGGCGTTCTCGCCGACGACGGTGACGAGCGGGCAGCTTGCCTTGGCAGGCGTCCAGACGTACGGAATCGCAGGCGGATCGTCCTGGAAGAAGTCGAGCGTCAGCGTCTCGGTGATCAACTGCTTGGCGTTCTTGAAAGCCACGGCGGTCTATCTACCGCATCCCGTACATTTTCGCAAATGCGACGGTTGACTTTCTCTGAGTGGGCTGCGAAGGTCGGTACGTGCTGAACACGATCCTGTGGGAAGTGCTTGGATGCGCGATCGGGTGTGCCCTGATCCCATTCATGCCGTGGAACCGCGCGGAACGTTTGGCTAGGTGTCGTGCACGGCATACGGCTCAGCAACCGTGCGCGTCAACGACCGCACACAAGTGCAGCTGCATGCGGTGTCAAAGCGGAGCGGCGAACTAACATGGGTCACTTCTCCTTCACCTGTAGCGTCTCCGGGTTGGCGATCACCGGCGGGACGCCGGTCCGTTGTCTTCTCCTCGTTGCGTCGCCGTACGGCGACGACGACGACTCGCGCAACGCCTGGGTCGTACGAACCCCGCCCATCCGCGCGAGGTACAACGACTACGGCTCCATCGAGGACATCAACAAGGAAGACGAGTTCACCGCGAACCTGTGGCTACGCGGCCTGCGCGAGGATCTCGTCGAAAAAGGTCCCGGCGACAACCAGTGCCACGACGTGCCGGCGACCAAGGACATGACGTTCGATCAGCTCTTGATGGCGCTGTGGGAGCGGCGCATAGAAGTCGTGCAAGACGCACAGCACTTCTGGCGGCGGCCGATGCCGCGTGCCGTCGACGATGACGCCGAACCGACCGATCAGTCGGTGCCGATGTTCAAGCGGATCAAGCGACTCCTGGGCGAGGGCTACACCGTCGACGAGCCGGTGCCCTACCTCGTGCGCGTGCGCTTTGGTCGGTATATGCAAGGTGCGAAGCACGTGGCAGGCTTGAAGAAAGCCGATACCATCGTGACGAAAGCGGGCTTCGTTACGATGATCGCTGCGGGCTCAGGTCGTTACGCTGACTGCGCTGACCTGCTCGTAACGAATCCACCCAGCAAGGATCAACGTTTCACGGGTCCATTGTGGGACATGGCCTCGGGTCAAAAAGCCGCCGACGACAAGCGCCTTCCCGTCCGTCTCGCCATGGTGCGCGAAGACGTCTGGCAGGCCGCCATCACGTACCAGTGGTCGAAGGGGTCTACCTCGACTGTACGACCTGTGGCCAAGAGGCATACTACCACAAGAAGAATCGGCAGTGCCCGTCGAAGATGGTCAACAAGAAGCCCCTCAAGCCGCACAAGAAGGGCTCGACGTACACGCACGGCCCCGTGTTTCCGCCCGAGGTTGAGCACCGTGTGCTGGCGACCGAATACGGCGAGACGGTCTGGTACGGGCTCGACGCCTTCAAGGTAGGCGTTCGTGCCGCGTGGAAGAAGGTCCTAGCCCACTTCGACAAGCAGGACCATCCGGCCGACCCCGTCTTCGGCGACTACCTGATCTCTGACTTCGTCCTACCTCGGGGCGATGACCTGGGTAGCTGGGCCTTTCACTCCGAGCTGCCCGGCGTCATCAGCGTCGGTGACCACCTGTCCATGTGTCTCGTCGACAAGCTGGAGGTACCCACTCAGGTGATCGATAGCATGGCTGAGCTGACGGCGTTTCAGTATGCCATGCGTGCCGTCGGTGCCGTTTGGAAGCCTGCGTCGTCGACAGGTCCGCAGGATCCGGAGTGGACCGAGTACGTCCGCTTCAACGAGACGCTCGCGCAGATCTCCAAGAAGGAGGCCCGCCGCCACGAGAAGAAGGCGCGCCTCCCCACCACCCTCGGCGAAGCCTTCAAGCGCTTTGCGCCCACAATCAAGCCGCCAGTCAAGCGCGCGAAGCGCAAATAAAAACTGCGTTTCTCAAACGCGATTTATTGACTTGTGCACGCGACCCCGGCATGTTCAACGGGAACAACAGCTCAGGTGCGCCATGACCGCCGACGCTACTCCGACCGACGACCACTTCCCGTTCAACTTCCAGCACGAAGCTAGCGCCAAGGTCATCGACGAGGCCCCGCAACACACGACCGACTACCGGCTCTGGTGCCAGCTCACCTCGGCCTTCGAGGGCGGCAGCAACTACTGGATCCAGGGTGCTGAGGTTGTCGACGTGGACAAGGTCAACAAGGAAGGTATCTACCTCCAGGACTGGCCCTTCCTCGGCGCCGCCATCCTGATCACCGTCATCGAGGATCCGGGCAAGACCAAGCGTCCGTCGCACGCCAAAGGTACCTGGCGCCTCGACCGTGAGGCCCTCATCCAGGGTGCCAAGGTTATGGCGGGTCTCAAGCTGGGGAAAGGTGGCCACCACTGGCACGACGTCGTCCAGGATAACGGCGACGCTATCACGCGGCCACGGCCCCGCGCGCCCCAGCCGCCCCTCTCCTCGGTGCCGGCTTGTTTGGGGAGCATCGTCTTCCTTTGGAGACTCAGGATAGCCTGCCAGCGCGTGGGCGTACGCCCCGACGGCTACGGCCCGGCGTTCCGCGCGCCGGTCGCGCCGCCGCCGCCGCACACCGCCGACCCGCCACGGCCGCAGACGTCCGCGTGGACCCATGAAGCCTACGCTCGTTGTGAAGCCCGCGCTCGTCACGATTCTCCGTGACCTTGCCCACGGCGTCGGCATCTGGCAAGCCTGGTGCGACTTCTGCGAGATCGCCGCGATCACGATCAGCAACCACGTCGACCTCGCCCACTACGCCGAGCGCGAGGCGCGGTACCTTGCGATCATCAAGCGGTACACGCGGCCACAGCTCGATGCGTTCGCGCAGGCGTTCGCGGCGCTCGTTCTGCAGCTCGAGGACGGTATCGACGACGTGCTCGGCCGCGCCTTCATGGACCTGGAGCTAGGCAACAAGTGGGCCGGGCAGTTCTTCACGCCGTTCTCCGTCTGCCGGATGACCGCCGAGCTACAGATCGACGATGACCTCCGCGCGAAGATCGCGGACCGTGGCTACGTTACCATGAGCGATCCTGCCGTCGGCGCCGGCGCCTTCCCGCTCGCGATGGCGGCAGCACTGCGTGACGCCAACATCAACTACCAGCACGCGCTGCACGTCACCTGCCAGGACATCGACCCCAAGGCCGTCCACATGGCCTACGCCCAACTGTCGCTCTGCCACATCCCCGCCGTGCTGATCATCGGCGATACGCTCCGTGCGCCCAGCCAGGGTGAGCGGTGGTATACGCCTGCGCATGTCTGGGGTGGGTGGTCAGCGCGGCTGGCTCGAAAGGAAGCTGCATGAACGTCGCCTACCGTATCTGGGTCGTCCGGAGCTACAACCGGTTCGGCAACACCTTCGTCGAGCGCGAGGTCAACGCGACGTACCACGTCGACCGCGGCGAAGCCTTCGATCCGGATGCGCCGCCTGTCCTCGATGACAACTGCGTCGCGGCGCTCCTCGACGTCGCCGCGCGCGAGCAATGGCCGACGCCGCCGACGGACATCGAGTACGGGCTGATTACGGGGCGTGCGCTCGTCGCGCACCTCAGCGTCGTCGCGACCACGCCTGGCGGCGCGTTCGGGAGTGATCGGCACATCGTCGAGCGTACCGGTGCTGTGTTCCGGTGGACCGTCCGTGACGATAGCGACATGTCGCAGTTGTGGTCTGTATGGCCCCGCATGGCGCCGCGACGCCACCGTCAGGGTTACCGGCACAGCGCTAGCGGTGCGCCTGTGTTCGCGTTCGCGCTCGACGCGGTGCGCGCCAAAGCGTTCCCGGACAGCGGCCCGACGGACAACCTCGATCTGGAGACTCCGCCATGATCTACAAGCTCGACATCAAGGACCCGGCGAAGACGCCGATCAAGTGGCTGCCGAAGGTCACTGCGCTGGCACAGCCACGGACGTTCGAGTTCACGCCAGGGCTCAACGTCTTGTGGGGCGCGAACGGCGTCGGCAAGTCGACGGTGATCAAGCTGCTCGCGCGGGTGTTCCACTGCGAACAGAGCGGGCAACCTGTCATGACGAGCACGTCGATAGGTGAGCTGGCTGACCAAGATCTCAGCGGTGCCGAAGTCCAGCATGATGGGCAAGGCGTTCGGTGCTTCGACCCTGGCAACGCCGTCGGCCTCATCGCCGGGTCGTTCGACTACGACTTCACCGTCGCTGGGCTCCACAACACGATGTTCAAGGGCTCGGCGGGTCAGACGACGCTGTTCCGGTTCGATCAGCTCATCGACGAGATCGCGGCCGGCGCGGTGCCGACGCTCGAGCGTCGCATCAAGCGTACCAGCGTGAACGACGTCTGGCAGGCACGGCTCGACGCTGCAGACCGCTTCTTGGCGGCGACGGGGGCTATGGGGCCGCCGACGGTCCTCCTCGACGAGCCTGACCGGAGCCTCGACCTGGCGGCGCAACATGCGATCTGGCGTTTCCTGCGCGTGTATGCAGGCGATGTCCAGTTCATCGTCGCCTCACACGCCGTCTTCGCGCTTAACCTCCCCGAGGCCAACTACATCGAGCTGGTACCCGGCACGCTCGCACCGGCGCAGCGCGCGATCGCCAATCTCGCGACGTGGGTGGACGCGCCGCTCACCAAGCCGGCCGCTGCTACGATCAAGGCAGCACGGGCTCGCGTCAAGGCACGCCGTAACCGGAAGTGACGCCCCGCGAGCTGTACCACTTCCGCCGCCGCAACGGTCAGTGCGTCAAGTGTGGCTTGGTCGCCATCAAGGGCCGGGTGTGCTGCCAGCGGTGTCAGCGGCGGCGCGCACGAGCCTACCGCCGGAACCGCGCCGCCCGCCGTGCCGCCCGCCGTGCGCGCGACCAGGCCCGGTACAAGCGCCTCCGTACGACGGCTGACGGCCGCCGTCAGATCGCCGCTGCTAGCCAGCAGGCTCGCGTCCGCCGCAAGCAACGCGAGGTCTGTGTTGACTGCCGCCGGCCGCCGGCCCCCGACCGGATCCGGTGTCCCAGACACCTCCGGCGGGTCCGGGATCGGCAAAAAGCGCGGCGTCATAGACAGCCGTAAGTAGCTGAAATCACGTGGGATATCAACCAAGCCGAAAATAATCGCAGGTCACCACTTGCGATTAGCGCCCGAATCGCTATGATGGTTTCTGTAGCCGGCAATGGAACCCCGGCGACATGGAGCACTGATCATGGCGAACTACAGCATCGACACCGGCGACGGAAACCAGCTCGCCGCGGGCCTGCCCGAGCACACCGCCTACCGCACCGCGCAGCGGCTCGCCGACGAGCGTGGCGAGGCGGTCACCCTGTACGCTGAGCCTGTGCGCGGCGAGTCCGAGGACGATGGCTACAACTCCGACCAGCAGACGCGCACCGTCGAGCCGACCGAGATCGTGATCGACCTCGACTCGGCGACCGGGCCGCGCGTCACCTACGGCGCGCAGGACGAGGCGACGGTCGAGCGCGAAATCCCCGAGGGGTACGCGGTCGACTGGTCGAACGCCGTCAACCTCGCGCCGTCGGGCACGCACCGGATCGCCTACTCGGCGCCGCTGGTCAAGGTTGCCCGCTGCGAGTGCGGCGCGTGGCTCGGCGAGCAGTGCGAGCACTCAGGCCCCGCCTGCGATCTGATGACCGTTGAGTGGATGCCCGAGGATCAGCGCGCGTCGCACGTCGCCGCCGGCAACCACGGCGTCTATCCGCACAACGGCGCGGTCCGGCTGCGCGTCTCGGCCGAGTGCGCCGACGCGATCTGCGCCGAGTCCGGCGAGTGGGCGACGCGCCTGTAGACCTGCGCGGCCTGGGTTCAAGACGTGAGAGCGGGTGGACACGTAAGGCTTAGCTATCCAGTACGCGTACCTCGTGCCGTTCCTGGGTGGCACGCTCAAGGTGCACCTGCGCCCGAGCCGTGGGCGTCCGAGCCACGACCCCGACCTCAAGCCACGGCAGCTCGACCTGGCAGCTACGTCTCGACCGACGCCTGAGCATCACCATGGCCCAACAAGTCGGATACTTCGCGAACCACGTCCTCCTGACCGAGGGCCCGTTCGTCATCGTCAACGTGCACGGCTGGCGGATCGAGGTCGATCGCGTATGCGCACGATGCCCGGGGTTGACCTCGCTGGCCGTCCAGGATCTCGCACGGCGTGCGCACGGCTTTCCGGGCAAGGTCGCGTCGTACACCCAAGCCGAGATCGTGTGTGATCATCTCAACCAGCTCGTCCGCGCCGGCCTGATCGTCTACGACGAGGCTACCGACGCCTGGGACCCGATCCCGGATTGGGCGACGGCGGGCGCACAACTGACGGCGCCGTCGTGGGCTGCGTTCCAGCAGCGCATGAACGCGGTCGCGGCATCACGCGGCGTTCCCGCGCCGTTCTAGGAGCTAGGTCATGAGCCGCATCCATGCATCCATCATCGACCCGCGTGCCGACCGCTGTGCGGGCGTGCTCAAGCGGCTCGGTGCCGGGACGTACACGTACGCCCAGCTGGTGGAGCAAGATATCGACAGCGGCTTGGACAAGCTGACGCCCGAGTGGATCGAGATCGTCATGCGGCCTGCGTACGCCGACAAGGTTTGGCGGCAGCTCCATCGCGCCGGCCTGACCGGCTACAACACACCGAGCCGGCGCGGGTCTATCGCGACGATCACGGTCGAGCCCGGCACCGTCGAGCGCGCGCAGACGTTTAACCTCAGAGACGTTGACGTCCGCGTCATCCTGCGTCACCGCACGTCGACCAAGCCTGCGCGGGCGACGATCGACG
>NZ_JADJNP010000008.1 GCF_016714275.1 Tessaracoccus sp. | reverse complement strand
CGACGCGCCTGCACGCCTGCAAATGCAAAGATAGAGACCGAGGGTAGCTGGCGCGATCTGAGTGTATCCGCACGACAGAGGCGGCGCTGCACCCTGGGCCGCCATCATCATCTACGTCCGGCGGGTCGTACATCCTCGCCAGGATCATCGTCGGCGTGCTCGGATCCGGGCGGTGTTTCGGACGCTCGCGCCGGGCGAGGGAAACCGACGTGGTGCTGTTCGGGCGGGTGTGCGTGGTCGCCCGCACCGACGACGGCGGATGGCACTTTTCGATCCGGCACCAACCCGGATGAGGACGAGGATTGATCAATGACCCCCAGCTCGCAGAAGCCCTCCGCGCCGAGATCCGGCTGACGCTCGAAGCCGACGGCAAGGCCTTTGACGTCAACGTCGCCCGGCGTGTCTACGACCTCGCGATCGCCGCGCGCGACATGTGCGTGGCCGCGGCCCTGCACCACCGGTGAGGCCATCAAGACGATCGCTGACGTCGGCGGCCCGGTCGAGTCGCTGCAGGGCCGGGCACGCCGACGACGGTGGTGCAGGCTGCCGAGACCGCTTCGGCGTGCGCGCGCTCCGGAACGATCGCGGCGCTTGAGCCGAGCGCCGGCCGGCACGGGCGTCGTCGGCGCAGGCCCGAACACGGTCGTGCCGGCGATCTGACGATGGCTCGGCGCGCTCGCCGAGGCCCGCGAACTCGGCCTCGCCGACGTTCGCCGCAGGCATCGAAGCCAAGCTCTGGCAGTATCGGCATCCTCCCGGCGGCACCCCGCGACGCCGGCGCCCGCACCGGCGCGCGCCGTCGGAGGCCGCTCTAGATGCGTGCCTGGTAGTTAGCCCGAGCTGGCACGGCGACTCCCGGCTCGTCGCGCCGCGGCGGATGACTCCGGCGGCGTCGCAGCTCGTCATCCTCGAGCCGAAAAGCTGCGCACGAACGCGGCCTGCTGACGGCGTTTCTTGCTGTCGCGCACAAGCGCAGTGGACGACGGCGACTTTGCCCGAAGGTCCCATCACGACCCACGTCATCATGCGTTCACAGCGCCGGTCGCCAAGGCCGGCCCGGCGCTCGTCCGGGCTACCAAGCCGCCAAGCGGACGTTGACCGCGGTCACGTTCAAGGATGGCCGCGTCGAGACGGCCGAGACCGCGCAGCTGGAGGCGCTCGCCGAGAAGGCCGCCGCTGGCTGCGCCACACCACCCTCTCGGAAAGACACCCCGGCATGACCCCGAAAATCTCGCTCAAGATCACCCGCGCCAACGGCCGCACCTCGACGGTCGCGACGACGCGCGCGGCGCCGCCGACGGACGCCATGCTCGCCGCCGCCGAGGCGTTGCTCGAGTTCCTGTCGACCGGCGTGATGCCGCCGCTGCCCGCAACGGCGAACCCCGACGTACTGCCGGTGCTGCGCCCACTCGACGCCAACATCGGCGAGCACATGACCTGGGAGGAGTTCGCGGAGAGCGTCAAGGAAGGCGACTTCATCGACGACGACGGCTTCGGCGACCTCGCCACCGCCACGCACTACTCCAGCGTCAGCATCAACCCGTCCGACATCACCGAGGCGTACGCGCGACCGGCCTGGGCCACGCACGTCGTCTGGTACAACAAGTGAGCGTCATCGAACGCGCGGCCGTGCGCGGGCGCGGTATGCGCGCTGGCACATGAATTGGCCCGCGTACTACAGCGCCCAGGGTCGGTTGCACGACCGCGCGGCCGTCCAGCTCGACGGCGTCTGGCGGTGGTGGATCACCGGTCAACGGTACGAGCGGATCATCGAAGGTGAGGCGGCGATGCTGGCAGACGCGTGCGCGGCCGCGGATGCGGCGAGCCTGGCCCGCCTCCGTACGATCGACCTGCGCTGGCAGCTGAATGTGATCGACCGCGGTTGTCGCCAACACCGGTTCTGGACGCTCGACAGCCTGGACATCAGCGGATGCGTCTCCGACGAGGACGGCTGGACTCGGCGGCGCCGAGCGGTCCTGGCGTACCGGGACGGCGGGTGACGTGCAGGCGGCGATGGAGGCTGCCGCGGACGCGGCACGGGCGTACGCCCAAGCGGAGATCGCCGCGATCACGGCAACGTCGCTGGTGCCGGTGTTCCCGCAGGTGTGCCGCGCGTGCGGCGCCGCTTGGGTTGGAGTGTGGCCGCAGCCAACCAACGATTGCCCGCACGACGGCGTCGACTACCACGACCCGCGGACGCCGTGCACGGCTTGCGCGACGGCCGTGGGTGCCGAGGCTGGCGTTGGCTAGCCGCGCGACCACGTGGGCGCCTTGGAGCCGCCGTAGCGGCGCCATGTTCGCGCGGCGTTGTGAGGCGCTGCTTGTGTCAGTCGGCTACCACGTCGCGCTCGCTGGCAGCGTGCTCCACCGCGCGTCCGGCCACGACCTCGACTTGATCATCTTCCCGCACGACAGCACGCGACGGAACCATGCAGGCGTCTACGCGGCGCTCGAGTCGATCGGGATGACGCGCTTCGCGTCACGCGCGAAGGTCACGGCGCACTGGCGCGCGCGGGGCAGCGCCGACCGTAAGTGGGTCGAGGTGTGGCGCTGGCGCGATCGCCGTGTCGACCTGTTCTTCTTGTGCTGACCGGGGACAAAAAACACCATGACCAAGACCACCCTGTTCAACGAACGCAAGATCACCGACGCCAAGCACCGGCCGACGGCCCCGCACTACGCGATCCTGATCTGGAGGACCATCTCGGTCGAGACGGGCCGGTCGCGCGACGAAGGTGGCGGTCCAGAGCCGCTGACCGTCGCCGACTACTACGTCTTCGGGACCGGTGAGGCCGCGTCGTGGAAGGCGGCGCTCGCGCAGCTGCAGCTCGAACGAGATCCTCCGACGTTCCTCGGGATCTACGTCGACGCCGTCGCGACGGTCGACGTCGCGGTGACCGTCTCGATCCGGGACCGCTAGCCCGCCGCGCGCAGCTCGGCGAGCGCGGCCGCGTCCCGCCGCGCCACCGCGCTGAGGAAGACGGCCAGGCGCCCCTCGGCGCCGCGGCGCAGCTCGGCCAGCCGGCCGTCGCGGTCACGCCGTGCGCCGCGCGTGATGATCAGCGGGGTCACGCGCAGGCGATCGCCGCCGTCGAGCGACATCCCGACGCTGCCGTCGGGCTCGAGTTCACAGGCCAGGTAGCGCCACCACTCTCGACGGTGCGCTGGTGTCCGGGGATTCATCGACGCGCGCAGGCTGCGTAACCATTCGTAGCGGAGAGTGGATTTGAACCACTGACCTACGGCTTATGAGGCCGTCGAGCTACCGGGCTGCTCTACCCCGCTGTGGATGGTTGTAGCCGGGGACGGCGCGTGTGTCAACGGGCGCAGGCCGTGGTACATCACCCCGTCGGTCTACTTGAAAATCGGTTGTCGGCGCTACCAGCGTCGAGTATGGCGAAGCAAACCGAGCAGCTGATCGACATCGACAAGATTCCAGACGCGCCGTGGCACTGCGCCGAGTGGTGCGGCAGCCTGATCAGCGTCGGCGGTTGCGACGCGTCTGACTTTGGCCGCGATGACGTCGATCGCGTCGTCGCGTTCACCCGCGACGGGCGTGGAGGACGTGGGCGACATCGCGGTGGTCGTCAGGCTCGAGGATGGCCGGTTCGCGGCGTGGACGACGTGGCAGGACGACCGGGAGCGGGTTCTGCTGCGACGCGTACGGTGACGGCCGACATCTACTTCGCTCCGACCGTCGAGGCCGCGCTTTCGACGTTCGGTGAGGTCACACGCGAAGCGCTACGCCAGATGACGCAGGCGTCACCGCCGTGATGCGCCTCGTAGCTGCGGTCTGGTGCTGTGGCATCGCCTGGGCACTCTACCGGCTCCGCGACGCCGCGGGACTCGAGGTCTGGAACGCGGACCGCCCTACCCCGTGCACCTTGACCCCGGCCTGTAGTACGATGGGGTGCATGGAGCCGGAGTACAACACCACCGCCGAGAAGGCCACCCCAGGCGCCGTCATCATGTGGCCGACGCCGCCGGACGTCGTCCTCTACGACACGATCCAGACGAGCCGGCCGACGCTCGACGGGACGCCGGCCAAGGGTCGTAGCACCCAGGCCATCGTCAAGGCTCGCCAGGGCAACGTCACTGGCGTCCGGTTCGTGCTCGCGGACGGCAAGATCGATGGCCGGACGGTCGCGGTGGTGCCTGGGCAGCCGTGCCGGGTGGTCGGGTCGTGACGGTGACGTTCCGCTACTTCGTGGTGGAGCGCGATGACGAAGGTCAGCGCATCCTCGCCGCAGGGCACACCACCGCGTTGTTCGCCGCGCAGGTCGTCGCAAGCGCCGTCCCCGAAATCGACGCGTCCGAACTCGCAGCGACGTTCAACGCCGAGAACAGCAGCGGCAGCGTCCGCTACATGATCGGCGCCGCGGTCCGCGGCGAGCCTGGCTACTCGAAGAAGGACGTGGGCCGGCGGTGGGTAGACCCCTGATGTCAGCCCGCGGTGGTAGAACGTAGCTCGTGAGCCTCCGGCTGATCTTCCTCGACTTCGACGGCGTCCTCAACAGCGAGGCGTGGCGTACGAACCGCGGCCCGCGTGACCCGGCGATCGACATCGCGACGCTCGACAACAACGAGCGGTACGCGCTGCGGTCCCTCGACCCGGCCGCGGTCCAGGTGCTCGAGACGATCGCCCGCCGACTTGACGCGCGCGTCGTCGTCAGCTCGTCGTGGCGCCTCGACTTCACCGTGCCGCAGCTCAACTGGCTCTTGGCGTACCACGGCTTCTCAGACGTCGTACTGGGTGCGACGCCGGACAGCACGCGGTGGCCGCACGGCACAGCCGGGTCGCGAACGCGTGGTGGCGAGATCGCCGTGTGGCTTGGGGCCTTGGACGTCCAGCCGGCGGAGTACGTCATCCTTGACGACGAAGCGGTGACCGGGCACGGCGACCGGCTCTATAAGCTCGACCCCATGGTCGGCTTGCTCGACACCGACGTCGATCCGATCATCGCACGGTTCGGCGCCCAATGACGACGCGACCGATCCACCCCGGCGACGCCTACCTCGACTGCGACGGGTTCGTCCGGACCTGTACCGAGGCCGACGGTGATGAGGTCTACGGCGTCCGGCCGGGCTCCGGCGCCGGGCTGTGGTGCAGCCTCGAGCATTGCCGAGTAACTCGGCTAGTCGCCGTGCCTGCCGTCGACCCGGGCGCGCTGCGGCAGTGGTGCGACGGTGGCGTCAATCGCGTCGCCATCAACCGGGTTGCCCGCGCGATGGTCTTGCACGCGGCCGCCGCGGACCGGACCGGCGACGCGCAGACGATCGAGGTCGCGTGTGGATGGCGGCGACCGTCATCGCCAGCAGCACAGCGTGCGGCACGCCGGTGGACCGCCGAACGGATCGGACCGCCGTAGCCGATGTCAGCCCCCGCTGCTATAACCGCGGCGTGGCCCTGCTTGATAGCATCGGCATGATGCGGCTCCTCGGCGCTGTCGGGTTTCCCTCGCGCTGCGAGTATCCGCGTTGTGTCGCGCCTGACATCTGCGAGGGCACGCACGCGGTACCAAGCCCCAAACGTAAGCCGCCACGCAAGCATCCGTGGCAACCAACCCGCAAATGGACACGCCGATGAGCCATGATCCTGGTGACGAGACCCGTGCTTGGAAGGTGACCTCGTTCGACCCGCTGTACGGCTGGGGCCGCGTCGAGTGCGCCGACCGCGGCTTCCAGTTCCACTCGACCTCGTACCACGCGCCGACGCACCGGTGGCCGGTCGTGGGGGAACCCGTCGACGTCGTCCTGACGCCCGGTGGTGAGTTGCTGGCGGTGTGGGGCCAATGAGCGACTTCGTCACCGACTTGCTCGGCAAGCACGTCGAGATTTATGAACGGGCATGGGACGGTGGGCGCTTCCAGCCGTGGCGCGGGCTGGGCGTCGGCGTTATCCGCGCGGCCGGGTTCGCCGCAGGCAAGCTCACTGTGACGCTCGAAGTCGTCACCGTGAAGTTTGATGGTCCGGACGGCTATGCCGCCGGCGACCTCGTGACGTTGTGTCCTGACGATTTCGATCGACCTGTGAAACTGACGGTCGTCCCGACGCTTGGTGGCCCCGGTGCGGCGTCAGATGGCAAGGCCTTCAAGCCATACCGCCGGAGCCAGACCGCCGAGCTGCGACCGTGGCACCCCGACGACGGCATGACCGCCATCAGCGTATCCGCACCGGATCGTGCGGCGGGGTCGCCAAAGGTGGGCGACATGATCGCCCGCAACCCCAAGAACCACGCCGATCAGTGGCTCGTGGCGGCGCAGTATTTCGCCGACAACTTCGAGGCGATCAGCGACCCGTGAGAGTACCCCGTGACGCGAAGCGTACTCGACGCGTACGACCGCGCGCTGCGGTGGGCGCAGCGCAAGTACGGGGCCGAGATCGGCGCCGGGCTCTACCGCCGCGTCTTCGCGGACGGTGATGCCTACGTCGTCAAGGTGCCGCGAGACGCCGTCGGTGAGTATTGCAACGAGGGTGAGGCGGCCGAGGCACCGGACGATGTCCGCTTGGCACGCTGCACGTTGTTCGCGTGCTACGGCGTCCAGCTCCTCCGCATGGAGCGGGTCGTCCGGTTCCCACGGACGGCGCGCGAGTTCGCGCGGTTGCCCGGCTGGACAACCGGCATCGACTGTCAGCAGGTCGGTTGGACTGCCGACGGTCGACTCGTCGCGTACGACTGGGTGTACCCGCGGCGGTAACAGCCCGTGCAGCTACCGCCGGCGTGGTCATGGTAGGTTGCATGAAGATCTCACCGCGCGTACGTCAACACGGCCAGTTGCTCGTCGAGACGCTCTGTAGCGGCGACCCGCGCGTCAGCGGCACGCGCTGCGGCGGGCACGGCTACTAGGGCAGCGTCGGCGCAACCGGCCCGTTCGCCGTGACCGTGCCGCCGTTGAGCGTGGGCACGTGCCCATTGCCCGAGGCATCGCGGACCGCGAGCGTGCCGCCGCCGGCGTCGTAGAACACCCAGAGGCTGTAGGCGGTCGCGTAGTCGGGCGCAGTCCGCTGTGCCGCGACCTCGCCGTCGCTGAAGACGCGGTTGTAGATGCCGACGTACTGCACCTCGATCGCCTGACCGCCTGACGGGTTGGCGCCGGCGCCGACGCGGACGTCCTGCGCCGCGAGCGAGTTCTCGACGTCGCTCACGTTGATCGCGGTCCGGACGGTGTCGGCGGTCTCGGCCGGCTGCCAGCTGCCGACGATGTTGCCGCCGGCTATGGCCGGCATCCGGACGGCGATGTCCAGCCACGTGTTCGGGGGCGGCGGGTCGGCGAAGGTCACGAGTCCGATGTGGTCTGCGACGGCCATGATCACCTCAGCCGCAGGCGCCCGCGACGACATACCGGCGAGGCGGCCGGCGATCGCGTCCGCGATTAGGATGCCGGCCTCGTTGGTGAGCGACGCGAACTTGACCTTCGCGGTCATCGTAAAGCCCGCCAGGCCGACGTCGCCGAGCTGCGGCGAGGTCGTCGCCAGCTGGGCGCCCTGCGTCGACGTGAAGACCGCGGCGGGCTGCTGGACGATCATCGCGATCGACACGACGTTGGACCGGACGCTACCCAACACGTTGGTCGCGACGCAGCTGATCTGGTTGCCGTTGCCGAGCGCGGCCAACACCTCGGTCGTGTACGTATCGGTCGTGCCACCGGTGCCCTCGGCGACGTCAGCCCAGGCGTCGCCGCTCGTGGCGCGCCGCTGCCACTGCAGCGTCGGTGTCGGCGTGCCGATGACCGTGACGGTGAAGGCGGCGGTCTGGCCGACCTCGCGCGTCACGCCGACCGGCTGCACCGTGAACTGCGGCGTGCCGGCCGCGAGGACGGTGATCCCATCGGTCGTGCTCGACGCCGTCCCGCCGGTGTTGGTCGCAGTCGACCGGGCCGTGATGACGTGCCCGACGTCGGCGTTCTGGAGGACGTACGTCAGGCCCGTCTCGCCGGCGATGACGACGCCGTCCCGGAGCCACGCGGTAGCCTCGGTCGGCGTCGGCCGGCCGTTCCAGGTCGCCGGCGTCAACGTCACCGTCGAGCCTTCGTAGGCGGCACCGCTCAGGGTCGCGGCCGTCAGCAGGATCGGCGCGAGCGGGACGACGCCGACGAAGTAGACGCCGTCCGAGTAGCCGTTGCGGAACTTCCAGGCCGGCTCGCGCGACGGGTTGGCGCGCTCCTCGGGCAGCCCGGGAGTCGTCCGGCGCCAGTACGCACGGTCGACGTCGGCGACCAGGCCCTGCTCGACGGCCATCGCCTCGGCGGCGGTCGTGTCGAGGCTCAGAAGCCCCTTGGCCCAGACGACCTTGCGGTACAGCTCCTGGAGGTCGCGCGCGTGGCGCATGTCGTCGGCCTGGCCGAAATCAGTCGGGCCTGCGGCGCCGGCGAGGTAGGCGAACAGCCGGAGCCCGACCATCCCGGCGAACTCGGGCTCGTCAGGCGTCTCAACGACGTAGGTCGCGTGGGCGATCAGCCAGTCGCCGTAGTTGCTCAGCCAGGTCAGGACCCGTGCGTCCTCGGTGAACCGGTAGAGCTGGACCATCGACTCGGCGAGGAACGCACCCATCCACGGGCTCGTGATCGGCGTCGTCGTCGAGTCGCCCTCGTGCTGGTCGTGGCCGTGGAGCGGCGCGCCCGAGCTTGAGATCGCGAAGATGCCCTCGGCGTACTCGGTCGCGTCGGTCAACGGCTGTTGATCGCCGGTGATCGCGTGCTGCGCGAGGCAGCCGAGCATCGCGATCGCGTGGCCGCGCTCGGTGAACAACCGCGGCCCGACGATGTACGTCTTGGGCCAGTTGTAGAGGATGCCGGCGTAGAGCGCCGCGGCCTTGTCGCGGTAGACCGGGTTGCCGGTCTCGTACTCGTACCACCAGGCGATCGCCGGGTACATGTACTTGACGTCGTCGGTAGCGCCGTCGACGGTGAACGAACCGCGCCCGCCGGCGACGACGGCGTTCTGCATGTACAGCTCGGCCCAGGCGATCGCGGCCGCGCGGGCGTCGAGGTCGCCGGTGCGCATCCAGAGCAGCCAGGCCGTCGTCGCGCGGTCGTAGAGCCACGGCTCGCGAGACGTCAGGACGTAGAACCCGCGGGCGCTGGTGTAGAACGCCGGGTCGACCGGACCGCCGTCGGGGCCGATGTTCGGCCAACGGCTCGAGCGTTCCTGGAGGAACGTCGGCGCGACGCCCCGCAGCTCGTCGTCCGCGAGGTTGCCGGCGACGAGCGGCGCGATCGGCGAGAACAGCGGGATGTTGTCCACGCCGACGCGAATCAACGCCGTCGCGGTCGCGGTCAACCCGGCGGCGTCGGCGACGGTGAACGGGAACGTGATCTCGCCGCGGACGATCGACGGCGTCACCTCGACGACGCCGGCGCCCTGGTAGACCACCGTCCCGTCGGTCACGGCGACCGGCGCCCCGACGACGGGCGGCGCGCCGTTGACCGCGGTGATGGTCAGCGCGTCGCCCTCGATGTCGCGGCAGTAGGTCAGCAGGTTGAGCGTGATGGCCTCGCCCGTGACCGAGAGCCGCGTCGCCGTGCCGGCGGTCGGCGCGTCGTTGACGGCCGCGACGGTGATCGTCAGCGCGACCGTCCGCAGCTCGGACTCGTTCGTGACCCACACCGCGATGGGTCCGACAGACCCGGAGAAGTTGGGCAGCGGCGTGAACGTGAACGCGCCGTTGGCCTGGATGATCAGCGTGCCCTTGCCGGCGACGGCCGCGGTCGCGCCGACGCCGTAGGTCACGGAAGGCTCGCCCGCGGAGCCTGGGACGATGAACTGCTGGACGCTCAGCGTCCCGGTCGGCGACGTCGTGTTGGCCAGGACGTTGCCGGTGATCGTCGTGTCCTCGTCGCCCGGCGTCGTGACCGGCGCGGCGACGAACTGCGAGGCGCCGCCGCCACCGCCACCGCCCCCACGGACGACAAACGGCGCCGGCGTGGTGGCGCCTCCGAAGGCGCGCATCGTCGAGTGGTCGTACTCGACGCGGACCGCCGCGTCGACAGCTGCGGTGCCGGCGTTCGTGATCGTCAGCGTCGTCGTCGTGACGTCGCTGATCTCCAAGTCCGCGTGACCCGGAAAGATCTTGTCGGGCAGGCGCGGGTACCCGCGGACGTTGAGGCCGTGCGCCCGGGTGATGGACGCGCCGGCGGCCAGGTCGATGACGGCGATCTCGCTGACAAGTCGGGTAGCCACGGTGAGCTACCTTACCGCGACAGCGGAGCTTTCCGCCAGGCTTGTGGCGGCCGGCGCAGGCGTGCTACGTCAGCCGCATGAGGTGCTGCTAGCAACAAGAACCGCGAGGCGTTCGCCGGGTTCCGCCTGTCCGTCGACAACGGGTTCCGCGCGACGTACGCCACTTGCGGCTACCGGCGTTGGGGTTGTACTTGGCCTTCTTGGCCTTGTTGCGGCGGATCTTGCGGACGACACCGGTCTCGGTGTTCTTGCACAGCTGGACGTAGAACTTGCCCTTGGTCGCGCCCGCGGTCGGCCGCTCGCACTTCCAGGTGCCGGCCGGCTTGATGCGCGGCCGGTGCTTCCGGGCACTGGGCCCGCGCGTGCGTCCTTCGCGCTTGAAGGGGGTAGTGGGTGCCGTGGATGCGCTTCTTCGGCGGTTGAGCCTACATCGACCGCCCGAGCCTGTCCACAGCCGCCATCAGCCGCGGTAGTGCTTGACTGCGAGGGCGGCCATCTCAGCGTGCGCACGGCTTGCGCGCGCGTTGAGCTTGCACCGAATCGTCTTCTCGTAGCCGCCAGAGCCGACGACGGTGGCCTCCACGAAGTCGCCCGACTTGCACGTCCGCTTCGCGTAGGCGAGCGCGCTCGCCAGTTTCTTCGGGGTGTGCTTCACCAGCCGAGGGATGTCGCCGGGCGCCTTGACAAGGATGCTGAATGCCATGACCCGAGCCTATCACGGCCTGCATCAGACGCGCTAGCCACAACCGCGGCGCGGACACCCGTCCTGCGGCAGCTTCTTCTTGCGCGGCCGCTTGGGCGGGGCGTCGAGGGCCCAGCACGCCTCACGGATCGCGCTCCACCCGACGATGGGTCGCCGCCATGTGTGCGCTGCCTGCGGTTTCGGGGGTGGCAACAGCGATGCCGGCGAGATCAGGTGCGCACCGAGCGGGTAGGTCGTGCCGCCGTAGACCGCGATGCCGATGTCGGTGCGTCCGACGATGTGCGGCTTCTTGGGCTTGACCATGCGTGGTCTACCACGCACCCCTGACATGCCCGGCTACATCGCGGCGCGGCGGCGCCGGCCGATCAACGCGGCGATCACACCGACGATCACGCCGCCACCGACGACCGAGCCCGCGATGATCCCGACCGTCCGCCAGGGGAAGCCCGTCGGCGCGAACGCCGGCGCGGTCGGCGTATACGCCGGTGGGCTGACAACGATCTGCGTCGGGACGGTCGCGGGTGCGGCGGGCGCCGTCGGCGTCATCGGCGGCATCGGCAGCGGGTACGGGTCGATCAGGCCGCCGCTGCCGACCGGCGCGCGCGGCGCAGACGGCGACGACGTCGCGGGCGCGACCGCCGACGCGGCCGACGTCGCCGCGGCGGCACCGCTCGAGACGATCTGGCCGGCCATGTCGCGGATCGTCGTCAGGATGCCCCACGAGCCGCCGATCGCGCCGTCGCGCTGAAGCGCGCCGACGATGGCCTCGGCGTTCGCGGCCACCTCGTCGACGGGCGTCGGCCGACCATCCAGCGTGATCAACAGGTTCGCCAGCGCGGGGTCGAGGCGCTCGTTGCCGAGCTGTCCCTGCAGCCGGTCGATGAGCTGGAGGAGCGTCCGCAGCGTGGTCGGCCCGAGCTTGCCATCCGCCGCCAGGCGTGTCAGACCAAAGGGCGCCCCGAGCCGGTTCACCTGGGTCTGCAAGTCGAGGAACGTCCGCTGGGTTGCCGAGGTCCGGCCAACGCACACGCCCGCGCTGCACGCGTAGGTCGAGGCTGCCGTTCCGAGTTCATGCGCCTGCATACGCGATACCCTATCACGCTGTCAGGGCGCCCGCGTACACTGTCCGCTCCATGCAAGCCCATGCGGCGGCTACGCCAGAGCCTTCCCCCGTTTCCACCCACGCAACCCACCTGAACGACAAGGGTTTGCGTTTCACACGCCGGTTCACGCGATCTGGCGTCGACCCGTTCGACGAAGTCACCTGGGTGCTCCGCGACGCGGTCATCACGGGCGCCGACGGCAAGGTCTACTTCGAGCAGCGCCAGGTCGAGTTTCCTGCGACGTGGTCGCAGACGGCTGTCGCCGTCGTGGCGCAGAAGTACTTTCGGGGCGCGCTCGGTTCGACGACGCGCGAACGGTCGGTCAAGCAGATGCTCAGCCGCGTCGCCGACACCATCACCGGGTGGGGCCGCCAGGGCGGCTACTTCGCCGCGGCCGCGGACGAGGCGACGTTCCGCGATGAGCTGATCCACCTGATGCTCCACCAGAAGATGGCGTTCAACTCGCCCGTCTGGTTCAACGTCGGCATCCAGCCCGAGCCGCAGGCGTCGGCCTGCTACATCAACTCCGTCGACGACTCGATGGACAGCATCCTGACGCTGGCCAAGACCGAGGGCATGCTGTTCAAGCACGGCAGCGGCACCGGTACGAACCTCTCCAACCTGCGCAGCGACGGTGAGGAACTCCGCAACGGCGGTACGGCCTCCGGTCCGCTCTCGTTCATGCGCGGCTTCGACGCGTTCGCCGGCGCGATCAAGAGCGGTGGCTCGACGCGCCGCGCCGCCAAGATGGTCATCCTCAACGTCGACCACCCGGACGTCGTCGACTTCATCGAGTGCAAGGCCACCGAGGAGAAGAAGGCGTGGGCGCTGATCGACGCCGGCTACGACGGCAGCTTCAACGTCGCCGGCGGCGCCTACGACTCGGTCGGCTTCCAGAACGCCAACCACTCGGTCCGCGTCTCGGACGACTTCATGCGGGCCGTCCTTGCCGACGCCCCATGGAGCACCCGCGCGGTCGTCGATGGGCGCGTCGTCCAGACCTTCAAGGCCAAGGACATCCTGCACAAGATGGCCGAGGCGGCGTGGGTGTGCGGCGACCCGGGCATCCAGTTCGACACGACGATCAACGCGTGGCACACGTGCCCCGCGGCGGGACGGATCAACGCCTCGAACCCGTGCTGTTTCGTCGGCGACACGCTCGTCGACACGTCCGAGGGTCGGATCCGGATCGCCGAGCTTGCGGCAAAGGCGCAGCGGGGTGAATCGTTGCCGCTCGCACTCTCCTACGATACGGAGACGCGGCTGCCGGTCGCCAAGCCCATCCAAGCCGCGTGGAAGGCTGGCGAGGCTCGCGCGTCCGCGTCTCGACGGTTCGGGGGCTCGCGTTCCTCTGTACGCCGAGCATCGGTGGTACCTCCGGGATGGAACTGCTGTCGAGGCGCGCGCGCTTACGCCAGGGGACCGGCTCCTCAAGCTCGCGGTCGGGCGGAACACCAACCGTAGCAACCGGCGCGTGATCTACCATCGCGCGACGCCGGCCAGCCCGCGTGGTCAGCAGTGGTTCAATCGCTGGCTGTGGCAAGAAGCGTTCGGAGAGATCCCCGACGGGCACCACATCCACCACAAGAACGGGGATCCGACTGCGACCGGCTCCGTCGCGCACGCGTCGGCGCGGGGCGGGAGGCCTCCGCCGGCGGCACTCGTCGAGGTTTGGGAGGCCGTCGCTGCGCAACCGAAGCAGACGCACAAGGCTTCAGCGGCGGTTACGCCGGCGCGCTGGAATGCCTACGTCAAGGCCAACGCGCTGGTTGGCGCCGTTCCGATGGCAGGGTCGCCGACGGACGGGGGCCGCATCCAGGGCATGGCATGGGCCGACTTCGAGAAGTTCATCGACGACCACCGTACAGACGTGAATGACGCGGTCGCTCAGGTCGAGTTTCTGACGCTCGACACGCCCATCCCGGTGTTCGACATCACGGTCGCCGGCACGCACCGGTTTGGGATCGGCTGTGAGGGGATCGACCATAGCGTCGTCGTGTCGAACTCCAGACATGTTCCTCGACGACACGGCGTGCAACCTGGCATCGCTCAACCTGCGCAAGTTCCAGGACGATCGCGGCGGCTTCGACACGGCCAGCTTCCGCGAGGCGTGCGCGGTGACGATCACCGCGATGGAGATCCTGGTCGGCAACGCGTCGTACCCGACGCCCAAGATCACGCGCAACAGCCACGACTTCCGGCCGCTCGGGCTCGGCTACGCCAACCTCGGCGCGCTCTTGATGTCGCGCGGGCTCGCCTACGACTCGGCTGCGGGCCGTGACTACGCCGCCGCGGTCACGTCGTTGATGTGCGCGGCCGCGTACGCACAGAGCGCCCAGATCGCGAGCGCGCTCGGGCCGTTCAAGGGCCACGTGCCGAACGCCGGCGCGATGCTCGATGTCGTCGAGAAGCACGCCGACGCCAACCGCCAGCTCCTCACCGATGCGACGAGCGATGCGCGGGGCGTGGCCGCGGTCGCGCAGACTGCGTGGGCGGACGCGGTGGCGCGCGGGATCAACACTGGCTTCCGCAACAGCCAGGTCACCGTCCTCGCGCCGACCGGTACGATCGCGTTCCTGATGGACTGCGACACCACCGGCGTCGAGCCAGACCTGGCGCTCGTCAAGTACAAGCGGCTCGTCGGCGGCGGGACGCTGAAGATCGTCAACCAGACCGTCCCCGAGGCGCTGACCAAGCTCGGCTACGGCGCGCCGGCGATCGACGCCATCGTCGCGTACATCACCAATCGTGACACCATCGAGGGTGCGCCCGGGTTCAAGGCCGAGCACCTGTCGGTGTTCGACTGCGCGTTCCGCAGCAACAACGGCACGCGGTCGATCCACTACCTGGGCCACCTGCGCATGATGGCCGCAGTGCAGCCGTTCCTGTCGGGTGTGATCTCGAAGACGGTCAACCTGCCCACCGACTGCACCGTCACAGACATCGAGGATGCCTACCTCCAGGCGTGGCAGCTGGGCCTGAAGGCCATCGCGGTCTACCGTGACGGCTGCAAGCGGACGCAGCCGCTATCGACGTCGGCGACGGCGACGGCGTCGAACGCAGCGACGGCGACCCCGGTCACGGTGGCAGTGACCACCGACGGTCCGCCACCGCCCCGACGCCACAAGCTCACGCGCGACCGTCACAGCATGACCCACAAGTTCGCGATCGGCGGCCACGAGGGCTACATCACGGTCGGCCTGTACGCCGACGGGACGCCGGGCGAGATCTTCGTGCGGATGGCGAAGGAGGGCTCGACGATCGCCGGCCTGGTCGACTCGTTCGCGACGGCCGTGTCGATCGCGCTGCAGCACGGTGCGCCGTTGGCGCTGCTGGTCGACAAGTTCAAGGGCACGCGGTTCGAGCCGAGCGGCTTCACCGGCAACTCGGACATCCCGCTGGCCACGTCGATCATGGACTACGTCTTCCGGTGGCTCGAGCGGTTCGCGGCGCGGCGACCGGCGATGGGATCGACGCCGGCGGCGGCGCCGACCGTCGCGGCGGCGCTGCCGGCGCAGCCTGCGACGCCCTGGGTCGCGGCGACGGATGCGCCGCCCTGCCACGAGTGCGGCACGCTGATGGTGCGCAACGGCGCGTGCCACAAGTGCCCCAACTGCGGCAGCACGAGCGGGTGCTCGTAGTCAGAGTAGGCTGGCGCCGATCCGTGCGATGCGCTCACCACGGACCTGGATCTTGCCGCGCGCGGCGAGGACGTCGATCGCGTGGCGGACGTCCGCGCGTGGGTGACGACGCGCGACCGACCAGATCAGCAGCGTGACGGTCGGCGGCGGGGATGGTCGACACAGGCACCGCATGATCGTCGTCTGGACGGGTGACTGCGTACGCCGGTTCTTCGGGTTGGGCATGGCGTGGGGGCTACCGTGGGAGGTTGGCGAGGAGCGCACGGCGCTCGCGCTCGACAGCGGTCAGGTCGATGTCGAAGAATTCCGCGAGGAGCGTGTCCGTCGACGGCCTGGCGAGGTAGAGACCTGCGGGCGTGTAGTCGACGGCGCTGTCACCACCGTTCCCGGCACAGTGCGTACGCATGTGTCGACGTTCCTCGTCGTCGTCGAGGCCAGGCCGGTAGACCTGCGCGTACGGGACCTGGCCGCACGTTGCGCACACATAGACCGCGTCGCGCACGTGCTCGGCTAGGACGATGTCGCGCTCGTGGAGCCACTCTAGAAACTCGCCGATGGCCTGGCTCTGAGCGTTGACGGCGCGCAGCCGATCGAGCATCGGCGTCTGAGTATCATCGGGCATTGCGACGACCTTTCGGTGTGTGGTGGCGTGGCATCAGCAGCTGCAGGACGTGGGCAGGGGTCAAGCCCGACCTTCCACAGCTCGTAGTCGATCCGATCTTCGGCAGTGACCTCGTCGGCGGCGCGCCGGCGGAGCCGGCGTTCCCGCGCTACGGGATCTTCGACGGGGCCCTGCCAGGCGTAGTCATCGCCAGCCGTCGGCCACAGCCAGAGCTGGTCACCCACGGTCGGACTCGCGTGCGACGCAGTAGCAGCCGAGCCGGGACATGGCGCCGGGCGGCTGCTTCGGTGGCGGCGTCGGTCGGCCGCGCCACAAAGGGCTTCGTGCTCATGAACACGATCTCCAGGTCGAGCTGCTCAGCCCGGTCCAAGATGTAGTCCAGGGTCCCTGAGATCAGCAGCTTCCGCGATTCCGCATCCAGCAGGACGGCGTAGGTGTACCGCGGCGACGTAGCCGGCGCGGACTTGGGGCGCCCACGCCGGATGCCTTCGATGATGACCGCGCGGCGGGTCAACGGACGGGCCCCGACGGCGGCGCGACGATCGGCAGGCAGACCGTCGGCTTGAGGCGGTGGCTGATGCGCTCGCCGTAGGGCGAGACGTCGACCGGCACTGGCGTGGTCATCGACCCGTCGTCGATCTCATCCGGGACCGGGTCCTCGGTCTGGTCGTCGGCGACGTGCGCGACGAACGGCCGGAGCGCCGTGTGCGGCGCGACGTGGCGGACCGGCAATGCCGGAACGCCCGTCGGCACGAGGTGCGCCTGCGGGACGTCGACCTCGCCTGCGGCTGACGTCGGGCGATCGTTCGCGATCGGCCGAACGACGAGCTGCACCGCGACGGCAGGCGTCACCTGCTGGGTGACGTCGGTCGCGGCCGCGCGGGCGACGACGGCGCCGTCAGCGACCACCGGCGCCGGCGGCGCGGGGACGTCGCGGAGGTAGCCGCGCGCGAGTGCCAGCAGGCCTGGCGCCAACGGCCGGTTGAGCATGTGCTCGCGCTCGACCTCCAATGCGAATTGCCGGAGTTCAGAGATCGACGGTGCCTGATCCTGATCCATCGTAGCCCCCCTCGCGTTTGAGAATTCACGATAGCGGGTGTCGCGTCCAAGGTCAAGCGGAGGTTGCCTTGCGCCGTTTCGAGTACGACTTGCGCTTTGGGTCGGGGTCGTCGACACGGCTGACGACCCGTGGCGCCCCGGCCGCGGTCACGACCGCGACCGCGGCGATGCGGTACTCGCGCGTGTGGACGACCGCGAGCGATCCGACGGTCGTCACGTACAGTTCCGGGGTGGTATCGTCGTAGCGGATGCCGGCGCACTGGATATTGCGCGCGGTCCACGCGGCGTTCACTGCCACGCCTCGACCTGCATCTCGACGACCTGCGACCGCCACGGGCCGCCGAGTGCCACCCACGCACTCGTACGTGC
This sequence comes from Tessaracoccus sp., assembly GCF_016714275.1. Taxonomy (GTDB): domain Bacteria; phylum Actinomycetota; class Actinomycetes; order Propionibacteriales; family Propionibacteriaceae; genus Arachnia. The sequence continues at coordinate 60,980 of NZ_JADJNP010000008.1, read as the reverse complement.
CGCGGCCTCGGTCGTCGCGTAGACGACACCGCAGTCACAGACCCGCGACCGATCCTCAGCCCACGCCCGCCACAACCACGTACGCACGCACGTGTGGTCGGGTTGATCCCGCGGCTCGTAGCAGTCCCGGCACAGTTTGAGCTGATCGACCAGGCTGTGGATCAGGTCGGCGACGTCGCCGCGCTGGATGACGGGGACGGCCCACGACCTGACCGGCGCGACGGTAATCGTCACAGCCCGCCCCCTGATAGGTCTCGATCGCGGTGACGTTGCCCAAGGTGTCGACGGTAGTGCGGATAGTCGGCGGCATCGTTCAGTCCTTTCGATCAGGTGGCTCCGCCAGCCGTGCCGCGACCGCGGCGTAGCACAGGCGCGCGGCGTCGCGCGCCAGCTGGCGTTTGTCGGTGTACGTGTCGAGCATCCGGACGGCGGCCTGGGGCTTGTGCCCCGTCACGGCCGCGATGAGCAGCTCGTCGACGCCACCGCTGCGGCACCACGTCACGAACGTGTGCCGCAACAGGTGGGGGTGGAAGGTCAACCCGGCGGCGGTACCGCGGGTCCGCAGCGCCCGGTAGACGCCGTCCTCGCTCAGCCCGCCAACCGGGACCGTCGTATCGCCGTCGGGTGTGACGCGGGGGCGGATCTGCTGGAACAGCCGACCCGGCGAGACGGCGTCGGCGTACGGCGCGAGCGCCTGACGGACGCGCGCGTCCACGGGAACGCTGTACAACGCGCCGCCCTTGAGCGGCACCCGGCAGAGCCAGTACGTGTCGTCGTCGCCGGGCTCCCAGGTCTCGACTGCGGCCAGGCTCATCGCGCGCATGCCTGTGTAGAGGCCGAGCGTCACCAGGGCATGGTCGCGGTGGTCGATCAGCCGCGTCCCGGCGCACGCCGCGAGCAGCGCCTTGACCTGCGGCGCCGTCAACGCGCGGCGGACATCGTCGCGGTCCACGGGCGGCTTGGCGGGGTCGATCGCGCCGATCGGGTTCGGGATGCCGTAGAGCGTGTTCGCGCGGTCGAACGCGAACTGGAGCCCGACGACGGTGACGTTGTTGAGCGTCGCCGGCGACAGCCGCTTGAGCATGTGGTCGTAGAACGCCTGGGCCTGGACAGGCGTCCAGCCGGCAGGGTCGTGGCCGGCGAACTCGAGCCACTGCCGGACGCCGGTGGCGTAGGCGCGCTTGGTGCGGTCGCGGAGCGACCGGGCATCCTGGACGAGCTTGAGAAGATCGATCACGATGTACCTTACACGATCACGCCTTGGACTTGCCCTTCATCGCGGGCTTCGCGGGTGCGGCCTTCGCCGCCGGCGCGTACCGCGTCGTCGGGAAGTAGCGCGTCGCGCGCAGCTTGCCCGTCGTCCGCACGCGCCCGGCCTTGATCAACTGCCGCAACGGCAGCACGACCTCGGGCGTCGTCAGGTTGAGCCCGGCGTTGATCTGTTCGACGCGCTGGCCGGGGTGCTTGGTGATGTAGGTCGCGAGTACCTCGGCGACCGCTGCGATGACCTTGCGGTCGCGCTTCTCGCCAAGCTGTCGCTTGGGTGCCGGCTTGGCGGCCATCCGCGCCGCCTTGGCCGCGTCGCCGGTCGACGATGCCGACGGCAATGCCGGCGGCAACGCCGTCGCCGGTGCGGGCGCCTCCGCTCGCGGCCCCAGCGGTGCGAGCAGTTCGGTGACGTGGTCGATGACGGCCGCCGTCAGGTCGCGCTGGAACTTGTCGACGATCTCGGCGATGGTGTACTTGGGCATGGCGTGCTCGATGGGTGGGAGGTTGGAGGCGTGCGCCAACAGCAGTTGGGCTTGGTCGGGTGTCAACTTGAACGACGCCGCGAACGGCCGCGGCGTATGCGTGACGAACTCGAGGAGCGGGTCGAAGCCGATGGCCTCGTAGCCCGGGAAGAACGGCTCAACGGCCTTGCCGAGGCGGACCCACGCGGCGGCCCACTGATCGCGGTCTTCCGTGACCGTGCCGTCAGGCAGCTTGTACTGCGGCGGCGGTCTCCGGGCGGCAACGTAGGTCTCAACCCAGTCGTCGTCGTTCACCGGCGCCATTCGTGCCTCAGCGGGTTCGCGGAGCAGGTAACGCAGCCGTAGTGGCCGTCGAGGGCAGCGTGATCGCACCAAAATCGACGGACGATGCCACCGGCGTAGACGAGCCCATTCAAGGCATCGTACGCATCGAACACGCTAAGCCCCACACCAGCGGCAATCGCCGACGTCGTTAACCACTCACGCCCGATCACGGACAACACACCGGCAGTAGGCCCGTGTGGGATCATGATGTCATGGGAAGGCCGCGAGCCCAACGCATCAAACATGTGGTAGCAGCAGCGTGCGCTACGCGACCACGGCAGCGCTGGCGGCGCCGGCGGCGGCGCCGGCGGCGACCAGGCGCGGGTGTTCCACGCTTCGATCACAGCCTTGGGTGTCGTGTGCTCCCTCAGCGTAGCGCTGCACGACGGACACCGCACCAAATACAACCGCGTAGTGCTGAAGCGGTGAACAAGCCACGGCGCGTGGCCGCAAAATGGGCACGGGTCCAGGCGGGTGTCGTGGATCTCACTCACGGCACAGCCCCGAACACGTAGAGCACGTACCGACCATCGTGCAGCGCGACGGCCTGTACGCCGGCCGGGAACGTGTACGTGAACTTGCCCTTGCCGGGGTCGATGGCGTGGCCGATGACGATAAAGCCCTTGTCCAGCCACAGGTGCTCAGGCAGGTAGCCGGTGCCGTTGCAGCGCGTACAGTCGCGATGCGACCAGGACCACGCGCGGTGTTTGGGACACCGCGTACGTTGGCGTTCCGCCTCGGGGATTCCGAGCAGCTGCGCGGCCTCATCGACCGAGATCTCTCGGACGAAACGCCAACGTCGGTCGTCTCGGATGTACGTGCCGTGGACGGCGCGCGTGTCTGCAGGCTTGGTCGTCATGATTTCCTGGTCGTGGAGCCCGGACCCATGGGGGTAGGCTTAAAATATATTAAAACCTACCCCTGACAGGTATCCCCTGTCCGGGCCTGGCGCAAGCCCGCGCGACGATTTTTTGGCGTCGCGGGCAGATCATCCAGGGCCGGCAGCTCGATCGACGGCCGGCACGGATGTGTCAGATGGACTCGGTAGCCGTTGCGTTGGTGCTCGCATAGCCAGGCGTAGACGGCATCCGGCGTGTTCGCGCAGAACGTCGTCACCCATTTGGACTTGCCGTCGACGAATTTCCGGCGTTCCGAGTGCCCGCAGGCCCTACACTCACGGTAGTGCGGCAGCGTCTGGCCGCGGCCCGAAACACCGGTCGTGCCCCACGCCGCGCGGTACTCCGCGAATTTCCACGTATGGCAGTGCTTCGGCATCAGACGGGCCCCTCCGTGCTCGCGACGTACGCGGCCGCAGACTCGGTATACAGCGCGACCGTTGGGGTCGCGTCCCCGGCGAACACGATGACGTAGTACGCGTCGGCGCTGCCACACCGGAAGGTCGTCCGGATGGCCGTCGGCGAACGCCACCGCGCACAGACGTCGATGAGCGCAGCGTTGATGGCCTTGCAGCACGCCGGGCGCGACGGCGCGTCGGCGTCGATGATGATCGCGTCGCGGACGATCTCGACGCGGGCGTGCGCGTGCCATTCGTATTGCGTCACGCTAAGGCAGTGGTGGATCCGCACGGGGCGCGCGCTCACTTCCGCCGTGCACGCGCGCGCAGGCACTTGATCGCGGCGATCTTCGCGGCGGACGTGATCATCTGCATCTCGGCTTCGGTGAAGCCGGGGACGGGCGCCGCGTCGAGCCCCAGGTCAGCCGTCACCTTGTCGCGCTGCATGAGGTGGCCTCGGCCGCCTTCACGGGCGTCGCGCTCGTCGCCGCGTGCCGACCAGTAGACGTGGATCATCACCTCCTGGCGCATCCCGGAGCCGGTGCTCGAGAACGCCTGTAGGTCGACTTTCTTGGTCCATGCCGGAGCACGCTTCTTGGGTGTCTTGCGGGTGGCCATAGGTTCACCGGGCTTTCGCGCGGAGCTGCGTCACCAGCTGCCGCAGTTGGGCGTCGTTCTCGTCGCCCTTGATCGTTTCGATGTGGAGCAACGTGCCGTCGTCGAACCGTGAACCAGGCACGACCACGACGACGCAGGGCTGCACGAACACGGCAGCCGGGCGCCGGACACCGACCGTCAGTGCCCACACGGCCGGCGACGGACGGACGCGCGTGTAGCGCATCCAGAGCGCCAGGTCGACGGCCGCGTAGTCATCCACGGCGGCCGTGAATACGCTGATCACCTCGTCGAGGTGCTGGATGACGTCGTCGCCGCGCTCGGTCCGCCACAGCTCACGGTCGATCGTGATTCGGTACTCGGTTGATGTGGTCATCTTGTTCCGTCAGTCCACGGCCGGTTCGGTCGTCGAGATCACGCCGTCGCGCTGAAACAGCACGCAGGCGCGCCGGATGTTGCGCGTCTTGCGGTCCTCCGGCCAACGCTTGACGAACGCGGGTACGCCGCTGCAACGGCGCCGTAAGCCGCCGCGTCATCTCGAACCGGTGCGCGAACGCCGTCAACGGCTTGCCGAGCATGTGCGTGTGCGTCGGGACGAACCAGAGCACGTCGATGGGCTGCGTCGCGAGGACGTGCGCCGCGACGAGCAGGTGGCCGACGTGGGGTGGGTCGAAGCTGCCACCGTAGATGGCGATGGTTCTCGTCACGGGACCTACTTTCGCATATGCGACGGTGGATGTCAAACCAAGTCGGCCGCTGATCAGTCGTCGCTCGGCGTGACGGGTACGTCATCCGTGCACGCGACTTGCTGCGTACGGACCAGTTCGATGACGTAGTCCGCGGCTGCTTGCAGATCAGTGAACGTGGAGACACCGCCACGGTCGGGCTGCTTGACCCAGGCCCACGCGACGCGGGCATCGGTCGTCGTCACGCGCGCCGTCAGCGGGGTCGCGTCGTCATGCCAGATATAACCAACGACAGAGACGTCGGCACGGTGCGCGATCACCATCTCCGTACCTGACCCGCTATGGGACCAGCCGTCCCCGTCGTAGGCTTGCGCGTTAGCAAGCGCGGTCCACAACGGCGGCTCCTCCATCCGACCGAACGCGCTGGCCTTTGACTTCGGTGTTCTGGTTCCGGCGGCGCGCCGCTCGGTGTATGCCTTAACCAACCGCCGCGCTAGCGCCTGACGTGCCAACTGACGACGCTCCGGCGTGCCGATCCCGACGCTCGCGTCCTCGGCGATGAGCAACAGCGGCGCCCACACGACGTAGTCCATGCGTGTCCGTGGGTCCGCGTAGAACTGCTTGTAGTCACCGGTGGCGTACGCGTCGACGTTGAGCAGCTCAGCCTGAGGACAGACGAACCGGTGGTTGCGCGTCACGGGCACGGTCACAGACTGTCGCCGGAATCCAACACGCCGCCGACGGTTGACCGTCGACGTCCACGTGAAGACGCAGTTGCCGTTGCGCAGCACGCGGGTGACGGTGGCGACGACACCGGGGCCGGGGTTGCCGGGTGGTTGGTAGCGCACGAGATCCGTCCGATCACGGTGTCGCTGACGCACCGCGTTCGCGCGACGGGCGTTTTCCTTCCGGGCCTCGGCACGGAGCCATGCGTCGTGTTGTCCGGTGACCCGCGTGCCAACACGGATCGTGGCGTTCTTGGCCGCACGGTACGCCTCGAAGTCCGGCGCAGGCCCGCTGACCAGCGCGCGCGTCGCGTCGTGGACCAACACGATGCCCTGCGCCGCACCTTCGGGTGTCCAGATTCGCCACGGCGGGTGCGGATGGAACACCGGCGAACGATCGAGCAAGCCCTGGACGACGACCGCGATCTTGTTGTGCGCACGCGTCGCCTTTACTACGCCGTCCATCGCGTCGTCGTAGTACAGGCTGGTGCGGTCGCACAGCTCGTACCGCGGCGGCGACGGTTCGCATGGCGGCGAGCCGGGCCACGACACACGCTCAGGCGCCGGCGCGCCCGTGCCGCCCGTCGTGTCGTCGGCATCGGCGTCGGCATCGGCGTCGGCGTCGTCGGCGTCGTCGGCATCGTCGGCATCGTCAGCATCGTCGGCATCGTGCTGCTCCCGCCACGCTTCGTACTGCTCGTACCGCGCATTCGCGGCTGCCCACGCTGCGTACGCTTCTGGGTACGCCCGCACGCGCGCCTCGTAGTCCGCGACACGACTATCGTACGCCCGTTGATCGATGGTCTTGCCGTCTGCGTTGACGTACAACGTTGCGTTGTTGACCAACGTGTCGTGCGTCGTGTCCGGGAACAGCTCGGCGTCGAAATCGATCCGCGTCGCGAGCTGGTAGACCTGGGCGCCGTTGCGAAGGTATAGGTACGTGTACTTGTCGGGGTCCCCGTTGAGCGCCAACGCCAGGAGCGTCTGCCAATCAGCCTCCGCACGATCACGGTGCTCGCGCCGCCGGATCCTGAACGCGACGATCGACCGCGGATGCGGCAGGATGCGATCGAGGTTCTCAGGCTTGCAAAGCCACGCCTCGAAGTCGGCGAGACCCTCCGCGTGCATCCCGCCGCGGGTATAGTTTGCCAGGCACTCCTCGTCCATGTAGTGCCGCCGCTGGTGGATGTGGACCTTCGCGTCAGGCGCAGCGGGCGGGCCCTCCTGGATGCAGGTCACCGTCTCGATCAGCCCGGCATACAGCTCGACCGTGAAGATCCGATCGTTCAACGCCGCGTAGACCTCGGTCGCCTGGGCCGCCTGGGCCTGGGACGGCAGAATCCTGAAGCGCATCCACTCGACCCACGCCTCGTGCTCGCGCTTCATCTGCGCGAACAGCGCCGGGAGCGTCTGTTCCTTGGCCTGCACGAGCGCCGCCTGGTGCGCCTTGACGTCGGCGACGCCGTGCGCCACTGCCAGCGCGGTCGTCTCTGCGCCGGGCGCCAGCGGCGCAAACGTCCCTGCACCCAGCGCGGCCGCGACGCGTTGGATCTCGCCCATCAATGCCTGGACCTTGCGGCGGTGTCGGTCTTCTTGCGTGGCCAGGTAGGGTTCCGGATCCGGCTCGAGCACGCATACCCGCTCGAAGACGTCGAAGTGGACGCGGTACCCGTCGTGCGTGTTGTCGCCGTACCCGCACAGCCGCGCGTAGTTCGACCCGACGTGGACGACACACCCGAGCCATCGCGTCGGCGGCGGTGCTGACGCCTCGTCTGATGTATCCACGGTGTCGACGGCGCGCTGGATCGCCGTCGCGACCTCAGCCTCGACAACCGTGCCTGCGTCGTCGTCAGCGTCGGCGCCCGCGGCGTCGTCGACGACGGCGTCTGACGGCGCCGGCGCAGCGGCTGCCGCGGCGTCTGGGATCACGTCCGGGTCATCGGCGCTGCCCCACGCCGCCCGCTTGCCGTGCTTGGCACGGACCCAGTACCACTGCCCGATCACCGAGCTCTGTCACTGGCGGTCACCCTGCGTCTGCGCCCAATGGTCATCACACGCGACGGTCCCGGGGGCCCCGCTCCCCCCCCCCCCCCCGGGGGCCGCCGGCGGCCCCCCCCCAAACACGTCCCCCGCCTGCCTGCCGGGGGCCCCCCGCCGTAGTGGCAGGGATGGTCTCCCACGCCGTCCCAGCCGCAGCGACAGACGGGCTCAGGTTTTGTCATGGTCTAGGTTCCTTTTCGCATACGCGACGACCGATGTCCAGTTAGTTGGCGCTCGACACGTTACTCGCACACCCGGCAGCGGCCGCCGCTGCGTTCACCGCCGCATTCGATGCACCACCGCTGGGTGATCGTCCGCAAGAACGCCTCACGGCTGCGGTCATCGAGATCCGCGATCGCCGTGAGCATGGGTCCGACGATCGTCGCGAACGCCGCGTCGATTTCGGCCTTGTGACGGTCCATCAGCGCGGTGGACTCGGCATACTGCCGTGCGCGGATCTGGCTTAGGGTTTCAGGCATCGGTCGGTTCCTCCGTAGGCAGGATCGCCGTCAAGCGGCGGGTGAAATTGGCAACGGCCGCGTCGAGCAGCCAGCCGAAGTAGTGGTGGTGCCACTTGCCGGTGTTGACGCCGTAGTCGTTGACGCCGAGCGTCGTCCGATCAGGCTCATGGAAGCGACAGTTGACCGTGTTCCCGTCGGCGTGGACGTCGAGGCGCCCATAGCGTGTCTCGATCACGAGATTCGTGGTGTGGTAACCCAGCGCCATGTACCGCACCTTGAGCTGACCGCCAAGTCCGACGACGACCTGTTCGATCGCGGCGTTGAATTCCCGGCTGCGCGGGTTGTCGCCGCCGCTCTGGGCCGCCTCGGGGACGAACCCCACACGCGTACGATGTCGGCTAGGCGGCATCGTAACCTTCACAGCGCATGAGGAAGCCGACCCACACATCCCGCAGCGCCACAAAGTCGGCGCAGATCAACGGCGCAGTAGGCAGATCGTAGATGGGCAGCCCCCGTAACGCACGCGCCCACGCGACGACCTGGCGTGCAGTCGCGTAGTACGGTACACGGTCGTGTACGATACGGACACCACGCCGCGTGGTGTACGCATCGATCGGAAGGCCTGCGGCCTGATGCAGCAGGAACAACGCGTTACAGCCTGCGGTGTTCATGTTAAGCCGCCGGCCGCACAGCTTACGTGGCGTGTAAACGAGACTCAACGCCTGCGCCTCATCATATGCAGCCACGAGGTTGGCTCGGAAGTCGGCGTCCGTCTCGCAGGACTCGGCGTCGCCGAGCGCTGCACGCACCGTGTCGACTCGTTTGGTCAAGCCGGTGACCTCGGCTCGCTTGTCGTCGAGCGAATCGGTGATCGTGACCGCCGGTTTACGTGTCATCGCTAGCTCCTTGCCTGCGCGCGATCAGCGCGCCGTGACCTTGTCGAGCCGCGCCATGATGATGTCGGCGTAGACGAACCGCTCGTCCGGCTTGACGCCGGCCATCACCAGGACGTCGGCGATTTCCTGGCGTGCAGCCGCGCCGCGCGTCGCGGTGGGCCACGGCGCCGCGTGGACCGCGCAGTCACCGTTGACCACGATCGTCGGCGTTCCGGCGTCGTCGCGGAACGCGGTGATGGTGGCCTTGACCGCGGGGTGGTTGCCCTCGGCGTGGAAGCTGACGTCCGTCCGCCGTGACGCGCCGGTCGCCGGTTGGGGCAGCATGCCGACGGCAACCGCCGTCGCCGGTGCCTGCGTCGCGCTAGGCGCACGGCCCGACGCCGATAGCGCCAACCGCGTCACCATCACCGGTTGCCCCGACCCGCGGCACGCGCGGACAGAGTCCGAGTGCCGCCTGTAGCTGACCGTGTGCGCGCAGACCGTCCCATCGGCTGTCGCCTCCTGGGGCTGTCCGCATTCCGGACAGTGCCACAGGAACAGCATCCGCATGTGGCCAAGGAACGTCTGGAAGGCTGTCTGTGCGTCGGTCCCGGGTACCGTCGCGTAGACCCACGTCCGCGTCCGCGGTCGCCAACCCGGCAACGCCGGCAACCCGCAAGCGACGTCGGTGAAGCGGACGACGATCTCGATGATGCCGAGCGCCGCGACGATCTGCGGCGCCTCGACGGTCGCCGCGCCGAACTTCGTGGCCAGGCCGTACGGGAACGGTTGCGTCGGTCCGAACAGCGACGCGACGCCGCCGACCGACCGACACCAGTCCGCGATCCAGCCGCCGAGCGTCTGCGCGATCGGTGCGAGCTTGGTCGTCGTGGCCGCGTACCGACGCTGGGTCTTGGACGATAGCTGCGTGGACATATCAGTCTCTCCAGATGAGGGTGAATCCGATCACCGCGCCGACGGCATGGGGGATGCCAACGAAGGCGAGCGCGAGCGTGCTGAGGACGGCCAGCCACCGGACGCGCCGGCGTGCGCGAGGATCGATCATGACGGCTCCGGTCAGTTGAAGGGGGTGTGATCCGACGTCGCCAGCGCGGTCGGCTGCGGCACCGCGACGACGACGGCGGTGACGGCCAACGGCGCGAAGCCCCACGTCCAGCGCCGGCGTTGGGGATCCCGCCACTCGGCCAGCTCGGCACGCTGCCAGCAGTCGTCGGCGACGGCCGCCAGCACGGCGTTGTCGTCGTGTGCCGTGGCGAGGCGGCGGAAGCGCGAGCTGAGGACGCGCCAGGCGAAGGCCGGGTAGCACGGTCGGCGGGCGACGTGGTCGTACTTCACCAGGAAGTGGAGTACGGTCGCGGCGTCGTAGTTGTCGAACTTGGTGACCTTGGTCATGGCGCGGCTCCGACGGTGAGCGTCAACAGGATGTGCTCGATCCATTCGTGATCGGGCTCCTCGAAGCTCGCGACGGCGTGCGTGAAGGTCACGCGCTCCGGCGCGCCGATCAGTGGGTAGCTCAGGTAGTTGGTGCCGAGGTCGCGCGCCGCGGTGGCGCCGCATTGCGGACAGACGGCGTGCACGGTGACCGGGATGTAGCACCGCTTGATGTCGAGGCCATACGGCCCCGGGGCCGTCTCGATCTGCGTGATCATGGTGTTGGCTCCAGCGCCGCGAGCGCCGCGGCCGCGGCCTCCGTCGGGCGGCACACGTACTCGGTGCCGCGGAACGCGTACTCGTGCTGGGTCTGCCGCGTCACGGTGACGAGCCCGGCCGCCTCGAGCTGCGTGATAGCCTTGGCGTCGCGGCCGCCAGCGCGGCGCCACTTGCCGGGGCCGCGCTTGCCGGCGGTCGTCGGACGGAACAGCCCCGAGCTGTGACCGTAGGCGCCGCGGGTGACGGCTTCGCGCAGGACGCGGACGGCGGCAGCGGTGAGGGTGATCACGACGCAGCCTCCGCCAGCGCTGCGGCACCCGACGTTAGCGCCGCCGCCCGCGTGACGTGGTCCGCCGTCACGGCGTCAGCGCCCTGGAGGTCGGCGATGGTCCGCGCGACGCGCAGGGTACGCGTCGGCACGGCGTCGTGTCCCGGGCAGGCCAACCGGAGCGCGGCCTCGGGCAGGGTCGCGTTGAGCTGCCCACGCGCGGCCTGGATCGCGCGCGCCGCGACGACACGCGCCTGGACGGTCGCGGACGACTCACCCCGCGGTGCATCGCGGAGGTCGCTGAGCGAGACGGACGGCACGGCGACGACGATGTCGCAGCGGTCGGCGATCGGCGCCAGGCGCTGCGTGTGACGCTGCCGCGACGCGGCCGGGCAACTGCACTCACGGACGGCGGCGCCGAACCACCCGCACGGGCACGGGTTCGCCGCGACGACGATCTGCGCCGTCGTCCGGTGCATGAACGCGGCGGCGACCGCGTCGCCGCGGAATTCGGTCACCTCATCGAGCATCAGCACGCCGTGCGTCGCGAGCGCGACCTCGCCAGGCCGACCGTCCGGGACGCCGCGCAGCGCGGCCAGCGACACGGTGTGGTGCGGCGCCCGGAATGGGCGATGCTCGACGCGCGCACCGACGGAGCCAACCGCCGAGTAGGTCCGCGTCGCGTCGGCCACCTCGGGCGTGGTCATCGGCGGCAGGATCGACGGCAACCGCCGCGCCAACATCGTCTTGCCGATCCCGGGCGGACCGACGAGCGCCAGGTCATGACCGCCTGCAGCGGCGACCTCGAGCGCCCACCGCGGGCCGGGCAGCCCACGGACGTCGGCCAGGTCAAACTCAGGCGCAGGCTGCGCCACGGGCACCCACGCCTGCCCCAGCGTCCCTTCCGCCTCGGTGTACGCCGCGACGACGTCGTCGAGGTGCGACGCGACGTAGATGACGATGTCGGGCACGAGGTCAGCGGCCTCACCCTGTGACGTGGTCGGGATGACGATGGCCCGCAGCCCGGCGGCGGCGGCCACCTCGACGGCCGCCAGGACGCCACGCGTCGCGCGGATCGACCCGTCGAAGCCCAGATCGCCGTAGAACGCGACGCCGGCGACGTCGGCCGGGTGGATGACGCCATCACCAACGAGCGCGCTGATCGCGAGCGCCAGGTCGGTGCCGACCGTGGTGGCCGCTGCGTCCGCCGCCGTTGCCGGCATGCGTAGCCCTGCCGTGGTGTATCCGCTCGCGGCGAGCGCCGCCTGGACACGGACCGACGTCTCCCGCGCGCGCACCGACAAGCCGTCGCGGCGCGTCGCCGACGTCGTCGACGTCATGGCGACGTGGACCAGCTCGGCCGTGACGCCGCGCAACACGGCAGTCGCGACGGGCGCGGGTTGCTGCGGCGCGGTCACGACGCGCGCTCCTGCGCGTCGACGTACTGCCGGAGCGCCTCGGTGGTGGTGGCCGCGCGGCGGGCGGCGGCCGGCGCCGTGGCCTCGGCCCGCCGCGCGACCGCGGCGTGGCTGACGGCGTGGCGCACGTAGGACATCAGCAGGCGCGCGCCGTCGGCGCACGGCGCCGGCGTGACCGTCCCGAGCGTGATGTCGATCCGGCACGCGGTGCAGGTCGACAGGTGGGCCTCGAACGCGAGGCGCTGCGCGTCGCGGGTGTTCGTGGGGGTGGGCATCAGCGGTCTCCGGGGTCGGGGATATCAGCAGTCGCGGCAGACGATCGGCGCCCGCACCCGAGGGTGCGCTCACCTGGCGTCCGACGACCGCCGGGTCAGTCCAGCTCGAGGACCATGCCGCGGAGGGTCGTGTCCGACAGCAGCCCCGCCAGCTCGGTCTTGAGGGCCGTGAGGCGCGCGCGCTCGGCCGGCATCGGACCCGTGATGCACTCGTACATCGCGATCTTGTCGGTCACCGCGGCGATCTCGGCGGTCGCCGTGACGACGCCGCGGTCACCCAGGTCGGTTGCCACGTCGGTCTTGCCGGCCGCGCGCGCTTCCTCGCCGCGGGCCTTGGCTTCGGCGCGCTGCCGCTCGATCGCGCTGATCAGGTTGCCGACCTCGGTGCGCAGCCCGCGCTGCAGGTCGTCCGCGATGTCCTCGCGGCTGCCGATGCCGGCCGGGCGCGACGGCACCGGGAAGCCCGCGGCGTTCAGCTCGGTCGCGAGCCGGCGCCACTGCTCGGTCGGCGCGCCCGGGGCCAGCCAGCCACGGCCGTACACCGTCGCGACGGCGCGCCACGAGTCCAGCAGGCCCGACAGCCAGGCCGAGATCGCCGTGCTGTCCAGGGTCTCGGCGGCGCGCAGCTCTTGCCAGATCGTCCGGATGGCGGCGCACAGCGCGACGTCGCCGGTCAGCCGCAGGTCGTGTCCGACGAGCGTCGCGATCGCCTCGGCGGCGCCGACCGACGCGCCGACCTGATCCGCGCCCGCGGTGCGGTAGACGGTCCACTTGCTGCCGCGGACGACCACCTTCACCTTGCACCCGTGCGCCGTGGCGGCCTTGGCGACCGCCTCGCTGGCCAGTGCGCGCCGCGACCGCGGCTCGGGCGACCGGACGCCGGCGGCCTCGGCGACGGCGTGCAGCCGCGACCACGCGGTCACGCCGAAGTCACCCCAGCCCGTGAGGCAACCGTGCGGGTACTCGCCGTCGGTGGTCTGGAGCGCGACGGTGATCGCGGCGTCGAGCGCCGAGCGCGCCTTGCGCGATTCCTCCCAGGCCAGGCGCATCGCGCGCTGGGCTTCGGTCTCGGTGGCGCGGCGGCCGCGCTCACGGGCGGCGCGGATGCCGGCGGCGAGCGGCTCGGGGACATCGGCCGCGAGCGGCCGGGTGAACGTGCTGGCACCCGCCGGGATCGTCGTCGACGGCGTGACCGGGGTCGCGGGGGTCTGCCGGCCGTTGGGCTGGAAGGTCGCCGCGGACGCCGCCGTGGCGAACGAGGCGGCGGCGCCCGCGCCGTTGTTGAACCCGGCGACCGGGTTGACGTCGGCGCGGCTGACACCGCCGCGGACGGTGTTCGCCTGTGCGGCGAGCGCGGCACCCTCGGCGACGACGCCGGACAGGAACTCGAGGCCGGTCGGCAGCGTCGGGGCGTCCTCGGTCGCCGGGGTCGCGGCCGGGGCGACGGGGGCGACGGGGGCGACGGTCGCCGGGGCAGCGACGGTCGGCGCGGGCCCGCCGTCGGTGCCGCGGTACCGTTGCAGGATGGCGCGCACCCGGGGCAGCGTCTCGACGGGGAAGGCCCACACGCCCGCTTCGCCCTTCTCGGGGCGCGCGCTGCTGTGCGGACGGCACCACGCCGCGCCGACCGCCTTGAGCGCGTCGCGCTCCTCGTACCCGCGCGGCCCCCGCAGGAACGGCGTCTCGACACCGAGGCCACGCGGGTGCGGCACCAACCGGACACCGGCAGCGGCGGCCGGGGCCACCAGCGGCGCCTCGACGACGGGGGCCGGGGCAGGCGCCTTGACGGCCGGGGCGGCGACGGGCGGCGCAGCGGGCACGGCGGACGCGGGGATCAGCCCCACCGCGCCGCGCCCCCGGATCCAGCCCAGCAGGGCCGCCAGGAATGCCACCAGGCCCACGGCGCCGGCGGCGCCCATGGGGTCGACGGCCAGCGTCGGGGCCGGCGCGGGGGCCGGGGCCGGACGCACCGGCGGCGGGGTGACCGGGCGGGGCGCCCGGACGAACGTCACGGTACCCGCGGCGGGGTCCGCGTCGAGGCCGGCGGCGGCGAGGCGCGCGGCGCGCTCCGCGGGGGTGGGCTCGGCGAGGTCGAGGTCGGCGAGGTCGAGGCCGGGGGTGTAGTCGGAAGCGGCGGCGGTCGTCATGGGGTCTCTCCAAGTCGCCCGGGGTGAGAATGCCGGGTCGAAAACCATCATGGGGCCGCGCCTTTTCCGATGCAAGTCCGGTGTTGCTTAAAAGTTATAAATACCTGAAATCTATCGGATAATTTCCGAGTCAAAATCGGCCGTCGGTGTCCGATCCCGGGCCATTTTCCGGGCCGCCTGGCTGATTTCGTACGGGACAGTACAAAACCGGGGCCTCGCGCCATTCCAATAATTTCCGATAGTTATCCGATTCCCGGCGGCGCCTATCGGACCCGCCAATCCCCCGCCTGACCCCTGGACCGCGGTTAAAGCTCGATTTACACTTGCGCCATGTCCGAGCCTTCCGATCCCTCTCGCATCTGGGCCGTCAAGGTCGACGAGGAAATGTGCACGGCGATGGAACTCGACCGTGCACGGCTTTCGGTCGAGGCCGGTCACGAGCTGACGCGGTCACAGTACCTGCGCGCGGTCCTATCGCGACACGTCCGCGGCCGGCCGATGGCCGAGGCGGGCTGGTCTGAGGGCTTCCAGGCAGGCTACGCCGCGTTTATGCAGCGGCTTCAGACGACGCTGCACGCCGCCATGATCGAACACGAGAAGACGCCATTTCTGCCGGCGGCACCGCTACACGGCGGCGGCTGAGTCAGTCGCTGCGGGCGCAACGGCCGGCACCGGTGCTACGGCTGACGGGTCTGCCGTTGCGCCGAGCAAGATCCGCATCCCGGCCATCGGGTCGGTCTCGACCACGGCACGGACCTGCGCACCGAGGTCACGCAGCACGGCGGCGTCGCGCGCGATCAACGCCTGCAACACTTGCCGGACCTGCCGGCGCAGGTGTGGGCGTCGACGCCGCGCAGCCTCCCACCGGTAGACCGAAGACTTGTGGACGCCGAGCGCGGCCGCGAACAACTCGACCGTCAGCCCGAGCTGCTCGCGCACCGCCTGGATCGCCGGCCCAGAGAGCGCGCTCATGGCGTCTCCGACGGCGGTAGGGAGATGCGATCGTAGATCATACGGGCTGCATCCTGCGGCAAAACGCCCAGCGCTGCAAGCTGTTGCGTACAGAACGCGGCGATCGCCGCCGCCGCCGCGTCGCCCGTGGCGAGGTACCGCGGGTCGACGTCGACGTCGACAGCCGGCTGGGTGATCATGAAGATCCACCGCGTCGGGTCGTCCGGCGCGCGTCGGACCTCGAACGCGACCGCCGGTGGATCGGCGCCAGCGCCGACGTCCACGTTGTCGTCTGTGAGAATGGGCTCAGCCGCAGGCTCAGTCATGGATCCTTGGACCATCCGTGGGTAGGGCAGTTCGCCGCCTTGCACACCCCCTCGTCGAAGATACACGCCCGCGGCGTCGGGATCGGGATCGATGCCGGCGCCGACGGCGCCACGCTGTGCGCCCGGATCGCGGCCCCGACGTGAGCCGCGACGCCAGGCAGCGCCGGCCCTGGGCCGGCCTGCCATAGCTTGTCGCGGCACGCCGCCCCGCACGCATAGACGTAGAGCGTCTGGCTAGCGTCCACGGTCGTGGCGATGTAGAACCACCCGTCCGGCGCCGGGAACAGCAACGACCGTCGCCCGCTGGCGTCACAGTTGTCGCAAAAGATACGCTCGGTCCCGAGCTGATCGATGGGCGGCATCGCAAACGAGAACCTAGCACAGCTATACGCGGTCAGGTAGCCGTGCTACAAGGTTTTGGTGACCACCCTCTCGATCGCCATGATCACGATGGCGTCGCGTGACCGCATCCGTGCGCCCGTCCTTGCCGGGCTGCTCGCCCAGGCGCGTGGGCTAGGCACCGACGTCGAGCTGGTGATCGGACTTGACGCAGACGCCGTGGTGCCGTACGACGAGGCCCGGACCGTCGCCGCGAGCGGGGTCGCCTGGCAAGGCGTCCGCGGCCGATGGCCGACGGTCGCGGACAAGCAGAACGCGACGATCGCACGGACGCGCGGCGCCTGGGTGACGTTGTGGGACGACGACGACTGGTCGGCGCCCGACCGGCTGGCCAAGACGCTCGAGGCGATCGGGACGACCGGCGCCGACCTGATCGGCGTCGAGCGCATCCTCTACCACGAGCTGACGGCGCCGACGCGCCGGACGGTCGAGTTCACGACGCCGGCCGTGGTCGTCGACGGGCTCGTGACGTTCCGCCGCAAGCTCTGGGAGCGTACACCGTTCGAGGTCAAGAGCGCGTACGGTGACGTCGGCGACTGGATCGTCCAGCGCACTAACGCAGGCGCCTCGGTTCGGACGACGGCGTTTGACTACATCGCGATGATCCACGGAGCCAACGCGACGCGGGCTCGGCCGTTCCGCGTCGACCCCGTCAACGGCAAGGTCTTCGACGGCCCCCGCGAGTTCAAGCTGCGCGGCGGGCGCGACGCGACAGCCGCGGTCATGGGCGAGGAGACGTTGCGACAGTTCGAGGCGGCGGTCAGCCCCCGCTGAGATCTACCCCAAACGAGGTACGTGATGACGTTCTGGCGACGGTTCGACGCGTTGTTCGCTGAGTTCGGCCAGCTGCTCCGTGAGGTGCCGCACGACGACGTGCCGCACGACGGTGACGCGAAGGAAACCCGAGTCACCGAGGAAGAAGTCCGGCCCGACGGGACACGCGTCACGCGTACCACGGTCACGCGCACCACGCGCACGGTCAGGAAGTGACCGGCGATGCGCAAGCGCGATCGTAGGACGACAAAGCTCACCGAGTTGCAGCGCCTCGAGCGACGCTACGCCTGCGCGCGCCGCGCGCTCGACAAGGCGATCGACCGGCAAAGTACGCTTCGTACCACGCTCACCGCGATCGCGGCCGAGGCGCGGCCGATCTGCACGCACCCGCTCGAGTACCGGCTCGACATCCCGTGGGCACACGACAACGGCTACGGGCGTCAGTCGACGGTCACCGGCGAGAAGTGCCTGTTGTGTCAGCTGTACCGCGCATGGAAGGGCATGAGCCAGTGGAGCGAGAACTACCCATCGAGCCGGTTTCACGATGGCTGAGCCGTCGTTACAGTTGGTCGTCATGCGCGACGGCAAGCGCGCTTGCGTCACCTGTGGACACGGTGAGGCCCACCACTGGTGGAGCCTCGATGGTGCGGGCTGCGCCGTCTTCGACGTGCCGGCCGGCGGCACGTGTGCGTGCACACGGTTCGTCCAGCACATCCAGCTGCGCTGGCCACACCGGCTCCTGAGCTGGATGTTCCGCCAGCGCATCCCGCGCGCACGGGCGCTCGGGTAGCTACGAAACGTGCGTGCGCTCAGCGTACCGCCAACAGTTGGCGTCCGCGTGACGAAAACTTGCACTGGGCGTAGCTGCGACCGCGCTTGCGTTGCGGTGTGCAGATCGCCAAGTACCCCTCGCGATGACTGTACGGACCCTGTGTGACATCCTCGACGGTCGTGTGGTACCCGCGTGTCTTGGCGTCACGTGCAGCCTTGCGTGCTGCCGCGCCAAACGTTGGGTACTCAGCCCTGAAGGCGCCGATCACCTGACCGTGCACCAGCGCCTGTGAGACGACACGGAACCGCGGCTTGCGACGAGCCATACGCCAAACGCTAACACGCCCCGCCCGAAACGATCAACGGCCCGGGTCGCCCCGAGCCGCTGACAGGCCAGGCTCGACGAGCCGGGCTACTTGACCGACGACGACGCGCGCAGGCGGACGCGCATGTAGCAGTCGCCGGCAGTCGCGATGGCGGTGATGTTGATCTCGGGCCGCCCCGAACCGTCGACGTCGACGTCGGCCTCGCAGAGCGCGCCGCCGCCGACGCCGGTCGCCGGCTGGAGGTCGATCTCGGCGCGCGGCATCAGCGGGCCACCCGCCTGGGTGGTGCCGTCGCCCATCAGCAGGTCCCGGGCCTCGGCCTGGCTCCAGCCGCCGGCGGCCTGGGCGCCGAGGCCGTCGAGGCCGGCGCGGCAGACGGCGCGCAGCTGGGCGCTCGCGGCACGACCCCAGGTGTCGTCGACGCAGTCGGTCGCGAGGTCCGGCGTGGCGCCGCCCGCGGCCGGGATGGTCAGCGTGGTGCCGAGGGTGGCGGCGTTGGTGATCTTGTACACCAGCTCGTTGGCGGTGACGTTGACGAGGATTGCGGTGAGCGCCATGGCGGTTCCTTCTTCCGGGTGGGCGAGGGTGAGCCTCGCAGTGGATGTAAGGAAGCCTACCGGAAGCCTGGGAACACGTCAACCGTGCTGTCAGGCTCGTGTGCTATCCGCCTTGGGCAATGAGCCGCGATTTTCATCTAGTCTGTGTGACGTGCGCCCCCGATCCGACGAGCGCAGGCCCGTCCGCGACATGGGGCCGGTGGTGCGACTTCAACCACCAGGGCGACAAGCTACTCGCGCTGATCCCACACTTGCCGCTGTTCGCGCGTGTGGCTGAAGCTGGCTTCGGCATCGACGGCGACTCGCTCGACATCTACGGATCCGGCCGTGAACCGATCGGCGAATTCGCACGCCTCCACGCAACCCATGATGTTCGCGTCTGGGACGAGTACGGTGAGGAGTGGCCGCAGCGCCTTCAAGCACGTATCATCGATCGACGGCTAGTCGAACGGCCAGGCCCCGACGGCGTGGCGATGTGGCCAACGCCGGTCGACGTGCTCGAATGCGGCCACGAGGTCGAAGTCGAGCGCGCGGCACTTCCACGTACTGATGGGTACCTCGGTCAGCGGAGCTGTCCGGTGTGCGTCGAGCCGCAGGACTAGTCTGCGGGTCGGTAGACCCGCCGCCCGAACTCCTGGTCGTCCCCTGTCTGCCAGGTCGGATGCCAGTACGGCTGCGTCGCGTCGGGCATCACGAGGCACCGGACCGGGCACCCCGGGATGGCGACGTAGCCGACGAAGTCGTCGAGCATGACGTCGATCCGGAGGTCACGCAGGAGCACCGCCTTGCAGCCCTCGCCGTGCGTCGTGTAGTCCGCACAGTGGACACGCGTCGGGTCGATGAAGCCGAACTCGTTGCGGGCCAGCGTCGCGCAGACACCCGCGTGATCGTGCATGTCGGTGATGACGTAGACCTCGGCGCCGCCGGCCACGATAGTAGCGAAGGCCCACGGTGACGGCATGCGTAACCGCCAGCCCCGTCGGATTGCGGCCGTCACCTACCACAGCCCCTGCATCAGCGCCGCGGTCCGGTCCGGGGCGAGCGTGCGGACGCGGGCTGCGATGCGTGCGACGAGTACGTCGCGGCCTGGCAGGTCGACGCCAGCCTGCTTCGGCCAGAGCAACGTCACGGCGACGCCCGTGAGCACCGCCAGGTCGGTCACGCGGTCGAAGTCGAGCGCCGCGACGGCCGCGGCATAGTCGGCGAAGCGGCCTGCATCGTAGGCATCATCGGCGGTCACGAACAGGAAGTTGAGTGCGCCGTCGACGCTACGCGCCGGCATATCGTAGATTGCCGCCAGGCCGATCGGGTTCACTCGCCACTCCGCTGCAGCTCACGAACGCGGCGCGCGATCCGGTCGACGTCGGCGTCGGACAAGGGCGACGGCGTCGAGGCCGTCTCGATCACGACGCGGCCGATCGTGGTGTGTGCAGGGCACGGAGGCGGCGGACAGACACCGTACCATACCATCGAGCACGTACACGCCAAATGACCGTAGCTGATGACGCCGGTCATGGCCGTGATCGGTGCTGTAACCGGTGGGGCCGGTGGGACCCACATCTGATCGTCGGGCATCGAAGGCCCCCTAGTTGATGCGGCCGCACGCGCGCGGTCCTCGGCTTCGGCGAAGCCTCCGCCGCGTTTCCAGTAGGGCCACGTATCGACCTGTTCCGCGGTACGATCGATGTGATCCCAGAGCGCAGCATGTGTCTCGCGGTTCGGATTCATGCTAGGCTCCGTGTATCACATCCGGCGGGCCTCTGCACGCACGCTCACTTCGTCGGATTTTTCGACGGCCGCCTCGGGGTAACCCGGGGCGGTCGGCTTTTCGGGCCGCCAGTTGATCCAGTTGTGGACCTGCGCGACGAGACACCCGGTCGCCCAGGCGGGCCACCGGAGCCATCGCAGATCCTCGAAGTGGATGATCCGCCCGCAGCTACACTGCGCGACGTCGTACGTACACCGACGGACGCGGTGGAACTCGGTGATCAGCACCAGGAATGGCGCCATCAACAGCCATCGAAGCGCGCGCGACGGCCACCGTCGGGGAACATGTCCGAGGTTGGAGACCCACCCGGCGCGGGCGGCCGCGCGGATAACTCGACGCGCGGCCCTACTCACAGCCGATCCAAGTGCGGGATCTCGTGGGCACCGCTGCCGGTCTCCTGTGCGTCGTCATTCAACGCGTCAGGAATGGCGTCGGCGTAGTGCGCTGCAGCTCGATCGCGGCGGCCGGCGCCGACGCGCCCGGTGCAGCATCCACACGACCGGCGCCCGTTGGGGCATTTCGGATGACGCGAACGGCTCATGACCCAGACGCTAGCACACCCCGCTGACAGGCAACGGTGCCACCTTATCGAAGGTGTCCACCACCGACGCAACCATCCGATCGACCATCCGATCGGCCTCGGCACGGGCATCCAAGTGCATGTCTGGACAACCCATCATGCAGGCTACCCAGGCGATGTACTCCAGCACGTCGACCGCGGTCGCGTGCATCGCAGGCGTCGGCGGAATAGCCGCGAGCAACGCAGCAACCGCGCCCTTGTTTGCCGCGATGACAGCGCCGAGGGTGTCGGTGGTATCGGGGAGCACCGGCGCACCAGCCACGGCGGTGCCGCGGTCCGTCTTGAGCACCGCGGTGCCGCTGAATCGACAACGCGCCAAGTCGGCATTTGTCAGCGCCGCACCGCGGGCAGCAGCTGCGTGCAAAAATTGGGAGACGACGAGCGTGCGCTGCGTGCGGTCCATGTCAGCGGTGTCTACCACGTCGCGCTGACATTACGGCCGCCGACTCCAGGAAAAGTGCATCGGGTCACAGTATTTCTGCCACCGGCCGCCCCACGCCCAGCCCTCGGCCTCGAGCGCCGCGACGAATGCCCGCGGTAGCCCCTTGGGCCACAGCTTCATCCAGGCCGGCCCCCACGGCTCTGGGTACGCGCCGCGCGCGAACGTGCGGGCGCCGTTCAACGGCTGATCGGCGTCGTCGTACGGGTCGATGTCGACGGCCAAGCCCCACGCGTGCTCCGACAGCGGCCGCAACCGCCGCTTCTCCTTCGCCGCGAGCGCCGGCGTGTCGTGGCGCTGCCGGCGAAAAACGAACGACGCAGCACGTCCGATCACGTAGGTCGGGCACTCGCGTTGTGCGCGCTCGAGCGCGCGCCGGAGATGCGGCACGGCGAGGCGGTGCGTCTGGAAGTAGAACTTCGACGGGATGCCCGGCAACGCCTGGCTGCCGTGGAACTCGACGATGTTGCGCTTCACCCACGCCGGGTCGGCGTCGGTCCGCGCCAGGCCCGGGTTGCCGTACAGCTCGACGCGCTCACGCAGGCCCGTCAGCTCCGCCGGGTGATCACCCGCCGGCGGGACGTGCATGAACGAGATAAGGTGTTCGAGGAAGCTCACGCGGCATCCTTCGGCGGCGTCGGTGCCTCGGCGTCGGGCTCGAGGACCGGCGCTAGCGGCTCCACCGGCGACGGCGTGATCTCGCCGGCCGCGGTCGCATCCTTGGGGGCCATGAGACGCTTGACGGCGGTGTAGCCACCGGCCGCGAGGACACCGATCTGAAGCGCGCTGATGGCCAGCGTTGCGTCGATCGGGGCCCGGGTCACGAACGACGTGACGAGCGCGCCGAGGAAGCTCATGAGGAACAGGAACAGCACGCCGCCGCGGTCGCCGCTGAACCACTTGAGGTTGCCCCGGAAGTCCCGGAGCGCGGTCATGACCAGGACCAGGAGCGCGGCCGCGATCACGCGCCCGTCGCCGCTGCGCGCGGCCGCCACGAGGTCGCTGAGCGGGTCTGTGCTGCCCGTCGCGGCGACGAGCAGCGGCGTCAGGACGAAGAACAGGGCGACGGCGAAGGCTGGCATACCCGGAAGCCTACCATCAAGCAGGCTCCGTATGGTAGGCTCTTGGGATGCCCGCTCACCGCCAAACGTTGAAGCTCCCCGTCAAGGATGGCGCAGGAACACTCGCCCGTGAGATGACACGGGCTCAGGCCCTACGTCACTGCGAACGGACAATGGACCCGAGCCTACGTCGCGCCGGGTTCAAGTGCCAAGTGAGCAAGAGCGACGCGCAGATGCACGGCGGTGAGTGGTTCCGCATCAACCGCGTCAAGACCTACTGACGCGGCCGCGCCCGCCCGACGCCGGCGCCGCGGATCTCGCAGGTCAGCACCTTCCGCTGCATCGCGACGACGGCGCCACGCTCTCGCGGTGTCCGTGCGACGAGCAGGGCCTTGCTGACGGCCGTCCGGGCACCGCTGCAGTCGTGACGCCGGAGCGCACCCGCGACGTCGCGTTGGAGCCACTGGAAGTTGGTCTTGCCGGCGTACGCGCCCGAGGGACCGAGGCGGCCGAGCGTCGTCCAGCCGCTCGCCGAGAATGGCTTGAACTCGGCCTCGTCACCCCACCACGCCTCGCCCTCAGCCTTCGTCGCGACGCGGACAGACACGTCCGGCGGCCCCGCAGCGTGCACCTCACCGGGGCGCTTCGTGAACGCATGCCCGGTCCGCTGATCGGTGAACGTGTACAGCGTCCGCGAGTCGCCGCCGACCCAGAGGCCACGGCGGGCGTTGTACTTCGGGAGAGTGGTCTTGGGAGCCTGGGCCATGGTGGGAGCCTACCATCGCGGCGCGGGGCTGTGGTAGGCTCCTGTGCATGACCAAGTCCTGCGTTCCTGTGATGTCGAAGTGGCTCACCTTCCACGGCGGCACGAGCTGCCGTGACGGCGTGTACAGCTACGTCGCACCGGCACACGGTGGCGGCGCCTTCCACGTCTCGCCGCACTGCCAACGTGGACGGGTCAACGGTTACCACGTCCAGTTCGCGACCGTCGACCACAACACCGCGAACCGTCAGGTCCAGCAAGGCAAGCTCACGGGGCTCTGGCACGACGTCGGGCGCGTCCGGTCGCCGGCGCAGGCGGCGACGTTGATCAAGACATTCTGCGCGGCGCACGACCTCAAGGGGGTGCGGCGCCGTCGTCGGCGGTAGGCCCAAGCGTAACACAGGCGCGCGGCGCGCGGTGGCTTAGCCACACTCGGCGAGGCGCTCGACGAGCGCATCGACCGCGCCGGGATTCCAGAACCGGTACGTCCCAAGTCCGCGCTCGAGCAGCTCGATCGGATCATCGCCTTCGTCGTGACCCGTCGGACCGACGCAGTCGACGAAGTGCGAGAGCTGCCACTGTTGTCGAGGATTGAGGAACAGCGCGGCAGCACGGAACCCATCGTCGGGCATCGCGACGTCGGTTAGCTCGATCGGGCGCCGGAGTAGACTCGACGCGTCGAACAGGAAATATGCGCGTGCAGCCCCGACCGGCTGCAACTCGAACTTCAGGATGACGTCGGGTGGTAACGGGTTGGACGCGACGCCCCAACGCTCGAGGATCGTCGTCAACTCCGGGACACGTAGGCCGTAGTACGGGCGCAGCGGCGAGAAGTACAGCATCGGCGCGTTGGCGCCGACCCATGTCGTGACGTGGAGGCCAGCGTCGCGGACGGCGTCCGGGATCTGACGCGGGTACGCAGGCGCCGGCGCAGCCACGATGTCGCGCGCATCCCGGAAGTTCATGTCACGAGGCTACCATCCACGTCACCGGCACATCAAGCCGCGCCGCGCCCGCTTGATCGTCAGCGCCAGTGTCGCCCGCGCGTCGGGGAGGTCGTCGGTGAAGTAGCCGCCGTCCTTGCCGCCGACGAGCTTGCCGCTGACGAAGGTCTGGACGACGAACTCGTCGGTCGACGGCTTCCGCTTGAGCGTGAAGGTGCAGCGCTTGTACGTGATCCGCTTGGGCTTGAATCTGGCCATGGCGTGAGCCTACCATCCCGCATGCCGTCTGTTGAAGATGTTACCGAGCGCGTTCTCGCCAGCGTCAACGGTCCCGGGCCGTACGTCGCCCGCGTCCGCAAAGCCGCACCGATGACCAAGCTGACGCCGGCCGGCGCAGCACAGCTCGCGGCCTGGAACGGGCGCCACGACAAGACGTTGCCGTTCGTCAGCAACGTGCTGGCGTACGGCTTCGAGAACTACGTCAAGCCGGGGTGGCACTCGGGGATGGTTCGACTCGTCAAGGGCGGCCACCTGCGCTTCTGCCGCGTCGACCAACCTGCGCCAGCGGGATCGTTCGCGCAGCGGACGTCGCCGTACGGGACGGCCTACTACCTCCTGCGCCCGGCGTGCCCGGCCGAGGTGGCGGACGGGACGATCGCGGGTCAACGGCGGCGTCGGCGGCGCTGAGCTGCTCGGCACGCGACCTCGCCAGCTCACGCCGGATGTCACGCTCGACGCGGTCCGGGGCGGGCCTGGCGGGCGTCGCGGCGCACCAGACGCACCCGCCGGTCGGGAGAATGATCACCAGCTTGGAGCCGCGGTTCTCGACGGTGCCGCCATGCCGGATGGCGGCCGCGTCGACGATCCTCCGCCACTCACGCGGGTTCAACGCAGTGTCCTATATGCGAACATGCGGCAATGGTAGCACAGCCGCACGCTACCGCGAGTCGGCGCAAAAGACGATCTGGCCGCTCTGGATGAAGATGTGGAGCGCACAGGGGTCGTGGTCCGTCGGCTGGCGGCGGATGCTCGGCGCCAGCGAGAGCACCTCGAACTCGTCGCCGGTGCGCGCCCACGCGACCGGCGGCGGCTTGACGTCAGGCTCGAGCGGCGGCCGGAACGGGATCAGGTGACGACAGTCGGCGTGACCCTCGGGGCAGTCGAAGGCCAGGTAGCAGCCTCGCCACCACCGCGGGTTGCAGTCGACGAGGCGGTGCTTGCGCACAACTACCGTGCGCGGCGGGCCTGCTTGCGCGCCTTCTCGGCGCGCTCCCTCAAGATCTGCGCGTACGTAGCGCGTGATGTCAGTGGCAGGTCACGCACTGCGCCGGGCACGACGCATGCGACTGCCAGCCGGTTCATGCGCTGGTTGAGGTAGTCACCGACGAAGTTCGCTTCGCCATACATCTGTGTGTTCGCCTCGCGCTCGGGGCCATCGACCGAGTTGAGGTGCGCGCGCGCGCGACCGTACGCCTCGATCGCACGCGCAGTCAGGCGGATGCCGCCCTCACAATTGGACGGCATCCGCTCCAGATCCACCCAGACTTGGCTGAGTTCGTGACGTGCCGACGCGATGTGGTCAGCGGCAGGAGCCCCGAGGCCGCGGCTGCTACGAGGACGCTTGTACTTGGACATACCGCAGATGCTACCATCCCCCACCAGCCGATGTCACCCACCGTTGCCTTGCAGCACGTCGTCGACGCCGCTATCGCCACCTCCGTCGCCGTCGGGTCACGCTACCGGCGGCGGCTTGACGTCAGGCTCGAGCGGCGGCCGGAACGGGATCAGGTGACGACAGTCGGCGTGACCCTCGGGGCAGTCGAAGGCCAGGTAGCAGCCTCGCCACCACCGCGGGTTGCAGTCGACGAGGCGGTGCTTGCGCACGGCTTCACCACGTCGCCAGTTCCTGATCGACCGTCGTCCCGCCGCCCGTCCATTCACCGACGACGCGTCCGATCACGGCCGCCACGCCGTCGACCCACTTGGGGTAGGCCCCGGCGATGCTTTGCATCTGGCGATTGTGCGGGAGCATCGCCATCACGCGGCTCGTTGCGTATGCGACGGTACAGCGGAACGCCGAGTCCTTCATCCACTCGGCGGCCAGCTCATCCTCGTAGCTGAGCCACGAGTGCATGGGCGTGAACTCAGCAACGGCGTACCGCGCCGCTGCCAGCGCGACGGCTTCCGACGTCGGCGTCGGGTTCACGACCGCACCGCCCGGAGGCGCTTCGGCGCCTTCCGCTTGCCTACGTCAGCGGGGCAGCGCGCGCCGGCGACGCCGGCAGTAGAGCGCGCGCACTGCCGGTTGACTGCATCCTTCCAATCATCGACAGCCTTCTGACCGCGCCAGACTGAATGACTCAGCTCTGTATGCCGTGTCGTCAACGCCGTCATCGCGCGGTGCCAGCCTGGCGTCGGATCCCCGCTGTACGGCTCGCGGGCGCGCGCCATCAAGCGGGCAATCGACGCCGACGTCTTGGCTAGCGTACGCACATCCTTCTGGTACATGTCTTCGTACGCACGTAGGCGTGACTGGGCGTAGCTGCATGACACGTTGAGATCGACGTACGGGGTCTCGGCGGGGGGTCGAACCCACTTGGACCGCTTGACATGCGGCACAGCTGGCGGTGCCGTACGCTGGGGTACCACGGCTGCGTCGGCGACCGTCCACTGCCGGCCGTCGTAATGCGCGACGATCCGACCGCGATGATGCCCGTAATGTGTACCGTCGCTCGTATAGTCGCTGCGGATGTCGATCCGCCCGCTCGGGGCAGCCTCACGTGCAGCGTCCATTGTGGCGGCCAGCGACTTGCGCGGTGCCGTCACCGCACGTCCAGCCTTGTACGCTACAAACGTCTCGTGGGCCTGCGCCATGCCCACATGCTATCATCCCCCACCGGCCGATGTCACCCACCGCCGCACTCCAGCACGCTATCGACGCCGCCGTCACGACCTCCGTCGCCGTCGGGTCACGCTACCGGACGATCCAGGAGTACATCGCGCAGGGTCGGCCCATCCCCGACGACCTCTTGCCGGGTCGATTGCTGGCACGCCAGTCGTCCGAGGTCCGGGCAGCGCTGTGCGCGTTGACGTCGGCTGTCGCCGCGAACGTCGCCCCGTGGGCCGTCCGCGACCTCGTCGGCTGACTCAGACGACGCCGCCGCGACGTTGTCGCCGACGAAACAACGCCGCACCGACGACCCCGGCCGTAGCGAGCGCAGCCGCGCCGATGACCACGCCCGCGCCAGGCGCGACCGCCGTCACCGTCGCCTGACCGGTCTGGCAGTCCGGTAGGCCGTTCCAGTTCGGACGCGCCGCGCGCATCGCCGCCTCGCCGCGGGCGATCAAGAATTGCCCGAGCTGGCTGTCGGGCGCGACGTCCTTCATCGTCCGGTACTGGATCGTCCGCCACGGGTCGACGCCCGGCAGCGGGCCGACCCAATACTGGCGACGATCGCGTCCGTGAGACCGGACCGAGGCCACCGGATCCTTCAGGTGCTCGGGCCCCATCTGGTCATCGGCGCCCTTGTTGAAGTCCGCCGGGATGTCGCCGTTGAGGACGCCGATCGCGAGCATCAGGTTGCTCACCGACGGATCGCGTGACGTCGATGCCCACCGCTTGTACGGCGCGCTCGCGACGTTGGTGACGCCGGCGATCTTGCCGTGGATCGGACCATAGAAGCCGCGGTTCTTGTGGCCGACGGGTTGTCGATACAGGAGCAGCTTGGTCAGGCTGTTGGTCCCCTCGACGTAGCGGACTCGGTTGACGGCATCCTGCATGACGGCGACGCGCTCGGGGACGCTCTGGTTGCCGACCTCGGAGGTGACGTACCGTGCGAGCGTGTACGCATCGAGCGAGACGGCGATGCCGAGCTTCCGGCCGGCCGCGGCCGCGAGTGCGTTCGGGTCGGCCGGGACGTTGCCGTCCGCGTTGACCTTGTAGCCCGAGGCCACCGTCGTCGTCGGGTACCCGACGTACCGCGACACCCACGCAGGCATACAACGGACGGGGTCGAGGAGGACGGAAACCGGGGGGAGGCTCACAGGTTGGGACTCTATCACCTGCAAGCCTGAACGTCATCGTCCCCCTGGATCTGGCCTGCAAGCTCCTGTACATTACCCCACATGCCCATCAATGGACTCGGCATCAGCGGAGGTGGCTTTAGCGGTGGCGGCTTCGGCCGCGCATCAGGCGAGCCCGTCCAGTTCCTCGGCGATGCTGGCGGTGCCGGCGCGCCGCTGCCGTCGGCTCAAGCTGCGGGCGTAGCCAACTGGGGTGCGCACTGGGCGTCGAACAAGTGCTCGAGCTGCAACACCGCCATCCTCGAGATGCAGAACCAGATCAACCGGGCGGCGGCGGCGTTCGGCGTGCCGATCCGGCTCGTCATCGACGGGTGGGTCGGCCCGCGCACTGTCAGCGCGCTTCAGGGTGTCGCCCAAGCTGTGATGGGTCGCTACGCGACCGTGGGGCTTGAGCTGCGCGCCTACACGACGATGGAGGCGGTCGCCAAGAACGCGGACACGATCCGCGACAAGGTCAAGCAGGTCGCCGACGCCGCGGGCGTTCCCCCCGTGGCCTCGGCGATCGCCGCGACCGCGCCGGCGCTGCCAGCGGCCAGCACGACCCCGATGCCGACGACGATCTCGCCGCCTGGCTCGTTCGACATGGCGACGATGCCGGCAGCCGGCCTGCCGCTCACGCCGGTCAGCAAGTGGCGCGCCCGCGCGCCGTACATCATCGGCGGCGTCCTGGTCGCCGCGGGCCTCGGCGCCGCGGCCTACATCCTGACGCGCCCGGCGCGCGCGGTCCAGGGCGCTGACGACAACGACGAGGAGTGACCTCATGCATCACCAAGCCCCCATCGGTCGCCCCGCGCCGCCGTGCTGCCTCCGCCCCAAGCCGGGCCCGCAGCGCCCGGTGCGCCCCGTGACGCCGCGGCCGGCGCCACGCCCCATCCGCCCCCGCTGACGTCGAGCACGTCCGTGCTCACGTAGCTCGACACCTCTCACCACCCGAAAGAAGCAACGTCATGGCAAAGTCCGCAACCTGCACCCGGAAGCGCATCACCATCA
Source organism: Tessaracoccus sp. (assembly GCF_016714275.1). GTDB lineage: Bacteria > Actinomycetota > Actinomycetes > Propionibacteriales > Propionibacteriaceae > Arachnia. Next base: position 31,698 of record NZ_JADJNP010000008.1, on the reverse strand, counting down.
AGAAGAAGCGTGGCGGCAGCGTCACCTTCATGGCCCGCCACGGCAGCGGCTGTGGCCCCCGGACCAAGTTCAAGACCTCCCACCTCAAGCCGTACCAGAAGGCGATGAAGGTCGCGGCGCCGCAGTGCGCGGGCACGACCAAGACGCGCCAGGCGTTCCGGGCGTGCATGAAGACGCACCTCAAGGCGCTGGCGCGCTAACCGAGCCCCCTGAGAGCTTGTCGTGGAGTCGTTGCCTGCCCTCGCCGTCTGGGGTCCCCTGGGGATCTGGGCCATCGTGGTCACGGGGGCGGTCATCGTGCTGTACAAGGAACTGGCGAAGGCGCGTGATGCCTGCGTCGCCGAGACCGCGAAGCTCAACACCGAACACGCCAACCGCTTGGTGACGATCGGCAAGGAGCACGCAGCCACGGTCGCCGGCATCACCGCCGAGTACACCCGGAACCTTCAGGCCGCGGGCGAGCGCTACGACCGCCTCCTCACCGAGGCGACGCAGCGGAGCTTCACGGCCGTGACGACCCTCTCCGACAAGCTCTCGGGCCTGGTGGACTCCCTCACCCGCCACCACCGATGACCATGGCGCTCCCGCCCGTCCTCGAAGCCGTCGCCCAAGAGATGGAGCGACGCGGCGCGAAGGTATCTGGGCAAATCGATGATGTCGTGAAGTCTCTGGAGTCGGGTGACCTGATCGTGCTTCCGCCGGGGCTCGGCTTCGACTTCGACGTGGACGACCCCTCGGTCGTCCAACGGCTCGACGAGCTGAGCGAGGCCGCGGCTGACGCCGCGATCGAGTGCGCGGTCGGGACGCCGCCGACGGGCTACGTCCCGACGCGCATCCGGCCCTCGATGTACCAGATCGTCCGCAGTCGCAGCCGCCGCTAGCGGTTGTGGACCCAGGCGGCGTTGAGGACGCCGCTGACCGCAAGCGGACTGGCGCTGCCCTCGAGCCGGCCAACAGGGAGCGGACCAGCGAGGGACGCCGCCCCACGCCGCATCGCCACGGCGATCAATGTTGGTGTGGCCTCGACGCGGAGCGCGTTCATCCATCGCTGCGCGACGGGGTCGGTGGTGTTGGCGTCGACGCGGATGATCGGCAACCCGCGCTGCGCGTAGGGCAACGCGGTCTTGACGAAGACCGGGTGGAACTCCTCACAGGCCGGGCAGCCGTCCATCTCGACGAGCACGACCAGGACGGGCGCGCCGGGTGGGATCGCCGGCAGGAAGACGTCGTCGTCCGGCGGTGTGTCAGTGGCGGTCGTCACCGGGGCTTGACCTCGCGCGACCGCGCCGCGGCGATCGCCGCCCGGACCTTGGCCGCGGCCCGTTGGACGCGGACGTCCGCCTGCAGCGCGAGGTAGTCGACGAGCATGGTCGCGGCGGTCGCGGCCTGGTCGACACGGACCTGGGTACGATGACGTGCGTAGTCGATCTCGTCGACGATGGACATGGCTCCTCCTAGGCGGCGCGCTCGGTGTACTCGGCGTCGATCACGTCGGGCTCGGGCAGCGCACGGTGCGCGCCGCCGCGCCCCGCGGCCAGCTTCCCGCGCAGCCGCGGCGCGACCACCTTCCAGCCGACGAAGACGAGGCCGCCGACGACGGCGACACCGAGAATCGTCCCGAAGATGCCCAGGCCGCCGCTGGCGATGGTCGGCTTGAAGTCGGGCGTCAGCCGGGCGCAGTTCTTGGCGCACTCGGCCGGATCCTTGCCGCGGTTGACGCAGTCGGTGTAGCACGCGGCGCGCTGATCGAGCGTCTGCCGGTGCTGCTCGGCCTGGAGCGCGATCTGGCGCGTCGTCTCCTTCTTGCCGGGGATGTCGGTGAGGGCCTCGACGATCCGGAGCACGATCGTCGCGACGACGGCGACGACGATGCCGACGATCACGATGGCGACGACGACGAGCGGCGCGATGCCGAGCGGGCCCTGGAGCTGACCTGCGGCGACGGCGTTGTTGCCGGCCTGCGCCACGATGGCGGCGACGGTCTGGTTGTCCGACGGCAGCGCCTCCTGCTTCCAGGCCACGTGCCGCGGGTCGACGAAGTAGTCACCAAGGCTCGTCGGGCGCCACCCGCGCAGCTGCGCGGTGCCACAGTCGATGTCCGCCGCCTGATCACCCGTGACGCCCTTGTAGGTCACGTAGATCGGTGCCGGTACCGACGGCGCTTGCCCGCCCTGCGCAAGGATGATCCCTGCAACAGTCGCCTGGTACATGTAGACCGCCTTGACCTGCAAATTGTAGATCTTGATGTCGGTACACGTCGCCTGGCCGGCGGCCATGAGCACCGACAGCGAGGTCCGCATCGCGTTCGTCTGCTTGTACGCGGCCTCGACGTTGTCCATCATCGCCTGGACCGCGGCGGCCAATTCGGGGGTCAGCTGCTGTGCCATGGGGGAAGGCTACCGCCGCAGAGGGCGGGGGCGCAAGCGCCCGATCTGACGGAGACGGCCTGATCTGACGAGGACGGTCGCATACGCGACCGGCGCACGTCAAGCGGCTACGGCAACCTGTCGCCGCCGGTTGACCAAGATGGCGCCCCCAAGTAGAAGGCCGACGGCACCAATACCTACGGCGATCGGGACCCAAGTAGGCCATGGCTTCGAGGAGGCCGGTGGGGGGGTCGGCAAGCTTGAGGTATCAGCTGCCGGAACGGTCAAGGCCGCCATCTCAAGACGGCTCAGCGCTGCCTGGACTTCCCCAAGCACTGCTGTAGCCTCTGACCGATACAGCGCGCGCTCCGCCGCCGACACACCGGCGGTACCGCTCGCGACGACGTTGTTCAGCACTGTCGCGAGCGTATTGGCCGACCGAATCTGCGCAGCGCTCAACGTACCGCGACGGAGGATAGCCTCTAGCGCCTTCATCGCGAAGCTGCGGGTGCGCAGGCTAGCGCCGCCGTCCGGCCCACCGATGGCCCAGCCCCACAGCGGGAGCCACGTCGCGGCGTCGAAGACCGGCGTAGTGCACGCACGAACGACGTCCGCCGCAGCGGCGATGACCTCCGTCGCCTTGGAGCCCGTACGGCTGCCCGCCGGATCCGCAAAGATCTTGAGGAGTAGCGCCTGCGTCGTGTACGTCAGCGGCGCCATGAGCGGGCTGAACACCGAGAAGCCACCGCTAGCGCCCCACGCACGAATTGCCTCCAACAGCTTGACGCGGCCAGCCACAGTCAGCACAGGCTGCACGGCCTCACAGCCATTAAAGAACTCAGGGTTTGCGTAGCTCAACGTCAGGAGCGCCACGCCGGCGTTCAGCTGGGCTGCGTTGGCGAAGGTAGTCCGCCAAAACTGCGGCGGGCACGGCCCACCCCAGGCGTTGCAGTACATCCAAGCGCCGGCTGCCGTGCCCTTCGTTTGCGGGTCGAGCACGTTGCCGATCAACAGCGCTGTCAGCTCATCGCAGGACCATGTCGTGGCAGGCATGGCCCAAACAGTACCACAACCGCCGACAGGCCACGCGTGTCAGGCCGGCGTGATACCAACCCCAGACAATGCCCCAGGTCTTCACCGACGCCAACTTCAACACCGCCGTCCTCCGCAACAAGCTCCCGGTCCTGGTGGACTTCTGGGCGCCGTGGTGCGCGCCCTGCAAGATGCTCGCGCCGGTGCTGGCGGCGCTCGAGCCAGCCTACGCCAACCGGCTCATCATCGGCAAGCTCGACACGGACGCGAACCCGAAGACGGCGAACACCTACCACGTCGCGTCGATCCCGTACCTCGTCATCTTCATCGGCGGGAAGCCCGTCGCGGCGGTCGAGGGCGCAGTCCCGCGAAAGGTGCTCGTGGAGATGATCGACCAGGCGCTCGCGGCGAAGCCGCTGGCAGGCGCGTCGGCGGGCGCACGAACGAAGAAGCCCACGTCGAAGCGGCCCACGCCAACGAAGAAGCCCACAGCACCGATCCGCAAGAAGTCGAAGTAGTCCGCACGGTTGGTGGCGCCCAACCGAAACCTTGTGGATAGATTGTTGACAGCAACGGCGGCGTCAGGCATGGTGCATTTCGCAAACGAGAAATGCGCGTCCTGGACTTCAGCATCATCCCGGTCGGCACGATCGTCACGCGATCGGGCGCGTGGCGGACCCGCCACGGCATCCGCGCGACGTCGCGGCTGCAGCTCGGGATGGTGTTTGGCCACAGCGCCGCACAACGCGCGGTGACCTGGCCGGTCATCCTCTGGGAAGGCGCGACGTGGCCGGAGGTGACCCACCCCGGCGACGTTCGACTGTTCCGGCCGGAACAGATCCAGACGTACACGAAGTTCGTCGAGACCCCGGAGCCGTTCCTACCATGAAGCCGACCGAGCCGAAGCCTCCCGCAGCGCTGACCGTCGAATGGTGCGGGTCATACCGCGTCGAGTTCGATGCTGAGTCCGTCGCGAGCGACCTCGATGACGGCGCGACCGACGCCGCAATCCGCGCGGCCATCGAGAACAACGCGGTCATGGTCGCCTACGACCAGTCGCCGGCGTCGAGCCGTGTCCGCGGAGTCACCGACGCGCACGTCTTCGCGGTGCGGAAGATCCTCAAGGAGCGCTGAGACCGTGAACCTCCACGAGTTGCTCGCCACGACGCCCCCTGCGGAAGTCCTTGGCGCCGTCTTCGCCTACCACGCCGACGGCATCACCGACGATACCCGGCACGGCTACGCCGCAGCGCTCACCGAGTTGCGCGGCCTCACGCCCGCCTCCGAGTGTCCTGGCACGCTGGACATGGAGCCGCTCGGTGACCGCCACCCGTACGACGTCTGGCTCATCCAGCCCGACGGTACGACCGTCAGCGCATCGTTGATGCCCTGGACAACCTGGCTCGCGGTCGACGTCCCGGCGGCGGTCCGGGCAAAGTACGCGGACGCCGCCATCCTCGGCGCTGTGCTCTGGGAGCTGACGTTCCACGGCTTCAGCGCAGCGGACGTCGACGCACGCGCCGAGAGCATCATCACGGCAGCCGCAGAAGCCGCACGCGCTGCACAAGCCGGTGACCGGGTCGTGGTCACGGACATCCACAAGTGGCTCGCGGCGATCAGGACGACCGACGAGCCCGACGCGGAGTAACCCATGGCCACCGAGTTCGGCGCGACCGAGACGCGAGCATACTGCGCGGTCGTTGACAGCCACGACTGTGAGTGCCCGCCCGGCAGCGTCGTCTGGCGTCGGCCCGCGGCATGCTACGCCTGCGGCCTCGACGTCTGCCGACAGTGCTCGACGGTGATCTACTACGCCCACTGCAAGCGGCGATGTCGGATCTGTTTCAACTGCCAGGACATGCACAAGATCGGCCGTGCCGCGCCCGCACCGAACACGACGCATGACTACATGTTCCCCGCGGCGATCCTCAAGGGCATCATCGAGCACGACGACGGCAGCGCCTACTTCGGCAGCCTGCTTGGCTACGCAGACTACCGGGACACGGCCATCAAGCTCGGCTGGGTCACACACGGCCCACGCCGCCTCGCAGCCACGCCGCTCGGACATGCTGTTTACGTCGAGGCGCACCTCGATCGGCTCCCGCAACGCCGTCACAGCCGAGCGTACGCGTGGAACTGGGACAACGTCAAGTTCACGCCGGCGCACCTCCAACACGCGCCCGCACGAAAGGTCCGCTAAGATGCCAACGGTCCAGATCGACGACTACCCCGTCGGCTTCGGGTATTCCATGACGCGTGGCCCTGCGCGCGAAAACGCCGTCGCCGCGCTGTCCGTCGGCCGGCTCGCAGGGGAGACACCACAGCGGCTCTGTCGGCTGACCTTCGGTGATCTCACCGACGGCGAGACGGGCTTGGACGCGACGTTCGATCTCGTCACGTCCGACCCCCAGACTGTGGCCGAGCTGTTGGCACACGACTGGACCGACGTCGACGCGACGCGAGCGCTGTGCGCCCGGCTGATCTTGCCGCGGCTGACGTTTGCGCAGCTGCAGGAGTTCATCCGCGACATCGCCCGCGAGGCGTGGCGTCAGGGCTGCAACGATGCTCAGACGACGATCCGATGCGCGCTGGGGTTGGACGTCTACGACAACGCCACGACCCCGGCGTCAATCATTCAGCGCGTGCTCGGAGACAGGCGATGACACCGGATGAGGCGCACGCACGCCGTGTCCGCGTCAGGGAAGCGAAACTGGCCGTGGCGCGAGCGCTCGCGCCATTCCACGATCTGACCCAGGCAGAGATCACCTACGTCCTGAGCGGTGAACTCCTAGCACACGCCGACGGCGCCGTCCACCGCGAGCGGACGGGGCCGCCGCCGCCGCGCGCGGACGTCCGCTGTACGTGCGGGTGGGCCGCCACGGCGCCCGACCCCGACGACGCCTTCGCGGACCACATCGCCACCATGACAGCCGCGCGCGACGTGCGGACCCACCGGATCACGGGGGTCTACATGCTGAGCGTCCCATGAAGCAGTACCCGTCCATCCCGCGCCGGTTCGAGGAGTTCACCGCGCACGTCTGGGACAAGCTCGACGGCTCGAACCTCCGGTTCGAGTGGAGCCGGAAGCGCGGCTGGCACAAGACCGGCACGCGGACGCGGTTGTTCGACGCGACGGACCCCGTCTTCGGCGAGGCACTTGGCGTGTTCGATACGGTCTGGGCGGCGCCGCTGGCGGATCTGTTCAAGCGGCAACGCTGCGATCACGCCGTCGCGTTCCTCGAGTTCTGGGGGCCCGGGTCGTTCGCCGGCAACCACGTCGCCGGAGCGCCCAAGACGCTGACGCTGTTCGACGTCGCCGTCCAGAAACGGGGCCTGCTCGACCCGGCCGTGTTCCACGCCATGTTCGGAAAGTTCGAGCACACGCCGCGGTACCTGGGCATCCATCGGTGGACGCGGGGCTTCGTCGAACGCGTCCGTGCCGGTGAGATCGCCGGCGTCACCTTCGAGGGCGTCGTCGGAAAAGGCGGCACGGGCCACGCGCAGGTCCGCGCGAAGGCCAAGACCCAGGCGTGGATCGACGCCGTCGTCGCGCAGTACGGCGCCGACGCCACGCCCATCCTCGAGAGCTGACCGCGATGGCGTCCTACACCAAACGCATGATCGAAGCCGCGGCGCCGTGGCTGGCGGCCAACCCGGACGCGACGGACCCTGCCATCAAGATCCCAGGGCACGGCGCCGTCGACATCCAGGAAGCGACGATGGCCGCGCGGCTCGCACGCATCCGCGCGCACGCCCGCACCTCGCCGGAGATCGCCGCACGCGTCGCCGAGCTTGATCAGGTCATCGAAGAACACACGGCCGCGACGGCGGAGCTGCGCGAATCCGAGGGTCAGCTCGCGACGCTGCTCGGCAGCCGCGGCGACCCGTGCCGCCTCAAGACCGACCGCGACGCCGGCGACGTGCTGCTCGGGCCCTGGTACTTGGCCTGGGCGCGTCAGGCGTACAACGTCTTCGAGTTGACCGCGGACTTCACCGCGGCGATGCTGCTGACAGACCCGGCGACGATCGACATCACGACGTTGCGGTTGCCCTACGACGGGATCCTGGTGCTCCTCCCGTCGGGCTTTGCCGTCGGGGCTGAGGGCGCGCACTACACCAAGGTCCACCTCTGGACGCGGACCGACGCGACGGCGGCGACGAGCTTGCACTACTACGCCACCGACGGCGCCCGCGGGCTCTACGCGGTCCTCGACCTTACCGCGTTGACGTGGTCAACCGTCGAGACGATCCCCAGCACCATCACGGACGCCTCGGACCAGCACGCGCAGCACACGCTGACCCGAATCGTCCTAGGTGCGCTGGCGTACGTCATGTCCGTCGAGAGCGCGGCGACGCGGCGCCCCGCCGACCGACCGCGGCGGACAGCTACGATCACGCCGACGCCGACCGCGGCGTACTGGGACGTCGGCCGCGCCGTCCGACTGACGCCGGCGCTCGTCCAGGCCGCGCGTGCGGGCTCGCGCGAGATCGCGCTGCAGATCAAGCACCGGTTCTTCTACCCCGTCAGCCCAGACCACTCCAACATCTTCAAGGTACCCGACGACGTCACCGACGCCTGGCTCGCCGTCGCGTATGAGGCGGCTGTCGCGCTGCGCGATCGGTCGCGCAACGCCGCCAGCCGCTACGGCGTCCACGGTGCGTTCAACCGCAAGCACGGCGAGGCCATCGTCACGCAACTCTGTGCGCGGTTCCCGACACGACTACCCGCTAGGAGCCACATGTCCAAGGTCATGCCCATCCGTCCCGACGACGTTGTCGCCTGCCGTCAGGCCACGATCCCCGACTTCGTGATCGAAGCCTTCAACACGTGCATCGCGGCGGCGTACGCGAACGGGGCGGCGGTGGTCTGCCTCGACGACGTCGTCGCCGCGATCTCGCGTAGCATGCCGTCCGATGACGACAGCTCCGCCGCCATGAACCGCGCCCGGATCTTCCGCGAGCGCTGGCTCGACGTCGAGGGTCTATACCGTGCCCAGGGTTGGGTCGTGACCTTCGACAAGCCGGGCTACAACGAGAGCTACCCGGCGAGCTTCACGTTCAAGCGCGCCAAGCGGACGTCCGATGGCTAGGTCTGACCCGCGCCCACGGACGAAGGTTACCAAGGCCGAGTTGATGCCCGGATGGTGGAACGGCCTGGGTGGGCGCTGGCAGACGTGGTACCTCGAGCTGGCGTGCGGGCACGCCGTGACCCGTCGTCGACGCGTCGACACACCGCCACCTGCCTGGGTCGTCTGCTGTGACGACGCGCCGACGGTGTCCCGATGAAGTTCCTGGTACGCGAGCGCGCCTGGGGGCGCCCGACGCGTGTGTACAACCGCGCCGGGTGGCGACAAGGCATGGCATGGTGGCCATGGCAGACCGTCGCACGGTTCGATACCTACGTCGCGGCGTTGGCTGACGTCGAGGCTCGCGAGCGCGCGCGCGAGCCTGGCGTACCAACCCAGGCCGCTGTCTTTTACCGCGGGAAGCCCTACCGGCTGTGGGTCAATGCCCAGGGTGAGGTCCTCCAGGTCGACCACGGCGCGGCGGCGCTGCGACGAATTTTCAAACCGCGATAGGTGCGTAACTACCTGTTTTGACTGACCAAATCAGGATGGTTGATTTTCCGTGTGAATGATTTATTCTGGCTCGCGTCACACGTTGGAACCCAGCCGAGGAATCTGCCCATGACCGCCGCTTCCCTGTTCCCGAACGTCACGAACGACCCAGCCAACCTGATCCCCGGCGCGCTGCTCCACGGTCGACTCGACGCGCCCGACGGTGCGCCGGTGTACGGCCGGCTCGGCACCGACGGTGCGGTGTACCTGTACACCAGCTGCACGACGCACGGGTACGCGCTCAAGGGCCTGACCGCCCTCGCTGCGCAGGGTCACGGCGCCGTCGGTGCGGCCGGCCCGTACCACTACACCGGCATCGCGGCAGTCATCGCCTGGGCGCAGGCACGGGCGCGCGAGACGCACCGCCAGGACGCGGACTGCGCGGCGTTCCTCGACGACGGGACGTGCGTCGCCTGCGGCGTGGCGCACGCCGAAGACCCGGAGCCGTGCTGCGGCGCTCGCGCGTTCCACCGGCCCGGCTGCAATGCCAACGAACATAGCGAAGCAGGTCGACACCGCGCCGCCGTGCGTAGTCACGACGCAGCACAACGCTGGCTCGATGAAGCGAACCGACTGCGCGGATGGGGCGACGGGACGGAACGTAAGGTCCACCAACCCTCACCCGGCCCCTTCGGTGGGCCCCTCGCTGGCGCACGCCGGCGCGCGTATTAACACCCCAACCCCACCACACCCAGCTCGAGGACCCACCACCATGCGCACCCTGCTGACCCTGATCACCCTCGCCCTCACTCTCGCCACCGGCGCCTGCGCCTGCCCCGACAACGACCCCGGCAACGACCCGCCGACGCCGCCGCAGCTGATTACCTGTGCCAGCGTCGGGTGCGGGTTCGCGAGCCGGCAGGCCCCGGCCTGCACCGAGGCCGGGTGCACCTGCACCAAGGATGCGATGGTCCTCAACTGCCTCCCCGACTGTCAGGGCGTCTGCGTCGACAAGACCACGATCGCCTGCGACGCGCAGGGCTGTGTCTGTGAGGCGACGGTCGGCACGATCGAGTGTACGCCATGACGGTGAAGTCTGGACCGCTCGACGACGACGCGCGCGCCATCGTGATTCGTGAGCGCTGCTCGACCTGCACGGTGGGTCCCGGCTGGAATTGCGTCGATCGTCACGGGCGCAACCGCTACCCGCACAAGGCGCGGGTCCACGCCGCCGCAGCGCGCATCCGCACGGTGGACGATTGACGCCGCCCGACGTCGTCTGCGGCGCGTGTGAGCGCACACACGCGGTCAACAAAGACGGGCGCGTACGCGTACACAACGACCGCGCGACAGGTCGCTCGTGCCGCGGTTCGGGCACACCGCACGACCGGCACGCTCCGTCACCGATCTCGAAATCGTCGGCACAGGTCCCGACACGCGTCGGCGCTAACACTCCAATCCCAGCCTCACCCCAAGCCATGAGCAACACCGCCCACTACGTCGTCTACCACGACCTGATCCACGGCCCCGGCGGCGCCGGACAAAGCCTTGCCGACGCGATCGGACGCTACACGCTCGCCGAGGCCACCGACGTCGCCGCGCGCCTCGGGTACTGCACCCGCCGCCCGATCGCCGGTCAGCCGCCCGACATCCTGTTTCGCCCGCTGCCCGGCGCGCTGACGCCGATCGGCTTCTGGCGCGGCAACGGCGAGAACCCGGCGCTGCCCTGGCCGGCCGAACACGTCGTCGAAGTCGACCCTACCAGGCGCACGGCGCTGGTCGACATCCTAACCAGCGGCGAGGTGGGTATCCGGTATCGCGGCATCGCGCTGTGCCGCATGTGCCAGCGATACCTCGGCTCGTGCGACATGTGGGGCCACGACCACCTGTGGCCGCAAGGGTTGGAGCACTACGTCACCGACCACGGCGTGTGGCCGCCGGGCGCTGACGGGCTGCTCACCGCGGCCAGCGCGTTGACATGATCACGGCGTCGGCGCCGGCATCGTCGACGCGACCGAGCAGCCGCCGCACGTCGACCGCAGCGTCCACATCAGGATGCCGTCGTCGCCGTCCGCCGGCGTGTAGTAGAACAGCAGCCAGTCGCCCGCGGGCGCGACCGGCAGCTGGACCGGAACGTTGCTGGTGAGCGCACCCGACGTGTAGATCGTCCGCTCGAGCTGGACGTGTGCTGTCTCGACCACGGGTGGGTCGATCGGCGCAAGCTCGGTGAAGTCGACGACGGCGACGCGAATGCTCGGCGTACAACCGACGGCACGGAACGCCGCCATGAGGCAGCAGCGGCCGTGCACGGGCGTAATCGCGAACAGCTGCTCGCCCGGCGTCGAGGCCGCGTTGACCGGCACGGGCTGCGTCAGCGGCCGCGCACCGCCCGGCCGTTGCGCCAGCTGGTACAGGTGCGTCCGCACCAGCTGCAGCGGTGGCGTCTGGAGGTAGAACCGCAGCGCCAACACAGGCTCGGCGAAGGCCGACTTGCCGGTGAGCCCCGGGATCTCGGCGGTCGTGAAGGCCGACAGCGTGCTCCCGCCCGACTTCGCGTAGGTCGGGTGGTAGATCGCGTCCGGGTGCGCGCGCAGCGTCACCGTCGGCTGCGGCACGACGCCGTTGCTGATTTCAGGCAGGATCGGCGGCGCGAGCAACAACGGCGCCTCGACAGACAGCGAGAAGCTCTGGCTGTTGACCGCGACGGCGACCGAACCCTTCTGGGCCGCCGAGATCACGCCGGCGCCGAGCGACGTCTCGATGATCACCCGGTCGATGTCGCTCTGCGGGTGGATCGCGATGCCCCGCGGCGCGGGGAGCTTCACGTCCGTGGCCGCGAACGGGTAGATCAGCCCCTGGTTGTCACCGTGGACGACCGACGACCCACCCCACCCGCGGATGTACATGTCGAAGTAGGTGAGGCCAAGCCGGATCGCCTCTTGCGGGTTGACGTTGAACTGGACGCCGATGGCCATGGCTTCCTCTCAGTGCGTGACGGGCAGCGCGACCGAGGCCGCGTAGGTCAGACGACCGCCGCCGGGTGACACGGCGCAGATGAACTGTTGCGGCGCGAGGATGATCGCGTCGGACATCCCGGCGGGCAGCTCGTAGCGATCGGTCGTGACGTTCGTCGTGTTCGCCGCGCTCGTGACGAAGGCGAGGTAGATGGGGTTGCCGCCGACGTTGCGGACCAGCAGCCGGATCCAGCTGTCGGCTGGTGCCGTGTAGAACGGGCCCAGCGTCGGTGCCGGGATCGTCGGCACCGAGACCACGCCAAAGGTCGAAGGCCGGATCATGGGTTAGCCCCGCGGCGGCGCGACTTGAAGGAAGAAGCCTTGGAGCACGAGAGTGACGCGAAGGCTGATGATGCCCGAGCCCGCGAACGACGCAGGGAAGGTGTCGCAGGAGCCCGTCAAGACGACACCGTTGGCATTGGGCAGCACGATCGGCTCCTCCAGACGCCAGTACCGCTCGCTCGTCGAACCGCCGACGAGGTTGCTGATCCGCGTCGGCGCCTTCGTGCCGTTCTGGTTGAAGCCCTGCCAGAGCACGGCCAGCTTGATGAGCGCCTCGGCGACGTTGACGTCGGGTTGCGTCGCCAACAAGAGCCCGCTCGAGTCGAGCGCGCTCACCCGCGGGATGACCCGGTGGACGGCGAACGGCATGCCCTCCTGGTTCATCAGGTCCGCGTTCGGGAAGGCGATGCCGGTCTGCCCCGTCGTGAAGGTCTGTTCGGTGGGCATGTTGTACGGGAACATGTCCATGATCTGGAGGCCGGCGAAGGTCTGTGCGAGGCGACCCATGGTGGTGGCGGTCCTTTCGAGAGAGAGGGAAGGCTCAGGGAGCTGGAGGAGCCTGAGCCCGAGCCTGCGAGAGCCTGGGCGCGAGCCTGGGTGAGAGCCTGGGTGAGAGTATGCCAGCTCCGGGGGCGTTTGGGGAGCCTATGTGGAGCCTTTGGTTTGGGCTAGGGGCGGCCGTCGGGGGCGGCGCCGAGGGAACAGCTTAGGCCTTGGGCTCGTCGGTGCGCGTCGGCGCGGTCGTCCCGTTTGCGGCAACATCGCCCCGCAGCAAGGGGACGTTAGCCGCAGGCGTACCGAGCTGGATGGCCGTCCAAATCCGCCGGACCGTCCGGGCGCTGACGTTGAACGTCTCGGCGATCTCCGCCTGCGTTACGCCCTTCCGCAAGAGCCCAATGATCTGTTCGCGGGCGTTGAGCGAGATCCGGTCACGCCGATTCAGCAGCTGTACGGTCGGGGTCGCCCACCGACAGTTGTCTGGCGCGTAATCGCCGTTTGCGTTGACACGGTCGAGCGACGTTCCTTTCGGCCGTTCACCCATATCGGCAAGAAAATTCTCGAAGCTATCCCACCGTGCACACACCTTGATGCCACGACCGCCGTAGTTGGCGTAGCCGGCCGCACCCGGCGTGTTGCAACGTGCCCGCATGTTTGCCCACGACGCGTACGTCGACGACCGCGATGCCCGCGCATCGCCGCCGGGCGCCACACCGGGCGCCAGGCGCCGCAGGCCGTGCGTCGTCCGCCGCCGCGCCATGTCTTCCCGTTGGAAGCATCCGCACGATGTTGACATCCCGCGACGCAGCGACCCGCCCTCGATGATCCGCAGGGTGCCGCAGTCACACTTGCAGGTCCAGCGCGGCTTCTGTTTGGACCCGGGCGTAGGCGGGACGCGGTGAAGGACGACGAGCCGCCCAAAACGTTGACCAGTGAGATCGACGAACGCAGACATGCAACCTCCGAAAAGCCGAACGGGGCCGGGCGACGTGCCCGACCCCGTGGAGGTTGCGCTCGGTGTCTGTCGAAGTCAATGGACTTTCAGCTAGAGGACATCCAGCTCAAAGCCCAATGATTTCAACTAGACAACCGGGCGCTTGAAGAGACCGTTGAGCTCCCCGTGGGCGTCGACGAACGTCAGGTCGGTGCCACCGTCGGTCGCGTCCTGCGAGATCACCAGCGGCGACTGCGGGGCGAACACGAGCTTGAAGCTCAGGTTCTCCTGCAGGCGGATCGGCAGCACCATCGAGTTGCGCGAGCGCGGGTCCGGACGGCCGTTCTGCACGACCTCGAAGTCCGACGTGGTCGCGTTGATGTACGCGCCGCGGCCGGTCGGGAAGTTGACCGGGATGCCCTCGCTGTAGGTCTTCTCGCGGTACTTGAACTGGATGTTCGTCAGGCGGTTGATCCCGAAGAACGTCGCCATGCGCAGCGGCTCCGACAGCGCGCCGCCCGAGTCGCCGATGACCGGCTGGGTGGCGCCGGTCTGCGGACGGCACGCGCGGATGAAGTCGATGCCGATCGAGAAGACCAGCAGCTCGTACGCCTGCGGCAGGCCGTTCGAGCCGGCGCGCTGCAGGTTGGTGTCGGCCGAGGTCAGCGTGCGGGTGCCGCCCGGGATCTGCTGCGACAGGCCGGCGCCGAAGCACTCGAGCGCGCCCGACTGCCCGTTCGACAGCTGGATCGTCGAGAAGATGCGGTCGTCGACCCAGTCGGCCAGCGAGATGACCGAGCCGTCCTGGAGGGTGAAGGTGGTGGTGCCGGGTGCGACGCCGACGGTGCCCATGGACATGGTGGTAGCTCCTGAGAGGGCGGGCTGTTCACCCGCAAGTTGAAGGGCGGGCTGTTCACCCGCAGGTCAGAGGCTCAGCCGTCGAACACCGACGGCGTCGAACTGGGATCAGTGCGAGATGTGCGTCGCGCCGTAGCGCGCCGCCAGCTGCATGTGGTGGGTGGGCGGCCCGAGCAGGTTCACCGGAGCGCCGTGGCCGTTGTCCGCGATCGGACCGGCGACCGCGCCGGCGACGCCGGGGACGGTGCCGTAGGCGTGCGGCTGCGGCTGCGCGGTGGCGTAGCCGAGGCCGTTGATCTGATCGGCGCGGACCATGCCGAGCATCGGGTTCACGGTCTCGGCCGCGTAGTAGCCGACGCCGGCGACCGGGGCCTTGGCCACCATCGACTCGATCAGGCGCGGGGCCGCCGAGGCGACGGCGCCCGCGAGGGTGCCGCCGACGGCGCCGCGGGTGCTCGGCGAGAGGGCCATGCCGCCCGCGACGAGCGCCGCGGCGAACACGCCGGTCACCTCGGAGTGCCGGGCGAACCAGCTGTCCGGCGAGAGGAACATCCGGGCCGACATGGCCCCGACACCTTGGACACCGGCGCCGATGGCCGGAGACCACTCCAGAAGGCTGTTGGGCATGTAATCGCCGAGGCTGGACATGATGATGGACTCGCTTTCGTTCAGTGAGGGTTGGAGACGGGGGTCAGTCGTCAGTGCAGGAACCCTTGACGAAGGCCCAGCCACTGCGATGGGTTGGCGACGGGGGGACGGGGCAGAGCTTGACGGGCTTGCCGGTGCGCTTGTTCTTCACGCATCGGCAACCCTCGCGGTCGAGCTTGGGCTTCGCCGCCGGCGCCGCGGGCGGCGGGCCGTCCAGCGTGATCGCGGCGGCCATCAGTAGCCCGCTCCGGTCGGGCTCTTGACGCCGAACCACTTGGTCAGGACGTCTTCCTCGGCGCGCGCCGCGACGACGGGCGGGAGCCCGTCGCGGATGACGCGGTTCCAGAAGTTCTGGGGGAACGCGGCCTGGTTCTGCGCCATCGCGACGCCGGTCGCGACGGGGCCGCGCGCGGGCGGATCACCCTGCGCCGGCATGTAGACCATCGCGGCGTCGGACTTCGGCGACTGCGGCGTCGGCGCCCAGCCGCTGGTCACGGCGATGGCCGCGACGTTGGCGTTGGGCGGCCGCGGCGAGGTGTCGACCGTGGTGACCTGACCGGGCGCGGTCACGGCCACGGCGCGCGCGGTACGGCGAAGCCGTTGGGTCTGCAGGTTGAGCTGGACCTTGGCCTTGAAGGCCTGCCACCGCGACTTCATCGAACCCAGGGCCGGCGCACAACCGACGCCGCCGTTGCAGCCCCAGAGCGCGACCGGGCCGGCCAGCGCGCCGGGCGAGACGAAGCTCGCGGCGACGGCGTTGGTGTCCGGCACGGGGTTGAAGTTCGCGAACGGCTGCAGCACGCTCGTGATGTACACACCGTCGGGACGGAGGTAGTGCTGGAGAGCGCCGTGGCGAGTCATTGTCAGTAGACTAGCGGGTCGCCAGGCTCCAATCAAGCTCTAAGTACGCGAAATCGTTTGAAGTCCAAAGAATCTCAAGGATGGCCATTGACGGCCATTGACGGAACAACGGACTATGCCGACGTGCCACGCCGCCGTCCGCTCAAGCGCCCGCCCACGCGTACGTCAGCGTCGCCCGTCTCGCTCGCCGAGCTGCCGATGCTCACGATGAACCGTGCGGTGACGTTCACGGGGCTCAGCCGCTCGACGCTCGAGCGCGCCGTCGCCGGCGGTCAGCTCCGGCCGTGCGGCCGCGTCACGCGGCGGCGGATCATGATGTTCGAGCGCAGCGAGCTAGAACGGTGGCTGCGGACAGACGCAGCACCGTCGGGGGAATCACGGACATGACGCGGTTGGGAAGCTGTACGCCCTGTACAGCCATCCTCGACATGCAGGCGCAGATCGACGAGATCGCCGCCATCACGACCTGCTGGCACACCGACTGCGGCTACCGGCCGCCGCCGCGGACAAGCCCCGAGACGTGTCCGTGCGTCCCGAAGGCGGCGGCGATCACGGCTGCACGCCGGGTCGCGGACGAGCTGCCGACGCGGATCCGGTGGTTCCCGACGGGCGACGGTGGGCTCATCGCCGAGTGCTTCGACGACCCCGCATCGATCATGTTCCGCAGCGTCGAGGTAACAGTCATCGACGTGTTCGCGGACGGTACGGTCTGGGCGCTCGGCGTCGACGATCAGGAGCACCAGTGGCCGGCGTGAATCCACAGCCGCACCTGATCCGCTGCCGGGGGCCGTTGAACCGTCCCGAGTATGTCTTGGCGTGGCACTTGATCCTGCGCGACGCGATGCGCGGCGTGCCTACGCGGCTCCTGCACCGTATGTGTTGGTTGCCGGCCGCACAGACACGGCCGTCGATCTGGAAGCGCTGCCGACGGTGCGGGTGCGTATACCTTGGACGTGACCTGCCGGCCGCCGTCTGCCGCGCCGTGGGCGCCGACTGATGCAGACGCCGTTACCCGTCCCCGTGACGCCAGCCATCGAAGCTGCGGTCGCCAACGGCGACTACGTCCGGGCCGGCGGCGATTGTGTCTGCGAGGTATGCGGCCGCGCGTACTGGCGACACCCGGTGCTCGACCCGTACGGCTGGCTTCACGTGCTCTGCGACGGGCTGCTCGTGAAGCTCTAGGCTATCCAGTTCGCGGACCATCGCGTAGTATCTAGGGCTATGACCACAGAAACGATCATCGCAGACACCAAGGGGGCGTTGCTGACCGCGCTGCGTGCGTACACACGGGCAGAGCGCGCCGGGACATGCGGTGAGGCGGCCAACAACCTGCGGATCGGCCAGAAGCAGGAACAGCGCGCGCGTGAGGCCATGCGCGGGGTCTTCGCGAAGCAACTGGAGTTTCGGCACTGGTCGCCAGCCCGGAAAGAGCTGTTTGAGCTGGTCGGGCTACTGCCGAACGCCGAGATGCGCGCGCACCTGCATCGGTTGAACAAGTGTGGCATCACGGAATCGCAATGGGCGCACCGTGCAGCCGCCGAGCGCGTCGACAAAACGGACAGCGCACGCGAGCGTCAGTACCGCAAACGGCGCAAGAAAGACCGTTGACGCGTGCCCTACTGCTCGTGAAGCTCTAGACGCCGAACGGCCGGACGACGGTCGGGATGCCCGCCGTCCCGAGCGTCGCCGCGATCCGTTGCGCACCGACCGGGTTCATCGAATGGACGATCACGGCGTGCGGGCGCCGCGGGACGGGCAGCCCGGCGAGGAACATCGCGACGTCGTTGCCGTTGGGGCCGCCGAGGTCGTAGTCGAGGCTGACGACGTCGAAGGTCGCGGCGTGCAGCTCGACGAGGGCTTCGTCGTAGGACCGCGCGATCGTCACGACGTAGCCGGCCAGGCGGCGGCGCAGCTCGGCGTCGCGCTCGGGGCAATCCTCGACGACCAGCGCAGCGGGCACTACTTGGCCGTCGCGCGTGCGAGCTTGCGTGCAGCCCCGAGCTGGCGGACGCCCTTGGCGACGTGCTTCCCGGCCGCGGTGAACCCACGGACGATGTAGGCGCCGCCTTCGCGCGTCACCGACGCGCTGCCGTTGCCCGTGTACTTCTCGATGCAGCCCAACGCGAAGCTCCGTACGGAGCACGTCTGATTGCGCTTGATGGCCATGGCTACTTCCACCGCCGGCGGCGGGCCTTCGTTGGCGTCAGCACCTCGACGCGGACGCGCTCCGGCTCGCCGATGCGTGCCTTCCACGCGTTGAACTCGCTGACGCAGGTATCCAAGAACATCGTCCGAGGACACTTGGCCGCCTTGACGAACGCGTCAGCGTCCATCGACCCGATGCGCTTGCCATCTGACTCGACGATCACTCGAAACTCAAGCCCGCGTGCCATGACGGCCTCCCTTGCGACGACGCCGGACGCCCTTGAGGTCGGCCGGGCAGCGGTCGTCGAACCAGATCACGCCAGCGGCGCCGCTCGCGAAGGCACGACGGACGCGCCGCCGTCCCTCGAGCATGCACGGCAACTGGCAGACGATCTCACCCGGGCGATGCGGCGACGCCGCACAGTCGGCCTGACCGAACTGCGCGGCGGCGCGCTGCGCGCCGGCGAGGTTGTTGTTGATGCGGACGGTGATCACGGTGGATTACCGCCGGCGCTTGCAGCGCAGCACCTTGTGCTGCAACTTGGACGCCGCGGTACGTTGGTGCGGCGTCGTCGCCTGTTGCCGTGCGCGTGCAGCTGCGGTTGCGGCACCGGCGCAATCGCCAGCCTTGACGGCTGCGAGCGCGGCGCGGGCGCTTGCATCGAAGGTGCGCGTCGACATTGACGCGCCAAACCCACGGAGTCCACGGCCACGGCCGCGCTCCGCCAGATCCTCCGTGATGTTGCCCGCGGCGATCCAAATGATCCGTTCACGGTTGGCGTTGTCGTCGGCGAGTTCCGCCGCGTCCCAGGCACCGTGCTCCTTCAACTCGGCACGGATCTTCTCCGGGTCGATCTTGCGGAGCTGCCGCGCGATCTTCGGGTCACGCAGCAGCGCGCGTACGTCGCTCAACGCGTCACGCCCCGGTTGAGAGGCACTGCGCGCCTGGTCCGCGGTCATCTGAATCTCGAAGGTGTTGAACGGGGCGTACATGATGTTCACCGACCCTTCCGGCGCGCACGGCCGACGCCGCCACACTTGTACTTGCACTTCCCGAAGCCCTGGGCCGCACCGATCGCCGGCGTCAGGACGGGAAAGAAGAAGCCGAGGACGCCCCAGCCGACGCCCCACCCGATCGAGCCGCCATGGCGCTTCGAGCCGTGGTAGGCGCTCGCACCGACGCTGGCGGTCGTCAGCAGGCCCCAGGCGACCGCGCCGGCCTTGCCAGCGGGGCCCTTGAGCGTGGGTGGACGTTGGAGCAGCTGAATGTTCATGGACGGCAGTCTACCGTGATGCGGTCGACGGCGTCAACGTCAACGCCGGCGGCGTCGCTACTCGACGCAGCGAAGGCAACTTCCGGCGTGATCGCACGGCGCCGGCGAACATCGAACCCTCTCGCGCGTACTCGCCGAGGCTCCAGGACGCGTGGTGACCTGGCTGGTCGCCGCCGGCGGTGTATCGCATCCGCCCCGAGACCGCCGCGAAGATGTTGCCGTCCTCCTCGACAAGCCGACGGGCTTCACCCAGCGCGCGCTTGACCGCGTTCGGAGCACACGGATCGGGCCAGTCCATATGCTTCATGGGCGCGTGTGGATCGGCGCCGTACGAGACCGTCATCGAGGGCACCAACTTCCGCCACCCGGTCGCCGTGTCGAACTTGTGCTTCGCAGCGCACGCCTTCGCCCACGTCAGGTCGTTGTACTTGGTGCTCCGGTTGCCGAGGCTCAAATCGTCGAGCGTCGGGAGCCGTCCGGTCGCCGGACGAAACACGGCCTTAGCCTTCGGCGCCATGGCTACGCCCGCCCCGCGGCCGGCCGCGCGCAGCTGCTCGCGTTGCGCCCATAGCCCTGCCCGACGGCGATGAGCGGCACGACGCCTGGCAGCACCGCGCCCATCGTGAACCAGACGAGGCCCCACCAGGCCGAGCCGTCGTTGCGCTTGACGCCGTGGTAGCCCGAGACGAGCGCGCTGGCAAAGACGAGCGCGCCGCGCCACGTGAGGACGTTCTCGAGGCCCCGTGCCGAGGCCCACGGTCCGGCGAGCCCGCCGCTCTTGAGGCCGAGCCAGGCCCGCAGCTGACCCATCGTTGGGCGCCCGGTCGCCTGCCCCCACCCCACCGACAGCCGGACGACGTTGTTGGGCGTGTCGAAGACGAGCGCGTTGGGTGCGCCGAACGCCAGCGTCGGCTCGACTGGCGTCGTGTCGGGGACGTGCGGCAGCGCCGCGACGGCAGCACGGAGTTCGGCGACGGGGTTCATGAGCGAGAGCATACAGGCTCTTGCCGGGGGTCTGCAACGTCGGCTACGCTACGGCGCATGGACAAGTGCATCGAGCGTCGCGTCGGCGGCCTGAAGTCGTCGCTGTGCCCTGGCGGGGCGCTGCGGCAGTACAAGACCGCGTCTGATCGGTCGTACATCCGGCTGGGAATCACGCCGTACACCAATCCGCGCGGCCGCGGATTCTGTTACGACCTGAGCGCCCAGCAATGGCCGTCGGCCGCGCGCGGCGCGCGCAGCATCCCGCTCGCGTGCAAGCTGTCGACCGTGAAGGCGACGCCGTACGTCAAGCAGTTCGCGGCGGCGCTGCATCGGCTCGCGGCACACCCGCACGCCTGGGAGCGCGTCGCCAAGCTCGCAGTCGACGGCGGCAGCGCGACCACAATCCGCCGTGCGCTGCAAGCTGAAGGCGTGTGGTCCGCATGACCCGGCTCGCCGGCGGCAAGCCCATCCCGCTCCCCAAGGGAGAAGCCGGACGGATCGCGGCCGCGCTGATCAAGCAATTCCCAGCGTGCGGTCCAGACCACGTCCGTGGCGACTTCGCGTCGACGACGTCGCGCCCGGTCTACGCAGGGAAGCCGGTCGGCGTCAGCGTCTTTCCTGTACCCGGCGACCCCAACGCGCCACCGCACCGCGAGCACGTTCCGGCTGGCAGCTTCGCACGCTACTCGCCACGCGGCCAACACGCCGGACGGGTCCGGCTCGACGTCACGCCAAGCTGCCGGCGCCGCGCGGACTGGAACCGGGACATGCGCAGCGTGATCCAGCACGAGCTGGCACACGCCGCGGACGTCACGACGACGTACCGGCACGCAGCCTCCGACGAGTTCTGCGGCTACGTGAACGCGCCGACGGAGATC
The DNA here is from genome assembly GCF_016714275.1 of Tessaracoccus sp. GTDB lineage: Bacteria > Actinomycetota > Actinomycetes > Propionibacteriales > Propionibacteriaceae > Arachnia. The sequence continues at coordinate 10,366 of NZ_JADJNP010000008.1, read as the reverse complement.
ACGGCGCGCATCGCGCAGGTCACGCACGAGCTATCGTCGACGGAGGCCCGCAAGGCGGTCCGTCAACGGGTCGACTATGCCCACCCTGACGACCCAGCGCGAGCGCATGAGATCCTGTACAAGTCGCCGACCTACAACGCCGTCGAGAACTGCCTGACGCCGAAGAACAAGCGCAAGTTCTTGCAGCTCGCGGCACGGCTGTGGCAGTCGGGACGGTATGGTGAGCCGCCACGCCCCGGTCAGGGTGCGCGGGTCAATCAGGAGCTACTGCCACCGAAGTTCCCGCGCGACCGCCGCCGGCGCTAACGCCGACGTCGACCGTGGCCGGCACACGACGTCGCGTTCAGCTTGATCACCTCGTAGGCACGCGTGCCGACGCGGCAGCGTGCGAGGCGTGGCTGCCAGGCACCCTTCGGGCATCCGACGAGGATGCGGGTGTCACCGCGGACCAGGGTCCGGAAGGACCGCGGGTCGAACGACGCCTTCGGGTGCTCGACCTTGACGCACTTCATGCCGGTGAGCCTATTGAGGGCGAGACCCTGGCCACGTTCATGGCCGACAATCCGGACGCACAAACCTACGCCGCGACCGTCGCAAACCGCCCCGTGTTTTTCATCCAGACCGCCGGCTTTGAATTCATCTTTGCACCCGACAGCGTCATCAAGCTCCGACTTCGATGATCACGTAGTACGCCGCGAATGACCGAGCGCCGTAACCGGACACGGCAACGCGTAGCTCCCCGTCCGCGTGACCGTCGCAGCACGGAGGCGTGCTTGCTTGGCCCAGAAGTCGTGCGAGTGCGCGCCCGGATCGCGGTTGCCCGCGACGCTCACGAGCTGACCACGCCGACGGCACGCCTCACGCGCAGCCGCTTCGTAGAGCTGGGTCCCAATACGCTGACGGCGGTGGTTGGCATCGACGTAGACGCCGCGCACGTTCCAGCTGACACGTCCGCCGACGGGCTTCGGCAGCTTGACGACGTTGATCGATCCACAGACCCGGTCGCCACAGTATGCGTCGAAGCGGAACGACAGCTTGCCGCCTGTCTCGACCTCGCGGATGACGGCCGGCATCAGGCCGGGGCCTCGACGGTGTAGTCCCGCGCCTTGCCGTACCGCGCCTCGGACCCGAGCTTCGCGTTCCACGGCAGCGTCGTGTCCACCGCACGCGCGAGCTTCGGCGCGTGCTTCGGCAAGAGCGTCACGGGGTAGATGTGTTCCCAGTCCCCAAACCGCGAGGACGCGCTCACGCGGAGCCGGACGGTGTGGCCGATGACGGTCAAGAGTGAAGCGATGACGCCGACATGGTCGTCGCAGTCGCCTCCCCCGTACTCGAGCGTCACCCACGGCTTCTGGTAGAGGTCGATCGCCTCGACCTTGCCCGTCTTCGGGTTGAGCACCGGACCGATGTCACCCGTATACCGGACGTTGGCCTTGACGTAGTCGAAGACCCGCTGCGCTTCACACGCGCCGTCGTCACGGCCACAGCTGCGCGTGATCTGCAGCGCGAGCTTCCGGATGCGCGGATCGTTGACGCCGTCCCAGACGCGCGCCTGGATCAGGTTGAGGCGCTCGTCGATGCTCATCGACGCCAGCTCGTAGCGGCGCATCGTCACGCCGCCCTCGGTCCGCGTCTCGGTCACCGTCGGCGTCTTCGCCGGGTTCTTCTTGATCAGCACCGGCTTCGGATTCGAGCGGCCGAGCAGCCGCCCGCGCTTGGCGTGGAAGTATGCACCCGTCCCGACGGCGACGGCGGCAAGGCCACCCCAGAACACGGGAGAGCGGAACAGGCTCGTGGTCATTCTAGGAGCCTACCACGGGCGGTGACAGGCCGGCTAGCCGTCGTGTAGGCTCCCAGCATGACCACGCCGCCGCCGTGCCCGCGCCCGAGCCTCAACGACCTGCCCAACCTGTCGTTGGACATCCCGGCGTTTATGTTTGGGGCGGCGTGCCTGCCCGGCACCGCGACGGACGCCGGCTGCCCCGCCGACAAGGCGTACTACGTCATCGTCGTGCCCTGGGAGCAGTTCGTCGCAGAGGGTTGGACGGCGCCCGGCGGCAATCGTTACTGGCAGAGTTCGATGCCGGCCAACCCCGACGACGTCCGCGCCCGGATGATCCTGCGGTTGATGGCGGCACGCAGCAAGACCGCGTTCCGCGACAAGTACAAGAACAGCAGCACGCCGGTGGCGAAGATTCTCGAGGGAAAGCCGGCCGTGCCGACGCACCGCGAGGGGCTTCGGACGATCCTCGCACAACCCGCCGAGGCCTGGGCGACGCAGGTTGGCGTCGTGTCCGTCGAAGTTCAGCCGACGCCTGGCGAGTCGGCCAAGGCGTTTGCGGCGCGTGGTGGGTACTTGCTCGACCTGAGCCCGGCATCGAGCCCATTTCTCGGCAAGCAGGCACTACAGGCGTACGGCGCACGACCGTGGATGGGCGGCAACGTCCGGACGGCCGAGCTGTGGGCGACGTACGACGTCGGCACACGGACGATCGGCTACGCCGTCCGTGTCGCGCTCAAGGGCACGTGGAAGCAGGCCGTCGACGGGACCGAGAAGTGGATCCGCGACAACGCCGCCAAGTTCTGCGCGAAGGCGACCGGCACCGAGGCGCTCGCCGCAGCAGGCGCGCTTGCGGCCTTCCCGGCGGCTGCGCCCTACCTGGCCGCCTACGGCGCCGCGTTGTCGGTGTGCGGCATGGCGTCGATTCCGGCACCGCCGTGCACACCCCAAGCGTGGCCAGGGCTGGTGGCCGGCGGTACAGCCGGCGAGGGGCTCACGTTCACAACGGGTGGCAAGGGCCGGCCGCTGTTCATCGACACAAGCGCCGTGCTGACGGCGATCAGTCCCAAGGTCCAGGGTATCCGCACCGAGGCCGTCGCGCAGTCTATCGCGTATCCGCTCGGCACGATCGCGTGGCTCGACCCGACGTTGAACAAGTACCGGGTCGCTGTCCCGGCACCCGGCCCAGGGACGACGCACCGCGAGACGGTGACGATCGCGACGCCGCCCCAGACCACGAGCGTCCAGGTCGTCGATCAGACCGCCTGGCAACGTGCGACGCGGCCGTGGTTGCAACGGACGCGGACCAAGTACGGGCTGATCGGCGGCGGCGTGGCCGCCGCGGCCGCGGTCGGCGCCGGGCTGTTCTTGCGGCACTGACGGGCGCTGGTGTAGGCTCTGACCATGCCCGCACCCGGTCAGACTGCCACGACGCCGCCCAAGCCCGATTCCGGCGTCGCTGAACTCCAGCGCGTCCTCAAGGCGTACGTCGCCGCGACCGGGTACGCCGCTGCCGACCCGGGCACCGTCGATGGCCTCGTGGGCATCAAGACTGCGACGGCGGTCGCGATGATGATCCCGCGCATTCCCGATCTGCCGCAGTCGGTTCGGGCGATGGGGCCCGTCATCTTGATGCTGCTGGCGACGGACGACGGCCGCGCGAGCGTCTACAAGATGATCCGCGAGAACGCCAGCACGATCGCAGGCGGCATCATCGCGATGGAGGCGTATCGCGCCGGCACCGCGGCGAGCGGCGGCGGATCGACGCCAGCCCAGGGCACGCCCGCGCCACGGACGCGGTTCAGCGAAGCACTCACGACGGTGCTCGTGTCCGCGGCCGGGTCGCCGGCCGTGCCGGCGATGCCGACGACGACGATCTGGTGGTACGCCGGCAATCAGTACCGGGTCGCCGTGCCGCGCAGCGCGACGCTCGGTGGATACACCGACTACGTCGAGGTGGCGCCGTCGCTGACCCGCCCGAACTTCGGCACCCAGGTGAGCCGGACCGACTTCTTCAAGGCGATCGGTCACTGGTGGGCGACGCCTATCGGGATCGGTGGCCTTGTCGCCGGCGGCCTCGTCGTCGTCGGCGGAGCCGTGCTCGGCGTCCGCGCGTTGACGCGCTAGACAGCCGCGGCCCTTTCCGGCAAGCTCTCGAGGATGTCCATCCTTGGCTTGCTCGCCGACCGTCCCCAAGACGTCGTCACCGTCCTCAGCTTCCTCGGGGGACTCCTGGGGCTCCACAAGTACAACAAGAAGCGGCAGGCCGCCGCCGCTGAGGTCAGCCGGTGGACGTCGACGGCCGCTGCGCTCGTCGTCGGCTTGATCCAGCACGGGCTAGTCACCGACGAAGACGAAGCCGTCCGCCGGGGGTTGGCGCGATTCAAGGCGCTCGCAAGCGCGGCCGGCGTCAGCGTCACACCCGAGCATGAAACGCGTGCGGCCAGCGTGATCGCCGAGGCCGCCACTGCGGCGGGCCAGGTCGCGCTCAAGGACGCCGCGCGGCAGTTGTTCAAGGCCGCCGACGCGGCCCTCAAGCACATGGAGGCTGTGGCGGCAGCGACGAAGACGAAGGCGAAGCCGACCAAGTAGTCAGCGCCGCCAGGGGTGTGGTACGCTGCCTGGCATGCAGACTGCGCAAACGCTCCCGCGATCGGTCGGCGTCGCCCCCGGCACCACGACGCTCGTGCTCAGCGGACCGACCGTCGGCTGCGAGAATCCTGCGCGGGTGGCCCGGCAGCGGCAGATGCTGTACCCGCCGGGCAAGGTCAACGTCGGCTTGCCGCCAGCCCCGGCCGGCTGGCAGGCCGGCCCGGCGGCCACGATGGCGACGGCTACCACGGCGGCGCGGCCCCCGCGGGCGGGTGGCACGCAGGCCGTCGAGGCCGTCCGGAACGCGGTGACCCGCGTCCAGAACGTGCTCGACCCCTACGGCACGATCGAGTCGCTCAAGGGCGTCATCGCCAGCCGCGAGACGCGGCTGGGCCTCGTGCTCGCGCCCGAGGGCGACCGATCGCCGTACCCGAGCAGCGAGATCGTCGCGGTCGGCAAGACCACGGCGGGGCCGTCGGCCTACTGCACGCGGCGCCCCGAGCGCGGCCCCAACTTCCGTGAGAACCAGACGTGGCAGTACGAGCACGAAGGCCTCGGCGCTGTCCCGACGGACCTGCAGCTTGCGACCCAACGCGGGTACACGCCGGTGTTCTCGCAGTGGGCGCCCGGCAAGACGGGCGCGTACAGCCCGCTGCCGTGGATCCCGCCGACGGGCTCGCCGCGGTCGACGCTGCCGGGTGACCCGCCGGGCTACGTCCAGGGCTACATGACGCAGCTGGCAGGTCCGCGCATGACGATGCTCGGCGCCGACGGTGAGCCCACGGTCACGTCGCCGTTGGCACCGACCACGGCGCCGCCGGCGGAGTACAACGCCGGGCAGGCCGCCGTCGAGGAGCTGAAGCGCCACCAAGACCGGATGTACAGCCTGGGCATCCTCAGCGCGGCGGCGGTCGCGATGACCGCGATGGTCAACGTGTTCCGCTACATGGACGACAAGCGGACGGCGCGCAAGCGGACGAAGACGGCGGTAGCGGCAGAACCTGCGCCGGCGTTGAGCGGTCGGCGCCTGCGGCGGCGATGAGCGCGGACGCAGACACGAAGCCGATTCGGATGCCGCACACGGTCTACTTCGCGATCGTCCAGTGGCAACCGACGCGGATCCGGGCGGAGGGTGCGAACGTCGGCGTCGTGCTCGTCGATCCTGACCGTGGCCGCCTCGAGACGGCCTACGTCACCGCGTTCGATCGGCTCCGGGTGATGTTCCCGAAGGCGAAGCTGGACGACGTCCGGCTGGCATCCGAGATCCGTAGCTTCGATGCGCGGCTGCGCGAGGTCGACGTGACGGTGCCAGCGGTCGGGACGTTCTTGGCCGGCGAGACCCACAGCGTCGTCGCGACGCCGTTGCGCACCGCGGACGGGCGTATCGCGACGCTCCGGCGGTTGTTCACCGAGCTGGTCGAGGATTGACAATCGTGGCCGTGTCGCATATGCAACACGGACCATGCTCCAGCCCGCCGAATCGACGTTCGAGGTATTGACGACGCTCACGCAGACGATCGACGCCGTCCGCCTTCCGACGGCCGATGACGTCGAACGCGTCTATGCGCTCTACCACGCTGCGCCCGTGTGCGTCCCGCAGCACACCATCACGCCCGCCTTCTGGCCGACGGTCCAGGCCGCCGCCGCGGACGCACGACGCGCGATCGCCGAGTTCCAGCAACGCGCTTCCCTCTAGGCGCGGCGGCGTGCTACAACGGTTCGCAAATGCGAGCCCAGACACGTGAGGTGGGCGACGTCGTGGTACCGACGGCGCCCGTGCAAGGTCACATCAAGCCGATGGCGCCCATCGGGCCGTCGACGCGCGAGCTGGCCGAGGAGATCGTCAAGCTGTTGCGCCGGAAGCCGCGCAAGGACGCGCGGTGAGCCTTGGTTGGCATCGCACACGACGTGCCTGGGCACGGGCCTGGCTGCAGCCTCGCACAATGCGGCACCGCCAGCGCGCAGCTACGAACCGCCCGTCCGGCAGCATGATGCACGCCATGCCTGGTGATTGCCCATTCTGTGGCAACGTATGCACACCAGCTGACGCGTGGACTTGCGGAGCCGGTCGTCGTACATGAGAATGCCGAAGCCATGGCTTCAACCTCGACCATCACGATCCCGAAGGCACAGTACGACCGGATGACGCGCGACCTCGAGACGGCACGCCAGGACGCCGCCAAGGCGCGCGCGGCTGCGCAAGCCGTCCGCGCCGAGACGCCGACGGTGCAGGCGGCCAAGCTCCGCGAGCTGATCAACCACCTCACGGTCATCGTCGACCACCACGTCGCCAACCTTCACCCCGAGAACACAGTGGACCTGCCGATGGAGGCACTCGCCGGCGCGGCCGCGCTGATCGACGCCGTCCCCGGCGCGACGCCGCGAGACGCTGAGCGAAGCAGCATCTGGGAGGAGCGCGCCGACCTCATCGGGGAGTGGCGGACCCGGCGCGCGGGCCGAGGCGACAACGCCTTCGATCGGGTCGCGCTCTCGACGCGGCTGTCGCCCGATCGCCCGGATGATGTCGACGAGCGGCGCATCCTGGTCAACGCAGCCCGGTGCCGCGATTGCATGACGATCGCGCAGTCGACGGGGACCCACGACCTTGCGCGCTGCAGCTGCGGCAAGAGCTTCGCCGACGGCGGCTACGAGTACCTCCGCCGCGGCTTTGGCAGCGCCGGGTTTGATGAGGCGACTGTCTGGGTGAAGGGCAACCTCCCCGACGACCTCAAGACAGCATACCGGGACGCGATCCGGGCGATCATCGCCGTCGCGTCGCGCGCAGCGCAGACGCCCAAGCCGCGCGCCAAGCCCAAGACCAAGACCAAGACCAAGCGCGGCGGACGCGCACCCCGCCGTGGTCACGGCCCCGTCCGCTAGTCCTCGTCGCAGGTCAACCGGAACCAGGCGTTACCGCGGACGCGGATGACGTAGACCGCCAGGGGGATCGCGAGCACGCCGCCGTAGGTCTGCCGGACCTGCCGGTAAGCCATCTGCGACTTGACGACAGCGCCTTCCTCCCAGGCACGCCGGCGCCTGATCGCGGCCCGACGGGCGCGCCAATCACCGCTCGACATGACCACGCACGACGGGTGGTTGGAACAGCCGGCGGACGTCGCCATCGGGCACGGCGACGATCATCTCGCGTGCCGTGGGGCTACAGCGTGCGGCGACGTACTCAGCCGGCAGCTCACCCATCGCGTCGGGCTCGACCGCGGCCCGCAGCCAAGGCAGCTCGCCATCGACGACACCTTCGGACTCCCACAGCGTGTAGATGCGCACGGCCGGACAATCGTCGAGATCACCCGGCGCAGTCAAGGTGTCGGTTTCGCATTTGCGACCGGCGGCGGCGTGATGTAGGATCGAGGCACAATCATGAACCACATCTGCGCGGTCTGTCGTCAGCCGCAGTCGGCCCGCCGCCACCTCACCTACGTCTACACGGCGTGCGGCTTGGCGAACGCCATCCTCAACAACGTCGAGGTCCGGACCTGCGGCTGTGGTGATGCCGTCGTCATCCCCGACGTCGACGGCCTCCACCAGGCGATCGCCGCGGCGCTGCTGATGACGGCGGGGCCGCTGAACCCCGCCGAGATCGCGTACCTCCGGAAGTTCGTCGACGGGTTGGTCGCGGGCGACGTCGACATCACGCCGCCGATCCAGCTGCGTTGCGACGCTGGCCGGTGGCACACCGTCGATTAATCGTTGATTCGCATTTGCGATTAATCAAGGGATGGGGTAGGGTGCTCCGCACATGCATGAGACCTGCATCGCGATCACCGGCGTCGCCCCGCTCATCGTCCACAACGGGCGCCTCGCCGATCCCCTCGACCCGATGACGCGCCAGCTCGCCGAGCTGACTGGCAAGCGCAAGAAGACGCTCGAGGACCACCTCCGGATCTCCCGCGTCGAGTGGGAGGGCGGGTTGTACCTCGACGACGACGGTGAGCCGTGCCTGCCCAGCGAGTGCATCGAGGCGACGCTGGTCGCCGGCGCCAAGCGAACCAAGCAGGGGCGTGACGCCAAGGCCGGCATCGTCGTCCCAGACCACGCCAAGCTCGTCTACGACGGCCCCAAGGACGTCGAGGCGATGTGGAAAAGCGGCAAGTTCCTGAAGCGGAATGGCGTCCGCGTCGGCCCCGCGCGGGTGATCCGGTCGCGGCCGATCTTCCATGCCTGGTCGACGACCGTCCGGATCGTCTGGGATCCAGACGTCATCCGCGACGAACCCGACCTGCTGAAGATCTGCGAGGCGGCGGGGCAGATGGGTACCTGCGAGTGGCGCCCGCGGTTCGGGCGGTTCGAGGTTCGCAAGATCAGCTAGCACTGCGAAGCGTAGCCCAGCCACGCGTCGTCTTGCGAGGCGTAGCCGTGCAGGGCAGGGCAATGCAGGGCAGGGCAAGGCACAGGAACGCAACGTAATGGGCGCTCGTCGCGCACTTTTTTGACAGTATTGAGCGCTGCTAAGCACGGCCATGACGTGCCCAGCGGGGCGAAGCCGGTGCTGCGGCTTGGTACGACTCGGTAAGGCTAGCAATGGGCGCTCGTCGCGCACTTTTCTTGTATCGGCCGGCTGGCTATGCTACTTGCGAGGTGACTGATGTCCGATGACAACGACGTCTTGATCTCGACGCGATACCCGATCGACCCTGACACCGTCGCCAAGGGCGACGAGATCTCGGTCGAGACGCTAACGCAACTCAGCGGCGCCGAGCGTGGATCGCAGAAGTACCAGCTGTTCGCGATGTCCCTCGGCGACTGGATCGAGCGCCAAAAAGCCGAGCGCGGTGATCACGTCGTCGTCACCATGCGCAAGGGCGCGCTGCGGGTCTTGCTCGACCACGAGGTCCCGGCGTACACCGCACGGCGGTGGCGTGAGTCACTCGGCATCCAACGGCGTGCCATCCAAGCGGTCGGGTACGTCGATCGATCGCAGCTCCCCGACGACGCCGCCCGCAACCAGCTTGACCGCCAGGCGACGTCGATGGCTGCGCAGTATACGGCTGCCCGCAACGCGGCGCGTGCGGCGAACCGAATCCTCAACCCGGCGGTACGTCGGTCTACACCGACAACGCTGGGTGTCCCAAAGGGGTCGAAGGGATCAGATTAGTTGGATAGGCGTGCAGGGCCAGGCAAGGCCAAGCGCTGCAGCGCATGGATACGCAATGGGCACTCGTCGTGCTTTTTTTTAATGGCCGAGGTCGGCTACGCTAAGCGAGGTAGCACAAAGCTACGCAGGGCGGAGCCTCGCAAGGTAACGCAAGGGGCGCTCGTCGCGCACTTTTTTACTCAGTCGCATTTGCGAACTGGTCATCTGTCGTGGTAAGACAAGACCGCGTGTCACCTCATCAGCTCACCGCACTACACGCCATCCGTGACGCATTCACGGTCACGTTGACACGCGAGCATGCGCTACGTGCGCGGCGATCCGGCTGGCTCGCGGACGAGCTAGCGGCGATGCGCGCGGCGATCAACCGTGAGCGTCACCGGCAACGCTTGGCACCCGTCGACGAGGCTGCGGTCGCCGCGGCTGATCGCCTCGCTGCCGGCCACGTTGACTACGCATCCAAGTTCACGCTCTACTGCGCCGAGCTGGCGTGCGGCCTTCGAGGTGTCCGATGACCACCCTCCAGATCTGCGTCTTAGCCGTGACGGTCATCCTACTCGTCGGGCTGGTCATCCAGGCACGCCAGCCCGACGCCGAGCCTGCGCCCCGCGTCGCGCTAGTCTACCTGCCGCACCAGTGCCGAGTCTGCTGGCGCGGGTACCGCAGCGCTGAGGTGCTGCACTTCCACCTCTACGGCCTCGACGGTGAAGGCCAGCACGGTCGCCTACCGCAGATCGTGCCGCTCGAGATCGACGGCGAAGCCTGCGTCGGCACACCTACGCCGGCGCCCGAGGAAACACCATGAGCTACAGTGATGGCGGGATCGACGACGCCGACGTCGACATGACGGCGATCGATACGGCGATCGACGCCTTTGCGCACGCGCC
>NZ_JADJNP010000007.1 GCF_016714275.1 Tessaracoccus sp. | reverse complement strand
TGCGTCTCTTGTACTCCGTTCGTCGCCCTGCTGCTTCACGCGGCCGATGACTTTCGAGGTGCTTCACCTTCGCGGCAACCCAAGAGGCCCGCGAGGATGACGTTCACGTCTTGCAGGGACAGCGTGAGGGTGATGGTTTTGTCGTTCCGCTCGGTATAATTAGGCCCATCAGACATTTATCGGATATGGCAATGGTCGAGATTTGAAGCCGGTGCTTGGATGGGAAGGCTATTACTCTGTCAGCAACATGGGCCGCGTGAAACGCGACGCCGGTAGCCCAAGATGCAAGACGGACCGCCTCCCGCTTCCGAGGATGACGAATTACAACTACCTTCGTCTTTGCGCCAGTCCGTAAGGGGACGACGCAGAAGGCTATGTGTGCACAGAGCGGTTCTGAATCGTTCATCGGCCTGCTCCTACCTGAATCTGCACCAAGGCAAACTACACAAGAACGGAAACAAGATCGATAACCGTGCGGAAAACTGGAATGGGTGACATCGCGCATGCATACCGGCACTGGTCTTCATCGCCGATACGCCGGAGTGGCGAGCGCGGCAAAGCTGAACGAGGGCAGGTTGCGGAGATTCTTCGGAAGATCGCCGCACGAGTATCGCCGCGACATCGCCGTTGAATTGGAATTAGCACGAAAATGATCGACGAGATCGTCCAGGGCAACCACTGGCGCCACGTTCCACGCCCCCGGACATGTCCATGAAGCGCATGGGCCTCCAAGAATCCTCACCGAACCGACGTTCGCGAGATTCGCGTTATGCTCAAATCGACGACGTGCAGAGAAATCGGCGAGCGTTTCGGCGTCACCGGGCCAACGATGGCACATCAAGAGTGGCAGGACGTGTACCCCTATCAAGTAAGCGCCGCGGTCCAGATCCACCCGCCGTCGCCAGACGCCAGATCTTCTTGTTTGTGGTGTCGTACACGACCGGGTGCTTGCCCCCGTCGGGATGTCGGCAGGAACTCCAGTAGCGGTTCCGGCGACCCAGGAACCATGATGTAGCCCACGGTTTGCACTCGTCGCCAATGCGGTCCCGAACGCGACATTTCCCTTGCTTCCGGTCCCTATCCCTACCGCATTGGACAGGCCTCGTCGGGTTCCATCCGGATTTCAACTCGGGAACGTTCGAGCCGTCAGTCCATCCACGGTACACCCGCAGCGTCTGCGCATTCGCCCGTGCGCTGGGCGAGGGTGCCGGCGGCGTCACGGTAGAGCAGCGTGTCGCCGACGGAGTCATCCGGGCCGCCTGACGCAAACCCGAACCCGACGCTTGACTTGACCCTGATCTGTCCGCCACCGATCCCAACATCAATTCCGTTTGCCGACTGAAGCACCAGCACATTGCTGCCTGCCGCAGGTTCGTCGTTTGGAGATACATCCCCTTCGTCGTGCGCCCTTTTGAACCTAAATCCACCGGCCGCCGTAGGACATCTGCGGAAATCTGCCCCGCCAGTGATCCATTGACATCAAGTTGATACGACGCGCACTGTCGTTGTTCAGTACCACCTTGCCGTGTACTGCAGGCGGAAATACTCGAGTTGGTCGCGCCGGCCAGCATCACAATCGTGCCAGCAGGTAGTTCCTGCGGTGCGTCGACGGGGCGCCAGCACCGAGTTGCAGAACCTTCGGCGTAGTTGCCGCCCATCGCCAGTCGTGCAGGTGTTTCCGCCCAAGCGAATGAATGCTGCGTTCGAATCGCTGCTGCCGCCTGCGATCTTCAGGAACTGGTTCGTGTTGTTTCCGGTTCCTAGTCCTTGGACCCAAATCTGCGCCGGCTGGTTTGAGTTCTTCGGCTTGAGCGTGAACGTCAGCGGAGCCGCGCGCGTTCCTTGGAGATACAGGTACTCGTTGTTGGGCCACCCCAATGTTTCCGCCGCCCGTCGTGGTCGTGGCTGTTGCGGTACACGAAAATCGGACGCCACACATTCGCAGCGGTATCGACGTATTCCCACGCTTCACAAACTCTCGTTCGGTCCCGGTGTTGTAGTTGCCTTCGATAACCCAGCGGAACGCGGGCTCGCTCGAAACAGCACCGTCGGCGTTGTACCCGAAATACATCACCGGGTCCCATTCACTGCTAAAAGTCGCTCCTCCAATATTGAGTTGAAACGGCGCCTCGTAGGTGCGACCTGATGCAGGCGTTAGAGACAGCCAGCTGAACGATGAATTGTCCGATGGACGTTGGTACGTTGTCGCCGGAATCGTCTGCGTGCTCGTGAACGTGTTCGCGCCGAGCGTGGCGAGCGTCACGTTTCCAGACCCGAGCAGCGACGCGGAGTTGATCGTCTTGATGTCGGTGCCGGAGATCAGTGCGGTCTGGAAGTACGCGGCCGCGTGGCCGCCGAGCAGGGCGCTGTCGGCCGCCTGAGCGCTGGCCGGGACGGGGAGGCGGCCGCGAGGCTGGGAGGGGACGCGGCGGCCGTCCCGCCGAGTTTGCTCGAATCCGCCGCCGTCCCAGAGGTCGTCAGGTACCCGCTCATCCCCGCGAGCGTCTGGTACGTCGACGAGGCGTGCGCGCTCGTCTCGTACCCTGAGAGGGACGGGATGTCGCTCGTGAGCGCGAGCGTGCCGCTGGACCCCGGCAGGGCGGGCGTCGTCGTTCCGGGCGACGGCCGCGGCGTGAGCGTGATGCCGGAGGCGAGCCTTTGAGTAATAGCGTAGACCCCGCGGCCTTGGCCGCCGCGCGGTGCCGGAGGAGCATGTCGCCCCACCGACGGAGACGTCACCACTGCCGAGCAGGGACGCGCCGCCGACCGTCTTGATGTTGGTCCCGCTAACCAGGGCAAGCTGGTACGCTGCCGCGCTCGACCCGCCAAGCTCGCGCTGTCCGCTGCTTGCGCGCTGACGCCCAGGAACAGCGACGCGGCTGTCAGCCCCAGCAGGTAGTCAGCCGCGGCACTGCCGCCCAGCCTGTCGCTGTTGTACGCGGTGTCCGTCGGGCCAATGAAGCGTCGGATGATCTGCATCAGGTCATCTCCGTGACACGCGCGGCACCCGTCGCGCTCGACCAGATCCCGGTGATGATTCCCGTGTACTCGCCCTCGCCAAGCGCGAACGCCTCACCGGCGGCCAGCTTCACGCTGAACAGGGACGGCGTGACCGTCCCCGTACCGGACAGGTACAGGTACAGCGTTGCGGTGCTGTCGTTGAACACGAGGGCACCTCGGCGCGAGGAGTTCGCGGCCAGGATGGTGATCGCGCTCGCGCTTGCAGAGACGCTGCTCACCGCGCCCGAGGCCGGTCCGTGCGTCTTGGTCGGCAGTGGGTTCGTCGCCGACACGTCGCCGTCGTTCGTTCCGTCCGCGCCGATCACGAGCTTGCTTCGCGGGTACAGGACGCCAGCGATGTCGTCCGCAGCGAGGATCTTGCCGGCATTTGCGACCGCGGCGAGGTTGTCAGCCATGGTGATTCAGCCCTTTCGGGTCAACCCTTTCTCGATTTGGCTTCTGACTTGTCGGGCTCGGCCGAAGGGTCGGGATCCGGGAGTTTCGATCCGATCGGTTCGACCGGCGGCGCGGGAGGCTCGGCGAAGTACAGCCCCGTCGCGAGATACTCGCGCGCATCGATGGCCTCGACGGTGTGCTCGCGGCCTTCGGCGTCATAGACGGTTCGCAACATCACTTGTCTCCCACCTTGAGCCACGCGAACGTGATCGTGCCGGTGAACGTCCCAGAGCCCGCCGTGTGCGACGCGTCGTCCGCAATGGCGAAGTTCAGGAACATCGGCGCGGCCGTTGCGGTGCCGTCATAGACGCGCCCGCCCGACTCGGTCAGCTGGGTGGCGATGCTCACCGAGCTGATCGCCGCGACCTTCGCAGCTGCCGTCGCGTTGGCCGTCGACTGAAGCCACGTGGCTTCGGTGCCGACCAGCGTGGCGCCAGTGGATGCGACCGCAGACCCGAGCGCGTTGACGCCCGTGAATGCGTCGATGAACGTCCCGGTCACGCCCATCGTTAGGTTGCCGCTGATGATGGCGCCCAGCGAGGCGATCAGCCCCTCCGGGAACGTGTAGACCTGGACGCCGCCGTACTGCGCCACGCCCGCGTCGTCGGCCACCGAGATCGGCAGCGCGGTGCACGCGAGAACGGTACGGTGGATCAGGCTGTCGCCGTACTCCGTGGCAACGACGTAGGGGGAGGCGGCCGCAGGGACCTTCCCAACTTCAGCAGTCTGCGAAGCGGCGTCGAGGTCAATGTGCTTGACCCGACGCACGTTCGCATTGACCGCCTCGGATGTTTCCACGAGGCGTTGCATGGCTCAGTCCTTCGCCAGGAATGCGGAGAAGTTGATCCCCGTCGCCACGGTGCCCGCGACGGCCGTGTAGATGCGGACGTAGCGGTACAGCGTGCCGTTCTGCTCGTTGCGCACCGGGACGACGAAGCGGCCCACGTCGGTGTCCGCGTCCGCCGGTGCCGGGGCGTTGCCGAGCTTGATGCGCGACAGGCAGACCGAGCCCGAGGCCATGCCGCTGACCGTCGAGCCCTCCAGGCACACGTCGTAGATCTCGTCGCCGGTCGCGACCTCGACGGCGGTCACCTCGAGCACGAGGTAACCGTCGAACAGGCCCTCGCCCAGGTCGACGATGGTCGACTCCGTGGTCGTGGTGGCGACGAGCCCGGCGTCCTTGAGCGACAGGGCGTCGTCGTACGTGAAATTGCCATACGGGTTCATGGTGTGAACTCCTCAGATTGGTGTGGGGGTGCCGATCAGGCGACGACGGCGGCGTCGGCGATGGACCACAGGCGGGTCACGGCACGGCCGTTGAACACGGCGATCCCGTTGTACCACTCGACCCGCGTGCGGTAGACGGGTGCCGTCTGCAGCTCGCCCAGGTCGCGCACGTCCATCCCGCCGTTCTGCAGGCCCGTCACGCCGTCGCCGCCGATGCTGAGCACGTAGATCGACGTGGCGGTCGACGTGCCGCTGGAGGCCGCCTCGGTGAACGGCAGGATCGCCGTGTTCGTGTGGTCCAGGTCGACCGTCAGAATCGGCAGGTCGTTGTACGCCATGATCCGGCGCCCGAACGAGTCGGTCGTGTAGGTGATGTACCCACCCACCGAAGTGGTACGTGCAGCGGCCGACATTCTGCGCGCCATCGCACGGTTCATGAGCAGGTGCGTCGGGTTCAGCGTCTGATCGATCGCCTCGTCGAGCTTGGCGAGCGAGAGCGCCGAACCGTTCGCGGTCGACCCGGCGACGATCTTCTGCGCACCGATGACACGCGACTGCAGGCCGTCGAACTCGCGCGGATCGGAGGCGGTGTCGCCCTTGATGAACTTCGCGGTCCAGGCCAGCCCGAGCGCCCTGACCTTCATCGCCTCGTGCGTCGAGCGCTGGTTGGCGCCCATCGTATCGACGATGAACTTGTCGACGTCGAGATCGCCGCCGGCGATGACCAGTGCTTCGGTCATCGGGTTGAGCACGCCGGTCGAGGGCGTGTACGACTCGTTCACGCCACGGAAGCCGACGCCGGGCAGGCTCGCCTCGCGGTTGTACTTGAGCGCATTGCCCGCGATGTCCTCGAACGGAAGGACGGACAGGACGCTGGACGAGCCGGCGTACATCTCGATGATTGCCGAACGAACCACGTCGCCAGTCGATTTCTTGGCGGCTTCGATGAGAGTCAGTGCCATGGTGGATCACCTATTTGCGTTGAGCCCCCCTGGCGGCGTTCAGCCGTTCGACGGGCGAGAGTTTCATGAGTTCCTGAGCGCTTTGGTGGCCGCCGCTTCCGGAGCCCCCTGCCCCGCCGCCCGAACCCGAAGCCGGGAACCAGTGCGGAGCCTTTTCCTTCATGCCTTCGAGCCACTCTTCGGGCGTGAACGGCGACTTCCCGTCCTTGCCGAGCACCGGCTTGCCGTCCTCTCCGAGCTGCACTGCGTTGCCATCGTCGTCGAGTACGAACATGGAGCGGCCACGGAACAGCGCATCTTCGACGGCGTGTTCGTGGATGCCTACCTTCGTGGCGGATTTCAGGATGGCTGCGTCCAGAACCCGGGCCTCAAAGGTCTTCGAGCGCTTGGCGTTGGCCTCGGCTCGCGACTCCGCTTCGGCCAGCTTCTTGTTGAAGTCGGCCTGCATGCGCTCAGTGCGTTTCTCGAGGACCTTATCGACCTCGCCCTTGGCGATCAACGCGGCCTCTTCGTCGTCCGAGAAGCGCTTGAGGATGTTGCGCACGGCGTCCGGGTCGATGCCATCGAACCGCTTCAGGCTGTCCGCCTGCTCCCTGACCTTGCCGAGGAGCTCGCCGTTCTTGGCCTTCAGTCCGGTGACCGCAGCGGCAACCGCGGCGTCGATCTTGGCCTGGACGTCGTCACCGCCGCCCCCGCCTCCACCGCCTCCGCCACCTGCGTCGTCTTCGGGTTTGTGGAGCCTGCGCAGCAGCGCTTGTTTCCAGATGGGCATGATGGATTGACCCCCTTGGGATCGAGTTGAGAAGCTGGCCTTTGGCCGCGGCGCCGCCTGGCGGGCCGCCAAATGCAACAGGCCCGCGCGGTGGTGGGCCTGCAGGTGTTCGGTTGCAGCGGGCGGAATCGAACCGCCTTCCTCCGGGTAATGGGCCCGGCGACTTACCGGTTGTCCTCGCTGCGCAAGACGTCAGGCAGCGGGCACCAGAACCCACAGGTCATCGACGAGCCTGCGGCGATCGGTGAACCAGCCGTACGGCATCGCGAAGTAGCCGTCCTTGCCCCACGCGCTGCCCCACGAGTTGCGCACCCACACGAAGGGCTCGGTGGCTCCCGTTTCGGCGCGCTCGTCGTAGCCGACGGCGAGCACCGCGTGCCCGCCCAGCATGACGTCGTCATCCTTCGGCAGCCGCACCCAGCCCGTGCGCGCGACCTCGTTGCTCTCGAAGAAGTCCGGCACGCTGAACCCGAAGATCACCGGCAAGCCCTGAGCCAGCGCCGTGCGCAGGCCGTCCAGCCCGGTGACGCGCTGGTAGCCCCCGAGCAGCGTGCGAGTCGCGTCGCCGTCGATGTACGCCTTCGCGGGCGGCCTGAGCCGAAAGCGGGCGATGTTGTACGGCCAGAGCGCCTCGGCGCCAACGCCCCAGCGGCGCACGCCCTTGACCACGTCGCGGATCATGCAGCCGGCGTCCTGGCGCGTCGTGCCCTCGAGCGCACGGCCGTTGTAGTAGGCCATCAACCGCGAGCGCGCCGATACGCTGGTCACGATCTCCATGGCCGAGGTCGTGGCGTTGCCGGTGCAGCTGCCCAGCGCGCCCTGGTCCTCGATCGGGTTGCCCAGGCCGATGCGATCGACGTAGCTGGGCAGATGCACCGCCCTGGGAAGGACGAACTCATGGTCGCGGTGGTCCGGAACGTCCGGCTTCCACCCGTAGGTGCGTTTCATGGTGGCCCTCGTGGCTCCGCGCGGCGCGGACAATCGCGCTCGCGCAGCAAGCCCGAGCGTCAGACGAGCACGACGCGCTCGCCCTTCAGAAAGCAGGACGCGCACAGGATCTGCGCCGTGCCGCCCTTCAGCTTGCCGTTGTGGAACAGCACGCCGATCTTGGTCTGGATGACCTCTCGGCCACCACATCGATGGCACTGCAACATGCTCGGCGGCTTGGGCATCGCACGAATGCGCTTGCGCACGCGCTCGGCCGGCGTGTCCGGGGGCGGCGTTCCAGGGATGACGTGGAGTTTCGTCACCCGGCGATCATACGCCGGCCCGCCGGAACGCTCCTGGCGAGCGCTCGCGCAGCTGCTCGAGCGTCAGGAACCGCCCCTTGTCGTTGAAGAATTGCTCCACCTTCAGGCCGCCGCTGCGCAGCAACGCGCCACGCGTCGGGCCCAGCACGCCGTCCTGCCGCCCGGCGTTCTGACGCTCGAGCCACTGCGGATAGGTCGTTTCCGCCGCCACCTGGCCATCCATGCTCGCACGGGTCGATTCTGGGAAGTCATCGATGTTCAGCCCGATCTCGCGCCAGGACTTCAACACGACGGTACTGGTCGACCGGCAATTCCAATGCGCCGCACCAGGCCCGCCCAGCCACGGGATCTTGTGCCCGATCGGCCTGTGCTCGGAGTCGTTGGTGTACTCCTTGCGATCGCGGATGATGCAGATGGGCGTCGTCCGGTTGTCCAGCGTCGAGAGCCACTGCACCGCCTTGATCAGGTCGGCGTTTGCTTCCTGGAACCTGTCGCGCGTGAACCCGGCCGTATGCGAGACCGCCGTGCGAACCACGGCCTCCGCGTGGCGCCGGTCGATCTCGAGCAGCCCGTCCGCGTAGTTGTTCGCGCGCGTGCCGCGGATGCGCTTGACCATCTCGCCGATGGACTGGTTCTCCAGGTAGCCCGTGCGGATCGCGTCGCGGATGCGCACCATCCGGTCGGCCTCGATTCCGCTTGCCCACTCGCGCAGCAGCCGGCCCTGGAAGGGTCGCGCCAGCGCGGCCGCGTAGACCTGTTCTGCGCTCACCGTCGCGACGGTGACGTTGGCGAGCACCCTGGGCGGCATGGGCTCGGTGAACAGCTCGTACTGGAACTGCGCCTCGACATCGGCGAACGCACGCAGCTCCGTGGTCAGCTCTCGCTCGATCTTCAGGTACGCCTGGCGGTTCAGCACTCGCACCGAGGTTAGCAGCTCCTCCAGGCGGTCTGCCGTGAACGATGCGGCATCCATCTGCTCGAGCGCCGAGGTCAACTGCGCGAACAGATCCTTGTCCGTCCGGTTCAGGATCGCGATCATTCGCTCCACGACGCCGTTTGCGTAGTGCGTCAGGTCGACCTGGTGGCCGATGACATGGTCGCGGATGACGTCGTTGACCGAGGCCATCACGCTGCCCCGGCGGCGCCCTGCCCTCCGAGGCTACCGAGCGCCGGGCCCTGGGCGTCGATGCGCTCGCGCTCGCTGTCGAACATGACGCCCTGCTGCGCGATCTCGCCGCGCTGCAGGTTGTCGTACAGCGTCTCGTGGCTGATCGCCCGCGACTGCCACGCGGCCACGAGTGCGGTCAGTTCCTGCGCGGACAGGCCGGTGGGCAGGTAGTCGGTGTTCAGCGGCACGCGCGCGGGTTCCTGCGAGCCCGTCCACTGCACGCACCAGGTCAGCGCCGCGGTGAGCGCGCCCCCGGCGGCATTGGCCAGCGACGCGAGCACGCTGTTTTCGGCCGAACGGTGAATCGCCGCCGTCTCCGCCGCCTCGACGCCGCGCTGCTGGGACGCGAGCATGCGCGCGCCCAGCGAGACCATCATCTGCTCCTTCTCCTCGAGCCGCTTGGACAGGTTCGTGAGGCCCTCGCCGGCGAACTCCAGGAAGAACACTTTGGCGTCCGGGTTCGCGAACGCCTTGACGATGGACGACCCCAGGGCGAACGTCTCGCCCTGCTCGAAGCTGTGCCCGGTCACGATGGGTGTCGGCAGCCCCGTGAAGTGCAGCCCGTGCTCGTAGTCGGCGGTCGTGCGGTAGTGCGACAGGTTGACGTTGACCATGTCCAGGATCGGCGGCTTGACCACGCCCGGCGCCGAGCCCATCGGCCCGCAGATCACGAACGGGATGAAGTCCATCGGCTTGCCGTTCATGCGCGGCTGCTGCGGCTCGTTGACCGGAACCCACTCGTGCGTGCTTTCGTTCTCCTGCCACAGCGACACTTCGTACTTGCCGCTGGCCAGAGACAGCACACGCATGCGCTCGACTCGCTCGGCCGTGAACTCGTCTTTCCTGATCTCGGCGCACTCGGCAAGCACGACCAGCGTGAGCTGCCAGCGGTTGCGCACCTCGTCCACGCGCCAGTTGATGATGTCCTCGGCGCGGTACATCCGCACGCGCGGCCGCGCGCCGGCGCTGCGCGCATCGGCAGCCGTCGCGCCCGGCGGGATCGTGGGGTAGTCGGCGAGCAGCCCGACGCGGCCCGTCACGAGCAGATCATCGACGGTCTTCTCGCACAGCGTGAGCAGCGGCGTGCCGCCCGAGTCGACGTCGGCGAGCAGGAACTCGGCGGATGCCGGGAGCTCGACCGCCGGCGGGCGGCGAAACACGAGCCCGCTCATGCCGTCGACGGTGCGCCCCGTGGCGTTGTAGAAGAGCGCGCGGTCCCTGTACGCCTCGTACTCCGACGTGCTGTAGCCAGACGGCTGGGGAAGGTAGGTCTTGCCGCCCGCGTGGACGGCCTCCTGGCCGGCGACGACATCGCGGCACTTCGCCCAGAGGCGAGCGGCGCCCTCGTAGGCTGGGTGCTTGGTGTCGACAGGCATTTCAGTGTCCGGTTGTTCTCGCGCTCGTTACGTGTCGTGCGATGGGCCAGCGCTTGACGATGAAGTACCCGACGGCGTCATTCGCATGGTCGTGTCCACTGGTCTTGTCGGGCTCTCCGCCGGCGTCATACGCCTGCTGCTCGAGCGACTCGGTGAGCTTCGGGCATCGGTCGGTATTGATCGACCAGCGCCGCTCACCCTTGTCGTTGAGCAGCATTGCGTTTACCGCGAGAACGCGATCGCGCACCGCTGGGTTGCGTGATTCTGCGCGCACCGTGAATCCGGCCTGACGCAGAATCGACAGGTCGGACTCGGACGCGTTCTTGCTGCTCGTGGCCTGCCCGCTCGCGTCGGGGTAGATCGTGACCGCATGGACACGATCTCCGGTGCGATAGCGCTCGTTCAGCATCCGCGCCATCGTCGGTGTGTCCCGCACTCCGGCGAGCTCGGCCACCGTGATCGGAAGGTCGCTGCGGATGACGTTGACCTCGGCCGTCATGTTCATGACGTTGAAGTCCATCCCGACGTGCAGCGGCTCCCCGGGCAACTCGACGGCAGACGTGTGGTTCCTTTGCCGATCGAAGTTCGGGTAGACAGACCCGCTCGTCAGGTTGACGAACTGGCCATTCAGGTACGCGTCGATCAGCTGCGGCGGATAGCTCGCGCGCAGGCTGTCGATGTACCCATCCGGAAGGTTCGCCTCGTTGTCGTACGTGCTGGCCTGTACCAGAGCGTAGAGCTTCGACAGGGACGCACGCTCGCGCAGAGCCTTCACGAACTGGGCGTACACGAACTTGAAGCCCTCGGGCGTGGTCGTCACGTCGACGCCGTTGCCCAGGCCGTCGATGTTGTAGCGCATGCGCGCGATGATCTTGCGCCAGGCGGTCGCCGCCTTTTCCGCGCGCATCACGTCAAGTTCATCGATCAGCGCATGGCCAATCTTGAAACCGACGATGTCGCCGGGCTTCTCCATCGAGCGGCACAGGATCGTGTTCCTGTACTTGCGACCGGAGAAAACGTGCACTTCCTTGTTCGACTCGTGGATGTCGACGCGCAGGCCCCACTCGTGCGCGACCTCGTCGATCGTCGGATAGAAGATGTCCCGGATCTGCGGATAGGTCGGCGCGAAGTAGCCGGCGTTCACGCGCGGCCACTCCCACGAATGCCTGCAAAGCCCCGACGAACCGACCCACGTCTTGCCGCTACCGAACCCGGCGACGAACGCTCGGAACTTGTGCGGTAGCGCGAGGAATTCAGCCTGAGGGCGATTCAGCGTCGGGGCGATCGTCATCGCGGACCCTCGCGTCCTTCACGCTGATCTCGATCTTCACCGGCGCCGGAGCGTCTTCATCTCCATCCGGCGTCGGCTTGTCGCGCCAGCGCGCGGCTTGCCTATTGCGCAACCACAGGCTCGCCGCGTTCGTGTCAGGAGGGTAGTGCTCCGTGTACTCGACCGTGATCGGCACGCCCTCGAACTGCATGATCTTCACCGCCGGGTGGCTGTACCCGAGCGCCCGGTGATACAGGCTGTGCGCTACCGCCGCGTCTGCATCCGCGCGCGCGCGCACGATGGCGTCACGAAAATCGAGATGGCGGTTCTTCCACTCGGCCAGCACCTTGAGGCTGACGCCGAGAATCTCGGCCATCTCTTTCTCGGTCGCACCGAGCAGCCCGAGCTTGTAGACGCGCTCGACGTACAGCGGGTCGTACTTGGTTGGGCGCCCCGGGAGCGCCTTGCGTTCCTGCGGCGCCGCGCGCTTGCGTGTCGCCATGGTTGACCTCAGAAACGTCAAAGCCCGCGGGAAGCGGGCTTTTCGAGGGCGAGCGAAACCACCGAAGGTGGGCGGTCGTTGGAGTTGTGGCCCGGAACTCCCGGGCCTCTGTGTGCCGCAGCGCTGATTGTAGATGCCCTTGTCGCCATGTGCAATGCCAGCCGCGCGGCGATGCGCCGGTCGAGATGCTGGTCGGACTGCCACAGGAGATCGGCGATGTCCTTGGCCCGGCCGATGTGCTGGACGGGCACGGCACGCTCGATCGCGGTCACGCCGTCGCCGCGGCAGGCCGGACACAGGTCGTCGGAGAGCGCCATCGGCTGGCCGTCCAGCGTCGGGTGCCCGCGACCGGTGCACACCGGGCAGACGCTGAAGACGGCCCACTGGAAGACCCGAAACGCCAGAAGCTTGATGACCTTGGGCTGTTCCTGCCAGCGCCGGCGCCTGGCGACGTTCATGACCTTGGCGAGCAGCAGCTGCCGCCCGTGGCGGAAAGCGCTGCGGTCGTTGGCGTAGCGCACGCGCCACAGGGCGAGACCCAGGTGCTCGACGGTGGCCGCCATCCCGGCGGCGGCGACGATGTCGCCCGCCGTGCGCCGCTCCGCCGAGAAGGTCAGACGGCCGCTCGCGGCGGTCGAGCCGTAGCGCTCGCCGCGCGTAGGACGCGCGCTCATTGCGCACTCCGCCGGAAGCTCACGCAGTCCACGCCTAGCCCTGCGTGGTCGGAGCGCTTGGCGGCGATCTGGACCGCGCGCCTGGCGCTTGCGCCAGCTTCGAGCGCTCCCCAGACGAACTCCTGACCGGCACCGCCGGCGAACAGGTGCTCTCGGAACGGGAGGTAGTGCAGCAGCGCAGTCAGAAGCCACACGCGCCGGCGCTCGTCTATCACGATGGCGCAGTAGGTCCCGGCCTCGAGGTCGAACTCCTTGGGATCAGGCCGGTCGGCCTCGCCCCGCATCCAAAGCTTGACCGCATGGCAGAAGGCACCGTCTCCGGAGAACGCGGCGAGGAAGACCCGTCCGTCCGCAGCCACGATGCGCTCGACCTTGCGCACGCGGCGGCGCGTTCCGCCGGACCACGACGCCCGATCTGCAGCCAGCGTGGTGCCATCCCAGGCGATCGTCGTCACCGCCGCCGCTCCAGCCAATCGCACACGCGATCGAGCGCGGCACGCTCGTCGTGCGCAAGGCGCTCGAGGTGGACCGAGCAGCATCCGCTGGCATGCTCGTCGAAGGCGAGTGCGATCGCGTCGGCGTGGGCACACGTGATGACGCCGGCATCGACGGCTTCCTGAAGTCGATCGGACACTGAGATCTCGGTGATGGTGTTCATGCTGGCCTCACGCGAACCATGAGCGCTCCGTCCGTGACGGCCGACCCGACGCATGCGTGCAGCTCGACGATCTGCTTGTCGTTGTCGAAGAGGATGCCCTGCATGGCATCGAGCGCGACCTTCAGGCAGTTGTCGAGGTCCAGGCGCACGGAGCTCGGCGCACCGTCGCTCTTCTTCCTCGGCAGCAGGACGATTTCGGCCGCCACAGGCCCGGAGGCGACCCGTTGGTGGTTGGCACCCTGCGACAGCGCCAGCGACCTTGCGGCTTGTTTCCAGGCCTTTCCGGCTTCGGTAGGCAAGATCGACCTGGCGCGCTGGTTGATCGTCCAGTAGCGATTCACCGAGATCGGGTACTGCAGGGTGATGAACGGGGTTTCGATCATGCGCAGATGACTGCGAATTTCGACGTCCGCGTGAGAGCGACGTACAGCAGCCGCGCGCGAGCGCCGACGTCCGGGCAGCGCTGGAAGCTCGCCCAATCGAGGATGACGGCGCCGAAGGTCGACCCCTGTGCCTTGTGCACTGTCATCGCGTAGGCGTGGCGAATGTCGGCGTACCGGTTGCGCAACGCCCATCCGGCGGCGGACGCCTTGCGTACAGTGTCCTGAAGTGCGTAGGCCTGCGCGCCGCTTGCCGTCATCGCTTGGACCTTGGCGGCCTTGTGTTCGGTGAAGAGCGTCGTGACGTCGCGCTGCCACTGCAGCGTGTCGACAGGCACGAAGACGGTCCCGCGCTGGCGGTCTGGCAGCTCGAGTTCGAGGCGCCATGCCGGACGATGAGCATCTTCCTCGTGGACGTCTTCTTCGGTGCGCACGACGGTCAGGAGGTCGCTGTTGCGCACGCGCACACGCTCGCCGACCTTGGAGCCGCGCATGGCGAATTCGGACTGCGCGATGACGGGCACACCTGGGATCCAGGTCGGCGCTCCCGGGTGCAACAGGCCATGGATGCTGGCGTTCAGCTGCAGGACGGTCCGGTTGTCGTGAGCGAGCGCGCGCACGTCCAGGCCTGCGCCGATTGCGTCGGCGGCGATCTCGGCCACGCGCCAGGTGCCGCCGTCCATGATCGACAGGAACTGCTCGTCTCCGGGAGCAAGCGCCGCGGCGATATCGGAAAGCCCGATGTCCTGTCCGCAGGCAATCCGCTCGCGAGCCATGGTGGCGATGCGAATCACCGGGTTTTCTCGCGCCTGGCGTACGACCTCGGTAAGCGCCTGACGGGCGCGGATGGCGGACCCGAATGTCGGGGAAAGCTCGCCGCGACGAGCCTCGACGGGGGCGAGCTGGGCGGGGTCTCCGACGAAGACGACACGGCAGCGGCCGCGGCGCGAGAGGATGGATGCGAAGAGACTCTCGCTCACCATCGAGCACTCGTCGACCACGGCGAGCTGGTAGGTGTGCAGCAGCGGATCACCCTCGGGAACGCACGTCTGTCCGCCGTCGGGCGTCTCGCGAAGCCGCAAGCCGAGCAGGCTGTGGACAGTCGCGAACTCCGCACCGCACTCGCCGACCTTCTCGCGCAGAACGGCCACGGCCTTGTTCGTGGGCGCGGCGACCACAACGTGCATGTCCGGGAGCGCGCGCACGAGCTCGCCGACGACCGTCGTCTTGCCCACGCCGGCGTAGCCGGAGAATGTCGCCACCGCATCCGGACCTCGTCCGCGAGCGAATTCAACCAGTTGCTCAAGCACAGCACTCTGGTCGCGGGTCAGGTCCACGACCGGAAACTCGGTCGCGGCGACCTGGTTGCTGATCAGCTTCACGCGATGATCTCCTTAGAATTGCTGCACTGCGGCGAATGGGTGACTGTGGGTGACCGCATTTTTTGACCCCTTCTCCCGCTCGATTGGCTCCTGGTGCGGGTTTCGGCTGTGGGTGACTGGGTGACTGGGTGACCAATAGGGAATTTTTTTCTCTTAAGGAAAAAGGGGTCCTTCAAGGAAACGATCTTTCTCGGTCTCCCGGTCACCCATTCGACGAAAACCAGCGCCAGGAGCCAATCGAGCGGGAGACGAACACCGGTCACCCATTGGTCACCCAGGCACCCGTTCACGCTGCCACCTCTTGGACGAATCGCCCGGCAACGTAGTTGACGCCGCGTCCGGAGACGGTCGGGATCGTGTAGAGCACCTGGTCGGAGACCATGGCGTCGAGCAACTTCCCACGCTCGTCGTGTCCGAGCTTGCGGTACGGCTTGCAGACCTTGTGGAGGTCACGCCGGGGGATCCCGCACGGACCGACCCGCGTGATCGCGTCGAGGAGCGCCTGGTAGGCGTCGGGCTTGTCGTCGTCGTCCGTGCCCAGGAGCTCGAACTCTTCGAGCGTGACCTGCAGGCACTCTCCGACGAAGGCGTTGCACCAGGCTAGGACCTCGGGCGTGACGGCCGGCTCGCGAGGGTTTGCCCATGCCGCCATCGCGGTGCACAGCCGGCGCAATGTGCGGCGCGCGCCGAGCGCGAGCGCGCGCGCCGACAGCGGCAGCCGCGCTGCGCGCTCGATCCACGTGCGCTCCACGGACTGGATGTCTGCCACGAACCGCACGACGATCGGTGTCGGCTCCTGGAGCGCCAGCGAATTCATCAGCTGGTCCATCGCCGGCTCGGTCTGCCCGGGCTCGAACCCGCGTAGCGCACGCATGGCCTCCAGCGCCACCGCCGGCAGTTCGGCAATTCGGGCGGCGGGCCGATCAACCCAGTCGCCATCGATCGTCGGGACGAGCAACATGGAGTCGAGCGCGCCGCGCGCGAACTCGCTGCGCTTGAACAGGCTCGCCATCTGCGCCTGAGCGACCGCGGCCAGGAGCGACATGGAGGGGCGAAACAGAGTCGGCAGGACAGGCTGACCGCGGTCTGGCTTCAAACCGAGCTCGGCCCAGTTGTCGAGCGCGATGGTCTGGCCGGCGTGCACGCGCCCGGACAGGATCGAGAGCGCCTGCTCGAGCAAGCCACTCGGCTGGCGCCGGGCGAATCGCAGCTGGTCACCCCAGTCGTCGGCCAGGTAGAGCGTCGACGGGTTTCGAAGGATCGCGGCGTACAGCTGGGCCGGGGACGTGAAGCGCTGGCCGCGCACCATCGAGCGCAGGCCCGCCGACATGATGTGCTGCTCGGCGACGTGCAGCGCGTAGCGCACTTGGCTCACCGTCGGCGCGAGCACCCCGATGAACACGTGCGCAGGGTCCCCGTGCTCGCTCACGTACCGGCGCGACGCGCACGCCGACATGATCGCAAGCGCCGCGGCCTGGCTCGCCAGCACGTGGGTCTGAGCGGACGACTGACTCGCCCAAGCGACGATCTCGTTCAGGCTCGTGACCGGCATCGGCCGCGCTCCGACGCGCGAACCGTCGACGATCCTTATCTGCGGGTCCGTCGTCAGCGCTTCGACCTCGTCGGACGTCAACGCGCCGGCGCCGGCCGGCTCATGGCGCTGATGCTTGAACCCGTGGTCGTAGGCCAGCGCCCAGATGGTGGGCAGCTGCACCGCCTCCCCCATCGGGCGCCGACGAAACGACCGCCACACCCGCATCTGGTCGACGCAGTCGTACTTCGCGGACGACTGCGACCATGAATCCCACAGCGCGAACCCATCCTGGCCGCCGACGTCGTTGTGCACGGCCATGCCAACGCGCAGCCAGGTCTCCCGATCATCCGACGGGATCACGGCCAGTGCCGCGCGCAGCCGGTCTATCTCCCCGTCCGGCAACGGCGCGCGCGCCGCGGCGGCCCCGACTTCAGAAGCCGGCGCCGCCCGCGCCAGGTCGCGGATCCAATCTGGCAGTGGCGACGCCACAGCGCCCTCCAGAGGATCGCTGGAGGCCTCGAACGCGTAGCGCCGACCGGAGACGTGCGTGGAGGGTTCGACGACGATGTATCCGTTGTGCTTGACGTCGACGCCGGGCCCGAGCTTGCCTGGCAGCTGCAGTGCCTGACCAGCTGGCACCGAGAAGACCCGATGCTCGCCGCCGCCGCCGGTGAACGCGAGCACGTCCGACTCGAGCGGGCCGTGGCGCGCCTCGATCTCGGCGATCGTGTCCAGTCCGCCATTGCGCGGATCGATGTCGATCGCCACCAGGTTCGAGGACGCGAGCAGGACCGCGATGTTGGCCTGCGGGTACTGACGCCACCACCGCTCGATCTGCTCGAGCTCCGTCGTGGCCGAGTTCTGCCCCTGCGGCGCGGCCGCGCTGATCGGATGCTTGGCGGCGGTCTTGCAGCCAGGCTGTCCGCATGCGCACCGCCATTGGCCATCGACTTCCTGCGCCCACCACAGCGGGAACACCCGCCACCCGATGCGGGCGTAGCGGCGCGCGAAGGACAGCGGAGACCGGGCGTCTCCGATCGACGAGACCGACATCACTCCCCGTATGCCTCGAGCGTGTTCTGCAGTTCACGCATGCGCGCGATCCCAGGCCTGGAAAGGCCCGCAATTCGCCGCGCCTTGAATGCCGCCTTCTTCCAAGCGACGGCCGCCTGGTGCGAGCCCCCCCCCCAGGAGCGATGCGGGAACCCGGTCCGTCAGCTCGAGCAACCGCGCGCGCAAGGAGTCGAGCTCGCAGGCCTGCGCGACGCCCGTCATGCGGATCTCCCGTTCAGCGCGTCGACGAGCACGCGCTTTTCCATGCGCAGGCGCTCGACCTCTTCGCGCGCGATGCGAAGTTGGCGCTCCGTCTCGGACTCGATCTGCACGAGCGTGCAGCCGGTCTGGTAGGCCAGCCACTCCGCATAGATCCGGTTGTTCACGACGTAGCAGAACTCGGCGAGCTTGTCGGCGTCCAGAGAGGCCTTGCCCTGCTTCATGCGGGACAGGTAGGCCGCATCGACATCAATGCCGTCGGCGATCTCCTTGTCCTCGAGGAGCGACGAATTGCACGCGAGCGAGAACGCATGCCCCTTGGACTTGCAGCGGCGCACCTTCTCGATGGGCTCGTCGTTCGGGGCGGCCCGACGCACGAGCTTCAGAGATGCCTGCGCCGGCCGTATGTCCATCGACGTCAAGACAGATGACGTGCATGGACGTTCGATTTCAGGCGAGCGTTCGCGAATCGCCGACTCCATGGCGATCCTTTCAGGAGCCCGAAGTGAATGAGAAACCGGACCCGACACACCCGCTGCGCACGTGGCAGCGAGATCCGATTCCGGTGCGCACCGAACCGCTGGCAGTGCAGCTCGAGCGCCTGGCCGCGGCGGCAGACGACCTGGCGGAGCGACTGCGCAAGCTCGCGGTCCGCGCGCATTCGTGAAAACCGGTGTTCACGCCACGCGCTCCACGCCGGCAGCGTCGGCCACGCGCATCAGCTCGAGCGAAGGGACGGCGCGCAGGTCGGAACCGTCGCTGCCCGAGATGACCTCGAGGAGATTGCCGTCCTTGATCATCGCGAGGATGTGCGTCGCGTGGTCGACGCCTGCGGGCGATTGCAGGATGCGGCGCACGAGCTGCAACGCCGGGCGCATGTCGATGCGGATGGGGCCGGGGTCGCTGGCCACGTCAGGCGACCCTTGCGGAATCGCGGAGCACGGACCAGTCGACATCCGGGCGGAGATCCTCGCAGCGAACGGCGCCGGCAGTGGCACGCTCAATCGCCGGGCAGTATTCCGCCGGAATCGACTTTCGCTGCCGCCAGTTCGAGACGGCGCCCTGAACGACACCGCATTGCGTCGCGAGAGCGGATTGACTTCCTACGATGCTGATTGCGCGGTCAAGGTGTTCCATGGCCATATCTGAACACGAATGTGTTGTTTCGGTCAACACCTGTGTGTTTCCCCAATGCGGTGGAATCTCCGTCATGGAGACAGTTTCGGACGCAGACGTCGAGGCGAAGATGCCCATCACGCGCACTACCCGCGCTGGCCGGAAGCCCTAGCGAAAAAATTTTGCCCGCGACAACACAAACGTGTTGACACAGGAAAACACGTATGTGATTATCCCGTCACGCCGTGCAGTTCGCGGCCCGTGCCGGCGCGGACCACCGGCGGAATACGAGGGGAAAGCGATGGCGGTCAAGAAGAAGCCGGCGAACGTCGCAGCAGACGACGGTCTCGTCTGCATCAAGGGCTTCGACAGCGAGCTGCGCTGCCGTGGCATGCAGTACGAGGTCGGCAAGACCGTCGAGCACGACGGCCCGGTCAAGATCTGCTCGAGCGGCCTGCACGCGGTCGAGTACCCGCTGGACGTCTTCGGCTACTACCCGCCGTCCGGCAGCCGCTTCGCCGTCGTGCGAGCGCATGGCGAGATCGACCGCAAGGGCGACGGCGAGGACACGAAGATCGCTGCGGCACGCCTGACGATCGAGGCCGAGATCGGAATTCCCGAGCTCGTGACGCGCGCGATCGACTGGATCGTTTCGCGCTGCACGACAGAAGAAGGCGCGAGCGCCACGGGCTACCAGGGTGCGGCGAGCGCCACGGGCGACCAGGGTGCGGCGAGCGCCACGGGCGACCGGGGTGCGGCGAGCGCCACGGGCGACCAGGGTGCGGCGAGCGCCACGGGCTACCAGGGTGCGGCGAGCGCCACGGGCGACCAGGGTGCGGCGAGCGCCACGGGCGACCGGGGTGCGGCGAGCGCCACGGGCTACCAGGGTGCGGCGAGCGCCACGGGCGACCAGGGCGCGGCGAGCGCCACGGGCGACCGGGGTGCGGCGAGCGCCACGGGCGACCTGGGTGCGGCGAGCGCCACGGGCTACCGGGGTGCGGCGAGCGCCACGGGCGACCTGGGTGCGGCGAGCGCCACGGGCGACCGGGGTGCGGCGAGCGCCACGGGCGACCAGGGTGCGGCGAGCGCCACGGGCGACCAGGGTGCGGCGAGCGCCACGGGCGACCGGGGTGCGGCGAGCGCCACGGGCGACCAGGGTGCGGCGAGCGCCACGGGCTACCGGGGTGCGGCGAGCGCCACGGGCGACCAGGGTGCGGCGAGCGCCACGGGCGACCAGGGTGCGGCGAGCGCCACGGGCGACCAGGGTGCGGCGAGCGCCACGGGCTACCGGGGTGCGGCGAGCGCCACGGGCGACCAGGGTGCGGCGAGCGCCACGGGCTACCGGGGTGCGGCGAGCGCCACGGGCGACCTGGGTGCGGCGAGCGCCACGGGCTACCAGGGTGCGGCGAGCGCCACGGGCTACCGGGGTGCGGCGAGCGCCACGGGCGACCAGGGTGCGGCGAGCGCCACGGGCGACCAGGGTGCGGCGAGCGCCACGGGCGAACACTCGGTCGCCGTCTCCGTCGGAGTTGAAGGCCGCGCGATGGCGCGTGCCGGCAGCGCGATCGTGCTGTGCCATCGTGCGGACGACGGTTCGATCGTTCACATCCGCGCGGCGGTCGCCGGGCGCGACGGCGTCAAGGCCGACACCTGGTACGTGCTGGACGCCGACGGCGCGTTCGTCGAAGTCGATGCGCCGGAGGTGGTCGCATGAGCGCCATCGCCATCTCCATCGACGCCGCGCGCGACGCGGCGCACCGCCGGCACACGGACGAGCGCGAGGCGTACACCGCGCGCTACGAATCGACCAGCGCCGCGGTCTATGACGAGCTTCGCGCCGCCGGCCAAGAGTTGCTCTCCGAGACGCTCTGGAGCGCGCTCGACGGCGACGGGATGAGGACGGCCTCGCAGCTCCACCTTCTCGACGCGGTGCTCGCCGCCGCGCGCGACCTCACCGCCGTCGAGTACAAGACCGACGTCGAGCGAAGCATTGCTGTGGCGCGCGTCATCAATGCCTATCGGATCGCCGAGGCCTCTGCGGTCGTGCGGATCGCGGACGGTCGGATGCTCAGGGGCGCGCGATGAACAGCACCCGCGACCTTCTCAAGCGCCCGCGCCAACCTGAAGGGGCCGGTGTCGGCGCGCTGGCCGGCGTGGTGATCTTCGCGCTGCTGTGCATCTTGCTCGGCGTCGCCGCCGCGGACTGGTTCACCGGGCGCACGCCGTTCTCGGTGATGGTGCCGCCGGAGCTGTGCAAGTGAAGCGCCCTTCCTTCACCGACCGACACCGCTACCCGGTTCCCTACCGGCCCGCGGATCACACCGACATCCGCAAGACCTTCGCTCGCCTGCGCAAGCAGGCCGAATCTAACGCCGCCGCGCGCCCGGCCCCTGGCGCGCCTGACACGAGGAGCGCCGCATGAGCGCCGTACTGCACCCAGTCCAGTCCGTGGACGAGCTCGTCGTCGACTGGATCGACGCCAAGCGCGACGAGGATGCCGCCAACAAGCGGCGCGTCGCGATCGAGGAACGCATCATCGCCCTCATGGGCGAGCCCGAGGAGGGCAGCGCCACGCACGAGCTCATCGACGGCTCGAAGCTGACGATCACGTCGAAGATCACGCGCACGATCGACGAGGCCGCCTGGCGCGCGGTGATGGATCGCGTGCCCGAGCGTCTGCGTACGATCACGTTCGTCGAGACCGCGAAGCTGGACCTCAAGGGAATCAGGTACTTGCTGGACCACGAGCCTGATGTCTATGGGATTGTGGCTCAGGCGATCACGTCCAAGAAAGCCAAGTCATCGATCTCGGTGCGAGCCTGACGTGCCGCAGCGAGCCAAGAATGTATCCGGCATGCGATTCGGGACGCTGGCTGTCGTTGAGCGTGCGGCTTCTGATTATCGCCGAGTCGCACTCTGGAAATGCCGGTGTGACTGCGGAAGGGAACTGATCGCACCCGGTCCTGATCTCGCACGCGGGAAACACACGTCGTGCGGGTGCGCCCGGTTCACGCACGCGATGACGAACACGCCGACGTACCGATCGTGGAAGTCAATGCGACAGCGCTGCTTGAATCCGGGCGACGTGTCATTCGAAAAATACGGCGGGCGCGGAATCACGATCTGCGATCGGTGGTCGTCGTTCTCTGTCTTCCTCCACGACATGGGGGTGAGGCCAGACGGAACGTCCCTCGACCGAATCAACGTGAACGGCAACTACGAGCCGGAAAACTGTCGTTGGGCGTCTCCTGTCGAGCAGTCGAACAACACCCGTCGGAACGTCTTTGTTGAACTGAATGGAGAGCGCCTGACGCTCGCTGAAGCGGCACGCAAGTCCGGTGTCCACCGAGCAACGTTCAAGTACCGAATTTATCGTGGCCAGACCGCGCAGGAAGCGGCCCGCCCAACTCAACAGAGGGAAATCTAATGGCGATCGACCTGAAGTCCATCACGCGGGGCCAGGCGGTGCGCGCGCCGCGGATCATGCTGTATTCGAGCCACGGCGTGGGCAAGTCGACGTTCGGGGCGCACGCCGATGCGCCGATTTTCATCCAGACCGAAGACGGCGCCGATGAGCTCGGTGTCGCGCGCTTCCCACTCGCCACGTCGCACCAGGACGTCCTCGACGCCATTGGCGTTCTCTACACCGAGAAGCACGACTTCCGTACGGTCGTCATCGACACGATCGATTGGGCCGACCAACTGATCTGGTCGGCGATCAACGCGAAGTACAGCGCCTCCGACCTCGCCTACGGCAAGGGCGCGGTGATCGCCGCGGAATACTGGCGCGGCTTGCTCGACGGCCTGAACGCGCTTCGCAACGAGCGCGGCATGGCCGTCGTGCTGCTCTCCCACTGCCAGGTCAAGCGATTCGATTCACCCGAGGTCGAGCCGTTCGATCGCTTCATGCCGAAGCTTCAGGAGCGCAGCTCCCAGCTTGTGCAGGAGTGGTGTGACGCCGTCCTGTTCGCGAACTACAAGCTCTTCACGACAGCCACCGACGTCGGATTCAACAAGAAGGTCACGCGCGGCGTGACGACGGGCGAACGCGTGATGTACACGAGCGAGCGCCCGGCCTACCTCGCGAAGAACCGCTACAACCTACCGCACGAACTTCCGCTGTCGTGGCCCGCCCTCATGCAGGCCATGGGGCGCGGCATCGAGCAGGCGGCATCCATCAACAAAGTTTCCGCGCAAGCGGACAACCCCGCCGCTTCTGCGGCCGTCACCCAGGAGTTAGCACCTTGGCGCACTTGAATTTCGACGCCTCGAGCGTCGCACCGCAACAGGCCTTTCAGGTCCTTCCAGCCGGCGTCTACGCGACGATGATCGTCGAATCGGAGATCAAGCCGACGAAGAACGGAACGGGCCAGATGGCAGTCTTCACGCTGCAAGTCGTCGACGGCGAGCACCGCGGCCGCAAGCTCTTCGCGCGCATCAACCTGCGCAACCAGAGCCCCGAGGCCGAGCGCATCGGCCAGGCGCAACTCTCGTCGCTGTGCCATGCCGCCGGCGTGCTGCAGATCGTCGACACGGCGCAGCTCCACAACCGTACCGTGCGCGCGAAGGTAAAGGTCCGCCGCGACCAGACCGGGCAGTACGAGGACCAGAACGAGGTCACCGCGTTCGAGGCGATCGGAAGCCAGCCGGCGCCGATGCCGATGGTGCCCGGCGCACCTCCGATGGCCGCACCGTCAGCTCCCGTGACGCAGCCCGCGGCGGTGTCGACGCCTCCTTGGAAGCGCGCGGCAGCCTGACGTGGCATCCATTCCCGCACCTACGCACTCGCTCGTACAGGCCATCTACGGCCTGTACGAGCGGCGCGAAGCCGAACAGGACGAGCGCCCGTACCTTGGGTGCTCTGTCCTCGGAGAGCCGTGCGCGCGGCGCCTGTGGCTCGGCTTTCGATGGGTCGCGCGCGAGCGCTTCGACGGGCGAATGCTGCGCCTGTTCGAGCGCGGGCACCGCGAGGAGGCCTGGCTGATCGAGGACATGCGCGCGGCTGGAATCACCGTGTGGGACCGCCAGCCCGACGGCCGACAGTTCGCGGTCCAGGCGCTCGGCGGCCACCTGCGCGGGCACATGGATGCAGTCATCCTCGGACTGCCCGAGGCGCCGAAGACACCGCACCTGTGGGACGCGAAGACCATCGCGTCGAAGAAGTACGCCGAGTTGCAGCGCAACGGGTTCCGGAAGCAGTACCCGAAGTACTGGGCGCAGGCGCAGCTCTACATGAACCTGGCGGACCTCGATCGCGCCGTCTTCATGTTCGTGGTCAAGGACA
This sequence comes from Tessaracoccus sp., assembly GCF_016714275.1. Lineage (GTDB taxonomy): Bacteria > Actinomycetota > Actinomycetes > Propionibacteriales > Propionibacteriaceae > Arachnia. The sequence continues at coordinate 32,388 of NZ_JADJNP010000007.1, read as the reverse complement.
CCGACGAGATCCACATCGAGCGCGTGGAGCGCGATCGCGCCGAGTTCGACCGGCTGATCGCGCGCGCAGAGTCCGTTGTCTTCGCCGCCGAGCCGCCGCCGAAGATCAGCAACGACCCGGCGTGGTTCGAATGCAAGTTCTGCCACTTCCACGCGCACTGCCACGGTGACGCGGCGCCGGCGGCCACGTGCCGATCTTGCGCGCACGTGACTCCCGAGCGTGACGGCACCTGGTCGTGCGAGAGCCACGCAATCAGGCTCTCCGAGGACGTGCAGCGCCAGGCGTGCACTGAGCACCGGGTGATCCCGATCCTGCTGGCGAACTGGGCCGAGCAGACAGACGCCGTGGACAGCGCGGTCGTCTACCGCAACAAGCTCACCGGGCACCAGTTCATGAACGGGCCCCGGCCCGAAGGCTACTCGAGCGACGAGCTCGCCGCGTGCAGCGACAAGCGCGCGATCGGAGAGCCCGAGCTGAAGGCGACGCGCGATGAGTTCGCGGGGCGGGTGGTGGCGTGATGTTCGTGATCAGGCCGTACCAGCAGCGCGCGCTGGATCAGGTGTACGCCTGGTGGACGCGCCATGAGTCGCACCAGATCCCGCTCGTTGTGATGCCCACGGGATCGGGCAAGTCGGTGGTGATCGCCGAGCTCGTTCGCCTGCTGTGGGACACGTGGCCCGACGACAGGCCGCGCACGGTGGTGCTCGTGCCTAGCAAGGAACTCGCCGAGCAGAACGCCGACAAGCTCGCGCGAATCATGCCGGCGCACCGCACGGTCGGCTACTACTCCGCGAGCCTTGGCCGCAAGGATCAGCATGCCGACGTGATCGTGGCGACCATCGGCTCGATCTACCGCGACGCGCACCTGCTGGGCGCGATCCGATGCGTGATCGTTGACGAGGCGCACCTGGTTAGCCCGGATGGCGTGGGACGGTACCGACAGTTCGTCGCTGATCTTGGCAAGTACAACTCGCTCGCCATGGTCGGCCTGACCGCCACGCCATTCCGCGGAAACGGGGTGTGGCTCACCGACGGTGACGACCCGCTCTTTCACGGGATCGCGTGCGAGGTGCCAATGGCCGAGCTCCTCGAGGCCGGGCACCTGGCGCCGCTCGTGCGCCCGCAGGACGCGCTCGCAACGCGGATCGACACCGATGATCTGGCGATCGTGTCGGGCGACTACCGGATCGACGAGCTCGCCGAGCGTGTCGACCGCTACATCCCGGGCGTCGTGCGCGAGACGCTCGCCATCGCCGGTGACCGCAAGAAGTGGATCGCGTTCACGCCGAACGTCGCGACCGCCGAGCACCTGGTCGCCGAGCTCGTAGCTGCCGGCGTCACCGCGGCGCTCGTGTGCGGCGAGACCGACAAGCGCGAGCGCGAGGAGCGCGTCGCCGCATTCCGGGCGGGAGGCCTACGCTGCCTGGTCACGGTGCTGGCGCTGGCGACCGGGTTCGACGTGCCCGACGTGGACTGCGTGATCTGGTGCCGCCCGACCAGGTCGCCGGTGCTGTACGTGCAGGGCGCGGGCCGCGGCACCAGGCCGGCACCGGGCAAGACCGACTGCCTGTGGCTGGACTTCAGCGACACCACCGAGCGCCTGGGACCGATCGACACGATCCGCGGCCGCAAGAAGCGCAAGGGCTCGGCGGACGCCGGGGCGCCCTATGCCATCTGCGACGCCTGCGGCGCGCACGTGCGCCCGGCCAGCGCGCTCGTGTGCCCCGAGTGCGGCGCGCAGCTGCGCGAGCTCGAGGACAAGGGCGCGCAGGCCGCGAGCAACGCCGCGATCCTGTCCGCGCAGCTGGCGTCGAAGCTGCATGACTACCCAGTCACCGACGTGCGCTATTCGCGGCACTGCAAGGCCGGGGCGCCCGACAGCCTGCGCGTGGACTACATGAGCGGCCTGCGGCGCGTGGTGAGCGAGTGGGTGTGCCTGGACCACCCCGGATTCGCTGGCGAGAAGGCGCGCTTGTGGTGGGCCCGGCGTGCGCCCAGGGACTACATGCCCGGCGGCGTCAATCAGGCGCTCGATTGGATTGCCGACGGCTACGAGCTGCGCAGGCCTGCGGGCGTGCGCGTAAACGAGTCAGGGAAGTGGCCCGAGATTGTCGGGATTGCCTGGAGTGAGAACGATGACCCGAGCCGAATTGCTGGTACAGCGCCAGGCGCTGCGCAAGCTGCTTAACCCACTGGAGAGCATCGTCATGAGCTGCGAGCACTGCGACCACTTCGAGGGAAGCTGGTGCCGCAAATTCGACGGCGAGCCGCCAGCCGATGCCGTGAAAGTCGACATTCAGTGTTCCGAGTGGATGCACGACGACATTCCGTTCTAGACAAGAAAAACCCAGGAGAGCGCATGACCACCCCCCCCCCCCCCCCCCCCCCCCCCCCCCCCCGCCCCCCCGGCGCCCCCCCCCCCCCCCCCCCCCCCCCCCCCCGCCCCCCCCCCCCCCCCCCCCCCCGAGGCGCGACCCCCACCAGAATTTACGTTGTCACGAATCGCCAGACCGACGCCCAGCGCCTCGTGCGCGCGGCGAACCAGGCGTCCGCCATCCGCCACGTGGCGAGCAGCACGTTCTCGGCTGCCGTCGCGGCCCAGGAGACGCTGGTCGACCTCGTGTCCGAGGGCGTGAAGGTCGAGACGGCCGGCGACGAACTGGAGCTCGGCCCGGCGTGCGCCGAGGCGCAGACAGTCGATCCCGGCCCCGCGCAAGCGAAGACCGAACCCGAGGTCGTCGACCAGGTCGCGTGGCCGTTTCCGACCGAGAAGCAGGCTGCGTGACTTTTGTACCCGACATGAAGCGCCGCCCGTGGACCGGGCCTGACCTGGCCGTGCTGCGCGAGCGGTACCCGACGACGCGCACACCCGAGCTGGCGCGCCTGCTCGAGCGTCCGGTGGCGAGCGTCTACACGAAGGCGCTGCAGCTCGGCCTGCGCAAGACCGCAGCGTACATGTCCGAGTCGCACGGGCCGCACCTGGCGGCGGCCGGCGTCGCGACGCGTCGGAAGGCCGGCGACACGCCTTGGAATCGCGAGCTGCACTACATGCCCACCGGTAACGGCGAGACCAGATTCAAGCCCGGCCAGGCGCCGCACAACACGCTCCCGCTCGGGTCGTACCGGATCAGCGGCGACGGGTACCTGCAGCTCAAGGTGAGCGAGAACAGCGGCTCGCCGTCGAAGCGCTGGCGCAGCGTGCACGAGCTGGTCTGGATCGAGGCGCACGGCCCGGTCCCGGCCGGGCACGTCGTCGTCTTCCGGCCAGGCCGGCGCACGCAGACGCTCGCCGAGATCACGCTCGACGCCGTCGAGCTGGTGAACCGGGCCGAGATGATGAGGCGCAACACCGTGCACCGGCACGGCCCGGAGATCGCGCGGCTGTCGCAGATCAAGGGCGCGATCGTGCGCCAGATCAACCGCAGGGAGCGTGAGCAGGCATGAACGACATCAAGGAGCTGCGCGAGCACCTCTTCGCGACGCTGCGCGATCTTCGCTCGAAGGATGCGCCGATGGACCTGGACCGCGCGAAGGCAGTCGCGCAGGTCGCTGGCACGCTGATCGACAGCGCGCGCGTGGAGGTCGACTTCCTGCGCGCGACCGGGCAAAGCGAAGGGACTGGGTTCATCGCGGCGGAGACCGAGAACCTGCCACCGGGCGTGGTGGCGGTGCACCGGCACAGGATTAAGGGATGAAGTCGATCTTCCCGTTCATTGTCGCGCTCGACGCGCGGCGCCCGGCGGATCGACATTTCAACGTTTTCATCGACGGAGAGCGTGCGAAAGAGGTGACGTCGGTGCATGCGCTCTGGAACGGCGGGCCGGGGTTCGTGGGCAAGGCATGGAGAGACGCCAACGGTCTCCTGCGGCCTGACGACCGAGGATCCATCTATTCCATCGTCGTCTTCCGGTGGCGCGTGCGCGTCGAACCCATCGAGGCGCGGCCGCGCACGGGAGATGCGGCGTGACCGACGCCCTGCGCGCCCTGATCCGCATGCTCGCCGAGCAGATCGTCGACGAGTTTGACGGGGCGCGCGCGCCTGCGGATGATGCACCGGCGCTTACCGAGGAACCCGACGATGATCCGCGCCGCGATCTACACGCGCTTCTCGACCGATAAGCAGAGCGAGGCCAGCCTCGCGGACCAGGAGCGCATCTGCCGCATTCGCGCGGCCGCGCAGTCCTGGGAGATTGTCGCGGTGCACGGCGACGACGGCGTGAGCGGGTCGACGCCGGTCGCGGCGCGTGCCGGCGGCCGGGCGCTGCTCGCGGATGCGCTGGCGGGTCGGTTCGACGTGCTGCTGCTTGAGGGCTTGGATCGCCTGTCGCGCGACCTGGTCGAGTCCGAGCGCGTGGTGCGCCGGCTCGAGCACAGGGGCGTCCGGATCGTCGGCGTCGCGGACGGCTACGACACGGGCGCCGCCGGCGGCAAGCTGATGCGCGGCATGAAGGCGGTCTTCAGTGAGCACCTACTCGACGACATCCGGGCGAAGACGCATCGGGGGCTCGCCGGCCGGGTCGCCCTGGGCATGCACGCTGGGGGCCTGTCCTACGGATACCGATCGATCGAGGTCGACGGCGGGCATCGCCTGGAGATCGACCCGGAGCGCGCGCGCTGGGTCGTCTGGATCTTCGAACAGTACGCCGGGGCCGGCGTCTCGGCCCGGAACATCGCGCACGAGCTCAACCGGATCGGAGTGGCGTCGCCGCGCGGCGGCACCTGGGCAGTGTCGGCGCTGTACGGCAGCCCCGCCAAGGGCTCCGGCGTGCTGAACAATCTGCTCTACATCGGCCGAATGATCTGGAACCGCTCGCAGTGGGTGAAGGATCCAGACACCGGCCGGCGCGTGCGCCTGGACCGGCCGGCGAGCGAGTGGCAGACCGTCGAGGCGCCCGAGCTGCGGATCATCAGCGACGACCTGTGGAACGCGGCGCGCGCGGCGCGACTCGCCGCGGCTGCACGGTGGGCGCGGCAAGGGGGCGGCGCCGAGGACGATGTTCGGCGGGCTGCTGAAGTGCGGGCGCTGCGGAGGGCCGGTCGTCGCCGTCGACGCCCGCCGGTACGGATGCTCGGCGCGGAACGACCGGGGCCCGTCCGTCTGCGGCGGGGTCGAAGTGCCGCGCGAGGACGCCGACGCCCGCCTGCTGTCGCTGGTGCGTGACGAGCTCGCCAGCCCCGCCGCGCTGGTGGAGCTGCAGCGCGCGGTCGCCGCGGCGTCGTCCAGTCGGCGACGCGAGAAGGCGCAGGAGAATCAACGGCTTGCGGGTCGCGTGGACGAGTTGAACCGCGAGATTTCCAATCTAGTCCAGTCGATCGCCAGCATGGGCGGATCTCCGGCGCTGCAGCAGCGCCTGCAGGCCGCCGGTATCGTCGAAGAGCAACAGCAGGCCGCGTAGCGCGGCGCAATCTCAAGGAGTCCTCGTGATCGAATTCTCGTTGGAAAAGCAGAGCGTCACCCTCGCGCACCTGAACACGCGCGCCGAACTTCACGGCGAAGACCCGCAGCCGGCCGCCGACATCAAGTTCTCGTGGTCTACCGGGAACGACATCCTCTCGGAGTTCCACCCGAGCCTGAAGGGCATGATGTTCCGCGCCCCCGATGCCGGAGAGCAGGCGGACCTGATCGATGATCCGAACTACTTGCCGCACTTGCGCTTCCCGAGCCTCGGCCCGCTGCACTGGGACGGGGAGATCGTCGGCGCGACGGTGACGGTGCACTGGGGCGCGAGCGGCAAGGGCGATGTCGTGCTCGAGTCCGCCATCGTCGACAAGTTCCGGTTCGAGCTCGCCGAGGGCGGATCGGTGCACGTGACGCTGCGCGTGAAGTGCCACCCGACCGAAGCGCAGGTGGGCAAGCTGTTCAGCAAGCTCGGCTGCGAGACGGAGATTTCGATCGCGCCGCCGGCGGCCGAAGACCTCGCGGAGGCCGCGTGATGAGCCTGATCAGCACCATGCGCACAGCACCGGGCCGCGGACTTCTGCGCGGCACCTGCGCCAACTGCAAGAAGGACGTCTACGAGTCCAAGTGGATCCTCGACGACGCCTACAACGTGTGGGCCGGCCAGTGCCCGCACTGCAACGCCATCAACTACCTCGCACTGACGTCGCTGCGCGGGTACTCCTCGGCCGGCATGGATCTCGTGCTGCCGACGGACGAAGAGCGCGACGCGAACGAACTGCCGGCGGACACCCCGACGAGCGGATCACATGGCCCGGCCACAGAGCACGGCACCGTCGCGGGCGAGATTTACCACCAACTCACCAAGGAGTCCGCGCGATGAAGTGCGAGGCGAAGACCGAGCAGGAGATGCGCGAGGCCGAGGTCGAGCGCCCGGAAAGCATGGGGGACTTGGTGAACTACATCGAGACCCTCGTCGACCGGGAGCACGACTACGGAACGAGCGTCTATGCGATGAGCATGGCCGCGACCGCAGCGTTCAACTACGTCGCGCACAAACTCGGCGTGACCGGGTTCCAGGCGTCCTGCGCTGACATGGATGTGCTGCGGCGCACGCGGCACATCGATGGGCCGTTCATGCTCATCGACGCCGACCAGATGCTGTACCCGCAGTACAGCATCGAGCGCGTCGTCCGCGAAGCGCTGGTGTCGTGGGGCCCGTGGGCCGCCGAGAAGGCGACGAAACTACTCCAAGACCAGGTCAAGCACCAGTACGTGGCACCGGAGGTCTTGGCGCACTGGCGCCACCTCGCGAGCGCCCCGATCCGTCAACCCCCCCCGCCACCAAGGAGAGCACCAATGGCTGAACGCCCCTACGAGATCACCGACGCCGACGCGCAGACGAAGTCCTACGTCATCGCGAAGACGCCGGCCCAGGCGCTGTACAGCGTCACGAGGAACCGGTTCAAGGCGCGCCCGATGAGCGCGCTCGAGGTCGCCCGCCTGCCGGCCGGAACCGTCATCGCCGACGCGACCGCCGAGCCGCAGCAGCCGCTCGACGACGACGCTGACGACGACGAAGACCTCCCCAACGGGTTCCGCGGCGGGGACGCCGTCGAATGACGACTCGCGTCACCTCACGCTGGGGCGTCGTGTACTGGACGACGCCGGAGTCCTCGCACCCGAGGCTCTGGCACGGTTCGTACCGCACCCGGGGCGAGGCGGACGCGGTTGCGGCTGCGATACGGCCCCGCTACGCCGCGGAAACCGTGCCGGTGAGGATCGAGTACGTCGCGCCTCGCCGGCCCCCCAAGGAGGCCCTGTGACGAACGTAGCAGTGCGGCGCGCGTCGACCGGCAGGAAGTCGCTCACGCGCGAGGAGATGCTGGCCTGGTTGCGCGGCAACGTGTACGTGCGCGAGGGCGGGTGCACCGAGTGGGCCGGCGCGATCATCGGCCGGGCCTACCCGCAGATCATGTGGCACGGCAAGCGCCAACTCGCCCGGCGCCTGCTGGTGGAGCTCGAGGGCCGCCCGCTGGGATCGCGCGACGTCGTCTGGTCGACGTGCGGCAACCCGAAGTGCATGACCTCGTCGCACCTGCTCGTCGGCCCGCGCACGAAGATGATCAAGGACTACGCCGCGCAGGGTCGGTACGAGTCTGGCGCGATCCACAGTCTGCGGGTCGCGCGCGGCCGGGCGGCGAACGCCAAGGTCGGCATCGCCCAGGCGCCGAAGGTCTTCACGATGCGCGCGGCCGGGATGTCGACGCGAGCAATCGCGCGGCACTTCGGCGTTCACGACACGACGGTGCGCCAGGCGATCAAGGCCTGGGCGCGCTGCGGGATCAACGAGATGACCGTGAGGATCGCAGCATGATCGAAGAACTCGTCCGCTTCACCGCCGTCAGGGCGGAATGGAACGCGCAGATCGAGTTGCGCGCCGGCGTGCGGATGCACGATGGCACGTTCTCGGTGGCGCAGCCACTGGTGTTCGCGCCGGCATCTCGGGGCGAGGAAGTTCGGGCCTTCGCCGCCATCGAGTTCGAGGAAGCCCAGCGCCTCATGGACGCACTGTGGCAGGCCGGCGTGCGCCCGACCGACGGCACCGGCAGCACGGGGCAGCTTGCTGCGACGCAGGCGCATCTCGCGGACATGCGCAAGCTCGTGTTCGACCTCCGGGAACCGACCATGGTGCGCGCATGATGAACACCGACCCGTACGTCACCGACGCCGATCGCGACCGGTTCCTCGCCGACCTCACGGAGTTGTCCCGCAAGCACGGGATCATCATCGGCGGGTGCGGGTGCTGCAGTTCGCCGTACCTGCTTCGGGTGGACCGAAAGGATCCGGAGCGCTCCCCGGAGAGCAGGTACGCGTCGCCGACGAAGTATAGCTGGTGCGAGTTCGAGTGGCTGGAGGTGGACGCATGACCCCCGACGACATCCGCACCCTTCTGTACCGTGGCGTCGCGTGGTACTCGCGCGAGCAGGTGCAGGTGCTGCTCGAAGCCTACGATGGCGCCCAGGCGCAGCGGGAGTTCGAGAAGCAGGCATACGCCAAAGACCGGGACGCGCGTGACCGAATTAGCCGCGAGGTCGTCGACCACCTGATAGCGGAGCGCGATGCACAGGCGCAGCCGGTGAACGTCGAAGGCCCTGAGCATCTCGCGCCCCGTCCGGCGCCGGGGCTCGTGTTCGACGCTCGCGGTGTTCTGGTTCCAGCGCAGCCGCCCGCCGACCCGCCGAGGCCGAGCGACCTGCCGACTATCGATGACGTACTCGATGCGCTGATGGTCTTCTGCAAACCGACGGGAGACGAAGAACCGTGGAAGGAAGCGCACTTCATTGCGGTCACGGCACTCCCTGAGTTCATTCACAGCGTGGGTCGCGCGTGGTATTCGCCGCCTGCCGACGTGCCGAGGCTGACGGACGATGATTTTGAGAAGCTAATCAACAACAGCGATGCGCGATGGGCCGAGGACGTGTACGTGATCGACTCGGGAAGCGTCATCGATCTTCTTCGCGCAGTCGAGGACGAGGTGCGGCGGCGCATGGGAGTGACGGGATGAGAGAGCCTTATTACATCGACACCTTGATCGACAGGTTGCTGTTCCCTCCTGCGTCGATGACGGTTGGCAATCTCCAGAAACTGCATAGCGAGTGTGCAGAGATGCTACTTCTCTTTCGCAATACACCATCATCCGCCGACGCCATCCGCGAGGCTGTCGAGGCAGAGCGCGAGGCGTGCGCGAAACTTGCAGAGGGCACAGTGTGCGACGTACATCTCCCAACCGGCATCAAGATTTACGGGCAGGTTGCAGCACGGGCCATTCGAGCGAGAGGTGCAGCATGACCGACGACGATATCGCGATGTTGCGGGATCACGCGAACCGTCTCAGCGTACTCGGTAGTCCATTCGTCGCGGCAGCCATCGCCGCCCTGCTAGCCGAGGTGGGGCACTGGAAATCCGAGGCCAAGTCTTGGGAGAAGCAGGCGAGCGACCGCACAGATGATGCGCTGCGGTTCGCTGCCGAGCGCGATGTGCTGGCGCGGAATGCTGCGTACTGGAAAGAGGAAGCACGCCGCTACTGCGAGAACGCCGATTTCTGGCGCAGTAAATTCGAGGTCGCGGCGATGAAGGGAGCGAGCAATGAGTCCTGAGCAACGTGCCCGCGCGCTGCTGCTGAACGTGCTGTGGTACCACCAGGGCGCGAGCAGTGCGGTCGGGCTGGCGTTGCGCGCACTGCTTGGTATTGGCCGCTTCGACCACCTGAGCGACGAGCAGTTGTCAGAGGCGAAGTGGGTCGACGCGCTGCTGGCGAAGGCAGCGAGGGAGCCGGAGCGCGTGCCGCAGTGCGAGAAGTGCTCCGCGTTTTTCTCGCGGTTCTCGTGCAACGCGCCCGACGAGTGTGACTGCCCGAGGTGCCAGGTGTACTGCGAGTGCGGAGGTGGCAAATGACGTGGCCGCTCACAGATTGGTCTTGGGGGTGTCCTCCGCGACGAGGTTGGTGGTTGACCCGTCTCGGTCCGTCAGATCCTCGTGAGGTGATGATGTATTGGTCTGGATTCGTGTGGGAATCGAACCTTGGATTGTCTCCACCACCAGCGCAAGTACGACAGTATCGCGGACTGGCGTTCGACCCGGCGAGCGCGAGACGTGCGCCACCTGTTCTGGTGGGCGGCAATGTCCTCCACGGATGGTGGGTGCCGAAGCCGTGACCGACTCCCTGCGCGCCATGCCGGCCCCGTCATAGAGGCAGGAAGCGACGCCGAAGGCCCCGTAACACCCAGAATTGACGCAGGCGCGGGTCTGGCATGCGTCAGCAGGATGAGGCGATGAGCAAGCTGCGGGCGGCCGTCGAGGCGGCGATCCACTTCCTCGAGGAGGATGGTCGGGACACGCCCCTGGCGCGCGCGGGCGCTGCGCGAGGCGCTGCCCGAGCTCGACGAGATGGTGTCGATGCAGGCGGCGTCCGGGATGGTGCGCGTCGCCAGGATGACAGAGCGCGAGCGGGCGCGGCGGGAGCAGGCGGACCTGGCCTGGGCCGCCGGGCGCTGATCCATAACGTGGGGAGGATGGCGATGAACCGGAGAGCGTTCCTGAAGGTGCTCTCGTTGCTGCCTGGGATGGCGGTCGCGGAGGAACTCGTCGACGTCACGCGGCCGCCGATCGCGGACGCCCGGTGGGACGCCGCCGTGTCGGCCTGGCAGGGCGCGGTGATCTACGTCGAGACGACCGCCGGCGAACGGGCGTTCGCCGCTCCCGCGGAGATGTGGAAGATCACCGAGAGCGCGATCAGCTACGCTGGCGTGGTCACGTTCGTCGCCGAGGAGCAGATGTCCGTCGGCCGCGTGTCGGTGATGATCCCAGGATTCGGTCTGTCCCCGATGCTGCGCGAACCGTGCGGGATCCCCATGAACGCCGGCGACTCGTTCAACCTCGTGGGCTCGCCCTAGAGTTCTCCTGAGGATCGCGCCTGACGGGCGGGTCAGCTAGGTGGATCGTCTTGCATGTACGGCGGAAGGTCAGGAAGGTCGACCGTCTGCCCGGCGAGCGCGTGCGTACAGTCGCCGAGAAACTGGATCCGGCCATCGGTGATGAACGAGTGGCAGACCTGATCCGGCGGGTCGTCGGGCTCGCGCGGCGCCGGCACGGTGACCGTCACGAGGACCGACGGCGCGAAGGTCGGCGCGTCGGCATTCCCGTTCCAGCCCCAGCGCGGCCCGGGTCCGGTGCCTACGCGGATCGCGTGCGCGCTGGCGCAGCCCGGGCAGAAGAAGAGCGTGTACCCGTCTTGGCCACCGCGCAACTTCCTGGATAGTTGTCCCATGGTCATCCTCAAAGGCTGTCGCGGATGTGCCACACCCCAGCCCACGGCGGTTGCGTGGCGTTCTCTAGGATCCCCTGCGTCGCCAGGGACGAGCAGATGTCGCCGACCCGCCGCGGCGACGCGCCGAGTACGCGGGCGAGCTCGTACGTGTCCTTCCACTGCTCGTCAGAGAGCTCGGCGAGCACGCGCTGGGTGAGCGAGCTCGGTTCGACCGGGCGCCCGCGGCGGGGCGCGCGCATCACCAGTCCGGAATGCCAGGCATGAGCACCAGGCAGGCCCCGAGCGCGACGATCGCGTCGGCTGGCAGGTAGGCCACGGTCGCGACCTCGACGGCGATCCCGCGCGCCTCGGGCGGGCAGCGCAGGACGACGGGAAGACGCTCATCGACCTGCCTGAGCAGGCCGATGAGGTCGCCTACCGACCCGAATCCGACCTCTGCGGGGCGCGCAGCGACAGCATCCAGCAGAGGGCCAGGAAGGCGCCCGCCGGTACCGCCACCCACCACAACCATAGGTCGAACGCCGCGGCCAGCAGTTCGAGCGGATCGATCCACCAGAACGGCATCAGGCGGCGGCAGGCGCCGGCGTCGCGGCCGGTGCGCTGATCTTGCCGTTCATGATGTCCTGGGTGGCGGTCAGCATGGCCGGGAAGTTCGCGTCGCGCACGGTCGCGTTGAAGCGGCCCAGGCGCTGCAGCGACTGCTGGATGATCGGAACGAAGGTCTGCTCTAGCACCGCCGCCTCGGAGGCGCCGAGCGCTCCGATCGTGGTGACGGTGCTGGACTGCTGACCGTTGTCGAACTCGTGAACGAGGCTGATCGTGATTTTCGCCATGGTGCTACTCCTGTGTGTGCACGGGTCGTTCGGTGCGGCCCGGACCGCAACGGACGGAAAGTTGCATGACCTCCTTCGCGGCGTCCGAGAGCGCGTAGAGGCGGCTCTCGAAGCAGACCACGAGGAGATCGGCCGGGATTTCTGGCTTGCAGACCGGGCATGACGAAGGCGCCGCACACCCGCTGATGAACAGGGCGATCAGGGCAGCGCGCATGGCCGGTCCTTGGAAGAAAAAGCGCCCGCGCAAGGCCTGCCGCCTGTGCGGGCGAACACCCTGATGAGGGGTGAGGAGACGCCTTACTGCGACACCGACCGCACGTGGGCGACCAGCGCCGTGAACCTGATCCTGCAGCGCTCGTACAGCGTGCCGCGCTCGCTCAACGCGAGGGCGACGGCGCGCTCGCTGGCGCCGGAGCCGTCGTCCTCTTCGTCCGCGGCGGCACGTCGATCGGAATCGGCGGCAGCGGCGGAAGATCCGTCAGGTCGAGCATCGACGGCGGCGGCAGCGGCGGGCGCACCAGTTCGACCCGGGGAGCGGATGGGGGACAGTTCGTTGAGCAGCTTGACAGCAGCAGCGCCGACAGCGCGGTCGACAGCAGACGTGCGGGCGCGGATCTCATCGTTGACTCTCCTCTGCAGGCTCGTGATGCGGGTGTTCGCGGACAGGAGATCGGCGGCGAGCTTGTCGGCCTTCAGACGGGACGCCTCGCGCACCGCGACCGCCTGACGCTCGGCCTCGACCTTCTCCGCGTTGAGCGCGACGATCTTGGGCTCGAGCTCGCGGCGCGCCGCCGAGTCGCCGGCGAACCACCCCTGCCGGTAGCCGAACCCGAACACGGCGGCGGCCAGCAGCAGGCCAGAGAGGATGCGGAACCAGATGTTCATCGTGCGCTCCAGAGTGCGGTGAGGACGAAGGCCAGCGTGAGCGCGGCGATGCCGCAGAGCACGCCGGCGGCGAAGTGGCGCCAGGCGCGTTCGCCGCGCGCGAGCTCGCGACGGTGGGCGCGCCACGCGGCGACGAAGTCGTACTCGTCCATCAGGCGGCCCCCCGCAGGCAGACGTCACGCTCGGCGGCGCGGCGCTTGGTGAGTCCGGGGAGCGCGACCATGACGCCGGCGACCCGGGCCCGATCCCAGCGCAGCAACTGGTCGCAGGCCTCGGCGTAGCGCCGGGCGGCCAGCAGGCGCGCCGCGGTGGACCGGCCGGTGTCGCAGGCGACGACCGGGCCGATGTTGTAGGTGGCGTCCGCGAACGCCGCGAGCACTTCCACCGGCAGGCCGGGCTGGCACCGGTCGACCTCCTCGACCGCCTCGAGCATTTCGCGCGTCAGCATCTCGCGGCACTGCTCAACGGTCGCGGTGTCGCCCATGCGCACGCCCTTGGTCGACCCGAAGCAAAGAGTTGGAATGCCAACCGGATCTCGGTAGGCGACCTGGCGCAGGCCCTCGGCAGGGATCGCGAGCGCCGTCGCGATGGCCGCGGCGCCTCCGATGCGCTGCACCTTAGTAGCCACGCTGCGCCACCAGACGTGCGACGAACGCGCCGGCCACGATCGCGAACACCACGAGCGCCGACAGCCATCGCGGCCACGGCAGCGAGTCGGTGAAGAACGGCAGCACCGCCTCGCACCCAGACAGCCCACCGGCCAGAACCATGAGGCGCACCGACCACGCGCGGCGCAGCACGCGGCGCCAGTCGTCGACGAGCCTCACGGGGCGGTCCTCCGAGGGTAGCCGTTGCCGTTCTCGACGATCCGGTCGAGTTTGCGCGTGTGCTCGCGCAGGTCGTCCCGGAGGCTTCGAAACTCGTCCCGGATCGAGTCGATCGAGACCTTGAGCTGCTCGTCCTGGCGACGCTGCTCGACCTGATAGGTCGCCGCCTTCTCCTCGAGGACCGCGATCCGCCGATCCATCGCTCCGCCCCATGAGATGAGCGCGCCGGCCAGGGTCAAGGTCGTCAGCAGGTGGCCGACGTTGAGCTTCTTGTCGAGGTGCCATGCGCCGTCTTCTCGCGCCATCTCGTCGAGTCCTTGTTCGTTGTCGTTGGACCGGCCCGAGAGCACCACCACCTACTCCCCGACTGGACGCGCGTCGTTGAGCGAGTCGACGAACGACCTGAACGCGAGGATCGGGTGCCCGGGCGCATAGCGCTCGATCCGGTCCCACCAGTCGGTGGTGTCGATGCGACCGGGGTGGTTCTCGTCGAGTACCGGTTCGAGGTTGCGAAGCGACTGCAGCACGGTGATCTCGCACCCCTCCTTGCAGTCGAATGGCTTCGACAGCGCGACGATCGCGTTCCGGCGCACGCCCTGGAATTCGACCCATTCCTCATAGACAGAGACGCTCGGCCAGGCCCCAAGTTCGATCGGCGGGATCGGCGTGACGCGCACGCGCTCGAGCGGGTAGCCGACGACGTGCATCGTCTGCGGCACCGGAGGCGTGTAGACCGGGGCCTCGGCGGGCGGCGTGTAGGCCTCGGGCTCGGGGAACACCTCGAGCCACTCCTCGCGCGTTGGCAGTTCGGTGAGGTCGACCCACCCCTTGATGGTGCGGCCGAACTGGTTCTGCTCGATGAAGCGATCGTAGACGTTGCTGACCATCGGGATCATGCGCGGAACGTCGGGCGCCCTCCACACCTGTTCCCAGCGATGCCGGGGAACGCCGGCGTAGTCGAGAAGGATCTGGTTGCTCATGCGATCACCTCCTGCGTATGTTGATGTTGATCGTGACCCAGCGGCGGCCCGTCGGCGCGTCCGGCTCCCACCATTGGACGAACACCAGGTCGTACAGGTACGTGCTCGTCGCGTCGTCCCACATCTCGAACCACGCACACCAGTAGACGCGCGCCCCGGACCGCGTGCACAGCACGCCGGAGTAGCCGACGCTGTAGGTGTCGGCGTAGTCGTTGACCAGGTCATCGATTACCGACAGATCGATCTCCGGGCCGTAGTAGACGACCGGTTCGACGTGGACGACGGCGAACGCGGAGGTGTCGAACGACACGGCGGCGCGGTTGATCGCGACGTTGTTGCTTGCCAGCACTTCCGGGACTTCGACCACCCACCAGAACAGATTGCGCACCGGATCGAAGCGCGGGCCTTCTCCTAAGTCTGCGTGACTGAGCGTCCACCCGTCGCCCGTCGCTGGCACCGCGATGTCTGCACCGGCCGTGCTGGTGGCGCAGTCGATGAACAGAACCGACCCGTTGTCGCCACCGCCAACGTAGCGGCGCCAGATCAGCATCTGATCCAACACCGAGTCGTAGCACATGGAGTCGATCCCGTTCGAGATCCCCGTGTCGGTCCAGATCGACGTTTGTCCGTAGGTGACCGGGTCGATCAACAGAATCTCTCGGTTGTGACTCCCGTCGGTGGTGTGCACCCACAGGTTCCCGCTGCCGTCCACCGCCCCGAGCGCGAAGGTGATCCCGGCCGCGAAGTCGGCCACCGTATCGCCGAGCGTCCCGTCGCTGTTGACCTTGCGAATCCAGCGCGTCCGATACCCCGACGAAGGGTCAGTCTCGATGCAGTAGACGTCGCCCGTGTTCTCGTTGGGGAACAAACCCACGGAGTTGGAGGCTGCGTCCGTCTCAAGTTCAATCGACCCGTCAGACGCCCATCGGATCCATCTGTACGCGCCCGGCCCGGATCGGTAGCATTCGGCCCAAACGACATCGTTCACCGGGTCGTACCAGTGCTCGTAGTGCACGCCCGCGGTGCCGACCGATTCGACGGCGGACCACGATTCGATGGCTGACAGATTCGACGGGTCTACGATGGCCCAGGTGCTGGGTGCGGCGTTCGGAAAGTCCGCGTTCGTCCAGCCGACCTCGGTCGAACCGATCCAGATGCGGTCAGTCGACGGCACGTACAGGTAGAAGTACGGCGAGAGCTTGGTCCCCGCCGGGTACGCTGGCATCCGGGTGCCGGTCGCCATCAGAACCACCCCACGATCGACCCCGTGATTCCCGCGAGCGTCACGTCCGCCGATGCCGGCGCGTGGAACGAGATCAAGTCGCCGATGTCGGTTGTGACGGCGCTCGACATTCCCGTTACGGTTACCGTCGACGTTCCCGCGCCATATGTCGACGTCGCCAGCGCCGCCCCGTTGCGCTTGACCGCAATAGCCGTGTTCGCCGTCGCATTCGCTGTCGCCGTCCACTGCGACCCCGCGAGCTGCGCCTCGAGGTATAGCGGGTACGGGCAAACGAACTGGAACAGCACCTCGGACGCGTCCGGCACACCGCCAACGAAGAACGACAGGCAGAAGTCGTCCGCGATCTTCTCGCCTCCGGCCAGCGCGCGAGATGGCCACCCGAGCGACAGGTCGATCGCAAGCACCGCATCCGCGCTGCCGGCCGCCGAGATCGATGCCGCTATTGCCTTCCGGCGCGCCTGGCACGCAATGACGTACCCCATCATGCCGCGCACGATCTGCGACGACAGGTCGTCCACGAGCGGCCGCTTGAGCTCGTGCCAGGTCTCGTCCTCGCTGGCCCACCACACCGATGTCTCGTCGCCCGTGCGCAACGCCGCGTAGGCCGCGAGCAGCGCCGCGCGCGACGCGCCGTCGGTCGCGAACACCTGCTCCGTCGCCGGCGCCGACGGCAGGAGCGCGTCGATGATGACGCCGGCCTCGATGTGCAGCGTCGCCACGCGCTCCAGCATCGACAGCCACGCGGCCTTTGCTGCGGCCGTCGTCGCGAACCCGTAGTGGGTGTTGTCGAGCGGCATGTCAAATGCTCTCGGTGATCTGCAGCTGCATGCCCTGCGAGCGGAACGTCGCCGCGCTCATCCCGGAGAGCTCGTCCAGCGTGCCGACGAAGCCCTTGTACTGCAGCACGGCCGGATCCCAGAACTTCGGCACGTAGTACACCTCGTTCACCGTGCGGCTCACGCGCAGCATCTCCTGCACGCGGTACTCCTCGGGGCCGTTCCAGATCAGCGGCAGGTTGAATATCTCCTTGCGCGCGGCGCGGCGCGCTCGCCCGACGATGCCGCCGTTCAGCAGCACGGCCTTGCTCGAGAAGTCCTTCATCGGCCGCCGGCCGTTGTACTCGGCCCCGTGCTCGAGGATCAGCGCCGGGCCCATGAAGAGGCGCCCGAACTGCAGGTAGCCGTCGGGGTTCGCCGTGTCATCGAAGAACAGATCCCAGTATTTCGAGGTCACGTCCTCGTTGAGGAACAGGCCCGGCGTCCATGGGGCACCGTAGATCGTGCTGATCGGCGCGTCGTCCCACCAGTTGCCCGTGCTCCGCCACTCGATGCCCCAGGTGTCGAACGGGATGCGCCAGAGGTCCAGCACGCCCGTGTCGAGAAGGTCCGAGGCGCCCGCGGTGGTGCCGGCCTTCACGCGGAACGTGCAGTCGCGCGTCGCGTTGGTGTTCATCGGGGCGATGGAGCGGATGGTGCGCGGGGTCGGGAACGTCACGCGCAGCCACGTCGAGGTGGTCAGCAGATCGGTGGTCCGCGCGACAGCCGTCGGTTCTGGGTCGTAGAGGTTCGACGGCGGGAACAGGGACTCGTAGCTCCCCTGGGACACCGTGGCCTCGGTGAAGCGGTTCGGCCAGCACAGCGCCAGATTGCGCATGACGTCAACCCCACATGGTCAGCGTTGCCTTGGGCACTTCGCTGCCCAACTCGTAGCGGATGGACACGACCATCATTTGCTTGCCAGCCTCCAGGCCGAAGTCGTCGGCGTAGATCGTCCCGACGATTCCAAGGTCGACCGAGTAGAAGATGTCGTAGCTGAACGGCACCGTGATCTCGATCCAGTCGCGCGCGCGGCCGAAGATGACCGACAGATCCTCGGACGGCACCGGCACGTGCGCCTCGATGTCGCCACCGGAGGTGACGCGCCGGCCGGCGGCGAAGCTTTCGAGGATGTAGTCGGTGGCCTGCGCGAACTGCGTGAGCGTCGGCGTCGAGTCGTCGCTGTTCAGGCACTCGTAGGTGGTCGACAACGGGTACTGCTCGGCCAACTCCTTGCGCACGTTGTCGGGCACGACGCCGAACAGGCCGCTGCTCTGCACGGTCCAGTTCTTGGGGTACTTCTGGACGATCTTGCCGTAGGGCTGGCCGCGCCCGGGGTCGCCACTGGTGACGCGACGGATCGTCCAGATTTGGTCGGCCCTGATGGTGAACTCGGGCGTGCCGTCGGCGGGGTCGGTGATGCGCCCGACGGTGAACTCGCCGTCGCGGTTGAAGCCCACCCAGGCGCCGACGCAGCCGGCGATGTCGGACAGGGCCTTGGCGAACGTGGTGCTGTCGTCGCGCGCGTAGTAGCCCACCTTCGAGCCGCCAGGGACCGTATCAGCCCACGCCTCGAAGTCGTTCCAGGCCGTGTAGTTGAGCGCGAGGCCGGGCACCGCCGCGTCGGCGGCGATGTCCTGCATGACCAGGGACGGGTTCGCGCGCTCCTCGGCGTACTGGTAGCGCATCGCGTCGCACGTCAGCTGCCCGACGATGGGCGAGCCCAGTTTCATCACGCCGTCGGTGGTGCAGCAGATGTAGTGCCCGATGGGCACGTCGGCCGCGGCCAAGGCGTCGTAGTCGGCCTCGTCGTTGTAGTCGGCGCCCGCGATGCGTGCAATCACCGAGCCTCCGTCCTTCGCGTGCGCGGCGTGCGTCAGGCCGTTGGAGGCCACCATCGCGATCAGCAGGTACGGGTCGATCATCACCGGGGAGATGTTCATCGGCGAGCCGTAGCAGACCGGCTTGGCGGTGTCGGTGAGGGCCGCGATCCCTTCGATGCCGCCCGTGCCCAGGAAGCGCGGGCACAGCGGCTTGTCGAACAGGGTGAACTTCTCCTTCAGGTTCACCTGCAGCGTGTCGCCGTCCCCGACCATCGACACGATGGTGGCCGTGCCGACCTTGTACCAGCCGTCCGGGAAGATCGCGGGGATGAAGTCCTCCACGAAGTAGACGTTCCAGTCCTGGCCGGCCACGCCGAAGCGCGGGAGGTCGTTGAACACGCCGTCGGTGTTGTTGATCCGAGCGGTGCCCTTGCTGGCCGTGGTGAGCCCGAACAGCAGCTTTCCTGCCTGCGTGGAGGATGCGATGGAACTCTCGATGAATCCGGGGTCGATCAGCCGTCGCCACACGGGCGTGTTCGCCGGCGTGCTGCCCGCGCTCGTGATGAAGCCGTCGGTGGCGATCACGTAGTCGCGCAGCGTGCCGGCTGCGTCGATGGCCGCCTTGAAGTGGACGGCGATCAGCATCAGACGGCCCCGTTCGAGGCGGCCCCGGCGATGGTCGCCAGCTTGCCCTCGATGGAGACCAAGCGCCCTTCAAGCCCCGTCCAGCGGTTCTGATCGGTCACCCACTGCGCCTGGATCGCGGTCCGGTCGGCCTGCCATTCGGCGATCTGTGCGTCGATTGCGGTCACGAGATTGGTGATCTCGGTGTTCTTGGTCGTCATCACGCCGTCCAGCGCCGTGCTCAGGGTGCCAAGCTCGGTGATGATGTCGCCCGTGTTGTCGGCCGTGGTCGCCGTTGCGTCCTTGGTGTCCTGCAGCGCCTTCAGCTGCTGCTCGTCCTTCGTCAGCTGTCCAGGGATGCTGGACAGGGACAGGCCCACGCTGTCGAGCGCCCCCGTGATGCGCAGGAACTCCGCGGCGTAGTTGCCGCCGCTGCCCGAGAAGGACTGCGACTCCTGCAGTGCGAGGGTGCCTGCTCGAGCCAGCTTGCCGGCGATCTCAGGGTTCTTCGGGTCCATCTGGTACTGCGCGAACAACGTGTCGAAGTTGTCGCTGGCCAGCTTCACCTGATCCTTGGGCGCGAGCGCCGTCAGCGACCCGGTGCGCATCTCCAGCAGCGTGTTCGCGATGTCCTCGCCGATGGACTTCAGCTGCTTGAAGGTGTCGATCTCCTCGCGCAGCTGGTCCATGCGCGTGCTCCGCGCCTCGTTGATCCGGTCGGCCTCCTGTTGCGAGGCGTCGGTGGCGGCCGACGACGAGATGCTCGCTTTTTGCGTGACGAGCGACGTGATGCGCGCGGCGTAGTCGGCGGGGTTCTCGGCCAGATGCGAGAACAGCCACTGGATCTGGCTGTCGATGAAGCCCGTGGCCCCGGCGGTGTCCTTCTTCGCCACGAACTGGTCCACGATGGTCGAGTTGATCGTGTCTCGGATGTTGCCCTTGGCGCCCACGATGCTGTCGCGGCCGGCGATGGCCGCCTGCAGCTTCTCGATGTTCGTCTGCGGCGCGGTCCCCAGCGCCTGCGCGAGCGCGTCCTGCAGCGACGTGATGTTCTGGCCCAGTTCGATGAAGCGGTCGGCCACCGTCTGCGCGGGATGCTCCAGCTCGGCCAGCGACTTCGACAAGTCGCCGAACGTGGCCGTGAGGCTGTCCATCTCCTTCGTGATGCCGGTGCGCTCCAACTCCGCAGCGGCCTGCTGCACGGACTTGAACGCCGGGTACAGCGCGATCAGCGTGTTCGCCAGGTCCTGACCGGCGGTGGTGGAGGTGTCGATGTTGCGCACCAGCGCCTCGAAGTTCTCCACGCTGTCCGGGATCGTGATGTTCAGCTTCGCGAAGCCCGCCTGCAGCCGCTCCGTCGGCGAGTCGAATGCCTGCGAGATGGACTGCGCGACCGATTCGGCCGCCTGCTCCGCGGCCGTCGAAAGCTGATCAGCCTGGCGGATCCACTCGGCGAGCGGGCCCGACAGCGCGATGGTCGAGGCGTACTGGTTGCGGCCGGCCTCGGTCAAGGTGTCGATGCCGTCGACCGTCGTGCGGAACCACGCCTTCAGTTCGGCGGTGGGCAGCGTCAAGTCGGGGCCCAACCCCACGTTGTCGAACGCCTTGCTCAACTGCGTGGTGCGCGCGGTCTGCTGCTCCTGCGGCGAGAAGAAGTTCTCGAAGAAGGACGAGACGTTGGCCTTCAGCTTGTCGAGCCCGCCGGACGAGTTGGCCAGCTGGTCGATGGCCGACGCGGTGAGGTTCGCGATCTCGCCGAGCGAGCCGGGCACGCCACGCACGCTGTCGGCGAAGTCCTTGATCGCGCCGGCCAAGGCCAGCAGGTTGTCGATGGCATCCGGGGCCGCGGTGGCGGGGTCCAGGCGCTTGAAGAAGTCCGAGAACCCCTGCCCCAGGTCCGCGCCCTGCAGCGCCGCCAGGAGGGCGCGCTTGGCCTCGGTGGCCAGTTCCTTGGCGATGTCCTCGGCGTTGCGCCCGATGTCACGGCCGGCGCTGTTGTCGAGCGTCGTCACGCCCAGGGCGTTCACCACGCGCGAGGCAACGCGATTGGAAGCCTTGCCCTGGGGATCGGTGTCGAAGCCCAGGCTGATGCTCGTGCCGGCCGCCGAGCCGCCGAACTTCTGCGCGGCGTTCTGGAAGCCGGCGACGATCCCCTCGCCCAGCGTGCGTACCAGGGCGTCACTGTCGGCCGGGGTGAACAGGCGCTCGCCCGCATTGGTCGAGAACGACCCGCCGCTCTTGGGCCCGCCGCCCTCCATGGAAGAGAGAATCGCCATGACCGCTGCCACGCCGCTGGCAATCGGCCCCAGCGCCCCGGCAATCGTGCCCAGGCCGTTGGCGATCCCGCCAGCAAACAGGTCAGTCCCCATCCCCAGCAGCCCGGTGACGCTGCCCTCGGCGCCCCACGCGGTCAGGCCAGATGCGAACCCGCTGCCGAACGACCCAATCGACCCGCCAAGCGACGCCAGCCCGCCAAGAGTGCCCAGACCGGATCCGGCGCTGGTGGCGGCCGACGCGGTGCCAGTGAGCCCGAGCGCGCCCGTCAGCGCTCCGATGGAACCCTGAACGATCGGCCGAAGGACCATGTTGGCGAACATCCCCTTGATCGAGTCGCGCAGCGTGAGGAACGCCGACTTCCCGGACTCGGCCGCGCGAAAGATGCTGTCGGTCAATCCCCGGTTGATGTCGTCGGAAGCGCGCTGCCAGGCCGTCGCCGCGTCCTTCGCAGCGTTTTCCTGGCTCTTCACGAGGTCCGCCGCACGGTCCTTGTCGAACCCTTCGACCGTCAGCTGCCGGCGTTCGCGCATCAGCCGGATCTCGTTCTCCAGCTGCGTGATCTTGGTCTCACCGAGATCGTTGCTCTTGGCGACGATCAGTTCGTACTCCTTCTCGGTGATGGCCAGGTCCTGCTTCTTCAAGTTCAGCTCGAGCACCAGGCGCGCGCTCAGGCCGATCTGCTCGTTGTGATCGCGCATGGCCTGGACCGTGCCGGCCAGCGCGCCGATTCGGCCTTGCTCGGTGGACGACTCCTTGTTCGCCAGGTCGATGACCCGCTCGCGGGCCTTCAGTTCCTCCTGCTCGGCGGCGGTCGCCTTGTTGCGCTCCTCGGCCAGCGCGATCAGCGTGGCCTTGGCGTCGACGTCGAGTTGCAGGCTCGCGCGATGCGCGGCGGTCAGCTTGAGGTTGGAGTCAAGCAACCGCTCTTTCATCTCGGCGGCGAACTTCTCCGCCTGGGTCAGCTTGCCCTCGGAGTCCAGTGCCAGCAGATCAGCTGCGGCCTTCTTGCGGATCGCGTCGGAGAGCGAGTTGTATTCCTGCTCCTCCTGCTTGCTATTGTCCTTGCCCTTGGGCTTGAACTTCTCATCGATGTTCTTCAGCCCCTGCTCCAGCGAATTCAGCGCCTTCGCGTACTGCTCGGTGCCCTGGGCGAACGGCTTCACCGTGTCGGTGAACTCGCGCAGCAGCTTGGTCTGGTCCGCGAGCTTCTTGCCGGCCTGCGAGAGGTTGCCGGGCTCGTTGGCGAACTTCGACAGAGCCTCATTGGCTTTGCGAGAGGCGGTGTCGAGCGCCTGGGCCGCCTGGGCCCGTTGCTCGATGATCGCGTCCCACGCCTTGTTCTCGCGCGCTGCACGTTCGACCGACTGAGCCTGCGCCTCCTCCGGGGTCGGCAGGATCCGCTGCGCGAGCGCGCCGGTGATGCGGAACAGCGGGCTCGCCTCGAGCGCGTTGAACGGGTTGAAGTTGTCCTGATTCAGCAGGATCTTCGGCAACGGCTGGTTGTTCATCCGGTCGACCACGTCGGCGATGGACGTAAGCGCCTTGGCCATCCCAAGCAGCCCGCCGGCCGCGCGCTGCGACTCGCCCGTCATCTTGTCGAGCTTGCCGATGAGGTCGGTCGTCGCGTTCTGCAGCACCGTGGTCGCCTGCCCCACAGTGGTCACCGAGACGGCGAACTCGGAGTCGATGGTCTTGGCAGCCTTCTGCAGCGCGCCGACGATGGCCTCGCCCGTCAGCTGACCCTCTCTTCCCATCTCGCGCAGCTTCCCGATGCTCACCCCCAGGCCATCGGCGATGGCCTGCGCCACACGCGGGGTCTGCTCCATCACGGAGTTGAGCTCGTCGCCTCGCAGCGCGCCGGCCGCCATGCCCTGGCCCAGCTGGATCATCGCCAGCTTGGCGGACTCGGCCGACACGCCCGAGAGCGTGATGGCCTTCGACAGCGTCTCTGTGATCCGCACAGCGTCGGTCGTGGACACGCCGATGTCGCGCGTGCTGCGCACGATCTTCGCGAAGGTGTCGCCCAGGTCGGTGAAGCCGATGCGCGACCGCTGCGCGACCGCGAAGAGCGAGTTGTAAGCGTCGGAGGCCGCCAAGGTCGAGCCGGTAGCCAGCCGCAGCGTGGTGTTCAGCGACGTGATCGCATCGGCCTGCGACAGAAACGCCTGCCGGATGGCGAGAATCTTCTGGATGCCGAACTCGGCCAGGAACGCCGCCGCCCCGGCTGCCACGAGCTTCATCGCGCCTTCGACGCTCGTGAGCGACTGCAGCATGGCGCTCACGCCAGACGCGCCGTCCTGAGCGGCACGGGCGGTCTTGGCCGCAGCCTCTGCCGCCGCAGCCTGCGCCGCCGCCGCGCGGTCGCCGGCCTGGGCCGCTGCCGTGAGCGCGGCCGACAGCTTGTCCACCTTGGTGGCGGCCGTGGCGCCGGCGGTGCCCATGCCTTCCATGGCCTTGCCGGTGGCGCCCGCGGCGCCCTTGATCTGGTCGAACGCCTGCTCGACCTTCGGGCCCTTGGACGCGACCTTATCCAGCGCAGCTGCAGTCTGATCGGCATTCGTGTCGATCTTGATGCCAACGCTGACGATCTCGTCTGCCACTTCAGGCTCCTATTTGCGGTGGATCTCGTTGAGCGCGGCGCGCTCCATGACGCGGATGTCGGCGAACATCTCGTCGGCCCGCTCACGCGGCAGGCGCTTGGCGCGCAGCACCGCCAGGACAGCGGTGTAGTCGAGGCCCGTCGGGCCATTGAGGCCGTGCCGCCACTGGGTTCGCAACTCGGCGAACAACTGGAACGACGGCCAGTTCTCGGGCCAGACCTCGCACTCGAAGTCGTCGTCCGAGAACAGCCCGCCCTCCCCGTCGCTCTTCTGGTAGAGCGCGGCGGCGGCCTCCTTCAGTTTCCCAGCCGTGCGCCCAGGTACTCCTTCATGTAGCGGCTCAGGACGGCCTCGGCCGCGAGCGGGTGCGATTCGAGGAACAGCACCATGTTGTCGCGGTTGAACTCGTGCTCCTGATCCCAGCCGCACACGGTTTCCATCATCGCGTCCGGGTCGGCCATTCCGCGCATGGCCTGCATGTACTCGTTGAACTGGGTCTTGCTGCGACCCTTGAAGGTGAAGCCCACGGTGACGTTGCGCTCACCGATGACGGGGATGGACACGTCGAGCTTGAACGTCGGCGCGACGGCGAGGGTGATCTTGGCCATGAATGGGTTGTCCTTGTGCTCTTGGAAAAAGGCCCATGCTCGGGAGCGACCCGTGGGCGGAAATCGAAGTGGCCGCCACCACGCGATGAGCGCGGCGACGGCCAGGAGGGCGATCACGCCGAGTAGCGCGTGTGCCGATTGTTGCCCGCGAACTGGGCCGAGATCCGGTTGATCTGCCCGTCCTGCAGCCGCGGCACGTCGTTGAGCGCGAACGTGCAGGGCAGGTAGACCCGCGAGCCGCTGCGCATCAGCATCTTCAGGACGTTGTTGTTCTGGCTGTCCGTTCCAGTGCGCAGAGCGGTGTACCCGGCCGTCGTGTCGTCGTCGTCGAACTCGAGCGTCATCGAGGTCGCCTCGAAGCCGTCGTTGATCGAGTACTCCACGTCGCTTTCGGTGAACTTGTACTTGGACGTCTTCGGCCCGCCGCCCTGGCTTTGCGGGTTCATGACCTTCGAGAGCTGCGTCCAGGCCGAGATCTCTCGCACCGTGCCGGTTCCCGTGCCGGGCGGAAACCGATCGGTGCTGGACGTATCCATGCCCTTGAGCTTGAAGGTGTCCGTGGTCTTGTCGGAGACCTCGAAGACACGCTTGTTGAGCAGACCCCATCCACTCGTGATCTCGACCACGTCGCCGTTGTTGTAGCCGTGCGCAGTGCAGGACACGACAGCTTCGGAGGCGTTGGAGACCGCGGTGACGGTCAGCGGGGAGCCGAACGAACTCACGACGTAGAACAGGGTTCCGGTGGGCACAGCAGGCATGGCAGTTCTCCTGGAATGAAAAACCCGCCAGCGGCGGGTTCTTGGAGGTGCCCTCGCGGGCGGGGTTGAGGATTGGGTCAGGCGGTGAAGGACCGCCAGTAGATCGAGATGGGCACGCACCACCACTCGTCGACCACCTGGCCGCCCGCGATGTGGGCGGTGCGCAAGATCTCGACCTTGGTCGCGCCACTGATGAGGGTTTGGACAGGGGCGAAGCGATCGGCGATGGCCTGCGCGCGCGCGGCGGCAGCTGCGCTTCCGGCGCCCGCCGGGAAGTACAGCGTGACCTGCAGGATTCCGCGCTGCTCGACCACGTCGGAGCTGACGGCGTAGTCCACGGGATCGTTCACGAGCAGGTTCACGCGCTGCCACGGCACGCCCGTTATTGGCGTGTAGGAGACGTTTTCCCATGCGCTGGGCAACGGCGAGGCCATGCCGTTGAGACGCGACTCCAGCGCGGCGCGGATCGTGGCAATGCTCACGTCCGCAGCCCCTGAATGGCGCCGTGCAGCAGGTTCGAGAAGTCCTGCGCGGTCAGGCGTGCGAAGCCGGCGGGCGCCTGCTTCGAGTAGCCGCCCACGGTCTTGGGACCGTTCGCGCTGCCCGGAGGCTTGCCGTACAGCCCGAACTCCACGACCTTGGCGTAGGGCACCGAGTTGGTCAGGTAAATGTCCTGGCCGGGCTTCCAGTTGAGCAGCGCCTCGGCGGTGCGCGAGAGCGCGTCCGAGCCTGGAAGGTAGCCGTTGCGTCGGTTGATGTCGCCCAGTCCGCACTGGAAGTTCGCGCGCATGCGCCCGGAGTCAACCGGGGTCTTCAGAATCATCGACTTCTGCATGGCGATCGCGGATCGACGCACCACGTCCTCGGCTCGGCCCTTGGTCGCGTCGCACGCCCGCTTGAGGTCTTCTGCAAACGCCATCACACCCTCACCTGAGCGATGTAGGCGACAGCGACCTGACCTGGGCCGGGCTTGACGACGTCCACGTCCACGACGGTCAACGTCTCGCCGTCGATCGTGATCGTGTCGCCGGTCATGGGCTGGACGATCCCGCTCGTGCTCAGGATCACCATGCGATCGCCACGCTGGATGCGCGTGCCGTCGATGTCGCGCGTCCGGTACTTGGCGACCACGGCACGCCCCCCGGTGTACGTGATCGGGTCGACCGGCGTCGCCGAGCCAATCGAGGCGTCGTAGGTCGACGGCTCGCTCGACGGCCGCGTCAGCGTGATCTCGCCGGCAATGTCATCGTCGGCCAGGAGGTCGACGACCGTCGCCGCCAGTTCGTCGTAGAGGCTCATGCGCGCAGCACCGTCAGCATGGACGATGATCCGCCGTTCTCGAGGAGCGGAGCGAGCAGCTGCTCGACGGCCTGGAACGCCTTCGACTCGCGCGCGGCCGCAGCGTACTCGACCTCGATGGGGCCGACCTGCACGCGCTTCTTCTGCGCCGCGAGATCGGGCGCCAGAGCCCCGGAGACTGCGCGCACGGCGAGCTCGATGCAGGCGTGAATAACCCGGCCGGGAACTTCGTCCGCGGGCAGCCAGAAGCCGCCCGTCACCGGGTCGGCGACGACGCCCGTCGACTGGTAGACCGGCTCGTAGTCGACGTAGGCGCGTGGCCAGTCGAGCGCCTGGGCGGCGGACCGGCGCACGCCCTTCCAGGAGGCGTGGTACCGCTGCACCATGTAGTCGGTCGCCTGGATCAGGTATCCCTCTTTGACGTCGTCGTCCAGCGAGGCCCAGGCGGAGTCACGAGCCCGCGCCTCCAGGTAGTCGTCGGCTTGGGCGACCGTAGCGTAGCTGTTCGCGGACGCGACCAAGGTTCCGTCCTCGACAATCAGCGCCATGTCATCGCTCCCTGCACTTCAAGGTGATGGACCGGTCATCCTCCCGGCCGGCATCGGTGAAGATGTGATTCGAGAGAACGTACCTGGTTCCCGCGTCGCCGCCCGCGACGAAGCACCTGGTCAGCTTCTGTGTGTCGTCGATGGTGTCGTTACTCAGGGTCGGTCCGGTAGGGTCGATTGACCACGAACTGGCCGAAATCAGATCGCCGTCGACGAGCCAATCCGACCAGTCGAATCCGTAGTCGATGTTCGCGTTCGGGTCGTGCACGTAGGTTGCTAGGGTCGACATGACTCTTCCTATGCCTGAGATTCGGGACCTACGACGGTCGTGCGCTGATACTGCGGGACCGATGCCGTCCTGACATCCGCTGGAACGGGCACAACCCGCGATTCGATGGTCACCAGCGCCAGTCGATCTTCAGCCGCAACTGCGATGAGTACCTGCGGACGAAAGTACGGAACGCTGCCGCTGAAAAAGATCGGAATCCAGAACGCGAGCATCTTCGCCTCGTGCCAGTCCGATTACGGCCCGACCCTCACCGCCCCGACGGCAGCCGCCTCCACCGCCGCCGCTTTCTCCGCGACATCCACCGCGACCGCCGCTTCGATGGCCGCCTTCAACGTCGCGACGTTCTTCGGCTTGAGCGTGCGTACCTTGTCGGCGAGGTCGCCGCCTTGCTGCACGATGTACGACTGCGCGGCGTTCGACATGACGTGCTGCACGTAGGCGGCCTCGTCGGCGAGCAGCGCAGGATTCGCGATCATCTTTCCGGGCTTTTCCGGGTCTCCGACCTCGGCCGGCAAACTCGCGTTGTACCGCTCCAGCGCCCAGGTCAGGCCCGGCACGTCGGCGTCGTCGATTGTGATGGTGTAGTCAGCCATGGGATTCCTCCGGTTGCGTCTCTTGCATCTGTTCGTCGCCCTGCTGCTTCACGCGGCCGATGACTTCGAGGCTCACCTTCGCGGGCAACTCCAAGAGGCCCGCGAGGATGACGTTCACGTCTTGCAGGGACAGCGTGAGGGTGATGGTTTTGTCGTTCATGGCTCGGTATAATTAGGCCCATCAGACATTTATCGGATATGGCAATGGTCGAGATTTGGAAGCCGGTGCTTGGATGGGAAGGCTATTACTCTGTCAGCAACATGGGCCGCGTGAAACGCGACGCCGGTAGCCCAAGATGCAAGACGGACCGCCTCCTGCTTCCGAGGATGACGAATTACAACTACCTCGTCTTTGCGCCAGTCCGTAAGGGGACGACGCAGAAGGCTATGTGTGTGCACAGAGCGGTTCTTGAATCGTTCATCGGCCCCGCTCCTACTGAATTGCACCAAGGCAACCACAAGAACGGAAACAAGATCGATAACCGTGCGGAAAACCTGGAATGGGTGACACGCTCTGAGAACATCGCGCATGCATACCGCACTGGTCTTCATCGCCGATACGCCGGAAGCAACGCGAGCGCGGCAAAGCTGAACGAGGAGCAGGTTGCGGAGATTCTTCGGAAGATCGCCGCACGCGAGTATCGCCGCGACATCGCCGTTGAATTTGGAATTAGCACGAAAATGATCGACGAGATCGTCCAGGGCAACCACTGGCGCCACGTTCCACGCCCCGACATGTCCATGAAGCGCATGGGCCGCCACATCCTCACCGAATCCGACGTTCGCGAGATTCGCGTTATGCTCAAATCGATGACGTGCAGAGAAATCGGCGAGCGTTTCGGCGTCACCGGGCCGACGATTTGGCACATCAAGAGTGGCAGGACGTGGACTCATATCAAGTAAGCGCCGCAGTCCAGATCCACCCGCCGTCGTAGACGCCGATCTTCTTGTTTGTGGTGTCGTACACGACCGGGTACTGCCCCGTCGGGATGTCGGCAGGAACTCCAGTAGCGGTTCCGGCGCACCCAGGAACCATGATGTAGCCCACGGTTGCACTCGTCGCCAATGCGGCCGTCCCGAACGCGACATTTCCCTTGCTTCCGGTCCCTATCCCTACCGTATTGAACAGGGCCGTCGTCGAGTTCCATCCGATTTCAACTCGGGAACTGTTCGAGCCGTCAGTCCATCCACGGTACACCCGCAGCGTCTGCGCATTCGCGCCGTTGCGCTGGGCGAGGGTGCCGGCGGCGTCACGGTAGAGCAGCGTGTCGCCGACGGAGTCATCCGGGCCGCCTGACGCAAACCCGAACCCGACGCTTGACTTGACCCTGATCTGTCCGCCACCGATCCCAACATCAATTCCGTTTGCCGACTGAAGCACCAGCACATTGCTGCCCGCACCGAGGTTCGTCGTTTGGAGATACATCCCCTTCGTCGTGTGCCCTTTGAACCTAAATCCACCGGCCGCCAGCACATCTGCGGAAATCTGCCCCCCGCCAATTGATCCATTGACATCAAGTTGATACGAGGCCGCGACTGTCGGATTGTTCAGTACCACCTTGCCGTCGTACTGCAGGCGGAAATACTCGGTTGGGGTCGCGCCGGCCAGCATCACAATCGTGCCAGCAGTAGTTCCTGCGGTGTGCGTCGACGGGGCGCCAGCACCGAGTTGCAGCAGACCTTCGGCGTAGTTGCCGCCGCCCATCTCGCCAGTCGTGCAGGTGTTTCCGCCCAAGCGAATGAATGCTGCGTTCGAATCGCTGCTGCCGCCTGCGATCTTCAGGAACTGGTTCGTGTTGTTTCCGGTTCCTAGTCCTTGGACCCAAATCTGCGCCGGCTGGTTTGAGTTCTTCGGCTTGAGCGTGAACGTCAGCGGAGCCGCGCGCGTTCCTTGGAGATACAGGTACTCGTTGTTGAGCACCAATGTTTCGCCGCCCGTCGTGGTCGTGGCTTTGTTGCGGTACACGAAAATCGGACGCCACACATTCGCAGCGGTATCGACGTATTCCCAATACGCTTCTAAATCTCGTTCGGTCCCGGTGTTGTAGTTGCCTTCGATAACCCAGCGGAACGCGGGCTCGCTCGAAACAGCACCGTCGGCGTTGTACCCGAAATACATCACCGGGTCCCATTCACTGCTAAAAGTCGCTCCTCCAATATTGAGTTGAAACGGCCCAAGCCTCGGCGGTGCGACCTGAGGTCCAGGCCAAAAGGCGTTAGAGACAGCCCAGCTGAACGATGAATTGTCGATGGACGTTGGTACGTTGTCGCGGGATCGTCTGCGTGCTCGTGAACGTGTTCGCCGCTACCGCCGACAACACGTTTCAGACCGAGCAGCGACGCGGAGTTGATCGTCTTGATGTCGGTGCCGGAGATCAGTGCGGTCTGGAAGTACGCGGCCGCGTGGCCGCCAGCAGGGCGCTGTCGGCCGCCTGAGCGCTGATGCCGAGGTACGTGGAGGCGGCCGTCGAGGCCAGGAGGTAGGACGCGGCGCCCCGCCCGCGGCTCCCGCCGCCGTCGAGGCGTCAGGTACCCGCTCATCCCCGCGAGCGTCTGGTACGTCGACGAGGCGTGCGCGCTCGTCTCGTACCCTGAGAGGGACGGGATGTCGCTCGTGAGCGCGAGCGTGCCGCTGGACCCCGGCAGGGTCAGCGTCGTCGTTCCGGCGACGGCCGCGGCGTTGAGCGTGGACGTGCGGCGACTTTGGTGCGTAGAACTCGGCTGGCACCCGTCACCTCTTGCGCGGTGCCGGGCATGTCGCCCGCACCGGCGTCACTGCCGCGGGACGCGCCGCCGCCGTCCGGTGTCGCCGCCGGCGCTGTACGCTGCCGCGCCGCCCGCAGTTCCGCTGTCCGCTGCTTGCGCGCTGACGCCCAGGAACAGCGACGCGGCTGTCAGCCCCAGCGGTGGTCAGCCGCAGCACTGCCCCAACTGTCGCTGTTGTACGCGGTGTCCGTCGGGCCAATGAAGCGTCGGATGATCTGCATCAGGTCATCTCCGTGACACGCGCGGCACCGTCGCGTCGACCAGATCCGGTGATGATTCCCGTGTACTCGCCCTCGCCAAGCGCGAACGCCTCACCGGCAGCCAGCTTCACGCTGAACAGGGACGGCGTGACCGTCCCCGGCGGACGGGTACAGGTACAGCGTTGCCGGTGCTGTCGTTGAACGAGGCTACCTCCGCGCGAGGTTCGCGGCCGGGATGGTGATCCCTCGCTCGCTTGCAGAGACGCTGCTCACCCACCGCGCGCCGGGAGGCCGGTCCGTGCGTCTTGGTCGGCAGTGGGGTTCGTCGCCGACACGTCGCCGTCGTTCGTTCCGTCCGCGCCGATCACGAGCTTGCTTCGCGGGTACAGGACGCCAGCGATGTCGTCCGCAGCGAGGATCTTGCCGGCATTTGCGACCGCGGCGAGGTTGTCAGCCATGGTGATTCAGCCCTTTCGGGTCAACCCTTTCTCGATTTGGCTTCTGACTTGTCGGGCTCGGCCGAAGGGTCGGGATCCGGGAGTTTCGATCCGATCGGTTCGACCGGCGGCGCGGGAGGCTCGGCGAAGTACAGCCCCGTCGCGAGATACTCACGCGCATCGATGGCCTCGACGGTGTGCTCGCGGCCTTCGGCGTCATAGACGGTTCGCAACATCACTTGTCTCCCGCGGCAGGCCACGCGAACGTGGTCGTGCCGGTGAACGTCCCAGAGCCCGCCGTGTGCGACGCGTCGTCCCGCAATGGCGAAGTTCAGGAACATCAGCGCGGCCGTTGCGGTGCCGTCATGGACGCCGCCCGCCCGACTCGGTCAGCTGGGGTGGCGATACTCACCGAGCTGATCGCCGCGACCTTCGCAGCTGCCGTCGCGTTGGCGTCGACTGAAGCCACGTGGCTTCGGTGCCGACCAGCGTGGCGCCAGTGGATGCGACCGCAGACCCGAGCGCGTTGACGCCCGTGAATGCGTCGATGAACGTCCGGTCACGCCCATCGTTGGGTTGCCGCGGTTGATGGCGCCCAGCGAAGACGATCCCAGCCCCTCCGGGAACGTGTAGACCCTGGACGCCGCCGTACTGCGCCACGCCCGCGTCGTCGGCCACCGAGATCAGCGGCGCGGTGCACGCGAGAACGGTACGGTGGATCGGGCTGTCGCCGTACTCCGTGGCAACGACGTAGG
>NZ_JADJNP010000006.1 GCF_016714275.1 Tessaracoccus sp. | reverse complement strand
ATCCCCGTCTCGGCCAAACCCATCCGCCAGGCCATCCGCGCCGCGGGCGCTGAGGGGTGCAGTTACTCCTCGGCGCCCATGGGGCGAGAAGGCGCCTGGTCGGCGGGCTCGAACTCGACGGTGATCCGCGCCCGTCCCCCTTTGCGTTGAGTTCGTCCACCCTCTGCCGGATAGACGCGGGGTCGTTGGTCCACGCCGTCACCCTGACGCTGTTCGTGTCCGGCGTATATGCCGCCCCGAGCCCTGCCGCACCCAGGTCTTGGAGCGCCTTGAGGACGGCCAACTCCACCGTGCTTCGTTGGTCGTAGGGCAGGGCCTCCTCGGTGGCGCGGACGACTTCGACGGCTACCCTGCTCTCGGCGGCGAGACGCTCCATGATCTCCACCGCGTCATCCTTGACCTTGATCTCCCCGCGGGCGTGCTATCGCGTCCCAGCGATAGTCGACGATGATGTCTGTCAGGCGCGCTGGATGGCCGCCCTCCAGGGAAGTCGCGAAGTCGTTCTGCGTCCTGGCCGTCGGCCTCACCATGGGGCGCCGTGCTGGAGGGAGTACCTTCGGCCGCGGGTGCGCACGAGGCGAAGGCGAAGAGGAACAGCAATGCCGTCGGCAACGACGCTGCTCATCCGCATCACGGCGCTGTACCGGCCGGCGCGCGCTGCTCGTGCCATTGCCGCTCCCGTCCGTGCCACGTTGCTGTCAGATAGGTCTCTTGGCTCGTCGAGCGTACGCGCGTTTTCCTGGATGAGCGGCGGAGATATGCAGCCGCCAAGTCAGGGCCCGCTGGGTAGTCGAGTTCCACTCCGCGGGTACCCGAGTACCCTCTTTATCTGCCCCGCGAGGAGCGTGGATATGCGCTGATAGCCTCTTGTCCGGGACTCGGCAATGGCTGCCGATATCCCGAAGTATTTCAGGGGGAAATGCTGTGATGTCAGGCTCGTCTGATCGCCGTCCATCGCTCGCGCTGAGGCGCGTCGTCGTGGCTGCGTTGCTGATCGCATTGGCGTTCGTGGGCTTCGCTCCGGCATCTGCCGATGCCGCGCCGAGGGTGACGCCCACACCGACCATCTCTGGAACGGCGCGGGTCGGCAAGACCCTCAGAGTCAAGGTGGGAACGTGGCGTCCGAGCGTCTCGGCCATCCGCAGTGGCTGCGAGACGGCAAAAAGATCAAGGGTGCGAAGGGTTTCTCATACACGCTCACAGGCGCCGATGCGGGCGCGAGGATCTCAGTTCAGATCACCGGGAACTCAGTGGAAACTGCGCCCGGTTACGAGGACGTCGAAGAAGACCAAGAAGGTTGCCCTCGGCGTCATCACGTCGAAGAAAGTCACGCTGAGCAATGATCCCCAGGTCGACGGCACCATCACCGCCAAGACCGGGTACTGGAAACCGGCGGAGTCTGTGAGGCTGAGCTATCAGTGGCTGCGCGACGGTAAGAAGAGTCGCGGGGGCGACCAAGCAGGTTTATGCCCCGGTCGTTGCGGATGCGGGCAAGAGGCTTTCGGTCACGGTCACCGGCAAGGCAAGGGCTATACCTCGGTTGCGGTCACCTCGAAACGCTCGGCCGCGGTCGCACGCGGTACGTTTTGGGTCAACGTGGTGGCATCTACATACTTTCGCAGAACCAGCCCCGCGCAGGAGCACCCCTGTCGGTTGCGACGGGTCTGTGGCGGCCGAAGGCCACCCTCGCGTACCAGTGGCTGCGTAATGGCGATCCCCATCACGGGAGCGACCGACAACACGTATACGTCCAGCCGGCCGACGGAGGCACGGAAGTCATGGTGCCAGGTCACGGGCAGCCGCCCCGGGTACATCTCGCGCACCTTCGTAAGCGAGCGGATGTGCGTCCTCGGACCCGACGACTACGACCTCGAGAAGATCAAGAGCCGCGCGCTTCGGGAGTGCATCGACCGGGCGACGCCCAACACCGTGACCGGCTGGCTCATGCGGGCGGAGGGCGGAGAGGATCACCTCGTTGGAGTGCCCGTACGGGGGCGTCGAGACGCTCGAGGCTTCCCGGCTCTGCCGAACCTGACCAAACTCGATCTGGTCAACAGCCTTATCCCTGGCCTTGCTGGTCTCCCGGCGAAGACGCCGTCGCTCGAGTGGCGTCCGCTTCGGCACGTCCGACGGGTGACCGACTTCACCGCGCTTCGAGACGTCGCCGAGTGGTCAGACCTCTCCTATCTGGGGATAGTCAAGGGCGATCTGAAACACTTCACGGAATTCCTCCTATGCCGTCGCTTGAGATGTTCGTCGTCGGCCGGACGAAGCTCCGCGACGTCAAGGGGCTCCCCGACCTGCCGAACCTCCGGCTGCTCTCCGTGGTGTACAACGAGGTGACGTCGTTGGATGACCTTCTGATCTTCCTGCGTTGCGCACGTTGTATGTCCACGCCAACAAGCTGACCTCGGTCGGAGGGCCTCGCCGACCGAGTGGGTCTCAAGGAGCTATGGGTAGCACGACAACCCGCTGGCCGATCCGGCCGCGGACGGAGGAGGCGCTCAACCTCTGGTCGACGCGGGGTGCCTGATTCTCTGGGAGCCGCGCGCGTAGTCTGAGTCGCGCCCGCGTGGCGGTGTCCTAGAGCCAGTCGACCCTGCGGAACAGCAGGTACAGGCCGGCGACACCGGCCACGATGAGGACGATGCTGAGCAGCAGCCCGGAGCCGCTGGCGTAGCCGGGATACGGAGGTTCTGGCCGAACCAGCCCGTGACAGCCGTCGGGACCGCGATGATGGCCGCCCAGGCCGCGAGCTTCTTCATGATGTCGTTCAAACCGGGCGTCCTGCAGCGAGAGGCTGGTCTCGAACGCGTTGCCGACGACCTCCGGCGACTCGCTCCAATCGGCGGCACGGATGACATGGTCGTAGAGGTCGTCGAAGTCGCCGTCCAGCTCTCGGAGACCGGCAGCGTCTCCGGAGGTTCGAACCTGATCACGGCAGAGACGACCTCCCGCATCGGCAGCACCTTGCGGCGCAACTGCGCCAGAACCTTGCGGGACCGCGAACACCCGCTGCTGGAACGCGCGCGGCCGGACGCGGTCGCCGAAGAGCATGTCCTCCAGCGCCTCGTCATCCAATGCCTGGATCGCGTCGAAATGGCCGTCCACGACGGTGTCGAGCATTCCGTGGACGAGCGCGCCTACGCCCTGCTCGAGCTGCGCCTCGTCCGCCCAGCGCTGCAGCACCTCGTCGAAGTCGAATGCGCCGGTTCGCACGGTGATCAGGCCGTTGGGCAGCACGGAAGGCCGAGATCCGCGGGGTGACCAGCTGCGGCCTCGGCGGCGTCGACGGTCAGGGTGGTCGCATAACAGGTGAGGAACACATGCCCGGCGTGCCGGGTCGCCTTGGGGCGCTCGAAGGGCGCGGCCGCGTCCTCGACGGCGTGTCTGTCGAGCGTGAGCTCTTCGGCGAGTGTTGCCAGCAACCCGGTTCCGGGATCGACGAGGTCCAGCCATACCAACAGGTGCGGATCGGCGAGGAACTCGCTCAACTCGGCCATCGGAACGTCGCTCCGCTGCTGCACCCCGTCGCGCCAGGTCCGACCTTGCACCATGCTGGTGAGCACAGCATCCCACCGGAAAGCTCGCCTGGTGGCAGCATAGGCGTGTGCCCAAGGATGTTGCCGAGCTCTGCGCGCTGTTCGATCTCACCGCCACGGGGCGGCTCACGTTTCGCGGCCCCCAACCGCAGACGCTGCTCCAGCGGCTGTTCGGCGGGCAGGTGCTCGGCCAGACGCTCGTCGCCGCGGCGCAGACCGTGCCCCGTGACCGTCTCGTCCACTCGCTGAACGCCTACTTCCTCCGCCCGGAGCCATCGACGTCCCGCTCGACTTCGACGTCGAGGTGTTGCGGGACGGGCACACGTTCAGCAACCGCCGCGTCGTGACCAGGCAGGGCGACACGGTGATCTTCCAGATGACCGCGTCGTTCCAGGAGCCAGAGCCGGGCCTCGACCACACCGCGGCCCCGCCATCGGGGACGGCCGTGCCGACGCGTGCCCTCGCTGGCGGAGGTGCTCGAGCGGAGGTTCGGCCGGCAGATCACGATGATCTCCGAGTGGGACGCGCTCGACGTGCGGCTCGCGGCCCAGCCAAGGGAGGACCGGCAAGGCGGCAGCATGCGCGCCTGGGTGA
Source organism: Tessaracoccus sp. (assembly GCF_016714275.1). Taxonomy (GTDB): domain Bacteria; phylum Actinomycetota; class Actinomycetes; order Propionibacteriales; family Propionibacteriaceae; genus Arachnia. The sequence continues at coordinate 26,440 of NZ_JADJNP010000006.1, read as the reverse complement.
GGACGAAACAGCCCATGCCCGACGACCCGCTGCTGCACGCCGCGGTGCTCGCCTGCCCGAGCGACATCACCCTGCTCAGCGTCACCGCCATCCCCGCATGAGGTGGAGTTCCTGTCGCCCCGGATGCAGGCGGCGTCCATTGACCACGCAATGTGGTTCCACCGACCCGTCCGCGTCGACGAGTGGCTGCTTTACGACATGATCTCGCCGTCGGCGTCCAGCGCCCGCGGCTTCGCCATGGGGCGGCTGTTCCAGGACGGCGCCGCCGTCGCATCCTGTGCCCAGGAAGGACTCATCCGGGTGGTCGGCGACCGCTGACCACCCGGATGAGGACCGAGACGCCTATCTGCAACCGTTAGGCCGCGACCCCTGACGCTCTGCATGGTGGCGAGCGCCTGCCGCTCGATCTGGCGGACGCGCTCCGCGGTGATGCCCCAGTAGGTGCCGATGTCGGCGAGCTTGGCCTGGCGCCCGTCGAGAAGGCCGTACCGGCGGCGGACGACGTCGCGGGAGCGCTCGTCGAGCTCCGACAGCATGCCTTCGAGGCGGGCGCGCTCCTCGGCGTCCAGCACGACCTCGTCCGGGCCGGGCGCGGTCTCGCGGGCGATCAGGTCGCCGAGCGAGGTGTCGCCGTCGGCCTCGACGGGGGCGTCGAGCGAGACGTGGTCGCGGGCGTAGCGGAGCAGGTCGACGACCTTCTCCTCCTCGAGCCCGAGGCTCGTCGGCGATCTCGATCAGTTCCGGCTCGCGGCCGAGCTGACGCTCGAGGTTGCGGCGGACGGCAGAAACCTGGTTGACCTGCTCGGCGACGTGCACGGGAAGCCGGACGATGCGGCCCTGTTGCGCGATGCCGCGGGAGATGGCCTGGCGCACCCACCACGTCGCGTAGGTCGAGAACTTGAAGCCCTTGGTGTAGTCGAACTTCTCGACGGCGCGGATGAGGCCGGTGTTGCCCTCCTGCACGAGGTCGAGCAGCGGCATCTGCGCGCGCCCGTGCTTGCGGGCCACGGAGACGACGAGACGGAGGTTGGCCTGGACGAAGCGCTGCATGGCCCTGCGACCCTCGGCGACGATCTCGCGCAGTTCCTCATCGCTGGCGTCGACCGAGCTGGACTCGCGACCGTCGAGAGCACGTGCTCCGCGAAGAGCCCGGCCTCGATGGTGCGGGCCAGTTCGACCTCTTCGAGCGCGGACAACAGTGCCGTTTTGGCGATGGCGTCGAGGTAGAGCCCCACCGCGTCCTTGCCGTCGATGCCTTCGGTGCTTCGCATACGTGCAGTAGTGTTCATCGTTCGAGTCCTTTCAGGAGTCGTCACCTAGTTCAACGCATTGACCGGCGCTCCGGTTCCACAAGAGGCACTCGCCAGGGGCGAAATCATCCAAAAGTACGAGTGCCTCACACGTTCCCCCATACCCAGGTAGGGGAACGCAGCGGGCCGCTCCCGCAAGGCCCCGGCTCGCAGCGCGCGAAGGCGGAGGCGGAGCCCACGATTCAAGACGTGGCCAGCGGCGAGGTCGAGCCTCGATGTGGAGGTCAAGCTCGACGGCGACGATGTCGTCCTGACCGTCGGCGGCAAGAACCGCACCATGGACGAGAAGAAGCGCTCGCTCGACGAAGTGGACGACTCCGAGTTCAACGAGGCCAAGGAGGCCCCGCTGGAGAAGGAGCTGGTCTCCGAGGAAGAGGGCTTCGCGCTCTCGGACTCCGACGACGCCGACGAGCCGGAGCAGCAGGTCGTCTCCGCCGGCGCCACCGCCGACCCGGTCAAGGACTATCTGAAGCAGATCGGCAAGGTCGCGCTGCTGAACGCGGTCCAGGAGGTCGAACTCGCCAAGCGGATCGAGGCCGGCCTGTTCGCCGAGGGAGCGGTTGACCTCCACGGAGGTCGTCGTCAGCGACGAGGATCTCGAGGACTTCGAGTGGATCACCGAGGACGGCCGCCGCGCGAAGAATCACCTGCTCGAGGCGAACCTGCGTCTCGTCGTCTCCCCTCGCCAAGCGCTACACCGGCCGCGGCATGCTCTTCCTTGACCTCATCCAAGAGGGCAACCTGGGCCTGATCCGCGCCGTCGAGAAGTTCGACTACACCAAGGGCTACAAGTTCTCCACGTACGCGACGTGGTGGATCAAGCAGGCCATCACCCGCGCCATGGCCGACCAGGCCCGCACCATCCGCATCCCCGTGCACATGGTCGAGGTCATCAACAAGCTGGCCCGCGTGCAGCGCCAGATGCTCCAGGACCTGGGCCGCGAGCCCACGCCGGAGGAGTTGGCGATCGAGCTGGACATGACGCCCGAGAAGGTCGTCGAGGTCCAGAAGTACGGCCGCGAGCCCATCTCGCTGCACACGCCGCTGGGTGAGGACGGCGACTCGAGTTCGGCGACCTGATCGAAGACTCCGAGGCCGTCGTTCCAGCTGATGCCGTGAACTTCACACTCCTGCAGGAGCAGCTGAACGACGTGCTCGACACGCTGAGCGAGCGTGAGGCGGGCGTCGTGTCGATGCGCTTCGGCCTGACCGACGGCCAGCCGAAGACCCTCGACGAGATCGGCAAGGTCTACGGTGTCACGCGCGAGCGCATCCGCCAGATCGAGTCCAAGACCATGTCGAAGCTGCGCCACCCGTCGCGGTCCCAGGTGCTGCGCGACTATCTCGACTGACGCGCCAACCGCACGAAGTTCGACAAGATGGCGTGCACTTCGTCGGTGATGTCGGCATCGAGGGCGAAGGCCGAGAGCTCCTCGGTCTCGTCCGGAGCGAAGTAGCCGGCCTCGCGGTAGATCAAGATCCGCTCCGCCATGCCGCGCGGGTCAGGTCCGGATGGAACTGGGTGGCGTACGCCCACGGGCCCACCCGGTACGCCTGCACGGGGCAGGCCTCGCCGGTGGCCAGCAGCGTCGCGCCGGGTGGCAGCTCCCGGCAGGCCTCCTTGTGTCCGACGAAGGCACGCATGATGGTCGGGATGCCGTCGAAGAGCGGGTCGTCGCGACCCTCCTCCGTCAGGGTCACGTCGACGACACCCACGGGCTCGCCGTACGTGCGGTCGACGACGCCGCCCAGCGTCGAGGTGAGCGCGCCGATTCCGTAGCAGAGGCCCAGGGCGGGACCTCGCGTTCGACCGCCTGGACGACCACCTGCGCGATGTCGGCCTCGACGCGCAGCTGCAACTCGGACTTGTCCTCGTCGCTGGCGTTGAACGGCCCGCCGCCGAGCAGGACGCCGGAGTAGTCGTCGAGGTTCAGCTCGGGGAGCGGAAAGCGCTCGACGCGGTGCTGCACGAGCTCGGCCTCCTCCAGTCCCGCCTTCGAGAGGATGGCTTCACGCTCGCCGGCGACGGCGTCATCCTCAGGGCGGGTGCTGAGCAGCAGGAAGGGCCTTGTCACAGTGATGTCTCCTCATAGGATGGGACGCCCGCGCGCAACTCGTCGGCAAGCGAACGGGCGACGTCTTTCGGTGTTCCGCCCGCGGCGACGATGCGCCGTTGGCGAAGATAGCTGGGGCCGTGCCGGACGAGTTCGGCGACGTGCCCGGATTCCTCGACGCAGTCGAGTTGCTCCGCGATCGGGGCGAGGTGCTCGACCCACTGGAGGATGCCGTCGGAGACGTGGAGGAGGTACTGGTCCTTGCGGGGCGTGATCACGTCGGCGGCCAGGCCGTAGCGCGCGGCGCGCCACTTGTTCTCGCGCATGAACCAGTAGGGGAGTCTGTCGATCGGCTCCTCCTCGGCGATCGCGCGCGACATGCGCTCGACGAGGCATTGGCTCAGCGCGGCAAGGGCGCCCACCTCGCGCAACGTGGGGACCGAGTCCATGGTCCGGTTCTCGACCGTCCCCCAGCTCGACGGGCGCACGTCCCAGCGGATCTCGGACGGGTTCTGGATCATGCCGACGCCCTCGAGCTGCGACGCGAACGACTCGAGCTCGGTCCAGTCGGTCATGGAACGGCAGGCCGTTGGTGGGGAGTTGCTGGAAGATCATGGTCCGCTGGGAGGCGAAGCCCGTGTCCTGACCCATCCAGTACGGCGAGAGCCGGACAGCGCGATGAAGTACGGCGCGAACCTGGCGAGCCCGTAGACGATCGGCAGCGCCTTCGCGCGGGCGTCGATGCCCGTGTGGATGTGGAGCCCGTTGATCGCCATCTGGGTACCCCAGTAGCCGTTACGCTCAGTGACCCGTCGGTACTGAGGCTTGTCGCCCGGCTTCTGCGCTGCCGGGTCCCCGAAGGATGCGCACCGGCGCCGAGCAGGGTGAGGCCCCGCGGCTCGAGCAGGTCGAGCGCCCACTCCAAGTGCTGCTGCAGGTCTGCAACGGCGGCCGCCGGGGTGTCGTGCACACCGGAGACGATCTCTATCATCGACGTCAGATACTCACGCCGGATGGGGCCGTCGACAGGGTCCTCCACCTGACCGAGGACCACCTCGGCCTCGGGAACCTGCTCAAGGGTCGCGCCGTCGACGACGGCCAGCTCCCACTCGATGCCGATGGTGGACTGGCGCGATTGCCCGAACGGTATCTTCATCGTTCCTCCCAGCGTTGGGGGAACAGTAATGCACGAGCAACGGCCTCCGGGGGGCTTTGTATTAGGCTTTCCGCGGAAAGAGGAGGTAACCACCACCATGTCGCTGTTCGCACGCGCTCACCTGGCCCCCGCAGACCCGATCCTCGGCCTCACCGAGGCCTTCACCGCAGACAAGCGCGCGGAGAAGGTCAACCTGGGCGTCGGCGTCTACCTGGGCGACGACGGCACGTTGCCCCTCATGGCCTCGGTGCGTGAGGCGCAGGAGCGCCTGACCTCCGAGCACAAGCCCCGCGGCTACCTCGGCATCGACGGCATGCCCGCCTACCGCGAGGCCGCGCGCGCCCTCATCTTCGGCGCCGACTCCGAGGCGACCGCCTCCGGACGCGTCGCCACCGTGCAGACCCTCGGTGGAACGGGCGCCCTCAAGGTCGGCGCCGACCTGCTCGCCGAGCTCTCCGCAGGCCCGACGGTGCTCGTTTCCAACCCGAGCTGGAGAACCACCGTGCGTTGTTCATGCGGGCCGGGTTCCGTGTCGAGACGTACCGCTACTACGACGCGGGCCTGAAGGGCGTCGACTTCGAGGGCATGCTCGCCGACATCGACCAGGCGGCCCCGGGCACGATCGTCGTGCTGCACGCCTGCTGCCACAACCCCACCGGCTACGACCTGACGGCCGAGCAGTGGGACCGCGTGATCTCCGTCCTGCAGCGTCGCCAGCTGGTCCCGTTCCTCGACATGGCCTACCAGGGCTTCGGCTTTGGCATCGAGGAGGACGGCCGCGTCGTCGCGAAGTTCGTCGACGCCGGGCTGTTCTTCCTCCTGGCGACTTCGTACTCGAAGTCGTTCAGCCTCTACGGCGAGCGCGTCGGCACCCTCTCCGTCATCGCGGAGGACGCCGACGTGGCGAAGCGGGTGCTCAGCCAGCTGAAGATCGTGATCCGGACCAACTACTCGAACCCGCCCACCACCGGCGCCGCGCTCGTGGCGACGGTGCTGGCCGACGACGAACTGCGCGCCTCCTGGGCCGACGAACTCGGCGAGATGCGCGAGCGAATCAAGCGGATGCGCCACGGCCTCGTCGGTGGGCTGATTGCCCGCGGCATCGACGACATGGGCTTCATCGCCGACCAGCTCGGCATGTTCAGCTACTCGGGCCTGACGAAGACCCAGATGATCGCCCTACGCTCCGACTTCGGCGTCTACGGCCTTGACTCCGGTCGCATGTGCGTCGCCGCGCTGAACTCCGGCAACCTGGATTACGTCGTCGACGCGATCGCCTCTGTCCACGGCTGAACACACACGAGTAAGGGCCCGGCGTCTGCCGGGCCCCTACTCGTTTCTCACGGCCGATCCTGGGCCGTGCCGCATCGGTCAGACGTAGTCGACCAGGCCGTGTCCGAAGCGGAACAGCGGGTCGGCCGTATCGAAGGGGCACGTCAGGGCGCGAAGCCTCGACGGCCGGCATCGAGCGGGGCAGGTCGAAGGGCAGGCGACCCTGCGGGCGCGCCACCCCGGTGAGCACATCCAGCAGCGCGGGCGCGCTCGCCCCCCAGTTCACCGTGACCGCAGCAGCCGCATCGACGATCGGAGCGAGGATGGCGGGCCGGTCGGCGAAGACATCGACAACGGTCGGAACTGCCGCGGCAACCGCGCGCACATGCGCAAGCACATCCTCCGGGAAGTCCAGCGAACCGGAGTGGAAGAAGTTCTCGAACGCGGTCGAGCGTTGCTCGTACGGCGCCTTCAGCCGGATCACGGCCGCGTCCGCATCCTCGGGGCGGTCCACCAGCGAGCCGTAGGCAGCGGCCTCCTCAGGGTCGATTCCCTCGACATAGAGGCGCAGCCCCCGCTGCAACGGGAGCAGCGGAGCGCCGCCCGCGTCGTTGGTAAGGAGCGTGATCGAGGCACGCTGGGCTGCGTCTCCCGCGGCGCGGAACTCGGGGTTGCCCGCGATCTGTCCGGCGGCGTCCTCGTCCACAAACGGGTTGTCGAAGAGGCCGAGCGCGAACTTCTCACGAAGCAGGCGCCGGGCCGAGACGTCGAGGCGCTCCTCGGGGATCCGGCCTGACTCGACGAGCTCAATGATCAGCTCCGGGCAGGCCTCGCCGCCGAACTGGTCGGCTCCGGCGTCCAGCACCATCGCCACGCGCTCCAGCGGGGTCAGGTGCTCGACCCCCCAGGCGCGTGCCGGGAACGGGTCACCGAAGAGCTCAGCGGGCAGGATGAGGCCCCAGTCGGTGCATACGACGCCCTCGACGCCGAGCCTCGCGCGGAGGAGGCCGGGTCCGCTGAAGGTTTGGTTGACCTCCGGGGTTTATGCCGCCAGTCTAGCGGTTGGTTTCATGATGAGTTCGAACTCGACCGGGGTGAGTTTCCCGAGCCTGCGTTGACGGCGTTTCCGGTGGTACTTCCCCTCGATCCAGGACACGATCGCTAGCCGCAGTTCCTCTCGTGTACTCCAGGACCGTCGGTCGAGGACGTTCTTCTGCAGGAGCGCGAAGAACGACTCCATCGCGGCGTTTTCACCGCATGCCCCACGCGGCCCATGGAGCCGGTCAGGCCGTGGCGTTTGAGGGCCTTCAGGAAGCGTCTGGAGCGGAATTGGGACCCGCGGTCGGAATGCACGATCACCCCGGCGGGCCGGCCTCGGTGGGCCACTGCCATCTGGAGCGCGTTGACGGCGATACGGGCCTTCATCCGCGAATCGATCGAGTAGCCCACGATCCGGTTGGAGAACACGTCCTTGATCGCACAAAGGTAGACCTTGCCCTCGCGGGTGCGGTGCTCGGTGATGTCGCTCAGCCATAGCTCGTTGGGGCCGTCGGCGCTGAACTGCCTGTTGACCAGGTCATCGTGGACGGGAGCGCCGGCCTTCTTGTACCGGGTCTTGCGCCTGGTGAACACCGACTGGATGCCAGCGACCCGGCACAGCCGCCACACTCTGCGCTCCGACAACTCGTAGCCCAACTCGGCAATGTCATCGGCCAGGACGCGGTAGCCGCCCTCCGGGTCATCATCGTGGAGCTGGTGGAGCACGTCGATCAGCTCACGCTCTTCGGCCTCGCGGGCCGACACCGGCTGCTTGAGCCACTTGTAGTAGCCCTGCTTGAGAATCCCAACACCCGACACGCGACCGCCACCGGCACCCTCACGGTGGCACCGACCGCAGCCATCTCCTTCACGAGCGGGTAGATCATTTTGGGGGCGTGATGTGAGCCTGCGACAGATACGCCGCCGCTCGCCGTAGGACCTCGTTCTCCATCTCCAGCTCGCGGATCCTGCGTAACGCCTGGGCCATGTCCTTGCGCTGCTCAGGATCGGTGGTCGGGGTCATCCGTGGGACTGGAAGCGAGCGTCGCGGACCCAGGCTTGAAGGGTGGTCTTGGCCATCCCCATGTCCTTGGCGACCTGCTTCTGCGGGATGCCTGAGGCGACCAGCGCGACCGCGTCGCGCTTGAACTCGTCGGTGTAAGCGATCTTCGGCATGGATGCCATCCTTCCAGCACGACCCTCTCGTGAGAGTCATGCGATCTTGGAGTCAACCAAACCTTCAGCAGTCCCGCCGGTGATCACCGACTTGTTGAACGCGAACGCGACCTCCGGGTGCTCAGTTCCGATCGGGATGCCGTAGTACGGCATCATCTGGCGCGTCCCGGCCGCGATGAGCGCTTCGAACGGCCTCATGTGCAGCTCGAACTGTCCGCCGGGGTAGACCTGCTCGCGGCCGTGGGCGAAGTGTGGATCCTCGCCGTCCTTCTGTGGGCCTCCACCGGGGAAGTGCTTGGTGATCGTCGACACCGAGGTGTGGCCGAACTCCGCGCCCTGGAAGCCGCGCACGTAGGCGACGCCGAGGCGGGCGGTGAGTTCCGCATCCTCGCCGAAGGTGGCGAGCTGCCGCGACCAGCGCGGCTCCGTCGCCAGATCGATCTGAGGGGAGAGCGCCACGCGGATACCCACCGCGAGATACTCCCGGCGCGCGATGTCGCCGAAGAGCTCGACCGTCGCCTCGTCTCGGATGGCCGCGAGACCCAGCGACTCCGGCCATTGGGAGAACGGCCCCGCGAGCATCCCTGTGCCCGGGTTGTCGGTGAAGGAGTGGCGAGGATCCGTCGACAGCGTCACCGGGATGCCGAGACGGGTCGAGCGGGCGAGGCGCTGGAGCTCGTTGTGCCAGGCGGCGATCTCCCGCGCGGTGTCGGCCCCTCCCACGAGGTTGAAGTGCGTGAGCTGCCGTCCCCGCACGAGCTCCACCGCCGACGGCGCGGAGATCAGCGGGTTCGGCTCTGTGAGGTCACTCAGGCCGATCATCGTGTGGAACAGGAGGCCGGCCTTCTCGGCGAGCGTCATTTCCGCGAGGAGGGCCTCCAGCCGCTCGTCCGCGGAGATCGTGGTATCGAACCAGGGACGAGCAGCTGTGGCGTCGGTCGTCATCGACGCTCCTAGGAGACCGCGACGCCGCCGGAGAGGCGGATATCGTTCGACGACGCGCCGACGAGCAGGGTGACCTCGCCGGAGGCGGAGGCCCAGTCGTGGGCGTCGGCGTCGAAGTAGGACACTGCCCGGAGCGGCACCGCGATCTCGACGCGCTGCGAGGCGCCCGGGGCAAGCCGGACCTTCGAGAAGCCCGCGAGCTGGCGCTCCGGAGTCTTGACCGGGACCGGCAGTTCGCCGACGTAGACCTGGACGACCTCGGAGCCCTCCCGCTCTCCGGTGTTGGTCACCGTGACGGCGACGGTGGCGACGTCGTCGCCCTCGCCCTCGCTTACCTCGAGGTCCGCGTAACCGAACGTGGTGTAGCCCAGGCCGTGGCCGAAGTGATAGGCCGGGGCGGGGCCGTCCGCGGAGACCGCGCGATAGCCGACGAAGACGCCCTCGTCGTAGTACACGCTGCCGTCGACGCCCGGGTAGGTGCGCTTGTCTGCGGCGGGCGTGTCGTCGATGGAGGCGGGGATGGTTACCGGTAGGCGGCCGCCGGGCTCGGCGGCGCCGATCAGCACGCGGGCGAGCGCGTCGCCCTGGGCCTGGCCGGGGAACCACGCCTGTAGCAGCGCCGCCGGCTGACCATCCCACTTTGTGGTGTCGATGGGGCTGCCGGTCATCAGCACGAGCACCGTCGGCGTGCCGGTGGCGAGCACGGCCTTGACCATGTCGTCCTGGCCGCTCGGCAGGCCCATGTGCGGGCGGTCGTCGGCCTCGGCCTCGTAGGTGCGCACGACGACGACGGCGACGTCTGCGTCGCGCGCGAGCGCCGCGGCCTCCTCGACCTCGGGCGCGAACACGCCCTGCGGCGGGACCCAGCCCAGGCGGACGCGGGGGCCCAGCAGGAAGCCCTGCGACGGATCATCGGCCGCGTAGTCGAACTGGAAGTCATAGGCGTGGCCGGCCTCGAGCGTCAGGCTGATCCACTCCGTGGTCGTGGCGCCGTCGCCCCCGCCGCCGTTGAGGCCGCCGCTGCCCGCGAACCCGCTGCCCGCCATAGGTGCGACGGGGGCCGCGCCCTCCGGCTCGCGCTCGGTCTTCTCGGCGGCATAGGAGACGCCGTCGAGCGAGAACGAGTAGCTGCCCAGGTGGGTGATCGCGAAGTCGTAGACCCCGGTCACCGGAACCGTCAGCGTGCCGGTGAAGCGCATCGAGCACTGGCCGTTCAGCTCCCCGGGCAGGCGCTCGTAGCGCGGCGAGCTCGCGTTGAAGCCGGGGAAGTTGTGGAAGCCGAGGTTGAATTCGACCGGCGCCTCGTTGCGGACGAGGAACGGGTCGCCGTCGAGCGTGGTGTTGGTCCAAAACTCGCCGCGGAGCCCGCGCTCGCCGTCCGGGGTGCGGAAGAAGCTTGAGGGGATGGCGTCGGGGCCCGGGAGCAGGGCGCCGGGCGTCACCGGGTCGGAGCCGTACGCGAGGGCGATCTCGACGTCGTTGCCGAGCGCGTTGCGGAGGCCCTCGACGGGGGAGACGCCCTTGGTGCCGCGGACCATCGAGCTGCCGCCGCCCTGGGCGCCGACGCCGTCGACGTCGGGGCCAATCAGCGCGACCTTCCGAACGCCGGAGAGCGGGAGCACGCCGTCGTTGCGCAGCAGCACCATTCCCTCCTCGGCGATCCGCTGGGCGACGTCGTGGTGGCCGTCGACGTCGAACTCCTCAATGACGGCGAGGTTCTCGATCTGCCCCATGCCGACCAGAGGGCGCAGGATGTTGCGGACCTTCTCGTCGAGAACCGCCTCGGAGACCTCGCCGTTGTTCCAGGCGTGCCAGAGCTGTCCGCCCCAGTGGCCCTCGCCGGGCTGCTCCTGGTCGAGGCCCGCGTTCGCAGCCGTCGCGGTGGAATGGTTGGCACCGTAGTCGCTCATGATCCAGCCGCGGAAGCCGAAGCGGTCGCGCAGGATGTCGCGCAGCAGTGTGGCGTTGTCGCAGGCGAACTCGCCGTTGATGCGGTTGAAGGACGCCATCATGGAGGCGACCTCGCCCTCCTGGATCAGGGCCTCGAACGACGGCAGATATAGCTCGTGCATCGTGCGCTCGTCGATGACGGCGTTGACGCTGGAGCGGTGATCCTCCTGGTTGTTGATGGCGTAGTGCTTGGCGCAGGCCTGCACGCCGTGGGACTGGACGCCCTGGACGAAGGCGACGCCGATGCGCGAGGTCAGGACGGGATCCTCGCCGTAGGACTCGAAGGTGCGGCCGCCCACGGGCACGCGCGCGATGTCGACGGCGGGGCCGAGCGAGACGTTGTGGTCGGTGGCGTGGCACTCGGCGCCGATGATGCTGCCGTACTCATGCGCATTCTCGGGTCCCACGTCGCGGCGAGCGCGATGGGGGCCGGGAGCATTGTCGCGGTGCCGGCATGGACGTCGCCCTTGTTGATCCGCACGCCCGCGGGGCCGTCTGCCATCTGGATGGCGGGCAGGCCGAGACGCTCGAGCGCGCGGGCGTAGAAGCCGTAGTTCCAGTTGACCTCACCGGTGACGTAAGCGATCTTCTCGTCGATGGTCATCTGGCCGAGCAGGGCCTCCACGCGCTCCTCGGTCTCGGGGCCGGCCCATGAGGGAACGTGAGTGGAGTCGGGGGCTGCGGTGTCCGTCATGTGCACTCCAATGTGGCAGCAGGGGCGCGGATCGTCTTCGGCCGCGCGGGGTCGTGTCGGAGTATGCCTGTGAAAACCATAGGCCGTCAAAGTTTCGGCCCGGACGTCTCAGCGGGCGCGACAGAAAACCGAAGCACCTCAGGTTTTAGCGGTCCGGGTGTGCGAGGATGGAACTATGACCGCGCCCTACCAGGACTCCAGCCTGCCCGTCGCCCGACGCGTCGCCGACCTGCTTGGTCGGATGACCGTCGAGGAGAAGGTCGGGCAGATGATGCAGCTCGACGCACGGGAGAATCTGGACGATCAGGTTCTGCGCGTGCACGTCGGCTCCATTCTGCACACGTCGCCGGAGCGCGTGCTGCGGGCCCACGACCTGACCGAGCAGACGCGTCTGCGCATCCCCCTGATCGTGGGCGAGGACTGCATTCACGGCCACTCCTTCTGGGAGGGCGCCACGATCTTTCCGACGCAGCTCGGCATGGCCGCGTCGTGGGACGCGAAGCTCCTTCAGCGTGTCGCAAGGGCGACCGCCGTCGAGGCCGCGGCCACCGGCATTCACTGGACCTTCTCGCCCGTGCTCTGCATCGCGCGGGACCTCCGGTGGGGTCGTGTCGGCGAGACCTTCGGCGAGGATCCCATGCTGATCGGCGAACTCGCCTCCGCGATGGTCAAGGGCTACCAAGGCAAGGGCCTGACCGACGAGACGGCCATCCTCGCCACCGCGAAGCACTTCGCCGGTTACTCCGAGACCCAGGGCGGGCGCGACGCCAGCGAGGCCGACATCTCGCACCGCAAGCTCCGTTCCTGGTTCCTGCCGCCCTTCGAGCGCGTCGCTCGCGAGGGCTGCCGTACGTTCATGCTGGGCTATCAGACGATCGACGGCGTGCCGGTGACCATCAACGAATGGCTGCTCTCCGACGTCCCGCGCGGGGAGTGGGGTTACACCGGAACCTTGATCACCGACTGGGACAACGTCGGCCGCATGGTCTGGGAGCAGCAGGTGCAGCCCGACTATGCGCACGCCGCCGCCGCGGCCGTCAAGGCCGGCAACGACATGGTCATGACCACGCCTGGCTTCTTCCAGGGAGCGCTCGACGCGATCCTCGACGGGCTGCTGGAGGAGACGGACCTCGACGCCGCGGTCTCGCGAATCCTCACGGTGAAGTTCGAGCTCGGCCTGTTCGAGAACCCCCGCCGCCCCAATCAGGAACGCATCGAGACGGCCATCGGCTCGGCCGCGCACGCCCGGCTCAACATGGAGGCCGCGCGCCGTTCGCTGGTACTGCTCCGCAACGAGGAAGGGCTGCTGCCGCTGGCCGGCGGATACACGGCCGACCGCTCCGGCCGCGCGGCCGAAGGCGACCGGGCTCCGCGCCGCATCGCGGTCGTCGGCCCGCTCGCCGACGATGCCCAGACCCAGCTGGGCGACTGGGCCGGAGGCTCCGGTCAGGCCGGCTGGCTCGACGGCCAACCCCGCGACATGATCACCACCGTGCTCAACGGGATCCGCGCTCAGGTGCCCGCGAACTGGTCGGTGACCCACGCTCCCGGAGCCGAGATCCTCACGCATGGCGCGCACCCCGACGGCGACTACTTCCCGACGGCCAGCCGCGACCGCCGCCGGTCGCGCCGAGTGAACCGGACGCCGCCCTCATCGCCGATGCCGTGGCGGACGCGGACCGAGCCGACTACGTCGTCGCGGTGGTAGGCGACCGCATCGAACTCGTCGGAGAGGGCCGCTCCACTGCGACGCTCGACCTGATCGGCGGCCAGGTCGCGTTGTTGGACGCGCTTGCCGCAACCGGCACGCCGCTCATCGTGGTGCTGCTGGCGTCCAAGCCGCTCGTGCTTCCGCAATCGGCGCTCGAAGCCGGAGCGATCATCTGGGCGGCCAACCCGGGCATGCAGGGCGGCCGCGCGCTCGCCGAGCTGCTGCTGGGCCTGATCGAGCCGTCGGGGCGGCTGCCGATCTCCTTCGCGCGCCACGCCGGGCAGCAGCCCACCTACTACAACCAGATCCGCGGCCAGCACGGCGACCGCTATGCCGACCTCACGCAGGCGCCGGCGTTCGCCTTCGGCGAGGGTCTCTCCTACACCTGGGTCGAGTACTCGGACGTGCGCCTGGCCGAGGAGAGCGTCGCCGTCGACGGCGTGCTGCGCGCGAAGCTGACGCTGCACAACGTCGGGGAGCGCCCGGTGAGGGAGACCGTGCAGGCCTACGTCAGCGACCGGGTCACCTCGGTCAGCTGGGCGGACCAGGAGCTCAAGGGCTACCTGCAGGTCGACCTGGCTGCGGGGGAAGAGAAGCGCGTCGCGCTGGAGATTCCGGTGAGGGATCTCGCCATCGTGGACGCGAAGGGGGAGCGGGTCGTCGAGCCCGGCGCGTTCGAGCTGCGCCTCGGAAGGTCCAGCCGAGACCCGTGGACGCAACGCGTCGCATTCACGGTGAGGTGAGCGCTACCCGGTGCGAATGCGCGACGATGCCGTCCCAGAGGCGGCGTAGCTGCCCCGCCATGTCGATCGAGCGGTCGAGCAGCCACTGCTGCTGAAGGCCGTCGGCGGCCGCGACCAGGAGCGCACCCACCTCGTCGGGATCGGCGCCAGGGCCGACGACCCCCGTAGCTTGCGCGTCGCGCACCGCCTGAGCGATGTTGCGTCGGACCCAGTCATAGCGCTCAGTGAAGAATCCGTGAGCGGGGTGCAGCCCGATGCTGGCCTCTGCCGAGAACTCGATGTAGAGCTGCACAAGCCCCGGAACCTGCGTGTTGTGGTCGATCAGGGCAAGGAACCCCTCGATGTTGGGCTGCGGGTTCCAGAACTCGGCGGTGTCCCGTTCGTCTCGCGACCGCAAGAGCGCCATGTACAACTCCTCGCGGGAGCCGAAATAGTGCGCGAGCCCGGCCTGACTGAGCCCGGAACGGCGCGCGATCTCCCGGTTCGAGGCGCTGCGACACCCCATCTCCGCGACGACCTCAAGGGCGACGCGGAGGATCTCCTTCCGCTTCGCCTCCCCCTTGGCATACGGGCCGCGCGCACTCATGGTGATCACCCTGCTAAACCGCGAAACCGGACCGGAACTTGAGGAAACCACTGATCAGTGCTTGCCCAGAGTTCCAGCCCGGTCTCGCGACGGACTTACTTAACTTTTTTGATGGGTATGACTACCACTGCGCCGATCAGACATGCGACGGCACAGATCGTGAACCACACCGTAGTCGCCGCCGTCCGCCCGCCGGTCGCAGCCAGCACGATGCCGCCGATCATCGGGGCAAAGGTCTGCGGAGGGCGTTGGCGATGTTGAACACGCCTAGGTCCTTACCGGCGTCGTCGGGTTCGGGAGGACATCGACGACCAGCGCCAGGTCGACGCCGATGGACGCCCCAGGCCGCGCCCAGGAGGATCTCGAGGAGATAGTAGTGCGTCACGCTCTCGATGTGGATCAGCATGTAGGTGCCCAGAGCGAAGACGGCCGTCGAGATCCAGACGAAGACCTTGCGTCGGCCGAGGCGGTCCGACAACATGCCCGCGATCCACGCTGTGATCATCAACGCGGCGGTGTAGACCAGCGTCGTGTTGGCGATGAGGGCCGGGATCTCCGCGGTGGGGACGTTGAGATGGTGGCCCATGTACGCGAAGCGGAAGGTGGTGAACCCGAAGCTCGCGAAGGTGATCAGGAAGCGCGACCACCAGGCCATCGAGAAGTCGGGGTGCTTCGCCGGGTTCACCCAGAAGGTCTCCGCCCAGTCGCGCAGCGTCATGGCCGGCGGCTTCGCGGGCAGCACCTTGTCGGGCAGCACGAGGCAGAACACGATCGCGACCACGATGGCGATGACCGCGGGCAGGACGAACATCAGAATCAGGCTCGAGCCGAACCAGCTGGCGACGTAGACGCCGCCGACGATGCCAGCGTTCTGAGCGATGCCCAGCAGAGCCGTGACCTTGCCGCGCTGGAACCTCGGCACCTGGTCGGCGATGGTGGCGATGAAGGGCGCCAGCGCCATGTTCGCGCCGAGCTGTGCGATCGACCAGCCTCGCCATGGTCAAGGTCGCTCCGGCGGCCATGACGGCGAGACCGACCGTCATGATCACGGTGCCGACGAGGATCCAGGGACGACGGCGACGATCGCGCCTGCCTCCTGCAGCGCGGTGACCTTCACGCCGATGCCGACGATTGCCGGTCCCAGCGGGGCGATGAAGAAGAAGAACTGGAAGATGATGAGCCAGAGGGAATACTTCTTGTCCGCTGCCTCGGTCGGTTCTGGGAACGCGTGATCCGCCGCGGCCGCGCCCGCTGAGATGTGCGCCATGGTCGGGTGACTCCTTCGTCTGTTGAAGGGTGTCGCGCTGACGCCGTACTCGAGCGATGAGCCGGAGCGTCCGACA
Organism: Tessaracoccus sp.; assembly: GCF_016714275.1. GTDB lineage: Bacteria > Actinomycetota > Actinomycetes > Propionibacteriales > Propionibacteriaceae > Arachnia. Next base: position 10,462 of record NZ_JADJNP010000006.1, on the reverse strand, counting down.
ACCCCTAGTTCGCTGGAAACCCAGACCCGCTCAGGTTTCCTGAGGTGAAAACCTAGACTGCTATGGTTTCTCGCACAAGCGTTCTCACGAAAAAGTTGAGGGCGTGTCGCGCGACGAAGGAGTCCCACTGTGACCGATCCCCGTTCCTCGGACCGAATGCTCGCAGAGAGGGCATCGCTCACTCTCGAGGAGAAGGCGTCGCTGACGAGCGGCGCCGATTTCTGACCACGAAGGCGGTCGACCGCGTCGGCATCTCTTCGATGATGTTGACCGACGGCCCGCACGGGCTCCGCAAGCAGGGCGGTGCGACCGACCACCTGGGGCTCGCCGAGAGTGTCCCCGCCACCTGCTTCCCACCCGCCGTCGGGCTCAGCGCCAGCTGGATCCCGAGCTCGCGGAGCGCGTCGGCGAGGCCCTCGGCGTCGAGTCGGCCATCGAGGACGTCGCGGTGATCCTCGGCCCCGGCATCAACATCAAGCGCTCGCATGTGCGGACGCAACTTCGAGTACATGTCCGAGGATCCGGATCGTCTCAGGAGCGATGGGCACCGGCCTGGTCCGCGGCATCGAGTCGAAGGGGCGTCGGCTCGTCGCTGAAGCACTACGCCGCCAACAATCAGGAGACCGATCGCCTCCGGGTGTCCAGCGACGTCGACCCCCGCACCCTGCGCGAGATCTACCTGCGCGGGTTCCAGCGGGTGATCACCGACGCGCAGCCGTGGACCGTGATGTGCTCATACAACCGGCTCAACGGCGTGTACACCTCCGAGGATCCGTGGTTGCTCACCGACGTGCTGCGCGGGGAGTGGGGGTACGAGGGCCTCGTCGTGTCGGACTGGGGCGCCGTCAATGATCGCGTCGAGGGCGTGAAGGCAGGCATGGACCTCGAGATGCCGGGCAGCGGCGGTCGGACAGACACACAGGTCGTCGCTGCGGTGCGCGAGGGAAGGCTGGACGAGTCCGCGCTGGACACCGTCGTCGACCGCTTCCTCGACCTGGTGGCGAAGGCCAAGGCCCGCCCGAAGATCGACGGCCCGCTCGACGTCGATACGCACCACGCGCTCGCCCGCGAGGCGGCGGGCGCTCCATCGTCCTGTTGAAGAACGACGACGCCATCCTGCCGCTCGCGCGGGACGCGCGCGTCGCCGTGATCGGCGAGTTCGCCGAGGTCCCGCGGTTCCAGGGTGCAGGGTCGTCGAAGATCAACCCGACCCGGGTGGACACGGCGCTGGGCGAGATCCGCGCGCTCGCGGCGACCGACGTCGCCTATGCCGCAGGATTCTCGATCGACGGCGTGGGCGATGCGGCCGCGCTGCGCGACGAGGCCGTCACCGTCGCGGGCTCCGCTGACGTGGTCGTGGTCTTCCTCGGCGTGCCGGCCGTGGAGGAGTCCGGAAGGCTTCGACCGCACCCACATCGACCTGCCCGCGGCGCAGCTGGAGCTACTCGACGCGGTCGTCGCCGCGAACGCCAACGTCGTGGTGGTGCTGTCCAACGGCGGTGTCGTCGCGCTGCCGTTCGTCGAGAAGGTGCCCGCGATCCTCGAGGCATGGCTGCTCGGTCGGGCCGGGGCGGCGGCACGGCCGACGTACTGTACGGCGTCGTCAACCATCGGGTCGCCTCGCGGAGACCATCCCGCAGCGCCTCGAGGACACCCCGGCCTACGGCAACTTCCCGGCGCGAGCACGGCCACGTGCGCTACGGCGAGGGCCTGCTCGTCGGCTACCGCTGGTACGACGAGCGAGGCCTCGATGTCACCTATCCCTTCGGTCACGGCCTCTCCTACACGACGTTTGCGTATGGCGACGCCTCGGCCGAGGTCGCCGAGAACGGCGACGTCGTCGTGACGGTTCCTGTGACGAACACGGGATCGGTCGCGGGCCGCGAGGTCGTGCAGGCCTACACATCGCTGCCGGAATCCTCGGTGCAGCGGCCGCCGCGCGAGCTGAAGGCGTTCGCGAGCGTTCCATTGGAGGCCGGAGAGACCAAGGACGTCGTCCTGACGCTCCGCCGCCCGAGCTGACCTACTGGGACGTGCGGGTCGACCGCTGGATCCTCGAGGGCGGCGAGTACGTCGTCGAGGTGGGCGCATCCAGCCGCGACCTGCGCGCCCGGACGACAGTGACCTCGGGGGCGATGCCGTGGTGCTGCCGGTCTCGATGAACTCCTCGTTCGAGGAGCTGCTGAAGGACCCCGTCGTCGGCGCGGATCTCCAGGCGGCGATCGACGCGAAGTTCGGCGGGGACACCACCCTCATCACCGTTCTCGGCAACTTCCGTCGGCCGCCTGGATGGCTTCGCGCTGCCGCGGGCAGAAATTGAGGAGCTGGTCACCAGGGCGCAGCAGGGCTGAGCCCCAAACCGCTGGCGCGACGAGCCGGAGTGCGGATCGCCGCGGCCAGCGCCTCCCCCACGGACCATAGAGGCGCACGCCCTCGTGGGCGCGCGTCACGGCCGTGTACAGCAGCTCGCGGGTCAGTAGCGGCGACCCGGGCGGCGGAAGAACGACGGACACGCGGTCGAACTGGCTTCCCTGCGACTTGTGGATCGTCATCGCATGCAGATCCGCGGCGTCATCGAGCAGCGCGGGAGAGACCGTGAGGAGGCCGTCGGGACGGTCGACGGCCGCCAGCGGCGCGCCTCCGGGTCCGGCGACGACCACGGCGGTGTCACCGTTGCTGAACAGGTCGCTGTTGTGCTGGATGAGCAGCGGCTGACCGATGTAGGCGCGGCCATCGAAGCCGTAGGCGGGGAGCCTGCCCGCCAGCCAGCCGCGCACGGAGCGCGCCCAGTGCGACGCCGAACGGTCCTCGCGATGGCCGCACAGGATGCGGTGCCGGCCCAACCAGGCGTTTGCGCGCACACCGTCGCCGGCGAGCGCGTAGGCACGGACGCCCTCGGCGATGTCGAGCGCGTCAGCCTGACCGTGGCGAGCTGCGCGGGGTCCGTTTCGCCGTCGAAGCTGATCAGCTGGATCGCCGGACCCGTGTCGACGGCGGCGCGCGCCGCGGCCTCGTCGCCGGCGAGGATGGCGGACGCGAAGGCGTTGATCTGGGGTTGAGCGGTAGTTGTGCACCAGGTGGGCGATGGCGCCGCCCGGCGCGTGGACGAGGTCGTCGGCGGCCTCGATGTCGGCGAGGACCGCTCCGGCCTCGACAGACCTCAGCTGGTGCGGGTCTCCCAGCAGGATCAGGCGCGTCTCAGGGGAAAGGGCGCCGAGCAGCAGCGCCATCAGCTCCAGGGACACCATCGACGTTTCGTCGACAACCACGACGTCGAACGGCAGCGGATTGTCCGGCCCGAACTCCGTCTCCGCGGAGCGAGGCCGAAGCCCCAGCAGCTTGTGCAGGGTGCCCCCACGTCGGCCGCCAGCGCCCCGACAGTGGTGAGCAGCCGAGCGGTTGCCTTGCCTGTCGGCGCGCACAGCGCCACGCGCGGTGAAGACGGGGCAAGCGCGGTCAGGAGCTCGGTGACGATGGTGGTCTTGCCGGTGCCCGGGCCGCCGGTGATGACCGTGGTCGTGTGTGCGAGGGCCGCGGTGACCGCCGCGCGCTGGTGGTCGTCGAACTGCGTGGGCAGCTCGGGGAGAGGGAGGGGTTCACCGGGCGCCGCGTCGCTGCGGACGCGAAGCAGGTGGGCAAGCCGACGCTCCTGCCCCTCCAGTACCGGTCGAGATACAGCAGCGATCCGTCCAGCCGGAAGGCACGCCCTCCCCGTCGGGTCCCGCGACCGCGGGAGACGCCGCCACAGCCGCGAGCCACGCCGACGGTTCCGGCCAGGCGAGGGCGGCGACGTCCACGTCGTCCTCGCCGTCGAGCTCGGGGCGGAGCTCGGCGGCGGCGGTCGCGAGGTCGACGCAGACAGATCCCAGCCGCAGCTCGCGCACCGCGAGCGCGAACGCGAGATGGACGGTGGGGTTCGCCTCGCCCGCGAGGTCACCAACGCGGCGCGCGAGGTGGAAGTCGACGAGGCTCAGCAGGTTCGCGTCGCAGAACGCGGCGAGGACGCCAGTGGCGGCGATGGGGCGCTCACGCACGACGGCCTCCCAGGAGCTCGGATGCGGCGACAGTGAGGCCTGCGGGGCGGAACCAGCCGAAGATGCCGCAGCTGGTGCCGTCGACGATCGGGGTGGCCGCCCCCGCCATACCGCGGACGAACAGGTAGCCGACACCGCCCAGGTGCCGCGCCGGATCGTAGCCGAGGAGTCGGCTGCCGAGGAAGCGGTGCAGTGCCACGCAGTACAGCATCGCCTGCAGCGGATAGTGCGCTGCCATCATGGCCTCGGCCATCGGAGACGGCGCGTAGTGGGCGAGCGTCAGGTCGTCGGCCGCGCTGGGGCCAGGCGGTTGGTCTTGTAGTCCACGACGACGTAGCGCTCGTCCGGTAGCCGGAGGACCGCATCGATCGAGCCGGTCAAGAAGCCGTTGAGGACGGCGTCGGCGGCCTCGACGCGCGCAGCCTCGCCGGGTAGGGCGCGAGCAGGTCGTCGGCGGCAGCCAGGCGGCCATCAGGTCGGCGAGGTCGGTGAGTGTCGCCGGGGCACCGGCGTCGGCGAGGGGAGGTCGAAGTCGAGTTCCGGAGCCGGTCGGTCACAGGCAGGTCGGTCAGGGCGAGGTCGGAGACCGGGAGCAGCGGCGTGCGGCAGACGTCGACGAGTGCGGCGGCGAGTTGAGCGGCCTCGGACTTCGTGAGACCGAGCTCAGGCGCAAGCTCGGCGACCAGCACGGGTGCCTGCGCCTCCACGGCGTCCGGCGCCCAGTCGAGACGTTCGAGCACGGCGTGGACGAGGGTGCCAAAGCCCGCGCCCGCAGGGAGATCCGCCATCGGGGAGCTGCGGTCGAGTCCAGAAATACGCGCCGACCTTTCGACATGGACCCGCGCTTCGCGCCGGGAGTCTCGGGTTCCAAGGACCGACACCGGATCGACCAGCGGCGTGTCGAAACCGAGGGACTCCGGCTCGTCGGCGACCGTTCCCGCGGGGGCGTCGTGGAGCCCGGCGGTCAGGCCCGAGTAGGAGGTTCGGCGCCACGTCTGGTCGATGATGCGGTCGAACGCCTCGGCCCTCATCTCCGGAGGCGCCTGCCCCTGCGGGCCGGCCCACGGGGCAGGCGGGGCGCGTCGGCGAACCGCGAGTTCTGCACAAGGCCCGACGGCCAGGTCAGCGTCGAGTAGGGCCGCTTCGGCTTCCAGCCGCGGCGAGCAAGCAGGTGCGTGAGTGGGCTGCGCGTCGTGGTGTTGTTGGCGCGGTCGACGTGCCAGGCGATGGCCAGGTGCTTCGCCCGGGTGAAGCCGACATAGAGCAGCCGCAGCTCCTCGGCGAGCGACTGCTGATCCAGGTCCTTCGTCACGTCGTCGCGCCAGTCCGGCGGGGGGGCCGATGTAGAGGTGGCGGCGACCCTCCTCAATCAGGGTGAATGGCCGCGACCGCCGCGGCGCGGTGCCGTCGGTCTCGGGCAACAGCACGATGGGGAACCTGCCCTTCGCGGCGTGCATGGTCATCACGCGGATGGATGGCGCGTCCGTCGCCACGCGGATGGCATCGTCGTCGTCCGGGCCGGAGGCGCGCTCCGTGAGCAGCGCCGTCAACGCGCTGAGGGAGCCGCCCGGGCGTCGAGGAGCTCGGCCAGGTGCGCGGTGTCTGCGAGGAGGCGGTCGCCGTCGGGCTTGCTCAGCAGCCGCTCCTCGGGCGCTCGGCGGCGCGGAGATGGGTGAGCACCGCCCCGGCGCCGCCCTTTGCCGAAGGCTACGGCGAGCCCCGGAGCAGGGTGCTGACGCGCGCAGGCTCGGGGCCGCCGTCGTGCAGGAGCGTGGCGAACTCGGAGCCGATCAGCGGTGGTCAGCGAGGCCAGGCGGATGTTCGCCTGGCGGGGGTCGGCCAGCGCTGTCAACAGCGTCAGCCAGTGCGTGGCCGCCGGCTGTCGCCAGACGGCCTGGCTGCTGGTCAGCACCGCCGGCAGGCCGGCTCTGGTGAGAGCAGCGCGCAACTGCTGGGCCCGGCGCCCCGTGCGCATGAGGACCGCGATATCGCTGAGCTTCACTTCGTGGGCGAGCAGCAGCTGGATCTGCAGGATGACGTCCTTCGCTATGGCCTCATCTGCCGACCCGCTGAGGCCGCTGCAGCGCCGCAGCCACACACGGCGCTTCCGGGCACGTCCAGCCGTGCGGTCTCGTGCTTCGCCCCGACAGGCCCGATGACCACCTCGTCCGCACCCATGGTCACGCCCGAGAACAGATCGACGATGCCCTGCACCAGCGGGCCGTCCGAGCGATGGTTGGTGCCGAGCGTCGACACGGTCGCCGCGCGCCGCGCTGCCAGATAGTTGTTCAGGTCCGCGCCGCGGAAGCCGTAAATGGACTGCTTCGATCGCCGATCAGGACCGTGGGACGGCCGGCGCGACGAATGCGTTCTCGATGATCTCCCATTGGTCCGGATCGGTGTCCTGAACTCGTCCACGAGGACAACGGGGAAACGCTCGCGCAGCCGGGAGCGGACCAGGTCGCGGATGGACTTGTCGGCGAGCGCGCGGCGCAGGCGCGTGGTGATGTCGTCGAACGTGCAGAGCCCTTCCGTGCGCTTCCTGCGCTCGTACACGTCGCGCACTGAGGCGGCGAACTCGTGATGGGGCCGTCGTCGGCAGGAGCGGCAACGTGGTGGTGGCTGCGGCGATGCCGATGTGAAGGCCCTGCCGCGGGGAAAGCGGCGGATCGGCCTGGGCACGGGAACAGACGAAGGTACGTGTCTGCGGCGCACTCGCGGGCCAGGCACTCCGGGTCCGGCCCGACGGTCTCTGTGGGGTCCCAGTCGCCGAGGACGCCGAGCCGCGCAGCATCGTCTGGCAGAACCCGTGTGTGGTGTCGATGGTCGCCTCGGTGAAGCGGGCGATGGCGTCGGCGAGTCGGGCGCGGGCGCCGTCGACGCCGGATAGCAGGTCGACGATGGGGTCCGGCTCGGGGAGGGCTCGCCGGCGGCGACGAGATCGAGGCCGCGCAGCGTCTCGCGGAGGCGGGCCGAACACGCGGCTGCGTAGCTCGCCCGCGGCGTGGTTTCCGAAGGTGATCAGGAGGAGATCCGAGACGTCGAACGCAGCCTCCGCGAGGTAACGCGTGGTCAGCGCGGCGATCGCGTAGGTCTTGCCGGTGCCTGCGCTGGCCTCGGGCAGCGTCGTCTCCGTCGGCAGCGGACCCGCAAGGTCGAAATCACTCATCGGCGACCCCGCATGTTCCTGCACAGCGCGAGCGCCCAGGCCTCGAAGGCCGACGTGCCCTGTGGGTCCTCGGCGAGCGGGGCATCGACGAAGAGTTCGTTCAGGTCGTCGTCGAAGAACAGGCGCCACGAGTCCTCCATGCCGGGCCACACCCTGGTCGTCCAGTCGGTGGGTCCGGTCCAGTCTGCCTGCCGGAAGGTCCCGGCGGCCTGGGCATCGGCGTAGGCGATCGCGGGTGAGGGGCACGGGCAGCAGGCGGTGCTGCCCGAGCGCGTAGGCGCGCATGACCGCCGACAGCCGTGCCCGTGCCGCCCTCACGGTCCGGCCCGCCGACGCCGGTGGCCAATACCTGGTCTTCATAGGTGTTGGGAGCCTCCCGAAGCGCACCGCGCGCCCGGTGGTGGGCAGGCCCAACGCGGTTAGCGCCAGCGCCTCAAGCCAGGGCCGCACGAGTCTGCTCGCTCCTGCTCGCGGTGACGGTCAAGGCTTCGCCGCCGCGGCAGCGCACGGAGTCGACGACGCGTACCCGGCCGAGGGGCGGGATGTCCACCTCGATGTCGACGGCGTGGTCCGTGATCGGACGCTGCTACCGCGGCCCCGCCTCGTTCCACAGGCGGACGGCGTCGGCCTTCGCCTCGTCGAACGCGACCTTGCCGAGGAGCCCGGCGGTAGTTCCTCGCGACTCTGGAAGCGGTCGATCACCGACCGCAGCGTCGCACCCGACCGCAGCGAGCCCACCAGCGCCGTGACCACCTTCCATTTCTCCAGTCCGACCAGGTCGAGCGGTAGCTCGTCCCGCACAGCCGCCGACTGGTAGAGCGGGATACCGGCCACCGAGCGGAGAAACGCCTGGCAGGGTCGGCGAGGAAGCGCTCCAGCTGCGTAAGGGTCACCTGCGCCGGGACCGCACCGACGGGCGGCGCTCTGCCCGGTCGCGCCGCCGGGCGATTCTGGCGACCGTGCCGCCGGCGCCGCGCCGAGCCTGGCGGCCCACGGAGCGCCTGCGTGTCGAAGCTTGCGGGCTTGATGAAGTTGGCGTCTGCCGTCGCTGTCGACGGATGCGTCCGCACGTCGGCCTCGACGCCTAGCCGTTCAACCAGCCAGTCGATGGCCGCGGGCGGCGCGACCTCGTCGTTGGTATGCGAGCTGAACCGGCTGCCGCACCACGAGCAGCTTCTGCGCGGCGGCGGCGTGGGCGAATAGCTGGGCCTGACGCCGCGCGCGCTCGTCCGGTGCGGCCTCCCAGGTCGACGGCGCCGGCGACGGAGCCGCCGCGGCCGCGGGGACCGCGTCGTCGGTGACGTGCCGAGCAAGGCGACGAGGCGGAACCCCACGTGCGGCAGCTCGCCGAGCCGGGCCAGCCACCAGCGACCCGTTACCTGTGTCGACCATGGAGCCGAGGCGGCGCCCCGCGTCGGCGAGGAGGGTGCGCGAACTCGTGCCGCGTGAGGGTCGTCTGCCGCTCAGGTGGTCGCGCGCTGCAGCCCGGCCAGCAACCGCGTCAGGCCGAACAGCTGCCACTGGTCGCCCCAGCCCACCCCGACGAGGTCGGTCAGCAGCCCGCGGGTGGCGCCGCCCACTCGGGCACGGTCGCGGGTGCTGCGGAGGTCGCGCTCCAGCCGACGGATTCCGCTCAGTACTTGAGTGCGCCCACGGTCGAGAGATCGGACGAGCCGACGGCGTCGGTTCCCGTCAGGCCGAGGCCAGAATCGGTGGTGGCGAGGACGGCCAGGCCGACCAGCAGCCGGTCGAGCCCGCGCATCCACGTGTTTCGTGCGACGTCGCCCAGATCGGAAGGAGGCGCGGTGCCGGGCGTCGCCCCCATCGGATGCCCGCGGCGGCGATGGATTCGGTCACCGTCTGCGGTCCGCGAAGCCCCACCGATGCGCGAGCGGTGGGCTGGTGAGGAGTTCGAGCAGCCCGCTGGAGGTGGCGCGCCCGTCGCCGAGCCGCAGCGCCACCACGGCGTCGAGGACGTCGTTCGTGTCCTGGCCCTCCGACCGGCCGTGCGTGTACGCGAGCGTCCGGCCTGCGTGCGCCGGCGAGCGAACGCGGCGTCCAGGAGGTGGCGTAGCGTGCTGGCCGTGGGCACACGATCAGGACGTCGCGCGGCTCCAAGGTCTCGTCCGCGACGAAGGCCCGGGTCAGCTCGTCGCGGAGCACCTGACCCGTCGCGCGGGCCACGCGAGTCGTGGATCGCGACCGCGGCGGGGAGGAGGAGCTGAAGGGCGTCGTGGACGCTACCTCAGCGGTTCTACCCAACCGGCGCCGGGCGCCGACCGGTTGCAGCGCCACGAGGCCGACACCTCGGCCAGGGCCTGCAGTAGCGTCCGGTCGCCCGCGGTCACCTCGTCCACACGCGAACACCAGCGGGCAGCCGTCAAGCGCCGAGCGGCGTCGGCGAGGGCGGGAGCGTCTCCGTGGGTCGACCTCGAGCGCGAGCGCCGTGCCCCCTGACCAGTTCCGGCTGCTGAGGCGAGGTGCTCGGGCAGGTCGACGCCGCCAGGTCCGTCGTCCGCGCCATCGAGCCAGGTGGTCTGAGCAGGTCCGGTGCGTGGTCGATACCAGCGCTGGAGGCGCGCAGACGGGTGGAGACGGCGCGGCGGCGCCCACCCGGGCGCTTCGGGGTGGCTGCATGCGCCAGCGCGGGGAACTCCTCAGCGAGCGCGCCGACCGCTTCCCAGGTGGCGAGATCGAGCGTGCCCCGCCAGTGGAGAGCGCGTCTGACGCCCGCGCTGTCGGCAAGCTCCCGGCGGGGCCGCGCAGCGTCACGTAGGAGATGCCCTCCGAGATGCCCCGTTGGGCGACCTCCTGGCTGACGACGCGGGCCGGTGGCACGCGAGGATACGATCACCCGGCCGCGCGTGAACGGGTCGGTGCAGCGTGCGGAGGTCGGCGAGTTCGTCGAGCAGGGCCGACCAGTGGTGGGCGAGTATCACATCAAGCGCCATGTCCGATCACCTCCTCCGACGTCGGGGCAACTTATCTGCCCTTCAGACAAAAAACCTCCCGGCCGGTGGTTCGGGTTTAATGGTGGCGCTCGCCGCCAATGGCGGGCGGAGTAGCTGATCCTGATGCGCTGACCCCGAGCAGCGGAGGTCGCGACGTTGTTGGATGCGCCTGTCGTCGTGCTCGCGGGCGCGGGCACGGGCAAGACGAGGGCGATCGAGCGCACCGGTGGCCTACGCAGGCCACCGGGCGTTATCAAGCCCCGCGACTCTCGTTGTCACGTTCACCACCCGCGCTGCAGGAGAGATGC
>NZ_JADJNP010000005.1 GCF_016714275.1 Tessaracoccus sp. | reverse complement strand
ACAGCACCAACGTCCGTGCCTCTTATGGCGGCGCTGACTCGAAGCAGGTGGCTGGTCGACGCCGTTGACAGTGGCCACCGCCGTACACGCGGTCCTCAAGACCTGAACGACATCCAGCGGAACAGGAGGGCAGCTCGGGCTCGGCTACGAGGACGTGGCGTCCTGGGCATCATCATGCAGTTCCCTGTTCGAGTCGTGGGCAGCGCAAGCGCGCCGGAGCGGCAGACATTAGCCGGAAGCTTTGTGGGGATATGAGCAAAACTAATGACGGCGCATGCGCCAGAGAGCGCCCAGATAGCGAGTCTGTCCCCATCTCACTGGTCGCACACCACGCCTTCGCCCAAGGCGCGCCTGGCTTGAGTCAGTCGGGGAGAAACAAGGAACTTCCGCGATGGCGTCAGGCGACTCAGTCCCCTAGCGAGTCACCACGGCAGCGTGAATCTGGCGTGACTACGCTGCGCGGCATGGCGATCCAAAGCGAGCGTCATGGGTATCACGGGCTGCTCGACGTTGCAGAGGTCTCATCCGACGGCACTCTGAAGATAGTCGAGTACAAGGCAACGCCCCTTAGACATCGCTCAGAAGTAACTGAGCCCATGAAGCGACAGGTTGCGCTCCAGTGGAATGCACTGGAAGAGATGGGCCATTCAGTACAGGGAGCCGAGGTTTACTTCACGACTCAGAAGCGAAGGGTCAAAGTCGAACTCGAACCCGCCGCGTTCGAGGCGGCGCTCATCGATGTCACAGCCACTCGGCTCATTGTGGAATCAGACAAGGCACCGGCACCGTTGGAAGACGACGCACGATGCTCACGGTGCTCCCATGTGAGCCTCTGTCTACCTGATGAGCGGCGCGAGATGAGGACTCAGCGAAGGATTGCGGTTGCCGATCCCGATGCCCAGGTACTACACCTTGCAACCTACGGAGCGCTCGCGTCGATCCGCGATGGACGGATCCGGGTCCGCAAGGCTGGTGAAGAAATCGCCAGCCTCCCCATCGAACGGGTCCATGCGGTGACCGTTCATGGCAACGTGGACCTGAGCAGCGGGCTTCTACGCGAACTCTTGTGGCGACGAATCACGGTTACTTGGTGTTCGAGCAGCGGCCGCATTGTCGGCTGGGCGACAACGGCTGACTCGCCGAACGGCGCCGTACGTGAAGCAGCATGTCGCCTCCGAGCAGGGACGGCTGGATTTAGCTCGTGAGTTCGTGTCCGCCAAGATCCACAACCAGGCGACGCTGTTGCGCCGCCACGGAAATCGCCCAGAAGATGTCCAGTTGCTACGCCGGCTGGCACGACAGTCACTCACAACGGCCGACGTTCCAGCCCTGTTCGGCGTCGAAGGCACCGCTGCCAGAGTCTACTTCTCCGGAGCCAGCACGATGTTGGCCCCGAAGAGCGCCCGGTTTGCCGAGGACTTCCCGGGACGCGTCGGGCGCGGTGCAACTGATCGATTGAACGTGTGTTTGAACTATGTTTACGGTCTTCTCGTAGGCGAATGCCTTCGAGGCATCGTCGCATGCGGACTCGATCCGCACGCAGGGTTCCTGCATAGCTCCCAGCGGAACAAGCCGGCTCTCGCTCTAGATCTGGTAGAGGAATTCCGCTCCCCGATTGGCGACTCAGTCGTGCTGGGCTCGATCAACAATGGCGAGATTAGCGCCGATGGCTTCTGGGATATCGGCGGGTCGATGAAGCTGAAAGACTCCACGCGGAAGGCGTTAATAGCTGCGTACGAGCGCCGGATCACCACGCCGTTCAAACATCCGGTATTCGGCTACCGAACAACGTGGCGACGAGCGGTCGAGATTCAAGCCCGCATGATCCTCGGCGTGCTTGACGGCACACAGGAAAGATATATAGGAATACGAGTCCGATGAGGAACGACGCTCATCGATACCTCATCGCATACGACATTCCAAGCGACCGTCGACGCAGTCAACTGGCAAAAATCCTGTCGGGCTACGGCGACAGAATCCAGTACTCCGTCTTCCTGGTGGACGGCGCTCGCTCAAAACTTATCCGTCTGCGTGACCGCGTTCGCAACGTGATCCAGCAGGATGAGGACTTCTGGTGATCGCCCGCGACCTCGGGATTCTCGACAGAATTGACGCCAACACCTTCCTGGTGATCGGGCGCAGCCGACCGATCACCAGCACCAACTCCCTCGTCGTCTGAAGCCAGCATCAGTCGTCGCGAACGGTCCGGTGATCCTCAGTTGCACCAGGAGGGTTCGTCACATAAATCCGCTTGCCAGGCGGCATTTCCGTTGATTGACAACTCTATAGCGTCAGTTCGCTACCAGATCGAACGCGAGGCTTCGCGGCGGGTCACATATGGCCTAGCCAGCGACGTGTAGAATCGGGAGTTGTTCCCGCTCGTCACCGAGCGGGACTCGTGACCGACCGGTCTCGAAGCAAAGGCATCCGCCCGAGGTGTAAGGTTTCCCGCTCGTCACCGAGCGGGACTTCGTTGACGGCCAGTACTCTAACGCGACGGTCGACGCCGCCTGGGTTGTTCCCGCTCGTCACCGAGCGGGACTTCGTTGACTCGACCTGGCGGAGGAGCTGGTCAGCTACGTCAGTGTTGTTCCCGCTCGTCACCGAGCGGGACTTCGTTGAGGCCACTCCACCAATGTTGCATCTCTGCGGCAAGGTTAATCGTTCCCGCTCGTCACCGAGCGGGACTTCGTTGAGGCTCACGCAGTACGCCAGCCAGGTGTCGCGACGCCTTCGGTTCCCGCTCGTCACCGAGCGGGACTTCGTTGAGGCACCCCGGCACAGGTCATCAGCTGCGCGATCACCGCCCCGTTCCCGCTCGTCACCGAGCGGGACTTCGTTGAGGCAGCGACGCCGTGACCAGGTCGGCGCCGCAGCCGCGGGTTCCCGCTCGTCACCGAGCGGGACTTCGTTGAGGCGTACCCCAGGTAGGTGCAGCATGATCCTCGACGCGCTCGTTCCCGCTCGTCACCGAGCGGGACTTCGTTGAGGCAGCCTCGACCCCATGGCTCTTCGCGAGGTGCTCGGAGGTTCCCGCTCGTCACCGAGCGGGACTTCGTTGAGGCGGTCCGACCCCCGCAACACCGACTCCCTCGCATCGGAGGTTCCCGCTCGTCACCGAGCGGGACTTCGTTGAGGCTACGTCGAGATGCAGTACAAACGCATCCGACAATCAGAGTTCCCGCTCGTCACCGAGCGGGACTTCGTTGAGGCCATGAGTTCCATGAGCACCCTAGATGAGTTGGCAGCCGGTTCCCGCTCGTCACCGAGCGGGACTTCGTTGAGGCGTGTTCCAGGCGACCTCGTCGAGCACCTCGCCGTCGGGTTCCCGCTCGTCACCGAGCGGGACTTCGTTGAGGCGAGCCCGGCGCGTGGGAGACCTGCGTGAAGGCGACCGAGTTCCCGCTCGTCACCGAGCGGGACTTCGTTGAGGCCCGGCACAGCCCATCAGCTCGGCGGCGCTCGCGCGGTTCCCGCTCGTCACCGAGCGGGACTTCGTTGAGGCCGCACCCGGTATGCCGCGTGGGGTCAGTTGGCGTTCCCTGCTCGTCACCGAGCGGGACTTCGTTGAGGCCTGACCGTGATGAACGGCGACCCGCGTAAGCCCGAGATCGGTTCTCCCGCTCGTCACCGAGCGGGACTTCGCTGAGGCTGCGTTCAGGGGCATCTTTGTCCGATGATCGTGGTTCCTGCCTCGTCACCGAGCGGGACTTCTGAGGCTCAGCGACCCTAGACAACGGCGAGGAACTCGTCCCTGGGTTCCTGCTCGTCACCGAGCGGGACTTCGCTGAGGCATCGACCTCTGCCAGGTCCCGGAGGCGTACTGGCCGCGTTCCCGCTCGTCACCGAGCGGGACTTCGTTGAGGCACCGACAACGAAACCTGGCACGGCTCGATCCATCTGCAGTTCCCGCTCGTCACCGAGCGGGAGGACTTCGTTGAGGCGCGAACGCGGCGACCACGGGCTACCCGCGAACGCGGGTTCCTGCTCGTCACCGAGCGGGACTTCGTTGAGGCCGGGTAACGGCTACAATCTTACCGATGCGCTTACCCTGGTTCCCGCTCGTCACCGAGCGGGACTTCGTTGAGGCTCGTCCATGAACGCCTCGAAGCGGACCCGGCGCGCGGTTCCCGCTCGTCACCGAGCGGGACTTCGTTGAGGCCGAAGACGCTCGCGGTCGCGCAGTGGCATACGAAGCGCGTTCCCGCTCGTCACCGAGCGGGACTTCGTTGAGGCCCATCGCGTCGGCGGCCTTCAGCCACTCAGCCCGGAGTTCCCGCTCGTCACCGAGCGGGACTTCGTTGAGGCGAACGCCAGGTCGCCGAAGCCGCCGCGGAGAACGGAGTTCCCGCTCGTCACCGAGCGGGACTTCGTTGAGGCGCCTCATCGGTGTGGGACGACGTGCGGATCGACCGGGTTCCCGCTCGTCACCGAGCGGGACTTCGTTGAGGCTCAGTGTCACCGTTCAGCCGATCAGCGATCTCACCGAGTTCCCGCTCGTCACCGAGCGGGACTTCGTTGAGGCGTCGTGCGACTCACTGAGGAGGAGGCCGCCGCGTTCCCGCTCGTCACCGAGCGGGACTTCGTTGAGGCGCCACTCACACGGCTCCCACAGGCCGACGCCGCCGGAGGTTCCCGCTCGTCACCGAGCGGGACTTCGTTGAGGCCCCAAATGGGTTGCCGCGTACCGCCGCGCCCTCGTGCGTTCCCGCTCGTCACCGAGCGGGACTTCGTTGAGGCCAGGCCCCGGCAGCGCAGCAGCCCCCTGCGCAGGTTCCCGCTCGTCACCGAGCGGGACTTCGTTGAGGCTTGCTGTCGGGGCTGGAGGCTTGGTGACGGTGTTACCAGGTTCCCGCTCGTCACCGAGCGGGACTTCGAGGCGGCACCGCAGCGCACGAGAAGATCCCCAACCAGCGGCGTTCCCGCCCGTCACCGAGCGGGACTTCGTTGAGGCATGAGGCCAGGGTCGCCCGACCCGGAAGACATCCCGTCCCCGCTCGTCACCGAGCGGGGACTCCTGTTGAGGCATCTACGGCAAGCGTGCGTGCCCGTGCCAACGTGGAGGTTCCCGCTCGTCACCGAGCGGGACTTCGTTGAGGCTACGCGGCCGATGGCTCCGCGCAGGCCGCGTACGAGTGATCCCGCTCGGCACCGGGCGGGCCTTCGTTCAGGCCAGCCGACGTCCTGCCACACGCCGTAGGGGCAAGCGGTTCCCGCTCGTCACCGAGCGGGACTTCGTTGAGGCAGGAAGGGCTCATCCCATGAGCGACAAAGTACGCCTCGCGTTCCCGCTCGTCACCGAGCGGGACTTCGTTGAGGCCTCGACCTCACCTGGCCGAGACACACCCCATAAGGAGCGTTCCCGCTCGTCACCGAGCGGGACTTCGTTGAGGCCCTGGAAATACAGCATCGACTCGTTGGTGCCCTCGAGTTCCCGCTCGTCACCGAGCGGGACTTCGTTGAGGCGGCGACGGAGACGTTGACGGAGACGGTGCAGGCGTTCGTTCCCGCTCGTCACCGAGCGGGACTTCGTTGAGGCTCGCCCGACAGTCCCGCGCCGATCTCGCCCGCACGGTGTTCCCGCTCGTCACCGAGCGGGACTTCGTTGAGGCCTATAGTAGCGGTCTAAATGGCGACGCGCCCATACCCAGTTCCCGCTCGTCACCGAGCGGGACTTCGTTGAGGCGATGTCACTACCGGCGCTATCGGCGCATCTGACGCGTTCCCGCTCGTCACCGAGGCGGACTTCGTTGAGGCCTTCGGCGACTCCCCGACGCCGATCGAGTCCGTAGTCGGTTCCCTACTCGTCACCGAGCGGGACTTCGTTGAGGCTCCGTCACGGCCGAGGCCACCGGGGTGCGCCGAAACCGTTCCCGCTCGTCACCGAGCGGGACTTCGTTGAGGCCTCGACAATCCACATGCACGGAGGTGTCCTCGAGCACGGTTCCCGCTCGTCACCGAGCGGGACTTCGTTGAGGCGACTGGATCAAGCAGGCGATCACCGAGGACTCCGAGCGTTCCCGCTCGTCACCGAGCGGGACTTCGTTGAGGCTTGCCCAGGTAGACGTTGGTGAGGGCCTCTCCGATGGTTCCCGCTCGTCACCGAGCGGGACTTCGTTGAGGCTCGTCCGCTGACCAATGGCAACGTCTACCGGCGCGTGGGTTCCCGCTCGTCACCGAGCGGGACTTCGTTGAGGCCCCTACGTCAACGGCGCCGGGCAGGACGTCACCGCCGGTTCCCGCTCGTCACCGAGCGGGACTTCGTTGAGGCACCAGCGGCGCGACGGTCGCCGGGATGGTTCTCGGGGTTCCCGCTCGTCACCGAGCGGGACTTCGTTGAGGCTTCGAGAAGGCCGCCTTCCTCGGCCGCTATCTCAGCGGGTTCCCGCTCGTCACCGAGCGGGACTTCGTTGAGGCCAGGCCGGATCAGCGCACGGATGCGGTCGTGCACGGCCACGTTCCCGCTCGTCACCGAGCGGGACTTCGTTGAGGCGCGCGGACGTGGGTGCAGGAGCCGACGCTGCTGCACGTTCCCGCTCGTCACCGAGCGGGACTTCGTTGAGGCTTCACTGTGAGCAATGGCGCCGCGGAACAGTCCGCGTTCCCGCTCGTCACCGAGCGGGACTTCGTTGAGGCCACGCCGACGAGCTGTGCCCTGAGAAGTCGCTGTCGTCGTTCCCGCTCGTCACCGAGCGGGACTTCGTTGAGGCTCCGCGGCGTGCGACGCACGGGCCGGCGGTCGCGGGTTCCCGCTCGTCACCGAGCGGGACTTCGTTGAGGCGCCGTGACCTGACGCGCAGCCGACGGCGTCAGATGGTTCCCGCTCGTCACCGAGCGGGACTTCGTTGAGGCGAGTTCGGCGGGCTCAGCGCCGGAACGCAGCACCTGGGTTCCCGCTCGCTAACGAGCGGGACTTCGTTGAGGCATGGACGGCCGAGTGATCGATGCGCGGCTCGAGCTGGCTGTTCCCGCTCGCTAACGAGCGGGACTTCGTTGAGGCATCGGCCCCGATCACGCGCGCCACACCGGCCTAGATCGAGGTTCCCGCTCGTCTCCGAGCGGGACTTCGTAGAGGCATATGGGTGGAGGCTGCGAGCAGACCGTGAAGCCCGGGTTCCCGCTCGTCTCCGAGCGGGACTTCGTAGAGGCAGCACCACCCTCGAGGCCGCCCTCACAGGCTCGGCCGTTCCCGCTCGTCTCCGAGCGGGACTTCGTAGAGGCTTGCCGTCGTCCCACAACGTCTTGGTCAGCTTGCTCTGGTTCCCGCTCGTCTCCGAGCGGGACTTCGTAGAGGCCTCGAGGTCAAGCACAGGATCCGCGCGGCCGTGATCAGTTCCCGCTCGTCTCCGAGCGGGACTTCGTAGAGGCCAGTCGGTCTCCGCGCTATTCGAGGCTAGGGCGAGGGCGTTCCCGCTCGTCTCCGAGCGGGACTTCGTAGAGGCAGGAAGGTGGCGTACTCGGCCTCGCCTGCGGCGACGGGTTCCCGCTCGTCTCCGAGCGGGACTTCGTTGAGGCCTGGTGCCTGACCCGCGCAAAGCCAACCGCAGCGGCGTTTCCACTCATCTCTGAGCGGGACTTCGTTGAGGTGTCGAGCGCACCAAGGCCCGGCTCCTGGATCTCTTGTTCCCGCTCATTCTGAGCGGGACTTCGTAGAGGCGTGCTGCTGAACCCCAAGGCCAGCCGAAAACGAGGCCACCTGACCACGACCGGATGGGTGATCTCTGTGGAGGCTGGGCGTTGATCAGGCGGCTTGTCGCTGAGGGTGATGCGGACGGTTTCCGCTCGTTCACGCGCGGGACTGACGAGGCGGCATCCTGGCCACCTCCGAATGGGCACATCGGGTTCCCGCTCGTCAACGGCCGGGCCTGTCGAGTCCGGAACCTGGCGTGGACTAGGCGGGCTCAAAGCGGACCGCGAGAGTCTCGTGGATCGCGCAAACGTCAGTTGCGCCCGTCTCCTCGGTTAGCACTTTGTAGAGGCGTTTGGGCCACAACGCATGGACGCCCCGCGACGTGAACCCGCCACCGACAAGCGGCCAATCAGCGTCGATGAAGCAGAGGGCACCGATGACCGGCACGTCGCCGACGACCTCGCGAACGAGGCCAACCTGCTTGAGGACGCCGTCGACCAGCTTGGTGCAGTCACGTCCGCCGACGAGTACCTTCTCGGTCCTAGGTCGCAGGATGCCGCCCTCGATCCGCAGTTGCGGCCGGCCCCTGTACCGCTTGGCGTCGATCACCCAGACGCCTGCGGTGGTGACGACCATGTGGTCGATGTTGGCCCTCGATCCCGGAATGCGTCGGTCGTGGAGCACGGCGAACGACTCCGACGCCATCGAATCGAGCCGGGCGCCGAGCCGTTCCTCCCCTACAGCGCCGACGGCCCACGCCCTTGTGCTCTGCCTCTCCTCAGAGAGCGCGACCGCCACCCCGCCGAGCTTGCCCCACTTCTGTCGGAGTCGCTCCTCGTCCTTAGCCTTGCGTCGCTCGTACTCACGGCGCGCGGAGGAGCCCGCCGCGCCGGCGTCGATAGCGAACGGTGTCTCGACCGTCGGGACTGACTCCGGCTCACCAGCCGGGGACAACCCAGGCCCAGCACCCGATGTTGCGGCTTCGATGGTTGGTGACGATCCGGCGTCGCCAACCGTTCCCAACACACCCTCAATGGCACGGGCCTCCGGCTGGCAATCCACACAGCGCACCGTCTTCGTCGTACGTTCGTAGATCGCGTCCGCCCGGGTAGGCAAGTCGATTCCGCACACGCGGCAGACTCCCGCATAGCGGAGTTTCATCCGTTTGTCGTCGGCCGCGCCGGGCGACGCCGATGGCTCCATCGCGGAGGCCCCCTCGCAGTGTCGTGAACTCCCTGATCGCCCGTCGCCCCCGCCGGGTCTTCCTCACCTTATCGTTGTGTCCCCGTCACCATCAGAAGGTAAGAACCATCGGGGGCCGCACCTGACTCGAGCTCATTCACAACGAAGCCGCCCTCAGCCGGTTCGGAGGCCAGTACGAAGGCCTCGCGGACTACCGCGGCGGTCTCCTCGACCAGGCGCTCGTCGGCGCTTCTGATCACCGTCAAGGTCCAAGACTCCACCGTGCCGTCGGCGTCGACGGTGGCCGTCAACTCGGCGCCGACCGCGCTGGTCAACCTCAGCGTGACGTATGCGTCCGTCCGGTCGTCTGAGACCAGCCACTCAACAGTGTCCGGGTCCGGGGACGCCCAACCGATGGCCGTCAAGTCCTGCCACAGCTCGTCGAACGTCGGCGAACGCCAACCTCGGACCACGCGCAAGAACGCCGCCGCCGACTCCGCGCTGAGCGGCACCGTGCGGAGACCCGCGATCTCGCCCGTCGCCCAGTCCGGCCAGCTGTCCCGATCCGCGATCAGCACCTGGTCGCGGCTCAACCACGCCAACCTGTCGTCAACCCGCCACAGCGGCTGGCTCGGGATGCTCGCGGGCACCACCTTCGCCGACACCTCGGCGCCCAGCACCCTGCCCCGCCAACTGTCGGCAAGCCGGAGCGGAGGCAGGAACTCGCCGTCGAGGAGCCACTTGCGCATCGCCTCCGTCGCAGCCCGCATGTCGTCCTGCAGCTCAACCAGGCGATAGCGGAAACCCTCTGGGCCCGCATCGCCGCCATACCAAGCCGACATCGCCCCGAAGCTCCACATGCGCAGCGGCCCAGGCTCGCCGAACGCGGCCGTCATCGTCGCCCCCGGAACGTCCCGGCCCGGCCTCACCCGACACAGCCTCACGACGGCGCTCGCCACGCGGTTATCGATCAGCCGAATGCGCACCGGAACCCCCGACGGCGTGGCAAGGACGACGCCGTGCCGCCAACGCCGCGGCTCGCCGGGCACGATCACCCCCGCCTTCCCCAGCAGAGTGAGCGCGTCCTCGAGCGTCGCGCCGCGCTGCTTCGCGAGCTGCGAGAGCAGGGCGGTGGCCTCGGCGGGGTCCGGGTCGGGCGTCGTCGGGATATCAACCCACTGCCCGCCAACGGTGACCTTTCCCGCGGGCGCCTCATCGAACTCGACGCTGCGCGTCCGGCTGCGCATCTGGACGAACGTGAACGACCGACTCCCCCGCAACCAGCAGCCCGGCGTCGCCTCCTCCCCCAGCTCTTCCGCGAAGAACGCCAGCGTTTGTGCGTAACGCTCATCGTCGGCATCCGCCGGCTTTCCCGGCGGATGAACGCCCGGCTCCAGGAAGAAACTCACGCTGGCCGGCGATTGGCCACCCGTGCGCACGAACGGGCTGACCGGTCCGTCCTCCGGCCTCGACCAGGTGCCGTCGGCATCGGGCGCAGAGCCGTCATCGACGAAGCCGCCGTCAACCAGCCACTTCCGCACCTCCGCACCCGCCAACCATGCGGCGGCCACCCGGCGCAGCCGAAGGATCGAATACTGCGGCCGAAGCCACACCTCGACGCCGTCGGAGTAGGCGCTGACATGGATCTCGTACGGCCCGTGAAACCACACCTTGAGGCTGCCCGACGGCTTGCCCAGCGCCCGGCTGATCGCTGGCCGCAGCTTGCGCATCAACGCGTCCCTGTCACCCTCAAAGGGAAACACGATGTAGTCGGGGGTCGTCCTCGACCTCCGGCCTCAAGCCGACGACCTCGGCTGCGGCACGCACCGCGACAGGGTCGGCAACCTCGCCGCCGTCCAGGCCCGTCAAAAACCGCGGGATCAATGCGACGAGCTCGTCGCCACTGTGCGATGCGGTCATGTGCGGACTCTACGAGAACACACCCCACATTTCGGGGAAGTCTCGTGTGCCTCGCTGGGCTTCGTACCCATGGCCGGGTCTATTGGTTTCACTTCGACACGACGGCGGGGCTACATCGATGTCGGCCGTGTCGCGGCCGCGGCTTCCGCCGACGGTTTCGGACCTTTCGACACAGGCCCAGCGCTCCGTGCCGGGCCTGACTCAAGGGACGATGGTTCTACGATGGCGCGATGGACGAAGAGGCGCTGGCGGGCGGGAACATGGAGCCGGTGGTGCGCATCGGCGACACCGTCCGGCGCGTCACCGGGCCCTGGACCGCGGGCGTGCACGAACTCCTCCGCCGCTACGAGGGCGCCGGGATCGTCGAGGCTCCTCGGCCGCTCGGCATCGATGAGCACGGCCGCGAGATCCTCACCTACCTCTCCGGCGAGGTGATGACGACGACCCCGGAACAGCTGTGGAGCCTGCCGCTCCTTCGCGCCGCGGGCCGGCTGCTCCGTCGGCTCCACGACGCCAGCACGCCGCTCGTCGGCGCGGAGTTCGCCTGGCGCCAACCCACGCGCGAACCCGTGGAGGTCATCTGCCACAACGACTTCGCCCCGTACAACCTCATCATCGACGGCGACCGGCTCATCGGCGTCATCGACTTCGACATGGCCTCCCCCGGATCGCGGCTGTGGGACATCGCCTACCTCGCCTACCGTCTCGTGCCCTACGCGGAGGACGCCCATGGCTTCGACCCGGGCAGGGACGGGAGCCGCGCCGACCGGCTGCGGGAACTCCTCGCCGCGTACGGCGTCGGCTATCCCGACGACGAGGTCCGTCGCATCGTCGCGCAGCGGCTCGACGCCCTGGCGGAGTTCACCGAGGATCGCGCCGCCACGACGGGGCGGGCGGACCTCGCGGCTCACGCGGAGATGTACCGACGCGACGCGCGCCGGCTCACCCGCCGGGAGTCGCTTTGATGCCGAGAATGGCGGCAAGCACCGGGGCGAGATCGACGACCTGAGCCGGGCTCATCGTCACTCCGCGCAGGCCGTCGGGGTTCGACTCGAGGCCCACCACCGTGGCCCCGCGCAGGTCGATGTTGGCGCACCTCGCGCTGGTCAACGTCAGCTTCCCGATCCTGCACCCGCTGAACCGCACGCCGGCCAGCTGCGCCTCCGACAGGTCCAGCTCCTCGATCTCGCAGTTCTCGAACCGAACCTCCGTGAGCTTCGCCCCGCGCAGGTTCAGGTACCCCACCTTCGACGACGCGACACGCACCCGCGTCCACACCCCGGCATAGGCCTGCACGCCCCCCAGCCGCGAGCCGCTGAACCTGACATCCTGGAGGACCGACTTCGCGAGCCCGAGGTCGGGGGCATCGGCCTCAGCGAACTCGACGTCGACTAACCGGCACCCGGTGAACCGCGCATCCGCGAGCACGGCGCGCGAGAACCTCGACTCCAGGACGACGAGCCCGTGCTCGTCCGCGCCGGAAAAGTCGACGTCGACCGCATCCACGCCTTCGATCTCGCCGCCGTCCAGGATCTCGTGCCATGCCACCATGCGCCGAACCGTAGCGCGTGGATTGAGCCACCGCACGGCTGCGGGACCTTTCGACACCGACGAAGGCCGAGGGCAATCGAGCTTGCCCGGTTGCCGAGGCCAAGGAAGGGGTTGCAGCGCGAAGCACGATCACACCGGCCCGGCGCTTCGCGCGGGGCCTCGGGATCCAAGGAACGACCAACGCGGCTGCGTGCGTCGCCGTGGGTGTCGATCAACCAACAACGCGGCTGCATGCGTCGCTATGCCGACTCACGCAGCCGCAGTAGACAGACATGCCGGCCGAAACCGACGGACGCAGCCGCGCTACGTCCGGAAACGCGACGAGGCCGCCTGTGGATCAGTCCACAGACGGCCTCGGCCTGTTGGTCTCACTTCGACACGACGGCGGGGCTACGCCCGGCGCGTCGGCTCAGTACAGCGCGACACCCCGGCTCGGCTAGCGCCTCGCGCGGCGGCTCAACCAGCGGGATTCAGCCCACCCGCGGCTCGCGGATCGGAGGAATCAGCCGCCGATCACGCCCGCGAGGCGCTCGGTGACGCCCTTCGCGGCGACCGGGATCGACAGCGGGCTGGCCGCGCTGAAGGCCTGGGTCACCTCGTCGGTCGCCTCCAGCCACACGACGCGGTTGTTCTTCACCACGTTCAGCGACGACAGCAGCGGATCCTTCGTCATCTCCTCGAGCGTGTAGCCGATCGGGAAGAACACCGCGACGTCGGCGTCCAGCGCGCTGATCTGCTCAGCCGACAAAGCGACGTAGAAGCCCGACGGCGTCAGGTCCAGCACGGGCGGGTTCTGCGCGAAGCCGAGCGACTCCATCAGGTCCCAGCGGAAGTCGCCGGCGATGTAGGCGCCGTACTGGTCGCCGAACTTCGTGCCGGTGACCGCCTTCACGCCCTTGAACTCGGGGTGCGCGGCGGCCTGCTCGCTGATCACCGCGCCGACGGAGTCGACCAGCTTCTTGCCCTCCTCGACGGCGCCCAGCGCCTGGGCGACCTGGTTCACCTGGACGTCCCACGCGGTGCCGAAGTCCGCGGTGTCCTTCGGCGCGTAGACGGTGGGGGCGATCTCGCTCAGCCGCTTGTACACGTCCTCGTCCGCGTTGGAGCGCGTGTTGAGGATGATGTCTGGCTCGAGCGCGGAGATGGCCTCGTAGTCGTAGCCGTTGAACGGGTTCTCGAAGATCTGCGGAGTCACGTCGCCGAACTCCCCGACGGCCCACGGACCGACGCCCTTGTTGTCGGCGCCGAAGACGAGCCAGTCGGACACGCCGACGGGCTTCACGCCGAGCGCGAGGGCCACCTCGGCGTCGGACCAGCCGAGCGCGACGACGGTGAGTTCGCCGTCCGCGGGAGCCGGGATCTCCACGGGACCGTAGATGGTGTCGGCGACCGACGTGCCCGTGGCGGGCGCCGGCGAGGAGGAGGTCTCCGTCGGCTTGGTGGTCGAGCTCGTCGTGCCGCCAGGGGTGGACGGGGACGAGCAGCCGACGAGCGCGAGCGCCAGGGCGGCGGCCCCGGCGACGGCGGTGCGGAAGATGGTCATATGCGGTTCTCCTTGTGAATGGATGTCGGGCTGGGCGAACGCCGGCTCGGCCGGCACGATGAGGGGATCCCCCTGGGGGATCGCTAGGCGAAGGCCGGCGCTGCCGGCACGATGAGCGGGGTTCCGGTCTCGGGGTCGGGGATGACGCTGGCGCGCACGCCGAAGACCTCCTCCACCAGCTCCGCCGTGACCACCTCCGAGGGATTGCCTTGGGCGACGATGTGGCCGTTCTTCATGGCGATGAGGTTGGTGGCGTAACGGGTGGCCTGGTTGAGGTCGTGCAGCACGGCGACCAGCGTGCGGCCCTCCCTCTGCAGCGCGCTGCAGAGGTCGAGGACGTCGATCTGGTGCGAGATGTCGAGGTAGGTGGTGGGCTCGTCGAGGAGCAGCAGCGGCGTGTCCTGCGCCAGCGCCATCGCGATCCAAACGCGCTGCCGCTGGCCTCCGGACAGCTCGTCGACGACGCGAGTGGTCAGGTCCGTCAACCGGGTGCGCTCCAGCGCGCCCTGCACGGCCTCCTCGTCGCCCTTGCTCCACCGCTGCAGCATCCGCTGGTGCGGGTGCCGGCCACGGGTGACGAGGTCGATCACCGTGATGCCCTCGGGCGCGATCGACGACTGCGGCAGCAGCCCGATCTTCGTGGCGAGCTCCCTCGTCTTGATGCTGGCGACATCCGTGCCGTCGAGCAGCACCGAGCCCGCGAACGGCTTGATCAGCCGCGCGAGCGAACGCAACAGCGTCGACTTGCCGCAGCCGTTCGGCCCGATGATGACCGTGAACGACCCCGTCGGGATGTCGACATCGAGTTCCTTCACGATGACGCGGTCGTCGTATCCGGTGGAGAGCCCGCGGGCCTGCAGGCGGGAAGCTGCCGAAATGGTCATCGATTCTTCTTTCCTTGCGAGGCGAGCAGCCACACCAGATAGGCGCCGCCGACGCAGAGCGTCACGACGCCGACGGGCAGTTGCGTGGGGGCGAGGACGGTGCGCGCCACCATGTCGCTGGCGAGCAGCAGCAGACCGCCGAGCGCCGCCGCGGGGAGGATCCGCACGCCCGGGGTGCCGCCCAGCCGCATCGCGAGCTGCGGGGCGGCGAGAGCCACGAACGCGATGGGCCCGGCCGAGGCGGTGACGACGGCGACGAGCGCGACGGCGATGAGCAGCATGCGCACGCGCACGCCGTCGGTGCTGACGCCGAGCCCGCGGCCGATGTCGTCGCCCATCTCCATCATCCGCATGTCGGTCTCACCCAGCATGAGGGCCGGCACCGCGATGACGACGGCGATGATGACGGGGATGGTGTGGGACCAGGCGATGTCCAGCAGCGACCCGGAACCCCAGCTCGCGGCCGCGATCGCGCTCTCGACCCGCATGGTGGTCAGCAGCCACGTGTTGAACGCGCCGAGGAAAAGGCTGACGCCGATGCCGACGACGATGATCCGCATGCCTGTGACGCCGCGCTGGTAGGCGAAAAGGTAGACGACGACGCCGGTCAGCACGCCGCCCGCGAGCGCGCCCAGCGAGGTGGCGAGCGAGCCGCTGGCGCCGAACAGCATCACGAGCAGCGCACCGGTGTATGCGCCCGTGGAGAAGCCGATGATGTCGGGGCTGCCGAGCGGGTTGCGCGTGATCGACTGGAACACGGCGCCGCCCGCGCCGAGCGCGGCCCCGCCGAGCAGCGCGAACACGGTGCGCGGCATGCGCCATTCGAGCAGGGTGCGTGTGGTGTTCGCGCTGGCCGTCCCGCGCAGCGCTTCGACGAGGTCGGCGACGCCAAGCCCCGCGCTGCCGATGGTCAACGACCACACGGCGCACCCGAGGGCCGCGACGATCACGAGAGCGGTCACCACGACGGAGCGCAGCTCGACGCGCGTGCTGAACCGCCCGGAGCGCAGGGGCAGGATCGCGCCCGGCCAGGCGAGTCCAGGCCCGCGATCGCCCATGGTCTTCGTCCTCACAGGCCCCTCGCCCCCTTCCTTCGCGTGAGCGCGATCAGCACCGGCGCGCCGAGGAACGCGGTGACGACACCCGCAGGCAGCTCGCTCGACACGACGAGGCGGCCGACGATGTCCGCGGTGAGCAGGAGGATCGGCGCCGCGAGGAGGCTGAGCGGGATGATCCACCGCTGATCCGGACCGACGACCGACCGCAGCGCGTGCGGAACCATCAACCCGACGAAGGCGATGGGCCCCGCGGCCGCCGTCGCGGCACCGCAGAGGAGCGTGACCGCCACCACGCCGGCGAACTTCGTCACGCCCGGCCGCGAGCCCAGGGCGACGGCGGCGTCGTCGCCGAGCGCCAGGGCGTTGAGCGCGCGGGGAAGGCACAGCGCGATGAGGGTGCCGGCCGCGATGAAAGGCAGCGTCGCCCAGAGCGTGTCGAACTGGCGGTTCTGCAGCGAGCCCGCGCTCCAGAACCTGATCTTGTCGAACACCTCCGGCATGGTCAGCGTCACCGCGTAGCTGACGCCCGAAAGCACGGCGCCCAGCGCGGTGCCCGTGAGCACCAGCTTCGTGGGGGTGCCGCCGGCCTGGCCTGTTGTGCCGATGCCGTAGACGATGAGCGAGGCGAGCAGCGCGCCGACGAGCGCGAAGATCACGTGGCTGGCCGACAGCGATGACCCGAGGAACGCCGCGGCGATGACGACGGCGGTGTAGGCGCCGGCGTTGACGCCGAGAATGCCCGGGTCGGCCAGCGGGTTGCGCGTGATGGCCTGAATGACAGATCCGGCGAGCCCGAGAGCGGCGCCTACCGTGATCGCGATCAGCGTGCGCGGCACCCGGAACTCGCGGATCAGCAGCGCGGTGGTGGAGCCGTCATCGGCCTGCAGCGCCCGCCACACCTGGTCCGGCGTGAACCCGCCGGAGCCCACGAAGAGGCTGGCAAGGGCAAGCAGCGCGAGCAGTCCCACCCCGATCGCCGCAACGGCCACGCGACGCCGCAGCATCGCGGTCACCGGCGGGGCGGCGACCGAAGCGTCGGTCGGCGAGGCGATGGTCATGCAGCTCCAGGGTCTCCGAAGGGAGCGCTTCCACCCCCAGTACTTAAGCAAGGCGAGCCTAACCTAAACAGATTGCGATGTGAATCGGTGACGTACCGTGGCAGCAAACGAACGAAAGGGATGACATGCTCGGCCCGCAGCCCACAACGGAGGTCACCTCCGTCTCCCACCTCGACCTTCAGCGCTACCTCGGGCTCTGGTTCGAGATCGGCCGCCTTCCCCTGCGGTTCGAGGACGAGGACGCCCGCGACGTCACCGCCACCTACACGCTGAACGACGACGGCACCGTCCGCGTCGACAACCGCTGCATCGACGGCGAAGGCAAGCCGACCCAGGCCGTCGGCCAGGCCATCGCCGACGACGACCATCCCGCCCAGCTACAGGTCACCTTCCTACCCGCGGGGCTCCGCTGGATCCCCGGGACCAAGGCCAACTATTGGGTCCTCAAGATCGACGACGACTACCGCCACGCCCTCATCGGCACGCCGGACAGGAAGCACCTCTGGCTCCTCGCCCGCGAGACACGCGTCGATGCCGCGACGGAGACCCGGTATCTAGCCGAGGCCGTGCGGCAGGGGTTTGTCGTCAGCAGCTGGATCCGGCCCGTACAGACCGGGCAACGCGTCACCGACGAACTGCTGGGGCGCTGACCGCACCCGCGCCTTGCGCGCCGGCGCCGCCGTCGCGCCCGCTCCCTTGGCGCGCGGCTTCTCCGGACCGAGGACGGCGTCGACGATCGTGCGGATCGCGAACGCCGTGGTCTCCCCGAGATTCATGTCGTCGGGATCGATGAGCCACTGGTACTGAAGCCCGTCCATCACGGCGAGGATGGACGCCGTCGCCTGATCGATCGTCGCCGGCTCGACGATGCCCTCGGCCGCGCAGAGCTTTCGGAAGTTGGTCGAGATCTCCTTCTGCAGGGTGCGGTAGCGCTTCAGGAAGTATCCGAGGACCGGGCTGTCGTCGGTCAGCGCCTCCGCGGAGAGCACTTCGAACGCCTGCACGATGCCCGGGCGCTCGCTGTTGCGAAACGCCGTGGCGATCAGGTGATCGAACTGCGCCCGCCCCATGGGAATCTGCTTGCGACCCAGCATGGCGAGATCGGCGAAGTCGCGGTAGCGAACGGTCTCGATCAGGAGGTTCCGTTTGCTTCCGAAGTGGTGGAGCACACCCGCGTGCGTCAACCCGACCTGGTCGGCGATCTCCTGCAGGGTCGCTTTCTCGTACCCCTTCGAGCCGAACACCTCAGCGGCCGCCTCCAGGATCTCCTTGCGTTTCCGGATGGTCTCCGGCCGGCTCTTCGGGCCGGTACGGGGCCGCCTGGCAGATTTCGACATCACCGACCCCTCACTGTTCTCGGGTGTGCGCCGGGGTCCTTGGCCCGGGCGCGTCATGCGTAGCGCCTCATACTAGTCTCAGGAGACTGGGCAGGGAGCCGGGGCGTCGCGGGTGCGTATCTCACTGAACCGTGAACGGCGCTCCCAGCAGATCGGGCTCTCGGGACGACGGGCCAACCAACAAGGTGAAGTCGCCCGGCTCGACCACCCGGTTGCCTGCCGCGTCGACGATCGAGCAGTCCGCGACCGGCACCCGCACCTCGACTTCCATGGATTCCCCCGGCTGCACCCACGTCTGCGTGAAGGACTTCAGCTCGCGATCCGCCCAGCTGACGCTCGTCACCTCGTCCCGGATGTAGGCCTGCACGGTCTCGCGGCTGGGGCGCGTTCCCGTGTTGGTCATGGTCACTCGGCCCACCACCTCGTCGTCGACGCCGAGTTCCGCGGAGTCGAGGCTCAGATCGCTGTAGGTGACGGTGGTGTAGGACTTGCCCTCGCCGAAGGCCCAGGCGGGCTCCTGGGTGAGATCGGCGTAGCGGTCGCCGTGCTGGCCACGCACCTGCATGTAGTAGGTGGGCTGCTGGCCGGCGTGCCGCGCGAAGGAGATCGGGAGCCGGCCCACCGGCTCAATGTCGCCGAAGAGAAGCTCAGCCAGGGCCTGGCCGCCCTTCATGCCCGGGTTCGCGGCCCAGACGACGGCGGCGGCCTGCTCGGCCGACGGCGGCAGCACCAGCGGCTTGGAGGCGAGCAGCACGATCACGACCGGCTTGCCTGTCGCGATGAGCGCGTCGATCAGCGCGTTCTGCCCACCCATCAGGTTCAGCGTCGCCGTCGACCGACCCTCGCCGCACAGGTAGATGTTGTCGCCCACGACGGCGACGACGACGTCCGCCTCCGCCGCGACGGCGACCGCCTCGTCGAGCTGAGCCTTGTCGACGGGGGCCGAGGCGACGAGCGGCAGCCGCGGCTGGCCGTCGGGGTAGGTGGCGCCCTTCGGGTTCGGGAGCAGGTGGGCGATCTCCGCGCCGCGCGCGAAGGTCACCCGGCCCCCGCGCTCGGCCACGACGGCGCGGATGCCGTCGAGCGGCGTCGTCGACATCTCGCGCGGCTGACCGTCCGGCATCTCGGCCTGCCCGGACCTGCCTGCCCAGTCGCCGAGAAGGCAGTCGACGTCGTCGGCGACGGGGCCGACGACCGCCACGTTCAGCGGCGCCGCCAGCGGCAGCACACCGTCGTTCTCGAGGAGCACGAGCGACTCGCGCGCCACCTCCAGGTTCAGGTCCTGGTGCGAGCCGACCACCTGCGCGATGCGCTCCTCCGAGGGCAGGCGAGGATCTTCGAAGAGCCCCAGCTCGAACTTGACCGTGAGGATGCGTGCGACGGCGCGGTCGAAGGCGTCCTCCCCCAAGAGGCCCTCCGCCACGGCCTGCTGCGCGCCCTCGTAGAAGGTCGGCGTCGTCATCACCATGTCGTTGCCCGCCTTGGTGGCCGCGGCTGCGGCGTGCGCGATGTCGGGCTGGATCTTCTGCTCCCACACCATGCGTCCCACGTTGTCCCAATCGGTGATCAGCGTGCCGGTGTAGCCCCATTCGCCGCGCAGCACATCGGTGAGCAGCCATTCATTGAGGGTGACGGGGATGCCGTCCGTGGTCTGGTAGCCCAGCATGAAGGTGCGGCAGCCCGCGCGGGCGACCCGCTCGAAGGGAGGCAGGAACCACGACCGCATCTTCCGATGGGAGATGTCCGCCTCGGAGGCGTCCCGGCCGCCCTGGGTCTCCGAGTAGCCCGCGAAGTGCTTCGCCGTGGCGAGGATCGCGGTCGGATCGTCGAGGCCGTCACCCTGATAGCCCTCCACGACGGCGGTCGCCAGCTCCCCGATCAGATGGAGGTCCTCGCCGAACGTCTCGTTGACGCGGCCCCAGCGCAGGTCGCGCGCGATGCAGAGCACGGGCGAGAACGTCCAATGGGTCCCCGTGGCGGCCACCTCCGTCGCGGTGGCGCGGGCGAACCGCCGCATCAGGTCGGGGTTGAACGACGCCGCCATCCCGAGCTGGGTGGGAAAGATCGTCGCCCCCGGCCAGAAGGAGTGGCCGTGGATGCAGTCCTCGCCGATCAGGAGAGGGATGCGCAGACGCGTCTGCTGCGTGAGCTCGTAGGCCGTGCGGATGCGGTCGGGCGAGGTGTGAAGGATGGAGCCCACGGTGCGCTCACGCACGAACGTCTCAAGGTCGCCGCGGGCGTCGATCTGCATCATCTGGCCGACCTTCTCGGCGAGGGTCATGCGGCCCAGCAGGTCCGAGACGCGCTCGGAGACGGAAAGCGACGGGTCGAGATAGGGGGCTTCAGTGGGCATGGTGATTCCTTCTCAGGGGTGGGTAAAAGACGGTTGCCCAGCGACCGAGGTGCGTAGCCGCCGGGCAACCGAGGTGGTGACTGCGGTCAGTCGTTGACGCCTGCGACCTTGCGGACCTGGGTCACGGTGTCGTTGACGTTCATGCCGCGCTTCTTCATCGCGCGCGCACGCTCGCCCGCGGACCGCAGGCGCGGGTTCACGTACTCGTCGATGCCGAAGTTGAGCAGAGAGAGCGCGACGCCGATGGCGGCGATGCAGAGCCCCGGCGGCAGGTACCACCACCACTGGTTCTGCTGGAACGCGCCCTGGGCTGTTGCCCAGTTGAGGATCGTGCCCCAGTTGTAGTTGCTCGGCGGGATCACACCGATGAAGGAGAGCGTGGTCAGGCCGATCACGGCCGCCGTCATGGTGCCCACGATGCTCGCGGCGATCAAGCCCAGCAGGTTCGGCAGCATCTCGACGGCGATGATCCGGTGCAGCGGCTCGCCGTTCGCCTTGGCCGCCTGGACGAAGTCGCGGTTACGCAGCGACATCGTCTGCGCGCGCAGCACGCGCGCACCCCACGCCCATCCGGTGAGCCCGAGCACCAGCGCGATGACCCACAGCGGCGGGTCGTCGAACAGCGAGGCCACCACGATGATCAGCGGGAGGCCCGGGATCACCAGGAACACGTTGGCCAGCGCGGAGAGCGACTCGCTCTTCCAACCGGTCGTGTACCCGGCCACAACCCCGACGGTGATGGCGATCGAGATCGCGATCACCGTCGCGAGGATGCCCACGTACATCACGCCCTGGGTGCCCCAGATGATCTGGCTGAAGACGTCCTCGCCCAGGTGGGTCGTGCCGAGCCAGTGCTCCGCCGACGGCGGCTGGAGGCGCGCCATCGGGTCGATCTGGGTCGGCGACGACGGTGCGAGGACAGGGGCGAAGATGGCGATGAGGATGAAGAAGCCGAGGATCGTGAGCCCCGCGATGGACTTGCCGTTTCGGAACATCGCGAAAGCGGAGCCGAGCTTGCTCCCCTTCGCGGCGGGCGCCGGGGCCGTCTGCTCGTCGACTGTCGTTGGTGTAGTCATGGCTCAGGCCTCCGTTTGGCGCGTGCGGGGATCGAGGAACGCGTACGCGATGTCAGCGATGATGTTCGCGATCAGGACGGACAAGGTGATGACGAGGAACACGCCCTGCATCAGCGCGTAGTCCTTCGCGTTGGTGGCATCGAGCAGCATCTTCCCGACGCCCGGGTAGCTGAACACCATCTCCATGACGACCGTGCCGCCGACGATGAAGCCGAGCGACAGCGCGAAGCTCTGGATCTGCGGCAGCACGGCGTTGCGCGAGGCGTAGTTCCACAGCACCTTGCGGTTCGGCATGCCCTTGGCCTGCGCGACGGTGATGTAGTCCTCGTCGAGCACGGTCAGCATCATGTTGCGCATGCCGAGCATCCAGCCGCCCAACGAAGCGATGACGATGGTCAGCGCGGGCAGGGTGCCGTGGTGGATGACCTGGGAGATGAACTCCCACGACCACTCGGGCGACATGCCGGGGCCGAAGGCCTTGCCGATCGGGAACCACTTCAGGTTCACGGAGAAGATGGAGATCGCGAAGAGGCCGAGCCAGAAGTACGGGATCGTGTTGAGGAAGGTGGTGAGCGGGATCAGCATGTCCAGCCTGCTGCCACGCTTCCATCCGATGACAGCTCCGCCGATCGTGCCGAGGGCGAACGCGATGACGGTCGCGATGCCCACGATGCCGATGGTCCACGGCAGAGCGCTGGCGATCACCTGGGAGACCGGCTGGAGGCCGTGCGTCAGCGCGACTCCGAGGTCTCCCCGCGCCAGGTGCGCCCAGTAATCGACGTACTGCTGCCACAACGACTTGTTGGCGTCAAGTCCGAGCAGCGCGCGGAGCGCGTCGGCGGCCTCTGCGCTGATGTTCTGGTTGCGGGCGAGGTACTGGCTCACGGCGTCGCCCTTCATCATCCGGGGGATGAAGAAGTTGATGGTGAGCGCGGCCCAGAACGTGAAGAGATAGAAGACGGCGCGCTTGCCGAGGAAGCGCCACGGGATGCGTGCGCGCGTCTTGACGGCCTTCGTGGCTGTAGTGCCGACCTCGAGGGGATCGACGTCGGCGGTCTCGACGACGACGGGTTCGGTGGGGCTCATTGGGCACCTCCCAGGATGCTCGTCGCCTGAGCGAAATGCTTTTCAGGGTCGGGGGACGCGTTCCGCAGGCTCTTGGTGTAGGGATCCTGCGGCTTGAGGATGACGTCGTCGGCGGGGCCGTGCTCGACGATGCGCCCCTGGTTGAGGACGATGATCTCGTCACTGAAGTGCCTCGCCGTCGCGAGGTCGTGTGTGATGTAGAGGACGCCGAGCCCCTCCTCCCTTTGCAGATCGGCAAGGAGGTTGAGCACGCCGAGCCGGATGGAGACGTCGAGCATGGAGACGGGCTCATCGGCCACCAGGAGGGTGGGACGGGAGGCGAGAGCGCGGGCGATGGCCACGCGCTGACGCTGACCGCCGGAGAGCTCGTGCGGGCGACGGTCGATCACGGAGTCCGCCTCGAGCCGCACACGCGTGAGGAGCCTGCGCACCTCCTTCTCGATCTCGTCCTTCGGCACCACGTTGTCGAGCAGCAGCGGCCGCGCGAGGTGGTGCCGGATGGTGTGGTAAGGATTCAGCGAGGCGAACGGGTCCTGGAAGACCATGCGCAACTGCTGGCGATACTTACGCAGCCCCTTGCCCCGCCGCGGGATGGGCGCGCCGTCGAGCAGCACCTCTCCCCGCGTGGGGACCTCGAGGCCCGTGAGGATCTTGGCGATCGTGGACTTGCCGGATCCCGACTGCCCCACCAGCCCGATGGTCTGGTGCGATTCGAGGACGAAGCTGACGTCGTCGAGGGCCTTGATCTGGCCCGCGCCGCGCACGTTGTACGCCTTTGTGACGTGCGTGAATTCGAGGGTTGTCATCGTGAAACAACTCCCTTCTCGCCGGTGAGGCGGGGGAACGACGCGAGGAGCTTCTTGGTGTACTCGTCCTGAGGGCTCCTCCAGATCTGCTCGCCTGCGGCCAACTCGACGATCCTGCCCTCGCGCATGACGGCGATCCGATCGGAGATCTCCAAGAGGAGGGGAAGATCGTGGGTGATGAAGACGACGGTGAAGCCGAACTCGTGCCGAAGCGCTGAGATCTGACGGAGGATCTCGCGCTGGACGAGAACGTCGAGCGCCGTGGTGGGCTCATCCATGATCATCAACTGGGGCCGCAGCGCGAGGGCCATGGCGATCATCACCCGCTGGCGCATGCCGCCAGACAGCTCGTGCGGATAGGAGCGAGCGCGATCGGCGCCTACCTTGACGATCTCGAGCAGCTCGGCCACCTCGGCCTTGCGCTGCTTGACTGAGAGGCCGGGCCGGTGGAGGGTGTTGCTCATCGTCGAGTCTTCACTTTCTTGGTCGCTTCAGTGGGGAGCGAGGGTGCGGACGCGCCGGGCGCCCGCACCCTCACCGGCCTATGTCAGGAGGCAGGCTTCAGCTTCTGCAGCACCTGGACGACCATCGGCTGAGTGGGGTCAGCCGGCGCGTAGGGATCTTCGGCACTCGGCCATCCCACGTAGTTGCGCGTGTTGAAGTGACCGAGCAGCGGGTGAGCGCCCAGCGTGATCGCCGGGATGTCGTTCACATAGGCCGTCTGGACCACCTTCAGCGCCTCGGTGCGCTCCTCGTCGGAGGACGCCGTCGCGTAGGTGTTCAGGGCCTTCGTGACCTCGGGGTTGTCGTAGCGTCCGAAATTGAAGGCCGCGCGACCATCGACGATCCAGCGGGTGTCCATCGTGGAGGTGTAGAGGCCGTAGGCGTTGTTCGTGGACTCCAGCCAGTGGATGATCGAGTCGAACGTGCCCTCGGTGCGGGCGGCGTCCCAGCCACCCCAGTCGGGCTGATCGATCTTGACCTCGGCGCCCATGTTGTCCTTCACGTTCTCAACGAGAATGGCCTGCATGGTGTTCCAGTCGCTCCAGCCGGAGGGCACGGAGACCCGGAACGAGACGGGCGAGCCGTCCGGGTAGAGCAGCTTGCCGCTGCCGTCCCAGCTGTAGCCGGCACCCTGCAGGATCTGATGGGCCTTGTCCTTGTCGACAGAGAAGTTCTCGGACTTGAACTCGGGCAGGATCTCGTTCTCGAGGAGCGAGACCAGGCCGGTCTTGTTCCAGATCGCCTCCGAGGCGCCCTCGCGAGCGACGGTCACGTAGGCGTCGCGGTCGATCGAGTACGCCATCGCCTCGCGGAACGCGAGATCGTTGAAGGGCTTCTCCTGGAGGTTCATGAAGAACGTGGCGGCACCGGTGGTCGGCGCGGCCCAGGTCTTGTTGTGCTCCTTGTCTGCGGAGAGGAAGGAGGTCTCGATCTGCGGGATGAAGGCCTGCGCCCAGTCGGCGTCGCCCGAGATGAGGGCCGTTGTCAGGGCCGCGTTGTCACCGTAGGAGATGTAGTGGAGCGTCGGCACGGCGAGCGGTCCGCCCCACCAGTCGGTGCGGGCCTCCAGCGTCACGGACTCCGTCGACCAGTTCTTCAGCTTGTAGGGGCCGGTGCCCACGAACTCGCCCTCGCCGGTCAGCGTCGCGGTGTCCGGATCGTCGATCTTCTCCCAGATGTGCTTCGGCACGATCGGAACGTGCAGGGTCTGCGGCTGGCGGACGAACATCGACCCGCCGAACTTCAGGACGGCGGTGTCGCCGTCGACCGTCGCGCCCTGGTAGTTGAGACCGGAGGTGTCGGTCAGGCGACCCTCCTTGTACATGTCGTAGGTGTAGACGACGTCGTCGATCGTGAAGTCGGTGCCGTCCGACCACTTGACGCCGGAGCGGGCCTTCACGGTGAGCTCGGTGTAGTCGTCGCTCCACGTCACGGTCTCGGCGAGCCACGGAGTGGTTTCGAGGGTGCCGGTGGGGTTGACGAAGGCCAGCGGCTCGAAGACGACCATCTTGTAGCCGTACATCGACGCCGAGTACGCGCCGAGGAAGGGGTTGTGGGACTGGGTGGTGATCGCGCCGTCGGGCTTGGCGATGGTCAGCGCCGCCGTGCCTTGTCCCGTTCCGCCCGTCGCGCCGCCGCCGGGGGCCGGCTTCTCGCCGCCGCCGCACGCGGCGAGCGTCGCGCTGAGGGCGATCGCTGCGGTGAGCGCGACGACCTTCCTCGAGAGTGTCTTTCTTAGCGTCATTGCCTCTCCTCAGAGATATCGGATTCGGGTCACGTCCATGTGCCCATGCACGTAAGGTTACGTGCTAGTAAGTAAGTAAGTAATGTGGTGGCCCAGCGCTTTTCGTGTCCGAATCGTTATCAATCGGCGGGAGCCGTCGGCCCGCCTATGCTGGGTCCATGGCTGGCAAGGGTTGGTTCGGGCTCCCGTTCTTCGCGCTCACCCCGCAGCCCGAGGTCGTCTCCTGCATCCTCTCCGGCGGTGGCGCACGCGCCAGCTTCCAGCTGGGGGCGCTCGCCTACCTGTACGAGCACGACGACCGGTTCACCCCGACGGTGTTCGTCGGGGCGTCGGCGGGTTCGATCATCGCGTCGTCGCTGGCTCAGGCCGCCGAGCGCGACAAGCAACGCGAGTACCTGCAGCGCCTGACCGAAATCTGGCACTCCATGACCGGTCCGGCCGACATGTTCACACCCCGGCCCTGGTACGAGCGACTCCAGACCGAGGGACCTGGCTGGCTCGAGCTCGTCAAGCCCATGAGGAGCGCGCGCGTCGAGCCGCCGCGGACGCGGTCCGTGCTGCTCCCCTTCCGCAAGCCCCAGACGCCCGCCAGCCCGGAGACCCCACCCGAACCGCTCGATCCCCTCGAGCTCGCCCTCGCGCCCGACGAGGACATCCAGTCGGAGTGGTCGCTCGCGGCGCTCTCGGGACTGGCGTCACATCTCGGCCGGTTGCCGCGGATGGGAAGCGACCTCACGACGATCGCCGTAGGACTCGAGAACAGCAAGTCCATGTACCGGCCGGGGCCCGTGCTCGCGAAGCTCCTCGAGGACGAGATGTTCTCGCCCGCCCGCGTCACGGCCTCCGGGATGGTGTTGCGGGTGGCGATGGTCGCGCTTGAGTCCGGACAGCTCCGTTACATGACCGAGCGCGGCACGCTCGTCGACCGCGACAACGCCCCGTTCGACGACATCACCCGCGACCTCACCGTCGGCGTCCTCGCCTCCTGCGCCATCCCCGCGGTGTTCCGCCCCGTGCCGATCGGCCCGGAGACCTACGTCGACGGCGGTGCCCGCGAGAACCTGCCCGCCGAACTGGCGATCGGCCACCTCGGCGCAGCCCGCAACTACGTCGTCAGCTCGCAGACGATCGGCGTGCCGCGCCGGCCCTCGATGGCCGACGCGGACGTGTTCTCCGTCGTCATGCGCTCGACCGAGATCCTGATCGACGAGGCCGGGCGCGACGAACTGGCCTACGCCCACTCAACCGGTGCCATCGTCATCGCGCCGGAGTTGAGCGTGCACGACGCGATGACGGTCGACCCAGGACTCATCGCCATCAACGGCGACTACGGCTGGCTGCGCGCCGCGGAGCGCCACCTCGGGCTCGACGAGTCGATGGAGGCGCGCCACCGGCTCCTCATCCAGCTGCGCATGCGGGCGCTCCACGCGGAGCACGAGTACCTTGCGGCCGCAGAGCCGACACGACGCCACGGGGCCTCGCTGCGCGGCGCGAAGATTGAACTCCGCGACGCGCTCCGCTCAGCCCACGGCTCGCCACTCCCACCCGGCGCCGACACCTGGTGGTCGACCTGGGAGCGGCACGCCGTGCAGCCGACGATCGCGCCGCCGTGGCTTAGCTGACGGGCACGGAGACGGTCGCGGTGACGGCGACCTCTCCCCCGATCCCTTCGACCGAGACACCCTCCCCATCGGGGACGCCGACGAGCGAGGTGAGGCTCGCCAGGCCGTCGTCGGCAAAGATCTCTACGGAGGTCAGGTCCGTCCATAGCGCCAACGTCACCTTCGGCCCGCCGGTGATGTGCATGCTCTGGCCTGCGCGGAAATTCGACGGGAACTCGGCCCCCACGGCCGACCGGTCAAGGCTCACCTCGCCGTAGACGCGGTTGTACGACAGGACGACGCCCCCGCCCTCCTCACCGTGACGGAAGCGGACCCGCACGGCCTCGGCGTCACCGAGGTCGAGCGTGAGGTCGATGCGGCAGCAGGCGGGCACGGAGACGGGCAGCGGCTCAGGCCCGCCCGAGCTCACGACGCTCCCTTCCCCGACGACGGCGCACTCCGTCATCACGGGCACCTGCCGCAGCAGGTAAGAGCCATTGACGTTCACGAGCGAGACCTTCCGGGCGAGCGTCATCGAGCCGCGCCGCGGCTCGTCGGCATTCACCGGAATCTCCCGCGCGTAGATCCAGTTGGCCATCCACGCGATCAGCGTGCGGTCCTCGTCGGGGAGTCCGTAGAACGAGACCCCCGCGTAGTTGTCGCGGCCGTGATCCAGGAGGGCGAAGTCGCCGTCGGGAACGAAGGTCGTGCCGTCGAACGAGCCGACGAAGTAGATGGTGCCGAAGCCGCCGACCAGCGGCGACATGCCGAGGCTGATGATCAGCACCCACTTCTCTACGCCGTCGCCGACCAGCGGAAACAGGTCAGGGCACTCCCAGATGCCGTCGCCGACCTGCGGCGCGGCGAACTCCGAAAGCAATTCCCAGTCGCGGAGATTGTCGGAGCGGTAGAAGACGACAAGCTGCTGGACCGCCTCGACGGCGGACATCACCCAGTAGTCACCCGCAGGGCCGCTGTAGCGGAGCACCTTTGGGTCGCGGAAGTCGCCGGAGTCGCGGTCGATCACCGGGTTGCCCTCGTACTGGGTCCAGGTGAGTCCGTCGTCGTGGCTGTAGGCGATCGCCTGCGCCTGGTGCCGGCGCAGCGACGAGTGCGCGGTGTAGAAGGCGACCAGCGCCGGCCCGAACCCGGCGTCGCCCTCTCCGTCCCAGACGATGGAGCCTGAGTAGATCTCGGCATCGTCGGTGAAGCGGATCGCGACGGGGTGTTCCTCCCACGTGACCAGGTCCGTGCTTGAGGCGTGGCCCCAGCTCATGTTCCCGTGGTCGTAACCCTCGGGGTTGTACTGGTAGTACACGTGGTACCTGCCGCCGTGGAAGACGAGCCCGTTCGGGTCGTTCAGCCAGTTGCGGCGCGGCGAGAAGTGGACCTGCGGGAGGTCACCGAAGATCGGTTGGCTGGGCGAGCTCGTCACGGTTTCGTTCGACCCTTTCAGCTTCGTCGGGCGTTGTCGTTACCCCCATCGGGTAATCGATTAAGCAGCCTAGTGGACGTAGAAGGAAACGGTGTGGTCGGCCGCGCGGCGCGTCGGCCGACCACGCCGTCCCCTCTTCCTTACTTGCCTGCGCCGGCCGTGAGGCCCTCGCGCAGCGGGTTCTGCCCGAAGATGAACACGATCAACGCCGGGATCATCGAGAGCACGACGCCGGCGAGCACCGTCGCGACACTTCCGGTGCCGAGGTTGCCCTGGAGCGAGACCAAGCCGAGCGGCAAGGTGAAGTTCTGTTCGCTGATGGTCATGATCAGCGGACGGAAGAACTCGTTCCAGTGATAGTTGAACGCCAGGATGCCGACGATCGCCAACCCGGGAGTGGCCAACGGCAGGTAAATGCCGAAGAACGTCTTCCACGGGCCCGCGCCGTCGATCTCCGCCGCCTCACCCAACTCCGCAGGCAGACCCATGAAGTACTGCCTCATCAGGAAGGTGCCGAACGCCGTCGGGAGCGCGGGGATGATCAGGGCGAGCAAGGTGTCGGCGAGGCCCATGCCACGGATGATCATGAAGACCGGCACGATGGTCACCTGCATCGGCACCATCATGGTGGCAAGCACCAGGCCGAACAACAGGTTCTTGTTCTTGAACTGGAACCGCGCGAACACGTAGCCCGCCATGGCGGCGCTCAGCATCTGCCCGACGGCGACGAGCAACGTCACCAGGGCGCTGTTCCAGAAGAACAGCCAGAACGGAACCCGGTCGAAGACGTCCTTGAACGCCGAGAACCCGACCATCGTCTCGCCGGTCTCGACGTTCGTCGGCGTCAGAGCCGTGTATGCCGTCCAGACCATCGGGCCGAGCGTCAGGAACGCGCCGAGGGCGAGGAGGAGGTACTTGCCGATCGTGCCCAGCTTGACTGCCGGGGACTTCGTTTCTACTGCTTCGATTGACATAGCCGTTCCCTCACCCGTAGAAGACGTAACGCTGGCTGAGCTTGAACTGGATCGCCGTGACCAACATGATCAGCAGCGTCAGGACGATGCCGATGGCGGAGGCGCCACCGAAGTCGAGCTGCCGGAAGGCCGACTCGTAGATCACCATCACCGCGGTTCTCGTCTCGTCACCGGGCCCGCCGCGGGTGAGCACCCACGGCTGGTCGAAGATCTGCAGCGCGTTGATGATGGCCATGACCGACGCCACGAGCGTCGTCGGGCTGATCAGCGGGATCGTGATGTGGCGGAACTGGGACCAGCCCGTCGCGCCGTCGATCGACGACGCCTCGTAGACCTCCTTGGGGATGCCCGCGATGCCGCCGATGAACAGCAGGAACGTCAGGCCGAAGTTCTGCCAGACGTACACGATCAGCACGACGACCTTCGCCCCGAAGCCGGTGGTCAGCCATCCCACGGGGGCGATGCCGATCCAGCCGAGCACGTGGTTGATCAGGCCGAACTCCTGGTTGAACAGGTAGGCCATGATCAGCGACACCGACGCG
This sequence comes from Tessaracoccus sp., assembly GCF_016714275.1. Lineage (GTDB taxonomy): Bacteria > Actinomycetota > Actinomycetes > Propionibacteriales > Propionibacteriaceae > Arachnia. The sequence goes on along the minus strand of NZ_JADJNP010000005.1, from coordinate 24,784 downwards.
GCCGAGAGGATCAGCGGGAAGAACAGCGCGGAACGGAAGAAGTTGCGCAGCCAGCTCGGCATCTTGGACTGGACCAGGAGTGCAAGCAGCAGCGCCACCGCCAACTGGATGACGACGGCGACCGCCACGAACCCGATGGTGTTGAGGAACGACACCCGGATGGTGGGGTTGGTCGCCATGTTCGTGAAGTTGTCGAGTCCGACGAACTCCGGCGCGGTGATGATGTCCCAGCGGAAGAACGCCAGGAGGGTGGAGCCGATGATGGGAAGGAAGTTGAACAGCCCGAGTCCGATCAGCGTCGGGGCAAGGAAGATCCAGATCAGCTTGCTGTTCTTGCGCGACAGCGCGTCACGCTTCGGCCGACCCTTGGTTGCGGTGACAGACATCAGCGTCCTCCCAGTGCGATCTCAAGGTCGCGCTGCATGGTCTCCAAGCCACGCCGGACGCCCGCCTTGCCGTTGGTGATCGTCGAAACGACATTCTTTACCAGAGCCGACTCGACCGCGGCCTGCTGCGGCGGGGCCGGCATCGGGCCGGTGGTGGGGAACTTCTCGAGCGTGTCGTAGAAGACCTCCCAGTGCTTGGGGCCGATCCCGGCGCCATACAGCTTGTCGTTGAGTGTCTTCCTCGGCAGCGAAGAGTCGGGCTTCGGATGGGCGATGGACATGCCGTCGATGGAGACGCAGTACTTGATCCACTGCCACGCCTCCTCCTTGCGCTTCGAGGTCTCCATCATCGCGTAGCCGCCGGCGCCGAACTGGTGCCGCTGGCTGCGCATCTTCGGGAAGAACGTGACGTCGTAGTCCTCGTTCGCGAAGCCGGCGTCGTAGAGGCCCTGCGCCCAGAACCCACCAGCCGCCGTCATGCCGACCGATCCGCGCGAGAACAGCGCGACGAGCTCGTTGCCGCCGCCCTGCGCGGGGTTGGCGGCCAGCCGCTCCTCCACCAGGGCCTGCAGCACCTCGAAGCTCTCGATCGTCTGCTCGTGGAGCGCGTTGGCGCCCTCCCACAGGTAGCCGCCGCCGCGCGGCGCCTCGTTGGGGTAGAACCGGTCCCACAGCCACTCACCGCCGGGCGCCTTCTCCTCGGTGAGGAAGCTGGTGTCGTTGATGTAGAGCCACGGCACGACGCCACCCCAGAGCCGGTTGTTCCAGAAGTACGGGAGGAAGTTGCCTTCCGCGCCGTCCTTCATGGCCCGGGCGAGGGTGAAGAAGTCGTCGATGGTCCAGTTGTCGTCCGGGCGCCCCATGCCGGAGCGCTCGAGTGCCTTCGTGTTGTAGAACACGTTCGCGGCGTTGAAGTTGTCCGGGAGTTGGAAGAGGTTTCCCTTGTAGAGGAAGGCCTCGATCAGCGACGGGTGCACGTCGTCGAAGTACTCCTGCATATCGGCCGCGTCGCGCTGGACGTACTCGTCGATGGGATGCGCCATCCGCGAGGCGAAGAGCTGAGTGCCCTCCGTTGCCACGGTCACGACGTCCGGCGGTGTACCCGCCGCGATCATCGTGAGGATCTTGGCGAAGTAATCGCCCCAGTCCTGGCCTTGGATGGCCACGATCCGGACGGCGATGTTGGGGTGCAGGGTCTGGAAGCCGTCGACGAGTCCCTGACGTGCGGCCGCGTCCTGCTGCGTTCCGAACAACGCGACGGTCAGTGCGTCGTCGCGGCGCCCGGGGATGTCGCCTCCCGTGAGTCGTGGCCAGGAAATCGCTGTTCCGACCGCGCCGAGCCCGGCCAGTCCTATGACTGCCCTGCGACTTAGGTCAACCACCTTGTTTCCTCCTTCGTTGGAGACCCGGCCCATAGTGCCGGTGGGTCTTGCTGAACAGCTAAATGCATTCAGCACGCTGAAACTAGCAGTCTGCGCGAACACTGGTCAAGGGTCTCCCTGCGGAAACACACGCGTAGGCTGTGAGCCGAATTCCAACGGAGAGGGGTACCCATGCCTAAGCCCGCGCGGCGCCCCACTCTTGCCGACGTCGCGGCCGCTTCGGGCATGTCGAAGTCGGCCGTCAGCATGATCCTCAACGAGCGTCCCGGCTCGCGGCTGTCCTCCGAGGCGACGACGCGGGTGCGCGCGGCCGCGGACGCCCTCGGCTACCGCCCGAACCCCGCAGCGCAGAGCCTCCGCTGGGGCAAGACCCGCACGATCGGCTTCATCTCCGACAGCGTCACCATCACCCGGCTCGCGACGGGGATGATCCGCGGCGCGCTGCACACCGCGCGCACCCACGGACACACCGTGCTCATGGCGGAGACCGAGGGCAACCCCGCGCAACTCGTCGACGGCGTCGCCTCCATGCTGCACCAGCGTGTCGACGGCATCGTCGTCGCGCTGATGCAGGCGCGGCTGATCGCCCTCCCCCACATCCCGGACGACGTGGCGGTGGTGATAGCGAACGGCACGACCCCCGGCGACCACCCGAATGTGCTGCCTGCCGAGTACGCGGCCGGACGGGGCATGGCCGACATCCTCGTCCGCGCCGGGCACACGAGGATCGGCGTCGTCGGCGAGCTGGAGAACGCAGATGACCCGCTCGTTTCGGTGACCATCCCCCAGCGCTTCGAAGGGATCTACGACGCGCTCGGCGACGTCGGCATCTTTCCGGAGCGGACGACGCTGCCTGCCTGGAACCCGAAGACGGGCTACGCCGCCGCCCTGCGGATGCTGACCGCCCACCCGGATCTCACCGCAATCATCTCCTGCACCGACGGCGTCGCCATGGGCGTGTACCAGGCCGCGCACGAACTGGGTCTGGAGATCCCCCGCGATCTCTCCGTGGTGTCGTTCGACGACGAGGAACTCGCCACCTTCCTGCGTCCCGGCCTCACAACGGCGCGGCTGCCGTACATCGACATGGCGCGTTCGGCCACCGAGATGATCCTCGGCCTCCGCGACCTGACGCACGAGGTGCTGCCCATGCCGCTGATCACCCGCGACTCCGTGCGGGTGATCTCGTAGGGCGTTGTGCCCCCAGCGGGGCTCGAACCCGCGACCCATGGATTAAAAGTCCACTGCTCTACCGACTGAGCTATAGGGGCGGTGTCGAGTGTAGCGGCGCGTGGCACTGTAGGGGCATGGATTTCTGGGGCTGGTTCCTGCTCGCGGTCGTCGTCGGCGGCGGGTTGCTCGCAGCCGCCGTCCTCGCCGACAGGCGCGCCCGACGGCGCGAGTCCGGCGAAGGCGAGCCCGCCCCGGAGCGCGGGATCCCCGCCGTCGACTCCCAAGTCCCCGCCTACATCACCCAGGACGAGGTCGATGCCTTGCCCGCGCCCGGGCGCGGAGTCGCCGGCGACCTGTCCCACAAGGGCGAGGGCTTCGGGTTCGGTCACGCACACCCGGACTTCGCGACCCAGACCTCCGGCGCCGACTGCCCTAATCCACGCATCCTCGTTGTCGACGGCGAGATCGACGCGATGCGCCAGCTGTTCGTCCCTCTCTCCACGGCAACCGCGGAGGTGCCGCTCGTCGTCGTCGCGGCCGGCTTCGCCGACGACGTCCTGACCACGCTGGCCGCCAACCGCCGCGCCGTCGGCCTCTCCGTCGTCGCCGCGGTCGCAGGCCCCAAGGACCGGCGCCGACTGGCCGAGCTGACAGGCGCCGAGCAGCTCACGCCGGAGGATCTCCGCGCCGGCTACGTCCCTGAGCAGGCCTTCGGTCGCGCCGCCCGATGGACGAGCACGCTCCGCGCATCGTGGGTCGCCCCTGCCCTGGTCCGCTGACACCAGCATCGCCGCTCGGCACCCCGCCTATGGCTCAGCTGAGCGAACCTCCGCAGATTTGCGTACGCGACCCGGCCCGAGGGTGTCCGCAAACCCTCAACCTCGAACCTCAACCTGGGGGGTAAACCTCAAGGTCGACTTGAGGCGGATCGAAACTGAGAGGATCGACCCAGGCCCTCTCCGACGAAAGTACGAGCCGCGACCTTGGGGCCTCGGGATAAACCCCTAGTCAACCCGTAGTCAACGCCACTCATGACCCTGAAAATCACACAAATGTGGTTTTCAGCTTCCCCGGGCGTTTCACCTGACCGGCTCTCAGGCAACTCTCAACGTCGCCGTTGCTGACCACCCTCCGCCCTTCTTACTGTCCACCGGAAGGGGGACGTGCCGGGGTCACCCGACCCGGGGAAGCGGCACGTCCCTCATTCAGTTCAACGAGGAGAGACGTGAGAAACGCAGTCAAGGGCATCCGGGGGGCTGCCGCCGCCATGGGGCTGGCGATCCTGGTCCAGGGACTCGGCACTCTCGCCGCGGGTCCACTCGCGGACGCGGGCACCTCGCCGGTGACCGCCACGGCGCGCGTGCATGTGCGCTCCGGCCCCTCCACCTCCTCCTCGAGCCTCGCGGTCCTCTCCGTCGGCGATTCGCTCCCGTCGAAGGGCAGCTCAAACGGCTGGACGAAGGTCACCTACAAGGGCAAGACCGCCTACGTATACAGCCAGTACCTGAAGGGCTCCTCCTCGAACTCCGGTTCCGTGTCGGACTCGGCGGCGAAGGGCACCCGCTACGCCACGGCGAACCTGAACCTCCGCACCGGTGCGTCTCTCCGCGACTCCGTGTCGAGGGTCGCGTCGAAGGGCACGAAACTCACACTGACCGGCAAGGTCAGCGGCAACTACGCGCAGGTGACCTACAACGGCAAGACGCTCTGGGCGTCGCTCAGCTACCTGTCCGAGAGCACGCCGAGCACCGGCTCCTCCCTTCCGAAGGTGACGGGGCAGAAGCGCGGCACGACGGCGCTAATGATCCGCACGACCTCGACGAGCGGGTTCGCGAGCCTCGGCGATGCACCCAAGGGCACCATCTTTGACGTCACAGGCAAGACCTCCCGCGGGATGGCGCAGATCGTCTGGATGGGCGCGGTCCGCTGGGTGAATGCCGCATACCTGGTCAACGTGGGCAGCAAGACCGACGCCCCCTCGGCGCCGTCGACGCCCAAGACGTCGACCCAGTACGCGACGACGGTCCTCAACATCTGGAAGTCCAGCACAGGCACCTCCCACAGCGGTGAGTTGCCCCGAGGCGCCGTGGTCAAGGTGACCGGAACCGTGAAGGACGGCCGCGCGCAGATCGTGCACAACGGTGCGACAAGGTGGGTGACGGCCCGGTACCTCTCCGCAAGCAAGCCTTCTTCCGGGAGCGCTTCGAGCGGCAGCGGCGATAGCCTGAACCGCGGCTGGTCGAGCGGCCTCGACAAGGCCAACGCGAACGTCCAGGCAATCGCCCGCGACGTCTGGGACCGCTTCCCGCAGATCAAGACGCAGTACGGCTGGCGCCGCGACGTCACCCCTGATCATCCCGCCGGACGCGCCGTCGATGTGATGATCCCGGGCTACAAGTCGAACCAGGACCTGGGCTGGGAGATCGCCAAGTACTACCGCGTCAACGCCAAGAAGTTCAACATCAACTACATCATCTTCGGGCAGAAGATCTGGTCGGTGCAGCGCAACGGCGAGGGCTGGCGCTCGATGTCGGACCGCGGCGGCGACACCGCCAACCACTACGACCACGTCCACATCAACACCTACGGGTAGGCCCAGACACCCGAAACTTCGAGCGTGATCCGCTGCTCATTGCGCGAGACTCAACGTTGTCAGCAGACGATGCCGACGACGACGTTGCCCGGCGAATCCTGCTAGCATTCCTTCCGGCGCCCAGCCCCTGGCTTGGAGCAAGACGGCACCAGCCCCTATGCTGGTGCGCGCTGGTCCCCATCGTCTAGCGGCCTAGGACTCCGCCCTTTCACGGCGGCAGCACGGGTTCGAATCCCGTTGGGGATGCGACGTCTTCTCCCCCTCCAGGGAGCAGGCAAACCGGTGGCGACAAGGGCTTATGACGGATGTGACAAGCTCAGCGGAGTCACGCTATAGTTACCGGGCTGGCTTGGCCAGCAGGTCAAGAAATTGGCCCCGTAGCGCAGTTGGTTAGCGCGCCGCCCTGTCACGGCGGAGGTCGCGGGTTCGAGTCCCGTCGGGGTCGCTCGGTCAGACAGATATGTCAGACCACGGCCAGGTAGCTCAGTTGGTACGAGCGTCCGCCTGAAAAGCGGAAGGTCGCCGGTTCGACCCCGGCCCTGGCCACCCGCCTTCGTTGTTCACACCACCGCCGTCGGCGGACCGGCGCGATTCCACAGTAATCTCCTGTTTCCGCGAGCCGCAACACGTATCATCTCATCGAACCACCGCTCCACGGCATCGTCGACCACAGGGGCGCAATCCGACCCGACATGGACCGGCGGGTCCCGACGAATGGAGAGCACGACCTCACCGAGTCACGGGATGACCGCCGCGCCGCGCATCGTCGTCCTCGGCGCCACTGGCTACACAGGTGACCTCACCGCCCGCAGCCTCGTTCGCCAAGGGGCCCGCCCGGTGCTCGTTGGCCGCAACCCAGCTCGGCTTGCGGCACTCGCAGCTGATCTCGGAGGTCTCGACACAGCGACCGTCGACATCGAAAAGCCCACCACGCTTCGAGCCGTGCTGCACGAAGGCGACATACTCATCAGCGCCGTGGGACCGTTCCTCAAATACGGTCGCACCGCCGTCGAAGCAGCAGCTGAGATCGGCGTGCACTACTTCGACTCCGCGGGCGAGGGCCCGTTCATTCGCGAGGTCTTCGAGCGTTGGGGCCGGTGGCGGAGCGCAACGGAGCCGGTCTGGTCCCCGCGTTCGGCTACGACTACGGTCCCGGTGCTTACGCCGCCGCCGCGGCGCTCGACGAAGCGGGCGATGAGGCGACAGCCGTCGACATCGCCTACTTCGCGCCCGGCTTCGTTCCCAGCGGAGGCAGCCAGGCCACCGCGGTCAGGGTCGTGGTCGAAGGGGCTACGCGTTTCGTGAAGGTCGCATCCAGGCCGAGCGACCGGGCCGCTGGACGAGACGCTTCACCGTCGACGGCCGGCCCCTGCTGGGCGCGTCGGTTCCCGCTGCCGAACAGTTTGGGCTCCCCCAGACCTATCCCGGCCTACGAGATGTCACAGAGTTCCTCGGATTCCCGCGAGGCGCGGCCCGCTCCCTCGCCATCAGCTCGCGACTGCTCGGCCCCGTTCTGCACATGGGCGCGCTCAAGCGAGGGCTGACAGCCATCGCCGACCGGATGATGACGGGATCGACCGGCGGACCCGATGCGCACAGCCGGGCCCAGGCCAGGTCGGCGGTGGTTGCCGTCGCACGATCACCCCATCGCGAACTGGCACGGGTCACCCCTGGCCGGGCCTGATCCGTACGAGGTCACCGCCGACCTCCTCGCTTGGGGAGCTAGGACCGCCGTCCAAGACGGCCTCCACGGCGTCGGCGCGCTCGGTCCGGTGAAGGCCTTCGGCGTCGACGGACTCGAACGGGCCTGTACGACGGCGAGCCTCATACGCGGACAGTGCCCTCGAAGTTCCGGCACGAGACCCCGCTCATCGGTAGCCTGAAAGCCTTGCGGGCGGACCCACCGCTCGTGAGACCCCTGGGTGACGCCGACGATGAGCGGTCGACGTGGCCTCCGGGTTTTTCAGAAGCACCTACGGAGGCCCGGACAGTGATTCCCTCAGAGTCCCACGACATGGTGCGCATCTCCGCGGGCGCATTCCTGATGGGGTCCGCCGACTTCTACGCCGACGAAGGCCCGGTGCACGCGCGCCGGGTCGATGCCTTCTGCTCGACCGTGCCCCCGTGACGAACGCACAGTTCGCGAGGTTCGTCGCGGACACCGGCCACGTCACGGTCGCTGAACGCTCCCCGACCCCGCCGACTTCCCGGCGCCGACGCCGCCGACCTCGTTCCGGGATCCATGGTCTTCACCCCAACCGACGGCCCTGTCGACCTGCGCGACTGGCGCCACTGGTGGCGGTGGCAGCCCGGGGCGTCGTGGCGAGCGCCGTTCGGCCCGGCTCCTCCGCCGACGACAGGCACCCCGTCGTGCACGTCGCCTACGCCGACGCCCGCGCCTACGCCGACTGGGCCGGTCTCCGTCTGCCCACGGAGGCCGAGCACGAGTACGCGGCCCGTGGCGGCCGCGACGGGCTGCGATTCGCCTGGGGCGACGAGCCCTACCCCGACGGCGTCGCGCAGGCCAACACCTGGCTGGGGCGGTTCCCGTACCAGAACCTGGGCGTCGGCGGGACGTCGCCCGTCGGCACCTACCCCGCCAACGGCTACGGCCTCTTCGACCTCATCGGCAACGTGTGGGAGTGGACGACCGACGTCTACACGCCGCGGCACCGCCCACCGGACGAGGTCGTCGTCCACCCCGAAGGACGGCCGAATCTGCTCGCTCCCCGCCCGCCACGACACCCCGCCGCGTCCTGAAGGGCGGATCGTTCCTCTGCTCGCCGGACTACTGTCTGAGGTTCCGGCCGGCCGCGAGGTCGGCACAGACCGAGGATTCGGGCATGTCACATGTGGGCTTCCGCTGCGCGCGCGACGCCTACTCGGCGTAGCAGCGCAGGAAGCGCGCGTACTCCTGAACACCTCGGCCCGGACCGACGGCGCGGACAGCACCAGATCGTGCAGCGCGTCGGCGAACCGGGCGATCACGATCAACCGGCCCATGCCGTCGGCGCGCGAGACGATCCGCTCGACGTCGAGGACGGTGTCGGCCTTCGTGAGCGCCTCGTCCCACTTGCGGCGGAAGTCGCTGCGCTCCGAGACACCGACGAAAACGGGGCAGTCGATGTCGAGCCCCGAGGCGACGACGGCGTGGCCCGCGAGGATCGCGGCGAGCCAGCCGAAGCGCAGCAGAAACGCGGGGTCCCCTTGAGGTTGTGGTTGTAGACCCACTCCCCGTCCTGGTCCGCGGCGATGGACCGACGATAGTGGCCGATCTCGGAGGCCGGGAGGGACGACGTCGGCGCCACGGCCCGCATGGCCGTGAACACCGGCTGCGTCGCGGGGCGCAGCACCGAGTTCCCCTGCAACTCGAGCCACGGCGAGTGCAGGATCACGGCGGCAAAGGTGCCTGGGCGCGCGTTGGCGTGCAGGGAGCCGACCAGTCCGCCCGTCGAGTGGCCCATGAACACGATGCGGTCGTGACCCTCGGCGCGGAGCTGCTCGACGGCCAGGTCCAGTTCGACGAAGTAGTGCGTCAGGTCCGCGACGTAGCCGGCGAGCTGCTTAGGCCACAGCGAGCGGCCGTAGCGGCGAGGTCGAGCGCGTAGAAGTCGTAGCCGGGGCCATCGATCTCGTCAGCCAGGTGCGTCTGGAAGAAGTAATCTTTCCAGCCATGGAGGTAGAGCAACGCGGAGGGATATCGAGGGGCGTCGTGGCGCACGAGTGTCGCCACCAGCGAGTTCTCAGGCTCCAGGGCGTACGTCGGCTCCTCGGGCAGCAGGAAGACCAGCTGCTCGTAACCGTCAAGCTCCGTATCGGGCGACCACTCACCCATGACTACCGGGACGCACCACCAGGGCTATGACGAGGCGCGCTCGTCGTCTTCGTCCTCGTAGTCCGCGTACTGCTCAACGAGGTCGGCGTAAGGGTCAGGGATGTCCTCAACCTCGACGTACTCCCCGTAGGGTCGCTGCGGAGCTCACGCTCCAGAGATGCGAAATCGGTGTCCACCGCGCGATACTTCAAATCGCGGGCCACCCTCGTCTGCTTCGCCTTTGCACGGCCGCGCCCCATATCGGGTCGACCCCTTGCCTTGTGTCCCTCGCGGCCTTGCCGCGGGATCTTCAACCAACTCGTGGGGTACAGGCTACCCAATCCACGGAATTACGCCAAAGCCCTGGTCACCTCCTGGTCACGCGGCGCGCGACGGCCCGAGCTGCGCGGTGGGGACGTCCTTCGTCTCCCTCGCGGTAGGCGCGCTGACGGTCGCGACAAGGCAGATCGTGGCGGTGAACGCCGAGATGACGACCCATCCGCCCTCTCGCACTCCGCCCAGCCACGCAACGATCGACGGCGCGAAGCCGGCCATCAGGAAGCCCAGCTGCGTGCCGATCGCCATGCCGGAGAACCGGACCTTCGTGCTGAACATCTCGCCGTAGAACGACGGCCACACCGCGTTTGCTGCGGCGTATCCGCACGAGAACGTCACGACCGCCAACGCGAACGTCTGGATCACGTTGCCCGAGCTCATCGACAGCAGGTAGAACGGCATGAACACCGCCGACGACACGGCCCCGTAGATGAACACCGGCTTGCGTCCGATCCTGTCCGCCAGGATCGAACAAGGGCTGCGTGACGAGCGCGCCGATGTTGGCCGCGACCACGAGCCGCAGCGTGAGCGACTCGCGCAGCCCGACCTCCTTGCCGTAGGCCAGCGCGAGTTCCCGAACACCGTCGAAACGGCGGCGATGAACGCGCAGCAGATGACGCGCAGGACGTCGCGCCAGTGGTTGGTCATCAACGCGACGAACGGCAGCTTGGCGATTTCGCCGTCCTTCTTCGCGTCCTCAAACGCCGGGGTCTCGTGCAGGCTGCGGCGGATGTAGAGAACGCCACGAGCACGACGACCGCGCTCAGCCAGAACGGAAGGCGCCAGCCCCAGGTGTGCCAATCTCGTCGGGCAGCGCGACGACGGGGATGAAGATCAGCGCGGCGAGGATCTGGCCGCCCTGCGTGCCGGTGAGGGTCAGGATGTGAAGAAGGAGCGGCGATGGTCCGGCGCGTGCTCGAGGCTGAGCGACGATGCCCCGGCCTGCTCACCCGCCGCCGAAAGGCCCTGCATCAGGCGGCGCGCACCAGCAGGACGGGCGCCCACCAGCCGATGGCGTCGAACGTCGGCAAGCAGCCGATGATGAACGTGGAGAGCCCATCAGCACGAGGGTGAACATCAGCACCTTCTGCCTGCCGATCCGGTCACCGAAGTGGCCGAGCACGACCGCGCCGATGGGCCGCGCGATGTAAGCGAAGCCGAACGTCATGAACGACATCACCAACGCGGCCTGGTCGTTGCTGCCGAAGAAGATCCTCCGGGAAGATCAGCGCGGCGGCGGATCCGAAGATGAAGAAGTCGTAGTACTCGACGGCGGAGCCAGCAAGCTGGCCACCGCCGCGCGGACGGGGTGCGGCGCGGCTGCGCGGTCGTCGTCGACATCGGTGCTCGCCCGGTTGTCAGTTCTGCTCGGCGGCGAGCAGGTGGAGGAGATGCTTCCGCATACGTTCGGGATCTGGCTGCAGGCCGGTGATCAGTTCCATGGCCTCGACGGCCTGGAAGACGGCCATGCGTCCGCCGTCGAGGTGGCGCAGCCGAGGCCACGCGCGACGGTGAGGGGGCGGGTGCGCAACGGCCGGTAGACGATGTCGGAGACCCATGTCGGGCCGCAGGAGGGCCTCGTCGAGCGGCATCCCCGGATGGTGGTGCATGCCGATGGGAGTGCAGTTGACAAGGCCCGATGCGGCGGCAATGGCGTCGGACAGCTCTGTGGGGACACCGGAGCACACCTCCGCGTGCCGGTGGGTGCCGAGACTGGCCGCAAGGGCAGCGGCACGGGCGCCGTCGACGTCGATGACGGTGAGCCGCTTCGCTCCCAGCCGCAGCAGCGCGTCGGCCACGCCGCTACCCCGCCGCCCGCGCCGAGGAGGACGACGTCACCGAGGTCGGCGCCGGGCAGCCCGGCCCGAAAGGCGCGCTCGTAGCCGCTGGTGTCGGTGTTGTAGCCGACCGCGCCGGCGTCGGTGAAGATGACCGTGTTGACCGACCCGAGCCGCAGCGCCGTCGGATCGACATGGTCGAGGAGGTCCACCACCGCGCGCTTGCACGGGAAGGTGATGTTGAGCGCGTCGTAGCCGAGCCTGCGGGTCCAGTCGAGAATCTCGGGCAACTGTCGGGGCAGGGGCCCAGCGCGTCGAGGTCGATGGGGCCGGTAGACGTAGCTCACTCCCAGCGCCGCGGCCTCCGCCATGTGCATCGGCGGCGTGAACGACGGCAGCACCCCCGGAGCCGACGAGGCCGACGAGGTAAGGCCGCCTCGGCGCGGCGCTGGGGGACGTCACGACGGCGAGGATGGTTGACCGCCGCATGGTGTTCGCGAGCGAGCCCACTGGATGGATGCCGCTCTGGGTAAGCTGTAGCCCGCCGCCACCGGGTCTATCACTGGGAGTTGTTGCCGCCATGGGCACGATCATCTACACCCTCACCGACGAGGCTCCCCTCCTTGCCACCTACTCGTTCCTGCCGGTCTTGGGCGCCTTCGCGGGCCAGGCCGGGGTCGATGTCGAGACGCGCGACATCTCACTGGCCGGCCGCATCCTCGCCCAGTTCGCCGACGTCCTGCCCGAGGACCAGCAGGTAGCCGACGCGCTGACCGAGCTCGGCGAGCTGGCGAAGACGCCCGAGGCGAACATCATCAAGCTGCCGAACATCTCCGCGCTCCGTACCGCAGTTGAAGGCCGCCGTCGCCGAGCTGCAGGCGCAGGGATTCGCGATTCCCGACTACCCCGAGGACCCGCAGACCGACGAGGAGCGTGACGTCCGCGCCCGCTACTCCCGCGTGATGGGCTCCGCGGTGAACCCCGTGCTGCGCGAGGGCAACTCGGACCGCCGCGCGCCGGGGTCAGTGAAGAACTGCGCGAAGAGAACCCGCACCGCATGGGTGCGTGGTCGAAGCGACTCGAAGACCGCCGGCGCCACCATGGACGCCGACGACTTCCGTCACAACGAGCAGTCGGTCGTCATGCCCGCCGACGACGTGCTGACCATCCGCCTGATCCACGAGGGCGGCCCGACCGTCCTCAAGGACGGCCTGAAGGTGCAGGCCGGCGAGGTCGTCGACGGCACCGTGATGCGCGCTGCCGCGCTCGACGCGTTCCTCGCCGCGCAGGTTGCCCGCGCCAAGGCCGAGGTGTCCTCTTCTCTGTGCACCTCAAGGCCACCATGATGAAGGTGTCGGACCCCGTGCTGTTCGGACACGTCATCAAGGCCTTCTTCCCCGAGGTGTTCGCTGCGTACGGCGACGACCTGGCCGCCGCGGGCCTCTCCGCCAACGACGGCCTGGGCGCGATCCTCGCGGGCCTCGACGCCCTCGACAACGGCGCGGAGATCCGCGCGGCGTTCGAGAAGGCATCGCCGATGGCCCTGCGCTCGCGATGGTCAGCTCGGACAGGGGCATCACCAACCTGCACGTCCCGTCTGACGTCATCGTCGACGCCTCGATGCCCGCCATGATCCGCAAGTCGGGCCACATGTGGGGCCCGGACGGCGCCAGGCCGACACGCTCGCCGTCATCCCCGACTCCTCCTACGCCGGCGTCTACCAGGCCGTGATCGAGGACTGCATCGCCAACGGCGCCTTCGACCCGCGCACCATGGGCACGGTCCCCAATGTCGGCCTGATGGCCCAGAAGGCCGAGGAGTACGGCTCGCACGACAAGACCTTCGTCATCCCGGCCGACGGCGTGGTCCAGGTCGTCAACGCCGCCGGCGACATCCTGATGAGCCACGACGTCGCCGCCGGCGACATCTGGCGCGCCTGCCAGGCCAAAGACGCGCCGATTCAGGACTGGGTGAAGCTGGCCGTCAGCCGCGCCCGCATCACCGGCTGGCCGGCCGTCTTCTGGCTCGACCCGGAGCGCGCGCACGACCGCCAGCATCGTCGAGCTGGTGCGCGTCCTGCGCGAGCATGACACCGTCGGCCTCGACATCCGCATCCTGAGCCCGGTGGAGGCCACGAAGTTCTCTGTCGAGCGGATCCGCCGCGGTGAGAACACCATCTCGGTCACCGGCAACGTGCTGCGCGACTACCTGACCGACCTGTTCCCGATCCTCGAGGTCGGCACCTCGGCCAAGATGCTGTCGATCGTGCCGCTGATGCAGGGCGGCGGTCTCTTCGAGACCGGCGCCGGCGGCTCGGCGCCGCTGCGCTGGGACTCCTGGGTGAGTTCCTGGCGCTCGCCGCGTCGTTCGAGCACCTGGCGCAGACCGAGGACAACGCCCGCGCGGCCATCCTCGCCTCGACGCTCGACCGCGCCACCGGCACCTTCCTCGACAACGACAAGTCCCCCACCCGTCGCCTCGGCGGCATCGACAACCGCGGCTCGCACTGCTACCTGGCCGTACTGGGCCCAGGAGCTGGCGGCGCAGACCGAGGACGCCGAGCTGGCAGCAGCGTTCGCCCCCGTCGCGAAGGCCCTGACCGAGGAGCGAGGACGCGATCGTCGCCGAGCTGCTCGCCGTGCAGGGTCACCCGACGGATCTCGGCGGCTACTACCGCCCCGACGAGGCCAAGACGCGCGCGGTCATGCGCCCGTCGGCCACGATGAACGCCATCATCGACGCCCTCTGATGAGTTTTGACGCACAACTGGGCTCTCAGTGCTCGATAGGGCACGGGGGGCCCGGTTGTGCGTCATCTCCATGGTCAGTCGTGAACCCATGCGCACACGACCTGTCCGCATGGGCGCGCGGGTCTACGGAATCGCCTGTAGTGATGGCTCTCGCCGGCTGCGCCGCATCCTCAGCCTTCCACCCCGCCGCCGGGTGGGACCAGCACGCCGACACACAGCGTCAGCCCGGCGGTCAGCGTCGACCCTCCCGCCGCGGCTTTGCTGACCGAGATCGTGCTGGGCCACCGATCTCCGCGTTCGGACCGGAGTGGAGCGAGGTGTTCGCCGTCGGCTACGGCGACGCGCCGGAGCTGCTCGGTACCTCACTCGGCGGCGGTGACGGCAAGGGCATCCACTGGGGCCGAGCTACGGCACCCAGCTCCCGGACAGGACGTGGTGGTTCGTCGATACCGGGAAGCTCCGGCTCGCGCACTACTCGGAGACCGGCGCCTACCTCGGCGACCTACGCCTGCGCGAGGAGTACTTCGCCAAGGCCAGTACCTGCAGTGGGCGCGGCCGCTCGCCCTGCGCGACGGCACCGTCGTCCTGCAGAGCACAACCCCGACAACCCGGAGATGCTGCTGCTCGCACCCGATGGCACGCTGTCCCGCACTCCGCTGGACGAGTGGCTGTCGGTGCACACCACGAACGGCACCTACCTTTACGGCTTCAGCGATGGCGGGCTCATGGTCCGCATCGATCCCCGAAGCAGGAACGTCGATCCCCGTGCTCGTGCTCTCCGCCATCACCGAGGGAAGACCTACGGATCTCGCTGGAACCCGGCCTCCTGTCGGTCACCCTCGGCACCCATGCTGTGCAGCTGCCGGTGTCGGCCGCCGGCGCCGACGGGGCCGAGGTTCACCTGGGCATCGAGGCCGCCGTCGGCACGGACGGCGTCGCGAACATCCTGCTCAGTGGGCTCATCGAGAAGACACCCGGGAGGTCGAGGACGTGTTGGGCCTGCTTCGCCTCCGCCACGACGGCCGCGCCGCGATCGACGACCTCCTGCGCTCACCAGCTCGGCCGATCCCGCCGACGGCCTGCGCCTCGGCGTCCGCTGGGGCGATCACCGGCCTTGGCTGATGCTGATCGGGGAGGACGCCGTACGCGTCTTCCGCAGGACCGTGGAGTTTTGACGCACAGTGCGCCTTCCTATGCTCGCCAGAGCACGGGAAGCCCAGTTGTCCGCCATTCCTCCATGGCGACTGTCATGATGTCGGCATGACACTCACCAACTGGGCGGGCACCGTCGCCTTCACCCCGTCTGATGTCCTCGTCCCGCGCACGATCGAGGAGGCGCAGGCAATGGTGGCCGCGGCGTCACGGATCCGCGCGCTAGGGACCGGGCACTCGTTCAGCCCGCTAGCCGACTCGGCCGCGCTGATCTCGATGCGTGCGATCGAGCTTCCGTTCGACCTGGACGAGACCGCGCGCACGGTGACGGTGCCGGGGTCGGCCCCTACAGCGCCGTCGCGAGGGTTCCTCCAGGAGCGTGGGTGGGCGCTGCGCAATCTGGGCTCGCTGCCGCATCTCGGTGGCCGGGGCCAACTCGACCGGCACCCACGGGTCTGGCGACGGCAACGGCGTCCTGGCGACAGCCGTGCGCGGGTCGAGCGGATCGGGGCCGACGGCAGCCTCTCTTGGGTGCGCGCCGGCGACCCCGACTTCGAGGCGCAGCGTCGTGTCGCTCCGGCGCGCTCGGCGTCGTCACCAGGTTGACGTTCGCGATCGAACCCACCTACGACATCACCCAACACATCTACACCGGCCTCGCCTGGGACCGGTTCCTCGACGATTTCGACGGCATCGCAGGCGCCGCCTACAGCGTCAGCGTGCTGGGCCGCTGGGTCGAGCCGACGCTGTCGACGCTGTGGTTGAAGTGCCGCGACGACGACGCCGGGCCATCCTCCAGCCGGTTCGGCGCCGCGCTGCAGGGCCCGCGTGTGGGCGCCATCGCCGACGGCGGTTCGCCCGACGACAATCTCACCCGGTCGGCAGCCGCGGTTCGTGGGCGACGCGCCTGGCGCACTTCCGCTTCGACCGCGCCCCGAGCGCGGGCGGCGACGAGATCCAGTCCGAGTACTTCGTCCCCCGCGACCGGGGATCCGACGCGCTGCGGGCCGTCCGCGCGCTTGCCGATCGCATCGACCCGGTGCTGCACGTCAGCGAGTTCCGCACCCTCGCCGGAGATGACCTGTGGCTCAGCGGCGGCGAGGGCGGCCCGCGACTCGGCATCCACTTCACGTGGCAGAAGCGCCCAGCGGAGGTCGCGCGCGTGCTGCCGAGATCGAGGCGCTCGCTCGCTTCAGCCGCGCGCCCACTGGGGAAAGCTCTACGGCGAGGGGCTTCGACCAGGCCACGGCCTATCGCCGGGTGCCGGAATTCACCGCGCTCATGGCACGCGTCGACCCGTCAGGCACATTCCGTAGCCCGCACCTCGACCAAGCCCTCGGGCTCGGATAGCTCTCTGGGCGGAACATATCATGGATACTAACTACAAGTCCGTTAGTATCCAAGCATGAAAGTCACGCGTGGCGCTAAAGACGCTTGCCGAGGTGACTGAGTCCCAGTGGGGACTGGTCACCTCGGCGCAAGCACCGCGTGGCGTTACACATATGAACCTGACCCGGCTGACCGAGTCTGGCGACCTCGTGCGCGTCACGCACGGCGTCTATCGAGACGCAGGGGCGCCAAGCACCGAGCACGAAGAACTCCGTGCAGCATGGCTCGCAGCCGGGCCCGCCCAAGCCTGCCTACGAGCGACTTAGCAGGCGCCCCATGAGCGCGGTCATCTCAGGCGAGTCCGCAGCGCGTCTACGTGGCATCGGCGACTTCCGTGCGACACGAAGCGAGTTCACCACACCGACGCGCAGGCAAACGCAGCGCCCCGACGTCCATTACCGGACCCGCGTGCTTCCCGAGCAGGACGTCACAATTCGCGACGGACTACCCGTGACCACACGCAAGCGCACCATTGCCGACCTGGTCGAAGACCGTCAAGACCTGAGCCTTATCGGCGACGCGCTGCGCGACGCAGCCGGCCAGTCACGCCTTGACTCGGATCGTCTCGCCGAACTTCTCAGCCCGCTTGCCGAACGCAGCGGCCACAAGAAGGGCGACGGTGGCGCGCTTCTGAATGAGCTGCTGCGGGTCGCCGGCATGAACTTTGACCACTAGCCGCGCGCTCACCACCACCATCTCCCTGACGCGTTCGTCAAGCTGGCTGAAGCCATGTCCGAGGCCCTGCTCAAGCGGCTGCCCGTAATCGATCCCAGCATCTACCTCAAGTTCGCCGAAGTAATGTCTGGGGCTCTACGCAAGATACCTACACCGGATCTCAGCGCAGTCGCTACTACTCTTCCGCCGACGGCGTGGTGAACGCAGCCCAACTCGTCAAACCGACTGACGGCGGCGGACTGGACGGAGCTCACAGCGGCCGCGAAGTCCACCGGCACGAGGACGAGCAATGACCGATCATCAGCGTTACTCGAGCCCGGCCGCAGTAGAGGCGGCGATCGTCGACCGCCCAGGCCGCGTTCACGGCCGATCCCTCGCTGAGTATCAGAAGACGGATCCGGCATGTGACTTCCACCGCTTCCTGAGCCGCCGTGTTCTCGGGGAACCGACTCCGCCTGGGTGCTCAGAGGAGGAACGGGCATGCTGGCCCGCGTGCGTCTGCCCGTTCGACGACCGACGTCGGTCTGTTTAGCCGTCGTCGCAGCCATTCTCTCGACTCGGCGCTTGATAACACTTCGGCGCCTCGCCTCGATCGATCTCGGCGACTTTCCGATTCGACTATGTCGGGTCGCACCGACGCAATCGGCGGAGAACCAGCAGACCTACCGCTGAGGGCTGCCGAGCGACCTTCGGGGTCTACATCGGTGCGAAGCGGAAGGATCACCTTCACGTCGACCTTGTGGTGAACGTCGTCACGCGACCGACGATGCGGAGGTCGCGACCCCGGCGAACGCACTCCCCTACCGAAGCTCGCGAGCAACCCCCTACCTTCTCTATCCCGTCGTAGATCGGATCGCCGACAAAGTGTGCGCAACGCTCGCGCTCTACGGCGGGCGCCCATCAGTAGGAAAGGACCTGGTCGATCTCGTCGTACTGGCCGTCACCCAGGATGTCAGCGCCCGCAGAAGCTCGACGTGACATGACGCCGAGTCAGAGGTTCGACTCCCCACACTCCCCAGCTCGTTTGGAGTGCCTGCACCACACTTCAGGGTCCGCGGTGCAGCCGGCTCGCAGCCGCCATGCACCAGCGTGCGACGCTTCGAACCGTCGCCGGTGCAGCGCGGACCTGATGAGACCTTCCATCGACCCGGTACTCGACGGCAGCGCAGCGGACAAGAGGTGGAGTCACATCCACCTCTGATTTGGAGCTAGCCATCAAGGAACTCACAAGGCCGAGGAGATAGCGACGGCGTGGGCCGCCAGCGTCGCCATGGAGGTCGGGGCTGAAGCCCAACCGTGCGATGACGAGGCCTTGCCAGGGACTGAACAGGCGCTGGCCGTCGTGGCCGGACGCCCGGTAGGTGTCCGCCGGCGAATGAAGGCCAGGGCTGCCGTCGACGTTGCAGTTCAGCCACCACCCGGGCCGTAGTTCTCGTCCTCGCGCGTCCCGGCGGTGGTGTTCGTCGTGGCCTCCGCCATCCCAGCCCCTCGAGAACAAGCGCCGACCATCGACGACGCCGTCGTCGAGCGCGAACTGGCCGATTGCGGCCCAGTCGCGCGGGTCGCCTGGTACGAGGAGCACGCGGGACGCCCGAGGCATCCGGCTCCCCACACAGCCGAGGGATCCCCGAGCGGCGCCAGAAGCTGGGTGCGAGGCAGGTTGGCGCTGTCGCGGGCAGCGAGGAGCAGAGCCTCGGCCGTGCGATTCGTCGACCGCTCGAGTACTGCTGGAGACGTCCCCGGCGCGTGGTCGAGCGGACTGCGCCTGCGGAGACCGCCATGTCGCCGTCGCAGTGAAACATCTTGGTGATGGCGGTGCCGAGGTCGTAGGTCTCATCCCACCTCAGCCCGGACTGCGTGCGGAGGAGGTCGTCGACGGAGATGTCGCGGCCGCTCAATCCCCTGGCGATCCTCGCGGAGAGGTCGTTATGGATGAGCTGGATGGCCCGCTGGTCCGCCATCCGGCCGACGAGCAGGTTGGTCACAGGGTTGGCCATGGACCAGCCGAGCTGCAGCGTGTCCTTGGTGAACCCGTCGGCGTAGCGCTCCGCGATCAGTGCGCCCGCCGCCCGGCCACGGTGACGACGGCGCGGGTGCCGAGGCCGTCGGCGAAAACGGCATCCAGCGCCGCCGCCAGCTCCGGCAGGGAACCGAAGCGGGATCGGTGGCCTCGGCGATAGGGTTCGATGACGTGATGGGCGCCGCTGATGCGGGGGGGCTGCGGCCGCGATCGTGCAGCCCAAGCCCTCAGTGTACCAAGCGGTCTGCTTCGCGAGATCTGAGGACGGTGGTGCTGATGGAACCGTCGTCGTTCACCGCTGTGCATCGGTGAGGGCACCGGGGATTCGGCGGGAGGGTAAGCCTCGAGGTCCTCGCCGCCCCGCAGCGTTTCCAGCACCGCACAGGCGTTTGGCCGCCGCGTCCAGTTCCGGTCAGGAGCAGCGGCCGGACATACCAATAGACCGCTACCCCGGCGACCACCAGCAGTAGCGCGACGGCGAGCAGAATCCTGCCCCAGAGACGACGTCGTCGAGCCATGCCCGCAACGATGGCCCCGCGCGCCAGCCCACGGGTTGTCCGCAAAGAGACACCAGCGTCGGGGTTATCCCCAGCTTTCTGAGGGGCCGCTTGAGCGCGGACGGTCGCTTTGTAGCTGGAAGGCGCGACGGGGTGGGGCGCGTCGTCGGAGCCGGGAGGCGGACATGGGACGACGAGCGGTCGCGCTGCTGGGAACTCTTCTCCTGATGCTGGGCGTGGTGGTCGCCGGACCGGCAACCGCGGACGACGGCACGGAACAGACCCGCTGCTGATGGTGCTCGACGCATCGGGCTCGATGAAGCAGAAGCTGTCCGACAGCAAGACCCGGATCTCCGCGGCAAGAGGCGTCGCTGCACAGGGCGATCGACCAGCTGCCGGAAGTCGACGCGGGTGGGGATGCGGGTCTACGGCGCGTCTGTACCGACTGGCGGAAGGAGCGGACAGGCCCAATGCGCGGACTCCGACCTCGTGGTGCCGATCGACACAGGAAACCGCGCGGCGCTGCGCACTGCCGTAAGCGGTACGCGCCGCTGGGCGAGACGCCTATAGCCTACTCGCTGAGGCAGGCGGTGAAAGACCTCCCCGAGAAGGGAAACCGCACCAAAAAAAGCCATCCTCCTGGTGTCCGACGGCGAGGAGACCTGCGCGCCGGACCCCTGCCCAACCGCTGAGGAACTGGCCGGAGTCGACCTGCGCATCGACGTCATCGGCGTGGACGTCGGCAACGCGCGAAGGCACGGGGCGCAGCTGAAGTGCATCGCGGACAAGGGCAACAGCCGCTACGTCGACGCCCCCACTTTGAAACAAGGACACCTCGACTTCGCGCTGAGTCGGCTCGCCGAGCGCGCGTTCCGCTCACTTTGGGCTCAGCGGCACGCCGGTGGCAGGGTGCGGCTGACGGCGCCGCGGCGCCGGAGATCAGCGAGGAGCACCTGGGTCGACACCGCGCCCGCGACCGGGAGCGCAGGCAAGAGCTACCTGATCCGACGGACGATCCCCGGGTCCGACCTCTGGATCATGCCCGGCGTTCACGAACCCCGCCGACGTGGGGAACGCAGATCGGCCTCGACGTCGAGGTCGCCGCCGTCGACGCGCGCCTCACCCGCTGCGACAGGGCGACCGCGTCGGCGGTCGGAGAACAACGGGGATCGGCTCGGCGCAGGGCCTTTCCAGCGCGCTCGTTACTTCGTTCGACAGCGGCGCCACGAGGCATGCGACACCGCGGGAGGAGGGTGGTCGTCACCGTCTCGCCGAACATGGGCGCCGACCTCGCGACAGCCACCCCATCAGCTGAGGGTCCACGAGGAGCCGCCGGTCGCGGACGAGCAGCTTGCCCGCACCGACGGAACCGGTCTGGAAGAGACGAAATGCGGCCGAGGCTCGGCGGCTCCCCGCCGGGCGGCACCTTCGACGACGCGCCAACCCTCGCCCCGGGCACCTTCGGCATCGACGTCGTGCCGGGTGAGGTCGCCGTCTACCAGGTGCCTGTGTGGGTGGGGCCAGCGCCTCCAGGTGCAGCTCGACTCGCCGGGCTTCGGGGGGCGACGACCGGCGCCGGATCGGAACCCGAACCGCAGACCTAGGGATTGATCGGCCCTACGGCGGTGACGCCCGCGCACCCGGGGTCAGCCCGGCCTGGCTCTTTTCGGCTGGTGGTCCGCGATAGGGGGCAACGTCAGCGTCTCGACCCGCGCGATCGCCTACAGGAACCGCTCCGAGCCCAGGAGTAAGCCTCCACCCAGCACGTGAACGCGTTGCCGGGCGGCGATCCGCAGTCGTGGTCAACGTCGTCCGGGAGCCCAGGGGTTGTAGGTCCATCTCCTGGGCCGTACCCTCACCATAACGGTGAAGGTCGTCGGCGACCGAGGCTGCCAGCCGACCTGCGACCGCCAGCCCTCAATACCCCACCCTCCACCGACACGCCGACCCCAGCTCCCACCACTAGCGCCGTCACGACGCCGGAGCCGACACCACCGTCGCTTCCCGCGCCCCATCCTCCGGCGTCCCCTGGCTCACCCTCAGCGTCGGAGGCGGTGGACCTCTCGTCGCGGCCTCAGCCCTGGTTTGGGCGCGGCCACAACCGGCGCGTTCGGTGACGGAAATGACCTCGATTCCAGAACGGACATGCGTTGTGCATGCGAGTAGCATGAAGTGCATGTCTGCTGTTCAGGTGAGGGACGTCCCCAGCGATGTGCATCGCACGCTCAAAACGCTGCCGAAGTCCGGACGCAGCCTTTCGGAGTATAATGCTGGACATCCTCACGCGAGGAGACGCGGCAGCCCCCGATCGACGAGGCTCCTTGAGCGGGTACGGCTGCGGGGACAGGTCGACCTCGGCGACAGAGTCACCGAAATCCTCCGTGCTGAGCGCGAATCGATGCGATGAGCGTCGTCCTCGACGCATCGATCTCGTCACCAGGAGCTACGCTCATGCTGAACCCCTCGGCGAGCGGGCCGCGCCGCTGGTGCGCGCAGCAGGCGGAGACGTGCACGTGCCGCACCTGCTGGACATGGAGGTCATGTCCGTGCTGCGTGGACGCTCGTCGCCGGCAGCATCCTCACTGAGACGCGCGCCTCCTACGCCCTCACGGACCTACGGGATTTCCCCGCCCGCCGTTGGCCCGCCACGGTGTTCTTCGAGCGGATCTGGGAACTGCGCGGCGACGTGACAGCCCACGACGCAAACCGCATCACACTCGCCGAAGCCCGCTTGACGCGCAGCTGGGCGATGCACCTCCGACGCCAGGTTGGCCCGGGCGCTCGACGGCATCGCGCCGCGGTGTGGCGTTACCCTCGTCGCGTGACCCCGCCCGGCGCTCCGCACCGAGGCCCAGCTCGGGGAACGATGGTGGCGCGACTCCGAGAACGAGGCGGGCGGCGCCGGGAGCCGTCGGAGGCGATGATCTCGCCGGTCGCTCCAAACGCCGCGGGCCTGCAGCGCCGCCAACGCCGCGGCAACCTGGTCCCTGAGGAGGATCGCAACCATGCCGACGCCCATGTTGAGCGTGGCGTCGACATCTGCCTGCAGGACAGCCCACCTGCTGGACCAACTGGAAGATCGCGGGAGGTCAGGACGAACGCTGCCGGAGCAACAGTCATGCCGTCAGGGATGACGCAGGCCAGGTTGTTGGCAAGGCCGCCGCCGGTGATGTGGCTCATGGCGTGGACGTCGGCCTTGGCGATCAGGTCAGGACGTCGAGGCGTAGACCTTCGTCGGCTCAGGCAACTCCTCGCCCAGGTGCGGCCCAGCTCGTCGAGACGTGCCGGTCCGGCGCCCAACCAGCCTGGTTCAGCAGCACGTGCCGCACCAGCGAGTAGCCGTTCCAGTGCAGGCCGGACGCCTTCCATCGCCATCACCGCGTCACCGGCGCGACGCGACCCGCGCCGGAGCATCTTGTCACCCTCAGCGACTCCCGTCTTCGCCCCCGCGATGTCGTACTCCTGCGGCTCAACAGCCCGGGGTGCTCCGCGGTCTCGCCGACCAGCGCGCAGCCGGCCGCGACGCAGGCGTCGGCGACGCCTTAGACGATCGCCGCGATCCGCTCGGCAAGACCCGCCCGGAGGCGATGTAGTCGGTCGCGAAGAAAGCGGCTCGTCGCCCAGACGACCAGGTCGTCGACGAACATGCCCATCAGGTCGAAGCCGATGGTGTCGTGGTTGTCCAGCGACCTGCGACTGGCCACCTTCGGTGCCCACACCGTCGGTGACGTCGCCAGCACCGGCTGGCGATAGTTCAGCACGCAGGCGTCGAAGAGCCCGGCAGGGGCCACCCGGGCCCGCCGACCACTCGGCCGGCGGTTCCTGACCCAGGCTCATCACCGCGACGCGCGGTCGGTCTTCGATCAGCCCTCGGCGGCGACGCCCTCGGTGGCGGTGGGCTGATTGGTCACGCCTGCGGGCCAGGGGTTGTTGGCTCAGGTAGGACCCGGCTGTGGCGCGAGAGTTGTCAAGCGATGCTTGCCCAGGCGCGACCCGTCCGGCAAGGCGACGGGAACAGCGCCGTCGAAGCAGGCCAGGCACAGCGCGTCCCTCGGCCGCTTCGGTGGCCTCGCATCAGGCCGTCGAGGCGATGTAGCCCAGCGAGTCGGCGCCGATCGAGCGGCGGATCTCCTCGACCGTCAACCCGTTGGCGATCAGCTCGGCGCGGGTGGCGAAGTCGATGCCGTAGAAGCACGGCCACTTGACCGGCGGTGAGGAGATGCGTGCACCTCGCGGCGCCTGCTTCGCGCAGCATCCGCACCAGCGCTCGCTGGGTGTTGCCACGGACGATCGAGTCGTCGACGACGACGATGCGCTGCCCCGGATGACGTCGCGGAGCGGGTTCAGCTTCAGCCGGATGCCAGCTGGCGGATGGTCCATGAGGGCTGGATGAAGGTGCGGCCTGACGTACGAGTTCTTCAGCATAGGCTCTGCCGTCCGAAGGGATGCCGACCCTGGGCGTAACCCGATGGCCGCCGGGGTGCCTGACTCGGGGCACCGGGATCACCAGGTCGGCTTCGACCGGGTACTCCTCGGCCAGCTGCCGGCCGATCTCCGCACCCGCGCTCGAGTACGCCGTGCCCGCGATCGTGGCGTCCGGCCGTAGCGAGGTAGACGTACTCGAAGATACAGCCCTTGGGCTCGGCGTGGCGAAGCGCTGCGTGCCCAGGCCGGCCTCGTCGATGGCCAGCAGCTCGCCCGGCTCGACCTCGCGCACGAAGGATGCCCCGACGATGTCCAGCGCGGCGGTCTCCGAGGCCATGACCCAGCCGTTCGCCAGCCGCCCCAGCACCAGCGGGCGGATGCCCTGGGGGTGCGCGCGCCGCGTACAGCGTCTTCT
>NZ_JADJNP010000004.1 GCF_016714275.1 Tessaracoccus sp. | reverse complement strand
CCGTCAGTATGATCCTCGTAACGAGCGTCCCGGCTCGCGGCTGTCCTCCGAGGCGACGACGCGGTGCGCGCGCCGCGGGACGCCCCTTCGGCTCGCCCGAACCCCGCAGCGCAGAGCTCCGCTAGGGCAAGACCTGCGACGATCGGCTTCCATCTCCGACAGCGTCACCATCACCCGGCTCGCGACGGGGATGATCCAGCGGCGCGCTTTGACGACCCGCGCGCACCTACGGACACACCGGGTGCTCAGGCGGAGACCGAGGGTAACCCCGCGCAACTCGTCGACGGCGTCGTCTTCCATGCTGCACCAGCGTGTCGACGGCATCGTCGTCGTGCTGATGCAGGGCGCGGTTGATCGCCCTCCCCACATCCCGGCCGACGTGGTGGTGGTGATAGCGAACGGCACGACCGGCGACCACCTGAACGTGCTGCCTGCCGAGTACGCGGGCCGGACGGGGCATGGCCGACACCTGTCCGCGCCGGGCACACGAGGACGGCGTCGTCGGCGGGCTGGTGGAACGCAGATGACCCGCTGCGTTTCGGGACCATCCCCAGCGCTTCGAAGGGATTCACGACACGCGCTGGCGACGCCGGCATCTTCCGGAGCGGACGACGCTGCCTGCCTGGAACCCGGGAAGACGGCGCGCCGCCGCCCTGCGGATGCCGACCACCCCCCGATCCACCGCAATCATCTCCTGCACTGACGGCGTCGCCATCGGGCGTACCTGGTCGCGTACGAACTGGGTCTGGAGATCCCCCGCGATCTCTCCGTGGTGTCGCTCGGACGACGAGGAACTCGCCACCTTCCTGCGTCCTGGCCCCACAACGGCGCGCGGCTGCCGTATATCGACATGGCGCGTGGCCACCGAGATCATCTCGGCCTCCGCGACCTGACCAGAGGCGCTCTCTGTTGATCACCCGCGACCTGTGCGGGAGAACCTTTAGGGCGTTGCGCCTTCAGCTCGAACCCGCGACCCATGGATTAAAAGTCCTAAGATTGGGGTATTCTGGGGAGCACGGAAAACGGCTTATTCCCTAGTCAACTGCATATTGGCCCTATGGCTGCTTGGGCTGCGGTAGGCTACCTATGGCTACACTGATGGCTACACGGAGGAAAAATCCATGGGCGGCACGAGAGGCAAGGGCGAGGGGTCGGTCTACCAGCTCGCGAACGGGCGTTGGAGGGCGTCAATCGAGACCGGCTGGACCTCGAAGGGCAGGCAGCGACGCACCGTGTCCGCCGCGTCGAAGCGCGAATGCCTGGCGAAGCTCGCGAAGCTGCGCGAGGAGGTCGGCGTCGGCATCATCGGCGACAACCCGACGGTCGCGGACTGGCTCGATTACTGGCTCGCCTACATCTGTCCCGAGCGCGGGCTCAAGCCGTCCACGATCCGCGGCTACAGCTCCTACGTCGAGGGCTGGCTCAAGCCCCACCTCGGGCGGCGCCGCGTCCGCGAGCTCACCCCGGACCACGTCCGGCGTCTCCACCGCGCCATGCGCGAGAAGGGCGCGGCAGCGGCGACGATCCGGCAGGCCCACGCCATCCTCGCCCGGGCGCTGAAGGTCGCGGCCCGCGACGGGCTGACAGCCCGAAACGTCGCCTCGCTTGTCGATGTCCCGTCAGCCGGTGATAGCCACCACGCCGCGCTGACGGTAGACGAGGCCAAGCGCGTGCTGCGGGCCGCTGCCGCACACGGTGACCCGCGCACTCTCGCCCGGCTTGCGTGCGCCCTCGTCCTCGGGATGCGACAAGGCGAGGCGCTCGGGCTCCAGTGGTCCGCGATCGACCTGGACGCGCAGACGATCGACGTCGCGTGGGCGCTGACCCGCGGCACCGACGGCCAGCCGGCCCTTGTGCCGCCCAAGTCCGCGTCGTCTCGGCGCATCATCCCCCTCCCGGACGCGCTGGTCCCGATCCTCCGCGTCTACGCCGCTCGACCCGAGGACCCGGTCTGGGTCTTCCCCGGCTCGCAGGGCGGGCCGGAGCGAAACGCAAAGCGGGACTGGCAGGCATGGCGGGCGGCGCTCGCCGACGCGGGCGTGTGCGCGGTTCCGCTGCATGGCGCCCGGGCGTCGGCGGCATCGCTGCTGCGGGACATGGGCTGCTCCGAGCGGATGATCGCCGACATCCTCGGCCATCGTGAAGTCAGGATCACGCAGCAGGCCTACCTGCGCACCACCGACGACCAGCGACGAGCCGCGCTACAGGCAGCAGCGCTCGAGCTGCTCGCACCTGGCGTAGACTCGACTGCCTAGCGCCAGCTAGACCGGCTCTGAGCCAGCCCCCTCGCCTCGTGCGAGGGGGCCTTTTTCGTGTCCACAGGAGCCCGTGGGCGCGGAGTGTGCCGAGGTACTGGTTGAGCCAGATTGCGGCTTGGAGCCTGTCGACGGCCCTCTTTGGTGGTATCCATCCGTCGTGCTCGCGGAGGTCGTTGAGTTGGTCGGCGTCGGCGTGGAGCGTGTGGGCGAGGAGGTCGTCTAGGCCGTAGAGTGCGCCGACGACCCCGTCGGTGTTGCCATCGGCGTGGCGAGCTGCGGCTTGCTGGACGAGCTCGATGGCGTGAGCGCGTTCGTGCGATCGGTACCAGGCCGGGCTGATCGGGTCGGCCTGCTCGGCTCGCTCACTCCCAACGCCCGGCGTTGGGGGAGAATCAGGAAGAGGATCATTCACGCGCATCGGCGTAGCCGGTGCGGGAGTATCAGAGGTGGTTGTAGTTAGGTGGTTATAGTTCTCTGCGCAGTCCGCTGCACTAGGTAGTGCATCTGACTGCACTACCCCCGGCGGCGTGAGCATGACCCTGTAGACGCTCGTGTAGTTCTCGCGCGACCCTGGCTTGCGGCGCCGTTTGATGGATAGCGCCCCTATGTCCCTCAGTTCCCGCAGATATCCGTCGATGCTCCGCACCGAGCGCACGCCCACATCCTTGGCTAGCGTGGCTCTGCTGGGGAAGGCTTGGCCCGTGTCCGCATCCCTGTACTTGGCCAGCACTGCATAGGTTCGCACCGCGTTGCTGCTGGTCGGGGAGAAAAGGATCCAGTGGGGGAGGATCGAGAACGTGCCTTGCTCCCATTCCAGCACCCGCTGGCCGCTGTGTGTATGATCCTCTGTCATCGGGACTCCTGGCTAGGTCTGGTTCCGGTCATGGCCCCGGCTGGTGGTACAGCGCGGGGCCGCTCTCATTCTACCGTCTACGACGTTTTGTCGTACCCGCCTGTCAGGGTTGGGGCATGACGTCGAGACAGGTGGGGGCGGGGGTGGAGGTTATGGGCTAGGGCGGCCCCCGGATGACCGGGGGCCGACTTGTTAACGGCGGGCCTCGCGCGCCCGACGCATCAGCTCTTCCGGCGCCAGGTCGAGCATGGAGGCGATGGCGTCCAGCTCGTCGAGCGTCCACGCCTTGCGGCCGTTGAGTCGAAGCGACGCGTAGGACTGTGCTCGGCCGAGACGCCGCCCCACCTCGCTGCCCGAGATGCCGGCGGCGTCGATCGCCTCCTTGACCACTTGGGCAAAGAGGCTGGCAAACCCGCCTAGCGGGGGCAAATCACTGTTCCGAACCATGGCCCCATGCTATCTCATATGAGCAATACGGCGTCAAGGGTTGCGGAGCTATCTCATATGAGTTAGGATCATGGCATGAAGCAATCAACACAGGCACTCGTGGCGCAGGCCGTCAGGGTGCAGCGAGTCCGGGCGGGCATCAGCTCCGATGCCGAGCTCGCCCGTCGCGCGGACATGGACCCGTCCGCGCTGAATCGGCGGCTCAACGGCACGCTCCGCATGGACCTCGATGATATCGAGACCATCGCGCAGGCCCTCGGGGTCGACCCGTTCGACCTGCTGAGCATGGCGCAGGCCGAGCGCGCCGCTGCCGCCTGACCAAAGACGGCCCGCCGCTTTCGCGACAGGCCGCCCCACACATCCGAAAGCCCCG
The DNA here is from genome assembly GCF_016714275.1 of Tessaracoccus sp. Lineage (GTDB taxonomy): Bacteria > Actinomycetota > Actinomycetes > Propionibacteriales > Propionibacteriaceae > Arachnia. The sequence goes on along the minus strand of NZ_JADJNP010000004.1, from coordinate 771,545 downwards.
GCTCTCCCGCCAAGAAGTCGCCGAGGCTCTACAGACAGGAACCATCGTAGTGTCCGACATCCCCGAGTACCAGCGACCCACCACCCGCATTCACGCTCAGGTCACCGGCATGGTCCGCGGCGTGCGCGTCTACCGCGGCGTGACCCTCGACATCGACCCGACCCGCACGGATCACTCCTTCGGCGCACACGCCGAAGTCCCTCAGTCCCGCGTGTTCCACCGGGTCTACAACCGGGCCACCCGTCGCGACGAATACCACGTGGCGCTTGTCGTCACCTCGTCCATCCGCGTCATGGAGGCGAGCACGCGATGACCGCCGTCCTGTTCCAGAGCATGCCCCCACTGTCACCCGAGGAGTACGCCGCGCTTGAGGCGTCGATCCGGCAGCACGGCATCCTCGTCCCGATCACCGTCGACGAGAACGGCGTGGTGATCGACGGTCACCACCGCAAGGCCATCGCCGAGTCGCTGGGCATCCACTGCCCCAGGAAGCACGTCTGCGACCTGACGGAGACCGCGAAGCGGACCATGGCATTGACGCTCAACCTTGACCGTCGGAACCTGACCCGCGAGCAGCGCCGCGCCATCGTGGAGGCGTCCGTGAAGGCCGATCCGCAGCTCTCAAACCGGGAGCACGCGAGGCGCACCGGCGCCGACGACAAGACTGTTGGGTCGGTTCGGCGCGGGCTAGAGAGACGTGCGGAAATTCCGCACGTCTCTGAACGCACCGATTCGTTGGGGCGGATTCAACCCGCGACCAAGCCCCCCACCATCGCGACCCCCGACGTCGTGTTTGTCGCTGAGCGCATCGACCCGGCCACGGGCGAAGTCCTCGACTACCAGCCGTTGACCGATGCCGTGCTCGTCGGACAGTCCCTCGCCATCACCGGACCCAACAGCCTGTCCAGCCCCGGCGCGCAGGTCACCGGCCTCGACGGGAAGACCTACACCCGGCCCGAGCCGAAGCCCACGTCGGACAAGCAGCGCCGTCGTCCGCTCACCGATGCGGCGCGTGACGCCGCCGCCAACCCCGACGACACTTTCTCGCTCGCCTACCGCCACCACATCCGGCCGCGCAACGCCGTGTCCTGGCTCGGTCACACGTTCACCGCCCACATCGAGGTATGGGACGCGATCATGTACCCCGGCTCCCACTTCGCCGTCACCCGCAACCTCCACGGCGACGGCACCAACGACCTCGCCGCCACCGAATGGCAGGCCGACACCGACAAGTGGGCCGACGCGCTCGACGCCGCCACCGCATCCGACACACCCCCGCCGCCGTGGCTCGTGCAGGCGTGGCGGGCCATGCTCGGCGACGACAACGGCGCCGAGCCCGACACCTACTTCCTCCGCGAGCAGGCGTGGCGGCAGATGCTCGGAGGTGACCAGTGACCACCATTGCCATGGGACTCAAGGACGCCGAACGCGCGACCGGAATCTCCGCCGACCAGCTGCGCGACGCATGCAAGCGCGGGGACCTGCCCAGCCGCAAGAACGGCACCCGCTACGTGATCCGGACGGCGGACCTGGAGGCGTGGATCGACTCCCTGCCCGACGGTCGACAGGCGCCCGACGCATGACCCCCGCCAGTTTCCGCCGCCAACTCGCTGCCTGCATCGTCGTCGTCTTGCTGACGTTCGGCATGGTCTGGGCGGGCGATCTCTACGGCCAGACCATCCACACCACCACCACGACACAGGAGCCGTGACCATGACCAACCCCACCGTAATCAGCGCCTACAAGGGCTTCAACCGCGACCTGACCTGCCGCGACTACCAGTACAAGGAGGGCGAGACTCATGAGCATGTGGGCGACTTGTCGATGTGCAACTCTGGCTTCCACGCCTGCGAGCTGCCCCTCGATGTGCTCACCTACTATCCGGTGGCGCACGGCAACCAGTACCGCCACGTGACCCTCGCGGATGCCGCGCCGAAGACCGCGGATGACTCGAAGCGGGTCGCGCGAAAGGTCACGCTCGGCGCGTCCATCAACCTCGTCGGCCTGATCAAGGCCCACGTGGAGGCGATCTGGGACACGGTCAAGCCGGGCAAGGGTGAGGGCGTGTCGGCGACCACGGGCGACTCCGCGAACGCTGCGACCACGGGCGACTCCGCGCACGCTGCGACCACGGGCTTCTACGCGCACGCTGCGACCACGGGCCGCTCCGCGAACGCTGTGACCACGGGCTTCTACGCGCACGCTGCGACCACGGGCGACTCCGCGAACGCTGCGACCACGGGCCGCTACGCGCACGCTGCGACCACGGGCTACTCCGCGCACGCTGCGACCACGGGCTACTCCGCGCACGCTGCGACCACGGGCTTCTACGCGCACGCTGCGACCACGGGCGACTCCGCGAACGCTGCGACCACGGGCGACTCCGCGAACGCTGCGACCACGGGCCGCTACGCGCACGCTGCGACCACGGGCCGCTACGCGCACGCTGCGACCACGGGCGACTACGCGCACGCTGCGACCACGGGCCGCTCCGCGAACGCTGTGACCACGGGCTACTCCGCGAACGTCCGGTCCTCTGTCGAGGACCGTGGCGCAATCGCGGCCCATCCTTGGCGAGGGTGCGGCGAGGGGTGGACTCGGGTCCTGGTTGGTGCTGACCGAACGCGCCGACGACCTGTCGATCATCGAGGTCCGCGCGGTGCAGGTCGACGGGGAGACCGTGCGGGCCGGGCAGTATTACCGACTGGCCGGCGGTGTCCTGGTCGAGGTCGAGTCGTGACCGCCCCCGACCGTGAGCGCACGGTGTTTTGGACGCTCGGCGTGATCCTGCTCGGCTGGCTGGCCGCGATCATCGGCGTCGGCGTGCTGCTGGTGATCCTATGAGTCGCCCGCCACGCTGCTGCGGCTGTGGGCTGCTGATCGACACACCGCAGGACTGGCGCGAGCTGACCGAAACCGACGAGCTGTGCCCGCCGTGCCGGACCCGTCGCGTCCGGGAGCACCTGGCGCTCCTCGACACGGAGGCCGCGGACCTGCTGCGGTCGATGCTGCCGATCACGTCGGCCGGGCTGCTCGACGAACCCTCGCTGACCGACCGAGCGCTCGCCTATGGGCGGGTCGCGGATTCGGGTCTGGTCCGACACGTCGAGGGGGCCCTGCGATGAGCCTCATCCTTTGCGACGGCTCCGGCGAGCTGAAGTACGGCTGGCCCTGCCCCGGCTGCCCCAACTGCGGCCTGAACGACGGGGACGACCGATGACTCTCCGCATCCTCGACGTCGTACAGGGCAGCCCGGAATGGCTGGAGGCTCGGCGCGGCATGATCACGGCATCGGTCGTCGGCAGGCTCGTCACGCCGCGCACGATCCAGCCCGCCAGCAACATGGCCGAGCGTGCCCTGGTCGCCGAGCTTGCGGCCGAGCGAATCGCGGGCTGGATCGACGACAGCTACCAGTCCGGGGACATGATCCGCGGCCACCTCGACGAGCCCTATGCCCGGGAGGCATACACCGCGCACACCGGGATCGGCATCGACGACGTCGGGCTCATGGTCCGCGACTACGACGGATTCTCGCTCGGCTACTCGCCTGACGGGATCGCCGGGGACGGGCTTGTGGAGATCAAGTCCCGTGTCGCGAGGCACCATGTCGCGACCGTCCTCGCCGACGCCGTGCCTGACGAGCACCTCGCGCAGTGTCACGCCGCCCTTGTTGTTAGTGGCCGTCCCTGGCTCGACTACGTGAGCTTCTGTGGCGGGCTCGCGCTGTGGGTCAAGCGCGTCTACCCCAATCCCCGGTGGGCCGCCGCGATCGTCGCCGCCACCCGAGCAGCCGACGCCGCCATCACGGCCACCGTCGCCACCTACACCGAACGAACCGCCGGTCTACCCGTGACCGAGCGCCCGAACCACGAATTGGAGCTATCGCTATGAGGATCACCGCCGAACCTCGCTCGGATCAGATCAACGCCGACGACCTCGTCGGCGGACCGCGCATCGTGACCGTCGCCGGCGTGCGCGTCGGCACGGCCGAGCAGAAGTACGACATCCTCCTCGTTGGCGAGGAGCGCGTGTGGCGCCCGCCGCTGACCGTGCTGCGGCTGCTGATCGCGGCCTGGGGCGACGACGCGACGGCATGGGTCGGCCGCCGTGCCGAGCTGTACCGCGACCCGGCCGTGAGGTTCGGCTCCGACGCCGTCGGCGGGATCCGTGTCTCGCGCCTGTCGCACATCGGCAAGCGGCTGAGCGTCGCGCTGACGGCCACCCGAGGCAAGCGCACCATGCATATGGTCGACCCGTTGCCCGACGAGCCCGCGACCCCCGCCCTGACCGACGCCGAGATCGACGCCGCGACCACGACCGACGGACTGCGGGCGCTGTGGTCGTCGGCGTCGCCCGAGCAGCAGGAGCGCATCAAGGCCCGCGTGGCCGAGCTGGGCGGTGCGGCATGAGCTGGCTTGCTGATCACGTCGCGGCCCTTGACACCGAGACTACCGGGGTGGACGTCGAGTCTGACCGTGTCGTGACGGCATGCCTGGGCTACTCCGGCGGCGTCGGGGCATGGGCGCCGGTCGAGATCCACATCAACCCGGGCGTGCCGATCCCCGCCGAAGCATCCGCCGTCCACGGGATCACCGATTCCGACGTGGCCGACTGGGCGGTCCCCGCTGTCGGCCTGAGCCACCTCTACGGACATCTCCGCCGGTGCGCCGAGGAGGGCACGCCGGTCGTCGGCTTCAACCTCGCCTACGACCTGACCCTGCTGGACCGCGAGTTCCGCCGCCACCTCGGCAAGGAGCTTCCCTATGGGCTGCTCGTCCTGGACGTGCTGGTGCTGTGGCGTCGGCTGGAGCGCGAGACCGGCAGCCGGCGCCTATCCCTGCTGGCTGAACGGCACGGCATCGTCTTCCCCGCGCACGACGCGACGGCCGACGCGCTGGCGTCGCTGCGTCTGCTGCACATCCTCGCCGACCGTCACGACTTCCTGCCGCACATCTCCCTGCCGTCGCTGTACCGGCTCCAGGAAGGCTGGTACGCGCACCAGGTCGACGCGGCCTATCAGGCCCGGCTCGGTCGCGGCGACGTGGCCGAGCCGCCATCGACCGAGTGGCCGATGCGCGCATTCGCGGGCGGTGACACGTGACCCGCGTCACCGCTGCCACGGGTGACCTGGCCGAGACCCGTCGACTGAGGGCCGCCCTCGCTCAGACCTCCCACCTCCAGCGGCGGCTCGCCGTCGTGGTCGACGGGCTGGCCCTGTCCCGGCTCCCCGACCCTGTGGCCGCGATGATCCGCGACCACAACCGCCACTCCCATCTGCTGGCCGCTGCTCTCGACGAGGGCGCCGACCATCTCACTGACTCACTGAGGAGCACCTGATGACCACGATTGATGACGACTTGCTTTCTCGTTGCGCCGCTGCCCTGGCCGCGTGTGACGGGCTGGATCTGGCCACCGCCGGGCCTGTGACGCGGTCCGAGTACGAACTGCGTGCCCGTGCCGTGCTGACCGAGGCGCTCCGGTCGCCGCTCACGACAGGCGACGACCAGTGAAGCGCGAGGGGCTGCTCAAGGTCCGCTCGGAGCGGTCATGGGCGGACGAAATCCTCCTGTGGTGCGCTCAGTGCGAGGCGTGCGCGTGGTGCAGCTGTCGGCACCACGACCTGAGTGACACCGGGGACGTGGCGCGGTGGCACGCCCGCGAGGCCCACGCCTGCCCGTCGTGGCGCGCGTCGGGTGAGCGCTGCACGGATGCCTGTACGGACTGCGGCGGCAGGGGGTGGGTGTGATGACCACTGCCGACTGGATCGCTGAGCGTCGCCGCATCCGCGACCGGGCCGTGCTGGCCGATGAGGCCATGGACGTGTTCGCGCTCACCCCGGACCGCGTCCGCCACATGCACCGCGCCCGGATCGACACCTACCACCAGATGCCGGGAGTGCTGGACGCGATCGAGGCCGTGCTCAACGTCGCCGACAACCTGGCCCGCAACGGCCAGGCCGACATCGACTCCGCGCGCGCACTGCTGGCCGACGGCGACGCGACAGACGAGGGACACGCTGAGCGGCTCCGCATCTACGGCGAGGCCAGCATCGAGGCCGCCCGGCTGATCCGCGTCACCGTCACCGACGCGCTCGGCATCGACCCCGGACCGGTGGCGCCATGCTGAGGGTGTATTTGGCGGGGCCAGTCTCGGGGCCGCTCGCCGAGGGACTCGACTACAAGGCGCCCTTCGCCGCTGCCGTCGACACGCTCCGGGGCCGCGGCGTCGAGCCCGTCAACCCCACCGACCTGGACCTCGGCCCGGATGTGTCGTGGGACGACTACATGCGGGCGACGCAGGATTTGCAGCTGACGTGCTCGGCCATCTATCTGCTGCCCGGCTGGCGCGACTCCCGGGGCGCGACCGTCGAGTACTGGGTCGCGCGGGCGCTCGGTCACCGCATCTACGGATCGGAGCTGCCGTGACCGACCCCAAACTGATCGTGATCGAGGTTCGTGTCCCCGCGGTCGAGGTGCTGTCCGCGAACCGTAAGCGGCACTGGGCCGACACGGCGCGCCGCACGAAGGCGCTCCGGGAACGCGGCGCGTGGGCATGGCGCAAGGCCACCGCTGGGCGCCGTATCCGCTGGGAACGTGCCCGGTGCACCGCCTGGCTCACCTTCTCGACGAAATCCGGCCACCCCCGCCGCGATGGAAATAACTACTCCAGCCTCACCAAGCCGCTAATCGACGGCATCATCACCGGCCCCGCGCGGGCCGAGATGCGCCAGCAGCACGGCGCCAAGCCATGGCCCGGTCTGCTGCCCGACGACTCGTCGGCGTATCTCGACGGGCCTGACCACCGCATCACCGCACTCGCGGACCCGACCCTGCCCCGCGGCTGGGTCCGCGTCCGCCTCGAATTTGAGGAAATCTCATGACCGTCACCATCACCAAGGCCTGCCTCGCCCCAAAATGCGAGCGTGCCGCCAGGTCCCGCGGGCTATGCGGCAAGCACTACCAGCGACTCGTAAAGCGCGGGAGCATCGACGACCCGCCGAAGCCCTTTGAGGTGTGCACCGTGGAGGGTTGCCTTGTCCGGCATCATTCACGCGGCCTGTGCACCACGCATATCTCACGCCTCAAAGCAACGGGCAGCCTGGCCAAGCCGGTGAGGTCGCTGGGGGAACGGTTCTGGCCGAAGGTGAACCGCCGAGCCCCGGATGATTGCTGGCCATGGACTGGCCGCCGCAACGCCTACGGGTACGGGATCATCTCTGCCCCGCCACGCTCTGGGCGCAGGTACTACATCGCTTCCCGAGTGTCGCTGGAGCTCACGGGAGTCGAGATCCCGGACGGCATGGTCGTCCGACATAAGTGCGATAACCCACCCTGCGTGAACCCTGCCCACCTGGAAGTCGGAACCGTAGCCGACAACGCTCGCGACATGGCGGACCGCAGGCGCTCGACCATCGGTGGCAGGAACCCGCAGGCGAAGCTGACAGAGGACGACCTACGCGGCATCCGCGGTCGCCTGGCGCTCGGCGAGTCCCAAGTCTCGGTCGCCTTGGTCTATGGCGTCTCCAAGACAACGATCAACGACATCGCGAGGGGGCGGACATGGGCGCGCGTCGCGTGACCGCCGACATCTGCGCATTCCCCAACTGTGGGCGCCCCCGCCGCGCCAACGGTTGGTGCGGCGCTCACAACAACCAGGCTTCCCGGGGCGGCACACCCCGACCCCTCGGTCAGCGCGCACGGGCTGTCGGTGAGTGCAGCTTCGACGGCTGCGACCGACCCGCCCGCCCCAACGGCCTGTGTCGAACCCACGGCGACCAGCTGCGCCGCGGCGCCGCGTTGTCCCCGATCAGCACGTGTCGCACCTCGGAGCCGTGTGCCGGCCCCGGCTGTGACCGGCCCGGGAACAACAAGGGTCTGTGCTCAGCGCACCGCAAGCAGCAACTCAAGGGGCAGGAGCTGCGGCCGGTCGGCACCCGCGGCGGTGCCCGGATCAGGACCGGGGCCGCGCCGAAACCCAAGCCGAAGCCCAAGCCGAAACGGCCCCCGACTCCCGCCAAACCGGCACCCATCGGCCCGGTCCAGCGCCGCCACGAGCAAACCCCCGCACCCGACGCCGCCTCACACCTCGACGTCTACGCCTCACCCATCATCCCCGTCCCTGCTCGCACACAGGCCGCATACCGCCGCCTCCTCGAAGCGCGCGGAGACCACGACATCGCCGACATCCTCGGCCTCACCGCATAGGAGCAACATGCCACCACTGACACCCGCTGAGCACGCCCGCCGACGCGAGGCGCTCACCAACGCGCGCCGCCCCGGCCTCCCCTTGGCCGAGGCCGCCAGGCACCTCGGCCTCACGCCCACCGCCCTCAAATCGTGGATGCTGACCTACGCCCGTGATCTCATGGGCGTCAACACCCGCGCGGCCGGACCCAGGACCGACTGCCGTGTCGTCGTCTGGCCTGAGCAGGTCACCCGGTCTGGTCTCAGCCTCGGCGGGCTCACGGGCCGGTATCAGCGCCGCACCGTGGCCGTCTGGTCCGTCGACTGCGTCACGTGCCGCCAGGCCTGGGTCGCCGACGACGCCGCCGACGCCGAGCGCATCAAGGCCGCACACCTGGCAGGGGTGGCGTCATGAGCCAGCTCATCCGTGACCACTTCCAGAACCGGAAGCGCTACAACCTCCCCAAGGCGCAGCTCATCATCGCCGACATCCCCTATAACACGGGTACGAACGCCTACGGCTCAAACCCTCAGTGGTACATCGACGGCAAGATCAGCAACGGCCAATCCGAGCACGCCGGAAAACAGTTCTTCGACACCGACAAGGACTTCCGCATCCCCGAGTTCATGCACTTCGCCTCCAAGATGCTCAAGCCCGAGCCGAAGGAGCGAGGCGAGGCCGGGTGCATGGTCGTGTTCTGCGCCTTCGACCAGCAGGTGCCGCTCATCGAGGAGGCGCGCCGCCACGGCTTCGCGCACTACATCAACTTCGTGTTCCGCAAGGACTACAGCCCCCAGGTTCTCAAGGCGAACATGCGCCCCGTCGGCAACGCCGAGTACGCGGTACTGCTCTACCGGGACAAGCTGCCGAAGTTCCGTAACGGCGGCCGGATGGTGTTCACCGTGCAGGACTGGCCGCGAGATGACATGACGCCGAAGGTTCACCCGACGCAGAAGCCAGTGCCCCTGCTCATGCGCCTCATCGAGACGTTCACCGACCCCGGCGACGTTGTGGCCGATCCATGCGCGGGAAGCGGCTCCACCCTGGCCGCGGCCGAATCGGTAGGTCGCCCGTCATGGGGATTCGAGATCAAGCAGGAGTTCGTCGACGCCTACATGTCTCGGGTTCGGCCGAGCGTCCAAGCGGTGCTGATATGAGCACCCTCACCCGCCTGGCCCGCCTGCTCACCGCCTGCACCGTCCTGCGCATCGACCCGCTCGCCGTCCACATCGAGGCCGGAGAGTCGGGCCGCCACGAGGTCCGCCTCGCTTCCTGCACGGACTGGTACGAGCTCGCCAACCACTGGCGCGTGCCGATCCGCAAGCGCGACATCCGCCACCACCGCGTCCGCAACTTCGCCGCCCAGCGTCACCTGTGGGCCGAAGACAGCGACTGGCTCATCCATCACATGTGCATGCCACACATGCCGTGTTGGGAGTCTGATCCAGCGACGCAGCCCGAGCTGATCGGGGGTCAGGCATGCTGACCACCGGCTCTCTGTTCACCGGCTACGGCGGCCTCACGCGCGCGGTCGAGGCCGTTTTCGGTGCCCGGCTCGCGTGGGTGTCCGACATCGAGGCCCGCGACAAGACGGGCGCGCTCGTCGGCAACCCGCCCCCGCGACGCGACCCCTCGCCCGGCCCAAGTGGTCGCCGCGCAGCTTCAACTCAGGCGAGGAGGAGGGCAGCATCTACTGCCCGGCCTGCAACTGGACCACCAGCGGCCACGAGAACCCCTGCGACAACGCGTGGTTTGAGCACGCCGCCGAGGAACACCCCGAGAGGCCGATCCGATGAGCCAGTACCTCCGCACCGGAAAGGTCCACACCCGCTACATGCAGCCGCTCGACCTCCCCGACGAGCGTCCCGACTGCGCTGTCCAGGCGTGGCAGTCCCGCGACTACCTCGCCGTCCTCTACGACACCGACGCCGGGGGCGCCGCCTCAGCATCAACCGCACCGACTACAGCGTCCGGCGCGGGGACTGGCGCGACGGCATCGGCTGGGACGACCTCCAACGCATCAAGACCCAGTGTCTCGGTGAGGACGTGTGGGCCGTCGAAATCTACCCACCGCCCAGCGAGCTGGTCGATGTCGCGAACATGCGACACCTGTGGGTCCTGGACGAGGCGCCCACCTACGGCTGGCAAGGAGAACGCCGATGAGCACGACAAGGGCCGCTGTGACGGTCATTTGCGACTCGTGCGGCAGGTTGGCGCGTCCCAGGACCCGGAGAAGGCCGACCCCATGACTAACCACGGGCAACTCGACTACCCCAAGCCCGGCGACTGGATCATCAAGCGCCGCTACGGCCCGGCCAGCGAGCCCGAGCTGGTCAACCGCGCCCACCACCCAGACCTGCTCCCGAGAAAGCGAATCTGCCCATGACCAACATCGTCCCCGCGTCCGACATCGAGCGGATCGTCGGCACCCGCCGACGCCGCGTCGACCACATCGCCCGCGCCGTCAGCGACGAGCAAACCGTGTACATCCTCCACTCACGCCAGTGCAAGGACAGACGCGACGACCTCCGCGACTGCCCGTTCTCCCGAGCCCTCGACAACGGCATCAACCTCGACGAATGGGCCGAATCCATGGACCGGCCCGTCTCTGTCGGCATCCGCGAACCCGTGATCGGACGCCCGCGGCTAGTGCCCGCAAACAAGACGTTCGGGGGCGACCATGCATGATCTGCCCGACTTCACCCCCGGCTACGAGGTCGACGACTACGGCGACATCACGGGCGAGTTGCTCGCGATCAACATTCACGGCCACGGGATCGACCTCGACCTCATCGAGCAACTCCTCGACTACGAACGCGACGACCTGTACGACCCTGACGACGCCGGGGCCTGGTCGGTTCGTGAGGACTGGCTCCGTGTCGTGCCCATGCGCGACGGCATGCGGCACGTCTACGGCCCGCCAGGACGCGGCGCCCGGCCCGTCACCGTCGTCGAGAGCTGGCACCAGTGGCCGTACTGGTGCCTCAATCACCCCTACGAACCCGCCAAGATCGGCATCCCGGCCGGACAGATCGTCGACGGAGAGGCCATCGTCGCGGCCCGGCTTGCCGAGCTTGCCGAGCAGGACGACCCGCGCCCCGATGTCGAGGACAGCCGCATGGGTGGCTACATCTACATGTGCCGAGACTGCGCTGACGACGTCCATGAGCGGCTACGGACGGCCCGACGAGAGGCGGTCGCCAAGCGCCAAGACGGGCAGGAGGGGGCGATGCACGATGGCTGAAAACGTGCCAAATTTCGACAACAGGCCGGGGATTTTCTTGGCGCACGAGATGCCAGAAAACCTCAAGATTGCGCCCCTGTCTGACGCCGCTTTCCGGACGCTCGTCAAGGCATGGTGCTACTGCTCCCGGGTCCGCTCCGACGGACGCATCCCCTCCTCGGCCTGGGCCACGCTCGGCCCCGCGAAGGCACGCAAGGAACTCCTCGCACCGCCCATCATGGACCCGTCGAAAGCGCCTCTCTTCACAGCGGTGGACGGTGGCGTAATGGCACATGACTACCTACAACACAACCGCAGCGCCGACGAGGTCAAGGCGGTCGTTGCGGCCCGCGCGGACGCCGGATCGTACGGCAGTCATGTCCGCTGGCACGTCGCTCGACGCCAACCCAAGGCCGACTGTGAGCACTGCCAAGAGGAAGGCCTGACCCCACATGCCGCATAGCAAACGCTATAGCAAGTGCTATAGCAAGTGCTATAGCAAGTGTCATAACAAACGGATTGACAAAAACATGGCGATGCCCTGGCAAATCGATGCCACTAGCACTAGCACTAGCACTAGCACTAGTACTTCTACCGTAGCTATACCTGTGGTTGCTCGGTGCATTTCTCGTTGCATGGCATCAGTCTGGAACGTGCGCGGGGCCGATGCCATGCCGGAGGAAGATTCGATGAGAACCCAGCAGCAGCACCGAGCGATCGCCTACCTCGCGCACTCGATCCGCCCCGACTGGGACGAACCCGGCATCCTCCGCGTACTCGACCGCATCGACCCCGCAGTCGACCTCGCCGCCGTCGCCCACGCCGCACTCACCGCAGCCGCCCGACGCCGCGACCAAACCAGCCCCGCGATCATCGCCATGACCGGGGACCACTGGACCCCCTGCATCGCCGACCGCCCCAGCATCGCCCAGCGCACATGGACGCCCGGCCACGTCTCCGACCGCGAACCCCTGACCGCCGCCGAAGTCGCCCACTACGCCGCCCAAGCCCGGGCCGCACGAACCCGAAAGGAACAACCGTGAGCCCGACCCTTCCCGACGCCGAAGCCCAGACCCCTGCATGCGGCTGCTGCTACGGCAGCACCGACTACGACGACGGCGACTTCGTGTGCCAGGACTGCCAGCTCGCCTACGACTCGACGATGACCGCCAGCTACCTCGACCCCGACGCCGAGCCCTGCGGCAAGCCATGCACCAACACCAGCCACACCGACGGTGAGCGCCTGGTCTGGACCTGCCACCCCTGCCAACTGCCCACCACCCACGCCATCGGGGGCCACTGGACCGGCTGCGAGCTGCACATCCAGCCCAGAACGGGGCCTAGCGCGGCCTGACAGCCCGTCCCGCGACTCCGGGTCAGCCCCAACCCTGCTAGGCCCTCAGAGGGCCGGAAACGAGAACGCCATGACCATGTACCGCTGGACCTACGCCGTCGCCCTGATGACGTCTGCAGGCCTCCTGTCGAGACACGAAGCCACCTACGAGATCGACGCCGAGAGCCGCGAGGAAGCCGAACGCGAACTGGTGCGCATCTCCGGATACGACGGACGCCTCATCCGCGTCGAACCCATCGAGACGACCGGGCCGACCATCCTCAGCTACGGCGACGACACCAACATCGCCCGCGCAATCAGCGAGCTCCGACCTCCGGCAAATCCTCCGCGAAGACACCACCGCCGTGGCCATCGGCATCAGCGACGGCCTCGCACCGTGGGACGCCATCGCCATGCTCGCCGCCGCGGGCCGCAGCATCGACGCCATCTACGCCGACGGGGACGACGATGAGTGACCGCGTCCCGGAGGCGGCTCGGGAATACCTCGAGGCCGTGGCCGAGCTGCGGCGCATCGCCGCGCGCGACACGGTGGTCGACGGCAACGTCGTGAGGTTCTACGTCACCAGCGAGCAGTGGCAGGCCCGCATCGCCGAGCAGCGCGCCGAGGCTGCGCTCAAGCAAGCGAAGGCCGACGCCCGGGCCGATGCCGTGCGGAACATCGGGATGCGGGTCGCTGAGCTGGCCGTCGTGCTCAAGCATGCCGAGCACATCCGGGCCGGCATGGGTCAGTGTGAGACTGACCCGCGCGTCCGACACGACACGACGGGCCGGGCGGGTATAGTTCTCCCCGTGCCCGTCGTTGCGCGCGATACTGCCTACCCGACAGGAGCGACGTGCACGACGAGCCAATCTGGTGCCAACGAGGGTGCTACAGCCGAGAAAAGCATCTGCCCTACTGCGAACATCGAGACGACCACACCCCCGGATGCGTCAACGACCAGTGCTACGGCTGCAACCCCGAACGCTGCGACGGCTGCCAACCACGCGAAGCCACAGTCGGCGTCCTCTGCGACAACTGCGGACGGCGCCTCGACGAACTCCTCGGCGATTCGGACGAAGGCGTCGCCGGGGTCTGCACATGGCTCGCAGAGACACTCGTCCACCCGTACCGGTGCAACCTCGGCAAGTCGGGACGCGGCAACGGCGAGAACGACGGATTCGAGCGCCTCCACGACGCCCTCAACGACCTGCAAACCGCGTGGGCCGAACTGGCAGCTGACTTCCTGAGTGCCCGCGATGCTCGGCCCGTCGGCACCAACCCCGACGAGATCGCCCAACGGCTCCGGCCCTTCGCCCGCCAGCTCGCCGAGTGGGAGCCCATCGCCGACACCATCGACCACCTCATCGAGTTGCGCGCCAACGCGCACGCCGTCGCGCCCTGGCGAGGACGCAACCCCGACGAAGCAGACGAAGTCGCCGCCGTGCTCTACCTCGCACCCGCCGAGACCACCCCGGATATCTGCGCAAAGTTCGGCATCCCCGAAAAGCAACTCCACAACGCCCGACACCGCGGCCTCATCCAGCCCGAACGCGACCACGAACGCCCCCTCTCGTGGCGGCCCTGGAGCATCTACGCGTGGCTCCACCCAGACGCCGCGCAACGCTACGAACAGCGCGTCGGAGAACTCGCCCGCCAACACGCCGGCATCGTCCACACCACAGGAGCAGCATCATGAGCAACGAGCCCACCATCGAGCGCACCACCGTCAGGCTTGCGCCGAGCGTGAACGACCGCTATGTTCTCATTTGGGAGTAGAAGTGTCTCTACACCCAGAACCCAAGCCCTGAGCCACGCTCGGGGCTTTCGTGCGTTCTAGACCCCGAAGCTGTAGTCCACCGGCTCGCCCTCCTCACGTGCTACCGCCGGAGCCCCAGATTCGCCAGGAAGACCACGGTGCCATCGTCAGAACCCAAGTAGCCATTCGCTGCACCTCTCTCATGAATACCGGACTCGCGGCCCGGATGCGAAGCACCGTACGCGATCGCGCCGACGCTTGGAGACCGTTGTGAGCAACCCGCGCCGCACCAACGGCAGCCGTCGAGACCGCATCCGCCGCCGAGTCCTCGCCGAAGAGGACAACTGCCACATCTGCGGCCGACCAGTCGACAAAACACTCACCATGCAATGGGGCGAACACGGACCCGCTGCATCGACGACGCCTGCCCCGGCTGCAGCCCGCACATGATGCGCGCCGAAGTCGACGAGATCACCCCCGTAGCCCACGGCGGCAGCCCCTACGACCGCGAAAACTGCGCACTCGCCCACCGCGCCTGCAACCTCGCCAAGAGCGACAACATCACGCTCCCGGACGACGAGCCCACCGCCAGCCCGTACCCACTCAGCGACTGCTGGGACGGGCTGTTCGACAGCCTCGCCTGACCGCCGAAGCAGCAGGGGCAGGGACCCCCGCCGACCTCGGCCAGGCCACCCACCAGCAAAGGGCTGTTCTCTCCCCGCGCTTTTTCCAAGGGGGTCGTCGGATGTTGAGCATCGTGGACGCCGCCGCTGATGGCGACCGGCTCGGTGAACTGCGGGCACTGCGGCTGATCCTCGCCCGGTCGGTGAACTCCGACGAGACTCCCGCCCGTGATCTCGCCTCGCTGTCGCGTCGATTGATGGAGGTCGGGCGCGAGGTCGAGGAGCTTGAGGCGATCTCGAGTCAGGAGGGCGGCGATGGCGGCGTCGTCCCCGACCAGGAGTTCGACCCCTCGGCTCTCTGAGCGTGCGACGCTTGTCTACCCGGAGGGCATTGTCTCGACCGCCTACCCGGAGGTGCAGCGGCGTCTGAGGATGCTGTCGATCACCTTCGACTGGTGGCAAGAGGCCATCGGGAAGCTGGCGCTGGCGAAGCGCGCGGATGGGCTGTATGCGGCTGGTGTTGGCGGGATCGTGATGTCGATCCCTCGACAGGTCGGCAAGACGTTCCTCCTTGGCGGGCTGATCTTCGCGCTGTGCCTGATCAATCCGGGCATGACGGCGTTGTGGACATCGCACCAGCTGCGGACCACGAAGGAAACGCTGCGTGCGATGCAGGGTTTCGCCCGGCGGAAGGCGATCGCGCCGTTCGTGAAGGCGGTGCGGGTCGCCAACGGCGAGGGCGAGATCGTCTTCGCGAACGACTCAAGGATCTTGTTCGGGGCTCGCGAACAGGGTTTCGGGCTCGGCTTCGCGGGCGTCGACCTACTCGTGTTCGACGAGGGCCAGCGCCTCACCGAGAAGGCACTCGACGACATGCTCCCGACGCAGAACCGGGCGCCAAATCCGCTGTTCTTCATCATCGGAACCCCGCCGCGCCCAACGGACTCCGGAGAAGTGTTCCGCCGGCGCCGCGCCGAGGCGCTCAGCGGCACCGCCGAGGACATGTTGTTCGTGGAGTTCTCCGCAGGGCGCGACGCTCCGCGAGACCGGATCGATTGGATGCAGGTCGCCCGAGCGAATCCGTCTTTCCCGACGCATACGACCCGCGCCGCGATCCTTCGGATGTGGAAGAACCTGGGCGCCGCGTCGTTTCGTCGTGAGGGCTACGGGATCTGGGATGAGAATACCGGCCCGGCCCTGGCGATCGACAGCACCGTGTGGGCGTCACGTGTGACACGAACACTTGTCGGCGCTGACGGCCCTGTGGCCCTCGGGGTCAAGTTCTCGCTCGACGGGAAGCGCGTCGCTGCGGCGGCGTGCCGTCGGGACATCAACGACGACCTGCATGTCGAGGCGCTTGGCTGCTGGCCAACTGTTGTCGGCAACGCACTGCTGGTGGACCTGATCGCCGCGCAGTGGCGCAGCTTGGGCGCGGCTGTGATCGACGGCAAGTCGGGCGTCGGGGCCATGGCCGAGGCGCTCACGAAGGCCTGCGTCCCGTCCCGCCGCCTCACGATGCCGACAGTGTCGGACGTGCAGACGGCGCACAGCATGATCGAGGACGCCATCAACGACGGCACCCTCACCCACTCGAACCAGGCGGGCCTGAATGCCGCGGTCGCGGTCGCAACGAAACGAAAGATCGGCACGGCCGGCGGCTGGGGCTGGCAGGCCATAGGCGACGGCGATGTGACCTCCCTGGATGCTGCGACGCTCGCGCTGTGGGCGGCGGCTACGAAGTGCAGGACCAGCAAGAAGTCCGGAAGCGGCTGGAGGGCGGTGACCGGATGATTGTCGGCCTCACCGACACCGAGCAGGCGACCGTCGGCCTGCTCACGAAGACATTGGCGGCACGCAGGCTTAGCAACGAGACCCGCAAGGGTCACATGGACTGCAAGAAGCTGCCGAAGTTGCCGCCGACGGTGCCGCCGTACCTTCGAGAGGTGCGGCTGGTGCTGGGCTGGCCCGCGAAGGCCGTTGAGGCACTCGCGCAGCGGGTTCGGCTCACTGGCTTCGCGATCCCCGGGGGAAAGCTCGAGGCCGTCGGCCTTGACGCGATCCTGGACGACACGGAGTACGTCGCGCAGTCCCGCATTGCGCAACTGTCGGCGCTGGAACTGGGCGTGGCGTGGCTCATCGCACACCGCGGCGGCGCGGGCGAGCCTGACGTGCTGATCACCCGCCAGAACGCGCTGCACGGGACCGGTGATTGGAACACGCGGGCGCGCCGCTTGAACAACTTCCTGTCGGTGTCCGCCTACGACACGTCCGGCGCACCGAAGGACTTCAACCTGTACGTGCCTGGCGAGGCCGTCGTCGTCATCGACAAGCGCGTCGAGGACCGCACGCCGACGATTGACGGCACGGTGCCCGTCGAGCCGCTGGTCTACCGCGAGCGCGATGGGCGCCCGTTCGGGTCGTCGAGGATCTCGCGGCCCATCATGCGGCTCACGCAGTCGGCTATCCGGTCGATGCTTCGCTCCGAAGGCACCGCCGACTTCTACGGCGCGCCACTGCTGGCCCTGTTCGGGCCGGACCAGTCTCTGTTCGACCAGAACCCGGCCATGAAGCTCCTGCTTTCGTCGATGTTCGCGGTCCCCGACAACGACGAAGCCGCCGACAACGCGCGTGCAACGCTGAAGCAGATTGACCAGGGCTCGCAGCAGCCGCACACCTCGCAGCTTGAGGTGTGGGCGCAGCTTTTCGCGGGCGAGGCGAAGATCCCCGTGTCGTCGCTCGGTGTGGGCTCGGTGCAAGCTAACCCGACGTCGGCGGATTCGTACCTGGCGTCCCGCGAGGAGCTGATCTCCGAGGCCGAGGACACGCAAGACGGGTTTGCCCGGGCGCATATCCGTATCCAGCAGCACGCGTGGCGGATCGCGACCGGCGAGACCGAACTCCCCGCGGAGATGCGGCGGCTGGTCCCGGTGTGGCGTGACGCGCGGCATACCTCGAAGGCGCAAGCCGCGGACTGGCTCGCGAAGACCGTCTCCGCGCTGCCGTGGATCGCTGAAACCGATGTCGCGGTCGAGATGCTCGGACTCGACGACGCTCTCGTCGAGCGGCTCCGCGCGGAACGCCCTGCGCCCACCGAGAGCCCAATCGACCGAATGGCCAGGGAACTCAGCCGCCAGGCAGGGGGGGCGACGACGTGAAGGCGAAGGCCGACGCGATGGGCGTCCTGATCCGCTCCGGCGTCGCCCCCGCCTCTGCTGCTGAGAGGGTCGGTCTCGACGGCGTCGAGTTCACCGGCGCCGTGCCCGTGTCCCTACGGCTACCCGAGGCGGACGCAACCAAGCTCGAGGGCTGACCCGTGACCCTCGCCCCGGCAAAGCTCCGGGAACTCCTGGACCGCTACCGCCGCGCGGAACTGTCCGTCGGCGCATCAACCGCCGCCCTCGTCCTCGAACTGGGCCAGGAACTAGCAGCCGGGAACCTCGCGGTCGACGAGTTCGAGCTGGCGCTCATCGCCGCCGAGAAGCTCGGCTTCGACGCATCCAGCGGAGTGGCCGCCCGCCACTTGGCCGAGATCCGGTCCGCGCAGAACGCCGCCGGGATCACCGAACCTGCTCCCTTTCCGCTCGACGCGGCCACCGTCCGAGCTCATGCCACCGCTGAGGCTCTACGTCGCACCGACGACCCCGGGCACCGGCAGGCGATCGTCGAGAAGGCCGCGGTGTGGGCGGATCGTGGCGCGAAGATGGGCGGACGACGCACCGTCGACCGCTCCGCCGCGGCGTCCGGTCGACAGTGGCGCAGAGTCCCCGACGGTGATCCGTGCACGTTCTGCGCGATGCTCGCCACGAGGGGCTTCCTCGATGACGGCTATACCAGCCGGGACTCGGCGCTGTGGACAAAGGCGGGGCGGAAGTACCACGACTTTTGCGGCTGTGTCGCGACGGAGATCGTGGACGGCTGGGAGCCGACGCCGCAGGAGCAGCGCTGGATCGACGCGTACGAGACCGCTGGGGCCGCCGTGAGCGCCCAAGGGCTACCGCTAACGCCGGAGACGGTGTTGCCCCGGATGCGAGAGGCGATGGCCGCTACGGCGCCGCTTGAGTCGCTCACCAGGCAGCAGCTTGAGGACCGGATGCAGGCCGCGATGGACCGCGAGGACTGGCAGGAAGCCGAGCGCGCCGGAGAGCTGCTCGACAGCAGCTTCTACAACGCCGCCGGCCGCCGCCTCGACATGGCAGACCCGTACCGCGACGAGATCTTCGACTGGTACACGACGGCCGATCCCGGCACGCAGGACCGGTTCCTCGACCAGCTCGGCGACGAGCGCTCGTCGGGCTGGCTGGAGGCCCAGTACGCCGCAACCACAGGCAAAGCCACAAAGCAGGTTCCGACAGGCCGCGAGCAGCGCGAGCAGTACGAGGCGCACATCGAAACCGAGTATCTGGCCGCGGAGAACGCCACGAACGGGCACATGCTCACCGCGCAGGCCAGGGCAGCAGGCCGCACCTCCCGCGACCTGTGGAGCGTCAACGAATCGACCGCGAGATCCTGGGCTTCACCCGAGATGCTGGAATACTGGGACCAGCACGGACGCATGACCTGGACCGACTGGCAGGCCATGCACCGCGGCGACACCGATGGTATCCAGAAGCGGAGCGGAACATGGCTGCAATGAGCGAGCGCACTCGCGCCGCCTACGCGACCTTCGCCCCACCCCATGTCATGGCCAAGGCCCGGCAGGCCGGCTACGACGACGCGATGGCCAACCGTGGCCGCGCCCCCGAGCACGACTCCTACCTCGGCAAGGACGCCTACCGGCGCACCGAGTCGATGGCCTACAACCGCGGCTACATCACCGGCATGCAGCAAGCGCTGCAAGACCGCTACGGCAACCCGCCCGACTAGCCGCGCCTATCTGACCTAACCCGCAAGGACTCCTTGCGGGTTTTTTCATGCCCTGAATCGGGCGTCTCACCGCACCTCGGACGGCGACGAGGTGACCCACGGGACACGCCGGCCCACTCCCAACTCACTGGAGGCACCCCTCATGCACGCGCCCTTCTACCGGCCCGCAACCGACCTGGTCGACATGACCGCCCCGGACGCCGTCGCGCAGATCCTCAACATCCACCGTGGCCTCTTCGGAGGCTACCGGATGGAGGGCGAGGACGGCGGAACCGACGGCGACGAGGACGGGAGTGACGCGCCGAAGGACGGTGGCCGGACCTTCACGCAGGCGGAGCTGAACGCGCACATCGCTGAGGCCCGCCGGAAGACGGCCGCGAAGTTCGCCGACTACGACGCCCTCAAGGCCAAGGCCGGCGAGTACGACCAGGCGCAGGAGGCAGCAAAGACCGACCTGCAGAAGGCGCTCGACCGCGCGCTGGCTGCGGAGAAGGAACGCGACGACCTGAAGGCCGCAGAGCAGACCCGCAAGGACCGTGAGGCGCTCGCCGAGCAGGTCAAGGGCTGGGTTGACGCGGCGGCCACGAGGACCGGCGTCCCGGCCGACGCGATCAAGGGCTCCACGGAGGCTGAGATCGACGCCCATGCCGAAACGCTCAAGTCGCTGCTGCCCCGCAAGGGCTACGTGCGCACCGAGGGAACACCCCCCGCCGGAGACGGCAACTCCGAGCTGCGCGCGTTCGCGCACCAGCTCTTCAACAAGGACTAAACGAAGGAGGGCCTCATGCCCACGTTGACCACCGGATCTCTCACGATCCCCAAGCAAATCTTCGACCCGTGGCTAGGCAAGGTCAAGGGCGGCTCGACGATCGCCCAGTTGTCGGGCGCGATCCCGATGAAGTTCGGTCCCGGCGAGTCGATGACGTTCGACATCGGCGAGGCCGAGTACGTCGGTGAGGGCGCCAACAAGGGCGGCTCCACCGTCACCCCGACCATCAAGACGGTCAAGCCGTTCAAGTTCCACAAGACGGTGCGCTGGACCGACGAGGTCATGCACGCCGACGAGGACCACCAGCTCGGCGTCGTCGAGGACATCCTCGCGCTGATCCAGCCCGCGCTGTCCCGCGCCCTGGACTTCGGCGTCTTCCACGCCATCAACCCGACCGGCGGCGCGCCGGTCGCTGCGATGACCGAGGCGCTCACCCAGACCACGAACGTGGTCACGCTCGGCGCGAACAAGGCCTACACCTACCTCGACGCCGCCGACGCGCTCGTGCTGGCCGACTCGTTCGTCCCGAAGGACGTCGCGCTCGATCCGACGTGGGCGTCCGCGTTCTCCTCGGTTCGCGGCACCAACTCCGAGCAGAAGCTCTACCCGAACTTCAAGCTCGACACGGAGGTGTCCGATCTCGACGGCCACCGCGCGTCGGTGTCGAACACCGTCGGCGCCGTGGGTGTCGCCGCAACGGCCACCAAGATCAAGGGCTTCGTCGGCGACTTCGGCGGCATCCGCTGGGGCATCCAGAAGCAGATCGGCCTCAAGGTCATCGAGTATGGCGACCCCGACGGCGGCGGTGACCTCCAGCGTAACAACCAGGTCGCGTTCCGTGCCGAGGTCATCTACGGCTGGGGCATCGCCAGCCTGGATGCCTTCGCCAAGGTCGTGATCGAGTGACCAGGCTCCGCCACCCTGAGTCCGGGGCCATCGTCGAGGTTACCGACGAGAAGGCCGAGCGGCTCGGCTGGCCCCTCGCCGACGAGGCCGAGCCGGGCAACGACGACATCGAGGACGCCGACGAGGCCGAGCCGGTGCGTCCCGCGCGGGCGCGCACCAAGAAGTAAGTGGAGGGGGCGGCGATGGCTGATGTGCCGATGCTGATCATGGCATCCGACCTGACGCCGTTCGCGACCATTGAGTCGGCGAAAGCTGAGGCGATGATCGAAGCGGCCACGGCCCAAGCCGTGCTCGCCGCCCCCTGCCTCGATGGCGAACTCGACGACGTTCAGCGCTCCGCAGCGAAGGCGATCCTGGTCTCCGCGATCGTCCGCTGGGCCGAGGCCGGCACCGGCGCGAAGGTCACCGTCGCCGAGACGGCAGGAGCGTTTAGCCGGTCCGAGACCCTCGACAACTCGGGCTCCCGTCGCGGCCTGTTCTGGCCGTCCGAAATCAAGGCGCTACAGAAGATCTGCAAGCGTCGCCCGGCTCCGTTCACGATCGACATGGGCGGTGGCCGGACGGGGCACCGTGAGACGTGCGCCCGCACGTTCGGCGCGCTCTACTGCGACTGCGGCGCCGAACTTGGCATGCCCTAGGCCGAGGCCTTCTTGGCGGCCTGGGTGACTTTGGCGGCGAAGTCGACGGCGGCCTTGCGGTTCTCGCGGGCGACCTCGATCGACCAGTAGAACCCTGGTCCTTCGATCACGAGGTAGGACTCGCCGCCGGTGGTCTTGCGGGCCTTGTCGGAGAACGCGCCGTGCTTGAGAACGCCGCCGAGCGTCAGATGTGACTCTGCGGCGCTGCCTGACTCGACGCGCGCAGTTGCCCCGGCGAGGGGCTCCTTGCCCTGTGTTGATTCGATGCGGTCGTTGTAGAGCAGCACCTTGTCCATGAGGCCGCCGTAGGTGGCGGCGGGGCCGCTCAGAAGCCAGTCCTTGAATCCCATGCGTCAACGGTACGCGCCGCCGCTGCGTGGCGTGTCCAATCCCTTGATCTTTCGCGGCCCGGGTCAACGCGCGAAACGGCCTGTACCGACATTGGACCGCGCGAAGGAGCACTGGGGGTGCCGTGGCGGGTAACGCCGCGCTGGCCTGCGCACCTTACCGCCCCTGCAGCGGGCTACCTGCCCGGGCCGCGAATCCCAACCAGCGAAAGCGAGGTGGCTCCATGGACCTCCTGTACAAGCTTGAGGTAGAGCCGTACGAGCCGACGACCGACTCCCACAACCGCGCCGTGGACGCGTGGGGAGAGCCCGTCGAGGTCGACGTGTACGGCTGGGGACCCGCGGCGTCCAGCCAGGACGCTGCCGGGAACCGCGAGCCGCTCACCACCCTGGTCGACATCTACGCCCCCGCCTCGACGGCGACCTCGACGAAGGACCGCTGGACCCTCCCCCGATGGAACCTACCTGCAGGACGGGAAGCCGCTCGACTACTCCCACGGCCCGTTCGGCGGCGGTGTCGGGCAGGCAGTGATCCGGCTGAAGCAGATCACGGGCTGACATGGCCCGCATTCCGATCAAGTGGAAGTCCGGACGGTACGGCCTGGACCGCTACGTCGGCGGACAGCTACCCGTGCTTGCTGCCGCAGCGGAGCGTGTCGCCGCCGGCTGCGGCGACGGGTACGAGGTCCGTGGCCTTGGCCAGGGACGCTCGGGCCAGGGTCGTGTCGCGGTCGTCACGGTGACAGCGAAGGCCCAAGCCGCTGAGGCGAAGTACCACAACCTCGCGAGGTACGCGGGCGGTGGTCGCTGATGGGCGGCTGGGCTGACCCGGAGGCGATGGTCATCGCCTACCTGACCGAGCACCTCCCTGAGCGGCTGACCCCCGACCCGTTCGGGCCGCCTATGCAGGTGGCGTTCGCGACCGCCGTGCCCGACCCGAGGCCCGACCGGCTCGTCCGCGTCATGCTGTCCGGCTCCGAACGCCGCACCGTCGTGCACCGACGCTCCAAGATCACCATCGAGGCCTGGTCCGATCACGGCGAGGCCGACGCGTCCGCGCTGATGGAAGCCGTCTACAACACCCTCGACGCATGGCAGCTGGTGCCGCCGTTCGACGGCTGGCCGTCCGGCCCGTACCAGCAGACCGATCCCAAAACCAGCACGTCGCGCTACATCGCTACGTGCATCGTCCAGCACCGAGCACAGGAGTAGCCGTGCACACCCTAACCCATCCCCACACCGGCCGCACCGTGCAGGTTCCCGAGCAGGACGCGCCCCGCTGGCTGGCTGTCGGCTGGCTCGACACCGCCGCCGATGCGGCACCCGACCTCGAAGACGAGACCCCCACCCCTGATCCCGCCGCCGATGCGGCGCCCATCGATCCGAAGGACTGAACCATGGACAAGCAAAACGTGATGGCGGGCATGCCGAACAACGTCGGCGCGATCTTCCGCGCCCCGCTCGGCACCCCGCTCCCGACCGACGCCACCACCGCCCTCGATTCCGCCTACAAGGAACTCGGCTACGCCTCCAGCGATGGCTGGGCACGTCAGGTCAACAAGTCGTACAACGCGCTGAACGCGTGGGGTGGTGACGAGGTCGGCAAGGCTCGCTCCGAGCACTCCGTCGGCTTCAATGTCACCCTCATCGAGGATCTGAACGGCGACGTGCAGACCGCGAAGTGGGGCACCGCGGCGGTGACGGTCACGCCAGCGAACGAGGCCCACGGGAACCTCGTCACCGTCACCTACGAGGGCGAGGAGACCGACCCGGCGGTGTGGGTGTTCGACATGTACGACGAAGGCAGGCTTCACCGCACCGTGTTCCCCAACGCGAAGGATGTCACCGAGTCCTTCGAGCAGACGTTCAGCGACGCCGAGGCTGTCGGGCTGCCGTTCGAGATGACCGCCTACCGCGGCCCGGACGGCGCCTACTTCGTCGACTACCTCGACGACGGCCAGAAGGTCGTCGCCGGGCCGTAAACCCCCCAGTACCCGGCCCGGGTGAGCAGATGGTGCCCTCACCCGGTCCGGCCCCCATCTACGGCACCAAGCACCGAAAGGCACCATCGTGACCGACAAGACCATCCCCTCTGCCGCCCCGAAGTTGCAGGACCACAAGCCCAAGAGCCCCAAGAAGAAGGGCAAGAAGAAGGGCGCGGAACAGTACCGCCGCACCGTCGAGATCGACGGCATCAGCGTCGTCCTGGACCTCGAAGTCACCCTCGACTTCCGGCTGCAGCGCCGCCTCCACAAGGAGGACGGCGAAGCGCTCCACGAGTGGATGGAGCGCCTGTTCCCGGACCTCGACACCGTCGAGACCCAGTTCGGCCTGCGCACCATCGACGACTACGCCGCGTTCGCGCAGCGCGCGCTGGAGGCAGTCCCAAACTCCTGATCCTTGTAGCGCTCAACGAGGAGCACCGCGACCGGCTCGTCGCGGACTTCTGGCGCTACTACGGCATCGGCCTCGACCAGGCCCTCGCCGACGGCGTGCACGTCGTGGACGTGGCGGCGATGGCTGCGCATCTCCCCCGCGACTCGACCGCCTTCCTGGCGGTGCAGCCGATGACCGAGATCGAGCAGTGGGACCCGCAGGCGTGGCTACTCGCGCAGGCGGTCGACCAGCTCGCGGGCGGCAACTGGCAACGTGGCGGCGGTAAGGGCGCACGGCCTAAGCCGACACCGCGGCCGAAGCCGCCGAAGAGCCCCAAGCCTGAACTGGATCACCGCGAGGTGATCCGGCGGTTCAAGGCCTGGTACGCCGCCCAGCCGGGCGGCCGTGGATAACTGAATCGCACAATCGAAACGCACAAACGAACAGCGCGTGAGGCCCGCACCCTGATGGAGGGTGCGGGCCTCGTCGGCATATCTAGGTGGTGACAGTCCTGTGGCCAACGACATCGGCACCGCCTATCTGACGATCCTCGCCTCAACACAAGGCATGGCGAAGGACATCCGCCGCAGCCTCGGGGAGGCCGTGCCCGAGGGCAAGGCCGCCGGGGCTAAGACCGGTAAGGGCTGGGCGAAGGGCCTGGTCAGGGTCCTCGCGAAGGGTGCCGCGATCGTCGGCGCCGGCGCACTCGTTGGTAAGACGATCTCGCTGGGCATGACCCGCGCCATCTCGATCGAGGGCGCGCAGAAGAAGCTTGAGGGTCTCGGGCACTCGTCGAAGTCGATCACGTCGATCATGGGCTCGGCGCTGAAGTCGGTACGCGGCACTGCCTATGGCCTCGGTGACGCCGCCTCTGTCGCGGCGATGATGGCCGCCGCCGGGGTGAAGAACGGCAAGGAGATGACGTCGACGCTGTCGACGGTCGCCGACGTTGCTGCGATCTCTGGCCGGTCCCTCACCGACATCGGCACGATCTTCGGGTCGGTCGCCGCCCGCGGCAAGCTCCAGGGCGACGACATGCTCCAGCTGATGAGCTCCGGCGTGCCGGTACTCCAAATGCTCGGAAAGCAGCTCGGGAAGACCAGCGCCGAAGTGTCGAAGATGGTCTCGAAGGGCGAGATCGATTTCGCAACGTTCGCGAAGGCCATGGATTCCGGGATGGGTGGCGCGGCGAAGCGCACCGGCGAGACGTTCCCGGGCGCGGTGGCGAACGCGAACGCCGCCCTCGGCAGGCTCGGCGCCGCGTTCATGGCGCCCGCGCTGGAGGCCGCGAAGCCTGTCCTGGCGGGCGTGACGTCCGTCATTGACTCGCTCACATCCAAGGTTGGCCCTCTGGCTGACGGGTGGGGTAAAAGGCTTGTCCCGGCAGCGGAGAAGTTCGGGGCGGCGCTCACGTCCCTCGCGGGCGGGAAGTCGCTGGCAGAACTGCTGCCGAAGGCTGGGCCGGTCGCGCAGCTGGTGGCGGCGTTCTCGCCGCTCGGGTTCGCGCTGACCCTGCTGAAGCCGCTGCTGCCGCAGATCGTGGACGCCCTGGGCCAGGTGCTCGACGCCATGGCCCCGGCGATCCCCGTGGTTGCAGGGCTCGCGGGCGAGGTGGGCGTTGCGCTTGCGGGGGCCGTCGCGAAGGTGCTCCCTGTGCTGCTGCCGCTTGTCGTGCAGCTCGCAGAGTTGGCGGGGTCGCTGTTGTCGAACCGGGCGCTGGTGGGCACGCTCGCCGCCGCGTTCGTCGGCTTCAAGGCCATGTCCGTCGTCGTGACGATCGTCGGTGGCCTCCAGGGGCGCTCTCACGGGGGCGAAGGTCGCGATGGCCGCGCTCAACCTCGTGATGAAGGCGAATCCCGTCGGGCTCGTCATCTCGGCCATCGCCGGTCTGGTCGCGGGCCTGACGTGGTTCTTCACGCAGACCGAGGTGGGTCGGCAGGCGTGGGCGTCGTTCGTGTCGTGGCTCGGTTCGGCGTGGACGTGGCTATCTGGCGCGGCTTCGTCGGCGTGGTCGGCGATCACGTCGGGCGTGTCGGCGGCGGCGTCGTGGGTGTCTGGGGCGTGGTCGGGGACAGTGTCCGCCGTCACCGGCGCGTGGAACGGCGTGGTCGGATTCTTTACGGGGCTGTGGTCGTCGATTTCGGGTGGCGCACAGGCCGGTTGGTCGGCGCTGCGGAACGTCGTGTCGACTGGCCTGAACGCGATCCTGCCGGTCATCACCGCGCCACTGAAAATCTGGGGGACGCTGTTCAAGGCGGCGTGGGACACGATCAAGACGGTTGTGGCGGCCGGGTTCCTCATTCTGCACGCGGTCTTCACCGGCAATTTCGGCGCGATCCGCGGGATCGTCGATGCGGCGTGGTCGAAGATCAGAAGCATCTTCAGTGGGGCGCTGTCGTCGATTCGGTCGACGGTGACGGGCGCGTGGAACGCGATCAAGACGATCTTCTCGGGTGCGTGGGCTGGGCTGAAGACGATCGTCTCCGGCGGCATCACGGCCATCGTCGGCTTCGTTGCGGCACTGCCGGGGAAGGTTGCCTCTGCGGCGTCGTCGCTTGCGGCGAAGCTGCGGGAGAAGATCACGGCTGCGTGGACCGCCGCGAAGGAGGCAGTCCGTACCGGCATCGCCGCCGTGGTCGATCTGGTGCGGACCCTGCCGGACAAGGCGAAGGCCGCGCTCGGAAGTATCGGCTCGAAGCTGCTGTCGGCCGGTCAGGACCTGGTCCGTGGCTTCGTCAACGGCATCAAGGCCGGGCTCTCGTGGGTCACCAACGCGGCCCGCGACCTCGCCAACTCCGCCGTAAACGCGGCCAAGAGTGCCCTGGGGATCGCCTCGCCGTCGAAGGTCTTCCGCAAGAAGATCGGCCAGCAGATCGGGAAGGGTCTCGCGCTCGGCATCGGCGACGGCCTACCCGAGGTCCGCGACGCGATCGCGAAGCTCTCCAAGGAGACGATCAAGCTGTCCGACAAGGCCATCGCGGCCGAGTCGAAGCGAATCCGTGAGGCCCGGAAGAAGGAAAACGACCAGATCCGGGCCTGGAACAAGAACCGCGGGAAGGGCGTCAAGGCCCGCTCGCTGCTGCCGTCGATCTCCGCGACCGAGGCCACGAAGCTCGCGAAGAAGAACCTGTCCGGCGCCTCCGCTGACCTGAAGCGCGCCAACGAGATCGTCAAGGCGCAGAGCAAGCTCACCAAGACGCTGTGGGACGACGGCAAGTACAAGGGTGCGGTCGAGCGTTGGGTCGGGCTGAACAAGGGCACGGTCGCCCTGCTGCAAGGTTTGACGGCGTCGGGGAAGGTCCGGAAGGACGCGACGAAGGCCGTTAAGGGCGCGACGTTGGCGGACATTGCGAAGGCGCAGGGTCAGATCACGGCGGCGATCGACGCGGCCAAGGCAACCCTCAAGGACATGAAGGCGGCGTCGGCGCAGTTGGCGGCGTCGGTGTCCCAATCCCTGTCGGGCGAGCTCGATTTGAGGTCGCTGGTCGGTGACGATCTACCGGCGCCGACGTTCGAGACAGTACAGGCCACGGTCGCGGGGTTGGCGGCGAAGGTCAAGCGGTTCGCCGGGCTGCTGAAGGATCTGGCCGGGAAGGGTATCCCGCCGGGCCTGATCCAAGAGGTTGCGGCGCTGGGCACGGCGGCCGGTATCCCGGTCGCGCAGGCGCT
This sequence comes from Tessaracoccus sp., assembly GCF_016714275.1. Classification (GTDB taxonomy): domain Bacteria; phylum Actinomycetota; class Actinomycetes; order Propionibacteriales; family Propionibacteriaceae; genus Arachnia. The sequence goes on along the minus strand of NZ_JADJNP010000004.1, from coordinate 742,857 downwards.
GGCGTCGGGGTCGGCGTCTCAGGTGAAGTCGCTGGCCGGTGACTGGGCGGCGCTCGGGTCGTGGTCGGATAAGGCCGGGAAGACGGTCGCCGACTCGATGTTCTTGGTCGGGATTCAGGCGCAGCAGGGCCTGATCGACGGGCTGAAGAAGGACAGCGCGAAGCTGGAGGCGGCGGCGACGGTCCTCACAGACAAGGTTGTCAAGGCCGCGAAGAAGGCGTTGGGCATCAAGTCCCCATCGCGCGTCATGAAGGCCGTTGGCGGGTTCGCGGTTGAGGGTTTGCGGCTGGCGATCGACGCCGGCCGGGGTGTGGTCGCTGCTGCTGCTGCCCGCCTGGGCGACGCGGCCGTGCCCGAGGTCACGTACGGGGCGGATGTGCTCGCTGACTGGGCCAGCGCGCGGATTCAGGCCGAGACGACGTGGACACCGCCGTCGCTGCCGACCGCTGCGGATATGGCGCTGAATGTGCCGGATCAGGGGCCGACACGGCTCGCCCGTGAGGATCTCGAGTTGCTCGCGAACCTCCTGATAGGTGGCCTGTGGCGCACTGCCCGGGCCGCGGAAACCGTTGAGGACATGGCCGCGAACGGCCCTAACCGTGCTCGGCGTGGATCGGTGAGGGGGGGCCGGGTCTGATGGGTAACGGGACTCTCCCTCTGGATGCTGAGTCAGGCGGTTCGTGCCGCTTTGCGACGCCTGTACACGTCGCGCCGACACTCTCGGCAGAATCGGTCAATTCGCGATACATGATCCGGTGCAGTCCTTCGCGTTTTCCGTGAAGGGTGGCGATTCCGTAGCCCCGACTACGATACCCGCCCTACTCCCAGCATTCGGTGAATCCGGGCCGGATCTGCCGACTGGTCAACCTGTTCCAAATACGCCCGGGAATCCGGTCGTCTCCTAATAGCGCCATGGCGTATTTGTAACTCAGTTAGGTGGTGACCCTCTCGTGGTTTGGGGTTCGTGGGCGACCGCTGGCGGTAACAACATCCGGGTCGGTGTCGACTTGTTGCTTGATGGTGTCGTGATCACGGCGAAGTACTACGTCGAGATGCAGTACAACGCATCCGACAATCAGACGTTGACGCGGACCGGGCAACTCGCCGGGACCACGAACTACACGTACTCGCAGAACGGTGGGGTGCGGCTGATCTACACCGGCACCGTCAACGGCAAGGTCGGCACGTCCTACACGTTCGGGGCGAAAATCACCGGCGTGTACACGGGCGGGTCGCCGTCGGTGTCGACGTCGGTGACCGTGGTGGATGTGCCTGGTAAGCCGAAGGCCCCATCGGCGACGGCGTTCTGGGCGCCTGTCGGTGGTGGCGGGGTCAACGCGGAACTGGCGTCGGCCCCGGCCTCGAATGGTGCCTCAATCACCCGCTACGACTGGGATTTGTCGACGCACGATTTCGTGTCGTCGGACAACACGCCGGGCCGGACGTGGTCGCGGTCCGGGCTGGCGCTCGGGCTCGCGACGAAGGTTCGGGTGCGGGCGGTCAACTCCGCCGGTGCTGGCCCGTGGTCGGATTACTCCGGCACGGTGACTGTGCCGAACGTGCCCGCGAAGCCCGCGAAGCCTGCCTTGGTGGCGGTGTCGTCGTCGGCGCTGCGCGGCACCCTGGCTGATGCGCCCGCGAACAACGGGTCGGCGATCGATGCTTACGGCTGGGAAACGGACCAGGGACAGTCGCAGGTGTTGACGTCCGGCGGACGGACCTGGAACGTGTCGGGTCTCGCCGCGAACACTGCGTACCGGGTGCGGATTCGGGCCCGTAACGGTGTGGCGGGCGGCTGGGGTGCCTGGTCGGATTGGTCGGCGACGGTGTCGACGTATCCCGCAGCCCCTGCGGCGCCGGGGAAGCCGACGGTGACGCGGAACTCGGACACGAGCCACGGCCTGGGTTGGGCGCGGAACGCTACGGCCCCGGCGCCGTATGCGTCGCAGCGGATCGAGCGGGCCGAGATCGGTGCCGCTGGCTGGTCTGGGTGGGCGACCGTCGCCACGGTCGCGGGGACCGCCGAGGGCTACACGGACACGACCACTGTCGCGAACCGGTCGTATCGGTGGCGGGTCGTGGCGATCAACCCGGGCGGATCTGCTGCCTCGGCCGCGTCGAACGATGCCCGCACAACCCCGGCTACGCCGTCCGGGCTGGTAGCGGTCAAGACCGCGGCCACCGACATAGGTGTGACGGGCGCCGCGGGCGGCTTCGGGGCGGTCACGGTCGGCTGGCAGGACAATCCGGGCGGCACTGGCTGGGTCACGGTCGCCGGGACCACGAGCAGCGTCGAGCGCACATTCACCGGCGTCGATGCCGAGGTTACGCACCGGTATCGGGCGAACGCGTCCGTCTCGTCGGGCACGACGAACGCGTCAACTCTCACGTCCGCGTGGTCTGCGCCGTCGAACACGGTGCAGCTGCTGACACCGCCCGGTGCGCCGGTGCTGAAGTCGCCGACGTCAGGCGCGGTGAACCGTGGCGCCGCCATCACCTTCACGTGGACGCACACCTCGATCGACTCCTCGACGCAGACCGCGTACGAGCTGCGGTACCGCGTCAACGGCGGCGCCTGGACCACGCTGACGGGCACGACGGCGCAGACCCGCACCGTGTCCGCGCTGGGCGTGTCGGGGCTGCTGGAATGGCAGGTCCGCACGAAGGGCTTGCATGCCGAGTTCGGCGCCTGGGCTGCTGTGGTGGCTGTGACGTTGGCGGAGAAGCCGACGCTGACGCTGTCGTCGCCTGATCCGGGATCGCCGTGGCCGTCGGGCACCGTGACCGTTGCGTGGATGTACTTCGCGGGCGACGGCGCCGCTCAGGCGTCGTGGGAACTCAGGGTCGAACCCGAAGACGGTGTGGGTGCCCCGCTGACCAGGTCGGGTACCGGGGCGGGCGCATCGACGACGCTCGGCCGTGTCGACAACGGCCGCTCCTACACGGTGCGTGTGCGTGTCCGGGCCGCGTCTGGGTTGTGGTCCGACTGGGCTCTCGTCGATATCGATGTGGCCTACGCGCTGCCCTACGAGGCTGCGCTTGCGGTGCTGTGGGGCCGCGCCGACGGATCGGCCACGCTTGCCGTCGAGCAGGATTTGCGATCGACGGCATGGCTTGGCACTCCAGGGCGGTCCGCGTCGGTCGAGATGGTCGACGGGGCCGAGACCCGCCGGAACCTGGCCACGAATCCGCGACTGACGGACCCGTACGGGACAGTCAGCGTTCCGCCGATTCGCACGAATCGGGCGATCCAGCCGCGCGCACGGACGGGCGGGGACTGGCTGATGTCCTGGGGGGCAAGCGGGGCGGGGACTGTCACGTACGACGACGCGTTCGGCATGGCGACATGCGTCTATTCCGCGGTCCCGACCGCTGGGGCCGTGTCGCGGATGCGCTGCGGGGCCTCGCCGGGAGCCGGGCCGCACGGGGCGGCTGTTACCCCGGGGGAGACGATCACGGCAGCTCTGTCGGTGTCGTCGAATCGCCAGGTCAGGATCACTCTCGACTACTACGCGGGGACCACATGGGTCGCGGCCGCAACGTCGGCTTACTCCACGGTATCGACGGACCCCGCGGCGCGTACTCGGCTGGCGTATACGCACACAGTCCCGGCGGGTGTCGACTCGGTGCTCGTCTGGTGCCAGGTCAACGCATCTGTCGTCGGCGACTGGCTGGTGGTTGGGCAGCTGCTTGTCGGTGACGACGGGCTGGTCTCGTTCTTCGATGGCTCCGGCGGGAACTTCGCGCTCCCGCCCGGGCAGATCCGCGGATGGGTGGGCGCGGTCAATGGCAGCGCGTCCTACATTCGGTGGGCCGCAGCCGCAGACGGCACCGCCCCGCGCCCGAGGGCGCTGGGGGCTGCGTCGGCCGCGATGGCCAACGGCGGCGGCGCAATCAGCTACCTGGACGGCATCTTCATGGCTGCCGATTATAGGCAGGCGACATCCACGGCTAGCGTCTACCCGTGCGGCACCTCCGGGGATACCAGCGGCCTCGCCATGGCCCGAATGGGCTCCGGGTGGAGCCGGTGGGTGGCTGCGGGCGTGCTCTACTCCCAGGATGAGCCGCTGGGTAATCAGGATGCGGCGTCGAGAACCTTGGCGGTGACGCAAACGGCCCCAGGGGGAGCTGCCTCGACCCTGACGCTATCAACCCCGGCACCGAATGTGGCCCAGGAGGATACGCTGCTCACGGTGTCGTGGTACACCGATCCGGCCATGGCAGACTATGCGCTGCGCTTCGTCGGCGCCAACGGCAAGGCCAGCGGTCGCAGTCGCTGGCGCAACCTCATCATCTGCGAGGGGGACACCGAAGCCGAGGCCCTTGCGAAGGTCCAGTCGTACTTCGACGGCGGCACGATCGGCACCCGCATCGGCGTCGGCACTGTCGATATTCAACGCCAGGTCGACGGCGGCGACTGGGTGACATTGGCCGCCGGGCTCGACCCGTTGACGGGCTGGACTGATCGCTGCGCCCCCGTCGCGGGCGATGTGGCATGGCGGGCCGTCACCGCCTCTACCGACGGCGCCACCAACCCCGGCGCCCCCACCGTGATCCACTTCCGCCCGGCAGGGCAGCCCGCGCCGACCCTAGACGATCCGTCGGATCAGGTGATCGTTGTCGCCGAGGGATACCTGAGCGCAGGCCCCGGATACACGGACGTGGCCAGGTTCGTGTACAACCTTGATGTTGGCGAGCCCGAGTTCGGGCTTGCTGACCTCGCACTGCACCGGTTCGCGGGCGACACCTACGCGACCGAATACGCCGGTGTTGGCCGCGTCCACAAGCTGGGCATCGTCGCTGTGGTGCCACCCCGGCATGCCGCGACGACCGCCGACGGCACCCCGCTCGCAACACTGCCAGACCTTCACCGCATCCTGACAACCGCCCGGCCGAAGCTGTGGCGTGACCCCGACGGGCACTGCCTCGTCGTGTCCGTCCAGCCTGGCGCGTCGAAACGTCTCGGCGCGGAGGGGCATCACGAGGTCACGCTGTCGGCTGAGCGGGTCGCGGACTACCGGACGGTGGGGTCCTGATGGATCTGACGCCGGAGATCCGCGCCGCGATGTACGGGCACCGGTCCACGCGGTGGGCGGCGGTGCTCCTCGACGACAACGACATGCTGGTCCGGGACCTCCACGAGTTCACGAGCGGACAGCTGGAGCAGAACAGGTTTCGCGAGATCCGAGGCGGCGGCTCCCTGGATTTGGTGTCGCCGACGGGATTCGCCGGAATCGACTGGGGCCGCGCGAGGATTCGCATCGAGCAGCACCTCGACGGCCTCGACGAGCCGATCCCCTGGGGCGTCTACCTGCCGGAACGGCCGGAGACCGTCTGGGAGGATGAGCAGGGCCTCGCTCTGTGCTCGGTTACGCTCATGGACAAGCTGGCGGTGCCGGCGCAGGACTGCCCAGCCGAGACCTACTCGGTGGCTGAGGGCGCGAACGTCGTCGCGACGGTCGTTTCGATCCTCGCTGCCCTCGGCGAGACGAGGGTCGCGGTCACGGACTCGCCGTTGACGATGCCCGCCGCGAGGTCGTGGCCGATCACCGGCGACGACACATCCTGGCTACAGGTCATCAACGATCTCCTGTCGGTCGTCGGATACATGGCGCTGTGGTGCGACCAGGACGGCATCTACAGGGTGTCGCCGCATCGCCCGGCCGGGCCTGGCGACGATCCGGCATGGGTCTTCGAGTTCGGCAAGCGGGTCCGCTGAAGGTTTGGTTGACCTCCGGGGTTTATGCCGCCAGTCTAGCGGTTGGTTTCATGATGAGTTCGAACTCGACCGGGGTGAGTTTCCCGAGCCTGCGTTGACGGCGTTTCCGGTGGTACTTCCCCTCGATCCAGGACACGATCGCTAGCCGCAGTTCCTCTCGTGTACTCCAGGACCGTCGGTCGAGGACGTTCTTCTGCAGGAGCGCGAAGAACGACTCCATCGCGGCGTTGTCACCGCATGCCCCCACGCGGCCCATGGAGCCGGTCAGGCCGTGGCGTTTGAGGGCCTTCAGGAAGCGTCTGGAGCGGAATTGGGACCCGCGGTCGGAATGCACGATCACCCCGGCGGGCCGGCCTCGGTGGGCCACTGCCATCTGGAGCGCGTTGACGGCGATACGGGCCTTCATCCGCGAATCGATCGAGTAGCCCACGATCCGGTTGGAGAACACGTCCTTGATCGCACAAAGGTAGACCTTGCCCTCGCGGGTGCGGTGCTCGGTGATGTCGCTCAGCCATAGCTCGTTGGGGCCGTCGGCGCTGAACTGCCTGTTGACCAGGTCATCGTGGACGGGAGCGCCGGCCTTCTTGTACCGGGTCTTGCGCCTGGTGAACACCGACTGGATGCCAGCGACCCGGCACAGCCGCCACACTCTGCGCTCCGACAACTCGTAGCCCAACTCGGCAATGTCATCGGCCAGGACGCGGTAGCCGCCCTCCGGGTCATCATCGTGGAGCTGGTGGAGCACGTCGATCAGCTCACGCTCTTCGGCCTCGCGGGCCGACACCGGCTGCTGAGCCACTTGTAGTAGCCCTGCTGGGAATCCCAACACCCGACACGCGACCGCCACCGGCACCCTCACGGTGGCACCGACCGCAACCATCTCCTTCACGAGCGGGTAGATCATTTTGGGGGCGTGATGTGAGCCTGCGACAGATACGCCGCCGCTCGCCGTAGGACCTCGTTCTCCATCTCCAGCTCGCGGATCCTGCGTAACGCCTGGGCCATGTCCTTGCGCTGCTCAGGATCGGTGGTCGGGGTCATCCCGTGGGACTGGAAGCGAGCGTCGCGGACCCAGGCTTGAAGGGTGGTCTTGGCCATCCCCATGTCCTTGGCGACCTGCTTCTGCGGGATGCCTGAGGCGACCAGCGCGACCGCGTCGCGCTTGAACTCGTCGGTGTAAGCGATCTTCGGCATGGATGCCATCCTTCCAGCACGACCCTCTCGTGAGAGTCATGCGATCTTGGAGTCAACCAAACCTTCAGCAGTCCCAGCCGCCGAGCTCGCTGTACCTGCCGCGCTGGTCGGAGTCCGAGGACTGGTATGCGGTCCCGAACCGGGTCGTGCTCGTGTCCCAGGGCGATGAGGAGACCCCGGCGATGGTTGCGACGGCCACGAACGCCGACCCCGACTCGAAGTATTCGACGGTCCGTCGCGGCCGGGTCATTACCCATCGCGAGACCGGGGTCGATGCCGCAACCCTGGACGCGCTGCAAGGGCTCGCTGATCGGCGCCTTGAGGCGCTCACCACATCCGTGACGAACGTGCAGGTCACGACGGCGCCGGTGCCTGTGTGGCCCAACGACCGGATCGACCTTGTGTCGCCGTCGCGGAACATGGCGCCGCTGCGGGCCACGTCGTCGTCGTGGACGCTCACTCTCGTCGCGGACGGGCTCATGGATCACGAGTGGCGGGAGGTGGGTCTCGGTGGCTAACCCACTCGACTTCCTGCTGCCTGGCCCTGACGCGCCGCGCTCAGAATGGGTGTGGGCCGTCGTCACGTCAGTGACACCGCTGCGGATCCAGATCGACGGCGACACCGCCCCGCTCGTCGGCGCGCCCCGCTCGCTCATCAAGCCCGCGAACCTCCACGTTGGAGGCCGCGTCAGAGTCGAGCTGGCACGCACCTCGTCGGGGACGCAGCCCATCATCCATGGCCCGAGCGACCTGGAATCGTCGGCCGTCACCTACACCACTACAGGCCGGGTAGTCATCTCGCTCGGCGACAGCACCGACAACGAGCCCAGCTATCGACTGAGCCGCAACGGCGGGACACAGATGGGTCGCACCTACCTGACGTCATCAGGTGGGCATGCAGCAGTGGGCATTGAGGCCGGAGACCGGGTGGCAGGCCCGTACTGGCGATGGTACTTCCGCGCCGACGGGTCGGCCCGGTCCTATAGCCCCGACAGCATCACCAGACACATGCCGTTCGCCTCATACGACGAGCGGGTCACCGTGACCGGCCTCGCCCAGAACGTGACCACGCAGCAGGCCGTGACGTTCCCGGTCGGAGTGTTCACGAAGACCCCGACGGTCGTCATGTCTCCGGACACGTCAGCGCCGCACGTCGTCGCGGTCTCCCCGGACAACATCTCCGCCAGCGGCTGCAACATCAACATCCGCCGCACCGACACAACGGCCACGACAACCGTCCACGTCATCGCCTACCAGCTACAGCCCTGACCAAGGAGCGGCCCCATGCCATCAAGCCACGCCATCATCGCCGCAGCGTCCGACAAGGCGCTCACCGAGCGCGTCGTCGCCGTCGCGACCACCCTCGGCTGCGCCACCGCCGAGCACGACGCGCAGCGGCTCCGCCGCGAACTTGTGATCGCCGAGTTGGACGAGTCTGGCGCAACGATCGCCGCCGTCTACGAGTACACATGCCTTGCGCGCGAACAGGCGATGGAGGCGCGCCGGGCAGCCATCGCCGCCGCCGAAGCAGCCCACCCGATCCCGCCCGAGCCCGGGCTGAATCCCGCGGCCGTGACCGACGCACACATCGCCTCCGCGCTGATGCAGCTGATCGGCGCGGAGCAGGTCAACGCGAACCTGGCGGCCGTCACAGATCCGGGCCTGATCGCCTCGCTGACAGCCCGGGGCCTCCTGCCTGCCTAGACCCCACCCCACCATCCTCTGAGCCCCCGGCCACCCCGGGGGCTCTCGCATCCCTGAAGGAGTACCTCCCATGGCCAGCACTCAGCGCGCACGCGCTCTCACCGATCCGTACTGGGCGACCGCTCTGACCCGGATGACCCCGGCAGGTCAGCGTCTCGCGCGCGGTCTGCATGCCCTGATCCGGCGCTCTCCGGCGCTGGCGGCGCTGCTGTGGATCGGCTCAGGCTGGCGGTCCTCGTCGTCGGAGCACGTCACCGGCCGCGGCCTCGACGTCATCGCGACCGCGAGCACCGGCATCCTCGCCCGCCTGTACGACAAGGCGGCCTGGGCGGCGACGAACCGGCTCATCAATGAGGTCTTGGTCCCGAACGCGAAGGCCCTCGGGATCCGGCACATCATCTGGGACCGCCGCATCTACCGCACCCGGTATGCCGCGTGGGGTCCGTTGCCGGGCCGCAACGCCGGATCGTCCGTGTCGGACTGGCACGAGGACCACGCGCACCTGTGGCTCGAGCCGGACGGCGTCGGCTGGCTGGATCGCCTCGACGACGTCGTGCTCGGAGACGCTCCGGCGACCGGACCGGCACCGTCGAAGCCGAAGCCCACCGCGCCCGCGCAGCCGAAGACGACGCGGATGCGGGTTGTCACCTGGGTTTTGCCGCTGAACGGACGCACCGGCCCGGGAACCCGGTACCGGGTCGGGATGCGCGCCCACAAGGGCTACGTGCTCGACATTGTCGAGTTCCGCGACGGCTGGGCAAAGTCGACGGGCGGCTGGTGGTACTCGACGAGGTACCTCAAGCGGGTCTGATGCCTCCCCTCGACCCGAACGCGCCCTGGTGGGCGAACCTGGCGGTGATGATGGCCGCCGTCGCCGCCCCGGTGATCATCTCTCACCTGTCAACTCGCCGGAAGTTTGATGGGCAGTCGAGGCAGATCCAGCGGCTGTCCGCGCAGCAGGCCGCCATCAAGGGCGACACGGCGGCGAGCCGGGAGCAGCTCGAGAACTCTCATCCCACGAATCTGCGCGATGACCTGGACCGGGTCGAGGGGAAGCTCGATGCGCTCGGTGACGGTGTGGACCGAGTTGAGCAGGGGCAGCGTCGCCACGATGCGGAGATCGCGGGGATTCGCGCGACGCTCAGCCAGCAGGGCCAGGTCGACCAGCAGCTCGCGCAGGCCGACCACGAGGACCGCACGAATGCCCGCGATGAACACAACCGGATTTGGCAGGCCATCAAGGGCTTGCGCTCAACGCAGAAGGAGAACTGATCATGAATCACGTACGTGAGCTTGTCCCCGCCCGTGCCCGACTGTGGCTGTACGGCGCGTTCGTGCTGGCTGGTCTGGTCGTCGGGTCGGTGACCGTCGCGACCGGCGGCACGGAGTGGACGGCTGCGGCTGAGCGGGTGCTGGCGTATCTGGGCATGCCTCTGGCGGTGCTGGCCGGGGTGAATGTGCCGGCCGCGACCGATGCCCGCCGTGCCGCCGACGACGACTATTTCGCGCGTGAGCAGGCCCAGCGCGAGCTGGGCGAGGGTGGTGAGGGCTGATGTCGACACCGGTCATCAATCCGAGTGAGGGCTGGGACGAGATCCCGGTCCATGCCTCCTACCAGGTGTGGCGAGACAAGCCGGACCACGGCAAGATCCGCTTCTCCGCGCTGCAGCGTGTGACGTACGCGCCCACCGGTCAGCCGCCGCGTACGATCTACGCGGGCGGCCCGGTCAGCGAGATCACCATCGGCAAGACCGATGAGCAGGACCCGACAGTCCGGGCGATGGTCCGGGCCGCGATGCGCGCCGCCGACGAGGCCCGTCCCGGCTTCGACGGCATGGCCTGGGACATCTGGTGGGACACCGTCTATGTGCCGTCCGCGATTTTCACCAGCTTCCCCGCGTCCGACGACCCGAACATCTCGCCGCAAGGCTGGACGATCATGGCGAAGGAAACTTTGCAGTCGGGCAAGGGCCGCGAGTACGCGGTGCCGCTGCACCTGTCGATGCTGGACAACGAGGTGCCGGGCCTCAACCTGGCCACGGTCGAAGTCCCGTCCGGCAGCCCGACGGTACCGGCGCCCTCCACCGCGAAGGGCCAGCCGGGCGGCCTGGCGTCGCTCGACTACCAGGGTAAGGTGCCCGCCAGTCAGCTGCCCGACGGCTTCGAAGGTCTCCCTGATGCGGAGGACGGGCAGTTTTTGGCCCGTGTCGCTGGCGAGTGGACTGGTGTCGAGCCCCCCACGGGTGGCGTGTCGTCGTGGGACGACCTTGCCGACAAGCCGCCGGTGATCGCCGCGGGCGCTAACGCCGCGAACGCCCGGGCGGCGATCGAGGCGGTTGGGTCTAGCGACTCCCGCCTGTCGGACGCCCGCACCCCTACCACGCACGAGCATCCTGCCGCGGACCTCTCTGACTCGACCACGGTGGGGCGCTCCGTCCTGACCGCAACGTCCGCAGCAAGTGCCCGCAGCGCGATCGGCGTCGTCGATGCGACCGTGTCGGCGAAGGGGCTGGTGGAGCTGGCCACGACCGCCGAAACCCAGGACGGCACAGACACGGCCCGCGCGGTCACCCCGGCAGGGATGGCAGCCGCGGCGCTGACCAAGCGTCCTGGCGCGTCCGGTCGGTTCGGTGGCGTGTACGCCACTGAGGGTGATATTCCGACCGGCAGTCTCGGCCCGGGCGATGTCGGGACCTGGTTTGTGGTGATGGGCTCGTGAGCCATGTCTCGACATGGGACGGGAATCGTCTGGTCCCTGACCGCACCCCTGCCGTGTGGCCCGACCCTGGGCCAGGATGGGACCCCATCTACTACTCGACATTCGCGGTCGATGATGGCTGGACGCATCGTTTGGAAACCCAGTCGAATGACAATTCCTATAACATGCCGAAGAATGTCAAATTCGGGCCGCGGGGAATGGTTATCGAGGGTATTCGCGAGGCTGGATATCCTCGCCCGTACACCTCCGGAGACACCCTGGGTCAGCACATTTCGATACCAAATTATTTCCGGTGGGACGTCGCCGCGAGTCTTCCCACGGCGCACGGCATGTGGCCCGGATTCTGGCTCCGTCCACTCACTCGCCCGGGCGGCTCGCCCGGCAACGGCGCAGAGATCGATCTGGTGGAGACGTGGACCATGTCCTGGCCCCCACCGAAAATGTCGGCCACGATCCACCCCAACTACGACGCCGACCCCCGCCCCCCGCACGCCGGCGCGAACCTCAACTACAGCGTCCTGCCGAACTCAGACCCCGCCGCCCTGCACATCTACACGTGCATCAAGACCCCCGGACGGATTGAATTCTTGTGTGACGGGATTCGAATCTATGCATGGGATAGCGACGTCCCGGTGTGGAATGGGGCGCTCAGGCACGGCCCGCCACCGGCCTGGTACAACGACGCCTACGAAGCCGCGGGCACCACCTGGTACCCCCGCTTCACGCTACAGATCGGCATGGGCACCGGGGGCAACAACGCCGAGCCCGATGCTGACTGGACCTATTCCGAGATCGTCATTCCCTGGACCCGAATCTACAAGAGGAGCATCGACTAATGGCCATCGTACGAAGCTGGTCCGGTAAGGGCCCTCCGCCGGACCCCTCACCACCTCCAGCGTGGGTACCGGCGACACCGCCTTCTCTAACGTCACCGGCTCACCCGCGATCGTCGCGGCGTCCGGGCGCGCGCCCCGCGTCCGTTTCGCCGACGGCACCCCCCGCCAGCTGACCTGGTGGCCGCTGCCCGCCGCTCCCGTGTCCGTGTACGCGATCCGCATGTACCTGTCCCTCGAGGAGCTTCCCGCGTCCGGCGACGGGGAGATCTGCGCCACCCGCAACTCTGGGGCGCAGTGGTCACTGCGGGCCGTGTCCACCGGCGCGCTACGGCTCCGTGACGACGTCGCCGGTACCGTGCGCTGGACCTCCACCGCCGGCATCATCACCACCGGGATCGTCTACCGCGTCGAGATCACCGTCGCCGCCGGCTCCGCGCTCGTGCGCCTCTACGAGGGCGACGGCACAACCCCGCTGTGGTCCTCGACCGCCGCCGCCGTCCCCAGCGAAATCAACGAAGTGCGCATCGGCACGGCGACCGCGACCATCCCCGCAGGCCTGGCCTACGGCGACATCGCCGTCGCCGACACAGATGCCTGGATCGGGCCCGCCGTCGCTCCGCTCCCGGCCCCGGTCCTGGGCACGCCCACGATCACCGACACCACCCTCCCCGGCGCCAACGACGGCCAAATCAGCCTGCCGTTCACCGCCGGGTCCGGCCCGGCGCCGGCGGGGTTCCAGCGCTGCATCCTCCCCGGACATGTGACGTCCGGATTCGTCGAGCAGGGGTCTGCGACGTCGCCCAGGGTGTGGACCGGTCTCGCCCCCGGCGACTACACCATCGCCATCAAGAGCAAGGCGTGACGCATGTCTGTCGACTCCGAGTGGGCCTACGAGCACGTCCGTGTCGGGGACGGCCTCGCCACCGCCGACTCCGACTGGTCCTACCTGCATGTCCGCGTCGGGGACGGGCTACCACCGGGCGACTCGGCATGGTCCTACCTACACGTGACCGTGACGGCCGGGATCGACTCCGGCATCCGCATCTGGGGCGGCACCAGCCTCGTCCCGGCCCGGGTCCTCACCTGGGACGGCGCCCAACTGGTCTAGCCCCGGCACCGCCGGCCCGACAAGGAAGCCCCCGCTCAGCATCAGCTGAGCGGGGGCCTTTTCGCGTCCCCGGGCAGGGCGCCGCGGTGGGGACGCGAGTCTCCAACCCCACCAGGGTGGGGAACACGGAAACCCCGACATGCCAAGTGGGGTCAGCTCCTCCGAGGAGGAGAGCGCGCGGGGAAGTCTACACCGGGGGGTAGCGTCGAAGCCGGTTCCACACCACCGACCCGTTCGCCAGGCCGACTGCCCGAGCGATCGCCGCATGTGAAACGCCGTCGCGCTCGATCAGCGCCCGGGCCCTGTCGGCCCAGCCCTGCATGTCGGTGAGGTCGCCCAACTCGGCAACCTGGGCCGGTATCAGGTCCACGCGCCGCGCCGATGATGCTTCGATACGTCGGGCTACCCGCTCCGCCCGCCGCTGCCCGGCCGCGGTGTTGCCCGCGCGCGCCGCGTCGACGTCCCTTGCTGCGTCGAGCCGCGCCAGGTGCTCGGTCTCGTGCTCGTACCACGCCTCTGACAGCCGAGCAGCCGTCGCCGTGCCGATGAGCCTGGTCCGGGTGCTCAGACCATGCTTCTCCCGGTACCGTGCTGCCGTCAGCCCGTGCGCTGTGCGGGTGTGGGTTGCGAGCTGCTCGAACGCGCGCCCGCACTCGTGACAGACCGGGCGCCCGTCATCGTCGCGGTCCAGCACCCCGTACCGGCCAACGCCGGACGGCGCCCCGAACTCCGGTCTCACGCCTTGCCTGCCCGTATCTGGTACACTCGGGCCCGCTTCACACCGGAGGCCTGCACGACGACGTCGACGGGCACGCCCGCCCCAAGCGCGGTGCGGATCGCATCATCCCTCGCGGTCTGCGCGGCATGCAGCGCATCCACAGCCTCATCCACCCGGGCCGCGTAGGCCCGCACCTGCTCGACCGGGTCACCAGCCAGCCACTCCGCGCGCAGCCCCGCGATCACCTCCGACGGCACCTCTCGCCGGAACGCGCCCACCCCGGTCGCGACCGGGAGATATCCCGCCGGGAGCCGCTTGGCCTCATAGCGGGCCCAGTCCTCGACGCTCCAGTCCGCGGCCCAGCCCTTGCGTGACGGCATCGACACATCCCAATGCTGCCGCCAGTGCTCGCCAGGGCGCCGCTCGCCGGCTTCGATCGCCTCGGCATGCTGGTAGCGGACCGTCTCGTCGGTCAGGTCCCAGTCCTGCTCGGCGAGCAGCTCGGCATTCGTGCGTACCGACTCGATCGTGATCGTCTGCCGGTCAGCCTCCGCCCGGGGGCTCCACGGCAGGCTCGGGAACAGGGCGAGGAGCGCGCGGGCGGTGATGTTCAGCTCGGTCATGGTCAGTTCTCCTCGGTCATCGAGCGGATGTAGTCGGCGGCGTCGGCGGCGCTCATGGCTCGGATGCCGTCGAGGGTGTCGGGGCCGGCGAACCAGGAGCCGAGGTGGCGTTCCTGCTCAACCAGGGCCCAGACGGTGGCGACCTGGTCGTCGGTGATGCTCCCGCGCACCGGCACGGCGGGAGCCTCGGTGGTCGTCTCGGCCTCGGCGGTCTCGATGACGGCGGGGGCCTCGATCTCGGGCACCTCGTCGATGTGGGCGTAGGTGGCGACCGTCTGGCCCTCGGCGTCGACCACGATGACGCCGGTGTGGCGGCGGTAGCGGGCGGCGCGGTTGGGGATGTCGGCGCGGATCTGGAGCCCGGCGGCCGCGTAGGCGCCGACCTTGGCTTGGCGGGCGGCGTTGCGTGCGGCGAGGGCGTCGTCGTCGGCGCGCATCGCGGCGACCTTGGCCTCGGCTTCGGCCTGCGAGGTAGCGGACCCGGCCAGCTCGCCGTTGCGGCGGATCATGAAGAGGTTGGCGGCCCTGCTGCTGATGCGGTACTGGTTCGTGCTCATGCCATGAGTCTACCCGACTAGACTCATGATGTCTAGTCGGGTAGACGACTGTTATCTAGTCGTTATCTTTGGGGTCACCGCACCGTGACCCAACGGCCACGGGGTTCTTCGTCTTAGGATGAGCCACATACGGCGAAGGGAAGAACCCCAGATCACCGCGAGTGGCTCCTCGGTACTAGGGATACCGAGGAGCTAACTCATCCCTTGGGCGGGTAGGGGTCGTTCCCGTAGGAGTTCGAGCCACCGATCTTGCCGTCCTTGTTGTGGATGACGTGCTCGGTGCCGGCAGGGTGCGTTCCCTGCGGTGGCTCTCCTCACAGCGGCGCGCCGCGCTCAATCGTCGTCGGGCGTCTTCGCAGGCCTGCCCCGCGGCGGTCGACCGTCCTGCCACTCGTCGATCGTCGAGGCCCACCACCATGCCGACTGCCCCATCGACCCGTCGGCCTTGGGCATCGTCTTGTCACGCTGATAGCTGCGCAGCGTCGCCACGGAGAGCCCCGTGTGTTCGGCGACCCCAGCGATGTCGAGAGGCTGGTCCCCGACCTCCGGGGCGCCTGGAGCCTTCGCCCGGGACGCCCGCGCTCCACTCGGCGACGAGACCGCCGCCGCCTGTAGCTCCAGCAGGCTTCGCCTCCACAGCGGACCCGCGCCGCGCCTTAGGTGAGGCGCAGGCAGACGCCCAGGGAACGCGCGGCTCGCCTCGGTGCGCCCCAGGATCTCCGAGCGGACCCAGTCGTCCTCCCATCGTTCCCGGGCTTGGTTGGCCCACCTTGCGGCCGGGATCGTGACGTACTCACC
Organism: Tessaracoccus sp.; assembly: GCF_016714275.1. Classification (GTDB taxonomy): domain Bacteria; phylum Actinomycetota; class Actinomycetes; order Propionibacteriales; family Propionibacteriaceae; genus Arachnia. The sequence continues at coordinate 726,881 of NZ_JADJNP010000004.1, read as the reverse complement.
TGGCCCCCACCACGGCGGGTAGTGGCCGGTCCGGTCGTGGATCGGCTCCCACGTGATCGCGGTGTGGTCGAGCAGGGGGTGGTCGTCGGGTTGGCCGTCCCAGAGGTGCCCGACGGCGCGGCTGCCGACCATGTGGCCCGGCCAGTGCTGCGCGACCGTGGCGCCGATGTAGGCCAGGGCATAGCGGATCAGTGGGCGCTTGAGCGGCGCCTCGTCGGTCTCCAGCGTGACCCACTGGCGGTCGATCACCCAGCCAGCGAGCGCGCTGGTCGATAGCACCCGGGCTCCGAGGCACAGCTCGGCAACGATGTCGACGTCGTGGTCGATCGCGACAAGCTCGGAGTAGATCGCTGCCCCGAGACCGTGCACGCTGGCCTGCCCGCGGGTACGCCACCACGGATCCCGGCCTACGACCTCCGGCGGCGTCGGCTGCTCTGCCAGGTCGCGGCTGAACCGCAGCTCGTACCACTCCAGCAGCCGCCCGAACCCGGCCACCGGCCCGTCGACCTCCAACTGCCGGGTCGACCCGACCCGGACCCAGCGGGAGTTGACCAGCGGAGCCCGGCCGAGCGAGCTGGCCAACTCGAAGGCGTCGACCGGGTCCATCGGCGCCGGAGACAGATGGATGAGCCCGACCGCGGCAAGCCAGGCCGTCGGGCCCGCCGCGAAGCCCTGCTCGATGATCACAGCGAGCCCGCGCCGTCGATGACCGCTTCGGCGACGATGTCGCCGTCGGCGAAGACCCGCACCAGGTCGCCATCGACGATGTCGACGCACCAGTCGGCGTTCGGGTTGCCAAGGGTGCGCCCAGAGATCTCGTCCTCGTGCCAGGAGTCGGCGGTGAGAGGGTGGATCGCGCGGAGGTGCTCGTCGAGGGTGAAGTCCGGGCTAAGGGTCCCGGCCTCGTAGGCCGTCCGCACTGCGGCGGTGCGGAGATCGTTGATGCGGGTGTACAGGTCTGCGTTGCTCATACCTCTATTAAATACCCTAACCGCGTGACTGTCAAGCGGTTAGGGTAATAAATTTTGAGCGTCTCACCGCACCGTCACCCGCGCCGCCACATCCCCCAACGGCAGCCACGTCCGCCGACGCCGATCCGACGGCTCATCCAACGGCCACGCGACCAGCACACGGTCCACACCTCTACCCGCACCGTCGTCCGCACATCGCGATCGCCGAAACGCACCCATGCCAGACCCCAGATTGGCGCCCACTCCGTCGCCCGCGTCATCGGCTCCCGGTGCAGGTCCAGCTGGTCCCGACTCAAGCTCTGGAGCGGGCCATGCTGCCGCGCCTCACGGATCTCACGCTCCTCAGCGAGCCGTCCGGCGTTGTGGGGATAGCGACGATTCGTGCCCATGCGGAGGATTCTGGACGGAGGGTCTGACAGGCTTGGAGCGCGATTGGCTACACCTATGGCTACACGTCCGAGCCATTGAACGCCGTTCAAACTGCCTCTGGCTAGGTGCCCCCAGCGGGGCTCGAACCCGCGACCCATGGATTAAAAGTCCACTGCTCTACCGACTGAGCTATAGGGGCGGTGTCGAGTGTAGCGGCGCGTGGCACTGTAGGGGCATGGATTTCTGGGGCTGGTTCCTGCTCGCGGTCGTCGTCGGCGGCGGGTTGCTCGCAGCCGCCGTCCTCGCCGACAGGCGCGCCCGACGGCGCGAGTCCGGCGAAGGCGAGCCCGCCCCGGAGCGCGGGATCCCCGCCGTCGACTCCCAAGTCCCCGCCTACATCACCCAGGACGAGGTCGATGCCTTGCCCGCGCCCGGGCGCGGAGTCGCCGGCGACCTGTCCCACAAGGGCGAGGCTTCGGGTTCGGTCACGCACACCCGGACTTCGCGACCCAGACCTCCGGCGCCGACTGCCCTAATCCACGCATCCTCGTTGTCGACGGCGAGATCGACGCGATGCGCCAGCTGTTCGTCCCTCTCCACGGCAACCGCGGAGGTGCCGCTCGTCGTCGTCGCGGGCCGGCTTCGCCGACGACGTCCTGACCACGCTGGCCGCCAACCGCCGCGCCGTCGGCCTCTCCGTCGTCGCCGCGGTCGCAGGCCCCGGGGACCGGCGCCGACTGGCCGAGCTGACAGGCGCCGAGCAGCTCACGCCGGAGGATCTCCGCGCCGGCTACGTCCCTGAGCAGGCCTTCGGTCGCGCCGCCCGATGGACGAGCACGCTCCGCGCATCGTGGGTCGCCCCTGCCCCGGTCCGCTGACACCAGCATCGCCGCTCGGCACCCCGCCTATGGCTCAGCTGAGCGAACCTCCGCAGATTTGCGTACGCGACCCGGCCCGAGGGTGTCCGCAAACCCTCAACCTCGAACCTCAACCTGCGGGGTAAACCTCAAGGTCGACTTGAGGCGGATCGAAACTGAGAGGATCGACCCAGGCCCTCTCCGACGAAAGTACGAGCCGCGACCTTGGGGCCTCGGGATAAACCCCTAGTCAACCCGTAGTCAACGCCACTCATGACCCCGAAAATCACACAAATGTGGTTTTCAGCTTCCCCGGGCGTTTCACCTGACCGGCTCTCAGGCAACTCTCAACCTCGCCGTTGCTGACCACCCTCCGCCCTTCTTACTGTCCACCGGAAGGGGGACGTGCCGGGGTCACCCGACCCGGGGAAGCGGCACGTCCCTCATTCAGTTCAACGAGGAGAGACGTGAGAAACGCAGTCAAGGGCATCCGGGGGGCTGCCGCCGCCATGGGGCTGGCGATCCTGGTCCAGGGACTCGGCACTCTCGCCGCGGGTCCACTCGCGGACGCGGGCACCTCGCCGGTGACCGCCACGGCGCGCGTGCATGTGCGCTCCGGCCCCTCCACCTCCTCCTCGAGCCTCGCGGTCCTCTCCGTCGGCGATTCGCTCCCGTCGAAGGGCAGCTCAAACGGCTGGACGAAGGTCACCTACAAGGGCAAGACCGCCTACGTATACAGCCAGTACCTGAAGGGCTCCTCCTCGAACTCCGGTTCCGTGTCGGACTCGGCGGCGAAGGGCACCCGCTACGCCACGGCGAACCTGAACCTCCGCACCGGTGCCGTCTCCGCGACTCCGTGTCGAGGGTCGCGCGAAGGGCACGAAACTCACACTGACCGGCAAGGTCAGCGGCAACTACGCGCAGGTGACCTACAACGGCAAGACGCTCTGGGCGTCGCTCAGCTACCTGTCCGAGAGCACGCCGAGCACCGGCTCCTCCCTTCCGAAGGTGACGGGGCAGAAGCGCGGCACGACGGCGCTGATGATCCGCACGACCTCGACGAGCGGGTTCGCGAGCCTCGGCGATGCACCCAAGGGCACCATCTTTGACGTCACAGGCAAGACCTCCCGCGGGATGGCGCAGATCGTCTGGATGGGCGCGGTCCGCTGGGTGAATGCCGCATACCTGGTCAACGTGGGCAGCAAGACCGACGCCCCCTCGGCGCCGTCGACGCCCAAGACGTCGACCCAGTACGCGACGACGGTCCTCAACATCTGGAAGTCCAGCACAGGCACCTCCCACAGCGGTGAGTTGCCCCGAGGCGCCGTGGTCAAGGTGACCGGAACCGTGAAGGACGGCCGCGCGCAGATCGTGCACAACGGTGCGACAAGGTGGGTGACGGCCCGGTACCTCTCCGCAAGCAAGCCTTCTTCCGGGAGCGCTTCGAGCGGCAGCGGCGATAGCCTGAACCGCGGCTGGTCGAGCGGCCTCGACAAGGCCAACGCGAACGTCCAGGCAATCGCCCGCGACGTCTGGGACCGCTTCCCGCAGATCAAGACGCAGTACGGCTGGCGCCGCGACGTCACCCCTGATCATCCCGCCGGACGCGCCGTCGATGTGATGATCCCGGGCTACAAGTCGAACCAGGACCTGGGCTGGGAGATCGCCAAGTACTACCGCGTCAACGCCAAGAAGTTCAACATCAACTACATCATCTTCGGGCAGAAGATCTGGTCGGTGCAGCGCAACGGCGAGGGCTGGCGCTCGATGTCGGACCGCGGCGGCGACACCGCCAACCACTACGACCACGTCCACATCAACACCTACGGGTAGGCCCAGACACCCGAAACTTCGAGCGTGATCCGCTGCTCATTGCGCGAGACTCAACGTTGTCAGCAGACGATGCCGACGACGACGTTGCCCGGCGAATCCTGCTAGCATTCCTTCCGGCGCCCAGCCCCTGGCTTGGAGCAAGACGGCACCAGCCCCTATGCTGGTGCGCGCTGGTCCCCATCGTCTAGCGGCCTAGGACTCCGCCCTTTCACGGCGGCAGCACGGGTTCGAATCCCGTTGGGGATGCGACGTCTCCCCCTCCAGGGAGCAGGCAAACCGGTGGCGACAAGGGCTTATGACGGATGTGACAAGCTCAGCGGAGTCACGCTATAGTTACCGGGCTGGCTTGGCCAGCAGGTCAAGAAATTGGCCCCGTAGCGCAGTTGGTTAGCGCGCCGCCCTGTCACGGCGGAGGTCGCGGGTTCGAGTCCCGTCGGGGTCGCTCGGTCAGACAGATATGTCAGACCACGGCCAGGTAGCTCAGTTGGTACGAGCGCTCGCCTGAAAAGTGAGAGGTCGCCGGTTCGACCCCGGCCCTGGCCACCCCGCCTTCGTTGTTCACACCACCGCCGTCGGCGGACCCGGCGCGGATTCCACAGTAATCTCCTGTTTCCGCGAGCCGCAACACGTATCATCTCATCGAACCACCGCTCCACGGCATCGTCGACCACAGGGGCGCAATCCGACCCGACATGGACCGGCGGGTCCCGACGAATGGAGAGCACACGACCTCACCGAGTCACGGGATGACCGCCGCGCCGCGCATCGTCGTCCTCGGCGCCACTGGCTACACAGGTGACCTCACCGCCCGCAGCCTCGTTCGCCAAGGGGCCCGCCCAGTGCTCGTTGGCCGCAACCCAGCTCGGCTTGCGGCACTCGCAGCTGATCTCGGAGGTCTCGACACAGCGACCGTCGACATCGAAAAGCCCACCACGCTTCGAGCCGTGCTGCACGAAGGCGACATACTCATCAGCGCCGTGGGACCGTTCCTCAAATACGGTCGCACCGCCGTCGAAGCAGCAGCTGAGATCGGCGTGCACTACTTCGACTCCGCGGGCGAGGGCCCGTTCATTCGCGAGGTCTTCGAGCGTTGGGGCCCGGTGGCGGAGCGCAACGGAGCCGGTCTGGTCCCCGCGTTCGGCTACGACTACGGTCCCGGTGCTTACGCCGCCGCCGCGGCGCTCGACGAAGCGGGCGATGAGGCGACAGCCGTCGACATCGCCTACTTCGCGCCCGGCTTCGTTCCCAGCGGAGGCAGCCAGGCCACCGCGGTCAGGGTCGTGGTCGAAGAGGGCTACGCGTTTCGTGAAGGTCGCATCCAGGCCGAGCGACCGGGCCGCTGGACGAGACGCTTCACCGTCGACGGCCGGCCCCTGCTGGGCGCGTCGGTTCCCGCTGCCGAACAGTTTGGGCTCCCCCAGACCTATCCCGGCCTACGAGATGTCACAGTGTTCCTCGGACTCCCGCGAGGCGCGGCCCGCTCCCTCGCCATCAGCTCGCGACTGCTCGGCCCCGTTCTGCACATGGGCGCGCTCAAGCGAGGGCTGACAGCCATCGCCGACCGGATGATGACGGGATCGACCGGCGGACCCGATGCGCACAGCCGGGCCCAGGCCAGGTCGGCGGTGGTTGCCGTCGCACGATCACCCCATCGCGAACTGGCACGGGTCACCCTGGCCGGGCCTGATCCGTACGAGGTCACCGCCGACCTCCTCGCTTGGGGAGCTAGGACCGCCGTCCAAGACGGCCTCCACGGCGTCGGCGCGCTCGGTCCGGTGAAGGCCTTCGGCGTCGACGGACTCGAACGGGCCTGTACGACGGCGAGCCTCATACGCGGACAGTGCCCTCGAAGTTCCGGCACGAGACCCGCTCATCGGTAGCCTGAAAGCCTTGCGGGCGGACCCACCGCTCGTGAGACCCCTGGGTGACGCCGACGATGAGCGGTCGACGTGGCCTCCGGGTTTTTCAGAAGCACCTACGGAGGCCCGGACAGTGATTCCCTCAGAGTCCCACGACATGGTGCGCATCTCCGCGGGCGCATTCCTGATGGGGTCCGCCGACTTCTACGCCGACGAAGGCCCGGTGCACGCGCGCCGGGTCGATGCCTTTCTGCTCGACCGTGCCCCCGTGACGAACGCACAGTTCGCGAGGTTCGTCGCGGACACCGGCCACGTCACGGTCGCTGAACGCTCCCCCGACCCCGCCGACTTCCCCGGCGCCGACGCCGCCGACCTCGTTCCGGGATCCATGGTCTTCACCCCAACCGACGGCCCTGTCGACCTGCGCGACTGGCGCCACTGGTGGCGGTGGCAGCCCGGGGCGTCGTGGCGAGCGCCGTTCGGCCCGGGCTCCTCCGCCGACGACAGGCACCCCGTCGTGCACGTCGCCTACGCCGACGCCCGCGCCTACGCCGACTGGGCCGGTCTCCGTCTGCCCACGGAGGCCGAGCACGAGTACGCGGCCCGTGGCGGCCGCGACGGGCTGCGATTCGCCTGGGGCGACGAGCCCTACCCCGACGGCGTCGCGCAGGCCAACACCTGGCTGGGGCGGTTCCCGTACCAGAACCTGGGCGTCGGCGGGACGTCGCCCGTCGGCACCTACCCCGCCAACGGCTACGGCCTCTTCGACCTCATCGGCAACGTGTGGGAGTGGACGACCGACGTCTACACGCCGCGGCACCGCCCACCGGACGAGGTCGTCGTCGACCCCGAAGGACGGCCGAATCTGCTCGCTCCCCCGCCCGCCACGACACCCCGCCGCGTCCTGAAGGGCGGATCGTTCCTCTGCTCGCCGGACTACTGTCTGAGGTTCCGGCCGGCCGCGAGGTCGGCACAGACCGAGGATTCGGGCATGTCACATGTGGGCTTCCGCTGCGCGCGCGACGCCTACTCGGCGTAGCAGCGCAGGAAGCGCGCGTACTCCTTGAACACCTCGGCCCGGACCGACGGCGCGGACAGCACCAGATCGTGCAGCGCGTCGGCGAACCGGGCGATCACGATCAACCGGCCCATGCCGTCGGCGCGCGAGACGATCCGCTCGACGTCGAGGACGGTGTCGGCCTTCGTGAGCGCCTCGTCCCACTTGCGGCGGAAGTCGCTGCGCTCCGAGACACCGACGAAAACGGGGCAGTCGATGTCGAGCCCCGAGGCGACGACGGCGTGGCCCGCGAGGATCGCGGCGAGCCAGCCGAAGCGCAGCAGAAACGCGGGGTCCCCCTTGAGGTTGTGGTTGTAGACCCACTCCCCGTCCTGGTCCGCGGCGATGGACCGACGATAGTGGCCGATCTCGGAGGCCGGGAGGGACGACGTCGGCGCCACGGCCCGCATGGCCGTGAACACCGGCTGCGTCGCGGGGCGCAGCACCGAGTTCCCCTGCAACTCGAGCCACGGCGAGTTCAGGATCACGGCGGCAAAGGTCCCTGGGCGCTCGTTGGCGTACAGGGAGCCGACCAGTCCGCCCGTCGAGTGGCCCATGAACACGATGCGGTCGTGACCCTCGGCGCGGAGCTGCTCGACGGCCAGGTCCAGTTCGACGAAGTAGTGCGTCAGGTCCGCGACGTAGCCGGCGAGCTGCTTAGGCCGCAGCGAGCGGCCGTAGCGGCGAAGGTCGAGCGCGTAGAAGTCGTAGCCGAGGCCATCGATCTCGTCAGCCAGGTGCGTCTGGAAGAAGTAGTCATTCCAGCCATGGAGGTAGAGCAACGCGGAGGGATATCGAGGGGCGTCGTGGCGCACGAGTGTCGCCACCAGCGAGTTCTCAGGCTCCAGGGCGTACGTCGGCTCCTCGGGCAGCGGGAAGACCAGCTGCTCGTAACCGTCAAGCTCCGTATCGGGCGACCACTCACCCATGACTACCGGGACGCACCACCAGGGCTATGACGAGGCGCGCTCGTCGTCTTCGTCCTCGTAGTCCGCGTACTGCTCAGCGAGGTCGGCGTAAGGGTCAGGGATGTCCTCAACCTCGACGTACTCCCCGTAGGAGTCGCTGCGGAGCTCACGCTCCAGAGATGCGAAATCGGTGTCCACCGCGCGATACTTCAAATCGCGGGCCACCCTCGTCTGCTTCGCCTTTGCACGGCCGCGCCCCATATCGGGTCGACCCCCTTGCCTTGTGTCCCTCGCGGCCTTGCCGCGGAATCTTCAACCAACTCGTGGGGTACAGGCTACCCAATCCACGGAATTACGCCAAAGCCCTGGTCACCTCCTGGTCACGCGGCGCGCGACAGCCCGAGCTGCGCGGTGGGGACGTCCTTCGTCTCCCTCGCAGTGAGCGCGCTGACGGTCGCGACAAGGCAGATCGTGGCGGTGAACGCCGAGATGACGACCCATCCGCCCTCTCGCACTCCGCCCAGCCACGCAACGATCGACGGCGCGAAGCCGGCCATCAGGAAGCCCAGCTGCGTGCCGATCGCCATGCCGGAGAACCGGACCTTCGTGCTGAACATCTCGCCGTAGAACGACGGCCACACCGCGTTTGCTGCGGCGTATCCGCACGAGAACGTCACGACCGCCAACGCGAACGTCTGGATCACGTTGCCCGAGCTCATCGACAGCAGGTAGAACGGCATGAACACCGCCGACGACACGGCCCCGTAGATGAACACCGGCTTGCGTCCGATCCTGTCCGCCAGGATCCCGAACAAGGGCTGCGTGACGAGCGCGCCGATGTTGGCCGCGACCACGAGCCACAGCGTGAGCGACTCGCGCAGCCCGACCTCCTTGCCGTAGGCCAGCGCGAGGTTCCCGAACACCGTCGAAACGGCGGCGATGAACGCGCAGCAGATGACGCGCAGGACGTCGCGCCAGTGGTTGGTCATCAACGCGACGAACGGCAGCTTGGCGATTTCGCCGTCCTTCTTCGCGTCCTCAAACGCCGGGGTCTCGTGCAGGCTGCGGCGGATGTAGAACGCCACGAGCACGACGACCGCGCTCAGCCAGAACGGAAGGCGCCAGCCCCAGGTGTACTTGATCTCGTCGGGCAGCGCGACGACGGGGATGAAGATCAGCGCGGCGAGGATCTGGCCGCCCTGCGTGCCGGTGAGGGTCCAGGATGTGAAGAAGGAGCGGCGATGGTCCGGCGCGTGCTCGAGGCTGAGCGACGATGCCCCGGCCTGCTCACCCGCCGCCGAAAGGCCCTGCATCAGGCGGCACAGCACCAGCAGGACAGGCGCCCACCAGCCGATGGCGTCGAACGTCGGCAAACAGCCGATGATGAACGTGGAGAGGCCCATCAGCACGAGGGTGAACATCAGCACCTTCTGCCTGCCGATCCGGTCACCGAAGTGGCCGAGCACGACCGCGCCGATGGGCCGCGCGATGTAGGCGAAGCCGAACGTCATGAACGACATCACCAACGCGGCCTGGTCGTTGCTGCCGAAGAAGATCCTCGGGAAGATCAGCGCGGCGGCGGATCCGAAGATGAAGAAGTCGTAGTACTCGACGGCGGAGCCCATGAAGCTGGCCACCGCCGCGCGGACGGGGGTGCGGCGCGGCTGCGCGGTCGTCGTCGACATCGGTGCTCCTTGGGTTGTCAGTTCTGCTCGGCGGCGAGCAGGTGGAGGAAGTGCTTCCGCATACGTTCGGGATCTGGCTGCAGGCCGGTGATCAGTTCCATGGCCTCGACGGCCTGGAAGACGGCCATGCGTCCGCCGTCGAGGGTGGCGCAGCCGAGGCCACGCGCGACGGTGAGGAGGCGGGTGCGCAACGGCCGGTAGACGATGTCGGAGACCCACATGTCGGGCCGCAGGAGGGCCTCGTCGAGCGGCATCCCCGGATGGTGGTGCATGCCGATGGGAGTGCAGTTGACAAGGCCCGATGCGGCGGCAATGGCGTCGGACAGCTCTGTGGGGACACCGGAGCACACCTCCGCGTGCCGGTGGGTGCCGAGACTGGCCGCAAGGGCAGCGGCACGGGCGCCGTCGACGTCGATGACGGTGAGCCGCTTCGCTCCCAGCCGCAGCAGCGCGTCGGCCACGCCGCTACCCCCGCCGCCCGCGCCGAGGAGGACGACGTCACCGAGGTCGGCGCCGGGCAGCCCGGCCCGAAAGGCGCGCTCGTAGCCGCTGGTGTCGGTGTTGTAGCCGACCGCGCCGGCGTCGGTGAAGATGACCGTGTTGACCGACCCGAGCCGCAGCGCCGTCGGATCGACATGGTCGAGGAGGTCCACCACCGCGCGCTTGCACGGGAAGGTGATGTTGAGCGCGTCGTAGCCGAGCCTGCGGGTCCAGTCGAGAATCTCGGGCAACTGTCGGGGCAGGAGGCCCAGCGCGTCGAGGTCGATGGGGCGGTAGACGTAGCTCACTCCCAGCGCCGCGGCCTCCGCCATGTGCATCGGCGGCGTGAACGACGGCAGCACCCCGGAGCCGACGAGGCCGACGAGGTAAGGCCGCCTCGGCGCGGCGCTGGGGGACGTCACGACGGCGAGGATAGTTGACCGCCGCATGGTGTTCGCGAGCGAGCCCACTGGATGGATGCCGCTCTGGGTAAGCTGTAGCCCGCCGCCACCGGGTCTATCACTAGGAGTTGTTGCCGCCATGGGCACGATCATCTACACCCTCACCGACGAGGCTCCCCTCCTTGCCACCTACTCGTTCCTGCCGGTCTTGGGCGCCTTCGCGGGCCAGGCCGGGGTCGATGTCGAGACGCGCGACATCTCACTGGCCGGCCGCATCCTCGCCCAGTTCGCCGACGTCCTGCCCGAGGACCAGCAGGTAGCCGACGCGCTGACCGAGCTCGGCGAGCTGGCGAAGACGCCCGAGGCGAACATCATCAAGCTGCCGAACATCTCCGCGTCCGTACCGCAGTTGAAGGCCGCCGTCGCCGAGCTGCAGGCGCAGGGATTCGCGATTCCCGACTACCCCGAGGACCCGCAGACCGACGAGGAGCGTGACGTCCGCGCCCGCTACTCCCGCGTGATGGGCTCCGCGGTGAACCCAGTGCTGCGCGAGGGCAACTCGGACCGCCGCGCGCCGGAGTCGGTGAAGAACTACGCGAAGAAGAACCCGCACCGCATGGGTGCGTGGTCGAGCGACTCGAAGACCGCCGTCGCCACCATGGACGCCGACGACTTCCGTCACAACGAGCAGTCGGTCGTCATGCCCGCCGACGACGTGCTGACCATCCGCCTGATCCACGAGGGCGGCCCGACCGTCCTCAAGGACGGCCTGAAGGTGCAGGCCGGCGAGGTCGTCGACGGCACCGTGATGCGCGCTGCCGCGCTCGACGCGTTCCTCGCCGCGCAGGTTGCCCGCGCCAAGGCCGAGGGTGTCCTCTTCTCCGTCCACCTCAAGGCCACCATGATGAAGGTGTCGGACCCCGTGCTGTTCGGACACGTCATCAAGGCCTTCTTCCCGGAGGTGTTCGCTGCGTACGGCGACGACCTGGCCGCGGCGGGCCTCTCCGCCAACGACGGCCTGGGCGCGATCCTCGCGGGCCTCGACGCCCTCGACAACGGCGCGGAGATCCGCGCGGCGTTCGAGAAGGGCATCGCCGATGGCCCTGCGCTCGCGATGGTCAACTCGGACAAGGGCATCACCAACCTGCACGTCCCGTCTGACGTCATCGTCGACGCCTCGATGCCCGCCATGATCCGCCAGTCGGGCCACATGTGGGGCCCGGACGGCGCCGAGGCCGACACGCTCGCCGTCATCCCCGACTCCTCCTACGCCGGCGTGTACCAGGCCGTGATCGAGGACTGCATCGCCAACGGCGCATTCGACCCGCGCACCATGGGCACGGTCCCCAATGTCGGCCTGATGGCCCAGAAGGCCGAGGAGTACGGCTCGCACGACAAGACCTTCGTCATCCCGGCCGACGGCGTGGTCCAGGTCGTCAACGCCGCCGGCCACATCCTGATGAGCCACGACGTCGCCGCCGGCGACATCTGGCGCGCCTGCCAGGCGAAGGACGCCCCCATCCGTGACTGGGTGAAGCTGGCCGTCAGCCGCGCCCGCATCACCGGCTGGCCGGCCGTCTTCTGGCTCGACCCGGAGCGCGCGCACGACCGCAGCATCACCGAGCTGGTGCAGCAGTACCTGCGCGAGCATGACACCGTCGGCCTGGACATCCGCATCATGAGCCCGGTGGAGGCCACGAAGTTCTCTGTCGAGCGGATCCGCCGCGGTGAGAACACCATCTCGGTGACGGGCAACGTGCTGCGCGACTACCTGACCGACCTGTTCCCGATCCTCGAGCTGGGCACCTCGGCCAAGATGCTGTCGGTGGTTCCACTGATGGCGGGCGGCGGCCTGTTCGAGACCGGCGCTGGCGGCTCGGCCCCGAAGCACGTGCAGCAGCTCGTCGAGGAGAACTACCTGCGCTGGGACTCCCTGGGTGAGTTCCTGGCGCTCGCCGCGTCGTTCGAGCACCTGGCGCAGACCGAGGACAACGCCCGCGCGGCCATCCTCGCCTCGACGCTCGACCGCGCCACCGGCACCTTCCTCGACAACGACAAGTCCCCCACCCGTCGCCTCGGCGGCATCGACAACCGCGGCTCGCACTACTACCTGGCCACGTACTGGGCCCAGGAGCTGGCGGCGCAGACCGAGGACGCCGAGCTGGCAGCAGCGTTCGCCCCCGTCGCGAAGGCCCTGACCGAGGGCGAGGACGCGATCGTCGCCGAGCTGCTCGCCGTGCAGGGTCACCCGACGGATCTCGGCGGCTACTACCGCCCCGACGAGGCCAAGACGAGCGCGGTCATGCGCCCGTCGGCCACGATGAACGCCATCATCGACGCCCTCTGATGAGTTTTGACGCACAACTGGGCTCTCAGTGCTCGATAGGGCACAGGGAGCCCAGTTGTGCGTCATTCCTCCATGGTCAGTCGTGAACCCATGAGCACACGACCTGTCCGCATGGGCGCGCGGGTCTACGGAATCGCCTGTGTGATGGCTCTCGCCGGCTGCGCCGCATCCCCTCAGCCTTCCACCCCGCCGCCGGGTGGGACCAGCACGCCGACACACAGCGTCAGCCCGGCGGTCAGCGTCGACCCTCCCGCCGCGGCTTTGCTGACCGAGATCGTGCTGAGCCCACCGATCTCCGCGTTCGGACCGGAGTGGAGCGAGGTGTTCGCCGTCGGCTACGGCGACGCGCCGGAGCTGCTCGGTACCTCACTCGGCGGTGACGGCAAGGGCATCCACTGGGGGCCGAGCTACGGCACCCAGCTCCCGGACGGGACGTGGTGGTTCGTCGATACCGGGAAGCTCCGGCTCGCGCACTACTCGGAGACCGGCGCCTACCTCGGCGACCTACGCCTGCGCGAGGAGTACCTCGCCCAAGGCCAGTACCTGCAGTGGGCGCGGCCGCTCGCCCTGCGCGACGGCACCGTCGTCCTGCAGAGCACAACCCCCGACAACCCGGAGATGCTGCTGCTCGCACCCGATGGCACGCTGTCCCGCACTCCGCTGGACGAGTGGCTGTCGGTGCACACCACAGACGGCACCTACCTTTACGGCTTCAGCGACGGCGGGCTCATGGTCCGCATCGATCCCCGAACGGGAACGTCGATCCCCGTGCTCGTGCTCTCCGCCATCACCGAGGAAGACCTACGGATCTCGCTGGAACCCGGCCTCCTGTCGGTCACCCTCGGCACCCATGCTGTGCAGCTGCCGGTGTCGGCCGCCGGCGCCGACGGGGCCGAGGTTCACCTGGGCATCGAGGCCGCCGTCGGCACGGACGGCGTCGCGAACATCCTGCTCAGTGGGCTCATCGAGAAGACACCCGGGGAGGTCGAGGACGTGTTGGGCCTGCTTCGCCTCCGCCACGACGGCCGCGCCACGATCGACGACCTCCCTGCGCTCACCAGCTCGGCCGATCCCGCCGACGGCCTGCGCCTCGGCGTCCGCTGGGGCGATCACCGGCCTTGGCTGATGCTGATCGGGGAGGACGCCGTACGCGTCTTCCGCAGGACCGTGGAGTTTTGACGCACAGTGCGCCTTCCTATGCTCGCCAGAGCACAGGAAGCCCAGTTGTCCGCCATTCCTCCATGGCGACTGTCATGATGTCGGCATGACACTCACCAACTGGGCGGGCACCGTCGCCTTCACCCCGTCTGATGTCCTCGTCCCGCGCACGATCGAGGAGGCGCAGGCAATGGTGGCCGCGGCGTCACGGATCCGCGCGCTAGGGACCGGGCACTCGTTCAACCCGCTAGCCGACTCGGCCGCGCTGATCTCGATGCGTGCGATCGAGCTTCCGTTCGACCTGGACGAGACCGCGCGCACGGTGACGGTGCCGGGGTCGGCCCCCTACGGCGCCGTCGCGAGGTTCCTCCAGGAGCGTGGGTGGGCGCTGCACAATCTGGGCTCGCTGCCGCACATCTCGGTGGCCGGGGCCAACTCGACCGGCACCCACGGGTCTGGCGACGGCAACGGCGTCCTGGCGACGGCCGTGCGCGGGGTCGAGCGGATCGGGGCCGACGGCAGCCTCTCTTGGGTGCGCGCCGGCGACCCCGACTTCGAGGGCAGCGTCGTGTCGCTCGGCGCGCTCGGCGTCGTCACCAGGTTGACGTTCGCGATCGAACCCACCTACGACATCACCCAACACATCTACACCGGCCTCGCCTGGGACCGGTTCCTCGACGATTTCGACGGCATCATGAGCGCCGCCTACAGCGTCAGCGTGCTGGGCCGCTGGGTCGAGCCGACGCTGTCGACGCTGTGGTTGAAGTGCCGCGACGACGACGCCGAGCCATCCTCCAGCCGGTTCGGCGCCGCGCTGCAGGGCCCGCGTGTGGGCGCCATCGCCGACGGCGGTTCGCCCGACGACAATCTCACCCCGGTCGGCAGCCGCGGTTCGTGGGCGACGCGCCTGGCGCACTTCCGCTTCGACCGCGCCCCGAGCGCGGGCGGCGACGAGATCCAGTCCGAGTACTTCGTCCCCCGCGACCGGGGATCCGACGCGCTGCGGGCCGTCCGCGCGCTTGCCGATCGCATCGACCCGGTGCTGCACGTCAGCGAGTTCCGCACCCTCGCCGGAGATGACCTGTGGCTCAGCGGCGGCGAGGGCGGCCCGCGACTCGGCATCCACTTCACGTGGCAGAAGCGCCCAGCGGAGGTCGCGCGCGTGCTGCCCGAGATCGAGGCAGCGCTCGCTCCCTTCCAGCCGCGCGCCCACTGGGGAAAGCTCTACGGCGAGGGCTTCGACCAGGCCACGGCCTATCGCCGGGTGCCGGAATTCACCGCGCTCATGGCACGCGTCGACCCGTCGGGCACATTCCGTAGCCCGCACCTCGACCAAGCCCTCGGGCTCGGATAGCTCTCTGGGCGGAACATATCATGGATACTAACTACAAGTCCGTTAGTATCCAAGCATGAAGTCACGCGTGGCGCTAAAGACGCTTGCCGAGGTGACTGAGTCCCAGTGGGGACTGGTCACCTCGGCGCAAGCCCGCGCACGTGGCGTTACACATATGAACCTGACCCGGCTGACCGAGTCTGGCGACCTCGTGCGCGTCACGCACGGCGTCTATCGAGACGCAGGGGCGCCAAGCACCGAGCACGAAGAACTCCGTGCAGCATGGCTCGCAGCCGAGCCCGCCAAGCCTGCCTACGAGCGACTTAGCGAGCGCCCCATGAGCGCGGTCATCTCAGGCGAGTCCGCAGCGCGTCTACATGGCATCGGCGACTTCCGTGCGACACGAAGCGAGTTCACCACACCGACGCGCAGGCAAACGCAGCGCCCCGACGTCCATTACCGAACCCGCGTGCTTCCCGAGCAGGACGTCACAATTCGCGACGGACTACCCGTGACCACACGCGAGCGCACCATTGCCGACCTGGTCGAAGACCGTCAAGACCTGAGCCTTATCGGCGACGCGCTGCGCGACGCAGCCGGCCAGTCACGCCTTGACTCGGATCGTCTCGCCGAACTTCTCAGCCCGCTTGCCGAACGCAACGGCCACAAGAAGGGCGACGGTGGCGCGCTTCTGAATGAGCTGCTGCGGGTCGCCGGCATAGACTTTGACCACCTAGCCACGCGCCTCACCACCACCATCTCCCCTGACGCGTTCGTCAAGCTGGCTGAAGCCATGTCCGAGGCCCTGCTCAAGCGGCTGCCCGTAATCGATCCCAGCATCTACCTCAAGTTCGCCGAAGTAATGTCTGAGGCTCTACGCAAGATACCTACACCGGATCTCAGCGCAGTCGCTACTACTCTTCCCGCCGACGGCGCAGTGAACGCAGCCCAACTCATCAAGCAACTGACAGCGGCGAACTGGACGGAGCTCACAGCGGCCGCGAAGTCCAACCGGCACGAGGACGAGCAATGACCGATCATCAGCGTTACTCAAGCCCGGCCGCAGTAGAGGCAGCGATCAAATCGACCGCCCGGGCCGCGTTCACGGCCGATCCCTCGCTGAGTATCCAGGAACGGATCCGGCTGGAGTACTTCCACCGCTTCCTGAGCCGCGTGTTCTCCGAAGGAACCGACTCCGCCTGGGTGCTCAAGGGAGGAACGGGCATGCTGGCCCGCGTGGCATCTGCCCGTTCGACGACCGACGTCGATCTGTTTAGCCGTAGTCGCAGCCATTCTCTCGACTCGGCGCTTGATAACCTTCGGCGCCTCGCCACGATCGATCTCAGCGACTTTTCCGATTCGACTATGTCGGTCACACCGACGCAATCGGCGGAGACCAGCAGACCTACACTGAGGGCTACCGAGCGACCTTCGAGGTCTACATCGGTGCGAAGCGGAAGGATCACCTTCACGTCGACCTTGTGGTGAACGTCGTCATGACCGACGATGCGGAGGTCGCGACCCCGGCGAACGCACTCCCCCTACCGAAGCTCGCGAGCAACCCCTACCTTCTCTATCCCGTCGTAGATCAGATCGCCGACAAAGTGTGCGCAACGCTCGCGCTCTACAGCGGGCGCCCATCGAGTAGGGAAAAGGACCTGGTCGATCTCGTCGTACTGGCCGTCACCCAGGATGTCGGCGCCGCGAAGCTTCGACGAGCACTTGACGCCGAGTCGGGGGTTCGACTCCCCACACTCCCCAGCTCGTTTGGGGTGCCTACCACATGGGGTCCGCGGTACGGCCGGCTCGCAGCCGCCGTACCAGCGTGCGACGGCTTCCGAACCGTCGCCGGTGCAACGGACCTGATGAGACGCTTCATCGACCCGGTACTCGACGGCAGCGCGGCGGACAAGAGGTGGAGTCACATCCACCTCGGTTGGAGCTAGCCATCGGGAACTCACAAGGCCGAGGAGATAGCGACGGCGTGGGCCGCCAGCGCGTCGCCGCCCAGGTCGGGGCTGAAGCCCAACCGTGCGATGACGAGGCCTTGCGAGGGGATCACGAACAGGCGCTGGCCGTCGTGGCCGGACGCCCAGTAGGTGTCCGCCGGCAGGCCGGGGAAGGCCAGGCTGCCGTCGACGTTGCGGTTCAGCCACCACCCGGAGCCGTAGTTCTCGTCCTCGCGCGTCCCGGCGGTGGTGTTCGTCGTGGCCTCCGCCATCCAGCCCTCGGGGAGCAAGCGCCGACCGTCGACGACGCCGTCGTCGAGCGCGAACTGGCCGATTGCGGCCCAGTCGCGCGGGGTCGCCCACAGGTACGAGGAGCACACCGGGACGCCCGAGGCATCCGGCTCCCACACGGCCGAGGAGATCCCGAGCGGCGCCAGAAGCTGGGTGCGAGGCAGGTTGGCGCTGTCGCGGGCCTTGAGGAGCAGAGCCTCACATGCGATGTTCGTCGACCCGCTCGAGTACTGCTGGAACGTCCCCGGCGCGTGGTCGAGCGGCTGCGCCGCCGCGGAGGCCGCCATGTCGCCGTCGAGGTAGAGCATCTTGGTGATGGCGGTGCCGAGGTCGTAGGTCTCATCCCACCTCAACCCGGACTGCATGCGGAGGAGGTCGTCGACGGAGATGTCGCGGCGCTCGTCCCTGGCCCAGTCCTCGCGGAGGTCGTTGTCGGTGAGCTGGATGGCCCGCTGGTCCGCCATCCGGCCGACGAGCAGGTTGGTCACGGACTTGGCCATGGACCAGCCGAGCTGCGGCGTGTCCTTGGTGAACCCGTCGGCGTAGCGCTCCGCGATCAGTGCGCCCTCCTTGACCACGACGACGGCGCGGGTGCCGAGGCCGTCGGCGAAGGCGGCATCCAGCGCCGCCGCCAGCTCCGGCGGGACCGAAGCGGGGTCGGTGGCCTCGGCGATGGGGTTCGATGACGTGATGGGCGCCGCTGATGCGGGGAGGCTGGGACGCTCGGCCGCGATCGTGCAGCCGAAGCCCTCGGTGTACCAAGCGGTCTGCTTCGCGAGGATCCCCAGGACGGTGGTGCTGATGGAACCGTCGTCGTTCACCGCTGTGCGCAGGTAGGGCACCAGGGGATTCGGCGGGAGGTCGGCCTCGGGGTCCTCGCGCCCCGCGACGTTCAGCACCGCACAGGCGTTGTGCGCCGCGTACCCGGTTCCGGTCAGGAGCAGCGGCCGGACATACCAATAGACCGCTACCCCGGCGACCACCAGCAGTAGCGCGACGGCGAGCAGAATCCTGCCCCAGAGACGACGTCGTCGAGCCATGCCCGCAACGATAGCCCCGCGCGCCAGCCCACGGGTTTGTCCACAAGAGAGACACCAGCGTCGGGGTTATCCCCAGCTTTCTGAGGGCCGCTTGAGCGCGGACGGTCGCTTTGCTTGGCTGGGCGCGACGACGTGGGGCGCGTCGTCGGAGCCAGGGAGGCGGACATGGGACGACGAGCGGTCGCGCTGGCAGGAACTCTTCTCCTGATGCTGGGCGTGGTGGTCGCCGGACCGGCAGCCGCGGACGACGGCACGGAACAGACGCTGCTGATGGTGCTCGACGCATCGGGCTCGATGAAGCAGAAGCTGTCCGACGGCAAGACCCGGATCTCCGCGGCAAGGGCGTCGCTGCACAGGGCGATCGACCAGCTGCCGGAGTCGACGCGGGTGGGGATGCGGGTCTACGGCGCGTCTGTACCCGACGAGAAGGGCAAGAAGGCCCAATGCGCGGACTCCGACCTCGTGGTGCCGATCGACACAGGAAACCGCGCGGCGCTGCGCACTGCCGTAAAGCGGTACGCGCCGCTGGGCGAGACGCCTATGGCCTACTCGCTGAGGCAGGCGGTGAAAGACCTCCCCGAGAAGGGAAACCGCACCATCCTCCTGGTGTCCGACGGCGAGGAGACCTGCGCGCCGGACCCCTGCCCAGCCGCTGAGGAACTGGCCGGAGTCGACCTGCGCATCGACGTCATCGGCGTGGACGTCAACGCGAAGGCACGGGCGCAGCTGAAGTGCATCGCGGACAAGGGCAACGGCCGCTACGTCGACGCCCGCACGAGCAAGGACCTCGACTTCGCGCTGAGTCGGCTCGCCGAGCGCGCGTTCCGCTCCTTTGGGCTCAGCGGCACGCCAGTGGCGGGTGCGGCTGACGGCGCCGCGGCGCCGGAGATCGGCGAGGGCACCTGGGTCGACACCGCGCCCGCGACCGGGAGCGCAGGCAAGAGCTACCTGATCCGACGGACGATCCCCGGGTCCGACCTCTGGGTCGGCCTGGCGTTCACGAACCCCGCCGACGTGAGGGGAACGCAGATCGTCGGCCTCGACGTCGAGGTCGCCGCCGTCGACGCGCGCCTCACCCGCTGCGACGGGGCGACCGCGTCGGCAGTCGGAGGCAACGGGATCGGCTCGGCGCAGGGCCTTTTCAGCGCGCTCGTTACTTCGTTCGACAGCGGCGCCGAGGCATGCGACACCGCGGAGGAGGTGGTCGTCACCGTCTCGCCGAACATGGGCGCCGACCTCGACGGCCACCCCATCCAGCTGAGGGTCCACGAGGAGCCGCCGGTCGCGGACGAGAGCAGCTTGCCCGCACCGACGGAACCGGTCTGGGAGAAGACGAAGCCCCGCACGGCCTCGGCGGCTCCCCCGCCGGGCAGCACCTTCGACGACGCGCCAACCCTCGCCCCGGGCACCTTCGGCATCGACGTCGTGCCGGGTGAGGTCGCCGTCTACCAGGTGCCTATTGGGTGGGGCCAGCGCCTCCAGGTGCAGCTCGACTCGCCGGGCTTCGAGGGCGACGACCGGCGCCGGATCGGAACCCGAACCGCAGACCTGGGATTGATCGGCCCCTACGGCGGTGACGCCCGCGCACCCGGGGTCGGCCCGGCCGCGAGCAACCGGCTGGTGGTCCGCGATAAGGGCAACGTCGGCGTCTCGACCCGCGCGATCGCCTACCGGAACCGCTCCGAGCCCAGGACCGACCTCAACCAGCACGTGAACGCGTTGCCGGGCAGCGTCCGCGTCGTGGTCAACGTCGTCCGGGAGCCCAGGGATTATGAGTCCATCTCCTGGGCCGTACCCCTCACCATAACGGTGAAGGTCGTCGGCGACGAGGCTGCCCAGCCGACCTACGTGCTGCCAGCCCTCAGCCCGCCACCCTCCACCGACACGCCGACCCCAGCTCCCACCACTAGCGCCGTCACGACGCCGGAGCCGACACCACCGTCGCTTCCCGCGCCCCCATCCTCCGGCGTCCCCTGGCTCGCCCTCAGCGTCGGAGGCGGTGGACTCCTCGTCGCGGCCTCAGCCCTGGTTTGGGCGCGGCCACAACCGGCGCGTTCGGTGACCCCGAAATGACCTCGATTCCAGAACGGACATGCGTTGTGCATGCGAGTAGCATGAAGTGCATGTCTACTGTTCAGGTGAGGGACGTCCCCAGCGATGTGCATCGCACGCTCAAAGCGCGCGCTGCCGAGTCCGGACGCAGCCTTTCGGAGTATGTGCTGGACATCCTCACGCGAGAGACGCGGCAGCCCACGATCGACGAGCTCCTTGAGCGGGTACGGCTGCGGGGACAGGTCGACCTCGGCGACAGAGTCACCGAAATCCTCCGTGCTGAGCGCGAATCGATGCGATGAGCGTCGTCCTCGACGCATCGATCGTCACGGAGCTGCTCGTACTGAGCCCCCTCGGCGAGCGGGCCGCGCCGCTGGTGCGCGCGACAGGCGGAGACGTGCACGTGCCGCACCTGCTGGACATGGAGGTCATGTCCGTGCTGCGTGGACTCGTCCTCGGCGGCATCCTCACTGAGACGCGCGCCTCCTACGCCCTCACGGACCTACGGGATTTCCCCGCCCGCCGGTGGCCCGCCACGGTGTTCTTCGAGCGGATCTGGGAACTGCGCGGCGACGTGACAGCCTACGACGCAAACCACGTCGCACTCGCCGAAGCCCTTGACGCGCAGCTGATCACCTCCGACGCCAGGTTGGCCCGGGCGCTCGACGGCATCGCGCGGTGTGGCGTTACCCTCGTCGCGTGACCCCGCCCGGCGCTCCGCGCGGGGCCCGGCTCAGGGAACGATGGTGGCGCGACTCAAGGAACGAGGCGGGCGGCGCCGGGGCCGTCGGAGGCGATGATCTCGCCGAGGGTCCAGCTCCAAACGCCGCGGGCCTGCAGCGCCGCCAACGCCGCGGCAACCTGGTCCTGAGGAAGGATCGCAACCATGCCGACGCCCATGTTGAGCGTGGCGTCGACATCTGCCTGGGACAGCCCACCCACCTGCTGGACCAACTGGAAGATCGCGGGAGGAGTCCAGGACGAACGCTGCAGAACGGCAGTCATGCCGTCGGGGATGACGCGGGCCAGGTTGTTGGCAAGGCCGCCGCCGGTGATGTGGCTCATGGCGTGGACGTCGGCCTTGGCGATCAGGTCCAGGACGTCGAGAGCGTAGACCTTCGTCGGCTCGAGCAACTCCTCGCCGAGCGTGCGGCCCAGCTCGTCGACGTGCCGGTCGAGCGCCCAACCCGCCTGGTTCAGCAGCACGTGGCGCACCAGCGAGTAGCCGTTCGAGTGCAGGCCCGACGACTTCATCGCGATCACCGCGTCGCCGACCTCGACGCGGTGCGCGCCGAGGATCTTTTCGCGCTCGACGACGCCCGTCGTCGCCCCCGCGATGTCGTACTCGTGCGGCTCCAACAGCCCGGGATGCTCCGCGGTCTCACCGCCGACGAGCGAGCAGCCCGCCGCGACGCACGCGTCCGCGATGCCGGAGACGATCGCCGCGATCCGCTCCGGCACGACCCGCCCAGTGGCGATGTAGTCGGTCACGAACAGCGGCTCGGCGCCGCAGACGACGAGGTCGTCGACGAGCATGCCGATCAGGTCGAAGCCGATGGTGTCGTGCTTGTCGAGGGCCTGCGCGATGGCGACCTTCGTGCCCACGCCGTCGGTCGACGTCGCCAGCACCGGATGCGCGTAGCCCTTCAGCGCGGAGGCGTCGAAGAACCCCGCGAAGCCACCGAGGCCGCCCAGCACCTCTGGCCGACGGGTCCGGGCCACGGACGCCTTCATCAGCTCGACGGCGCGATCTCCGGCCTCGATGTCGACGCCGGCGGCGGCGTAGGCGCTCTGGTTCACAGTTCCTCCAGGTTCAGCAGCTTGGCCTGCTCGGGCGGGATGGCGACGGGGTAGCGGCCGTCGAAGCAGGCGCGGCACAGCTCGTCGGCCGGCACCTCCGTGGCCTCGGTGAGACCGTCGAGCGAGATGTAGCCGAGCGAGTCGGCGCCCAGCGAGCGACAGATCTCGTCGACCGTCAGCCCGGGCGCGATCAGCTCGGCGCGCGTGGCGAAGTCGATGCCGTAGAAGCACGGCCACTGGACCGGCGGTGAGGAGATGCGCACGTGCACCTCCTTGGCGCCTGCTTCGCGCAGCATCCGCACCAGCGCTCGCTGCGTGTTGCCGCGGACGATGGAGTCGTCGACGACGACGAGCCGCTTGCCCTCGATGACCTCGCGGAGCGGGTTCAGCTTCAGCCGGATGCCCAGCTGGCGGATGGTCTGCGTGGGCTGGATGAACGTGCGGCCTACGTACGAGTTCTTGACGAGGCCCTGGCCGTAGGGGATGCCGGAGCCCTGCGCGTAACCGATGGCCGACGGCGTGCCGGACTCGGGCACAGGGATCACGAGGTCCGCGTCGACAGGGTATTCCTCGGCGAGCTTCCTGCCGATCCGCACGCGCACCGAGTGCACGCCGTGGCCGGCGATCGTGGTGTCCGGCCTTGCCAGATAGACGTACTCGAAGATGCAGCCCTTGGGCTTGGCCTCGGCGAAGCGCTGCGTGCGGAGCCCCGCCTCGTCGACGGCGATGAACTCACCCGGCTCGACCTCGCGCACGAAAGAGGCCCCGACGATGTCCAGCGCGGCGGTCTCGGAGGCGATGACCCAGCCGTTCGCCAGCCGGCCCAGCACCAGGGGACGGATGCCCTGCGGGTCGCGCGCCGCGTACAGCGTCTTCTCGGTCATGAAGGTGAGGCAGAACGCACCGCGCAGCCGCGGCAGTACCTGCATTGCGACCTCCTCGAGGGGAAGGTCGCCGAAGCTCGACATCAGCGCCGTCACCAGCGACGTGTCGTTGGTGGAGTCCATGGTGCGCTTCTCCGGCACCCGCTCCGACGGCGCGAGCTCGGCCAGCCAGGCCTCGAGTTCGCGCGTGTTGGTCAGATTGCCGTTGTGCGCGAGCGCGAGGCCGCCGTGGTGCGTGGCGCGGAACGTGGGCTGCGCGTTGTTCCACACGCTGGCGCCGGTGGTCGAGTAGCGGGTGTGACCGATGGCCAGCCGGCCCGGGAGGGACTTGAGCGTTGCCTCGTCGAACACCTGGCTGACAAGGCCCATGTCCTTGTAGACCATGATCCGGTGAAGGTTGCTGACGGCGATGCCCGCGGACTCCTGGCCGCGGTGCTGCAACGCGAAGAGTCCATAGAACGTCAGCTGTGCGACGTCCTCCTCGGGCGCCCACACCCCGAAGACGCCGCATTCTTCCTTCGGACCCTCAAAGCTTTGGAGCACCCGGCCAGCCTAATGCACGAAACGGCGGGCCTCCGCCCCGGAAGCCCGGGATGGAGGCCCGCCGTCGGGGTAGGCAACGAGGTGGCTAGACCTGGTACAGCCGCAGCAGGCGCGCGACCTCGTCGGCAAGGGCCTTGGCCGCAGGCCCGGTCCACTTGCGGGTGTCGACAACTGGCGACGCCGAGCACGGTGCCGACGATGAGCGGCTCGCCGATGAGGCCCACCAGAAGCTGCCGGTGGCGACCTGGACGATGGCCCCGGTGAAGGCCATGTGCCAGATATTCCAGATGTCGACGTTGACGACGCGGGTGGCGCGCACCAGCAGCATGATGATGTTGACGGCGGTCACTCGCCGAATCGTGCAGCGAGGATCTGGGCAAGGGTCTCGGGATCGGCCGCTTCTCGGGCGGCCTCGACGAACGAGGAGTCCTGCAGGGCCGTGATCATGGCTGACAGCTGCGGGACGTGGCTCTGGCTGTCGGCGATGGGCGAGGTGAGGGTGGCGACGGCGAGTGTGTTGCCGGTGACGAAGTCCGCCGAGGAGGGCAAGCACTTCGTCCCGGTCGGCCGCCGTGATCTGGGGGAACATCAGCCGAGCTGTTATAACCATGCAGTTACTCCTTCGTGGTCGTGAGGGTGATGTCCGCGCCGTCGATGGCGACGGACAGCTCAGGGGAGGGTGTGCCGTCGGTGATGACGACGTCGATGGACTCGAGCTCGCTGATCCTGTTGACGGCGATGGTGTCGAGCTTGTCGGCGTCGGCCACGAGGACGACGGTGGTGCAGTGATCCATGGCCTTGCTCGAGGTGGCGCCCTCGAGCGCACGCTCAGCCAGCGGGCCGAACAGTGAGCACTCGTTGCGGCGCATGATGCCGCCGAGCACGACGGTGTCGACCTCGGTGCTCTCGGGGAGGATGTTCGCGATGGGCAGCGTCGGGGTGATGACGGTGGCCCGCTTCTGCTGCCGGACGATCTCGGCGGCGATGGCGTAGCTGGTGGTGTAGTCGAGGTAAACGGTGGCACCGTCGGCGATGAGTTCCACCGCCGCGCGGGCGATGACGGCCTTCGCCTCGTTGTTCACTGCCCGACGCCGCTCGTACGCGCTCTCGTGCTCGACGCGGCGGGCCCCAACCTCTTCTCTGCATATTTCTTGGAATTCTTGTGTGGTTCGCAACCTGCACTCGCGTGGCCCGCCTCGCGCGGCGGCCCGGGCGACGGATGGCTAGGATCGGAACCCATGACGACGTGGCCGGGATTCAGCCTCCGGCGCGCGGCGAGCGCCCGGTCGTTGCTCGGGCTTCTCCTGGCCCTCGTGATCGTCTCCACCGGGATCATCGCCGGCACGCTGGGGCATTCCCGCGCCCTCGCGACGCGAGCAGCCGCCGTCGCGCTGGCCGACACGTCAGTCGGCGACGTCGGCATCGACGTCCAGACGCGGCTAGGCCCGGACCCGGCCGGACAGGACGCGCTCGCACGGAAGCTGCTGACCGACGGCTTCTCCCCCTCCCCCGTCAGCATCGAGACGAGCTACCTCTCCACAAAGGGCGTTCCGATCCCTGCGAGCGAGGCGTCAGCCGAGGCCGAGTCGTTCGTCCGTTGGACGGTGCGGCCCGATGCCGACCGCCTCCAGCCCGAGCACCTCGACACACTTGCCGGCGCTGCCGAGCGTGCTCGACGGCTGGTCGGCCCCGCGGACGTCACCGGCCGCGGAATCACGGTTGCCGGCGACCTCGCGGGCACCGCGCATCGCGCGAGCCAGGACTTCGCCGTCGGCGAGGCCTTCCGGCTCGTGCCGCTCTCGGTCCTGCTCCTCGTGGCGATCGTCGGCCTCGCTCAGGTGGCGAGCCTCCTCGCCACCGCGCGCGAACGCGAGGTACATCTCCTTTTCGCGCGCGGCGCGAGCCTGCGTCAGGTCGCCGCCGCGGGCCTGGCGGAGTCGCTCGCCGTCGCACTCGTGGGCGCGGCGCTGGGAACCGGCGGGGCGGCCCTGGTGGTCTGGGCTGTCTCAGGGACGACCGGGAACGGCGCGCCCGTGCTGGCCGGCGGCGCCGTCGGGGCGGGCCTCGCCGCGCTCTGTCTGGGCTCCGTCTCCACCAGGTCCGCCGTCCAGGCCGCGCGCGCCGAGTCCACGGGCTCCTCGCGGGTCCGCGCGGTCGCCGGAGCCGCGGGCCTCGTCCTGGCGGTGCTCCTCGCGGGGCTGGCCACCTGGCAGCTGCGTCGGGCGGGGCGGTTCCTCACCGTCGAGGACGACGGCGCGGTCACCACCGACGTCGTCTCGGCCCTCGCGCCCGCGCTGCTGATCGCCGCGTTCGCGGTGACAGCTCTCGTGGCGCTCGCGCCGCTGACGCGGTTGCTGGAGCTCGTCACCGACCGGGGTCGCTCCGCCGCGCTGTGGCTCGCCGGCGCCCATCTCGCCCGCGGCCTCCGATTGCACGCCGTGCCTGTCGTCCTCACCGTTCTCGCCACCGCCATCGCCACGTTCGCGTCGCTGTTCGCCGGCACGAGCGCCGCGATGCAGCGCGACCTGCGCACGCTCTCCGACGGCGCCCGCCTCCGCGTCACGGCCTCCTCGGTCGAGGCCGATTACGCGTCGCCACTCTCTTTGCCCCCGGTCGGCGAGGTCGACGGCGTGACCGCCACCGCCCCCGGTGTGGCGGGCCGAGGCCGCGAAGATCGGCGACCTGCTGCTGCCCGCCGTCGCCGCTCCCACGGCCGCGCTGGGCGAGATCGCGCTGCTCCCTGGGGGTCAGGTCGTCCCTGCCCTCACCCGTCCCGCCCCTGCTGCAGGCCCGCGCTCGCTCCCGATCCCCGCCGAGGCGACCGAGCTGGAGGTCACGCTGGGCGGCGGGGCATCTCTCGACCCCTGGCAGCAGCTGTTGCTGGAGAAGAAGGTGGAGACCAGCGACGACCCGGGCTTCGAGTTGGAGCAGTACGAGTTCCCGCTGCGGTTCTCCGTCACGCTGAGCGTGCGCGACGCCGAGACCGGCCAGGGTGCCGTGCTGGAGGGTCCCACGCTCGAGCTGCCTCCCAACGCCGTCGGCCGGGCCAGGCCCCGGTTCGAGGGTGCCCACGGCGAGAAGACGACGAAGGTCGCGCTACCCGCAGGTCGGGCCCTCTTCATCGATGCCGTGACCGTGCGCATCGAGGGTTCTACCTGGGTCGAGTACACGACCGAGGTCGCCGTCGACATCGCTGCGCAGGGCGAGAGCCTCCTCGGCGAGGGGACGAAGGGATGGGTCGGCGACGCGGCCGTCAGCGAGGAGTTGGCGGGTCCGTACCGCACGCAGCTGGCCGATGTCGTGCCGGAAGCTGGTGCCCATGTCGAAGAGACGGACGACATGACGTTCACCAGTTGGCACACGAACCGCCCTCCGACGCCGAGCGCTTTCCTCGACACCACGTCGTCGCCGTGGCTCCTGACTACGACGTCCCCCGAAGACGAGATCCGAATCGGCCCCACCGTCGCCTTCGACCCGACGAAGGACTACGACCCTCTTGAGGTGATGAAGGCCGCGCAGGCGCCGACTCCGTCCCCTGCACCCGTCGCACTCACCCGGCGCGCGGCGGCCGAGGCCGACCTGCGCACGGGCGACAGAATCGAGGTGAACGCCTTCGGCCGGCGCATCCCCGCCGTGGTGAGCGCCGTCGTCGACTGGGTGCCCTCCGTTACCGGCGACCGCGCGCTCCTCTTCGACTCCGGCGCCCTCGCCGAGACGCTGTCGTCGCCCTCCCCGATCCTCACCCGCCCGACGGAGGTGTGGGCCGCCGCGGACGGCGCCCCGGCCGCGGTTGCCGACGCGGTCCGGGCCGTCCCGGGAGTCGAGGACGTCGCCGTCGCCTCGCCTGCTGCGGTCGGCGGGCCGACGACGGC
The DNA here is from genome assembly GCF_016714275.1 of Tessaracoccus sp. Classification (GTDB taxonomy): domain Bacteria; phylum Actinomycetota; class Actinomycetes; order Propionibacteriales; family Propionibacteriaceae; genus Arachnia. The sequence goes on along the minus strand of NZ_JADJNP010000004.1, from coordinate 699,192 downwards.
TGCGGCGGACTCGCTGTGGCTGGTCGCCGGCAGCGCGCTGGCGCTCGCTGTCACCGGCCTCGCCGCCGCGGTGAGCGCACAGCTCACCACGCGACGCCCCGAGGTTGCCGTGCTGCGCGCCCTCGGCATGACACCGGTGTCCCAGGCGCGCAGCCGCGCCTGGGAGACCGGCGGGGTGCTCGGCATCGCGGCCGCCGTCGGGATGCTTGCGGGATGGGCGATCAGCGCGCTCGTAGTCGGGCCGCTCGCCTGGTCGGCCGGCTCCGTCGAACTCGACGCGGCGCTCCGTCCGGAGCTGCTGCCCCTCGCGGGGATCCTGGCCGCGGGAGCGGTCGCGGTCGGATTCGTCCTCGCCGGGCTGGCGTCCTCCGTCCGCAGGCAGGCGCTGGACTCCGAGTACCGGGCGGAGGTGCGATGACCCTCGTGACCCTCCTGCGCCGGCAGCTCGCCGCGCGGCCGTGGCCGACGCTGCTGCTGGCCGTGACGCTCGTCATCGCCGCGGCCCTGGCCGCGGCCGTGCCCCGCCTGATCGACGACCTCGATGATCGACAGCTTGCCCAACGACTCGCCTCGCTCTCCGCGATCCAGGGCGACGTCACCGGCACGTGGGGGCCTCCCATGGGGATGGGGTCCTCTCCTGACGCCGCATACGATCCGTGGCCCGAATACCGGGAGCGCATGGCGGCCCTCCGGGAGGCACAGCCCGAGCCGTTGCGTTCCCTGCTGCAACCCGCGCAGTTCATCGCTCGCTACCCGGCAACGGACTCCTTCGTCCCGCCTGCCGAGTCCGGGTACTACCAGGTCACGCTCGACATCGTGGCCGACCCCGATCTCGCCGACCACGCGGAACTCGTCACCGGCAGGTGGCCCCAGGCCGCCGGCACGCAAGAGGTCAGCGAGGTCACGGTCACTTCGGTCGCGGCAGAGCGCATGGGATGGGCGGTTGGCGACCTCCTCTCCGACGGCTACCGCCTCGTCGGCATCTTCCGCCCGAAAGACTCGACGGACGTGCGGTGGGAGCACATCGAGTTCGGGCGGAGTTACCTGGAGAAGACCGACCCGGACCGAGGGATCGAGTTCTTGACCGCCGTCTTCGTCGACCCGGCCCTCGTCGGTTCCTCCCCGCTGAGGCTGGGCGCCCCCTTCACGATCACCGGCTGGTTCCGGCTCGACGCCGCCCAGGTCGTCGGGGTCGACGTCGCCACGCTCGCGGCTCAGCTCACCGGCATGTTGGTCAATCCGTGGATCATGCACGAGCCCACCGATGAGCGCCCGTGGACCGAGGAGGCGCGACTCGCCTCGGAGCTCGGCGGAGCGTTGGCCGAGGTCTCGGCGCAGCAGCGTGGGACGCGCGCCCTGGTGGCGGTGAGCGCCGCCGGCCCGCTGGGCGTGGCATCCGCTCTCGTTGTGCTGGCCGCGCGGCTCGTGGCCGACCGCCGCCGCGCCATCCTGGCCCTCACCTCGGCGCGGGGCATGTCACCCCGCCAGCAGCGCGGTCTCGCCATCGCCGAGGGGCTGCTGGCCGGGCTTCCCGCGGCGGCGCTGGGCACGGCGATCGCAGCGGCCCTCACGCCGGGCGGGCCTCCCGGACCGACGGCGTGGCTGATCGCCGGCCTCATCGCGACGGCGCCGGCCGCCGCGCTTGCCTGGCAGGTCACCCCGCCGACCGGGCGCGGCGACCTCTCGTCCCGCGGCGGCAAGGCCCGTGTCGTCGGCGAGGCCCTCGTGTTGCTGGCGGGTGTCGCCGCCGTGTGGCGGCTGCTCAGCGGCGCCACCGCGGGCGAAGGCCTCGACATCCTGGGCGCGACCGCCCCGTTCCTCCTCGCCCTCGCCGGCTGCCTGGTCGTGCTGCGCGCCTATCCCCTCCCCCTGCGCTGGCTCCACAGGATGTTGCGCCCCCGCCGGGGGCTCACGGGCTTCCTGGGCTCCGCCCGCGCGCTCCGCGAACCCGCCAGTGGGCCGATCCCCGTCCTCGCCATCGTGCTGGGCAGCGCGCTGACCCTCACCAGTGCCGTCCTCCTCGGCACACTCTCACATGCCACCGAACGCGCGGTGTGGGAGCGCACGGGATCCAGCCTGCAGGTGGGCGGTCCCCGAATCACGAAGGAGGACGCGGACCGGATCCGCGAGATCGATGGCGTGACCGCCGTCGCGCGCATCCGCGTGGGCGGGGCCACCGTCCGGTTGACCACCCCCGTCGGCGAGGCGCATGTGCGCGTGTGGCTCGCCGACCGCGACCTGCTCGACGCCTACGCCGTCGGGTTCGACACGCCGCCGGTACCTGCCGCGCTCTTCGGCGACGGCGACCCGGTCCCCGCCGTGTTCGGAGGGGAGGTGCCCGACGCCGCCACCGGCACGCTCTCCTCACTCGGCCAGGTGCGCCGCGTGGCCCACCTCGACGTCCTTCCCGGGGTCCTGCCCGGGCTGGGCTGGGTGGTGGTCGACGCCGCCCGATGGCCTCAGGCCGATGCCGCGCCGTCGACGCTCGCTCTGGTGGCCCTGGCACCCGAGACCGATACCACGGCCGTCACCGCGCAGATCCGGGAGGTGCTGAGGACGGCGCGGATCACGTCTGCCGCCGACGAGCTTCGCGACCTGCGCGCCTCCCCCACCGTCTCCGGCCTGACCCGGATCTTCGCCCTGCTCGCCGCGACCACAGCCGTCCTGCTGGTGTTGGCCGTCTCCGCGGCGCAGCTCCTGGGCGCGGCGTCGCGGCGTGCGCTCGCGGCGGTGCTCAGCACTCTTGGCATGCCACGTCGTCGGTTCCGCGCGCTCGCCGCCTGGGAACTGGGGCCAGTTGTCGCTGTTGCCCTGGTCTTCGGGCTGGCCCTCGGGGTGGGCATCGCCGCGCTGCTGGTGCGAGCCTCCCACTTCGTCGCCCTCACAGGCGGCGCGACCGCTCCCACGCTCGCCGTCGACCCACTTGTCGTCGGCGGCGTCGTCGGCGGGTTGCTGGCCGCGGCCGGTGTCTCCATCGCTCTCAGCGCCGCCCTCGCGGGGCGGGCAGACGTCGCACACCAACTCCGGATCGGGGAGGACAGATGAGTCAACCGAGGCACGCCCTTAACCTGGCGGACCGGGCGCACGGCGGTCCGGACATCTGGTGCGAGGACCTGGTGCGCATCCACAACACCGACGGCGTGGAGGTGCAGGCCCTGCAAGGACTGAGCCTCACCGTCGAGCCCGGCGAGGTGGTGGCCCTCGTCGGAGCATCCGGTTCGGGCAAGTCGACCCTGCTGAACATCCTGTCCGGGCTCGACAAGCCAACGGGCGGGCGGGCACGGGTCGCGGGCGAGGACCTGACAACGATGAGCGCCCGCCAGAGGATCGACTTCCGTCGCCACGCCGTCGGCTTCGTCTTCCAGCAGACGTCGCGCAATCTGCTGCCGTTCCTGACCGCTGCCGAGAACGTGACGCTTCCGATGGTGATCGCGCGCCGGGCGCGGGAGGGAAGGGCGGGCGAGTTGCTCGACCTGCTCGGCGTGGCCGACTGCGCGGACCGTCGACCCGCACAGCTCTCGGGCGGCCAGCAGCAGCGCGTGGCCATCGCGACGGCGCTGGCGAACGCGCCGTCGGTGCTGCTCGCCGACGAGCCCACCGGCGAACTGGACGAGACCCATTCCGCCGAGGTGCTCGATGCGATGCGCGACTCCGCCGAGCAGCTGGGCACGACAGTGCTGATCGTCACGCATGACCCGATGGTGAGCGAGCACGTCGCCCGCACGGTGCAGATCCGCGACGGCCGGACCTCCACCGAGGTACTGCGTCGCATGGTCCCCGACGGCGCGGGCGGGCTCACCGAGGTTGCCGAGGAGTACACCGTGATCGACAGGAACGGCCGCATCCAGCTGCCGAAGGCGCACGTTGAAGCCCTTGACCTCCGCGAACGCGTCCGGCTGGACCGAAAGCACGACCATGTGGGCGTGTGGCCGGGAACCCCCAGGGAGGACGAGGCATGAGAAGCGCGACGCTGACCGGGCGCGACCTGCGCCGCGTCTTCGGCCGAGGCGACACCGCGACGCCGGCACTCGCCGGGGTCGGCATCGAGGTGTACGCGGGCGAGCTGACCGTGGTGACCGGGCCGTCGGGCTCCGGCAAGACCACCCTCCTGAACCTCCTCGGCGGGCTCGACCGCCCGACGTCCGGAACGGTCACCCTCGACGACGGGCGCGTGCTGAGCGCGCTGGCCGACGACGAAGTGCTCGCGGCGCGGCGCCAACGGATCGGCTACGTGTTCCAGACGTTCGGGCTGATCCCCGTGCTTTCCGCGGCGGAGAACGTCGAGGTGCCGCTGCGACTGGCCGACGTGGCCCCCGCGGAGCGTGCCACCCGCGTCGCAGAGATCTTGGAGCGGGTCGGCCTCGCCCGGCACGCGCGCCAGCGCCCGAACGAACTCTCGGGTGGCCAGCAGCAGCGTGTCGGCGTCGCCCGCGCCCTCGTCGCAAAGCCTGACATCCTCATCGCGGATGAGCCCACAGGTCAGCTGGACTCCGAGACCGCCGCCACGATCATGGATCTCATCGTCGAACTCACCCACGAGCGCGGACTCGCCTCGGTCGTCTCGACGCACGACCCGGTGCTCATCCAGCGCGCCGACCGCGTCGTCAGCCTGCTCGACGGGGCGCTCACGCCCTAGTTACTTCCTCTCCTCCGCGCGGGCGGCCTTCGCCGCGTACAGGCGAGCCATCAGCAAGGGACGGGTGGTGACCTCTGCTCTTTGCATGAGGCGGCCGAGACGCTTCTTCAGCCCGGACTCGGACAGGCCGAGGCGGCCGGCCATGACGTCGACCGAGTGCCCCTCAAGGACGATGCCGACCAGGCGTTCGTCGTCCTCGTCCTGCACGATCTTCCCGTACACGTCGGGCCCCAGCTGCCCGATCAGCGGCTCGTCCAGCAGCGAGGCGATGGCCTCCGGGCTGCTCACCGAGAGCCCCTGCGCCGCGGTCTTGACCGCATGGAGCAGGTGGGCGGGGCGCACGTCCTTGTAGAGGTAGCCGCTCGCGCCCGCCTTCAGGGACTCGGTCACGTTCCCGCTGGGGAAGGCCGTCAGCATCAGCACCCGCGGCGAGCCCTCGTTGGCGCGCAGGCGGCGGCACGTCTCGGCGGCGCTGAGGCCTGGCATGGCGACGTCGAGCAGCCACACGTCGACGGGGTGAGGGAACGAGAGCGCGGATTCCCTATTCTGGGCGAGGTGGACCACGACGAGGTCCGGGTCGCGGCTGAGGATGCTGGCGACGCCCTGCAGCGAGAGGGCGTCGTCGTCGCAGAGGCCGACGCGGATCATCGCAGGACCCCTTCGTTGCTCAGTGGCAGGCTTGCGGTACACACCCATACGTTCCCCTGTGATGACGATTCGGCACGGCCACCGAGGACCTCGGCATGCTGCCGTACGGTCATCAGCCCCATGGAGTCCGGGCTCGCCGCGCGCGGCTGGCCAATCCCGTTGGTTACCAGCAGATCGAGTCGGTCCTCTGTGCGCTCAGCGACGATGACGACCGGTTCCTCAAGCGCTGCGTGCCTGGCGACGTTGCACAGCGCCTCGGAAAGGATGCGTCCGCACGCCCTGTCGACGACGCCGGGGAGGCCCGTGAGCGCCGCCTTCGTCCCCTTGGCGACCTGGGCGTGTCCGCCCTGCAGGGAGATGGCCTCGATCCCCTTTTCGAGCGCCTCCTCGGCGCCGATCGAGGTGATCTGCGCGTCGGGGTTCCCGTCCTCCCTGAGCATGCTGGTGATGGAGCGCAGGGAGGAGTTCGCGAGCCGCGCCCGCTCCGCCAGCGAGGCGATGACGGGGTCGTCCTGCGGGAGCGACTCGGCCGCGAGCACCAAAGCGGAGAGATTGCGGGCTACGAAGTCATGCAGATCGGTAGCCACGGCGAGCTGGCGTTGCCGGTGCCGCGCCTCGACGCGCGCTGCCTCGGCCTTTCCGACGCTCCGGGAGCCGAGCCCGAGCACCCAGACGATCAGGTAGAGGAGCAACGTCGCGAAGAAGAGCGTGACCGGTCTGTCGCCCGATCGGCGATACATGGTGATGAAGAGCGGGATACCGAGCGTCGCTGTTCCCACGACCGCCAGCGGGAACCTCCCGAGCCTCACCGCGAGCACCACACCACAGGCCGCGATGTAGTGCGCCATCCCGATTCCCTCGGGATCGACCATCAAGCCGGCAAAGCCGGCAACGATGAGCGCCGCCATGCCGATCCTGGGATAGCGCAGGGTGAGCAGGAGGAGCAGGAACGTGAAGGCATCCCAGAGGAGCGCGTGAAACTCCTCTCGGGCCTGCGTGAACCCGAGCACCGACACCGCCAGGAAGAGGAACCCGACCGTGCACTCAACCCACCCCAAAACGGGAACCATTCTGATTCGCACATCTGGACAGTACTAAAGTTGACCGGGCGTCGCCTATTGGAGACTCCAAGAACTACTTAGGTGAGTTCGTCGCAGCGGCGCCGAGGGCCGCTCATGTCCGGTCTCCGATGCCGTCGAGAGGCAGTGTGGCCGTACACACCCACATGTCTCCCAACGCCGTGGATTCGACCCTGCCGCCCAGCATCTCCGCGTGCTGCACCATGGCCATGACGCCCATCGTGGGGAGCGCCGACGACGACGTTCGCCGCGCGATGCGGTTGGAGACGACGATGTCGAGCGTCTCCTCGGACCGCTCGGCGACGAGGACGCACGGCTCCCGGACATCGCCGTGGGCCAGCGCGTTGTGCAGCGCCTCCGCGATGATGCGGCCGGCCACGAGGTCCAGTTCCTCCGGCAGCTCGTGCAGCGAGGCGGCCGTTTCCCCTTCGACGCTCACCGCCCCCTTCTGGGCGGCGAACATCTCCTCGGCCTGGCGCAGCGCCTCCTCTGCTCCGACCGCGGGACGCAGCCGCCGAGGCCCTCCGCGCATCACCTCGGTGATGTCGCGGAGGGTGGCGTTGGCCAGGCGCGCCCGCTCGGCGACCTTGGAAGCGGCGCCCGGATCGTCGGTTTCCGGCAGCGCCTCCGCGGCCATGACCAGTGCGCTGAGGTTCCTTGCCACGAAGTCGTGGAGGTCGGCGGCGATACTGAGCTGGCGCTCCCGGTACTGGCTCGCGACGCGGGCCGCTTCGGCCCGCGCAAGCCCGCGGATGCCGAGCCCAATCGCCCAGACGACGGCGTACCAGATCCCCACTGAAGCGAGCATGAAGAAGGGGGCAGGGGGATCTCCGAAGTAGGCGGCTCTGACGAAGAGAACCGCGTAGTTGACGCCACCAAAGACGACCGTCCCTATCACCGCGAGCCGAAGGTGATCTCGCCGAATCATGAGCACCACCGCGCAGGACGAGATGAGGACGTACATGCCTTGGCCCAAAGGATCGACGAGCATGCCGAGAGGGACGGCGACGAAGAGCGCCCACGCGCTGACCAGCGGCCATCGCATACCGAGACATAGGAGCGCCAGCACCAACGCGTCCCACCAGGGCGTCCACCCCAGCGCCGTGCCTCCGGTGAGATAGTCGAGGAAAGCGACGAGGAAGAAAAGCGCGCCGAGGATGCACTCCGCCCCACCGGAGTTCAGAATCGACCGCACGCGCATGTTGTACACCGTAATGCTCGATTTCCCGGCGTGTCTCCGATCGGGCACAGACGTACCCGAAGGGTGCGCGACTAGGTCTGAGCGTCCACACCCCATAAGGTGACGTCGTGAAGATTCTGGTCCTAGTCCTCGCCCATTTCGCGCTTGTGGTCCCTCCGGCCCTTCCCCAGCCTGCGCTGCCGCAGGCTGGGAAGCCCGCCGCAACTAAAGTAGCTACGCCCTCCTCAACGCCCCCCACGACCACCAGCCTCACCGACCCTGTCGGCTGGTGCGACGTCTTCCCGTGGTGGCCCGGCTGCCGCCGCTCGAAGTACACCCCGCTCCCCTGACGAACCCGGCCTCGGGGTCCGAGCCGCGGTTACTGGCGGCTCGGATGCAGGGCGACCTGGGTCGCCTTGACCACCGCGACGACGGCGGTGCCGTCAGCCAGCGACAGCTCACGAAGCGCCGACGGGGTGACGTCGGCGTGGATGGGCTGGCCGCCGACGAGCAGGCTGACACGCTGGACGAGCCCGCGGTCCTCCACACCCGCCACGACGGCCGGCAGCTCGTTGCGCGGACTCCCGTGCGGCGCCGCCGGGAAGATGCTGACCGCTCCCGGCGGGAAGACCGCCCGCGCCGGACCCGCCGGGAGCTGCGACTCGGCGAGGCCCGCGATCACCGCTCCCCCATCGAGCCTGACAGCTCCGTCGTCCTCCGCGGTGCCGTGGAGCAGGTTGAGGCCGACGAAGTCCGCGAGAAACGGCGTCCCCGGGCGCTGGAAGACATCCTCGACGGCACCCGACTCCGCCACGCGGCCCGCGTCGAGGTAGGCCACGCGGTCGGCGAGGACGAGGACGTCGAGCGGATCGTGCGTGACGAGCAGTGTGGTGATGCCGCGGAGCCGGTCGCGAAGGACGCGGCGCAGCTCCGGTGTCGCGCTGGCGTCGAGCGCCGCGAACGGCTCGTCGAGCAGCACGACATCGGGGTCGACGGCGAGCGCGCGGGCCAGTGCCACACGCTGCGCCTGGCCGCCGGACAACTCGCGCGGGCGTCGCCGCTCGAACCCGGACAGCCCGACGGCGGCGAGCTCCCGCTCCGCGCGCGCCCGCGCCTCGGCCTTGCCGACCCCTCGGGACCGCGGGCCGTAAGCGACGTTGTCCAGCACCGAGAGGTGAGGGAACAGCAGCGGGCGCTGCTCCAGATAGCCGATCCTGCGCCGGTTGGCGGGGATGAAACCCTTGGCATCGGCGACCGTGGCTGCGCCGATGGCGACCTCGCCGTCGTCGGGGCGAAGCGCGCCCGCGACCAGCTGGATGGACGTCGACTTGCCTGCCCCGTTCGGGCCGATCAGCGCAAGAACCTCGCCCGGTGCGACGGACAGCGCGACGCGGACACCCCGGGCAGCGACCCCGGCGTCGACGCGGAGAGCTTCAGCCATGGTTCCCCCAGGCGCGGAAGTGGGTGGCGAGCCACACGACGAGGCCGGCGACGGCGAGCAGGATGACCGACAGCGCCAGCGCGAGGTCGGAGTCGGACTCGCGCAGCAGGTAGATCTCGAGCGGCAGCGTGCGGGTGGTCCCCTGCAGCGACCCCGCGAAGGTCAGTGTGGCGCCGAACTCGCCGAGCGCCCGCGCGAACGACAGCGCGGTCCCGGAAGCCAGCGCGGGGGCGGCCATCGGAAGAGTGACGGTCAGCAGCGTTCGCGTCGGGCTGGCACCCAGGTACGTGGCGGCGCGCTCGTAGTCTTGACCGCTGGAGCGCAGCGCGCCCTCCAGTGAGACGACGAGGAAGGGCAGCGACACGAAGGTCTGGGCGACGATCACGGCCGTCGTGGTGAAGCCGATCTCGATGCCCAGCGCCGACAGGTACTGCCCGACGAGTCCGCGGCGGCCGAGCGTCGTGAGCAGCGCGAGGCCCGCGACCACCGGCGGCAACACCATCGGGACCGTGACGAGCGTCCGGGCGGCCGACGCCCACCGGCCACGCGTGCGGGCCAGCACCAGCGCCGTCGGCACGCCGAGGATCAGCACGATGGACGTGGAGATCAGGCAGGTGAAGAGGCTCAGCCGGAGCGCGTCCAGCGAGCGCTCCGACAGGAGGAGCTCGGGAAGCCGCGCCCAATCGGCGCGGATCAGCAGCCCGAGCAGCGGCAGACCGAGCAAAGTGAGCGCCAGCGCCATCGGCACCAGCGCCCACTTCGGGTAGCTCAGGCCAGTTGTCACTGAGGAGCGCCGAAGCCGAACTCAGCCAGCTTCGCCTGTCCTTCAGCACCCATGATGGCCGCGATGAAGGCGTCGGCCTGCTCGGGCATCGGGGCGCCCTTGACCTTGCCGATCCAGTAGGTGTTCGGGTCTTCCTTCGCGCCGGGGACGTCAAAGACCTTCACCTTGTCGCCGGCGCCAGTGGCGTCGGTGGCGTAGACGAGGCCGGCATCCGCCTCACCCGCGGTGACCTTGCCCAGCACGTCGGTGACCTTGGCCTCCTCGGAGACCGGGGTCAACGTCAGGTTGTTGGCCTCGGCGGCCTTCACCGTCGCGGCACCACACGGGACGTCGGGCGCGCAGATGACGAGCTTGGTGCCGTCGAGCGAAGCGTCGAAGCCGGTGATACCCGCGGGATTATCCGCCGGGGTGACCAGCACCAGGTAGTTGGTGGCGAACATGACAGGGTCGCCGTCCATGAGGCCCTCGGCCACGGCGTTGTCCATGTTCTTCTTGTCGGCAGAGGCGAAGACGTCGGCCGGCGCTCCGCCCTTCAGCTGATCGACCAGACCCGACGAACCGTCGAACGAGTACTTCGCCTCGGCGATGTCCGGGAACACCGCGTTCATTGAGGCGGCGGCGAACACGATCGCGTCCGCCGTCGACGGCGCCGCCGGCGGGGCCTCAGTGGTCTGGGTGACCGACGGCGCCGGAGCGGCCGGGGTCTCCGCGGGCGGGGTAGTCCCGCCGCACGCGGCGAGCAGGGCCAGGGGGGCGGCGAGGACGAGGAGCGCCAGGCGCTTCATGCACGGTTCCTTTCGATGGTGACGTTCGTAGCCTTGATGACCGCGGTGGCGACGACGCCGGGCTCGAGGCCCAGCTCCTGCACCGCCTCGGTGGAAATGAGGGACACGATCCGGTAGCGGCCGCATTGCAGCTCGACCTGGCTCATGACCGTGTCGGAGACCACGCGGGTGACGAGGCCCGTCAGATGGTTGCGGGCGGAACGGGCCCCCGCGCCGCCGTCGAGCTGGTCGAGCGCCTTGTCCGCAAGCTCCTGCGCGAGCGCGGCCAGCTCGACACCGTCGATGGCCTGCCTGCCTGACTCGTCCGCGACGGCGTGCAACCGTCCGGTGTCGACCCAACGACGAACCGTGTCGTCGCTTACTCCCAGGAGGCTCGCCGCCGCGGCAATCCGAATATGCGTCATGAACGAATACTATCAACCGTAGTTGCGGTGCATGCATGCGGTGACAACCGCATGCGCCCGTTCCTCCAATTAACTTGGGTCAAGTCCGCCGGTTCGCGGGGCGGCCACTAGCATGGCGTCATGCCATACCGCGCCGTCGTGATCACCTGCTCCGACCGGGCAGCCGCCGACATCTACGAGGACCGCTCCGGAGCGGTCCTGCGCGAGGGCCTCCTCGCTCAGGGGTTCGAGGTCGACCACCCCGTCGTGTTGCCGGACGAGGCGACACTCATCAGGCAGGCGATCATCGACGCCGTCGACGGCGGCGCGCGGGTGGTGCTGACCACCGGCGGGACCGGGGTCGGCCCGCGCGACGTGACGGTCGAGGCCACACGCCCGCTCCTGACCTACGAGGTGCCGGGCATCGCGGAACAGGTCCGCGCCGCCGGTCTGGCGGCGACGCCGCTGTCGTCACTCTCCCGCGGCCTGGCCGGCATCGTCGACCGAGGCGGCCTTCGCGCGTTCGTCTTCAACGCGCCCGGCTCCCGCGGCGGCGCCCGTGACGCCCTCGCCGTCCTCGCCCCCGTGCTCACCCACATCGTCGACCAGCTCGACGGCGCGGATCACGACATGAACCGCCCCGCCTCCGCCTCTGCGGGGCGCTCCCGCTGACGGATAAGTGCGGTCACAACAGGGTTATCGGGATATGAGGGCCTTGGATCGCATCTCGGTGACGTTTTCCGTCAGATAGTCAGCGCACCCAGTCGCCGGAACGGCCGCCGGACTTCGAGGTGACGCGCGCCGAGACGATCTCCGCGCTGCGGTCCACGCCCTTGACCATGTCGACGACGGCGAGCGCGGCGACCGTCACGGCCGTCAGCGCCTCCATCTCGACGCCGGTACGGTCCGCCGTCTTGACCTCGGCGCGGAGCTGCACCCCGCCGTCGGCGATCTCGACATCCAGCACGACGCCGTGCACGCCGATGACGTGGGCCAACGGCAGCAGGTCCGGCACCTTCTTCGCCGCGGCGATGCCCGCGATGCGCGCCACCGCGACGACATCGCCCTTCGGGACGGTCCCCTCGCGCAGGGCAGCGACCACATCGGCCGAGCAGGAAACGAAGGCCTCTGCGCCCGCGGTGCGGACGGTCGGCTGCTTGGCGGTGACGTCGACCATGCGGGCGTGCCCCCGCGCGTCTAGATGCGTGAACTCCATGTGACTACCTCACCAGAAAGACGTCGAGGATGTCGCCGGGCGCCACGGCCTCGACATCGGCGGGGACGACGGCAAGGGCTTCGGCCAGGTGGAGCGAGGCGACCAGGTGCGAGCCCGAGCCCAGGCGATGGGCGGGACGGGCGCCGTCGGCGGTCAGGACCACGGGGACGTACTGGCGTCGGCCGGGAGGGGTCTTCCAGCCCTCGGCCACGGCCACCCGTGTGGAGGCCCACTCGGGATCCGCCCCCTGGAACGCAGCGAGCAGCGGGCGCAGGTAGGCCCAGGCGGAGACGAAGACACTGACGGGGTTGCCGGGCAGCGCGAGCAAGGCCTGCTCGCGGCCGTCGGTAGTGCGCAAACGGCCGCTGGCCTGCGGCTTCCCCGGCTGCATGGCGACCTTCACGAACTCGATCTCGCCCTCGACCACCTGGCGAACCACCTCGAACGCGCCGACGGAGACACCGCCGGAGGTGACGATGACGTCGGCCTCAGCGGCCTCGGCGAGGGCCTCGCGGAAGTCGTCGACGTCGTCAGAGACCGCGCGAGCGCAGACGACCTCGCCGCCGAACTGCTCGACAAGGCCGGCGATGAGGAGGGAGTTGGAGTCGGGGATCTGACCGAAGCCGATGGGCTCTCCCGGCGCGACGAGCTCCGTGCCCGTCGCGAGCACCGCGACCTTCGGCCGACGGCGCAGCCGCACCTCCGCGTAACCGATCGACGACGCCGCCCCCGCGGCCGCGGGGGTCCAGCGCTCGCCGGCGCGCAGCACGAGGTCGCCGACGGCGACGTCCTCTCCTCTGCACCGAACGTTCTTGCCAGGCGTGACGGGCACGACGGCGACAGACCCCGGCAGCGGCACGTCGCCCTGCTCCTGATCCGTGTCCTCCACCATCACAACGGCGTCGGCGCCGGGAGGCATCGGCGCGCCGGTCATGATCCGCGCGGCCTCGCCCGGACCCACCGTCGGCGCGTGCGAGGCGCCCGCCGGGACGTCGCCGACGACCTTCAGCCGGGTCGGCCCCGCCGCGGTGTCAGCGGCGCGGACCGCGAAGCCGTCCATGGCGGAGTTGTCGAACGGCGGCACGGCAAACCGCGCCGTCAAGTCCTCGTCCAGCACGCGTCCGAACCCGGACCCGACGGCGCACGGCTCTGACCGCAGCGGGCTGGCGAGCCCGACGACCCTCTCCAGGTACTGCTCAACGGTCAACATCGGTAGTCCTTCTGTCTGTTTTCGTGTTCGGGTTCATCGGTTTCACTTCGACACGACGACGAGGCTACGCCTGCCGCGTCGGCTCAGCACGGCGCGGCACGAGTCCGGCGCTTCGCGCGGGGATTCGGCGCAATCAGCGGTAGCGGCCAACTCAACTCAACCTGCGGCTTTTCGCAGTGGGAGCACGGACCAGCGGGCGGACAGCGCATTGAGGACCATGACACGGCCGACGAGCGGCTCCCCGAAGCCCGCGAGGAGCTTGATCGCCTCCGTCGCCTCGAGCGCGCCGATCTGGCCGACCATCGCCCCCAACACGCCGATCTCCAGGGCCAGCGGGTAGTCGCCGGCATTCGGCTCCTCCGGGAAGAGGTCGCGAAGATAGAGCTTGTCGCCGTGCCCGTCCGGCACGCCGAACACCGAGCACTGGCCCTGCATTCCGACGGCGGACGCCCAGATCAGGCGCGCTCCGACGGCCTCCGCGGCGTCGGAGAGGAGATACTTGGCGCCGTAGGTGTCGGTGCAGTCCATGACCAGGTCGTAGCGCACGAAGAGGTCTCGGGCCCGCTCCGCCGTCAGATACTCGGGGTACTCGTCGACGGTCACGTCGGTGTTCAGCAGCCGCAGGCGCTCCGCGGCGGACTCGGCCTTGTTGCGACCCAGCTCGGTGTGCAGCACCTGGCGCTGCATGTTCTTCAGCTCGACGGCGTCCCCATCGACCACCCCGATCCTGCCGACACCGGCCGCCGCCAGGTACGGCAGCGCGGCCGATCCCAGCCCACCGGCGCCGATAACGAGGACCGACGATGCCAGCAGCCGCTCCTGCCCCTCCACGCCCATGCCGACGACGTCGACGTTGCGGATGTAGCGCTCCTGCTGTTCCGAGGTCAGGGGCATTGCGACCACTCGTGCGTGCCGTCGGCGAGCACCTGACGCTTCCAGATGGGCAGCTCGGCCTTGACGCGCTCGATGAGGTCCGACGCGCAGTCGAACGCCTGCTTGCGGTGCGACGCGGAAACGGCGACGAACAGCGCGACCCCGCCGATGTCCAGGTATCCCACGCGGTGCTGCGCCGCGATCGCGTGCACCCCGTCGCGACCGGCGAGATCGGCGACGATCCTCGCCATGATCTCCTCGGCCGACGGATGCCCGACGTACTCGATGCCCGTGACCGCGACGCCGTGGTCGTGGTTGCGGACGGCGCCCTCGAACGTGACGATGGCGCCGGCCTTCTCGTCGGAAACGGCCGCACGGAGTGCGGCGCAGTCGACGTCCGCGTCGGTGATGCCGGAGACGATCCGGTCAGTGTCCACCATACTTAGACGTTCGTCGAAGTATCAACGAGGGAGCTGACGACGCCGAGCGCGCGCTCGATGGCGGCGTCTCGATCCTCCGCGGAGCCCGCGGACAGCCCCACGAGGAAGGCGGTCAGCGGCGCTCCTGGGCGGCTCGGTCCGTGCGCCACTTGGCCCACCATGTCGAGCAAGGCGTCTGTGTGGCTCTGCGCGAGGCCGGCCGGGATGTCGAGGGCGGCCGCCACTTGATCCACCCACTGCCGCATGGCAGCTTCCTTCGGGTTCTGAGGATTTTCTGACATGCGAAAGACGCTATCACGAGCGTTTCGCGCCCGGCGGGGCGGAGGTACCGAAAGGGTTCGCGACCCGGAAAGCGCACGCCGCGCAATAGGTACCCCGGCCGCCGGCATGCCGGGCCTGGCAGCGGGGGCACGCGGTCGTCGCGACCGCGGCGAGCACCCTGCCGGGCTCCCCGGCGAGGTCGTCGAACGGAATGGGGCCGCCGTCGGAGATCGCCTCCATGGGGCACAGGCGCATGCAGTCCAGCTCGCCGCGGCACGCGTCGCGCAGGTGGACGAGCTTGCTGACGGCGCCGTCGTGGGTCAGCGAGAGGGCGTCGTGCGGGCACGCGTGGACGCAGACGCCGCATGCGGTGCAGCCATCGACGGCGAGTGCGCGCGCGGGACTCTCCTCGCGCACCTCGAGGACGGCCTGGCCGCGTGCGCGGAGGAGATCCAGGGCGGCCAGCGTGCGGGCGGTGTCGTCGCCGTCGAGGTCGAGCGGAAAGGGCCCCGCGCCGGCGAGGCCGAGGAGGCCGCGGCGCGAGACCGGGATCGCGCCGAGCGTCAAGACCTCGGGTGCCTTGCGCCAGCGGCCCGGTGGAGGCGGGCTCTCTACGATCTCGACTCCCGTCACGATGGTCGCGCGCCACCGCTCCCCCAACGCCCGCACTTCTTCCGCGCGATCGCCGCAGATGACGACGGCGACCTCTCCCACCCCGCACGCCAGCAACTGCGCGGGCAGACCGATCGACGCGTCCGCGACACAACCGGTCAACCGGACCGCGACGGCGCCGCGGCCGATGTCCGGCACGGGTGCGTCCGGGCACAGCAGCACCATTCGCCGAGGGACGTCATGGGCGGCCAGCCAGCGCAGCAGCGAGAGGGTGCTGTCTGTCACCGGGAGCGCAGCTCCTCGACGAGGAAGCCGCGCACCAGTCCGGGAAGCACCCGGAACAGTGGGGTCGCGGCGCGCTCCTGAACGGCGTCGAGGACGAGACCGACGACGGGGTCGAGCTTCTCGCGCAACCGCGTCGCCGACTCACGCGCCGCCGCGGCAGCGGCTCCGTCCCCGGAGCGTTCTGCCTGGGCGGCGGTGGCGGTCAGCTCGGCGAGGTCGAGGATCCGCTGGCCGACGTGGTCGTCGGCGCCTTGTCCCGTGCGGAGTTCGATCCGGCCGGGCGACGCGCGCACGAACAGGCGCTCGTAGTCGAACCGGACGGCGCCAAGCTCGCCGGCGCCGCCGTCAAGTGCCGCGAGCGCCGCTCGGGTGTCCTCGTCGGCGAGCGGCCAGGTGGCGCGCATCGCGGGGTCGTTCAGGCTTTCGACCAGCGCCGCGGCGGGCGGCTTCAGCAGGAGCCGCCCGAGGACGAATCCCGCCGTCGCCACCTGGATGCCGAGGGGCAGGGCGGCCCCGGCGCTTCGCGCCTCCATCAGATGCCGACGCGGAACATCGAGTCGTAGTGCAGCGAGCGGCCCATGATCTCCGCGATCGTCGCCAGCACGAATGCCGTGGTGATCAGCAGAACGAGCAGCTGGGGCCGCTCGCGGAGCGTCTGCCCGGCCAGCCGGTACCCGAACAGGGCGAGCACGACGGTCGCGAGCGCGAGCAGCAGCATCCGGCCGACGAAGAACGTGCCGGAGAACACCGCCGCCGACGCCTGCGCCGTCGCGTCGCCTGCGGCCAGCGCGGAGATGTGCACGGGGTAGGAGATCAGGACCAGGATGCCGCCGACGGCGGTGACCACCGCGATCCACTGCATCACCTGCGTGATCGCCTTCCACTCATCGGCGGTGGTGGGGGCGTTGATCTCCGCGATGCGCGCGGAGATGCCCGCCTTGGTCGACGGCTTCGTCGCGACGGCCACGCCGCCGCCACCGACGACAGGGGCCTCGCCGGCCGGCGCCCGTCCCTCGTTGCGTCCCCGCACCATCACCGTCCACATCAGCGCGCAGCCCGCGGCCAGCGCGCCCAGGATGATCGTCGTCAGGAAGAAATGGAACGGCACGATGGGCGTGTTCCAGGCCGGAACCGTGACCAGCGAGTAGTAGATCATCGACATCGAGCTGACCAGCCCGATCCCGACCAGCGCCGTGAGGAGTCCGACGACGCGGCGCAGCGCGTCGCTGCCGATCCGGAACCAGGAGAGGATGGCGAACAGGAAGCCGAGGCCGGCGAACCCCATCCCGAAGAGGATCTCGCGCGACAGCCAGGACGAGTCCCAGTGCCGGACCACGTTGAACACGTGCAGCACGTCGTTCATGTGCAACATCGAGATCAGCAGGCCGAGCACCAGCGCCGGCCCGATCGCGTACAGCACCGGCTCGGTGATGCGGCGCACCGTCGTCGCGTCGTTGCGATGCGAGAGCAGCACGTCCATGATCCCCAGCGCGATGAACGTGCCGACGCTCAGCTGGGCGATGACCGTGAACAGGATCATCGGCAATTCGTGCGTGTTCATCAGATCTCCTTGGGGTTCGCGATCTCGCCCGTGCCGCCGTCCCAGGGCTGGGCGTCGCGGTGCGGGGTGATCACCAGTTGAGGATGGGTGATGCTCGGGTCGGGCAGCGGGGCGACGGCGTCCTTGGCGCCCCAAGTGGCCCGGAGGTCGTCGATAGGCCCGAAGTCCAGCGCGCGCGAGGGACACGCGGACACGCACGCGGGATCCTGGCCCGTCTCCCGATAGTCGTAGCAGAGGTCGCACTTGGACATGTGCCCGGTCTCCGCGTTGAACTGCGGAGCGGAGTAGGGGCACGCCCACTCGCAGTAGCGGCAGCCGACGCACTTGGACTCGTCGACGAAGACCGTGCCGTCGTCGCGCTTGGTCATCGCCGTGGTCGGGCAGACCTGCACACACACCGGGTTCTCGCAGTGGTTGCAGGCGATCGAGGTGTAGTACGTGAACACATTCGGAGTGAACGTGTTGCCGTCGGTCTGCCACGTCCCGCCGCTGTACTCGACGACGCGGCGCCAGTTCACGCCGATCGGCAGGTCGTGCTTGTCCTTGCACGCGATCTGGCACGCCTTGCAGCCGTTGCACAGGCTCTGGTCGAAGTGGAAGCCGTAGTTGGCCCCCGCCGTGATCTGCGGTTCGCTCATGATCTGACTCCCTACGCCTTCGCGACCTGGACGAGACTTGTGTGCTGGCCGTTGCCCTTGGCCAACGGTGTGGTGTGCAGCGACGTGAGGACGTTGGCGGCGCCGCCGTGGTCGACGCCCGCGTCGTCGAACTTCACCCACGCGCCCTGCGGCACGGAGATCGCGCCGGGGACGATGCGCGGGGTGACCAGCGCCTGGCACTGGATGGTGCCGCGGTCGTTGAAGACCCGGATGATGTCGTCATTGGCGATGCCGCGGGCCGCGGCGTCGCGGGTGTTGATCCAGATCTTCTGCGGATGCGCCTCAAGGTTGTTGGAGAGGTTGCCGTAGGTGGAGTGCGTGCGCCCCTTGTAGTGGTGGCTGATGCACTGCAGCGGGTACTTCTCGTTGCCCCGCGCCTCCTCCGCGCTCTCCCAGGTGGCGACGTGGGCCGGGATGGGGGTGATCTCATCGCCGGGCAGCGCGTTCGGGAACTCCCAGGTGGCTGCCAGGTCGGCGAGCTGGGAGGAGTAGATCTCGATCTTGCCCGACGGCGTGCCGAGCGGGTTGGCCTCGGGGTCCTCACGGAACGCCTTGAGCCCGACGTAAAGCCCGTTCGGATCAAGGTACCGGTAGACGCCCATCTCGCGCAGCGCCTCGAACTCCGGCAGGTGCGGGTTCGCCTCCCTATTCTTGGCCTGCAGCTCCCGAGCCCAGTCCTCGGTGGTCTTCTTCCCTCCCCCGAACTCGGCGCCCACCCCGAGGCGCTCGGCCAGCGCGGTGGTCACGTCGATCGCGGTGCGCGACTCGTACAGGGGCGCGATGGCCTGCTCGCACATGATCTCGTAGGCCATGTCGCCGGTGTACTCCGACGGCACGAGGTCCCAGCGCTCCGACGTCGTCGTGTCGGGGAGCACCAGATCGCACAGCTTCATCGTCGAGGTCATCTGGTTGTCCATGCCGACGATGAACTCACACTTGGACTCGTCGTCGAGGATCTGCCGCGTGCGGTTGATGTCGCCGTGCTGCGACGAGCCCATCGCGGAGCCGTAGAACACCATGAACTTGATGCCGGTCTCGAGCTTGTCGCGGCCGCGCACGCCGTCGGCGAGCGCCGTCATCTCCGGGCCGCGCTCGATGGCGTCGGTCCACGTGTAGCAGGAGATCTGCGTCTGGACGGGGTTGGCGCCGTCGTCGAGCCACTGGGTGACCGGCCAGTAATAGCCGTCGCGGCCGCCGGTGCCGCCGCCGGGGATGCCGACGTTGCCGGTCACGCAGGCGAGCAGGTAGATGGCGTTGGCCTGGTTCTCGCCGTGCGCGTGGCGCTGCGGCCCCCAGCCCTGCGTGATGTTGGCCGGCTTCGCCAGCGCGACCTCGCGAGCGAACTTGCGGATCTGGTTGGCTGGCACGCCCGTGATCTCGGCGGCCCACTCCGGGGTCTTCTCGACGCCGTCGGGTCCCTTGCCCTCGACGTAGGAGCGGTAGGACGCGTTCGCCGGCGCCCCCTCGGGCAGGTGCTCCTCGTCGAAGCCGACGCAGTATGTGTCGAGGAACGCCTGGTCGTGCAGGTTCTCCTGCAGCATCACGTGCACCATGGCCGCGATCAGCGCGGTGTCGGTGCCGGGCCGCAGCGCGATCCACTCGTCGGCCAGCACGGACGCCGAGTCCGAGTAGCGCGGGTCGACAACGATGATCTTCAGGCCCCTCTTCTTCGCCATCGCGGTGGTGAAGGTGACGCCGCCGCCCGACATCCGCGTCTCCTGCGGGTTGTTGCCCCACAGCACCAGCAGCTTCGAGTTCTCGATCGAGTCCTCGATCGAGTTCGACGGCTGCTCGTCGGGGGTGCCGTAGAAGTAGCGGGTGCACTGCGACACCTGGAGGTAGGAGTAGTTGCCGTAGTAGCCCAGGTACCCACCCAGGAGGTTGAAGAGGCGCGCCCAGCCGCCCGAGTAGCCGATGTGCGCGTTCCATACGCCAGAGCCGTAGTTCTTGTAGACGGCCTCGGGGCCGTAGGTGTCGTAGGTGTATCTGATCTTCTCGGCCAGCAGGTCGAGCGCCTCGTCCCAGCTGATCTCCTCGAACCGGCCCTCGGTGCGCTTCGCCCCTTCCACGCGCTTGAGCGGCTTCTTGATCCGGTCCGGGTTGTAGACGCGCTGACGCATGTTGCGGCCGCGGACACAAGCCTTGATGTTCCGATTCAGGAGGGTGTCGTCGCCGGTGTTGTCGGGCAGGACGCGGACGATCGTTCCGTCCTTGACCTGGAGCCGTAGCGGGCAGCGGGAGCCGCAGTTGATGACGCAGGCAGACCAGACCGTCTTGTCGGCGTCGGCCATCCCGTCGCCGGGCGCCGCCGCGGCGGTGCCGGGCATGCCGAGGTCCGCGACCGTGGAGACAAGGGCGGCCGTGCCGCCGGCCACGCCGGACCACTTGAGGAAGGTGCGCCGAGAGCTGTTTCCGAACGGCGTGGTCACCGTCTCCTGGGTCGTGGACATCTGGGGCCTCCGCAGGTTTGAGGATCAGGTGTCTCGCACGCTACAGGACACCCGTTGGATAGATTGGCGCGGGGTCGGCTAAGCGCGGCGGGGGGCCCGAAATAGACTGGGGGTACCGCGCGCGCGGGTGACACCCCTGCGGGATCACCCGCCAGCGGCCTCTCAGACCCGCATCTCGGGCACCCCTCCCCCGGCTCGCAAAGGAACTCCATGCAGGACATCGAACGCCTCGACGACATGGCGGCGGCCTTCTCCGTCCTCGGCAGGTTCCACCGGGCCGCGCCCGACGAGCAGACGCTGCTGACGCTCTGGGAGCTGCTCCCCGAGTGGCCGCTGGCCTCCGACAAGGCTCGGGAGGGCCTCGCCGAGTTGGCTGCCTCGCACCGGGAGGGCGAGAGCACCGACGCCATCCGCCGCGATCACGACCGCCTCTACGGCGATACGGCGGCCGCCGTCGTCGCGCCGTACGAGTCTGTCCACCGCGGGACGGAGGGCCTCGTGTTCGACGAGCAGACCCTCGAGGTCCGCGCCGCCTACCGCGAGTTGGCGCTGAAGGCCCCGCGGCTGAACAGGGAGCCCGACGACCACGTCGGCCTGGAGTTCGACTTCGTCGCGCAGTCCTGCCTGCGCGCGATCGATGCCCTCGACGCCGGGAATGACGCGGAGGCGGCCGGCCTCATCTGGATCGGTGCCGCCTTCCTGCGCGACCACCTGCTCCCCTGGGCGCCGGAGATGCTGACCACGATGATCGGCGAGGCGCACACCCACTTCATGCGCGGCGTCGGCCTGCTCTCCCTCGGCGCGCTGGCCTCCTACGAGGAGTTCGCCGCGGCCGGCTGAGCAGACCGGATGCGCCGCAGGGTGATGTGGCCGGTCTCGTCCGGCCTCGCGAGCTGCCAGGGCGGCGCGAGGGTCAGGTAGGTGTCGATGACGACGTCGGGCGGGTCGGCCAGGCCCGTGTCGAGCCAGGCCTTGATCATCGCAATCGAGCCGCGCACCTGCTGCTGGATGGCCATGGTGCGCCAGAGCGCCGTCACGTGCGGCTCGGCGAACTGGGCAACGACGGCGTCGACGGAGCGCGTCGCCACCGACTCCAGGTACTGCACCAGCGACGACAGCGTGAACGAGCTCGTGGCCAGCAGCGTCTCGTAGACGGCGCGGTGCTCCTGCACGTGCTCAAGAAGCGCCGTGTACGCCTCCCGCCACAGCTCGACGTACTCGACGCCGGGCACGGTCATCTCGTCGGCGAGTGCATCCAGCCGCGGCGCGAGCCGCTCGACGAGCGTGTCGGCCAGCAGTTGCGCGGGCGACGAGGAGTGCGAGTAGAACGTCGTGCGCGACACCCCCGCAGCCGACGCGAGTTGCGAGACGGAGATCTCGTCGGCGGGTACCTCCGCGGCCAGCTCGAACAGCGCCGACACGAGGCTGGCGCGCACGCGGAGATACCTCGGGTCCTCCTCGGTGATCCGCGCCATCGGCCCATGCTCCCACATCCGCGCACAGACGACGAGCGGCCAAGCCGCCTCAGGATTTCGCGCAGTCCGGCGTCTCGTCGCGGATAGGATGGCCTCCTACCCAGGAGGGACATGAAGCGCTGGTGGGCGACGGTCCCCGAGATCGCAGAGGACGTTCGCGACGCGCTCGCGGCCGGGGACGACATCCATGCCATCCGCATGCTGATGGATGGCATCAACGCGCTGCCCGCCGCACAAAAGGCCGGAACCCTCGACGACGCGCTCAACGCTCCGGACACCACCGGGGATCCACGATGGGACGCGCTCCTCGCGGGGGCGCTGCGCTACCGCCTGCACCAGATAGGGGAACACGCGCCGTCGTGGACCTTCAAAGAGCCACTGGAGAAGGGCTGGTGGCCGTTCGCCTACAGCCCGTCGGACGCCTACAACGACATGGCCCACACACCGGCGGAGCTGATGCGGCTGGGCATCTTCTTGGATGAACGGGAGTTCACGCAAGCATGACGGCCCACGACCGGAACCTCACCCGCGACGAGATCCTCTCCCTCCTGCGGGAGGTCGGCGAGATCCTCGTGGGTCGCGACGTGGAGGCCAGCGTCTATGTCGTCGGCGGCGCCGCGATCGCGCTGGAGTTCGACGCCAGGCGCATCACCAGGGACGTCGACGCCGCTGTCAGGTCCGGCGGCGACGAGTTCTGGCGCGCCGTCGCCACCGTCGCGGAGGCCCACGAGCTCAGCCCGGACTGGGTCAATTCCCGGGCCACGGCGTTCTTCAGCAACGAGCCGGACCCCGACTCCCGCGAGCTCACCCTGCCCGGCCTCCGGATCGCGGTCGCCTCACCCCACTACTTGGTCGCGATGAAGCTGCGCGCGATGAGGAGGCGCGATCTCGACGACCTCGAGGTCTTGTTCCGCCACCTGGGATTCACCTCACCGGAGCAAGCGGCGGCGATCCACGACGAGTTCTTCGACGAGAGCTACATGGGCTATAACGACCCACAAGAGGCCCTGTACGCAGCCCAGCGGGTGTTCGACCGGGCCGCCGCGCGAGGCAATCCGCTCACCTAACCCAAGTTCTTCAGGCCGAAACGCCTTGATGCCGGTGAACCGCGCCCTGACATCGTTAACCGCTGGCGATTCCACTAGATCTGGTGGAATCGCCAGCGGTTAGGCGCGAATCAGCTCTTCTTCGGGGCGCCCGGGCGGGCGTAGCGGATCCAGGTGATGACGATGCAGCCGACGGCCCACACCGCGCCGATGATGTAGAACGCCGTCGGGGACATCATGGTGAGGCCCACGCCGAACAGGAACGGGCCGAAGGCGGCGATGGCGCCGGTCCAGCCGATCACGCCGCCGGCCTGGCGGCGCTCGAAGATCATCGGCATCTGCTTGAACGTCGACGCGTTGCCGATGCCGGAGAACAGGAAGATCAGCAGCATGCCCCACAGGAACTGGTTGAACCCGCCCTGCAGCGCCGCGGCGCTCGAGGTGTCGGGCGTCAGGCCCGGGATGGTGTAGATGATCGAGCCCAGAATGCCGATGCCGCTGATCAGCGTCCAGATCGCGCCGCCCATGCGGTCGGTCAGCGGCGAGAATACGATGCGCGCGCCGGCGCCGACCAACGGGCCGAGGAACACGTACTTCACCGGGTCCGGAACCGCATAGCCCTCGACGAGCACCTTCGCAGCATGGCCGACGCCCTCGACGATCTCGGGGTTGCCCGTGCCGTACAGGTTCGCCATCAGCAGGCCGAACTGCGCGGAGAGGCCGGAGAACGTGCCGAAGGTCATGATGTAGAGGATCGTCATCCACCAGGTGTCCTGGTTGGTGAAGATGTCGAACTGCTGCTTGATGCTGGCCTTGACCGGCACCGACTTCAGCACGATGTAGGCCCAGATGGCGCCGGCGATGATGAACGGGATGTAAACGAGCGCCGAGTTCTGGTACCAGACGACGACGGGGTCCTTGCCCGCGACCGCCATGGTCTGCGAGCCCAGGAACGCGAACATGCCGAAGCTGATCAGCCAGGGCGTCAGCAGCTGCACGAGCGAGACACCGAAGTTGCCGATGCCGGCCTGGAGGCCCAGCGCGGTGCCCTGCATCCGCTTCGGGAAGAAGTACGACGTCGACGGCATGAAGCCTGAGAACGCGCCGCCGCCGATGCCCGCCAGGAACGAGAGGCCCATCAGGCGCCAGTACGGGACGTCAGGGTTGGTGACCTCGAAGCCCCAGCCGAGCACGGGGAGGATCAGCAGCAGCGTCGTCAGCGTGACCATCTTGCGCGTGCCGATCTTCGGGGGCAGCACCATCCAGACCAGGCGGAGCAGGCCGCCGGAAAGGCCCGGCATGGCGGCAAGCCAGTACAGCTGCGCCTTGGTGAACTCGAAGCCGAGCGCGTTCAGCTTCGGCACGATGGCGCTCGGCAGGAACCAGGCGACGAAGCACAGCGTCAGGGTGAAGGTGGTGACGGTGAGCGTGTTCCACGCCAGCTTCTTGTCCCATTTGCTCTCGTCCTCGGGGTCCCAAGCGACGAGCCAGTCGCCCTTGGTCTCAGTTGCGCTCATGCGTGTGCCTCCTCAAGGGGACGGTCGATGCTGCCGGCCAACTCGGGGGCCTTCTCGTGCAGCATCTTGACAATAGTGACGTGCATCCAGATGGCGCAGACGGCCACCAGGACGAAGATGCAGGAGAACGTGGAACTCGGGAAGCCCGACCACGTCTTCGTGTAGGCGAACAGCGGCGGCAGGAAGAAGCCACCCAGGCCGCCCAGCATGCCGACGAGCCCGCCAACGGAGCCGACGTTGTCGCCGAAGTACTCGGGAATGTGCTTGAACACGGCGGCCTTGCCGAAGCCCATCGCGCAGCCGAGCACGAACACCAGCAGCACGAACCACGGCAGCTGCATCTGGTAGTGCAGATGGTCGGTGGTCGCGCCGTCGGGGTGGACGACGGTGATGAAGCCGTTGGGCATCATCAGGATGCCACTGCTCAACAGCATCAGGCCGAAGGTGAAGTACATGACCTTGCGGGCACCCCAACGATCGCTCATCCAGCCGCCGACGGGCCGCAGCAGCGACGCGGGAAAGATGAAGGTGGCCGTGAGCAGGCCCGCGATGGTGAGGTCGACGCCGAAGTTGTCGACGTAGTACTTGGGCAGCCACGCCGACAGCGCCACGTATGCGCCGAACACGGCCACGTAGTACAGGCTGAATCGCCACACGCGCACGTTGCTGAGCGGCGCCAGCATCTCCTTGACCGGCTTCGATGCCCCCGGCGCGCGGTCCACGCGCGGGACGATGATCCAGGTCAGGATGCCGACGACCACCAGCAGCACGGCGTAGATGACGGGGATGAGCCGCCAGCCGCCCTGGATGCCGAGGACGAAGGTGCTGCCCGCCGTCGTGGCGATCAGCGGCGGACCGATGAACTTGGTGACCGACGCGCCGACGTTGCCCGCACCGAAAACGCCCAGCGCGAGTCCCTGGCGGTCCTTGCTGAACCAGGCGGAGTTCCAGGTGGTGCCCACAGAGAACAGGTTGCCGGCGAAGCCGACGAGGAAGGCGAGAACCAGCAGCCATGTGTAGCTCTGCGCGAAGCTCACCATGTACGCGGGGATCGCGGTGGCGAACAGCAGGAACAGGGTGACCTTCCTGCCACCGATCCGGTCCGCGATGATCCCGGCAGGAAGCCGCCACATCGAGCCGTTGAGGACGGCGACGGCCGAGATCCAGGCCAACTGCTCGTCGCTGATGCCCAGTTCCTTCTGGATCGGGATGCCGAGGATGCCGAACATCAGCCACACCGCGAACATCAACGTGAACGCGATGGTGGACATGGTCATGACGCGGCCCGCGCCCTTGCCGGTCTCGTGAACCGGGGGGACCTCGATGAGGTTCTTACTCACTGACGGTGGTCTCTCTGTCGTCGAACATCTTCCAAGTTTTTCGGAAGTACGCGCCTAGTCTGCACAAAGGGTTCTCCCCGGCGACGACCGGCCCCGGTTAAGCGCCTGGGCCGGGTCCATTCGTTTCGACACGGGTGCTCGGCTGACGCCTCGCGACCCGGCTCAACGAGCGGTACCTACCTTCTCGTCTTCTCGTTGTCGCGGGTGCCGATCGGGTCCCAGCCGCGGCCCTTGACGGTCTGCGAGTGCTGCGGCACGACGTCGCGCGAGCGGTAGACGACATAGGGGCGGAACAGGTAGTGCAGCGGCGCGGAGAACGCGTGCACGAGACGGGTGAACGGGATCATGGCGATCAGCAGCAGCGCGATGACGATGTGCGCCTGGAACTGCCACGTCGCGTGACCCATCGCCTCGACGTTCGGCTGGAACACGAACAGCGACCGGAACCAGATCGACACCGTCTCGCGGTAGTTGTGTTCCTCACCGGTGGGCGTCTTGTCGCCGGTCAGCGTCGCGACCATGCCGAGGCCGACGGCGAGCGCCAGCACCAGGTACATGACCTTGTCGTTGACGGTCGTCGCGCGGAACACCGCGGTCTGGGTGCGACGCCGGTAGATCAGCAGCGCGAGGCCGACCACGAGCGCGACGCCCGCAAGGCCGCCACCGTAGAACGCGCCCATGTGGTACATGTGCTGGTCGATGCCGATCCAGTCGGTGAGCGCCTTCGGGATGATCAGGCCGACGACGTGGCCCAGGAAGACCGCGAGCAGCGCGAAGTGGAACAGCGGCGAGGCGAACTTCAGCAGCTTCGACTCGTACAGCTGCGACGACCGGGTGGTCCACCCGAACTGGTCGTAGCGGTAGCGCCAGAACAGGCCGCCGAAGAAGACCAGCGCCACGATGTAGGGGAAGACGCCCCAGAGGAAGGTACTCATGTCAGCCTCCTTGCCTTGCCCCGGCCAGTTCCTGGCCGGCGACGGGGAACGGGGTGGTGTTGATGAACGGCTCGAGCCCGACGAGCTCGCTGGGGCGGTTGCCGAGCAGCTCCTGGACCTCAGCCCTCGTCTGGGGAGATGGCCCGCCGAGCGTGTCGCAGACCGCCGCGACGACGTCGGCGTGCGGCAGCTTGTCCTTCACGAGTCCGAGCCGCAGCAGCTCCAGCGAGGCCCGATAGGTGTTGAGCAGCGCGACGCCGAGCGCGGGAGCGCCGTTGGCGGCGAACTCGAGCACCATCGGCAAGTAGTCGGGCAGTTCGCCGTCGAGATCGACCAGCAGGCCGGAGTCGCGGTAGGTCTGCTTGATGGCGGCAAGCACCTCGCCGCGGCGGCGGGTGTCGCCGTCGGTCCAATAGGTGAGGTGCAGCGCGTGACGGCGCGACAGGTCGAACTCCTGCACGTGCCAGGCCTGCGCGTCCATCGGGGCCATCGACCTGAGGTGCGCCAGCACGGGAGCGAACGACGCAAGCGCGTCGGCCTCGACGAGTGCCTCCTCCACAAGCGGCAGCCTGCTCAGTGTCTCCTCGTCCGGGTAGGACAGAACGACGGCGGCCGCGGCGTAGAGAACGCGGTCGCGCCGCGGGGGCGGGGCGGGCAGCTTGAGCGCCATTACGACCTCCCCGCCTTCTCCCGCTCTTCCTCGTCGCGCTTGGCCTTGACGGCGGCGAACGACTCGATCGCCACCGGGACGAGGCGCCCGGACGACTCGCCCAGCGGCGAGGAAAGGCTCGGATCGTCGTCGAAGTTAACCGAGCAGGCCATCTCCTCAAGGTTGTGCGCCTGCTCATGGTGCGCCTTGGGAATGACGTAACGCTCGTTGTACTTCGCGATCGCCAGCAGCCGGTACATCTGCTCCATCGCCCCGCCCGTCATGCCGACGGCGGTGGCCAGTTCCTCGTCGCGCTCGCGGCCGAGCGTGACGTCGCGCATATAGGAGCGCATCGCTGCCAGCTTCTGCAGCACCAGCCGCACCGGCTCGACGTCGCCCGCCGTGAACAGCTCGGCGAGATACTCCAGCGGGATCCGCAGCGCGTCGATGGCACCGAAAAGGTTGCCGCCGGCCTCCGCATCGTGCCCCTGAGAGCTCAGCAGGTCGACCACCGGCGACAGCGGCGGGATGTACCAGACCATCGGCATGGTGCGGTACTCCGGATGCAGCGGCAACGCGACCCTGAAGTGCTTGATCAGCGCATAGGTGGGCGACTTCTGTGCGGCCTCCAGCCAGTCGGCGGGAATGCCGTTGGCCTTGGCGTCGGCGATGACCTGCGGGTCGTAGGGGTCCAGCATCAGTTCGAGCTGAGCCTCGTACAGGTCCTTGTCATCGGCCAGCGCGGCCTCGGTGACCTTGTCGGGGTCGTAAAGGATGACGCCGATGTAGCGCAGCCGGCCCACACAGGTCTCCGAGCACACCGTCGGGATGCCCACCTCGAGGCGCGGGTAGCAGAAGTGACACTTCTCCGCCTTGCCCGTGCGGTGGTTGAAGTAGATCTTCTTGTAGGGGCAGCCGGTGATGCACTGGCGCCAGCCACGGCACTTGTCCTGGTCGACGAGCACGATGCCGTCCTCGGAGCGCTTGTAGATCGCGCCCGAGGGGCACGACGCCATGCACGACGGGTTGAGGCAGTGCTCGCAGATGCGGGGCACGAAGAACGCGAAGCTCTTCTCGTACTCCAGCTTGATCCGCTGGTTGGACTCCTCGCGCAGCGTCTTGAGGATGGGGTCCCCCTCCTCCGTCGCCGCGACGCCGCCCAGCGAGTCGTCCCAGTTTGCCGACGCGGTGATCGCCATGTCCTTGCCCGTGACAAGGGACTTCGGCCGGGCGACAGGAAAGTCGTCGCCGAGGGGCGCGGTGATCAGGGTCTCGTAGTCGTATGTCCAGGGTTCGTAGTAGTCGTCCATGCCCGGCTGCACCGGGGACGCGAAGATCGAGAGGAGCTTCTTGAACCGGCCGCCCGAACGCAGCTTGAGCCGTCCGTTCTTGGTGCGGACCCAGCCGCCCTGCCACTTGTCCTGGTCCTCGTAGCCCCGGGGGTAGCCCTGGCCGGGCCGGGTCTCGACGTTGTTGAACCAGACGTACTCGGTGCCCGCGCGGTTGGTCCACGCCTGCTTGCACGTCACCGAGCACGTGTGACACCCGATGCACTTGTCCAGGTTCATCACCATGGCCACCTGGGCCATGACGCGACGCTGCTTCGCCATCAGTACTGCACCTCCTGGGAGCGACGGCGCACCGTCGAGACGATGTCCCGCTGCACGCCCGTTGGGCCGATGTAGTTGAAGGCGTACGCCTGGTGCGCGTAGCCGCCGATCAGGTGGGTGGGTTTGAGCAGGATGCGGGTCACCGAGTTGTGGATGCCACCGCGCCTTCCGGTGGCCTCCGACTTCGGCACGTCGATGGTGCGCTCCTGGGCGTGCTGCACGTAACAGATGCCGTCGGGCAGCTTGGAGGAGACGACGGCGCGGGCGACGAACACGCCGTTGGCGTTGGTCAGCTCGATCCAGTCGTTGTCCTTCACGCCGATCGAGGCGGCGTCGGCCACGCTGAGCCAGGCCTGGGGCCCGCCGCGTCCGAGCGACAGCATGAACAGGTTGTCCTGGTACTCGGAGTGGATGGACCACTTGTTATGCACCGTGAGGTAGCGCAGCGTGATCGCCTTCTCCCCCGCAGGTCCCAACTCGGGCTCGCCGTAGGCCTTCGCCATGTCGAGAGGCGGCCGGAACGTCGGCAGTTGCTCGCCCGCGTCGATCATCCAGTCGTGGTCGAGGAAGAAGTGCATCCGGCCCGACAGCGTGTGCCAGGGCTTCAGCCGCTCGGTGTTGATCGTGAAGGCCGCGTAGCGCCGTCCGCCGGTCTCCGACCCCGACCACTCCGGCGACGTGATCACAGCCTGCGGCGCCTGCTGGGTTTGCGCGAAGGTGATCAGCTTCTCCTCCGACCCCTCGGAGAAGTCCGCCAGCTTGCGTCCGGTCTTCCTCTCCAGATCGTGGAAGCCCTGCGTCGCGAGCTCGCCGTTGGTGGTGCCCGAGAAGATCAGGATGGCCTCGGCGAGGCGCTGGTCGGTGTTGATCGCCGGCCGGCCCGCCGCCGCGCCACTCGGGAAGACGCCGTGTAGCTTGCCGAGCTGCTCGACCTGGTGACCCACCTTGTAAGTGATGTTCTTGACCGTGAAGCCGAGCTTCTCCGCGAGAGGCCCGACGGTGGCGAGCTTGTCCGCGATCGCCGTGTAGTCGCGCTCGACGACAGCGAGCACCGGCATGTTCTCGCCGGGGACCGCGGGGATGTCGGAGCGCTTCCAGTCGCGCACCACGCCGCCGGGCTGCTTGATCTGGCCCGGCGTGTCGTGCTGCAGCGCGACCGCGACCAGATCGGAGCGCTTCTCCAGCCGGCCCTTCGCCATCTGGGACAGCTTGTGCGCCAGCTCGGTGAACAGCTCGTAATCCGTCTTCGCCTCCCACGGCGGGTCGATCGCCGGGGAGAACGAGTGCACGTACGGGTGCATGTCGGTGCTGCTGAGGTCGTGCTTCTCGTACCAGGTGGCCGCCGGGAAGACGATGTCGGACAGCAGCGTCGAGCTCGTCATGCGGAAGTCGGCGGTCATCAGCAGGTCGAGCTTGCCCTCGGGCGCCTCGTCGTGCCAGGCCACGTCCACCGGGCGCTCGTCGGCGCCGTGGTTGTTGGGCATCAGGTTGTTGTGCGTGCCCAGCAGGTGCTTGAGGAAGTACTCGTTGCCCTTCGCCGACGACCCGAACAGGTTCGAGCGCCAGAGGATCATGGTGCGCGGCCAGTTCTGCGGCGCGTCGATGTCCTCCATCGAGCTCTTCAGCTCGCCGCTCTTCACCTTCGCCGCCACGTAGGCCTGCACGGACTCGGCCTCGCCGCGCTCCACGGCGGCCTTCGCCTCGTCGGCCAGGTCGAGCGGGTTGGCGTCGAATTGCGGGTAGAACGGCATCCAGCCCAGCCGGTTCGACTGCGCAAGGGCGTCGGCGGTGTGCATGTTGTCGAGCACGCCCCGCGACAGCGGCGACTTCACCCGGTTCGACGAGAAGCCATCCGTGCGCCACTGGTCGGTGTGCATGTACCAGTACGCGGTGCCGATCATGGTGCGCGGCGGGCGCTGCCAGTCCATGGCGTTGGCCATGTTGAACCAGCCCGTCATCGGGCGGCACTTCTCCTGGCCGACGTAGTGGGCCCAGCCACCACCGTTCTTGCCGATGCAACCGGTCATCATCAGCAGCGCGATGATGGCGCGGTAGGTGACGTCGGCGTGGAACCAGTGGCAGATGCCCGCGCCGATGATGATCATCGTGCGGCCCTTCGACTCCTCGGAGTTGCTCGCGAACTGGCGCGCGGTGCGGATGCAGGCCTCTGCGGGCACGGAGGTGATCTCGGCCTGCCACGCGGGGGTGTAGGGCGAGTCGACGTCGTCGTAGTCCTTGGCCCAGGTGCCGGGAAGGCCTTCGCGGCCGACGCCGTACTGCGCGAGCATCAGGTCGAAGACGGTGGTGACGAGCTTGTCGCCCAAGCGCCGGGCGGGAACGCCGCGGCGGATGATCGAGCCTTCGCCGCGGGGGTCCTCGAAGCACGGCAGTGCGACCTCGACGCCCTCTGCGGCGTCGTCGTCGATGAACGTCAGCGTCGGCTGGATGTCGCCGAGGTCCAGGTTCCACTGGCCCGCGCCGTCGTCGGAGTACCGGAAGCCCATGGAGCCGTTCGGGACGGCAGTGGTGCCCGTCGCCTTGTCCCACATCACGGTCTTGAACGCGGCGTCGCTGAGGTCCTCGTACTCGGGCAGGTCGGCCGCAGTGATGAACTTGCCCGCGGTAAGGCCATGGCCGTCCGGGTGCTCGACGAGCGTGATCAGCATCCCGAGGTCGGTGTACTGCTTGACATAGCCGTCGAAGTACTCGACCTGCTTGTCGACGAAGTTCTCCTTGAGGATCACGTGGCCCATGGCCATCGCGAGCGCCGCGTCGGTGCCTGCCTGCGCGGGCAGCCATTCGTCGGCGAACTTCACGTTGTCGGCATAGTCCGGGCTGACGGTGACCACCTTGGTGCCGCGGTAGCGGACCTCGGCCATCCAGTGGGCGTCCGGAGTACGCGTGACCGGGACGTTGGATCCCCACATCATCAGGTAGGAGGCGTCCCACCAGTCGCCGGACTCGGGGACGTCCGTCTGGTCGCCGAAGACCTGCGGGCTAGCAACGGGGAGGTCCGCGTACCAGTCGTAGAAGCTGGTCATCGCGCCGCCGATGAGGTGCGTGAAGCGCGTGCCGACGGCGTGGCTCACCATGCTCATCGCCGGGATCGGCGAGAACGAGACGCAGCGGTCCGGGCCGTAGTTCTTGATGGTGTTGATGTAGGACGCCGCCGCGATCTCGAGCGCCTCGTCCCAGCTGATCCGGACAAGGCCGCCCTTGCCACGCGCCTGCTGGTAGCGACGGCGTTTGGCCGGGTCGGTCGAGATCTCGCGGAAAGCCTCCACCGGATCTCCCAGGCGTTTCTTCGCCTCGCGGTACATCTCGATCAGGACGCCTCGACCGTAGGGGTAGCGCACCCGGGTCGGCGAGTAGGTGTACCACGAGAAGGCCGCGCCGCGGGGACAACCGCGGGGCTCATACTCCGGGCGGTCGGGACCCGTCGACGGATAGTCCGTCTGCTGCGACTCCCACGTGATGATGCCGTCCTTGACGTACACCTTCCAGGAGCACGAACCCGTGCAGTTCACGCCGTGCGTGGAGCGGACGACCTTGTCGTGGCTCCAGCGGTCGCGGTAGAACACGTCGCCCGCACGGCCGCCCTTGCGGAAGACAGCTCGGCCGTCCGCGGTCTCATCCCAATCGGTGAAGAAGCGGCCAAGCTTCAGGAGCGCGTCCGATGCCGGGCCGTCGAGTCGAGCAGTCTGGTCCATGCTGGACAGCTTTGCATAGAACCTTCGTACAAACACGAAAATCGGCGCTTCTACGACAACCCGTCGGAGTTATTTTTCTGAGATCCGCGATTACGGGCCATTACAGAGATACATTCCGCGTATACGGAGCGCTCCCCGGATTATTTTCGCAACTTCGGCTACGCGAAAATGTGGTTTTGTGTCATCCTTATGCCGACACGGCGTCTACGGTAGGAAGGGTCCCGAACCCCTCGCCCCAAGGAGAAACATGTCATTCCGAGTAGGTCTCATCGGCGCCGGCGGGATCGCAAGGGCGCACCTGCCCGCCTGGCTCGCGCTGGGAGCCGACGTCACCGTCCACTCCGTCGCGGGGCAGGAAGCCCTCGTCGCCGAGTGCGGCGGCACCGTCGTCGACAGCCTCGACGACCTGCTCGCCGCGTGCGACGTCGTCGACATCGTCACGCCCACCCCCACGCACCGCGAGCTGGCCGAGCGCGCGCTGCGCGCGGGCAAGGACGTCGTGTGCGAGAAACCGCTGGGCCGAACCCCCGACGACGCCAAGGCCATCGTCGACCTCGCCGCGGGGCTCGGCCGCCAGGTCTACCCCGGCCACGTCGTGCGCTTCTTCCCCGAGTACGCCGCGATGCACAGGGCAGTGGCCGACAGCGTGATCGGCACACCCGCCGTCGCCCGGTTCACCCGCACGGGGAGCTTCCCGCAATGGGCCGCCTGGTTCGCCGACGACGCGCAGTCGGGCGGCGTGGTGTTCGACCTGATGATCCACGACCTGGACATCGCGCGGTGGACGATGGGCGAGGTCACCGAGGTCTACGCAACCGCCGCCCGCGACCGCTCCTCGTCGGGAGTTGAGGTATCGGTCGCGGAGGCCGTGCTGACCCACGAGGGCGGCGCGATCAGCTACGTCCGCGCCGTCTGGGGTCCCCCGGGGACCACCTTCTGGACCTCGTTCAACGTCGCCGGCGACGGCGGCGTGCTCCGGCACGACACCCGCGACGAGAAGTCGTTCCGCCTCGACGGGGGCGCATCAGCCGCAGAGGGCGCGATGCTGCCGGACCTGAGCTTCGTCGAATCCCCCTATCTGACCGAGTTACGGGAGTTCGCGAGCGCCTTCGCGGGAGGGCCGACGCCGCGAGTCACCGGCGAGGACGGCGCGATCGCCGTGCGCCTCGCCGCGGCGGTGCAGGCGTCCATCGAACTCGGCCGCGGCGTCGCCTTCGGTGAGGAGGCCGTGCGATGAGGATCGGCCTGCTGTCCTTCGCTCACGTCCACGCCGCGGGCTACGCAGCCCTGCTGCGCGACACGCCCGGCGTGGAGCTGCTGTGCGCCGACCCCGACGGCGCCACCGCCCCGCCCGGAGAGGTGCGCGGGCGCGCGTTCGCCGACGCGTTGGGCGTGTCCTCCGTCGAAACCTACGACGAGCTGTTCGCGTGGCGCCCCCACGCGGTGGTGATCTGTTCGGAGAACGCCCGTCACCACGACCTCGTGCTCCGCGCCGCGGCCGAGGGCGCGCATGTGCTGTGCGAGAAGCCCCTGGCCACGACGGTCGCCGACGGAGAGGAGATGGTCGCTGCGTGCCGCGCGGCCGACGTCTTCCTGATGACGGCGTACCCGGTGCGCTTCTCGCCCCAGTTCGCGGCGCTGCGCACCCTCATCGACGGAGGCGGCCTCGGCCGCCCGCTGCTGGCGACCGGCACGAACAACGGCCAGATCCCCGTCGGCTCCCGGGCCTGGTTCACCGACCCGGAGCTGTCCGGTGGCGGCGCCCTGATGGACCACGTCGTACACGTCGCCGACCTCCTCGACGCGCTGCTCGGCGGCGAACAGGCCTCCTCGGTGCGCGCCGTCGCCAACGCGATCCTGCACGCCGACAAGCCACAGGTGCGCGCCGAGACCGGCGGCCTGGTCAGCGTGTCGTACCCGAGCGGGCTGCGCGCAACCATCGACTGCTCGTGGAGCCAACCTGACCACGCCGAGGTCTGGGGCGGGCTGACCCTTGAGGTCGTGGGTACGGAGGCCGGCGCCTCGATCGACCCCTTCGCGCAGCACGTCGGCGGCTTCAGCGAGGCGGTCCCGGGAGGGGTGTGGATCGGCTACGGGCGGGACCTCGACCGGCGCATGCTCGACGCCTTCATCGAAGGGGTGCGCTCGGGGGCCGGCCCGCAGCCCGACGGCGACGTGGGCCTGCGGACGCTGCGCATCGTGGCCGCGGCTCAGCAGAGCGCGGCGACCGGCGAGGTCGTGCAGCTCTGAGCGCTGCCGCGGCTCAGACTCCGAGCTGCGGGAGCTTCGCGCCGGCGGCCCTCGCAGCCTCGGGCGTGTCGACGTCGCGCGTCGTCGCCTCGGGAGCACGGACGCGGGCGACATCGAGGGGGCGCATGAACCGGTGCACCGCGCCAACAGGGTCGGCAGCCAGAGCGTCGACCAACGTGGCCAGCGCCGCAGCCCGGTAGCGGCCGGCCAGGTACTGCGGCCAGCCGTCGTCATCCTCGAGCACGACGCCGTCGGACCCCACTTCCGCCGCGGCGAGCAGCGCGACGGCGGCGCCCGGACTGGCGAGGTCGCCGGCGAGGATCAGCACCTCGTCGGCGGCGGTCAGCTCCGCGAACGCGGCGGCGATGCCCGCAACGGGCCCGCCGAAGGGCGGGTCCTCACGGCGGAAGGTCACCCCGTCGCCGCTTGACCAGCCCTCAGGCTGATCTCCTGCGACGACGACGGCATCCGCCCAAGTCAGCGCCGCATCGACGACACGAGCCAGCAGCGGCCGACCGTCGAGAAGGAGGGCGAGCTTGTCGGTGCCCATGCGCGACGACCGCCCGCCGCCCAGCACGATGGCGCCGCGCACAGCGGTCTATCCGCCGGCGAACGGAGGCAAGACGTCGACCCGGGCGACGCCGTCGAGGCTGGCTTCACGACCCGACACGCGCGCGCCGTCGGCAAGCAGC
Organism: Tessaracoccus sp.; assembly: GCF_016714275.1. GTDB lineage: Bacteria > Actinomycetota > Actinomycetes > Propionibacteriales > Propionibacteriaceae > Arachnia. Next base: position 663,465 of record NZ_JADJNP010000004.1, on the reverse strand, counting down.
GAGCTGACGTTCAGGACGGCGGCGAGGCGCTCGTTGCCCGCGCCGAGCTGGTCGACGAGCGCGGCGACGGTGCTGGCGCCGGACACGCTGAGCGACTCGGCGCCCGCGGCCTCCGCCGCTCCCGCGAAGAACCTGACCTCCATGTGGGTCCCCTTCCTGCCCCGGTCATCCGCCGATGGCGCTCATGGTGCGGGCCGGCTGGACGAAGCCCGCGTCGTCGATCCCGTGGGCGCGCGGTTTGCCCCACTGGGCGGCCGCCCAGGCGGCGGCCAGGTCGTCGTCGGAGCCACCGCCGCGCAGGATGGCGCGGAGGTCGGACTCCTCCTGGGAGAAGAGACAGCTGCGGATCTGGCCGTCGGAGGTGAGCCGGGTCCGGTCGCACGCACCGCAGAACGGATGCGTGACCGAGGCGATCACGCCCAACTCGCCACCGGGGTGATCGTCGCCGGGGGCGACCCGCCACAACTCGGCGGGTGCAGCTCCCCTTGGCTTGACGGCGGCGGAGAGAGCGAACGCCTCGCCCAGGGCACCGAGGATCTCCTCCGCGGTGACCATGCCGTCGCGGCTCCACTCGCCGGACGGCCCGAGCGGCATCTGCTCGATGAACCGCAGCTGGTAGCCGCGGGAGAGACAGAACCGGGCGAGGGGCACGACATCGGTCTCGTTTACGCCGCGCATGACGACGGCGTTGATCTTGACGGGGCGGAGGCCCGCGGCGTCGGCGGCGGCGATGCCCGCGAGCACGTCGTCGAGCCGATCTCGACGAGCGAGCTCGGCATAGCGCCGGCGGTCCAGCGAGTCGAGCGAGATGTTCACGCGGTTCAGCCCCGCGGCCTTGAGCCCGAGGGCACGGCGGTCGAGGCCGAGGCCGTTGGTCGTGAGCGCCAACTCCGGGCGGCCGCGCTCCCCTCTCAAAGCGGCGGCACCCGCGACGATGCGCTCCAGCCCGCGGCGCAGCAGTGGCTCACCACCCGTGAACCTGATCCGGGCAACGCCCAACCGCTCCACGGCGACACCCAGCAGGCGCAGCACCTCGTCGTCGGTGAGGGTCTGCTCGGTCGGCAGCCAGTCGAGTCCTTCGGCGGGCATGCAGTAGCTGCAGCGCAGATTGCAGCGGTCGGTCAGCGAGACACGCAGGTCTCGCGCCACTCGACCGTGCCGGTCTGCCAATTCTCCGAGGAACACGGTCTTACCCTACCCTGAGTCCTTCGGCGGGCCGCACCGGGACGAGGCCTCACGACGCGGCGCTTCGCGACGGACGCTAGCCGGGGGCGCGCGTTCGGCGAGTTTGTCCTAATGCCACAATGGCGACTGTGAAGACAACCCAGCCCCACGGCCTGGGACCCACACGCGCCCGAGTCTTGTCACTCCTGCAGGGTGCGACGGCCCCCAGGTCCGTCAGTGACATCGCCGACGAACTCGGCCTGCACCGCAATTCCGCGCGCTTCCACCTCGACGCCCTCGTCGCCGCGGGCTATGCCGAGCGCGCCATCGTTCCGTCCGGCGCCCAAGGCCGTCCCCCACTGCTCTACGCCGCCACCCAGGCGTCGCCGACGCTCAGCAGCATGCACCTCCTGGAGCTCGCCGACGTGCTCCTCACTCACGTGGCGGCATCCTCCCCCGACGCGAAGGCCGCCACCCGCGAGGCGGGCTGCGAGTGGGGCGCCAGTGTCGCCGAGGTAGGCCTGTCGGCCTGCGAACTCATCGAAGAGCTCGCCCGGCACCTCGCCGAGCGCGGCTTCGGCACCGAACACGACGGTGAGACCCTCACCTTCCGACGTTGCCCGTTCCGCGGCGCCGTGGGCGGGAACCGGATGCCGCTGGTGTGCGCCATCCATCAGGGCTTCCTCGACGGTTATCTGAAGGCCAGCGGCGCCGAACTCAAGGCCGGCGAACTGGAGATCGGGTCGGAGATCTGCACCGTGACCGTCACGGCGAGGTGAACGAGCCGCACCCTCGCCAGACCCCGACGGACGCCCTCCCGCGACACTCGCTATCCTTGGACGGTCGTCCGTCGGCGGGGATGCCGGCACTGTCAAAGGAGCCAGATATGTCGAGCAAGACCGCCATCGTGGGTTCAACCGTCGGCCTGCATGCACGCCCCGCGGCGGTCATCGCCGCGGCGGCGATCGAGTACGAGGATCCCATTTTCCTGTCCTTCGGCGGAAACTCCGTCTCGGCGGCGTCGACGCTGTTGATCATGTCGCTCGGCGCGGAGCACCTCGCCGAGGTGACCGTCGAGTCCCAGAACGCGGACGCCGTTGAGCGTCTCGCCTCCCTGATCGAACAGAACCTCGACGACTGATGAGCCAGCTCAGCCCGCAGTAGCTAGGGAAGTACGGATCAATGGGGTGCCGAGTAAGGACGCGCGAGGCGGGATGAACTGGGCTCTCAAGATCCGAGGGTGCTATTGGACATAACGCCGAAGATAGTGAGAGTTCAGATCGCCCGATCTGGTGCGCCGCAGTCGGTGCCCGATTGATCAGTGCTTCCCTAGGTTCTGGAGCAGGAGGGCCTCGGCGAGGGTCGCGCTCGCGAGGTCGTCCAGGTCGACGGACTCGTCGATACCATGCATCCGCGATGTCGGATCGACGACGGCGGTCAACAGGACGAGCGCACCGGGGTTGCGGTCGGCGAACTCCGCCGCGATCGGGATGGAGCCGCCGACGCCGATCTGGACGGGATCGACGCCGAAGGCCTCGCGGATTGCGGAGAGGACCGCCTCCGCGCGTGGACCCTCGACCGGGAAAGCGCTGCCGGCGCCGCCCTGACCAGGCTCGACGTCGACACGCGCGCCCCACGGGGCATGGGCGCGCAGATGGCGGACGAGCGCCTCCGTCGCGGTGTGCGGGTCATCGCCAGGGGCGATGCGCACGCTGACCTTCGCCCGCGCCGTCGGAACCAAGGTGTTGGAGGCGTCGCGCACCGGGGTGGCGTCGATGGCGAGGACGGAGGCCGCCGGGCGCGTCCACATCCGCGCGGACGCCATGCCGTCGCCGATCCACTCGACGCCGTCGAGGAGGCCGGACTCCTCGCGGAGCCGGTCGAGGTCGTACTCGACGGCGGGATCGGGCGCGGTGGCGAGGCCCTCGATCGCGACGTTGCCGCGGTCGTCGTGCAGCGTGGCGAGCAGGCGGCAGAGCGCTGTGAGGGCGTCGGGAACGACGCCGCCAAACTGCCCGGAGTGCACTCCACTCTCGAGCGTCGAGACGGTGACGACGGCGTCGACCAGTCCGCGCAGCGTCGTGGTGAGCGCGGGCACGCCTGCCTGCCAGTTGACCGCGTCGGCGATGACGAAGACGTCCGCGTCCAGCAGTTCGCCGTAGCGCGCGAACAGCGCGGGCATGCTGGGCGAGCCGATCTCCTCCTCGCCCTCGACGAAGACCTTGACGCCCACCGGAGGGGTGCCGCCGTGCGCTCGGAGCGCGCCGAGGTGGACCGCGATGCCGCCCTTGTCGTCGGCCGAACCGCGGCCGTAGAGGCGACCGTTCCGCTCGCTGGGCGAGAACGCCGGGGAGGCCCACGCGGCGGGGTCGCCCATCGGCTGGACGTCATAGTGGGCGTAGAGCAGTACCGTCGGCGCTCCCGCGGGAGCCGGGTAGTGACCGTAGACCGCGGGCTTGCCTCCCGGGACGTCCAGCAGCTCGACCCGCGGGCAGCCGGCGCCGCGCAGCAGCTCCGCGACGATGTCGGCCGCGGCGAGCACGTCGTCGTGGTGCTCGGGCTGGGAGGAGACGGACGGGATGCTGATGAGGTGGTGAAGATCGGTGAGGACCGCCGGCAGGGCGGCCGAGACGGCGTCGCGAAGGGTCATGAGGCCACCATACTCACGCCCGCGCCCGCGGCATCGGCTGCCCTCTGAGGTCCCGCGGACACCCTTATCCCACACCGGGTAAGTTCAGAAAAACGGAAGTTATAGCCTCCTTGTATGAAGCAACCGCCGCCAACGCTGTCGCCCTTGCTTCGCTCGGATCTGCAAGGGGATCTTCTCAGCACGCTCTACCTCGCGCCGGGCGAAGAGAACTCGCTCACCGATCTCGCGCGTCAACTCGACGCGGGGCTGACCACGATCCACACCGAGGTGGAGCGCCTGGCGATCGCGGGGCTCGTCGTTGACCGTAGGGTCGGCCGCGCCCGCCTCGTCCGCGCCAACCTCGAACATCCGTTGGCCCCGGCGCTCACCGAGTTGCTCACCCTGACCTACGGCCCTTTCACGCTGCTGCCGCGCCTGCTGCGCTCCGTACGCGGCATCGAGCGGGCCTATTTGGTGGGGCCGTGGGCGGCCCGCCGGACCGGGAAACGCGGCGAGTTCCCACAGCAGATCGACGTCGTACTCATCGGCGACGTGCCCGAGCGGACGGCGGCGCGCGTGAGCGCGACGGCCTCGAAAGCGCTGCTGCGCGATGTCGCGGTGACGGTGCTCGCGCCGGCGGACTGGTGCCCGGGCGGTGAGCCCGCCGTCGAGTTGGCGCTGAGCGCCTAACTCAGCCGAGCGCCGCAGGGATCGGGGCGAGCCAGGCGTCGCGGGCCTCGTCGAGGCCAACGCTGAGGACGCCGAAGTCGAGCACGGGTTCCGCGGTGACCTCTCCCAGCCGCGTGACCGGAACGCCGCGGTGCTCGCAGAGCATCAGGAACTCGGCGACAGCCCCCTCGGGCAGCGACACGACGGCGCGGGCCGCAGACTCCGAGAACAGCGCGATCGTCGCGTCGCCGCCCGGCAGCATGGCCCGGAAACCGAACCCGGCGCGGAAGGCCGACTCCGCGAGCGTCGCGGCCAGGCCGCCCTCGCTGACATCGTGCGCCGACGTCACGAGGCCACGGCGCGCGGCCTCGCCCATGACACCGGCCAGCGCAGCCTCCGCGTTCAGCACGACCGCCGGCGGCATGCCGCCGAGGTGACCGTCGTGAACGGCCGCCTCCCAGATCGAGCCGGAGAGCTCCTCTCGGGTCTCCCCCAGCAGGAGGATGGCCTCTCCGGGCCGCGTGAAGCCGGCGCGGATGCGCGTGGCGACATCGTCGATCACGCCGAGGACGCCGATGGTGGGCGTGGGCAGGATGGGGGTGGTCGCCGTCTGGTTGTACAGGCTGACGTTACCGCCGGTGACGGGCACGCCGAGCTCGCGGCACCCGTCGACCAGGCCGATGATGGCCTCGGCGAACTGCCACATGACCTCCGGGTCCTCGGGCGAGCCGAAGTTCAGGCAGTCGGTGATGGCGACCGGCTCGGCGCCGGTGACGGCGACATTGCGGTAGGCCTCGGCCAGCGACAGCTGTGCGCCCAGGTAGGGGTTGAGGTACGAGAAGCGGGAGTTCGCGTCGAGCGACAGCGCGATGCCGAGACCCGTCTCCTCGTCGATGCGGAGCATGCCGGAGTCCTCTGGCTGCGCGAGGACGGTGTTGCCGCGGACGTAGCGGTCGTACTGCTGCGTGACCCAGGTCTTGTCGGCCACGTTGGGGTGGCTGAGCACGGCGAACAGCGCGGCACGCAAGCCCTCGGGTGTGTTGTCGCGGGGAAGGAGTTCGGCACGGTCGGCGTTCACGCCGTCGAGCCACTCGGGGCGACGGTAGGGGCGCTCGTAGACGGGACCCTCGTGCGCGACGGTCTTGGGGTCGACGTCGACGATGGTCTCGCCGTGCCACTGGATGACGAGGCGATCGCCCTCGATGACCTCGCCCACCACGGTGGCGAGCACATCCCACTTGGCGCAGATCTCCATGAAGCGCTCGACGTTGGCCGGCTCGACCACCGCCATCATGCGCTCCTGGGACTCGCTCATGAGAATCTCCTCGGGCGCGAGGTTGGGGTCGCGGAGCGGGACGAGGTCGAGGTTGACGAACATGCCGCCGTCGCCGGCCGAAGCCAGCTCGGAGGTGGCACAGGAGATGCCCGCGGCGCCGAAGTCCTGGATGCCGTTGATGATGCCGGCCTGAAACAGCTCGAGCGTGCACTCGATGAGCAGCTTCTCCATGAACGGGTCGCCCACCTGGACGCTGGGCCGCTTCGCGGGGCCGGTCTCGTCGAACGTCTCGGACGCGAGGATGGAGGCGCCGCCGATGCCGTCGCCGCCCGTGGCCGCACCGAACAAGATCACCTGGTTGCCGACGCCGGAGGCGTGCGCGAGGTGCAGGTCCTCGTGCCGCAGCACTCCGACGCAGAGCGCGTTGACGAGCGGGTTTCCGAGATAGGTCCGGTCGAACTGGACCTCGCCGCCGATGTTCGGCAGACCGAGGCAGTTGCCGTAGCCGCCGACGCCGTGGACGACACCAGGGAGGACACGCTTGGTGTCCGGCTCGCCGAGCGGGCCGAAGCGCAGCGAGTCCATGACGCCGATCGGCCGCGCGCCCATCGCGAGGATGTCGCGGACGATGCCGCCGACGCCGGTGGCCGCGCCCTGGTAGGGCTCGACGTACGACGGGTGGTTGTGCGACTCCGCCTTGAAGGTGACGGCGTAGCCCTGGCCGATGTCGACGACGCCGGCGTTCTCGCCGATCCCCGCGAGCAGCGGCCCGCGCGGCGTCTCCTGGCTGAGCGCACCGAACTTCTTCAGGTGCACCTTGGAGGACTTGTAGGAGCAGTGCTCGGACCACATCACCGAGTACATCGCCAGCTCCGCGGACGTGGGCCGGCGCCCGAGGATCTCCCGGATCCGGGCGTACTCGTCGTCCTTCACGCCGAGGGCGGCGTAGGGCTGCTCGAGTTCAGGGGTCTGGATCGCGTTCTCAACGGTGTCTGCCACGGGGTCAATCTACCGGTGACGGCGCCCTGGGACTGAACTCGACCGGAGCCGTCACCACTATCTGGAGTTTTGACGCACGGTTGGGCTTCCTGTGCTCTGTAGAGCACACAGAGCCCATCCGTGCGTCATTTCTCCATGCCCGACACAGAGCGATGCCGACCAACGGCAGCGCGAGCGTCACAGGGTGTTGTCCGAACACACGAATGTGTTGTCCATCGGCCGCGAACTATGGCGCCAGCCGCCGCGCGACACTCCAATCGTCGCCATGCGAGTTGAAGACGCCCTTGCCCTGAGCGCTGGGGTCGTGCGTGTGCGCAACCACCCATCGCTCCGCTCTGCATGGACCCAGCACCTCACGTCTGGACGACTGATTCGCGCGCTCCCCGGCGTCCTCCTGGACGCCGATCTGGCAGCCGACCCGGTGGCGTGGATGCGAGCCGTTCACCTCTGGGACCCCGACGCCGTGATCGCGGGGGCCGCTGCTGCCTATCTCACTTTCGACCCTGGCACCATTCCGAAGAACGTCCTCGTCTACACCCGCACGAAACTGGCCCACCGCGGGCTCGTGAGGTTCCAGCGTCATCGGCTGGCCCCGGACCTCACCATGTGGCGAGGAGAGGTGCATGTCACGTCACCAGCGGTGACAGCGTTGACGGCGGCGATCGCCGGCGACTACGCCACAGCCACGACGGCGCTCCGGGAGGGCATCGTGAGCCAGGACCGGCTGCAAGAGGCAGCCCGGCGGCTTCGTCTATCCCCTCGAGATCCGCTCGTCCGCGTGCTTCGCGAGCTGAGCGAGAACCCCTGGTCCGTGGCTGAGGTAGACGCGCACCGTCTCTTCCGGGCGGCGGGCATCCGAGGATGGGTGGGCAACTACGAGGTCGTAGCTGGAGGCCACCGCTTCAGCCTCGACATCGCCATTCCCGAGTCTCGCATTGCCTTCGAGATCAACAGCTTCGCGTTCCACAGCGGGCGCGAGGCGATGATGCGCGACTCCTGGCGCGGAAACCTACTGTCCGCCGACGGATGGCGCCAGTACGTGCTTCTCCCGACCCAGATCAGCAACCACCCAGAGGAGACGATCGCATTCGTGCGCGACGTGGTATGGGCGCGGCATCGCGGGGGCGCATCGGCGTAGCGGCAGGGTCGGCATGGAGTTTTGGCGCAGGGATCGGCTTGCTGTGCTCTGTAGAGCACACAGAGCCCAACCGTGCGTCATTTCTCCATGACGCCCGACACGGCGCCCCGCGGTCAGACGCGGATGCTCAGGAACTGCAGCACCGACTCGAAGAACTTCGCGCCGTCCAGCGACGGGCCGGTCAGCGACTCGATGTTGTGCTCCGGATGCGGCATCAGGCCGACGACGTTGCCGCGGTCGTTCGTGATGCCCGCGATGTCGTTGGCCGAGCCGTTCGGGTTGTCCAGGTAGCGGAAGACGACCTGGTCGTTGCCCTCGAGCTTGCGCAGCGTCTCCGGGGAGGCCTGGTAGTTGCCCTCGCCGTTCTTCAGCACGATGGTGATCTCGTCGCCCTTCGTGAAGGCGCAGGTCCAGGTCGTGTCGATGGTCTCGACCCGCAGGCGCTCGTCGCGGCAGATGAACTGCTGACCCGCGTTGCGGATCATCGCGCCCTCAAGCAGGTGGGCCTCGCACAGCAGCTGGAAGCCGTTGCAGATGCCGAGCACCGGCATGCCCTTGTTCGCGGCGTCGATCACCGTCGACATCACGGGGCTGAACCGGGCGATGGCGCCGCAGCGCAGGTAGTCACCGTAGGAGAACCCCCCAGGCAGGATGACGGCGTCGACCCCGTCGATGGAGTCGGAACCGTGCCACAACGGAACGGCCTCGGCCCCCGAGAGCCGCACGGCGCGTAGGGCGTCGTGATCGTCGAGCGAGCCGGGAAAGGTGACGACGCCGATGCGGGGCATCAGTCGGTCACCACGTCGAAGGACTCGATGACGGTGTTGGCGAAAAGCGTGTCCGCGGCGCGCTCGATCTGGGCGAGCACCTCGTCGGTCACCTCGCCGTCGACCTCGATCTCGAAGCGCTTCCCCTGACGAACCGAAAGGCCCTGGAAGCCGAGCCGCTGCAGGGCACCGGTGACGGCCTTGCCTTGCGGGTCGAGGATCTCGGGCTTGGGCATGACGTTGACGACGACGCGTGACATGCGCCCAACTCTAACGGCCAACCGCCCAATCGCTAACCTAGTGTCCCGCTCCTGGGCACCCGGTGAGGGCTAGCCGGCGAGCCACTCCACGGCTTGGCCGAACAGCTTGCCGTAGCCCGCCCAGTCCATGAACTCCTGCGGCGCCCAGTGCGGGGAGATGTCGGAGGCGTAGGCGAGCGTCCGTCCCTCGCCGACCTCGCGCACCACAAGGAGGGGGCGCCCCTCGACCTCTGCGAGCACCAGCGCGTCGTCGCGCGCCGTCAGCTTCTGGTAACCGAGGATGGCTGGCCACTCCCGGTCGAGCCCTGCGGTAACGGGATGTTCGACGTCAGTCAAAGTACCCTCGGCTCCCTCCGGAGCCTCCACGCGGTCGTCGTACGGGAGGAGCGTGACGGGCAGGATCTCCTCGATGGGCGTTTCGAAGTAGTTCGCCTTTGCTTCGAAGCCCTGGAAGCTGAGATAACCGCCGGCCATCATGAGACCGCCACCGCTGTTCACCCACTCGCGGAGGAGCTTCAGCCGGTTCGGCGCGCGCCTGCCCTCCTCGAACACGACCGGGGGCAAAAGCAAGGTGTTAGCGCCGACGTCGGAGAGGAGCACGACGTCGTAGGCGTCGAGTTCCTCCAGGGTCAGCGGGAAGAACTCGGCGACATCGTGCGAGCGCAGGTGCGTCACCTCGTGCCCCTCCGCCGCGAGCGCCGTCAACAGGGCCGCGCACCCGATGTGCACCTGCGTGTGCGCGAACGCGTCGTAGCCCTTGTGGTCGATGACCGCGCTGACCCACGATTCCCCTGCGAGTAGCACCTTTGCCATGTCTTCTCCTTTGCTGAGCGGTAGCGAGAGCCTACCAACGCGTAGGGTGTCGGCATGGCAGTACTCCTCGTGGCCCTCCTCGACGGCACGCTCGTCGACCCCGCGCGACCCATCGTGCGCGCCGACGACCAGGGCGTGGTGCGCGGCGATGGCGTGTTCGACGCGCTGCTCGCGCTACGCGGCCGAGCGCGCGATCTCGACGCCCACCTGGAGCGGCTCGCTCAGTCCGCGCGCATGCTGGACCTCCCCGCGCCCGACGAGGCCGGCTACCGCCGAGCCGTCGACGCCGTGCTGACCGCCTGGGACTGGGCCGAGCACCCGGAGGCCGTGCTCCGAATGATCCTCACCCGCGGACCGGAGGGCACGATCGACGAGCCGAACGGTTGGGTGATGGCAGCGCCGCTCGACGCCGCGTCGCGCAGGCAGCGGACCGACGGCGTGCGCGTCCTCCTGCTCGATCGCGGGTTCGAGGGCGGCGAGATCGCCGACCTGCCGTGGCTGCTGCCCGGCGCGAAGTCGCTGTCCTATGGCATCAATATGGCGGCGAAGCGGTACGCCGTCACCAACGGCGCCGACGACGTGATCTTCCGCGCACCTTCGGGCAAGCTGCTCGAAGGGCCGACGTCCAGCGTGGTGCTCGACCTCGACGGCGTCCTCGCCACACCTCCGCTAGACGGCATCCTTCGTTCGATCACCGTCGAAGAACTCGTGACGGGCGCACCCTCCGCTGGGCTTGAGGTGCGGGTCCAGGAACTCCGCGTCGGCGACCTCGACCGGTGCCGAGGCGCCTGGCTCCTCTCCAGCGGCCGCATCCTCGCGCGCGTCACGCACGTGGACGGCCGGGAGCTGCCGACGTCACCGCTCGAAGCGAAGCTGAGCCGCGTGCTCGACGTGCCGGGGCGCTGATGCTGGTTCCGCCGGACATCTCATGGGCCGGGCTCCCTCCGGAGGGTCGCACGCTGCTCGATCGCGTCGCCGAACGCGCCCGCGGCCTCCTGAACGGCACGTTGACCACCGTCCGGGAGGGCGAGGCCGTCACGCTCCGGATCACCGAGGTCGAGGCCTACGGCGGTGGGTTCGATCCCGCCTCGCACGCCTACCGCGGCCCGTCCGCGCGCAACGCGGCCATGTTCGGCCCACCGCTGCACGCCTACGTCTACCGGCACATGGGGTTGCACACCTGCATGAACGTCGTCGTCGGCATCGATGCGATGCCGACGGGGGTGTTGCTCAGGGCGGGCGAGGTGATCGACGGCGCGGCGACGGCCCGCGCCCGCCGCGGGGCCTTGGGCGTGACCCGCGCCGACCTCGACCTGGCCTCCGGCCCGGCCCGCCTCACCGTCGCGATGGCGATCACCATTGCCGACGTCGGCGCCCCGCTCGACGGGACCGCCGGGCTCCTCCTCGAGACACGGCAGGGGGCCGAGCCGACGATCGCCGTCGGCCCCCGCATCGGCGTCGGCAAGGCCAAGGACTTCCCGCTGCGTTTCTGGGTCGCAGGCGACAAGACCGTGTCGAAGCCCAATTTCCTTCCGCGCACCTCATCGTGATACTCATGTTTCCTGCCGCCTGAGCGCGGCCCCTTTCGCCTCTCGCCCACCGCCGCGCCCGGGCACCGTCTTCCGCCGTCCTCTCAAGGAGCACCCCCGATCACACCTGTAGACACGTCCGTCCTCCGCCGCGCCGCAGCCGGCGCCGCCTACTCCGTCCGCTACGCCGCGCGCACCACGCCCGGCTGGTTCGCCGCCATCGCCGGCGCGCTGGGCTGGACGCCCAGTGGCCGGCGCGGACATCGCCCGGCGAGCAATGGGGCGGCCGCGGCATCTCCGGCGGTCAGTGGCAGCGGCTCGCGCTCAGCCGGATCCACCTCCGCGGCGCCGGCATCTGGATCCTGGACGAGCCCACCTCCGCGATCGACGCCGAGGCCGAGCAGGAGATCTTCGCCGAGCTGTATGCCAACCGCGCGGACCGGATCACGCTCGTCGTCACCCACCGCGCTTGGACCCTGCGCCAGATGGACCGCATCTACGTGTTCGACGACGGCCGCGTCGTCGAGTCCGGCACCTATACCGAACTGCTGCGGCGACGCGGCCGGTTCGCCGATCTCTTCGCTCAGCAGGCGGAGGGAGACCTCGCCGCGCTTTCCGCGGAACCCGTGACCTCTGGAGACATGTGAACGACCTCCCCCTCACCCTTCCGCCGGGCCTCACCTGGGCCCTCTGGCACGAGCTCGGCCCGTCGTCCCGCGGCCCCGAGCCGATTCCCCACTGGCTCGTCACCCAGGACGCGGTGGACCGCGAGCTCGGGATCATCAAGTCCGGCAAGGAGGCGGAGGCCTTCCTCGTCGAGCGCACGACCTGGGCCACCGACGACGCGTGCCTCCTCGTGCGCAAGACTTACCGCCCCGAACATCTCCAACCGCGGCGCGCCACCACCGACATGGACCTCGGGCGCCTTTCCAGCCGCGACCTCCGCGCGCTGGAGAACAAGTCCCTCTACGGCAAGTTCGTGCTCAGCCAGACCTGGCCGACCCGCGAGTTCCGCACGCTTGTCACGCTCTGGGAGGCGGGCGTGCCGGTGCCGTACCCGGTCGGCCAGAACGGCGCGGATATCTGGATGGAGTACGTCGCCACGCCGGACGGCTCGCCCGCACCCCGCCTCTCTGATCACCGTGGCGACGACCTTCCTGCCATCGCCGAGGCCGTGCGCGAGGCCGCGGTGCGTATGAGCGCCGCGGGCATCGTCCATGGCGACTTCTCCCCCTTCAACGTCCTCGTCCCCGAGCCGGGCACCATCAGCGTGATCGACGTCCCACAGGCGATCGACGCGACGTCGACGACCGGAATGAGCCTCCTCCAGCGGGATCTCGACAACTTCACCGCGTGGTTCGCCCGGCGCGGGGTCGCGCTCGATGCCGACGACTGGTTCGGCGACTGCATGACCCACGCCTTCAGGTAATCCGCCGCCTTTGGGCAATCCGCAACGCAGCACGGCCCGGCCTGCAGTGCGCAGGGCCGGGCCGTGTGACGGTGGCTAGAAGGCCAAGCGCTCGGGCTCCGGGCCCAACTCCGCCTCGCGCGGGTTGGGGACCTGGAAGCCGTTGGCCTTGTACGCCTCGTAGTCGAACTCCTCGCACTCGTCGAGGCCGATCTTGTGGTACTCGTAGAAGCCGTCCCAATCCTCGTAGCCGTCGCCGAGGCTGCTGTTCAGGAACGCGTCCGCCATGGCCATGCCGAGGCGCGGCGCGGTCCAGAACCCGCCCATGGCGAGCAGGTTGCAGCCGTTGGCCGCCGCCGCCCGCTTGGCCGAGCGCACGGACTCGGCGACAGCCGCGTGGACGTGCGGGCACTTGCTCGCCGCCACGTGGATGCCCATGCCGGTTCCGCAGAAGGCCAGCGCCTTCTCGAACTCGCCCTCGGCGATCTGCGACCCGACGAGGAAGCCCACCCGGTGGTACATGGGGAGGTCGTCCTTCACCGGGGTGAGGTCCGTGACGGTCCACCCGTTCTTCTCCAGGTGCGCCTTGACGTACTCCTTGAGCGGGAAGCCCGCGAAGTCCGCCCCGACGACGACCTGCTTGTCTGCTGTGGTCTTCATCGCTACTTCTTCCTGAAGCGGGCGAACAACCCGCCCCCGACGTTGCCCGTGCTGATCACGACAAGCAGCACCGCGCCCCAGATGAGGGGCAGGTAGAAGTTGCTGACCTGCGGGAAGGTGTTCAGCCCCGACTGCAGGATCTGCAGGATCGCGATGGCCATGACGACGCCGATGAGGCGGCCGCTGCCGCCGTTGGGGTCGACGCCGCCGAGCACCACGATGAGGACGGTCAACAGCGTGTAGGTCACGCCGTAGTCCGCCTTCGCCGAGTTGTAGTTGGCCATCATCACCAGGCCGGCGACGCCGGCGCAGAGCCCGGAGAGGGCGTAGGTGCGCACCAGCAGACTGACGGAATTCAGGCCGCTGAACTTCGCCGCGGTCGCGTTGCTGCCGATCATGTACAGCTTCTTCCCGAATGCCATCTTGGTCAGGATGAATCCGATGATCAGGGCGAGCACGACGAAGATGATGAGCGGCATGGGGATGCGCAGGATCTTGCCTCCCAGCAGAGCGCTGTAAGCGGGTGGCAGGCCGCTGAGCGGCTTTCCTGCGGTGATCACGATGGCGATACCGGTGAACAGCTCGAGCGTGCCGAGCGTGACCAGGATGGCCGGGATCTTCACCTTTGCGACGAGGAAGCCGTTGAACGCGCCGGCGAGGGTGCCGAGCACGATCGACAGCACGATGGCGACGAGCACCGCCGTCGCCTGCTGGCCCTCGGCCGCGCCGGAAGGGGCGATGGTCAGCATCACAGTAGCCGAGGCGATGGCGGTCATGTTCGCGATGCCGACCGACGACAGGTCGATGCCGCCCGTGATCATGGTGAGCATGACGCCGAGCGCCATGATCCCGAACTCGGGGAACGCGACGCCCATGGCCTGCCAGGTGGAGACACGGGTGAACGAGTCGGTCTTCATGATCGCGAACAGCAGCAGCAGCGCCGCGAGCATGAGGACGAGGCGCTGCAGGTGCGGGTCGAGCCCGAGGCCGACCCTCTTCTTCTTCGTGGGAGTGACGGTGGTTGTGGTCATGTCAATGGTCCTTTCACTCCGCCACCAGACGCTGACGCTTTCGGCGCCGTGTCAACTGGACGGCCGACACACCGGTGCCGGCGATGATCAGGAGGCCGAGCGCGAAGCGCTGCCAGAACGTCGGAACGCCGACGAGGATCATGCTGTTCTGCACGATGACGATCAGCAGCGTGCCCAGCATGACGCCCGTGAGCGAGCCGGTGCCACCGGTGATGGCGGTGCCGCCGAGCACGACGGCCGCGATGACCATCATCTCCATGCCGAGCAGGTTGGTCGGGTGCATCTGGCCCATGCTCGTCGTGCGGACCAGGCCCCCGAGGGCGGCGATGACACCGACGATCACGTACAGCCAGAACTTGATCCTGCGAACCTTGAAGCCCGCGCGGATCGCCGACGACTCGTCGCCGCCGAGCGCGAAGATCCCGCGGCCGAACATGGTGTAGCGCATCACGAAGAAGATGACGGCCAGCACGGCGACCAGGATGAGGAAGGAAGCCGGCATCGATGAGGTGAGCCCCGTCGAGCTCGTCGCCTTGAACAGCGACAAGCGGCCGAACGCCTCCATCGACGGAGGCAGCTGGGAGATCTGCACGGAGGAGAGCGCACCCTGCATGATGCCGGAGAACACGTTGAGCGTCGCCAGCGTGATGATCAGGGTCGGCACAGCAAGCCGCGAGGTGAAGATGCCGTTGAATGCGCCGAGCAAAGCGCCCAGCGTCATCACCAGGACGAACGGCAGGAGCACGTTGCCCTGGTACCCCGAGTCGACCAGGTACCGGGTCACGGCGTACACCGCGAGGGAGGCAAGCGCCGGGAACGAGACGTCGATGCCGCCCGAGACGATCACCAGATAGGCGCCGATCGCGAACAGACCGGGCACGACCATCGCGTTGGCGAGGTCGACCATGTTGTTCGACGTGAAGAACTGGCCGCTCCGCGCCTGGATGATGATGCTGAGCACCACGATGATCAGGAACAGGTAGAACTCGTTGGCGCGCAGCAGTTTGCCGATGATGCCCTGCATGTCACTGCTCCTTTCCGTGGATGGAACCGCCGGTGATCTTCGCGGACATCTCGGCCTCGGTGACCGACGCCGGATCGATCTCGTCGACGAGGCGCCCCTCCTGCAGGAGCAGGATCCGGTTGGAGACCGTCAGCAACTCGGGGATGTCGTCGGTGATGACGATGATGCCCATGCCGCGCGCAGCGAGGTCGTTGAGGATCAGGTGGATGACCCGCTTCGACCCGATGTCGACGCCGACGGTCGGACCATTGAGGATCAGGATGTCCGGGTTCGTGGCCAGCCACTTCGCGAGGACAACGCGCTGCTGGTTGCCGCCGGACAGCGTACTGACCGCGTTGTACGGGTTCGCCGTCGCGATCTTCATCTCGTCGACGCGGAACTCCACCTCCTGCGCGCGACGCTTGTCGTCGAGCACGCCGACGGCGTTGCTCAGGTGGTCGAGTTCGGAGATGACGATGTTGTCGGCGATGGAGCGCTGCAGCATGAGTCCCTCTGTCAGCCGATCCTCGGGCACGTAGGCGATGCCGTTGTCGATCGCGTCCCTGATCCCCTTCAACCGCACGGGCTTGCCGCTCACGCGGATCTCGCCCTCGTCCGCGGGGAAGACACCGAAGAGCGTCAGCGCAAGTTCGGTGCGGCCGGAGCCGAGGAGGCCCGTGATGCCCAGCACCTCGCCCTTGCGGAGCGTGAAGTTGATGTCGTAGAGAGCATCCTTCAGCCCGAGGCCCTTCGCCTCGAGGACCGCGTCGCCGGGCTCCCCCGTCGGCGCCGTGCTCGACTCGTCGTAGTCTCGGCCGGTCATGTACTGCGCGAACTTCTTGCGGTCCAGTTCCGAGGGCACCGTCGTGACGACGAGCTTGCCGTTGCGGATGATGGTGAACCGCTCGCTGATCTCGAAGACCTCCTCCAGCTTGTGGCTGACGAAGAGGATCGCGATGCCGCGCGCCTGCAGGTCCGCGACGACCTTGAACAGCGCCTCGACCTCACGGTGGGTGAGCGCCGTCGTCGGCTCGTCCATGATCAGCAGCTTGGTGTCCGTGAGCAGCGCGCGGCAGATGGCGACGAGCTGCTTGTCCGCGACGGAGAGGTCGCCGACGCGCGCGTCCAGGTCGACCTTGAAGTTGATCTTCGCGATCGCCTCCTCGGCGATCTGCCGGAACCTCTTCCAGTTGACGAGCTTGCGCCCCGCGGAGACCTCACCGGTCAGGGCGAGATTCTCCATCACCGTGAGGTTCGGGAACACCGAGAAGTCCTGATAGATCACCTGCACGCCGTTGTGGATGGCCTCGATGGGTGTCAGCTTCGTGTACGTGTTGCCGTTCATGGTGATCTGGCCGGCGGTCGGCTGGTAGACGCCTGAGATCACCTTGATCATCGTCGACTTGCCGGAGCCGTTTTCGCCGGCGAGGCAGTGCACCTCGCCGGGGTATATATCAAAGTCGACCTGGTCGAGAGCCTTCACGCCGGAGAACGCCATCGTGAGACCTCGGATCGACAGGAATGGTTCAGCCATTGCTCTCCTATCGGGTGTGGGGCCGTCTCCGAAGAAAGACGGCCCCACGGGCGATGTGTTCGACGGTCCTAGAACCCGAAGCTGTCGACGTTGTCCTTGGTGATCACGATCCAGCCGGCACCCTCGAGGATCTTGTCGCTACCCTCCGCGAACTTGACCTCGGAGTAGCCCTCGGCCTTGAGGTCGAGCGGCGCCTCGATCGGCTCCTTGTCGAGGATCCTGCGGGCCAACTCGGCCATGGCGTAGCCTGCCTCGGCCGGATCCCACAGGGTCAGGGCATGCACGAGGCCCTTCTCGAGGATCTGCTTGTTGGCCTCGGGCATGCCGGTGCCCGCGGTGAAGAACTTGCCCTGCAGGCCGAGCTCCTCGATCGCGCGCGCGACGCCCGGGGCGTCGAACGAAGAGGTGCCCATGATGCCCTTGAGGTCCGGGTACTTCTTGATCAGCTCCTTGGCGGTCTGGTACGCGATCTCGCCGTCGTCCTGCGACTCGACGCGGGGCTCCGCCTCGAGCAGCTTCATGTTCGGGTACTTCTCCTTCTGGTGCGCGACGCCGCCGTCGGCCCACTCGTTGTGGGACGCGTTGGTGACGTGGCCGACCATCGTGGTGTAGAGGCCCTCCTCGCCCATGCCCTCGGCCAGGTTGTCCATGATGAAGCCGCCGTAGGCCGAGTTGTTGAAGGCCTCGAGGTCGTACATGGTGTTCTGCTGCGTTGCGCCCTCGTGCGTGACGACGACGATGCCCGCGTCCATGGCCTCCTTGAGCACCGGCTCAAGGGCACCCGGGTCGACGGGAACGACGCAGAGCGCGCCGACCTTCTGGGCGATCAGGTCACGAATGACCTGAGCCTGCTGGGTCGCGTCGGTGGTCGCGGGGCCCTTCTGATAGACGTCGAGGCCCGTGTCGGCGGCGTAGCGCTTGACGCCGACCTCCATGCGCACGAACCACGGGTTCGTGGAGTCCTTGGGGACGACCACGATGGTGTGCTTGCTGTCGCCACCACCGCCGCCGCCGTTGGTGGGCTGCGTGGTTCCGCCGGGAGCGGCCGTGTCGTCGTTGCAGGCGCTGAGGCCGACAGCGGCCGCAACCGCGATGCCGTTGATCTTGATGAATAGACGCCGCTTCATGGAGTCCGTCCTTTCGAGGCCCTGTAGTGGAGCACCGGGGCGGCCCTGCCCCAGCTGCTGCTTAAAACGCTTTAATGCGCTGTAGGTGACACTACTCTTAGCAGGAGGCGAATTTCAGCAACACTCCGCGGATCGATACCGTTCCGTGATCTTTAGGTAGGGAACATGACACACCCCCCCGTACCCAACGGGGAGCGCGCACGCATCGTCGACGTGGCGGCGATGGCGGGAGTCTCGCCCGGGACTGTCTCCAACACCCTCAACCATCCCCAGCGCGTGAACGAGGAGACCCGCAGACGGGTGATGGAAGCCATCGACCAGCTGGGCTTCGTCCGCAACAACCAGGCGCGCGTGCTGACCGGCGCGCCCAGCACCACCTTGGGGCTCATCGTCCTCGACCTCAAGAGCCCGTTCTTCATGGAACTGGCCCACGCCGTCGAGCGGGCGGCATCGGCGCTGGGGCACGTCGTGATCATGTGCAACTCCGAAAACGACCAGGCGCGGGAAACCCAGCTCCTCGAACTGCTCGCGAGCGAGCGCGTCGCTGGTGCGCTCGTCACTCCCGCAGGCGGAAGGAATCCGGTCCCGGGACCGCAGGCCGGCCCGCCTCTCGTCCTGCTCGACCTGGAGAGCCCCGACCATCCCTGCTCCGTCCGCGTCGATCACGTCGAGGGGGCACGGCAAGCAGCCCGGCATCTGATCGAGTTCGGCCATCGTCGGCTGGCCTTCATCGGCGGCCTCGCGGACCTCGGTCAGTTCCAGCAGCGCGTCGTCGGCATGGAACTGGCGATGGCTGAGGCCGGCCTGGATCCCGAGAGCCTCGTCGTCATCCGCTCCGAGGGCATCAACCTGGAGAGCGGCGAGGCGTCCGCGGCTCGGCTCCTGGACATGGCGGACCGACCCACGGGAGTGTGCTGCGGCAACGACATGCTCGCGTTCGGCGTGTACCGCGCACTGGACCGCGCCGGCGTTCGGGTGCCGCAGGACATCGCGCTCGTCGGCTACGACGACGTGGCCTTCGCCGCGAACTGGATCGTGCCCCTGACCACGGTGCGGCAGCCGACCCGCGAAATGGGCCGCCGGGCCGCGGAACTCCTCCTCGACCACGCCACCGGCACCGCCCACGAACACCAACGCGTGGTGCTCACTCCCGAGCTGATCGTGCGCCGCTCAAGCGGCGCCTATGAGTGACGCCCGGAGCCCGACGCCCTCAGTCGGCGAGCCTCTTCAACGCCTCCAGGTAGCGTTCGCGCGTCGCGGCCACGACGTCGTCGGGCAGCGGAGGAGGCGGAGTGTCCGACGCCTTGTCCCAGCCCGACTCCTTGAGCAGCCAGTCGCGGACGTACTGCTTGTCGAAGCTGGGCAGCGACTCCCCTGGCTGCCAGAGCGCGGCGTCCCAGAAGCGGGACGAGTCCGGGGTGAGCACCTCGTCGGCGAGGACGAGCGTGCCGTCGGCGCGGTGGCCGAACTCGAACTTGGTGTCGGCGAGGATGATGCCGCGCTCGGCGGCGATCCGCTCGGCGCGGGCGTAGATCGCCAGCGTCAGGTCGCGCAGCTGGGTGGCGAGCTCCTCGCCGTGCAGCCGGACGATGGTGGCGAAGTCGACGTTCTCGTCGTGCTCCCCCAACGGCGCCTTGATGGCGGGCGTGAAGATCGGCTCGGGCAACTTGTCGCCATCGCGCAGCCCCTCGGGCAACGGGATGCCGCACACGGTGCGCGACCGCTGGTACTCGACCCAGCCGCTGCCGGTCAGATAGCCGCGCGCGACGCATTCGACGTCGACCATGTCGAGCGCCTCGACGACCGTCGCCCGCCCCGCGACCGAGCCGGGCACGTCGGTGCTGAGGACGTGGTTGTCGACGAGGTCGGCGAGCTGGTCGAACCACCACAGGCTGAGAGACGTGAGGATCTCGCCCTTGCCCGGGATGGGCGTGCTGAGGACATAGTCGAACGCGGAGATGTTGTCGGTTGCCACCATCAGGATGCGCGGGACGCCGTCGACCTCGACATCGTAGAGTTCGCGGACCTTCCCCGCGTGACGAAGGGGTAGCTGCAGAAGATCGCCGTACTGACTCACGCTCACAGGTTACGGATTCGAAACGCTTTCCCGGAAATCGTCGTGGTCAGTTGCGGCGCATGCATAGGGTGGAACATGGCGTCGATCACCTCCCCCGCTCCACTCATCGCTATCCGAGGCGTGAACAAGTACTTCGGGGAACACCACGTGCTGAAGGACATCGACCTGGACGTGGCCAAGGGCGAGGTCGTCGTGGTGATCGGCCCGTCGGGCTCCGGCAAGTCGACGCTGTGCCGCGCCATCAACCGTCTGGAGACCATCGACTCGGGCGAGATCCTGATCGACGGCATCCCGCTGCCCCAGGAGGGCAAGGGCCTCGCGAAGCTCCGCAGCGACGTCGGCATGGTGTTCCAGGCCTTCAACCTGTTCGCACACAAGACCGCGCTCGAGAACGTGACGCTGGCCCCGATCAAGGTCCGCAAGACCCCCAAGGCAGAGGCCGAGAAGCGGGCGATGGAGCTTCTGGCCCGGGTCGGGGTGGCGGATCACGCGAAGAAGCTGCCCGCACAGCTGTCCGGCGGCCAGCAGCAGCGCGTCGCCATCGCGCGCTCGCTGGCCATGGACCCGAAGCTGATCCTGCTCGACGAGCCCACCAGCGCGCTCGACCCCGAGATGATCAACGAGGTGCTTGACGTCATGATCGGCCTCGCCCGTAGCGGCATGACGATGGTGGTTGTCACCCACGAGATGGGGTTCGCCCGCAAGGCCGCGGACCGCGTCGTGTTCATGTCCGACGGCGCCATCGTCGAGGAGGCTACCCCTGAGGAGTTCTTCACCCACCCGCGGTCCGATCGCGCCAAAGACTTCCTCTCCAAGATTCTGTCCTAAGTCCATCCACGAGAACGGAGATACACCATGAAGAGGTTCGCACTAGCCAGTGGCGCCGTCGCACTCGCGGCCGCGCTCGCCCTCACGGCCTGCGGGGCAGACAAGGAGGTGGACACCAAGACGCGGCTGTCCGAGGCCGGCACCATCACGATCGGCACCAAGTTCGATCAGCCGCTCTTCGGGCTCGTGGGAGCCGACGGCAAGCCAGAGGGCTTCGACGTCGAGATCGGCAAGCTTGTCGCCACGGCACTCGGCATCCCGGCAGACAAGATCAAGTGGGTCGAGACCGTCTCCCAGAACCGCGAGCCGTTCATCCAGAACGGCCAGGTCGACATCGTCGTTGCCACCTACACCATCAACGACACCCGCAAGGAAGTCATCGACTTCGCCGGGCCGTACTACATCGCCGGCCAGTCGTTCCTGGTGCCGAAGGGCAACCCGAACGGCATCGTCAGCACCGAGACCCTGGGCGACAACACGATCTGCACGGTCACGGGGTCGACGTCGGAGAAGAACATCAAGGAGTTCACCGACAAGGTGCTCACGCTCGACAAGTACTCCGACTGCCTTGAGCCGATCCGCAACGGCGACGCGCAGGCGCTGACCACCGACAACGTGATCCTCGCGGGCCTCGTCAACCAGAACCCGGACGAGTTCGAGGTCATCGACTACACGTTCACGGAGGAGCCGTACGGCATCGGCCTGAAGAAGGGCGACGACGACTTCCGCACCTTCATCAACGACGTCCTCGAGGCCTCCTACAAGGACGGCTCCTGGGCGAAGGCGTGGGAGAACACGGCGGGCACGGTGCTGCCGACGCCCGAGCCGCCGCCCGTCAACCGCTACTGATTCCCTTCCTGCGACGAGGAGCTGAGAGGAGGCGCACCCATGGACGCCGTGCTGTCCAACCTGGACACCTACTGGCTGGGGTTCAGAGGCACCCTTGAGCTACTGGCCATGGGCGGCCTCGGCGCCCTCCTTCTCGGCACCCTCGTCGCCCTGCTGCGGATCTCACCGATCGGCAGCCTTCGCGCCGTCGCCGTCGGGTACACGGAGCTGATGCGCAACACCCCGCTCACGCTGGTGTTCTTCTTCATCATCGTGGTGCTGCCCGCGCTGCAGATCCGCATCCCGACGAAGCTGGGTGCGTTCATCGCGCTTTCGCTGTACACGTCGGCGTTCGTGGCGGAGGCGATCCGGTCAGGCATCAACGGCGTCCCCATCGGCCAGGCAGAGGCGGCGCGCTCCGTCGGCCTCAACTTCGGGCAGACGGTGCAGCTGATCGTCCTGCCGCAGGCGCTGCGGATGGTGGTTCCTCCCATGATCAACGTGTTCATCGCGCTGACGAAGAACACGTCGGTCGCGGGTGGCTTCGCCGTCATCGAGCTGTTCTATGTGTCAAAGGGCCTCGCGAACCAGCACGGGAACGCCGTCATCGCCGTCCTGCTCGGCATCGCGGCCTGCTACCTCGTCATCACCATCCCGTTGGGGCAGATCGCGGCGCGGATCGAGCAGAGGGTGGCGATGCAGCGATGAGTACCTCGTCCGTCCTCTACGACGCCCCGGGTCCGAAGGCGCGTCGGCTGTCACGCATCGTGTCGGTGGTGGCCGCGGTCGTCATCGGCGGCGCCGTCATCTGGCTGTTGTGGGCGCTCGGCCAGCCGCGCGTCACCGTCAACGGCACGACGCTCACCGGGCTGTGGAGTCCGGAGCGCTGGGACATCTTCGGCGACCCGCAGGTGTGGCGGCGGCTCATACTCGAGGGCCTGGTGATGGGCACGCTGCGCGCCGCGGCCCTCGCCGCGGTGCTTTCGCTGATCCTCGGCGTCGTCCTCTGCTTCGCCCGGACCGCACCGCAGCGCTGGATCAGCGTCCCCGCGGCCGTCATCCTCGAGTTCTTCCGCGGCATGCCCGTGCTCCTGATGATGCTATTCATCCTGCTGGCGCTGGGCACCGGCGGCTACACCGCGGTGGTGCTGGCACTGACGGTCTACAACGGCGCGATCATCGGCGAGGCGCTCCGCGCAGGGCTGTCGGCCTTGCCGAGGGGCCAGCGCGAGGCAGGCCTCTCCCTTGGCCTCACCTCACTCCAGACCCGCATCACCGTCGAGTTCCCGCAGGCGCTCCGGCAGATGCTGCCGATCATCGTGGCGCAGCTGGTCGTGCTGCTGAAGGACACCTCGCTGGGGTACGTGGTGTCGTACCCGGAGATCCTGCGCGTGTCGGGCTACATGAAGGACTTTTACGGGTCGACCCGCTACTCGTTCCCGATCTTCATCGTGGTCCTGCTCACCTACCTGGCGGTGAACTTCTCGCTGTCCGCGTTCGCGCGTTGGCTCGCGCGCCGCTCGGGACCTCGGGCCGGCGCGATGGCCGTCGCCGCCCCTACCCCGACTGAACAGCCGTAGCCGACGCCGTGCCCTCGACGTCGACGCTGCGGATACCGATGAGGCCGAGGAACCGGGTCTCGTAGGCGCCGGCGAGGGTGACCTCCGCCGCCTGGCCGCTGATCGTCACGCTCGCGTCCCAGCCGGCGGCCGCGGCGTAGTCCACTGCCGCCCGCTTGGCGGCGTCGACGTCGATCGACGGTCCGTCCGCCGTCAGAGTCGTCTGGTGCGTCGCGACCCGGGACGCCTGGCCGGCGACGGCGCGGGCCTCCTGCTCTGCGGCGGCGTGCCCGGCGAAGTCGACGCCGAGACCGACGGCGATGATGAACGCCGGCAGCATGACCGCCGTCCACACCGACAGCGCGGCCCCGCGCTCACCCTTCCCCATGGTTCTTCCCTCCCTGGGCCATTCAACCAAGGAAACTCACAGCGGTACAGCACGCCCGTCGACGTTGTGGACAACTCATGAGAAGACTCTCATTCAGCACTCACTGGGTTCTCACGAGCCCCCTGTGGACTATGACCATCGAACGGCAACATCGCCCCGATCAAAGGAGTCCTCATGACCACCACCCGACTGCGTAAGTTCGCCGCCACCGGCTTCGCCACGGCGCTCGTCGGCGGACTAGCGCTGACCATGTCGCCGCTCTCCGCCGACGCCGCGACCTACACCTGCAACGGCCACAAGGCCACCATCGTCGGCACCAACGGCAGCGACGAGATCCGCGGCACCTCAGGCCGTGACGTCATCGTCGCCCGCGGCGGAAACGACGAGATCGACGGCCGCGGCGGCAACGACGTCATCTGCGGCGGCTCCGGCAGCGACGAGATCGAGGGCGGCAGCGGCAACGACTGGATCGACGGCGGCTCGGGCCACGACGAGATCGACGGCGATTCCGGCAACGACAACATCCGCGGCGGCTCCGGCCACGACGACATCGACGGCGGCTCCGGGAACGACACCATCCGCGGCGAGTCCGGCCACGACGAGATCGACGGCGATTCCGGCAACGACGTCGTCTACGGCGGCACCGGCAACGACCACATCGAGGGTGGCCGCGGCGACGACCGGCTCTCCGGCCAGGCCGGCCACGACCTCATCGAGGGCAATGCGGGCAAGGACAAGCTGAGCGGCGGCGCCGGCACCGACATCCTCGTCCAGGGCTCGGCCTCCGACCGCGTCGAGGACCGCTGGGACGATCGCTACGGCTACGACGACTGATCCCCTGCACCGACGAACGGCCGCCCGCCCCGGTTCGGGGCGGGCGGCCGTTCTGCGCTGGTGCGCCGCAGCCGGTGCCCGATTGATCAGTGCTCCCCTAAACCTGGGCGGGCGCGGGGAGCGCCTCGACGATCGCTTGGACGGTCTCCTTGGCGTCGCCGAAGCACATCACCGAGTTCTCGTTGAAGAACAGCGGATTCTGCACGCCGGCGTAGCCCGCGCTCATCGAGCGCTTAAACACCACGACGGTGCCCGCCTCCCAGACGCGCAGGACAGGCATGCCGGAGATCGGCGATCCCGGCTCCATGGCGGCCGGGTTGACCGTGTCGTTCGCGCCGATGACCAGCACGACGTCGACCTCGTCGAAGTCCTCGTTGATCTCGTCCATCTCGTAGACGATGTCGTACGGGACGTGGGCCTCGGCCAGCAGCACGTTCATGTGCCCGGGCAGGCGGC
The DNA here is from genome assembly GCF_016714275.1 of Tessaracoccus sp. GTDB lineage: Bacteria > Actinomycetota > Actinomycetes > Propionibacteriales > Propionibacteriaceae > Arachnia. The sequence continues at coordinate 638,488 of NZ_JADJNP010000004.1, read as the reverse complement.
CGGCGACGGGGTGGATGCCGAAGCCGACCTTCGTGCCCGCGCGGCGCAGCCGCTCCGTCAGGTCGGCTACGGCGTGCTGCGCCTGGGCGACGGCCATGCCGTAGCCCGGGACGATCATCACGTTCTTCGCCTCCGCGAGCAGGCCGGCGACGTCCTGCCGCGAGGCCTCGCGATGCTCACCCTGGGGACCGCCGTCGGAGGTGGCGACGGCGTCGCCGAACCCGCCGAGGATGACGGAGACGAACTGGCGGTTCATCGCCTTGCACATGATGTAGCTGAGGATCGCGCCGGACGCGCCGACGAGCGCACCCGTGATGATCAGGACGGTCATGTCCAGCATGAAGCCGCTGGCCGCGGCCGCCCAGCCGGAGTACGAGTTCAGCATCGAGATGACCACGGGCATGTCCGCGCCGCCGATCGCCGCGACGAGATGGGCGCCGAGCAGCAGCGAAAGCACGGTGGCGATCACCAGCGGGATGATCGATCCGGTGGCGAGGTACCACCAGCCGAGGAGCACCAGCGCAACGACGACGACGAGGTTCAGCCAGTGGCGGCCTGGCAGAGTCAGCGGCTTAGACTTCACCTTGCCGTTGAGCTTGCCCCATGCCACGAGCGAGCCCGTGAACGTGACGGCGCCGATGAAGATGCCGAGGTAGACCTCGATCATGTGCAGCGCGTCGGCGTTCGGATGGTCGAGGTGGACGTTGAAGCCGACAAGCACGGCCGCAGCGCCCACGAAACTGTGCAGCAGCGCGATGAGCTCCGGCATGCCGGTCATCTGGACCTTGCGGGCCTTCCAGATGCCGATGATCGCGCCGATAGAGAGCGCCGCGTAGAGCATGACCGCGGCGTCGGGCTGAAGGTTGTGGTTGGCGTAGTCGCGGTAGGCGATGGCGAAGTTGGTGGCCACAACCGCGAACACCATGCCCATGATCCCGTAGACGTTGCCCTTTCGCGCCGTCTCGTGCTTCGACAGCCCCGCGAGTGCGAGGATGAACATCAGCCCGGCGGCGATGTAGGTGGCGTTGATGAAGTTCGTCAGCATGGCGGACTCAGCCCTTCTTGAACATGTTGAGCATGCGCGCGGTCACGGTGAAGCCGCCGAACACGTTGATGGAGGCGAGCAGCACGGCGACGAACGCGACGATCTTCACGGCGTAGTTGTCGCTGGCGAGCTGCGTCATGGCGCCCACGAGGATGATGCCGCTGATGGCATTGGTGACGCTCATCAGCGGGGTGTGCAGGGCGTGAGTGACGTTCCAGACCACGTAGTAGCCGACGACGCCCGCGAGCGCGAAGATGCCGAAAAGGCCGACGAAGCTCGAAGGGGCGACGGTGAGGGCGCCGATCATCACGAGCGCCGCGACGGCGACCAGCACCACCTGGTGCCACCACGGGCGCGGCGGCTTCGGGGGCGTCGGCTCCACCTGGGCGGGTGTCGCTGCGGGTGCAGGGGCCGCCGAGACCTCGATGGGAGGCGGCGGGAAGGTGATCTCGCCATCGCGCACCGTCGTCATGGTGCGGACCACCTCGTCGTCGAAGTCGAGGACGAGGGTGCCGTCCTTCTGCGGCGTCATCAAGGTCAGCGCGTTGACCAGGTTGGTTCCGTACAGCTGCGAGGACTGGCCGGGCAGGCGGCTCGCGAGGTCGGTCCAGCCGATTATCGTCACGCCGTTGTCGGTGACGTACGTCTCCCCGGGCCTCGTCAGCTCGCAGTTGCCGCCGCCGAGGGCAGCAAGGTCGACGATGACCGATCCCGGGCGCATGGTGGCGACCATATCGGCGGTGACCAGCTTCGGCGAGGGGCGGCCGGGGATGGCTGCGGTGGTGATGATGATGTCAACGTCCGCGGCCTGCTCGGCATACAGCTGCGCGGCCTTCGCGGCGTAGTCGGCGCCGACCTCCTTCGCGTAGCCGTCGGAGCTGACGCCCTGGTCAGCAGTGTCGACGTGGAGGAAGGTCGCGCCCATGGACTCGACCTGCTCGGCCGTCTCGGGACGCACGTCGGTGGCGCGGACGATGGCGCCCAGCGAGTTCGCGGCACCGATCGCGGCCAGGCCAGCGACCCCGGTGCCCGCGACGAGCACCTTCGCCGGCGGGACCTTGCCCGCGGCGGTGACCTGACCGGTGAAGAAGCGCCCGAACGCGTGCGCTGCCTCGACGACGGCGCGGTAGCCGGAGATGTTGGCCATCGAGCTGAGCGCGTCGAGGGCCTGCGCGCGGCTGGTGCGCGGCACCATGTCCATGCTGAGCGCGGTGACGCCGCGGGCGGCGAGCCTCTCGGTCAGCGCGGCGTTCTGCCGCGGCCAGAGGAACGCGACGAGCACGGCGCCGGGCCGCAGCGCGGCGATCTGTTCGTCCGTGGGCGGGTTGACGGCCAGCACGACGTCGGACGCCCACGCCTCCGCCGTGGTGCCGATCGCGGCGCCCACCTCGCTGAAGGCCTCGTCGGGAAGGGCCGCCCGGGCGCCGGCCCCGGTTTCGACGAGGACGTCGTAGCCGAGGCCGATGAGTTGAGTGACGGTTCTGGGTGTCGCGGCCACCCGGTTCTCGCCGGGAGCCACCTCCAAGGGGATGCCGATTCGCATAAAGAGAACCTATCGGGTGCCCTTCTCACAGATTCACCGGGGTCGACTGGTGCGAGTCTCGGACACACATCTCTCTACGGCGAGGCCGCCCGAAAAGGGCTGGCTCCCCGCATAGAAAGATCTGTGTCCGAGCGAGAGTGGGAGACCGACCGGGGCGGCGGGTCAGAGGACGGCGCCGGGACGGTAGGCGGCTGCCTCGGGATCGGAGGCGACGACGACCGCCACGCGCTCGGCGACGCGCGCGACCTGGTCCTGCGCCGTGCCCGCGAGCTCCAGCGGGCTGACGACCAGCGCGTCGAGCTCCTCACGGCTGAGCTGCAGGCGGTCGTCGGCGGCGAGGCGGGCGAGCAGGTCGTTCTCCTTCGCGCCCTTGCGCAACCCGAGAGCGACGGCGACGGCGTGCTCCTTGATCGCCTCGTGGGCGACCTCGCGGCCCACGCCCTTGCGGACAGCGGCCATCAGCACTTTCGTCGTGGTGAGGAACGGCAGGTAGCGGGACAGCTCGGCCTCGATCACGGCAGGGAAGGCGCCGAAGTCGGCGAGCACCGTCAGGAACGTCTCGAACAGCCCGTCGAGCGCGAAGAACGCGTCGGGCAGCGCGACGCGGCGCACCACGGAGCAGGACACGTCGCCCTCGTTCCACTGGTCACCGGCCAGTTCGCCCACCATCGACACGTAGCCGCGCACGATCACCGCGAGACCGTTGACGCGCTCGCAGGAACGCGTGTTCATCTTGTGCGGCATGGCCGACGAGCCGACCTGCCCCTCCTTGAACCCCTCCGTGACCAGCTCGATGCCGGCCATCAAGCGAATCGTGGTTGCCACGTTTGACGGCGCGGCGGAGATCTGCGCCAGCGCGCTGACCGCGTCGTAGTCGAGCGAGCGGGGGTACACCTGGCCCGTCGATGTGAAGACCTGGGCGAAGCCGAGCTCTTCGGCGATCCCGCGCTCCAGCTCGGCCAGCTTCGCGGCATCGCCGCCGAGGAGGTCGAGCATGTCCTGCGCGGTCCCGACGGGGCCCTTTATGCCGCGCGCGGGGTAGCGGCCGACGAGGTCGTCGAGGCGGGCCAGCGCGACCAACAGCTCATCGGCTGCGGTCGCGAACCGCTTGCCGAGCGTCGTCAGCTGCGCGGCCACATTGTGCGAGCGGCCGGTCAGCGGCTGGTCCGCGTACTGCACCGCGAGCCGCGACAGCTGCGCGAGCGCGGCGACGACACGGACGCGGATCACGCGCAGCGAACCGAGCACCTGCAACTGCTCGATGTTCTCGGTGAGGTCCCGCGACGTCATGCCCTTGTGGATGTGCTCGAAGCCCGCGAGGTCGTTGAACTCCTCGATGCGTGCCTTCACGTCGTGCCGCGTGATCCGCTCACGCTCGTTGATCGACTCGAGGTCGACATCGTCGATCACACGCTCGTAGGCCGCGATCACCTCGTCGGGGTCTGCCCCGCCGAAGTCGACGCCGAGGTCGCGCTGGGCGCGAAGCACGGCGAGCCACAGCCGACGCTCGGCCACGATCTTGGCCTCCGGGGCCCAGATATCGCGCATGGCCACGGAGGCATAGCGGTTGGCAAGGACATTGGGGACGCTCATGGGCCGGAGTCTACTGGCGTTTGCGCGACGAGCCGGGCCGTGAGCCCACCCGTCCGCGGCGCGCTACCTCGGTGTCGGCGACTACCTCATCCGGCGCTGGACCGGCGAGACGGCCACTGACTACGGCATGGCCGCCCGCACCGGCGTCCTCGACATCGACAGCCGCGCCTGGAGCGAGGACCTTCTCGGAGCCATCGCCCCGTTCGCGCCGTGGCTCACCGCGGACCGACTGCCCCGTCCGGGGCCCAGCGGCAGCGCCGTCGGCACGCTGCGGCCGGCCGCGGCGGAGCGTCTGGGGCTCCGGCCTGACGTCGTTGTGGCGCTGGGCACGCACGACCAGGCCGCCGCGTACCTCGGCATCGGAGGCGGCCCTGGGGTGCGCTCCTGCATCAGCCTCGGCTCCTCGGACTGCTTCACCGTCGGCTCGGCCGCGCGGCCGCTGGGCTTCGACCGCACCGGCTTCGCCACCTACCCCATCGACGACGAGACGTGGATCACGCTGGCGGGCACGGCCGCCGGCGGGTGGGCGCTCGAGTGGTTCACGCGCATCGTCGGGCGGGAGCGGGTCGGCGACGTGTTCGACGATCTCAGCCCCGATCCGCCGCCGCTGCTCGTGGTGCCGTACCTGCGCGGCTCCGGCACCCTGGACAACGATCCCTCCGCCACCGGCACCGTCCACGGGCTGACCCTCGAGACGACGCTCCCCGAACTCGCGCGCGCGTTCATCGAGGCCTCGGCCCTCAGGGTCCCGGCATAGTCCTATCTCACGTTGTCAGGAGCAGGTCGGCGGCCCGGTTGATGTCTCGGGAGATATAGCGTAGGCCAGCGGCGATGTTGTCCCAGCCTGCCAGACGTAGCAGGCTGATGGCGATGTTGCGGAGGGTGGCCATGATCTCGGCGCCGGTGCCGGTGTGGACCCTGCAGCGGTCCTCGTCAAAAGTGACATCCCTGACCCAATGAAGGCGGTTCTCTATTCCCCAGTGATGCTGCACCCAGTTGGCCACGACGCGAGGCTGTGCCTGTGACATCGGCTTGGAGCAGATCAGGTAAGCCACTTCCACGCTGCGCTTGCCTTTACGGGTGGTGGTACGGCGGACCTGCAACACCTGCCTGGCCCCAGGGAAGTCGATCCAGGCCGGCACCTCGATCGCTTTGACGGTGCGGGTGGCCTTGCGGCCATGACCGACTTCGGTGGTAGTACAGCCCACTGGTATCCGGGTCCAGGGCAGGGCGGCGATCTGCTTGGCAGGGTGGGCTGGTTCTTCTTCACCGTGAAGACGAAGTCGGCGCCGTTGTCGGTGAGGAAGGTAGCCGTGGCGGTTTGCGTATGGAGCGCATCCGCGGACACGATCACTCCGGTCAGGTCCATCGTGCCTAGTAGATCCCGTAATGCCGGGATCTCATTGGTCTTGGCATCGACCCGTGCCTGGGCCAGTACCAGGCCCGTGTCGTGACTGAGCACCGAGACCAGATGCGGTAGGCAACCATCGGTCCCGCCGGATCGGCGCAGCGTCTTACCATCGACCGCGACCGCCCGGGCTCCGCCGACCCCGGTGTGGCGCTGTCGCATCCAGGCACCGCACAGCAGGTTGAACATGACCGGATCGCAGGCTTCCAGCACCCGACGGATCGTGCTCTCCGACGGGATCGGTGTCGACATCTGCACCCGTCGCAGCAGGGCTGGGCCGAGGTCTTGAGCCCAGTCCCAGATCCACCAGCGACTCGGCACCGGCCGCGACGGCAGCAACCGCGAGCGTGAGGATCACCTCCAGCCGATGCCGCCGACCGCGCCGATGCCGGGGCCGGGACCTGGGTGAGTAGTTCGAGGATGTTAACGGCGTGCGGCATGCCAGGTTCGACATGGGCGGCCGTGACAGGGAAGATGTCACTGGACGCGGTCCTTCGAGACGAGAACGGATGGGTTGACACCCCGATCTCAACCCGAAGACCGCGTCTCTTGGTCCACGACACGCCGACAAACCCAGCAAAACCCCTAGCCAGGAGCATCCTCAACAACCTTGCCGGGGCCCTGCCTCGGCCCTGGAGTTCGCGAAGATCGCGGCCGCGTTCGAGTCCCACGGCGTTGCCCCCGGGGTCCTCGTCGTGGCAGGCACCGGCGGGCGCAACACCGCGGCCCTGCAGGCGCGCTCCAACGCACTCGGGCGGCCGCTGGCGGTCGCCGCCGAGAACGCCTCCTGCCGCGGCGCCGCGCTCCTGGCGGCGCGCGCCGTCGGTCTGGGCGAAGCCTTCGCTGGGACGCTCGACCGCGCGTCCACGCCGCTGACCCCCGAGCCCGGGCACCTCGCGTGGTACCAGGCCCAGCGGGCGGCCTACGTCGCGCTGCGCGAGGCGACGGCGCACATCACCCCCAATCCCTCCACCCACATCCACATCTAGAGGAGACAAAATGATCGACCCGTCGTTCGACATCGCCAAGGCCCGCGAGGAGATCCTTGCCTACTGCCTGCGTTCCATGGAGTACGGGCTGAACTTCAATACCCAGGGCAACATCAGCATCCGCGTCCCCGGCGACGCGGACCTCTTCCTGATCACGCCGACCGACCTCGAGTACGACAAAATGAGTCCCGAAGACATCGTGCTGGTCAACGACCGCTATGAGGTCCTCGACGGCCACCTTGAGCCCTCCTCGGAGGTCACCGTTCACGTCGCGGTCTACAAGCGTCGCCCCGACGTCCAGGCGATCGTCCACTCCGAGCCCGTCTTCGCCAACGTGTGGGGGGTCGTCGGCGAGCCGATCCTCGGCACGCTGGTGAACATGGTCATCTACACCAAGGGCGACGTGCCGATCATGCCGTTCGAGCTCAGCAACAACGCGGTGTTCGGCGACCACATGTGCGACGTCATGGGCGACCTCAACGCCGTCGTGTGGGCCAATCACGGCCTCCTCACCGTCGGCCCCGACCTGCGCACGGCGTTCAAGACCAGCGTGGCCGTCGAGTCCGCGGCCAAGGTGCTCGCCTATGCCCGCGCCATCACCCCCAGCCCGATCGTGCTCGAGTTCGACAAGCTCGGCATCGATCACACGCTCTGATGGGCATCCGAACGCTGCGGCAGCTCCTCGCCGACGCCGAGGACGGCGGCTACGCCGTCGGCGCCTTCAACGTGTCCAGCCTCGAGCAGGCGGTGGCGGTGATGGAGGCGGCGACGGCGGAGCGGTCGCCGGTGATCGTGCAGGCGATCTCGGGCATGTCGCCGTACTCCTCGGAGGCGCGCTGGTGGCGCCAGCTGCGCGCCGTCGTCGCCGACTACGACGAGGTCGCCGCCTGCGTGCACCTCGACCACGGGCGCACCTACGACGACTGCCTCCGGGCGATCGCCGCCGGGTTCTCGAGCGTCATGATCGACGCCAGCCGCGACCCAGAAACCGACGAGCCTGCCAGCTATGAGGCCAACCGCGCGCTCACGCTGCGCGTGGTGGAGGCGGCCCACGCAGCAGGCGTGAGCGTCGAGGGCGAGTTGGGCACCGTCGGCGGCGCCGAGGCGGGCATCAAGGGCATCGTCGAGGAGATCGTCTTCGCTGACCCGGACACCGCGGAGCGCTTCGTCGCCGAGACCGGGGTCGACGCGCTCGCGGTCGCCGTCGGGACCAGCCACGGATCGGTGAAGTTCACCGACGCCGCGGGCGGCCAGCGGCTGCGGATCGGGCTGATCGAGCAGATCAAGGAGCGCCTCCCCGACACCTACCTCGTGCTGCACGGGTCGTCGTCGGTTCCGGCCGACGCGGTCGCGACGATCAACGCCCACGGCGGCGCGGTGACGCCGTCGTACGGGATCGGGCTGGAGCAGAAGCGGCGGGGCATCGCGTCCGGGATCCGTAAGATCAATCAGGGCACCGACTCGCACCTCGCGTGGAGCGCCGCCCTGCGAGAGTTCCTCGCGACCCAGCCCGCCGTCGTCGAGCCGAGCGAGCAGCTGCGCCCGGCGATGGCCGCGTTCCGCGACATGGTGGCGCTGCGGATGCGGGAGTTCGGGTCGGCTGGAAAGGCATGGGCCTAGACCTGCTGGACCGCGACGCCTGCCTCGCGGATCGGCTCGAGGTTCGCCTCGGGGGTCTCCACTCCGGTGATCAACAGATCGATGTCCGAGAGCGGGGCCACCCGGGCGAGCTGGGTCCGGCCGATCTTCGTGCTGTCGGCCACGAGCACGCGCTTGCGGGACGACTCCATGAAGCGCTTCTTCATGATCACCTCGGGCATCGACGAGTTGGTGACGCCCTCCGCGGACACCCCGTTGCAGCCGATGAAGCAGATGTCGCCGCGGATCAGCCCCATGAACATGTCGCCGAGGGGATCGACGAGCGAGTGCTGCTTGTGCCGCACCGTCCCGCCGGTCACGCCGACGGTGAACTGCTGCTCGCCGCGCTCGAATTCGAAAGCAATGGTAAGCGAGTTGGTGAAGACGACGACGCCCGACAGGTCGTCGCGCGCCAGCAGCGCGCGGGCGACGGCGGTGGTCGTGGAGCCCGCGTCGATCAGCACGGACTGGTCCCTCGTCACCATCGCGGCCGCCGCGTGCCCGATCCTGCGCTTCTCGCTCGTGGCCCGCGTCATGGCGAGTTCCAGCGCCGGTTCGGTCGCCAACGCGCGGTGGCCAGCGACGGCGCCGCCGTGCACCCGCTCGATGACGTGCGCCACCGCGAGCGCGTCGAGGTCCGTGCGGATGGTGACCTCCGAGACCTGGAACGCGCGGCTCAACTCGGTGACCCGCGCGAAGCCTTGCCGCTCCACGATCGAGACGATCTGCTCGCGCCGCACCGAGGCGGGAAGGATCGGCGAACCCTGTGTCATGCGGGCACCCTACCCGGGGAAACGCAAACAACCGCAAACCCGGGAGACCGCAAGGCCCGACCCCTTCACGGGGCCGGGCCTCGGGTTGCGGCGACGACCGGTCAGGCGTCGATGACCGCCTGCAGCTCGCCGACGCGCGGGCGCGCGCGCTCGGTCAGCAGACGCTGGCGCTCGCCGCGGTCCACCGACATCGCGTCCTTCCAGATCGACCGCCCGGCCATCGCGCCGGCCGCCCCCGCCTTCATCGCGGTGGCCACCTGGCCGAGGAACGTCTCGTGGTCAACGCCCGCCGACAGCACCGCCCACGGCACACCGCTCGCAGCTGCCGTGACCCGCTCGCAGGCCTCCGCCGAGCCGGGGAACGGCAGCTTCAGCACCTTCGAGCCGCACGCGACGCCGAGCTCCGTCGCCCCGACAAGCAGGTCGGCGAACGCGGCCGCGTACTCCTCGTCGGTCTCGCCCTCCAACCGGTAGAGCAGGAACTCGACGATGAGCAGCACACCCTCACGCTCGCACTCGGCGACCAGGTCGGCGATCTGCCGCCCCACCTTCGAGTCCGCATCCTGGCGGTCGGTGCGCACGTAGAACAGCATCTTGGCGACGTCGCCGCCGAGGTCGCGCACCGTGCGCGCGGTCACCCCGTCGACGTAGCGCGTGTAGCGCAGGCCGTCGACAGTCTCGAAGCCCGAGGCGTCCATGCCGACGACCAGGGCGGTCGAGGCGGGCAACGCCGAGTCGTCGACGATCCCCGGCAGCGCGACCTCCGGGTCGAGCAGAACCGCGGGCGCAGCGGGTGCGAGGTGCGTGGCGATGTCGTACTTCGCCTCGATCAGCTGCTCGGCCGTGACCTCCGCGGGCGTGGCCGACACCGCCTGCTTCATGCCGTTGCGCTGGTCGGCCGCCACGATCAGGAGGTGCCCCCCAGGTGTGAGGAGCCGTTCATAGGCCCGCCGCTCGGCCGGGCTCAGTTTCGTCGTCATGTCAGATCTGCCTTTCCTGTGGAATTCCATTCGCGCATCCGGAGCGCAACCGCCTCGCGCATGCCCGCGAGGCCGTCCTTGACCACCATCGCCGGCTCGATCTCGGACGGGTTCGTCGTCATGAACTCGCGGAGCCTTGCCGTGAAGGCCAGGTGCGAATCGGTGCCCTGGTTGATCTTGGAGAGCCCGTTGGCGATGCCCGCGACCTTCTCCTCGGGGGCGATGCCCCTGCTCGATCTTGCCGAGGTTCATGACGACGATCCGGTCGGAGAGCGTCATCGCCTCCTCCTGATCGTGGGTCACGAACACGCTGGTGATGCCCAGCTGCTGCTGGATCCTGCGGATCTCGCTGCGCATCTGGCCGCGCAGCTTGGCGTCGAGGTTGCTGAGCGGCTCGTCGAAGAGCAGCACCTTCGGCTTCATCACCATGGCCCGGGCGAGCGCGACCCGCTGCTGCTGCCCGCCGGACAGCTGGTGCGGCGCGCGGTCCGCGTACTTGAGCAGGTCCATGCTGGTGAGCGCCGCGTCGACCTCCTCGGCCAGCCGGGCGCCCTTGATCTTCTTCAGCTTCAGCCCGAAGCCCACGTTCTGCCTGACGGTCAGGTGCGGAAAGAGCGCGTAAGACTGGAACACCATCGACATCGGGCGCTTGTTGGGCTCCATGCCGACGATGCTGTCGTCGTCGAGCAGGATGTCGCCTGAGGTGACGGATTCGAAGCCGGCGACCATCCTCAAGGTCGTCGTCTTGCCGCAGCCGGACGGGCCGAGCAGCGTGACCATCTCGCCCGCGCGCACGGTGAGGGACACGCCGTCGACCGCGGGCATCGGGTTGTTGCCGTAGTACTTGACCAGGTTCTGCAGTTTGAGTTCGCCGGGGCGGATCATCGCCTCAAGCGCCAGGGAGTTGGTGGCAGTCATGTCGGTGTCCTTCACAGTCGCTTCTGCCGAAGCGCTCGGGGGTGGTCAAGAGGAACAAGATGTTGAGGATGCCGATCACGACGAGGACGATCGTGATCAGTACGACGCAGTACGCGAAGGCGTTGCCGAACCGGGCCGCCTCCACTTCGTTGAGGATCTGCGCGGTCATGATTCGCGTGCCCGGAGTGTGATGAAGATGATCGGCGACAGCGTCACCATCGATCGGGAGAACGCGTAGATGAGCCCGGAGAGCAGCGCCGGCCAGATCAGCGGCAGCGTGACCTTCCAGAAGGTGACGAGACTCGTCGCGCCGAGCGAGGTCGCCGCCTCGTCGATCGCCGGGTGGATCTGCTGCAGCGAGGCGATGCCGCTGCGCTGGGCCGACGGCGACGACCGGGCCACGTACATCATCACGATCGCGATGGCGCCCGCGAAGATCGCCGAGCCACCGGCGAGGGCGGGCAGGAACTGCCTCCCGCCGATCACCGTCGGAACGTTGAATGCCAACGCATAGCCGATGCCGAGGACCGTGCCGGGCACCGAGACGCCCAGCATGCCGAGGAAGTCCAGCCAGCCGGAGGACCGGCCGAGCTTCCGCACGACCAGCCACGCGACGACGATGCCGAAGACGCCGGCCAGCGGCATGGCGATCAGCGCGAGGCGGGTCGTGTCGACCATGGCCTTCGTCCCGAACCCGCTCAGGATGTAGGCGAAGTTGTCCAGCGTGAAGGTGTTGTTCACGCCTAGGTTCTTGACGAAGCCGCCCACGATCACCGTGGCGTAGACCACGACGATGAACGCCGAGAGCAGGTACACCGCGATTCCCATGGGCCAGCGCAGCGCCGGGGCCGTGATCAGCTCGGCCCGGCCGGCGGGCTTGCCCGTGACCGAGACCACCGACTTGCGCTTGACCCAGTACCGCTGCAGCAGGAACACCAGCAGCGCGGGAACGAGCAGTTGCACGGAGTAGGCCGCGCCGGCGGCGACGTTGTACTCGCCGGCGATGGCGATGTAGGCCCGCGCCGAGAGGACGGTGAAGTCGCCGCCAAGGACGACGGGGTTGGCGAGGTCGGCGATGGCCTCGACGAACAGCAGCATGAAGGACCCCAGCGTGCCCGGCAGCAGCATCGGCAGGGTGACCATGACGAAGGTCTGGAGCTTCGACGCGCCGAGGTTCGCGGCCGCCTCGTCGAGTGACGGATCCAGGTTGCTCAGCATGCCCTTGAAGTTCATGTAGGCCACCGGGAAGAACGAGATGCCGAGCACCAGCGTCAGGCCGGGCATGCCGTAGATGTTCCACTCCTGGCCGAGGATCTGGTTGCTGATCACCCCGCTGCGGCCGAACAGCGTGATCACCGAGGTGGCCAGTGCGAACGGGGGCGAGACGATGGGGATCATCGCGATCAGGTTCAGGATCTTCTTTCCCGGGAGCTTCAGCCGCACCTGGACGTAGGCGAAGATGAACCCGACGAGGGTCCCCGCCGCGCCGACGACCACTCCCAGCAGCATGGTGTTGCCGATGATGCGGCGGTTGATCGGATTGGTGAGGGCGCCGCTCAACACCTCGAGGCCCTTGGGCCCGAAGGCTCCCAGCAGCACCTGTAGCAGGGGCAGGATGACCAAGATCGTCAGCACGGCGATGACGGCGATGAACGTGATCTTGACGCCGAGGTCTTTCGGGCCGCGCGGACTGCGGCCCGTCCGTGGCGGCGCGGCGGCCAAGGGGGTTTCTGTGGGTAGTCCTGGCATGGCTATCCTCTCGATCCAAGAGCCTGAAGGTGGGAGATCGGCCTCCCCGGTCGCTTCTCAGCGACCAGGGAGGCCGCCTCGTCACTCCTTCGGTGCCGGGGCGATCTCGGCGTCGAACCGCGGAATCATGGGCTCGACGCCTGCGGCCGCCTCAGCGGGATCGAAGTCGAGCAGCTTGACCTTCTCCGGGTCGACCATGTTCGGCAGGACCTCGGCGTTGACGTTCGACGGGTTGGAGAACATGTTCACCTCGGGGCCGATGTTCTGGCCCTTGGGCGAGATCTGCCAGTCGATGAACACCTTGGCCGCCGCCGGATTCTTGGCACCGGCGACGAGGCTGATCGAGCCCATCGAGAAGCCGGTCCCCTCCTCCGGGTAGGTGAGCACCAGGTCGGTGCCGCTCTCGATGAGCTTCGTGCAGTTGTCGCTGAACACGATGCCGACGGCGATCTCACCGCGGCTGGCCATCTGCGCGGGCGCCGCGCCGCTCTTCGAGTACTGCAGGATGCTGTTGTGCAGTTCCTTGAGGTAGGCGAAGGTCGCATCCTCGTCACGGTTGTGGAGCAGCATCAGGGTCCACAGCAGGTTCGTGCCCGTGCCGGGGTCGCCGGGTGGGACACGGCAACCTCGCGCTTCAGCTTCGGGTCGAGCAGATCGGCGAAGCTCTTCGGCGCCTCGACGCCGAGCTTGTCCAGCCGCGCGGGATTGGAGCAGAACGACATCACGCCGAACTGCAGCGCCGTCCACTTGCCATCCGGGTCCTTCATGTTGTCGGGCACGTTGTCGGCCTCGGGAGACGCGTACGCCTCGGTCAAGCCCTGCTCCGCAGCCTCGATGTGGCCCTCGGCCGGCCCGCCGAGCCACGCGTCGAATTCCGGCGCCGTCTTCGTCGCCGCCATGCGCGCGACCGCCTCGCCGGTGCTCATCCGAATGAAGTTGGTCTCGATCCCGGTGTCGTCCTGGAACTTGCTGATCTTTGCCTGGCACACCTCGTCGTCGAAACTGCAGAGCACCGTCAGCGGGCCCTTCACCTCGCCACCTGGCTCGGTACCCCCACCTGGCTCGTCCACCGCACATCCCGTGACGGCGAGCAACAGCGAGAGCGGCGCCGCCGCCCATGCCCACTTCTTCTTCATCTCTTTGCCTCCCTTGGCTCCTGGTCCATGCCGGGCGCCGCGCCTCTGCGGCGGAACCGGACACCTGTTATTCAAGCCGGATGCACGAGCCCGAGGGGAGGCCTCAACGCCACGAGTGGTAACAGTCCTGTTACCCACAGGGCCACCCGCTCTTTCCTTCCGCGGCAGGGGGCGTGGCAGGATGCGAAACACAATGACGTTCGCACCCGATCGGGACCCGCTTCCCTTCGTCACCGTTACCGCTGCCATCGGCGCAGCAGGGTCGAACGCGCTCTCGCTCATCTACGGCGGTTGGTGGGTGTCGGCGATCGCGTTGGCACTCGGCCTCGTCGCCGCCGTCGGGGCCTCGGCGACGATCGCCCGCACGATCGCGCGGAACCGGCGCCGCAGCCAGCAACTCCACGAGCAGTTCGCTGAGGCCCGCGTCCTCAGCCATGAGATCCGCACGCCGCTGGCCGTCATCGTCGGCTCCGCCGAACTGCTCAGCTCGGCCAAGGACGCCCTCGATCGCGACCAGCAGGGCTTCCTGCAAGCCATCGTCACCAACTCCAAAAGCCTGCAGCGGCTGGTCGACGACCTCCTGGCGCAGGCCCGCATCGACGCCGACCTCTTCACGGTGCGGCTGGAGACGGTCGACTACCGCGACTTGATCCGGAGGATCGTCGACGAGTTGCGGGTCGCCTATCCCGCGGAGATTCTGCTCAGCAACCTGCGCGCGCCGGTCCTCGTCGAGGCCGATCCCGGACTCCTGCGTCAGGTGCTCAACAACCTGGTCAGCAACTGCCTCCGGCACGGCGAGGAGCAGATGGTGCTGATTCGGGTCGCGCGGCAGGAGGAGGGCGTTCTCACGGTGGTCTCCGACTTCGGTCCTGGGCTGCAGCGCGGTCGAGATGTGAACGCGCGCAGACACCCCGAAAGCAACGGCATCGGCCTTCGCGTCGTCAGGAACATCGTCAAGAGCCACGGCGGCGGCGTCTTCTTCGCCAGCACCCCGGGGTTCGGCACGAGCGCCAGCGTCTACCTGCCCCAATCCCCCTCGGAGGTCGCTCGTGTCAGAGCCCGCTGACATCCTGCTCGTCGAGGACGAGCCGGCCATCGCCGCCATCGTCGACTACGCGCTGCGCGAGAGGGGCTTCCATGCGCTCCACGCGACCAGCGCGGAGATCGCTCTGCGCGCCTTTCACACCCACCAGTTCGTCCTCGCCATCGTGGACGTCGGCCTCCCGGGCATGGACGGATTCGCCTTCTGTCGCGAGGTGCGACGTCGCAGCGACATGCCGCTCATCATCCTGACCGCGCACGCCGAGCCGGAGGAACGGATCCAGGGGTTCGAGGTGGGCGTCGACGACTACGTCGCCAAGCCGTTCAATCCGCGCGAGTTGGCGCTGCGCGTGCAGGCAGTGCTCGGCCGCTCCGCCCGCCCGGGTCGCGCCGGGCTGCGCGTCGGGCGGATCAGCCTCGACACCGCCTCCGGCCTCGCGTTCGTCGACGATCGCGAGCTGTCGCTCAGCCCCACGGAGCACCGGCTGCTCCTGAGCCTCGCCCGCACACCCGACCAGGTGCTCACGGTGCGGCGGCTGCTCGAGGCGGTGTGGGGCCATGACGTTCAGCTCGGCGGCCGGGATCTCGTCAAGGTCGCGGTGTACCGCCTCCGAAAGATCCTCACCGCCGCCGGGCTGCCCGCCGGCTGCGTCGAGGGGCGACGGGGTCAGGGGTACGTGCTGCGCTCGGACCTGACGCGCTGATCCCTGCCTCAGCCGACCGGCGACGACGCGATGGCCCCCGCCACGGCCGCGGCCTGCGCCTCCGGATCCAGCCGGGCGTCGACCGCGATGTGAGGCACCTCCGGCGCAGCCATGTCCGGCAGGGCTCCCCCCTGGTCGAGGTGGGCAAGCTTGCCCGCGTCGCGCGCCGCGCCTCGGCGTCGCATCCGCTCCGCGATCAGCTCTCGGTCCGCCTGCAGCCACACCAAGTGGGGGTTCCCGGAGGCCGCGCGCAGCCGCTCGGCCAGCGCGCGCCACGCCTCGGCGTCGGAGCGTTCGGCTGTGAACGGGGCGATGAGCACCACCGGGGTGCCCGCGGAGAGGCAGTCGACCGCGGCGCTGAGCAGTGCCTCGTACCGAGGCCCGCGGACCGTCGCTGCGAGCGCCGGGTCCCCATACTCACCCGTCGCCCCGCTCAGTCGCACGATGACGTCCACGAGCGGGTTGGTCATCGTGTCGAGGTCGAGAAGCGCGGCGCCCAACACCCGCGCCAACTGCCGCCCCGTCGTCGTCTTGCCGACGCCGGGCGGGCCGGTCACCACCAGCGCGAGCGGGCCGCCGGGGCCTTGGTCCTGTGCGGGACGGGAGCATTGCGCCATGCGGGCACCCTACTCGGAACACGACGGCGCAGGTGCGCGATCACCCGGTAGGCGCCGGGCCCGCGACCGTCACTCGAACGTGAGGCCCCCGTTGACGCTCAGGCACTGGCCGGTGACGAAGCTCGCCTCGGGCGAGGCGAGGAACGCCACGGCGTTGGCCAGCTCCTCCGGGGTCCCGGTCCGGCCGAGCGGCACGCCCTTGACGTAGTCGCCGATGTTCGCGCCGTCGTGCCGTTCGACGGGAATCCAGCCCGGTGCGATGAGGTTCACGCGGATCCCCTGGCCCCCTAGCTCGTTTGCCCAGGAGCGCGTCAGTCCGATCATGGCCGCCTTCGCCGCCACGTAGGTCGCGAACGGCGCCGCGCCGCGATGCACCACCTCGCTGCCGATGTTGACGACGCTGCCGCCGCCGAGTCGTCGCATGCCCGGCAGCGCCGCCCGCAGCAGAAGAAAGGGGGCCTTGACGAAGAAGTCGATCTGATCCTGGTAGTCGCTCCAGGAGCTCTGGTCGATCGTCAACTCCGGCTGCGGCCCGGTCGCGTTGTTGACGATGACGCCCACGTCCATGCCGAAGTGCGCGGCCGCGTCCTCGATGAGCGCGCGGGCCTGGTCCTCGTCCGTGACGTCGCCCCGCACCGCGACGGCGTCGCCGCCCCGCTGTCGGATCAGGCTCACGACCTCCTCCGCTCGCGCGGCAGACCGCGCGTAGTTGACCGCGACCTGCGCCCCGTCGGCCGCCAATCTCAGCGCGATCGCACGCCCCAACCCCCGCGACGCGCCGGTGACCAGCGCGACCTTTCCTTCACTGCCGTGATTCATGCCGTCATCCTGGCCGCTCCTCACCGAGCCGAACGAATCCGACGCGAAGTCGCCCGTGTGGGAGGAATTTCGCCGGAAACGCCTTGTTGTTGGCTGGTCAGTTCGGGGCACCACCCACGCGCGCTTACCGGCCTTCTGACCGGAAAGAGCCACGGCGCACAGCTGACGATTGACGAGATCGAGGAAGCGATCGCCGAGGCCGGCGCCTCAGCAGGTCAAAGGCGAACAGTGAAGATCGCTGTCGACGCCGATGTTCTGCTGCGCACGCGGGCTGGCTCGCTTAGACGCGGGCCGCAGGCGCGGGCTGAGAGGCGCGAGCCGCGGTGACCATCGCATCGATGATCTCCGACCAGGGTGTCGCCGACACGCCCAAGAGTTCGGTGGTCTCCGCGCCGTCACAGAGGAACGGCTCGTCGTGCTGACTGCGCATCTCGAACAGCTCCCGCACCATGGGGCTGAAGATCGCCCCAGCGAGCAGGAGGGCGTCGGGCATGCGCTTCAGCCTCGGCTCCGGCGCTCCGGCGGCCAGCGCGATCGCCGACGCGATCTCGCGGAGGCTGCGCGGTTCCGCCGTCGGGACAACCCAGGGGCGGCCCCACGCTTGGTCAGAACCCAGCGCCGCGGTCACCGTGGCCGCGATGTCGCCGACCGCCGCCCAGCTGTGCGGGGCGTCCGGCTGGCCGAACACGGACGCCGTCCGCCCCTTGAGCACGGGCGCGACCAGGCGACGCCCGGCGTGGGCACCGTCAGTGGTCAGCGCCTCGGGCCCGGTGTAGTCGGACGCCCGGATCTCGGTGGCGCGCACCCTGCCCGCGCGATGCGCCGCCAGGAGCTCCTCCCACAGCGCGGCTCGCACGGCGCCCTTCCTGGTAGTGGGGCGCAGCGGCTCGGATGCCGTCATCACCACGCCGGGCGGGTACCCATACAGGTTCCCGACGAGCACGACATCGCTGCGTGACGCCTCGGCCGCCGCGATCACGTTGCGCAGCAGCGGCGGCCACGCGGCGCGCCAGCGGTGGTACGGCGGATTGGTGGCGATCACCACACCGGCGGCGCCGTGCAGCACGCCGCGGAGGGCCGGGTCGTCGCCGGCCATGGCAACGGCATCCGCACCGGGGACGGCCGTGCCGGAGCGGGTAACGACGGCGACGGCGTGACCGTCGGCGAGCAGTCGGCTGGTGACGGCACGGCCGATCGGGCCGGCACCAAGGACGATGTATCTAGTCATGACAACCTCCGAGAACAGTGTTCACTTACAACTAGCGAACAGTGTTCTCCAGGGGGTCCCATCCTGTCAAGAACACTGTTCTCAGGATGTGCGATGATGGGGCCATGGGTGCGGAGGATGTGAACAACGAGGCGGTCGACAGCGGTGCCGGGGGAGCACGAACAGTGGGTGCCGTCCTCGACGTCGCCCGCCGGCAACTGGGCGAGGTTGGGCCGTCCGCGTTGTCGCTGCGTGCCATCGCCCGCGAGATCGGCGTGGTGCCCTCGGCCATCTACCGCTACCTGCCCGGCCGGGAGGCGATCCTCACCGAACTGATCCACACCGGATACGAGCGCCTGGGCGCCGCGGTCTCCGCCGCGGAAGCCCAGTGCGATCGCGACGACTACCTCGGACGTTGGCTCGCAACGTGGCACGCCGCACGCGCATGGGCCGTCGACCACCCGCATGAGTACGCACTGCTCTACGGGACCCCCGTCGTCGGCTACCGCGCGCCACAGACGACGGTCGCCCCGGCCCAGACCGTCGTGCTCACCCTCGCGCAGATCAGCATCGACGCGCTCGCGTCCGGGGCGTTGGCGTCGTCCGCCGCGCCGCTCCCGCCACCCGGCCCGGCAGTGACGGCGGACGCCGAAGCCGTCCTCACCAGCCTGCCCGGCCTGGGGTTCGACGTCCCCCCCGACCTGACGCCCGACATGGTGCTGCTGGTCATCGACGCCTGGACCACGCTGTTCGGCGCGATCTCCTTCGAGCTGTTCGGCCACTACGTGGGATCGATGACTGCGAGCTGCGAGCATCTCGAAGCGCTCGCCCGCCGATGCGCCGCCGCACTCGGCATCCTCAGTGCCGCGTGTCGGAAGTAGCTCGCGCACTGGGGAGGCCATCGACCAGATGGCCTCTCTGCTAGGGCGCGTCACCCCCACGGAGCCACCGCAGCTGAACTGCTCGGCTCGGAACACAAGGTTCCCGCAGGAGACCTGCGTCGGCTCCTCTGCGACGCCCAGATCATCCCCGTCGTCCTAGGATCGCACTCGGAGATCCTGGACATGGGGCGCGCCACGAGATTCTCACCACCGCGCAGCGACCGGCGCTCGCGATGAGGGACAAGGGCTGCCTGTTCCCAGGCCGCGGGGTCGGCGAGCCGGAAGGCCACGCGCACCACGTCGTGCCGTGGTGGCAGGGCGGCAGATCAGACCTCACCAACCTGGTCCTGCTCTGCCCGCATCTCTGCGGACTTGTGGAACCCACGCGGCTCCACGGGGACAAGGCAACGAGCAGATGGGAGGTCGGCCTCCTGAACCCGCGGGCTAGTGCCGCGCGCTACTTCCGACACGCGACACTCGAAGGAAGTCAGTCGATCCCAGCGAAGAAGCGCGTCAGTTCCTCCGCGATCTGGGCCTCGGCGACGGCACAAGTGACGGTCGGGATGCCGTCGCCGGCCTGTGGGCCGTAGCGGCCGAAGAAGGAGTGCACCGCGCCGTCGATCGTCACCAACTCGGCCGACTCAGGCAGGCGGCTGAGTCCGCCCTTCACCTTTGCGGCATCGGCCACCCCGTCCAGCTCCGCGCGCAGCGAAAGCGTGGGAAGGGCGGTGCTGCTCAGGTCCGCGCTGTCCGCAGGATACGAGGCTAGCAGCACCAGTCCGGCTATGGCATCGGCGTGGTCTGCGGCGTAGGACGCCGCCATCGCGCCCCCGAGTGAGTGCCCGCCCAGAACGACGGGGAGGTCAGGCGCAAGTTCGGCTGCCACCTTCTCAGCGCGGCCTTCACCGAGGACGGCAAGGTCGAGCGGCATCTCTGGGATCAAGGTCCGTACCCCGTGCGCGGCGAGCGCCTGGCCGATCCACTCGTACGCCTGCGGGCGGACGAGACCTCCTCCGTAGAGGACGAAGGCCACGCGTGCCTCCCCCGTGGGCGGATCCACGACGAGCACCTTCCCGCCCGCCTCGGCCACGTCGACCCTCGCGGAGACACCGGGAACCACTGCGTCCTGCCCGACGACGAGCGGGCCCCGCAACAGGTACGGCTGGCCGACGCCGATCCCGTACCCGAGCAGCGCCGCAGCCAAGACCAAAAGGACGACCGTATGCTTCTTCATGCACCCATTGTGATCGCGTCGCCTGTCGGACGTAGCGTCGGCTTCTGCTCCTGACCCACGACGCTAGCGAAGCTAGGGCTCGTTACGGAAGTGGTGGTCGTAGCGTGCGTCGGAAGCGGCACTAGATAGCTCGCCGACGAGGTGCGGCTTGCCCTCCTTGCCCACGACGGCGAACGCCCAGCCGTCGTCCCGGCGCGCTGCGGCGAAACCGACCCTGCCCGGAAGGGGGATCGGCTTCGCGAACTGCACCCGGGCCCGGTAGGCGTCGGGGAGGCGGCCGAGGCCGGCGAGCGCCCGCGCGTGCGTCCACATGCCGTGGATGATCGGGCGGCGGAACCCGAAGAGCCGCGACGTCGCGGGGCTCAGGTGGATGGGGTTGAAGTCGCCGGACACTTCCGCGTAACGACGGCCGAGATCCGCGGCGAGCCGCCACTGCTGAGAGGGAACGACGGAGGGTGCGGCCAGCCGCTCTGCCGCGACCGGCTCGCCGGCCACCCGCACCCCCGTCGCCAGGTACAGCGAGGTTCCGCGCCAGACCGGCTCATCGCTCGCGTGCACCTCCCCCACCATGTCGAAGACCGCGCCCTTGCCGTGCGGGCGGAGGTTCTCGGCGCGCACGAGGAGCCGCAGCCGCTCACCCATCGACACCGCCCGCGAAAGCGTCATGTCGTTGCTCACATGCACGAGGCCCGGCAACGCGAAGGGGAACGCGTCGTCGGCCATCAACGCCGCCTGCAGCGGAAACGTCAGCACGTGCAGCCAGGTCGCGGGCACGCGGTCGGTCAGGCCGAAGCCGGTGACGCGGCAATACTCGGCGAGCCGCGCGATATCCTGCTCCTGGTCGTCGAGGAGCAGGCTGAGCGGCGGGAGGGTCTCGACGGGAACTCCTCGCTTCCGCGCGGAACCGACGAGCCCCTTGACGAGCAGCGGCCCGACCTCGGGGACGGAGGTCAGCTCGCGCACCTCGCGGGACATCTCAGGCCCCCACGAGGTTCTGTCCGCAGACCCGAATGACCTGGCCGTCGACGCCACCGGAGGCCGGCCCGCACAGGTAGGCGAGGGTCTCCGCGACGTCGACAGGATTCCCCCCCTGCGTGAGCGAGTTCGTGCGGCGGAAGATCTCGCGCTGCACGAAGGGGATGGCGGCGGTCATCTCCGTCTCGATGAACCCAGGCGCGACGGCGTTGACCGTGATCGGCCGGCCGGCGAGTTCCTCGCTCATCGCCCAGACCAGCCCCATCACCCCCGCCTTGGAGGCCGCGTAGTTGGTCTGCCCCTTGTTGCCGGCCACGCCGGAGGTCGAGGCGATGCCGACGATCCTGGCCTCCTCGCCCAGACCGCCAGGGATGTCGTTGTTCAGCAGGAAGTCGTTGATCCGCATCTCGGCGGCGAGATTCACGTCGAGCACCGACGCCCACCGCTTCTCGTCGAGGTTGGCAAGCAGCCTGTCGCGCGTGATGCCCGCGTTGTGGACGAGGGCCCAGATCCGCGTGTCGGCGCCGTGTCGCGAGGCGACGTGCTCCGCGATCCGGCGCCCGGCGGCGGCGGCGGTGATGTCCAGTTGCAGCGCGGAGCCGCCCACTTCGTTGGCGACGCCGGCGAGCGCGTCACCGGCCGGCGGGATGTCGACGGCGACCACCGTCGCCCCGTCCCTCGCGAAGGTCCGCGCGATCGCGGCGCCGATGCCCCGAGCCGCGCCGGTCACGACGACGACCCGCCCCTCGAACGGGCGAGCGGTCAACGGGCGGGTGGTCTTCGCTGGGCCTACCCGCCACGCCTGGCCGTCCACGAACGCGGAGCGGCCCTCCAGCAGGAAGGAGAACGTCGAGGCCAGGTCGTCTGCCGTCGCGCCCGCGCGGACGAACACCAGGTTCGACGTCGCTCCCCCGCGCAACTCCTTCGCCACCGTGCGGTTGATGCCGTCGATGCCCTGCGCGACGGCCTTGGCCTCCAGCCCCTCGACGGCGGAAGCGTCGGCGGCGAGGATGATCACGCGGCCGGAGGACTCCAGCTGCCGCATCACGGGCCGGAGCAGTTGCCGGATGCCCTCTAACTCGACGATACGCCGGACCCCGGTCGCGTCGACGACGACGACCCCTGGCTTGCTCGGGTAACGCGGCGGGACGTCGCGCCCCTTGTCGTCCTTGGTTCGCGCGTCGGCTGTGTCGAGCAGCGGAGCCGCGGGCGTGACCCCCAGCAGGGCGAACGTCTCGCGAGCGATGCCCCCGCCGTCGAGCTCGCCCAGCACGATCGGCCCGGCGGGGAGCACGCGCCCCCTGCGCAGCCGCGGCGGGTCCGCGAGCCCCGCCTTCCTGGCGAGGAACTTGCCGGCGGGGGTGCCGTAGATGGTCTCGAGGATGTCCATGTCACACCGCCTCGAGGATCGCGACGACGCCCTGGCCGCCCGCCGCGCAGATGGAGATCAGCCCTCGCGAGCCCTGCCCTCGCGCCGCCAGCGCCTTCGCCAGCGAGGCGACCATCCGGCCGCCGGTCGCCGCGAACGGGTGCCCGGCTGCCAGCGAGGAGCCGCCGACGTTCAGCTTCGCCCGGTCGACGACGCCCGTCCCGTTGACCTCCAGCGCCTTGAGCGTCGCGACCACCGTCGCGGCGAAAGCCTCGTGGATCTCGATCAGGTCGAAGTCATCCAACCTGAGTCCGTTGCGGGCGAGTAGCTCGGGAATGGCCCGCGTCGGCGCGAGCAGCAGATCCTCTGCACCCGTGACGTAGTCGGCGGCGGCGACCTGCGCGTCGACCAGGCGCGCCAGCACCGGCCAGCCGCGCCCACGCGCGTGCTCCTCCTCCGCGAGCAGCACGACGGCGGCGCCGTCGGTCAGCGCGGTGGAGTTGCCCGCCGTCATGCTCGCGTCCTCGCCCGCGCCGAAGACGGGGCGAAGCTTCGCGAGCGCCTCCAACGAGGTGTCGGGGCGAAGGATGCCGTCGCGCGCGACGCCGAGGTAGGGCGTGACAAGGTCGTCGTAGAAGCCCTCGTCCCAGGCCTTTGCCAGGTTCCAGTGCGAGGCCAGCGCCAGCTCGTCCTGCTCCTCGCGCGTCACGCCCCACTTCGCGGTGGTGAGCGCCTGCGCTTCGCCCATGCTCAGGCCCGTGCGCGGCTCGATGACCGCGGGAGGGACCGGCGCGAGGTCGGAGGGGCGGATCCGCGTCAGCGCCTTCAGCTTGTCAGGCATCGTTCGCGCCCGCGACAGCGCGAGCATCGCCTTGCGCAGCGGCTCCGTGACGACGACGGGCGCGTCCGACGCCGAGTCGACCCCGCCGGCGATGGCCAGGTCGGCCTGGCCGAGGCTGATCTTGTTCGATGCGTAGATCACGGCCTCCAGACCGGTGCCGCAGGCCTGCTGCAGGTCGCACGCCGGGCTGTGCGGGGAGAGTGCGGAGCCGAGGACCGCCTCGCGCGTGAGGTTGAAGTCGCGGGTGTGCTTGAGCACGGCGCCGCCGACGACCTCGTCGACCTTCTGCCCTGACAGCCCGAATCGGGCGACGAGCCCGTCGAGCGCGGCGGTCAACAGGTCTTGTGCGGACGCCGACGCGTACTTCCCGCCGGCCTTGACGAACGGGGTGCGGTTGCCGCCGACCACCACCGCGGTGCGTGTCCTCATATCGATCCTCCCGGGCCTCGCGATATATCCGATACCGACAGTAGCAGGTACGCTGAGTTTCGGGTACTGTCGATTCATGCACACCGACACCGTCCGTCAGGCCGACGGGCGCACCACGCGCTGGGAGCGGCACAACACGACGCGCCGCCAGAAGCTGGTGCAGGACGCCGTCCGCGCCATCCGCGCCTACGGACCCGGCGTCGGAATGGACGAGATCGCCGCCCAGGCCGGAACATCGAAGACGGTCCTCTACCGCCACTTCGGCGACAAGGCCGGGCTGTATGCCGCCGTAGTCGAGTCGGTGCACGACTTCATCCTCCACAAGCTCCCCCTCGACGAGGCCAGCGAACTGGACCCGCGCGAGCTCGTCACGACCCTCGCGGAGGCCTACCTCGCCGTCGTGGAACGCGACCGCAATCTATACCTCTTCACCACCTCCCGCCCCACAGGCGACACCCCCACCGAGGACCCGGTGCTCGGCATCACCACCCGGATCGGCAACGCCGTCGCCGAGGCCATGCGCTCCTGGCTCCGCCGTGAGGGCCTCAGCGAGGAGCCCGCCAACATCTGGGCCCACGGTGCCGTCGGGTTCATCTGGGCCGTCGCCGACCGGTGGATCGTCACCAACCTGCGCCGCCCTCGCAAAGAGGTCGTCGCCTACATCGACCAGCTGTTCGGACCCGCGTTCGACGCTCAACGAAGGAGTTGACCATGACCATCACCCCGACCGGCTCCGCGCTGCAGCGCGTCCTCGACGGCGAGTTCCACGAGATCAAGCAGCGCTGGCGGGACGTTGTCACCGCCGACGACGTCGTCCGCGACCCCACGCTCAGCCTCGACGATGCACGCGACTGGGCCCTCGACCGCGTGAAGCGGCTCGCCCACCGCCACTTCGTCACTGCGGGCTTCCCGACGGCGCAGGGCGGCACGGGCAACGCGGCGGCCTCCGTCGCCAACTTCGAGATGGTGGCCATGGGCGACCTCTCGCTGACCATCAAGTCGGGCGTGCAGCACGGGCTGTTCGGCGGCGCCATAGTGAACCTCGGCACCGCGTGGCACCACGAGACGTTCCTGCCGGGCGCGATCGACGTGAGCCTTCCCGGCTGCTTCGCCATGACGGAGATCGGCCATGGGTCCGACGTGCAGTCGCTCGAGACGTCGATCACCTGGGATCCCGAGACGTCGGAGCTCGTCGTCCACTCCCCTAGCCCGACGGCGGCCAAGGCCTACATCGGCAACGCCGGGCGCGACGGCCGCATGGCCGCGGTGTTCGGACAGCTCTGGGTCGGCGACGAGCACCAGGGCGTGCACGTCGTGCTCGTGCCCATCCGCGACGAGCAGGGCAACGACCTGCCCGGGGTCACCACCCGCGACCAAGGCCACAAGGGCGGCCTGCTCGGCGTCGACAACGGCACGATCTCCTTCGAGCACGTCCGCGTGCCGCGCGAGATGCTGCTCGACCGCTACGGCGGGATCGGCGAGGACGGCGTGTACGCCTCCCCCATCGCGTCCAAGAGCGCCCGCTTCTTCACGATGCTCGGCACGCTGGTGCGCGGCCGGATCTGCGTCGGCGGCGGCGCGGCGTCGGCGTCCCGCAAGGCGCTCAGCATCGCGGTCCAGTACGGCAACCGTCGCCGCCAGTTCCGCCTGCCGGGTCTGGGTGAGGAGATCCCGCTGCTCGATTACCTCACGCACCAGCGGCGGCTCCTCCCCGACGTCGCCCGCGCCTACGCCTACGGGTTCGCCCAGAACGAGCTGGCCGCGCAGCTGCAGCGCGTGCAGGACGCGGAGACGCTGGACCCGCAGGCGTCCCGCGAGCTCGAGACCCGCGCGGCGGGCATGAAGGCGGTGCTCACCCGCTGGGCCAACGACACGCTGCAAACCTGCCGCGAGGCCTGCGGAGGGGCAGGGTTCATGTCGGACAACGGCATCACGCTGCTCCGGCAGGACGTCGACGTCTTCGCCACCTTCGAGGGCGACAACACCGTCCTGCTGCAGCTCGTCGCCAAGGCGCTGCTTCTCGACTACAAGACGACCTGGGGCGAGATGGACCTCCGCGGGACGGCGCAGCAGACCGCGAAGATGCTCGGCGAGACGTTCATGGAGCGGACGACGGCGCGCTCGGTCATCGAGCGCCTCATCGCCGCGGCCGACCGTCGCCCCGAGTCCGACCGCCTCCGCTCACGCGGCTGGCATGTGACCCTCTTCGAGTTCCGGGAGCGCCACACCGTCGAGGGCCTTGCCAAGCGCATGCGCGCCGCCGCGAAGGCCGACGACCCGTTCGCGGCCATCAATCAGTGCCAGCCCCACATGCTGGAGGCGGCGAAGGCGCACGTCGACCGCGTGGTGCTCGAGGCGTTCATCGGCGCCATCGAGGACTGCGACGACGACTACATCACGGTGCTGCTCGGCCGCGTCTGCGACCTCTACGCTCTGGCGACGATCGAAGCCAACCGCGCCTGGTTCCTGGAGCACGAGGTCTTCGACTCCTCGCGTTCGAAGGCGATCACCGCGGAGGTCGACGCGCTGTGCGGCGAACTGCGTGGCAAGTCCCGCGAGCTGGCGGAGGGCCTGGGCGTCCCCGACGCCTGGCTCACACTCCCGAGGGCCGCGATCCCCCCGCTGATCCCCACCGCTGGTTGAGCCGACGCGCGCGCCAGACCATGCCGACAACGCCACCCCGGAGCCAGCGAACATGAGGTTCGGGCCATCAGCATGTATCGCCCTCCTCTTCGTCGTCCCTCAGGCACCCGCGTGGGCCGACGATACGGTGCCGGACGATGTCGCTCAGGTCTTTGCCTCCGAGGCGCTCTCCGCGATGCACGACAACATCCACGCGACAGAGGTCGGGAACGATCCCGTCGATTACCGCGCCGTGGTCGGCTTCGGTCGGCCGCACGAGGTCTTCGCCTGGTCACGCGACTTCCTCGCCAACGACCAGGACGCCCCACCCACCAGATCAACCAACGAGTGGATCGCGCCCGCCGTGCTCACGAGCGGCGATGTGGCAGGCACGGCCACCGCGTGGCGGCCCACCGCCGGCGCCGTCGCGGAGACCGCTGGGTTCGACGGCGACATGGAGTTAGGGGCGGCGCTGGAAGCGGTACCTGAGGACGCCCAGGTGGTATCCGATCCCAGGTCCGGAGCGTGGTACGTCATCGCCGACGGCGAGGTATCCGCGCTCACGCAACGGACAGCCGCGGAGCTGCCGAACCCGCTCCCCATCAGGCAGTTCCAGGCCGTCGTCGCGGCCGAGTTCGCCGACTCGGCGACGAACGCCCGAGCGCAACCCGGATTGGTCTGGGCGCTGGTCGCGATCGCGTGTTGCCTCGGCATTCTGGCGCTCCCGGCGATCATCCGGAGGGCGCGGAACCGGTGACCGGCGCCGCGCTCAGGTGATCCGCAAGTCGGCACTCGGTGCGGGCATCTCGACCCAGGTGCGGCCCGGCGCCATCAGCAGCGGCGAGCCGTCGGCAAGGGTGAACGAGAACCTCTTGTTCACCGCGCCCTTCTTCCAGGTGCCCTTCACGACCTTGCCGCCGTGGGCGTAGTGGAACGTGCCCTTCGCGTCGATGATGTCGACGATCGGGTCGGGCGCGTGCTTCCCGTAACCGATCCTGCCCATCTCCCACGCCGCGGCGATGATCAGTACGGCGTCGGCCGACACGCGTGTGCCGCCGGCGAGGATGTGCTCTCCCCACGGCTGACTGCGCAGATAGGTGGAGCTGCCCTTGTCGTACTCGTAACTCATGTCGTACTTGTGTGCGGAGCCATAGGGCACCTCGATCGTCTTCGCCTTTTCGCCGACCGATGTCGACGCCTCGGTCCCGCGGGGCGCGAAGGGGAAGTAGGGCTTCGGAGCCTTGGTGTTGCGCGTGGCCAGCTCCGCCATCTTCGCCGGGTGCGCCTGAATCGCGCGGTCGTACTCGGTGCGCCCGTTCGCCCGGTACAGCCGATCCTTGTTCACGCTGAAGGCACCGGTCCCCCGCCAGTCGAGGTAAGTCATGCGCTCGAGATACCCGGAGTGCTTGTCGGCGTACGCGAGAACCCAGTCAGCAGCGCCCGTGTTGCCGAACACCGGCTTCATCGGCGAAAGCAGCGGGATGTCGACCGGCCGGATGGAGCGGATGGGGCCTACGGCCTTCGGATAGGAGCTGTGGTAGACCGGACACAGCCGCGTGTAGGCGAAGCCGTTGACCTGACAGAAGACGATGTCGGCCTCCTGCAGGCCCACCTGCGGCTGCTCCACCTTGAGGTTCGGCACCTTCAACGCAACAGCCGGTCGTTTCAGGAGCGAGGCGTCGGTCAGCGGACGGCCGGTGAGCGGCTCGATCGGCTCCGGCGTAGGCGACGGGCTGGGGCTCGGCGACGGCGTGAGGGTCGGAGAAGGCGACGGCGTCGGCGTGAGGGTGGGAGTCACCACGGGCTCGGGCTTGCCTCCGCACGCGGCGAGAGTCGCACCCGCGGCCGCCATTCCCGCTGAGAGGACTACACGCCTTGACGTCTCCACGTCGCCTCCTTACTTTTCAACCCGCGACCGACAGCATAAGGCTAGTGGTGCGCCTCAACTTCCGGAGCACCCAAGACCTGCCGCGAAAGCGGAAGATGCCTAGTTCTAGTGGGGCACGCCGATGTCGGCCCGGTGGAAACCACCTTCGAGTGTGACGCGACCCAACAGCGCGTAGGCCCGGGCGCGGGCGTCATCGACGGTGTCGCCGCGGCCGACGATCCCCAGCACGCGCCCGCCCGAGGAGACAAGGCGGTCGCCGTCGAGGCGGGTTCCGGCCTGCAGCGTGTACGCATCGTCCTCGTCCGAGGGGAGCCCGATCGGCGTGCCTGTGGTGGGCGTTCCCGGGTAGCCCGCGGCGGCCTCGACCACGACGACGGCCGCGCCGTCCTGCCACTCCAACGCGCCGACGGCGTCGAGCTCGCCGCGCGCGGCGGCGCGGAGGACCCCGGCAAGGGGCGTCTTGAGCAGGGCGAGCACTGCCTGGGTTTCCGGATCACCGAAGCGGACGTTGAACTCGACGACGCGCAGGCCCTTCGAGGTCAGCGCGAGCCCGGCGTAGAGCAGGCCGATGAAGGGCGTGCCGCGGCGGCGCATCTCCGCCAGCGTCGGGTCTACGACGGTGGCCATGATCTCGTCGACGAGGCCGGGGTCGGCCCAGTCGAGCGGACAGTAGGCGCCCATGCCGCCGGTGTTCGGGCCCGCGTCGCCGTCGCCGACGCGCTTGTAGTCCTGCGCGGGCAGCAGCGGGAGCGCGCGCTCGCCGTCGCAGATGGCGAAGAGGCTCACCTCGGGACCGTCGAGGAAGTCCTCGATGACGACACGGCCGCACTCCGCGGCATGCGCGAGGGCCGCGTCGCGGTCGTCGGTCACGACGACACCCTTGCCCGCGGCGAGGCCATCGTTCTTCACGACGTAGGGCGCGCCGAACTCGTCGAGCGCGGCGGCGGCCTCCTCCGCGGTCTCGCAGACGCGCGCGTCCGCCGTCGGGACTCCGGCCGCGGCCATGACGTCCTTCGCGAATGCCTTGGATCCCTCGAGCACGGCCGCCTCACGGCCCGGGCCGAAGGTGTCGAAGCCGGCCTCGCGGAGGGCGTCGGCGACCCCGGCGACGAGCGGGGCTTCGGGGCCGACGACCACGAGGTCGGCCCCGATCGACGTCGCCAGCTCGACCATCGCCGAAGGCGAGTTGGCATCGGCAGCGTGGAGTGTCGCCAACGCGGCGAGCCCGGGGTTGCCGGGCGCGGCATGGAGGTCGACGGCGGGATCGGCGGCGAGGGCCCGTCCGAGCGCGTGTTCGCGCCCCCCGGAGCCGAGCAGGAGGATCTTCACGCGGGCCAGCCTAGTGGTCGAGCGCGGTGAGAGCAGCGGCCTCCCGGTAGCGGTCCCAGCGCACGGTCCCCTGCAGCGTCGGCTCCGCGACGACGGGGGCCTCGGGACGGAGGTCAGCCATCGCCTGCCCGAGCGGGACCCCCGCATGCAGCGCGAAGGCCTGGACGGCGGCGCCACGCGCGACGGCTTCCTCGGCCTGCGGCAGGCTGACCGGCCGCTGCAGCGCGTCGGCGATGAACCGGCGGTACGCCTCCGCGCGAGCTCCTCCCCCGACGACCATCGCCCCGCCGGGCGTCTCGACACCCAGCGCGTTGAGCTGCTCGACCCCGGCGCGGAGGCCGAAGACGACGCCCTCGTAGGCGGCGCGGGCGAGCTGCTCGCGGCTCGTGTCGGAGGTGAGATCCACCACGAGTCCGCGGGCGTTCGGGCGGTTGGGTGTGCGCTCGCCGTCGAGGTAGGCGACGAGGATCGGCCCTTCGGGCCCTGCCTCGAGCGCGAGTCGGCTCAGCTCTGCGTGGTCGACGGCGAGCCAGCGGGCGAAGGCGTCGGTGACCTTGGTGGAGTTCAGCGTGCACGCCAGCGGCAGGAACCCGCCGGGGACGGCGGCGACGCCGTTGATGACGCCGCCGGGGTCTCTGACGGGCCGCGGCGTGGGCGTGAAGATCACCCCGGACGTGCCCAGCGCGATCACCAGCTCGCCGGTCTCCAGGCCGAGCCCGACAGCGGAGACGTGCTGGTCTCCCCCTCCCGCACCGACGGCGACGTCACCCGTAAGCCCCAACTCGCGGAGGGCGTCGGCGTGCAACACGCCGACCACCTCATCAGGCCCGGCCACGCGCGGCACGATCGACGGCCAGTCCGGCTCGGGCGAGACGGCCTCGAGGAACTCCCAGACGTACTCGTTGGCGTCGGCGTCGAAGTAGCCGGTTCCCGAGGCCTCGGACCTGTCTGTGACCCGTTCCCCGGTCAGGCGGAAGTTCAGGTAGTCGTGCGGCAGGAGCGCGGTGCGCAGCGCGCGCAGGACGTCGGGCTCGTGCGCCGCGAGGCCCGCCAACTTGCTGATGGTGAACGCTGCGGGCGGGAGGGAGCCCGTGCGTTCGATGAACCGCTCCGCGCCGACACGTGCGATGAGCGGCTCAAGGTCCGGTGCCGTCGTGGTGTCGTTCCACAGCTTCGCAGGCCGGAGCGGTATCCCTTCGCCGTCGAGAGGGACCAGGCCGTGGCACTGGCCGCCCACGGAGATGGCGGCCACCCGCGAACCCGCGGGCGCGTCGGCCATCGCGGACCGGAACGCCGCGACGAACGCGCGCCACCAGTCCTCGGGGTTCTGCTCGGAGCGCGGCGGCGTCACCGGAGGATGCGCGGCCGTCCCGCGCGCGACGAGGCTAAAGTCCGTGGCGTCGCGAAGCTCCACCTTGCATGACTGCGTGGAGGTGTCCACGCCCGCAACGAGCACCCGCATGGCTGTCACGCCTTCGCGGCGCGGTACTCGTCGATGCTCAACGGGTCGAGCTCCAGACGATCGACCGGCTTCGGCAGCGTGGTCTGCGCCCCCACCGCCCCGCCGGGATGCGTGTGGTGCACCTTCGCCCACTCGTATCCTCGAACCTTCATCAGGACCGAGGCCAAGGCATCGCCCCACACCCCGTGCGCCAGCGTCGACCCCATGGCGATCATGCCGCCGAGATCGGCCTCGGGGGCGGTGCCGACGACGACGGCGAGGTCCGCGTTCCCCGTCAGCGGCGTGCCGGAGGTGCATGTCAGCGCGATCACCCCGGCACCGCGGTCCTGCGACCGGGTCACCAGATCGTTGATCTCGGTGGAGCCACCGCCCTTGGAGATCACGATGACGATGTCGCCCTCGGTGACGACCCCGAGCGTGCCGTGGAGCGCGTCCATCGCGGGCAGGAAGATCGCGGGCGTGCCGGACACGGCGAGGAGGTGGGCCATGCGGCGCGCGACAGTGCCGGAGGTGCCGGATCCGCTGACGAAGACCTTGCCCCGGCAGCCGTAGAGCAGCCGGGCCGCAGTGAGGAAGGTCTCGTCCAGCTCGTCGGCGACAGCGGAGACACCGGCGCTCTCGGCGGCGATGCGTTCCTTGGCGGCGGCCAGGATGCCTTCAGCGTCAGTCATGGATCGATAGCCTTTCGTTAGGGGTTTCACCAGGAAGCAATCGTGTCGCACGCTCAGGCGGCCGCCCAGGCGGCCTTCCGGAGATCGGCCTCGGTGAGGTCCGAGGCCAGCGTGGTCTCGCCCGTGCACGAGCCGTCCGCGAAGACCGCGACCTCGTCGGCGACAGCGAGGACCTCCTCCTCCTCGGAGGACACGACGATGACCGTCATCCCCTGCTCGGCGGCGAGGTTGCGCAGCAGGTGGTGGATCTCGACCTTGACGCCGATGTCGACGCCTTTCGTCGGCTCGTCGAGCAGAAGCACCTTCGGGTCTTGGCCCAGCACCCTCGCGAGCAGCACCTTCTGCTGGTTGCCGCCGGAGAGGCTGGCGATCGGAGCCAGGCGGTTCCCGCGCACGCGGACCCGGTCCATCAACTGCTCGCCGGCCTTGACCATGGCCCGCGGCTTCAGCAGGAAACCCGCGTCCGTGTAGCGGCGCACCACCGGAAGCGTGACGTTGAACGTGCCGTCGCGCAGCGGGATGATGCCGTCGATCTTGCGTTCCTCGGTGAGGTACGCGATGCCGTGCGCCTGCGCGGCTGCGGGGTTCTTGGGCCGGTACGGGCTGCCGAAGAGGCGGACTTCGCCGGAGTCGACGGCATCGAGGCCTACGAGCGTGCGGAGAAACTCGGTGCGGCCGGAGCCGATCAGCCCGTAGATCCCCAAGACCCTGCCCGCGTGTGCCTTCAGGGACACGTCCTCCAGGTCCTTGTTGCGGAGATGCGAGACCTCGAGGGTCGCCTGGGCGTCGGCGGGGAGGGGGGCGCGGCTCGTGGGTGAGGCGGAGACGGTCTGGCCGGTGTGGCCCGCGGGCTCGCCGGTGATGGCCTCGATCACGGCCGACTGGGGCACCTCGGCAACGGCCGCGTCGATCCGCATCTCGCCGTCGACCAGCGCGAAGATCCGGTCGGCGACCGCATAGAGCTCGCTGAGCTTGTGGTCGATGAGCAGGATCCCGATTCCCCGCTCTTTGGAGAGCTCACGGACGAGGTCGAGGAACTCGGCGACCTGTGCGCTCTCCAGGCTGGTCGTCGGTTCGTCGAGCAGCAGGAAGCGGCAGTCGCGGTGGGTGGCTACGGCGATCTCCAAGAGCTGCCGGGTGGCGACCGGGTAGTCGCCCAGCTTGCGGTCGACGTCGACGTCGAGGTTGAACTCTGCGACGAGTTCCCGCGCCACGCGCCGCATCTGCTTGGAGTTGAGGGTTCCCCGGGAGGTGAGCTCCTCGCCGAGGAAGATGTTCTCGGTGACGGTGAGGTTCGGCAGCAGCGCCAGCTCCTGGTACACCGTCGAGACGCCCAGTTTGATGGCGTCGATCGGGCTGCCGAACTGGTGCTCTTCGCCGTCGATGTGCATGAAGCCGGAGTCGGGCTGGACGGCGCCGCTCAAGCACTTCAACAGCGTGGACTTGCCCGCGCCGTTGTGCCCGACGAGGCCGATCACCTCGCCGGGGGCGAGGGAGATGGACACGCCCTTCAGCACGGTCGTGCCGGAGTAGCTCTTGACGATGCCCTCGGCCCGCCACGCCCGTGTCTTGTCAGACATGTCCGTCTCCCTTCCCGTTGTGTTACTCAGCCGAGCTCGTTGTCAGCCGGTGTCTCGCCCTTGACGAACATCTTGAGCGGCTGCAGGACCTCGTGCTCGACGGTCTCGCCCGCCAGCCACTTCTGGATCTGCTCGATCACGAGCTGACCGTACTTCTCCGGCTCCTGCGCGACGCAGGCCGGGTACTGCTCGGTCAACGGCTCCCCCTCGGCGCAGAAGCCGTAGACGAGGGTGTCCTTGCCCGCGACACCCTGGAGCGCACCGTAGGTGGCGGGGCCGGTGGAGGCGAAGATCACGTTGATCTCCGGGTGGCCCTGCATCATCTCCTGGGTGACCTTCAGCGCCACGTCGGGCATGACGTTGCTGTCGACGGTGGCGACAACCTTCGCGTTCGGGTTGGGCTTGATGCCGTCCTGGAAGCCCTGGTCGCGGAGCACGACGGGGACCTCGTCGGGCTCGGAGACGAGGCCGGCGTTGATCTCGGTGTCGGCGCCGAGGTCCTTCAGGACCTGCTCACCGATCTGTCGGCCGCCCTCGTGGTTGTCGGCGCCGAGGTATTGGACGATCTTCGCGCCCTGGGAGAGCATCGCCTCCTCGTCAACGGTGACGTTGACGGTGAACACCGGAACGCCCGCGTCGTTGGCGGCCTTCACCAGCGCGGCGGCCGGGGCCGACTTGACCGCGTTGAGCGCGAGGGCGCAGGGCTTCTTCTGCAGCATGGCCGTGACCTGGGCCAGCTGGGCGGCGTCGTCGTTGTCGGCGACCTGCACCTCGACGCTGAAGCCCGCCGCCTTGCCCGCGTCCTCGAAGCCCTTCTTCATGTACACGTAGTAGGGGTTCGTGAGGTTGGGCAGCGCGACCGCGATGAAGGGGCTGTCGGCGGAGCACGACTCCGGCTTGGGAATGTCCGTCAGGTAGATGCTGGCCGGGGCATCGGTCGCACCACCGGTTCCTGGCGTGTTGGCGGGCGGGGTGGTCACGCCTGTGCTGCAGGCGCTGAGGGCAAGGGCTGCGATGCCGATGCCCGCGAGAAGGGTCTTCCTCATGTTGCTGGTTCCTTTCACCGTGTGGATTCAGAGGAGGGTGGGGATGCTGTTGCCGCGGCGGGGGCCGGCGGGCCGCCGTCGGTCCCGCGGCGGATCCGGCGCAGGCCTCCCGCCCGCGCCGAGGCGGAGCGGCGGTAGCCGTCGAGCACGACGCCGAGGAGGATGATCACGCCGATCACGAGCGGCTGCCAGAAGCTGGGGACGCCGAGCACGTTCATGCCGTTGGAGACGGTGGCGATCAGGATCGCGCCGATGA
This sequence comes from Tessaracoccus sp., assembly GCF_016714275.1. Lineage (GTDB taxonomy): Bacteria > Actinomycetota > Actinomycetes > Propionibacteriales > Propionibacteriaceae > Arachnia. The sequence continues at coordinate 603,745 of NZ_JADJNP010000004.1, read as the reverse complement.
AGGCGCCGAGGATGGTGCCTGTCCCGCCGAAGAGGCTCACGCCGCCGACGACGGCGGAGGCGATCGAGTAGAACTGCTCATTGCCGGAGCCTGCGCTGGGGTAGCCGACCATCAGCCGGCTCATGGTGATGAGGCCGCCGAACGCGGCGCAGACGCCGCTGACGACGTAGGCCGAGATCGTGACCCGCGCGATGTTGATGCCCGCGAGGCGGCTGGTCTCCTTGTTGCCTCCGACGGCGTAGAGGTGCACGCCGTAAGGGGTCCGGTGGAGGATGAACATGAAGATCAGCAGAGCGATGACGAGCAGGATGACCGGGGTGGGGATGCCCGCGAGCGACCCGCGCCCGATCACCGCGAACATGGGATCCGCGACGTTGACGGACTGGGCGTTGGTCAGGATCTTCGGGATCGAAGCGGTGATCCCGAATGTCGCGAAGGTGACGATGAAGGGTGGCAACCCCACGTAGTGGACCACGACGCCGTTGAAGAGACCCACGGCGATGCCGGCGAGGATGGCGACGATCGCGGCGACCCACCAGGGAAGCCCGGCGGCCATGGTCAAGGCGGCCAGCATTCCGGTGAGGGCGATGTTCGACCCGACGGAGAGGTCGATGCCGCCTGTCAGCAACACGAACGTCTGGCCGAGGGCGAGGAACGCCACGACCACGCCGTTCTCGAGCAGCACCGTCAGGTTGCCGGGGCTGCGGAAGCTCACCGAGATGAGCGACATGGCCAGCACGACCAAGAGCAGAACGCCCGTGATGCCCAGTTCATCGGGCAGCTTGAAACGTGATCGCACGACGCCTCCTTGAGTCGACCAGGGGTCTCAACCGCCCACCGGTTGGCCATCGCCGTCGCGAAGGCCTACTACCTGGACGACAGGACGAAGATCCAGATCGCCGACGAGTTCCAGCTCTCGCGATTCAAGGTGGCGCGGCTGCTCGACTACGCGCGCGAGAGCGGCGTCGTCGCCATCTCGATCCGCGAGAACCCCCGCCCTGAGCATGCCCTGGCCAGCCGCCTCCGCAGCGCCCTCGGTCTTGCGGACTGCGTCGTCGTCGCGACGGCGGGCCGCGAGTCACCCCGGGCACAGGTCGCGATGGCGGGCGCTGCATACCTCGCAACGTCCGTCGGCACGAACGACGTGGTGGGCTTCTCCTGGGGCCGGACGCTCTCCGCGCTCACGGGGTATCTCGGCAGCCTTCCCCCCATCCGCGCCATCCAGTTGAACGGCTCGCTGGGCAGTGACCTGGCGATCTCCCCGCTCGAGATTCTGCGCCGCGTCGTGCAGAGCGCGGGCGGGAGGGCGGACCCGCTCATGGCCCCGCTGCTCGTCGACAGCGCAGAGGCCGCGACGGCGATCCGCCGCCAGCCGGAGATCAGCAGCACCTACGCGGGCTTCCGGGAACTGACGGTCGCCTGCCTCTCCGCCGGCTCCTGGGAACCACGCACCAGCCAGCTGGTCGAGCACATGACCGACGAGGACCGCGCTCCACTGTGGGCCGCGGGCGCCGTCGGCGAGCTCGCGGGAATCTTCCTCGACGCCGCGGGCACCCCGCTCGAGCACCTGACCGATCGGCTGATCCGGATCCCCACCCACGAATTGGCCGCGGTGCCGCAGAAGATCCTGATCGCGGAGAGCACCGTCAAGGCGACGATCGTGCTGGCCGCCGTCCGCGCCGGCCTGATCGACGTCCTCGTGATCGACGTCGCCCTGGCGGAGGAGCTCCTGCGCCTGGCGGAGAACTCCTAGGACTCGTCGAACTCCCGGTCGGCGCGCTCCGCGGCCTCCTGCGCGCGCTGCACCACGACGCGGAAGCCGATGATCAGAGCGACGAAGCCGGCGCCGACGGGGACGGCCCACCACCAGCCCCAGCCGAGCTGTTCCTGCCACACGGCGACGACGACGGTCGCCACCATGAACACCGCGAGGATGCTCACAAGGATCGCCATCAAGCGCATGGTCGTCACCCCGCCAGCGTAGGGCACCCGCCACTTCATCACCTGCGCTCCTGGCTCGCACGTGCAACGCCTAGACACACCTCTCCCCACATGACAAGATTTATCTTGTATTCCAGATTTTCCTTGGAGGGAACATGCCGCACCCGAACGACCCCAACAAGCGGTTCTACGGCGCCATCACCGTGAGCGACCGGGGACAGATCGTGATCCCTGCCAAGGCCCGACGCGACTTCGGCATCGAGATCGGTGACAAGCTCCTCGTCTTCGGCGATCTGCAGCACGGGATCGCGATCGCGAAGGCCGACGACGTCATCGCCCGCCACCCGGGGACCGCCGCAATCCTCGACGACGGCGCCTCCGGTGCTGCTGACTGACCGAGGCGCCAGCCGGCTGACGTCGATCGCGGCCAACGTCGTCGCCGCGCTGTGCGGCGCAAGCACGGCGTGGCTCACGGGGTGGGCGGCATGGGGGATCCCGCTGGCCGTCGTCGGCGGTACCGTCGGCTGGTTCGTCGGCCGTGTCGCCGGCCGCGCGATCGCCGATCGACTGCTGCGGCTCGGCTTCGCGCCCCGCGGCCGCCCCGTCTACCGGCTGGACGCCCTGCCCGTGGGGGAGGGCGGCGCGGGAGGGAAGGCACAGGCCCTGGCGCGGTTGACGCGCGCGGGACTGCCCGTCCCCCGAGGAGTTGTCGTCCTCCCCCGCGGCTTCGACGGCGAACAGCTGACCTCGGATGCGGCCGCGGCCCTCTCCGTGGAGATCGCCCGCTTCCCGAGCGGCCAACGCTTCGCCGTGCGGTCCTCCGCGCTGGCGGAGGACTCCTCCGCCGCTTCCTTCGCCGGCGCCTACGAGTCGGTGCTGAACGTCGCGGCCAAGGACGTGAACGACGCCGTCGCGCAGGTGCGACGCTCCCGCGACGCGGCGCGCGTCGCCGGATACGGGGCGGCAACGGGCACCGAGGTGGGCGACCTCGCGGTGGTCGTCCAGGCCATGGTCGACGCCGACCTCGCCGGCGTGCTCTTCACCGTCGATCCGCCGACCGGCGACCTCGGCACCATGACCGGGAGCATGGTCGAGGGCCTCGGCGAGTCGCTGGTCTCCGGCGACGCAACCGGGGAGGGGTTCACCCTCGTGCGCCCATCTGGGGCGTACGACGGCCCTGCCGCGCTGGCCCCCTTCGCGGCCCGGATGCACCGCGAAGCCCACACGATCGAGAACGTCTTCGGCGGCACCGCGCAGGACATCGAGTGGGCGATCTCCGGCGATCAGCTCTGGGTCGTGCAGGCTCGCCCGGTCACCACCATGAACCCGTGGCGGGGCCACAGCGCCGAACGCAACGACTCGCTGGCCGGGGCAAGCCTCTGGTCCGCGACCAACCTCGGCGAGGCCAACCCCGAGCCGCAGACCCCGCTGACCGTCTCACTCAGCCGCTACCAGCAGGCCAACGGAGGCCCCTCCATGGCACTGCGCGGACGGGAGATGGCGGGCTCGATCGGCGGACGGCCCTACGCGAACCTCAGCGTCCAGATCACGGCACGGCGCGGCAAGGCCGCCAACCTGGAACCCCGCGAGGCATACCGCGCGATCTCCGGCTGGTGGGGCGACCTCCCCGACGACGTCCCGATCCCCCTGATCCCGATGACGTCGCAGGACTGGTCCGAGGCGGGGCTGCGCCTTCTCGGCACCCTCGCGCGCATGGGCTGGGAACGCCTACGGCTGCCTAAGTTCCTGCGTGGCTGCCGGGCACGCTGCGCGGCTCTCGACGCGCGGATCGACGGCTGCGACACGCCCGCCGCGCTGCGCGCGGCCTGGGACGAGGAGGTCTTCGGCTTCGGGATCCGCGCCTTCTGGGCGGTGATCGCGGCGGGCTCCACCTCCCCCGCCCGCCTGGAGGCAGAGCTAAGGGAGCAACTCGGCCCCGAGGATGCCGCGGTGCTGATGTCCTGCCTCTCCATCCTCGCGGGGCCGCTGGAGAGCCTCGGCCCCGCCGTCGGACTGCAGCAGGTGCGCGCCGGCACGCTGTCCCGAGAGGAGTACCTGGACAGGTTCGGCCACCGCGGCGTCAACGAGACCGAGCTCGCGTGGCCCCGCCCCGCGGAGGACCCCACCTGGCTCGATCGCCTCCTCGCCGACACCGCGGACGGAGCCGACCTCACGGACAGAATCGTTCGGCAGCGCGAGACGTTCGATGCCGCCATGGACCGGGTGCGCGCCCGGAACGCCCGGCTCGCGAGGCGCTTCCGTCGCCGGCTCGAGAAGGCCGCGACCCAGGCCGCGCTGCGGGAACGCGCCCGGTCCGAGGGCGTGCGGGCGATGGGCGTCGCGCGCCGGTTCGCGCTGCGCGCGGGCGAGCTGCTCGGCATCGGTGAGGACGTGTTCCTCCTCACCATTGAGGAGTTGCTCGCGGCCCTCGACGGCGACCACGCCGTCTTCGCGTTGCTCGATCTTCGGCGAGAGACCGTGTACCGGTACCGGGAGCTGCCGCCCATGCCTGGGATCGTCTGCGGCCCCTTCGACCCGTTCGCCTGGGCGGCCGATCCGGACCGACGTACGGACGTCTTCGTCGCCGGCCGCGAGCAGACGCCACCGGCGCCGCCGTCCGACGGCGTGATCGTCGGGCATCCGGGCGCCCTCGGCCGGGTGGAGGGGGTGGTCCGCCGACTCGATCGCTTCGAGGACGCCGATCAACTCCTCCCAGGCGAGATCCTCGTGACGCGCCTGACCAACATCGGCTGGACCCCGCTCTTCCCCCGCGCGGGCGCAATCGTCACCAATTTGGGCGCCCCGCTCAGCCACGCGGCCATCGTCGCGCGCGAGTTGGGGATTCCCGCCGTCGTCGGCTGCGGGAACGCGACGACGCAACTCCGCACCGGCGACCGCGTGCTCGTGGACGGCGCGGCCGGCGAGGTGAGGATCCTCAGATCAGGTCGTTGATCGCCACCGACTGCTCCCGGCCGGGGCCGACGCCGATGCCGCTGATCCGGCAGCCGATCAGCTCCTCCAGGCGCTTGACGTAGGCCTGGCAGGTGGGCGGCAGGTCGTCGAACGCGCGGGCGCCCGAGATGTCCTCGGTCCAGCCGTCGAGGTACTCGTAGACCGGGGTCGCGTGGTGGAAGTCCGACTGCGTCATCGGCATGACGTCGTGACGGACGCCGTCGACCTCGTAGGCCACGCAGACCGGGATCTTCTCCCAGCCGCTCAGGATGTCGAGCTTCGTCAGGAAGACGTCGGTGAACCCGTTGATCTTCACGGCCTGCTCGACGACCAGCGCGTCGAACCAGCCGCAGCGGCGCGGGCGGCCGGTCGTGGCGCCGAACTCGCCGCCGATCCGTCGCAGTTCCTCGCCGTCGTGATCGTTCAGCTCGGTGGGGAACGGGCCCTCGCCGACACGCGTGGTGTAGGCCTTCGCGATGCCGATCGTGCGGTCGATCCGCGTCGGGCCCACCCCGCCGCCGGTGGTGGCGCCGGCCGCCGTCGGGTTCGACGACGTGACGTACGGGTAGGTGCCCTGGTCGATGTCGAGGTGGTGCGCCTGCGCGCCCTCGAACAGCACGACCTTCCCCTCGTCCAGCGCGTCGTTGATGTAGCGGCCGGAGTCGATGACGTGCGGGCGGATGGTGTCGGCGTGCTTGAGCAGCGCGTCGGCCACCTCGTCGGCGTTGATCGGCCGGCGGTTGTACACCTTGACCAGGAGCTGGTTCTTCTGCTCAAGCGCCGCCTCCACCTTCTGGCGCAGGATCGACTCGTCGAGCAGATCCTGGATGCGGATGCCCAGCCGGTTGACCTTGTCCGAGTAGCAGGGGCCGACGCCGCGGCCGGTGGTGCCGATGCGGCGCTTGCCGAGGAAGCGCTCGGTGACCTTGTCGAGCACGCGGTGGTACTCGGTGATGATGTGCGCGTTCGCCGAGATCAGCGGGTGCGGCACGTCGACGCCGCGGGAGTGCAGCACCTCGAGCTCCTCGGCGAGCACGTCGAGGTCGACGACGACGCCGTTGCCGATCACCGTCGTCGTCTCCGGATTGAGAATGCCCGACGGCAACAGGTGCAGCACGAACTTCTCGCCGCCGACGACCAGCGTGTGCCCTGCGTTGTTGCCACCCGAGTAGCGCACGCACACGTCGACGCGGTCGCCGAGCTGATCGGTCGCCTTGCCCTTGCCCTCGTCGCCCCACTGGGCTCCGACCACGACCACACTTGGCATCGAGTCCACATCCTCGTCACTGCATGCTTTCGCCCCAGGCCTGATGGCTGGGGCGGTATTACCGCGGGCATTCTACCCGTGGGACGCGTCAGTGCCCAGTGCGCCGCAGGAGGTGCCACCTGTCTGCGGGACCTCACCCCCATTACAGGCGGCACTCATCCCATGGCGCACGTTCGCTCACGGTGGAACAATGGGATCCAAACGCGCACACGGCGCGGCCAATGCGATGTAGCAGGAGGCTCCAGCATGAAGAAGCTCATCAACTCGCCGGACACGGTGATCGCGGACGCCCTGAAGGGCATCGAGGCATCCGACACGTCAGTCCGGGTCGACCATGGCACGCGCGTCATCTACCGCGCGGCGCCCAAGGACGCGGGCAAGGTCGCGCTGATCTCCGGCGGCGGCTCCGGCCACGAGCCGATGCACGGCGGCTTCGTCGGGCTCGGCATGCTCGACGCCGCGTGCTGCGGCGAGGTGTTCACCTCGCCCACCCCCGACCAGATGCTGGCCGCCACCACCGAGGTGGACAACGGCGCCGGCGTGCTGCACATCGTGAAGAACTACACCGGCGACGTCATGAACTTCGAGATGGCAGCCGAGATGGCAGCCGACGCAGGGATCCAGGTGGAGACGGTGATCGTCGCCGACGACGTCGCCGTCGAGGACTCGACGTGGACCGCCGGACGCCGCGGCGTCGGCACGACGGTGCTGCTGGAGAAGATCGTCGGCGCCGCCGCCGAGGAGGGCCGCGACCTGGCCGCCATCAAGGAGCTGGCGCAGAAGGTGGCCGACAACGGCCGCTCGATGGGCATGGCCCTGACGTCGTGCACCGTTCCCGCGGCGGGCAAGCCCACCTTCGACCTCCCCGAGGACGAGATGGAGATCGGCATCGGCATCCACGGCGAGCCGGGACGCCACCGCGAGCCCATCGCCGACGCCGCATCGATCGCCAAGCAGCTCGTGGATCCCATCCTCGCCGACCTCGACTTCACGGGCGCGCCGGTGATCGCCATGCTGAACGGCATGGGCGCCACGCCGCTGATCGAGCTGTACCTGGTCTACGGCGAGGTGGCCGCGCTGCTGGACGCCGCCGGCGTCACCGTCGCGCGCAACCTCGTCGGCAACTACATCACCAGCCTCGACATGGCCGGCTGCTCGCTGACGTTGGTCAAGGCCGACGACGAGATCCTTGGACTCTGGGACGCACCCGTCGTCACGGCGGGACTACGGTGGGGCCTGTGACTGCTACAGACCTCACCCTCGACCAGCTCGCGGCCTGGCTTCGCCGCTACGCGGAGATCATCGACGAGCAGAAGTCCTACCTGACGGACCTCGACTCGGCCATCGGCGACGCCGACCACGGCACCAACATGGCGCGCGGCACCGCCGCTGTCGTGGGGACCCTCGACGAGGCCAACACCGTCGACGCTCTGCTGAAGAAGGCGGGTATGACGCTGGTCAGCACCGTGGGCGGCACGAGTGGCCCGCTGTATGGCACCTTGCTGATGCGCGCGGGCATGACGACGGGCAGCGTGACGGCCCTGGCCCCGGAGGAGTTCGCGAAGGCGCTCCGGGCCGGGCTGGACGGGCTCGTCGCCCGGGGCCGCACGGAGCTGGGCGACAAGACGATGGTCGACGCCCTCGCGCCCGCGCTCGATGCGCTCGACGCGGCGATCGCCGACGGCAAGCCGCTGGCCGAGGCGGTTGCCGCCGCCCGCGACGCCGCCGTCATCGGCCGCGACGCCACCATCCCGCTCGTAGCCCGCAAGGGTCGTGCGAGCTACTTGGGCGAACGCTCCGCCGGGCACCTCGACCCGGGGGCGGCGTCGGCCACCATGCTGCTGGACGCGCTGGCCGAAGTGGTCGCGGCCTGATGGCCGTCGGCATCGTCGTCGTCTCCCACAGCGCCCCGCTCGCGGAGGCCGCCGTCGAACTCGCCATGCAGATGGTGCACGTCGACCGGCCCCCCGTGGCGGTGGCCGCCGGTGCCGACGGGGGGCTCGGCACCGACGCGACCGCGGTTGCGGCCGCGCTGGCCGAGGTGGACAAGGGCGACGGCGTGGCCGTGCTCGTCGACCTCGGCTCCGCGCTGATGAGCGCCGAGCTGGGGATCGAACTCCATGGGGCACCGGACTCGGACATCCGCATCCTGCCCGCCCCCTTCGTCGAGGGCCTGATCCTCGCGGTCATCCAGGCTTCGGTCGGTGGCAGCCTCGACGACGTGGCCTGCGAGGCGTCGGGCGCGATGGCACCCAAGCTGGCGGCCATCGGCGTCCCGGAGGAGGAGCCGCCGCTCCCCGCGGCGCCGGCCCCCCTCCCCGAAGCAACTCCGGACACAGAGGCACTCGCTGAGGCTGTGATCGTCAACGCGAACGGCCTGCATCCCGGGCCCGCCGCGTTGTTCGTGGCCGAGGCGCGCAAGTTCGACGCCGACGTGAAGGTCCGCTGCCGCGACGTCGGCCCCGTGTCGGCGAAGAGCGGTATCGGGCTGGCCTCGTTGCACGCCGGGAAGGGGGACGCCCTGCGACTCAGCGCCACCGGCCCCGAGGCCGAGCAGGCGGTCGAGGCCCTTGCCCTGTTCATCTCGTCGGGTTTCGGCGAGTGAACGAGTCGGCGTGCCCTAGTGGCCCGTCGCACCTAAAGGTGCGACAGACCACTAGCCCCGCACTGCGGCGTTAGGCTGAGCGCCATGAGCGAGACGCACCCCAACCTCCTGGCTTCCGACGTCGTCGTGCACCTGCCTGAGGATCCTGCCCTGACCGCGATCGCCGAGCGGGGCCGAGAGAACTTCCTCAACGTCGTGGCGGCACATCCGACGTCGTCACTCTGCTGGGCGTTGCTCGCGGAGACCTGCCTGACGGAGGAGGGGGTCGGCAACGCCGTCGCCGCCTACGCCTACGCGCGCACCGGCTACCACCGGGGCCTCGATACGCTGCGACGCAACGGCTGGAAGGGCAGCGGCCAGATCCCGTGGAGCCATGAACCCAACCGCGGATTCCTCCGCGCCCTGTGGGCGCTGAGCGTCGCCGCGGGCCGGATCGGCGAGGCCGAGGAGCAGGAGCGCTGCGCCCAGTTCCTCCGCAACTCCTCAGAAGAGGCTTTCCAGGCGCTCTCCTCCTGAGACTTCTCGCGCGTCATGGAGTTTTGGCGCACGGATGCCCTCCCTGTGCCCTATACGGCGCAGAAGCCTGAGGCATGCGCCAAAACTCCATGCAGGCCGAGTAGCCACGGTTCAGCCGACCCACGCCGGGGTCGTCAGGACGCGGCCCTCGGCGACGAGGCGGCGCTCGCCGACCAGGTTCACGGCTAGGCCCGGCAGCCTTTCCTCCGAGGAGTGGCCTGCCGAGAGCAGGATCTCTCCCGGCTCGACGATGCGGCGTCCGTCCACCCCGGTGAACGAGGAACGATCGGCATGGACCTCGAACGTGACCCGGCGCGACTCGCCGGCCGCGAGGTCGACCTTCGCGAACCCGATCAACTGCTTCAGGGGGCGCACCACCTCGGCCCAAGGATCCTCCAGGTACAGCTGCACCACCTCGGCCCCGTCGCGGCCGCCGGTGTTGGTCACCGTCACCGCGTACTCGACCGCGCCGTCGACGGGGATCTCCTCTGCGGAGACCACGGGGTCGGTCAGCGCGAACGACGTATATGACTCGCCTGCCCCGAAGGGGAAAAGCGGGCGGGGGTCGAGGTTGGAGATGCCGTCGGAGACCCATCCGAGGGTCGGGGCGAGGTAGGTGCCGGGCTGTCCGCCGCGCAGCGCAGGGATGGCGATCGGCAGCCGGCCCGACGGGTTGACCGCGCCCGTGAGGACCGCCGCGATGGCGTCGGCACCCTCGACGCCCGGCATGAACGACTGGACGACGGCGGCGGCGCGGCCGGCGTACTCGCCCAACGCGTAGGGGCGCCCCGTCACCAGCAGCAGGACGGTCGGGGTTCCCGTGTCCAGCACGCGATCGACCAGCTCACCCTGACGGCCGGGAAGCGCGAGATCGACGACGTCGCACCCCTCCCCCGAGGTGCCGATCCCGAACAGCCCGGCGATGTCGCCGACCGTCAGGACGGCCACGTCGCTGGCGCTGGCGAGCGCGACGGCCTCGTCGAGTTGCGCGTCCGTGCCATCGACGAACCCGCAGCCAGGCGCGAAGACGACCTCGCCGTCGAGGGTCTCGAGCGCCTCGGGCAGCGTGCGGATGTTGAGGCCGGTCTGCCTGCCGGGGAGGTTCGACATCACGTGGTTGGGGAACGAGTAGCAGCCCATGAACGAGCGCACGTCCTCCCATACGGGGCCGACGACGGCCACCCTGCCCAGCCCGGCGCCCAGCGGGAGCACGCCGTCGTTGTTCAGCAGGACGACCGACTCCTCTGCCATGCGGCGGGCGACGACGCGGTTGCCCGGCGAGTCGAGGTCGCGGTCAGGGGCGCCGCCGCCCGCGGGCTGCCAGTCGGGGTCGAGCAGCCCGAGCTCCGCCTTCTGGGTGAGGACGCGCAGCGCGGCGCGGTCGACGTCGGCCTCATCGACGAGCCCCAGGGCAACAGCCTCGGCGAGGTGTCCGAAGGGGCCGGTCTCAGGTAGCTCGACATCGAGGCCGGCCCGCAGCGCGAGCGCGGCCGCGGTGGCGGCGTCGGGCGCGACGCGGTGCGTGTGGATGAGGAACGGCACGGCCCAGTAGTCGGAGACGACGACGCCGTCGAACCCCCAGCGGTCACGCAGCACTTCGGTGAGCAGCCGCCGGTCCGCGACGGTGGGGACGCCGTCGATGTCGCAGTAGGAGTTCATCACGGCCTTCGCCCCGCCGCGCACCGCCATCTCGAACGGCGGCAGCATGATGTCCTCCAGCTCGCGGACGCCCATCGAGATGGGCGCGTGGTTGCGCCCTGCGCGCGAGGCGGGATAGCCGACGAAGTGCTTGCATGTCGCGTGCACGCCCCCGGACTGGAGCCCCTGCACGTAGGCGGTGCCGAGCGTCCCCACGAGGTACGGGTCCTCGCCGCAGGTCTCCTCGACGCGGCCCCAGCGGTAGTCGCGCACGACGTCGAGCAGCGGCGAGAGCCCTTGGTGCACGCCGACGGCACGGAGGTCGGCGCCGATCGCCGCGGCCATCTCGAAGACCCGCTCCGGGCGCCAGGTGGCACCCCAGGCGATGGCTGCCGGGTAGACGGTGGCGCCGTGCGTCGTGATGCCGGTGAGGCACTCCTCGTGGGCGAGCGCGGGGATGCCGAACCGGGATGCCGCCCGCACCTCCGCCTGGCGAACACGTAGTTCGGCCCGACCCTCGGCGACGCTGACGGGGCCGGTTCCGAAGACGCGCGTCAACTGGCCGAGCCCGTCGCGATGGGCCTCCTCCCAGCCGGTGCTCGCCATCGCGTGCTCCATGGGCGCGACGTCGTGGTGCTCCCCGTCGTCGGGGGTGGCCTCGGGGCGGGGCCGGTTCCAGAAGGAGCCGAGCTGCGCGGCCTTCTCGGCCAGCGTCAGCTCGGCAACGAGCGCCGCGGCCCGGGCCTGGGGGGTGAGCGAGGTGTCGTGCCAGGTTGTCATGAGAGGGTCCTTGGGATCGGTCAGCCCTTGACGGCCCCGGAGAGGCCGCCGACGATCTTGCGCTGCATGGTGAGGAAGAAGATCATCGCGGGGATCATGGAAAGGCTGGTGAACGCGAAGACGCCCGCTGTGTCGGAGGCGTGCTCCGTCGAGTAGTCCGCGACGCCCAGCGGGAGGGTTCGCATGTCGCCGTGGAGCAGGAGCAGCGGCAGCAGGTAGGCGTTCCAGGATCCGACGAACGCCAGCACGCCCACGGTCACGAGGCCGGGGGCCGACAGCGGCAGGATCATCGTCGAGAAGATCCGCAGCCTGCTCGCGCCGTCGATCTGGGCCGCCTCGTCGATCTCGTTCGGGATCGCTTGCAGGAAGGGGCGCAGGATGACGATGGTGATGGGCAGCGCGAACGCCGCCTGCGGTAGCGCGACGCCCCACCAGGTGTTGCTCATCTGGAGGTCCTTGGAGACGATGATGAACAGGGGGATCACCGCGACCGTCGCGGGGAAAAGCAGGCCGAGCACGAACACCATGTAGAGCGCCTCGCGGAACCGGAAGTGGTAGCGCGACAGCGGGTAGGCGGCCATGAGCCCCAAGAGGACGGCGAGCCCCGTCGTCAGAAGGGCGACAACGACGGAGTTGAGCGCGTAGGTCCAGAACCGGGAGTTCGTGAGCACGTTCACGTAGTTGGTCCACACCCACGGGTCGGGCAACGCCGCTGGCCGGTCGGCCAACTGCGCGTTGCTGCGGAACCCGCCGAGCACTGCGTAGAGCACGGGGCCCAGCGAGAGTGCCGCGGCGACGAGCGCGACGAAGTAGACGAGGGGGTTGGCTCCGCGGGGCCTGCGGCGCGGGGTTTCTGCTGCGCTCATCGGCGGACCTTTCGTGGCGAGTCCGCGAGGTTGTCGCGGCTGAGCACGAAGCGCTGGTAGGCGAGCGCGAACGTCAACGCGATCACGAAGAGCACAACCGATGCCGCGCCCGCGATCCCGTAGTTCGAGCGCTTCGTGCCCTCGTTGATGAGGAAGGTGGCCATGGTCGCCGTCGCGTTGGCCGGGCCGCCCTTCGTGAGGATCCACACCATGTCGAACAGCTGTAGCGAGCCGACCATGGAGAGGAAGGCCCAGGTGCGCAGCGTCGGTCCCAGCAGCGGGATGGTGACGTGCCATTGGCACTGCCACCAGGACGCGCCGTCGATCTGCGCCGCCTCCTCCAGCTCCTGCGGGATGCCCTGCAGCCCCGCGAGGAACAAGATGATCGCCAACCCGACGTACTTCCAGGTCAGCACCACCATCACGGTCCACAACGCATACTCAGGCGTGCCGAGGAAACCCTGCGCAGGACCTTGGATGCCCACGGCAGCCAGCAGGGAGTCGATGACTCCGTACTTGGGCTGCAGCAGCTGGAACCACACGACGCCGGCGATGACCTCCGCCAGCACGTAGGGGACGAAGACGACCGTGCGTAAGAGTCCCCGAAATCTGATTCGCTGGTTGAGGAGCAGCGCAACCGCGATCCCCAGCGGCAGCTGGATGACGACGGATGCCACCACGATGAACAGGTTGTTCCCGAGTGCGCCGAGGAAGACGTCGTTGGTCAGGACCGAGACGTAGTTCTTGAGCCCGACGAAGTCGACCAGCGGCCCGAAGCCCTTCCAGCGGTAGAGCGAGAACTGCACGGCGCGCACCATCGGCCACACGACGAAGAGCCCGAAGAGGACCAGCGCCGGTGCCGTGAACGCGACGACTTCGACGGCCATGCGCCAGTCCCGCGGCCGGTGGCCGCGGGACTGGACGGTGGATGAAGCCATCACTTCTCCGCGTCAGCGGCTTCCTGCGTGGCGGTGACGATGTCCTGCGGACTCGCCTGACCCGCGAACATCAGCGCGATCGCGTCGTTCATCGCGCCGCCGACGGAGGTGCCGAAGGCGGTGTCGAAGTACAGCTGGACGCGAGCGGCGTCGTCGCGCACCTTCAGCAGCGTGGCGAGCGCGGGGTCGGACACGTATTGCGAGGCGGTGGGGTTCGTCGGGAGGCCCATGTCCTTCTCCGCGAAGCCCTTCTGCACGCCGTCGGAGAGCAGATAGTTCACGAACTCGACGGCGACGTCAGGCGCGTCGGCCGGGAGGCCCCAGGCGTCGCCACCGCCGAGCGCGGAACTCGGATCGCCGAGTTGGCCCTCGAACGACGGGAACGCGAACCAGCCGGTCGCCTCGCCCAGTCCCTTGTTGTCCTCGGTCAGGCCCTGCATGACGCCGGGCTCCCAGTGCCCGGCCAGCTCCATCGCGACTTTGCCGGTGGCCAGCAGGCCGGACGCGGACGTCGGGCCGGACTGGGCGGGGGTCGTCAGGAACCCGGAGTTGAACGGCTCGGCGGCGACCAGCTTCTCCAACTGCTCGCCCGCGACGATGAAGCACTGATCCGAGAAGTCGAGGGTGGTCACCGCCTTGTCGAGGACGTCGGCGGAGCAGGCGCGCAGCGCGAAGTAGTACCAGTAGTGCGCGGCGGGCCACTTGTCGCCCGCGCCGACCGAGATCGGCTCGATGCCCGCGGCCTTCAGCTTGTCGATCGCCACGTACATCTCGTCCCAGGTCGCGGGCGCCTCGGTGACGCCGGCCTGGGCGAAGAGGTCCTTGTTGTACCAGAAGCCCACAACGCCGAGCGAGAAGGGCAGCGAGTAGGTCTTGCCGTCGACCTGCCAGCCGGAGACGGAGCCTCCCAGCTTGGCGATCGTGTCCGCGGAGCTCTCGGTGAGGTCCTTGACGAGGCCGACCTTCACCTTGTCGGCCAGCTCGCCGCCTCCGCGCTCCATGTAGATGTCGGGGACGTCGCCGGACTGCCAGGCAGCCTCGAGCTTGGTGACCATGTCCTCATGCTGCATGGCCGAGATGTCGATCGTGACGCCAGGGTGGTCAGCCTCGAAGTCCTTTGCCACCTGCTCGTAGTACGACTTGCCGGGGTCGCTGTTCGAGTTGTGCCACCAGGTGACGGTCACGTTCTCCTGTGGGGAGCCGCCACCCGCGGTGGTCTCCGTGGGCGCGGGGGTCGTCCCGCCTCCGGTGCCGCACGCGGACAGCGCCAAGGCGCCGGCCGCCGCCAGCGCCAGGATCTGCTTCTTCATTGAAACCTCCTCATGTTCACGATTTGTTTCGCGAAACAACATTTGCTTCGTATCGTACGCGCCACCGCGTAAATCGCAAACCTTGGCGTCCAATTTGTTATCTGTCTGTTGCACTTGATCGAAAATTTTTCGGTAAGGTGATGTCATGTCGACCACACGACCCCGCCTCGACGAGGTGGCCCGGCTCGCCGGGGTCTCCCGCGCCACGGCGTCCAAGGCGCTCAACGGCCGCGCCGACGTGTCACCCGCCACACGCGACAGGGTGGCGGCGGCCGCCTCCGAGCTCGGCTATCAGGGCGTGGGCGCCGGCCCCGCGGTGCCGCTCATCGGCCTCGTCGCCGACAACATGACGACGACCTACACCCTCGACATCCTGCGCGGCGCGACGACGGCCGCCATGGCCGCCGGCGTGGGATTGGTCACTCAATACTCCGAGGACCTCCCGCCCGCCGGTGCCCACCCGCTCAGCGACGCGTGGTTCGAACAGGTGAAGCGCAGCGGCTGGCTCGGCGTGATCGTCGTGACCACCAAGCTATCGCGGCGCCAGCTGAAGAAGGTTGCCGAGCTGCAGCTCGCGACGGTGGCCATCGACCCGGCCAACGCGCTGCCCGCCGGCGTCACCTCGATCGGCGCCACCAACTGGAACGGCGGCGTCGAGGCCACCGAGCACCTGATCCGGCTCGGCCATCGGCGCATCGGCTTCGTGCGCGGCACCACGGGATCTGTCCCCGCGGCCGAGCGCCTGCAGGGCTACCTCTCGGCGCTCATGATGCACGACCTCCCCCACGACACACGGCTGGTCGTCGGCGACGAGTTCTCGGCCGAGGCGGGTCTGCGGGCCGGCCTTCAGCTGCTGTCACTCCCCCCGGATGTCCGCCCCACCGCCGTCTTCGCGGCTAACGACGCCATCGCGCTCGGCGTGTACCAGGCGGCACGGCAGTTAGGCCTCCACGTCCCAGACGACCTCAGCGTCGTCGGCTTCGACGACTCGCTGCTCGCCCCGCTCGTCACACCGCCGCTCACGACGGTGAACCAGCCGCTCGAGGACATGGGAGCCGCCGCTGTGCGCACGCTCGTCGACCTCAGCCAGTCGCGTCCGGTCACCGCCGGCCCCATCCGTCTGGCCACCTCCCTCGCCGTCCGCGCCTCGACGGCCCCGCCTACCCCGTGAGGAACTAAGCCTCGATCCATCGGTGGGCGACGCCTGACACCTTGCAGCAGGAACCGTATGCCCTTCCTCGGCCCGCCGGCTCAGACCATGCCGTTAGGGCTGAGGGCCTGCGCGCCTTACACTTTCCGACGGCCCATTTTGTCTACTCCGTCTGGAGCCGCCGCGCATGCCCATCCGCCAAGACCTGCGAAACGTCGCGATCATCGCCCACGTCGACCACGGGAAGACGACCCTCGTCGACGCCATGCTGTGGCAGTCCGGCGCGTTCAGGGAGGGCGCGGACATCAACAACCGGGTCATGGACTCCATGGACCTCGAGCGCGAGAAGGGCATCACCATCCTCGCGAAGAACACCGCGGTGCGGCACGTCCGCCCCAGCGGCGAGACCGTGACGATCAACATCATCGACACCCCCGGCCACGCCGACTTCGGCGGCGAGGTCGAACGTGGTCTCGAGATGGTCGACGGCGTGATCCTGCTCATCGACTCCTCCGAGGGCCCGCTCCCCCAGACCCGGTTCGTGCTGCGCAAGGCGCTGGCGAAGCAGCTGCCGATCATCGTCGTCGTCAACAAGGTCGACCGCGCCGATGCCCGCATCAGCGAGGTCGTCGAGGAGACCTACGACCTGTTCATGGACCTGCTCGACGACGACGCGGCCCACGTCCTCGACTTCCCCATCGTCTTCGCCTCCGCGAAGGCCGGGCGCGCGTCGCTGACGCAGCCCGGCGATGGCGAGATGCCCGACAGCCCGAACCTCGAGCCCCTGTTCGACACGCTCTTCGCGCACATCCCCGCGCCCTCGTACGAGGAAGGCGCGACGCTGCAGGCGCACGTCACCAACCTCGACGCGTCGCCATACCTCGGACGCCTCGCGCTGTGCCGCGTCGTCGCCGGCGAGCTGCGCCGCGGCCAGCAGGTGGCCTGGTGCAAGACCGACGGCACCGTCAGCACCGTGAAGCTCACCGAGCTGCTGATGACCGAGGCCCTGGAGCGCGTCCAAGCCGACGTCGCCCGTCCCGGCGACATCGTCGCCATCGCCGGCATCCCGCAGATCATGATCGGCGAGACGCTGTCGGACCCCGAGGACCCGATGCCGCTGCCGCTGATCCACGTCGACGAGCCATCGATCTCCATGACGATCGGCATCAACACCTCGCCGCTGGCAGGCAAGTCCGGCAAGAACCTGACCGCTCGTCTGCTGAAGGCGCGTCTCGACCAGGAGCTGGTCGGCAACGTGTCGATCCGCGTGCTGCCCACCGAGCGCCCCGACACCTGGGAGGTGCAGGGCCGCGGCGAGCTGCAGCTCGCGATCCTCGTCGAGATGATGCGCCGCGAGAGCTTCGAGCTCACCGTCGGCAAGCCGCAGGTGGTTACGCGCACCATCGACGGCAAGCTGCACGAGCCCGTCGAGCGGCTCACCGTCGACATCCCCGAGGAGTACGTCGGCACCGTCACGCAGCTCATGGGCCTTCGCCGCGGCCAGATGGAACAGATGGTCAATCATGGCACCGGCTGGGTGCGCCTCGAGTTCATCGTGCCCGCGCGCGGCCTCATCGGGTTCCGCACCGAGTTCCTGACCGAGACCCGCGGCACCGGCATCATGAACCATGTCTCGGAGGGCTATGCGCCCTGGGCGGGCGACTTCCGCACGCGCCCCACCGGTTCGCTGGTCGCGGACCGCACCGGCGTCGTCACCGGCTACGCGCTGTTCAACCTGCAGGAGCGCGGCACGCTGTTCGTCTCCCCCGGCGACGAGGTCTACGAGGGCATGATCGTCGGCGAGAACCCGCGCGCCGAGGACATGGACGTCAACCCGTCGAAGGAGAAGAAGCTCACCAACGTGCGCTCCTCGACCGGCGACGAGCTGGAGCGTCTCATCCCGGCGAAGAAGATGTCGATGGAGCAGCAGCTCGAGTTCTGCGCAGCCGACGAGTGCCTCGAGGTGACGCCTGCGGTCGTCCGCATCCGCAAGGCGCTGCTGAACGCCAACGACCGCGCCAAGGAACGCAACCGCACCAAGCGCGCCTGATTGCTCGCCTCCGGCACCACCGGCCCGGCTTCGGGTACACAAATCCCTCTATACGTCGAGCCAGCCCTCATATGGGTTGGCCCGCATAGAGAGATTTGTGCGTGGAGGGCCTGAAGAGACAGATGTAAAGATATATCTTTGACATATCGCGATAGGTCGCGCATACTGGTTGTCGACGGCGCCACACGGGCGCCGCGCAACAACCAGGAGGAGACATGGACTACGCCATGCACCACCCACATCCCCTGCCGCGGATGCGCGACATCGCGCGGCAGATGTTCACCGAGGCCGATGGCGGCGACCCCCGGGGTCGACGCGGCGGCCCGCGCGGGCACCGCGGACCCGGCGGTCGCGAGGGCGGCCCCGGCTTCGGCCCCATGTCCGGCTTCGGTGCCGGTTTCGGCTCGGGCTTCGGTCACGGCTTCCCCGGCGGCCCCGGGCGTGGCGGGCGGCGTCGCCGCGGTGACGTCAGGCTCGCGGCCCTGCTGCTGATCGCCGAGACCCCCCGCAACGGCTACCAGATCATCCAGGAGCTGGCCGCCCGCACCGATGGCCACTGGAAGCCCAGCCCGGGCGCGATCTACCCCGCGCTCAGCCAGTTGGAGGACGAAGGCCTGATCCGCGCCCTCGACGGCGGCAAGGTCTACGAGGTCACCGATGCGGGCCGCGCCGAGGCGGCGGCCGTCGCCGACCAACCCGCACCGTGGGAGCAGGCCGGTGACGACCAGGACCCCGCCCGCGCGTTGGCCCACAGCATGCGTCAGGCCGCCCAGGCCGTCGGCGCGATCGTGCAGTCGGGTGACGCCGAACTCATCACCAAGGCGACCGCGGAGCTGGACGACCTCAAGCGGAAGCTGTACCAGCTGCTCGCCGAGGCCTGAGGCTCACAACAGCCGCCACCCCAGCAGCGCAAGGCCGGCGAAGGCGGCCGCCCACATCATCGAGGCGAACGTTCCGATGATGAAAAGCTCCCCCTTGCGCGACGTCGGACTCGCCAACTCCGCGTAGCGGCCGAGTCCCTTCACGCCCAACACGACGGCGATCCCCGCCGGGAAGCCCGTGACGATGCACACATACGTCGCGAGGCGCTCGAGCACCCCGACCCAGCGCCCTCCCGGCAACTCCTGCTGCAGCAGGCCCAGGTTCTCGCGGGCGCGACGGACGTCTGCATCGCCGTCGGGCTGGGCGGGGTCGATCCGCCGCAGCACCGCTCGGATCACCGGGTTGCCCAGCATCGCGCCCACCGCGCAGGCCACCGCGATGACGCCGCCTAGAACCATCTCCATTCCCCCACGCTATCCGCGACCTCCGACATTTTTCTCCGACCTTCGCGAGCTGAAGGAATTATCTACATTTATGAGTTCTTTAGGTAGTCTCTTCATGTGAACGAGGGGAAGAACGGATCTGTCATCGCGCTGCTCGTCGACGTCGTGGGCTCGCGGAGCCATGACCGGGGCGGGCTGCACCGCGCGCTCCTGGGTGCGGTCGACGACGTCAACGCGCGCGTGCCGACGCTCGACCCGCTACGGCCTACCGTCGGTGACGAGCTTCAGGGCGTCTACTCCACGCTGGGCGGCGCGCTCTCAGCGTCGATCTGGCTCAGGCTGCACCTCGCGGCAGCCGCGGCCACCTCACCTGTCGAGTTGCGCTTCGGGGTCGGGGTCGGCGAGGTAACAACCGTCGACCCCGCCCTGGGCATCCAGGACGGCACCGCGTGGTGGAGCGCCCGCGACGCCATCGACTGGGTGCACACCCAGTCCACCCGCGCGGGCTACGAGTCCGTGCGCACGGCGGTCCGCGACTCCGAGGGCTCCCCACCCGTCGACGGCCTGCTCCGCCTCCTCGATGCCGCCCTCGCGCGTCTGCGCCCGGGGCCGCTGCGCACCCTCGCGGGCCTCCTCGACGGGCGTGACAACCAGGAGATCGCCGAGCGCGAGGGGATCACCGCCTCGGCGAACTCTCAGCGCATCCGCAACAACGATCTACGCCCACTCGCCGATGCGATCGTCGCCGTCGGCCGCCTCCCCTGAGGGCGTCAGTCGTCGGCGTCGATCTCGCTCAGCTTCTCGACATCGGGCGTGCTGGGGCGGTTCTTGCGGCCGCGCTGGACGAGCAGCGGGTCTGTCGGCTTGATGACCGACGGGTCCTTGCCGTCGTAGTCGTGCAGATCGAGGAACAGCCGCATGGCGTTCAGGCGGGCGCGTTTCTTGTCGTTGCTCTTGATCCGGTACCAGGGGGCGAGCTCGGTGTCGGTGTGCTTGAGCATCGCGTTCTTCGCAGCGGTGTAGTCCTCCCAGCGGCCCAGCGACTCCAGGTCCATCGGGGACAGCTTCCACTGACGCACCGGGTCGATCTGGCGGATGGCGAACCGGGTGCGCTGCTCGCGCTGGGTGACGGAGAACCAGAACTTCGTGACGGTGATGCCCGACTCGATCAGCATCTCCTCGAACCGAGGTGCCTCGCGGACGAAGATTTCGTACTCCTCGTCCGTGCAGAAGCCCATCACGCGCTCGACGCCGGCGCGGTTGTACCAGGAGCGGTCGAACAGCACGATCTCGCCCTTGGTGGGCAGATGCTGGATATAGCGCTGGAAGTACCACTGGCCGCGCTCGCGCTCCGTCGGCGCCGCGAGGGCGACGACGCGCGCCGTGCGCGGGTTGAGGTGCTCCGTGAATCGCTTGATGGCGCCGCCCTTGCCCGCTGCGTCGCGGCCCTCGAAGATGATGATGTGCTTCTCGCCGTTGTCCTGCGTCGAGTACTGGAACTTCAGCAGCTCGATCTGCAGCTGCCGCTTCTCGACCTCGTACTCCTCCCTGCTCAGCAGCTCGTCGTAGGGGTACTTGTCGCGCCAGGTCTCGACGGCCTTGCCCATGGGATCGAGCAGGTACGGATCCTCGCCATGCACGTCGGTGACGGTGAACCCGTCGGACATCAGCTGATCAATGTATTCGCGCAAGCCCTGACTCATGGCCACATTTCAGCATGGTTTGGTTAACGGCACCCCAACAACGCGCGAAACACTCAGACCCGGGGGGGCTGAAGCCTTTTCCGCCGCCAGCGAAACCCCGTCCGACGGCGCCCCCGACGGACCCCTCCCGCACTGTCGGCGCGGGCCTGTAGGGTCACGGCATGACTGAAATCACCTTCCGAGGCACCCCTGTCAACACCGTCGGCCAGCTGCCCGAGGTCGGCAGCGCGGCGCCCGCCTTCGAGGTCACCGGCGGCGACCTGAAGCCCCTGACCAGCGAAGCCTTCGCAGGCAAGAAGCTCGTCCTCAACATCTTCCCGTCGGTCGACACCGGCGTCTGCGCCATGTCCGTGCGCCGCTTCAACGAGCTCGCCGCCGGCCTCGATGGCGTCGCCGTGCTCTGCGTCTCGCGCGACCTTCCCATGGCGCTCGGCCGCTTCTGCGGCGCGGAGGGCATCGAGAACGTGACCGTTGCGTCGGACTTCCGCACCAACTTCGGCGAGACCTACGGCGTCACCATGGCCGACGGCCCGCTGGCACACCTGCTCAGCCGCGCTGTGGTGGTCGTCGACGCCGACGGCGCGGTCGTCTACACCGAGCAGGTCCCGGAGATCGGCCAGGAGCCCGACTACGACGCCGCCCTGGCCGCGCTGAGCTAGGCCGTCTCACGCACGACGAGAGTCGTGGGCAGCACCACGGAGTCACGCGGGATGCCCGCAACGACGTCGAGCAGGATGTCGACCATGACGCTGGAGATCTGAGCCCAGGGCTGGCGCATGGTCGTCATCGGCGGGTCGTGGCTCTCCGCGAGGCCGGAGTCGTCGAACCCGGCGACGGCGACATCACCGGGTACCGAGCGGCCGCTGCGGCGGAGCGCGGCGATGGCGCCGACAGCCATGACGTCGGATGCGGCGAACACGGCGTCGATGTCCGGCGCGCGCTCCAGGAGCCGCTGCATCGCGGCCGCGCCCCCGTCGACCGAGTAGACGCCCTGCTCGACGAGGGTGGGGTGGAAGCGCAAGCCCATCTCCTCGCGAAAGCCCTCCACCCGGTAGCGGCCGCCCGGGGTGTCGTTCGGGCCCGTGATGAGCGCGATCTTCTCGTACCCGCGGTCCATCAAGTAGCGCGTCATGACGCGCGCCGACTCCTGTTCCGCCACCGAGACCGTGGGCACCATGGCCCGGTACCCGAGCGGGGCGCCCGTGCAGACGGTAGGCACTCCCGCTTCGATGAGGTTGGCGAGCAGCGGATCCGACTCATGCGACGAGATCAGCAGCACGCCGTCGACGTGGCCGGCGCGCACGAAGCGCTCGACGTTCGTCCGCTCGGCGGGCGTGTCCGCGACGACGAGCGCCGTGGTCATCCCGCGCTGGGCCAGCGCCTCGGTCGCGCCCCGCAGGAGCAGCGCGAAGGTCGGGTCGGCGAACAGCAGCTGCTGCGGCTCGGTGAGCAGGAAGGCGACGGAGTCGGCCCGCCCGGTGGCGAGGCTCCGCGCGGCGTGGTTGGCGGTGTACCCCGTCTTCGCGATGGCCGCCTGGACGGCGGCGCGCGCCTCGGGCGAGACCCATTCCTTGCCGTTGAGGACGCGGGAGACGGTGGCGTGCGAGACCCCCGCGACGGCCGCGACGTCGCGGATGGTCAGCTTTCGCTGAGCGGGGATCACCTCTGCCACGTAGCGGACTCTACCCTGCGATTCCTGTACACGGTCACAGTTTCATAACAGAACGTGACTTTTCTTCGTCTCCAATCTAGGTTTGAGGCATCCTGTAACCGATCACAGCCCGTGACCACTCGAAAGACCCGAGGACGTGTCGTACATGACAAAGACCCCCTGGCCTGGGATCGCCTACGGCGGCGACTACAACCCGGAGCAGTGGCCACGCGAGACCTGGCGCGAGGACGTCGCGCTGATGCGCGAGGCCGGCGTCGGCCTGGTCAGCGTCGGCATCTTCTCCTGGGGCCTGCTCGAGGTCGCCGAGGGCGAGTTCGACTTCTCGTGGCTCGACGAGTTGCTCGACCTGCTGTGGAGCAACGGCATCCGGGCCGACCTCGGCACCCCCACCGCCTCTCCCCCCGCGTGGTTCTTCGACGCCTACCCGCACGCCCGCGTCGTGACCGGCGACGGCGTGGCGCTCGGCTTCGGCTCCCGCGGCGCGGCCGCCCCGTCGTCGCCCGAGTACCGCGCGGCCGCCGTCCGCATCGCGGGCGAGCTGGCCCG
This sequence comes from Tessaracoccus sp., assembly GCF_016714275.1. Classification (GTDB taxonomy): domain Bacteria; phylum Actinomycetota; class Actinomycetes; order Propionibacteriales; family Propionibacteriaceae; genus Arachnia. The sequence goes on along the minus strand of NZ_JADJNP010000004.1, from coordinate 580,546 downwards.
CCGCTACGCCGACCACCCCGCCGTCGTGATGTGGCACGTCCACAACGAGTACGGCGTCCCCGTCGGGGAGGACCACTCGGCGCCCGCGCTGGCCGCCTGGCGGGTCTGGCTCGAGGACCGGTACGGCACCGTCGACGGCCTGAACAGCGCGTGGGGCACCGCCTTCTGGGGCCAGCACTACACGACGTTCGCCCACGTCGGCACCCCCGCCGCCGCGCCGTCGGCGGTGAACCCGGCCCAGCGGCTGGACTTCGCCCGCTTCAGCGACCAGATGCTGCGCGACTGCTTCATCGCCGAGCGCGACGAGATCCGACGCCACGCCGCCCAGCCCATCACGACGAACTTCATGGCCAACCAGCACGACGGCTGCGACCTGTGGGCGTGGGCGCGCGAGGTCGACATCGTGGCCGACGACCACTACCTCTGGGCGGCCGACGAGGAGGCGGAGATCGGCCTCGCGATCGCGGCCGACCTGACCCGCTCGGTCGGCGGCGGCAGGCCCTGGATCCTCATGGAGCACTCCACCTCCGCCGTGAACTGGCAGCCCCGCAACATCGCGAAGCGGCCCGGCGAGATGGCCCGCAACTCGCTCGCGCACCTCGGCCGCGGCGCCGACGCCGTCCTCTTCTTCCAGTGGCGCGCCTCGCGCTCCGGCGCGGAGAAGTTCCACTCGGCGATGCTCCCGCACGCGGGCACCTCATCGCGGGTCTGGCGCGAGGTCGTCGACCTGGGCGCGAAGCTCGGCAGGCTGGCCGAGGTCAAGGGCTCCGAGGTGCGCGCCGACGTCGCCATCCTGTGGGACTTCGAGTCGATGTGGGCGCAGGGCCTCGGCTGGCACCCGTCCGAGGCCGTCGACCCGCGCGAGCGGATCCGCGCCTACTACGAGCGTCTCTGGCGCGACGGCCTCACCGCCGACTTCGCCCATCCGTCGCAGGACCTCTCCGGCTACCGCCTCGTGATCGCGCCCGCGCAGTACCTGTTGACCCGCGCGCAGGCCGACAACCTGAACCGCTTCGTCGCGGGAGGCGGCACGCTGCTCGTCTCCTACTTCTCAGCCGTCGTCGACGAGCACGACGCGGTGCACGAGGGCGGCTTCGGCCGGCCGCTCGAGCCCGCGCTGGGCGTGTGGGTCGAGGAGTTCCTTCCCCTGCGCGAGGGCCGGCACGACACCTTCCGCCTCGGCGACCGCGAGTTCACCGCGGACGTCTGGCAGGAGGACCTGGTGCTCACCACCGCGGAGCCGCGCGCCCGCTTCGTCGCGGGAAGGACCGACGGCGGCCCCGCCGTCACGCGCAACGTCCACGGCGACGGGGTGGGCTGGTACGTCAGCACCCGCCCGACGGCCGACGGCCTGGCCGCCATCATGACCGAGGTCTACGCCGACGCGGGGCTCGCCCCGCTCGGCCTGCCCGCGGGCGTCGAGGTGGTGACCCGCCACGGCGCGGGCGCCTCCTACACCGTCGCCGTCAACCACTCGACCGACGACGTGGTCCTCCCCCTCTCCGGCGCGGACCTCCTCTCCGACGGTGTCGACTCCGACGCCGTCGCCCTGCGGGCCGGCGCCGTCGCCGTCGTCCGCCACTCCCCCGACTCCTCTCTCCGCGGACGCTGACCGGCGCCCGCACACCTCACCGAAAGGAACCCACCCATGAGCAAGTTCAGCATCGGGGCCGCCGCACTCGCGGCCTCGCTCCTGCTCGCCGCGTGCGGCGGCAGCACGCCCGCCACGACGCCCGACCCCGGCACCGCCGCGCCCACCGAGACGACCGCGTCCGAGGCCCCCATCGACGCCACCGGCGTCGAGCTGACCATCTGGACCGACGCCAACCGCAAGCCCGCCATCGAGGCTGCGGCCAAGACGTTCGAGTCGGAGACCGGCGCGAAGGTCACGCTCGTCCAGAAGAACTTCGACGACATCCGCACCGACTTCCTCGCCCAGGTTCCCACCGGCGAGGGTCCGGACATCACCATCGGCGCCCACGACTGGCTCGGCGCCTTCGTCCAGGGCGGCGTCGTCTCGACGATCGACCTGACCGACAAGGCCTCCTCGTTCGCCCCCGTCTCGCTGTCGGCGTTCACCTACGACTCCCAGCTGTACGCGCTGCCGTACTCGCTGGAGACCATCGCGCTCATCCAGAACACCGACCTCGTCGGCGAGGAAGCCCCCGCCACCTTCGACGACATGATCGCCAAGGGCAAGGAGTCGGGCGCCGAGCGCCCGTTCGTCATCAACACCGCGGGCCAGACCGGCGACGCCTACACGATGTACGGCTTCCAGACCTCGTTCGGCGCCCCGGTGTTCGTCCAGACCGAGGCGGGCTTCACCACCGAGGTCGGCATGGGCGGCGAGCCCGGCACCAAGTTCGCCGAGTGGCTCGGCGCCAACGGCGAGAAGGGCACCAAGTACATCTCGACCACCGTCGACTACGACACCAACAACGAGCTCTTCGCCGACGGCAAGGCGCCCTACACGATCCAGGGCCCCTGGGCCATCGAGGCGCTGACCGCCAAGGGCGTCAACGTCAAGGTCAACCCCATCCCGTCGGCCGGCGGCGAGACCGCCTCCCCGTTCGTCGGCGTGCAGGGCTTCTACCTGAGCGCCCAGAGCAAGAACGCGCTCGTCGCGCAGGAGCTCATGGTGAACTACCTCGCCACCGACACCGCGCAGAAGGCGCTCTACGAGGCCGACCCGCGCATCCCCGCGTGGACCACGCTGGCCGACGAGGTGTCCTCCGACGCGGTCATCGCCGGCTTCATCGAGTCGTCGAACAACGGCGTCCCGATGCCGAACATCCCTGAGATGGGCTCGGCGTGGGAGATGTGGAACGCCGCCCAGGTGCAGATCATCAAGGGCGCGAATCCGGCTGACACCTGGTCGAAGATGATCAGCGACCTCGAGGACGCGATCAAGTGACCACCGACGGAGGCGGCCGCGGGCCGCATGGACGCGCATGGCTCGGCTGGGGGTTCCTCGCGAAGCTCGCCATCATGGCCGTGATCAACGCATTCGGCCTCATGGGCATCATCGCCGCGTACCAGGCGGGCAGCTGGGTCATCCTCGGCGCCGCTGTCGTGCTGCTCGCGGCCGCCGACGTCGTCTACTTCACCAAGCGGGCGCTGCCCCTGAAGTATCTCCTGCCGGGGCTGGCGTTCCTGCTGGTCTTCCAGGTGTTCATCTTCGGCTACACCGCCTACATCGCCTTCACGAACTACGGCGCAGGCCACGTCGGCACTCAGGCGCAGGCCGTGCAGGCGTCCCTCGGCCAGGGCGAGCGGCGCGCCGAGGGCGCGCCCAGCCTCCCGCTCTCGGTCGTCCGTCAGGGCGACGAGCTGGGCTTCGCCGTCGTCGACGACGGCCAGCTCAAGGTCGGCACGGCGGAGCAGCCGCTGGAGTCGCTGGGCGCCGCGACGGCCGCCGCCGCGCCGAAGGAGGTGCCCGGCTGGGACGTCGTCTCGCGCCGCGACCTCCTGAGCGATCAGGAGCTGCAGAAGGCGGTCATCGACCTGCGGGTCCCGGTCTCCGACGACCCGAACGCGGGATCCATCCGCACCCGCGACGGGGCGAGCGGCGCCGTCTACCAGTCGACAATGGTGTGGGACGAGGCGGCCCAGACCATCACCAACACCGCGACCGGCGTCGTCTACCACGCCACGGACCGGGGCCTCTTCACCTCCGACGACGGGGAGTCGCTCGCCACCGGCTGGGCGGTCGGCGTCGGCTTCGAGAACTTCACCCGACTGTTCACCGACCCCGACATGGCGAAGCCCCTCGCGATGGTGTCGCTGTGGACGCTCGCCTGGGCCGCGCTGTCGGTCGTGATCCCCTTCGCGCTCGGCCTCGTCATCGCCATCGTCTTCAACGACGAGAGGGTCCGCGGCCGGAAGGTGCTGCGCACGCTCTTCATCCTCCCCTACGCCTTCCCCGCGTTCATGTCCGCGCTGCTGTTCCGCGGCATGTTCAACGCGGAGTTCGGCGTCATCAACGAGATGTTCTTCGGCGGGGCGAACATCGACTGGCTGGGCGACCCCTGGCTCGCCCGGTTCGCCGTCCTCTTCGTCAACGTCTGGCTGACGTACCCCTACTACTTCCTCGTCTGCACGGGCGCGCTTCAGGCCCTGCCGTCCGACACCCTCGAGGCGGCCAGCCTCGACGGCGCGGGCAGGCTCCGCCAGATGACGTCGATCATCCTTCCGCTGATCCTCGTGTCGACGGCGCCGCTGCTGATCTCGTCCTTCGCGTTCAGCTTCAACAACTTCACCGTCATCTACATGTTCAACAACGGCGGCCCCGCCATACCGGGCGCCCCGTACGCGCTGGGCTCCACCGACATCCTGATCTCCGCGATCTGGGACATCTCCGGCGTCTCCGGCGGCTCGGCCGACTACGGCCTCGCCAGCGCACTTTCCATCATCGTGTTCATCGTCGTCGGCCTGATCTCGGCGATCGCGTTCCGGCAGACGAAGCGGCTTGAGGAGTACCTGTGATGTCCGCAACGCCTACGAACCGCACCGCCGCCCGCCGCCGTCGTTGGCTGAGCGAGGTCGGCTGGAAGTACCTCGTCGCCGCCGTCGTGCTGTTCTACGCGACGTTCCCGCTGATCTACATCGTCTCGGCCGCGTTCAACCCGCACGGCAGCCTCGCGGCGAGCAACGCGCTGTTCTCCGTGATCGACGTCCACAACTTCGCCGCGCTGTCGGACACCCGCTACTGGACGTGGTTCGGCAACACCCTGATCGTCGGCGGCACCGCCGCGATCGGCACGGTACTCATGGGCGCCGCGGCCGCGTACGCCTTCTCGCGGTTCCGCTTCGCGGGCCGCCGCGTCGGCCTCACCGCGCTGCTCATCATCCAGATGTTCCCGCAGGCCCTCGCCTTCGTCGCCATCTTCCTGATGCTGTTGGCCCTCGGCGCGGTGTTCCCGCAGCTCGGCCTCAACTCGAAGCTCGCGTTGATCTGCATCTACCTCGGCGGCGCGCTCGGCACCAACACGTTCCTGATGTACGGCTTCTTCAACACGGTGCCCATCGAGATCGACGAGTCCGCCAAGATCGACGGCGCGAGCCACGCCCAGATCTACTGGAAGCTCATCATGCCCCTGGTGACGCCCATCCTCGCCGTCGTCGGCCTGCTGGCGTTCATCGCGTCGTTCGGCGACTACATCGTCGCGAAGATCGTGCTGGTCTCCGAGGAGAATTGGACGCTCGCCGTCGGCATGTTCCAGTGGGTGTCGAACCAGCTCTCCAGCAACTGGGGCCTCTTCGCCGCGGGCGCCCTCGTCGCGTCGATCCCCGTCCTCGTGCTGTTCCTGACGCTCCAGCGCTACATCATCGGCGGCCTGACCTCCGGCTCCGTGAAGGGTTAGCCCAGCCGCGGCCTCACGTGGAGGCCGACGTCGGGGTCGACGAGCACCTCCTGCGCCGCCGCGATGCCGGAGACGACGAGCTCGGCGTCCACCGGGACGCCCCGCTTGACCAGGCCCAGCGCGATCGGGCCGAGCTCGTGGTGGCGTGCCGCAGAGCCGACGAAGCCGACGGCGCGGCCGCCGTGCTCCAGCGCGGCGCCGGGCTCCGGCAGCTCCGAGCGGGAGCCGTCGAGGTGCAGCTGCACCAGCCGGCGCGGCGGGCGGCCGAGCGTGTGGACCCGCGCGACGGTCTCCTGCCCGCGGTAGCAGCCCTTGCTGAGGTGCGTGCCGACCAATCCGATCTCGTTCGGGATCGTCTTGAAGTCGGTGTCGACGAAGATGCGCGGCACCCCGGCGGCGATCCGCAGGGCCTCGAACGCCCAGGTGCCCGCGTTGTCCTCCAGCTCGGCGTCGACCGGCAGGAAGGCCTCGACGCCGCCGAGGTCGGAGTCGCGGACGCGCCAGGCCCCGTCCAGCGGGACGCGGTGGCCCGCCCACACCAGGCGCAGGTCGTCGCGGCGGGCCACCTCGACCCTCATCGCGAACCGCATCCGGTCGAGGAAGGCCACCAGCTCGTCGGCGCGGCCGGGCTCGGTCCACGCCAGGAACGAGGTGCCGTCGTCGACCCCGTGCAGCACGTGCTCGATGTGCCCCGTCGGAGAGAGGATCAGCGCGGTGGTCGCCTCGCCAGGCGCCAGCGCCTCCATGTGCTGGGTGGTGAGCGAGTGCAGCCAGCTCAGCCTGTCGGCGCCGCCGACCTCGACGACCTCGCGGTTGCGGAGGTCGACGACGCCGTCGCCGGCCTCGAGACGGCGCGCCTCGGCGACCGGGTTGCCGAAGTGCCAGGCCAGCCCCGCATCGGCGCCGGCCTCGACCCGGACCGGCATCAGACGCGCTTCAGTCGCGCCCACATGTGGGGACGCAGTTCGTGCTCGGTGGTGGCGCGGTCGAGCGCATACATCAGGTCGCCCTCCACCTTGCCGTAGAGCCGCTGGCCCGCGGAGTGCGTGACCTCCGCCGACTCCGTCCGCACGACGGCGTCGCTCAGCAGGTCGATCCGCGTGACCTGGATCTTCCCGACGAGCAGCTCCGTCCACCCGTCGGCGTTGGTCAGCGTCACCTCGAGCGACGCGTCGGCCTTCGGCCGCCAGAAGCCCGCCTCCATGCCGAGCGGGGCGGGATCCGCGCCCTCCTCGCCGAGCAGGAAGGTCTGCGACGCGTAGAACAGGTAGTCGCCGCCGTTGTGGCTGAACTCGATGCGCTGCTCGAAAGCGAAGTCGGCGCCCTCGTGATCGGTGCCGTTGCCCGTGCCCTCCCAGCGGCCGACGAGCCAGCCGAGCGCGGTCAGCTTCGGGTTCAGGCCCTCGGGCACCTCGATGTCAATGTTCACGGTTCTCCTTCTCCCGGAGCTGGTGGCGCAGGCCCCAGAGGACGGCGGCCAGCGCCACGAGCGCGATCGCGCTCGTGATCCCCGCGGCGGCGATCAGCACCCACACCAAGACGGCGTTCATGGCCCCGAGTATAGGAAGCAGGCCAGAATGGGGCCATGCGCGTAGTACTGACCCGGGTGTCGTCCGCCTCCGTCACCGTCGACGGCGAGGTGATCGCGGAGCTCCCCCGCCCCGGGCTGCTCGCTCTGGTCGGCGTCGGCCACGACGACACGGCCGCCGACGGCGCGGCCCTCGCCCGGAAGATTTGGGGGCTCCGCATCCTGGACGGCGAGCTGAGCGCGAGCGACGTCGACGCCCCGGTGCTCGTCGTCAGCCAGTTCACGCTGTTCGCCTCGACGCGCAAGGGCCGTCGCCCCTCGTGGAGCCAAGCGGCGCCCGGCCCGGTGTCGGAGCCACTGGTCGAGGAGTTCTGCGTCGCCCTCGAGGGACTGGGCGCGACCGTCCTTCGAGGCCGTTTCGGCGCCGACATGAAGGTGTCATCGGTCAACGACGGCCCTGTCACGATCACGATCGACACCGCGGACTGGGAGTAGTTCCCATGAGCCCGTGCCAGAAATACTCACGCGCGCGCCAGGAACTCCAGGGAGCTGATCGACACCGAGTCCGCCTCGGTGTCCTCGTCCTCGCCGGGCAGGGAGGAGAGGATCTCCATGCGGGCGAGTGCCGTCGTGGTCTCCGGGAAGCGCACCTCCTGCGGTGAGCTCTCGCTGGGCGCGAAGCCCTGGTCGAAGAAGGAGCCGTCCGCGAACATCCAGCGGATGGCGGTGATCCTGCGCTCTGCGAGGAAACGGTCGGGGACGGCGGTGTTGCCGTTGACCAGCCGGATGCCCACGAGGTGGACGGGCTGGTCGAAGGTGAAGTCGATCACCTCGCCGACACCGTCGCCGGGGCACCGCCACACGGTGTTGGGGTCGTCGTCGAGGAGCGTTGCGGGGGCGCCGCCTGCACCGTCGCGGCACTCGCCGGTGGCGTACTGCGCGGCGACGGCAGCGACGGGACTGTCAAAGGACACGGCGACATCCACGACCGGGCCGGGCGACACCACCGAAGGAACGGGCGTCTTGGGATCGCCCAGCGGGTTCGGAAGGAGCCGTCCGATGAGGAACCCGACGATGACGGCGAGCACGATCGGCACGATCAGCAGGCTGGGTGCGATCCCACTCGCCTGTTGCTCGGCGGGGCGCCGACGGCGGGGGCCTGGGGCGCGCGGCGGGCGCGGCCGACGGGGCCGCTCGTCGGCGCGGCCGGAGGAGTCATCCTCCCGGACCTCCGCCGACTCGGCCGTCCGCTTCCGGAAGTATTCATCCGGCACGCGCTGAACCATTCGGCCATGCTAACAAGGAGGTGCAGCGCCGCGAGGGCGGGAACCCGACTCGCGCCGTAACACGACGTAACACGACGGCGATACGATTACGCAGTCCCACGTGAGTCAAGGAGGGATGCGGGCCATGAGCGCAGTGTTGTTCGTCTCCGGGGGTGAGCCCCCCGATGAGCTCCGTCTCCTCAGCCATCAGCTCCGAGGCGCCGCCTCCGCCTCGGACGCGCTGCTCGCGGCCGAGGCGGTCGACGTCATCATCGTCGACGCCCGCACCGACCTCGCCAGCGCCCGCGCCACCTGCCAGACGCTCGCCAAGACGGTCGGCACTCCGGTCTTACTCCTCGCCCCCCTGACCGCGCTGGCGGTCCTCGCCCCGGACTGGGGCTTCACCGACTTCGTCGCCGCCGGCTCCGAGCCCGCCGAACTCGACGCGCGGCTGCGCATCCTGACCCGCGCCAGCGCGGACCCTGACGTCTTCACCGCCGGCCCGCTGCGGGTCGACGGCGCCGCCTACACCGCGACGCTCGACGGCGAGCCCCTCGACCTGACCTACACCGAGTTCGAACTGCTGCGTTACCTCATGCAGCATCCCGGCCGCGTCCTCTCCCGCGAGACGCTCGTCAGCCAGGTGTGGGGTTACGACTACTACGGCGGCACCCGCACCGTCGATGTGCACGTCCGGCGCCTGCGTGCGAAGCTGGGTCAGTACGACCACTACATCGGTACCGTCCGCAACGTCGGCTACCGCTTCGCAAGCACCCGGGAGGGAACCCGTGCTGGTTAACCTGACCACGCTGACCCCAACGATGCAGGATGCCCTGCGCGGGCTCGTCGCCGAGATCACCGCACATGACGGCATCTCCCCCATCAATGAGTCCGCGTCGCTGGGCATCGATGGCCTGCGCGACGCGGACTTCTTCTTCATGGGTCGCCGATCGGACCCACACGGCTTCGTGGTCTGCGACGAGCGCGAGTCGACGCTGCAGGTGGGTGTGCATCCGCAGCACCGCCGCCAGGGCGTCGCCACCGAGTTGCTCACGGAGGCGCTGCGCGCCTACCCCACCTTCTCGCTCTGGGCGTTCGGCACGCTGCCGGGCGCTCCGGAGCTAGCCCGCCGCATGCGTATGGTCGCCACCCGCGAGTTGCTGCGGATGGAGCGCGACCTTCCCGTCGTCGGCGACGACGCGACGGCGGCCGGCTACGAGATCGGCCCGTTCATGACGGGAGACCGGGAGCAGGTCGTCGCGGTGAACGCCGCCGCGTTCGCGCATCACCCGGAGCAGGGCCGGTTGACCGTCGAGGAGTTCGACCAGCTCACGGCGCAGGACTGGTTCGACCCGGAAGGGCTTTTCGTCGCCCGCACGACCGACGGCGAGGTCGCGGGCTTCCATTGGACCAAGCGCCACGGCGGCGGACTCGGGGAGGTGTACGTGTTGGCCGTCGCCCCCGGACACGAGGGAAAGGGCCTGGGAAGGGTGCTCCTGAACCGCGGATTGGACCATCTCGCCACCGTCGGCGACACCCGAGTTCAGCTGTATGTGGAGGCCTCCGAGCGGAGGGTGGTTAGGCTGTACCGGAACGCGGGCTTCGAGATCGCGCAGACCGACACCAGCTACCAGGCCCCAGGAGAGGTTCCGTGACCGAGACGCCGCTGCCGGCCGACCGCTATCTCGACCGCGAGTTGAGCTGGCTCGCGTTCAACGATCGCGTGCTCGACCAGGCCCGCGACGCCCAGCGCGTCCCCCTGATCGAGCGCGCAAAGTTCCTCGCCATCTTCTCCTCGAACCTCGACGAGTTCTTCATGGTGCGCGTGGCGGGCCTGAAGCGCCGCATCGCCGCCGGCGTGGCCGTTCCCACCGTCGCGGGCAAGATGCCCGGCGAGTTGCACACCGAGCTCCTCGACCGGGTCCGCGGGCTCGTTACGGAGCAGTCGCGGATCTTCCAGGAGGACGTGCGCCCTGCCCTGGCCGCGGAGGGCATCGAGATCCTGAAGTGGGACGAGCTGACGGCGGCGGAGAAGGACTCGATGCGGGCGCTGTTCGCCGAGCGGATCTTCCCCGTGCTGACGCCGCTCGCCGTCGACCCCTCGCACCCGTTCCCTTACATCTCCGGGCTGTCGATCAGCCTCGCGGTGCAGCTCCGCAACCCCGCCACGGGTGCGCGGCAGTTCGCCCGGGTCAAGGTGCCCGGCATCCTCGACCGGCTGGTCCGGTTGGGCGAGGGCCGTTTCATCCCGCTGGAGGAGATCATCTCCCGCCACCTGGGGCAGCTGTTCACGGGCATGCAGGTGCTGGCCCACACGACGTTCCGGGTGACGCGCAACGAGGACATCGAGGTCGAGGAGGACGATGCCGAGAATCTCCTCTTTGCGCTCGAGAAGGAGCTCCTGCGCAGCAAGGTGGGCCGGCCGCCGGTGCGCCTTGAGGTCGAGGAGGACATCGACGAGGGGATCCTCGCGATGCTGATGGCCGAGCTCGACGTCACCGACGACGAGGTCTTCCGCATCGCCGCGCCGCTGGACCTCACCAGCCTCTTCGCGCTGGGCGGCTCGCGCCGCGAGGACCTCAAGTACCCGAACTTCCTGCCGATCACGCACCCCGACCTCGCCCAGGTCGAGTCGGCCCGGCCTGCCGATCTGTTCAAGGCGTTGAAGCTGCGTGACGTCCTCGTGCAGCATCCGTACGACTCGTTCGCCACCTCGGTGCAGCGGTTCATCGAGCAGGCCGCCGCCGACCCCGCCGTGCTCGCCATCAAGCAGACGCTGTACCGGACGTCGGGCGACTCGCCCATCGTCGACGCACTGATCGAGGCGGCGCAGGCCGGCAAGCAGGTGTTGGCGATCGTCGAGATCAAGGCCCGCTTCGACGAGCAGAACAACATCGGCTGGGCGCGAAAGCTGGAGCAGTACGGCGTCCATGTCGTCTACGGCATGCTCGGGCTGAAGACGCACTGCAAGCTGTCCCTCATCGTCCGGGCGGAGGCGGACGGCGGGCTCCGCCGCTACGCGCACATCGGTACGGGCAACTACAACCCGAAGACGGCGCGCCTGTACGAGGACATGGGACTCCTGACGTCGAATCCGATCATCACCGACGACGTCGCCCGCCTCTTCAACCATCTGTCGGGCATGACACAGGAGACGAACTACCGTCGCCTGCTCGTCGCCCCGCACGGCATCCGGCAGGGTCTGCTCGATCGGATCGAGAATGAGATCGCCAACCACGAGGCGGGGCTGCCGTCGGGCGTGAAGATCAAGGTGAACTCTGTCGTCGACGAGGCGCTGATCGATGCGCTGTACCGGGCGTCGCAGGCCGGCGTTCCCGTCGACATGCTCGTGCGGGGGATCTGCACCATCCGGCCCGGCGTGCCAGGGCTGAGTGAGAACCTGCGCGTCCGATCAATCCTCGGCCGGTTCCTCGAGCACTCGCGGGTGTTCTGGTTCGCGGGTGGAGGCCGCCCGCTCGTCGGGATCGGGTCGTCGGACCTCATGCACCGCAACCTCGACCGGCGCGTCGAGGCCATCGTCTCGCTCACGCATCCCGAACACATCCAGCAGGTGGAGAACCTGTTCGAGCAGGCGTTCTCGCCCGAGGTCGTCCACTGGGAGCTCACGGACTCCGAGTGGGCCGCCCACACCACCGACGAGGACGGCACTCCCTTGACCGACCTGCAAGAGTCCCTCATTCAGCAGGCCAAGGCCAGGCGCGCCACCCGATGACGAAGCGGGCGAAGGTACGCGCCGCAGGCGCCGTCGTGTTGCGCGGGGAGGGCGACGACCAGGAGGTCCTCCTCATCCACCGACAGCGCTACGACGACTGGTCCCTGCCGAAGGGCAAGGGCAAAGTCGACGAGTTGTCGCCCGCGACGGCGGTGCGGGAGGTGCTGGAGGAGACGGGCTACGTCGTGCGCTTGGGCTTGCGGCTGCCGACGATCCGCTACAACGTGTCACGCGGCCCGAAGACGGTCGAGTACTGGCGGGCGGTCGTCGTCGAGCAGCGGGAGTTCATCCCCAACGACGAGGTCGATCGGACGAAGTGGATGAAGGTCGCCAAGGCGATGCGGAAGCTCACCTACAACACGGAGCGCCGTGTCCTCGCCGCCGCACTGCTCACCCCGCACACCATTCCGCTCGTCCTGGTGCGTCACGGCAAAGCGATGCTGCGCAGGAACTGGACCGGTCGTGACCAGGAGCGACGCCTCACCAGCCGCGGCCGCCGCCAGGCGAAGGAGCTGATCGCGGTCCTCGACGCCTACGGCGTCGCGGCGCTGGCGTCGTCGTCGTCGACCCGGTGCGCGCAGACGCTCGCCCCGTACGCGAAGTTCGCGGGCCTCGATGTCGCGACCGCCGATGTTCTGACCGAGGAGGAAGGCACGGTGCGTCCGAAGGACGTGCGCAAGTTCATGGCGCGCCTCCTGGCCACCATGGACCAGCCAACGGCGATCTGCGGCCACCGCCCGGTGCTGCCACAGATGTTCACGGGCCTCGGCCTCGAGCCGCGGGCGATGGTCGTCGGAGAGGCAATCGTCCTGCACCGCGACGATGACGGCCAGATCGTCGCGAGGGAGATCCACAAGCCGACCGCCTGATCGGGGGCTGCAACATCGCGGATCACGACGACGCCGTAGGCTGTGTTCGTCGTGTCACGCACCCGGTCGAAGGAGACGGCCATCACAGGTAAAGGGACCCGACGCGCGCCGGGTCGCGCTCGATCAGGGTGGCATGTACCGGGTCTCCTTCACCTACCAGGGCAACACGCGCGGCGGTCAGCCTTCCGAGGTTCACGCCCGGTTCGACCATCACCCCTGGTTCACGGAGACCGCATCAACCGAGGGCGAGGTCACCCGGATCCGCTACGTCCGCCTTTCCAGCGTGCTCTGGCCGCTGCCGGAAGCGTTCACCCAGCGTTCACCCAGGGCCGCCGGTTGCGTTACCTTCGCGGCCTAGCTTTCCTTCCATGAACACTAGACTTACCGCCGCGCTCGGGCTCGCAGCCGCGCTTTCGCTCTCCGCCTGCGCCGCGAACGAGATCCCCGGTGCAGGCACGCCCGGCACCACCGGCTCGGACACGCCCGGGACCAGCTCAGGCCTGAGTGGCACACTCGCCGGCAAGGGCGCGTCGTCGGCGAAGGTGGCACAGGAAACCTGGATCGCCGCCTTCCAGACCGCCAACACCGCCGTGACCATCAACTACTCCCCCGACGGCTCCGGCGCCGGGCGCGAGGCCTTCATGGGCGGCGGCGCCGACTTCGCGGGCTCCGACCGCGCGCTGAAGACCGAAGAGAACGTCGCCGGCGCCTTCAAGGGCTGCGCCGACGCCTCGGCCGCCATCGACGTGCCGATCTACGTCTCTCCCATCGCCGTCGTCTTCAACCTCGACGGCGTGACCGAACTCAACCTGACCCCTGAGGTCCTTGCCAAGATCTTCCACGGCGACATCTCCAACTGGAACGACCCGGCCATCGCCGCCATCAACGACGGCGCCACCTTCCCCGACCTGGCCATCACCGCCGTCCACCGCTCCGACAAGTCGGGCACCACCGGCAACTTCACCGACTACCTGGCCGTCGCGGCCGCGGATGTGTGGACCGGCGGTTCCGTCGAGGAGTGGCCGCTGCAGGGTGGCGAGGCCGCGAAGGGCACCTCCGGCGTCGTCGCCGCCGTGACTGGCGGCGCAGGCACCATCGGGTACGCCGACGCATCCCAGGCCGGAAAGGCCAGCATCGCGAAGGTCGGCCCGGACGGCGCCTTCGAGCTGCCGACCGAGGAAGCCGCCATCAAGGCGCTCGAGGCGTCCCCGATCGAGGAGGGTCGCGCCGAGAACGACATCGCGATCGCGCTCGACCGCACCGCCACCGGCTACCCGCTGGTGCTCGTCTCCTATGGCATCGCCTGCGCCGAGTACAAGGACCCCGCCAAGGGAGCGCTGGTGAAGTCGTACCTCGAGTACGTCGCCTCCGAGGAAGGCCAGGCCGCCGCCGCGGCGTCCGCGGGCTCCGCGCCGCTGAGCGCCGGCCTCCGCGACAAGGTCCTCGCCGCTCTCGCGACCATCAAGTAGCAGGGCGACCAGCTACGTGAGCGTCGACTCCCTCAAGAAGGACCGGAGGCGGTTCGGCGACGCGCTGTTCAGGCGCGTCGCCACCGTCTCCGGCTCCGGCATCCTCGTCATCCTCGCGGCGGTGGCCCTCTTCCTGATCGGCCTCTCGCTGCCCGCCCTTTTCGCCTCCGCTGAGGAACTCCCCTACGGCCCGTTCTGGTCATGGGTGATCCCGCTCGCCCTCGGCACGGTCTGGGCCGCCTTCCTCGCGATGCTGTTCGCCGTCCCTGTCGCGATCGGCGTCGCGCTGTTCATCTCGCACTACGCCCCGCGCCGGCTCGCGCAGGGGTTGGGCTACATCATCGACCTGCTGGCGGCCGTGCCGTCGGTCGTCTTCGGCCTGTGGGGCATCAACGTGCTCGCGCCGATGCTGCTGCCGGCCTACGCCTGGCTGAACCGCACCTTCGGTGACGTCTTCGTGCTCAGCTACTTCTTCGGCGGCAAGGCCTCGGGCACCGGCCGCACCATCCTGACGGCGGCACTTGTGCTGGCCGTGATGGTGCTTCCGATCATCACCGCCATCAGCCGCGAGGTGTTCCTGCAGACGCCTCGCCTGCACGAGGAGGCCTCCCTCGCCCTCGGCGCCACCCGCTGGGAGATGATCCGTCAGGCCGTCCTTCCCTTCGCCATGCCGGGCATCGTATCGGCGTGCATGCTCGGCCTCGGCCGGGCGCTCGGCGAGACCATGGCCGTTGCGATGGTTCTCTCCCCCGGCGCCGGGTTCCATCTGCAGCTGCTGACGTCGTCGAACCCGAACTCGATCGCCGCGAACATCGCGCTGCAGTTCCCCGAGGCCTACGGCCTGGGCGTGAACCAGCTGATCGCCTCCGGCCTGATCCTCTTCGTCATCACCCTCGGCGTGAACATGGCAGCCCGTGCCATCGTCGCCCGACGGGCCGAGTTCTCGGGAGCCAACTGATGTCCACCGCCGTCGCCGACACCGTCACGAAGCGCCGCAACATCCTGACGTCGGCCCAACTCCCGACGACGACCATCCCGCTGCTCCTGGTCGCGGCCTACGCCGCCAGCTTCGGCCTGCTCGCGCTGTTCGGGGCCGCCTCCTGGCTCTCCGGCCTCGCGCTCGGCTCGCTGGTCTTCCTCGCCGCAGGCTTCGCTCTCTCGGCCGCCGTCGAGGGCATCCGCAAGGCCAAGGATCGGCTGTTTCGCTACATCATCACCGGCGCGTTCCTGCTTGCCCTCTTCCCGCTCATCTCGGTGATCTGGGGGACGCTCAGCAAAGGCATCGCACGCCTCGACGGCCTGTTCTTCAACTCGTCCATGCGCAACGTCGTCGGTGAAGGCGGCGGCGCCGTCCACGCCATCTGGGGCACCCTCATCATCACGGGCCTCGCGACACTGATCTCGGTTCCCATCGGCATCATGACGGCCATCTACCTCGTCGAGTACGGGCAGAAGGGCAGGCTGGCGCACTCCATCCGGTTCTTCGTCGACGTCATGACGGGCATCCCCTCGATCGTCGCGGGTCTCTTCGCATACACGATCTTCTCGATCCTGATAGGCCCCGGCACCAACAACGGCCTCGCCGGCGCGTGCGCGCTGTCGGTGCTCATGATCCCCACCATCGTGCGCTCCACCGAGGAGATGCTGCGGCTCGTGCCCAACGAGCTACGCGAGGCCTCCTACGCGCTCGGTGTGCCGAAGTACCGCACCATCTGGCGGGTCGTGCTGCCGACGTCGCTAGCCGGCATCGTGACCGGCGTCGTGCTGGGCATCGCCCGCATCATCGGCGAGACTGCCCCGCTGCTCGTCACCGCAGGCATCACGGCGTCGATGAACGTCAACCCGTTCGCGAACCCCATGGCCACGCTGCCGGTGTTCGTCTACTACGAATACACGACACCCGGCGCCGACCCCACCCCGTACATCGACCGCGCCTGGGCCGGCGCACTCACCCTGATCCTGATCGTCATGGGACTGAACCTGATCGGCCGCATCATCGCCGCCAAGTTCGCACCCAAGGCCGGCCGGTAGAGAGAAAGCACATCCATGTCCAAGCGCATCGAGATCAAGGATCTCAACATCTACTACGGCAAGTTCCACGCCGTAAACTCCGTCAACATGGTGATCGAGCCGCGCGCGGTGACGGCCTTCATCGGGTCGTCGGGCTGCGGGAAGTCCACCGTGCTGCGGTCGCTGAACCGGATGCACGAGGTCATCCCGGGCGCGTACTGCACCGGCGAGGTGCTGCTCGATGGCGTCGACCTGTACGACAAGGCCGTTGACCCGGTGAGGGTCCGACGCCAGGTCGGCATGGTGTTCCAGCGCCCCAACCCTTTCCCCACGATGAGCATCCGCGAGAACATCCTGGCGGGCGTGCGGTTGAACAACTCCCGCATCAGCCGTTCCGACGCCGACGCCCTCGTCGAGAAGTCCCTGCGCGGCGCCAACCTGTGGAACGAGGTCAAGGACCGCCTGGATCGCCCCGGCTCCGGCCTTTCGGGCGGCCAGCAGCAGCGCCTGTGCATCGCCCGCGCCATCGCCGTCTCCCCCGACGTCCTGCTGATGGACGAGCCCTGCTCCGCGCTCGACCCGATCTCGACCCTCGCGATCGAGGACCTGATCAAGGAACTCAAGGAGACCTACACCGTCGTCATCGTGACGCACAACATGCAACAGGCCGCGCGCGTGTCGGACCAGACGGCGTTCTTCAACCTGAAGGAACACGGCAAGCCCGGCGAGCTGATCGAGATGGGTCCCACCGAGAAGATCTTCCACAACCCCGACCAGAAGGCCACGGAGGACTACATCACCGGCCGTTTCGGCTGATCCCCCAAGCCGGCGCGCTCCGGTCGCCCCCCCTCCCGGGCCGCGCCTCCTACACAGCTCTCTATACGCGAGCCAGGCCACCGGCGCCGGCTCGCGTATAGAGAGCCCCCTCTCCCCTCCCTCGGGCTTTCACGCCCTGCTCCGGGCACTAGGGAAGCACCGACCAATCGGGCACCGGCCGCGGCGCACCAGATCGGGCGATCTGAACTCTCAATATCTTCGGCGTTGTGTCCAATAGCACCCTCAGATCTGGAGCCCAGCTCTCCTCCCCCCCGGCCCCCCCCCCCCGGCACCCCATTGATCAGTACTTCCCTAGGGAAGCACCGACTGCTCAGTACTTCCCTAGAGGTCCGGCCCCCTGATCGACGCGAGCGCAGAGGAACGCGCCCATGAACACCCTTGACGGCATCGTCATCTGCTCCTTCTACACCGGCGACGACTACTACCGGTCGAGCGCCGACGCCCTGCGGTCCGACCTCGACCGCCTCGGCGTGCACTCCGTGCTCGAGGAGATCGAGAAGCCGGAAGGCACGGACTGGGCAGACATCTGCCGCAAGAAGATCCCCTTCGTCGTGCGCGTGTGCGAGTCCCACCCGAACGACAGGGTGTTCTGGATCGACGTCGACTGCCGGCTCCTCGACATCCCCGACTACGTGCGCCACTCGACGGCCGACCTGCTCGGCTTCCAGCGAGGCTTCGGCAGCCCGTTGACGATCGGATACGGGCGTCGAACGAGGTTCTGGGAGCCGACGTTCCTGGGCATCAACGCGACGCCGGGCGGCCGGGCGTTCATCGCAGAAGCGGCTCGAAGGGAGGCATCCACCGACATCAAGGCCACCGACGACTACTTCTTCGAGGAGGCGTGGCGCGCAAAGGCCGACAACCTGACGTTCCAGATGCTCCCCTCCCCCGCCATCGTCGGGCGTGGGGCGCCCGACGGCACCGTCTCGCCCTTCTTCGTCTTCGGTTCCAGCGGAAACGTCTCAGAGTTCAAGGGGAAGGTGGCCCAGCACGCGTCGGTGACGGGCACCGGACGGCCGACCATGCGCTCGCTTGCCGACATTGCGCGGCGGCGCGCGCTGCAGGGGGCGAAGAAGGTACACGCCTGGATGCCCGCGAAGACCTCGGGCATGCTCCGGCGCGTCGCTGACCGGTCCGGGGTGACGCATCTGCTCACCGGCGGAGCCGACGCCCATCCGACGCAGCCCACCTCCAGCGCGGCCCGGTCGCGGCTAACACAAGCCATGGTCATGGCAGGTCAGCGCGGCGAGACCGATCAGGTCGCGAGCATCTACGAGCGGCTGGCGAGCAGTTCGACGCCGACGGCGTCGGAGCGCGACGCTCACAGTGCCGCGAGGAGCTTCGCCCACTACCGCACCGCGGAAGGCCTGGCGGATACGACCGACGCCGCCCGTCTCGCGTGGTGGGTCCGGCCGTTCCCGGGCAACTTCGGCGACTGGCTGAGCCCGCTGGTCGTGGCGCGTACCGGCGAGACGGCCGTGCAATACCAGTCGTTGACCGCGAGGTCGAGCGCTCCGCACCTGGTCGCCGTCGGATCGGTCGGTCGGTTCATCAAGGCCGACTCCATCGTCGTCGGCACCGGCATCTCCAGCATGGACACCGCCACCGGCGTGCCGGCCCGGTATGTGTCGGTGCGCGGTCCTCTGACCGCGCAGGCCATCGCGGCCGTCGGAGGACCTGTCGTCGAACGCTTCGGCGACCCGGGCATCCTCGTGTCCCGGCTCCTCCCCGTCCAACGCGGCGTGACGAACGGCCGCGTGGCGGTGGTGCGCCACTTCACGCATGTGGGCGTCTCGCTGACGCTCCCGGACAACGTCGACGAGTTGAGCGTCCTCGTGAGCGCTCCCGACGACATCGCCGGCCTCCTCCGGCGGCTGAACGAGTACGACTACGTGATCACGAGCGCCATGCACATCCTCATCGCATGCCACAGCTACGGCATCCCTGCGGGGCTCGTGACGTTCGCCGGCCTAGAGACCTCCGTACACGGTTCCGGGATGAAATACACCGACTACGCGCGCGGCGTCGGGATCGCCAGGGAGTTGATTCCGCAGAAGGTCGGGTTCGACTTGAGGAAACTGTCGCTCGAGTCGCTGGTGAGCGACATCAGGGTGCGCTCCGAGGTACTGGACGACGTCGAGAGCGCCGTCCGCGACGCGCTCTCCTGCTACACGGAGACGGTCACGACCGGACGGCTCGTCTCTTGAGTCGGATGCGTGCGAGAGGCGACATGCCGGGGACGGCGCGGCGTTCGAGTGCCGGTGTTTAGGCACGTCCTCACCGTCTCGGGGCGGTTGTTCACCGATGCAAGAAGCCGGCTGAAGGTGAGCCTCCTTGTCCTGCTGTTCGCGGTGATCCCGATCACCGAGATGCTGGCCGTCCGGCTGTTCTCCGGCATCATCACCGACGGCCCCGGACAGTTCGCCGCGAACCCGCTGCGCGTGGTGTGGCAGATCGTGGTGTTCTTCCTCGCACTGGCTGTCACGCGGTCAGCCCACCATCTCATCAAGATCGTGCGCGTACGGGTCTTCCGGTCAGGCTTCCAGGCGGCCGGTTCCGGCGTTCCGCCGAACAAGGAGAGTTGGCAGTGGGCGGTCGCTTTCGAGATGTCCAACGTCTCGTCGGCCGTCGTCCAGATCGCCATGTTCGCCGCGCTGTTCTTCGCGTTCGATCCCATCACAGGGATCGTCGGCGCCGTGGTCGCAGCAGCATCGCTCGCGGCCATCTCCTGGCTCTACCAGCGTCAGCTTCGGCTGCAGCGCGACTATCTCGAGACGCGATGGACCCCGGAGGCCGTCGCGATCCCGGACCGGGTCGGCACGCGGATCAAGCACTCGGAGATCGGGGCGTTCGTCGGCACCGCCGGCCTGTTGGTGACGCTGATCGTCGTCTTCGCCCGGGTCCTGGGCGGCCAGATCGTGACGTCGGACGCGATCGTGCTCTTCCTCGGCCTGAGGCTGATGTTCGGCCAGTTCGGGACGCTGTCCTCCGGCGCGATGCGCTTCGCCCGCGCCGCGGTGCACCTGTAGGGGTCTTCGGCTGATCCTGCGGAGTCGCGAGAGGTCCCGCGGTTAGGTGGCACCTCTTAAGGGTTGGCTATTCCACCAGAACTGGTGGAATAGCCAGCTCTTAACGGCTACCCGCAAGCCAGGAGACGATCTTGTCGGCGGACTGCGCGGCCGAAAGCCCGGTGTTGTCGAGCACGAGGTGCGGGTACGCGGTCAGCAACTCGTCGGCGACACTGGGGCGCTCCGAGGTCATCAGGTGCACTTCCATGGAGCGCACGTTGTCGTCGGACCACGCCACGTCGCGCTTGGACCGCTTGTCCGCCAACCGCTCCGGCGTGTGGTTACGCCCCAGCCGCGTATCGAGGCTGGCGCGCAGCTCGACGAAAGCGACATCCCCGTCGAAGATGGCGACGTTCCTCCTCGTCAGCTCAAGATCCTCCTCGAGATCGAGGCCCCAGACCACCGTGAAGAGAAGGTCGATGCCGCTCGCCGCCGCCTCCTCAAGTACCTGAGCGCGGAACGCCTCATTGAGCCTGTTGAACTGCGGCGACCCATAACCGAACGTCTCCGCGAGCGGCTCGATCGTCATGTGATTGTGGAAAAGCCGGAAATCCGAGCGCGCGCAGACCGCGCGCCCGACGGTCATCTTGCCGACCGCGGGCGGTCCAAAGATCACGAGCAACACCAGCCAAGGCTAACGCCCGCGCCTCACCACGCGGACAGCAAGTCGGCGGCGCTGAGTGCGAGGTCGGCGCCTCGCGGCGCCTCTCCTCCGGGACTGATGGCCGCCAGCAAGGCGTCCTCGGAGCGAGGAATCCGCATCCTCGCGACGCGGAGCGCGTCGATCTCACGCTCGCTCACGCCGCCGTCGGCGCGCCACTTGATCGTGCCCACCATCGCGGTGGTCTCGCGGGCGCAGGCGACGACATCCACCTCCACGCTGTTGTCACGGACCCACCACGGCGCCACCTGTTCGACACCAGCCAGGCGGGGGTCTTGCGCGGCCAGCCTGAGAACCGTCTGCCGGACCACGGGCTCAATGCTGCGCCCGCGCCAGCTCGCCCAATCGCGGTCGAAGGCGTTGATGGCGAGGTCCGCGCGGCCCCGCGCGATCAGGTCCACCTGGCGTTCGACGTACCGGAACCAGAACCGCAGGTAGGGATCGGCGATCCGGTAGCGGCGCACGCGAGAGTTCGGCGCCGCCCAGGCGGGCTGTTCCCGCTCGATCAACTGCTTGTCCTCGGTCAGCGTCTTGAGCGCCCTGGTGATCGCCGTCTCGACGCGTTTGCGGCCTTCCGGGTCGCCGATGGCTCCGAGGATGTCCATGAATCCCGGGCTCGCGGCATCGTCGGCGCCGATCGCGGAGAGCACCTGAAATGACATCGGCCCGTCGGGGAACTCGGCGTCGAGCGTCAACCGCCCCGTCGTGATCAGTGGGCTGAACGGATCGGTCAGTGAAGCTCGGACAAAGTCGGTGGGCGAGCCGTCCGAGCGCGCGAGCTCGGTCACCAGGCGCGGGTACCCCCCAGTGATCAGGTAGCTGTCGAAGACCTCCATGGGGCTGGCCCCAGGCAGCGCTTCGGCGATGTCGGCGGGGTCCAGCGCGGGCATCACCATCTGCTGAAGGCGGCCGAAAAGCGGCCGACCATGCGTCGCAAGGCGGTCCATCATGGCGATATCCGATCCGATCAGGACCAGCAGCACGGGAAGCCGTTCCAGGACGCGGTCCCATTGCGCCTGGAGTTCGCCCTCCAGCGTCGGGTCCGCCGCCACGAACCAGGGGAACTCATCGAGGACGACGACGATGGGTCCGTCTTGGGCGGCCAGTGCGACCCGTCCGAGCCATTCCCGCCACGACGAGGCGGGGCTCTGCGCAAGCACCTCGGCATGCGGCAGCCGGCGTCGCGCGTCGCCGATCGCGCTGGTGGCGTCCGCGAGCTGTCTCACCGTCCCCGCACCGAAGACGGCGGTCACGAAGACCGAAGGCACGTCGGCCGCCTCCAGGAACCGCTCCACCGCCGTGGACTTCCCGATCTGACGGCGCCCACGTATCGCGATCGCACGCCCGGTTCCCGTGCGCGCCACGATCGCTAAGTGCGCCGCCAGGTCCTCAAGCACCCGTCGGCGCCCGTAGAACCCCAATGCCGACTTATCCCTCATGCGACGTATCATACATTGAATGTATGATACGTGTGACGCGGGATAGCCGGTTCAGCTGCTCGGCCCCCGGGCACCAGGGGCGCCAATCGACTGGCGAGGCCGTCAGCCGCAGGTGAGGAGGCCCGCGTCTTCCTTCAGCTGAAGGACGCGCGCGGTCGACTCCTCGACCCGCGCCGCGAACGCGGTGTCGCCCTCGGCCTTCTGCAGCGTCGCGTCGGCCATGGCCGACATGATCGCGGGGTTCGCGTTGATCGCCAGGTCGCCGCCGGCCTCGAAGAAGCGCACGGCGCGCTCCGCCGGGGTCACTTCGGCCACGGCCTTCGCCGCGCCCAGGTCGTCGGCGATGACGACGCCGTCGAAGCCCAGGTCGTCGCGCAGCAGATCCGTGATGACCGCGCTGCTGAAAACGCCCTCGTTGTTCGGGTCGATGTGTTCGAAGATCGCCGACGACACCATCACCGACGACACCCCCGCCGCGATGGCCGCGCGGAAGGGAGCGAGGCTCTCCGACTCCCGCGTGGTTTCGGTGTCCAGCGCCGCCCCGAAGTCGGTGTTCGCCGTCACCTTACCGAGGCCGGGGAAGTGCTTGACCGCCGTCACGACGCCCGCCTCCCGCATGCCGTCCACGACGGCGACGACGGAGTCCGCGACCTCCGCGGGATTCGAGCCGAAGTCGCGCCGCAGCTTGCCGATCGGTGCGTTGCTCTCGCGCTTGTTCTCGGGCACGACGTCGGCCACAGGAGCGAGGTTGTAGTCGATCCCGGCGCGCTTCAGCTCCTCGCCCCACTTCTCGGCCTTCGTCTCCAACTCGGCGGGGTCCATGCCGCCCTGCGCCCGCGCCGGCGGGATGTCGCTGAAGCCCTCGCCCTTGAGCCGCTGGACGGCGCCGCCCTCCTGGTCGACGGCCACCAGCAGCGGCAACTCCGCCGTGCCCAGGGATCCCAACTCCGCCGTCAGCGGCCGCATGACCGTCTGGCCCGCAGTGCTGTTACCGAGCAGCACGACGGAGCCGACCCTGTTGTCCGAGATGGCCGCGCGCGTCGTCTCGTCTAGGCCGGAGGTATCGACGCCCAGCATGAACAGCTGGCCGACCCTCTGTTCCAGCGTCAGTCCGCGCGCCATCGCCACGCACGCCGGCACGGAAGGGGTGGGCGTCGGCGTCGCCATCGCGGTGTCGCCGGCGGAGCTCCTCGCGGCCGAGAAAGCCGACTCCGTCTCGTCGGGCAGCTCCACGCCGAGCGGTTCGGGGGCGCACGCGCCCAATCCCAGCGCGATGACGGCGGCAATGGCCAAGGGCGCGAATCGCCTCACTGGTCGAGCTCCGCGGGCCGGTGCGCGGCCAGCAGGCTGAGCAGGGCGTTCTCGACGACCTCCGGCAGCGCCGGATGAATCCAGTACTGCCCGCGGGCCATGTCGTCAACGCGCTGCCCGAAGCTCATCGCCTGGATCAGCGGCTGGATCAGCGTCGATGCCTGCGGGCCGACGATGTGCGCGCCGAGCAGGTGCCAGGTGCGGGGGTCGGCGAGGAGCTTCACGAAGTGGCCCTCATCTTCCAGTGCCCAGCCGTAGGCGACGTCGGCGTACCGCTGGCGTGCCACGACATACGGGGTCCCCCATGCCTTCAGCTGCTCCTCGGTGGCTCCGACGCAGGCGAGTTGCGGATCGCTGAACACGGCGGCGGGCACGAACCTGTGGTCGGTCTGGCGCAGGTTGCCGGGGTTCAGCAGGTTGTGCTTCAGCGTGCGCATCTCTGCGTTGGCCACGTGCTTCAGGAGGAAGTCCGAGGAAACGTCGCCCATCGCCCACACGCCGGGCGCGGTGGTGCGCTGCTCGGCGTCGACACGGATCTGGCCGCCCGATCGCAGCTCGATGCCTGCCGCGTCGAGGTTCAGCATGTCGGAGTTGCGGACGCGGCCCACGCACACGAGCAGCGCGTCGGCGTAGTACTCGTACTCGATGCCGTTGCGGTCGGTGGTGACGACGACGAGGCTCCCGTCGCCGGCCTTCTCGACCGCCGACAGCTCCTGGTTGAGCCGCACGCGCACACGCCGGCCGATCTGCTCCGCGAACGCCGACGAGACCTCGCCGTCGTGACCGCGCAGCAGCACCTCGGAGCGGTTGATCAGGGTGACATCGGTGCCCAGCGCGGAGAACACGTGCGCGAACTCTGCGGCGATGTACCCGCCGCCGACGATCACGAGCCGCTCCGGGCGCTCGTCGATCCGCATGATGGTGTCCGATGTGAACACGCGGTCCGCGGCCTCCTCGAGGCCGGGGATGTCGATGGCGCGCGGCCGGGAACCGGTCGCGATCACGATCTGGTCGGCGCTGATGTCGACGTCGCCGATCCGCAGCGTGTGGGCATCAACGAAGCTGGCCTCGCCATGGAAGACGGTCACGTTCGCGGAGCGCTCGCGCCAGTCGAGGCCACCCGCGGAGATGGGGTCGATGCGGCCGAAGATGCGGTCGCGGATGGCGGGCCAGTCGGCGCCCTTGAATTGCAGATCGACGCCGAGGCGGGCGGCCTCGTGCGGGGAGGCCGCCAGGTCCGCGGGCAGCACGAACATCTTGGTGGGGATGCAGCCGCGGTTGAGGCAGGTGCCGCCGAAGGTCTCGTCTCGTTCGATGAGGGCGACGCTGAGATGGTCGAAGCGCTCATCGATCAGGGAGTTGCCCGTACCGGAGCCGATGACCGCGAGGTCGAAGTGCTGCATGGGCCCATTCTGGCACGGTGAGCCACGCACCCCCGGGACCCGACAGGCGCACGCCTGGCGAACCGTCACCTAAAGTTGCGCCCATGAGTACCTCTTGGGCAGTGATCACCGGCGCGTCGGCCGGACTCGGCGTCGCATATGCGGACCGTCTGGCGTCGGAGGGCGCGAACGTGTGGCTGGCCGCCCGGAGCGGGGACGTGCTGGAGGACGTCGCCGCGGGAATCCGCGAGCGCCATGGAGTGCAGACCCGCGTGACCGCCGTCGACCTTTCCGCCGACGCCACCCGCCGCGGCTTCGTCGAAGAGGTAGGCGCCGCGCAGATATCGCATCTGATCAACAACGCGGGCTTCGGCACCATGGGCGACTTCGTCGACGCCGACCCCGCGCGCCTCGGCCAGGAGATGCAGCTCAACATGGTGGCGCTCACTGAGCTCACCCGCGCCGTGCTCCCGGGCATGAAGGAACGCGGACGCGGCGCGGTGGTCAACGTCGCTTCGACCGCCGCGTTCCAGCCCATCCCGACGATGGCGGTCTACGCCGCGAGCAAGGCGTACGTGCTGCGGTTCAGCGTCGCGCTGAGGGACGAGTTGAAGGGCACCGGCGTCCGCGTGCTGGCGATCTGCCCCGGCCCCACCGAGACCGCATTCTTCGCCAACGCGGGCAACGAAAGCGCGATGAGCAACCGCCGCACCCCGCAGCAGGTGGTCGACACGACGTTCGAGGCCCTGAAGCGCAACCGCCCGTTCGTCGTCGACGGCGCGACGAACGCAACGCTGGCGTTCGCGAACCGCCTCGCCCCCACCTGGCTTGCCGTCTCGCTCGCCCGCAGGATCGCGACGCACTAGCTTGCCGCTTGCGCCGGGGCTCTGGGGCTCTGGGGCTCTGGGGCTCTGGGGCTCTGGGGCTCTGGGGCTCTGGGGCTCTGGGGCTCTGGGCGAGCCTATTTCGCACGACGCTCTGCAGCCGTCAAGTCTCGGCGGTAGAGAACTACCCCCAAGATAGGCTTTAGTTGGCAGAGTGTCGACCAACGTCGACTACGGCAGGAATGTTAGACAAGCGTAGGCAAGGATAGTTGGCGACTAGAACTCACCTAGTCATCATCTACGAAGGAGTCGAAATGCTGAAGTTCGGCAGACCGAGGCTAGTCCGCCTCGCAGTCGTTGTCATCGCAGTGTTGTTCTTTGCACCACAGGCAGACGCGGCATACTCATGGGGGACGAGTTCCGTCAGCAAGAACGGGAAGGTCATGGGTTACGGATACGGAACCGTCACAGGGCAGTTCCTTCAGATCACAAGCACCGCATACACGCGGTACACCTCCTCACTCGATGGACGTGGGGTCTACTCCTCTGTCTATTCCTACCAGGTTGGATACAACGCCCAGGCTCGCAGCTTCCGCCACCCCAACGCTCCAAGCAGCTCCTACACCAAGAGCACAATGAAGCAACTGTATAGTGTGCCGACCCACCTCCCCTGGAAGGCCAAGGCTAGGGTGTGCGTCGATATCGCCTGGGCTCCAGACCACTGCGGGAGCTGGACTAGCCCCGGGGACGTCTACTAAGCCGTGAACCACCCGCCTGATGTCGTTCAAGTCACGGACCTGCGGAAGACCTTCCGCAGGTCCGTGGCTCTGGATGGCGTAACGCTCAATCTGTCTTCCGGCGTGACGGCGCTTGTCGGCCCCAACGGGGCGGGCAAGACGACCCTCATGCGAGCTCTGGCTGGCGCCCTGGTTCCCACGAGCGGCAGCATCCGCGTTCACGGCCTCGACCCCTACGCGACAGCGGAGCGCCCCCGCGCACTGGCCGAGGTGGCGTGGATGCCGCAGATCGCCGACCTTCCCAAGGGCATGCGAACAATCGACCTCGTGGCGTACCTGTGCTGGATGCGTGGTCAGAGCCGAGAGTCTGCATTGGCGAACGCGGAGGAGTCGCTCCGCGCCGTCGGCCTCACCAAGTCGTTTCATGTTCGGCTGCGGACCCTCTCCGGAGGAATGGTCCGACGTGTGTGGCTCGCTCAAGCACTCGCCGCTGACGCCGAGGTCTTGCTGCTCGATGAGCCCAGCACTGGACTCGATCCTCGGCAACGCGAGACCATGGTGCGGCTGATTCGAGAGACCGCAGCCGGTACGGTCCTCCTGTCCAGCCACCTCCTGGAGGATGTACGGGAACTGGCTGAGCGGATCGTCGTCCTGGACCAGGGACGGGTCGCCTTCGATGGCCCCCTTGGCGCCGGCATGAATGCTAACTGGTTCATGAACCTCATCAGCGACGAATCCGAGCAGGAATGATGCCCATCAGGATTTGGTGGCGGAGGACCTGGTGGGTCTTCCCCTGTGCGCTGGTGCTCCAGTTCCTCGTCATGCGCAACGTCCAACCCATCGACGACCTACCAGGATGGCGGGTCAACTGGGGGTGGATGCTGGGAGTGTGGAACGGCGGCACGATCCTCATGTCCCCGTTCCTGGCCGCGGTGGCGGCGATGGTGATGATGCGGGAGTGGCCTCACGGCGTTCGTGAACAGGTCGCGCCCTTGCCGCGGGGACGGTCGAGTACTCGTCACATCTTCACCGTGCTCTACCTTCAGGGGTTGGCGGCCATGGCGATCGCCCTGGCCGTCGGTGCCGCGATGTGCGTCGCTTACGGCGCCCCCATCGAGTCGGCCACATTGCCATGGCAGTTCCTCACGGGTCCCGCAGCGCTGCTCGCCTCCGTTCTCCTCGGATTGGCTGTCGGAGCATTGTTCGGCGACATCCTCGTCGTCCCCTTGCTGGGTTTCGGCGTGTTCCTCGCACACCAGATCTTCTTCTGGTCCGGGTTTCCCGAGCTGTTCACGACGGAGGTCCCCACCTGGTTCTACGAGGAGGCAAGGCCGAAGGCAACCCACCTGATAGCCACGATCACACTCAACATCGCCGTCGGTGCCGCGCTGTTGTGCTTCCTCGACTGGATCACCAGGCTCCCCGGAATGCGCCCCCGGTGGTTGTTGCTTGCCTCCGGGGCCTTACTCGCCACCGCGATGCTCATCTACACGCCGTGGGTGCTCGCGAACAACACCGAGACCTACGAGCTCATCGGATGAAGCGGCTGAGGATCGCCACTCTCTGGCGCCTACCGATGGCCCTGCTGCTTGGCGCGGTGTTCCTGACGGTTGTCCTCATCGCCGGTGACCTCAGCATCCATCTCCCCATGACCGATGGTCCGCGGATGACCCGCCAGGCAGCGCTCCTGGTTCTCCCCGTGACGCTGTCGGTGCTGCTCCTCCCGCCACTTCCTGACGTCCACGCCTCGTTGGCGAGATACCGACTCCATCACTGGGTCACGCGCACCCTCTTCTGGGTCGTCATGACCGCGGTGTGCGCAGGCGCCTGGGTAGGAAACGGTCTGGCCGAGAATCTCGTCTTGTTCGAGATGCTGAGTACGTTCAGCGTATCCGCGGCGGTGTTGCTCCTAGTGCCGAGGTTCGGTGTTCGCGTGGTCTTGGCGCTCACCATCCTGAGTTGCGCCTGGCTCCTGTACGGGGTTCCGTTAGGCGGGATCCTGGGCCTGGGCGACCTGACCGTTGAGAGTGAGCCCGATGCACCGACGGGGACCGCGGTCGGGCCGCTGCTCGTAGCAGTCTCGCTGGCCGCCTGCGTGGTCGGAACGCTGCCGAGGCTGAGCCGTCACCAGCCGTGAACGCAGTGCACTAACCGACCTTGATCACCTTGTTCTCGGTGAGCTTCTCGGTCGGGTCGCCGGGGACCGAGGCGCGGATGTCGTAGTTGCCGGCGCCCAGGCTGATCCCGGCCGACCAGGAGTGCCAGCCGTCGGCGTCGACCCCGCCACTGACCGCGGCCTCGAAGTCGTCGATGATCGCGTTGCTGTCGATGTCGGTCACGCGGACGCGGGGCGTCCCGGCCCCGGGCTGCACGATCCCCGAGATGAGGACCTCCCCGACGGCGTAGGTCGCACCGTTGCGCGGCGCCGTGATCATCACCGGAGCCAGCGGCGTGATCCCCGCCGCGGTGAAGCCCTCCAGGTTGAGGAACCACTCCGGCGGCGTCTTGCCCTCGCTGAGGAATCTGACCCTCAGGTCGGGCTGGTGGAGCAGCGCGACCAGCGAGGAGATGACCTGGTTCCTGGCCTGCGCGGCTTGGCGCGGGCCTTCGATGTCGCTGTATGCCTCAGCCGTGAGGTCCACGACGATCACGCCATCGACCTCCTCGGTGCCGATCAGCTGCCCAGGGCCCCACGCAGTCTTGTAGTCGGGGTCGAGCGGCGCAAGGCTCAGCACGGCGTCGATCACGGAGTCCATGAGGTCGTTCGACGACGGCAGCCCCCGCAGCTCGCGGTACAGCGCACCGTCGGAACGCCCGACGTAATAGATCACCGCCTGCACCTGCGCCGGGAGCGAATGGGAAGCCCCCGCTGTCGCCGTCGGCGCGGGTTCGTCGGTGGGCGTGAACGCCGGCGCCGAAGAGGGGCGGGTCAGTAGCGCGAGCGCGAGGCCGACGAGCAGCGCCGTCAGCGTGAGCAGCACCACGGTACGCGGGCCCACCCTGCGACGGTAGGAGCCCGAGAGCTCGGCGAGTTCCCCGAGCAGCGTCTCCGTCCCCGGGGCCTGGACGGCCCGGGCGGCGGACCGCAGCGCAGCGGTCAACTCCTGCGACAGCGACTCGATCACCCCGGGCTGGCTGCCGGGACTCGGCTCGCCGACCAGCGCGCGCAACGCCTCAAGCGCCGCCTCCAGGCGCTGGTTGCAGCCGCGGACCGACTGCCGCATGATCCCTGCCAGCTCGGGGCCGAACACCGATAGGTAGTGGCTGACGACCAGGATCTCCGCGGTACGCGGCGGTAGCGCCGACACGGCGTGGAGCAGCTCGCTCTGACGGGGGTCGTCGACCTCGGGAAGCACGAGCGGGTCCTGCGCGGTCCGCGCGCCGCGGGCGAGGTGCACGGTGTGCTCCTGCAGGAACTCGACCCGCTCCGCCGGATCGATCAGGCGGTGGCCGCGGCGATGCAGCGCGAGCAGCGCGCTGCGCACGATCCGCCCGGACTGCGCCTCGGCGCCGAGCAGCACGACGAGCCGGTGCAGGGAACTCCCCTGCTCCTCGTAGAGCCGGACCAGCCAGTCCGGCGACTCGTCGGCGGCCACCGGCTAGATCCCTGAATAGGAGTGCATGCCGTTGAACAGCAGGTTCACCCCGACGAAGTTGAACCAGAACGTGAACACGCCGATGACCGCGATGATGGCGACGGGGCGGCCGCGCCAGCCCGCGGTGGCGCGGGCGTGCAGGTAGGCGACGTAGACCAGCCAGGTGATGAAGGACCAGGTCTCCTTCGGGTCCCAGTCCCAGAACCGGCCCCACGCGTACTGCGCCCAGATGGCACCGGCGACGATGACGAACGTCCAGAGCGGCACCCCGAACGCATGCATCCGGTAGGAGAAAAGGTCGAGGCGGGCCGACGACGGCAGCTTCGCCAGGTAGCCGGTGATCTCCGGGCCACCCTCCGCGGCGCGGCGCTCAGCCCGCTCGCGGATGAGGTAGAGCACCGCGGCAATGGCGCCGACGTTGAACGCGGCGCCGGCCGCGCAGGCGGCCACGATGTGGAAGATGAACCACACGCTATGCAGCGCGGGCATCAGCGGGGCGACGTCGACGTAGAACTGCGTGACGGCCAGCCCGAGGCCGATGGTGAGGATCAGCGTCACGCCGAGACCTAGCCACCGCATCCCGAACTTCAGCGCACACACCAGGTAGATCAGGACCGCGAACCCCAGCGACGTCGTGATGAACTCGTACATGTTGCCCCACGGCGGGCGCTGGGCCGCAACACCGCGCAGCACGATCGCCGCCACGTGCAACACGGCGCTCAGAGCCGTGACCATGAGCCCGAGCCGTCCGTAGAAGTCCACCCGGACGCGCGCGAGATCCTCGCTGCCATCGGCCGGCCTCGTCGCGACGAGCCCGCGGGCCGACGACCATTCCAGGGTGTGGAGAGCGAACGCCACGAGATAGAGGACCGCGGCGGTCACCATCACGGCATACGACCACTCGGAGAGCGTCATTCATCAATCCTTACTGCCGGGAGGTGGTGCTTCCCCATTGTGCATGTTCTCGGGTCGGCCGGTCACGGCCTCCCGCAGCGCGGCGACCTCGACGTCGAGCCCGCCCGCGGCGTCGGTGCGGTCGAGGCCGCCGACGGTGGCCACGCCGCCCTGAACCCTCACGAAGAGGCGACGGGGCCGCACGAACAGGCTGATGGTCAGGCCAAGCACGCCCGCGATGATCGAGATCAGCGTGAGGGTGTTGCCCGGTGTCTGACTGACCTGCAGCTTCACCCAGCGGTGCCATCCGTCGAAGGAGATCGACCCGAGGCCGTCCGGCAGGGGCATCGCCGCGCCGGGCAGCATCCGCGATCGCAGCGGCTCACCCTCGTCGCCCGGGACGGGCTGCAGGCCCTTGGTGTTCAGCGTATAGATCGACTCAGGGATACCCGTCTCCGCCTTCGGCTCGCCGTACCAGGCGTTGAGGTAGACCTCCGGGCTCAGGGCGTCGGGGAACACCGAGTGCGGGCCGGTCTCGTCGAGGACCGCCGTCGGGAAGAAGAAGGCCTCGAACGCGAGCCGGTACGGGCGGGCGTCGGGCGCCTTGATCACGCCGACGGAGGCGAAGTTGCCGTCCTGCGGCAGGAAGACGACGGGGCCGGAGAAGGCGACGTCGCCGTTGCCGTCGCGGACGGTGAAGCTCGGCGCATAGCCGTGGCCGACGAGGTTGACCTGGCTGCCGCCGGCGGTGAGCAGCGGGCCGTTGACGGTGAGCAATTGGGCCCGCTCCCCGTCGGCGTCGGTGAGCACCACGTCGGCGTCGAAGCGACGGGCTGCGCCGCGTTGCACCGAGCCGGTCTCGAACTCCGCGGCGAAGCTCTTCACGCGGACCGTGAAAGGTTCGAGCGCGTCGGTGTTGAGGAGCGTGCCCGCGGTGAAGTCGTCGTACTGCGTGATGGCGTTGGCGAATCCGCGCTCCTCGACGACGACGACGCTGCCGCGGAAGCCCCACAGGTTCGTCCAGGCGAGCCCGACGAGGACCACGACCAGCGAGACATGGAACAGGAGGTTGCCCGCCTCGCGCACGTAGCCGCGCTCGGCGCTGACGCCCTCTTCCCCGCGGCGGATCCGGTACCGCTTGCCCTTCAGCCAGGATTCCGCGCGATCCAGCGCCTCCGCGTCCGCGCCGTCGAACGCGCCGATGGCAGACTCGGGCAGCCGCTCCACCCGCGCGGGCAGCGGCGGCGGGGGCTTGCGGACGGCGCGGAAGTACTTGCCGATGCGCGGCAGGATGCAGCCGATCAGCGAGACGAACAGCAGCAGGTAAACGGCGGAGAACGCGGGCGACGTGTACACGTGGTACATGCCCAGCGGCTCGAGGATCTTGTCCCAGAACGGGTAGGCGCGCTTGAAGTCCATCACCGAGATCGGCGACGCGCTGCGCTGCGGGATCATCGAACCGGGGACGGTGGCGAGCGCGAGCAGGAAGAGCAGCGCCAGCGCGGTGCGCATGCTGGTCAGCTGGCCCCACGTCCAGCGACCGAACTCGCGGATGGGGCTGCCGCCCCTCGCCCGGGTCACAGAGGTGGCCCGCTTCTCCCGGCTCACAGAGGTGGCCCGCTTCTCCCGGCTCACAGGATCGTCCCGAAGCCGGCGGCCCACTGGCGCAGCACGCCCATCAGCAGATCCCACACGCCGGTGACCATCGCGAGGCCCACCAGCATCATCGCGACACCGCCGGCCGTCTGCAGCCCGCGCTGATGGCGGCGGATCCAGTCCAGACGGGGCGCGAGGGCGGTGAACGCGGCGGCG
Organism: Tessaracoccus sp.; assembly: GCF_016714275.1. Classification (GTDB taxonomy): domain Bacteria; phylum Actinomycetota; class Actinomycetes; order Propionibacteriales; family Propionibacteriaceae; genus Arachnia. The sequence continues at coordinate 547,748 of NZ_JADJNP010000004.1, read as the reverse complement.
AACGCCAGGAACGGCAGCCCCAGCCCGACGGCGTACGCGAACGCGAGCACGCCGCCCCGGAGGGCCGACCCCTCGTTGAGCGCGAGCGTCAGCACGACCGAGAGCGCGGGGCCGATGCATGGCGTCCAGCCGATCCCGAACACCACGCCGAGCAGCGGCGACGCCCACACGCCCAGCCGGGGCGCGGCGGACATCCGCCACCCCGACGGCATCGGCAGCCAGCCGGCGAAGGCGGCGCCCAACGCCATGATGAGCAGGCCGAGGACGACGGTGATGGCGCGCGCGTTGCCGAGCAGCGCGGCCCCGACTCCACCGATCAGCGCCCCGGTCAGCACGAAGACCACCGAGAACCCCAGCACGAAGCCGAGCGTGCCTCCGATCAGCAGCCGCTTTGGCCCCTCGCCCTTTGCGATCTCCGCTGCGCCGAGACCTGACGCGTAGCTGAGGTAGCCGGGCAGCAGAGGCAGCACACAGGGCGACGCGAAGCTCACGACGCCGGCGAGCACCGCGACCGGGATGGCGACGAGCATCGACGACGTCAGCGCCGAACTGGCCCAGCTCTCCAGCAGGATCACGAGCCGGCCTCCACGTCGCCGACGATGCCCACGAGGGTCTTGGCGTCGACCTGTCCGATGACCCGGGCCGCGACCCTGCCGTCGGCATCGATCACGATGGTGCTGGGGATGGCCTTGGGCGGCAACTGCCCGAAACCGAGGAGGAGTTCGCCGTCGGGGTCGAAGATGCTGGGGTAGGTGACCTCGAAGGCGCGCTCGAACGCGAGCGCCGGGCCGGCGTCGAGGTCGCGCGTGTTGAGGCCGAGGAACACCGCGTCGTCGCCGAGCTGCTTCGCGGCCTCGACCAGCTGCGGCGCCTCCTCGCGGCAGGGCGCGCACCACGAGCCCCACACGTTGATGACGATCGGGGTGCCCGCGAAGTCCGCCGTCGACACCTCCTCGCCTGCCAGGGTCGTGCCGGCGAGGACCGGCGCCTCCTGACGTTCCGCGACCGGGACGATGGCGACGGTGCCGTCGCCCGTGGTGAAGCCGAGGCCTTCGCTGGCGCCGGGCGCGGCGGAGCAGCCGACCAGCGACAACGCGGCCGCGACAGCGACCGCGAGTCGCCTCACGTGCCCACCTTGAACCCGCGGCCCTTCTTGACCGGCAGCAGGTCAGCGGCCGGCTCCGCGTACTCGACGGCGGTGATCCTGCCGTCGCGGACCGTGAAGCTGGTCACGGAACACAGCGTCGTCTGGCGGGCGCGGGGATCGTGCACGAAGGACCGGCCTTCGACGTCGCGGCGCGCGATGAAGATAGGCAGTTGGTGGCTGACGACGAGCGCCTGCTCGCCGGGGCCCGCGGCGTCGGCGGCGTCCGCGATCGCGGCGCGCATCCGGGCGGCAATCTCGCGATACGGCTCGCCCCAGCTGGGGCGGAGCGGGTTGCGCATGTGCCAGAACATGCGCGGGTTCCGCAGCGCGGCGTTGTCCTTGCCGAAGACCATGCCCTCGAACTCGTTGGCCGCTTCGATCACGCGGTCGTCCGTGGTGATCTCCAGGTGGCTGTGCAGCGCGGCCGTCGGGGCCATCGTCTCCTGCGCGCGCTGCAACGGTGAGCAGCGCAGATGCGTCAGCGGGGTGTCGGCCCAGTGCTCCGCGAGCCGCTGTGCCATGCGGTGCCCCAGCTCGGAGAGGCCGTAACCCGGCAGGCGGCCGTAGAGCACGCCGTCGGGGTTCTCGACTTGGCCATGCCGCTGGACATGAACGATCGTCGCGTTGTTCACGCTCATCACCCTATTCCGCCGGTTCAACGGGCTTGCGCCGCTTCCGGCGCTTGCGCTGCGACGGCTTGGTCACCGGCAGCCCCGCGGCCAGCTGGTCCGCGCGCCGCCTGTCCGCGTAGCGGGCGAGACCCTCGGCGAGGGCCTCGAACGTGGGGTGGTCGGCGATGACATCGACGCGCAGGCCGTGGATCTCGCAGGCCGCCGCGGTGGCGGGCCCGATGGCGGCGACGACGGTGGCCGCGTGCGGCTTGCCCGCGATGCCGATCATGTTGCGCACCGCCGTGGCAGAGGTGAAGACGACGGCGTCGAACATGCCGGTCTTGATGTCGTCGCGCACCTCCGGCGGCGGAGGCGCCGCGCGCACGGTGCGGTAGGCGGTGACCTCCTCGACCTCCCAGCCGAGGCGGCTGAGGCCGACGAGCAGCGGCTCGACCGAGACGTCCGCGCTGGGCACGAGCACCCGGTTGAGGGGGTCGATCAGGTCGTCGTAGGCGGGGAACTCGTGGGCGAGGGCGCCGGTGGTGTTCTCGACGACGGGCACGAGGTCGGCGACGAGCCCCAGCCGGGCGAGCGCCTCGACGGTGCCGCGGCCGACGGCGGCCAGCGAGATGCCGGACAGCGCGCGAGAGTCGAGGCCGTACTCGGTCAGCCGCTCCGCGATGGCGGCGACGGCGTGCGGGGACGTGAAGACGAGCCAGAGGTAGCGGCCGTCGACGAGGCCGCGGACGGCCTTCTCCATGCCCTGCTCGGTGCGCGGCGGCTCGATGGACATCGTGGCGACGATCTCCGTGGACGCGCCGAAGTGCGCGAGCTCCTCGGTGAGCGACGTGAGGTCGTCCTTGGTGCGCGGGACGATGACGCGCCAGTCGAACAGCGGCTTGCCCTCGAACCACAGGTAGCGCTGCCGGTGTGTGTCCTCGATGCCGGGCCCGACGATGAAGAAGCACTCCCCCACCTCGGAGGCGGAGACCTGGGACCAGTCGAGGACCTCGCTGACCTGGGCGGTGGTGCCCATGCCCACCAGCGACAGCGTGTGGCCCTTCGGGCCGAAGACCTCGCGGGCCTGCGCGGCCACCTCCCCGGCGAGCTCGCCGCGGGAGCGGATCACGAGCGTGTCGGCGGTGGGCCACTGCGCGGCCGGCGGGACCTCGATGGTCGCGTCGAGCGCCGCGAAGGCGGAGGTGACGCGGACGGCGCCGAAGCTCAGCGCCGCGCTCCACCGGTTGACGCCGGGCACGACGTTGGCGTGCAGACCGGCGTGCGTGAGCACCTCGGGCAGCACGCCGCGAGCGTCGGCGTCGGTGAAGTAGTCGCCCCGGGTGAGGCGCACGACCTTGCGGCCACGGGCAACGCCCTCGAGGATGGCGCCCACCTCGTCATCGCCTGCCAGCGTGACGGTTGCGTGCGCGGGGCCGTAACCGCGGATGAGCTCGACGTCGGCATCTTCGTCGACGATGATCAGGTCGGCGAAGCGGACGGCCCGGGAGCCGGCGAGGGTCAACAGGCCGAGGTCGCCGGGGCCGGACCCGACGAAGGTCACCGAACCGGTGGTCGGCTCGAGCTCCGCGTCGTCGGCGGAGTGCGGGTCAACAGGCTCGGTCACGTCAGGTCTCCTTCAAGGGCAGCGCCGCGATCCAGTCGTCGGATATGTCGCGCGGGGCGCCGGTGGTCAGTGCCTCTCGCAGGGCCGCCTCGTCGACGAACCAGTAGCCGTGAAGCTCCCGGTCGACGAACGTCACGGGCACGTGATCGGTGAACCGGGCCCGAAGCCGCTCGTCGGTGTCGACGTCGACGGCGCGCCACGTCACTCCCAGGTCGGCGGCGATGCGTCGCACGGCCGCCTCGGCCTCCACGCACAGGTGGCAGCCGAGCCGCGTCAGCAGCAGGACCCGGGAGGGCGCAGGCACTACTTGCCGGCGCGGCGACGCTGAATGCGGGTGCGCTTCAGCAGCTTGCGGTGCTTCTTCTTGGCCATGCGCTTGCGACGCTTCTTGATGACAGAACCCACTGTTTGCCTTTCATAGCCGGGGACGATGCGCCCCGGGGTGTGGTGTGCTGGGGCCAACCACGGCTGGCCAGACCCCAAATATTAGCCCGCGCCCGAGTAATCGACCAATCACGCCGACGTCAGGAACGCGCCATCTCCGCGCTGCGGTCGTGGCAGGCCTGCACGGCGGCGAGGAAGCCGGAGCGGACGCCCGCGTCGTCGAGCACCCGCAGCGCGGCCGCGGTGGTGCCCGCAGGCGAGGTCACCATCTCGCGGAGTTCGGTCGCCGAGCGGCCCGACTCCGCAAGCATGGCGGCGGCCCCGACGAAGGTCTGATTCGTCAGCGTCGTCGACTCGCCTCGCGACAAGCCCTGATGCACGCCCGCCTCGATCATGGCCTCGGCCACGTAGAAGAGGTAGGCCGGGCCGGAGCCGGAGATGGCCGTGAGCGCATCGAGGTGCGGCTCATCGATCACCAGTGCCTTGCCCACGGCCTCCATCAAGTCGACGACGCGCGCCGTATGCTCCTCGGTCGCCGCCTCGCCTGGCACGATCCCGGCCATGCCCTTGCCCAGAAGCGCGGGCGTGTTCGGCATGACCCGCACGACGGCGACCCCGGGCAGTGCGCCCTCGAGGACCGCGAGCGGAACGCCCGCCGCGATCGAGACAACGAGGGCACCCGGGGAGAGCCTCCCATTCAAGACGCTCAGCACCTTCACGACGGTGTTGGGCTTGACCGCGAGCACGACCGTGTCGGCGGCGCCCGCATCCTCCAACGCGATCGCGGCGATGCCGTGCCGTGCCGCCAGGTCGGCCGCGCGCTGCGGCGAAGGCTCGACCACGGCGACCTCGTCCGCGGATACGCCGGAGGCGATCCACCCGCTGATCAGTGCCTCGCCCATGGCGCCACCGCCGACGACGACGATCCCGCTCATCGGACCAGCAACTCCGCGATCTGGATGGCGTTCAGCGCCGCACCCTTGCGCAGGTTGTCGTTGCTGAGGAACAGCACGAGACCCTTGTCGCCCTCGACGCTCTGATCCTTGCGGATGCGCCCGACGAACGACGCGTCGGCACCGGCGGCCTGCAGCGGCGTCGGGACGTCGGCGAGCTCCACGCCCGGCGCGGCGGCGAGAACCTCGCGTGCCTGGTCAGGGGTGATGTCGCGGTCGAACCGCGCGTGCACCGTCAGCGAGTGGCCGCTGAACACGGGCACGCGCACGCAGGTGCCGGCGACGAGCAGATCGGGCGCGTGGAGGATCTTGCGCGACTCGTTGCGCAGCTTCTTCTCCTCGTCGGTCTCGCCCTCGCCGTCATCGACGAGGTTGCCCGCGAGCGCGACCACGTTGTACGCGATCGGCGCCACGTACGGGGCGGTGCTCGCCGGCTGGAACGCCGAGCCGTCGTGCGCGAGCACGGCGGGGTCGTCGATCTCGCCCAGTTGGGTGGCCAGCGCGCTCACGCCGGCAAGGCCGGAACCGGAGACGGCCTGGAACGTGGTGACCTGCAGCGCCACGAGGCCCGCGGCGTCGTGCAGCGGCTTCAGGACCGGCATCGCGGCCATCGTGGTGCAGTTCGGGTTGGCGATGATGCCGAGCTCGGCCTTGTCGACGTCGCCCGGATTGACCTCGGACACGATCAGCGGGACACGGTCGTCGAGGCGCCACGCGCTCGAGTTGTCGACGACGACGGCCCCCGCCGCCGCGACCTTCGGCGCGTACTCCTTCGACGTGCCGCCGCCGGCGGAGAACAGCGCGACGTCGAGGCCGGAGAAGTCCGCCGTCGCGATGTCCTCGACGACGACCTCGGTTCCCTTCCAGGGCAGCTTCTTGCCCGCCGACCTCGCGGAGGCGAAGAACCGGATCTCATCGACGGGATAGTTGCGCTCATCGAGCAGGCGACGCATCACGCCGCCGACCTGCCCAGTCGCGCCAAAGACTCCAACACGCATGGACGGGAGTCTACGGGTTCAGCGGCCTATTAAGGACATGAGCCACGGGAGGAGGGGGGCGCCGAGGAAGGAGAAGATGTCCAGCCAGGAGTGGGTGACCACCAGGGGCATGACGCGGCGCTTCAGGACGGTGAGGAACAGCCAGCCGAAGATCAGGCCCATCAGGACGTTGCCCGCGAAGCCGCCCCAGCCCTGGTAGAGGTGGTACATGCCCCGGACCACGGCGCTGATCACGACGATCATCCACATCGCGCGGCCGGTCTGGGCCCAACGGGTGAACAGGTAGCCCACCATGAGCACCTCTTCCAGCACCGCGTTTTTGATCGCGAGCAGGACGAGCACCGGGATCGTCCACCAATTCTCGGCGAGGTTCGCCGGGCGGACCTGCGTGTTCAGCCCGAACGCGACCGCGCCCAGGTAGAACGCGAGGCCCGCGACGCCGATCACGACGAAGATCACCGAGCCCGAGCGCAGGTCGCGCCAGGGACGCGTGAGGTCGAAGCCCATCACGCGGAACGGGCCCTCCGCGGGGGCCAGGTGCACCGCGAGCAGGTAGAGACACAGCGCGACCGGCGCCATCGGCAAGACGATGTATGCCGCCTGGTACATGAGGTCGAGCCAGGGCCGGTCAGGGACCGCCGAGTTGTTGATCGACGTCGTCTGCTGGCCGAGCGGCACGTTGCGGGTGAGCTTCTCGACGATCGAGAGGGTCGCGTAGACGGCCGACTCGCCCAGCGAGACCATCAACACCAGAAACATCTCGAGGTAAAGCACGCGGCGGGGCGGCAGCGCCGTCGTCGCCTCGGCGGTCACCGCTTGTCCCCCAAGGCCCGCAGGTAGTTGTAGGCGGCGCGCGGACGGGCGGCGATCTGCGTGGTCAGGTACTCGTACCAGGCCGGGCCGAACGGCACGTAGGTGCGGCACCGGTGGCCGATGTCGACGAGGCGCCGCTGCTCCAGGGGGCGCACGCCGTAGAACATCTGATGCTCGTATCCCTCAGGGCCCAGTTCGTTGCGGCGCGCGAGCTCCTGCGCGATCGAGATGATCGTCGGGTCGTGCGAAGCGACCATCGCGTAACCGCCGCGCTCCATCGTGGCCCGGAGGCAGCGCACGAGGGCCTTCGCCTTCTCCTGCTCCCTGCGATGGCCGAGGGTCTTCGGCGCGGGGTAGGCCCCGATGCAGAGGCGCACACGGGCGCCGGAGTCGGCGAGCGGGCCGACGACGCGCTCGGACTCGAAGACGTCGGCGGGGAGGGTGACGCCCAGGTCGGGATGGGACGACCGGACGGCGCGCCACAGGCCGAGGGTCTTGTCGAAGCAACCAACGCCCTGCATCTCGAGCGTGACGACGGCGCCCGCGTCGTCGGCTGCCTCGCACAGCCCGACGAGACGGGCGCGAGCGCCGGCGGGGTCGGCAGCGAGGCTCAGCTGCGACGGCTTGATCGAGAGCTCTACACCGGACGCGGCGTCGCCCAGCCGGGCGAGCGACGCGGCGAGCTCGTCGACGGCCGCGGCCTCGTCGTCGGGCGCCGGCAGATAGGTCAGGGAAAGGTCCAGCCCTTGGCCGCTGAGCTTCTCGACCACCGGCACGACGGCGTCGATGTCGATGCCCGCGACGTAGCCACTGGCGAACTCCTCCGCCACCCCGGACGCGAGCGCCGCGGAGCGGACGCGCGGGGAGCCGATCAGTTGCCGGAGCGTGGCGTGCAGGCGGCCCACGTCACTCCTTCGACACGCCGACGGCGAGCGCGCGGCGCGTGTTCTGCAGGGCCTCGCCCAGGAGCACCTCCCGCTCGTGCCGCGACTTCGCGCGCCGCGTCGAGACCTCCATGACGACATGCCCCTCGAAGCCGGCCCGGGCGACCTCGCTCAGCACCTCCCACGCCGACTGGTCGCCCTCGCCGGGGAGCAGGTGCTCGTCCTTGAGGGAACCGGTGCCGTCGGTCAGGTGAATGTGGGCGAGCCGCTCTCCCCAGGCGTGCACGAAGTCCATGGACTGGCGACGCGACGTCGACGCGTGCGAGAGGTCGAGGGTGAGGTGGTCGTAGTCGAACGGCGTCGGATCCCAGCCTGGGAGGTAGGCCTGGAGACTGCCCGCCGGCGTGCGCCACGGGAACATGTTCTCCACGCAGAACTTGACGTCCATCTCCGCGTTCAGCTTCTTGATGCCCTCAACGAAGCCCGCGCCGTAGTCGCGCTGCCAGCGGAACGGCGGATGCACGACGACGACGTCGCCCCCGAGCCGGAGCGCAGCCTCGCCGGAGCGACGGAGCTTGTCCCACGGGTCGTTGCCCCACGTGCCCTGCGTGACAAGCAGCGTCGGCGCGTGCACGGACGGAACGCGGACGCCGTGATAGTCGGCCAGCTTGGCGACGGCGTCGATGTCGATGCTGAGCGGGTCGACGCCGATCATCAACTCGACGCCGTCGTACCCGAGCGACGCCGCCAGCTCGAACGCGCTGGTCGACGCCTCGGGGAAGACCGAAGTGGTAGACAGCAGGACTTGCGGCGTGGGCACGGCTCCCACCCTACCTTCCGCACTCACTCCGACGGCCCCGTACGGCGCCAACTTCCTCCATAGCATCCCTGGTCGCACCGCCGGAGCGCGCCCTGATTAGTCGATCGGGGTTCCGTGCGGCAAGAATGTGGCCATGCACGTCGACCATCTGATCTTCGCGACCGGGCCGGACGGACTCAAGGCTGAGGCCGCCCGGCTTGCTGACGCGCTCGGCACCGACTACAAGGACGGTGGCTTCCACCCGCGCTTCGGCACACGCAACCACATCATCCCCCTGACGGATGCCCGCTACATCGAGGTCGTCGAGGTGCTCGACCACCCCGCCGCCGAGAAGGCGGCGTTCGGTCAGGCTGTACGCGCCCGCTCGAACATGGGAGGCGGGTGGCTCGGCTGGGTCGTCAGCGTTCCGAACATCGCGCTGTACGAGCAGCGCCTCGAGCGCTCCTGCGTCCCCGGCTCGCGTCAATTCCCCGACGGTCGCCGCCTTGAGTGGGTGCAGATCGGCATCCGCGGGCTCATCGCGGACCCGCAGCTGCCCTACTTCCTCGAATGGAAGAGCGACGACTCCCTGCGCCCCGCCGCGCTGCCCGCGGAGGTCTCCCTGACCGAGATCCAGATCTCGGGTTCTGCCGAGCGCCTCTCCGAGTGGCTGGCGCTCCCCGTCGGCGACGAGCTCGACGGCATCAAGCTAGACCTGGTAGCCCCGCGTGGCACCCCCGGCATCAGCAGCGTGACGTTCAGCTCCCCCACGAAGGGCATCGTCACCATTTGACCTGAGCGATATCGCCGGCGCGCTCCGCTCGCGGTGCCGGCGAAGGGCACGATGGATGTCGTGACCACTTCACAGACGTCCATCGACTGGTTCCTCGAGGCACGCTTCGGCATCTTCGTCCACTTCGGCCTGTACAGCGGCGCCGCACGGCACGAGTGGGTGCAGCACCACGAGCGGCTGACCGACGCCCAGTACCGGCCCTACTTCGAGCACTTCAACCCCGACCGGTTCGACGCCACCGGCCTCGCCCGCGCGGCGAAGGGTGCGGGCGCGGGCTACGTCGTCCTCACCACGAAGCATCACGAGGGCTTCTCCTTGTGGGACACCGCCCTCAGCGAGTTCTCCTCGCAGTCTGCCTGCGGCCGGGATCTGGTGCGCGAATACGTAGACGCGCTGCGCGCGGAGGGACTCCGCGTCGGGCTCTACCACTCGCTGATCGACTGGCATCATCCAGACTTCCCCGTCGACTGGATCCACCCCCTCCGCGACGATCCGGCGGGCGTCGCGCTCAACGAGGGCCGCGACATCGCCCGCTACCGCGCGTTCCTGCACGGCCAGGTGCGCGAGCTGCTGACCGACTACGGGCAGATCGACTACCTCTTCTTCGACTTCACCTACCCCGACGCCACGGCCGGCTGGGCAGGCAAGGGCCCGCAGGACTGGGGCTCGGAGGAGCTGTTGGCGATGTGCCGCGAGCTGCAGCCGGGCATCATCGTCAACGATCGCCTCGGCATCCCCGGCGACTTCGTCACCCCCGAGCAGTACCAGCCAACCTCCCCGCTGACGAAGGACGGCGTGCCGCAGGTGTGGGAGGCGTGCCAGACCATGAACGGGTCCTGGGGATACGACCGCGACAACGTGAACTTCAAGCCCGCCAGCCTGCTGGTGCAGATGCTCGTCGACTCGGTCTCCATGGACGGCAACATGCTGCTGAACGTCGGCCCCGACGGCCGCGGCGCCGTCACCCCGCACGACCTCGCGACCCTTGCCGAGATCGGTGCGTGGATGGAGTTGCACCGCGACGCGATCGTCGGTGCCGGGCACGCCTCCTTCGATCCGCCGCGCGAGGGCGTCTACACGCAGCGGGGAGACAGGCTCTACCTGCATCTCCACACCTGGCCGCTGGGCTTCGTGCACCTCCCGGACCTCGCGGGCACGGCGACCTACGCCCGCTTCCTGCACGACGGCTCATACCTGCGCCTCACGTCGTCGGCCCCGGGTGAGTCGGCGAACTCGATGATGCCCGCCGGCGAGGCCGAGGGGACGCTGACGGTCCACCTCCCCGTCCGCCGCCCGGAGGTGCTGATGCCGGTCATCGAGCTCACTCTGTCCTGAACCGACGCGCCGCTCGAGCGGGTGCACCCCGCCGTCCCTAGAGCGGGGCCACCTCGTGGTGGTCGAGCACGAGGTTGGCGGCGCCGAGCAGGATGGCGTCGGCCCCAGAGCGCGCGGCCTCGATCGTCAGCGTCTGCGTCACCAGCGGGTGGCAGCTGGCGTAGACGCGCCCGCGGACGGCCGCGATGAACGGTTCCGACGAGCTGAGCGAGCCCGTCAGAAACACCGCATGCGGGTTGAAGAAGTTCACCACAACCGAGAGGACCTGACCGAGATACGTTCCCGCCTGCCGCACCAGGCGCGAGGCGAGGGGGTCGGCATCGAGCGCCAGCGCCAGCACCTCGGCCGTGGAGGTGACCTCGTAGCCCGCCTCACGCAGCTGACGCACGAGTCCCGCGCCGCTCGCGACGGTCTCGAGGCAGTCGACGTTCCCGCACGCGCACGCGACGCCGGCGCCGGTCTCGATGCAGGTGTGGGTGATGTCGCCGGCGGCCGATGTGGCACCACGGTGCAGCCGGCCATCGACGACGACGCCCGCGCCGATCGCGGTGCCTGCTTTCACGGTGATCGAGTGCAGCCCGTCGCCGAAGCGGAGCCGATGCTCTCCCAGCGCGGCGAGATTCGCGTCGTTCTCGACAGCGACGGGTACGCCGAGCCGGTCCGCCAGATAGCCGCCTACCGGGAACCCCGCCCAGCCGGGCATGCGAGAGGGCCGCTCGACGCCGCCGAGTGCCGTGTCGACCGGACCGGGCAAGCTGACCCCGACACCGTGCAGGGCACCGGCGGACATGCCACGGCATGCGTCGACGACCGCCGACAGCGTCGCTTCCGGGCCGTCCACCAGCGCAACGGGGAAGGAGACGGAGTCGACGAGGGTTCCGGCGAGGGTGAGTCGGCCGATCCGGGCGTGGCCGCCGCCGAGGTCCACCGAAAGCACCTCGCCCCGCTGCTCGGGAACGGCAAGCGCGCGCGGCCGACGCCCACCCCGCGACGGGCCGCTGCCCGTCTCGCCAAGGAGACCGGCATCCACTAGGTCCTGCACGGCGATGCCCACGGTCGATGGCGCGATGCCGAGGACCTCGGCCAACTCGCTGCGCGACGTCGCCTCGCCCCGAGCCACCAGCTGGACGATGCGCCTGGCACGCGCGTGTGCTGCGGAACGGTCCACCTCGCCCTCTCTTTCTTCGCAATCGAATGAAGTCACGCTAGTCACAAGGCGGGCTCGCCGCGCCTCTCCGAAGGGCGACTGCTCATCTCTAGTGATCGGTTCATTCACAACGCGACGAGCACGCGCGACGATTCCTTCATTCGCACCCCACCGAACTTAGTTCGATAATCGACCTATCATCCGGCCGAGAGGCAGACTCAATGACGACACAGCAGGGGCTGGAACAGCCACTGGCCGGCATCGACATCGGCGGCACGAAGACCTCCGCGCTGCTCGTGACCGACGACGGCCGCGTCCTCGGGCGGGAGACGGTCCCCACTCCGGCGAAGGAGGGGGGTGCGATGATCGCCGACACTGCGGCCGCGCTCGTTCGCACGCTGGTGGAACGCGTCGGCCTGGCCCCCCGCGCCGCAGGTGTGGGCGCGTCCGGCGTGATCGACGCCCAAGGCGCCGTCCTCGCCGCATCCGACTCGTTCCACAACTGGGTGGGGTTCCGCCTCTCGGACGAGATCGCGTCGCGCCTCGGCGTGCCCACCATCGCGCTGAACGACGTCAACGCGTTTCTGGTAGGCGAGGCGACCTGGGGCTCGGCCCACGGTGAGGACGTGCTGGGCGTGACGATCGGCACCGGCGTCGGCGGCGCGATGCTCCTGGGCGGCACCCTCCGCAACGGACCCAACGGCGGGGCCGGCGAGATCGGGCACACCGCCCGCTACAGCGACATCGTCTGCACCTGTGGGCGCGTCGGGCACCTGGAGACGGTGGCCGCCGGCCGCTCGATCGCCCGCGCGTACCTGGAGGCCACCGGCCGCGAGGGCGTGACCGCCAAGGACATCGCCGACCTGGCCCGCGACGGCGACCCGGTTGCCATCCGCCTCTTCGAGCGCGCAGGGCACACGCTGGCCCAAGCCTGCGTCAGCGCCGCGACGCTGCTCGACGTCCCCAGCGTCGTCGTCGGTGGGAGCCTCGCGAACGCCTGGGACCTGATGCAGCCCTCGATCGACCGGGTGCTGCGCGACGACCCGCCGGTCACCGGCGCCCCGCTCACCATCAGCCGCGGCTCCCTCGGCGGCGACGCCGTCGCCTTGGGCGCAGCCGCGGCGCTCCGCCAGAGTATGACAGCCCCCACCCCGGAAGGAACCGACGCACCGTGACCACGAGGTCATCCGCACACGAGATCTGGATGGGGCCGATCGCCCCGCTGTCGCCTGGGGGCCTCGAACGTCCCCGGATCGGCATCGCGGGCATCTCGATCGAATCCAGCACCTTCTCCCCGCACCTGTCTGATGAGCGGGCGTTCACCCTCCGCACGGGAGCCGAGTTGCTCGCCTACTACCCGTTCTTGGACGCCGGACGCGACCTGGGCGACGCTGCGGAATGGGTGCCGTTGACGCATGGCCGCTCACTGCCCGGCGGCGCTGTGCCGATGAGCACCTACCGGGCGATGAAGGAGGCGGTCCTCAAGGGCATCGCCGCCGAGGGTCCGTTCGACGCCTTCTTCTTCGACATCCACGGCGCCATGAGCGTGGTCGGGATGGACGACGCCGAGGGCGACCTGGGCACCGCGGTACGCGAGGCGCTCGGGCCGGACACGCTGGTGTCGGCATCGATGGACCTGCACGGCAACGTGTCGAGGGAGCTGCTGGACGCCGTCGACCTCATTACCTGCTACCGGATGGCGCCGCACGAGGACTGGATGAACACCAAGGAGCGCGCGGTGCACAACCTGCTGGCGCGGCTTCGCGGCCCACACGGCGCCGACCCGCTGGCGCGCCGCCCGTTCAAGGCCTGGCGCCAGGTTCCGGTCCTCCTGCCCGGGGAGAAGACCAGCACCCGGTTGGAGCCCGCGAAGGGCATCTACGACCGTGTTGCCGATGTCGCCGACCTCGACGGCGTGGTGGACGCGGCCGTCTGGGTGGGCTACGCCTGGGCCGACGAACCGCGCTGCCAGGCCGTCGTCGTGGTGACCGGCGACGACCGCGAGGTCATCGCCCGCGAGGCCGAGAGCCTGGCGCGGCGCTACTGGGACGCGCGGGAGGACTTCCAGTTCGTCGGCCCGACGGCGTCGTTGCACGAGGCCCTCGACCTGGCCCTGGCCCCGGGGGCGACGCGCCCCTACGTGATCTCGGACTCCGGCGACAACCCCACTGCGGGCGGCGCCGGCGACGTCTCCTGGACGCTGGGCGAGCTGCTCGAGCGCGAGGACCTGCGTGAACCCGGCCGCGTCGTGATCCACGCCTCGATCTTCGACGAGGCCGCCGTCGCGGGGGCCGCGGCCGCGGGCGTCGGCGCCACGGTCACGCTCGAGGTGGGCGGCAGGGTCGACCCAGGTCCGCGCGGGCCTGTCACCCTCACGGGCGAGGTGTTCTCGGTGACCGAGGGAGACCCGACGGCAGGCACACAGGTCGTGGTCCGGGCCGGCTCGGTGCACGCCATCGTCACCGAGCGCCGCAAGCCCTTCCACGAGCTGCAGGACTTCCGGATGCTGGACCTCGAGCCGACGGCGGCGGACGTCGTCATCGTCAAGATCGGCTACCTGGAGCCCGAGCTTTTCGGGCTGGCCGACGACGGGGCCAACTGGATGCTCGCGCTGACCCCCGGCGGCGTCGATCAGGACCTGCTGCGCCTCGGCCACCACCGCCTCCAGCCGGGCGTCTACCCCTTCGACCAGGGCAACACGGACCCCGACCTGACGCCCGTCGTCACCCGCCGTGGGGAGGAGGGCTGACATGCCCCGCTTCGAACTGCGCACTGGCCCCGACTTCGGTGCCGACGCTCCCGTCTACCCGCCGCGGCGCATCCCCGAGTGGTACCGCGACGCGAAGCTCGGCTTCTTCGTCCATTGGGGCCTTTACTCGGTGCCCGCATGGGCGACGGCGCACGGCCCCGGCGGCGTGCCGGACGAGGACGCCTACACGCATCACCAATACGCCGAGTGGTACGGCAACACGGTACGCATCGCCGGCTCCCCCACCTGGGAGCGGCACCAGCGCCTCTACGGCGTCGGCACGTCCTACGAAGACCTGGCCGACCTCTGGCAGGCGGAGGCGTTCGACGCGGACGCACTCGTCAGCGAACTGGTCGGCGCGGGCGCGCGCTACGTCATCCCCACCACCAAGCACCACGAGGGCTTCTGCCTCTGGGACACCCCGACGACGGGCTTCAACGCCGCCCGCCGCGGCCCCCGCCGCGACCTGATCCGGGAGCTGCACGACGCCACCCGCAGGGCCGGTGCGCGTTTCGGCGTCTACTACTCGGGTGCCCTCGACTGGCACGTCTCGGACTTCCCACCGATCGAGTCCGACACCGACCTGTTCCGGTTCCGCCGGCACGACGAGCAGTTCTCGCGCTACGCCGCGGAGCAACTGGAGGAGCTGATCGAGAGGTACTCCCCCGACGTCCTCTGGAACGACATCGAATGGCCCGACGGCGGCAAGGACACGGCGGAGTACTCGCTCGCCGCACTGTTCCGTCGCTACTTCGCGGCGGTGCCCGACGGCGCCATCAACGACCGCTGGGGCGTGCCGTACCACGGCTTCCTGACGCGCGAGTACATGCGGGTCGACGGCGTGCAGGACGAGGTGTTCGAGGCCACGCGCGGCCTCGGCTTCTCGTTCGGCTACAACCAGGACGAGGACTCGCGTCACTCGCTGTCTGGTGCCGCGCTGATCCGGCTGCTGGTCGACGTCGTCAGCAAGAACGGCAACCTGCTGATCAACGTGGGCCCGCGCGCCGACGGCTCGATCCCCGAGCTGCAGCTGACGGCCATGCGCGAGCTGGGCGCCTGGCTGCGCGTCAACGGCGAGGCGATCTACGGCACCCGGCCATGGGTCCGCGCCGGCGAGCCGTTCGGCGCCCCCGTCTCCTACACGACCAGCGGCGACGCCGTGCATGTCCATGCCCTGGACCCCGCCGTCGGCGAGCTGCGACTCCCCGAGGAACTCCACGGACGGTCCTATCGGTGGATCGGCGCGGGCGAAGCTGAGGTCGCCGACGGCATCGTCGCGGTCCCGGAGCCCCTGCGCGGCCGCGCGGCCGCGGTGCTCACGACGCGCTGAACGGTTTTGTCGGCGCGACCCAATAGGGTCGGGGTCGTGGCGAAGAAGCAAGACACCTACGCCTGCACAGAGTGCGGGTGGACGAGCACGCGCTGGGTCGGCCGCTGCGGCGAGTGCCAGGCTTGGGGCACCGTCGCGGAACGGGGCGGTGCGCCCTTGCGGGCGGTGCCGTCGTCGGTCCCGCTGGACAAGGCCGTGCCCATCGGCGACGTGCCCACTGACAAGGCCCGACGACGCAAGACCTCCATCGCGGAGCTCGACAGGGTGCTCGGCGACGGAGTCGTGCCCGGCGCCGTCGTCCTGCTGGCCGGGGAGCCCGGGGTCGGCAAGTCGACGCTGCTGCTGGACGTCGCGGCCAAATGGGCGCGCTCTGGCGAGCGGACGCTGTACGTGTCGGGCGAGGAGTCGGCGTCACAGGTACGCCTGCGGGCGGAGCGCACAGGCGCGCTGGCGGAGACGCTGTACCTCGCCTCGGAGAACGACCTCGGCACGGTGCTCGGCCACGTCGAAGAGGTCAAGCCGTCGCTGCTGGTGCTGGACTCGGTACAGACCATCGCGTCTGATTCCGAAGGCGCACCCGGCGGCCCCAACCAGGTCCGCGAGGTCACCGGCGCCATCGCGCGCGTCGCGAAACGCGAGGGGATGGCCGCGGTGATCGTCGGCCACGTCACGAAGGACGGTTCCATCGCGGGTCCGCGGACGATGGAGCACATGGTCGACGTCGTGCTGTCGTTCGAGGGGGACCGACACTCGGGCTTCCGGATGGTGCGGGCAACGAAGAACCGCTTCGGCCCCGCGGACGAGGTGGGGTGCTTCGAGATGAACGAGCGGGGCATCGTCGAGGTGCCCGATCCGTCCGGGCTGTTCACGTCCGTGCATCGCCAACCGACGCCTGGTACGTGCGTGACGGTGACGCTGGAGGGCAGGCGGCCGCTGCTGGCCGAGGTGCAGGCGCTGGTGGGCCCGGGGCCTGTTCAGTCGCCGCGGCGGACGACGCACGGGCTGGACGGCTCACGGATCGCGATGGTGCTGGCCGTGTTGGAGCGCAAGTCCAAGGAGAAGCTCTCGGACAAGGACGTCTACGTGTCGACGGTGGGCGGGGCGCGCGTGACGGACCCCTCGGTAGACCTGGCGTCGGCCATCGCGGTGGTCTCCGCGGCGCGGGACTGGGCGGACCCACGCCGCGTCGTCGCGCTCGGCGAGGTCGGCCTCGCCGGTGAACTGCGGCGCGTTCCCGGAGTCGAACGCCGGCTCGCGGAGGCGGCGCGCCTCGGCTTCCAGCTCGCCCTGATCCCTCAGGGCTCGCGCGACGTGACCGTGAAGGTGCCACGCCTGGGCGACTTGAAGGTCATCGAGGTGCCCACGCTGCACGACGCCCTCGCCGAGCTGCACCTGGTCGAACGCCAAGGCACCCCTCCCCGCCCGCCGAACATCCGGGCGCTCAAGTGACGTGTCCCCGTTGATGGAGTGGCTACGGATCGGCGAGTTGGCCCGGCGGACCGGGCTCACGCAGCGCGCACTGCGGCACTACGACGAGATCGGGCTTCTCGTCCCCAGCGGGCGCTCGGGCGGCGACTACCGCCTCTACTCGCGCGCGGACGTCGAGCGCCTGCTCGCCATCCAGCACCTGAAGTCTCTGGGCCTGTCGCTTACGGAGATCACCGAAGCACTGAACGGTGAGGGCGCCGACCCTGGCGAGTTGCTCGCCAGACACGCTGAGGTCGTAGAACGTCGGATCGCGGAAGAGCGGGAGCTCCTCACCCGCTTGCGTCGGCTGCAGCGCGCGGCCGAGACGCCGCCGGCTGGCAGCGAGGCCGGGCCGGGGTGGGACGATGTCCTGGAGTCGATCGCGCTGGCAGAGCGGCTGCGGCACGTGGATGCCGACGTGCGATTCGCTGCGGCGATCGGCAGCCCGGCTCGGCTGACTCCCGACGACATGATCACCCTGCTGCTCGATCCGGACCCGGGCGTCCGCGAGGGCGCGGCGTGGGCCGTGGCCCACCGGCGCGACACCCTCGCCGAGCTCACGCCCCGGCTTCTGACCGGCGACGACGTCTCGCGTCATGCGCTGGCGCACGTACTTGGCAAGGTCCGCGCCGCCGACGCCATCCCCGTCCTCACCGAGCTCCTGTCCGACTCAGACGAGCGCGTGGCAGCCAAGGCGGCGTTCAGCCTCGGCCAAATCGGCTCGTCGCTCGGCGGTGACGCGTTGGCGAACGCAGTCGAGGATCCCAGGCAGCGGGTTCGGGACGAGGCCGCTGCCGCGCTGGCCCGCACACCGGGCGCGGTGTCGCTGCTCGTCGCCGTTCTCCGGACCGGGTCGGTGGTCGCCCGCGAGGCTGCTGCGGACGCCCTCGGGTTCGTCTCCTCCGCGCCGGTCGAGGCCCTTGCCGAGGCACTTTCGGATCCGGAGCACCGCGTGCGGTTCGCGGCCCTCGCGGCCCTGGGACATCTGCCGGGCGACGAAGCGTCCGCCGCCATCAGGACGGCGGCGGACGCCGAGGACCGCCGCGAACGCCTCCTCGCTCGTCGACTCCTCGATGACCGCGCCCGGAATCAGCGGTCAGCCGCGAACCGCAAGGCCAACTGAGCGAGCAACGGGTCGTCGCCGGACGCGATGCGGCGCAGGGGCTCGTCGGCGGCGAAGGCCAGCTGGCCGAGCGCCGAGACGGCCGCCAGCCTGACCGCGGGTACGGGGTCGGCGGTTAGCTCCTCCAGCGCCGGGGCCGCCGCGTCGGCCTCAGGACCGCCCAAGTGGCCGAGCGTCTCCGCCGCGTGCTCCCGAACCTCCGGGTCGTCGCTGGACAGGGCCGCGACAAGTGCAGGAACCGCGGGTTCGCCGACGGTGGCCAGCGCGTTGGTCAGGGCGTCACGCTGCAGGAGGTCGCCGTCGGCCAGCCGCGCGACGAGTACGCCGACGGCCCGCTCACCTCCGGTGTTCGCAGCGGCGCGGTACGCCTTGATGGCTACGTCTGCGTCGGCGTCGGCGACCAACGGAGCGACGGCCTCGAAGTCGTCCGCCGACGCTACCTTGCTCAACACATGCGCCGCGGTGCGACGCTGTGCGGGATCCACGTCGCCCAGCATGGCGGCCAGGTGCGGCCGTGCGGGTTCCGCGTGCTGCACGACCGCCCACGTCAGGTCCTCGCGGACCCGGGAGTCGGGCTCTACCCGCAGCCGGTCGAGCAGCGCCCCGACCACGGCGTCGTCGCGGACGGCGCCCAGAGCGAGGGCAGCCTGGCGACGGTCGGTGCCGTCGAAGGCGTCGAGGGAAAGGATCAGGGTCTGGACATCGGTCATGCTGATGAGGCTAAACGTTCACGCGACGTGAAGGTCAAACGCCGTCGAGCACCGTTCTCTGTGAGCGGAGAGACGTCCTAGACTGACGGGGACCGAGAAGGAGGGCCGGTGTCGAAGCCAACGGTGCGCCGCTACCTGAAGCTGCTCGCGCCCGGAACCCCGCTGCGGGCGGGCGTCGACCGCATCTTGCAAGGACGCACCGGGGCGCTGATCGTCCTCGGCAACAACCAGGCCGTGCAGCACGTGTGCTCCGGTGGGTTCAAGATCGGCGTCGAGTGCACCGAGCAGGCGCTTCGGGAGCTCGCGAAGCTGGACGGCGCCATCGTGCTCTCCAATGACCTCGGCACCATCGTCGCCGCCGGCGTGCATCTCGTTCCAGCGGGCGACCTCCCGACGGCGGAGACCGGCACCCGGCACCGCTCAGCCGACCGCACGGCCCAGGCCGCCGACGTGCCTGTGGTCACCGTTTCGGCATCGATGTCAACGGTGTCGCTTTTCCTCGACGGCCGCCGCCACCTCGTCGAGACGGTCCCACAGGTGATCAGCCGCGCCAACCAGACCCTGGCGACGCTCTCGCGCGTCGTGGCCCACCTCTCCGACCTGCTCGACCAGTTCTCCACGCTCGAGATCAGCGAGCAGGTCACCCTCCGCGACCTCACGCACGTGGCGCACCGCGTCGAACTCGCGCGGCGTCTTTCCGCCGAGATGCAGTTCCATATCGACCTCCTCGGCGTCGAGGGCCGCATGGTCGCCCTGCAACACGCGGAGCTGGCCGGGGCGTACGAGGGCATCGCCCCGCTGCTCGTCGCCGACTACGCACACAACCTCGACGACCCTTCGCAGCTTGACCTCGCGAAGCTCGCCAACTTCTCCTCCGAAGAGCTCTTCAGCGGACAGCTCGTCGCCGAACGCCTGGGCTTCGGTGCCGGCGCGAACCTCGAGCAGTCGTTGTCCTCGCGCGGCATCAGGCTCCTCAGCACCGTCGGCCGGCTGCCCTCGCACCTGGTGGAGAAGCTGCTCACCCACTTCACACTGCAGGAGCTGTTCGGCGCGTCGACGGCCATGCTGCTGGAGATCGACGGCATCGGCCCGACGCGCGCCCGCCAGATCCGCGACGCCCTCCTGCGGGTCACCGACAACTCGTAAACCGGCTAAGCCTCGATCCACCGGTGGGCGCCGTAGCGAGCGGCACCAGACAGGTGCACGGGCAAGCCCTGGACGCGACGGCATACCGAACACGTCTGTTGAGCGGTCAGGGCGAAGCCAGTGTGCCTGGATGGGGCCGCGTAGGAGGCGCAGATCGGTGGATCGAGGCTAAACTGTCCCCGAACACAGGGGAGCACTGAAGAGTGCTGAGAGTGCGGACGGTCCGCAGACCCTCGAACCTGATCCGGTTAGCACCGGCGTAGGGAGTGGGAGTTCTCCTCGGCACGTGCCGAGCCTCCGAAAGGAGTGCACACATGAAGATCCGTATTGCCATGGCCGCCCTATCGGTCGTCGCGCTTGCCGCGTGCGCCGGCACGACCCCCGCACCCTCGGCAGGGGGCAGCGGCCCGGCGACGACTCCCGGAACGCAGGCACGGACGGAGTCGAAGAAGCTGACGGTCGTCACCCACGACTCGTTCGCCCTGCCCGAGGAGCTGCTGAAGAAGTTCGCCGACCAGACCGGCTACGAGGTCACCTACACCGCCCCTGGCGAGGGGACGTCGCTGGTCAACCAGCTGATCCTCACCAAGGACTCGCCGCTGGGCGACGTCGTGTTCGGCATCGACTCGACGACCGCCCCCCGCGTCGTGCGCGAGGGCGTCATCGTTCCGCACGTCGCGGACGCGAAGGTCAAGGACGGCCTCGCCGCAGAGGGGCTGACCCCCGTCGACTTCGGTGATGTCTGCGTAAACGCCGACTCCGCCTGGTTCGCCACGAACAACGTGCCGGTCCCCACCACCCTCGACGACCTTGTGGCTCCCGCCTACAAGGATCTCGTCGTCGTCCCCTCCCCCACGTCCTCCTCGCCGGGGCAGTCGTTCCTGCTCGCCACGATCGGCGCGAAGGGAGACGGGTGGCTCGACTACTGGAAGGCGCTGAAGGACAACGGCGTGAAGTTCGCCGCGGGCTGGTCCGACGCCTACTACACCGACTTCTCCGGCGCCGACGGCAAGGGCCCGCGCCCGCTCGTCCTCAGCTACGCCACCTCCCCCGCCTACACCGTCGACGGCGACGCCTCGACGACGGAGGCATTGCTCGGCACATGCATCCGCCAGGTCGAGTACGCCGGCATCCTCGCGGGCGCGCAGAACGAGGTGGGCGCCGCGAAGTTCATCGACTTCCTCCTGACCCCCGAGGTCCAGGCGACGATCCCGGAGAACATGTACATGTACCCGGCCCTCGACGGCGTCGCGCTGCCGGAGGCGTGGGCGAAGTTCGCACCGCTTTCGGACCAGCCGATCGCGGTTGACGGCGCCGAGGTCGACGCCAACCTTGAGAACTGGCTGCGGACCTGGGCCGAGGAAATCGGGTGACGAAGGCGGCCTGGCGCGCGGCGTGGGTAGCAGTCGCGCTGCTCCCCGCCGTATTCCTGGTCGTCTTCTTCGCGTGGCCGGCGACGAACCTGATCGTCCACGGGTTCCGCGACGGCGACACTTGGACCCTCGGCGGATTCGCGGAGGTCTTCTCGTCCGCTCGGACGTGGCGCGCCGTTGGGTTCACCCTCGCCTCCGCCGGGGCAACGACGCTGCTGAGCGTCCTGCTCGGCCTTCCCGGCGCGCACGCGCTCTACCGCTGCCGGTTCCCTGGTCGCGACGCACTGCGGGCCGCGGTCACCGTCCCATTCGTGCTGCCGACAGTGGCGGTCGGCATCGCGTTGGGCGCGCTGCTCCGCGACGACGGATGGCTCGGTTGGCTGGGCCTCGGCGGCACCCCCGTCGCGATCGTCGCGGCGATGGTGTTCTTCAACTACTCGGTCGTGGTCCGGACGGTCGGCGCGATGTGGGCGCGCCTCGACCCACGCCTCGCCCAGGCCGGCGCCACCCTGGGCGCCGGCCCGCTCCGCGTGTTCACGACCGTCACGCTGCCGACGCTGGCTCCCGCCGTGCTGTCGGCAGCGGCGCTGGTGTTCCTGTTCAGTTCTTCGTCGTATGGCATCGTGATGGTGCTCGGCCACGGCAAGTACCACACCGTCGAGACCGAGATCTGGTTCCTGACGACCCAGCTCCTCGACCTGCGGGGCGCGGCGGCGCTGTCGATCACACAGCTGGTCATCGTTGCCATGGCCTTGTGGGCGACGGGGCGCGCCCAGGTCGGCCTGACCCGGGCGCTGAAGCTGCAACCCGACGTCGGCGCCGCCCGTCGCTACGACGCGCGCCGCGATCTCCCCGCGCTGACGGCCACCCTCGCAACCGCGGTGCTATTGCTCGGACTGCCGGTGGCGAACCTCGTGTGGCGCTCGCTGCACCGCGCAGGCTCGTTCACGTTCGCGAACTACACCGAGCTCGCGACGGCGACGGTCCAGGGCGCCAACCCCTGGCGTGCGCTGGGCACCTCGCTCACGACAGCGCTCGCCGCCACGGCGATCGCGGTCCCGCTCGGGGTGATCGTCGCCCTCGTGGCCTCCCGGCGCCCGCGCCGCCCAGCCGCGCGCCACGCCCTCGCCGCCGTCGAGGCCGTCTACCTTCTGCCGTTGGGGGTCTCCGCGGTCACCGTCGGCTTCGGCTACCTGATCACGCTGAACCGGCCGCCGCTGGACCTGCGCTCCAGCCTGATCTTGATCCCGATCGCCCAAGCCGTGGTGGCGCTTCCCCTGGTGGTGCGCAGCCTGCTGCCCACCCTTCGTGCCGTCGACCCACGCCAGCTGGAGGCGGCCGCGACGCTGGGGTCGCCGCCGTGGGCCGTGCTGGCCAGGGTCGAGCTGCCGCACCTGACGCGGGGCCTGGGCCTCGCCGTCGGCTTCGCGTTTGCGACATCGCTCGGCGAGTTCGGCGCGACATCGTTCCTTGCCAGGCCCGACAACCCCACGCTGCCCGTCCTCGTCGTGCGGCTCTTCGGGCGTCCCGGAGCGGAGTCGTACAGCCTGGCATTGGCCGCGACCGTTGTCCTGGCAGGATTGGCGGGGGCCGCGATGGCCCTCGCGGAGCGGGCACGGCCCGAGGAGGTGACGGCGTGGTGAGCGGACACAGAACGAGCGGACTTGAGGTGCGCGACGCGACGGTGCGCTACGGCGAGACGGTCGCTCTCGATCGCGTCAGCCTGAGCGTCGACCCCGGCGAGGTGGTCGCCCTGCTCGGCCCCTCGGGCTCGGGGAAGTCCACGCTGCTGCGCACGATCGCCGGGCTCGAACCGCTCGTCTCTGGCTCCGTCCTCTGGGACGGCGCGGACCTCGCCGCGGTCCCCACCCACAAGCGCGGCTTCGGGATGGTGTTCCAGGACGGCCAACTGTTCCCAACGATGAGCGTGGGCCGCAACGTCGGCTACGGCCTGGCGCACTTGTCGAAGTCGGAGCAACGCACGCGGGTGTCTGAGCTCCTCGATCTCGTCGGCCTGCCCGGCCTCGATCACCGCCGCCCCACCGAGTTGTCCGGCGGTCAGGCCCAACGCGTCGCCCTCGCCCGCTCGCTCGCCCCTAGCCCCCGCGCCCTGCTGCTCGACGAGCCGCTGTCCGCGCTCGACCCGGGCCTGCGTCGTCGACTCGCCGACGACCTCGCCCGCATCCTGCGCGAGACCCACACCACCGCCGTCTACGTCACCCACGACCCGGACGAGGCGGAGCGGGTCGCCGACCGCGTACTCACCCTCACGCCCCCGGTCTGACCCGCACAAGATAGCGACACTGCGTCGCTATCTGTCCGCAACCGCCGTCGACCAGCCGCGGGACGTCTACGATCCAGGCGTTGTCGATGCGAGAATGGCCTCATGCCCAAGATCGCCGCCGCAACGATCGCCGAACACCGCGAGAACGTCCTCGCCGCGCTGGTCGATGCCAGCGAGCGCATCCTCCGCGCCGGCGAGCCCCTCACCGCCGGGGTTGTGAGTGCCGCGGCGGGGATCGCCCGTAACTCGATCTACCGTTATGTCGACAGTGTCGATGACCTGCGTGTGCTCGTCCTCGAGCGGTACCTGCCCGATTGGGAGCGAGCGGTCACGACAGCGCTCGCGCCGTTGGACGATCCCGGCGACCGCGTCGTCGAGTGGGTCCGCGTCAACATCCGGCAGGCCTTCCTCACCGGGCACGGATGGTTCATCACCATGGCCCGCGAGGCGCCCACCTCCTCCGCGATGCAGGACCTGGCCGACCACGCGCACAACATCATGCGCCACCCGCTCGGCGACGCCTGGCTCCAGCTCACGGGCGACGCCAACTCGGCGCGAATTCAGTCGTCCCTCACCCTTGGCCTCCTCGGCGCTGCCTTCCAGCAGCTGAACGGCGGTCTCCCCCTCGACGAGGTCACGGCAGCCACCGCCGCAGCGACCCGCGCAATCGTCGACGCCACCCGCCGCCGCGCCGCCTGACTCCTCAATCAGCGCGAGCGCGGAAACCCATCCAGGCCGCGTGGACACGCTGGGCGACCGTGAACGCGCTCCCGACGGCGACGACGGCCAGCGCGAGGCTCAGCACCCAGACAGGGGCACCAAGGCCGACGGCGAGGACGCCAAGGAGGGCTCCGACCAGCCGGTCCGTGCGCTCGAACAGCCCCACAGAGGCGTCGACGCCCACGGCCTCCGCGCGGGCTCGCGCGTAGGAGACCAGAAACCCGAAGACCAGGCACGCCAGCGTCAGCCAGAGGATCTCGGGCCTGTTGACGACGCCGGTGACGTCCACGCCAACACCCGGCGCGGGGCCTCCTCCCGCTGCCCAGAGGGCGAGGCCCGAGAACACGGCGGCGTCCGCGGCACGGTCAAGGGTGGAGTCCAGAAAGGCCCCGAAGCTACTCTCCCTGCCCGTGACCCGGGCAAGGGTGCCGTCGATGCCGTCGCCCAGCAGGAAAACCGCGATGACGATAGCGCCCGCGAGGAAGTGCCCTAGGGGCAAGAGCGTCAGCGACGCGGCGACCACGCCGGCCGTGCCGACGACGGTGACCTGAACAGGGGTCACCCCCGCCGCGGCGAGCAAACGCGCGGCGGGGGTGAGTGCCCGTCCATAGGTTCCGCGAAGGAAGTCCAGCACGGTACCGGTCAGCCGTTGTCGACCGCCGGGGTCAGCGCGAGGGCGTCCGCCTTCGCGACGCCGGTGAACCGGAAAGGCAGCTCCGAGCCCTCCTCGGCGACGTCGACCAGGACGATCTGCCCGGCAGAGAGTTCCCCGAAGAGGATCTTCTCCGCGAGGATGTCCTCGATGTCGCGCTGGAGCGCACGGCGCAGCGGCCGCGCACCGAGCACGGGATCGAAACCACGCTTGGCGATGAGCGTCTTCGCGGCAGGCGTGAGCTCGATGCCCATGTCCTTGTCCTTGAGCCGGCCCTCGATCTGGGCGACCATCAGGTCCACGATCCGCTCGATATCCGCCTGCGACAGCTGGTGGAAAACGACGATCTCATCGACACGGTTCAGGAACTCGGGGCGGAAGTGCTGCTTCAGCTCATCCGACACCTTTGCCTTCATCTTCTCGTAGCTCGACGCCTCATCTCCCGCACGCGAGAATCCGAGGTTCACCGACTTCGAGATATCGCGGGTGCCGAGGTTCGTCGTCATCACGATCACCGTGTTCTTGAAGTCCACGACCCGGCCCTGGGCGTCGGTCAACCGACCCTCGTCCAGGATCTGCAGCAGCGAATTGAAGATGTCGGGATGCGCCTTCTCGATCTCGTCGAACAGCACCACCGAGAACGGCTTGCGGCGCACCTTCTCGGTCAGCTGGCCACCCTCCTCGTAGCCGACATATCCGGGCGGGGAGCCGAACATCCGGGAAGCGGTGTGTTTCTCCGAGTATTCGCTCATATCCAGCGTGATCAGCGCGTCCTCGTCCCCGAACAGGAACTCGGTGAGCGCCTTCGTCAACTCGGTCTTTCCAACGCCAGACGGGCCGGCGAAGATGAACGAGCCGCTGGGGCGCTTCGGGTCCTTCAGACCCGCACGCGTGCGGCGGATCGAGCGCGAGAGCGCCTTGACGGCATCCTCCTGGCCGATGTAACGCTTGCCGAGCTCGGCCTCCATGCGGAGCAGCCGCTGCGACTCCTCCTCGGTGAGCTTGAACACCGGGATGCCGGTCGAGCCGGAGAGCACGACGGCGATCTCTTCCTCGCCGACGACGGCGGGCAGGTCGGAATCGCCCTGCTTCCAGGCCTCCTCGCGCTCGGCCCGCTGCGCGCGGAGCTTCTGCTCCTCGTCCCGAAGGCGCGCGGCGCGCTCGAAGTCCTGCGCGTCGATAGCCGCGTCCTTCTGGAGCTTGTTGGCCGCGAGGGCCTCGTCGAACTCCCGCAGATCCGGCGGAGCGGTCATGCGCTGAATGCGCAGTCGCGCACCCGCCTCGTCGATCAGGTCGATGGCCTTGTCAGGCAGGAACCGATCCTGGATGTAGCGATCCGCCATCGTCGCAGCGGCCGAGAGGGCCTCGTCGGTGATGGTGATCCTGTGGTGCGCCTCGTAGCGGTCGCGCAGGCCCTTGAGGATGTCGATCGTCATGGCGACCGACGGTTCGGCCACCTGGATCGGCTGGAAGCGGCGCTCGAGAGCCGCGTCCTTCTCGATGTGCTTGCGGTACTCGTCCAGCGTCGTCGCACCGATGGTCTGCAGCTCGCCACGCGCCAGCATCGGCTTCAGGATGCTGGCGGCGTCGATCGCGCCCTCCGCGGCGCCGGCCCCGACGAGGGTGTGGATCTCGTCGATGAACAGCATGATGTCGCCGCGGGTCTTGATCTCCTTCAGCACCTTCTTCAAGCGCTCCTCGAAGTCGCCGCGGTAGCGGGAGCCCGCGACAAGCGCGCCGAGATCGAGCGTGTAGATCTGCTTGTCGCGCAAGGTCTCGGGCACGTCGCCGCGCACGATCGCTTGCGAAAGGCCCTCGACGACAGCTGTCTTGCCGACGCCGGGCTCGCCGATCAGCACCGGGTTGTTCTTGGTGCGGCGGCTGAGCACGGTCATGACGCGCTCGATCTCCTGCGTGCGCCCGATGACCGGGTCGAGCAGGTTGTCGCGAGCGGCCTGCGTCAGGTTGCGGCCGAACTGGTCGAGGATCTGGGACGTGGCCTTCTCAGGCCCGGTCTCGGGGGCACCGGACATCGAGGCCTCGCGGCCCTGGTAGCCGGTGATGAGCTGGAGCACGGTGCTGCGGACGCGGCTGAGATCCGCGCCGAGCTTGATCAGCACCTGCGCGGCGACACCCTCACCCTCGCGGATGAGCCCGAGCAGGATGTGCTCGGTGCCGATGTAGCTGTGATTCATCTGCAGCGCCTCGCGGAGCGACAGCTCCAACACCTTCTTCGCGCGCGGGGTGAACGGGATGTGACCCGTCGGGACCTGCTGGCCCTGGCCGATGATCTCCTCGACCTGTGCCCGCACGGCCTCCAGCGCGATGCCGAGCGACTCCAGCGCCTTGGCGGCCACGCCCTCACCCTCGTGAATGAGCCCGAGCAAGATGTGCTCGGTGCCGATGAAGTTGTGGTTGAGCAGCTTCGCCTCGTCCTGAGCCAGGACGATCACGCGCCGCGCCCGGTCGGTGAACCGTTCGAACATAACTAACTTCCCTCCTTGTTGCATCGACGACACCGCGTCGGCAACTTCTTCCGATCTTACTAACGACTGGCCAAACCAACCCGATCCATGGTTCACCGAGCGAGAACACGAAAAAAGCCGGCGGGGTGCTCTCGCACCCCGCCGGCTTCGACGTGGCTCAGTTGGCGGCCTCGTAGGCCTCCATCACGTTGGCCGGGATGCGGCCACGGTCGGAAACCTCGTAGCCGTTGTCGCGGGCCCAGGTGCGGATCTCGGCGAGGCCGCCCTTCGGGGAGCGCGCGGCCTTGCGCCCCGAGGACGCCTTGCGCCGGCCGACACGCTCCGCCTTTGCGATGAACGGGGCAAGCGCGGCCTCGAGCTTGGCGACGTTCGCGTCGCTGAGATCGATCGTGTACTCCGCCTTGTCGAGCGAGAACTCGACGGCGCGTGCGTCGGCGCTACCGTCGATGTCGTCGGTAAGAATGACGCGGATCTCTCGTGCCACAGGGGACTCCTTCTAGATATCGTTGAGAGCTATCATGTGAACCATACATTCACCGTTGGTCAAATAACAAGAGAGAAGCGGCCCCTTACTTTGCCGGGCTCGAACGTGCCTCGGGCATGCGCCAGATGGCAGCCCTGACCGAAGTGAGATTGGCCGCTTCCGAGAGAAACATGTTGAATCTACGCATATTAACCGTAGGGGGTTTGTCCCTTCCCGGACACGAACCGATCTCTCTCGGACCCCGCCATCCCAGCAGCATCTCGCTCATTAGTATTCACGCTGAGATCGACGGCGACGAGATCGTCACGGCTGACGTTACGAGCGGATATGGTCATCGCGGCGCCGAGAAGCTCTTCGAGGTTCGCGATTACCGCTCCATGATCATGCTGGCGGACCGACATGATTGGCTCGCCGCGTTTAGTGGCGAACTCGGTCTCGCGCTGACGCTGGACAATGCCATGCGCCTTACTCCCCCACCCCGCGCCACGCTGCTGCGAACCCTCCTCGCCGAACTCGCGCGCATCCACAGCCACCTCTCGTTTCTCAGTTACCTCGCACCCGACCCTGCGGTCGGATTGTGGGACACCGTCGAGGCCATCCGTGGGCGACTCCTCGCCTGGGCGGGCAACCGGATCCATCCCATGCTGAACCGCGTCGGAGGTCTCGCCTCGGACGCCCCCAACGGCTGGCTGGAGGCGCTGGACCCGGTGCTCGATGACGTCGCCCGCCTCGCCGACGCCCTCAGAAGGAAGCTCGCCGCCACAGAGCGGTTCCGCGGCCTGGCCGTCCTCGACCGCGACGCCTGCCTGGGTTACGGGCTCTCCGGCCCCGTCGCGCGCGCCGCCGGCCTTGACCTCGACCGCCGGGTCACTGGCTACCTCACCTACGGCCGGGTCTTCCATCCCGCGCCTCTGCGGCGGGCGGGAGACGCCGAGTCACGCCTGGGCGTCCTGATCGACGAACTGGTCACCTCCGCGGACATGGTGCGCGCGGCGCGCTCCCTGGCGGCGACGACGCCGGGTGAGGTGTCGACGCGCCTCTCCCGCCGCCTGAAGGTCCCGGAGGGCGAACACGTCACCGACATCGAGGCGCCGTGGGGCGTCGCGTCGTGCCACATGGTCTCTCGCGGCGGACAGACGCCCTGGCGTGTGGGCCTGCGCACGCCGTCGTTCGCCAACCTCTCCGCCCTCGGCCCCGCGCTGGCCGGCGTGCGTCTTGGTCAGCTGCCCGACGTCGTCGCCAGCCTGGGGTACACGGTCGGGGACGCGGACAAGTAGAGAACGCGGAACCCCCGGCACAGGGCCGGGGGTTCGTGGTTGTGGGTCGCTCAGGCGCGAATGCGGAGGTCGGGAAGCTCGTCGAGGTTCAGCTTCGCGAGGTCGACCATGGTGGGGTGTTCGTCGTCGCCCCAGATGTCCTCGATGCTTGGGCTCATCGCGTTGCGCGGCAGAGTGAGGATGTTGGTGGTCTCCTCCGCCTCGAGTTCCGCGATCCGAGCCTCAAGCTGGTCGATGCGGGCCTGGCGCTCGGCGACCTCGGCTCGGAGCCACACGGCGTTGCCACGCATTGCGGACAGCTCGCTCTTGGCGGCGCCCAGCTGGCCCCGCAGCTTGGCGATGACGGCCTGGAGGTTCTCGGCGCGTGCGTTGAAGCGGCCGATCATGGCGACCGACTCCTCGTGGAAGCGCGACGCCTGCCGTGCGCGGAGCGTCACCTCATGCTTCATCTCCGCGGCGTGGCGGGCGCGCTCGGCGGCCAGCTCCCGCACGGCGAACCAGAACGCGGCGATCGCCATGGCGACGGCGACGACGACGCCCGCGCGGACCACCCACACGCCGCCGAGAAGTGATGCGAGCGACGCGACGGTGCCCACGACAAGGATCGCGAGCGCGATCGTACGTTCAGAAGATTTCGATGCAGCGCGACGTCCAGCCATGCCGCGGATTGTAGTGCCTGCCCGCGCGACACGCCGTGTCGGAAGCGGCGTGTCCGGCATTCAGGCGGCCGTGGGGTGGCCGCGGCCGGTGGTGCCCTCGCCGGGCTCGCCGGGACCCCCTGGCGTGTCGTCATCGTCGTCGCCATCGTGGACGACGCACGCGCGCTCCAGCAGCGCGCCCGCTCCGGCCAGGAGAAGGGCCGCGACGATCGTCGCTGCCCCCTGGATCACGCGCGCCGAAGGCAAGGGTGCATCGAACCGGGTGATGTAGCGCATCACGTAGACGACGTGCCCGCCCGCGAGGACGGCGCCCGTCACAATCATCGCCTTGGCGATGGCGACCGCCGCGAGCCCTTCCTGCGGGCCCAGCTTGTGCTCCTTGCGCCGCTTCGGCAGCGACCGACGATAGACGACCACGGCAGCCGCGAGCAGCACGAGCAAGATGGGCACCGACCACGGCACTACTGGTGGGAACCCTCCCACCGTCTCGAATCCGAGCAGGATCATGCCGCTGACGGCCGCGCCCGCAAGGACCGCAACTACGGCCTGCCGCGCGGTGGTCAGGCCGAGCTTTGGCCGCTCGCTCAAAAGCCGGTGCCGGTGAAGGTGATGACGATGTCGTCGCGGCGGTTCACCAGGGAAGTGTCCACCTCGTCGATGAGCTCGGCGATCGGGCCCTGGCCCGCGATCTCGCCGTTCGGGTCGATGTCAAGCCACGGGACGAGCACGAACGCCCGCTCGTGGGCCCGCGGGTGCGGCAACTCGATGTCGCCCTCTGAGATGCGCTTGCCGACCATGATCACGTCGATGTCGAGCGTGCGCGGACCGTCCGGGATCTCGCGGGTCCGGCCGAAGTTCTGCTCGATGGCGGAGCAGCGATCGAGGATCGTCAGCGGCTCCAGCGTGGTCTCCGCGACCACCACGAGGTTCAGGAAGTCGTCCTGTGGCGGACCGCCCATCGGTGTGGTCTGGTACACCGGTGAGACGTCGACCAGCGCCAGGTCGGGGGTGTCGGCGAGAAACTCGACGGCCTCCTGCAGGATGGTGGCCGAGTCGCCCAGGTTGGATCCGAGGCTCAGGACGACCTTTGAGATGGGGCGGAGATTGCCCAGCGTGTCGACGTCGATCTCGAAGGGGCCGTTGGACATCACTTACTTACTCCTACTGATCGTGACCGAGACGTCCGCAAAGCTCTGGCTGAGCGGCGCCTGGGGTTTGTGCACCGTTACCGTGACGCGCTCCACCTTGCCATGCCGCAGGCACCTGTCCGCAATCTCGCCGGCAACCGTCTCGATCAAGTCTCGAGGCTCGCCGGTGACGATTGCCTCCACATCGTCGGCCACATCTGCGTAGCTGACGGTGTCGGCAAGCGCGTCGGAACGCGTCTCCAAAGGGAACTCAAGGACCACGTCGACGACGAACGGCTGCCCGGTCCTGCGTTCCTCGGGGAAGACCCCGTGATAGCCGGTCGCGGTCAGGCCGGTCAACGTGATGCGGTCGATGATCTGCTCCCTTCTCCGATGATTTGACTCTATCGCACGAGGTCCGGGACGGTGAGGCGGGAGGCGACGGCGATGGCGTCGGCCTGCATCCTGACCTCGTGCGTCCGGACGGCCCACACGCCGTGGAGCGCGCTCCAGAAGGTGAGGGCTGCGGTCGCGGCGTCGCGCCCCTTTGCGGGGCGGCCGTCGAGCAGGCCACCGAGGAAGGCTTTGCGGGAGGTCCCCACGATCACCCGGTGCCCCAATCCGACGAACCGGTCAAGGTGGCCGAGCAGCTCCCAGTTGTGGTCCCAGGTCTTCGCGAAACCGATCCCCGGGTCGAGGATGATCCGGTCCTCCGCCACGCCCGCGGCGAGCGCCGCGTCGCGGCGCGCGAGCAGCTCGTCGGCGACGTTGCGCACCACGTCGTTGTAGACGGCGGCGTCCTGCATGTGTGCCGAATGCCCGCGCCAGTGCATCAGGCAGACGTCCACGCCGTAGTCAGCCGCGACGCGCAGGAGGGCGGGGTCGGCGAGGCCACCGGAGACGTCGTTGATCAGGACCGCGCCGGCAGCAACCGCCTTCTCGGCGACCTCCGCGCGCATGGTGTCGACGGAGACGCTGACCCCCTCCGCGGCGAGCGCGCGGACGACAGGAAGGACCCTCGCGAGTTCGTCCCCGACCGACACGCGCTCTGCCCCGGGACGCGTCGACTCGCCGCCGACGTCGATGATGTCCGCGCCGTCGGCCACCAGGGCGCGCGCGTGCGCGATGGCGAGCGCCGGATCAAGGTACGAGCCGCCGTCGGAGAAAGAGTCGGGGGTGACATTGAGGATCCCCATGACCACGGTCATCGGAACCTACCTGCCGAGGATCAGGCTCATCGCCTCAGTGCGGGTGGCGGCGTCGCGCAACTGGCCACGGACGGCGGAGGTGACGGTGCTGCTGCCGGGCTTGCGGACGCCGCGCATGGTCATGCAGGTGTGCTCGGCCTCGACGACCACCATGACCCCGCGGGCATCGAGATGCCGCACGAGCGCGTCGGCGATCTGAGAGGTCAGCCGCTCCTGCACCTGGAGCCGACGCGCATAGAGCTCGACGAGCCGGGCGAGCTTTGACAGCCCCGTCACGCGACCGTCAGCCGAAGGGATGTAGGCGACGTGCGCCACACCCGTGAACGGCAGTAGGTGATGCTCGCACAGGCTGACGAGTTCGATGTCCTTCACCAGCACCATCTCGTCGTGCGCGATGTCGAACGTGGTGCCTAGCAGGGACTCGACGTCGCCGCTGTAACCGCCGACGAGCTCTCCCCAGGCGCGGGCGACCCGCTCAGGGGTCTCCTGCAGCCCATCCCGATCAGGATCCTCGCCGATGGCGGCCAGGATCTCGCGCACCGCGGCGGCGATGCGGGGCTCGTCGACGCTCACGGCTGCTGCGGGGCCGGCGGGACGCTCGGCGGCGCCCACGGGTTGACCTCGGAACCTGCCGGGAACTGCTCGGGTGGCGTCGGCAGTGAAACCGGCGCGGAACCCGAAGGCGGGACGTCGACCGGCGGCAGCTCCGAGGGAATGCGCAAGTCGGAGCCCGTCCAGGCGGAGCGCTTGTCGCGGCGGCGCAGCGGCTTGAACACCTCCGCCACCTCCTGCTTGTTCAACGTCTCCTTGCGGAACAGCTCGCGGACCAGCTCGTCGAGGACGTCGCGGTTCTCGACGAGGACGTCGAACGCCTCCTGATGGGCGGTGTGGATCAGCTCGGCGACCTCGGCGTCGATGACCGCCGCCATGTTCTGCGAGTAGGCCTCCGTGGAGTCGGTGCCGCGCATGCCCATGAACGGCTCGGAGTCGCCGCCGCCGAGCTTCACGGCGCCGATCTTCTCGCTCATGCCGTACTGGGTCACCATCGCGCGAGCCACCCTGGTGGCCTTCTCGATGTCGTTCGCGGCGCCCGTCGTCGGGTCGTGGAACACGAGCTCCTCCGCCGCGCGCCCGCCCAGCATGTAGGCCAGCTGGTCGAGCAGCTCGCCGCGGGTCTGCGAGTACTTGTCCGCATCAGGCATGACCATGGTGTATCCGAGCGCCCGGCCGCGCGGGAGGATCGTGACCTTCTGGACCGGATCGTTGCCGGGCATCGCGGCCGCGACGAGCGCGTGCCCGCCCTCGTGGTAGGCCGTGATCAGTCGCTCGCGGTCATTCATCAGACGCGTGCGCTTCTGCGGGCCGGCGATCACGCGGTCGATGGCCTCCTCGAGCTGCGGCTGGCGGATCATGTCGAGGTTCATGCGGGCCGCGAGAAGCGCGGCCTCGTTCAGCACGTTAGCGAGGTCGGCGCCGGAGAAGCCCGGGGTGCGGCGCGCGATCGACACGAGGTCGACGTCGCTCGCGAGCGGCTTGCCCTTCGCGTGGACCTGCAGGATGCGGGCGCGGCCCTCGGCGTCGGGCGCGTCTACACCGATCTGGCGGTCGAAGCGGCCCGGACGCAACAGCGCCGGGTCGAGGACGTCGGGGCGGTTCGTCGCCGCGATCAGGATGACGCCGCCGCGGACGTCGAAGCCGTCCATCTCGACGAGCAGCTGGTTGAGGGTCTGCTCGCGCTCGTCGTGACCGCCGCCCATGCCCGCGCCGCGGTGGCGGCCGACGGCGTCGATCTCGTCGATGAAGATGATGGCAGGCGCGTTCTCCTTCGCCTGCGCGAAAAGGTCGCGGA
Organism: Tessaracoccus sp.; assembly: GCF_016714275.1. Classification (GTDB taxonomy): domain Bacteria; phylum Actinomycetota; class Actinomycetes; order Propionibacteriales; family Propionibacteriaceae; genus Arachnia. The sequence continues at coordinate 513,616 of NZ_JADJNP010000004.1, read as the reverse complement.
CGCGGCTCGCACCCACACCGACGAACATCTCGACGAAGTCCGAACCGGAGATAGAGAAGAACGGAACGCCCGCCTCACCCGCGACGGCGCGGGCCAGCAGCGTCTTGCCCGTTCCCGGAGGCCCGTACAGCAGCACGCCCTTGGGGATCTTGGCGCCGAGCTTCTGGAACTTCGCGGGCTCCGCGAGGAACTCCTTGATCTCCTCGAGTTCCTCGACGGCCTCCTCCGCGCCCGCAACGTCCTTGAACGTCGTCTTCGGCGTGTCCTTGGAGACCAGCTTCGCCTTCGACTTGCCGAACGAAAGCGGCCCGCCGGCGCCCGAGTTCGACATGGACCGCATGATCCAGAAGAACGCGAGGATGAGGATAAGGAACGGCACACCGGTGTAGAGGAACGTCTGCAGCAGCCCGGGCGTCGGGTTGGTGCCCGTCCACTCCTCGAGCGTGCCCGCCGCCTTGCGCTTCTCCAGCAGCGGAATGACGTTGTCCACCTGATTGCCGACCCACGCCGACTGCGTGCGCTTGCCCGCGGAGTCCGTGACGCGGATCATCTGCTCGCCATCGACGAGCTTGACCTCTTTCAGCTTCGTGTCGCCCTCAAGCTGAGCGAGCGTCGTCGAGGTCGGCACGGTCTCGAACCCGGCCATGGAGCCGAAAAGCTGCATGCCGAGGATCAGGAAGAGCAGGCTGAGGACGATCCAGGCCAAAGGGCTCCTGAAAAACTTCTGCAAAACAATCCCGATCTGAAGTCAATGAATGCGCACCGAAACCTTACCAGCGCGCGCAATCGGAGCCTCTCAGCTGTAAACGTGCGGGGAGAGGGTGCCGACGTCGCGCAGGTTGCGGTAGCGGCCGGCGTAGTCGAGGCCGTAGCCGACGACGAACTCGTTGGGTATCTCGAAGCCCACGTAACGGACGGGGACCTCCATCTGCGCCGCGTCGGGCTTGCGGAACATCGCCATGATCTCGAGGCTCGCCGGCCCACGGGAGGCGAGGTTGCTCATCAGGTAGCTGAGGGTGAGGCCGGTGTCGATGATGTCCTCGACGACGATGACGTCGCGGCCCGCAAGGTCCACGTTCAGGTCCTTCAGGATGCGCACCACGCCGCTGGACTGCGTGCCCGCGCCGTACGAGGAGACGGCCATCCAGTCCATCTCGACATGACTGCGCATGGCGCGCTGCAGGTCGCTCATGACCATGACAGCGCCGTTGAGGACGCCGACCAGCAAAACCTCACGTCCGGCGTAGTCCTCGTCGATCTGGGCCGCGATCTCGTCGATCCGCGCCTGAATCTGCTCAGAGGTGAAAAGCACCTTTTCCAGGTCCTGCATGACGTCAGCTGCATCCACGGGCCAGAGCCTAGCGCGGGTTCTGCCTGGCGCGAGTTCATTGGTTTCGACAGTCGGGCACTCGGCTCCGTCGAATTGAGCCGCGGCGCAGCGCGGAGCACCGCGCGCATATCGAAGTCAACCAGCGGTGATGTGCAGTTCGCCGCCGACGCGAGCGACGGCGCCGCCCGGCAGCGCCGTCGGTCCCTGACCACGCCAACCGGTGACGAAGGCGTCGACGGCGAGGACGCCCTCGAACGACGGCGCGAGTCCCGCGTTGCGCAGCCACGAGCGGAGGACCCTCCAGCGCAGGGCGTCGGGCAAAGGGCGGAGGTCTTCCACGCGCAGCGCCCCATCCGGCACGGGGCGGTTCTCCTCCTCGGCGAGCGCGTCGAGGAGGTCGGCGTCGGCGCGGGCGAGGCGCGCGGTGCGGGCGAGGGCGGGGGCGACGTCGCGGCCGAGGTCTACGGCGAGCGTCGCAAGGGCGCGGCGGGCCCCGACGCGGGCGAAGGACGGGTCGTCGTTCATAGGGTCCTCCCACCACTCGACGCCCCAGGCGCGGCAGGCAGCCTCGGTGTCCGCGCGACGCAGGCCGAGCAGTGGGCGGCGGAACAGGCCCCGGACCGGGGCCATGCCCGCCAAAGAGCGGGTGCCCGAGCCGCGGAGCAGACCGAGCAGGACGGTCTCGGCCTGGTCGTCGAGCGTGTGCCCGAGCAGCACGGGTAGGCCGGGCTCGGCGAGCGTGGCGAGGCGGGCGTCGCGCGCGGCGGCCTCCACCCCGTCGGCGCCGGGACGCACCTCGACCCGCTGGGCGCGGGCAGGGACGCCGACAGCATCGAGGCGTGCGACGACCCGCCGGGCGACCTCGGCGGAGCCGGGTTGCAGGCCGTGGTCGACGACGACAGCCTCCGCCCGGGTGCCCGCTCGGCGCGCGGCCCAGGCGGCGCCGAGCGCGAGCGCGAGCGAGTCGGCGCCGCCGGAGCAGCCGACGACGACGTCGCCGTCGGGCAGGCCCGCCGCGACGGCGGTAGCGACGGTCAGCGCCGCGAGCGGGAGCTCACGCCTAGCCATGGACGCGCCTCAGCCATGCCTCGGGGTCCGCGATCTCCTCGGGCTTCGGCAGCGTCTCCGGTGCCGCGAAGGCCGCACGCAGCGCCTCGGGGCCGCCGCGGCGGGTGACGCGGCGGCAGAACTCGAGGCCCTCGCGGTACTGCGCGTCCTTGTTCAGCGAGCCGGCCAGCCGCCCGAGACGCGACCCAGACCCGGTGCGGGAGAACGCCTTCCTGAGCCGCTTCACCGTCGGCACGAGGCGGCGCCCCACTTCGTCTGCCACGTGGTCGGCGTGGCCCTCGAGGAAGGTCATGGTGGCGACCATCCCGGCCAGGCGTTCGGCGCCCTCCCCGGTCGCGATGATCGCAGCGGGGTCGCCCGTGCGGGCCCACCCGATGAGGCCCTCGAGGAGCGAGCTGTCGTCGTCGAGGACCGCCCGCGCGCCCTCCATCAGGTGCGCGCGGAGCCAGGGCGCGGCGCGGAACTGCAGCGCGTGCGTCTGCTCGTGCAGCGAGACCCACAGCCGGAAGTCAGCCGGGACGAAGCCGTGCGCCCGTTCCAGCCGCAGGATCGTGGGCGCCACGAGGTAGAGGGTGTCGGAGCCGGTGTAGCCGTCGTACTGGCCGAGGAGGCGGCGGCTGACGAAGCGCAGGCCCGCGCCGAGCGCCAGCCCGCTGCCGAAGCCGCGCAGAGTGGTGAGCGCACCGGGCGCCCGGGCTGGGAGGCCGAGGTCGGTGACCACGCCGTCGGTCATGGCACGTACGGCCTCGGCCCAGCCCGTCCAGTCGACGACGCGGACGGTGCCCGCGCCGACGGAGTCGAGACCGAGGTAGTCGGCGCCCGCCTCCCCCGCGCGGCGGGCGGTCACGCGGAGGCCGGCCACCAGTTGCCGGAGTTCCGGCAGGCTGCGCCCGGGAAGATCACGGCTGCCGAGCCGCGCGACTCGGCGGGCGAGCGCCCAGTCGACGGTGGGCGCGAAGGTGCCCGCGGGCGCGTCGTCGGCGCTCATCAGCACCCGCAGGAGGCGACGACGCCGGTCGCCTGATCGGCCCAGACCTTGGCGGCCCAGCCGTCGGGAGGACCGTTGATCATGAACGCGAACGACAGGAGCCGGCCGTCGGCCGTGGCGGTGGTGCCCGCCAGCGTCGACACCAGCGAAAGGGTTCCGGTCTTGGCGCGCGCGACCCCGCGGGCGGGCTCGGCGATCGGGTCGGTGAAGCGGTCGGCGAGAGTCCCCGTGACGCCTGCGGTGGGGAGGCCGTCGAGGAGGACCGATAACCGCTGGTCCTGCTCGGACAGCGCGACGGCGCGGGCGAGCATGCCGGCAGTCACCCGGTTCTGCCGCGAGAGCCCCGAGGAGTCGTGCAGCACGGTGCCCTTGTCCCACAGGTCGAGAGGCTTCAGCTGTTCCTCGATGGCGGCGACGGCGCCCGCGAACGTCGACGGGTGGCCCGTGTGGACCGCCAGTTGGAGACCCATGATCTCCGTGAACGAGTTGTTGGAGCGGTTCATGGCCGTCTCCATCAGCACGTGCACTGGCAGGGACTCGACCCGTGCGATCTCCTCCCCCTTGGCCGCCGCCTTCTTCGGCTCGCCCTTCTTCACCGTCACGCCATGCTTCTTCAGCTGCGCGGCGAAGGTCTTGGCTGCGTCCACGGCGGGCTCCCTGCTGCGACCTCCCTCGGCGAGGCGCCCCTCGTCGACCCAGAGCGCGCTGAGCTGCGTCACTTGGTCGCGGTACATGCCTGGCCAGGTCTCGTTCCACCCGGGCTCGGAGAAATATCCCGCGTTGAACCCCAGCGTCACCTTCTTCTGCCCCGCAGCCAGCAGCACCTTCGCGGTGGCGGCCGCCAGCTCCTCCGTGGTCGCCGGGCGCGGATAGGGACGCGCCTTGTCCGGCACGCTGCGCAGCAAGGGGTCTCCCCCGCCGACGAGCACGATCCTGCCCGGCTCCGGCTGCAGGACCCGCGTCGCGAACCTCTCGCTGCCGTCGAACGCGCTGAGCACCGCGATGGCCGTCAATGTCTTCGTGTTCGAGGCCGGGATGAGCGGCTTGTCCGCCTTGCTGGACGCGACGACCTTGCCGGTCGCCGGATCGACGACCTCGTACGCGACCGTCACCGGGGCTCCGTCGAGGCCCTTCAGCTTCTTCCTGTCCAGCGCCTGCAGCTTTCGGCCCAGCGCCTTCGGATCGGGTTTTGGGCCTTCGGCGACCGCGGCGCCGCCGACGAGCCCCGTCCCTGGCGCGGGAGGCTCGGTTTGGTCGTCGGGGTCTGTCTGCTTCGGTGGCTCGAGGGCCCCCGCCGGGAGGCTGGTGGGCGCGCCTTCGCGGGACAGTCCGAGCGCCGCGAACGCCTGGGCGTGGAACACGACCCCCGAGAACCCGGCGGCCAGCAGCGCGCCCACGAGCAGGCCGACGACGGCCCACTCCCACACGCGACGACTCCGCATCAGGGCATGTCCCCGGAGGCGTCCGAGCATTGCGAGGGACTGTGAGACATGCCCTTTTGCTCCTTCTCGGGGTATCCTGCTGGCGATAGCGGCCCTGCGGCATGCGCGGGCGGCAACCTTCATCATAGGAGTGTCAAGAGTGAGCGAAGACGCGCCGGTCGGCCTGACCCCGATCGACCCCGGTCGCCGGATCCTGTTCGACGTGACCGTGGAGATCCCCAAGGGCACCAAGAACAAGTACGAGATGGATCACAACACGGGACGCATCCGCCTCGATCGCACTCTGTTCACGTCGACGCAGTACCCCTACGACTACGGCTTCGTCGAGGGAACACTCGGCCAGGACGGCGATCCGCTGGACGCGATGATCATCGGCAACGACCCGACGTTCCCGGGCTGCCTCGTCGAGTGCTACGCCGTCGCCATGTTCCGCATGACCGACGAGATGGGTGGCGACGACAAGGTCCTCTGCGTCGCCACGGCCGACACGCGCCGCGAGCACATCACCGACCTCAGTTCCGTGCCCGAGTACATGCTGCTCGAGATCGAGCACTTCTTCTCGGTCTACAAGGACCTCGAGCCGGGCAAGTCTGTCGAGGGCGCCACCTGGACCGGCCGCGAGGACGCCGAGACGGAAGTGGCGGCGTCGTTCGAGCGCGCGAAGGGCACGCCTTACGAGCACCACCACGTCAATCTCGCCTGATTCGAAGCGGAGTCCACGGCCGATGAGCCGCTACCTGATGCTGCGCACGCCGTCGGCCAACCGCGTCTACGCCGGGGAGGCCGGGCCGCTGACCGCCGCCGAACTCGAGTTGACCGCGCGTTTCGCGCGGGAGGTCGAGGAGGCCGACGTCGCGGGGGTCGGCTATCTGTCGTTCGAGGCGGATGAGCTGAACGAGGGCCACCTGGAGGCGATCGCGCGGCAGTCGGCGTGCTTCGCGCTGTTCCAGTCCGACGGCGACCTCCTCCGCCCCGTCGAGCTCCCCCGCACGTTCGTCCTCGACGACGATCTGGTCACCATCCCGAAGTACCAGGGCAAGACCAATGAGCAGTTCACGCAGCTTCTTGTGGGCGTGACGTTGTCGGCGGTGACCCGCGAGCCCACCGGCCCTCGCCAGGTCCTCGACCCGTTGGCGGGCCGCGGCACCACGCTGTCGACGGTGCTGCGCCTCGGCCACGACGCGTACGGCGTGGAGGGCGACGAGAAGGCGTTCGAGCAGATGGCCGCGTTCTACAAGACCTATCTCCGCAGGGCGCGGATCAAGCACAAGGCCGACACGACGGCGGTTCGGCGCAACGCCAAGACCATCGGCCAGCGCTTCGACGCGACCCTCACCCTCGACGACCAGCGCCTCCAGGTGACCGCCTTCACCGGCGACACCCGCGACTCCGCCGCCCTGTTCGGAAAGAAGAAGTTCGACGCGATCGTGACGGACGCCCCGTACGGCGTGACACACGGCTCGCACACGGATGTCCGCGGCGTCAGCGGCCGCCGCGACCGCTCCGCCGCCGGCCTGCTCCGCGAGGCCGTCCCCGTGTGGGCGGATCAGCTGATGCGCGGCGGCGCGCTCGGCCTCTCATGGAACACGCTGGGCCTCGCCCGCGAGGACCTGGCCCGGTTCCTGACCGACGCCGGCCTCGTCGTCCAGGAAGGCGGCGCCTGGGAGCGGTTCGCGCATCGCGTCGACTCCTCGATCCGCCGGGACCTGATCGTCGCCGTCCGACCATAGCGCGGCTGCCTGCGTCGCTTTCGAGAACAACTCACCCGCAGTGCGGCTGCCTGCGTCGGCATAGCGACGCACGGAGCCGCGCTGCGCCAATTCTGACGGGAGCAGCCGCAGTGATCTGACCGCAGCGCGGCGCTCTACCCGATGAGGTGACGCAGGGCGGCCTGATACAGCTCGACGAAGCGGTACTCGCGCGCGCCGGCGGCGTCGGCGTCGAAGTCGTCGTCCGCGGCGCGGAAGTCGGCGAGCGACTCCCCCGGCGCGATCGTCGGAACGGCCAGCTGATCGACCAGGTTCTCCTCCAGCAGCGCCTGGACATCCGTGTCGGCCCGGAAGGCGCGGGCCTTGTCGGCCAGCATCAGGTAGGTCTCCATGTTCGCCTTTGCGGAGTCCCAGATGCCCTGCATGCCCTCGGTACGCGATGGCTTGTAGTCGAAGTGGACAGGGCCGTCGTAGCGCGTCGCCTCGGGCGAGAACGGGAAGCCGTTGACCAGCAGATCGACGGTGAAGAACGCGCTCAACAGGTCGCCGTGTCCGAAGGCCAGGTCCTGGTCGTACTTCAGGCCCTTCTGGCCGTTGAGGTCGATGTGGAACAGCTTGCCGCTGAACAGCGCCTGGGCCAGCCCGTGGGTGTAGTTCAGGTTGGCCATCTGCTCGTGGCCGACCTCGGGGTTGAGGCCGACGATATCGCCGTGGTCGAGGTCGGCGATGAGGCCAAGCGCGTGACCGATGGTGGGCAGGAAGATGTCGCCGCGGGGCTCGTTCGGCTTCGGTTCAAGGCCGATCCTGAGGCCGTACCCCTGGTCCTTGATGTAGCCGGCGACGGTGTCGAGGCCCTCCTTGTAGCGCGCCAGCGCAGCCCACAGATCCTTCGAGGAGTCGTACTCGGCGCCCTCGCGGCCGCCCCACATGACGAAGGTCGTGGCGCCGCACTCGGCGGCGGTGTCGACGGCGTCGAGCACCTTGCGCAGCCCAAAGCGGCGGACGGAGCGATCGTTGGCGGTCAACCCACCGTCCTTGAAGACCGGGTGCGAGAACGTGTTGGTGGTGACCATCTCGATGGTCAGCCCCGCCTTGGCCGCGGCGTCGCGCAGTTGGCCGATGCGTGCCGCGCGCACCTCCTTCGGCGCGTCGAAGGCGTAGACGTCGTTGTCGTGGAACGTGATGCCCCACGCCCCGAGCTCGGCGAGCTTTTCGGCGTACTCCCACGGATCCAGAGCCGGACGCGACGGGCCGCCGAAGGGATCGGTTCCCGTCCACCCGACGGTCCACAGGCCGAAGGAGAACTTGTCTTCGGGGGTCGGCTTACGCATCTGTGATGCTCCTCTGCACTCGTACGACGAACGACACCGTCCATTTTTTGTTGTCTGAAACAACTTAAAACACCGTTGGCGAGATGTCAACTAGGGTCTGTTGCGGAAACGGTGGCCGTAGCGAGCAGCATCCTGGTGCGTCGTATGCACGGCCCAGGAGGAAGACGCTAGCCGGCCCTCCCGTCGACGAGTGCAACGAAGCAGACGGCGTGCCAGGGCGCTGCGCAGTAGGCCATCTTCCGCTTTCGCGACAGGCCCTAGTGGTCTGTCGCCCCTGAGGCCTGGGATAGGGAGCGGCGGTGTGCGGAGTACCAGGCGAGGCGGAGGAGTGAGGCGATGCGGTGTCTGGCCGCGAAGGCATACCGGGACGAGGACGTGACAGATCTCGGGCATGATGGCTGCCAGCGGAAGGAGACCCATGACATCACCGGTCGGCATGACCCAGTCCTCCGTACGATCCTCGAACCTCGCCCTCGTGCTCGGCTGCATCCTGCATCGGGACGGACAGCTCTCCCGGGCCGATATCGCCGCCCAACTCGGCATGACGCGCTCGACGGTCTCCCGCCTCGTCGACGACCTCATCACGGGCGAGGTGGTCGCGGAGCTCGAGGCGATCAGCGGAGCCCGCGGCCGACCGGCCGTTCCGCTCCAGATCCGGCCGGGAAGCACCCTTGGCCTCGGCCTGGAGATCAACGTCGAGCGCCTCATCGCGACGGTCGTCGACCTCGCCGGCACGCCGCTGTCCGTCGTCCGCGAGGACCTCGACGTCACACTGCTCGCACCCTCCGAGGCGATGGCACGGCTCTCCCGCCTGGCCGGTGCGGCTCTCTCCGAGGCGCCGTCGACGGGGCGCCTCGCCGGTGCCGCGCTGGCCTTTCCGGGCCTGGTAGACCGCGACGGACGCACGATCCTCCGCGCGCCCAACCTGGATCACTGGGAGGGAGCCGCACCCGCTGAGCTCTGGCACCTGGACGGCCGGTACGCCGACATCGCGCTGCGGACCGCCAATGACATCGACTGCTCCGCCATCACCGTGCTGCGCGAACAGCCCGGCTCGTCCTTCATCTACATCACGGGCGAGGTCGGCATCGGCGCCGCGATCTCTCTCGACGGACGACTGCTGACCGGGCGCCACGGGTGGGCAAGCGAACTCGGCCACGTCTGCGTCGACCCGCGGGGCGAGCGGTGCGGGTGCGGCGCCGTCGGATGCCTCGAGACCGTCGCCGGGTCGCGCGCGATCCTGCGGCGCGCCGGGCACCCGGACTTCGACTCTCTGCTGGCCTCGCTGACCGAGGGCGACCCGCGGTCGAGGGCCGTCGTCGAGCGCGTCGCGGAGGCGCTGGGCATCGCCTTGGGCAGCGCGCTGAACCTCCTCGACGTCACGACGGTGAACCTCGGCGGTCACCTCGGGCTCCTCGAGCCACAGCTTCGGGACCCGCTGCAGCGCACGCTGGGCGAGCGGGTGCTGTGGGCCGGCTACTCGGAGATCGAGATCGCCGTCATCGACGAGGCCCCGTTGCGGGCCGCGGTGGGCGCCGGCATGGCAGCGCTCGGCGGCGTGACGCAGGATCCGGCCGCGTGGATCGAACCGAACCTGCCCCACTGACCGTGCGGCCCGCCTACCGCCACGGACGCACCGCACGGTAGGCCTGGAGCACTTCAGGGGTGGCCGGCGCGGGCGGCAGGCTCGAGAGCCCCACGGGCCAGGCGGGCGGCGTCGACGCCGCTGACGCGGCCCAGGCCGCCTGGCGCGCCGCGCCGAGCGCGACATACTCCCCCGGCTCCGGCAGGAGCACCGGCACGGGAAACAGCCGACGGGCGGCGTCCTGCACCGCGGGCGAGGCCGCCGCGCCGCCGGTCAGCAGCACCCGCGACACGGCGGCCGTCGCGCGCGTCAGGCACTCGAGCGCATCGACCAGGGAGCAGATCACACCCTCAACGGCCACTCGCGCGAGGTTCTCGCGAGTGAGCGAGGCGAGCGTCATGCCGTGCAACTCCCCCGTGGCATCCGGAAGGTTCGGCGTCCGCTCGCCCTCGAGGAAGGGCACGTGAACGAGCCTGCCGGCGCCCGGCGTGGCGGCCAGGGCGAGCGCGGCGAACGCGTCGTGCCCTACTCCGAGCAGCCGGGCGATGGCGTCGAACACCCGCGCGCCGTTGAGCGTGCAGACAAGGGGGAGGAACCTCCCGGTGGCGTCCGCGAACCCCGACACGAGGCCCGACGGGTCCTTGGCCGGGGCGTCGGACACCGCGCACGCCACGCCCGACGTTCCGATCGAGACCACGGCGTCGCCGGGTTCGAGGCCCATGCCCAGCGCCGACCCCGCGTTGTCGCCCATGCCGGCTCCGACGGCGACCTCGCGCCCGCCGAGCACGCCGACGCCCACCTTCTCTCCGGCCGCGGCGATGCGGGGCAGCACGATCTCAGCCGCGGCCGCCTCGCTGATGCGCAGCGCCGCGGCGAGGATGTCGCGTCGGTACTCGTTCGCGGAAGGATCGAAGTAGCCCGTGCCGGAGGCGTCGGACCGATCCGTCACCAGGTCCTGGATGCGGCCGGTGCCGAGGATCTTCCAGGTCAGCCAGTCGTGCGGAAGCGCGATGGCTGCGATGCGCGCGGCCTGCTCGGGCTCGTGGTCGGCCAGCCAGCGCAGCTTGGTGACGGTGTACGAGGCCACGGGGACGGAGCCGACGGCCTCGGCCCACCGCCCCGCGCCGGCGGCGCGGTCACCGTCGCCGAACTCCGCGACGAGTTCCTCAGCGGCTCCTGCGGAGCGCGTGTCGTTCCAGAGCAGCGCATCCCGTATGACCTCGCCCCGGGCGTCGAGACACACCATTCCGTGCTGCTGGCCCGCCACCGAGACCGCGACCACCGCGCTGAGATCGACCTGCGCGGCGGCTTCCAGGAGCGCAAGCCACCACGCCTCCGGGGCCACCTCCGTTCCCGGGGGATGCGTCGCCCTGCCGGACTCCACGATCCGCCCGGACTCGGCGTCCACCACCACGACCTTGCACGACTGCGTCGATGAGTCGATACCCGCCACCAGCGTCATTGCCACTCCTCACGATTTTGTTGCACCACAAGAGTAAATGATGACGGGGTGATGCAGCCCGGAAATGCCACGCCGATACGATCGCACGGCTCTGGTTTCCCCGGGGCCCATGGAGTTTTGACACAAGAGTGCCGCTCCTGTGCCCAATTGGGCACAGGAGGACCGGTCGTGAGTCAAAACTCCAGGCAGCCGAAGATCACCGCTCAGCGCAGGAGGCCAAGCTGGTGGGCGCGGGCGATCGCCGCGGCGCGCGTGCCCACCTCGAGCTTGAGGTAGATCGACGCCAGGTGCGCCTTGATCGTGCGCTCCCCCACGTAGAGGGCGCCGGCCATGTCGCGGGTGCGCAAGCCGTCGGCAGCCAGCCGCAGCACCTCCCTCTCCCGCGCGGTCAGGCCGACGCGAGCTGCGGCCTCTGCGTCAGAGGCCTCGGCGATGTCGAGGTCGCGCGGCGCGAGCACGCGGGCGAGCAGGTCGGCGTGGAGCAGCGCGTCACCCGCCGCCGCGGCGCGGATGGTGCTCTCCAACTGCTGGTGGTTGGTGTCCTTGAGCAGGTAGCCACGGGCGCCTGCGCGTAGGCCACGCAGCAGGAGTTCGTCCTCGTTGAAGGTGGTGAGGATCACGACGGCGGTGTCCGGGTGGTGGGCGCGCAGCCGCTCCGTCGCCTCGATCCCGTCCACGCGTGGCATGCGGATGTCCATCAGCACGACGTCGGGGTCCAGGTCCGCGACGGCGGCGAGCGCCTCCGCGCCGTCGGCCGCCTCGCCCACGACCTCGATGCCGTCGCTGGTCTCGAGCAACAGCCGGAGCCCTTGGCGGACGACCTCGTGGTCGTCGACGAGCAGCACGCGGATCATCGCCGAACCTCCAGACCGACGACGGTCCGCCCTGGGCGCGAGTCGACGAGCAGCGCGCCCCCGATCAGCACGGCGCGCTCGCGCATGCCGACCAGCCCATAGTGGCCGGGGCCGACGGCGTCCTGGTCGAACCCGCAGCCGTCGTCGACGACCTGCAGGCTGAGGCCTGCGGCGCCGTCGGAGAACTGCACGAGCACGTGTTCCGCGTCCGCGTGCCGGGCGACGTTGGCGAGGGTCTCGTCGAGCACCCGCAGCAGGTGCTCGTGCGTCTCGGACGCGAGCGTGGTCTCGCCGCCGATCTCGACCGCGCTGCCGATCTCGACCGTGCTGCGGATCCCCGTCTCGCGGGTGAAGCGGGCGGCCCGCGCTCCGATCTCGGAGGCGAGGTCGTCGGGGTTGCGTCGCAGGTCGTCGATCGCCCGTCGAGAGGAGGCCAGCGTGGAGCGCGCGCCGGCGAGCGATTGGTCGACGATCGCCAGCGCGCGGGCCTCGTTGCCGCGCGCGAGATGGCCCCGCGCGGCCTCCAGCTGCAGCGCGATGCCGGTCAGCCCCTGGGCGAGCGTGTCGTGCAGCTCGCGGGCCATGCGCTGCCGCTCGGCGCGCCGGGTCAAGTCGGCGACCTGCGCGCTGGACGCGCGCAGTTGGGCGGCGAGCATCTCGGCGCGGACACGCTCGGCCTCCGCCCGGTTGTTGAGGATCACAAGCACGATCACCGTCGCGGCCTGGATCCCGAACTGGTTCAGCGGGAGCGCCCAGTCTGCGGGCGGGGTGAACAGCAGGATGCACGCGGCCGCGGCGGCCAGATAGGCGCCCGCGAGGACGAATCCCCTCCGCGTGTTGCCCCAGACACCGAGCGCCTCGCCCGCAAGGCACAGCAGCGCGGCCTCGGCCAGCCACACGTCGACGCCCGCGACCGCCCGCGTGCCGATCAGCACCGCGACGAGCAGCACCTGGACGGCGACGTAGGCCGGCCACCAGCTCCGGCGTCCCCCCGATAGGCCGTTGGCCCAGAACGCGGCGACGAGGAGCCCGACCACGACGGTGACGGCGGCGGAGACGCTCGCGTGCCCCTCCGCCGACAGCCGCCTGACGGTCTGCCAGGTCAGCAGGACAAGTACCCCGGTGACGAAGAGGTAGATGGCGTGCGCCCCCAATTCGGCCCGCGGCAGGTGGCGCCATCCGCGCTCCAGCGTCGCATCCGCTTCGCCCGCCATCTTTCCTCCTCTGCCCGGCATCGTGTGCCGACGCTCCCGATCGTATTGCCCGCAGTCGGGCGGCGACATCGGCCGAACGGGCCGCCTTTCGGGCGCCCCGTCGGCCGATGCCGGACACCCTGCCCGCTCCGTAGCGTCGAGGCATCGTCCAAATCCGAGGAGGAAGACCATGACGCTCGTCACCCGCATCGCGCTGCTGACCGGGATCACCGCTGCGACGGTGTTCACCGGTGGCCAGTGGAATCTGCCCGTCGCCGCGTGGGTCGGCGCGGTGCTCACCCTGCGCTACTACCGGGCGACGACCCGCCCGGTGCTCGACTTCTTCGTGGTCGCTGCCCTCGTCGGGGCGGCCGGCGCGGTCGCCTGGCACGGCGTTGTCCCCTCCGTGGTCACCGCACCGCTGCCCACCGCCGTCATCCCCGTGGCCGGCGCATTCGTCGGGATGCTGGTGTTCGTGCTCGACCGGTGGGTGCACCGTCGGGCCGGGGCGACGACGCTGGCGTCGCTGGTCTTCCCCGCGGCGTGGACCGCGGTGGACACCCTCACCACGGGAGGCGCGGAGGTCGGCACGTTCGGCTCGCTGGCCTACACCCAGATGGGCGCCCCGCTGATCCAGCTCGCCGCGTTCGGCGGTCTTCCCCTCGTGGTGTTCGCGCTCGGCTGGGCCGCGAGCCTCGCGGCGCTCGTGTGGGAGCGGTGGGGCGAGGTGCCGCGCTGGGCATGGGGAGCCTCCGCGCTCCTCGCCCTCGTCCTGCTCGGGGGAATCGTCCGCCCCCTGGCGGCACCCGCCGTCGAGCGCGTCGTCCACGTCGCGGGCGTGTCGCTGCCCAACGGGGCCATCACCGAGGCGCTCGCCCTCGACTCCGACTCGGGGGCCTTCGCCGATGTCGTCGCCGGCACGCACGCCCGGCTCGCGGCCGAGGCCGAACGCCTGGCGGTCGCCGATGCCGAGTTGATCGTCTTCCCGGAGGCGGCAGGGTTCGGCGCCGAGGCCGACATCGCGCGACTCCGCGCTGCGTTGGCCGACGTCGCCCGCCGGCACGGCGTCTGGATCGTGCTGCCCCTGCTCAGCGTCGACGCGCAACCCGTGAGGAACTACGTCGAGGTGCTGGACCCTCGCGGCGAGGTGGTGCTATCCCACGTCAAGTACGGCGGCAACGCGTTCGAGGGATCGCTGCGCGGCGACGGCAACCTGCAGGTCGTCGACACACCGTTCGGGCGACTGAGCGCGGTGATCTGCTGGGATGCCGACTTCCCCGGCGTCATCGGTCAGGCAAGCGACTTGGGCGTCGACCTGATGGTGATCCCTGCCAACGACTGGTATGAGGTGCGGCGGATCCACGCGGGGATGAGCGTCGTCCGCGGCATCGAGAACGGCATGGCGGTGTTCCGCCAGACCGGCTCGGGGATCAGTATCGCAGCCGACGCCTACGGCCGCGAGCTCAGCTGGGTGGACTCGTTCGCCGCCTCCGATCGGGCCCCCGGCGAGCAGCGCGCGGAGATGCCCGTCGGGGCAGTCTCGACGCTCTATCCGACGATCGGTGGCGCCTTCGGTCTTGTCGCCGGCGCCGCGACGGTGGTCCTGCTGCTCTGGCTCCTGACCGACCTCATCGGCCGCCGTCGCGCTGCCCGTCGAAGCTAGGCCCTGTCACGAAAGTGGAAATGGCCTACTGCGCGACGCCCTGGCACGCCACCTACTTCGTTGCACTCGTCGCCGTTAGGCACCGCTAGCACCAACCTCCTGCGCCTTGTATCTGACGCACCAGGACGCCGCTCGCTCCGGCCGCCACTTCCGTAACAGACCCTAGTGCCGGAGTCCGCCGAGCGGACTTGACCCCGCGGACGCGCGCAAATAGTGTCTCCGGCATGGACAAGCGCTGGTACGCGTATCGGAGTGGCTCTGGAGGAGCCGACCGCCGATAGCGCCCGCGCCTCCAGAGCCACAGGCAGATCCTCGCCCGAGGGTCTGCCTTCGTCGTTGCTACGACGGTGGCCTGGACAAATGGGTTCCCGTCGGGAAACAGGAATCCGCATGAACGCCACTCACGACCTCCATATCGCCTCCCTGACCCCGTTGCCGTCGCCGGTGCGGCTGCGCGACGACCTGCCCATGACCGAGGCGCAGGAGAACGCCGTGACGGCCGCCCGCGCCGATGTCGAAGCGGTGCTGCGCGGTGACGATGACCGGCTGCTCGTCGTCGTCGGTCCGTGTTCGGTACACGATCCGCTTGCCGCCGTCGATTACGCGCGCCGACTCGCGCAGGTCGCCGAGAAGCACCGCGACGACCTGTTGGTCGTGATGCGGGTGTACTTCGAGAAGCCGCGTTCCACGGGCGGGTGGAAGGGGCTCATCAACGACCCGGCTCTGGACGGCACCCACGATGTCGCTCGGGGCGTACACACGGCACGGCGGCTGTTGCTGGACGTCATCGACATCGGCCTGCCCGTGGGGTGTGAGTTCCTCGAGCCGATCAGCCCGCAGTACATCGCCGACACCGTCGCGTGGGGTGCGATCGGGGCGCGCACGACAGAGAGCCAGATCCACCGGCAACTCGCGTCGGGCCTCTCGATGCCGGTCGGGTTCAAGAACGCGACCGACGGTGACATCGAGGTTGCGATCGACGGCTGCACCGTCGCCTCCCAGCCGCATGTGTTCTTCGGTACCGACGAGGACGGCGCCGCCGCAGTCGTCTCCACCACCGGCAACGGCGCAGTACACATCGTGCTGCGCGGGGGACGGGGAGGCCCGAACTACGGCCCCGTCGACATCGAGCGGGCGGCAGGGCTGCTGGAGCGGGCCGGCCGGCCAAGGCGACTCGTCGTCGACGCCAGCCACGCCAATAGCGGCAAGGACCATCTGCGCCAAGCGGAGGTGGTCCGTGAGCTGGCCTCTCAGATCGCCGGAACCGGCGATATCGCCGGGATCATGATCGAGAGCTTCCTCGTCGGCGGCAGTCAGACGCTGTCGGCCGCGACCCGCAATGCCCTGGTCTACGGCCAGTCGGTCACCGATGCGTGCATCGATTGGGAGACAACCGCAGCGTTGCTCGGCGACCTGGCCGCTGCCGCGCGGATCCGGCGGGAAGGGGGCTTCAGTGCAGTTGAGCCCGCCGCGTGACGTCGGTCGCCGCCGCGCCGCCCGTCGAGGCCAGCCCGCCTATTCAAGGCGTTGAGCATGGATAGCCGCCGTATGCTGGCGGGAACACCTACCACGCACCCTGGCACGACGGAGGAGAAAGCACGTGAAGCTGCTTGCCACCCTGCTCGCGATGTCTGGTGTTGCGTGGGTCGCGGTCCTCGCGATCGCCTCTGCTTCTCCTCTTGTTCTTCTGGTCGCTGTCTACGTTGCCATCGCATATGTGCTCGTGCGGCGAACCGCGAGCGTCGAAGGGTTGTTCCCTCGTCTTGGCCTCCTGGGAGTGATCGGTGTGGTCGCCGCAGGGTCGCTGCTGGCGCTTCCTCTGATGAGGTCGGAGGGATCTGTCTCGCTGGGCGAAGCTCTCGGGGCCGTCGTCGCGGTGCTGATCTGGGGTTCGGCGGCGGTCGCGCTGTGGCTTGTTCCCGCTCTGATCGCCTGTTCGTTCATTCGCGACGGACGCCCTGTCGGGAGCCGCTGAGATGGGGCCCGCGCCGATGGCGCTGGAGTGGGCGGAGCAGCACTCGTCGTCCGAGATCGTTGATGTATCCGCTGTTGGCGGCGGGATCACCAATACCAAGTGGAGGTTGCGGCTAAACGACGGCGAGCAACTGGCCCTGCGATGGGCCGATCCAGAGCGTTGGGGCGAGGTGGGTCGTGAGCATGTTCGACGTGAGGCGTCGGCCTGCCGGTTGCTCGCGGACTCCGTCGCGCAGGTACCGCGTCTCGTCGCCGCCAATCTGACGGGGGAGTCGGCCGGTGGTCCGGCTTGCCTGATGGAGTGGCGGGCGGGTGCCACTCGGCTGGATCCGCTGAGCCCGGCTGCCGTGTCCGACCTGGCTCGCGCCGCTGTGGCCATCCACGCTCACAGGCTGCCTGCTGGCGAGCAGCCACCCCGGTTCACCTACCGAGGGCCGTCGCAGCTAGAGGTTCCGGCCTGGTCGCGTCGTCCCGAACTGTGGCGGCGTGCGATCGAGATCCGCCTCGCGGGGGAGCCGGCGACGTCGCACGGTCTGATCCATCGCGACTTCCACTTGGGCAACCTGCTGTGGCAGGGCGACGAGATCGCGGCGGTGGTGGACTGGGCCGAGACGTCCTGGGGTCCGAGCGACCTCGACGTCGCCCACATGTGCTCCGACTTCGCGATGCTGCACAGCCTCGACGACGCGCAGGCATTCAGGCAGGCATATCTCGACGCGGGCGGCGTCCTCGACCCCGATCCCGACGCCGCCTGCTACTGGGTGGTGAGCGACATCCTCGGGTTCCTTCCCGACCCTGGCCACATCATCCCCGGGCTGGCCCACCTCCGCCCCGACATCACTCCCGAACGGGTGCGCGCAGGCCTCGAAGACCTCCTCGCTCTCACCCTCGCCTGAGTTGGGAGTGGTTGAGCCAGGCTCGCGGGCTGTCACCCTTTGCGGCATGCGGTGGCAGCAGCGATCTAGTGACCCCCGGCCGGTTGACGGCCACGGGGTCTTCGACGTGCGCCCATAGCCCGCAGAGTCTCCGTAGGCACGGCCGGGGGAATTTCACCTTCCTCGCCAGCCCACCACTTCTTGGAGACTCATTATGGCTCACGCCGACTACCTCACCGCAGACCAGCTTTCTCACGCGCTCTCCCTGCGTGACCTCACCAATCCTGCTCAGGGCCGCCACGCGGTCCAGCTTCTACTCGACGCCGTCGTCTCGACGCTACAGAGCACTTGGGGCGGCACTGTTCGATATGTGCGCAACGCGCCCGTCGTCGCGGTGCGCGACAACTACGACCGCCTCGGATACGACCCCGGCGACGTGACCCGCGACCGCCGCTACACCCGCTACCTCAGCCCGAGCACGATGCTACGCAGTCACATGAGCGCGGAAACCCCGACGGCACTCAAGCACTACGCCGGTTGCGCGGACGTGGATGAACTGATCGTCGCGCCCGGCCTCGTCTACCGGCGCGATGTCGTCGATCGCAGTCACGTGGGGGAGCCCCACCAGGTCGACCTCTGGCGACTTCGCAGCCACCCGGACACAACGGACGACGACATGCTCGCAATGATCGCGCTGCTCGTCGACGCCGTCCTTCCGGGTGCCGAATGGAAGGTCACCGACGTCGAGCACCCCTACACCGTCGGAGGGCGCCAGATCGATGTGCGCCACGACGGCCAGTGGCTGGAACTCGCCGAATGCGGACGGATCCACCCGGAAGTGCTGCGCGGTTCGGGGCTCGATCCGCAGCGCTGGTCGGGACTGGCGCTGGGCATGGGCCTGGAGCGCGCGCTCATGCTGCGCAAGGCGATCCCCGACATCCGCTACCTGCGTGCACGGGATCCCCGGATCGCCGGACAGATGCTGACTCTGGACCCTTGGCAGCACGTCTCCCCGCTGCCGTCGGCGCGGCGCGACATCTCCGTCGTGGTCACCGAGGAGGAGGATGACGAGACGCTCGGCGACCGCATCCGCACTGCACTCGGAGCTGATGCCGACGTCGTCGATTCGGTGGAGCCGCGGAGTCGCACGTCGCACGACGCGCTGCCCGAGACCGCGCAATCGCGCCTGGGTACTCGACCAGGCCAGGTGAACCTGGTGCTGCGAATCGCGCTGCGTCCGATCGACCGGACGCTCACCTCGGCAGAGGCCAACGCCGGACTCAGGGTCGGTCACTTCCACTGCCGTTTCAGGCCGCGCGTAGCCTTCTTCAACGAGCCATTCGACCAGCTCGGACACGTCGGCATCGCCCTCTTCCACAGGCACCGGTTCAGAGCGCTGCAGTCGTTCGAAGGGTGCACCGGCCTCTAGATGGGCAAGAAGCTCATTGGCGGCAGTCGCAAGCAACGAGCGTCGCGCATCCAAGAACTCTTCGTAACGATCAAGACTCCACAAAGCACGGTCGTCGGGAACCCATTGACTGGCGAGGGCTCCCTGGTGCGTTGTCTCAACCCTTGGTAAACAGGCCGACGGATCCTCGTCTCGAATCAAGGCTCCGTTGGTCTGCTTTGTCAAGGAGCAGAAGTTGGCGACAGCATTCACTTGACCCCGTGAGTATCCCCGCTCACTGCCACGGATCACGCCGTAGAGCGATGTCGCACGCTGCTGTCCGTCGAGCAGTAGCCGGACTGTCCCCGTCGGTCATTACGCCACCGCGAGCTGCTGCGCCGTCGGCTGAGGTGTTCCAGGTCATAAACCCACCTACCGGGTATCCACGGTAGAGGGATGTGAACAGCCCGCGTACTTGATCGCGGTTCTAGACGTACCCTCGTTGAAACTCAGGAACGGCGATATCGCCGCTGTCAATCATGTCAAGGATCTGTTGAACCTTCACGATGCACCTTTGCTGTGGGGACGACTGTGTCCAACCCACATCAGCGGGGCCTATGGAACCGCAACGATGCGGTTCACGAACGCCCGGTGATGGAACTGATCTGACCGCAGCTCGTTGTGGGGTAGGGGGGGTGGCGCGAGTAAGCTCTCGCCAGTGCGTGCGTACTGGGAACTGGCCAAGGGCGGCTATCGCCGGTACACGAGATACCGGACGGCGATCCTTGCCGCGCTGATCGCCAACGGCGCGTTCGGGTTCATCCGTGCCTCGTTGCTCATGACCGCCATCACGACGGCGGGCACGGCCGTCGGCGGCTACGACCTGCAGCAGGCCTCGACCTACGTCTGGCTCGGGCAGGGCCTCCTGGGCGCGATCCCGCTGTGGGGCGTGACCGAGATCGCGGCGCGGGTGAAGTCGGGCGAGATCGCGATGGACTTCCTGCGGCCCGTGGCGGCGCTCGGCCAGTGGTGGGCCGCCGACCTCGGCCGGGCCGCTTCCCAGGTACTGCCCCGGATGGTGCCGATGCTCGCCGTCGGCGCGCTGACCACCGGGCTCGCCCTCCCGCGGCAGCCGCTGCCCTACCTGCTCTTCCTGGTCTCGCTCGTGCTGGCAGTGAGCCTCGCGTTCCTCGCCTGGACGCTGGTGAACCTGCTCGCGATGTGGGTGGTGGAGATCCGCGGCTACCACGCTGTCTTCGTGATCGTCATGAACCTGCTGACCGGTCTACTCGTTCCCGTGTCCTGGTTCCCTGACTGGCTGCGGATCCTGGCCGACGCCACCCCTTTCCCCTCGATGTTCCAGACCCCCATCGACATCGTCATGGGCCTCGCCGGTCCGGAAGCCATCGGCGTCCAGGCGGTCTGGCTGGTCGTGCTCGTCGGTACAGCCCAGCTGATGTTGCACCGCGGCACGCGGAAGCTGGTGATCCACGGTGGCTGAGACCCGCGCCCGCACTCGCCGCGCGGAGACGGCGCCTGTCACCTGGTGGTTCATGGTCCGGACGATGGTCGGCGCCCGGATCAGGGCGCAGGCCGGCTTCCGGTCGAGCTTCGCGGCCGACCTCGCAAGCCAACTGCTGCTGGCCGCCACCGAGTTCGTCGAGATCTACGTGCTCCTGCACAACGCGCCCGTCTTCGGCGGCATGAACCTGGCCCAGGCCACCGTCGTCTACGGGCTGGCCTGCGTCGCCTTCGGCGTCGCCGACATGCTGTTCGGCCAGCTCGACAACATGCACGGCTTCATCCGGGAGGGGCGGCTCGAGACGCTGTTGGTGCGCCCGACGTCGCTGCTGCTGCAGTTGGTCACCGCCGACGTGCAGTTGCGCCGGCTCGGGCGCGCCGCCTTCGGGCTGGCCGCGTACCTGTTCGCACTCTCCATCTGCGGCGTCGCGTGGACCCCGGAGAAGGTGGCGCTCGCCACGCTGGCGCCGATCGGCGGGATCCTCATCTTCGGCGCGCTGTTCCTCGCCTCCGGGTCGCTGCACTTCTGGGTCCTCGACGGCCAGCAGGCGGGCAACGCGTTCGTCTACGGCGGCCGCTACGTCAGCTCGGTACCGGCCGGGGGGCTCATGACGCCCGTGCGGGTCTTCTTCACGTTCGTAGTCCCCGCCACCCTCGTGGCCTACGTGCCGTCGGCGGTGCTCGTCAGCGCGCCGCTGCCGGACTTCCTGGTCGCCGAGATGGCCTGGCTCGGCATCCCCGTCGGGGTCGCCTTGTGGGGGATCGTGCTGCTCATCTGGCGCGCCGGGATTCGTCGCTACACCGGAGCGGGAGGATAGCCGCATGTCCATCATCGACGCCGAGGGGCTGACGAGAGAGTTCGTCGTCTACGAGGGCGCCGGCCTCCGCCGGAAGCGCCGCGTCGTGCACGCCGTCGAGGGCCTGACGCTGCGGGTCGAGGCCGGCGAGGCCGTCGGCTACATCGGGGCGAACGGCTCGGGGAAGTCGACGACCATCAAGATGGTCTCCGGCATCCTCACGCCGACCTCTGGGAGCATCCACACCTGCGGGCTGCGGCCAGTTCCCGAGCGCCGGACGCTGGCGCGGCGGATCGGAGTCGTGTTCGGACAGCGGTCCGCGCTGTGGTGGGACCTGCCGTTGGAGGAGTCCTTCCCGATCCTCGCCGCGATGCACCGGATGCCGCGCGCGGCCTGGCGCAGCAGGTTCGACGTCCTGGTCGACGAGTTGGAACTGTCGTCGTTCCTTGCCCGCCCCGTGCGCACCCTGTCCCTCGGCCAGCGCATGCGCGGCGAGGTAGCCGCCGCGCTGCTACACTCCCCCAGCCTCGCCGTCCTCGACGAGCCGACCATCGGCCTTGACATGATCAGCAAGGAGAACCTGCGCCGCTTCCTCGCCCGCGAACGCGCCGAGCGCGGCACCACGCTCCTGCTCACCACGCACGACATGGGCGACGTCCAGCGCCTGTGCGACCGCATGGTCGTGATCGACGGCGGCCGAGTCGCTTTCGATGGCACGGAGGCGGAGCTGGTCGCGGCGACGGACGCCGAGCGGATCCTCGTCGTCGACCTGGCCGAACCCGTTGCCGGTACCCTCCGGCTGCCGGACGGCGCGGCGGTGACCGCCACCGAAGCCGACGGCGTCAGGCTGAGCATCTCGTTCCGACCCCAACGGCTGTCGGCGGCGCAGGTGCTCGCCGCCGTCCAAGCCCAGGCCGAGGTGATCGAGCTGTCGCTGGCCGAGCCCGCGATCGAGGACCTCGTCCGTCGCATCTACGCCTCGGGAGCGGCGTCCTCAGGCACTGACTGAGCCTGACAACCGGGAACGTCAGACCGGCGCAGCGGGTGTAGAACGGATTGATAGTGCTCGGTAACCCGACCACCGAGTTCGTCAGCCGCTGCCTCAGCGGCAGCCGCCTCGGTCGTCGTCCAGTTGCTGAAAGTCTTGAACAGGAGCCCGACCTGCTGGCACTCAGGTCTATCGACCGGCGCAAGTGTTCAGTCCGCACTGGGTCGAACCATCCTCCATCCGCCAACTCCGTCATGGTGGGGCGCTGATCGCGGCTGCGTCCGGTGTCAGCGTGGTTGCGCTTCGCCACAATGTCTTCGACCCTGCGACGGAACGGGGTATCCACTGTCGTCGCCGAATACGTTGCGCCATACTGCGAACCAGCCACCTCGACGTAGCGCGCGATGCAGCTTCGGCAACCCGATGGACAGGTCGACCCAATGCATCGCCGTGGCGGCGACCACCGAGTCAAAATCGGCATCGGCAAGCTGCACATCCTCGAGGCGTGCCTGCACCACTTGCATCGGGCGGGTTGCCTGCTCGATGAGCGAGGCGAGTTGTGGACTCCGTGAGTACGATCGGGGCATGAGACGACTCGTGCTGATGCGCCACGCGAAGACGGAGGCCACGAATCCCCTGGGCGACAAGGCCCGCAGGCTCACCTCCCGCGGTGTGCAGGACTCCCAGGCGGCCGGCATCGAGCTGGTGGCCCTCGGCGTCGACCACGCCCTCGTATCGACGGCCACCAGGACCCGGGAGACATTCGCCGCCACCGGGGTGGACGTGCCCGCGGAGTTCCAGGACGCGCTGTACTTCCACGGCACGGAGACGATGCTCGCGCGCATCGGCGAGACCTCGGATGACGTGCACTGCCTGCTTGTGATCGGCCACGCGCCCACCATTCCCTCGCTCACCGCGGAACTCGCCTACGCCTCCGACCGGCGCGCGGCCGACGAGGCGCAGTGCTGGTACCCGACGGCGGCGTACTCGACGTTCGAGTTCGAGGGCTCCTGGGCGGACCTCGCCGACGGCGACTTCGGAGCGGTGCGGCTGACCGCCATCCGCCGGCCGCACTGAGCTCGTCGGCGGCCAGCGACCCGTCGCATCTAGAGGTACGGATCAGGACGCGGGGTCAGGCGGGACGAGTGACAGGTCCTGTTAACGCGACGGTAATCCGGGGCCGACGAGCCGTTACACCCGGCCCGGACATGCTTACCTGAGCGTTACCGAACCACATCCTCACTGCAATCTGGCGGGCGCAGGATTTCACCCATGAACCTGCTAGACATCGACACCGGTAACACTGCCTGGGTCCTGACAAGCGCAGCACTCGTGCTCCTCATGACCCCTGGCCTTGCCTTCTTCTATGGAGGCATGGTCCGCGCCAAGAGCGTCCTCAACATGCTGATGATGTCCGTCGCCACGATGGGAATCGTCGGGGTGCTGTGGATCATCGTCGGCTACTCCATGGCCTTCGGCGACTCGATGGGCCGCCTCATCGGCAACCCGTTCGAGTTCGCCTTCCTCAAGGGCCTCATGTCTCCCGACGCCGTGACCGGCGGCGTGCCCGACATCGTCTTCGCGGGCTTCCAGTCGGCGTTCGCGATTATCGCCGTCGCGCTGGTCTCCGGCGCCGTCGCTGACCGCATGAAGTTCTCCGCCTGGGCCGCATTCGCCGCGCTGTGGGCACTGCTCGTGTACTTCCCCGCCGCGCACGCCGTGTTCTCCTTCGACACCGAGTCCGGCCACCAGGGCGGCTTCGTCGCCAACGTGATCGGCGCCATCGACTTCGCGGGCGGCACCGCCATCCACATCAACGCGGGCATCGGCGCGCTGGCGCTCTGCCTCGTGCTCGGCAAGCGGGTCGGCTTCGGCCGGATCCCGATGCGGCCCCACAACCTTCCGCTCGTGATGCTCGGCGCCGGCCTGCTGTGGTTCGGCTGGTTCGGCTTCAACGCCGGCTCGGCCCTTGGCGCCAACACCACCGCGGGCGTCGCATGGATCAACACGCTGGGCGCGACCGCCGCCGCGATGCTCGCCTGGTTGCTCGTCGAGCGGCTGCGCGATGGCCACGCCACCTCGCTGGGTGCCGCGTCGGGCATCGTCGCGGGCCTCGTCGCCATCACGCCCGCCGCGCACTCGGTCAGCCCTGCGGGCGGCCTGGTGATCGGCGCGATCGCCGGTGCGCTCTGCGCCATGGCCGTGGGGCTCAAGTTCCGCCTCGGCTACGACGACTCGCTCGACGTCGTGGGCGTCCACCTCGTCGGCGGCCTCGTCGGCACCCTGCTCATCGGCCTGTTCGCTGATCCCGAGAGCCCCGCGGGCGCGGGCGGCCTCTTCTTCGGCGGCGGCGTCGAGCTCCTCGGCAAGCAGGCCGCGGGCGCCGCGGTGGTCCTCGTGTACTCCTTCGTCGTGACCTTCCTCATCGCGAAGGTCCTCGACAAGGTGATGGGCCTGCGGGTCGCTCCCGAGGTCGAGACCGCGGGCATCGACACCACGGAGCACGCGGAGACCGGCTACGACCTCAGCCACGTCGCCTACTCCAGCTACGGCGTCAAGCAGACCCTCATCATCCCCACCCGAGAGGAGACCAACGCATGAGACTCGTCACTGCCATCGTTCAGCCCAACATGCTCACCCAGGTACAGATCGCCCTCGCCCAGCACGGCGTCGCCGGCATGACCGTCACCGAGGTCTCCGGTTACGCCCGTCAGCGCGGCCACCGCGAGGTCTACCGCGGAGCCCAGTACACGATCGACTTCATCTCGAAGGCCAAGATCGAGGTACTGGTTGACGACGAGGAGGCGTCCGACGTGATCGACGTCATCACGGCAGCCGCCCGCACCGGCGCCGTCGGCGATGGCAAGGTGTGGTCGACCCCGGTTGACGAGGTCGTCCGCATCCGGACCGGCGAGCGCGGCGCCCTCGCCGTCTGACTGCCACCGACAACTGAACACAAATCTGCGTAGGTTTCCTCAGCTGTGCAATACGTACAGCTCAGGCAACCTACGCAGATTTGCGTTCGGAAGTGGCGCCGGTCGGTCACTCGCCGACAAAGGGGAACGCGTCGAACAGCCGGGAAAGGGTGCGGCGGCGGGCGTCGCTGAGCGGGGCGAACTCGTCAACCATCAGCGTCCGCCGCCCGGGGCGGCCACCCCGCGCCCAGGTGCCGACGACGCGACCCCCGGCGACGATCGTGCGCCGGAACACCCCGTTGTTGCCGGGCACGATGCGCTGGTGTTCGGCCTCCGTCATAGCGAACGTGCGGTCCTGGTAGCCGAGGACGAACTCGTCGAACCCCGGCAGCAGCAGTGGTGCCGACGACGCCCGACCCAGCGCAGCCACCTCGTCCAGCAGCCCGGGACGCCAGTACGCGGGCTCCGCAGCGCCGTCGGCCTCGAGGTCATCGACGATCAGCGGGAGGGCTCGCCGGATCTCGCCGAGCGAGAGCTTCGTCCACCAGGCGAAGTCGCGAAGGGTCGCTGGCCCATGGCTGGTCAGGTACCTGCGCAGAAGCTCGGCGACAGCGGGGACCCGGTCGCCGTCGAACCGCTCGGCCACCGTCCGCCCGCTCGGGAGCCACTCCTCGGCCAGCGCGACATCCTGCTCCGTTCCGTTCCACGGCCCGTAACAGAGACGGGTCTCGGAGATCAGCGCGGCGAGCACGTGGTAGCCGCGGCCGCCCTGCGGATCGAACACGCCGTCGGCCCACAGCTGGAAGAGCACGGGCCGCGGGATCGGCCCATCGGCGAGGGCCCGTTCTGCGACGGCGAACGCCTCGTCCACGTGGGTGTGATCCAGCCCCAGCTGGTGCCGCCGGTTCCGGGCCGCGCGCACCGCCGGCGCCGCACACAGCTCGGTCACCCAGATGACGTCCTCGGCGGGCATCAGGAAGACGGTCCCCCGCATCGGGTAGCCGCGCACGAGTCTGCCCGCGCTGAGGTCGTCGAGGGCTCCCTGAGCCGTCCCGCCCCTCACCCGCAGCGCCGCTGACGAGATCGCCCCGGGAAGGTCCTGCCCCTGCATCGCGACGAAAGCACCGACGGCGTCCGCCGCGGTCTCGAAGGGCCTGGTCACCAGCCCTTGGGCGACGAGTCGGGCACGGGCACGCGTCGCGTCAGGCATGGAGACAGCGTAACTGTCGGGCCCTTGGGACGCATTCCACAGAATCTCAACTCTTCGGCGCCGAAGTTGCCTCATGAAACCCTCGAATGTTGACGCACCGAGCAGAGCTGGCTTCAGGCAGTCCTGGGACAGGTTCCGGTCGGCGCGTCGAAGAAAGCCCGCACCGCGGCCAACAGGCACCCGAGAACCGGAACATGCACCGCAGGCGCCGACCGGGACCTGTCCCAGGACTGCCCAAGCGGACCGTGCTTGGGTCCTCGAACGTGTGCTCAGGCGAGGTTGAGGGCGACCGCGGCGGCGACCTCGCGGCCGCTGCGGACCGCGCCCTCCATGTAGCCGTTGAACCGCGTCGCGTACTCGGCGCCGGCCCAGTGCAGGACGCCCTCCGGCTCCGCGAGGATCGGACCACTGGTGGTCCATACCCCCGGAGCGAAGTGCGCGCCGTGACAGCCTCCCGTGAATTTCTCGGTCGACCAGTCGCGCTCGATGTACGCGATGGGGTGCTTTGCCTCCTCGCCGAACGTCCGCGCCACCGAGTCGACGAACGCGCGCTCCCGCAGTGTGATCGATCGGCGCGACAGCGACTCCGCGTCTGCGCCCTCGAAGTAGCCCATCAGGTGGCCGCGGTTCTCCTCGTCCACCGTGGCGTCGAACGTCACCCGGACGGCGCCCTCGTCGGCGCTCGACTGGCCGGAGAAGCCCTTGTCTCGCCAGAACGGTCGCTCGTAGATGAGGAAGGCCTTGATCACATTGCCCGCGGCCACCCGGTCGGCCGCCTCCGCACGCCACTCCGGCAACGGCGGCTCGTGCTCCAACGCGACCGCCAGCCGGGGCGGCAGCGTCGAAATGACCTGCTTGGCCTGGACGATCTCGCCGTCCGCGAGGGTCAGCGTCGCGGAGCGGTCGTCGTGGGTAACCTTTACGACCTCGGCGCCGGTGCGGACCACGTCGCCCAGGCGGGCGGCAAGAGCGTCAGCGACCGCCGAAACGCCGCCGTCGACGCGCTTCTGGTTGAGGCCACCGTTGCTCGCGAGCATCGACTCGAGATCCGGCCCGGAACTCACCTGCAGCAGACCCTCGATCAAGGTCGCGCCCTTTGGCATGACGCCGAACGCTGCGGCGTACACCTCCCCGAAGCGGCGCTGCGCGCCCTGCGTGCGCAGGTTGGTTGTCACCCAGCGGCGGAGATCCTGGTTGAGCCAGGTGTCGTTGGACTTGCGCCACGCAGGATCGTCGCGGAGGCGCTCCGCGAGCCGGCGCAGGCGCAGCAGGCCCTGGCCGAGGTCCGAAACCTCGAACGGCGTGAGCGCGGGCGCCTCGTCGTCGGACGACGGCACCTCGATCGACTGGCCGCGGAGACGAACCACGAGATTGCCCGTCGTGGGAATGCCGATCGTCGCGAACCCGAGCTCCTCGGTGAGCTCGATCAGCGCGTCGAAGCCTGGACCGACCCATTGGCCTCCCAGCTCGACGTAGCCTCCACCCGGCAGGACGCGGTTCTCGACGCGGCCGCCGACCCTGTCGCGCGCCTCGAGGACGACGACGTTCTGGCCCCGCTCCGTGAGGTACCGGGCAGCCACCAGGCCAGCAAGCCCGGCGCCGATGATGGCGCAGTCGAACACGCTTCCTCCTCATAAACCGAAGACACCCCGAGCTCCCCGGGGGCGAAAGCAAGCCTACAAGGCCTAGGCAGGGCCGGCAGCGACGCCCCTAGGTAACGGGCAGGGACAGCAAACGGGACGACCTGGAGAGTCGTCCCGCTGTCCGAGCCGCCCACGGGATTCGAACCCGTGACCTACGCTTTACGAGAGCGTCGCTCTACCGACTGAGCTAGGGCGGCAGCAGGACGGAACTATACCGACTCGGCTCACCCGACGCTACTTGCAGCGGGTGCCGTCCTTGGGGGCGTTGCCGTCAAGGAGGAAGCCGTCAACCGCCTTGGCGATGCAGCTGTTGTCGCCGGTCACGGCGCCGTGGCCCGCTCCCTCAAGGGTCAGCAGCGTGCCCGACTCCAACCGCTTCGCCATCGATACGGCCTGCTGGTACGGCGTCGCAGAGTCCCCGGTGGTGCCGACGACAAGGATCGGTGGGGCGCCCGCCGCTGTGATCTTCAGCCGCGGGGCGGACCCGGCCGTCCACTTCTGGCAGGTATAGCTGGTGCCCATGTTCGGCGCCATGACCGGCGCCTTCGGGAAGGTGTCCCGCCAGTCGTCGAGCACGACGTCGGCGCCCTCGTCCGCCTCGTCGGCGCACGCCATGGCAGGGAACGCGAACGCGATGGTCTCGTAGTGGGTGTCCTCGCGGCCGTTCATGAAGTCCGCGGCGCGCAGCAGGCTGGCGCCGTCGCCCGTGTACGCCTGGCCGATCATCGTGGCGAGCGGCCGGTAGGCGCTGTCGTCCTCGTACAGGAAGAGCGCGACGCCCGTGGCTGCCAGCGACTGCGTCAGCGTCCGCTGCCCGACGCGGATCGGCTTGCTGTCGAGGCCGTGAAGGAAGTCGTCGAGGTCGTTCAGGACCTGCTCGGTCGAGTCGCCGAGCGCGCAGAGATCCGAACCCCCGCACCACTTCGCGAAGTTCGTGAGCGCCAACTCGAAGCCTGCCGCTTGCGGGGTCGGGTCCTCGTCGGTGATCTCGACGGCGGCGTCCAGCACGAGCCGGCCGGTAGAGCTCGGGAACAGCTCCGCGTACATCGCCCCGACGAACGTGCCGTAGGAGACGCCCACGTAGTTCAGCTTCTCGGCCCCCAGCAGGTGCCGGATGAGGTCGAGGTCACGCACGACGTCGATGGTGGTGATGTGGTCGAGCAGCTTGCCTGACCCGTCGCGGCACTGTTGCGCGAAGTCGATCCCGCCGGCCCGCAGCGCCTTGTCCTCGGCGGCGTCGTCAGGGCTGGAGTCGAGCTCCATGATCTTGTCGGTCTGCTCGAGGGTGCCGCAGACGACGTGTGTGGACTCCCCCGTGCCGCGCGGATCCCAGCCGACGGTGTCGTAATTGGGCCAGCGGCCGGCGAGGCCCTCGGCCATGTCCTGGCCGCCGAAACCCGGGCCACCGGGGTTGACGAACAGCGGGCCGCGGCTGGAGTCGCCGTTCGGGACGCGCCGCACCGCGACCTCGATGGCGGCGCCCTTCGGATCATCCCAGTCGAGCGGGACGGTGACCTTCGTGCACTGCGAGACCTCGGAGTCCTCGCACTTCTTCCAGGTGAGCTTCTGCTCCGCGTAGGCACGCTGGTCGCCGAGCGAGTCGAGGAAGTCGACGCGCGGCGTGCCCTTGGCGGTGTAGTCCAGCTGCCGGTCCGCGTCGGCGTTGTCGACGGCGGGAAGAAGGGCGTGCTCCGAGATGGGCTTCTCGGGCGTACCGGGAAGGCGGGCACCCTCGGGAAGCGGAACGGCCGTGGGGGCGCCCGACGGCTTCGGCGTCGCCTCAGGGTCGCGGTTCTGGCCGCCGATCATCCCACCGAAGAAGAGTGACGCCACCAACACCGCGGCGACGACCCCGAGGAAGACCTGCGCGACCTTCACCCACCTGCTCATCAATACCCTTCCGACGCAACGCGAGCCTCACGCGCGCGTGCCGTCGAACATACCGAATGCAGCGGACACTTCACGACTTCGCCGGAGCCCATCCGGACGGTTACCGCGTCTGAAGGCACCGAATGGCCGGTCACGACGCCGTCTTCGTCGCCCACGGTGACCCGCTCCCCGACACCCGGCGCCCGCCGCTGGAAGTCGACGTAGAGCGGGTGCTCGTAGGTGAGGCAGCACATGAGCTTCCCGCAGGCGCCCGCGATCTGCAGCGGGTTGGCGGGGAGCCCCTGCACGCGGGCGAGCCGCAACGACACCGGCTCGAACTCGTTCAGGAACGTGGCACAGCACAGCTCGCGGCCGCAGGAGCCGACGCCGCCGATGAGCCGGGCTGCGTCGCGCGACCCCACTTGGCGCAGGTCGATCCGGGCGTGCAGCCCGCGGGCCAGGTCGCGGAGCAGCGCGCGGAAGTCCACGCGGTGCGGCGCGGTGTAGTAGACGGCGACGAGGCGATCGACGTCCGGGAGGCTGTCCAGGTAGTCGATACCGACCACCTTCATCGGCAACCCGTGCTCGGCGATCATCCCGCGGACGACGTCGGCCGCCTCCGCCCGGAAGGCGCGGTTGGCTTCGTCGCGGCGCAGGTCCGCGTCGGTAGCGAGGCCTTGGCAGACGGGGACACCGTCGGCGAGCGGCTCCGGCACATCCTCGGCGGCCCACACGACCTGCGCTACCTCGACGCCACCCTCGGTCGGATAGCGCACCCATTGACCGACGCGGTACCGACCGTCGCCGGGGTCGAGATAGTGCAGCTGACCGTGCTTCTCGAACGCGACGGCCATCACCCGTGACATGGGATCAGCCTAGCTTGGCGCTCCCACGCCTCCGGGCCCACGGTCTATTGGTTTCGACTCGCCGGTTCAGCTAGCGCTCACGCGGCGGCTCAACCAGACTACGACCGCTTTGCTTCCTTGGCGCGCCAGCGGGCGATCGAGAACGCGGCGTCGACGCCGGCCCGGCCACCGCCGATGCAGAAGAACAGGATACCGACGGCTGCCAGGAGCAGGTCGCGGTCGCCGATGAACCCATCGACACCCGGGCGGAACACGCTGAACGCGCCCCAGCGCAGGAAGGCGAGCGAGCCGGCGGCGAGCACCGTCATGAGGAGGCCGACGACGCGCACGGCGAGGCCGATCACCAACAGGACGGCGAGCGCGGCGAGGCCGAAGCCGGCAATCCAGGACAGGAGTCGCGGCTCAGGCAGCAGCGTGCGGCCGAGCAGCTCGGCGCTGGCGTCGATGTTGGAGAGGATCTGGTAGCCGATGATCCCGAGGATGCCCGCGGTGATGAGGCGCAGGACGAGCAGTCCGAAGCTCGCGAACCGGCCGACGCCCGGGCGCGGGAGCGGCGTCGCGGCGCGCACCGCGTTGGCGTCGGAGGTGGCGACGAGGCCGAGGCGCTGGTCGCGGGCCTCCTTCTCGGCGCGCAACTGGTCGGCGATGCGCTGCTCCTCAGCAGCCTCCTCGGCGAGATCGATTCGCTGCGTCTGATCGATCGACGGCGCGCCCTCCCCTTCCCCGCGGTACAGCCCGGCGAGGGCGGGACCTGCCGCCGCCTCGGGCGCTGGCGCCAGCGCCGCGGCGGGGAGCAGGGCCGTCGCCTCCTCCTCTGCGGGGGGCTCTTCCTCGACAACCGACACGACCCGCGCGGTCTGCTCGACCTCGCCGTCATCCGAGAGGGGCGGCGCATCGACCGGGCGGCCGAACGGGACATGGCCCGGAGCGGGCGCCTCGTCGATCTCGACGGTCTCCTCCACGACAGGGACGTCCTCCACGGCGGGGCCATCCTCGACGACCGCGGTCTCCTCCGCGACGACCTCCTCAGTCCACTCCTCCGCGGCCGGCTCGCTCTGCTCCTCGGCGACGAACACCTGCTCGTCCGCCTCAGGCTCATCCGCGATCTCAGGCTCGGCGGCGGGCTCGACATAGGGCTCCGGCTCCGCGACGACCGGCGGTGGCACGGGGACCGACTGCTCGGCCGCGTAGTCATCCCACTCGACAGGCGACACGGGAACGCCGTAGTCGGTCTGCTCGTCGGCCCACTCGTCCTCGCGGGGAGTGTCGGCCTGGACCCAGTCGTTGTTCGACATTTCGATTTCACCTTGTTCGTCGGCAGTCTTGCCCTTCATCTTGTCATCCAGGTCAGCGGCGCCCTGGGGGGACACGCCCGCGCGGCGACGACCGAAGATGCAGGGCTATCCGCGGCGAGCGAACTGGAGGTCGATGAGGAGGGCCTCCAGGGCGAGGAGGGGTGCCACGTTGCCCTCGAGCGCCGTCCGGGCGCGCAGGATGGCGTCGAGAGCGTGCACCGTCTGCTCCGGGGTGGAGCGGCTCGCGAGGGGTTCGATCTCGTCCGCGAAGTCCGCGTTCACAAGGTCGACGCCGGGCGCCGTCTGCACGGCGAGGACGTCACGGTAGAAGCCGGTCAGCTCGGTGAGGACGCGGTCGAGGGCGTCGCGCTGGATTCGCTTGACACGCAGCTTCTGCTGGTCCTCCAGCTCGCGGACCGCGGCCTGCGCCGAGCGGACCTTTACGCCCCTTGTGCCCATGCCGAGCGACTCTTGCAGCGCTGTCATCTCCCGCGCGTCCACATCGGCCGTGGCCTGGGTGGCCTCCGCGCCCGCCGCGGACACGAGGTGCCCTGCGGCCTCCAGGCACGCGCTGACGCTGTCCAGCCTGCCGGGCAAGGTGAGGATCTCGCGCCGGCGGGTGCGCGCGTCCTCGCTCCTGGCGAGTACACGAGCCCGTCCGACGTGCCCCTGCGCGGCACGCGCCGCGAGCGTCGCGAGCCCGGGCGAGACGCCGTCGCGTGCCACGAGCAGCTCCGCGACGGCGTCGTCGCTAGGCGTGATCAGCTTGATCACGCGGCTGCGCGACCGGATGGTGACGATGACATCGTCAGGACTGGGCGCGCAGAGCAGCCACACGGTCTGCGGCTCCGGCTCCTCGAGACCCTTGAGCAGCGCATCGGCGCCGCGCTCGGTGATCCGATCGGCGTCCTCGACGACGACGATCTGGTAGCGCCCCTTGATCGGCGAGAGGTTGGCCCTGCCCACGAGGGCGCGCACCTCGTCGACGCCGATCGACAGCTTCTCGGTGCGCAGGAGCGTGACGTCGGGGTGCGCGCCGGACAGCGTCGTGCGGCACTCCTCGCACGCGCCGCAGCCGCCTCCCGCGCACTGGAGCGCGGCGGCGAAGGCCTTTGCGGCGTTGGACCTGCCCGACCCCGGCGGGCCGACGAACAGCCACGCGTGCGTCATGGCGTGGCGGCGGCCGTCGACGGCGCGGCGCAGCGTCTCCACCGCTCGCTGCTGACCGATCAGCTCAGACCACACGTCACTCACGGGGATCATCCTGCCATCAGCGGCTGACACGCTTCGCGGCCAGCAGCTCGGCGACCCGGGTGGAGACGGCGGCAGCAATCTCCTCCCGGGGCAGCCGCGCGTTGAGCACGAGGAAATGTTCCGGATCGGCGGCGGCGCGATCCAGGAAGTGCTGGCGGGCGCGCGCGTGCACATCCGTACCTGCGCTCTCCAGGCGGTCCTTCTCCGCGATGCGCGACACGCCGTCGTCGGGGTGGACGTCGAGGACGACGGTGAGGTCGGGGCGGAGGCCGTCGACGGCCCACCAGGCGATGCGGGCGATCTCGTCGGTCCCCAGCCCTCGGCCGGCGCCCTGGTAGGCGACCATCGACTCGACGTAACGGTCGCTGACGACGACCTCCCCGCGGGCGAGCGCGGGACCGATCAGTTCGTGGACGTGTTGCGCCTTGTCGGCGGCGTACATGAGGGCTTCGGCGCGCGGAGACACGTCGCCGAAGACCGGGTCGAGCACGAGGCGGCGTAGGTGCGCGCCGACCTCGGTGCCGCCGGGCTGGCGCGTGGCGATGTGGGCGAGCCCACGATCCGCGAGCCAGTGGCACAGCAGCTCCGACTGGGTCGTCTTGCCCGCGGAGTCGCCCCCTTCGAACACAACGAAAAGGCCGGTCACTTCTTCCTCGCCTTCTTCAGCTGTCTCCTCGCCCGCCTCACCACGCGCGGCCAGCGCTCGATGAAGTCCGCTCGACGCACCGCCACGCGGCTGCGCCGGCGCTCAGCGTCGACGCCTTGCTGGTAGGCCTGCTCGGGCGAGAGCCCCGCCAACTCCGGGATCGTGGCCGAGGCGCCGAACTCGCAGCCGTGGAGCGCGGCGACGATGCCGTCGAGCCGTCTGACCATCGCGCCGAGCACCCGGGGCGAAAGCGGCACGGCGACCGTGGCGGCGACGCTCAGCTGCTCAGCGGCCAGGCGCGCGGCGGCCCACTGCTCGTCGGGAGCCTGCTCGGTCAGGGCGCGGCAGCGCTCCGCGAGGATCTGTCCCGCGTGCTGTGCCCGGTCGATGAGGATGGCGGCGGGACGGCGGGACAGGTCGCCGAGCCGCGGTGCTCGGGCCCCGCCGACCAGCGCGTTCAGTACCTCGGGCAGCGCGGGCTCGAGCTCTGCCTGCGACGCCCAGGGCAGGTCGCGAAGCAGTCGCTCGGTCGCCTCTCGCCATCCCGGTTCGAGCACGGGGGCGAGGCCGCGCAGGTCCTTGCCGAACGCCCACAGCAGCGCGTTGGTTGCCGCGACATCGTCGCTCTCGACTCTCCGGCGCTCCAGCTCTGCGGTGGCGATCGCGAGCAGATGCCCGGCGAAGACCGTGGAGACGAAGTCTTCGAGGCTGGCGTCGGGTGTCACCTGTTGAGGAACCGGGAAGTTCGTGAGCCCGGTCGCCGGCGCGCCGAGGCGCTCCTGCAGCGTCGGGAACGTGTCCACGACCGTGCCGTTGACGGCCAGTCCCGCGGCGATGAGGAACTCGCGCTGCGCCTTCGTCACCCCACGCTTCTCCGGCGTGACCGTGATCTCGCGGTAGCGGGCGGTGGCGACACCCCCGTGCCGGACGGTGACGCGCTCGTCGCGCACGACGGCGACCGTCTCGCCCGCGGCGTCGCGCAGCGCCCATTCGTCGCGGTGACAGCGCAGCGCGGCGATGGGGCCGAGCACGGCGCCGCGGATCAGCGGCCGAAGCCGGCGGGCCATCTCCTCGGGCAGGTCGCCGCTGCTGCCGAGCGGGCGGGTGCATTCTACGGGAAGGTGCGGCGCCCAGCGAGCCGCGGAGAGGTACCACTCGCCGATGCCGCCGACGACGCGGTGCGCCACCACGACGCCGTCACGCAGCAGCCTGCCGTCGGCGGCGTCGACGACGGTGACGTCCATGGCGAAGCTGGCCGCCGGCCGCCGCAGCAACCGCGGCAGGCCGAGTTCCGCGGACGTCAGCACCGGCGGGTCCGAGGTGAAGGGCACCTCGATCCGCAGGACCGCCCGCCGCTTGGCCTTCTTGCCCATTGCTTCCGCCTCGGGCCTGTCAGGCCTTCGGGGTGGCCTTCGTCGTGGCCCGCTTGGTGGTAGTCGTGCGCTTGGCCGGGGCACGCTTCGTCGTCCGCTTCGGGGCCGGTCCCTTTGCGCGCTTCTCGGCAAGGAGCTCGAACGCGCGCTCAGGGGCGACGGCGTCCGGGTCGTCGTCGCGGCGAAGGGTGGCGTTGGTCTCGCCGTCGGTCACGTACGGCCCGAAGCGGCCCGACTTGAGGACGACAGGCTTGCCGGAGACCGGGTCCGCGCCGAACTCCTTCAACGGGGCGGCCGCGGCAGCCCTCCCCCTCGTCTTGGGCTGCGCATAGATGGCGAGCGCCTCGTCGAGCGTGATGTCGAAGATCTGATCCTCGGAAGTCAGCGAGCGCGAGTCGGTGCCGCGCTTGAGGTACGGGCCATAGCGGCCGTTCTGCGCCGTGATCTCGTTTCCTTCGGCGTCCGCGCCGACGACCCGCGGCAGGCTCATCAGCTTGAGCGCGGTGTCCAGGTCGACAGAGTCCAGCGACATCGACTTGAACAGCGAGCCGGTGCGCGGCTTCGCCGACTTCGGCGCATCCTCGGGCAGCACCTCCGTCACGTAGGGGCCGTAACGGCCGTTCTTGGCGACGATCAGGTTCCCGCTGGCTTCGTCCACACCCAGCTCCCGCTCGTCGTCGAGAGGCTTGGACAACAGCTCCTCGGCCGCCTCGACGGTGAGCGCGTCCGGCGCCATGTCCTCGGGGACGTTGGCACGCCGGCCGTCCGAGGACTCGACGTAGGTGCCGTAACGCCCCACCCGCACGTCGATGCCGGAGTCGCGCAGCGGGAAGGTGGACAGCGCGCGGGCGTCGATCTCTCCGAGCTCCGTGACGAGCGTTTCCAAGCCCTGCTGTGCGTCGCCGTCGGGGCCGAAGTAGAAGTCGGACAGCACCCTCAGGCGCCGCGCCTCGCCGGCTGCGATCTCGTCGAGCTGCTCCTCGAGCTGCGCGGTGAACGCGTAGTCGACGAGCTCGGAGAAGTGCTCCTCCAGCAGGCGCGTCACGGCGAAGGCCAGCCAGGTCGGGACGAGCGCAGAGCCCTTCTTGAACACGTAGTCGCGGGCGGTGATGGTGCGAATGATCGACGCGTAGGTCGACGGGCGGCCGATCTCCAGCTCCTCTAGTTTCGCCACGAGCGACGGCTCGGTGTACCGGGCCGGCGGGCGGGTCTCGTGCCCGGCGGGGGCAACCTTCGCGACCTCGAGCGCCTGCCCCTTCTCCAGGATGGGGAGGCGGGCCTGGGCGTCGTCGGTGGCCGAGTCGTCGTCGGTTCCCTGCACGTAGGCCTTGAGGAATCCAGGGAACGTGATGGTGCGGCCGGACGCGACGAGGCGCGCGGAGCCGACCTCGCGGCCGAGCACCGTGGTCTCGGACAGCTTCGCGTCGACCGCGACCGATACGGACTCTCCGCGGGCGTCGGCCATCTGCGACGCGAGCGTGCGACGCCAGATCAGCTGGTAGAGGCGGAAGGCGTCGCCGACGAGACCCGTCTTGTCGGGATGCTGGAAGGTGTCGCCCGCGGGGCGGATGGCCTCGTGGGCCTCCTGCGCGTTCTTGACCTTCGACGCGTAGACGCGAGGCTTCTCGGGGAGGAAACGGTCGCCGAACAGCTCGGAGACCGCCCGGCGCGCGGCGGTGATGGCCTGGCCGGACAGCGTCACCGAGTCGGTACGCATGTAGGTGATGAACCCCTTCTCGTACAGCTCCTGCGCCACCGACATCGCGCGCTGCGCGGAGAAGCCCAGCTTGCGGCCGGCCTCCTGCTGCATCGTCGTGGTCCGAAACGGCTCGTAAGGACGGCGCGTGTAGGGCTTCGCCTCGACGGAGGCGACGGTGAGGGTGGCGGCGGCCAGGGCGTCGGCCAGCGCCGTCGCCGCGGCCTCGTCGAGCACGAGAGCCTCGCCGCCGGTGAGGGCGCCGGAGGCGTCGAAGTCGCGGCCCTGAGCGACGCGCGCGCCGCCGACATCGGCGAGTCGGGCCGGGAAGTTGCGGGGGTCGGCGTCCGCGCCGGCGTCGAGCGTGACGTCGAGATCCCAGTAGGAGGCGGGGACGAACGCGATGCGCTCGCGCTCCCGGTCGACGACGAGGCGGGTCGCCACCGACTGCACCCGGCCGGCCGACAGGCGTGGCATGACCTTCTTCCACAGCACCGGCGAGACCTCGTAGCCATAGAGGCGGTCGAGGATGCGACGGGTCTCCTGCGCGTCGACCAGGTCGACGTCGATGTCGCGGGGATTGGCGACGGCGTCGAGGATGGCGGACTTCGTGATCTCGTGGAACACCATCCGCTTGACCGGAACCTTGGGCTTCAACTCTTCCTTCAAGTGCCACGCGATGGCCTCACCCTCGCGGTCACCATCGGTGGCGAGCAGGAGCTCGTCGGCGTCCTTGAGCTTGGCCTTCAGGTCCTTGATGGTGTTGCGCTTGTCCGGTGAGACGACGTAGATGGCCTGGAAGTCATCGTCGACGTTGACCCCCGTGCGCGCCCACTTCTCGCCCTTGTACTTCGCGGGCACTTCCGCGGCGGAGGTAGGCAGATCACGGACATGGCCGCGCGAGGACTCGACGACGTAGTCGCGGCCGAGGTAGCCGGCGATCTTGGTCGCCTTGGTGGGCGACTCCACAATCACGAGACGCTTCGAAGCCATCAGGAAGGTCCTCCGGGGGGTTGAGACTGAGTCGAACAATAGCCTTACGTGTCAATCCGGACCTAGGGAAGCACTGATCAATGCTTCCTCCGGCGAGGACGTGCTGGGCGGGATGTCCCGCCGCTCCGAGATCGCAGTGCCGTACTGGACGTCCGGCACAAGATGGAGGAGC
Source organism: Tessaracoccus sp. (assembly GCF_016714275.1). GTDB lineage: Bacteria > Actinomycetota > Actinomycetes > Propionibacteriales > Propionibacteriaceae > Arachnia. The sequence continues at coordinate 475,517 of NZ_JADJNP010000004.1, read as the reverse complement.
GGCGGGGCGCCCGATCCAGTGCGCCGCAGCTCGCAAGAATGATTGAATCAGTGGTTCCCAAAGTTCGGGCGCATCAGGCTCCGGCCTGGTCCGGCACGAGGAGTTGGTCGAGGAGTGCCTGGCGGATCTCGGGCAGCACCGCGGCAGCCAGTTCCGCCGGGTTGACCTCCAGCACCTGCGCGACGGCGCCGAGCACCTGGCCGACGGTGAGGTCTCCATCGAGCGCGCCGAGGGTCGCGGCCAGCGCGGTGTCGGCCTTGATGGCACGCAGCAGACCCGTACGCTGCCGGAACACGACGTGCTCCGGGTCCTCCGCACCGGGCGCGCCGATGGTCTCCTGTTCGACGTCGACGAGCCGCGGGCACGCGGCCAACAGCTCGTCGGTGGGGAGCTGGAAGGCGTCGACGGCGGCGGCGTGGCGGGCGAAGACGGCTCCGACAGGCTGGGCGACAGGATGGGGCCAGCTCTCAAACCTCCGGTGCGGCACGTCGCGGCCGGCGCGCGTGATCAGGATCCACCCCATGCCGACCGAGCGGATGCCGAGGCGGTCGAAGTAGGCGAGCCACTCGTCGTAGGCGGCGCGCCAGCCGGGCGTGCCCGCAAGGCCTGCGTCGGTCAGCCACATCTCGATGTAGGAGAAGACATCAAGGCGCTCGCGCTCGATCACCCACGCGTCGCAGCCGTCCGGGACCCAGGAGCGGAGCCGGTCCTCCCAGGGCTGGTCGAGGACCGCCCAGTTCGTCAAGAGTTGGAGGCTACCGCCGGGCGTGAGGTGGTCGGCGGCGCCGCGCACGAGGGTCTCGACGAGCGCGTCGGCCTCGAAGTTTGCCTCGCGGTAGGCCAGCGTGTCGGCCTCGGCGCGGGGAGGGCTCATCACGAAGGGAGGGTTGGAGACGATGAGGTCGAACCGCTCCCCGTCGACCGGCTCGTAGAGTGAGCCGTACCTGAGCTCCACGTCCGCGCCGTTCAATGTGGCGGTGAGCGCGGCCAACTCCAGCGCGCGGGCGTTGACATCCGTGCCGACGATCCGACGGACGTGCCGGGCGAGGTGAAGCGACTGGACACCGCAGCCGGTACCCAGGTCGAGCGCGCTTCCTACGGGGGTGCGCATGGTGATCTGGGCGAGCGTCGTCGACGCCGGGGAGGCGCCCAGCACGTAGTCGGGGGCGGTCGGCGTTACGACATGGTCGAGGCCGGGGGTCGGGTCGGCGACCAGCCACCCGCCCGCGCCGTCGTCCGGCGACCCATAGGGACGGACGTCAACGCGCGCCCTGACCTCGCCGTCGGCGACGGAGAGATAGCCTGCGGCGGCCAGGCCTTCCACGTCAAGGACCCCGGCGAGGTCTGCGGCCGGGACGGGGAGCTGGAGCAGGAACAGCCGGATCAGGGAGGCGAGCGGGTCGCGCGCGGCGCCGAGGGCCACGTCCGCGGGCACGGTGCAGTTGCGACCGAGGCCGTCCTGCCCGAGATCGCCGATGCGGGCAAGCACGTCGTCGACGGTGTACGCGGCGGCGGCCAGGTCGGCGCGGAGGCGCGCGGCGTCGACTCCCGTCACTTGACCGAGTCCGTGGCGCCCTGCCAGAGGTTGATGCCCTGCACGCCACCGTGTTGGTCGATGGCGGCCAGTTCCTCTGCGGAGAACGCGAGGGTGCCGAGCGCCCCCAGGTTGTCGTCGAGCTGTGCCGTCGAGGAGGCACCGATCAGCACGGTGGTGACCGACGCTGCGCCCTGGTCGCGCAGCACCCAGGCCAGCGCCATCTGAGCGAGCGTCTGGCCGCGGCTCTCCGCGATCGCGTTGAGCGCCCGCAGATGACCGATGTTCTCGTCCGAAAGGAGGTCCGTGCTGAGCGACTTCCCCTGCGTTGCGCGCGACCCCTCCGGAATGCCGTTCAGGTAGCGGCCGGTGAGCATTCCCTGGGCCAGCGGCGAGAACGCGATGACACCCATGCCCGCCTGGGCGCAGGCCTCGAGCAGGTTCGGCTCGCCCCCTTCGACCCATCGGTTGAGGATCGAGTAGGACGGCTGGTGGATGATCAGCGGGGTGCCGAGCTCCCGGGCGATCTCCTGCGCGCGCAGCGTGAGGCCCGCCGAGTAGGACGAGATGCCGGCGTAGAGCGCCTTGCCCGACCGAACGGCCTGGTCGAGCGCCGCCATGGTCTCCTCGAGCGGCGTCTCGGGGTCCGGGCGGTGATGGTAGAAGATGTCGACGTAGTCGAGTCGCATCCGGGCGAGCGAGTCGTCGAGCGAGCTGAGCAGGTACTTGCGCGAGCCGCCGAAGCCGTACGGCCCGGGCCACATGTCCCAGCCCGCCTTGCTGGAGATGATCAACTCGTTGCGGTAGGGCCGGAAGTCCTCGGTCATGATGCGTCCGAAGTTGGTCTCGGCTGCGCCGTACGGAGGGCCGTAATTGTTGGCGAGATCGAAGTGCGTGATGCCCCGGTCGAAGGCGTGCCGGAGGATGTCGCGCTGGTTCTGGAGCGGCGCGTCGTCGCCGAAGTTGTGCCAGAGCCCCAGCGACAGCGCCGGGAGTTTCAGCCCCGAGGCACCGAGGCGGCGGAACGGCATCTGGGCATAGCGATCACTGCTGGCTACATAGGTCATGGCTCCACCCTATTACTCACGGACTCACCTTCTCGTCGCTCACGAACGTGTTCCTCCCGCCCGATCAGGTGCCCGCGGTGGCGCGGCGCGTCACGGTCGCCGGTCCCCAGGGCGGGACGGGGATCAGGTGCTCGACCACCGCGATCTCCACGACGACAGACCGACCAGCCCATTTCACTGCGCAGTTGGCCACCCACGCGTCGTTCCTCTCAGCCGCATGCGCCGCGGCGTCGCAGGCGGAACCGCCCTCGACGGCGGCGGTCGCCCCGGCAAGGGCTGCCAGGTCCGCAGCCTGCTGGGCATGCCGGGCTTGACCCACCCAGACGACGACGGTCGACGCGGTAAGGCTCACCACCAGCACCGCGAGGCACATCCCCAGCGTCAGGAGCCCACCGGCCACGCCGCGCTCGTCGCGGCACCGCGCGGCGCCGCGACGAGCGGTGGGGCGCCTCACCGCGGAGCCATCGCGGACCCTCACTGCCCGACCCCCGGCTCGTACGCGGCCCAGGCCTCGGCGCTGAGTTCCACGGCGGGAAGCGTCAACAACCGGAAGGGCGCCCGCACCACCGTGCGGACCCCGGGACCGTCGCGCGACACCCGGACCACCGCGCCCACGGGTGCGTGGTCGCGGGCCTCCGCGGCGGCAGCGTCGTCGCCACGCGCCGTCTGGCGCGCCACCTGGGACGCCGTCTCGGCACACGCGGCCTGCGCGACGCCCAGCAGCGTGAGGCTGACGAGGAACGCCGCCACGAAGGTGGCGGCGAGGACGCCGATCGCCAGCTCCACCGTCACCATGCCCTTCTCCCCTGTGCGGCGCGCCGGGCGGCCCCGGCGGCCGCCCGGCCACCGCATCACTAGATCCCGCGGGAGATGTTGCGGAAGGTATCGACGACGAACTTGAACAGCGTCTCGAAGAACGCGTTGTCGTTGAAGATGCGCAGCAGGACGAGCGCGGCGGCCGCCGCCGCGAGCAGACCGACTGCGTACTCGACGGTGGTCAGGCCGCGTTCGGCGAGGCGGCGGACGCGGGCGCTCCGACGCTCGGGCTGGGGAACGAGAGTGGTCATGGCGGTTCCTTTCGATGAGCGGCTGCGGATCAGCCGGTCATCTCCGTCATGTCAAAAACGCACCCCGAATCACCACCTTCGCGCCCACCTGTGGATGAGTCGAACGGACAACACCCGCTCCTGTGGACCCCGGGAAATCCATCCCTAGCGAAGCTAGGCCAGAGCCCGCTGCCGCGCAGGTCGGTGGGCCCTCATCAGCCCGCGCCGTTCAGCAAGAAGTCGAGCAGCGCGGCGGCGTCGGCCTTGTTCAGCACCTGGTTGGCGTTGCCGCACTTCGGGGAGACGACGCAAGCGGGGCAGCCGTCGGCGCAGCGGCAGCGCGTGAGACGCTCCAGCGTGCCCCGCAGCCAGTCCTCGACGACGGCGTAGCCGCGGCGGGCGAACCCCGCGCCGCCGGCCATGCCGTCGTGCACGAAGATCGTCGGCGCTCCGGTGTCGGGATGCAGAGCGGTGCTGAGGCCGCCGATATCCCACCGATCACAGGGCGCGAACGCGGGAAGCAGCCCGATGGCGGTGTGCTCCATCGCGTGGGCCGCGGCGCCGACCTGGAGTTCGGGCCACCCGAGCTGTGCCACCAGCTTCGGCGGCACCGTCCACCACACGGCCTCGGTGACCATCTGGTGTCTGGGCAGATCCACCTCGGTGGAGTCCCACACCTCGTGGGTGACCTCGTCGCGACGGAGGTAGCCCAGGACCTGGGAGTGGAGGCGGACGTCGCCCCAGCAGACCTCGGTGGCGCCCAGTGGCCGGCGCTCGACTTCCCGCAGGATCTCGACCTCAAACGACGCCTGCGGCTGCGTGTAGTAGGGGGGACGGGCGGCCGTCACGAAGGCCTGGCGCTCATCACGGTCGACGCCCTCGACGAGATAGGAGTCCCCCTGGTGGAGGTAGACGGCTCCGGGGTGGACGGTGCGGTCGACCGCGGCGGCGTCGACCATGCCGACGACGCGGCCCGTGTCGCGCTCGATGACGTCGACGGGGCGCTCACCGATGGAGCGCAGGTCGATGAAGTCCACGGCGCGGTCCGGGCGGGTCCAGAAGTAGCGGCCCGCCCGATCGCGGAGCACGCCTTGCGCGGCCAGCGCCGCCGTCAGATCTGAGAAGGAAGGGCCGAACCAGGACTCGTCCTCGGCCGTGAGCGGGTGTTCCTGCGCGGCCGCTGCCAGGTGCGGCCCGAGGATGCGCGGGTTGTCGGGGTGCACGACGGCGTGTTCGACGGGCGCGTCGAACACCAGCTCCGGGTGATCCAGCAGGTACTCGTCGAGCGGGTTCTCGCGCCCCAGCAGCACGACGAGCGCGTCCTGGCCGCGTCGGCCGGCGCGCCCGGCCTGCTGCCAGAAGGATGACAGCTTGCCGGGGAAACCCGAGACCAGCACCGCGTCCATGCTGGCGATGTCGACGCCGAGCTCTAACGCGTTGGTGCTCGCCAGCGCGCGCAGCGTCCCATCCTGGAGACCGGCCTCGAGTCCCCTGCGGTCGACAGCGAGGTAGCCGCCGCGGTAGGACGCGATCCGCGCGGGTTCGCGCGCCAACTCCTGTGCGGCGATCGACACCAGTTCCGCGGCCTGCCGCGACTGCACGAACGCGATGGCCTGGTTGCCGTCGTCGGCCAGCCCGGCGAGCAGCGCGGCCGTGTCCGTGCGCAGCGACGCCTCTGGCCGCCAGAGCGCGACGGTGCGGCGCCCCGCAGGCGAGGCGTCCTCGCCGACGACGGCGACCTCCCGCTCACCGATCAGCGCGCCGCCGAACATGGCCGCGTTCGGGGCGGTAGCCGAGGACAGCGCGACGACCGGGGCGGCACCGTAGAGCGCCGCCAGTCGGCGGAGCCTACGGATCACCTGGGCCACATGTGCCCCGAAGACGCCCTGATAGCGGTGGGCCTCGTCGACAACGATGTAGCGCAGGGCTCCCAGGAACCGCCCCCACCGCTGGTGGTTCGGGAGCACGGAGTAGTGCAGCATGTCCGGGTTGGTCAGGAGATAGGACGCGTGCTCGCGCGCGAAACGGCGTTCCCCCTCGTCCGAGTCGCCATCGAGGGCGCCGATCCGCCAGCCCTTCGGGCCCAGCCCGCGCGCGGCGCGGGCCTGGTCATGTGCGAGGGCCTTGGTGGGTGCGAGGTACAACGCGGTGTGGCGCGGCGCCGTGAGTCGTGGGCGGTCGCCGGCCACGGGGACGCCCAGGCGGCCATCTGCCGCGGCGAGGATGGGGAGCAGGTAACCGAGCGTCTTGCCCGATCCCGTCGGCGTGCAGATCATGGCGTGGTTGCCCCGGTAGAGCGCCTCGGCGAACGCCGCCTGATGCCGCCACGGCCGCGGATAGCCGGCTGCCTCCAGCCTTGCCGCACCCGCCTCGCCGAGCCAGACGGGCCAGTCCACCGCGTCTCCGGGGCGCGGCGCACGCTCGGCGACAGCTGTCACCGCGTCGCGCTGCAGCACCCATTCGAAGCTCACCGGAGCAACTCTGCCAGCCGCCACCGACACTTCCGGAACCCGCGCCGCGCCCACCCACCGGTCGCGGGAAAAGGCCCCTGCTCATCCGAGGAAGTCCCCGATCAGCGACGCCACGATCGGCACCACCCCGACGAGCACGAAGGCGGGCAGGAAGCAGGCCATCAGCGGCACGACCGACCGCACGCCGACGGTCCTTGCCGCGGTCATCGCAGCCTCGCGGGCCTGCGCCCGCGCATCCTCGGCCTGCGTGCGCAGCCCGTCTGCCAGCGCGAGCCCGGACCGCTCGGCGCGGGCAAGTTCCCCCGCGACCCGGCCCCAAACCTTGTGGGCACGCAGTTCGCCCCAGGCAAGCCCTCCCACCCGGCCGAGCCTCATGTCGGCCGCGATGCCGACCAGCAGCGCCCTGGTGGCGGGAGGTGAGGCCTCCGCCACCGTCGCGACCGCCGTGACCATGGGAAGACCGGCCTCAAGACAGGCGGCGAGGAGGTCAAGCGCCTCCGGCAGCTGCTGGACCAGCGGGACGTCGGTGCCGCGCCGCCATCGCCATCGTTCCCTGACCGCCGAAAGCGCCCGCTCCACGAGGCCTTCCCTGACCGGCGTCTCCGCGATGCGGCCTAGCGACGAGGCCGCGCCACCGATGAGCAGCCACGCCGCAGCTGCTGCCAGCACCGCGGCCGGCCAGGCCGCGCTCACGACCGACCCCGTTGCGGGCGCGCGAGCCTGTCTATCCACAGCACGCCGACCGCCGTCAGCACCGCGCCCACCAGGACGAGGACCCCGCCCAGCGGTTGTCCCAGTAGGAAGTCGACGGGGTTCACGCCCGCCGCGAAGCCGAGACCGACGGCTGCGAACGGCAGCGCGGCCATGATCCGGCCGCTCATCCGCGCGGCCGCCAGCTCCGCGTCCACCATGGCACCCACCTGCCGTTCTCGCCGCAGCGCATCGGCCACCAGAGACAGCACCGGAGCGATCGGGGCGCCGCTCCGCTGGCAGACCTGCCAGGCGGCACCGATCCTGGCAAGGCCGCCGCATCCCGGGCGCGACGCCGCCAGGGCGAGTTCCGCGGGGACGTCGCCGCCGAGCCGTGCGGCGCTGGCGGCGGTGGCGAGCACCGCGCAGTCCTCCGCGGCGGTGGAGAGCGCCTCGGAGGGGATCTGCCCGGCCCGCAGCAGCGAGGCGAGCAGTCCGGCGGCCTCGGCGCACTCCCCTGCGAGCCGACGCTCACGTGCTGCCGCGCGATGCGTGAGCGCAAGCCTGACAACGGTTCCGCCGGCCACGGCGAAGGTCACCGCCCATCCCAGGGCGCGCGGCCCGAACCAGACACCGACCAGGGCCAGCGCGGCCACGGCCGCGAGCACGACCGGCCATCCCCGGCGACGGCGGGCCGCTACCTGCCGCGGCGGACGCAGCCGCTCAAGAGACCGGGCCGGGGCAGGACCGAGCAGCAGCACCGCAGCCAGACCGGCGATCGTCGCCGCCGTCACGACGACACCAGCTCATCCAGCCGGTCCGCGGCCTGCTCGCGCCGCACGCCGTCGACCCCGAAGGACAGCGCGGGCACCACCTCGACCAGACCGTCTGGGCCGCGCCGAAAGACCCCGACCCCTGCGACCCGCCGCGTCCCGTCGTGCCGCCTGCGCACGTGGATCACCGCCTTGAGCGCCGCCGCGACCTGCGCGTGGCAGGCATCGCGGCCCAACCCGCCCAGCGCGGCTAGGGCCTCCAACCTGGCAGGAATGTCCGAGATCGAGTTGGCATGCACCGTGCCGCATCCCCCCTCATGTCCCGTGTTGAGCGCCGTCAGCAGGTCCGTCAGCTCTCCGCCGCGCACCTCGCCGAGCACCACGCGGTCGGGCCGCATCCGCAGCGCCTGCCGCACCAGCGTCGTCAGCGTGATCGCGCCGGCACCCTCACCGTTGGGCGGGCGCCCCTCCAGCCGGACGCAGTGGGGATGCGCGGGCTGGAGCTCCCGCGCATCCTCCACCAGCACGATCCGTTCCTCGGCAGGCACGAGCGCCAGCAGCGCAGAGAGCAGCGTGCTCTTTCCCGTGCCTGTGCCACCGGAGACGAGAAAAGGCACGCGATGCGCAACCACCGCCCGCAGCACCCCGGCCCCGGCGGGTGGGAGCGCCCCCGCCGCCACCAGGCCGTCCAGCGCGAACGTCCGGCGCGCAGGCACGCGCAGCGAGAGACACGTCCCCGGCTCCGCGACAGGCGCGAGGACGGCATGGAGCCGCGTGCCATCCGGCAGCCTGCCGTCGACGAACGGCGCGGAGTCGTCCAGCCGCCGTCCCGCCGCGGCAGCGAGACGGATGGCGAGTCTTCGCACCTGTTCGTCGTCCACGAACACCACCTCTGCGCGCTCCAGTCCTGACCCACGGTCGACGAAGACCTCACGCGGGCCGTTCACCAGCACATCGGAGACCCCCGGCTCTGCGAGCAGCGCATCCAGCGGACCCGCGCCGACGCTGTGGCGCCGGAGTTCCGACATGGTCTCCCGGACCAGGGCGTCGGTGACGACCTCCCCGAGGTCGCGCAGCGTCGCGGCCACGTCGACCGCCGTGTGCGGACGCCCCAGCGCCGCCAGGCGCGACCTCAGCGTCTCCAAATGCGCCTCACGCATCGCTCACCCTCCGCAGGGCTCCAGCGGCCTGGCGCGCGAACCGGCGCGCAGGTCCCGGGAGCGGGGGCATCCCCATTTCGGCCAGCCGCGGCAACGCCTTGTCGTCACCGATCTCGCCCCAGCAGGTCAGCCCGAGCGTGCGACCCACCACCTCCGCGGGCACGGTCCGGCCCCGGCCACGGCGCACCAACAGCCCGTCCGGGCTGATCCCACCGTGCTCGGACATCATCCGCGCCGAGGCGACCGAGCGCACGTCCGCACCCACCACCAGCACCGTCCTGTCCACGGCGCAGGGCGGGACCCGGCGCCCGCCGTCGATCAGCACCAGATCCGCCTCACGGACCAGAGAGGCGACGACGGCGGCCAGCGCCGCCTCGTCCGGCGCGCCGGGCGAGGCCCTGTCCTGCGCGAGGACGGCGACGCCGTCGGCCCGAGGGAGTGCGTCCCACACATCCTTTGCCTCGCCTCGCACCCGCGCAAGCCCGGACCAGCGGACGCCGGGTTGCGCCTCGGCACCCAACACGAGATCGATCCCGCCGCTGTGTTCCGCGAGGTCCACGACGGCCGCGCGCGCACCCCGCCGCGCCGCCGAGAGCGCAAGCCCGGCCGTCAGTGTGCTCACCCCCAAACCTCCGGTCGCGCCGAGGACGGCTACCGCCTGCCCGCGTCTCGTCCCACTGTCGCCCGCCCGGCGCAGCGCGTCCGCGAGGCGTGCGCCGTCGTCGGGAAGCAGCAACACGGGGAGACCCAACTGCCCGGAGCAGCGGGCCAGCTCCTGCGCGGACGTGCCGACGACGAACGCCTCCCCCGGCGCGACGCCGCTCCACCGCGCACCGACCTCCGTGCTCACCAACCGCAATGCCGCCCCCGCCCACTCCTGGCCGGCGGCCGCGCCGTCGGACACAACCCGAAGGGGGACCCCCAACGCGGCGGCGCTCACCTCTACCGCCTCGACGACGGCCTCATCCCTTGCGCACAACAGCGCGTGCGGCGTGTTCTCCATACTCCCGTTATGTCCATCTCGGAACCCGATTTCCCACGCGATGGGCAACCTGTGGATAAGTCACGGGGGCGCGAGCGGGCTAATCTATGGCCCAGCCCGCTCACCCGAGGAAGGACCCCATGGCCCGCCTGGATCTGCCCACCGAGGCACTCGACTGGCTCGCCGTCTGGCACGGCGTGCGCGGCCTCGTGCTGGCAAGCGACCTGGGCGTCCCCCGTCGACTCACCGCCGCCGGGCACACGCTCTTCGCGCTGACCGACGACCACACGCTCGCCGGACGGCTGGGTGCCGTCCCCCGCGTGATCCCGATCCTCGCGCGGCCGGAGGCCATCCCCGCGGATCCCTGCCAGTTCGAGGTGGTCTTCGCCCACCAGAACCTGCACCGCTTCGATCTCACCCAGGCCCTGCCGCAACTGGCACGCGTGATCCGGCCTGGTGGCTGTCTCAGCGCGTCGTACCTCGTGCGCGACGACACCGTTCCCTGGGTGCGCCGCCTCGCCGCCCTCCTGCGTCGCTACGACCCGATGGCCATGCGCGGCGACTACGGCCACGCCTGCCTCGGCACCCTCGCGGCCTCCAAGTACTTCTCCGACGTCGAGGAACGCGCGTTCCGGGTTTGGCAGCGCATCGGCCGCGACGACCTCATGGCGCTCGTGACCAACCAGCCGCTCGCCGCGAACCTCACCGACGCCCAGCTCAACCAACTCCTCGGCCAGGTGGGCGAGCTGTACGACGGCGCAGTCCGTCCCGGCGAGTCGCTCCGGCTCCCCTTCCATCTGATCGGCGTGCGCGCCTGGGTCACGCACGAGGAGCTCACCGCCCCCGTCCGCCTCCCCGACGACGGGCTCAGCATCCCTCTCTAGGAGGCCGCTCCTCGCCGCACTTCCCCGACACCGCCGGACCCCGACTAGGCTAGACCCGCGAAAGGAGCAGCCATGCCCACAGAGCCCCGTCACCCGCTAGTCGAGATCAAGGATGCCGTCTCGGACTTCGTGTCCGTGCAATCAGAACTCGCCGCGGCGGAACTCAAGCCCGCAGCCAAGGCCGGGGCCGTCGGCGCCGGGTTCTTCGCCGGCGCGGCGCTTTTCGCGTTCCACGCCGTCTGGATGCTCGTCATCCTCATCGCGCTCGCGGTTGGGCTGTTGCTGCATGCCCTGACGCCGCTGGGCCCTTGGGCGTCTTTCACGCTCGGATTCCTCGCCAGCGTGCTCACGTCGCTCCTCATCGCCGGCGTGCTCTTCACGCTGGGCCGCGGCAAGTTCTCGCACGTCAAGAAGCCAGAGGCCACCATCGCAGAGGCGAAGGCGACCCTCGACGCCGTCGTGGACGCCATCGCCTCACGGCCGGCCACCACCACCGTGGCGGTCACCGTGGAGCCCACGCCGTCGGACCTCGAGAAGACCTTCGGCCGGCCCTAGGCCTCGAACCACCGATCTGCCCCTACGCCGCGGCCGCTGGTGGATCGAGGCTAAGCCTCCATCCACCGATCTGCGCCTACTACGCGACCCCATCCGGGAACACTGGCTTCGCCCTGACCGCTCAACAGACGTCTTCGGTATGCCTTCGCGTCCAGCGCTTGCCCCTGCACCCGTCTGGTGCCGCTCGCTACGGCGCCCACCGGTGGATCGAGGCTAAGTCCCCGCCCTTTCCCGGACGGGAAGGCGACTCGCCCGCGCAGACCTGGCAGGCTTGGGCCATGACCAAGTGGGAATACTTCGTAGCGCCGATCCTCTCGCACATCGCGCAACAACTGCTCAACAACTTCGGCTCCGAGGGCTGGGAACTGATCCAGCTCGCGCCAGGCCCCAACCCGGACACGCTCGTCGGCTACTTCAAGCGCCCCGTCAAGGACGCCTGATGTCCGTCTCCGCCCGCCTCGCGGAGTTGGGAATCGCTCTCCCATCCGTAGCCAAGCCGGTGGCCGCGTACGTCCCAGCGGCGCGCGTCGGCAACCAGGTATGGACCTCCGGTCAGCTGCCCAGCATCGACGGCGCGCTCACCGCCACCGGCAAGCTCGGCGCCGAGGTGACAGCCGAGGAGGGCGCCGCCGCTGCCCGGGTCGCGGTCCTCAACGCGCTGGCGGCAGCGGCAGCCGTCGCAGGCGGCGTCGACAACATCCGCCGCGTGGTGAAGGTCGTCGTCTTCGTGGCGAGCACACCAGAGTTCACCGCGCAGCCCGCCGTTGCGAACGGCGCCTCGACGCTGCTCGGCGAGGTGTTCGGCGAGGCCGGCGCGCACGTGCGCAGCGCCGTCGGCGTCTCCGTGCTCCCCCTCGACGCGGCGGTGGAGGTCGAGCTGATCGTCGAGGCGTAGTGCGCCCCGCGCCTACGGCCGAGGTCAACCGGATCCTGGCCGCGACGTATCCCGACGCGAAGGCGGAACTGGACTTCCGCGACGCCTTCGAGTTGCTCGTGGCGACCGTGCTCTCCGCACAGTCGACGGACCGCCGCGTCAACGCCGTCACCGCCGTGCTCTTCGCGCGCTATCCGACGCCCGTTGCGCTCGCCCAGGCCGACCTCGCCGAGGTCGAGGAGATCATCAAGCCGGTCGGCTTCTTCCGGACGAAGGCCGCGGCCATCGTCGGGCTCTCTCGGCGTATCGTCGACGAGTTCGACGGCCGGGTCCCGGCCACGCTCGACGAGCTCGTCACGCTCCCGGGTGTCGGCCGCAAGACGGCCAACGTGGTGCTCGGCAACGCGTTCGGCGTGCCCGGCATCACCCCGGACACGCACCTCATCCGGCTGTCCAACAGGTTCGGGTGGGTGCACAGCACCAAGCCGGACGACGTCGAACGCGCAGTCGGCGCGCTGTTCCCGCCCAGCGAGTGGGTCATGGTGGGCCACCGCGTGATCTGGCACGGCCGACGGTGCTGCCACGCCCGGCGCCCCGCCTGCGGCGCCTGCCCCGTGGCGGGGATCTGCCCCAGCCACGACATCGGCGAGGAAGACCCCGTCAAGGCGGCGGCGCTGATCCGCGAGCCGCGGGGGTAGGCTCGGGCGCCATGTACAGGTGGATCGGCGCGCTGGCGGCGCTCGCGCTCGTCGCGTGCGGCGGGCCCGCTGCCCCTGGCACACCGTCGGCCCCGTCGACGCCCGCGGATCTGGCGGCGCTCGCCGAGCAGTTCCGCCTCCCCGACTGCCCCGAGACCGACGCGAACGCCCCCGCCGTCGACGGCGGCCTCCCGCAGACCGCGCTGTCGTGCCTCGGCAGCGGCCGGACCGTGAACCTTGCGGGGCTCCCCCGCGAGCCGATGATCATCAACTTCTGGGCGCAGTGGTGCGAGCCGTGCCGCGCGGAGGCCGGGTTTCTGCGCGAGGGCCTCGCCGAGCTCGACGTCGTGCGCTTCGTCGGCGTCAACTACAACGACCCCCAGCCGGACTGGGCCATCGAGTTCGCCGGCCTCGCCGGGTGGTTCTACCCGCACGTCGTCGATCAGGACAAGACGTTGCGCGCGGACCTGCCCATCACCGGCATCCCCACGACGATCTTCGTCGACGAGAACGGCGTCATCAGGGGCACCCACCCGGGGCCTTTCGAGTCGACCGCGCAGCTGAAGGACCTGGCCGCCGCGTACTTGGGGGCCGAGTGACCGGCCCGTTCGACCAGCTCGCCGCGGCCCTCGCCGCCCACCCCGCTCCGCGGACCATCGGACTGGACAGGACCCCGCGCGGCGAACGCTCCGCCGCCGTGCTGATGCTCTTCACCGAGGCCGAGGACCCGGCTGTGACCTTCGTGACGCGGGCCGAGACGCTCCGACGCCACGCCGGCCAGGTCGCGCTGCCCGGCGGCGCCGTCGACCCTACGGACGGGTCAGCGTTCGCGACGGCGTTGCGCGAGGCCAAGGAGGAGATCGGACTCGAGCCGTCGAGGGTCAGCCTCATCGGCGAGCTTCCCGCGCTCTGGGTGCCTGCTTCCCGGTACGACGTCACCACCGTGGTCGCCACATGGCCCGGCGACCACGAGCTCTGGGCCGCCGATCCGGCGGAGACCGGGGCGGTACACAACTTCTCCGTCTCGGACCTCGCGTCGCCGTCGACGCGGGTGACGGCCCAGCATCCCCGCGGCTACCGCGGGCCTGCCTTTGTGCTCGACGACACGTTCATCTGGGGCCTCACCGCGCACCTCGTCGACTGGGTGCTCGACCTGGCAGGTTGGGCGCGCCCGTGGGACCACGGCCGCGTCGTCGACATCCCGGAGCGCTTCCTCCGGGACTGATTTCGTGTGTCAGGGAAGGACCGAGACCTGGGTATCGGATCCGGAGTAGTTGACGAGAACGTCATGCCATGAGCCGATGTCCGGACGCGACCGCAGCAGCGCGCGGCGCTCCCGCTCCGTCATGCCGCCCCAGACGCCCCACTCGATCCGGTTGTCGAGGGCCTCGGCCAGGCATTCGGAGCGGACGGGGCACCCCCCGCACACGGACCGGGCGCGTTTCTGGTCCTTGCCTTCGGGAAAGAGCGCGTCCTCCATGTCGCGGCACTTGGCCCGTAGGGTCCACTCGCTCACCTCAGCCAGAGACATCAACTGCCCTCCCTTGCGCAGAACCTTGTCGGTGACCCCAGACCGTAGCGCATGACTGCGGGTTCGCAACAGTCAGGTCCGCCGGGGAACACCAACTGTTCATCCTTCGGCCGCGAATCCACCCCATATAGGGGAAAGCGACGGAGCGGGAAAGCACGGTGCGGGGTCTCTTGGGGTCGTCACGTATCATGACGCCCATGAAGTCAGCCTCCCTTGGCCAGAAGGCGTACTCACTCCTCATGTTCTTTGCGGTGAGCGTGCTCGCCGGTCTCCTGCTGTCCGGGCTCGCAGTGCCGTTGACCGCGCTCGCCGGCGGCGGCGTCAACCTCGCCGCAGACTCGCTCGACGACATCCCTGCAGATTTGGCGACCCCGCCGCAGTCGCAGCGTTCCCGAGTGCTGATGGCCAACGGCAAGGAGCTGACGACGTTCTACGCCGAGAACCGCGTCTACGTTCCGCTGTCGAAGATCGCTCCTGTCATGCAGGAGGCGCAGATCGCCATCGAGGACCACCGCTTCTACGAGCACGGTGCCATCGACTTCCAGGGCTTCGGCCGGGCCCTGATCAAGACGCTCACCGGCGACACCCAGGGCGCCTCGACGCTCACACAGCAGTACGTGAAGCTCGTCCGCGTCGAGACGGCCGCCGCGGCCAACGACCGCGAGGGCGTCCGCAAGGCCATCGAGGTGACGCCGGAGCGCAAGATCATCGAGATGCGCTACGCCATGGCGCTGGAGGACCGCCTCACGAAGGACCAGATCCTCGAGCGGTACCTCAACATCGCCTACTACGGCGACGGCGCGTACGGCGTCGAGGCCGCGGCTAGGCACTACTTCGGCACGACCGCCGCGAAGCTCACGCTGCCGCAGGCCGCCATGCTGGCCGGCATCGTGCAGAACCCGGTCTCCCTGAACCCGGTCAAGCACACCGAGCGGGCCATCGACCGCCGCGACGTCGTGCTCAACCAGATGGTCAAGTGGGGCATGATCACCGAGCAGGATGCGGTCGAGGCGAAGCAGGAGACCTTCGACCCCGCGAAGGTGCGGCGCGCGAAGAACGGCTGCATCGACTCGAAGTACCCGTTCCTGTGCGACTACGTGCGCCGCACGCTGCTCCAGCTGCCCAGCATGGGGGAGACGCAGGAGGAGCGCGAGAACATGCTCAAGCGCGGCGGCCTCACCATCCAGACGATGATCGATCCAGAGGCGCAGGACGCGGCCGAGAAGGCCGTCGGCAACATCGTCGCGCCGAAAGACCCCGTCATCGGCGCCTCCGTCCTGATTCAGCCGAAGACAGGCCTGATCGTCGCCATGGCGCAGTCGCGGCCGAAGATGGGCGACGGCAAGGGCGAGACCTGGTACAACTACAACGTCTCAAACAAGAAGCCGGACATGGGCGGCGCCGAAGGCTACCAGGCGGGCTCGACGTTCAAGACGTTCACGATGGCCGCGGCGCTCGACATGGGCATGACGCCAGGCAAGCAGTACAACGCCCCAGGCCGCATCGACCTGCAGGGCATGACGTTCAAGAACTGCAAGGGCCCGTTCGTGTTCCGGCAGGACCACGCCGTCGGCAACCTCGGTTACACCAACTACGGCATGATCGACATGATGAAGGCGGCCCAGAGCTCGGTCAACACCTACTTCATGCAGCTGGTGCGTGACGTCGGCATCTGCTCCTCGATCGACATGGCGAAGAAGGCCGGCGTCAAGGCGTCGATGGGCACCGACCTGCGGTCCGAGCAGAACTACCCCGTGTTCGTGCTAGGCACCGCCGATGTCACGCCGCTGTCGATGGCCGAGGCCTACGCGACCTTCGCGAACCGCGGCAAGCACTGCAACCCGATCATCCTGGAGTCGGTGAAGACGGCCGACGGCAAGAAGATCGAGGTCCCCGACGCGAACTGCAAGCAGGTGATCCGCAAGGAGGTGGCCGACGGCGTCAACTACATCCTTGAGTCCGTCGCGAAGCAGGGCACGGGTCGCCCCGCCGCGATCCTCGACGGGCGGGACGAGGCGGGCAAGACGGGCACGACGAACGAGAACAAGTCGGTCTGGTACGCGGGCTACACTCCGGAGATGGCCGGCATCGGCATGATCGCGCTCGATAAAGCCCACAAGGACGTCAAGAGCAAGAAGGTCAGGAGCCTCAAGAATCTGTCACTGGAGCGGACCTACCTCCGCGGCACCGGCGGCGGCGACGCCGGCAAGATCTGGAATGCGGCCATGAAGTCGGCCCTCCGCGATCTCCCGAAGACGAGCTTCAAGGCTCCGACCAAGGAGATCCTGCAGGGCGTGAAGGTCAAGATCCCGGATGTGCGCGGCATGGGCTACGACCAGGCGCGGCGGACGCTGGAGGCGGCTGGCTTCACGACGCAGCGGCTGGAGGTCTTCTCGTCGTGGCGTCCCGGCACGTTCCTCGGCACCGCGCCGACGGGTCAGGCCGTGAAGTTCTCGACCATCCAATTGAAGGTCTCGAAGGGTCCCGAGCCAGAGCCTGAACCTACCGTTCCCGATGACAAGGACAAGGACGGACGAAAGGACAAGAAGCCGGACGACAAGAAGCCGGACGACAACAAGAAGCCGGACAAGAAGGATCCCGACGACTGATGTCGAAGGCTCTTGTGAAGGCGGCCGCAGCAACGGTCGCCGTCGGTGGAGCGTGCTTCGCGTGGGGGCTTGCCGAGGCCGGCCTCTACACGGTCCGCCGATTCGATCTGGACATCCTTCCTCCCGGTGGCCGATCCCTCCGCATCTTGCACGTCTCGGACCTGCACCTGCGCGCCGCCCAGGAACGCAAGCTCGCCTTCGTCCGCTCGCTCGCGGTGTTGGAGCCTGACGTCGTCGTCAACACCGGCGACAACATCACCGAGCCGGGCGCTATCGCTCCCCTGCTCGCCGCAATGGACGGGCTGCGGTCGCTCCCCGGCGTGTTCGTGTTCGGCTCCAACGACTACTTCGCGCCGCGGTCGGGGAACCCACTCAAGTACCTGCTCCGTCGCCGGTCCTCCACCACCTACAACACCAACGGTCGGCAGGAACTGCCCTGGGAACAGCTCCGCGACGGCCTGGAGGGCTGCGGCTGGGACGATCTGACGCACCGTCGGGCGACGTTGGAGGTCAACGGGTACCGGCTGGCCTTCCGTGGCACCGACGACGCGCACCTGAGCCGCGACGACTACTCTCTCGTCGCGGGACCGGCCGATGCGACAGCGGACCTGAACATCGGCGTGACGCATGCGCCGTACCTCCGGGTGATCGACGCCATGGCGGCCGACGGCATGGACCTGATCCTGGCCGGTCACACGCACGGCGGCCAGGTCTGTGTTCCGTTCTACGGCGCGCTGGTGACCAATTGCGACCTGGATGCCGCGCGCGTCAAGGGCATGTCGTCGCACACCGCGGGCGGCCACACGGCGCACATGCACGTCTCAGCCGGCCTCGGCACCTCGCCGTACGCGCCCTACCGGTTCGCCTGCCGCCCGGAGGTCACGCTGCTGACCCTGCGCCCGCGCCCGTCATAGCCGCGTCCCCAGCCACACACCGCTGGTTCGCGCAAACGGCCGCCGTCGGCTAGTATTTCCGTCGGCCCTCGGGGTGTGGCGCAGCTTGGTAGCGCGCGTCGTTCGGGACGACGAGGCCGCAGGTTCAAATCCTGTCACCCCGACCATCAACTGCTGAAACCCCGCCTGCGGGCGGGGTTTCGCACGTTCACAGATGCACGCTTCGACCGTTTCAGGACACGATCAGGCCGACGATGTGCTCGGCGATCGCCATCGACGACGTCGCACCTGGCGACGGCGCGTTGCGGACATGCACCGTACGGAGGCCGCGCTCGATCCGGAAGTCGTCGACCAGGGCGCCGTCGGCGTCCATGGCCTGGGCGCGAATCCCCCTCGTCACGCGCGTGGCGTCGGCGCCCTCCAGTGCCGGGACGTAGCGCTGCGCCTCGCGGAGGAACAGCCTCTTCGACACCACGGTGCGCGCCTCCCGCGCAGCAGTGGGCAGGTTACGTCCGGCGAAGCGCCAGAAACCTGGGAAGGTCACCGTCGCGGCAAGGTCCCTGACGTCAAGGCCGAGTCCCCGGTACCCCTCCCTCGACAGCGAAAGGAACGCGTTCGGGCCGACCGTCAACTCGCCGTCGACCCGCTTGGTCAGGTGTACCCCCAGGAACGGATACCTCGGGTCGGGCACGGGATAGACGAGACCGCGGAGCACGTCGCGGTACGCGGGCTCCAGCAGGAAGTACTGCCCGAAGAAAGGGACGACGCTCGGCTGTCGCGCCCCGCCTGAGCGGCGGGCCAGCCGATCCGACTGCGCCCCCGCGCACACCACGGCACGGCCTGCCCGGTAATCGCCCCGCGCCGTCTCGACCACCACCCCGTCGGATGCGTCCCGCACCCGCCGCACCTCGCAGCCCAACACGACCTCGCCGCCCGCGGCGACCACGTCGTCGGCCAGCGCCCGCGTCACCGCTGCGTAGTCGACGATCGCCGTGCCTGGCGACCGGAGCGCGGCCACGCCGACGGCGTTCGGCTCCACTTCCCGGATCCCGTCGGGGCCGAGCATCTCCGCGCCCGGCACTCCGTTGGCCACCGCCCGCGCGAAGATGCTCGTCAGCCGCCGCTCCTCTTCGCCATCGAGCGCGACGACCAGCTTCCCGCACTCCTCGTAGGCGATCCCCCTCTCGCCGCAGAAGTCCCGGAGCAAACCGACGCCGCGGCGACACAGCCGCGCCTTCAGCCCGCCCGGTTCGTAGTACAGCCCGGCATGCACGACGCCGGAGTTGTGCCCGGTCTGATGGCCGGCCAGCCGATCCTCCTTCTCCAGCAACGTCACGGCCGCGCCGGGGAAGCGGCGCGTCAGCTCGCGCGCCACCGCGCACCCGACGATCCCTCCCCCGACCACGACGAACCCGCTGCCCACGGCGTCGGCCTCAGTAGTCCTCGGCGCCCTCGTCGCCGACACAGCGCAGCCCGGGAACACCGCGGGGGACGTCGTTCTGCCTCAGGTACTCGCACGGCATCGCGTCCTGGAACTGGACGATGTACTCCCACCGGCCCTCCGTGATGCCCCAGACGGTGTGCGCGCCACCGCAGCTCGTATCCTCGGTGCCGAACGCGAACCCATCCGGGTGCACGCCCCGCAGGTCCACCTCGGTCATCGTGCAGCCCGCCTCATCCTCATGCCCGATCCGTGCGGCGAGGAACGCGCGCAGGCTCTCCGGAACCGCCGTCAAGGCCCTGGCCTCGTCGGGGCTTGTCAGAGTAGCGTCGACCTTCTGCCAGGGACCGCCCTGCGGCGTCGGCTGCGACACCGGTGGCAGCGACGAGGGCATCGTCGACTCCTCAAGCGGCGGCGTCGGCGAGTTCGTCGGCGAGGGTTCCGGCGCGGGTGACAACGTCGCGGGAGGGCCGGAGCTGGGGGGAGATGGCGGCATCGGCTCCGTGCACGCCGTGGCCACCCCCAGGAGCACGGCGGCAGAGGCGAGGATCGTCACGCGGCGCACGTTGCGAGACTATCAGCGTGAGACAGCGGACCCCCGGCGCGGCTCGGGCGGTATCGCCGGTTATGGTGGGAATGGAGGCGATCAATGTGGACGCCTGTCAATGACGACACAAGGGGTTTCGAACCATGAGCACCGTAACCGAGACGAGAAGCCGCACCACCCTTCCCACAACCGGCACGGCGCCCACGCATCCGCGCCTCGTCGCGTGGCTCGACGAGGTCGTCGACCTCTGCCAGCCCGACGCCATCCACTACTGCGACGGCTCCGACGCTGAATGGGACACCCTCGTCGAGCTCCTCGTCGAGGCCGGCACCGTCGTGCGTCTGAACCCCGACCTCAAACCGAACTCGATCTACGCGCGCACGGATCCCGACGACGTCGCCCGCGTCGAGGACTCCACCTTCATCTGCTCCATCGACGAGCGCAACGCCGGACCCACCAACAACTGGATGGACCCGGTCCAGATGAAGCGCATCATGACCGACCTCTACGACGGCTGCATGCGCGGCCGCACCATGTACGTCATGCCGTTCTGCATGGGGCACCTCGACGCCGAGGACCCGAAGTTCGGCGTCGAGGTCTCCGACTCTGCCTACGTGGCGCTCTCGATGCGCATCATGACGCGGATGGGCGCAGAGACCCTGCGCACCATGGAAGAGAACGATGCCGACTTCGTGCCCTGCCTCCACTCGGTCGGCATGCCGCTCGAACCCGGTATGGACGACGTCGCCTGGCCCTGCAACGAGACGAAGTA
Organism: Tessaracoccus sp.; assembly: GCF_016714275.1. Classification (GTDB taxonomy): domain Bacteria; phylum Actinomycetota; class Actinomycetes; order Propionibacteriales; family Propionibacteriaceae; genus Arachnia. The sequence continues at coordinate 454,990 of NZ_JADJNP010000004.1, read as the reverse complement.
CATCGTGCATTTCCCCGAGGAGCGCATGGTCTGGTCCTACGGCTCGGGCTACGGCGGCAACTCCCTGCTCGGCAAGAAGTGCTACGCGCTACGGATCGCGTCGGTCATGGCGCGCGACGAGGGCTGGCTTGCCGAGCACATGCTGATCCTGAAACTCATCTCACCGGAGGGCCGCCAGTTCCACATCGCCGCGGCGTTCCCGTCAGCCTGCGGCAAGACGAACCTCGCCATGCTGCAGCCCACCGTGCCCGGCTGGCACGTCGAGACGCTGGGCGACGACATCGCCTGGCTGCGCTTCGGCTCCGACGGCAGGCTGTACGCGACGAACCCGGAGACCGGCTTCTTCGGGGTGGCGCCCGGAACGAGCATGGAGACCAACCCGAACGCCATGCTGACCATCGAGGGTGGCAACTCCATCTTCACCAACGTGGGCCTCACGCCGGACGGCGATGTCTGGTGGGAGGGCATGACCGCGGAGAAGCCCGGCACCCTCACCGACTGGAAGGGGCGCATCTGGCACGGCGCCACCGGCCCCGAGGGCGGCCGCCCCGACGAGAAGGCCGCGCACCCCAACAGCCGCTTCTGTACCCCGATCGACCAGTGCCCCATCCTCAGCGAGGACTACGAACGCCCTCGCGGCGTGCCGCTTGACGCCATCATCTTCGGCGGCCGTCGGGAGAACACCGTCCCGCTCGTCACCCAGTCGCGCGACTGGAGGCACGGCGTGTTCATGGGTGCGACGTGCTCGTCGGAGTCGACGGCGGCGGCAAAGGGCGCCATCGGCGTGCTGCGACGCGACCCGATGGCGATGCTGCCGTTCATCGGCTACCACGTGGCCGACTACGTGCAGCACTGGCTCGACATCGGCAAGGAGACCGACGCCGATCTGCTGCCGAAGATCTTCTACGTGAACTGGTTCCGCCGCGACGCCGACGGCCGCTTCATGTGGCCGGGCTTCGGCGAGAACTCCCGCGTGCTGAAGTGGGTGGCCGAGCGCATCCAGGGGACGGCTGACGCCGTCGAGACGCCCATCGGTCTGCTCCCCGCGGAGGGGTCGCTCGACGTCGACGGCCTGAACATCCCGGCCGATGACCTCGCCGAGGTCATCGGCTACTGGAGCCAGGAGTGGCGCGACGAGGTGCCGCGGATCGGGCGCTGGTTCGACACGTTCGGCTGGCGACTCCCCCGCGAGATGGTCGACGAGCTGGTCGGGCTGGAAGTGGCGCTCGGCAAGCAGCCGACGCGCTAGCCGTCGGCCCTAGAAGGCGGTTGAATGGGGGCATGAGCCTTACCCTGCCCACGCCCCGCACGCCCGACCCGATGTCCGCTCCCCCGCTGCGGTGGGGGGTGCTCGGGCCGGGCGGCATCGCCAACGCGCTCGTCACGGCGCTGCACACCCACACGCAGCAGCGGCTGGTGGCCGTCGGCTCGCGGAACCAGGAGCGCGCCGCGCAGTACGCTGCGCGTTTCGGCGCCGATCGCGCCTACGGCTCTTACGAGCAACTGGTCGCCGACCCCGAGGTCGACGTCGTATACGTCGCCACCCCGCACAGCGAGCACATGGCGAACGCCCTGCTCGCGATCGCCGCAGGCAAGCACGTCCTCGTCGAGAAGGCGTTCACGCGCAACGCCAGCGAGGCCCGCAAGGTGCTCGACGCCGCGCGCGCCGCCGGGGTATCCGTGCTGGAGGCCATGTGGACGCGCTTCTTGCCCCACATCGACGTCGTGCGCCAGCTCCTGGCCGACGGCGCCCTGGGCGATGTCGAGACCGTCTTCGCCGACCACGGACAGTGGTTCGCCGAGGACCCCGAGTTCCGCCTTTTCGACCCGGCGAAGGCCGGCGGCGCCATGCTCGATCTCGGCGTCTACCCCGTGTCGTTTACGAACTTCGTGCTCGGCGCACCCGGCAGAGCTCTTGCCCGGGGGACGAAGGCATTCACCGGCGTCGATCGGCAGATCACCGGCATCCTCGACGAGTACCCCGGGAACCCGTACGCACAGGCGATTATCTCGACCACGCTCGCAGCCAAGACGCCGACGGTGGGACTGATCTCCGGAGGCCTGGCCCGGATCGAGCTCCCCGGCGCCTTCTACGGCCCGCAACGCGTGCGGTTCATCACCCGCGACGGCCAGGTCGGCGAGTCCGACGAGCCGGAGATCCGGGACCATCTCGGGCTTTGCTACGAGGCCGCGCACCTCGCGACCATGGTCGTCGAAGGCAAGCCGGAGTCGGACCTCCTGCCGTGGGCCGACACGCTCGCGGTCATGGAGACGATGGACGAGCTGCGGCGCCAGGTCGGCGTCGTGCTGCCGGGCGAAGTGCTCTGAGCTACGTGAGGAACAGCGCCCTCAGCCGCAGGGTCGCCGCCGTCACGCCGACGACGATCATCACGCCGAAGTAGGAGAGGTGCCCCCAGATCGTCGGCTGGATCAGGCCGGTTGTGAGCTGCCGGACCATGTCGACGGCGTGCCACAGCGGAAAGATCTTGATGACGGTCTGCACGGCCTCGGGGTAGACGTCGATCGGGAAGAAGGTCGCCGAGAGCAGAAACATCGGCAGCATCACGAAATAGACGAGGTCGAGGTGCTGGAACGACTTCATGAAGCTCGTCACGGCCAGGCCGATGGCGGCAAAGCCGAACGCGACGATGAGCGCGGCCGGGATCGCCAGCAGCGCCGTCCAGGCGAGATTCAGGCCCAGCAGCGTCGTGACCAGCATGAAACCGCTCGCGTACAGCAGGCCGCGGAAGAGCGCGAGCAGGATCTCGCCGAGGGCGACGTCGAGCGGGCCGAGCGACGTCGCCAACATCTGGTCGTACAGCTTGCCGTACCGCATCTTGAAGAAGACGTTCATCGTCGAGTCGTACAACGCGCCGTTCATCGCGGAGACCGCCATGAGCGCCGGCGCGATGTAGGCGGCGTACGGGACCGCGACGCCGTAGAACTCGACGGTGCCGATCAGCGCCCCTAGCCCGAGACCCATCGATAGCAGGTAGAACACGGGTTCGAAGAACCCGGTGAGCACGATCAGGTAGTTGTTGCGGGCGATCACGCGCAGACCGCGCGCGAACACCGCGCGCGTGTTGCCGCCATACAGCGACTTCAACGGGCGCAGCCTCGGGGCGCTGGCTGGCGCGCTCACTCGTCCAACCTCCACCGGAAATGCCGCACCGCGAAGATGCCGCCGACGACGGCCAGCGCGACGAGGAACGCGAGATGCACGACGACAAGCGTCTCCTGGCCGTAGAGGATCCACCGACCCAGCTCGGTTGCGTGCCACAGCGGCGAGACCCAGCCGATCGGCTGCAGATAGCCGGGCAACGTGTCGAGAGGGAAGTAGGTGCCCGAGAACAGCGTCAACGGGACCACGACGAAGCGCTCCACGAACGACATCTGCCCGCGGTCGTCCTTCTGCGTGGCGACCCACGCCTGGACCGCGAACCCGAAGGACACCGACATCAGCATCCCGAGAGGCACCATCGTCAACAGCCGCAGCGGCGTTCCGATCCCGAAGAACGCCAATGCCACCAGGTAGAAGCCATAGAGAGGCAGCACGCGGGCCAGCACGGCGACCTGCGAGCCGATCGCCATCTGCGCGGGACTGATCGGCGTGAGCCGCATCGCCGTGTACATGTTCGACCATCGGAAGCCGCCGAACGTGCCGTAGGTGTTCTCCTGCCCAGACACCTGCATCGCCATCGCGAGAACGAGGGCAGGCGCGATGAAGGTGAGGTAAGGGACGCCCTCGATGCCCGCGCCCTGGTCGACGAGGACACCCAGCCCGGCGCCGAGACCCGCGAGGTACACCACTGGCGATCCGATGCCCGTGATCAGCATCGTTCGCAGGTAGAAGCGCATGCGCAGGAGATGATGCTCGACGACGGCCCACCAGCCCCAGGCGCGCGTGCGCTCCGGGTCGGCGGCGACGCCCGCGTCGAGAACCCGGATGGTCACATCGGCGCTCACTCGATCAAGCTCCGTCCGGTTAGCCGAAGGAACACGTCCTCCAGCGACGCACGCCGCACCAGTGACGTGACCGGCTCCAGGCCACGCTCAGCAACGGCCTGCAAGGCATGCTCGCCGTTGTCCGCGTAGACGAGGACACGGTCGGCGAGCGCCTCGCGCCGCTCGCCCACGCCGTCGAGGAGTTCGGCGGCGGCCTCGTTCCTGCCGGAGCCGAAGCGCACCTCCACCACCTCGCGTGTGGCGTAGGCCCTGATCAACGACGCGGGACTGCCCTCGGCGACGATCCGCCCCTTGTCGATCACCACCAGCCGGTCGCACAGTTGCTCGGCCTCGTCCATGAAGTGCGTGGTGACCACCAGCGTCGTGCCCTCCTCCTTCAACCGGAACAGCCGGTCCCACAGGATGTGACGGGCCTGTGGGTCGAGGCCCGTCGTCGGCTCGTCGAGGAGCATGATCTTCGGGTTGTTGATCAACCCGCGGGCGATGGTCAGCCGACGCTTCATGCCGCCCGACAGCTCGCTGACGCGGGCAAGCCGCTTCTCCTTGAGCTGCGCGAAGTCCAGCAGCTGCTCCGCGCGCTCGTTGACGTAGCGGCGGGGCAGGCCGAAGTAGCGCCCGTAGACGTAGAGGTTGTCGACGACGCGGAGTTCCTCATCGAGGAGGTCACCCTGCGGGACGATCCCGAGCTGCGCCCGGATCTCCGGCCCGTGCCCGTTCGTGTCGAGGCCGAGCACGTTGAGCTCGCCGCCGGTGCGCGTCGAGGTGGCCGCGATCATCCGCATGGTCGTCGACTTCCCGGCCCCGTTAGGGCCGAGGAAGCCGAAAGACTCGCCAGGCGCGATCTCGAAGTCGATCCCGTCGACGGCGACGACCTCGCCGAAGCGTTTGGTCAGGCCGCGAGCGGTGATCACGGAGTCAGTCACTCGGCAACCTTAGTGTCCGCTGTCACGCTGCGGGATCGCCCTGGCGGTTGACGTGCCAGACGACGCCGAACTTGTCGCGGAGCTGGCCGTAGTCGTCGCCCCACATCTGGCGCTCGAACGGGACGGTGATCGTCCCTCCGTCCGCAAGCGCCGCAAACAGGCGCGGCAAAGCATCGTCGTTGCCCATGAGTGACAGTGCGACGGTGTCGCCGGGCGTGTGCCCCATCTCCACGAGCGTGTCGGCCCCGAAGATCTCGATGCCGCCGTCGGTGACGAGGCCCGCGTGCATGATGCGGTCTGAGCCGGGGAAATCGCCCGCTCCGGCCTCTGCGAACGTCGTCATGGTCAGCTCGCCGCCGAGGATGGACTGGTAGAACTCCATCGCCTGACGGGTGGTGCCGTCGAGCGCGAGGTAGGGGCTCAGCTGATAGGACATGGGTGGTTTCCCTTCGTCGTCGGACCCGGTTGGGCCTCGATTTCCGACAATAGGACGGCCCACCGACAAAAACGAGGGCCCGCGTTTGTCGGGCCACCCGAACGGGATCCCGGTCAGGAAGTGGGCTCGAACATGACGCGGCGGCCCTCGAAGGCGCGGCCGAGTGTGACCTGGTCGGCGTACTCGAGGTCGCCGCCCACCGGCAGGCCGCTGGCGGGGCGGGTCACGCGGACGCCGAAGTCGCGCAACATGCGGCTGAGGTACGCCGCTGTCGCCTCGCCCTGCGTGTCGGGGTCGGTAGCCAGGATGACCTCCTGGACCTCGCCGTCGGCAAGGCGCTGGAACAGCTCGCGGGTGTGCAGGTCCGAGGGACCGCGCCCATCGATGGGCGAGATCGACCCGCCGAGCACGTGGTAGAGGCCCCGGAACTCATTGGTGCGCTCAATGGCGACGACGTCCTTCGACTCCTCGACGACGCACAGCTGGCTGCGGTCGCGGCGCGGGTCGCGGCAGATGCGGCAACGCTCCTCCTGGGAAACGTTGAAGCACACCTCGCACACGCGAGAGGACTCCTTCACCCGGCGCAGCGTGTCCGCGAGCGCGAACACGTCCTCCTCCGGGGCGTCGAGCAGGAAGAACGCGATCCGCGAGGCGCCGCGCGGCCCGATCCCGGGCAGCCGGCTCAGCTCGTCGATCAGGTCCTGGATAGGCCCTTCGTACACGGAAGTGATCAGCCCCCGATGCCGGGGATCTGCGGGATCTCCGGCATCGCTGCGGCCATGGCGGCGTCGGCCTGGGCACGCGCCGCGCGGGAGGCGGCGACGATCAGCGCGGCGAGCGTCTCAGTGTCCCCCGGATCGCACGCCTCGGGCTTGATGACGACGTCAGTGAGTTCGCCCTTGCCGTTCAGCGTGATGGAGACCAGGTCGCCGCCAGCCTGCGCCGTGAAGCTCTGCTGCGCGAGGTCCGCCTGCGCGCGCTCCAGGTCCTCCTGCATCTGCTGCGCCTGCTGCATCAGGGCACCGAAGTCAAAGTCGCCAAACATCAGTTGCTACTCCTCGAGTGTTTTGGTGTCGCACGGTAGCGCCGCGGGACACGGGGCAAGCATAGGCGTCACTCCGCGTCGCGGACGGCGATGACCTCCGCGCCGAAGGTGGAACTCAGGAGCTCTTCCGCGTTGTGGACGGCGTCCAGGACCTCATCCTCAGCGGAGACCTCCTCCGACGGCGCAGGCGGCGGGACGGCCGGGACGGGTGCGGGCTCGGGTTCGGGTGCCCGAACCGGGGCGCCCGACGGACGCTGGGCCGGCGCGACGACCGCGGGAGCATCGCCCGATGCGACGATGGCATTGATCCGCACCTCCACGCCGATCACCTCGACGAGCGCCTCCACCAGCACCTCGGCGCTACCGCCGCTGCCGAAGTTCTCCCGAGGCCCCGGACCGGAGAACCCAAGAGTCAGGACCCCGTCTGCCAGGTCGATGACCTGCGCGTGCTGGGACAGCAGCATGTGGGTGAACCGCCGTCGGCGCTTGGCCTCGTCGAGGACGTTCGGCCAGACGCGCCGGAGCTCTGCGGCGGTCAGCTGGACAGTGCCGGCTGCCGCCGGCTTCGGCTCGGGCCGCGGTGCAGAAGCGACGGGTGCGGAGCCTCCGCTGGGTGGGGCCCCTGCCGGGCGCTGCTGCGGCGCGCGCTGAGCGGGAGCCTGCTGCACAGGTCCCTGCTGTGCGGGGGCCTGCTGGGCGGGACTCTGCGGGGAGGGCGACGGCGCGGGCCGCTGCGCCGCGGGCTGTTCGGGCGTCGGCTCCGGCGCGGCCGGGCGTTGCCGCGAGGGCTCGGGAGAGACGGATGACACAGGAGCCGAGCGGGTGACCGGGGCGTCGGCGTCCGTCCAGTCCGCGACGAGCGAGGTCTCCCCCGCCCCGATCATCCCGACCCTGCGCTCCAAACGATCCATCCGCGCGTGCAGGCCCCGCTCGTCGAGGTCCGCGCCGGGCAGCAGCACGCGCGCGCACATCAGCTCGAGGTGCAACCTGGGGGCGGTGGTGCCGCGCATCTCGGTCAACCCGACGGCGATCACCTCCGCGGCGCGTGTCAACTCACCCGCGCCGAGGCCCGCGACCTGCGTCTGGAGCCGCTGCGCCTGATCGGCCGCGACATCGAGGATGCCGTTGGTCGCAGCCTCGGGCACGGCGGCGAGAATGATCAGGTCGCGGAGGCGGCGCAGCAGATCCTCCGCGAACCGGCGCGGATCCTGGCCGACCTCGATCACTTTGTCGACCGTGCGGAACACCCCCGCGGCGTCGCCTGCGGCGAACGCGTCGACGATCTCGTCGAGAAGCGCGTCGGGCGTGTAGCCGAGCAGCGCCGCCGCCTGGCCGTAGCTCACGCCGTCGTCCCCGGCCCCGCCGAGGAGCTGGTCGAGAACTGAAAGCGAGTCGCGAACCGAGCCGCCGCCCGCGCGGACCACAAGCGGGATGGCGGCGTGGTCGATGGCGACGCCCTCGGTGTGGCAGATGTCGGTGAGGTAGTCGCCGAGCACCTTCGGCGGCACGAGCCGGAACGGGTAGTGGTGTGTGCGGGAGCGGATGGTCCCGATGACCTTCTCCGGCTCGGTCGTCGCGAAGATGAACTTGGTGTGCGGCGGCGGCTCCTCGACGAGCTTCAGCAGCGCATTGAAGCCCTGCGTCGTCACCATATGGGCCTCGTCGATGATGTAGATCTTGTAGCGGCTAGCGACGGGCGCGAAGTAGGCGCGCTCGCGCAGGTCTCGCGCGTCGTCGACGCCGCCGTGCGATGCCGCGTCGATCTCGATGACGTCGATGGAGCCGGGGCCGCCGCGCGCGAGGTCGACGCAGGACTGGCACTGTCCGCACGGGGTCGCGGTCGGCCCCTGCTCGCAGTTGAGGCAGCGGGCGAGGATGCGTGCAGAGGTGGTCTTGCCGCAGCCGCGCGGGCCGGAGAACAGGTAGGCGTGGTTGACGCGGTTGTTGGTCAGCGCGCGCTGGAGGGGGACGGTGACGTGCTCCTGGCCGATGACGTCACCGAACGTGTCGGGACGGTAGCGGCGGTACAGCGCGAGCGGCGCCGCGGGCGCCTCGACCCGAGCGGGCCTGCTCGACGGGGCGGGAGGGGCGGGAACGGCCGCGGGCTCGGGCTCTTCCTCGCCGATCAGCGAGGGGCCGTCCTGCACGGGAGCGGGCTCGGGCTCATCGAACAGGCCGGGGCCGTCCATCGGCTCGAAGCCGGGAAGGCTCGCCGACCCGTACCCCTCGTCGATGGGGGCGTACTCGTCCTGGTCGTAGTCCTCGTCCACGCGACCACCCTATTCCAGTCCACCGACAGTTCGGGAGCAAAGAAAAAGGGCCCCCCGCGCACCCGATAGAGCTCACTTACCCTTGCTGCCTTCCGACCCTGGGGGAGTTGGGCGAGATACCGCCGCGCGAGGAACCGTCGCCAACTCTACCGCATCGCCGACGGCGGCCGCGCAGCGCTACCCTCGCCCCATGGTTGCGAGCAGTGATCCGGTCCTGGCCGAGGTGTGGCGCGGCGACTACCTGGAGGCGCTGCACCACGGCGGCCTCGCCGTCGTCGGACCCGACGGCGCCCTGCGGCTGGCGCTCGGCGACGCCGGCTCCCCTTTCCTCGCGCGCTCAGCCGTCAAGCCGATCCAGTCCGTCGCCATGCTGCGAGCCGGCCTCGACGTCGACGGCGCTCTCCTCGCCCTGACCGGTGCGTCGCACTCTGGCGAGGGAATCCATGTCGACGGCGTCCGCGTGCTCCTCGACGGCGCTGGCCTCGGGCCGGACGCGCTACAGACACCTCCGGCGCTGCCTGGCGACGAGGACGCGTTGCTCGCCTGGGTCGGCGACGGTCGCGGCCGCGACCGAATCGTCCACAACTGCTCCGGCAAGCATGCGGGAATGCTGCGCACGTGCGCCCGAGCCGGCTGGGACGTCGCCTCCTACCGCGACCCCGCCCACCCCCTCCAGGCCGCCATCGTCGAGGCCCTCGCCGAGTTCACGGGCACCGAGATCGGCCAGTCGGTCGTCGACGGCTGCGGCGCCCCAGCCTTCCCGACGACGCTCGCTGGCCTCGCGCGGGCGTTCGGTCGCCTCGCGGGCGGCTCCGACCCGAACGCGCGCCGCGTCGCCGACGCGTTTCGCACGCACCCCGAGTACGCGTCCGGCACCAAGCGCTACGAGACGGTGCTCCACCGTGAGGTTCCCGGGATCGTCGTGAAGGGCGGCGCGGAAGGCACGCTTGCGGCGGGCCTCGCCGACGGCACCGGGATCGTCGTGAAGGTGTCCGACGGCGATGCCCGCGCGACGGTCCCCGCGCTCGTCGCGACGCTCGAAGCCCTGGGCCTCGGAACGCCGCGCCTCGCCGCGTTCCAGCCGCACGCCGTGCTCGGCCACGGCGCCGTCGTCGGCAGGGTCTCGCCGAGCGCCACCCTGCGCGCCGCCCTCGCCTCCCTTTGAGCTCTGTCCACCGGCAGTCCCCGTCGCGAGTTGAGGGGCCGTTCCCGCTCAGGTAAGGTACCCGGCGGAGGATTCGCCTAGAGGCCTATGGCGCTCGCTTGGAAAGCGGGTTGGGTTCACGCCCTCACGAGTTCGAATCTCGTATCCTCCGCCACCCGAAGCCCGCTCCGTCAAGGGCGGGCCTTTCACATCTCTACGGCCCGCGCAGACCAGCCGCAGTCAGTTCGGACTGTCGAGGTCCAGCGCAGCCTGGATCGCCGCGGTGAGTTCGGCCTCCTGGCGGTCGTGCAGGAAGCCCAACTGGCGGCCGAGCCGATCAGCCGGGATCGTCTGGATGTTGTCGCAGCTGACGACGCACGCGTGATCCAATCCGTTCGACGGTCCGACCGGCACCTCTGTCGAGAGGCCCCGCACCGTGCTTGTTATGGGCGCCACCGTCACGTTCGCCAAGAAGGGGCGTACCGCCTCGCGGGTGAGGACAAGGACGGGGCGGGTCTTGTCCAGCCGGGCCGCATGGATCGGGCGCATGCTCAGTCCAGAGGAATGGCGGTGGAGGCCGCGAATTCGGCCAACCCAGCCAGATCGTCGGCCCCGCTCGATGCCGCCAGGATGTCGGCATCGCGCTCCGCAACTCGACGCCGCTGCTCCCGTTCCAGCGCACGCGTCACGATCGCCGCGCGGCCGGTCCCGCGGCCGTCCTTCACCTCTTCGTCCAAGAACCGGACCAAGTCATCCGGCAACCGCACCGCAATCTGAATGCTCATACCGACACGGTACCAGATCGGGATTCAGCGGCAGAGCCCGTGGAGACACCGTCAGGTCTCTTCGGGAGACCCAGAGGAACGACTACGGACAAGTCCCGCGACGACCAGACCGAGGACGATCCCTAGGAAGTCCGCCACCAGGTCGAGCGGGTCGCCGCTGCGGGCGGGGACGAACCGCCACTGGATCACCTCGCTGATCGGCGCGTGCAGGACGAGCAGCACCACAGGCCACCACGCGCGGACGGTCATCCGCGCCAAGAAGGCCGGAACCGCGAACAGCAGCACGTGGACCACCTTGTCGGTGCCTTCAGGAAAGAAGCCAGGCCCCGGGTCTCGGCTGCCCGGGGCGTATAGCGCTCCGAGGTAAACCACGAGCACCGGGACCCACACCCACCAGGGCAGCCGTTCGAGCCGCCGCACTACGCTCTCCTACGCATCGGCTGGCCTCGCGTCCACATCTCGAGGCCGACGGCGACAAGGAGGGCGAGGACACCCACCACGAGGAAGGGAACCGGGTCGTACTGGTCCGAGCAGCTAAAGCTGCTGCCGCCGTCGGAGGTGCCACTTCCACTGCTCGGGCAGGTGAACGGTCCCACACGGTTGTTCCAGGCGATCCAACCCGCAACCACCCCGACGCCGACCAGGAGCCCCGCGAGCGCGCGGCGGGGGTCGAAGCCCGACGGCGGAACGACGCACGCGCATACCAAGGCGACAAGGGGAAGGACGAAGAACGGCCCGACGGTGAACCCCGTAAGCACCGCGATCCCGGCCAACAACAGGGTGCAGACCACCGTCACGGTCTGGCGCGCCTTGCCGCGGACGAAGAACGGGATCAGAGTCAGGGCGATCGGCATCGCGCCGAGGACGAGCGCGAACAGCAACCCGTTCACCTCCGCGATCGTGGCGTGCGTCATCGTCTCGACGACGTTGCCGTCGGAGTCCGTCGATGTCGACGTCCCCTCGTAGGCGGGCAGGAAGAGGACGACCCACAGCACCCGGAGGGCGAGCACGGCGGCGACGAGCTGCACCCAGCGCTTGCCATCGAAGAACCGCGACGACACGGCCGGCTGCTCGCCTGGCAGCGGCGGGAACTCGCCGGCTGCGGCCTCGGCCACCGACTCCGGCGAACCAAGGCGCGCGACGATCTCCTCGGGGGTCGCGCCGCGGCTCTCCAGATCGGCGACGTGCTCGCGCAGGCCCGCGAGGATGTCCTCGCGCTGCGCACGTGGCAGATGTCGGAGGCGCCAGCCGACCTCAGCCAGGTAGCGGTCCAGAAGCGAACCGTGGGACGTGTCGGTCATGGCGTCGTCTCCTCCACGATCTGGTTGACGGTGGCACTCAAGGGGGCCCAGACGTGACGGAACTCGGCCAGGTAGCGGCGCCCGTCGTCGGTGAGGCTGTAGTAGCGGCGCGGCCGGCCGTTGTCGCCCTGGCTCCAGTCGGCGGTGACGAAGCCGGCGTCGCGCAGCCGCGTCAGCAAGGGGTAGAGGCTGCCGTCGCTGGCGATCAGCCCGGCCCCGTGCAGGGACTGCGCCAGCTCGAACCCATAGCGCGGCTGCCCGACGAGCAGCCCGAGCACACAGAACTCGAGCACTCCCTTGCGGAGGTTCGTCGCGATCCGCACCGCCTCGCTTTCCATGCATCACACGATACCTTGCAATACAAGATTATGGAACCGAGGCACCGCGACGGAGGCGCCCGAGACGTGAATACCCGGACGAGCGAACGGATCTGTCACTACTTGGCCGTCTTGGGAGAGGCCTCTCCCAAAGACACGACTTATTGGCGGATTCGTTCGCCTTCCCGAGTAGACCGCCCCGCGCAACGCAGCAGTCCTTCACAGAGTGTTGTCCGAACCGGCCGAAGTGTTGTCCGAGCGCCCCGATCCCGTCCTCAAAGCGGACTCGCAATCTTCGATGCACTCATGAGAGCCGAAGCAGAGATGTCCCGGAACAACGGCGTCATTCGCATTGCCGATGACCCACGCTTGGTGAGCACCTGGACGCGGCACGTCCGCGCTGGACGCGCCGTCCGCCCACTTCCAGGGGTGGTGATGGACGCAGGCCTGACTTCTGACCCCATCGCTTGGGTACGTGCCGTGCACGCGTGGGATCCGAACGCAACCATCGCGGGGCGTGCCGCGGCCCACCTGACCTTCGCACCCGACCTGGCGGTGACGGAGATCGAGGTCTATCGCGCCGGACTGCAGTCAGACCGCGGACCACTCCGGTTCCGGCGCCATCTGCTCAACCCAGAACTCACCACTTGGGTGGGGTCGCTACGGGTGGCCACGCCGGAGGCGAGCGCGCTGACAGCCGCGCTGGCAGGGGACTATGACCCTGCGACGATCGCGCTTCGCAAGTCAATGGTCAGCGTTGCCTCGTTGAGCGACGCCGCACGACTACTAGCCACGCGCCCCGCCCATCGTCTGAGGACTGTGCTTCGCGACGTGAGCAACAACCCTTGGTCCGTCGCCGAGGTGCGGGCCCATCGGCTGCTGCGCCGCGCCGGCATCGGCGGCTGGATCGGCAACTACCCCATCGCCGTCGACGGGCAGGTGCTGACGGTGGACATTGCGATACCCGAGGCGAGAGTCGCGATCGAGGTCAACAGTTTCGAGTTCCACAGCCAGCGTGCTGCCATGGAGCGAGACGCCTTCCGCTCCAACGCGCTGCTGAGCATCGGTTGGCGGCCGTACGTGCTGACCCCGCGCCAGATCGCCGAGCGCCCCGACGAGACGATCAATTGGTTGCGCAGCGTTGCCGGTCGACGGGCACTGCGGAGTAGGGCTACTCAGCCACCCGCACCAATCCGGCAATAAAGCGGCCTCCCGGGAGGGTTCCCTCCCGAAAGACCCAGTTAGCGTCGAATTCGTTCGGGTCGCCGAGTAGCCCGGCAGAATGAGCCGATGAACACCGTGATCTTCGACATCGGGCAGGTCATCATCAACTGGCACCCGCAGCGCGCGTTCGCGCGGGCGATGCCGGAGGACGAGGTCGAGGCGTTCATGGAGCGGATCGGGTTCGCGGAGTGGAACCACGCCAACGACGCACTGCAATCCGCCGCCGAGGCCACCGAGGAGCTCGCCGCCGCGCTCCCCGACGACGCAGCCGGCATCCGCGCCTATGTCGAGCACTTCGACACCACCATCACCGAGCTCGTACCCGGCACCGTCGAGATCATCGACGACCTCCAGACCGCCGGCGTCAAGCTCGGCGCGCTCACGAACTGGGCCGCCGACACGTTCCAGGTGGCGCTCGAGATGCACGATGTCCTCGGCCGGTTTTCAGAGATCGTCGTCTCCGGGCGCGAGGGCATCACAAAGCCGACCCCCGAGATCTTCCTCCTCGCCTGCGCACGCATGGGAGTGACCCCAGCGGAGGCCGTCTTCATCGACGACTCCCCTACCAACGTCGCCGGGGCCGAGGCCGTCGGCATGACGGGGATCCTGTTCCGCTCCGCCGAGCAGCTACGCGCCGAACTCGGAGCACTCGGCTTGCTTCAATAGGCTAGGTTTGGGTTGCCTAATTTCCTTCGAAAGGGGCCCTTCCATGGCCGACAAGCGACGAACCGTCCGCCGCGGGACCGTCACCGCGACCGAGCGCCTTTCCCCCGACATGGTGAGGATCACGCTGTCCTGCCCCGAGCTCGTCGGGGCCGAGCTCCCGCACACCGACCACTACGTCAAGCTCCTCTTCCCACCCAAGGACGCCGACTACACCTGGCCGTTCGACCCTGAGGAGATCCGCGCGAACTCGCCCCACCAGGCGCCGGTCACGCGGACCTACTCGCTTCGCCGCAACGACCCCGTGACCGGCACGCTCGAACTCGACTTCGTCCTCCACGGCGACGAGGGCCTCGCCGGGCCTTGGGCTGCGAAGGCCCAGCCCGGTGACGAGATCGGGTTCTTCGGCCCCGGCGGCGCCTGGCACCCCATCCAGGACTACACCCACTTCGTGCTCGCCGGCGACGAAGCCGCAGCGCCCGCGATCGCCGCAGCCCTCGACGCGCTCCCCGACGGCGCGACTGCGCAGGCACTGATCGAGGTCGCGACCCTCGACGCCACCTTCGACGTCCCCACCGGCCCCGGCATCGACGTCGTATGGGTTCCCCGCGACGGCGCCCCCTACGGCCTTCGCGTGAGTGAGGCGGTGCGCGCGGCGGAGGTTCCGGAGGGCAAGGTCGGCTGGTTCGTCCACGGCGTCGCCGAGATGGTCAAGGACATCCGCCGGTACCTGTTCGTCGAGCGACGCGTGAATCGCGCGGACGTCTCGATCTCCGGTTACTGGCGCACGGGCATGACGGAGGACGGCTGGCAGTCGAGCAAGCACGACTTCGTCGCCCAGATGGACGCCGAGGAGTCGGCCGCGGTCGAGCAGTGACCCGATAGGCCACTAGGAGGAGGGCAGCCATCGTGGCCGCGGTCACCACTCCGATCGAGGATCGGGACTTCGCCGAGTGGCACGGCGGGTGTCGGCACGCGCTGGTCTGGGTGATCGATGTCGACGTCCCCGCGGTCCGAGAAGCGGTTGCCGAGGCTCGGGCGCGCCTCGGCGGGCTGCTCTACCCGCGCTACGACCGGCGGCCGCACGTGACGGTCGCGTTCTGTGGGCTCGCTCCCGAGCACGGCGCCACTCCCGCGGATCTCCTCTACGGCGACGACGAGCGGGCCGCCGATCTGCGCCGCCTCGACGCCCTGGGCCCCTCACCTTTCACGTTGCGGATCGACGGCTGGGACACGTTCACGACATCGCCGCACCTCTCCGTCGTCGGAATCGACTACCTGCTCCCCCTGCACGAGGCCCTTACCGCGTACCGTCCCAGCGGCGCCGACATCTTCGTGCCACACGTGACCGTCGGGCTGTACGGCGCCGAGGTCGCGCTGAAGGAGGTCGAGGCCCGCATGGCCGGGTGGTCGGCGCCGCCCATCGACGTCGACGTGACGGAACTGGTCCTCGCCAGGTACAACACCGCGGACATCCTCGGCCCGCTCACCGAGGTCAGCCGGTTCCGGCTGGCCTGACTCAGACCAGGACGAGCCAGCTCGCGGCAACGATCGAGCCGACGAGGACCGCACACTGGGTCACCTCGATGAGCGAGCCGAACGTGTCGCCGGTCCATCCGCCGAACTGACGGACCAGCCGCGAGCCCCAGACGAAGGCAGCGAAGGCGCCGGCCGCGAGGCCGACGGCAAGCGTGACGACGCCCCACAACCCGGCGACCCACCAGGCCATCGCGAGCACGACCGCCGCCAACAACGCGCAGTTGACCGCGGCCTCCCAACCCCGCGTGACTCCCGCGAACAACGCGCCGAACCCTCCGGGGCGCGCCGTGCCGGGACGGACACTGGCCACCTGCACCGCTGCACGACCGGCAGCAAGGGCCCCGGCCAGCGCGGGAATGACGAGCGCGCCCGCGAAGCTGACAAGGGCAGCGAGGTCGATCAGGAGCACGAGGACGAGGACGATCACGCCCATCGGGCCGATGTCGGAGCGCTTCATGATCACCAGCGCCTCGTCGGCTGGCTTTCGCGAGCCGAGGCCGTCGGCGGTGTCCGCCAGGCCGTCGAGGTGCAGCCCTCCCGTCGCGCCCGTGATGATCGCCAAGGCCAACGCAGGACCGACCAGACCACCGATCGTCTGCGCGAACACGCCTGCGATCACCCCGAGCAGCAGGCCGACCCACGGGAGGGCGCGCATGGCCCGGGCCGCCATCGTTCGATCAACGTCGAATGACGGCACCTTGAAGACGGTGAACAACCCGACGGCGGCGTGCAGCGACCTCACCTCAACCGCCTCGCGACACCCGCGGTGCAGAACCACACCTCGTCCACCGCGGCGGCGACACGGGTGTTCAGCCGACCCAGCTCGTCCCGGTACAACCGCCCCGACGCCGTGGCGGGCACGACGCCCTGGCCGACCTCGTTGCTGACAAGGATCACATCGCGCGGGGTGATCGACAGCGCCCCGACAAGGGAGGAAACGCGCTCCTCCACAACATCGCGCCATCCTTCGGCGTCGTCCCACGCCCCGGACTCGAACAGCACCCGGTCCAGCCAGACCGCCAGGCAGTCGACCAGCACGGGGGCCTCGTCTGCGGCGCCGAGCACCTCGGGCAGCTCGACCGTCTCCGTCGTGCGCCAACTGGCCGGCCGCCGGGCGCGATGCAAAGCCACGCGCTCGACCCACTCGGCGTCGTCCGGGTCGACGATCGACGTCGCGACGTACTCGACGTCCTCGCACCCGGCGAGCTGCTGCTCGGCCCACGTCGACTTCCCCGACCGCGCGCCGCCGAGCACCAGCGCGGTACCCGGCCCGTGCACGAGCGGCCGCACGGAAGCACGCTCCGCGATCCGGTCAAGCAGGGCGAGCGCGTCGCCGTCGCCGTCGTCGATGGTCACGGAGAACTCCACGGCCCCAACCTAGCGGCCTGTCGCATCTACAGGTGCGGATAGGACGCGGCGTCAGGCCGCGCCCCGCCTGCAATTGGCAGGGAACACCCCTGCACGCCGAGGCTCGGCCGCTCGACGTCCGACGGTTCCCATAGGATCGGACCCATGCGCGACGCAGTAGACGACCTGATCTGGGACGAGGCCCCGAGGGAGGCGAAGGCTGTGGCCGTGCTCGATGCGCCGGCGCTCGTCGGCGATGCCCTCACCCTCACCGACGACGTGCGCGTCTTCTGCGACGACTGGCGCGACGCCGCCCTCGTGGATCCTGCGCTGCTTGTCGAGCACCCGAACGACCTCGCCGACGTCGACCTCGCGCTCGCCCGCCTCCCGAAGTCGCTGGCTGCGCTGGACGAGCAGGCGGCGGTGGTGCAGGGCGCGCAGGACGTCACTTTCGTCGGCGGCGCGAAGATCAAGCACCTGAACCACACGATGAACCAGGTGCTGAACAAGCACTTCGCGGCTGTGTCTGCATCGCTGGGACGCGCGAAGGCGCGCGTGCTGCGCGCCTGGGGGCCCGAGGGTCTGGAGACCGACTGGCCGAAGGTCCGCATGCACGACGACTTCGGCTTCGCCGTCGCGGCGCACGGCACCACGTTCGGCGGTACAAAGATCGACCCGGGCAGCCGCCTGTTGATGATGGCGCTCGCCGGCGGCGGCCGCATGCCTGGGCTCGAGGCCGACGAGGTGCTCGACTTCGGCTGCGGCAACGGCACCCTCTCCATGCGCCTTGCCACGCACGGGATGCGGGTGTCGGCGCGCGACGTCAGCTGGTCGGCCGTCGCAGGAACCGCCGTCGCCGCGGAGGTCAACGGGCTTGAGGTCGACGCCACCTGGGGGGACGGCCTCGCGGGCTACGACGACGCCTCCTTCGACGCGATCGTCACCAACCCGCCCTTCCATCAGGGCGTGGCGAAGGACACCTCCGACACCCTCGCCATGTTCGACGACGCCGCCCGCGTCCTCCGCCCGGGTGGCCAGCTCTGGTGCGTGTTCAACTCGCACCTGCCCTACCGCAAGGAACTGAACGTTCGGCTAGGCCGCACACAGGTCGCCGCCCAGGATCCCCACTACACCGTCACGGTCACGACCGCCCGCTGATCGACTCGTAGGGCACCGAAAGCCGGCTCACAGGAACCACACAGGAATCGGCGATTCCATGGGAACATACCTAACGAGGAGACCCTGATGAGCACCGATAACAACCCGCATCCGTGGAGCCGCGAGGGCTGGAACCACGCGGACACGCCGCCCGACGAGCCGACGGTCCCCCTCCAGCCTGCCGCCTCTCAGCCGCCGGCCCAGCCGACCGGCGCCTACGCCCCGCCGTCGGGAGCGCCGTCGAGCGCCCCCTACCCGCCGCCGAGCCCATTCGGCGCCCCCACGACGACGACAACCCCACCTCGGACCAAGGGTCGCTCCCGCCTCGCCGGCGCGCTGGCCGTCGCGGTCCTGGCCGCGGGCGTCGGAGGCGGAGCCGGGTTCGCCGCGTCCCAACTCGCGACCGGCGGCACGCCCGCGATCACCAGCGGCAACGCGACCCAGGTCGTCCAGGCCGACCCGAGCAACCCGAACTGGACCGCTGTGGCGGCCGCGGCGTCGAAGGCCGTCGTGGCCATCGACGTCGTCGGACAGAGCGGCGCCTCGCAGGGATCCGGCGTGGTGATCGACACCGCAGGGCACATCGTGACCAACAACCACGTGGTCTCGGGCAGCGGCAACGCGCAGCTGACCGTCCTGCTGGGCAACGTGTCCTACACCGCGACGGTGGTCGGCACCGACCCGTCGACAGACCTCGCCGTGATCAAGCTGACCAACCCGCCGTCGGACCTCGCCACGATGAACTTCGGCGACGCGAAGGCGCTGAAGGTCGGCGACCCGGTCATGGCCATCGGCAACCCTCTGGGCCTCGCCGACACCGTGACGACCGGCATCGTCTCCGCGCTCAACCGCCCGGTGACGACGCAGGCCGTCACCGGCGGCAGGAACATGTCGCAGGGCTCCGACGTCGTCGTGACGGCCGCCATCCAGACCAACGCGGCCATCAACCCCGGCAACTCGGGCGGCGCGCTGGTCAACACTGCCGGTGAACTCGTCGGCATCACGAGCTCGATCGCGTCCCTCTCCTCCGGCGAAGGACAGGCGGGCAACATCGGCATCGGCTTCGCGATCGGCGTCGACCAGGTGCAGTACGTGGCCGAGCAGCTGATCGCCAACGGTGTGGCGCAGCACCCGCAGTTGGGCGTGACGGCCCGCGACGTCGGCCAGACCGGCCAGCAGGGTGCGGTCGTGGCGTCGGTCGTCGCCGACACCGGTGCCGCGCGCGCCGGGCTCCGCGAGGGCGACCTCATCACCGCCGTCGATGGGCAGCCCGTGACATCCACCGAGTCGTTGGTGGCACTGGTGCGCGCCGGGCGCGTTGGTCAGGCCATGGAGCTGACGCTGGTCCGCGACGGCGCCGAGCAGAAGGTCACGGTGACGCCCACGGCCGCCGCCCGCTGACCACCCACCCTGAACGGTCACCCCCTGGCAGGCGTGTGGAACCAGTCCTCACCACGGTGATCGGCATACAGGAGCAATCACCACTACCCTGGCCGGCATGCAGATCCGCGTGACCCTCGTCAGCCCCGGCCTCATCGCCGACTCGCTCGTCGCTCTCCTCCCGAGCGGGCCGACGACCCGGGACGAGACCCCGTATGGGACGCGGGTCAGCGTACTGACCAGCCACGACGACCCGGCCCTCCTGCGCGACGCGCTGCGCGCGGTGGCCGGGCCGGTCGCTGTCGGCGTGGTCGCCGGTCCCCTGGCGACCACGCCTGCGCGGTTGCTGATGATGGACGTCGACTCCACCCTCACCACCACCGAGGCCGTCGACCTCCTGGCCGCGCACGCCGGGGTCGGCGACGTTGTCGCCGAGATCACGGAGCGTGCGATGCGCGGCGAACTCGACTTCGAGGCCTCGCTGCGCGAGCGGGTTGCCACGCTGCGCGGCCTGCCGGTGTCGGTGCTCGACGAGGTCGGCCCCGCCATGACCCTCTCCCCCGGCGCCCGCGAGCTCATCGCCGCCGCCCGCTCCGCAGGGGCGAAGGTCGGCGTCACCAGCGGCGGGTTCACCCAACTCGTCGGGCCGCTCGCCGACGACCTCGGTCTCGACTTCTTCAACGCCAACGAGCTCGAAACCGAGATCATCGACGGCACCGAGCGCCTGACCGGAAACGTGATCGGCACCGTCGTCGACCGCGATCAGAAGGCCCGCGACCTCCTGCGCTTCGCTGACGCCGCCGATGTCGACCCCGCCCTCACCGTCGCGGTGGGCGACGGCGCCAACGACCTCTCCCTGTTCGCCGCCGCCGGCCTTTCGGTCGCGTACTGCGCGAAGCCTGTCACCGCCGCAGCCGCGGATGTCGCCGTCGGCTTCCCCCGGCTCGACGCCGTCGCCGCCTTCGCGGGGTTCTAGAAGCCCGGTTCCCGGGCCACCACTACCATCCCTCGCCTCCGACGGATTGCCGGGGCGGTGCATTTCGCACACCACACAGCCGGTAGGGTGAGCGCAGCACCGTGATCTTCAAGGAGGACAGATGTCAGGTCGCATTCGCAACGAGGCGTTGCGAGGGAAAGTCATGTCGGCTCATGACGCAGCCAGCATCGTCGAGAACGGATGGAACATCGGTTTCTCCGGCTTCACCGGGTCGGGTTACCCGAAGGAGTTCCCGGAGGCGCTGGCCGCCATCATCGACGCCCACCACAACAAGGGTGAGGAGTTCCGGGTCGGTGTCTGGACCGGTGCCTCCACCGCCCCGGAGCTCGACGGCGCACTCGCCCGCACCGGCGGCGTCGCGTACCGCATGCCCTATCAGTCCGACCCCGAGATGCGCACGGCCATCAACCAGGGCCGCTCGTTCTACCAGGACATCCATCTCTCGCACGTCGGCCCGCAGGTCTCCCAGGGCTTCCTGGGCAAGCTGGACGTCGCCGTCATCGAGGTGACCGCGGTCACAGAAGAGGGCTGGCTGATCCCGTCGTCGTCGGTGGGCATGAACCGCACCTACCTTGAGCACGCCGACAAGATCATCCTCGAGGTGAACGAGTGGCAGTCCGAGGGGCTGTTCGGCATGCACGACATCTACGCGCCGATCGGCGCGCTGCCGCCGAACCGGATCCCGCTGCCGATCCAGACTCCAGGGGACCGCATCGGCGAGCCCTACTTCAAGATCGACACCGACAAGATCGTCGCGATCATCGAGACCGACAGCCCCGACCGGAACACCCCGTTCAAGCTGCTCGACGACGACTCTCGCGCCATCGCGAACAACCTGCTCGACTTCCTCGGCAACGAGGTGAAGCAGGGTCGCCTGCCCAAGAACCTGCTGCCGATGCAGTCCGGCGTGGGCAACATCGCCAACGCGGTGCTCCAGGGCCTCCTCGACGGCCCGTTCGAGCAACTCACCTCCTACACCGAGGTGATCCAGGACGGCATGGTGGATCTGCTGGACTCGGGCAAGCTCACCGTCGCATCGGCCACCGCCTTCTCGCTGTCCCCGAAGGCCGCCGAGAAGATGAACGACAACGCGGCCCACTACGCCAAGAAGATCATCCTGCGCCCGCAGGACGTCTCGAACCACCCCGAGGCCATCCGCCGTATGGGCGTCATCGCGTGCAACGGCATGATCGAGGCCGACATCTACGGCAACGTGAACTCCACGCACGTGATGGGCTCGCGGATGCAGAACGGCATCGGCGGCTCGGGCGACTTCACCCGCAACGGCTGGATCTCCTCGTTCGTGACCCCGTCGACGGCGAAGGGCGGAGCGATCTCCTGCATCGTCCCGATGGTCAACCATGTCGACCACACCGAGCACGACGTTCAGGTGATCATCACGGAGCAGGGGCTCGCGGACCTGCGCGGCCTTGCCCCGCGCCAGCGCGCCAAGGCGATCATCGACAATTGCGCGCACCCGGACTACAAGGAACCGCTGCGCGAGTACGTCAAGCTGGCGGAGAAGAAGGCCAACGGCCTCCACACGCCGCACGACCTGGCTACCGCGCTCGGATGGCACGTCCGCTTCCTTGAGACGGGCACCATGGAGCAGTGATCGCTTCCTGACGACGGGGGGCCGGGGTTCTTCCCGGCCCCCCGTTTTCATTCCCTCCGTAAGCCAGATAGGTTGCGTCGGAAGGAGCCCCCATGGAAGTAATGATCTCTGCCGCGTTCACGTTCATCCTCGTGATGGACCCGCTCGGCAACGTGCCGCTGTTCCTGGCATCGCTGCGAAACACCGCGCCGGAGCGACGCCAGTGGGTGATCCTGCGCGAGTGCCTGATCGCGCTCGTCGTGATGGTCACGTTCCTGTTCGCGGGTCGTGGGCTGTTGAACCTGCTGCACGTCGACGATGCGGCGCTCAAGGCGGCCGGCGGCGTCATCCTTCTCCTGATCTCCATCCGGATGGTGTTCCCCACGCCGGAGCGGAATCTCTCCGAGCCCGTCACGCACGACGAACCATTCATCGTTCCGCTCGCCGTGCCTTACATGGCGGGGCCGTCGCTTCTCGCGGTCATCGTCGTGTTCGTGTCACAGAGTCCCGACAAGCTGCCGTGGTACCTGGGCGGGCTTGTCGCGTCGTGGGCGATCAGCACGGTGGTGTTGTACTTCGCGGGCTTCCTGCAGCGCGTCGTCGGCACCCGGGCGCTCGTCGCCGTCGAGCGCCTGATGGGCATGATCCTGGTCCTGCTCGCGGTACAGATGATGTTCGAGGGCACCAGGGACTTCTTCGCGGCCTGACCCCGTCGCCGCTGTATACAAATCTGCGTATACGCGCCGAGCTGTGCGTATGGCACAGCTGATGCAACCTACGCAGATTTGTGTCCGCGGCGGGGCGGGAAACCATTCGTTATCAAACCGATATCCCCAAACCCTTGACGATGAGAGCGCTCTCACGGTGTAATGGGAGCGCTCTCATGATCTACCCGACATGAGAATCGACAGAGCGCAGGAGCGCGCTGCGCAGTGCTTTCCCGGCTGTTCAGCGGGCATCCAACACCCCACGACGAAGGAGTCTCAGATGCGCAGCAACAACCTCATGCGGATGACGGCAGCCGCAGGCGTAGCGGCACTCGCCCTCTCCGCCTGTTCCCCATCCGCTCCGCCGACCACGGCGCCAACCGGCGGCGCTACCACGGGCGGCACCGGCGGCGGGGAGATCACCCTCACCGTCGCCACGTTCAACGAGTTCGGCTACAACGACCTGCTCGCGGAGTACGAGTCGCAGAACCCCGGCATCAAGGTCGTCGAGAAGAAGGCCGCCACATCCGACGAGGCGCGCGAGAACTTCATGACGAAGCTCGCCGCAGGCTCCGGCCTCTCCGACATCGAGGGCGTCGAGGTCGACTGGCTTCCCGAGATCATGCAGAGCGCGGACCTGCTCGCCGACCTCACTGACCCGGCTCTCGACGGCCGCTGGCTCGACTGGAAGGTCGCGCAGGCCACCACGGCAGACGGCAAGCTCGTAGGCTACGGCACCGACATCGGCCCCGAGGGAGTGTGCTACCGCTCCGACCTGTTCAAGGCGGCAGGACTGCCGACCGACCGCGACGAGGTCGCCAAGATGCTCGGCTCGAGCTGGGAAGACTACTTCGCCGCAGGCAAGCAGTTCGTCGCGAAGTCCGACGCCGCCTGGTACGACTCGGCGGACGCCATCTTCCAAGGCATGGTGAACCAGCAGGAGAATCCGTTCTCCTCGACCAAGCCCGAGGAGACACTGATCCCGCTCGGCGAGAACACCGCCATCAAGGCGATCTACGACCAGCTCCTCGCCGCCTCCGTCGACGACGGCCTCTCCGCCCACCTGCAGCAGTGGACCCCAGACTGGCAGAACGCCTTCCAGAACAAGAACGGCGGCTTCGCCACCATGCTCTGCCCGGGCTGGATGCTCGGCGTGATCGAGGGCAACGCGGCAGGCATGGAGGGCTGGGACATCGCGAACCAGTTCCCCGGCGGCGGCGGCAACTGGGGCGGCTCGTTCCTGACCGTCCCCGCCCAGGGCAAGAACATCGACGAGGCCAAGAAACTGGCGGCCTGGCTGACCGCCCCTGAGCAGCAGATCAAGGCCTTCAAGCTGAAGGGCACGTTCCCGAGCCAGATCGAGGCGCTCTCCAGCGACGACCTCCTGTCCGTGACCAACCCGTTCTTCAACGACGCCCCCACCGGTCAGATCCTCGCCGATCGCGCCAACGCCGTGACCGTCGTCCCGTTCAAGGGCCCGAACTACTTCGCGTATCGGGCCGCCGTCTCCAACGCCATCAACCGCGTCGACGTCGACAAGACCCACAACGCGGCTGACTCCTGGGCAACCGCCGCTTCCGACATCGCCGCCCTCGGCTGACCGCCCTCCCGCCCCGGCTCACATGAATATGGGCCGGGGCGGGCCCGCACCCGAGAGGAGCACGCATAGTGTCCGTCGCCTCGAAACCGTCGCGGCTCTCCGGCAGCGCATTCTGGAGCCGGCTCGACGTCAAGTCCGCCCCTTACCTATACATCGCCCCGTTCTTCCTTCTTTTCGCCCTGGTCGGCATGTTCCCACTGCTCTACACCGCGTTCGTTTCCGTGCACCAATGGGGGCTCATCACCGGCAACAAGGGGTTCGTGGGCCTCAAGAACTACACAGACGTCCTGAATCAGCCGCGCTTCTGGCAAGGCATGGGCAACACATTCAGCATCTTTCTGCTGTCGTCGGTGCCTCAGCTCATCATTGCCGTGTTCGTCGCCGCGGTGCTCGACGCGAATCTGCGCGCCAAGACCTTCTGGCGCATGGGCGTCCTCGTTCCTTACGTAGTGGCACCGGTCGCCGTCGGCCTCATCTTCAACTCGCTGTTCGCCGACCAGTCCGGCTTCGTGAACGCCGTCCTCACCTCGACGGGACTCCCCGCCGTCGGCTGGCACGCGGAGCCGCTCGCCGCGCATGTCGCGATCGCCACCATGGTGAACTTCCGCTGGACCGGCTACAACACGCTGATCGTCCTCGCTGCCATGCAGGCCATCCCGCGCGACATCATCGAGGCGGCCGTCGTCGACGGCGCCTCCCGCGTCCGCACGTTCTTCTCCGTCACCGTCCCGATGCTGCGGCCCACCCTGATCTTCGTGATCATCACCTCGACGATCGGCGGCCTCCAGATCTTCGACGAGCCGCGCATGTTCGACCAGATCGGCCTCGGCGGCAACAACCGCCAGTGGATGACGATCACGATGTTCATGTACGAGGTCGGCTGGGGAAGCCAGCGCAACTTCGGTAGGGCCGCGGCCGTCGCCTGGATCCTTTTCCTGGTCATCGTCGCGTTCGCCCTGATCAACTTCTGGCTGACCAGCAGGATCGCGGGCTCCGGCGCCGCGCCTGCAGCTCCGCGCCGCCGCACGAAGGGAGGGTCGCGATGAGCGCCCCGGACATGTCGATCGGCATGATCGAACAGGTGGCGGGCAAGAGCGCCGCTCGCGCCGCCCGCAGGAAGCGGGGCATGGACGGAGGCGTGCGGAGGCCCGGCTGGGTGACGTACGCGCTGCTGACCCTGATCGTGCTGATCTCCGCCTTCCCGCTCTACTACGCCTTCCTGCTGTCGTCGAGCACGTCGGCCTCCATAGCGCAGAACCCCATCCCCTCACTGATTCCCGAGCGGCACTTCATCGAGAACATCACGCGTGTGCTGACCGCCGACATCAACTTCTGGCGGGCGGTGCTGAACTCGGTCATCGTGGCCGTGGTGACCTCGATCTCCGTCGTGTTCTTCTCGACGCTCGCGGGCTACTCGTTCGCCAAGCTCCGCTTCCCCGGCCGCAACGGGTTGCTGGCCTTCGTCATCGGCACGATGGCCGTCCCAACGCAGCTGGGCATCATCCCGCTGTTCATCGTGATGGTGAAGCTCGGCTGGGTAGGCAACCTGGCCGCGGTCATCGTGCCCGCGATGGTCACAGCCTTCGGCGTCTTCTGGATGACCCAGTACCTCGCCGAGGCGCTACCCTACGAGCTCATCGAAGCCGCCCGCGTGGACGGCTGCTCGATGATCGGCACGTTCTGGAACGTGGCGCTGCCCGCCGCCCGCCCTGCGGCCGCGATGCTCGCACTGTTCACGTTCGTGGCATCCTGGACCAACTTCTTCTGGCCCTTCGTCGTGCTGGGATCCACCAACCCGACACTCCCCGTCGCCCTGCAGCTGCTGCAGGCCACCTATTTCAAGGACATGTCTCTGATCATGGCTGGTGTCGTACTCGCAACCATTCCCCTCCTCGCGCTGTTCGCGCTCGCCGGCCGCCACCTGGTCTCCGGCATCATGGCCGGGGCAGTGAAGGGATGACCGCGTTGCAGTTCCCGGACGGCTTCCGGTGGGGGACCGCCACGTCGTCGTTCCAGATCGAGGGGGCCACCGACCTCGATGGCCGCCAGCCCTCCATCTGGGACGTCTTCTGCGAAGTACCGGGCGCCATCGAGGGCGGCGACGACGGTCGGGTCGCCGTCGATCACTACCACCGCTACCGCGAGGACGTGAGCCTCATCGCGGACCTCGGGCTCGACACCTACCGGTTCAGCGTCGCCTGGCCCAGGGTGATGGACGGCGACCGGGTCAATGAGAAGGGCATGGACTTCTACTCCCGCCTCGTCGACGCCCTCCTCGCAAAGGACATCACGCCCTGGCTGACGCTGTATCACTGGGACCTGCCCGCCTCTCTTCCCGGCGGTTGGACCAACCGCGACACCGCGCACCGCTTCGTCGACTACGCCCTCGCGATGCACGAGCGGCTCGGCGACCGAGTCAACACCTGGACGACGCTCAACGAGCCCTGGTGCTCGTCGTTCCTCAGCTACGCCGGCGGAGCGCACGCGCCGGGATACACCGACCCGCGCGCGGCCGTCCGGGCGGGCCATCACCTGCTGCTCGCCCACGGACTGGCAACGACGGCGCTGCGCGAGGTCGCCCGCCCGGGAACCGAGCTCGGCATCACGCTGAACTTCACACCCGTCGCGCCGGCCACCGACGACCCCACCGACGTCGATGTCGCCCGCCGGGTGGACGGCACGGCCAACCGGTTCTTCGTACACCCGATCTTCACCGGCGCCTATCCGGCCGACGTACAAGCGGACCTCGCCGCGCTCTGGGACGACGACCTCGTTGCCGACGGCGACCTGGCGGCCATTTCGGCCCCCATCGACGTGCTCGGCGTGAACTACTACACAACGGGAGTCGTCCGGGCAGCCAGTCTCGACGACACCATCGGGCCGGACCTGGTCCGCGGGCGTCGGCTTGGCACCCCGCACGTCGCGGCTCCGGATGCGGTGGCCGTGTCGCGCGGGCTCCCGCTGACCGACATGGGTTGGGAGGTCGAGGCCGACGGCCTCTGTCGCCTTCTGCTCTGGCTGCACCAGGACTACACGGGCCCCGCCGGCGTCCCGCTGGTGATCACCGAGAACGGAGCCGCCTACGACGATGCCGTCTCCCCCGAAGGGACCATAGACGACCAGGAGAGGATCGGCTACGTGCGCGATCACCTCGCGGCGGTGCACGCGGCGATCGCCCAGGGGGCGGACGTCCGCGGCTACCTGCTCTGGTCGCTGCTCGACAACTTCGAATGGGCTTTCGGATACGGCAAACGGTTCGGCATCGTCGCTGTCGACGAGGCGCTGAACCGGACTCCGAAGGCCAGCGCTGCATGGTTCGGCGGTGTCGCCCGGACCGGCGTCGTCGAGGTCTAGCGATGGAGCAACCCATGCGTGAGGCGGGCGGGGCACCGCCGACCCTCGAAGACGTGGCGCGCGCGGCCGGCGTGTCCCGCGCCACGGTCTCGCGCGTGGTCAACGGCGGCACCCTCGTCTCCTCCGACACCGTCCGGGTGGTCAGCGAGGCGATCGACGCGCTCGGCTACAAGCCGAACCGCGCAGCCCGCGCGCTGGTCACCAACAAGGCCCAAGCCGTTGCGGTTGTCGTCACCGAGACCGACGATCGCGTGTTCTCGGACCCGTTCTTTCCGCAGTCCTACCACGGGGCGCTGCACGCGTTCAGGGGCATGGAGGTTCAAGTCCTCCTCGCCATGGCGCAGCCCGGCGAGAGCCCGGGGCAGATGACGCGGTATCTGCACAGCGGGCACATCGACGGCGCCATCGTCGTGTCCCATCACGGTCCCGAACTGGCGAAACGCCTGGTGTCGTCGCGGCAGCCGGTGGTCTTCGTCGGCGATCCCGAGGTCCCCGGCCTTCCGTACGTCGACCTCGACCAGCACGCCGCCTCCGTCGCCGCTACGCGGCACCTGATCGGGCGTGGCGCGCAGCGGATCGCCACCATCACCGGCCCGCAGGACATGCGCGCCGGCGTGCAACGCTTAGCGGGCTTCGTCGCCGCCATGACCGAGGCCGGGCTGCCACCCGCCGCGGTGGCGCACGGCGACTTCACGGTCCGCGGCGGCGAGGACGCCGCGCGCGAGCTGCTCGTATCCGCCCCCGATGTCGATGCCGTTTTCGTCGCGTCCGACCTCATGGCCCTCGGCGCCGTCCGCACGCTCCAGGCAGCGGGTCGGCGGGTCCCCGACGACGTGGCTGTCGTGGGGTTCGACGATTCCAGCGCGGCACTGCAGTCGTCGCCGCAGCTGACAACGATGACGAACCCCGCAAGCGAACTCACGCGTCTCGCCGCCGAGATGCTGAAGCAGCTACTCGACGGCGCTCCCTCCCCCGAACCCGTGATCCTTTGCAGCCGCCTCGTGGTCCGCGACTCTGCGTAGCCTGGAGTTTTGGCGCACAACCGGGCTTCCCGCGCCCTATCGGGCACCAGGAGGTCGGTTGTGCGTCATTTCTCCACGCCGTCCCGGTAGCGTGGTGAAGGCGCCTACCCGAGGAGAGACCATGACCCTCGACACCCCATGGACCGCGGCCGTCGACCGCGCGCTCCCCCTGCCCGAACACCCGCGCCCGCAACTGGTGCGGCCCGGCTGGACCATCCTGAACGGCCCGTGGCGCTACGCCGTCACGCCGTTCACCGAGGACGACCCGACGGCGGTCCCCCACCCCGGCGACGCGCCGAGGCGGTGGCACGGCGAGATCGTCGTGCCCTTCTCCCCCGAGGTCCCACTGTCGGGAGTCGGCCACCACCTACAGCGCAACGAGGTCCTCTGGTACCAGCGCACGTTCGCCGCCGCCCCCGCCGACGGTCGACGCGTGCTGCTGCACTTCGGCGCCGTCGACCAGTCGTGTCGGGTCGCCGTCGATGGCGTGGAGGTCGGCGGGCACACCGGTGGGTACCTGCCGTTCACGCTCGACATCACCGACGCGCTCGCCGCCGGCACAGAGCACACCCTGACCGTCGCCGTGCGCGACGTCACCGACTCGTCGTGGCTCTCACGCGGCAAGCAGCGCACCCAGCGCGGCGGGATCTGGTACACCCCGCAGTCCGGCATCTGGCAGACGGTGTGGCTGGAGGAGGTGCCGACGGTCGCCATCGACCGGCTGGTGCTGACCCCGCACCTCGCCAGCGGCGAGGTCGAGGTGCTCGTCCTGAGCCACCGCGCGGCGCCCGGACAGACGGCCACCGTCAGGATCGACGGCGTCACCCCCGTACAGGTGCGGGTCGGTGCCCCGTCGCGGATCAGCCTGCCCGCGCCCGTCCGGGCCTGGAGTCCCGACGACCCGTTCCTGTATGACGTCGAGGTCACGTTGGGCGATGACCAAGTGACGAGCTATGTCGGCATGCGCTCGTTCGGCGTAGGCACAGGCCCCGACGGTCGCCCTCACCTGCTGCTGAACGGCGAGCCTCATCTCCCCGTCGGTCTCCTCGACCAGGGCTACTGGCCCGACGGCGGCTATACCGCGCCCACCGACGAGGCGCTCGCGTACGACATCGAGCTGGCCAAGTCCCTGGGCTTCGACCTGCTGCGCAAGCACATCAAGGTCGAGCCGCTGCGGTGGTATCACCACTGCGACCGCCTGGGGATGCTCGTGTGGCAGGACCACGTCAGCGGCGGCGCACAGTACAAGGACGCCGTCGTCGCCGCTCCGGCCATCGCCTCGCCGCGGGTCAACGACCGTCGCTATCGCTGGTTCGGCCGCGGCGACGCCGAGGGTCGCGAGTCGAGCCGCGCCGAGCTTCGCGCGATGATCGAGCACCTGCGCAGCGTGCCCAGCGTGTCGCTGTGGGTGCCGTTCAATGAGGCCTGGGGCCAGTTCGACGCCGCGGCGATCGCGAAGGAGGTCCGCGCGTGGGACCCGACCCGCAGGATCGACCACGCCTCCGGCTGGCACGACCAGGGCGAGGGCGACCTGGAGTCGCGGCATATCTACTTCCAACGGATCAAGGGCTCGTCGTGGCGCCACGACGGGCGCGTCGCGGCGCTGACCGAGTACGGCGGCTACGGCCTCACCGTCCCTGGTCACCTGTGGGCAAAGGACACGTTCGGTTACCGGCAGTTCGACGACGCCGAGGCGTTGGGCGAGGCCTTCGAAAAGCTCGCCGACGAG
Source organism: Tessaracoccus sp. (assembly GCF_016714275.1). Classification (GTDB taxonomy): domain Bacteria; phylum Actinomycetota; class Actinomycetes; order Propionibacteriales; family Propionibacteriaceae; genus Arachnia. Next base: position 424,489 of record NZ_JADJNP010000004.1, on the reverse strand, counting down.
CAGGTAGCGCCAGCGATCCGCGACGGGTTGTCGGCCCTGGTGTACACGCAACTGAGCGACGTAGAGGACGAGGTGAACGGCCTTGTCACCTACGACCGGCAGGTCGTGAAGCTGCCCGTGGAGCGGGTAAGGGCGACGAACGATCGGCTGCGGGCCGCGTTCTGGGAGCGCACCCGGGTTGTCGAGCGGGAGCTGACCTCGCCGGTATCGCTGACCGGGCCTGACGGCAGGTTCAACCCCGCGGCTCACGGCTGGGCCCGCGACGCCGTCGTCGACTCTTCCGCCATCGACGGCGGCAGGGCCTGGGGCCGCAACAAGCGCTGGGAGTACTGGAACGTCATCACACCCACGCACATCCTCGCCCTCACTGTCTCCGCCCTCGACTTCGCGAGCGTCAACGAGATCTGGATCCACGAGCGCACCACCGGCCGGAGCCTCGGCCATACGGGGATCGGTGCGGGCAGCCGCGGCGTCCGGTTGCCCGCGAACCTTGAGGGAGGGCGGGCGTTGCGGGTCGCAGGCTGGCCCGGGTCGCGCCCGTCGGACGGGGTGGCCACTGCCCGGGTCAACGGCCTGCGGATCACCGTCGAAGAGGTCCACGGCGGCACGCGGCTGCGTGCGGACCTGCCCGGGGCGGGGTTCGATGTCGTCGCGCTGCGCCCACCTGGCCACGAACGCCTCGCCGTCGTCGTGCCCTGGAGTGCCACCCGGTTCCAGTACACGGTCAAGGATGTGGCGCGTCCTGCCGTGGGGACGGTCACGGTCGACGGCGTGACGCACAACGTGCCCGAGGGTGAGTCGTGGGCGGTGCTCGACCACGGAAGGGGACGGTGGCCGCACGACGCCGCCTGGAACTGGGGCGCGGGCTCGGGTCGGCTCGCCGACGGACGCGTGTTCGGCCTGCAGGTCGGAGCACAGTGGACCGACGGCACGGGCTCTACCGAGAACGCGGTGTTAGTAGATGAGCGTCTCATCAAGATCAGCGCTCCGGTCACGTGGACCTACGACCTCGTGGACTGGCGGCGTCCTTGGCGCGTCGTCGGTGGCGGCTTGGACGCCACCCTCGTCCCGTTCCACAACAAGCAGTCGTCGACCAACTTCGGCGTGCTGGCCTCCCGGACATCCCAGGTGTTCGGGCACTGGGTCGGCACGTTCGACACCGGCGCCGAGGTCGTGGCGTTCGACGGCATCGTCGGCTTCGGCGAGGACGTCCGCAACCGCTGGTAGTGGAAAAATGCTTGATAACAACGCCAAAAAGCGCCAGAGTTCCGCCATGCGCATCGCACTTGCCCAAGTGACATCCACGACGGATCCTGCCAAGAACCTCGAGCTGATCCGCGACAACGCCCGTCGCGCGGCCGGCGGCGGCGCCGTCGTCGTCGTCTTCCCCGAGGCGACGATGTGCTCTTTCGCGCGGCCCTCGCACCAGGTCGCCGAACCGCTCGACGGGCCGTGGGCGACGACGGTGCGGGAGATCGCCGCCGAACTGGGCATCAGCATCGCCGTCGGCATGTTCACCACGTCCCCAGACGGGCGGGTGCACAACACGGTCTTTGTCACGGGGCACACCGAGGGGCGCTACGACAAGATTCACCTGTTCGACGCGCTGGGGCACACCGAGTCGAAGAACATCGCACCCGGCCGGGAGCCCGTCATCGTGCGCGCGGGGCGCTTTGGCGTCGGCCTCACGGTCTGTTACGACATCCGCTTCCCCGGCCTGTACACCGCATTGGCGAGGTCGGGCGCGCACGCGATCCTCGTCGCCGCTTCCTGGGCTCCGGGGCCGCAGAAGGTTCACCAGTGGCGCTCCGCAGCTATCGCCCGGGCGATGGACGCGACGTGCTTCGTCATCGCGATCGACCAGGCCGCCGTCGGCGATGTCGAGGAACTCGGGCCTCCCACCGGCGTCGGCCACTCGATGGTCGTCGACCCGGCGGGCAACGTGCTCGTCGAACTCGGCGAGGCCCCCGAGTTGGCATTCGTCGACTTCGACCCCGACGATGTCGACCGCGTCCGCGAGCAGCTCCCCGTCCTGCGCAACGCCCGCTACTGACGCCTACGCGACAGAATGCAGCTCGAACCGAAGACCGAGCGCCGTTGTCACCTTCACGATCGTCGACCAGGGGGTTGCCGTCTGCATATGGGACGCTATCCATGCCGGCCGACATTTCTGGGCGAGCTACCGCCCAGTGAGGCGGCGGACGCCTTCATCGAGGACGGCGTCGGTCTTGCAGAACGCGAACCGCACGATGGTGCGCCAGTCGGCGGGGTGGTCGGTGAACACCGGGACGGGGATCCCGGCGACGCCGCGAGCTGCCGGCAGCTCGCGGCAGAAGGCGAGCGCGTCGTCGGCGCCGAGGCTGGCGACGTCCGCGCAGACGAAGTAGGTGGCCTCCGAGGCAAACGGGGACAGCCCCGCGGCCTCAAGGGCCGACGACAGGCGATCGCGCTTGGCCCTCAGTGAGTTGCGCAGGTTCTCGACCCAGGCCTGCTCGTGGCGCAGCGCGTGCGCGACGGCGGGCTGGAACGGCGCGCCGCCGACGTAGGTCAGGAACTGCTTGGCGGCGAGCACACCGTCGAGCAGGGGCTTCGGCGCCAAGGCCCAGCCGATCTTCCATCCCGTCACGTTGAACGTCTTCGCCGCGCTGGAGACCGTGACGGTGCGCTCGCGCATGCCCGGCAACGACGCCAACGGCATGTGCGGGGCGTCGAACGTGAGCCGCTCGTAGACTTCGTCGGAGAGGACGAGGAGGTCGTGCTCGACGGCGATCTCGGCGACGGCGCGCAACTCGGCATCGGTCAGGATCGTGCCCGTCGGATTGTGCGGCGAGTTGACGACGATCATCGCGGTCTTCGGACCGACGGCGGCCCGGAGCGCGTCGACGTCGAGGACGAACCGTCGGCCGTCGCGCACAAGGGGCACGGCGACCCGCGAGGCCCCCGCAAGCGCGACCGCGGCGGCGTAGGAGTCGTAGTACGGCTCGATCAGCACGACCTCGCGGCCGGGCTCGACCAGCCCGAGGAGGGCAGCGGCGATGGCCTCGGTGGCACCGACGGTGACCAGCACCTCGGACGACGGGTCGAGCGACTGGCCGCAGCGCGCCGCCCTTTCCTCGGCGATGGCCGCGCGGAGGTCCAAGATCCCGCGCCCCGGCGGGTACTGGTTGGTGCCCGCGGCGATCTGCTCCCGCGCGATCTCCAGCATCCGCGGCGGCCCGTCCCAGTCTGGGAATCCCTGGCCGAGGTTCACGGCGCCGTGTCGCGCGGCCAGCTCCGTCATCTCCGCGAAGATCGTGCCGCCGAACTCACGCAGCCGCGTCACAGGCCCAAAATCCATGCGCGCAGTGTACGAAGAACTACCCTTTCTTCAATGCGCTACATCCTTTTCCCGGGCAGGCATCACCTCGTCACGCGGTTCCAGGCCGCGCACCTGCGAGCGCTCATCGATGCCCATCCCGGCGCCGAGGTGGTGTGGGCCATCACCAGTGCCGACCATGGTGGGACGCAGCGCAACCCGATTCCGGGTTCCCGACGCCTCGGCCTCGTCGAGGCAGTCGCGGCCGCCGACCGCCTGCCTTCGCTGACTTTCCTCATCGCCAACCGACGGCCGAAGCCGGACTTCGCGCATTACGTCGTCGAGGAGATCCGCACCCAGACCGGCGGTCGGGTCACGATGACTCAAGACAACACCGTCGTGGCATGCTCGACGCCCGCGGTGATCGCCGACTACGAGCGGCTCGGCTTCCCCATCGACCCCGTGGAACTCGGCACCGACGAGGCCCGCCCCTGGGATGTCGTCGAGGCCGTCATCGCGTCGGGCCCCTCCTGGGCCGACGACGAGTGGGTCACCACCCACCTCCACCCGGAGGCGCGGGCGCACTACCTCCGCTACGGCCTGGCGGACGCCGTGCAGCAGATCTACGCCGACCCGCTCGTCGACACCGACGACGGCGACATCACCGCCACGAGGGATTACGCCACCTACCGCGCCGCCTTCGAGGACAACGCGTGGCGCAAGGTGAGCGAGTTCGCCGACGCCGTCCGCCCGGGTCGCATCCTCGATGTCGGCTGCGCGACCGGCCAGACCATCAAGCTTCTGAGCGAGCGCCCGCAGCTATTCGAGTCGGACTTCTACGGCGTCGAGGTCGCGCGCCCTCTGTACGAGATCTGCCAGCAGCGCAAGACCAACGGTGAGTTCGGCGACGCCAACGTCTTCTTCCACCAGCGCAACATCATGTTGACGAGGCTGTTCGAGCCGAACTCGCTGGACACCGTCATCACCATGGCGCTGACGCACGAGATAGAGTCCTACCTCGGCCGCGACGCGCTGCTCGAGTTCTGCGCCCGCGTCCACGACATGCTCCGCCCCGGCGGCGTGTGGATCAACTACGACGTTGTCGGCCCCGACGGCCGCGACGAGCCCGTCCTCGCGCGCTTCACCACGTCCGACGGCGCGGCCACGGGAGAGCTGCGGGACCTGTCGTCCCGCGCCCGGTTCGATCGCTTCGCCCAGGACTTCCGCCGCGACGAGGGCGACGGCATCTCGTTCGCGCCGGTCCTTGAGCCAGGCGCGTCGACGACCTCGACCGCGTCGCGCACGCTCCTTGAGCCAGGCGCATCGACGAAGTCGACCGCGCCTGCGTCGCGCCGTGCTGAGCCGACGCGCGAGCGAAGCCGCCGTCGTGTCGACGTAATAGGCGACGAGCTGATCCGGCTCACCCGCGGCGACCTGTACGAGTTCCTCGCGAAGAAGGACTACGTCGACTCCTGGCACTCCGAGGCGCACGAGAGGTTCTGCTTCTTCACCCCCGACGAGTGGGTCGCCCTGCTGGAAGACAGCGGCTTCGTCGCGACGAACAAGACCCGCCCCATCCGCAACCCGTGGCTGATCGACAACCGCTTCTCCCCCGCCGCCCGGGTCTTCACGGAGTCGGGGGACGGTCTCGTGGAGGACCCCTGGTCGTGGACGAACGTCCTCCTCGTCGCCGAGAAGCCCCTGGACTGACGGCTCACTGGGGCCGGGTCCCCCCGGACCGTCAGCCAGGTCAATTCCGTTCAGGTGCCCCGCGATCCGGGGTTCCTCAGGTTGGATCCGTCAGCATTCTGACATCCGTAACCTGGCTAACCCTGGCCGGCTCGGATCGCTGACGGATCCAACCTCGTTGGCTAGCCACGGTCCGGGAATAACGGGAACACGAACTCGGCGAAGTTGCTCACCCACCACGAGCTGACAGAGATGGTTGACAGCCACTGCTACGCCGACTGGCGCACCGCGTTGAGCCAGGTACAAGGGATCTACCTGATCACGGACACATCCAGCGGGAGGCATGATGTCGGGAAGGCCGACGGCACCGAGCGGATCCTCGGACGCTGGCGCTCCTACGCGAGGGACGGTCACGGCGGAAACGTCGGCCTTAGGGAGTTGAGTCTCGCGCGCGAACGTCTAGCCGCGGCCCAGAGCACGCCGATCAGCCGAGCCCGACACTTCGCCTACAGCATTCTGCGCGTGTTCGGCCCCAGCACGTCACCGTCGGAAGTCGACGAGGCGGAGTCGCACTTCAAGCGGGCGTTGATGACACGCGAGTTCGGCTTGAATAGGAACTAATCCATGCGGCGTCACGGCCGGCCGCCGCGGGAGGGGACCGAGCCGCCTGTGGGAGCCGTCGTCGTGTCCACTCGGACGGTGAGTGCGGCGGTGTAGCCCGACGTCGCGTCGCCGGTCGCCGTCGCCATCTGGAGCGCGGCGCTGTCCTCGCCGAAGACGTTGTCCGTAGCCAGCGTGACCTGGGAGAGGTTCCGCGTGGAACCGGAGTATGCGGAGTCTTCGTAGACGACGTTCAGCATGTCCTCCGGGAAGGCGAGCTGCGACGTCGAGATCGCGTTGTTCGCATCGGCGATCGACGCCTCGTCGGGATAGACCTCGAAGTGGATGTGCGGCCAACGCCCGGAGTAGCAGCCGGGGACGATCGACGTGAAGGTCACCTTCCCGTCCGCGCCGGCCACCTGGACGCCGCGGAGCCAGGTCTGGTCGCGCACCCCGTCGGAGTACATCGAGTAGCGACCCAGCGCATCGCAATGCCAGGCGTAGACGGCGACGCCCGCGAAGGGCGCGTCGCCGTTGGCCATGTCGGTGATCGCGAGGGTGAAGCTGAGCGGGATGCCGTCGACGGCGTCGCCGCCGCCGATGCTGGTGCGCAGATCCTGCCGGACGATGCCCGACTGCTCCAACACGTCGACAACTTGGCCGTCGACCTCGTTCGACCCGTCGCCCGGGTACGGTCCGGCCGTCTCGTCCGGGATCTCCCCCGCGGGAAGCGCGCCCGAGGAGCTGGCGCCGGTCCCGGTGCTCGTCGCGGTGGTTGCGGCGCTGGTGGCGCCCGAGGTCGCACCCCCGTCGGCGCACGCCGCGAGCGTCAGCGCACCTACCCCCAAGCCCAGGCCGAGCAGTCCCCTTCGGTTGAAGATGGTGCGGATATCGAAGCCGGCACCCTGGTCGACGACCTCGTCGTCGGGCCGCACGAGCAGCCGCCCCTCGTACGCGGGGCCTTCAGGAGTGAGGTCGGGCTCGGGAAAGCTGGTCATGATCGGTTCCTCTCGGGTTCGGTGACACCAGCGTCGAAGACGACCCCGGCAGGAGCTTGTGGACCTCCTGTGCGATCCCTGTGAGAGACGCGGCTCAAGGGGCCGTGGGCGGGCGGCCGGGGCCGCGGAGGGGTCTCGCCTTGACGTCACGGCCCGACTTCTTCAGCGCGTCGCGCAGCAGCATCTCGATGTGTGCGTTCACGCTGCGCAGATCGTCGGCCGCCCACTTGGCGAGTGCCTCGTGGACGGCTGGGTCGAGCCGCAACAACAGCGACTTGCGGGAGGGCCTCTCCACCCTCCCGCTCGACGGCGCCTCGGCAGGCTCGCCCCCGGGCACCTTCGCGTCGTCGTTCATCAGCCGTAGAGCGTGCCCGTGTTGATGACAGGAGTGGAACGAGAGTCGGAGCAGAGAACCACGAGGAGGTTGGACACCATCGCGGCCTTGCGCTCGTCGTCGAGGGAGACGATCTCGTCGCGCTCCAGGCGCTCCAACGCCTGCTCTACCATGCCGACGGCGCCCTCGACGATCTTGCTGCGGGCCGAAAGCACGGCGGACGCCTGCTGGCGCTGCAACATCGCCTGCGCGATCTCAGGCGCGTAGGCCAGCGACGAGATCCTCGTCTCGACGACCTCGAGGCCTGCGATCGCGATCCGCGCCGCGACCTCTTCTGCCAGCTCGCGCGACACTAGATCGGTGGAGCCGCGGAGGCTCTCCTCACCGGGGTCGGCGAAGTCGTACGGGTGCGAGGTGGCGACGTGCCGCAGCGCCGACTCCGCCTGCACCGTCACGAAGTTCTCATAGTGCTCGACGGCGAACACGGACTTGGCCGTGTCGGCCACCTGCCACACCACGATGGCGGCGATGTTGATGGGGTTGCCGTCGGCATCGTTGACCTTGAGCTCGTTGGTCTCAAAGTTGCGGACCTTGACCGAGACCTTCTTCTTGGTGGTCAAAGGGATGGTCAGCAGGAGGCCCTGCTTGCGGATGGTGCCGACGTACTTGCCGAAGAACTGCAGCACCTTGGTGTCGCCGGGCGCGACCACGGTCAGAGACGAGAAGACGAACATGCCCAGGACGAACGAGAGGATCGAAGCGAAGACGAGAAGGCCGTTGACCTCACCGCCGCTCTCGTCGGCGATCGCCGTCGTCACGATCCCCCACACGGCCAACGCGAGCAGCGCCAAGCCCAGCAGCAGCGCCAGCGCGCCGGACATCGTCCACGCGGTGCGCTCCTCGACGATGACGCGCGTGCCGTCGTGCCCCACGGGCCTGCCCGCGACGGCGCCGCCCACCGATGCCTCGTCCACGTTCGGGATATCGTTCATGATCACTCCTTAATTGGATATCAATGTGATATCAGATTAGCACGTCGTCCCCGACCTGACCAGCCACCGGCTCAAGGGTGAACAGGTCCCCGGGCGTGCACCCCAGGACGTCGCACAGCGCGGTCAGCGTGCCGAACCGGATGGCCTTCGCCCGCTGGTTCTTCAGGATGGACAGGTTGGCCAGCGTGACGCCGACCGCCTCGGAGAGCGCGGTCAGCGTCATCCCGCGGCGCTCCAGCAGCTCATCCAGCCGACAGACGATGCGATGCGGCTCCTCGACGGGCATCTCAGACCACGCCTTCGAGCTCGTCCTCGAGCACCACGCCCCGCGCGAACACCTCGGCGACCATCGCGAACAGCATCGCGGCACCGACGGCGACGAGCCCGCCGGACCCCATGGTCGACACGAACAGCGTCGTCTCCTCCCCAGGGATCAGTTGGCGACTGAGCGCGGCGTCCACGATCCCCGAGGCCAGCCAGTGTGCGAGCGACCCCAGGAAGACGGTAAGCGCGATCCCACGCAGGCAGTGCACGGTGTCGCGAGTGAACGGCGCACCCGCCGCAGCGGCCGCGACCACGCGCCACAGGAACAGCAGCGCCACCCAGAGCGCGACGACGACAACCAGCGGCGGAACGAGCGAGAGCACCCAAGTGCCGATCGAGGCTCCCACGGCCTCCACGGAAACGACCCCCCAGGGGGTGACGCTGACGCCGTCGGCAACAGAGATGGGGGCGAGGGCCCCTGCGGGCAGGTAGACCCGGAGTGGGTTGCCCGCCGCCAGGTCGTAGACGGGAAGCCCGAGGAGCACGGCGGGTGCGCAGATGGCCAACAGGATCATCAGCACCTTCGTCGCGCGGTAGTCGGACCGGTCGAACGTGAGCAGCTTGGCGTTCATGAGTTCCTCCTTTGAAGCTGTATATCGAGAAACGATAACATCGATAAACGATAAGGGCAAGGCTCGGTTGGATCCTCACCGAAGCGGTCGGCCCTGATGCGGTAGACAAGTGCCATGACCTTCGACCTCGTCACGCTGCGCCGCGAACTCCACCAGATCCCGGAGGTGGGACTGCACCTCCCCGAGACCCAGGCCGCCGTGCTCCGCGCGCTGGACGGCCTTCCGCTGGAGATCACGCTCGGAGCTTCGGTGACGAGCGTCGTCGGCGTGCTGCGCGGCGGTCGGCAGACCGAGGGCAAGCGCCCCGTCGTGCTGCTCCGCGCCGACATGGACGCCCTCCCTGTGGAGGAGCTCACCGGGCTCGACTTCGCGGCCACCAACGGCAACATGCACGCCTGCGGGCACGACCTGCACATGTCGATGTTGATCGGCGCCGCGCGCGAGCTGTGCGCGCGCCGGGACGACCTGGCGGGCGACGTCGTGTTCATGTTCCAGCCCGGCGAGGAGGGCGTCGACGGCTGCCGGTACATGCTCGACGAGGGGCTGCTCGACGTCGCGGGCTCGCGGCCCGACTGGGTGTACGCCATCCATGTCTGGTCCGCACTCGACCCCTGCGGCACGTTCTCCACCAAGCCGGGAACGGTCATGGCCAGTTCCGACGTGGCGAAGGTCCGCGTCGTCGGGCGCGGCGGCCACGGCTCGACGCCGCAGCGCGCGGCCGACCCCGTTCCCGCGCTGGCCGAGATCACGACGGCGCTGCAGACCATGGTGACGAGGCGCTTCGACGTCCAGGACCCGGTGGTGGTCACGGTCGGCCTGCTGCAGGCCGGCACCATCGCGAACGTCATCCCCGAGGACGGTCGCCTCGAGGCGACCCTGCGCGCGTTCTCCCACGAGGCCCGCGACCGGCTGATCGCGACCATCCCGCAGGTGGTCGATGGCATCGCTAGGGCCCACGGCGTCACCGGAGAGTTCAGTCTGCTCGAGCAGTACCCCGTGACGATCAATGACGACGCCGAGGCCGACGTCGTCGCCGAGACCGTTGCCGATCTGTTCGGCGCGGAGAGGCACGCGAGGTGGGAGCACCCGCTGGCCGGCGCCGAGGACTTCTCCCGCCTGTTGGAGCAGGCTCCAGGGTGCTTCATCGGCCTTTCGGCCTGCCCGCCCGAGTTGGACCCCGCCACGGCCCCTTTCAACCATTCGGCCTACGCGAGGTTCGACGACCGAGTCGTCCCGGACGGCGCCCGTCTGCTCGCCGAACTGGCCGCGCGGAAGCTGGCCTGACTACGCCACACCACCGGTTCTGAGGGGTTTTCCTGACTCGGCACTCACAGGCCACGCCGACCGGGCAGAATTTGCCCATGCGCCCCATGCTCGCGGTCCCGACGCCGACCCCGGGAATCCCGCCATCCGGACCTGAGTGGATCCACGAGATCAAGTGGGACGGAGTGCGCGCGCTCGCCGAGACCCGCGGTGGGCGGCTCCACCTCTTCAACCGCACCGGCGGTGACATCACACTGGCCTACCCGGAGGTCGTCGAGGGCGCCGTCGGTCTCCCCGACGGGCTGGTCCTCGACGGCGAACTGATCGCCATCGATCCCGATCTCGGCGTCCCCCAACTCCACGCCGTCGTCCCGCGCGTCCACGTCCGCGACCACGCGGAGGCACTGCAGTTGGCGGGCGAGCGCCCGGCGACATTCGTCGTCTTCGACATCCTGCGGGTCGACGGCCAGGACATCACCCGCCTTGCCCACAACGAGCGCCGCGCCCTCCTCGAGCAGCTCGACCTCGACCGACCCTGCTGGCACCTCTCCGAGACCTTCGACGACGCGGACACGGTCGTCGAGCTGACCCGCGAGCAGGGCCTTGAGGGGGTGATGAGCAAGCGTCGGTCGTCGCCGTACCTCGCCGGGAGCCGCAGCTCCGACTGGATCAAGACCCCGCACCGGGACGAGCTGGTGGCCGTGATCGGCGGTTGGATCCCCGAGGCGGGCGACGAGCGGCGGCTCGGCGCACTGTGGATCGGCCACGCGGCCGACGAGGCGACCTTCGACACCGATCCTGTCCTCTACCCCCTCGGCCGGGTGGGCTCCGGGCTCAGCCAGCGGGACCGCGACGCGCTGCTCGTCGTCCTCCACGGGACCGTCCGGGACACCCCTCCCTTCGATCCCGTGCCACAAGGCCCCGACGCCCGCCGCTCGCACTGGGTCGAGCCGCTGCTCTGCGTCCATGTCCGCTACCTGAACATCTCGGCGGGCGGCTTGCTCCGGCAGCCGGTCATGCGCCGGCTCCGCCCCGACGTCGACCCCGTCGCCGCCGCGACCGCAGAACTCAGGTAACCGCTCGCCAAGCCGGCCGCGAGGCGCTGCGAGGGTCCTGTGGTCAGGTCTAGCCTGTGAGAATGAGCCAACCTGTCACGCCGCCACCCGACACCGTCGACTGGGCCGAGGTCCTCTCCAGACCGTGCGCCGAGTGCGGGTTCGTCGCGTCTGCCCTTGTCAGGGAACGGTTTTCCACCCTCATCGAGGAGAGGGCCGGCGGCGTGGCCGCACGCCTCGCCCGGCCGGGCGCCTCCGAGCGACCCGAACCCACGACCTGGTCGCCCGTCGAGTACGCGCGTCACCTCGCCGACGTATGTGACGTCATGACCTCCCGTCTGGGAGCGATCATCGCGGCCGACGGCGCGGGCGCCACCTTTGCGGTCTGGGATGGCGACGAGGCGGCGCTTGCGGCCGAGTACTGGCTGACCGTGCCCGACGACGCCGCCGTTCTCCTTCGGCAGCGCGCCGCCGAGGCCGCGGCGGCCTGGGCCGCCCTTGCCCAGGATCAGTGGGCTTGGGAGGGCCGGCGCGGCGATGGCTTCGTGTTCTCCGCCGAGTCGCTGGGCGCCTACCTGATTCACGAACTGGTCCATCACGGCGCGGATGTCGGCGCGTAGCGGCACTGCCGCCCATCGGGGCCGGACCTGGATGGGGCGTTGTCGTAGGCTGGGCGCGTGACCGAGCCGAACGAGATCGCGACGCTGCCGCCGCTGGAGGAGCTCCAGCCCGGCGTGACGCGGAGCCTCCGCACGGGTGAGCCGCGCCGGCCCGTCATCCTCGGGGTGGCCGCTGTCGTGCTGTATCTCGCCGCCGCCGGGGTCGCCGTCGCCTACGGGATCCACTGGTGGCAGGCCGCGCATCCTGAGACCTATCCGACGTCCGCCCGGCTGATCGCCTGGGTCGACCCGGACCCAGGCAAGTGGCTCTCTCTCACGCTCGAGGGCGTGCTCGCTGCGGCCGCGGTGATCGCCGCGGGAGCCCCCGCGGGAGCCGGCTTCCAGGCGTGGAACGGTTGGCGCTGGGGTCGCTGGGCCGCGCCGGTCGCCGCCGCCCTCACCGGAGGCTTCGCTGCCCTCGCCAGCGACTGGGGCTTCATCGCCGTCGGCCTCGCGATCGTCGGCTCCGCTCTTCTGTGGCTGCCGCCGGTGACGCGGTATCTCGCCGACTGGGACCGGGTCCGCGCCGAGCGCCCCATCCCCTATCGGCGCCCGGAGTCGATCTTCTACGGCCGCCTCCCTCGCTTCCGCTAGTCGCTACACTCCCGACCCATGGCCAACTCCAACGGGTTCCTCGACGGCGTGCTGACCGTGCTGCGCGAGGTCGCGGAGCGCGCCCTCGACCGCGCCACGCGGCAGCAGCGGCGCTCGACCCGCAAGAGTGCCCCGAAGCGTGAGTCGGCGCCCAAGCCGAAGGCACGCACCAAGGCGAGCCCGCAGCCGAGGACGACGGCCAAGCCCAAGCCTCCCGCTTCCGCGCGAACGGCCGCCACACCCAAGACCTCCTCGGCCAATCGGCCCCAGCCGTCGACACAGACCGGTCGTCCCCTGCTGTATCCCGGCGACTACACGCAGCGCCCGACGATCGTCTATCAACCGCGCCACGACGCCGAGGCCGACCCGGGCGAGATCGTCTGGACCTGGGTGCCGTACGAGGAGGATCACGCGGAGGGAAAGGATCGCCCGGTGCTGTTGATCGGGCGCGACGGCCCGTGGCTGCTGGGGCTCCAGGTCACTTCGCAGGACCACGACCGCGACGCCGCGCAGGAGGCGCGCGCCGGCCGCTACTGGCTGGACATCGGCGCGGGGGCCTGGGACCCGCAGCGCCGTCCCAGCGAGGTGCGCGTGAACCGCATCGTGCGGATAGATCCCGGGGGCGTGCGCCGCATCGGCGCGGTTCTCGACGAGCGCGTCTTCGCCGCGGTCGCCACTGAGGTCCGGCGCCACTATTGAGGTTCCGCCGCTGGTGAACGCCCCTCTCCGTGATTCGGGGATTGTCCGCGCGCCCTGATTGAATGAACTACGCAAGTTCAAGGAGCCGCATGATCACCGTGACGGACCTCTCAAAGGTCTACTTCCAGGGTAAGCGCGAGGTGCGCGCACTCGACCGCGTGTCGTTGACCGTTCCCGAGGGCTCCATCCACGGCATCATCGGGCACTCGGGCGCGGGCAAGTCGACGCTCGTGCGCTGCCTCACTCTCCTCGACCGCCCGACGTCGGGGACCGTCGAGATCAACGGGGTCGACCTCACCGCCGCCCGCTCCGACGCCCTGCGCACGGCGCGCCGTCGCATCGGGCTCGTGTTCCAGCAGGCGAACCTCTTCGACTCGCGGACCATCGCCGACAACGTCGCCTACCCGCTTGAGCTCATCGGCGTCGACAAGAGGAAGCGCCGCGAGAAGGTCGAGGAACTCCTCGGCCTCGTCGGTCTGGCCGACGCGGGCGAGGCCCACCCCGCTCAGTTGTCGGGCGGCATGCGGCAGCGCGTCGGCATCGCGCGGGCGCTGGCCACCGACCCCGACGTCCTCCTCTTCGACGAGCCCACCTCCGCGCTCGACCCGAAGACCACCGACGAGATCCTCGACCTCATCGTGAAGCTCCGTGCTCACGCCAAGCTCGCGGTGCTCGTCATCACGCACGAGATGCACGTCGTCAAGCGCATCTGTGATTCCGTCTCGCTGCTCGACGGCGGCCGGATCCTCGAGTCCGGGCCGCTGACCGACGTCGTGCGCCAGCTCGACGGTCGGCTCAGCCAGGCGCTCCTCGGGATCCCGCCGCACGCATCGGTCGGCCACTTCCCGGGCACGCTGGTCGACGTCCTCTCCTCGGGAGACAAGGCCGCGACGCCGGTCGTCGCTCACACCTCCGCTATCGTCGGGGCCGAACTGAACATCCTGGCTGGCTCCGTCGAGCACCTGGCCGGGACGACGTTCTCCCACCTGCGCATCGCGGTGCCGCCCGAGGCGGACCCGCAGGCCGTCATCGACGCGTTGCGCGCCCAGGGCGCCGACGCGCGACTCACCCGCCCCGAGGAACTGGAGGCCCGGCGATGATTCTGCTCGACGCCCTCAGCGACTTCCTCAACAACCCCGCCATCGCGAAGGCGACCCTGCCCGCGCTGTGGGAGACCATCATCATGGTGGGTCTCTCCGGAATCTTCACGATCGTGCTCGGCCTGCCGCTCGGCGTGGTGCTGTTCGTCACCAAGCCTGGCGGCATGGCGGAGCATCGCGCGCTGAACGTCGTGCTGTCGAGCATCGTGGTCAACATCACGCGCTCGTTCCCGTACGCCATCCTCATGATCTCGCTGATGCCCTTGGCGAAGCTCCTCGTCGGAACGGCCATCGGCCCGATCGCGGCGTCGATCTCGCTGACGATCGGCGCGGTCCCGTTCTTCGCCCGCCTTGTCGAGACAGCCCTGCGCGACGTCCCCTCGGGCAAGCTGGACGCCGCGCACGCCATGGGTTCGACGCGCATGCAGTCGATCCGCAAGGTGCTCGTCCCCGAGGCCATGCCCACGCTGGTCGACGGCGTCACCACCACGCTCGTCACGCTCGTCGGGTACTCGACGATGGCGGGCCTCATCGGCGGCGGCGGCCTGGGCCGACTCGCCTACAACTACGGCTACCAGCGCTTCCAACCCGACGTGATGATCTTCCTCGTGGTGCTCATCATCCTCATCGTGCAGATCATCCAGTTCGTCGGCGAGCGCATCAGCAAGGCCGTCGACCACCGCTGATCCACCCCTCAGTTCCCCGGTCCGAATCCCTCGGCCGGCCCATAATCGGTCAACTTGTTGTTGGCCCCGAGCACAAGGAGAAATCCGGATGCGAAAGATTATCCCCATCATCGCCGCCTCGTTGGCTGCCGCCTTCGCCCTCACCGCTTGCGGTGGTTCCGCCGAGCCCCTCCCGGCGTCGAGCACCAGCAAGACCGCAGCCAACCCGACCGAGACCTCGACGGAGGTGACCACCGTCAAGGTCGGCGCCAGCCCGGTCCCGCACGCCCAGATCCTGGAGTTCATCCAGCAGAACCTCGCGGCAGACGCCGGCATCACCATCGAGGTGACAGAGTTCACCGACTACGTTCTGCCGAACGAGGCCCTCGCCGGCGGCGACATCGACGCCAACTACTTCCAGCACCTCCCCTACCTCGAGGAGGAGATCGCAACGAAGGGCTACGAGTTCGAGCACGGTGCGGGCGTCCACATCGAGCCGCTCTCCCTGTTCTCGTCCAAGCACGCCTCCGCGGCGGAGGTCCCCGATGGCGGTGTGATCGCCATCACCAACGACGTGTCCAATCAGAACCGCGGCCTGAAACTGCTGGAGAGCGCCGGCCTGCTGACCGGCGTCGCGGCGGACTCGACGGTGCTCACCCTGACCGCCGAGCAGAACCCGAAGGGTCTGACCTTCGAGGAGAACCAGCCCGAGGTGATCGTGCAGCTGGTCGACGACCCGAAGGTCGACGCCGCCGTGGTGAACTCGAACTTCATCCTGTCCGCAGGCCTGAACACCAACGACGCCATCGCGCGCGAGACGGTCGAGGGCAACCCCTACGCCAACATCCTCGTGTGGCGGAAGGACAACACCAACGCGGCTGTGGCCAAGCTCGAGGAGCTGCTGCACTCCCCGGAGGTCGCCGAGTTCATCAAGACGACGTGGCCCTCGGGCGACGTCATCCCCGGCTGATCTACCCACGCGAAGGGCCGTCCCGCTCCGCGGGGCGGCCCTTCGCGTTGCCGACCTACCAGGACACCTGACCCGGATAGAGTGGGGCCATGAAGCCCGCAGTCGTCTTCGACCTCGACGGGACGCTCGCCGACACCGTCCCCGTCATCGCCCACCACATCGCCGAGACCATCACGAGCTTCGGCACGTTGGTGCGGCCCGAGGACGTGGTGCCCTATATCGGGCGGCCGTTGGAGGTCGCACTGGCCGGGTTGACGGAGCTCCCCGAGGACGACCCCCGCATCGAGGAGATCATCACGGCCTACCGCATCCGCTGGCGCAGCGCCGTCGATCTCCACGGCGAGACGCTGCTGCTCCCTGGCGCGCGGGCCTTGCTGCGGCGCCTGCGCGAGGCGGGCCTCGCCGTCGGGGTGGTCACCGCGAAGACACACGCGATCGCCGACCATCTCTTGGTCTCCATGGGAATCCGCGATCTGGTCGACGTGCTCGTCGGCACCGACGAGGTGCCGCGCGGCAAGCCTGCACCCGACTCGGCGCTGCTCGCGTTGGACCTCCTGGGCGTGACTGCCGCCGACACCTGGTACGTCGGCGACGCGCTGTCCGACGTCGCCATGGCCCTCGCGGCGGGCATGCGCCCTCTCGGGGTCACCACCGGCGCATGCTCCGAGGAGCAGCTGCGAGAGGCAGGCGCCGAACTCGTCGTCTCGTCGCCTGAGCAGGTCGCCGCGATCATCCTCGGAGCTTAGGCCACTAGCCTGCGCTGGAAGGCGCCCTCCACGAGGTAAGGGCGGAAACCGAGCGCCTCGTTGACGTCGAGCATGTAGCGGTTCTCCTCCGCGTTCCAGGTCAAGATCGCCTCGGCGTCCGGGGAGGCCTCGCGCACCTGGATCAGGTTCGCGGCCTTGACTAGCATCCCGAGGCGGCGGCCGCGGTGCTCGGGCAGCACGATCGTGTCGCCCTGACCCACGAGCCCCTCGGGGTTCGAACGGTCGCGGGTCAACTCGCTCAGGGCGACGACCGCACCCGTCGGCCGGTGACGCGCGGCCGTGCGCCAGATCCGCACCGTGGGGAGGTACCTTTCCTCCTCCTCTCGCACGCGCGCGGCATCCCAGTTCGCCTCGGCGACCACGAGACCGCCGGTCGGAGGATCGGTCAGCATGCGCCTCTTCAGCGCGGCGATCCCGTCCAGTAGGTCGTCGGGAGCGGCATCTTCCCAGACGAGGAGCTCGTACTCGTCGCCGGCACGGGCTCGCGCCTCCGCGAGCGCGTCGCGCGGGTCGACGAGCGGCGCGGCGAAGTCGTAGCGGCTCACCCGCTCGACCTGCTCGAGCACGAACCCGTACGCCTGGGCCATCCGCACCCCGGGATGCTCTGCCGGCACCCCACCCACTCCCGTCTCCGGGGCCAACTGCTCGCCGGTCGGCAGCGGCGTCTCCAGCCAGGCGTTGAGCCGCGCAAGTCCCGCGTCACAGACCGCCGTCTCCAGGCGCGCAGCAAGCCGACGCCCGACCCCGGCCCCGCGGGCCTCAGGCGCGACATAGACGATGACGCTGCCCGCCTCGGGGTCGTCGCGGACGTTGATCCGCAACGTCGCGTAGCCGAGGGCCGCGGCGTCGCTGTAAGCGAGGAAGCGCTCCACCCGGATGTCGTTCTCGGCGGCCCGGGACTGCGCAAGGTTGGTCTCCGCAGACACGTCCCACCCGGGGCCTCCGAGCAGCTCGTGGTTCCACCGGGTGAGCAGCTCCTGGTATGCCTGCCAGTGCGGGTCGCCGTGGTGGTCGGGGAGCGGGAGTTCGTGGATGTGAAGCATGAGCTTGTCCTGAAGGTTCGTCGTCACCCGAACGCTACTGTGGCGTCATGAGGATCGCCACGTGGAACGTGAACTCGGTCAAGCAGCGGGTTCCCCGGTTGCTGCCCTGGCTTGAGCAGCGGCGCCCGGATGTGGTGTGTCTGCAGGAGACCAAGCTCACGACGGAGGCGTTCGACACGCTCCTCGCGGCACCGCTGGCCGACCTCGGGTACGAGGCCGTTAGCCACGGCCAGGGGCAGTGGAACGGTGTCGCGCTGCTGTCCCGCGTGGGCCTCGACGATGTCGAACGCGGCTTTCCCGGCCAGCCCGACTACGACGGCCGCGCGGAGGCGCGAGCCATCAGTGCGACCTGCGCCGGCGTCCGCGTGCACAGCCTGTACGTGCCGAACGGCCGCGAGCCGGGCAGCGAGCATTACGCCTACAAGCTGGCATGGTTGACCGCTCTCCGCGACGCCGTCGCCGCAGGTCCTGCCGACGTCGCCCTGTGCGGCGACATCAACATCGCCCCTGCGGACGCCGACGTCTTCGACCCGGCCGCGTATGTCGGCCACACGCACGTCACCGAGCCGGAGCGGGCCGCGGTGGCCGCGTTCATCGATGCAGGGCTGAGCGACGTCGTCCGCGACCGTTGGCCGGACAAGCGGGTGTTCTCCTACTGGGACTACCGGGCCGGCATGTTCCACCAGGACCTCGGCATGCGGATCGACCTGATCCTGGCTTCGGCACCCGTGGCGGCGCGGGTGCAGGCGGCCTGGGTGGACCGCGCGGCGCGCAAGGGCGCCGGCCCTTCGGACCATGCCCCGGTGATCGTCGACCTCGACCTCGCGCCCGACGGCGACATCGGCCCCGTCGTGCCGCCGCCGTCGGCTCCTCGGCGCGGGGCGCGCGGCGTCAAGCTCCCGCAGTCGCGGTAGCGCCTTCCAGCACGTGCGAGGCCCTCACTCGGCCAGCGGCCCGAGGAGGAAGGAAGCGAGTTCACTCGCCGGCCGCGCCTGGCCGGCGTGCTGCGCGGTGAACGCGGCGGTGGCGTCGGTGCCACACAGGGGCAGGATGCGATGGGAGCCGCCCGGGTGCTGGCCGATCCATTCGGTGAGGTCGTAGACATTCCCGTCGATCGCCGCCCAGCAGGACGCCTCGGTGTTGTGCGCCGCGACGTCGTCCATGGTGTACCCGGTCGCTCCGCGGGGGTCGACTCCGTCGGCGCGGCCTGGGAACCGGTCGGTTCCGGGGTGTCCGACGGCGCGGGCGTCGCCGGGTCGGTGGCCGGTGCCGCGGTTGGCGTGGCTCCGACTCCGCCCCACACGGCGGTGGCTCCGGAATGCCCGGTCAGGACCGTGAGGCCGAGGACAACGACGGCGACCGCCGCGGAGATCCATCCCATCGTCGACTGAGCGGTTGTCGCCTGATCCGCAGGCACTTTGCGCACCCGCAACAGCCACGGGCCGACGACGACCACGAGGGCGATCGAGCTGACGACCAGCGCGGTGCCCAACGCCTGATGGGTCGCGGGCAGCCCGACTCGGGCGGCGAGCGCGTTGCCGGACAGCATCGCCCCGACGGCGCCGAGAGCGGCGACGACGGCGAACACGAGGACCAGGCCGGCGTACCGGGGCCGCCACGCCGGCCGCGCGGCGAGCGCGATGACGCCCAGGGCCACGAGCGGCAGCAGCACGACCGGGAGGTGTACGAGCAACGGATGGACCGGCAGGCCGAGGAGCTCATCAAACATGGAGGGAGACTACGGACGAACCCTGTGCGTTGGCTGTGAGTTCTACTGAGGCAGTTGGAGCGGGCGACGGGAATCGAACCCGCGTATCGAGCTTGGGAAGCTAGCGCTCTGCCATTGAGCTACGCCCGCGTGCCGACAAGGTTAGCAGCTTCCCAGGGCGGGGCGCATTCGCTGGGTATGGTGGACGCGTGGACAGCGTGGGGGCCCCAGTTGAGCGTGACACGCGCGCCATCACGCGGCTCGCGATGGCGCACGACGCCTCCCACTTCCTCCTCACCCCGGCCGAGGTGGCCCGACCCGTCGACGTAGAGGAGGTCGCGGCGCTGATCGTCGATGCCGCCAGCCGACGGCGCCCGCTCACCTTCCGCGCGGGCGGCACGAGCCTGACCGGGCAGGCGGTCACCGACGGAACGCTGGTCGACGTCGGCGGCGGCTTCGATGACATCGAGATCCTCGACGACGGACTCCGCATCCGCGCGGGTTCCGGCGCCACCCTCGCCGCCGTCAACGCCGCCCTGGCACCCCACGGCCGACGGCTCGGACCCGACCCGTCGAGCGCCGTCGCCTGCACGATCGGCGGAATCATCGCCAACAACTCCGCAGGAATCCTCAGCGGCATCGCCCAGAGCAGCTACCACACCGTCGAGTCCATGGTGTTCGTGCTGCCCAGCGGACGCATCATCGACACCGCCGACCCCACCGCCGACATGACGCTCCGCCTCGAAGAGACCGAACTCGTCGGCGGGCTGCACATGCTGCGGAAGCGCCTGCGCACCAACCCGGACTCGATCCGCGACATCAACCGGCTGTTCGGCATGAAGAACACCATGGGCTACGGCATCAACGCGCTCCTGGAGTACCACCGCCCCGTCGACATCATCCGGCACCTCCTTGTCGGCAGTGAGGGCACGCTGGCGTTCATCGCGGAAGCCACGTTCCGCACCGTGCCCGTCCCCGACCGCGTCGCCGCGGCGCTCGTCCTCTTCCCCGACCCCCAAGCCGCTGCCACCGCGTCGGCCACCCTCCTCGACCTCACTCCGGAGGCGCTGGAACTGATGGACGTTGCCTGTCTGCGCGTCCTCCAGCATGACCCGTCCGCGCCCGCATTCCTCCGCAACGCCACCCTGACGACGGAGGCGGCGCTGCTGATCGAACTGCATGACATCGGCCCGGCGACGTTGTCGCAGCGCATCACCGTGACGAAGGACCGCCTCGCGAAGCTCACAACGGTCGCGACCACCGGGTTCCTCACCGAGCCGCAGCAGTTGAGCACCCTCGTCGCGCTGCGCCGCGGCCTGTACGCGCGGGTCGCGGGCGGGCGCCCTTCGGGCGTGACGACGCTCATGGAAGACATCTGCGTGCCGCTCGACAGCTTCTCCGCCACGCTCGCCGACCTCGACAAGCTGTTCGACAAGCACGGCTACGGCATCCCGAACGTCCCGCTCTTCGGGCATGCGAAGGACGGCAACATCCACTTCCTGCTCAGCGAGGACTTCAGCCAGACCGTTGGCCTGCTGCGCTACCGCAAGTTCACCCGTGACCTCGTCCGCACCGTCCTACGGCGCGGCGGCGTGCTCAAGGCCGAGCACGGCACCGGGCGAGCGATGGCGCCGTTCGTCCATGCCCAGTACGGGGACGAGCTGCACGAGGTAATGCTCGCCATCAAGCATCTCCTCGACCCCGTCGGCGTGCTCAACCCCGGCGTCCTCATCTCCGACGACCCTGGCGAGCACCTGCGCAACCTCAAGCTGATGCCGCAGATCAGGCCGGAGCTCAACGGCTGCATCGAGTGCGGCTACTGCGAGACCCGCACCCACCGCGTCGCGCTCACGCCCCGGCAGCAGATCGTGCTGCAGCGCGAACTCGTCGCCCGTCGCGACGACGAGGCCCTCGTCGCCGCCGTCGCCGCCGACTACGAGGCCTATCCCGTCGAGCGGCCGTCCGTCGACGGCCATGGCGCGGACTGCCCGCTGGGCATCGACACCGACGACGTCGACCTCCTCCCGCGCGCCGACAGGCCGGGGAGGCTCCTGCGCAGGAAGGGCACCCGGGCGGCAGCGATCGCGCTCGCGGGGGCCGCGGTCGCCGCGGTGGGATCGGCGGTGCGACGCCTCCGTCGGCGCGGTCAGGGCTCCCCCTGAACCGCCCCGGAAAGGGCTCTCGGGCCGATGCGCCGCGCCGCCCCCGGACCTAGACTCGGCCTATGGCTTCCGAATCGACCCGACTTGAGGCGCTTCGCTGCGCCGATCACGACCGCGAACTCGTCGCCCAGGTGTTGAACAACGCCTACACGGAGGGTCGGATCACCTTCGAGGAGCACGCCGACCGGATCGCGAAGGCCTACGATGCCCGCACCTTCGGCGACCTGAATGTCCTGACCACCGACCTGGTGCCCCGCACCCGCCCCGCAGCGTCTGGCCCCGCGCCCCTCATCGCTCCCGCTGTCGCCACCGTTCCCGGCTACCTACCCGCGGTCTCGGACTTCACGGGCGGCAACGCGTTCATGTCGAGCTTCAAGCCGGGAGCTGTGGGCATCATAGCGCCGGAGGTCACACTCAACGCGTGGCTGGGCGATGTGAGGATCGACCTCGTCGGCGCGACGTTCGCGTCCCGCGTTACCACCGTCAACGTCGGCGGTCTGATGTGCGAGCTCCGCATCCGCGTACCTGAGGGGGTCGACGTGAACCTCTCCGGCGTCAACGCCATCATGAGCGACGCAAAGGTCGACGGGCTGCGCCCGCGCCCGGACGGCATGGTGCTCAACCTGCAGGGCACCGTCGTGATGGGCGACGTCAAGGTGCTGGGCCCAGGTGTCGCGAACCAACGAAAGTATGAGAAGTTTGTGAGGTGACCGACACCGCTGGCCCCACCCCCCTCGACGATCTGTTCGCGCCGCCCGGGGTGGCGTGGCGGCGGCTGCACCCCAACTATCTGCGGATGAAGCTCTGGCTCATCCCCATCACCTGGACCATCCTTTTCGGCATCGGCGTCGCCGCCCTGTACCTCTTCGGTCCCTCGTGGTCGCCGTGGCTGCTGGCCGCGGTCGCCGTCCCCTGGATCGTGTGGCGCATGGTTCGCGCGCCGCGCGTGTTCCGACGGTGGGGATACGCCGAGCGCGACGAGGACGTCTACCTCACCAGCGGCCTGTGGCGGCGCCACCTGCAGTGCGTCCCCTACGGCCGGATGCAGCTGGTCGAGGTGCATTCCGGGCCCATCGATCGCCGGTTCGGGCTGGCCTCGGTCGAGATGGTGACATCCTCGACCAGCGGCACGATCACCATTCCCGGCCTCGCCGCCGACGACGCCGCCGCCCTTCGGGACCGCCTGATCAGCCGCGGCGAGCAGCAGCAGGCGGGGATCTAGTGGAGGCGAAAGTCGTCGAGCGCCCGAGCCCGCTGACAGGTCTCGCGCGCGCCGCGATCTCGCTCGGCGCCGGCGCCTTCCTCGTGATCCGCGAGATGACGGAGAGCGGCGGGCTCGACGGGTTGAGTGGCAGCACGCTGTGGATCGGGCTCGGCCTGCTCGCCGTCGCGACGATCGCCGGCATCAGCGGCCTGCTGACCTGGCGCACCACCACGTTCATCGCCGACGACGACGAGTTCCGCATCGAGCGGCGCCTCATCTCCCAGACGTCGACGAGGATCGACTACACGAAGGTGCAGTCCGTCGACCTCACCCAGCCACTCGCCGCGCGGATCCTCGGCCTGGCGAAGGTCCACATCGACGTCGGCGGCGCGGGCGGCCAGGACCTCGTCTATCTCTCGCTCGCGCGAGCCGAGGCACTCCGCGCGCACCTGATCGCCAAGGCGCGGAGCCACCGGGCGACGGCCGCGCCGTCGGCCCCGGAGGGGGCGGCGGGAGCGCTTCCCGAGGGCGACCTCCCTGAGAGCATCCTTTCCGAGGGCGAGGTTCGGGACGCCGCGGCCCCGGGCGGTGAGCCCCTCTCCACGTCCCCGCCCGCCGGCCTCGATGGAGGCGGGATCTCGCAGGCGCCGGAGGAGCTCGTCGTCGCGATCCCGCCGCGGAACCTCCTCCTCGGCACGTTCTTCTCCACCGCGACCCTGTGGGCGCTGGCAGGCGCGGGCATCGTGCTCGCCATCTCGTTCCTCACCCACACCACCTTCACGAAGTGGGCCGCGATCATCGGCATCGTCGGCTGGGCCTGGCGACAGACCGGCGGAAACTGGGGCTTCCGCATGACACGGCAGGACGGCGCCCTCCGCGTACGTCGCGGCGCGCTGAGCACCAAGTCGCAGAGCCTGCGCCCCAGCCGGATCCAGGCCATCGCCATCCGGCAGGACATCCTGCATCGCGTCACCGGCCTGTACCAGATGAGCGTCACGGTGCTCGGCTACGGCAACCCCATCGAGGACGAGGACCATGCCACCAACGCGGTTCTCCTCCCCTACGGCACCTGGGAAGACGTCCTGCGGGTCCTGGACGCGATCTGGCCGGAGGTCGACCTGTCGCAGATCACGCCGCACCCACAACCTGAGCGCGCGCGCTGGCTCACCCCGCTCACGTTCGACACCCACACCTGGGGCATCGGCGAGCACGTGATCGTCGCGCAGCACGGTCTGCTCACCCAGACCCGCTCGATCGTCCCGCACCGCCGGATGCAGTCGGCGAGCATCAGCCAGGGCCCACTGCAGCGTCGGTTGGGCCTTGCCAGCATCGAGATCCACACCACCACCGGCCCGGTGAACCTCGAGATCTACCACCTGGATGCCGCGATCGCCAGGCAGGTACTGGAGGATCAGGTCTCGCTGGCTCGCGCGGCTCGCGCCGTCGCTCCCTGATTTCCGGGGTTCCGCGCAGCGCAGGGAACCCGTGGCCGCTAGGCTTCGCTTTCATGAGCATTCTTCTCGGCATCGACGTTGGTGGCTCGGGCGTCAAGGGCGCGCCCGTTGACCTGGAGGCGGGCGAGTTCGCCAAGCCGCGGCTTCGCATCCCGACGCCCGCGGAGTCGACCCCCAGCAACGTCGCTGACGTCATCGCGGAGATCATTGCGGAGTTCGCCGACGACATCGGCGACACCCCCGTCGGCCTGACCATCCCTGCCCCCGTTGTGCACGGCCGGGTCCCGTTCATCGCGAACCTGCACCAGGACTGGGCCGGCTTGCAGGCCGACGAGTTCTTCTCTGACCGCCTCGGCCGCGAGATCACGCTGGTCAACGACGCCGATGCCGCGGGCCTCGCCGAGGTGCATTTCGGCGCCGCGCAGGGCCACCCGGGCCTTGTCGTGCTCACCACGCTCGGCACCGGCATCGGTTCCGCGATCATCTACCGCGGCGTCCTCCTGCCCAACTCCGAACTCGGGCATCTGGAGATCGACGGCTACGACGCCGAGAAGCGCGCCGCGTCGTCCGCAAAGGACCGGGAGGCCCTGACCTACGAGAAGTGGGCGACGAAGCGGCTGCAGCGCTACTACAGCCATGTCGAGATGCTGCTGTCACCTGACCTGTTCGTCGTCGGCGGCGGCGTGTCGAAGGACTGGGACAAGTTCGGTCCCCTGCTGGAGCTGAACACCGAGATCATCCCGGCGAAGCTCCGCAACAAGGCGGGCATCATCGGCGCCGCGCTTGCCGCGAAGGACTTGGCCGAGCACCCCGACCCGCTGCACAAATAGCGGCGTTACATCCGGTCGGGGGCGTCGATCCCGAGCAGGTCGAGGCCCTTGGCCAGGACGCGCTTCGTCGCGGCACAGAGCGCGAGCCGGGAGGCGCGGACATCGCCCTCCGACTTCAGCACCGGGCACGCCTCGTAGAACGACGCAAGCGTGCCCGCCAGCTCGTACAGGTACCCGCACAGCTTGTGCGGCGTGAGCTGCGCCGCAACCTCGTCGACGACGTCGCCGAAGCCGCTCAACTGCAGCGCGAGCTGCTGCTCGACCGGTTCCTCCAGCACGGTGACGGCGCCGTAGCCGAGACCCTGCTCCTCCGCGTTGCGGAGGATCCGTGACGCGCGGGCGTGCGCGTACTGCAGGTAGGGGCCGGTGTCGCCGGTGGTCTTGACCATCCGCTCGGCGTTGAAGACGTAGTCCTTCTGCAGGCCGCTGCTCAGGTCCGAGTACTTGATGGCCGCGAGCGCGATGTTCGGCGCCGCCTCCTCCTCGGCCGCGTCGAGCAGCGACTCCAGCGTGGCCGCCGAGCCGTCGCGCGTCTTGAACGGCTTGCCGTCGTTGCCGAGGACCATGCCGTAGCCGACGTGCTGGGCCACGACGTCGTCGGGCAGGAAGCCCGCCTTCCGGGCAGCGGCGAAGATCTCCGCGAAGTGGCCGGCCTGGCGGGCGTCGGTGACGTAGATGATGCGGTCGGCGTGCAGCACGCCCACTCGGCGGCGGATCGCGGCCAGGTCGGTCGTCGCGTAGCCGTAGCCGCCGTCCGACTTGCGCACGATCAGCGGCGCGTCGAAGCCGTCGACGAACACGCACAGCGCGCCCTGGTCCTCCACGGCCACACCGGAGGCCTCCAACTCCTCCACCAGCACGGGGAGGTCGTCGTTGTACGTCGACTCGCCCGCGAGGTCGTCGTCGGTCAGCAGCACGCCGAGCCGCCGGTAGGCCTCGTTGAACGCCGGCTTGGAGATGTCGACGAGCTGGCGCCAGATGGTCAGCGACTGCTCGTCGCCGCCTTGGAACAGCGCAACCCGGGCGCGCGCACGGGCGGCGAACTCCTCGTCGGCGCGGAACCTGGTCGACGCCCGCTTGTAGAGCGCGTCGGCCTCCGGCAGCGTCAGCGTCCCGGCGTCGAGGCCCTCGTCGAGCACCTCCTCGACCAGCATGCCGAACTGGGTGCCCCAGTCGCCGATGTGGTTCTGCGGGATGACCGTGTGGCCGATCGCAGTGAGGACGCGGTTGAAGCAGTCGCCGATGATCGTGGTGCGCAGGTGCCCGACGTGCATCTGCTTCGCCACGTTCGGCGCCGAGTAGTCGATGACGACGCGCTGCGGGAACGCGACGATGTTGATGCCGCCGTCGGGGTCTTCGAGCAGCGCGGTCGCCGCCGCGGCGAGAACGTCGGTGCGCATGCGGAAGTTGATGAACCCGGGCCCCGCGATCTCGAGCGGCTCGCACAGGTCGTCGAGGTCCAGCTGGGCGACGATGTCCGCGGCCACCTCGCGCGGCGGCCGTCCCTGCTGCTTCGCCAGGCGCAGCGCGACATTCGACTGGAAGTGCCCGAACTGCGGCTTGGTGGCCGGGCGCATCTCCGGGTCGACGTCGGTGAGCGCGCGCAACCGGGCATCGAGAAGGGCGGGGAGTGACTGCATGCGCGCCATTCTGGCACTCCCGGGAGTCGCCCCCCAAGCCGGCTAGAGCGCGTCCACCGCCGCGCGCTCAATGGCAAGGCCGGCACGGTAGCGCGTCATGAAGCGATCGAAGCCTTCGACGTCGGTCTGCGCGGGCTCGAGGGTCACGACATCGGCGTCGGCGAAGACCGCACCGGCGAGCCACTCGGCGAGCGATCCCTCACCGATGCGGAGGTACTGCGCGAGCAGCGCCATGCCCCAGGCGCCGCCCTCGCCCGCGAGGTCGCCGACGGAGACCGGGGTGTTCATGGCGGCCGCGAGGAAGCCCTGCGCGACGCCCTTCGTCTTGAAAAGGCCGCCGTGGGCGAACATCGAGTCAAGCTGCACGCCCTCATCCTTCAGCAGGACGTCCATGCCGACGCGGAGCGCGCCGAGCGACGCAAAGAGGTGCGTGCGCGTGAAGTTGGCCAGCGTGAACCGGCTCTCGGGCGTGCGCACGAACAGCGGGCGCCCGGCCTCCATGCCGACGACGTGCTCGCCGGCCAGGTAGTTGTAGGCGAGCATGCCGCCGCCGTCGGCGTCGCCGTCGAGGGCCGACCGATAGAGGGTCTCGAACAGCGTGTTGGTGTCGACCGCCGCGCCGAGCGCCGCGGCGACCTCGCCGAACAACGAAACCCAGGCGCTGAGGTCGACGGTGCCGTTGTTGCAGTGCGCCATGGCGACGAGGTCGCCGGCGGGCGTGGTGACGAGGTCGATCTCCTCGTGCAGCCTGCGCAACGGGCCCTCGAGGACGACCATCGCGAAGATCGACGTGCCAGCGGACACGTTGGCGGTGCGGCGGGCGACGGAGTTCGTCGCCACCATGCCGGTGCCGGCGTCGCCCTCCGGAGGCGCCATGGGAATGCCCGTCTGGAGGCGGCCGGTGGGGTCGAGCAGCGCCGCGCCCTCCGCGGTCAGCGCACCCGCCTGCTGGCCCGCGGGCAGCACCGTGGGGAGCAGTGCGCCGAGATGCCACGGGTAGCCGCGATCGGCAACAAGCTCGTCGAACTGCGCGAGCATGCGCTCGTCGAAGCTGCCGGTCGCGACGTCGATCGGGAACATGCCGCTGGCGTCGCCGACACCCAGCACGCGCTCGCCGGAAAGCCGCCAGTGGACGTACCCGGCCAGCGTGGTGAGGAACGCGATGTCGGCCACGTGTGGCTCGTCGGCGAGGACGGCCTGGTAGAGGTGCGCGACGCTCCACCGTTGAGGGATGTTGTGCTGGAAAAGCGGCGTGAGGACGGCCGACGCCTCGGCGGTAAGCGTGTTCTGCCAGGTGCGGAACGGCACAAGGAGGGCACCGTCGGCCCCGAAGGCGAGGTAGCCGTGCATCATCGCGGAGAAGCCCAGCGCGCCGACGCGTTCCAGGACGACACCGGTGGCCGACTCGACGTTCGCGGCGAGTTCCGCGTACGCCGCGCGCAGGCCCGTCCAGACGGCGTCGAGGTCGTAGGTCCAGACGCCGCTCTCCAGTTTCGAGGCCCACTCGTAACCGCCGGTGGCGATGGGCTGCTGATCGGGCCCGATCAGCACCGCTTTGATGCGTGTCGAGCCGAACTCGATGCCCAACGACGTGTCCGCGTTCTGAACCGCCTCGCGCGCTGCCTGATCCACGATGACCTCCACAGTCCGACCCGCGCGGTCGCGCGGCGTTCACGGGAGAAGCCTACCGGAATGAGAACGGTCACATACATGCGGCCCGACGATCCGGCGTCGGCGGGCTACTGGTCTGTCGCACCTAGGTGCCGATCAGGACGCGGCGTCAGGCGGGATGAGCGACAAGGCGGAGGAGGGAGCCATAGCAGGACACGAGAAGGTCAGCGCGCGGTGCACCGGGACGACGGCGGCGGCCGCCCATCCCTGGGGCCGACACGAGGACGGATAGCTGATCGGGCGGTTGCTCTCGTCCGTGCCGAACCCGCCGAACAGCTCGGGCGCACGCGACTCGAACGCGTCCGCCGCGCGCACCAGCTGGCGGGCCAGCTCCTGCGCCGGCGCCGTGAGCCCCGCGCGAAGCATCCCCTCGATCGCGACGGCGGTGTCGTGCACCCAGACGCTTCCGCAGTGGTAGGACAGCGGCCAGTACGCCGCCTCGTCGGAGGCCATGGTGCGCAGCCCGAAGCCGGACGCGAAGCGCGGCTCGAGCAGCAGTTCGGCGAGCGCGGACTCCTCGTCGGCACTCAGCAGCGTCGTTCCGATGAGCTGGCCGATGTTGGAGGTCTTGGAGTCAACGGGGACGCCTGCGCCGTCGAGCGCGACCGCGGGGAACCGGTCGCCGTCGCGCTCCACCCAGAACGCCGCGCGGAAACGGACCCGCATGGCCTCGGCCCACTCGCGCCAGGGGGCGCCGTCGCCGTCGAACGCGTCGAGCAGCGCCGCGGCCGACTCTGCAGCGAGGCAAGCCTGGGCCTGAACCTCCGCCAAGGCGATGGGGGCCGCGGCGATCGCACCGTCGCGGAAGCGGATGGAGTCGCCGGAATCCTTCCAACCCTGGTTCGCGAGGCCGTGCCCGGTGGTGTCGATGTACTTGAGGAAGCCCGAGTCGTCGGGGCAGCTGTCGTCGCGCAGCCAGCCCAGCGCGGCATGCAGCGCGGGAAGGAGCGCGCGGACCTCATCGTCGGGGAGCCCGGCGCACCAGGCGTCGTGCAGCAGGATGATCCAAAGCCCGGTCGCATCGATGGTGCCGTAGTACACCGGCGGCAGCGCTAGCCCCTCCCCCGGGAGCGTGAAAGCACCCGCCCGCACCTCGTGCAGGATCTTGCCGGGCTGCTCGGCGGTTGCGTCGTCGGTCTTCGTGCCCTGCCGCGCGGCCAGCGTGCGCAGCGTGGCTGCGGCGAGGCTCGTCGAGACGGGAAGCAGGAACCGCGCGGCGATGAGCGAGTCGCGGCCGAAGAGGGTCAGGAACCAGGGCGCACCAGCCGCGACGAACGGGCCGTCGCCGGCGTCGAGGAGGAGGGCGCGGCAGTCGGCGAGCGCCTGGGCAGCCCAGCGGTCGAGGGCGGCGTCGCCGCTGGGCGCGACCCTCTGCGCGTCCGGGACCACGGCGTCCCCTGCGCGACATGGACACCCTCTCCGCCGTTCCCTTCGCGGGTAGTTCGATGACCGTCGAAACGGTGGCGAGGCTTCCCGTGAGCGAGAGCTCGGCCCCGCGCGCGGACAGTCGGACCTCGCGGACGCCGTCGCTGGCTCGGACCTCGCCGTCAGTCATGGTCACGTCGACGACGACCGGCCGGCGACGCCCCTCCTTGATGGCCTGCATCTCCGCGAACTCGATGCAGAAGGCGAGTTCGAGGGGAACGTGCACGACCTCGGTCAGCCCGTTGACCACGCGCAGCCGTTCCCCTACGAGGCCGGGCTCGACCGTACGCCGCCACTCCACGAGCACCCGCGGGTCGGCGGTGTGATCGTCGACGCTGCGGGCGAGGCCACGCACGATGAGCCGGCCCGGCTCGGTCGCCACCCCGGCCACCTCGATCGGCAGGCCGTCGACACGCAGCTCCGCGGACCGGATGAGGCGCCAGTCGGCGTGGTAGAGCCCGTGGATGGGGCGCGACCAGTAGTCGCCGCTCCGTCCTGACCAGACTTGCGTGGGCGCGACGAGGACGACGGTCTCGTCGTTGAGGAAGGGCTGCTGGCCTTCGCCGGTAACGCTCATGCCACCTCAGTTTCGCGATCAGGGGTTCACATTGGGGTGGCTTTACGCTAGCGTGTTTCTTAGATCGATCCAAGAGCCAGTGGAGGCCAAAGTTAGATCGATCTAAGGACTCAGGAGGTATCGGTGGCCGTCACCCTCGCCCACGTCGCCGCGCTCGCCGGAGTTTCGCCCCAAACGGTGAGCAACTCCATCAGCAACCCCGACATCGTCAAGGACACGACCCTCACCCGCGTCCGGGCGGCCATCGACGAGCTGGGCTACACCCACAACGTCCGGGCCCGGATGCTGCGGCAGCAGCGCACCGGCAACATCGGGTTGCGAATGCGCCCCACGAGCGACAACGTCGCGGGCGTCCTCATCGACCGTCTGCTGCACGAGCTCAGCGCGCGGCAGCTGCCTATGACAAGCACGTGCTGCTCCTCCCCGCCGAGACCGACGACGAGGAGGTCCGCACCATCGAGCGTCTCACCGCCCAGAGCCTCGTCGACGAGTTCGTGCTGACCGACACGCACCAGAACGACGACCGCATCGAGGCGCTCTCCTCTCAGGGCCTCCGCTTCGTCGCCTTCGGCCGACCCTGGGGCAGCGAGGAGACCGCCCCCCACTCCTGGGTCGACGTCGACGGTCGCCGCGGCACCGCCGAGGCGACCCTCGAGCTGATCGAACGCGGCTTCCGCCGCATCGGGTTCTTCGGCTGGCCCGAGGGCTCGGCCACCGGTGATGACCGCCGCGGCGGATGGGCCGACGTCGTCCGCACCGAGCTCGGCTACTCCGACGACGACATCGCCGCCCTCAACGCCGTCTCCGAGGACCACATCTCGCTCGCCATCGACACCGCCCCCACGCTGCTCGCCGCCGGGGCCGACGCCGTGGTCTGCGCCTCGGACTCCCTCGCCGTCGGCATGGTGGCAGCGGTCCGCACCAGCGGGCTCAGCGTCCCCATCGTCGGCTTCGACAACACGCCGCTCGCCGCGAGCTTCGGCTTCAGCAGCGTCGACCAGGACCTCGCACGTGTCGCGAAACGGATCCTGGCCGCGCTCGACAACCCGGGCGAGACCCGCCGGGGTCTCATCCCACCCCGCCTGATCGTCAGGCACGACCCGCGTTGGGGCTTCCCCATCGCACCCCACAGGGCATAGCCCCGCAATGAAAGGACGCATCATGAAATCCACGAAGACGCTTGCCGCGGCTGCCCTGGCCGGCGCCGTCGCGCTCGGCCTCGCCGCCTGCGGGCGGCCGCCCCCGCCCCGGCCTCCGGGCTGCGGCCCGGGTCGCTCACCATCCTGATCGGGTCGTCAGGCGACGCCGAGACCACCGCCGTCCAGGCCGCCGCCGACGCCTGGGCCGCGACGGCGAACGCCACCGTCAAGGTGATCCCGGCCTCGGATCTGAACCAAGAGCTCGCGCAGGGCTTCGCGGGCGACGCGGCGCCCGACCTGTTCTACATGAGCTGGGACCAGTTCCAGACCTACGCCAGCGACGGCTACCTGGAGCCCTACGCGCAGAACCTGCCCAACGCGGGCGACTTCTACCAGTCGCTCAAGGACACCTTCACCTTCGACGGCGAGTTCATCTGCGCACCGAAGGACTTCTCCACGCTGGGCCTCGTCATCAACACCGACCTCTGGGCGGCCGCCGGCCTGACCGACGCCGACCTGCCGAAGACCTGGGACGACCTGCATGCCGTCGCCAAGAAGCTCTCCGTCGACGGCGCAGCCGGCCTCGCGATGGGCGCCGAGTACGCCCGAGTCGGCGTGTTCATGGCCCAGGCGGGCGGCGGGCTCATGAAGGACGGAACGGTCACCGCGAACTCGCCCGAGAACATCGCGGCGCTCGACTTCGTGAAGTCGATGCTGGACGACGGCTCGCTGAAGTGGCCCGCCGACCTCGGTGCAGGCTGGGGTGGCGAGGCGTTCGGCAACGCCAAGGCCGCCATGGTGATCGAAGGCCCGTGGATCGCGGGCGCGCTCAAGAACGACTTCCCTGATGTCAAGTACCAGGTCATCGAGCTGCCCGCCGGACCTGGCGGCAAGGGCACCTTCACGTTCTCCAACTGCTGGGGCATCGCCGAGGGCCAGAAGACGGCCGCCACGGCCCAGAAGCTCGTCGAGTTCCTCACCTCCGACGAGCAGCAGCTGAAGTTCTCCGACGCGTTCGGCGTCATCCCGTCGACGACGGGCGCAGCCGCCACCTACGCGGAGAAGTTCCCGGAGAACCAGGCGTTCGTGGCCGGCGCCGACTACGCCACCACCCCCGTCGCATTCAAGGGCGCCTCCGACGTCGTCGGCGAGCTCAACAACGCCATCACCACGCTGGCCTCCGCGGACTCGAAGGCCGTGCTCGACAAAGTCCAGACCCAGCTCGAGGCCGCGCTCAAGTCGGCCCAAGGCTAGGGAAAGTGACCGGAACCCAGGTGGCTCCCGCGGCACGCCGCGGCCGCGGGAGCCTCACCCGGAGAGAGGGTGCGGCGGGCTGGCTGTTCGTGGCGCCGGCCATCGTGATCATCGGGGTCTTCCTGATCGCGCCGATCCTGTTGGCGCTCTGGGTGTCGTTCACGAACTGGAACGGCCGGTTCTCCCCCATCAACAACCCTCGGGTCGACTTCATCGGCCTCGACAACTACGCGAAGATCATCACCGAAGACGGGCTGACCCGTGAGCTGTTCGGCCGCTCGATCCGCAACAACGTCTACTACGTGGTCTTCGTCGTGCCGCTGCAGACCGCGCTGGCGCTGTTCCTCGCCATCCAGGTGAATCGACGGCTGCTGCGCGCGAAGGGCTTCTTCCGGACGGCGTTCTACTTCCCCTCGGTGACATCGTCGATCGCGATCACGGGCGTTTTCCTCTTCCTCTTCCAGGCCAGCGGCGCGGTCAACGCGGTCCTCAAGTGGTTCTCCATCAACGGCCCGAACTGGTTCGCCGACCCCTCAGGCGTCCTGCACAAGGTGTACGGGTTCTTCGGGGTGAAGGCCGCCCCGTCGGGCTGGGATCAGGCGGGTTTCCTCGGTGTCACGCCATGGGACTGGGTGGGCGGCCCTTCGGTGGCGCAGACAGTGCTCATCGCGATGGCGGTGTTCACGACGTCGGGCACGTTCATGCTGCTGTTCCTCGCGGGTCTGCAGAGCATCGGCGGCGAGGTAGGCGAGGCGGCCGTGATGGACGGCGCCACTCCGGGGCAGACGTTCTGGCACGTCACGCTGCCGATGCTGCGTCCGACGCTGTTCACCGTCCTGACGCTCGGGCTTATCGGCACCTGGCAGGTGTTCGACCAGGTGTACCTGACGCGCGGCACGCCCGCGGCGCCGACGCTGACCAGCCCGGCGTTCCTGGCGTACGACCAGGCCTTCAGCAGCAACCGGCCGGGGATCGCCGCGGCGATCGCGTTCGTGCTTTTCTTGATCATCATCGTCATGACGATGATCCAGCGGCTCGCGCTGGCCGACCGTGACCCGTCCGGTTTCGGACGCTCGAAGCGAACGGGGGCCAAGCGATGAAGCAGCGGTTGACCGCCGGCCTGATCGCCGGTTACGCGGTGCTGATCGCGCTCGCGGCGATGTACCTCTACCCCTTCCTGATCGCGGTGATGGGGTCCTTCAAGACGGACGCGGAGGCCACGAACAACCCGCTCGCGCTCATCCCTTCGCCGTTCACCGTCGCCGCGTACGAGCGGCTGTTCTTCGGCACCGACCTGCCCCGCTGGGCGATGAACTCTGTGGTGATCGCCGTCATCGTCACGGTGTCGCGGGTGTTCTTCAACTCGCTCGCCGGGTATGCGCTGTCGCGGCTTCCTTTCCGCGGCAGGTCGGTGGTGTTCAGCGTCTTCATCGCGGTGCTCGCCGTGCCTTCGGTGGTGCTGATGGTGCCGCGCTTCCTTGTCATCAAGGAGCTGGGCATGTTCGACACGTACTTCGGCATGATCCTGCCGCTGCTCGTCGACGCGGCAGGCATCTTCATCATGAAACAGTTCTTCGACTCGATCCCCGCCTCCATCGAGGAGGCAGCGCGGATCGACGGCGCGGGCGTGTTCCGGCGGTTCTGGTCCGTGACGCTGCCAATGGCCACGCCCGCGCTGATAACTCTCACGATCCTGTCTTTCCAGGGTTCGTGGAACGAGTTCGCGCACTTCATCATCTCGCGCCAGAGCCCAGAGCTGCACACGCTCACGACGGGCGTCGGCGCTCTGGTGTCCGGCCAGCTCGGCTCGGGCAATCAGTTCCCGCTGAAGCTCGCCGCCGCGGTCTTGATGACGATCCCCGTCGCGATCCTGTTCTTCATCTTCCAGCGCAGGATCATGTCGACGACCGAGGGCGCAGAGAAGGGGTAAGACGAGCCCCGTCGCACGCCTGGGGGGGTACGAGCGCACGGGGCCCGGGAGGCCGGGAACTCCGACGGGGTTCCCGGCCTTTCCGTGTGCCCATCCACGGACCGACCAGACGTGTGCATTGCACTCATTGAGGCATCATCATCGTCACGTTGCGATAGCTTTCGGAACCTTCTTGTGCATCGCACCAATCGGTCCCTCCCTCGGAGCCTTCTGGCGCCGTCGACGCCTACGGTCATCGCACCGCGTGACGTAGGCGTCACACGGCGGCACACCCAGGAGGGACAGAATGAGGAAAATCGCCCTGATCGCGGCGTCGATCGCGCTAGCCGCGACTGCGGCCTGCACACCCCCGCAGGCGAGCGGACCGGCCAACACCGCGGACGAGGAGACCGGAACGCTCCGCGTCTGGCTCTTCTCCGAGGTCAACCAGGCTCCCAAGGAGAAGATCGTCGGTGAGGCGGTCAGCCAGTTCGAGGCCTCCCACAGCGGTGTCAAGGTGGACGTGCAGTACATCCCGGTCGACACCCGGTCCGAGCGGTTCCGCGCGGCCTTCAACGACCCGTCGTCGGCACCCGACGTCGCGGAGTTCGGCAACACCGACCTCGCCGGCTATGTCGACGCCGGGGGCCTCGCCGACCTGACGTCGCTCATCTCGGGCTGGGACGAAGGCAAGGACCTGGATCCCGCCGCGCTCGAGACCACCAAGATCGACGGCGTCAGCTACGCCGTGCCGTGGTACGTCGGCGTCCGGGCTCTCTTCTACCGCACCGACGTCTTCGAGGAGCTCGGCCTGAAGGCGCCAACGACGCTGGCCGAGATCGAGCAGTCGGCGCTGGCCATCCGCGCGGCAGACAAGGAGATGGTCGGCATCTCCACCGGCGGCGCCGCGCAGTTCGCCTACATGCCCTACCTCTGGGCTCACGGCGGCGAGCTCGCCGTGCAGAGCGACGGCGCGTGGAAGTCCGGGCTCGACTCCGCCGAGTCCAAGGCCGGGCTCGCCGCGTACACGCGCCTGATCTCCGACGACATCTGCCCTCCTGCGACCTGCGCGGAGTGGGGCGGCAACGCCTCCGTCGCCCAGTTCGTCGCCGGTGGCGCCGGCATGACGATCGGCGGCAACTTCAACGTGGCGGCCGTCGACGAGTCCGAGATCGGCGACTCCTACGCGATCATCCCCCTGCCCGGGGTCGAGGCCGGCACCATCGCCCCCGCGTTCGCCGGGGGCAATCATCTCGGCGTCTTCAAGTCCAGCCAGCGCGCAACGCTCGCCGGCGACTTCGTGAAGCTGCTCGCGGGCAAGGAATACCAGGCCAAGATGTTCGATGCGATGGGCAACCTGCCCACGTTCGTGGACGTGCAGTCCACTGTCGCCTCGTCCAACCCGGAGATGGCACCGTTCATCGAGACGATCGCCGCCGGCACCAAGTTCGTGCCGGTCACGGCGGCCTGGAACACCATCGACGCGCAGGGCGTGATCCCTGGCCTGATCCAGAGCGTCGTCACCGGGGCGGCCGACGTCGAGGCCTCCTCCGCGCAGGCAGCCGCCACCATGAACGACGTGTTCGCGGGGCAGTGACGTGACGACCCCATCGGCACAGGGGGTGGGCGGGGTCCTCTCGCCCACTCCCCGGGCAGGGCGGCCACGGAGCCGCCGCTCCGGGTCCCCGATGGAGCCATGGCTCTATCTGGTTCCGGCCATCGCGGTGCTTGGCGCCCTGCTCGTCTACCCGCTGTATCAGCTGGTCGTCATCTCCCTCTACGACTACCGGCAGGCGCAGGTCTCGGGCAACGCGCCGCTGAACTTCATCGGCCTCGGCAACTATGCCAAGCTGCTCGGCGACCCGAAGTTCTGGCAGGTGCTGCAGAACACCGTCGGCTTCGCGGCCGTCCTGGTCGTCGTCACGATCCTGGTGGGCGGCGGTCTGGCGGTACTCGCCACCCGGCTGAGGCCCTGGGTGCGCAACGTCCTCTTCTTTGCGTCGCTGGGAGCCTGGGCGACACCGGCCATGACCGGCTCCGCGGTGTGGATGTTCCTTTTCGACCCCACCCTCGGCCTTGTCAACAAGCTGCTGGTCGGGCTCGGGTTCGAGCAGTTCTTCGGCCACTCCTGGACCTACGACAAGTTCTCGGCCTTCGCTCTCGTCGGCGCCGAGGTGGCCTGGTGTTCCTTCCCGTTCGTCATGGTGACGCTGTACGCGGGAATCATCGGCGTTCCGACCGAGGTGATCGAGGCGGCCCGTCTCGACGGCGCCAGCACCTGGCAGCTGGTCTGGCAGGTCATCGTTCCCCTGCTCCGGCCGATGATCATCGTCGTGACCATCCAGTCGATCATCTGGGACTTCAAGCTCTTCACCCAGATCTACGTGATGACGAACGGGGGCGGCATCAACGGCCAGAACCTCGTGTTGAACGTGTACTCCTACCAGCAGGCCTTCGCGTCCTCGCTGTACGGGCAGGGCGCCGCAATCGGCGTCGTGATGACCCTGCTCCTCTTGCTGATCACCATGGTCTACCTCCGGGTGCAACGACGGTCTGGAGACTTCATATGAGCACCGCCACCTCGCGCCGACGTCTCCGCCCCGGCTCCCTGCTGACCAACGGGATCGGCATCGCCGCCGCCCTCGCCATCGCCTTCCCGCTCTACTGGATGGTGCTTTCCGCGCTGCGGCCCACCATCGAACTCAACGCGGGCGACGCGACGCCGTGGACGGCACGGCCGTCGTTCGACTCCTTCGTTCGGGTGCTGTCGGTCAACAACTTCTGGCAATACTTCCTGAACTCGGTCATCGTCGCGGTGGTCTCGGTGTTCGGCGCGATCCTCCTGGCCTTCTTCGCGTCCGTCGCCCTCACCCGGTATCAGTTCGCGTGGCGGACGAAGCTGCTGATCATGCTGCTCGTGGCGCAGATGGTGCCGATCGAGGCCCTCACCATCCCGATGTTCTTCATGTTCCGCGGCTTCGGCGAGGTGATCCCCGCCATCGGGCTCAACCATCTCGGCTCGTTGATGGTTGTCCACATCGGGTTCTCGATTCCGTTTGCGGTCTGGATGCTGCGGGGCTTCGTCGCCGCGGTTCCCGTCGAGTTGGAGGAGGCGGCAAAGCTCGACGGCGCCAGCGGCTTCCGCTTCACCTGGTCGATCCTCTTCCCGCTGGTCGCGCCGGGTCTCGTCGCGGTGAGTGTCTTCTCGTTCATCTCGACCTGGAACGACTTCCTCTTCGCGAAGACGTTCATCATCTCCGCGCAGGAGAACCAGACCCTCCCCCTTGCGATCCTGAACTTCTTCAAGCCGGATCAGAACGACTGGGGCGCCATCATGGCAGGGTCTGTCATCATGACCATCCCGGTCTTGGTGTTCTTCGTCGCCGTCCAGCGGCACCTGGTCTCTGGGTTGGCGGGCGCGGTGAAGGGGTAGCCATGACCATGGATGGAGTCGCCGTCGGCGAGGGGCGCAACAGCTCCGCGACGCTGAGAAGGGGAGTCCGGCTGCTGGAGGCGGTGGCCGCCTCGGCCGGCGCAGGCAAGGGAGTCACGGCCACGGAGCTGTCGAAACAGATCTCCGTCCATGTCTCCACGGTGCTCCGGCTCGCGGCGCCATTGATCGAGGCGGAGTTGTTGCGACGCGACGAGCATGGCTGCTTCCACCTGGGCAAGGCGACCCTGCGGCTGGCCAACTCTTACCTGGCGGACATCGACCTGCGCAGCATCGCCGCGGGCGTGTTGGCCGGGTGGAGCTGGCCCGTCCGCGGCGCCACCGCCTCGATCGGCCTGCGGGACGGCACGAACCTCAAGATGCTGGTCCTTGTCCGGGAGCCGGGCAAGGCGCACGTCGAGGTGATCGCCTCCGACGAGAGCCGCCCGCTCTACTGCACCGCCGCGGGCAAGGCGATCCTTTCGGCGGGCGATCCCGCCTGGATCGACCACGTGATCAAGACCGGCCTGGCCGCCGTCACCTCCCGCACGATCACCGACCCCACCGAGCTCCGCAGCGAACTGACGAGGAGCCGCGTGCGGGGTTACTCCATCGAGTATCGCGAGTTCGCTCCCGCGCTCCGGGCGGTCGGCGCACCCGTGTTCGGCGCCTCGGGCCGCGTGCTCGGCGCGATCCAGGTCTCCACCCGCGCGGAGACCCTCACCTCTCACCTCCTTCGACCAACCGCGCAGTCCGCCATCGACGCGGCCCGCGAGATCTCCGCGGCGATGGGCGACATCGCGCCCCGCCGCCCCCATAGAAAGGCCTGACCCGTGTCTTCCCTCCCGTCCTTCGACCTGGTTCCCGCGCCGACAACGGTCCTGCCGGGCGAGCGGTCCTTCATCCTGCCCGACCCGATCGCCATCGACATCGACGGGCGACTGGCCGGCGCGTGGCCGCTGGCCGTCGACATCCTGTCGAGCCGTCTCGGGCTGGTCCCCGGTAGGGCGGTCGACGGCGCCGACCTCACCATCGGCCGCGATCCCGAGCTACCGGCCGACGCCTACCGCCTTCGGGTCTCCCCCTCCCCTTGGCGTTCTCCGGCCGAGGGGGCCGGGCAGGTGGAGATCTCGGCATCGAACGTGGTGGGCGCGGTGAACGCGCTGCGCACGCTGCAACAGCTGATCGGAACGCCGGCCTTCAGGAACGCGCCGCTCGGCGCTCCGGTGACGGTTCCCGAGGTCACTGTCGAGGACGCGCCCCGGTTCGGGCACCGGGGCGTGCTGCTCGACGTCGCGCGCAACTTCCTGCCGAAGGATCAGGTGATGCGGTTCATCGACGTCGCCTCGATGCACAAGCTCAACGTCCTGCAGCTGCACCTGACCGACGATCAGGGGTGGAGGATGGAGGTGCGCGCCTATCCGCGCCTGACCGAGGTCGGGTCGTGGCGCACGGAGTCGCAGGTGGGCTCGTCGCGGTCCACCCTGTACGACGGGCAGCCGCACGGCGGGTTCTACACGCAGGACGACCTCCGTGAGATCGTCGCCTTCGCGCGCACGCGGGGCGTCACGATCGTGCCGGAGATCGACGTCCCCGGACACTCCCAGGCGGCGATGGCCGCATACCGGGAGTTGTCGGCCGCCAACCTCGACCTCCCGGTCTGGACCCGCTGGGGGCTGAATCAGAACGCGCTGGACACCTCCGAGTACGTGCTGGACTTCTACAAGACCGTGCTGGACGAGCTGATGGAGATCTTCGACTCCCCGGTCATCTGCCTCGGCGGCGACGAGGTCGACACCGAGCAGTGGGCCAAGAACGACCGGATCGTGCGCCAAGCGGAGGAGCTGGGGCTTGACGGCGTCGACGAACTGCTCCCCTGGTTCTCCGCGGTGCTGGCCGATCACCTGCGCGTCAACGGGCGGCGGGCCAGCGTCTGGGACGAGGTGGGTGGGGCGCGCGTACCGCGCGACATCATCGTCAACTCCTGGCGAGGCTACCGCGGCGGGCTCGACGCCATGCGCGACGGTCACGACATCGTCGCGTGCCCCGAGCATCAGGTGTTCCTGGATCACCGGGCCGCGCCCGGGCCCGACGAGCCAACGCCCGTCGGGACGGTGCACACCGTCGAGGACGTCTACCAGTTCGAGCCCGTCACCGACGAGACCGCGGAGGCGGCTGCCGAGCCCGGCGCGGGCAGGGTGCTCGGCGCGCAGGCCCAGGTGTGGCGCGAGCAGCTCGCCGATCCCCGGCATACCGACTACGCCACGTACCCGCGCCTCTGCGCCTTCGCCGAGGTCGTCTGGACGGCAAGGGAGGATCGCGACTGGAACGACTTCCGCGCTCGTCTCGACACGCACCTGACCCGGTTGGACGCCGTCGGGGTCGAGTATCGGCCGCTCGACGGCCCCAAGCCGTGGCACCGGCGCCCGCGCATTCCCGGCTATCCGCAGCGGTTCGACGAGTTGGGCAACCTGGTCCCCGCTCCTGATGGGGAGCGCTAGAAGCCAGCCTGACCTCCTGCTCTTTCGCGGCCGAAAGAGGTGGCCACGGCGGTTCGAAGCGGCTATGCGTCCAAAGCGGCGAGGAGGGCGGGGTCGAATGGGTCCGATTGAGGCTTTCGGGACGTGGCGACGTCCCACTCCATCTTGAGGTTGGCCGCCCATTCGCGACCCTTGCCCTTCGCCCAGACCGCGGGGTAGCGGGACCGCATCGACTCGTCGGGCACCCCGACGGCGTCGACGCCGACCTGACGGCAGATCGCGATGGCCCTGGCCAGGTGGTAGTCCTGGGTGACGATCGTCAGCTCGTCGACGCCGAAGACGTCGCGGGCGCGAACGCAGGAGTCGTAGGTGTCGAAGCCCGCCTCGTCCTCGAAGATGCGCTCCGGCGGGACTCCGCGGTCCTCGAGGTATCGGCGCATCATCGTCGTCTCGTGGTTGGACCTCGCGAGGTCGTCTCCGCTGACCAGAAGGACGCTCACCTTGCCCCGTTCGAAGAGGTCGGCGGCGACGTCAAGCCGCGCGGCGAGGAAGGCCGACGGTCGGTCGGCGTGCGTGCGCGCCCCGAGCACCAGCCCGACGCCGCGCTCGGGAACGTCGTCGGGCGCGTACACCCTCCCGGCAGCCAGCGAGGCCACCCGCGCCGCGGATACCCCGACGGCAATCAGCCCGACGAGGACCCCGACGCCCGCGGCGACGAGCACGGTCATCCAGGTCGGTCTGCGCATGACCGCCATGGGACTCAGTCGCGGTGGGCCAGGTACCAGCTCACGAGCGACTTGGTCGATCCGTCCTGGCGGTCGAGGGCCTCGGCGTCACCGAAGACCGCAGGCGCGATCTCCATAGCGAGCTTCTTGCCCAGCTCGACACCCCACTGGTCGAACGAGTCGATGCCCCAGACGATGCCCTGAACGAACGTGATGTGTTCGTACAGCGCGATCAGCTGGCCGACGACCGACGGCGTCAGCGCAGGCGCCATGATCGACGTCGTCGGCTTGTTCCCCGCGAAGACGCGCGCCGGGACGATGGCCTCCGGCGTTCCCTCGGCACGCACCTCGTCGGCGGTCTTGCCGAACGCCAGCGCGGCGGTCTGCGCGAAGAAGTTCGCGAGGAAGAGGCCGTGGACGTCCGCGTCGCCGTCCTTTGTCGGGTGCGCGGGGTTGGCGACCGCGATGAAGTCGGCGGGGATGAGCCGCGTGCCCTGGTGGATCAGCTGGTAGAACGCGTGCTGGCCGTTGGTGCCGGGCTCGCCCCAGAAGATCTCGCCGGTGTCGCTCGTGACCGGCGTGCCGTCCCAGCGTACGGACTTGCCGTTGGACTCCATGGTCAGCTGCTGCAGGTAGGCAGCGAAGCGATGCAGGTACTGCGCGTAGGGCAGGACGGCGTGACTGTGGGCGCCGAAGAAGTTGACGTACCAGACGTTGAGCAGACCCATCAGCAGCGGGACGTTGCGTTCCGGTGCCTCGTTCAGGAAGTGCTGATCGACGGCGTGGAAGCCTGCGAGGAAGTCGTGGAAGCCGTCCGGTCCGATGGCGATGACGACAGGGAGCCCGACGGCGGAGTCGACGGAGTAGCGCCCACCGACCCAGTTCCAGAAACCGAAAGCGTTGACCGGGTCGATGCCGAACTCGGCGACCTTGTCCAGCGCCGTCGACACCGCGACGAAGTGCTTGGCGATCGCGCCGCGGCGGGCCTCGTCGGTGTCGTCGATGACGTCGCCGTCGATCAGCGTGCTCAGGAACCAGTCGCGCGCCATGCGGGCGTTGGTCAGAGTCTCGAGCGTGGTGAACGTCTTGGAGGCGACGATGAACAGCGTGGTCTCGGGGTCGAGGTCGGCGACCTTCTCCGCGCAGTCGGCCGGGTCGATGTTGGAGACGAAGCGGCAGGTCAGCCCCTCCTGCACGTACGGGACCAGCGCCTCGTAGACCATGACCGGTCCGAGGTCCGAGCCGCCGATGCCGATGTTGACCACCGTCTCGATGCGCTTGCCGGTGACGCCGACCCACTCGCCCGAGCGGACCTTCTCGGCGAAGGCGTACATCTTGTCGAGCACCTCGTGCACGTCGGCGACGACGTCCTGGCCGTCGACGACGAGCTCGGCGTCGCGGGGCAGGCGCAGCGCGGTGTGCAGCACGGCGCGGTCCTCGGTCACGTTGATGTGCTCGCCGCCGAACATCGCGGTCCGGCGTCCCGGCAGGTCCACCTGGTCGGCGAGCCGCAGCAGCGCGGCGACGATGTCCTCGGTGATGAGGTTCTTGGAGAGGTCGACGCGGAGGTCTGCAAGGTCGAAGGTGAACTCCTCGGCGCGGCGCGGGTCGGCGGCGAACCAGGCCCGGAGATCGGGCGCGAGGGCGTCCTTGAGCGTGTGCAGGTCGGCCCAGGCAGCGGTGGTGGTGGCATCAACCGGTGTAGTCATGGCCACAGCCTAATTACTACCGGACGCTCAGGTGCACATGGTCGTAATGATTGGCGGTCGCGCCGCCGCGGTCCGACATCGAGCGCCAGCCGTCACCGGACCGCTGTGTCGTCCAGATCTTCTGCTCA
Source organism: Tessaracoccus sp. (assembly GCF_016714275.1). GTDB lineage: Bacteria > Actinomycetota > Actinomycetes > Propionibacteriales > Propionibacteriaceae > Arachnia. The sequence goes on along the minus strand of NZ_JADJNP010000004.1, from coordinate 381,425 downwards.
TAGATGACCTCGACCACGCCGAGCGAGCCGGCGTTCGCGCGCGCCCACCGGGCTATCTCCCAGCCGGCCTCGCCCGAGATCATGATGTCGATCGCGCGTCCAGAGCCGTGGTATCCGCTGTCGCCTGGGCGGTAGCCGCCGTAACTCCGCACGGCCGGGAACTTCGCGCACACCGCGCGCAGCACCGCCGCGGTGCGGGAGGTGAGGTTCTTCTCCAAGCCGCCCGCCTTGGGGCAGGTGGCCGACGAGAAGCCGGAGTCCTTCGAGCCCTTGCGGGACGCGCGGTCCGTGCGCCGTTCGGGCTTCGGCTTCGTGTCGGTCAGGAAGCTCGCCTTGACCCATCCGGCGCGATCGTTCCAGACCACCTGACGCCAGCCATCGATGACGCGCTCGGTGATGACGACGGTCTCGCCCTGGCCGACAGTGGTGCGCACGTCGTGCTGCGGCCCAGGACCGCGGCGCACGTTGACGGCACTCTTGGCGTACAGCTTGCCGTCGGTCTCGCCCAGCTTCGCATAGCCGGCGAGCGCCGCCTTCCTCTTCTCATCCTTCGCCTTCGCCCTTGCGGCGCGGGCCTCGTCCCGTGAGGCCTTCGAGACCTTCCCTTGCTTCGGCTCGGCCTTCTTCGCCGACGGCGTCGCCGAGGCCGTGGGCTCCGGCGCCGCCGGGAGCGTGGGTGTCGACGGCTGCGGCTCTACGGGAGTCGCGGCGGCCAGCGGCGGCTGCGTCTGTGTCTCCGACCGCGAGGGCCTGAGCAGCCGCTCGGGGGTGAACGTGGTGACCGGGATGACGACGACGTCGGGATCGGCCCGTTCGACGCTCCCCTTGCCCAACGGGAGCAGCGCGCCGCCGACGATGAGCCCGACGACGGTAAGGGCGGCCAGCGGTGCCAACACCAGTCGGACGGCGCGGGGACGGGCCGCCTGTGGGTCGCCTCTGCGGGGGCTCGTGTGCGTGGGCAGCTCGACGACGGCGTCCTCTTCCACCTCGGCTGCGCGTCGGGCTGAGACCACCACGACCCCTTTCCTGAGAAATTCTCATCTCAGCTTAAGCCTCGGGTTCGACGTTCTCAAGCCTCGGGCACGAACGCGTCCGTTACTGTTCGCTTCGGAAGCAGCGAGGATCGGGAGGGCTCATGGAGGTGACTACGGCACGAACCGCGTTCGCGGCTGTCCTCGGCGCGTTGTTTTTCCTCATCGGCCCCCTCACTGCGCGGGCTGCGGGATCAGACCTGGACGCCACATTCTCCCGCGACAACGGAAAGGTCACGGCGCGCGGCCAGCTGTCCAGTGACGGCGCCCCGCTCCCCGGCGAGCCGCTGCTCCTCTTCCTCGACGGCGACGAGGTCGCCAGCGGGAACACGGGCAACGGCGGCACCTACGCCCTCAGCCTCCGTATCCCGGATCAGCTAGACCCTGGAACGCATCGCGTCGAGCTGCACTTCGCCGGCAACGAAACCGCTGAACCCGCCCGCGCCGACTACCAGTTCGAGGTCGAGGCCGAGCCCGAGCCCGAGCGACAACCGCGCGTGCTGCGGCTCCGCGCCGAGGCCCCCAAGGCGGCGACCAATGGCGAGGTCATCACCCTTGCCGGCTCCCTGCGCACCGAGGACGGCAAGGCGGTGGCGCGCGCCGGGATCGCCCTCTACGACGACGGCGGCGAGGCGGAGGAGTCGTACACGCTCACCAACAGCAACGGCCACTTCGAGACGTTCTACGCGATCCCCGAGGCCCAGCCCGACGGCGCGTTGATCCTCAGGCTCGCGTTCCGCGGCACCGACGCCCTCGCGGCCGCTTCGACGAACGTGAGGATCGAGATCGAGTTCACCGACGTGGCGCCGGAACCGACCGATCCCGCCGAGGAGGTCTCCCCGTCCCCCAGTCCCGAGTCCGAGGAGCCTTCACCGTCGGCGCCGGCACCCAGCCCATCGCCGTCGGCTGCTCCTATCGAAGCACCCGGCGCGAACGACGGCTCGCTCGGGTGGTACCTGCTGGCGTTGGGCGCGGTCGGCACGCTGGTCGTCGGCGCGGCGGCCGCGGTCATCGTCCGCGCTCGGATCCGGGAGCGGCCCGTCATCGACGACGATTCCGCGGGGCTCGGCGTGTTCGATGACGAGCCGGAGGCTCAGATCGGCCGCCACGGACTACCGCCCGAGGACTGACCGCACAGGCCTCACTTCTTGTTGACCGCCACGAACGATGCGCAGCGGTCGCGGAGTTGCCCGAGCGACCCGCCCGAGTATGCGTCCCCGAGCAGCGTCGCCTCGACGCCCACCGCCTGGGCACCCGCCTTCAACCATTCGCCCGCCGCGTACGCCCCGATGCCGCCGAGCGCGATGACCCGGTCGATGAGGCCCAGCTCCGCCAGCCGTGAGGCCATGGAGTGCCCCGTGACGTCCGCGGGGTAGAGCAGGGCCCGGCCGTCGGGCAGCGCGAGCGCCGCGCGGACCTCTGTGGGGGTCATGGCGGAGCCGTGGCACGGGAGGCCCACCTCCTTGGCGGCGACGGCGACCTCCGCGGAGGCGACATCGGCGAGCACGAACCGGGCACCCCGTTGCGCGGCGAGCCGCGCGCCGTCGGCGTCGGCCACCCGCGTGGCACCGAAGACGGCCCGCGCCCCGAAGATGAGGATCAGGTCAGGGAAGGCCTCGCAGGACACGGGCAGCGCGAAGCCGGTAAGGCCTTGCTGGATCAGCACCTCGACGACGCCGACGTGGTCGTCGAGCGGGGCATCGGGAAGGCTCACGAAGACGCCGGAGGGACACAACTGATCGGACACGGTTGGCATGATACCGATGCTCCGGGCAGGCTGCCGAGGCTCAGCCGACGGCGCCCTCCCACTGCCAGCGCGCGTCGCGGGTGTCCACCGTCGTTCCGGTCTCGGCCGCCTCCTCGATGGCGAGTCCGAGCGCGGCGTCGTGCATGGCCTCTCGCAAGGGATAGGGCGCGGGCGCCCGGCCGGCCGCCCACTCCCCGGTGGCGGCCATGAGCGCCGCCATGGCGATCTCCTCGTCCATCAGGCGGTGTCCGAGGAACGGGTTCTCGAACAGGAACTCGCCATCCAGGTGGATGCCCTCGGTCTCGAAGCCGTCGAGGTTGAGGTCATGGCCCAAGTGCGAGCGCACCAGCGGTGACGTGACGATCCGCCGCGGGCCGGTCATCCGGAGTACGGAGTCGTTCTCGATCTCACCCCGCGTGCCGCGGATGAGGATGCGCCGGTGCCGGAGGCGGTTGTGCCACTGGTTGTCGGTGAAGTCGTAGACGCCGAGCCGGTCGCCGAAGTCCAGCGTGGCGATCGTGGTCGCAGCCGGGTGCGGCTGCTGGTCGTCGGTCCAGCCCGCCCGGCTCAAGGGGTCGACGAGAGGCGCCTCATGACGCGTGGCGCGGACGACCGCGGGCTCCTCGCCGAGGCCCAGCAGACCCCTGATGAGGGAGACCGCGTGATAGCCGTGCGTGGAGGACACGTGCACGGAGGTCGGCTCGCCGATCACCCCGCGTCGAACGGCCGCCAGGCGCGCCGCGTGGCCGGGCATGAGCAGGTACTGCTCGGCGACCTGCACCTGTTCCGGCGCGTCGAGGCGGGCCCACATGCGTCGCATCCCGTCCATCGTCGGCGCCGGCGGCGTCTCGGCGAGGACCTTCGCGCCCGCGGCTACGACCTCCGCCGTGACGTCGGCGTTGCTCTCGGCAGACACCGACACGACGACGAAGTCGGGCGCGGCCCCTCGCACCAGCTCCGCGGGCGTCGCATAGGCGGGGGCGCCGTAGGCCGCGGTCAGCCGCTCGCGCGCCTCGGGACGGCGCACGCTCACGCCGACGAGGTCGAAGGTCTCCTTCAGGGTTGAGGCCAGCCGCAGGAAGAACTGCGCCCGCCATCCCCCGCCGACCACGCCGATGCGGTGCACCATCCTCTGCCTCCATTGCCGCGCTCAGGACCGGATAAACGACGAAACCCCAGCTGTCCCGGTTCTCGTCCGTTTCAGCTGGGGTCAAACTGTGCGCGCGAGAGGAGTTGAACCTCCACGCCCTTGCGGGCACTGGCACCTGAAGCCAGCGCGTCTGCCATTCCGCCACGCGCGCAGTGGGCCTCGCGGCCCGAGTAGGAACACTAGCATCGAGTTCAGCGGTGAGCCAAAAGCCCTCAGGGACCCCATCGTTCGGATGTAGCGTCATGCCATGCGCGTGGCCTTCATCTGTCTTCATACCTCCCCCGGCGAACGGGCGGGCACCGCCGACGCCGGCGGCATGAACGTTCTCATCCGGGCGCTGGGACGGGCGCTGCGCGCGAAGGGAGTCGACGTCGAGTTCTTCACGCGGCGCTCCTCCCCCTCCCTTCCTGACTCCGAGGTGCTCGACGACGGGACACTCATCCACTACGTCTCGGCGGGACCGGCGACGCCGCTGCCGAAGGGCGAGATCGACCAGCACATCGACGAGTTCCGCGCCGGCCTCGGCTCGCTGGACGGGTTCGACGTCGTTCATTCGCACCACTGGATGTCGGGAGTGGCCGCGCTGCCCCTTGCCCGCGCCGCGGGCATCCCGCACCTCATGACCTTCCACTCCGTCGCCGCACATCCGAACTCGTCGCTGCGCGACGGCGAGCCGCCCGAGTCACCGGCGCGGCTCGCGGGTGAGATCACCTGCGCCACCGAGTCCGACCTCGTCATCACGGTGTCGCGGCACGAGGCCGCCGTGGTGATCGGCCGGTGCCAGGCCGATCCCGAGCGAGTCCTCGTCGTACGCCCCGGGGTCGACATCGAGCTGTTCCGCCCCGCAGCTCCGGGCGAGGCCTGGGCACCCGACGGTGTCCGCCCCGGCTACGTTCTCTTCGCCGCACGCCTCCAACCGCTGAAGGCGCCGGATCTGGCGATCGCCGCCGTCGCCGGGCTACCGGAGGGCGGGCGGCCGGACCTCGTGCTCGTGGGTCAGGCACCTGCCGATCTCGCCGGCTACGAGGCCGACCTCCACAGCCTCGCGGCATCGAAGGGGACGCGGGTAGCCTTCCTCCCCGGCCAGGACCGCGAAGGCCTTGCGCGGCTGCTGCGACACGCGAGTGTCGTGCTCGTGCCTTCTTACTCGGAGACCTTCGGCCTAATCGCGTTGGAGGCTTCCGCGTCGGGAGTCCCGGTGCTGGCCGCAGCCGCTGGTGGCCTGACGGAAGCGATCTGCAACACGCACACCGGCCTGCTCGTGCCCACACACGAGCCGAGCGACTGGTCCGAGGCGCTGGGATCGCTGCTGGGCGATCCCGGGCGCCGCGCGGAGATGGGCGTGACGGGCCGACGGCGCGCGGAGGAGATGACCTGGGCGCGAGCGGCGGAGCAGACGCTCGCCGCGTACCGGAAGGCGGTCGCGGCGGGGAGGGTCATCGCCGTCCTGCACGCGCATCCCGACGACGAGACGCTGGCCTCCGGCGCGCTGATCGCCCATTGGACCGATGAGGGCATCGAGGTCACGGTGTTGACGGCGACGCGCGGCGAGATGGGCGGTGTGGTGCCCGGCCCACTATCCGCGCTGGAGGGCACTCCCGAGCTGGAGATCCGCCGCGAGGCGGAGTTGGCGGGTGCGCTGGCCGAACTCGGCGTCCGCCGCCATGCCTACTTGGGCGCCGCGCCCGCCCGCGCGGGCGGAGAGCCGCGACGATACCGAGACTCGGGCATGGCGTGGGTGACCCCCACGGTCGCCGGTCCTGCCGAGGACTCCGCACCGGATGCGTTCTGCAAGGCCGACGTCGCGGAGGCCGTCGCGGACACCGTCGCGTTCCTACGCGCGACGGGTGCCTCGTTGGTGGTGAGCTACGACGACGACGGCGGGTACGGACATCCCGACCATGTACGGATGCACGAGGTCGCGAAGGCCGCGGCTGAAGAACTCGGGCTGCCGTTCGCGGCGCTCACCGCCCATCGGGAGCTGGCCACGCGTTGGTACGACTTGGAGGATTCCCTTCCTCGGGTCGCCGCCGCCTTGCGCCACCACCGCACGCAGCTCACGGTCCACGATGACGGCGCCACCATCACCCACTCCGGCGGCCAGACCGAGCCGATCCTCACCTCCACCGGCCTGATCACCGCTGGTTGAGCCGACCCGGGCGGGCGATAGGGTGGCCGACATGCGTCTCCTGCTCATCCGTCACGGCCAGACTCAGTCCAACGTCAATCTGGAGTTGGACACCGCCTTTCCCGGCGCGCCGCTGAACGAGAAGGGGTTGGCGCAGGCGGAGGCGCTCGTCGAGGCCCTGGCCGACGAGCGGATCGACGCGCTGTACTGCTCGACGTTGACGCGCGCGCAGCAGACCGCGGCGCCGTTGGCGGCCGCCCGCGGGGTGGAGGCGGTGATCGTCGACGGCATCCAGGAGATCGCCGCGGGTGTCGAGGAGATGAGCACCAACTGGCGGCCGTACGTCGAGATGCTGCATTCCTGGTCGCCGACGAACCTCGATGTCGGCCTGGAGGGCGGGGAGACCGCGCGCGAGTTCGTCACACGGTTCACGAACGCCGTCGCGGCGATCGAGCAGGCGGGAGACGAGCACGTCGCGCTGGTCAGTCACGGCGCCGCGCTGCGCGTGTGGGCCCTCACGCAGGACCCGTCGATCGGCCTCGGTCTCGCGCCGCACCTGGATAACACGCAGTGGATCGTGCTGAACGGCTCGATGTCTGCGGGCTGGAAGATCGAGCGCTGGGGCGACACCTTTCTCACCTGACACCCCCACGGGTTGAGCCGCCAACCCCTGCACGGAGTCGCAGCGGATCTCGCTCAAGCAGCCCCTCGACCCGGTGGGCCGTGCCGGTTTTCCAGAAACGCCGCGTTGACCCGGTCATACACTTGAGTCCCATGGGCAAGGTTGGCGTATTCATCAAGACGGCGAGCGGGATCCTCGCGACGTCGTTGGCGCTGTTGACGGCGATGCGGGAGAACCCGCAGATCGCCGAGGGCATCGATTCGGCCATCGAAAAGCTCAAGAAGGCGACCAACTCGCAGAACCCGAAGCTGCGGTTCGACGCGAAGCTCGCGGCCATCGATGCCGCGGCTGACGCCGTCGAGCAGACGTTCCCCGGCTCGGCCGAGCCTGCCGGGTGGCGGCGGCAGGCCCAGGCATTGCGCATGCGCGGCGAGCTGGCCTGGCACTCCAACACCGGCGGGCACCGGCGCAAGGCGATGAAGGCGCTCAACGCAGAGACCGCGGAGGTCCTCGCCGGCGTCAACGCCCGCTTGATCGATCTCCAAGGCGTCGGCTCCCCCGAGCTAGATGCCTAACGTGGCCCCTACCCCGTTGATCCTGCGCGGGCAGCGGTTCGACGCCTCCCGACCCGCAGTGATGGGGATCGTCAACCGCACGCCGGACTCGTTCTACGCGCCCGCGCGACATGCCGACGGCGACGCCGCCGTGGTGCGCGCGGTGCAGATGGTCGCCGAGGGCGTCGGCATCGTCGACGTCGGGGGCGTGCGCGCGGGGCAGGAGGGCGACTGGGTCGGCACGGCAGAGGAGATCGACCGCGTTCGTCCCGTCCTGGTCGCGCTGCGCGAGCGGCTGCCGAACCTGATCCTCTCCCTCGACACCTGGCGGGCGGAAGTGGCCGACGCGTGCGCGGGTCTCGTCGACCTCGTCAACGACACCTGGCAGGGCGCCGACCCCGCGCTCCTCGGCGTCGCCGCAGCGACCGGCGCGGGATACGTCGTATCGCACACCGGCGGGCTGCCGCCGCGCACGGACCCCGTCGATGTCGACTACGGGCCGGACGACGCCGTGGTCGAGGACGTGCTCCGGGTCCTCCGCGACGGCGCCGCGCGCGCAGAGGCCGCCGGCCTGCCTCGCGAGCGCATCCTGGTCGACCCGACGCTGGACTTCGGCAAGACGACCCTCGATTCGCTGGCGCTCGTGCGGCACACGGCCCGCGTCGTCGAGCTCGGCTATCCGGTGCTGCAGGCGATCAGCCGCAAGGACTTCATTGGCGAGACGCTCGACCTCCCCATCGACGAGCGCCTGGAGGGCACGCTCGCGGCCACGGCGATCGCGGCCTGGCAGGGAGCGACGGTGTTCCGCGCCCACGACGTGCGCGCGACCCGGCGCGTCCTCGACATGGTGGCAAGCATCCGCGGCGATCGTCCGCCGTCGCTCTCCCTCCGCGGTCGGCGTCGGGCTGGCTGATCGGCCGCGCGTTCATTGGTTTCGACACGGTCCCGGCGCTTCGCGCGAGGGAACCGGCTTAACCAGCGGTGGGCGACTCTTCCGGTTCCGGAAAACAATACGCCCGAGGGTGTCGTCGGCTATTCCGCCCCCCAGGTCCGCGGCGGACACCCCTCGACTACTGTTTGTCGCAGGGTTGAAAGCCCGAAGAAAGACGGAGACCGATGAGCGATCAATCTACGAGTGCGGCCGACATCAGCCTGGCCGCGGACTTCGAGACTCCCTCCCAGGCGGACTGGGAGAGGGAGGTCTTGAAGGTCCTCAACCGCAGGCGCCCCGAAGGCAAGGAACTGGGCATCGAGCAGGCGTACAAGCGCCTGACGAGCACCACTGTCGATGGGCTGAGCATCAAGCCCCTGTACACCCGCGAGGACGGCCCGGAGGAGCTCGGCTACCCCGGCGTCGCCCCCTTCACCCGCGGCACGACCCTGCGCGACGGCGAGATGGACGCCTGGCACGTTGCGCAGCTGCACGAGACCCCCGACGCGGCGGAGACGGCGCGCAACATCCTGGCCGATTTGGAGCGGGGCTGCACCGCGGTCTACCTGCGGATCGACCCCGACGCTGTGGCAGTCGGCGACTTCAGGAAGGTGCTGGACGGCGTCATGTTCGACCTCGCGCCCGTGCTCCTGACCAGCCGCACGCAGCAACTCGACGCCGCCAAGGCGCTAGCGGCTATCTTCGAGACCTCGCACCACTCGGACCTCATCGGCGGCAACCTCGGCGTCGATCCCATCGGTGCCGCGGCCCTCGCGGGCACCGCCCCCGACCTCTCGGTCCTCGCCGAGGCCGTCGAGCTCGCAAGGCCGTACCCGAACGTCACCCCGATCGTCGTCGACGCCACGGTGTACAACAACGCGGGCGCCGGCGACGTCCACGAGCTCGCGTACGCGATCGCCGTCGGCGTCGAGTACGTGCGGGCGCTGATCGACGCGGGGCTCACCCCCGACGACGCGTTCGGCCAGATCCTGTTCCGCGTCAGCGCGGGCACCGACCAGTTCCTCACCATCTCCCGGCTGCGCGCGCTGCGCGAGCTGTGGTCGCGCGTCGGCGAGGTCCTGGGCGTCACCGAGGCCAAGCGCGGCGCCGTCCAGCACGCCGTCACCTCCGAGCGGCAGCTCTCGCGCGACGACACCTACGTCAACATGCTGCGCGGCACCATCTCCTGCTTCGCCGCCGCCGTCGGCGGCGCGGAGATCCAGACGGTGCTGCCGTTCGACACCGTGATCGGGCTGCCCGACGAGCTCGCCCGCCGCATCGCGCGCAACACGCAGATCGCGCTGGCCGAGGAGTCCAACATCGGCCGCGTCAACGACCCCGCCGGTGGCGCCTGGTTCGTCGAGTCGATGACCCAGCAGCTGGGCGCGAAGGCGTGGGAGGTCTTCCAGGGCCTCGACGCCGAGGGCTTCGTCGCTGCTCTGGCCGACGGCACCGTCGCGGCGCAGCTCGACGAAGTCAACGCCGCCCGCGCGAAGGGTCTCGCCACGCGCAAGATCCCGCTGACAGGCGTGTCGATGTTCCCGAACTACACCGAGACGCTGCCCACGCGCCAGGCCCGGCCCGAGGCCCCGGCCTACGGCGGCCTGACGCTGCGGCGCGACTCTCAGGTCTTCGAGGACCTCCGCGACCGTTCCGACGCGGCGCGCGCCGCCGGCAACGGCCCGAAGGTGCTGCTCGCCTGCCTGGGCGCCCGCCGCGACTTCGGCGGCCGCGAGGGCTTCACGTCGAACCTGTACCACGTGGGCGGGATCGAGACCATCAACGCCGAGGGCACGACGCCCGAGGACTTCGCGCGCCGGCTCACCGAGGCGGGCGCGAAGGTCGCGGTGCTGTGCTCGAGCGCGAAGGTGTACGCCGACCAGGGCATCGCCGTCGCCGAGGCGCTGCGCGCCGCCGGGGCCGAGCAGGTGCTCGTCGCCGGCCAGATCGCGGAGCTGGGCGAGGGCGGCGAGGCCGCCGTCGACGGCAACGTGTTCGACGGAATGAACGTGGTCGACCTCCTGACCACCACGCTGGAGAAGTTGGGAGCCTGACCATGACCATCCCCCGTTTCACGGACGTGCCGCTGGGCGCGAGCATCCCGGCCGACGCCGCCGAGCAGTTCGACGCGCTGAACGCCGCCGTCGGGCATTCCGCCGGGTGGCAGACGCCGGAGCACATCCTCGTCCCGACGCTGTTCACGGACAAGGACCTCGCGGGCCTCGACTTCCTGAACACCCGCCCGGGCATCCCGCCGTTCCTGCGCGGCCCGTACTCGACGATGTACGTCAACCAGCCGTGGACCGTCCGCCAGTACGCGGGCTTCTCCACCGCCGAGGAGTCCAACGCGTTCTACCGCCGCAACCTGGCCGCCGGCCAGAAGGGCCTGTCGATCGCGTTCGACCTCGCGACCCACCGCGGCTACGACTCGGATCACCCGCGCGTGACCGGCGACGTCGGCATGGCGGGCGTGGCCGTCGACTCGATCCTCGACATGCGCCAGCTGTTCGACGGCATCCCGCTCGACCAGATGTCGGTGTCGATGACGATGAACGGCGCGGTGCTCCCGGTGCTCGCGCTCTACGTCGTCGCCGCGGAGGAGCAGGGCGTCAAGCCCGAGCAGCTCGCCGGGACCATTCAGAACGACATTCTGAAGGAGTTCATGGTCCGCAACACCTACATCTACCCGCCGCAGCCGTCGATGAAGATCATCGCCGACATCTTCGCCTTCACCTCGGCGAACATGCCCCGGTTCAACTCGATCTCCATCTCCGGCTACCACATGCAGGAGGCGGGCGCGACGGCCGACATCGAGATGGCCTACACCCTGGCCGACGGCGTGGAGTACATCCGCGCGGGCGAGTCGGTGGGCCTGAACGTCGACCAGTTCGCCCCGCGCCTGTCGTTCTTCTGGGCGATCGGCATGAACTTCTACATGGAGGTCGCGAAGATGCGGGCCGCACGCCTGCTCTGGGCGCGCCTCGTGCGGGAGTTCGGGCCGAAGAACCCGAAGTCGATGAGCCTGCGCACGCACTCGCAGACCTCCGGCTGGTCGCTGACCGCGCAGGACGTCTACAACAACGTGGTGCGCACCTGCATCGAGGCCATGGGAGCGACGCAGGGTCACACCCAGTCGCTGCACACCAACGCGCTCGACGAGGCCATCGCGCTGCCGACGGACTTCTCGGCCCGCATCGCCCGCAACACCCAGCTGTTCCTGCAGCAGGAGTCGGGCACGACCCGCACCGTCGATCCCTGGGCGGGATCGGCCTACGTGGAGTCGCTGACCAAGAAGCTCGCCGACAAGGCCTGGAGCCTGATCCAGGAGGTCGAGCAGGCCGGCGGCATGGCGAAGGCCATCGAGGCGGGCATCCCGAAGATGCGCATCGAGGAGGCCTCGGCCCGCACGCAGGCCCGCATCGACTCCGGCCGCCAGCCGGTGCTCGGCGTCAACAAGTACCAGCTGGACAACGAGGATCCCCTCGAGGTGCTGAAGGTCGACAACAAGGCGGTGCGCGAGGCACAGATCGCGAAGCTCGAGCGCCTGCGCGCCGAGCGCGACGAGGCCGACACCCAGGAGAAGCTGGAGCGCCTCACCTGGGCCGCGGCGAATCCGGATGCGACCGATCCGGACCGCAACCTGCTGAAGCTGGCCATCGACGCGGCGCGCGCCAAGGCGTCGGGCGGAGAGATCTCCGACGCGCTGGAGAAGGTCTACGGGCGCTACACCGCGCAGATCCGTACCATCTCTGGTGTGTACAACCAAGAGGCAGGCTCGAACGAGTCGATCAAGACCGCCGCCGGCTCGTCGAGGAGTTCGAGGCCCGCGAGGGTCGTCGTCCCCGCATCCTGATCGCCAAGATGGGCCAGGACGGCCACGACCGCGGCCAGAAGGTCATCGCGACGGCGTTCGCCGACCTCGGCATGGACGTCGACGTAGGCCCCCTGTTCCAGACCCCCGAGGAGGCCGCGCGCCAGGCCGTCGAGTCCGACGTGCACGTCGTGGGCGCCTCCTCCCTCGCGGCCGGCCACCTCACCCTGGTGCCCGAGCTGCGCAAGGAGCTGGACAAGCTGGGTCGCCAGGACATGATGATCGTCGTCGGCGGCGTCATCCCGGCGCAGGATTTCGACGAGCTCCGTGCCAACGGGGCCGACGCCATCTACCCGCCCGGCACGATCATCCCGGAGTCCGCCGTCGACCTGCTGGAGAAGCTGCTCGCCCAGCTCGACGACTGACCACCCCGGATCGCTAAGAGGGAGGTTTGGTACCAAGCTTGGTACCAAACCTCCCTCTTAACGTTGGGGCGGGAGGCGCACCATCTCTGTGCGTTTTGGGCGTTTTCTACTACAATGGCTCCATGCACGGAGCAATCGCACACCACCAAGCGGAGCGCCTGCGTGACCAGCTCATCGAACTGGCCGGCATGCACGACGCGGGCAAGACCTCGCCCGCATTCAGAGCCTTCTTCCGCGTGGTGGACGTTCTCGAGTCGAGCCCGGATGCGGTCATCCTTCCCGCAGATGAGTTGTTGAGCACGCAGGAGGTCGCGGAACTGCTGGGAGTCAGCCGCATGACGGTCGTTCGACTCGTTGAGAAGGGTGAGCTGGTCGCTGAAGGCGGGGGAACTCATCGGCGCATCGCCGCCTCCGAGCTGGCGCGTTACCGCACGGCAACCGCGGCAAGACGGCGCTCCGCGCTCGAGGCTCTTGCGCGTGACATCGGCGTCGACACCCCGCCCGATCAGATCGTGCGCACGAGGTGAGCCCGCCCGCGCTGGTGCTCGACGCCTGCGCCCTCATACCCATTCGGCTGGCCACAACTCTGCTGTGGCTCGCCGAAGCACGGCTCTTTCAGCGATCGAGCAGATGAACTGCGATCCGAAGGACCGCCATGTGCTCGCAGCCGCGGTCCATGCGGGCGCCGTCGGGATTCTCACCTTCAACGTGAGGGACTTTCCTCGACAGGCCGTCGAACCCCATGGCATCGAAGCGGCCCACCGTTCCCCGGTTCTCGGCTCTAGGGATCGCTACGACAACGCCCGACCCATAGGCTGTCGTTTGCGCACGACGGTCACACGATCAGCACTTGATCTTCGACGGCTTCGCCTTCACCGTGCCGGTGTTCTTGCACAGCTTGACGCCCTTCTTGCTCAAGCCGCTCTTGATCTTCTTCACCGTCGACTTGTTGAAGCCGTTCCACTGCATGTGCATCAGGACCGTGTCGCCCTTGCGGGCGTTGTTCACGACGTAGCTGACCAGCTGCGAGCTGCTCTTGCCGCGCCAGTCGTTGGTGTCGACCGTCCAGGTCCAGATCTTCATGCCCACCGCGGCATAGGCCCTCTTGGTCGTCGCGTTGTAGGCGCCGTACGGCGGGCGGCCGTAGGTGGTGACGACGCCCGGCTTGCCGAGCTCCCTCTTGACGCCCGCGTAGCTGAGCGTGCGCAGGTCCGGGTGCGTGATCGAGTGGTTGAACACGTAGTGGCCCATCTTGCGGGCGTACTTCGCGTCGAACTTCCCGGCCTTGATGCAGTTGCCCGTCGGGAACAGCGCGACCCGGACGCCCATGTCGCTGAACGCCTTGACGGTCTTCTTGAACGACGACAGCGACTTCGGGCAGTCGTCGAACGTCAGGATCACCTTGTTCGACGTGTTCGGCCCGCGGCTGATCGAGTAGCCGGCGGCCTGCGCGGGCGCCGTCGCGACCCCGGAGGCGACGACCAGGCTGAACGCGAAGAGAAAGACGGCGGCGAAGCGTGGCACGCGCATGAAAAGACCCCTCCCAGTGGTGTTACAGGAAACCTACCCGCGGACGGACCCGGCGGCCAGGGGGCACGCCCCCGAACGATAGGGTGAGACGCATGCGTAGGTTGAGCGTGCCGGAACTGGTTGACGGGATCGAGGCGGGCAACCGCGGATACATCGCGCGGGCCATCACCCTGGTGGAGTCGACGAAGCCCGCCCATCGCGAGCAGGCCCACGAGCTGCTGCAGCTCCTCGCACCGCGCACCGGCAACGCGTTCCGCGTCGGCATCTCCGGCGTCCCCGGGGCGGGCAAGTCGACGTTCATCAACGCCATGGGGCAGAAGCTGATCGAGGAGCGCGGGCACCGGGTCGCCGTCCTCGCCGTCGACCCCAGTTCGTCGCGCACCGGCGGCTCCATCCTCGGCGACCGCACCCGCATGGGCGAGCTGGCCACGAGCGATCAGGCGTTCATCCGCCCCTCCCCCTCCGCGGGGCACCTGGGCGGCGTCGCCCGCGCCACGCGCGAGTCGATGCTGGTGCTCGAGGCCGCCGGATTCGATGTCGTGCTGGTCGAGACGGTCGGCGTCGGACAGTCGGAGGTCGCCGTCCACGGCATGACGGACACGTTCCTCATGCTTCAGGTGGCCCGCACCGGCGATCAGCTGCAGGGCATCAAGCGCGGCATCCTCGAGCTGGCCGACGTCATCGGCATCACGAAGGCCGACGGCGACAACCTCCAGGCCGCCCGGGTCGCGGCCCGCGAGCTGGCCATCGCGATGAAGCTCATCACCTCCGACAACAGCAAGCGCCGCGCCCCCGTCCTCACCTGCTCCAGCTACACCGGCGAGGGCCTCGACGAGGTCTGGGACGCCGTCACGAAGCACCGGGCGGACCTCGAGGCGACGGGAACCCTCTCCGAGCGGCGGAGGAACCAGCAACGCGACTGGCTGTGGAACCTGGTCCGCGACGAGCTGATGGAGACGCTGCGCACCGCGCCCCAGCTGCGGGAGACGGTCAGGGCGGTGGAGGCCCGGCTGGCCGACGAGTCGCTGAGCGCGATGGAGGGGTCGGAGACGATCCTGCGCGCGTTCGCCGACGCCACCCCCACCTTCCACTGGGCGAAGCCCGCGAACTAGGAGCGAGCATGTCAGACCTCCCCCTCATCAACGCCCTGGGGTGCGCCGTCGGAATCGACGACGCCGACCTGCCCGCCGAGCACGGCGCGGAGATCAGGCGCGCGTGGACCGGGGCGGCCTCCCAGCTGGGCGATCCCCTCCCGGTCGCGCATCTCACGGTCACGCCGGCGAGGGGGCCGGTGGCGGAGAGCCTCTCCTCGCTGTCGCAGTCGGTGACCCTGGCGGCGATCGAGGCGCGCCGCGGGCAACTGTGGATGATGCATGCCGCCGGCGTCGCCGACGAGGAGGGCCGGGTGATCGCGCTGATCGGGCCGTCCGGGCAGGGCAAGACGACCGCGGCCCGCACCCTCGCCACCGCCTACGGCTATGTCTCCGACGAGACGGTCGGCATCGAGGCGGACGGAACCGTCGTGCCGTACCGGAAGCCGCTGTCGGTGATCGTGGACTCGAAGTGGGTGAAGAAGCAGTGCCCGCCCGAGGAGCTGGGCCTCCTTCCCCTTCCCGGGGCTCGCCTGCGGCTGGCCGCCATCGTGCTGCTGGATCGTCGCCCGGACGGGCCCGACGCCGCCGTCGTCGAGGACTGCGACCTCGGGGACGCCCTCCCGGAGCTCGTGGCCCAGACCAGTTATCTCGGGGACATGCCCGCGCCGCTTCGGACCATCGCCGCTCACGCGGTGGCCGTGGGCGGCGTGCGGAGGGTCGTCTACCGCGAGGCGCGTACCCTCGCGGCGGCGCTCGAGCCGCTGTTCCGGGATGCGCTGCCGGTGCAGATCGCCGCGCCGACGACGTCGGCCGCTCGCGTCGCCGACGCGCCCGGGACGTACCGGGGAGCGCACCTGGACGCCGTCCCGCTGAACGACCCTGACCGCATCGCGCTCCTCCAGCCCGAGTTGGACGGCGGCTCCACCTTCCGCCTCGTCTCCGGGATCGGCCCGGCGCTGTGGCGCACCGCCTCCGGCGCCTCTCTCGACGAACAGACGGCCGCCGCGGCCGAGGCCTACGGGGTTCCGGAGGGCGTCGATGTCCGGGCTGCCGTCGCGTCTGCCGTCGACGCCCTCGTCGAGCAGCGGGTACTGGTCACCGAACCGACCTGGAGGATCCGCGACGACGTCGCGGTGACCGGCGAGGGGAGCCGCTTCGTCGCACTCTCCCTGGCCGACCTGCAGCATCCCACCCCCTTCGCGATGGAGAGCTCGGCGGCCACGATCTGGGATGTGCTGTTCGTCTCGCGAGGCCTCACCGCCACCCACCTCGTCGAGGCCGTGGCCAGGAGGGTGGGCGTCGACGCGGACGTGGTGGACACCGACGTGCGGGCCTTCCTCGAATCGCTGGAGGCGAGGGCCCTCGCCGAGCGCGTCGCCCCCTGACCGCGTCGGCCCTGAACGACCGCTCCTCAGGCCGTGGGGATCGCCCGGCACACCCGGGAGGGGGACTCCCCTAGATGCGGGTCAGGACACGTCGGGCGTGTGCGCCCGCTGCGCCTGGGTCGACGCGGCGGGCGTCGAGGCGGCCGGCGTCGGCAGAGGCTGCTCGTCGGGAAGGACGGGCTCCTCGCCGGAGGAACGGTAGTAGTCGCCGGTGTACTGGTAGCCGTAGTAGGCCGACCCCGCGCCCTTGCGAGGCACCCGGTTGAGGACCACGCCGAGCGCGCGTCCTCCGGCACGATCCAGGTTGCTCTGCGCCTTCTGCAGCGCGTCGATGGTGGTCTTGCCGACGGTGGTCACCAGGATCGCGCCGTCCGTGTTGTGGCTCAGCACCGCGGCGTCCGTCACGGGGATGAGCGGCGGGGCGTCGATGATGACGTAGGCGAGGCGGGCGAGGTCCTCCACCAGGTCGTGCATGCGCTTGGACCCGAGCAGCTCGCTGGGGTTCGGCGGGAGCTTTCCCGCGGCGACGACGACGAGGTTCCGGTGCGGTCCGACGAGCTGGGTGACATCCTTGATGGCCGCGCGCCCCGCGAGCACGTCGGTGAGCCCGACCTCGCCCGGCAGGCCGAACACCTTCGCCACCATGGGGCGACGCAGGTCGCCGTCGATCAGCACGACACGCTGGCCGCTGGCCGAGAGCGTGATGGCCAGGTTCGCGGCCGTGGTCGACTTGCCCTCGCCGGGCAGGGCGCTGGTCACCACGAAGGCCCGCGGCGGGTTGTCCACGTCCAGGTACTGGATGTTGGTGCGCAGCTCGCGCATGGCCTCGGACACCACGTGAAGGTCGGCGCCCTTCTTGCCCGAGGATCGGCCTGTTCCGCTGAAGGGGATCAGCCGCTGCTCCGGAGAAAAGCTCTTCTCGTCCGGAATGGTGCCGATGACGGTGAGGCCCGTCTCGCTCTCCACGGCCTCAGGAGACCGGACCCTGCGGTCCAGGGTGTAGCGCAGGAACGCATAGGCGGCACCCAGGGCAAGACCGATGATCGCACCGATGGCCAGAGCGAGCCGGGTGTTCGGCGACGTGGGAGATAAGGGCAACCGCGCCGAGTCAGCGGCGTCGAGGCGCATCTGCGGGTCTCCACCGTCGGCGGGCGTCTCGATTCGCTTGATCTCGACCTGCATCCCGCGCACCCACGCAGCTGCGAGATCTCGGGCGCTCTCCGGGGTAGGTCCGGTCGCCTTGACCTGGATGACGACGGTATCGACAGGGTTGGTCACGGTCACCCGCCGCACGAGAGCTTCAGGGGAGTCCTTGAGTTCGAGCTCGGCGATGGCGTGTTCGGCCACCGAGCGCCAGCTACCTAGCTCCACGTATGACTTCACCCGCGAGAGGGCGAAACTGTTACCCACCATGCCGGAGGTGCGGTCTTGAGAGTCCGTGGCCGCCACGACGATACCGTTGGCGTCAGCCGTGTAGACACGCGGCTGAACGAGCGCCCACGCCAGCGCAACGCCAACACTCAGCGCAACGATGGCAACAATCCCGAGCCAATGGGCGCGCCCAATGCGCAGGTAATCGCGTAGTTCCATCTTTCCCCCTTTTCGGAGCAGATTGCCCTCGTTGGTATCAGCACGGCCAATTGCCAGAAGCTACCGCGCAGAGCGCGCAAGAGCGGGCACCTTGCCCGACACACGCCCTAGCGCAGCAACTTGAGGCGGGCCTGAAGCCTGTCGGGTCCGCCACCATGAAGTCTCACCTCGCGCGCAATGAGGGGGCAGGATCAAGAGATCCTGCCCCCTCATTCGCAACATGGAAAGTCGCCGTGCATCAGCAGGTGAAGCTATCCGTCACGAGACGAAGCTACGTTCAGACTAGGCGGGGCCCATGCGACCCGTCGCGGACTCACCCGCACCGGCGGGACCGTTGCTCGTCACCGTGTAGGTACCCGGCGTAGCAGAGCGGAACAGGATAACGACACTCGTCGCTCCGCTATTGGGAGTGATGATCCCACCGGAGATGGTGCCGCCCGTGATCGAGGCGATAACAATGTCATCCCAGGGGAACGTCGAAGCGACGGTGAAGGTCTGGCCGTCCGGGAAGAACCCGTCCAGTCCATTCGCGTCCAGACCAGTAAGCGTGATCCGCGCGGCATTCGCGAGGTTCGCCTGGCTGCCAGCGCCGACGAACACGCCGACCGCTTCCTCCGGCTCCACCACGCTCGCGGCGGCCATCGGAACGGCGGCTGCGACAGCAACGACCGGTGCGGCCCAGGCGGCACCCTTCATGACAGTACGACGGCTGGTGCCCTGCGGCTCCAGGTTCTCCTGAATCTCATCCATAACGGATATCCTTCCCAATTCGAATCTACGTTGGCGCGTCTCGCGACCCAGCTCGAGCCTGCCACCAGGGGGTAACATGATGGCGTTCAGTTGGAACCCTAGCAGCACGAACGCCCCGCAACAAAGTTGGGGGTCGATGCGCGGGCTCCGCGTGAGACGAGGCCCTCATGGTCGCGCGCGTCCGTAGGCTTTGCCGCCAGCCACCGGCGCGCGAACGCGGCGGACAGGAACCGCGACCAAGGGACGCACCATGACCTCCTCAGTCACCCGCGACGAGTCCCCGGTGGCGTCGCGCTACCTGGCCGTCGACGCCGCGCGCGGGTTCGCGGTGACGGCGATGATCATCGCTCACACCGCTCCCTTCCTCCGGCCCGCGCCCCGGGTGGTCGGACTGGTGGAGTCGCTGCTCAACGATGTCGCGGCGCCCCTCTTCGCCGTCGTCATCGGCGTGACGGTGGCGGTCACCGCAGCGCCGCCGGGCGCCGCAACAGCACGACAGCGCCGGTATCGGGTTCAGACGGCGATCCGAGCCGGCGCCCTCATCGCGATCGGGCTCCTTCTCGATCTCCGGTTCTCGGGCGTCGCCGTCGTGCTCCCGCACCTCGGCGTGACGATGCTCGCCATGTTGCCGTTCCTCTTCATGCGAACGCGGCCGCTCCTCGCCTGGGGAACAGCCTTCCTTGTGGTGGGACCCGCCGTGGTGACATGGTGCCGGATCTACGGCGTCCCAATGCTCAGCCCCAACTCCCCGCTGGCCGTTCGAGCGATGTTGGACTGGATCGTTCTCGGCCGCAGCTATCAGGCGTTGACGCTCCTGCCGCTGGCGCTCATCGGCATCGTCATCGGACGCACCATCCTGCGTCAACGCGGCGCGATGACCATCCTCCTCGCCGTGTCTGTAGCCGGCTTCCTCGCGGTGCAACTGTGGATAGCCCTGGATCTTCCAGGTCACTCCCTCCGTGGCGGATACGTCGAGGCGTGGCGAGAGGCGCCGCTTGCACTCGGGGCGCTGGCGGCCATCGTACTATTGACCGACCTCGCCCCGGACCGCGTCCTACGTATGACGGTCCCGCCCGCGAGAGCCGTTGCGGCGATGGGAACCATGTCCCTGAGCGTCTACGTGCTGCATGTCGTCATCCTCATGGGCCTCTATTCGGTACAGCCGACTGCGGCCGAAAGCGTTGCATTCTGGCGAGTGCAACCCCGCGGGTGGCTCGCTCAGGTAGGCCTCGTCCTCGTGTGCTGGATCTTCGCCGCGGCCTGGTGGCGCTGGATCGGCACGGGACCGGTGGAGCGCATCCTCGGCGTCGTGAGCGGCAGGCATCGACCGGCCACGCTGCTGCACCGGCGGCCACGCGTCCCCTCTTCCCGGTAGCATCTGGTCGACGATCGGAGGAAGCATGTTCGAGATCCTCACAGTGTGTACGGGCAACATCTGCCGGTCCCCGCTGGCCGAGTTGCTCCTGACGCAGCAACTGGCAGGCCTCCCCGGGCGGGTCCACAGCGCGGGGACCTACGACCTCGGCGCACGCCAGATGACCACCGATGCGCAGCGCTTGGCCACCCGCGAGGGGGTGTCCCCTGACGCCGCCGTCGCACACCGGTCGCGTGCACTGACCGAGGGCCTCCTGCGCAGCCCCGACCTGATTCTCGTGATGGCCCGGGATCATCGGCGTCAAGTGCTGGAGATGGCTCCGGTACGCATGCGATCGACGTTCACGATCCGCGAGTTCGCCCGCCTCGCGGCCGAGGCCACCGATGCCGAGCTCGCCACAGCCGCAGCCGAAGCCGGAAATGATCCATCAGATCGCCTCCGCGCCGCCTGCGATGTCGTCGCCTCGTATCGAGGCATGGCGCCCGCACCCGGCCACGCCGAAGACGATGACGTCATCGATCCGTACCGGCGCTCCTGGGACACCTACGAGTTGACCGCCTCCCACCTCCTCCCCGCCATTCGCCAGGTCTCGCGAGTGCTTCATCTGGCGACGGCCTATACCTGACCCAGGTACCTCATGTGTGAGAGTATCAACCGCATGGTCAGGCAATCCGTGCGGCTCAGCACCAGCGAAGGCGTCGACCTTGCAAACGCTTGGGTAGCCAGGCTTGCCCACTCAGTCGGCGCCCGCGCTTTGCTAATTAAGGGCGCAGCACTTCATCGACTCCAGCTCAGGCAGCCACGAGCATCCTCTGATGTTGACATTCTCGTGCTACCGGGGGACTTCGCGAAGGTGTGTCAAGCCCTCATCGGAGCCGGATGGCAAGAACGACGAGTCTCGTTTCTTCTGAAAGCGGCTCCGAACCACTCGCGCAGCTTCATCCATGCCGACTGGCCCTGCGATATCGACGTGCACTCCCACTATCCGGGGTTCCTCGCCGATCCAAACACCGTGTTCGACACGCTCTGGGCGCGAGCCAAAATCGAACGTTTCGCTGCCCAAGACTGTCTACGCCCTGACCGTCCGAGCAGCGCGCTGATCCTCGCTCTCCATTCGTTGCGCAGCACCGAGGACTCCGCCCGGCACAGACAAGAACTGAGCGAGCTCTATGAGGCGCCGTTTACGCCAGCAGAGCACGCTGCAATCGGGATGCTGGCGGCCCTCACGGCGAGCGCAGAGCCTTTGGATGCGGTTCTCACTACCCTCGGCGTCGACGCCCTTCCCCCAAGCGTCCCCGCTGGCCGTCCGATACGGGAAGCATGGCGCATCCAGGTCGGCCTGGACGGCAGCACTATGGGCACCTATCGGTGGGTGCAGGCGCTGCGGACTGCCCCGCTCGCTCAGAAGCCAACCGTGTTGTGGCGCGCTATATGGCCTACTGACGAGGACCTACTCCTCATCCGTCCGGGACTCCCCCTGAACCCGAGGGCGCGCAACGCCGCGCGCCGCCAACGCCTGCTCAAGGGCATCGCGGCGCTGCCCCGGGTCGTCCAGGCGGCCTGGAAGAGCCGCCGCCAGCGCTAGCCCCGCTAGAGGCGAACCGCGTTCCGAGTGACGCCGCGGGTGTCGAGCAGGTCGCCCGCCGCGCGCTCGATCTCCTCGAGGTCGTAGGCCCGGTGGGCCTGGAGCAGGACCACGAGATGCGCGTTCTCGAGGGCCTCCCCGAGATCCTCGACCCTGTCGAGCTCGCGGGTGCCCAGCCGCCACTTCTCCACGTAGGGGTCGTGGAAGGACACGTTGCAGCCCTTCGCCAGCAGCAGCTCGGCCAGCGGCACCGCGGGCGACTCGCGCTGGTCCGCGATGTCCGGCTTGTACGTCACCCCGAGCAGCAGCACCGACGAGCCCTTGGCCGAGCGCTCCTGCTCGTTCAGCTGGTCGACGATGCGGGACACGACGTAGGCGGGCATCGAGTTGTTGACCTCCTGCGCGAGCTCGACGAACCGGAACGGGTACCCGAGCTCCTTCCTGACCTCGTAGGAGAGGTAGTTCGGATCGATCGGGATGCAGTGCCCTCCCACGCCGGGCCCCGGCGTGAACGACATGAAGCCGAAGGGCTTCGTCGCCGCGCCCCGGATGACCTCCCAGATGTCGATGCCGAGCTCGTGACAGAACTTGGCCATCTCGTTGACCAGGGCGATGTTGACGTGGCGGAACGTGTTCTCCAGGAGCTTCGCCGTCTCCGCCTCCCGCGCCCCCTTGAGGGGGACGACGATATCGACGAACGAGCGGTAGAACGTCTCCGCCGCCGCGGTCGACTCCGCGTCGATGCCACCCACCAGCTTCGGGGTGTTCTTGATGCCGAAGTCCAGCCGGCCCGGGTCCACCCGCTCCGGGCTGAACGCCAGCAGGAAGCCCTCGCCCATGCGCAGTCCCGACTCCTCCTCGAGGATCGGGCCGCACACCTCCTCGGTCGTTCCCGGGTAGGTGGTGGACTCGAGGATCACCAGGGTGCCCGGCTTCAGGCCGCCGCCGATCACGCGCGCGGACTGCTCGACCGCCGTGAGGTCCGGGGCGCCGGCATCGGCCAGCGGCGTCGGAACGCAGATGACGACGACCGACGACTCGGCGACACAGGCGGGGTCGGTCGTCGCGCGGTACCCGCGAGCCAGCATCTCGCCGACCTCGGCGTCGCTCACGTCGTCGACGTGCGAGCGTCCGCTGTTGAGCGCCTCGACCTTCTCGGGCGACACCTCGAAGCCCCACACCGTCCATCCGGCCTCCGCGGCGGCCTGCGCCAGCGGCAGGCCTACGTAGCCTTGTCCGATCACGGTCAGGATCTTGTTCATATGCGTATATCTCTTTCGCTTAGCTGGGCATTCCGGGAAGGGGGCATCTACATCCGCCCCACGTCGTCGAGCAGCGCGGACCATCTGTCGATGACCTCGCGGCGCCTGCTCTCCTGCTCTTCGGGCGTGATCGGCGCGGGCCGCTCCAGCGCTTGGGCTCGCCGCACCGCCTCCGCGAGCGCCCCGGGATCGGGCGCGCTGAGGACGCCGGGAACCTGAGCGGGGACGACCTCCTGCATGACGCTGTCGTCGATCGCCACGACAGGACACCCCACCTGCGCCGCCTCGTGGAGGACGAGCCCGAAGGTCTCCCCGATCGACGTGTGCAGCATCACCGCGCTCGAGGCGACGAGGGGCGACGGGTCGGCCACGTACCCGTGGAACACCACCCGGTCGGCGACACCCAGCTCCCGGGCGAGTCCTTCCAGGGACTCGCGGAGCGGGCCGTCGCCGACGACGTCGAGGGTGTAGTCCCCGCCCAACTCGGCGAGCGTGCGCAGCGCCAGCGCGTGATTCTTGATCGGCTTGAGCGACCCGACCGTGACCAGCGCGTTCGGCCTGACCTCGACGTCCGCGACGAGTCCCACCGGCCGAACGATGTTCGGGATGACGGACATCTCGACGTCGAAGCCGGCGCCCTTCAGGTCACTCGCCAGCCGATCGCTCACGGCGACGACGCACGCGCCGCGCGGATACAGCAGGCGAGCCAGCCGACGCAGGCGGCGGGTCGAGCCGAAGGAGTGCTCCCACACGACCGCACGCGACGAGTGCCGACGGCCGAGCGCGAGCAGCGCCGGTATCGCCGCCCACGCGCCGCAGAGGACGATCGGCTGATCGGGCAGCGTGCGGGCCAGCCTGAGGATCCTCGGAATCATGGCCACCCGTCGCCATTTCACCACCGACGACCCCAGCGACCGATAGGCGATACCCGACTCCGCGGGAAAGGGCGAGGGGTTGCCGTCGGCGACGCAGATCACGGTCACCTTCCGAGACTCCGCCAGGGCTTGGGCCACCTCCATGACGGCGAGTTCCAGACCGAAGGTCGGCTGCAGCGCCGACGCGATGAGAATCACGCCGCCACCGCTTTCGTTCGTCTCGCTACCCACGACGCCTCGCCTCCGTTCGTCTCGCACGACCACTTCCCGCTCACCGCGACAGCAGCTTGTTGATCAACGACCGGGGCACGACGCCGCTCGCTCCCAGGGCCAGCGCCTGCACCGACGGGAACCGTCCGTTCGCCAGGAGGGCTCGGAGCGTTCGGGCCACGCCTCGGGCCGAGCGGGCCTGACACGCATAACGCAGCGGTTGGCCCGCGATGAAGTCGGCGAGCACCCGCGGCGGCCATACCCCGGCGCGGGTCATGCCCCACGCGAGGGAGGACTCCCAGTCCGGGCTCGAGGAGATGGAGCCGTCGGAACCGGTCCAGATCACCGACGACGCGTCCGCGATCTGCAGGATGCGGGCGCCGCCCTCGCGCTCGAGGCGATCCACCCAGTCCCAGTCCTGGTGCCGCCTGAGCGTCTCGTTCCAGACGACGCGGCGCGCGACCTCGCTCCGCACCACCAGGGTCGGCGTGCAGATCACCGCGCGCCCGACCTTCGGGCTGCGCCGCACGAAGAGATACTCCACGACGCTCTGGTCGGCCTTCTTCACCTCGGACGGGACGGGGGAGCTGGTCCCGTCGGTGCCGGCATTCCGGTAGACGATCTGTGTGCCGACGACGGCCACCTCGGCGTCCCCGAACATCGGGATCTGGGCCGACAGCTTCCCCGGCAACCACTCGTCGTCGTCATCGAGGAACGCGACGAGTTCCTGCCGGGCCGCCGCGATGCCGAGATTGCGGGCCGCTCCCGCGCGCCTCCCGCCGCCGGTGTAGAGGACCTGGTCGGCCCCCTTCACGAGTTCGTCGTCCAGCGAGCCGGGAGGCAGGTCGCCGACCACGATCAGCTCGACGGGCCCCGGATAGTCCTGGGCCTCGATCGACGCGATGGCTCTGGCCAGTTCCGGGCGCCCGACGGTGGGGATGACGACCGAGACACCCAGGTGTTCGGCGGTCACCGCGTGGCCCCCCGCCGCGAGTTCGGGCGGGCAGCCCGGTCAGCGACCGGCCGCTCCACCGGCCCATGCTCCTGCCGCAGTTGGGGATCCGCGATCACGAGGGCGAGCGGGACCCAGAACAGCGCGTCGATCGCGACGGGGTTCCAGGCCACCTCGAGCAGGCCGATCGTGAGGAAGGCAGCCCCCAAGGCGAGGCCGGAGCGCATCCGGCCGTCGGTGACCATCGCCGAGATCATCGCCTGCCTCACGAAGAGCGCCAGGAGCACCAGGGCGACGATTCCGCCGGAGAACAGGAGGAAGACGTAGAGGCTGTGCTGGCCGAGGTGCGACGGCACGAGCCCGGCCCGCTGGAAGATCGCCCACGAGTCGACACCCAGACCGGTGATCTCGTTGCCGCGGAGGACGATGAGGGCCCTCTCCCAGACATGGCCCCGGCCGCTGAAGTCCCCGGGTTCGCTCGTGAACGCCAGATAGACCGCGACCAGGATGAACCCGACGGGCAGAACGGTCAGGAATGCCCGCGCGCCCGCCCCTCCCGTACGGTCGGGGTCGCTCCGCACGGCTCTCCGGCCGAGCCAGGAGAGGAACAGGATGGCGGCCGCGGCGAGGAGGGCGTTCTGCGCGGTGCGGGACTCGGTCGCGAGCAGCCACAGCACCGAGAGCGGGAGGAGGTAGATGGTGCGCTTGAACCCGAAGCAGACGAGGTGCAGCACCGTCACGAGCGCGATCTGCATCCCCATGAGGTTCTCGGAGGCGTAGGGACCGACGAGCATGCCGTCGAACACGCCGCATTTCGTCTCGTCGCACGCGCGCCACGGATTCGACAGGAAGGGAATCAGCAGGCCGGGAACCGCCGCCGCGAAGGTGACCATCACCGCGAGCATGCGCCTGTCCATCGGCGAGCGCGACCGGGCGGCGAGCAGAGCGAGCCAGACCACGCCCGGCGCCAGCCGGATCAGCAACGCGCCCTCCGAGAGGTTTGCGGCGTTGTGCGCGATGTTCACGCTGGCCAACCAGGCCCAGAGCAGCAGGACGTACACGACGGAGGATCCTGAGATGGCGTGGGCCGGCGCCGGCTCCTTGCTGAACAGCGGGGCGAGAAAGGCCACGATCGCGAAGAGGGTATAGACCAGTTTGACGCCCGTGATGTCGGCCACGGGGGTCATGCTCCCGACGAATCCTCCGACGCAGAACACGAGCAGACCGAGTGCCGTCCACCCCGTCGGGCCTTCACGGAGGTACCGCACGATGCGCGGCAACTGTCGAAGAATGACGAGAAGAGAAAGCCCGAAAATGGCATACTCGATGATTGTCTGTGCCATGAGCGTTCTATACCTCGGGGGGACTGGTAATCGAAACAGGCTCACCAAGAGGTGCACCGATGTACTGCACCGCTCCCGCGGCCAGTACAGGGCGTCACGCTACGCAACTCCCGGACCGAGGTCAAGTCTCCGATGAGGCTCGGATGGAGGCCCGTGTCACGGGCGATCGAGACCCGTTCGAGGCGCGCCAGGAGGGCTTGGCGATGTCGCCGGATGGCCGACAGAGGCTATTGTTCCGGTGGGGGGTACCAGGGCAGAAGGCAGCGGGTCGCGAGCGCCAAGCGCCGCGGAAGATCATCGGAGGACACAGTGGGACTTGGAAAACTCGCGGATAGGATCACCAGCGCCATGCCGGCACCAATCAGCCGGGTATCACAGCGCATCCTCTCGGGCATCAAAGTCCGTCGCGAATTCTCTATCGACTGCCACGACTACCTGAGCACATCGGGCCATATGCCCGACGACGAACTCCCCACGACGCAGCGGGAGAGAGACATAACCATCGCCTACCACCAGGTGGAGAAGGGACTCAGCCTCCCGGAGCCGAAGCGGCCCTTCGGCCAGAGCGCGCGCGATCAGATGACGTCGCTCTCGCAGCACCCTCACTACCTTCAGGTCAGCGAAGTCGCCCGCGAGGCGACCAGTGAGGCGCTCGAGGCGCTCGACCTGTGGGCCAACGATGAGCATATTTCTCCCGCCGCGACTCCGGCCGGTGTCGCCCCCATGGCGCGGCCCGAGCTAGACGACTTCTTTGCGTCCAGACGCAGTTGTCGGAACTACGACATGTCCCGCCCGGTCTCGGAGGAGGCGTTGATGGCGGCGGTAAGCGCCGCCCAGCAGGCGCCGTCGGTCTGCAATCGCCAGGCGGGCCGCGTCCGAATCCTCACGGAGCCTGCACATATCAAGGCCGCATTGCGCCTTCAGAACGGGAACCGCGGCTTCACGGACGGGGTGCCGACCTTGGCCATCGTCACCGTGGATCGGCGCTATTTCCGCGGTCCCGGCGAACGCAACCAGCGGTGGATCGACGGCGCGCTATTCGCGATGACGCTGGTCTGGGCGCTGCATGCACAGGGGCTCGCCACCTGCATGCTCAACTGGTCGATGGGTGCCACCGCCACGAGGGCATTGCGGGAATGCATGGGATTCGGCGACGAGCTGGACGTCATCTGCATGGTCGCGATCGGTCATCCCGCAGCCGGATTCCACGTTGCCCGTTCTCGGCGCCGCCCTCAAGCGGACGTGCTGACCTGGAACGAGGGACACCCCTCGGCCAACTAGCAGGTCACTTCACGAAATCGCGGGTGACGGCGAACATCCGCGCCAGGTCGCGGCGTCCGGCCGGGAGCGCGCCGACGAGCACGATGAAGATCGCCACGACGGAGACGCCCGCGAGCGCTACCGCGGACCAGGATGGTGTCTGCAACCGCTCGCCGAAGACAAGCGCGGCCGCGGCGTAGCTGATCGCCGCGGTGGCGAGGATGCGGGCCCCGTTTCCGAGGAACTTCGGCCACTCGTAGCCCGCCGTACGCGCGAGCCAGATCACATTGGTCGGCCAGGCGAAAGCCAGGCCGACCAGATAGCCGCGGGCGAGCCCTTCGATGCCCCAGTTCGACCCGATGAGCACCGCGAGAACCGTGATCGGCTTTGTGAGGAGGTTGTAGTTGAGAAGCTGCCTCGAGAGCCCTTCCGTGAGGAATCCCCAGTAGCTGATGAACGACAGCGAGTGCAGGCATTCCGCCGCCGCCAGGATCTGGATGATCGGCACGGCCGGCCCCCACTGGTCTCCCAGCAGGAGGGGAACCAAGGACGGGGCGGTGAGGGCGAGGAGCACCATCGCCATGCATACCGGGATCGCCACCAGGGCCTGCATCTTGACCAGCAGGTCCGCGGGGCGTTTACCGCTCTTGCGCGCCTCGTTGAGCATCGGGATCGCGACCTGCGTCAGCGGCGCGAGGAACCCCCCGATCATCGTGACGGTCAGCTGGAATCCGCGGTTGTAATGGCCGAGCCGCACCGAGCCGAATCGCACGCCGGCGACGAGGCTGTCCACATTGCTCGCGGCCCAGGTAAGCACGTGGGCCGCTCCCAGATGCGCCCCGGATCTGACCAGGTCACCGGTTCCCTGGCCTCGCCTCGGGCGCCACGGCACCCACCGGGCGGCGCCGATCTGCACGAGCAGGAGGACGAGCGCGCCGCCGACCGCCTGCAGCACGAGCGCCCAGTATCCCCACCCGAGGAGGGCGGCGACGACGGCGAGCGCCAAGCCGACCGTTGGCGCCAGGAAGTTGCTCAGCGCCAGCGCGGAGAACTTGAGTTGGCGGGCGAGCTGCACCTGGATCTGAGCCTGCGCGCCGCCGAGGAACAGCGTCACCGCCATCGCGGGCACGATGTATTCCAGCCGCGGTTCGCTGTACAGGCGCACGATCAACGGCGTGGCCGCCACGAGGAGAAGACCGGTTGCCGAGCCGAGCGCCCAGGACAGCCAGAAGAGGTTGGAGGCCTGCTGCTGGCTTAGTTCCTTGGCCTGAAGGGCGGAGCTGGAAAGCCCGAAGTCTCGGACGAGTTCGGCCAGTGTCATGAAGGCCATGACCATCGCGAGGAGCCCGAAATCACCGGGGCTCAGGAGACGCGAAAGGACGACCACGCCCACGAGCTGAACCAGCATGCGTCCGCCCTGCGCGAGCAGCGTGATGCCGCCGCCCCGCGCGCCCTTGTGACGCAGTGATTCCGTCACTGTCGACTCCCTCCCGCCCGGCTCAGAGGCTGAGGGAATGGCGCAGAAATCCGAGGCCCGCCGCGCGAGCGGCGTCCAGCCGCTGCTCGGTCGTCGCCCGGTCCACCCGGCCGCCGAAGTCACCGGCTATCGCGGCCACCTCCGCCGCGTCGGTGGCGATGGCGCCGCGGGTGGCGAGCAGGTCGGCCAAGCTGTGGAACCGGTCGACGCCGCGGCTCTGGTTGGGGATCCCCGCGTGCGGGGTGTTCAGCACCCCGGCGAAGAGCATGCCGTGGAACGAGTCGGTGACCATGAGTTGAGCGTTCGCGATCAGGTTGAGCCACTCGGCGGGAGAGGGACGCGTCCCCGCGCCTCCCTTGCCGTCGGCGTTGCCGATCTCCAGCACCTCTGCCCCCATCTCATCCGCGACGCCCTGGATCACCCTCGAGAACTCCGGGCTCCGGTCGAGCACATAGGCGAGGACGTACTGTCCGGCCGGCGTGCCCCGGAAGGCGCCGGTGCGCCGGATCAGTTGCTCGTAGCGTTCGGGTGCGAGGAGGAGCGTCGGATCCGGCATCGTGTCGGCGTCGAGCCCCAGATGCTCCCTGATCCACCGCGTTCCCGACTCCTCGCGACAGCTCAGCCCGTCGAACCGGCCCATGAGTTCCGACGCCGTCGTCACCATCTGGGGCGACCACGCATTGGCCTCCGTCGATCCGAACGACGCCGCGTAGGCCACCTTGCGCCTCCCGTCGCCCTCCGGGAGGAAATCGAGCAGGTAGGACGGAACATCTCCGTAGGCCGAGCGCCACACCTGGTCGCTGCCGACGACGAAGGCGTCGAACTCCTTGAGCACCCGGGCCCGCGGCCTTCTCGTGTACGGGGGGAAGAGGCTCGTCGTCGCCACCTCTTCGTGCACGAAACCGCGGACGCGCGCGTCGCCCCGCCACCGGGCGTCCCCGGGCAGGATGTTCAGGCCGCTCGGAAGGAGATTGCGCACCGGGCGCGCCACCGCTCGCGCGGTGTACGGCACGAGCCTCGCCGGCCTGTCCGATCGGTCCGTGAACGGGTCCGCGCCCAGGTCCTTGAGCGCCTGCTGCAAGGCCCAGGCCTGCAGGATGCCGCCGTAGTTGCCGCGCCGCAGCGGGAGGGTTCTGATGAGGATCTTCATATGTCAGAGAGCTCCATGGGAAAAGGGGAATAGCGGGACATGTGGGACGGCACCTTCTTCTCCGGGGCTCATCACGGCATCCCGCGCGACCCGCGCAGCAACCTGCCGCCGACAACCGTGCGAAAGGCCCTGATGTAGCCCTGCTCGGGCGCACACACGCCCAACAGGTTCCCGGGCAGCAGACCCTGGATGATCCGGGCCCACTTGGACCTGATGTTCAGCATGCCGAGGAGGCCGTCGTGGTCCTCGTCTCGCACGTACTTGACGAATCTGCTCTCCCAGAGCGGAAGGGAAAGGGACGCGGCGGGGTAGAAGTCCTCGATCATGCGCAACACGACACTGATCTGCGCCAGTTCACCGCGTCCCAGTCTCTTCTCGCGCGCAAACCCGAGCGAAAGGCCCATCAGTTCAAAGCGGATCAGTTTCTTCGCCAGAGCGCCGCGAGACTTCGCATCGAGCGCGTACGGCCAATCCTGCTCGAGGAGGTTACGGACCGGATAGAGCGTCGTGCTGAGGGGATATCTCGCAGAGGTGAGCCGATCGTCGGCGTCCGCCTTCAATTGATATCCCGCGCGGAACCGCGAGCAGACGACGCTGCGAGCGGCGTTCCAGAGGTACAGCCCGATCACCAGGTCCTCTCCGATCGGGACCTGGGAATCAAACCGCGGCGAGGCCGGAGGGCGCAGGAGTTGCCTGCGAACCAGGACCCCCTGCGGGGCTGTCCGATCGTTGAGAAGGTCGCGATGCGGGCGCAGCCCCGTACGCCGTCCGACGCGCGGACACGGCGTGGAGAAGAACCGCGCCTGCTCGGAATGGACCTGGCCGACGAGGAGATCCGGATGCCCATGGGCACCGGCCTCGTCCGCCCAGAGCCGCAGCGCGTCCGCGTCGAACAGGTCGTCGGAGTCCAGGAAGGCGATGTAGGAGGCCCGAGAAACGGAGATGCCGTGATTCCGCGGGCCAGCAGGAGAGCGAATGGAGTCGCGGAACTCGTGGAACTCCAGGTCCGCGGAGGGTGTCAGCCCGGATGCTTCAATGATCTCCTCGCGTGAGAGATTGTGGCAGATCACCAGCGCCTTCACACCCGGGAGGCCCCCCGACAACACGCTGTCCACAGCCCTGCGCAGCGGGCGTGAAACGGAATGCACCGGGATGATCACGTCGATGTCGACCATCGGCGGGTTCGCAGGCGGTCGCCTCGTCATAGCTTCCTCTCGTACCGTGACGATCCAGAAGTCCCGTCGCTCCATCCCCGAGCCCAAGATACAGGACGGAGGTCCAGACCGACACGCGATCGAGATGCCTACCGCTCCCAACCATCCAGATGGCTGATCCTGGAGCAGCGCGCGCCCGACCGCACGTCGGGAAGCGCAAGACAGCATCCCAGCTACCGCGGCGGACTCTCCATCGGACATGTCTCGGCAGCGCGCTTATGCGTTCAGGCTCAGCGCGATCACCCGAAGTCACGCCCCCTCCACTACGGCTGCGCCCCCGACCTCGGCCGCAAGCCCGAGGCACTTCGTGGATGGCGTTGTGAGATCTCCGACACCGCCTCACCTGTTCCTACGGCCATCGTCACCAAAGTCAGTAACCGTCTGTCCTTGGCTCGACAGCTCCAGTCCGGCCTGGCGGCACTCGCACGGAACACGATCGAGGTGCGCGGCCTTGATCGGGTAGGCCCACAGTTGGCGATCTCGCGAACACGCACGCTCGCCAATCACGCGGTTCCTGACAGGATGGAAACGACCTGATGCTGCGCCGCGGGCTCTGAGTTTCGGATACGCGGATCGCCCACTAGTATCTGGGAGCACTCTCTTCTGGTCGCGAACGAGCCAAAAGTGCAGGCCGCGACGGGTGGCGAGTTCAGATGTGGGGGAAAGCGGACGGTAGCGTCCGCACGACGCCTTCGGCTCACGAGCATCGAAGGAGGAGGATCGGTAACCGTGCATCAGGACCCCCCACGGATGTTCTCACCCGCGGATGACGCTTCAAGGAAACAGGGGCCGCCTGCTTCACCAAACCAATCCTCGCCACACGACCGCGTCCAGCGCTGGCAGCGAATCTATGCGAGGCGAGTACTGGTCGCGGATCTCCTCGTCATCCTCGCCTCGGTAGCCACCGCGCAGCTTGTTCGCTTCCGGCTGCTCGGCGAGCAGGAGACGGTGCTCGTCAACGGCCGATGGCCCGAAGACGTGACCGTCAGCTACACCGTGCTCTCGGTGGTCCTGACCATCATCTGGATGATCACGCTCCAAGTGCTGGAGACCCGCGACCACCGGATCATCGGGGCGGGGTTCACCGAGTACAAGCGGATCCTGGACTCCACCGTGGGAACCTTCGGCGTGTTCGCGATGCTCGCCCTGATGTTCAAGGTCTCGACGGCTCGCGGCTACCTCTTCATCGCCTTCCCCCTAGGCCTACTCCTGCTGCTGGCATCCCGGCTTCTCTGGCGGAGGTGGCTGAACAGTCGCCGCCGCAGTGGTCGTTTCCAGTACCGCGCCGTCATCGTGGGCGACCTTGAGAAGGGCCTGCACGTCGCGCGGGAGATCGCACGCGAGCCGAACGCGGGGTACCGCATCGTCGGGGCGGTGGCGGAACGGCTGAACGGCGACGACGGCGAGGTTCTCGGCGCGGTTCACCAGAGCCCGAACTTCTCGACCGAGACCATCCTCGCCGTCCTCGACGAGCTGGGAGCGGACACGCTCGTCCTCACCAGCTCCGACACCCTCAAGCCGGGCAAGATGCGCAGGCTCAGCTGGGCGCTGGAGGAGCGCGAGGTGGAGCTCGTGGTCGCCCCCGCCCTCACCGACATCGCGGGCCCCCGCATCCACACCCGGCCGGTGGCCGGGCTGCCCTTGATCCACATCGAGTTTCCCGAGTTCACCGGCCGCAGATACTGGGCGAAGCGGGCGTTCGACGTCATCGGCTCGGGGCTCCTCATCCTGCTGCTCTCCCCCGTGCTCATCGCGGTGGCTCTGGCCGTCAAGCTCACGAGCAGGGGTCCCCTGTTCTTCGCGCACACCCGCATCGGGCAGCACGGCGAACCCTTCAAGATGTACAAGTTCCGCTCGATGGTCCCCGACGCCGACGCCCAGCTCGCTGAGCTGCTCGCCGAGCAGGGCACGTCCGACCAGCCCCTGTTCAAGGTGCAGAACGATCCCCGCATCACCCCCGTCGGCAGGTTCATCCGCAGGTACTCGCTCGACGAACTCCCTCAGCTCTTCAACGCCTTCCTCGGCAGCATGAGCCTCGTCGGTCCCCGCCCGCAGGTCGAGGCCGAGGTCGCGTTGTACGACAACGCCGCTTACCGCCGCCTCCTCGTGAAGCCGGGCCTCACCGGCCTGTGGCAGGTCAGCGGGCGGTCGAACCTGTCCTGGGAGGACGCGCTCCGGCTCGACCTCTACTACGTCGAGAACTGGTCGCTCACAGGCGACATCATCATCCTGGGCCGCACCTTCAAGGCGGTGCTGTCACCTGACGGCGCGGTTTGAAGGACGAGGCACGCTGGAACCATGAGCGCACGCCGACGGATCCTCCAGCGAGTGTTCCTCCTCTACCTCGCCGCGATGCTCGCCGTCGTCCTCCTGCCCATCGGCGGCCTGATCGACACCATCGTCAACGCGATCCACGCGGTGGGCCAGGGGCTGGGCGTGCCGGACGTGCTCACGCCGAGGCGGTGGGAGTTCCTGCTCAACGTCGTCCTCTTCGCCATCCCGACGGCGCTGGCCGTGCTGCTGTGGCCCCGGGTGGAGCGCTGGGTCTGGCTCGCCGTCGCCCTCGGCGGCTCGGTGCTCGTCGAACTCGTGCAATACCTCGCCCTGCCGCGGGTCGCGGACGCACGCGACGTCATCGGTAACGTCTCCGGCGCCATCGTCGGGCTCGCGGCCGTGACGATCCTCAGCCAGCCGGGGAGAGTCCCTGGGGCGCTACTCCTTCAGGACACCCCGATCACGGGGCCGACCAGCCCGTCCGCCGTCGCGAACCTCGCGCAATCCGACGCGGCGTCCTCACGCCGGCATTTCGACACTGAGTCCGACGAGTCGCCGCGGTGATCGCCCAGCATCAGGAACCGATCGTCGGGCACCGTGATCGGCGCGAAACAGCGCCGCGAACGCGGCTCCGTGGTGCAGTCCTCGACGCCTGCCACGAAGGGAACGTCGTCGTAGATGTACGGCTCGGTCAGGGGCTCGTCGTTCACGGTCAGCCTGCCCTCGAGGTCGCAACACGACACCTTGTCCCCGGGGACGCCGATGACCCGCTTGACCAGCGCGTGGTCCAACCCAGGGCCGTACCCCAGCACGCCGGCGGCCCACCTGAGCGCGCTCTTCGGGCCGTCCACCGTCGGCATCGGCGCGCCGAGCCACTGCTCGCTCGCGTTGAACACCCACACGTCGCCCCGTTCCGGGGTGCCCGCGGTGCGGTTGACGAGGATCATCTGGCCGACGCTCAGCGTCTGCTCCATGGAGCCCGACGGAACCCGGTACACCTTGACCACGAAGCCCTGGACCACCGCCACCAACAGGATCGCGATCAGGAAATGGGACCACACCGGCAGCCCTCGACGGTGCGCCTTCCGCTGCTTGTCAGCCATGGCCGAATCATACGAGCCTTAAGGGAACGCTCAGGTCCACCGGGTAGAGTGATGCTTCGCCCAGACTGTCCACCGAGCCGAGAGAGGGTGTATGGGAGTCTTCAACAAGGCGGAGAAGCGCATCGAATCCGCCGTCGAGAAGGTCTTCGCGCGCGCGTTCAAGGGCTACGTGCACCCGGTCGAGATCGTCGCGGGCATCCAGCGCGAGCTGGACGCCGAGGCCAAGCTGCTCAGCCGTGAGAAGCGCCTCGTGCCCAACGTGTTCACGATCGGCCTCGCCCAGCTCGACTACGACCGGCTCGCGCCCTACTCCAAGACGCTGAACTCCGAGATCCTGCCCAGCATCCGCGACCACGCCGCGGACCGCTCCTACGTGTTCAACGGGCCCATCTCCATCGACTACGTGCTCGACACCTCGCTTCCCACCGGCCAGTTCACCGTCGCCAGCGAGGCCGTCGCGGCCGATGCCACGGGCGCGGCGCAGCAACAGGCCCGCGCCGGGCGCATGGTGCTCGAGGTGAGCGGCATGCGCCACCCCCTCGTCGCCCCCGGCCTGTTGATCGGCCGCGGCTCCGAGGCCGACCTCCGCCTCAGCGACCCCGGCATCTCCCGCAGGCACGCCATGATCACCGTCTCGGGCGACCCGGATCACCCCGTCATCAGCATCGAGGACCTGGGATCCACCAACGGCATCCTGGTCAACGGCCAGCGCGTCACGAAGTCGCGGATCGGCGAGGGCACCCGGATCGAGATCGGCCACACCAGGATGCTGGTGCACACCCCGTCGGAGTCGTAGCCCGTGTCCGACCTGATCGTCGCCGCGATCAAGATCGTCTTCCTGATCCTGCTGTGGCTGTTCATCCTCTTCGTTGCGAACGTCGTCCGCACCGACATGTTCGGGCGCCGCGTGCCGACGTCCTCGCTGACCGCCATCCCGGCGGACCGCGGGCGTAAGCGCGGCAAGAAACAGGCCAACCTGCCCACCCGGTTCGCCATCACGGCGGGCCCGCAGCAGGGCGTCTCCGTCCCCGTCGAGCCGACGATCAACCTGGGCCGCGCCGCCGACTCGACGCTCCTCCTCGACGACGACTACGCCTCCGCCCGGCACGCGCAACTGGTGCAGGTCGATCCGTCGACCTGGATGCTCAGCGACCTGCAGTCCACCAACGGCACCTACGTCAACGGCAAACAGGTGGTCGAACCCACGAAGGTCACGGTCGGCGATGTCGTGCGGATCGGCAAGACGCTGATGCGGCTGGAGATCTAGGCAATGCTCAGCCTGCGCGTGCACGCGCACTCCGAGGTGGGCCGGGTCCGGAAGAACAACCAGGATTCCGGGTACGCCTCGCCCACGCTGCTGCTGGTGGCCGACGGCATGGGGGGTGCAGCCGCGGGCGACCTCGCCTCCGCCGTCGCCGCCACCGAGGCCGCGAAAGCAGACACCCGCGCCGTCGACGGCGAGGAGATGCTGAGCCGTGCGGCAAGCATCTTGACCCGCACCAACGCCCGCCTTTCCGACCTCATCGACGACGACCCCGAGCTCGACGGCATGGGCACCACTTTCTGCGGGGCGTTCTTCAACGGCGAGCAGTTCGGCCTCTGCCACATCGGCGACTCCCGCGGCTACCTGCTCCGCGGCGACGAGCTGACGCAGCTCACGCACGACCACTCCTGGGTCCAGTCCCTCATCGACGAGGGCAAACTCACCCCGGCGCAGGCCGCCGTGCACCCTCACCGCTCCCTCATCCTCAAGGTCCTGAACGGCCGCATGGAGTTCGAGCCGGACCTCGAGCTCCTCGACGCCCGCATCGGCGACCGCATCATGTTCTGCTCCGACGGCCTCAGCGGCATGGTCGACGACATCGCCATCCGCGTGCTGCTCGGCCACGACGACCTCGCGACCGGCCTCGAGGCCCTCGCCCAGGCGGCGAACGCCGCCGGCGGGCACGACAACATCACGATCGTCGCGGCCGAGGTCGTCGCCCACGACGAGGACCTCGACGCCCGTGCACCGCTGCTGGTGGGCTCGGTCACTGAGGTGACCGTCCCACAGGTCGCCGGGTTCGGCGGTCTCCTCCCCCACTCCACCTATCCGACGCCGCCCGCGCAGGACGCCGGGCACGACGCCGACGAGGTCGCCCGCTACGCGCCGCACGAATCGCACCGACGCTGGCCGGGCGCTCTGGTGATCCTGCTCGCCGTCGCGCTGACCCTCGGCCTCGGCACGTGGGGGCTCGTGACCTACGCGCGCAACAGCTACTTCGTCGCCGCGGCCGACGGCTATGTCGCGGTCTACAACGGCCTCCCCGGCTCCGTGATGGGGTTCACGCTGAGTTCGCTGATCGAACGCACCGACATCCCGGTCGCCGACCTGCCGCGGTTCTATCAGCGCGGCGTCGAGGGCGCCATCAGCGTCTCCGGCAGGGACGCCGCCACCGTCACCACCAGCGAGCTGCGCGCCATGGCCGAGCGCTGCGTCCAGGTCCGCAAGGACCGGCAGGATGCCGCGGAGAACCCGCGCCCTGACCCGGCCTTCACCGGCCCCGGACTACCGGTGGCGCCGGGCGCGACGCTGTCCACATCCGCGTTCCCGGCGGCGACCCGCACACCCGTCCCGCTCCTCACCGCCGCTCCCGGCACGTCGGCGCCGTCGGCTCCTGAAGACGACATGGAGGCCTGCTGATGTCGGAACGGGTGCAGCCGGCGGTCTCCGATGAGGTGATCGTCTACCGGAAGCGGCGGGGCGTCGAGCTCGCGCTGCTGCTCATGGCGCAGACCTTCGGGTTCGCGGGCTGGGTGATCACGGAACTCAACCTGTACGGCGAGCTGCCGTCGACTCTCCTCCCCGTCGCGGCGGTCTGGTACGGCATGGGGCTCGCGGCCCACGCGGTCGTCCGCTGGCGCATCCCGTACGCCGACCCCATCATCCTTCCGACGGTGTTCCTCCTGAACGGCCTCGGGCTGGCGATGATCTACCGGATCGATCAGATCCCCGAACCGCCTCGGACCGACTCGGCGACGCAGCTGCTGTGGACGGCGCTGGGCCTCGTGCTGTTCGCGGGCGTCCTCATCGCCCTGCGCGACCACCGTCGCCTCCAGCGCTACCCCTACCTGCTGTTCATCTCCGGCCTCGTGTTGCTGCTGCTGCCTCTGGTTCCGGGAATCGGACACAAGTCGGGCGGCGCACAGATCTGGATCCGCGTCGCGGGGTTCTCGTTCCAGCCCGCGGAGGTGGCCAAGATCATCCTTGCCATCGCGTTCGCCGCTTACTTCTACGAGAAGCGTGAGGTGCTGGCGCTCGCCGGGCGCTCGTTCCTCGGGCTCCAGCTCCCCCGCGCCCGCGACCTCGGCCCCATCCTCGTCATGTGGCTCGCCAGCCTCGGCGTCATGGTGTTTCAGAACGACCTGGGCACCTCGCTGCTGTTCTTCGGGCTTTTCACGGTCATGATCTACGTCGCGACGGAGCGGCCCGCTTGGCCCATCCTGGCCGGCATCCTGTTCATCGGCGCCGGACTCGCCGCCTATGAGTTCACCAACCACGTGCCGCGGCGCGTGAATGCCTGGCTCGACCCCTTCAGCGACTACGACGCCAATCTTCAGATCATCTCCGCCCAGTTCGGCTTCGCCTGGGGCGGGCTGTTCGGCCGCGGGTGGGGCCTCGGCCGCCCGGGCCTGACACCGCTGGCGAAGTCCGACATGATCGCCGCCGCGCTCGGCGAGGAGATCGGCATCCTCGGCCTGATGGCCATTATCATGCTGTACGCGCTGCTCGTCGCGCGCGGCTGCAAGGCGGCCCTGACATCGCCCGACGGCTTCGGCAAGCTGCTCGCCGTCGGCCTCAGCTTCGTGTTCGCGCTGCAGGTGTTCGCCATCATCGGCGGCGTCTCGCGGCTGCTGCCGCTGACCGGCCTCACCACCCCGTTCATGAGTCAGGGCGGCTCCAGCCTGATCGCGAACTGGATCATCGTCGGCATCCTGATGGTGATCTCGCACCGCGCGCGCATCCCCCAGGCCGCGACGGCGACCCCGCGCGAGGCGCTCGACGAGACGACGGTGATCTCGCGATGAACGGCCCCATCCGCAAAGTCAGCGTGTTCATCGCCATCCTCATGGCGGCGCTGCTTGCCAACATGACTGTGATCTCCGTGGTGCGATCCGACTCGCTGAACGCCGACGGCCGTAACCGCCGCGTCCGCGACGCCGAGTTCTCGCAGAACCGCGGGGCCATCCTGGTGGGCACCGATCCGATCGCCGAGTCCGAGCCCCGCTCCGGCCGGTTCCCGTACGTGCGCACCTACCCCGCGGGCGAGACCTGGAGTTCCGTGACGGGCTGGTTCTCCTACGACTACGCGCGCTCCGGGCTCGAGCAGAGCTACAACGCGGAGCTGTCCGGGGCATCGACGGAGCAGTCGTTCGAGCGGATCCTCGACCTGCTCGCCGGCCGTCGCACGCAGGGCGCCAACATCTCGACGACGCTGAACCCCGCCGCGCAGCGCGCCGCCGTCCAGGCGCTGGGCGACAAGCGCGGCGCGGCCATCGCGATGGACTACTCCACCGGGGCGATCCTCGCGCTGGTATCGACCCCCACATACGACCCGAACCGGTTGTCGACGGTGGATCTCGCCGCCCAGCGCGAGGCCTGGGACGAGCTCCTCAACGCGAAGGACGAGCCCCTGAAGAACCGCGGCACGCGCGAGGTCTACCCGCCCGGGTCGACGTTTAAGCTGATCACCGCCGCCGCGGCGCTCGAGGACGGCATGGTGCCGGACTCCATGGTCGACTCACCCAACTCGCTCCCGCTGCCGAACTCCAGCCACTCGATGGGCAACTCCACCAACTGCGGCGGCACGCAGGTGACGCTGCAGCAGGCGCTCATGACGTCGTGCAACACCGCCTTCGGCAACCTGGGGCTCGACCTCGGCGGCGCAAAGCTCCGCGCCATGGCTGAGGCGTTCGGGTTCAACCAGGAACAGACCATCGACATCGCCGCGGCCACGTCACGGTTCCCCACGGAGCTGGACGAGTCGCAGGCCGCGCTCAGCGCCATCGGCCAGTTCGACGTCGCCGCCTCCCCGCTGCAGATGCTGCAGGTCGCCGCGGCCATCGCCAACGACGGCGCGATGATGCGGCCTTACATCGTGAGCGCGGTCACCAACCGCGACCTCACAGTCCTCAGCTCCACCACACCGCAGAAGCTCGGGCAGCCCATCTCGCGGTCGACGGCCAAGCTGCTGCAGCAGATGATGGTCGCCGTCGTCGAGGGAGGGACCGGACGCCCCGCGCAGACCTACGGCGCCGTCGTCGGCGGCAAGACCGGCACCGCGCAGACCGCGCCCGACCGGCCGCCGTACGCGTGGTTCGTCGGCTACGCGGAGGACCCGAAGGTGGCGATCGTCGCGTTCGTGGAGGATGCCGACATCGACCGCGACGACATCTCCGGCGGCAGGCTCGCCGCCCCCATCTTCAAGGCCGTCTTGGAGGCTTTGCGATGACGTTCTTAGATTTCACTCATGATCATGGTCCAAAATGGTCCCTGTACGACCGAAAGGATGCGCGATGACGGAGCGAGGAGCGCTGCTCGGCGGCCGCTATCAGCTGGACCAGGTCATCGGCCGGGGCGGCATGGCCGAGGTCTGGCGTGCGCGTGACCTGAGGCTGGAACGCGATGTCGCCGTCAAGCGGCTGCGCATCGACCTGGCCAGCGACCCGACGTTCCAGGCACGATTCCGGCGCGAGGCCCAGTCGGCGGCGGGCCTGAATCACCCGAACATCGTCGCCGTGTACGACACCGGCGAGGAGAAGGACGGCGCGTCCGACGTCTCGGTTCCCTACATCGTGATGGAGCTGGTCGAGGGCGTGACGCTGCGCGAGGTGCTGCGCGACGGCCGCAAGATCGTCCCCGAACGCGCCCTGGAGTTCACCGCCGGCGTGCTCGACGCGCTGGCCTACGCGCACCGTGCCGGCATCGTGCACCGCGACATCAAGCCCGCCAACGTGATGCTCACGCCGGGCGGCACCGTCAAGGTGATGGACTTCGGCATCGCCCGCGCCGTCGCCGACACGTCCGCGACGATGACGCAGACCGCAGCCGTGATCGGCACCGCGCAGTACCTGTCACCGGAGCAGGCGCGCGGTGAGAAGGTCGACAACCGCTCCGACATCTACTCCGTCGGCTGTCTGCTCTACGAACTGCTGACGTCCCAGCCGCTGTTCAAGGGCGACTCGCCGGTGTCGGTGGCCTACCAGCACGTGCGCGAGGCGCCGGTTCCTCCGTCGCAGATCGACGACGAGATCACGCCCGCCATGGACGCGGTGGTGCTGAAGTCGTTGGCGAAGGATCCCCGCGACCGGTACCAGGACGCGAGCGAGTTCCGTGACGACATCTTCCGCACGCTGAACCATCAGCCAGTGATGGCCGCGATGCCGGTGGAGGCGCCCACGCAGGTGATCCCCAACGACCCGATGACGACGACCGCCCGCCGCGGCGTGATTCCCGCCGCGGCGCCGACGTCTGCCCCCTCGCCGGTGGCCGTCACGGAGGTCGGCACCGAGCTGGCCGAGGAGGACAGGAAGAGCAGGAAGGGCATCATCGTGCTGTCGATCGCGGCCGTGCTGGTCCTCGCCGCGATGGTCTATGGCATCTACACGATCATGAACCCGAGCACCCCGGAGCCTGGGCCCTCGACGTCGTCGGGGCCGACGGTGAAGATGGTCTTGGTTCCGAACCTGACCGGCGACAACCTCCAGCAGGCCCTGGCCCAGTTCGACGACATCGATCTCGTCCCCGATCCCCAGGAGAAGGAAGGCCCCATCGAGACGAAGGGTCAGGTCATCGACCAGAATCCGAAGGCGCGCGACGAGGTGCCCGCAGGCTCCAAGGTCACCTTCTGGATCAACTCCGGACCGAACGAGTTGACGGTCCCCTCCGGCATCCTCGACGCGCCCGTCAAGGAGGCGAAGGCCATCCTGAAGGAGAACGGCTTCGACAACGTCAGCACCACCGACGCACGGCCTCACGTTCCCGGCGATTCGGGAACCGAGCCCAACAACGTGCCTGCCGGTCAGGTGCTGAGCTCCAGCCATCAACCCGGTGAAACGGTCTCCCCCGACACGAGGATCACGCTGACGGTGGCGACCGGGAAGTCGGTCGTGCCGCGCTTCACGGGCATGACCGAGGCCGAGGCTGCCGCCGAGGCCACGAGGGCAGGCTTCGGGATGCCCACGTTCGAAGAGGAGGAGACCACCGCGCAGGCGCCCGGAATCATATTCGGTCAGGATCCGACGAGGAACGCCGTCGCGGACCGCAGCGACAAGATCACCCTGAAGGTCGCGAAGGCGGTGACCCCGACGGACCCGCCGGAGGACAACGGCGATGGCGGGAACGACGGTGGCGACAACGGAGACGGCGGCAATGGCGATGGCGAGAACCCGTGACCC
Source organism: Tessaracoccus sp. (assembly GCF_016714275.1). Classification (GTDB taxonomy): domain Bacteria; phylum Actinomycetota; class Actinomycetes; order Propionibacteriales; family Propionibacteriaceae; genus Arachnia. The sequence continues at coordinate 339,160 of NZ_JADJNP010000004.1, read as the reverse complement.
GCACCCCGTTCCTTGAGCAGGGCCCCCGCGCGAAGCGCCGGGCCCGTGTCGAAAGGTCCCGCGCATGACCGCGAAGGTCCTCGTCATCGACAACTACGACTCGTTCGTCTACAACATCGTCTCGTACCTGGCGCAGATCGGGGCTGAGGTCGAGGTGTGGCGCAACGACGACGCGCGCTTCGCGGACGCGGGCTGGCACGAGCCGTTCGACGGCGTGCTGCTGTCCCCCGGGCCGGGCACACCTGAGGAGGCCGGCGTGTGCGTCGACGTCGTGAAGGATCTCGGCGGGGTGAAGCCGATCTTCGGCGTGTGCCTGGGCCTGCAGGCGATGGCCGTCGCGTACGGCGGCGTCGTCGACCGCGCCCCTGAGCTGCTGCACGGCAAGACGTCGCCCGTGTTCCACGAGGGCGACGGCGTGTTCGCGGGGCTGCCGTCGCCGGTGACGACGACGCGCTACCACTCGCTGGCGATCGTCGAGGACACGGTTCCCGACGTGCTCGAGGTGACGGCCCGCACGGACACGGGAGTGATCATGGCGGTGCGGCACCGCGAGTTCGCCGTCGAGGCGGTGCAGTTTCACCCGGAGTCGGTCCTCACCGAGGGCGGCTACCAGATGCTCGCGAACTGGCTCGCGGTCTGCGGCGACGTCGAGGCCCCCGCCCGCGCCGTCGGGCTCTCCCCTCTCACCTCGGTATCGCTCGCCCAGAGCTGACGTCGGCGCGTCCCGCAGGCACGCGCCGACGCAAGGGTCCCGCTAGCGCCACGCGTCGGACAGCGCGGCGACCACCCGATGCAACAACCACACCTGACCCGCCAGCGTTGGGTGCAACCCGTCGGCCAGCAGGAACTCCTCGCTCGGAAGCCGCACGGCCGACGCATGGAGGTTGGTCGCTTCGGGATCGACCTCGAGGACCAGTTCGGAGACGGCCTCGATGTCCGACGGCAGCCAACTGGCCCCGTGCCGGTTCACGACGCTGCCGCGCTCGTCGCCCGCCAGCGGGGTGAACACCACCCTACGGGCACCCAGGTGGCCGCACATTGCGCGCAAGCCTCTCAGGCCCCGGCGCGTGTCATCAGGCGAGCACATCGGCACGGCGAGACCGAACCCGTGCCGCCTCGCGTCGTTGGCGCCGATGAGCTGGATCACCACCGCGGGCCGGTGCGCGGCCGCGAGGTGGAACCGGGAGAGGGCGTCGAGGGTCGTGTCACCGCCCCGCGCCGTGCTGCGAAGCACGAGCTCCGGACGGAGGGACGTGAGCAGGCCGCCCAGCAGTTCCGCCCAACCCAGCCGATCTGCCGACATCGAGTCGCCGACCACGGCGATGGATCCACCGGGGTCTGGGACACGCGCGATGGCGGCGGTCAGCGCCGAGTCTCCCAGGAGCGCGTCGACGACGGCGGCGCGAATGTCGTCGATCCGCCGGAGAAGACGCATCCCCTCCTCACGGGTCAGCCCGAGGTGCTCCGCGGACACTGTGCCGTCGGCGTCGTCGTCGATGTCGAAGACCCGTTGAGGGCGCACGTAGCGCAGTTCGTACAGGCCGGGATGCGCCTCCTCCTCGGGCGCGAGCACGGCCCGCGCCCGCGCTCGTGACATGTCGAAGAGGGCGTGGTCGTTGCTCGTCATTTCGCGATTCCTTGCAGCAGGGCCTTGGTGAAGTGCTTCTGCAGGAATACGAACAGGATCGTGGTCGGCGCCATGATCAGCAGCGTCACGGCGCAGACAAGGACGACGTTGGTCGTCTTCTCGCCCTGGAAGGCTCCGAGCGCTCCCGCGAGCGTGCGCTTCAAAGGGTCGTTGATGAGGACGATCGCCAGCATGAACTGGTTGGTGGTCCATAGTGACAGCAGCATCGTGAGCGACACCCAGGCGGGCATCGCCAGCGGAATCTGGATGTGCCGGAAGGCGCCGAGGGCCGACGCCCCGTCGATCTGCGCCGCCTCGGTGACCTCGGCCGGCACGTTGACGAAGTGGCTGCGCATCCAGAACACCGCGAACGGCATGTGCAGACCGATGAGAGGAAGGATCAGGCTCAGCTGGGTGTTCAGCAGCCCGAGTCCCTGCATCATGTAGTACAGCGGCGTGAGGATGGCCTCGAAGGGAAGGGTCAGCCCGAAGACGAAGAGGGCCAGCAGGAAAGCCCCGCCGGGGAGCCGCAGCTGCGCCAAGGCGTAGCCCGCCATCGTCGACAACACCACGGTGAGCGGGACGACGCCCAGCACGATGATCGCCGTCGACCCCAGCAGCGTCAGGAAGCTGGTTTGCTCCCAGGCGTCCGCGAAGTTGAACCAGGTGGGTGTGGAGGGGATGCTCAAGCCCGACGGGGTCGTGCCCTGCGGCTGCAGCGCCGTCGTCAACAGGCTGATTAGCGGGATCGCGGTCACCAGCATCATCACCAACAGGAGGGCGAGGTTGGCGCCCCGCGCGCCGGTTCGCGGAGGCATCGCACGAAGCACGGCCATTACGCCTCCCTCCTGAGCCTCTGCAGGGGCACGACGATCGCCACGACGAGGACGACGAGCACGACGGCGAGCGCCGACGCGACGCCGACCTGCTGCGCCGTGAAGGTGAGCCGGTAGATCATCAAGCCGGGAACCATCGTCGAGTAGCCCGGGCCGCCCAGCGTCGCGACGTAGATGATGTCGAAGCTGGCAAGGGCGGCGATGACGAGGACGGTGAGCGCCACGACGATCTCCTGGCGGAGGCCAGGGACCGTGATGGCGAGGAACTCGCGGACCCGGCCCGCGCCGTCGAGCCTCGCCGCCTCGTAGAGCGACGGGTCAATCTTCCCGATTCCCGCGCTGAACAAGACAGTGCACAGGCCGAAGGACACCCAGGTGCCGATCAGCCCGATGGCGGGCAGCGCCGTCGAGAAGTCACCGAGCCAGGCGCGGGCGATGCCGCCGAGGCCGACGGCGCGGAGCAGCTGGTTCACCACGCCGTCGGTCGAGTACATCCACGACCACGCGATCGCGGCGCCGGCCAGCGGGATGATCTGCGGAAGGAACAGCACCGTCCTGGCGACGGCGTTGCCGAACCGTCCCCGGACCTCGCGGAGGACCGCGGCCGCCATGAGGCCGATGACGATGGGAATGATCGCGAAGAACAGGATCAGGATGAACGCGTTGACGATCGATCCGTACAGCTCACTGTTGCCGAAGACCCTTGCGTAGTTGTCGAGGCCTGCCCAGGTAGCGACGCCGATCCCGTCCCAGTCGTAGAACGAGTACTGAACGGTCTGCGCGACCGGGAAAAGCACGAACGTCCCGTAGAAGGCCAGCGCGGGCAGGACCCACAACCAGCCGGCCAGCTTCCGGGTCATCGTCCCAGCTGCTTGTCGTAGTCGCTCTGGAGACGGGCCACGAAGTCGGAGGGGGTGACGCTGCCGGTGACGAGGAGCTGGAACTGCGGGATGATCGTGTCGGTGTAGATCGACGCCGTCGCGTTCCCGATGTAGGGCGTGATCCCGTTGTCCCTATTCAGCAGCTGGAAGGCCGAAAGCGTGTCCGCGATGGCCGGGCCGACCTCGAGCTCGGGCAGGGCCGCATCCGCGGGCCCGCCGGGCACCTGGCCGGTCGTCGACACCATGATCGCGCGTCCCTCGTCGCTGAAGGCGAAGTCGAGGAACGCTGCAGCTGCATCCTTCTGATCGGACTGGGCAGGGATGACGTAGTTGACCGGATCCGACATGGAGGCGAACTTCCCGTGGTCCGCGGTGGGCGGCAGCAGGAAGAAGCCGGCATTGTCGCCCATCGCCTCGTCGATCGCAGCGGCGTCCCAGTTGCCGTCGTACGAGAAGACGGCCTTGCCCGCGGTGAACCTGGCGAGCGCGTCCGTGTTGTTCAGCGCCACGACATCGTCGGGCAGGTATCCGGCATCGGCCCAGGAGACGAGCGTCTCGGCCGCGGCGAGCGCCTCGGACGTGTCGATCGAGGCGCCCGGGACGTTGAAGACCCAGTCGTCCAGCGTCGGCTTGGCCCCCTTGGCGAGCATGAGCGCCTGGAACGGCCAGAAGAGCGCGCCGTCCTGTCCCGACGACATCAGCGCCGTGTGCTCGGTCTGCCCTGCCTTCGCGAGCAGGTCCTCGAACTCCTCCAGGGTCGTCGGCGGCTGCTCCATGCCGATCCCCGCCGCCAGTTCCTTGTTGTAGTAGACGCCCGTGAGCGAGAAGCTGATGCCCATTCCGTACAGGCCGCCCTCGCCCCGCTGAAGGCCGTCGTCGCTGACCCGCCACTGGTTCAGCTGGCTGGAGGGGAACTCGTCCCATCCGTAGAGGCTCGCGTAGTCGTCGAGCTGGGTGAGCTGGCCGTTCTTGACCGTGTTGCCCAGCGTAGGGAAGCGAATCAGGTCCGGGGTGTCGGGGGTGGAGATGATCCGCGGGCCGTTCTGCTGGAGGACGGTGAACTGCTCGGACTTGACCTCCACTGTCACATTCGGGTGGTGCGCGCGGAACGCATCGGCGAGCTGGTTGATCGACGCCTTGTCCGTCTCCGACGTCGTCGTCATCACCGTGAGGGTGATCGGCTCGGTGCCGAGGTCGCGGCTCACCGCCGCGGTCTCGGTCCTCGTGGGCTGCGGCTTGGCGCCGGGGGCGCACCCGGCGCTGAGGAGGAGCGTTCCCGCGAGAAGGGCGACGCCGAGGCTCGCTCCGATCGGCCTCCGGCGGCCGGCTGTGGTGTGGGTGGGCATATACGGCCCCTTTCTGTCGGGCTTCATCGGCCGAGCGTCCGACCTTCGGATGCTCATTCGTATGAGCATTGCGCGAACCACTGCAAATACGAATTAGCAGTATGATGCATGCCTCCGATCCGAGTGTCAACACCTGGAGGACGACGCGAGGCTATCCGCGGGGCCTGGCGAGCGAGTCCCGGCGCACGAGGCGGCCACGGATCTTGACCTGGGGATCGACCTTCTTCCCCGCTGCGAGCGCGAACATCTGCTCGACCCCCCGACGACCGAGGTCGAGGAATGGCAGTTCAACCGTCGTCAGCGCGGGATGGAGCACCTCCGCGAGGTACTCCTGATTGTCGTACCCCACCACCGATATGTCCTCCGGACAGCGCAGCGAGAGCTCGCTCAGCGCCAGCATCACGCCGAGCGCCACCCGGTCGCTCGCGCACAGGACCGCCGTCGGGAGCTCCCCTCGCGCGATCTCGATCATCCGCTCATAGCCGGAATCGGTGTCGTATCCGCCGTAGCTGATCCCCATGGTCACGCCGGCCGCGCGCGCCGCCTGCGCCATGCCACGGATCCTCTCGGCGGTCGCCCAGCGGTCAGGCTCCCCCGCCAGATACAGCACGTTCGTGTGACCGGCATCGAGGACGGCGCGCATGGCGAGCCCCCCGCCGAACTCCTCGTCGGGGATCACGCTCGGGGTTCCCGCCTCGTCGAAGCAGTTGACGAGAACCGTCGGGGTGGGAGCGCTGACCGGAAGCTCCACCAGACCGGTGGACTGTGCGGAGAAGAGCAGGCCGTCGACCCTCCGATCGAGCAGCGCGTTCACCGCCGCCGCCTGGACGTTGTCGTCGTCGCCGGTGTCGGCGAGCAGGACCAGCACGTCACGCTGCCACGCAGCCTCCTGGGCTCCGACGATGATCCGCCCACCGAAGGGCGTCGACGCGATCCGGTCGGTCAGCATGCCGATCGTCAGCGTCTGCCCGGTCTTCAGCGCCCTGGCCGTCAGGTCCGTGCGGAACCCCAGTTCCTCCACCGCCTCCAGCACCCGCTTGCGGGTCGCCTCACCGATCCGCGCGCCCGGACGGTCGTTGACGACGAAGGACACCGTGCTCTGCGAAACGCCGGCCAGGGCCGCCACATCGTTCATCGTGGGCGGCTTGTGTCCGCCGCGCCTCACCCGTGCCATGCCGCCATGCTAAGAGGTCCCGGAGACACGTGCCACCTGCTCAGGAAGTACTGATCAATGGGGTACTTCGCTAGCGAGGCTAGGGGGCAGGAACCGGGGCGGCGTAGCGGAGGCCGACCGAGCCGGCGAAGGCCGGGGCCTCGATGGCCGCGATCCGGTCGACGGCGTAGCCCAGGCCGTAGACGTCGACGTACTGCTTGTAGATCCGCACCGACGGCGAGTCGTTGAGGGCCGCGAGGAGCGCGTCGGCGTCGCCGATGGCCTCGATGACATACGGCGGCGCGTACGGCACGCCGTGGAGGACGACGGTGTTGCCGACGCACTTGATCCCTGTCGTGGCGATCACGCGCTGTCCTTGAATGGTCATGGCCTCCGCGCCGCCGGCCCACAGCGCGTTGACCACCGACTGGATGTCCTGCTGATGGACGACCAGCAGGTCGTCGGAGACACCGGCCGGCTTCACATCGGCCGGGGCGTCGGTGAGCGTGACGCGCAGGCCGGGGCCGATGAGGCCGGTCAGCCCCGCGGCCTCCTCCGCGACGGCGAGGCGCTCCGCCAGCTGTCCGCCGCCCGGCTGCCGCGCGGCGAGGGCGCCCACCTCGTCGGTCAGGGCGGCGACGTCGCGGCGCAGTACCTCGTTGCGCGAGGCCTGGGTGGCGACGAGGTCGCGCATGTCGGCGGTGCGGTCACTGCGCAGGTCAGTTCCGCGCGCCGCGATCCCCGCGACCGTCATCATCAACCCCGCGAGCACGCATACCAGGACGGTCGCGAAGCGCCCGGGCAACGTCCGCGGTCGTTCCTGGTTGTGACCGACCCTTTCCCGGACGCGCGCCGCCCGCAGTCGGACCCAGTCGCGCATACTCACGCTCCCAGCCTATTCTCAAGTGGGCAAACCTCCCACGCTCAACTACGCTGACCAGGTAGCAATCGTTCGAGGAGGACGCACGTGCCCGAGTCCAAGGTTCGCAAGCAGGCGGCGGACAAGAAGAAGGCCAAGGACAAGGCCGAGCTGTCCGACGGCCGCGAGAAGACCGCGCGCCTCGCTCCCGGGACCCGAAACTGGGTGCCCGCGGTGTTCATCCCCGTCGGGTTGCTCGGCGTGCTGTGGATGGTCGTCTGGCAGTTGGCCGGGCAGCAGATCGGCTTCATGCGGGCCATGGGCGACTGGAACGTCCTCGTCGGGCTGGTGCTCATCGTCGCCAGCTTCTCGCTGATGACCCTGTGGAAGTGACCGCCGCGAAGCTGCTGGGGACGTTCGATGCCGTCCTCTTCGACTTCGACGGCACGCTCGGCGAGTCGAACGACGCCGTGTTGCGCGCCTACGCGCGATGGGCCGAGGAATACGGGGTCGAGGTCGGCTACGCGCGGGAGTACATCGGCCGGCCCTCGGCCACTGCCGCGCACGCGCTCCTCGCGCCGGAGATCGCCGTCGAGGCCGGGCTGCGCCTCGATGAGCTCGAGTCGTCGGACATCGACGGTGTCGTGGCCCTCCCCGGTGCGGGCGAGGCCCTGGGCGCGATCGGCGACGACCGCCACGCCATCGTCACCAGCTGCACGACCCGGCTGTTGACCGCACGCCTCGCCGCCACGGGCCTGCCCTTCCCTCAGGTCATCGTCACCTGCGACGACGTGCGCGATGGCAAGCCAGCCCCCGACTCCTACCTGCTGGCAGCGGAACGCCTGGGCGTCGACCCCGCGCGCTGCCTCGTCGTCGAGGACGCGCCTGCCGGGATCGCCGCCGGCCGCGCCGCGGGCTGCGCCGTCCTTGGCATCCTTACCCAACTCCCCGCGGACGTCCTCGGCGCCGACTGGCATGCCCAGACGCTCGCCGAGGTCTCCTTCATTGAGACCCCCGACGGCGTCACCGTCACCCTGCGCTGACCGATCGGAGCCGTCTTCAGCGGTTGGGTCACCAGGACGACTTGGTGATCCCCGGGAGATAGCCGTCGTGTGCGAGCCCGCGGAACCGGACGCGGGAGACGCCCGCCTTGCGCAGATAGCCGCGGGGGCGGCCGTCGATCGAGTCCCGGTTGCGGAGCCGGACGGGGCTGGCGTCGCGCGGCAGCTTCTGCAACTGCTTATGTGTCTCCTTTCGCTCCTCGAGCGTGGGCGCGGTTCGGGCGCGCTCCTTCAGCTCGGCACGCTTGGCCGCGTATCGGGCGACGGTGCGCTCGCGGCGCTTGTTGGCCGCGATCTTCGCGGTGCTCGCCATCAGAGCACGACCCCCTGCGCCAGCAACTCCCGGACCACCGCGTCGATGCCGCGCTGGTCGATGGTGCGAATGCCTCTCGGGCTGACTGTCAGCGTGACGCGGCGTCCGAGCGACGGCACCCAGTAGTGCTTGCGCTGGACATTGACGTTCCACCGACGCCGCGTCCTGCGGTGCGAGTGGGACACGTTGTTCCCGAAGCCCGGCTGGGCCCCGGTGATTTGGCAGGTGCGTGACACACGCCCTCCTATGTTTATAATGAGAACCGTTATCATCGACCAGTAGCAGGTGTTCATGCAGGACAACATTCATCCCCCCTACCAGCAGGTGATCTTCCGCGACCGCTCAGCAGGGCTGGTCTTCAGAACGGGGTCCACGCTGACGTCGTCGGAGACCATCGAGTTCGAGGGCGAGACCTACCCCGTCATCGACGTGCAGATCTCCAGCGCGAGTCACCCGTTCTGGAGCGGGACGTCGCGCGTGATCGACACCGAGGGCCGGGTCGAGCGGTTCAACAGGAGATACCCAAAGGAAAGGACCACCCCATGAAGGTGCGCAACTCGTTGCGGGCGCTGAAGAAGGTCCCCGGTGCGCAGATCGTGCGACGCCGCGGCCGCGTCTTCGTGATCAACAAGAAGAACCCCCGGATGAAGGCGAGGCAGGGGTGAAGCGGATCCGTGCGCCGAAGGGCGGCGCGCCCGTCGTGCTGGTGGCAGGCGTGTCCGCGACACCGATGGTGTCGGCGGCGATCGCCCTGCAGTGGGACCTCCCGTCCGTCGTCGCCGTTCAGCATTCGATCGACCCCGCACGCGAAATGCTTGTCCGCACCGTCTCCGACATCACCGGCCTGATCGAGCGGGTGGAGATCGACGTGGAGCATGCGTGCACCAGCTGCGCGATCCGCGAGGACATCGTGCCGACGCTCGAGCGACTCGCCGCCAGCGGAAAGTGGGAGGCCATCGTCGCGCAGCTGCCGGTCACGGCGGAGCCGATGCAGGTGTGCCGGGTCGTCGAGGGCATGCCGGGGGTGGCGCCGCACGTGCGGATCGCCGGGGTCATCGTCGCGCTGGACGCGGCGACGTTGGTCGACGACCTCGTGGGCGACGATCTCGTCGCCGAGCGGGACCTGCCGGTACGGGAGGACGATCCACGCGGGGTCGCCGAGACGACATCGTCCTTCGTGGAGTACGCCGACGTCGTCGCCCTCTTCGGCGATGCCGACAAGCGTGGCCTCTCCCTCGTGAAAGCCCTTGCCAGGCCCGGTTCCCTCATCTCGGAGGGGACGACCGGGATCGACCCCGTCGCGCTGCTCCGCGGCATCCACAACCATCCCGAGGCGGAGGACTGGGTCTCCCCGGTGTGCCTGACGCCCGTGGTCGAGCCCGGGGCGTCGGACGTCTGGACGCTCGACTTCCGCTCCGACCGCCCCTTCCATCCGGGGCGGTTGCGGGAGCGGGTCGAGGTGCTCGGCAGCGGGCATCGGAGAACTCGTGGCTGTTTCTGGCTGCCGACGCGCCCCACGCAGGTGTGCCAGTGGGAAGGCGCCGGCGGCATGCTGAGCATCGGCACCTTCGACGACTGGTACGACATGCGTCCGCACACGCGGATCGTGGTCATCGGCACGGACGAGGGCCGCGACGACCTGGAGGCCGCGTTGCGGTCGTGCCTCCTCACCGACGAAGAGATCGCGAAGCACGGCCTGCGCTGGCACGTGCCCGGCGACGGCCTCGAGCCGTGGCTGGGCCCGGTCGACGGCGTGTCTGAGGTGGCGTGACATGGCGGTTCCGAAGCGCAAGATGTCGCGCAGCAACACCAGGAGCCGCCGCGCTCAGTGGAAGGCGGAGCCGATCGACCTCGTGCCGATTCGCATCGACGGCCGCGAGCACCGCGTCCCTCGCCGACTCGTCCGTGCCTATCAGCGCGGTCTCATTCAACCCGACTGACCGTCTACAGATAAGGAAAAAAGAGAACATGAACATCGCAGAGCTGAGCAAGGCGGTCGCCGGCCGTACCGGCCTGGACGCGACGGACGCACGCGTCGTGTTGAGCGTGGCGCTCGAGGAGATCATCGACCAGATCGCGGCGGGTAAGAGCGTCGCGTTGCAGGGCTTCGGCGCGTTCGAGCCCCGGACCCGCGCACCCCGCGCTGGCCGCAACCCGCGCACGGGCGAAGCGTTCCAGATCCCCGAGATCCGCGTGCCCGGCTTCCGCGCCTTCGGCCCGTTCAAGGAGCGCGTCCGGGCCGACTGACTCTCATGGGCGAGGGTGCTCGACCACATATCTGCGTGGGCTCGCTCAGCCGTGCGATACGTACAGCGCGTGCAGCCCACGCAGGCTTATGTTCGGCAAGGGCTCGCGCCGCGTTCGCTCGCCGACTCCGGGACGGACTTATCCACAGATTGCGGACGCGACGGAAAACGCGCCCCTGTTTTTGACATCACGGAGGTATGGAGACAGGTGTTCGTTCATATTCCCAACTCATGCAGGGGGCCACTCGACGCGAGTTGACCACAGCCCTCGACAACGGTGAGGTCAAGAGAATCGTCAGGGGCTGGTATGCGTTCCGGCACGCGGATCAGCGCGTGGTGACAGGGATCCGGGCGGGTGGCCGTGTCGGCTGCCTCACCGGCTGCCGCCTACACCAGCTGTGGACCCCCAAGCACGACGTCACGCATGTCGTGTTCGGCCGCGGAAGCGAGCTGACGCCAGTGCCTGGCACTGTGCTGCACGCCGACGAGGGACCACAACCCAGCTCGGCGGTGTGGCCGCTCCTCGACTGTCTCAGGCACGTGGCGCACCGCCACGGGATGGAGGACGCGCTCATCGTCGCCGAATCGGCGCTGCACAACGGGCTGGTCAGCCCCGACGAGCTCCGTGGGCTCTCCTTACCCGGCCGCTCATCCAGGTTTCTTCGCTACCTCAACAGGGCCGAGTCCGGCAGCGAGACGCGAGTGCGCCTCTTTCTGGAACAACACGGCGTGAGGCTTCTCCCGCAGGTTGAGATTCCCGGTGTGGGCCGTGTCGACCTACTTGTTGGCGACAACCTGATCATCGAGTGCGACAGCGAGGCCCACCACGGATCGGACCGGGACTACCGGGAGGATCGCCGCCGCGATCTGGCCGCGCGCGACCTCGGCTTCGACACGATCCGCCTTAGCTACGCACAGATCTGGTATCAGTGGGAGTCGACGAAACGGAGCCTGCTGCGGCAGATTCGACTCCGTCGACACATCTCCCGAACATAAATCTGCGTGGGCTGCCTCAGCTGTGCCATACGTACGCCTCGTGCAGCCCACGCAGATTTGTGTCCGCACACCGAGGAACAGCCGCGTCCGAGCCACCCGCTTCGGCAGAAGCGTGGAGGGGCGCAGTTGGCAGGGTCGGAGACAGCAGGGCACCCGGTAGGATGCGGCGCGTGACTGACGCCTCTCCCCTCCTGCCCAGCGACTCCGAGCAAACCGCCGTCCGCAAGGAGAAGCGTGCGCGCCTGCTCGACTCCGGGATCGAGGCATACCCGGCAGACCTCGTCCGCACCCACACGCTCGCCGACGTCCGCGCCAACGACGCGTGGTCGACGATGGAGGCCGGCCAGGAGACCGACGACGTCGTCGCCGTCGGCGGGCGCGTCGTGTTCATCCGCAACACGGGCAAGCTCGCGTTCGCCACGCTGCAGGATGGCTTCACACCTGACGTCAACGGCGAGCGCCTGCAGGTCATGCTGTCGCTGGCCGAGGTCGGCGAGGAGGCGCTCGCGGCGTGGAAGGCTGACGTCGACCTCGGCGACTACGTCTGGGTCACCGGCCGCGTCATCGTGTCGAAGCGCGGCGAGCTTTCCATCATGGCCTCCGAGTGGCGCATGGCCGCGAAGGCACTGCGCCCGCTGCCCGTGCTGCACAAGGACCTGTCGGAGGAGGCGCGCGTGCGCCGACGGTACGTGGACCTGATCGTCCGCGACGAGGCCCGCGAGATGGTCCGCAAGCGCTCCGCCATCACCCGCGCCGTCCGCGAGACGCTATACGGGCAGGGCTATCTCGAAGTCGAGACGCCGATCCTGCAGCTGGTCCACGGCGGCGCTGCCGCGCGCCCGTTCCGCACGCACATCAACGCGTTCGACATCGACATGACGCTGCGCATCGCGCTGGAGCTCCACCTGAAGCGCACGATGGTCGGTGGCGCAGACCGCGTGTTCGAGATGGGCCGGGTGTTCCGTAATGAGGGCATCGACTCGACGCACTCCGCCGAGTTCACGATGCTTGAGGCGTACCAGTCGTGGGGCGACCAGGCGAGCATCGCGCGGCTGATCCAGGACATCGTCGTTGCCGCCGCCGACGCCGTCGGCTCCCGCACCATCGAGACGCCGAAGGGCACCATCGAGCTCGACGGTGAATGGGCCTGGCTTCCCGTGTTCCCGGCGTTGTCGGAGAAGGTGGGCGAGACGGTTACCGTCGACACCCCGGTCGAGGACCTGCGGCGGATCGCCGAGGCGCACGAGGTCGAGTTCGATCCCAAGTGGGACGCGGGCAAGCTGGTCATGGAGCTGTTCGGCGACCTTGTCGAGCCCGGCCTGGTCCAGCCGACCTTCGTCTACGACTACCCTTCCATCGCGCAACCGCTTGCCCGCCCGCACCGGTCGGACGTCGGCAAGGTCGAAGCGTGGGACCTGATCATCGGCGGCGTCGAGCGCGGCACCGGGTTCACCGAGCTCGTCGACCCGGTCGTCCAGCGCGACGTGCTCGTCGCGCAGTCGCTGAAGGCGGCGGCAGGCGACGCCGAGGCCATGCAGTTCGACGCGGACTTCATCGAGGCCCTCGAGTACGGAGTTCCGCCGATGGGCGGCCTGGGCCTCGGCATCGACCGCCTGATCATGCTGCTGACCGGCGTCGGCATCCGCGAGACCATCCTCTACCCCCTGCTGCGCCCCCAAGCCTGATCTGGTTCCGGGGTTCCGGCGCGGATGCCGAGGAAGGTGGCGCCGAGGATCATCCCTCCGCCGAGCAGGAGGCGCCAGGTCAGGGACTCGCCGCCGAAAGCGATGGCGAACGCGGACGCGAACACCGGCTCGAAGGCCATCAGCAGCACGATCCTTGTCGGGTCGAGGTGGCGCTGCGCCCACGTCTGCAGCGCCATCGTGACGATGCCCGCGACGATCGCCGTGTACAGCACCGCACCCCAGACTCCCCCGTCCGTGGGCAGTTCGACGCCGTCGGGCACCCCGAACGCCGCGCACGTGACGGCGACGCCGATCAACTGCACCGTCGCCAAGGCGGCCGCATCCATGGACGTCGCGTGCCGGTCCAGCACGACGACGTGGACCGCGTACAGGGCGGCGCCGAGCAGCGTCAGCCACTCCCCCATCCCCAGCAGTGGCACCCCTGCGCCGAAACCGGCGAGGCTCAGCACGCCCAAGCCGACGGTGGCTAGCGCGATCGCCGCCCACGTTCCCGCCTGCACGCGCGCCCGGAACGCCACCCACATCACGATCGGCGTCAGCACCACATAGGTGCCGGTGATGAAGCCGGAAACCGACGCCGCCGTCGTCTGCAATCCCACGGTCTGCGCGATCTGCGCGAGGCCGTAAATCACGCCGATCCCCAACCCGACGGCCCACTGCCGCCCGGTCAGCCTGCGCAGCTTCCCGAGGAACAGCAGCGTGGGGATCGCCGCGCCGATGGCGAACCGCACGACGAGGAAGTCGACCGGATCGATGCGCCCCACCGCGTCCTTGATGACGAAGAACGTCGAGCCCCAGATCGCGGTCACGGCGAGGATCGCCGCGGTTGCCAAGGTGGAGGGGCGCACGCGACTACCTTAGAGGTCGTGGCGATTCTGATCGACGAGCCCCGCTGGCCCGCACACGGCACGGTCTTCGGGCACCTCGTCTCCGACTTCTCGCTCGACGAGCTGCACGACTTCGCGGCCCGCTCCGGGCTGCCCTCGCGCGCGTTCGATCACGACCACTACGACATCCCCATCTCCCGCTACGACGACCTCGTCGCCGCGGGCGCCCTCGCCGTCGGCGAGCGAGAACTGGTCCGGCGGCTCGCGGCGTCGGGCCTGCGGGTGCGGCGCCGGGACAAGTCGCCGACCCGCGCCGAGGCGCGCCCCGCGGCGCTCGCGGATTGGGACAGATACGGCCTCCCCGCCGAGATCCGGGACGACCTGCTCGCACGCTGGGCCGAGCCGCACCGGGTCTATCACGACGTCCGCCACCTCGTCGCGTGCCTCTCGGCGCTCGACGCCCTTGGCGCGAACGGCGCGTCCGTGCGTCTCGCGGCGTGGTTCCACGACGCGGTCTACGACGGCGTCCCCGGGCAGGACGAAGAGGCGTCGGCGCAGCTGGCGGAGGACACGCTGTACGGGGTGCTCCCGGGCCGGGATGTCAGAGAGGTTGCACGGTTGGTCCGCATGACCGCCGAGCACCGCCCCGCCGACGACACTGCCGCGCTCCTCTCCGACGCCGACCTCTCCGTGCTCGGCCAGATCCCCGGCCGCTACCACGTCTACGCCCGCGACGTCCGCCTCGACTACGCGCACCTCGACGACGACACCTGGCGGCGGGGCCGCCTCGCCGTCGTCGAGTCGCTGCTGTCGACAGACCCGCTCTTCCACACCGCAGCCGGGCGACGACTGTGGGGTGCGAACGCCCGCGCCAACCTCACCGCGGAGAAAGATCGCCTCTCCGGCATTTGATGAGTGAGTGTTCACTCACTAGACTCCTCGGAGTGACACGAGCAGCACCCATGGCCCGCGAGGATCGCCGGGCCGCGATCATCGAGGCGACGCTTCCCCTCATCCATGAGGTGGGAACCGGCGTCACCACACGGCAGGTCGCCGAGGCCGCCGGCGTCGCCGAGGGCACCATCTTCCGCGTCTTCGACAGCCTTCAAGAGCTGATCGACGCCACGATCATGGAGGCGTTCTCCGAGCGGCGACTGCGCGACACCCTCGACCACACCAACCTCGGCGACACCGTCGCCTCCAAGACCGCCGCGGCGATCGACCTGATCGTCCACCGCATCACGACGACCCGCTCGCTGCTCATGGCGGCGCACGGCGCGCCCCCGGGGCCGCACAAGCCCAGCTCTTGCCTGCGTGACGAGTTGCAGGCCCGGCGCCAGGAGATGGACGCCTGGGTCGCCGAGATCCTCGCCCCCCACGCCGACGACCTGGCCATCCCCGTCGCCGACTTCGTCACCTACATCGGCATCCTCGCCACCGGCAACGCGCTCCGCTTCGGCGGGCCGCGGGCCGACGCCTCCGACCTCGCCTCCTTCGCCCTCAGCGGGGTGCTCCGAAAGGAACTTCCTTGATATCTCGACTAGGGCGGCTCATCAACCGCTATGTCCGCCCCTACTGGGGGCTGCTCGCCATCGTCGTGGTGCTCCAGACGGTCGCGACCATCATGTCGCTCTACCTGCCGACGCTGAACGCCCGCATCATCGACGAGGGCGTCGTCACCGGCGACGTCGACTTCATCTGGGGCACCGGCGGCGTCATGCTGCTGCTGTCGCTCGTCCAGGGCGCCGCGCAGATCGGCGCGGTCTGGGCAGGCGCCAACCTCGCCATGCAGTTCGGCCGCGACGTCCGCGGCGCGATCTTCGAGCGCACGCTCGCCTTCTCCGCCCGCGAGATGAACCACTTCGGCGCCCCCAGCCTCATCACCCGCTCCACGAACGACGTGCAGCAGGTCCAGATGCTCGTGCTGATGACCTGCGTGATGCTGGTCGGCGCGCCCATCACGATGATCGGCGGCGTCGTCATGGCGCTGCGCGAGGATGCGGGGTTGTCCTGGATCATCCTCGCGGCCGTCGTTCTGCTGGGCGCGGGCATCGTCGTCCTGATCACGAAGATGGGGCCTCTGTTCGAGGTCATGCAGAAGCGAATCGATACCCTGAACCGGGTGCTGCGCGAGCAGATCACCGGCATCCGCGTCGTCCGCGCGTTCGTCCGCGAGCCGCACGAGGCCGCGCGCTTCGAGCGCGCCAACTCCGAACTCGTCGACACCACGACGACGGTGGGTCGCCTGATGGCGTTCCTGTTCCCGTTCGTCGGATTCGTGATGAACATCTCGACGGTGGGCGTCATGTGGTTCGGCGCGCAGCGGATCGAGTCCGGCGACATCCAGATCGGCCAGCTGACCGCGTTCATCTCCTACCTCATGCAGATCCTCATCTCCGTGATGATGACGACGATGCTGCTGGTGATGGCGCCGCGCGCGGCCGTCTGCGCCGACCGCATCATGGAGGTCCTCGACACCGACTCCACCGTCGCTCCCCCCGTCTCCCCGACACCGGCCCCGGCCGCCGCGGGGGACGTCTCGTTCGACCACGTGACCTTCGAGTATCCCGGCGCCGAGTCGCCGGTCCTGAAGGACGTCACGTTCGAGCTGCGGCCCGGCACGACGACGGCGATCATCGGCTCGACCGGCTCCGGCAAGTCGACCCTGATCAACCTCATCCCGCGCCTGTTCGACGCCACGGGCGGCGCCGTGCGCGTCGACGGCGTTGACGTGCGCGAGATGGACCCCGACGCGTTGTGGGCGCGGATCGGCCTCGTGCCGCAGAAGCCCTACCTGTTCACGGGCACCGTCGCGTCGAACCTGCGCTACGGCAAGCCCGACGCCACCGACGACGAGCTCTGGCATGCGCTTGAGGTAGCGCAGGCCGCCGACTTCGTGCGCGAGCTCGACGACCAGCTCGAGGCGCACATCGCCCAGGGCGGCACCAACGTGTCCGGCGGCCAGCGGCAGCGTCTCGCCATCGCGCGGGCGCTGGTGAAGCGGCCGAGCGTCTACGTGTTCGACGACTCGTTCTCGGCCCTCGACGTCACGACCGACGCGCGGCTGCGCGCCGCGCTCGCCCCCGAGACGGTACAGGCGGCGGTGCTGGTCGTCGCCCAGCGCGTCTCCACCATCACAGGAGCCGACGAGATCCTCGTCCTCGAGGACGGCCAGATCGTCGACCGCGGCACGCACGACGAGCTGCTGGCGTCCAGCGAGACGTACCAGGAGATCGTCGAGTCCCAGCTGAGCGTCGAGGAGGCGGCAGCATGAGCGAGAACACACAGACAGAGAAGAAGGCCAACGAGCGGCCGAAGTTCGGGCCTGGGTCGCGCCGCGGCCCGGGTGGCGGCGGCCCGGGAGGCCCTGGCGGGCACATGGGAACCGGAGAGAAGGCGGTGAACTTCCTGCCGTCGGTCAAGCGGTTGATGGGCAACCTGCGCCCGGTGCGCGCGCTGGTGATCATCGCCGTCGTCGTCGGCACGCTGTCGGTGGCGCTGGCCGTCGTCGGCCCGAAGGTGCTGGGCCGCGCGACCGACCTGATGCTGAGCGGCATCATCGGCAAGATGCTGCCTTCGGGCATCACCAAGGAACAGGCCATCGATCAGGCCATCGCCGCCGGGCACACCGACATGGCCGACATGCTCCGCAACCTCGACTTCATCCCCGGCCAGGGAATCGACTTCGGCGGGATCGGCACGGTGCTGCTGATCGTGCTGGGGCTGTACGTGGTGAGCTTCGTGTTCTCCTACGCGCAGGGCTGGATCCTCAACGACGCCGTGCAGCGCACGATCTTCACGATGCGCCAGGAGGTGTCGACGAAGCTCGACCGGCTGCCTTTGTCGTACTTCGACAAGCAGGCGCGCGGCGAGGTGTTGAGCCGCGTCACCAACGACATCGACAACGTGTCGCAGACGCTGCAGCAGACCCTCTCGCAGCTGCTGAACTCCCTGCTGATGGTGATCGGCGTGCTGGTCATGATGTTCTACATCTCGCCGACGTTGGCACTCGTCGCGTTGCTTTCGGTGCCCGTGGCGGGCGTCGTGACCACCGTCATCGGCAAGCGCTCGCAGAAGCTGTTCGCGCAGAACTGGAAGTCGACGGGCGAGCTGAACGCGCACATCGAGGAGGCCTTCACGGGTCACTCGCTTGTGAAGGTCTTCGGCCGTCAGCGCGAGGTCGAGGCGGTGTTCCGCGACCGGAACCAGGAGCTGTACAAGGCCGGCTTCGGCGCGCAGTTCATCTCCGGCATCATCATGCCGGTCATGTTCCTGGTCGGAAACCTGAACTATGTCG
Source organism: Tessaracoccus sp. (assembly GCF_016714275.1). Classification (GTDB taxonomy): domain Bacteria; phylum Actinomycetota; class Actinomycetes; order Propionibacteriales; family Propionibacteriaceae; genus Arachnia. The sequence goes on along the minus strand of NZ_JADJNP010000004.1, from coordinate 321,012 downwards.
TCATCGCCGTGATCGGCGGCCTGCGTGTGGCGTCGGGCACCATGAACATCGGCGACGTGCAGGCGTTCATCCAGTACTCGCGCCAGTTCACGCAGCCGCTGACGCAGGTGGCGTCGATGGCGAACCTGCTGCAGTCGGGCGTCGCTTCGGCTGAGCGCGTGTTCGAGCTGCTGGACGCCGACGAGATGACGCCCGAGCCGTCGGGCCACCTCGCCGCGGAGCTGGCGGGGAAGGTCGAGTTCCGCGATGTCGAGTTCTCCTACTCCCCCGACAAGCCGCTGATCGGCGACCTGAGCCTTGTCGCCGAGCCGGGCCAGACCGTCGCGATCGTCGGCCCGACGGGTGCGGGAAAGACGACGCTGGTGAACCTGATCATGCGGTTCTACGACCTGAACGGCGGCAAGATCACGATCGACGGCGTGGACATCGCCTCCGTGCCGCGCGACAAGGTGCGCTCGGAGATCGGCATGGTGCTGCAGGACACGTGGCTGTTCGGCGGCACGATCCGCGACAACATCGCGTACGGCCGCCCCGGTGCCTCCGAGGCGGACATCCTCGAGGCCGCGCGCGCGACCTTCGTCGACCGCTTCGTGCACTCGCTGCCGGACGGCTACGACACGGTGATCGACGAGGAGGGCTCGAACGTCTCGGCGGGCGAGAAGCAGCTGATCACGATCGCGCGCGCCTTCCTCGCCGATCCGAGCCTGCTGATCCTCGACGAGGCCACCAGCTCCGTCGACACGCGCACGGAGCTTCTGGTGCAGCACGCGATGTCGGCGCTGCGCAGCGGCAGGACGTCGTTCGTGATCGCCCACCGGTTGTCGACGATCCGCGACGCGGACCTGATCCTCGTGATGGAGCACGGCGACATCGTCGAACAGGGCACGCACGCGGAACTCCTGGAGGCCAAGGGCGCGTACTACCGGCTGTATCAGTCGCAGTTCGCCGCGGCGATCGAGGACTGATGCGTCCGGGTTGAGCCACCGCCTGGTGGTGGCTCAACCCGCGGTAGTCCTGTACTTCGTCAGCAGGTCGGCGGGGATGTGGCAGTAGTCGTCCGGGCAGCGGTCCAGCCGGTCCTGGTGTTCGTCGGCACTCTTCAGGTAGCTCACAAGGGGGAGCACCTCGACGACGACGCGGTCCGCGTCCGCCCGCGCGGCGATGAACGCCCGTGCCTGTTCCAGGTGGGCCGGGTCCTCCGAGTACACGCCGGTGCGGTACTTCTCGCCGACGTCGTCGCGCTGCCGGTTCACGCTGTACGGGTCGATGATCTCGAACAGGTACGCCACCAGCTCGGGGACGGTCACGACGGCCGGGTCGAACCGGGTCCTCACGCACTCGGCGTACCCGTCGTACTCCCCGTTGAGGGAGCGACTCGCGCCATTGGCCCTTCCCGCCTCGGTGAACACCACCCCGGGCAGCGTCTTGATGAATGCCTGCACGCCCCACAGGCACCCGCCCGCGAGATAGAGCTCTTCGTCACCGTTCCTTGAGCCGGGCGCGTCGACGGAGTCGACCGCGACCGTGGCCCGGCTCAAGGAGCGGTAGTCAGACGAAGACATCGGGGAACAGCGCGTCGTCAGGGGTGCCGGGGACGGCGGCGTAGCGGGACAGGTCGGTGATGCCGGCGTCGGCCAGGACGTCCTCGACCAGCAGCGAACGGCCCGTCAGCTCCCTCGCCGGCGTAGTCAGCACCAGGTAGGCGGCGTCGGCGTAGATCTCCGGAGTGCGGCTGGCGGCCATCAGGCGGTCGCCGCCGAGCAGGTTCTGCACCGCGGCGGTGGCGATCGTCGTGCGAGGCCACAGCGTGTTCGCGGCGATGCCGTCGGCGCGGAACTCCTCGGCGAAACCCAGCGTGGCAAGGGTCATCGCGTACTTAGAGAGCATGTAGCCGACGTGCGCGCCCAACCAGCGCGGCTCGAGGTTCAGCGGCGGCGACAGCGTCAGCACGTGCGGGTTCGGGCTCTTCAGCAGGGGCGGCAGGGCGGCGCGCGTCAGCATGAACGTGCCGCGGGCATTGACGTCGGCCATGAGGTCGTAGCGCTTGGGCGCGAGGTCGAGTGTGCGCGACAGGTCGATCGCGCTGGCGTTGTTGACCACGACGTCGATGCCGCCGAAGGCGTCGACGGCGGCCGACACCGCGCGCTGGATATCGGCGTCGTCCCGCACGTCCCCGACGACGGCGACGGCCTGGCCTCCCGCCGCGCGGATCTCATCGGCGGCGGTATGGACGGTACCCGGAAGCCTCGCATGTGGCTGGTCGGTCTTGGCGAGCAGGACGACGTTGGCCCCGTCGGCCGCGGCGCGTAGTGCAATCGCCAACCCGATCCCCCTGCTGCCCCCCGAGATGAGAAGGGTCGCACCGTTCAGCGGTCCGCTCATCTCGCGCCTCCGGAGGAGCGCGCGGCGAACGCCTGGATGCGGGCGCGGGCGTCGGGGGTGTCGACGGCGGCGCCGATCGTGCGCGCCTCCTCGTCGAGCTGCTGCGCGATGGTGCGCGCGGGACGGGATCTGACAAGGCGTTTCGCCTCGCCGAACGCGTGGCTGGCACCGTCGGCCCACCCTCTCGCCACCTCCTCCGCCCGGCGGACGACGCCCTCCCGGCCACCCTCGACGACCTCGGCGACGAGGCCCCACTCAAGGGCCTGGCGCGCGGCGAGCATGGTGTCGGTGAGCAGCAGCTGCAGGGCGCGGCGCTCCCCCACGGCGCGGGGCAGCAGCGCGGTGACGGCAAGGTCGGGCGTCAGGCCGACGTTGGCATAGCGGCTCCCCAGCCGCGAGTCCGAACCGACGACGGCGTAGTCCGCGGCCAGCAACAAGCCGAGACCTCCGCCTGCCGTGGTGCCGTGCGCGGCGGCGACCACCGGGATGCTCGACTCCAGCAGCGCAAGCAGGCCGCGGTTGATGGTGCGCGCGAGCCGCTCGACCTCCGACCCGGACCGCACCGAGGTCGCCATCGCGACGACGTCCCCGCCCGCGCAGAAGGCCGCGCCCGCGCCGTCGATCAGAATGGCCTTGACTCCCGCGCGCCCGGTCGCGCTGCGTGCGGCGTCGGCGAACGCGTCGGCCATCCCGGCATCGAACGCGTTCAACCTCTGCGGTCGGTTCAGCGTGAGGCGTGCAAGGCCGTCGTCGAAGGAGATCAGGATGGGCTCGGTCACGGCGCCTCCTTGCTCGTCGTTCGCTCCACCCTATTCGCTCTCGCACTACACTTCCGGCAACCCGACGAGAGGACCGACGATGGCCAAGCTGTGGGAAACCGATCCGCGTGACGTCCTGCGCGTCACCCCAGACTTCGACCTCGCCGCCTTCGACCGGGCAGGCGCGCCCGGGTTCGACGGCGACAAGATAGCGGCCGACAAGCTGATGGCCGCGCGAGGCGACCTCCTCGCCGAACTCCAGGAACGGCTGTACGCCAACGGGCGCTCCGGCGGAACCGAGCGCGTGCTCGTCGTCGTCCAGGGCCTCGACACCGCTGGCAAGGGCGGGATCGCACGGCACGTGATGGGCATGGTCGACCCGCAGGGCGTGGCGCTGCGCAGCTTCGGCGTCCCCACCGAGGAGGAGCGCGCGCACCACTACCTGTGGCGCATCGAGCGCGCACTGCCTGCCCCAGGCAAGATCGGGCTGTTCGATCGTTCGCACTACGAGGACGTGCTCGTGGTGCGCGTCGACAACCTGGTCGAGCCCGATGTGTGGGGGGCCCGCTACGAGGAGATCAACGCGTGGGAGAAGGCGCTCGTAGACGACGGCGTGCGCATCCTGAAGTTCGCGATGATGGTCTCACACGAAGAGCAGGGGATGCGCCTGATGGAGCGCCTCGACCGCCCGGACAAACGGTGGAAGTACTCGCCCGGAGATCTGAAGACACGCGCGAAGTGGGACGCCTACCAGGAGGCCTACGCCGACGTCTTCCGCCTCACCTCAACGGAGCACGCGCCCTGGTACGTGCTGCCCGCAGACCGCAAGTGGTACCCGCGCCTGGCCGTGACCGAGATCCTGACCCGGACGCTCGTCGACATGGACCTCCGCTGGCCGCTGCCGGACTTCGACCCCGCGGAGCAGCGCGCGGCGTTGGCCTCGACGATGTCGCGCGAGGCGCTGGAGCGGTCACTCGCGGAGACCAAGAGCACCGTCGCCGAGGCGCTCGCCGACAACGTCGAGGTGAAGGAGGAGGTCGCCGCGCTGCTGACCTCCCACGCGGACGCTGACGGCAAGTTGCGCGCGAAGGTGGAGGTGAAGCAGCGCAAGGCCGAGTGGGAGGCCGACCTCGCCGCCACGCTCGCGCAGAAACGGGAGCTACTGAACCCCGCTGGTTGAGACGGCGGCGCGCTCGTGCGGGGACAGCGTCGCCGCGAGGCGGGCCAGCGCGTCGAGGCGGACGCCGTCGGGAACGCGCGAGAGCAGGTCGACGACCTCCGCCGCCAGCACCTCTGCCTGGGTGTTGTGCGCGCGGTACTGCCAGGCGCGGTTGACCAGTTCGCGGTCGACCAAGCCCTTCTTCGCCAGCCGATCCAGCACCGTCATCACGGTGGTGTAGGCCAGTTCGCGCTCGGTAGAAAGGGCGGCGTGCACGTCGGCGACGCTGCGGGGCTCGTCAGAGACCCACAGCAGCTCCATGACGCGCTGCTCAAGCTCTCCCCGGGACGGCATGGCCCCAAGCATAGGGGGATTTCGGACCCGCTTTGCGACAGGTTGTCGTTTTACGACGCAGGGTAGTACGTTCAGGCCTATGGACCCTGTACTCCTGGCGCGGTGGCAGTTCGGGATCACCACCGTCTACCACTACCTTTTCGTCCCCATCACCATCGGCATGTCGATGCTGGTGGCGATCCTCCAGACCTTCTGGGTGCGGACCGGCAAAGAGGCCTACCTGCGCCTGACCAAGTTCTTCGGCAAGCTCTTCCTCATCAACTTCGCGCTGGGCGTCGTCACCGGCATCGTGCAGGAGTTCCAGTTCGGCATGAACTGGTCCGAATACTCCCGCTTCGTCGGCGACGTCTTCGGCGCCCCGCTCGCACTCGAGGCGCTGCTCGCGTTCTTCCTCGAGTCCACGTTCATCGGGCTCTGGATCTTCGGCTGGGACAAGCTGCCGAAGAAGCTCCACCTGATGACCATCTACCTGGCGGCGATCGGCACCATGCTGTCGGCGATCTTCATCCTCGCCGCGAACTCGTGGATGCAGAACCCGGTCGGCACCGTCGTCAACAACGGCCGCGCCGAACTCGACGGCGTCGGCGGCTTCCTCGAGGTGCTCACCAACCCGATCCTGCTCGTCACCTTCCCGCACGTGATCTCCGCGGCCTACATGGTCGCGGGCGGACTGGTCGCGGGTGTCGCGGGCTGGCACCTCGCGAAGCTCAACCGCGATGGTGAGACCAAGCCCGGCGACGCCGCCGCCTACCGTTTCGCCGCGCGCTTCGGCGCATGGGTCCTGCTGGGCGCTTCGCTCGTCGCCATCGTCAGCGGCGACCTGCAGGCAAAGGCCATGACGCAGGTGCAGCCCATGAAGATGGCCGCAGCGGAGGCTCTGTTCGACACGACGAAGAACGCCTCGTTCTCCGTCGTCACCATCGGAAACCTCGACGGCACGAAGGCCGTCTGGGAGATCCGCATCCCCGGCCTTTTGTCGTTCATGTCTGGCGAGGAGGAGGTGCAGGGCATCAACGACCTGCGCGGGCAGTTCCACGAGAGCGGCTTCCTGCAGAACGACGGCACACAGCACACGCTCCAGGAACAGCGTGCCGCGCACATCGCCGAGGCGTACCCGAACCTGGACCCCATGCCGAACATCCCGGTGTCCTACTGGTCGTTCCGCCTCATGATCGGGCTGGGCATGATCGGCACGGCTCTCGCTGTGCTCACGCTGTGGATGCTGCGCAAGGATCGGCTGCCGAGGGCCGGCTTCGTGTGGACGGCCATGATGTGGGCGATGCCGCTCGGTCCGCTGTTCGCAAACTCGTTCGGCTGGATCTTCACCGAGATGGGCCGCCAGCCCTGGCTGGTCGCCGGCGTGATGCCGACGGCGTCGGGCGTCTCGACGAGCGTGCCCGCGTCGTCGGTGCTGATCTCGATGATCACCTACACGCTGATCTACGGTGGTCTCGCGGTGATCGAGGTATGGCTGTTCCTCATGTACGCGAAGAAGGGCCTGCCCGACGTCGTGCCACCCGAGGTGCAGACCGATCCCGACGCCCCCATGACCTTCGCCTACTGAGGACCGGATCATGATTCATCTTCTTGAGACCACGGCGTCGGTCCCGACGCTGGCCACCGTCTGGTTCCTGCTCGCCACCGTGCTGTGGTTGGGCTACTTCTTCCTCGAAGGCTTCGACTACGGCGTCGCCATGCTCATCCCGGTCCTCGGCAAGAACGAGAAGAACAAGCGCGTCATCGTCAACACCATCGGCCCCGTCTGGGACGGCAACGAGGTGTGGCTGCTGACCGCGGGCGGCGCGATGTTCGCTGCGTTCCCTGGCTGGTACGCGTCGCTGTTCTCGGGCCTATACCTGCCCCTGCTGCTGGTGCTCGTCGGCCTGATCCTGCGCGGCGTCGCTTTCGAGTACCGCTCCAAGCACCCCGACACGCGCTACCGCAACATGCTCGACTGGTTCGCCACCGTCGGCTCGTTCATCCCCTCGCTGGTTTTCGGCGTCGGCTTCGCGAACTTCATCATCGGGCTTGCCAACGACGGGTTGCACTTCACCGGCTCGTTCTGGAGCCTCTTCGGCCCGTTCGCGCTGCTCGGCGGCGTGATGCTCGTCGTGCTGTTCCTGGTGCACGGGGCGGCGTTCATCGCGCTGAAGACGAAGGGCCACATCCACGACCGGGCGGAGGCGTTCGGCGCGAAGTTCGGCTGGGCGGCGACGGTCCTCGTCGCTCTGTTCGTGATCTGCCAGAACGTGTTCTGGCCTGCGAACTCGGAGTTCGGCGACTTCACCGTGTTCGCGTGGGCTGCGGGCATCGTCTCGATCCTGGCGATCGGGCTCGCCACTGTGATGATCGGCAAGGGCCGCGACGGCTGGGGCTTCGTCCTCACGGGCCTCTCGGTCGTGACGCTGTTCGTCGGTGTCTTCTTGCGGATGTACGGCAACCTCGGCTTCGCGCAGGACACCTCGGTGCCTGTGACCGAACGCCTGAACATCATCACCGCAGCGTCGTCCGAGACGACGCTGACGATCATGACGATCGCCGCCGTGATCTTCGTTCCGATCGTCCTCGCCTACCAGGCCTGGTCCTACTGGGTGTTCCACAAGCGCATCTCGACGAAGAACATCCCCGACGACGTCGAGCCCGCCGCCTGAGCGCCGCCCTCACACACAAGTCTCGCTCTACGGGGAGCCCGCCCCTATATGGGCTTGGCTCCCCGTAGAGCGAGATTTGTGTACGGGAAGTAGTGGAAGACTGAGGCGATGGCCGGACCGATTCACCCGCGACTGCTGCGGCGGGCGCGCGCGACGCGTGTGTTCCTCGCCGCCAGTGTGGCCGTCGGTTTGGGGACCGCCGGGCTGCTGATCGCGCAGGCGCGGCTGCTGGCCGACTGGATCACACAAGCGTTCGCCGAGCGCGCGCTCCCCGCGGGGTGGCCGACGGCGTTGGCGCTGATCCTCGCGGTCTTCGCGGGGCGCGGGATCCTCTCGTGGGCGAGTTCGGTGCTCGCGCACCGCAGCGCGGCGGAGGTGAAGTCGGAGCTGCGCCGCGACGTCCTCCGCTCCCGGCTCGCCACGCCTGTCGGGGGCGCGTCGTCGGCGACGCTGGTCCGCGTCGTCACCACCGGCCTCGACGCGCTCGACGGCTACTTCTCGAAGTACCTGCCGCAGCTCGGGCTAGCGATGACCGTTCCGTTCCTCGCCGGGGGCGCGATCCTGCTCGCCGACTGGCAGTCGGCCCTGATCATCGCGTTCACCCTGCCGCTGATCCCCGTGTTCATGGCGCTGATCGGATGGACGACCCAGAAGGCGACGGCGCACAGCTTCGCCGTCGCGGACCGGCTGGCGAACCACTTCGCGGACCTCATCGCCGGCCTGCCCACCTTGCAGGCGTTCGCGCGGGCGCGGGCGCAACGCAAGGGCGTCGAAGTCGGCGAAGAGCAACACCGCGAGGCGACGATGCGCACGCTCTGGGTGAGCTTCCTCTCGTCGTTCGCGCTGGAACTCCTCGCGACGCTGTCCGTCGCGGTGGTCGCCGTCACCGTCGGCTTCCGCCTGGTCTATGGCCACGTCGACTTCCCCACGGCACTTCTCGTGCTGATCCTCGCCCCGGAGGCGTTCCTGCCCGTCCGCCAGGTCGGCGTGCATTTCCACGACTCGGCCGACGGCGTCGCCGCCGCCGACGCCGCCTTCGAGATCATCGACGCCGCGGACGACCGCTGGCTGAGCCGACGCGTGAGCGCGAGCGAACCGTCGTGTCGAAACCAATGGGCTGGCACCCGAGTCACGGACTCACACCCAGAGGACGGGCACCCTCTGCTAACACTCGATGACGTGTCCTTCACCTATCCCGGCGCGGACACCCCCGCCGTCGAGGGGTTCAGCCTCGCCGTCGCCCCCGGCGAGGTGGTCGCGTTGAGCGGCACATCCGGCGGTGGGAAGTCGACGACGCTCGCCCTCGCAATGGGGCTCCTTCGCCCCGGCGACGGTCGGGTGGTCGTCGACGGTGTGGACCTCGCCGAACTGGACCCGGCCGCATGGAGGGCTCGCGTCGCGTGGGTCGCGCAGGAGCCAGGCCTGGTCAACGGCACGGTCGGCGACAACGTCGCGCTGGGAGGGATGAGCGGGGTCGCGGAAGCGCTGCTCGACGCGGGGGCGGATTTCGGGGCCGACAAGCCTGTCGGCGACGACGGCGAGGGGCTGTCCGCGGGCGAGCGGCGACGCGTCGCCCTGGCACGGGCGCTGGTGCGGATCCGGGCCGGCGGCGCGCGGCTGCTTGTCCTCGACGAGCCGACGGCGGGGCTCGACGCCGCGACGGAGGCCCGCGTCATCGACGCCGTGCGCGCCACCGGTGCGGGCGCGCTGATCGTCTCCCACCGCCCCGCGGTCCTCGCCGCCGCGGACCGCGTCGTCACCCTGACCCCGGCGGGGGTCCGCGCATGAGGCGACTGCTGACGGATCTGCTCCGCGAGGTACCGAAGGGGCGGAAGCTGCTCGTCATGGGCGTGCTGCTGGCAGCGCTCGCTTCGGCGTCGTCGGTGGCGCTGATGGGCGTCTCCGCGTGGCTGATCTCGTTCGCGGCGCTCGCTCCTCCGGTGCTGTTCCTGCAACCCGCGGCTGTCGGGGTGCGCGCGTTCGGCATCTCCCGCGGCGTGTTCCGGTATCTGGAACGCATCGTCGGTCACGACCTCGCGTTGCGCATGCAGGCCGCGCTCCGCGTCCGCGTCTACGACAAGCTCGCCGCGACCACGCTCATCGGCCGACGCCGCGGCGACCTCCTGACGCGCGTCGTCGCCGACGTCACCGCCATCCAGGACCTCGTCGTGCGCGTCGTCGTCCCGCTCGCGTCCGCCGCGGTCGTGGTCACCGCGACGACGATCGCGCTGGCCGTCCTCGACGTCCCGAGCGCGCTCGTGCTCCTCGGCACCGCGCTGCTGGCCGGCGTCGCGCTGCCGTGGTGGACGCAGCGCCTCAGTCTCACCGCAGACAAGGCCTCCGTGCCGACGCGCGGCCGCCTCGCCGACGGCGTGCGTGAGCTCGCGCGCACCGGCACCGACCTCGTCGCATATGGCGCAGAGGACGCCGCGCTCGCCCGCCTCCTCGCCATCGACGAGGAGCTCCGGGCGCAGGAATCCCGCGCCGCGTGGCTGCGCGGCATGGCGACCGCCGGCCAGGTTGCCGCCGCGGGCATCGCGGTGGCCGCTGCGCTGTTGTTCGGCACAACGGCCGTCGCCGCGGGCACGCTCGACCCGCGCTTCCTCGCGGTCCTCGCCCTCACTCCCCTCGCGATGCACGAGGTCCTCGCCACGTTCGCCCAGGCCGCCCAGACGCTCACCCGCGCCCGGACAGCGCTCGGCAGGATCACGGAGATCCTCGACGCAGCGCCCGTAGGCACCGGCGACGTGACCGTCGGCGACGGCGCGCCCGGGCTGAGCCTCGACGACGTGAGCGTCGGCTGGCCCGACGGGCCGATCGTCCAGGCCGGGGTTGAGCTGTCGGTCGCGCCGGGCGAGCGCGTGGCGCTCATCGGGCCTTCGGGAGTCGGGAAGACGACGATCGCCGCGACGGCGATGGGGCTCATCCCGCCGCTCGCCGGGACCGTGCGACGGGGCGGGCGCGTCGGGTACCTCGCCCAGGACGCGCACATCTTCGCGACGACGGTGGCGGAGAACGTGCGCATCGGCAACCGCGACGCCACGGCCGCGGACATCGAGGACGCGCTCGCCCGGGCGGGGCTGCCGATCGATCCGGAGCGCCGCATCGGCGAGGCGGGTTCGACGCTGTCCGGCGGCGAGCGCCGTCGACTCGCCCTCGCGCGACTCCTCGTCGGCGAGCGCGACCTGATCATCCTCGACGAGCCCACCGAGCATCTCGACCGCGAAACCGCCGACGCCCTCATGGCCGACGTCTGGCGCGCTTTCGCCGACGCCCCCGTGCTCGTGATCACGCACGACGCCGACGTCATCGCCGACTGCAACCGCGTCCACGAGCTGACCGCCGCCGATTGACCGTCGCGTAAAGCGCCCCATCGACGGAGTCTGCACAGGAGTCGCCAGCAACTCGGCCCAACTGGCATGAAGCTGCCAGTTGGGCCGAGTTGTTGGTGACTCCTTGCGGTCAGGTCCAGATGCGGTCGAAGACCTCGGTGACCAGCTCATCGAAGATGCCGAGCTCCCACGCGACGTCGAGCGCCGTGTACCGCGCGCGGTAGTACATCGCTCGAGGGAAGGTGGCGCGGACATCGTCGAAGGTGAGGCTGATGTCCTCCGGGCGCGAAGGCGCGCCGGCGCGGCGGAGCATGTCCGTCAGCTCTGCGGTGGTCGTGAGCTGGGTGCGCAAGCGGACGGTGACGTCGGCCCAGTCGTCGATCAGCGGCCTCAGGCGCTGCACCAGCTCGTCCCCCGCGAGGTACTTCGACCGGGTCTCACGCACCGCGTGGTCCGAGAGGGCGCCGTCGAAGCGGGTTCGGATGTCGGCCTCGATCTCGCCCCACGGCTGCCTGGCCGCCGCGACGGCATCCAGGTCGATCGCGGTCAGGTCGCGCTCCAGCAGCGCCTCGTAGAACGCGCACATCGCGAGCGAACCCATAGCCACCTTGAAGCCGTGGCTGAGCGGCGGGTCCCAGTCGGCGCCGAGGTGCGCCAGCTCCCAAAGGTGGCTGAAGTAGTGCTCGGCGCCCGACGCGGGGCGCGTCCCGCCGAAGGCCTGCATCGCGAGGCCCGAGAGGCACAAGCCTTCGACCAGGCCGTCGAACGCGTCGGGGTTGCCGGCGGCAAGCTCGTCCGGGCGCGACAGCGCCGCGCCGACGCCTGACTGCACCATGTCCCACACCGCGGGATCGATGGGCTCGACCCCGGTGACGTCGGCGAGGATCCAGTCGGCGCCGCCGGGGATCTTGGCCGCAAGGTCGCCGTAACCGGACGCGGTCATCCAGGACGGCGCAGCCGCCACGATGTCCAGGTCCATGATGACGACGGCGGGCGCCTTGCAGTTCTTCGTGACCTTGACGCCGTCGGCGCTCATCGGGGCGCCAGCGCCGGTGTAGCCGTCCATCGACGCGGCGGTGCCGACGGCGACGTAGTCACGGCCGCTCTCGAACGCCGCCAGCTTCACCAGGTCATTGATGGTGCCGGATCCGAGCGCGATCGGCAGGGCATCGCCCAACGCCTCCTTGATGGTGACGCAGTTGTCGTAGGAGGCGTAGAGGACGGGGCGGCCAGGGAAGATCAACGGGTCGACGACGGCAGCGCCGGCCTCGACCAGCACCTCCGTCAGCCGTTCCCCGGCCAGTGCCCAGGTGTTCTCGTCGGCGACAACGAGGTACGGCCCCGTGCCGAGGTTGGCGACGATGCGCCGCCCGGCTTCGGCGAGGGCCCCGCGCGCCACGGCCGCGTCGACCGTGTCCGTGGCGCGCGACAGTGCCTCGCGGAGGATGGCACTAGTCACCGAACACCACCGCCGCACCAGCAGCAAGCGCCGGCACCTCGTCGACTCCTCCGACGTGGACGGCGCCGGGCATCCGGGGTTCGGAGGCGCCGTCGAAGACGAGCGTCACGTGGCCGAGGTTGACGAGGTTGGTCTGCGCGACGGCGCCGAGGGCGGTGATGGTCCACCGCTGGTCTCCGATGCGGAGGCCCTGGCCGACGGCGAGGTCGCCGTCGAGCTCAGCCTTCTCGATGATGAAGCAGAACGGCCGCAGCGCCTCCGGCGCGTCGCCGGCGAACGTGATCGCGGTCTGCTCGGCGAGGAAAGCCTCGGCGTCCGAGCCGACCTCAACGACCTTGGTGGTGTAACCCATGTGCGTGCTCCTTAAGTGTTTCTGTTGAGGCTACTTCGTGGAGCACTATCCCGGAGTCACGACGGCCGACGTTGGCAAAGGCCCCGTAGGCCCGATCGCAGCCGATATGTCCGGGATAGTGCTCGCTTTCCGGGCGACTCAGGGAAGCCCTGATCAATGCTTCCTCCGCGAGGACGTGCTGGGCGGGATGCCCCGCAGCTCGCAGGAATGATTGATCAGTGGTTCCTTAGGCGCCCGAGTACAGGCCGATGCTCGCGAGCCAGGCGATGGCCACGCGGGGCACACCGTTCAGGAAGCGCGAGTAGAGGACGGCGGGGACGCCGACCTCGACGGTCTCCGGCAGCGCCTCGCCGAGGCCCATGCCGACGGGGATGAAGTCACACGCGTTCTGCGTGTTGATGGCGAACAGCGCCGGCAGCGATAGCTGCGGCGGGATGTTGCCCTTTCCGATCTCCACACCGATCAGGGTGCCGATGATCTGCCCGATGACGGCCCCTGGGCCGAGCAGCGGGGAGAGGAACGGCAGCGAGCAGATGAAGCCGAGCAGCATCAGGCCCCACCCGTTGCCGGCCAGCGGCACCAGCGTGTTGGCGATGAGCTTGCCCAGGCCCGACGCCTGGATGACGCCGATCAGCATGGACACGAAGGCCATGAAGGGGATGATCGTGGTGATCATCATCTGCACGCCGTTGCGGCCCGCCTGGAAGAAGGTCGAGACGACCTTGCCCGCGCCGAGGCCGATCTTCTCGAGAAGGCTCTTGTCCTTCTTCTGCGCCATCTGCTCGGTGAGCTTCATCGGGCGCCCGTCCTCGCGCCGCGGGACGTCCTTCACGGGAGCGGCCCCAGCGCCGGCAGCGGCGGCCGCGGCGGGAGCAGCGGCACCGACGAGTTCGGCGTCGGCAGGCTTGACCTGGTCGACACCGACGGCGGACACGTAGATGCCCTCGTGGATGTACTGCGCCAGCGGGCCGGTCTTGCCGGTGGAGATGACGTTGATCGTCGGGATGTTCTTCTTCGGGTACAGGCCGCAGCGGAGCGACCCGCCGCAGTCGATGACCACGCAGAAGTGCTCCTCGTCGGGCACGGAGGTGTTGAACCCGTTGACGGGGATGGCCCCGGTGAGCTCCGCGATCTTGTCGACGACGTCGGGCTTCTGCCCGCCGCCGACGATGTAGACGATCTTGTTGCGGGTGTCGTCGGGTGTGATGGTCAGCGGGCCGCCGTAGCCGCCCGGGCCCTTCGAGACCGTGATGGAACCGTACTCAGACATTGGCGTGAACCTCCCTCTTCAGCGTGATGCCCTGCTGCTTCTCGACGAACGCGGTCGTGAAGTCGGTCACCCAGCCGCCGAGGAAGTTCAGGACGGCGCCCACGAGCAGATACCGGATCGCCAGCTCCGCCTGGTTGAGGCCGAGCGCCATGATGCCCGACGCGATGCCCATCCAGGTGAACAGCTCTCCCGGGTTGATGTGCGGGAAGATGCCGAGGCTGGTGTGGCAGAACTGCGCGGTGCTCGCGTAGTAGCCCGGCTTGTAGCGCTCGGGCAGGAAGCGGCCCATGGTGAACGCCATCGGGTTGCAGAGCAGGAACGACGCGACAAACGGCAGGACCAGGTATCGGCTGACCACGTTCTTGCCCGCGCCCTGCGCCAGCTTGTTGATCTTGTCCTCACCGACAAGCGCGATCACCGAGTTCATCGCTACGAGCAGCACGAGCACGACAGGAACGATGCCCGTCATCATGCTGATGAAGACTTCACCGCCCGCTTGGAACAGCCCTACGAACCATTCAGCGGCTGCGACTAACCATTGCATTTCTCACTCCTTTCAGGAATGCAGGAGCCGGCGCTATGCCGACCCTTCCGTCCGCAGGCCCTCCTTCGGGCCGCGGTCATCCGCGGACCGCGTGGTCCGGGAAACCTTGATGCGCGCCTTCTCCGGCGCCTTCGGAATCAGGGCGCCGGCCGGTGCCGGCTTCGCCTTCTTCCTCTCCTTCACGAACTTGGGCGTCGGCAGCCTCCGCAGCACGCGGGTGAGGGCCGACGGCGGCTCGGGCGGCTGACCGCCCGCGGTGACGATGCGGAGGTTCTCCCGCGCGTTCTCCACCGCCCGCAGCGCAGGCCCGCCGTAGCGCTTGGCGAGCTGGGGGTCGATCTCGTGGAGGTCCTGGCCGTCGTACAGGTCGAAGCGCGCGAACCGGGCGGCGACCGTGACGCCCTGGAGCTTGTGCCCCTCGAGGATCACGCCGTCGTCGTCGATCGCGAAAAGCACGATCGCGCCCTGCACGAGTCCGCCTTTGAACCGGCCCATGGCGACGCGCCCCTTGCGGCGCAACTCGACGAACAGCTTCCCGAAAGCCTGTGACTGTTTGAAGGAGAAGAAGGACTGGAGTACCCAGGCCACTCCCAGCGACACGATCACGATCCAGAACATCAGCGTTCCCTCTCCGTCAGGGGGTTTCGTTCGAGGAAGTAGTAGAACTGCTCGTAGCTGGTGAGCTGCGAGATGGGGTCGAGGAGGTCGCGGCGCGATCCCAGGCGCAGGACCTCGTCGTAGACCTGGACGAGGATCTCCTCGCTGCGGTCCGCGTCCGACGGCACGCCGAGCAGCACGATCAGCCGCACGCCGTCGTCGGTGGCCTCTCGCGGGACGACGCCGATGGCGAGCATCACGGAGGTCTGGGTGCGCAGCGACGCGTGCGGGAAAGCGACCCACGGGTCGAGACGCATCTCCGCGGTGGCCTCGCGCTCGCGGATGCGCGCACCGAAGCCGGCCTCGACGTGCCCGCGGGCCTAGAGGTGGCCGGTCATGAAGTCAAGGGCCTCGTGATAGTCCGTGTCTGCCGGGAGGGCGAAGAAATGCGCCTCGTCGAGCGCGCCGGCCAGTACCGAGGCGCCGCGGCCGGGCGCGCCGCGGAGCGGGATCTGCAGCTGCATCCGCTCCAGCTGGCGCTCCATGGCCCGGCGGTCGAGGACGCGGGTCACGCGCAGGACAGGCACGTTCGACTCGACATGGTCGTCGCCGGTCACGACGACGAGGTCGGTCTCGGCGAGTCCCTCCCGCGTCGCCTCGGCGGGCGAGATCATCCGGAACTCGGTCGACGACGGCAGCAGCTTCGCGAGCTGTAGCCGCACCAGTTCCGCGCGCACCGCGCCAGCACCCGCGACGACGGCGACGCGCGGCGGCCGCACCCCGCGACGCTCCCCCGCCTCGAGGAAGACCTGGAAGTAGGCGGCGAGGAACCCGAGTTCTGCCTCGTCGACGGGCAGCCCGATCCGCTCCTCGAGGACGACCTTCGCCACCGTCGCCATCTGATACGCGACCGGATACTCGTCGCGGATGTCGGCGACGCCCGAGTCATCGACCCAGATCCGGTAGCGCATGCGGTTGATCAGGTAGGCGAGGTGACGGGCGAACTCGCTCTGGAGGTCGCTGCCGCCCAGGTCGATGGCCATCTCGGTACGGACCGCCGACAGCATGCCCTCGACGAGCTCCTCGACGTCGTCGGCCTCGGCGAGCCCGCCCTGGTCGCCACTGGCGCGCGTCCCGAGCCCCGCAACCGGCAGGGTCAGGAAGATCCGCTCGTCCTCCCGCAGCTCGACGCCGAACTCGTCGGTGAGCCGGTCGGCGAGGCGCGATGCCCGCGCGTACGCCGGCGTCGCGGCGAGGCCGCGATACTTCTCCGGCAGGAACTTCGCGGGATACCCTGCGCCGGCACGGTCGACGGCGACGGTCGCCCACCGCGCCCACTCCCGCACCCGGTCGCGGACGAGCCCCTCGTCGAACTCGCTGGCCAGCGCCGTCACCCTTGCCAGCCGCTCGTCCTGCGGGTAGGCGGCGGCGAAGTGGCGACGCAGCACGTGCAGGCGCTGCTGGAGTTCGGGGCCGCGCAGCACGAGTCCGACGTTCGGCCGCCCCTCGATGGCAAGCTCGGCCTCTGCGACCAGCGCCCGCGCGCGCTCGAGATCGGCGACGACGGTGGTACGGCTGACCGACATGGCCGCGCCCAACTCTTCGATCCGCACCGGGGCCAGCGCCCGGAACAGCCGGGCGACGATGTAGGAGGCACGGGTGGCTGGGTCGTTGAAGCTGGCGCTCTCCACGGCGGCGCGGGCCTCGCGGTAGCGGGCGGGGTCGGCGATCAGCAGGCGGTACCTGCCGTCGTCGAGCCCGATGGACGCGGACGCGCCCACCAGCTCCTGCAGGGTATTGATCTCGGCCGCCACGGTTCGGCGCGTCACCCCGAGTGCCTCGGCCAGCTCGTCGACAGGGACGTAGCGGGCGTCCTCCAACATGGCGAGGATGCGAGCGGCTCTGCTCACGGGGATGTCACCTCCTCAGGTGTCTCGCGGGTGTGGTTACCGGCCGGAGCCGTTGGCTCCGAAGAACGACGTCCACGGGACATTGACGGGTCGGTCGAGGCCGACGACCTCGTACAGGTGGCGCAGCAGCGGGAACGTGTCGGCTGCCACGAGGCCGCGCTCGGTGAGCCGAGCGATCGCCGCGCCGATCACACCGATGGCGGCGGCTCCCTCGAGCGTCACTCCGGGCATCTGTGCCCGGGCCTCGCTGAAGGTCAGGCCGGCACCGACGAGGCGCCCGCACTTCACATTCCTGCCGCCCATCGATGTGACGAAGCAGTCGCCGATGCCGGGGAGGCCGAGCGGCGTCGTCGGATCTCCACCGAGGAGGCCCATGAACTCGACCATCTCGATCGACGCCTGCCCGAAGATGGCGGCGCCGTAGTTGAAGTTCACGTAGCGGTCGCCCGCGGCCTCGCCCATGGCATCGAGCACACCGGACATGAAGCCTGCACCGAACGCGTAGCAGTTCTTGGTGGCTGCGCACACCTCGACTCCGACGAGGTCGGTGTTGGTCCACACGTGGTAGAAGTCGGTGGCGAAGAGGTCCCGCCACATCGACAGCGTCTCGGGATCCTCCCCCGTGAAGACGACGGAGGTGTGGCGGCGCACAGCCACCTCGCCCGCGATGGATGGGCCTGCGATGGCGGAGAAGGTCAGCTGGTCGCGCAGTGCCTCTGGGATCTCGCTGGCCAGCACCCTCGGCAGGATGGTGAGGGTGCCGTCGTCGTCGGCCTCCATTCCCTTGGCGAGCGCGATGACGTGCATGCCGGGCCGCAGCAGCTCGGCGAGCCGGGCGCCGGCCCAGCGGACACCGAACGAGTTCACGCCGCTCATCACGAGATCGACGCCGTCGAAAGCCTCAGCCGCTTCCTCCAGCTGGTAAGCGGTGGTGCCCTCCGGCAGCGCCAACCCGAGGTTCGGGTGTATGCCGGTGGCCTGGATCGAGGCGATGATGTCGCGATCCAGATGGGTGCCGACCAGCCGCATCTGGTGACCGTTGTCGGCCAGTGGGGTGGCGAGTGAGCTGGCCATGATGCCCGCTCCGAGAACTGCGATGACTGCCACGTGCCTGCCTTCCATGATGCGCGCCGGGATGGGGGGACCGGCACCGCCTGCTGTGCGCGAGTCGCGTAGCCCTGACGTTATCTGTTCGAGACCGGACGCACGGGACAAATTGAGCCGGGGTTCTGCACGCGCCTGGATCTCATCTGACCTAATCAGGTCGCGAGCGCCGAGCCGGGATGGAAGGGTAGGACCATGCGAAAAGCCCCAACCGACTGGTACGACGCGTACATCTTCGATCTCGACGGCACCATCTATCTGGGTGAGGAACTGCTCCCCGGCGCGAAGCGGCTGATCGAGGGCCTCCGAGCCGCGGGCAAGGTGGTGAAGTTCCTCTCGAACAACCCCACGAAGGACCCCCACATGTACCAGGAGAAGCTGGAGCGTCTGGGGCTGCCGACGTCGCTCGACGACATCGCCAACACCGTCGTAACGACGACGCGCTGGCTGACCGACCACCATCCGGACGCACGGCTGTTCGTGATCGGCGAGGAGCCGCTGCAGCGCGCCCTCCTCGACGCGGGCTTCACCCTGACCGACGACCCGGAGCAGATCGACATCGTGATCTCCTCCTATGACCGCGGGTTCGACTACCGCAAGCTGCAGATCGCGTTCGACGCCATCTGGTTCCACAAGCGCGCGTTCCTGATCGAGACCAACCCGGACCGGTTCTGTCCCTTCCCGGGCGGCCGCGGCGAGCCCGACTGCGCGGCCGTCACCGCCGCCATCGAGGCATGCACGAACACGAAATGCCGAGTCAGCCTCGGCAAGCCGTCGCCGGTGATGGTTGAGGCCGCGCTGGGCGGCACCGGGATCGAGCTGTCGCGGTGCGTGATGGTCGGCGACCGTCTGATGACCGACATCAAGATGGCCGTCGACGCGGGGATGTCGTCCGCGCTGGTTCTGACCGGCGAGTCGACGGTGGACGACGTCCTGGCATTGCCGGAGTCAGAGCGCCCGACCTACATCATCGATCGCATCGACGAGCTCCTGCCCATCGTTCCTTGAGCCACGGCGGTGCGCGGTCGCCGCATCGTGCAACGGAAAACGCCACCGAGATGCTCCGCGGAGGCCCGAAATCCGCATAACCTCGATGTGACAGCACTTATCCGTCGGAGAGGCACGCGCATGAGCATCGACATCGAGGGCATCCTGGCCCGGGTCCCGAAGGGGCAGTTCATCGCGGGGCGGTTCGTCGACACCGGCGCGACGCTGCCTGTGCACGACCCGGCGACGGGCGAGGTGCTGACGGAGGTGTCCGACGGCTCCGAGGAGCACGCGCGGGCGGCGATGGACGCGGCGTGCGCCGCCGCGCCGTCGTGGGCCGCGACCGAACCACGGCAGCGGGCCGAGATCCTCCGCCGCGCGTTCGAGCTGATCATCGGTCGGAGGGACGACTTCGCGACGCTGATGACGCTCGAGATGGGCAAGCCGCTGGCCGAGGCCTACGGAGAGGTCGCCTATGGCGCGGAGTTCCTCCGCTGGTTCTCCGAGGAGGCGTGCCGGGTCGAGGGGCGCTGGTCGCTCGCACCAGCGGGCGGCAGCCGACTGCTGACGATGAAGCAGCCTGTGGGTCCCGTCTACGCGATCACACCCTGGAACTTCCCGCTGGCGATGGGCACGCGCAAGATCGGCCCAGCGCTGGCCGCCGGCTGCACCGTCATCATCAAGCCGGCGGCGCAGACCCCGCTGACGATGCTGTATCTGATGCAGGCGTTCGCCGAGGCGGGCGTTCCCGACGGGGTGGTCAACTGCATCGTCACCAGCCGTTCCGCCGCGGTGTCCGAGCCGATTCTCACCGACCCGCGGCTGCGGAAGCTCACCTTCACGGGATCGACCCGCGTCGGTCAGGCGCTGCTGGCCAAGGCCGCCGACCCGGTGTTGCGGACGTCGATGGAGTTGGGCGGCAACGCGCCGTTCTTGGTGCTCGCCGACGCCGATGCCGACGCCGCGGTGGCGGGCGCGATGCCGGCCAAGTTCCGCAACAACGGCGAGGCCTGCACCGCCGCCAACCGGATCTACGTGCACCGCGACGTCGTCGAGGAGTTCCGGACGAAACTCGTGGCCGCCGTCGAAGGCCTCGTCGTCGGGCCGGGCATCGAGGAGGGCACGACGCTCGGGCCGCTCGTCGACGAGCCGTCGCTGGCGAAGGTCGAGGAGCTGGTGGCTGACGCCGTCGCGAAGGGCGCGAGGGTGCTGACCGGCGGCACGCGGCTCGACCGGCCCGGCTACTTCTACGCGCCCACGGTCCTCACCGACGTCCCCCACGACGCCCGCCTGCTCCGCGAGGAGATCTTCGGCCCGGTTGCGCCGATCGTCGTCGTCGACTCCGACGACGACGCCATCGAACTGGCCAACGACACGGAGTTCGGCCTGATGGCCTACGTCTACTCGCGCGACGTCGGCCGCGCGCTGAAGGCCGTCGAGCGGCTCGAGAGCGGCATGGTGGGCCTGAACACCGGGATCGTGTCCAACCCCGCCGCGCCTTTTGGCGGCGTCAAGCAGTCGGGCCTCGGCCGCGAGGGCTCCCACGAGGGCCTCGACGAGTACCTGGAGATCAAGTACGTCGGCATGGCGCTGTAGCCGGACACAAGGAGGGCACCCCGGCCGGGGTGCCTCTCTTGTCTTCGTTGCTCAGGCTGCGCCGAGGATCTCCGCGACCTCTGGGTCGACGAGTTCCATGACGGCCGCCTTCGCGTCCTCCGGCGAGACCGCGTCGAGGACGGCGGCGAGCATCGCCTTGCATGTGGCGAGGTCGTGCTTGGCCAACGCGGCCTTCACGACGCCGACCTTGCCCGTGGCCATCGAAAGCGACGTGATGCCCGCACCGGCGGCGACGAGAGCGAGCAACGGATCGCCGCCAACCTCGCCGCAGATGCCCACGGGCTTGCCGTCGGCACCCTCCACCGTCGCCACGATCAACTCCCACAGCGCCGGCTGCCACCCGGTGAGCAGGCCGGCGAGGCGGCCGTTCATCCGGTCGGCAGCGAACGTGTACTGCGACAGGTCGTTCGTGCCGATCGACGCGAAGTCACACTCCGCCATCACGTGCTTCGACCGCAGCGCCGCCGCCGGCACCTCGACCATCGTGCCAGCCGTCGGCAGACCCGCGGCGCGGCACTTCGCGGTGAACCACTTCGCCTCCGCGGCCGTTGCCACCATCGGCGCCATCACCCACGCCTGCGCGCCCGTGGCCGCCGCCGCGTTCGCGATGGCCGTCAGCTGGGCGTCGAGCAGGTCCTCACGGACGCGCTGCAGGCGAAGCCCGCGTACGCCGAGGGCCGGGTTCTCCTCCTCGCCGAGGTCGGCGAAGGCAAGCGGTTTGTCGGCACCGGCGTCGAGCGTGCGGACGACGACCTTGCGGCCGCCGAACGCCTCGAACACCTTCGTGTAGGTCTCCGTCTGCTCTTCCACCGACGGCGCGTCGGCACGATCCAGGAACAGGAACTCGGACCGGAAGAGGCCCGAGCCCTCGACGTCGACCTTCGCGGCGCGCAGGGCGTCGTCGACGGTGCCGATGTTGGCCAGGATCTGGACCCGGTGGCCGTCCTTCGTGGCGCCGGGGCCGCTGGCAAGCTCCTGTAGCGCGAGCCGACGACGATTTCGCTCGTCGAGCTTCGCCGCGGTCTCCTCGTCGGGGTTGACGACGACCTCCCCGCTGGCGCCGTCGAGGCCCACCGTCTCCGGCGCGGCCTCGATGATGCCCACGGCCTGCACCACAGCGGGGATGCCCAGCTGCGCGGCGAGGATCGCGGTGTGCGACGTCACGCCGCCCGCCTCGGTGACGATGCCGACGACGAGCGCCGGGTCGAGCGTCGCAGTATCGGCGGGCGCGAGGTCGTGCGCGACGATCACGCGCGGTTCGGTCATCTCCGGCACGCCGGGAGGCGCGACGCCCAGCAGGACGGCCGCCGCACGCTGGAAGATGTCGCGGAGATCGTCCTGGCGCTCGGCCATATAGCCGCCAAGGCTTGCCAGCAGCTCGCAGTACTGCTCGATCGCGAAGTACAGCGCATCGACGGGGCCCTCGCCCTCGGCGATGCGCGCGGTCGCGGTGGAAAGCAGGCTGGGGTCGCGGGCCAGCATCGCGGTGGCCTCGAGGACCGGCTTCGCCTTCTCGGTGGCCTTGGCAGCGCGAACCTCCATGTCGGCGGCGACGGCACCGAGCGCGGCCGTGACGGCCTCGGTCGCTGCGGCCGGATCGTCGGTGCGCTCCCCCGGAGGGGTGATCTTCACCGTCGAGACGATGACGGCGCGGCCGTGAGCGGAGCCGGGGCTTACCCCGATGCCGGAGATGCTCATGCGGAAGGAGCGTCGTGGTCGATCTCGAGGAAGGCGACCAGCGCATCCAGCGCCGCGTCCGCACCCTCGGCGTCGGAGCGCAGGGTGACGACGTCGCCGAACTTGGCACCGAGCGTCATGACGGCGAGCATGCTGCGCGCGTCGACGGCGGGCTTCTCGCCCACCTGGATGGTCACGGGGATGCCGTGCTTCGTGGCCTCAGCGACAAACAGGCTCGCGGGGCGGGCGTGCAGGCCGACTCGGGAAGCGATGGTGGCGGTTCGGGTGGACATCGTCGTAACTCCTCATCCGGAAAACAGTTGGTTCACAACATACAGTTCGCCCGCGCTGTGGCAGTGCCGGGTTCGCGAATCTATAACCGTTGTGTGCGCACTTGCGCTTCGACGGCCGACGTGTGCGCGCGCCCGCGCCGCGCCATCGCCTTGCACCTCCCCGCTTCATCGTATAGTGTGTATCTTACGCACTGAATTACTTAATAGTTAAGGAATTTGGTTCCATCGGACGAAAGGTGAAGACGATGGGTATCGGAGACAAGCTGAGCGCCGGGCTGGACAAGCTCAAGGGCAAGGCTGAAGAGGCCGTCGGCAAGGCGACCGGTGACGACAAGCTCGTCGCGGAGGGTCGCGCCGACCAGGTCAAGGGCGCGGCGAAGCGCGCGGCCGAAGAGGTCAAGGACACCGCCAAGGACACGGGCGACCGACTGAAGGACGCCGCCCACGACGTCGGCGAGCAGGTCAAGGACGCCGGCGAGCGGGCTCGCGACGCCATCGACGATGCACGCGACCGCTGACCTGCTCCACACAACATCTCTCCCTGAAAAGAGGAACTGATCATGGGATTTCTCGGATTTCTGCTCCTGGGCCTGATCGCGGGCGCCATCGCGAAGGCGATCCTCCCGGGTGAGCAGGGTGGCGGCTGGCTCGCCACGATGATCCTGGGCGTCGTCGGCGCGCTCGTCGGCGGGTGGCTCGGCAGCGTCTTCTTCAACGCCCCTCTGGAGGAGTTCTTCTCGCTTCAGACCTGGCTGCTCGCTATTCTCGGCTCGATCGTCGTGCTTCTCATCTACGGTGTGATCGTCGGTCGCAAGTCCTGATTCACTAGCGAGGTGCCGTGCCCAAGACGATCGTCCTCCGCGAGGAGGAGCATCTGTACTCCGCCCCGCCTGAGAGCGAGGCGGGGCGGGCATTGAGCGTGGCGCTGCTTCGGCTGCGCCGCGCGCAGCACGTCCAGGAGGTCCGCGACCTCCGCGCCTCGGGCCTCTCCCCCCTCGATCTACGGGCGCTGCGCTACCTGGTCCAGGCCAGCCGCGACGCGCGCAACCTGAGTCCCAAGGACCTGATCTTCATGCTCGGCACCAGCAGCGCCAACGTGACGAACATCGTCGACCGCCTAGCAAGCAAGGGCTACGTCGAGCGGATCAGCCACCCCACCGATCGCCGGGCGCACCATCTGCGCCCCACAGAGGCTGCGGTCAGCCACGTCGACGCCGCCCTCGGCGACCACCATGCGACGCTGGTCGCCGAGATCAACAAGATCGACGACGCCGACGCCGCGGTCGCCGCGCTGGTCCTCGTCCAGATCTCCGACGCTCTCGAAGCCCTCGCCGATCAGTCGGCGACCGGATCGAGCGTCGGATAGCCGAGCAGCTCTGCGACAGCCGCATCGTCGCGTCGTGAATCACCACGGTCGCGCCCAGGCCGGTGTGCGGAAGCGAGGCGAGATGTCGGGCTCCTCATTGACGCCGTCGAACCAGGCCGCTGCGGTCGGGGAACGGCCGAGCAGAATGCGAACGGCCCGCGCGCTATGTCGTTTATCTAGATTCTGACGCGAGGCAAGACGTCGGAGCAACAGTGACCTATACCCCCGCAGGTATATAGTGGATCCACCTCCCAAGGAAGGGCGGACCATGACAGCGTTGTTGATACTTGGTGCCGGGACGGCCGGCACGACGCTCGCGAACCTGCTGGCGAAACGTCCCGAGTTGGATGGCGCTGAGATCACCGTCGTCGACCGCTCGGATCGGCACGATTACCAGCCCGGCTACCTCTTCGTGCCCTTCGGCATGATGCCCGCGGGACGCGTCTCCAAGGACCGGCGGCGCTACCTCCCCAAGCGCGTGAACTTCGTCCAGGATGACGTCGCCACCATCGACCGCACGAATCACCTTGTCAGAACGGCATCCGGGCGCGAGCTGGCCTGGGACCAGCTGATCGTCACCACGGGCACCACCCCGCGGCCCGACGTCATCCCTGGCATGGCCGACGGCGCGCTCTGGCGCCGCCGCGTGTTCGACTTCTACACCCTCGACGGCGCGAAGGCGCTGCGCCCGGCGCTGGCCGCCATGAAGCGGGGTCGGCTGGTGGTCCATATCTCCGAGATGCCGATCAAGTGCCCCGTCGCCCCCATCGAGTTCGCGCTGCTCGCCCAGGACTACCTCAGGCGTCGCGGGCTCCACCCCTCGGTGGACGTCGTGCTCGTCACCCCTCTCGACGGCGCCTTCACCCGACCCGTCGCTTCGCGACGGCTCGGCCGACTGCTTGGCGAGCGCGGTATCGAGCTGGTCACCGACTTCCAGATAGAGCACATCGACAACGACGCCGCCGAACTGGTGAGCTACGACGGCCGCCGCGCCCCCTTCGACTTATGCGTCACCATCCCCCCGAACCGCGGAGCGGACTACCTCGCCGAGTCCGGGCTCGCCGATGAGCTGGGCTTCGTCCGCGTCGATAAGCACACGCTGCAGAGCACGGACGACCCAGACGTCTGGGCCGCGGGCGACGCCACCAACGTGCCCACGTCGAAGGCCGGTTCCGTCGCCCACTTCATGACGGACGCTCTGGTGCCGAACATCGTCGCGCACCTTGAGGGGCGTCCGCTGCCCGAGCGATTCGACGGGCATGCCAACTGCTTCATCGAGTCCGGACGCGGCCAGGCCATGCTGCTGGACTTCAACTACGACGTCGAGCCGCTGCCCGGCCGGTTCCCCATCTACCGCGTGCCCGCGCTGCGGCTGCTCGGCGCCTCGCGGGCGAACCACCTGGCGAAGCTCGGGTTTGAGGCCGTCTACTGGGAGATGCTGATCCGCGGGCGGCCGCTGCCGTTCGCCCCGCACCTCTCCATGGAGGGCAAGGAAGTGCCCGACGGCGTCGAGCTGCCCGACGGCTACGCACCGGCCCGCCGTCGTCGCCTCATCCCCCGCCGCACCCCGTCCTGAAGGAGGACCGATGCCCACCAACACCTTCCTCGGCCGGCCGGTCGAGGTCGACGACGAGGGATTCCTCCGCGTCGCCGCCCAATGGGACGACGAGCTGGCCGCGCTGCTCGCCCGCATCGCCGGCGTCGAGGAGCTGACCGACGAGCACTGGCGGGTGATCCGCTTCGCCCGCGCGGACTTCGACACGACCGGTGAGGCCCCGACGCTGCGCCGGATGCAGAAGGCGGGCGGGTTCCAGATCAAGCGGCTCTTCGAGCTGTTCCCGGGCAAGCCCGCGAAGAAGATCGCCTACATCGCGGGGCGGCCGAAGCCGCGCGCGTGCGTCTGAGAAGGAGTGGACATGCCCATCGATGCCGACGGCAACCTGATCCCCGACTTCGGCGACGCCCGAACCACAACCCTTGCCGTCGACGGGCGACCCGCGTCATCGGCCGCTGCCGGCCCGCGCAAGATGGTGTTCATCTGCTCCAAGGGCAACCTGGACATGGCCTACCCGGCTCTCATCATGGGCAACGCTGCGCTCGGCGAGGGTATCGAGGTGGAGTACTTCTTCACTTTCTGGGGCCTCGATATCGTCGACCTGCGCACCATGGACTCGCTCAAGTTCTCGTTCGGCGGGAACACAGCAATGCACATGCCACAACTGGAGCGGCTGAAGGGCGGCCTGGGCGCGGTGTCCATCCCGCAGGGCCTCGCTGCACTGCCCGGCGTGACGACGGCGTCGACCGCGATGATGAAGAAGATGATGGCCGGCATGGACATCCCGAGCGTCCCGGAGATGATCGACCACGTCGTGGCGATGGGCGCGAAGCTCTGGGCGTGCCAACTGAGCGTCGACATGATGCAGCTCAAGAAGGCGAACCTCCACCCCGGCGTGCTCGCCGTGATTTCCGCCGCAGACTTCATCGAGAAGTCGGA
This sequence comes from Tessaracoccus sp., assembly GCF_016714275.1. Classification (GTDB taxonomy): domain Bacteria; phylum Actinomycetota; class Actinomycetes; order Propionibacteriales; family Propionibacteriaceae; genus Arachnia. Next base: position 294,706 of record NZ_JADJNP010000004.1, on the reverse strand, counting down.
GGGCGCCCAGATCGTGTTCATCTAGGAGGATCTCCTGGAGCGTGACCGTAGGCCGGATCTGCAACGCTCAAGCGCGCTGTGCGGAGATCCCGACCCATCGCCACGGTTCCGGTTAGAGTGACGGGGTGACTCAACCCGCCGGCGCCGCGCGCTCTCTCCGCGTTGCCGAGTTCACCGACAACTACGGGCCGGGCAGCAACGGGCTGATGTTCGCCGTCCAGCACCTAGAGGGCAACCTGCTCGACGCGGGACACGAGGTCATCGTCGTCGCACCGCACGCCAAGGGGCCGAACCCCCACCACGGGCGGCCCGGGCGCACCGAGATCCGGCTGCCGTCCGTGCGCGTGCCCAAGATGCCGACCCGGGTGGCGAACGGCAGACACTTCGAGCGCACCATCGATGAGCTCGCTCGTCTCTCGCCGGACCTCCTGCACGTGCACGGCCTCGGCACCGTCGGCGCGCTCGGCTGGCTCGCGGCCCGGCGACTCGGCATCCCCATGCTCGTCACCTGGCACACCGACTATGACGCCTATGCCGACCATTACGCGCCGGTGCTCCCGTTGCTGACCGGAGTGGTGCGCGCGCTCCCGTTGGTGACCCGCGGCGAACTCGTCGACTCCAACGACCTCCGCAACGCCGAGGTCCGCTACGAGGACCGCGGCCGCTCGACGGCGCTGCTGCTCGGTGTCGCGCAGAAGATGCTGGAGGCCGCGGTGCTGACGACGACGCCGTCGCCGAAGACGGCCGCGCGTTGCCGCGAGATCGCGCCGAACATCCCCATCCGCGTGGTTCCCAACGGCGTCGACCCGCTGCCGCCCGGCCCGCCGCCGATCCCACACCCCGCCGGCCCGATGGTGCTGTATGCGGGCAGGATCGCGCCGGAGAAGGGCATCCCACTGCTGGCCGAGGCGTTCGCGCTGGTCCACGCGCAGCTGCCGGAGTCGCGGCTGTGCATCGTCGGCGACTGGCAGCGCTACACCCACATCAAGAAGGTCCTCGCGGAGGGTCGCGACGCCGGACGCATCATCCTGCCGGGCGAACAGAAGCGCGAAGCGCTGGGCGCGTACTACGGCATGGCCGACGTGTTCGCGTTCCCCAGCCAGACCGACACGCAGGCCCTCGTCCTCCACGAGGCCGCGTTGGCGGGGCTACCCATCGTCTCCGTCGACCATGAGCTGAACCTCGTGATCGACCCGGGCGTCAACGGCGAGTTCACCCGCCCGACGGCGGCCTCCCTCGCCGCGGGCCTCCTCCGCGTCATCGATCGCCTCCAGAACCGCGACTGGCGCACCGCCGCCGCGCACCGCTCCGTGGAGCTCGCCAGCCAGTGGAGCATCGCGTCCCAGGCCCAGACGATGCTCGACATCTACCAGGAACTCGCCGCTCCTCGGGCTTAGCCTCGATCCACCGATCTGCGCCTACTGCGCGGCTCCAGCAGGCGTCAGGCAGACGGATGCGTCATGTCGACCGGGATCACCCAGCGGTCGAAATCCTCGCCCGCGACGCCGTTGGCGACGGCGGACTCGCGTAGCGAGGTGCCCTGCTTGTGCGCCTGCTTGGCGATCTTGGCCGCGAGGTCGTAGCCGATGTGGCGGTTGAGTGCCGTCACCAGCATCAGGTTCGACGCCAGGTTCGCCGCGATCCGCTCCAGGTTCGGCTCGATGCCGACGGCGCAGTGCGCGCTGAACGAGCGGGAGCCGTCGGCGAGCAGGCGAATGGACTCGAGCACGGCGTGCGCCATGACGGGCTTGAAGACGTTCAGCTGGAAGTTGCCCTGGCTACCGGCGAAGCCGACCGTGGCGTCGTTGCCGAACACCCGCGCCGCCACCATGGTGAGCGCCTCGGACTGGGTCGGGTTGACCTTGCCCGGCATGATCGAGCTGCCCGGCTCGTTCTCCGGGATCACCAGCTCGCCGATGCCGTTGCGCGGGCCGCTGGCGTACCAGCGCACATCGTTGGCGATCTTCATCAGCGCGCCGGCGAGCACGCGCAGCTCGCCGCTGACCTCGACCAGGGAGTCGTGGGCGCTGAGCGACGCGAACAGGTTCGGCGCCTGCGCGAACTCGAGCCCCGTCTCCTCGGAGATCTTCCTGGCGGTCGTGCGGCCGAAATCGGGGTGCGCGTTCAGACCTGTCCCAACGGCGGTGCCGCCGATGGCCAGCTCGCGGGCACGCGCATCGGCCGCGCGGACGCCGTCGAGGGCGAAGTCGATCTGGGCGACCCAGCCGCCGATGACCTGGCCGAGGCGCACCGGGGTCGCGTCTTGGAGGTGCGTGCGGCCGACCATCACGACGTCGTCGTGCTCCGCGGCCTTGGCGGCAAGGACGTCGCGCAGTTCGGCGACGGCGGGGTAAAGCCCCGCGAGTTCGCTCACCACGGCGATGTGCATGGCGGTTGGGAAGGTGTCGTTGGAGGACTGACCGCGGTTGACGTCGTCGTTGGGGTGCACGGGCGTCTTCGAGCCGCGCACTCCCCCGGCCAGCTCGATGGCGCGGTTGGAAATGACCTCGTTGGCGTTCATGTTCGACTGCGTGCCGGAGCCGGTCTGGAAGACGACCAACGGGAAGTGGTCGTCGAGCGCGCCGGCGATGACGTCGTCGGCCGCCTGGGCGATCAGCTCCGCGCGGTCGGCGGGCAGCTGACCCAGCTCGGCGTTGGCAAGAGCCGCGGCCTTCTTCAGCACCCCGAGGGCGCGGATCATCGGACGACCCCAGACGAACGAGTCGCGGCCGATGTCGAAGTTGTGGAGGCTGCGTTCGGTCTGAGCGCCCCAGTAGCGGTCGTCAGCGACCTGCACGTCTCCCATGGAGTCGGTTTCGATGCGGTATCCCATGCCCCGTAAGGCTACTTGCCCCACCCTGCCCGGAACGGCGGTGCCACGGATTGGGGCCGCGTACTTCCCCTGAACGCAAAGATCCCGGCCCGTTGCAATTGGGGGGCGACAACGGACCGGGGCCTTCTGCGAGGCACTTTCGTGCCCGCAACTGGATACTAACGTACCCTGCGCCGCGTCACAAGCCGGGGTGCACAAACGCCACCAGAACCCCTTGTCCTGGTGGCGTTTGCGTGAAACGGGTGGGGGACCCGTGGGGGGAAAGGACTACGAGACGACCTGGTACTTGACCGTGATGACGCCCGCGGAGGTGCCGCCGATGGCCTGCATCGCGGCCCGGGAGAGGTCGAGGCAGCGCCCGGCGATGTAGGGGCCTCGGTCGTTGATCCGGACGACGACGGTCTTGCCGTTGCTCGGGTTGGTGACCTTGACCTTGGTGCCGAACTTGAAGGTCTTGTGGGCAGCGGTCATCGCGTTGGGGTTGAACCGCTCGCCGGTGGCCGTCATCTGGCCCTGCCAGTAGTAGGAGGCCTTGCAGCTCGAGCCGCTCGCCGGAGACAGGTTCGGGTTGGCCTTCGGCTTCACGACCTTCGTGCCGACCTTGATCACCTCGGTGACCGGCTTCTTCGTGACCTCGGTGCCGACGAGCTTCGACGAGTGCAGCTTGCCGTCGCGGTAGACCTCCTTGTAGGTCTCGACGGCCTTGCCGTTGACGCCCTTCGTGTCCACCTTCGTGGCACCCTTGGTCATCGACTTCGTGTTCACGCGGCGGTACTCGTGCTTGACGGTGGTCTTCTCTGTGCGCTTCTTGACCGTGACCTCGACGTACTTCACCTTCATGCCGTCCTCGAGCGCGGTGTCGAGCGCGGGCTTGACGATGTCGTCGTCGTCAGCGGTGATGCCCTGGTCGGCCAGGAGGTCGCCCACGGTGCCGGCGACGCGCACGTCGGCGTCGTCGCCCGCCTTGACGAGCGTGACGTCCTTGGCGGTGGTGAGCACCAGGTCGAGGCCCTCGCGGGCGATGCCCGAGGATCGGGTGGCCGAGAGCTTGGCGTCGGCCTCGTCGATCTGCAGCTGCTGCAACGCCTCGCCGACGGTGCGGGCCGTGGTCCACACGGTTCGGGACTCGCCGTCGACGGTGAGGTCGAGGGGGCGGCCGTAGGAGACGGAGATGGCCAGTCCGTCGGTGACGCGGGTGTCGGCTGCGGGCAGCACCACGTCGTGATCGCCGAGCTCGATGCCCTGAAGGTCGAGCACCTCGCCGACCGTGCGCTCGCGCACGGAGATCGACTCCGTGGCGCCGTCGACGGTCAGTTCGACGTCGTTCTTCTGCAATGCAGTGGCGAGAGCGACCGAGCCGACGAGGATGAGCGCGGTGCCACCGGCGACGGCGGGGATCAAGACCTTTGCCATTGTTCTCCAAGCGAAGAGGGAACCCGAAGTTCATCGAGCTCCCTCAGCGTAAAACGTTTCCTGAGAAAATCCAAAACGTTTCTTAGGATTCGTTTGGGAAGTGGCGGTAGCCCTGGCTCCCGGCCCGAGTCAGGCCTCGACGACGATGTAGTCGCCGGCCTCGCGGACGGCCTCGACGATGGCGTCGAACGGGATGCGCTCCCCGGACTCGACGACCATGCTGCCGTCGAGCTGCACGGCGACGTTGGTTACGCCCGCGACCTCGGAGACCTCCTCCGTGACGTGCGCGACGCAGTTGCCGCAGGTCATGCCACTGACGGTGTAGTTGCTGATCATGATTCGCTTCCTTTCATTTGACCAGGCGCTTGATGGCCTGGAGCGCTTCTGCGAGTTTCTCGTCGGCCTCAGACCCGCCCGAGCGGGCGGCATCGGCGACACAGTGGGACAGGTGGTCGCCCAGCAGCCCGAGCGAGACCGCCTTCAGCGCGCTCGTGACGGCCGCGACCTGAGTGAGAACATCGATGCAGTACTGGTCGTCGTCGACCATGCGTGCGATCCCCCGCACCTGCCCCTCGATCAGCTTCAGGCGACGCAGGTACGCGGCCTTCTCCGGGCTGTATCCCCGGTGCGGATGCACGTCCGCGTCGTGCCCTTCTCCCATCGCAACCTCCTTCGCGCCACTATACCCCCAGGGGGTAAAGAGTCGACACTCGACCCCACCGACACGTAGCACCCAGCCAAATATAACGATTTGATAACGGCGATCTGTCGACACATCACAGGCTCCTCCACATCCCCGTCGGCGCGTCGTCGGCCTTGTCCACCGCCGTCCACACGCTGTCCCCAGGGTTACCCACAGGGTTGGATAAGTGGCCGCGACCGTCCCCGAAAAACTGTCCGAGGGCTGCCCTACCCTAAGACGATCGAGCGCGAAGGAGGTCCCCGCCATGACCCAGGCACCGGTCTACGACGACCGCGATTTGGACCGTACCCCGCCGCAGGACCTGAACGCCGAGCAGAGCGTGCTAGGCGCCATGATGATGTCGAAGGACGCCATCTCCGACGTCGTCGAGGTGCTCCGCGGGGTCGACTTCTACCGGCCCAACCACGAGTCGATCTTCGACGCCATCCTCAACCTCTACGGTCGCGGTGAGCCCGCGGATCCCATCACCGTCGCCGGAGAGCTCGGAAAGTCGGGTCAGCTCGCGAAGGTCGGCGGGGCCATTTACCTGCACGACCTGTTGGCGTCGGTCTCCATCGCCGCGAACGCGCCCTACTACGCCGACATCGTCCGCGACAAGGCCGTCCTCCGTCGGCTCGTCAACGCCTCCATCCGCATCGCGCAGCTCGGCTACCAGGGCCAGGGCGAGGTCGACAAGATCGTCGACGAGGCGCAGCAGACGCTCTTCGAGGTCACGGAGAAGAAGGCCTCGGAGGACTACAAGTCGCTGCGGGAGCTGATCGAGCCGACGTTCGACGAGATCGAGGCCATCCAGTCGTCGGGCGACGCCCTCTCCGGCGTCCCCACCGGCTTCACGGAGCTGGACCGGCTCACCAACGGCCTGCACGCCGGCCAGATGATCATCGTCGCGGCGCGGCCCGGCGTCGGGAAGTCGACGTTCGCGCTCGACGTCTGCCGCTCGGCGGCCATCCACCACAACCTCACCGCGGCGTTCTTCTCGCTCGAGATGAGCCGCACCGAGATCGTGATGAAGATCCTTTCCGCGGAGGCGTCGGTTCCGCTGGGCCGCATCCGCGGTGGCGGCTCGAAGATGGACGAGACGGACTGGCAGCGCATCACCGACAAGTCGGTGCTGCTCCAGGAGAAGAGCCTCTTCATCGACGACTCCCCCAACCTGACCATGATGGAGATCCGCGCCAAGGCCCGGCGGCTCAAGCAGCGCCACGACCTGCAGCTGCTCTGCATCGACTACATCCAGCTGATGAGCTCCGGCAAGAAGGTGGAGTCGCGCCAGCTCGAGGTCTCGGAGTTCTCCCGCCAGATCAAGCTGCTGGCAAAGGAGCTCGAGATCCCGGTGATCGCGCTCTCGCAGCTCTCTCGTAACACCGAGCAGCGCAAGGACGGCATCCCGCAGCTGTCGGATCTCCGCGAGTCCGGCTCGCTGGAGCAGGACGCCGACATGGTGATCATGCTGCACCGTCCGGAGATGTACACGCAGAACCCCACCGACGAGGAGCGCGGGCTCGCCGCCTTCCACATCCCGAAGCACCGCAACGGCGAGACGGGCAAGATCGACGCGCTGTTCCAGGGCCACTACAGCCGGTTCACGAACGCTCCTGTCTAGTGCCCCGCGTCGGAAGTTCGCCGAACAAAGCTTCCTCCGGCGAGGACCTGCCGGGCGAGCCGGTCAGTGGCGGCGGAGCAGCGGATGCCGTGCACCACGCGGCCGACGACGAACACCGCTGCCACGACGCTCAGGGCGGGACTGCTAGGTTCTGCGCATGGCCGACGACGCATCCTCACCGCTCGCCCGTGCTCGCTACCTGCCCAATGGCGGCGATCGGTTCCTCGGGTTCTGGCTCGGGCTCGCCGTTGAGTCCCGCGCGGCGGGAAGCCGCACGGGCGACCGCACCGCGCGGCGCGCGATTGACGCGTTCCTGAACGGCAACGCGGGTGTCATCGACGAGGTCGGCGAGGAGGAGTTCTTCGAGGCCCTCCGCGACGCCGCCGAGCGCTACTGGGCCACGTGCATCGACGACTCCAGCTACGGCACCTCGCTGTTCGGGCTGAGGCGGCTCCCGAAGGAGGAGATCGCCGGGAAGATGGCGAACGATGCTGCCGCAGTGCTGACGGTGGTCGTCGGCGCACGGTCGACCGCGAGGGGCGCGGGCCGCCTGCCTGCGACGCTGATCGCGGGCTACCTCGGCGCCGTCCCGCAGGGCCAGCCGGCGCTCCAGTCGGCGTTACAGAGGCGCCCGGCAACACTCGCCGAGGTCGGTCACCTGCTGGACCCCTTCGCCTGAACCCCGACCCCCTGCAGACATACAGATGAGCATCAGCGGGTCGGGGCGGTGGCTGTCAGGCCGATCCGGCGGCAGGTCAACGGCAGCGCGACGCCGACGACGGCGAGGGCGCCCAGTACGCTGAACGCCAAGCGGTAGTTGCCCGCGTCGCCCACCAGCGCCGAAGCCAGCAGCGGGCCGACGACGCCTGACGCCGACCACCCGATCAACATCAGACCGTAGATCGCGCCTGCGTGGCGCATGCCGAACGCCGCACCGGCCGCTGACGGCAGGGCACCGAACGCGCCGCCGTAGCAGAGGTACACCACTGCGGCGAGCGCGAGGAACCACGCCCCGGAGGTGTGCGGCAGGAACAGCAGCGCTGCGCCTTCGAGCGCGAGGATCACCATCAGCACCGGCAGCTGCCCGAGGCGCTGCGCCACCGCCGCCCACACGATCCGCCCGCCGCCGTTGCACAGCGCGAGCAGACCCACCGCGGTGGCCGCGCCCGCGGCGTCGAGGCCCGCTACGTCGACCGCTGCGGCCGCCATCATGGAGATCAGCGCGATCCCCGCGGCCACCGCGACGGCCAGCGTCCCCGCGAGGAGGTACCACTGCGGAGTGCGGAGGGCCTGCGCGACCGTGAGGCCGGACGGCTCCGACGCGCCGGCCGAACCGTCGGACCCACTGGTCTCGCGCTCCATCGGTGGCGACGACAGCAGCGCGGCGCCGAGCAGGCCGAACACGAGGTAACCGGCGCCGAGGGGAAGGAACGCTGCCGTCGGCTCGGTCGGCGTGCGCGCCATGAGCCACTGCGCCATCGGCGACGTCACTGTCGCGCCGAAACCGAACCCGCCGACCGCAAGCCCCGTCACGATGGCCCGGTGCCGCGGGAACCACCTCTGCAGCAACGCGATGGGCACGATGTAGGCCATGCCGAGGCCGAAGCCGCCGACGACGCCGTACCCGAGGACCAACAGCCACAGGTCCGACGCCTCGCGGGCGAACGACGCCAGCATCACGCCCACGCCGTAGACGGCGCAGCCGATCAGCGCGACCATCCGCGGGCTGCTCCTGTCCTGCAGCCGACCGCCGACCGATGCCCCGACGAAGATGAGTCCGATGGCGAGCTCGAACGGCACCGTCGCCTCGACGTGCCCCAGCCCCATCGCGTCGGGCGACTGCAGTGCGCGCCCGAACAAGCTCCACGCGTAGACCCCGCCGATCACGAGCTGAACAAGGACACCGCCGACAAGGGCCAACCATCGCACGGGGTCCAAGTCTGCCGGAGGGCACATGGGCGCAGACACGAGGGGTCGGGTAGGTTGGCGCCATGTTGGGACGAGCTGTTGGGGCCCTGATCGGACTGGCGTTGGGCGATGCCCTGGGGATGCCGACGCAGATGCTCGACCGGGCCCGGGTGACGGAGCTATACGGGGTCCTCGACCGGTTCCATCCCGGGCCTGCGGAGAACCCCATCAGCCCCGGGCAGCTGGCGGGCACCGTCACCGACGACACGGAACAGGCCGTCATCCTCGGCCGACTGCTGCTCGAAGGCGGCGGCACCGTCGATCCGCACGCGTTCGCCGCGGCGCTAGCCCGGTGGCACGCCGACATGGAGGCGCGCGGCTCGCTGGACCTGCTGGGGCCGTCCACCCTCCGCGCGATCCGGGCCTTTCAGGGCGGTGTGCCCGTTGCGGAGACCGGCCGATGGGGCGACACGAACGGGGCCGCGATGCGCGTCGCGCCCCTCGGCATCGTGTACCGCCCGCTGCCGCTGCAGGACTTCGTCGCGCACATCGCGGAGGCTAACGCGCTGACACACAACACACGGATCGCCAACGCGGGCGCCGCCGCCGTCGGGGCCGCCGTCTCCGCAGGGATCGACGGCGCGGCCATCGAGGACGCGCTCGAGGTGGCCGTCGAGGCCGCCGACCTCGGCGCCGGCCATGGCCATTACACGCCGGGCGCCTCGGTTGCGCATCGGATCCGGTGGGCACTCTCGCTCGCTTCGGGGCCGGATCCGCTGGGCGCGATCCACGCGCTCGTCGGCACCTCGGTCGCCACGCAGGAGGCTGTGCCCGCTGCGCTGGCGGTCGTCGCCGTCTACGCCCACGATCCCTGGGGCGGTGTCTGCGCCGCGGCTTCGCTGGGCGGCGACTCCGACACCGTCGCCGCGATGGCCGGCGCCATCCTCGGCGCGGTGCACGGCGTCGATGCCTTTCCGCCCGACACCATCGCTGAGCTGGAGACCGCCAACGCGCACCTGAGCCTCCGCGCCCTTGCCCTCGACTTGATGGGGATTCGACGGTGAGTGCCAGTTCATTGGTTTCGCCGCGGACCCCGCGCTTCGCGCGGGGATCCGGCTCAACCAGCGGTCCGGCGGTACGCCATGACTAGGCTCGTCGTGATCGGGAGCGTGATCGCCGACCAGCTGATGACCGTGCCCCGGCTCCCTGCGCGGGGCGGCGACGTGCTCGCCGGGCCGGTCGCGACGCAGGCCGGAGGCGCGTTCAACATCGCGGCCGCGGCGGTGCGTCTCGGCCTGCCGACGGCGCTCTGTGGCCGGATCGGCACGGGGCCGCTCGGCGACCTCCTGATCCGTGCCCTCGGCGACCTCGGCGTCGACGCCCTCCTCCCGCGTGGCCCGTCCGGCGACTCCGGCACTTGCATCGGCCTCGTGGAGCCCGACGGGGAGCGCACGTTCGTCACCAGCCCTGGCGTCGAGCAGCAGATCACCGACGAGGACCTCGCCTCCATCGACTGGCGGCCCGACGACGCCGTGTATCTCAGCGGCTACGACCTCGTCTACCCGACGACCGGCCCGGCGGCCGCTCGCTGGCTTGCCCGGTTCCGGCCGCGCACGCTGCTGGTCGACCCCGGCCCGCTCATCGCCGAGATCCCGTCGGATGTCCTCGACGCCGCGCTGGCCGCGACCACCGTCCTCAGCCTGAACGAGCGCGAGCTCGGCCTCCTGGGCGAGGAGCCCGGCGGGACGCTGACGACGCTCTGGCCACGCCTGGCCGACGGCGCGGTGGTCGTCGCGCGCGTCGGGGCCGACGGCGCGTGGCTGCATCGCCGCGACGCGGATCCGGAGCTGATCGGCTCGATCCCTGTCGACGTCGTCGACACCACCGGCGCGGGCGACGCCCATGCCGGCGCGCTGCTCGCGGGCCTCGCCGAAGGCCTCACCCTTCCCGCGGCCATCCGACGCGCCAACGCAGCGGCGGCCCTCGCCGTCACCCGTCTGGGGTCGGCGACAGGCCCCACCCGCGAGGAGTTGGCGGCCGCTCTGCCGTGAAAGTGCGGCCAGATGGGGCAAACCCGCCATCGGCGCGCCGAAAGCCCTATCTGGGTGTACTTTTCCGGCGCGCAGTCAGATGAGACAAAACAGGCGTAACTTGGCCACATGCTCATTGGTGTCCCCCGCGAGGTCAAGAACAGCGAGTTCCGCGTGGCGCTCACGCCTGTGGGCGCGCACGAGCTGGTCGCCCGCGGGCACCGGGTGGCGGTGGAAACCGGCGCCGGAGTCGGGTCCGCCATCGCGGACGACGACTACCGCGCCGTCGGTGCCGTGATCGTCGAGGATCCAGACCTGTTGTGGGCGGACGCCGACCTCGTGCTCAAGGTCAAGGAGCCGCTCCCGGAGGAGTACCACCGGCTGCGGCCCGGGCTGACCCTCTTCACCTACCTGCATCTCGCCGCCAACGAGCGGCTGACCGACGCGCTGCTGGCCTCCGGCGTGACGGCGGTCGCGTACGAGACGGTGCAACTGCCGTCGGGGATGCTGCCGCTGCTGTACCCGATGAGCGAGGTGGCGGGCTGCCTGGCCCCGCAGCTCGGAGCGCAGGCGCTGCTGAAGAACAACGGCGGGCGCGGCGTGCTGATGGGTGGCATCGCGGGCGTCGCCAACGCGAAGGTGGTCGTGCTCGGCGCCGGCACCGCGGGGCAGAACGCGACCCACATCGCGGTCGGCATGGGCGCCGACGTCACGCTGCTCGACACGAACTTCGACAAGCTCCGTGACTGCCTCCGGATCTGGGACAACCGCGTGCATCAGCTGGCTTCGTCGGAGCTTGTCATCCGGCAGGCGTTGCGCGACGCGGACCTGGTCATCGGCACCGTGCTCGCCCCGGGTGCCCGGGCGCCGAAGCTGGTGACCGACGACATGGTCGCGACCATGAAGCCCGGGTCGGTGCTCGTCGACGTGTCGATCGACCAGGGCGGCTGCTTCGAGCCGAGCCGTCCGACGACGCACGCCGACCCCACTTTCCCGGTGCACGGATCCACGTTCTACTGCGTCGCCAACATCCCCGGCGCCGTGCCTGTGACGTCGACCTGGGCGCTCACCAACGCCACACTCCCCTATGTCCGTGCGCTCGCGGACCACGGCTGGCAAGGGGCGATGCGCGCCGACGCCGCCGTCGCCCGCGGCTTGTCTGCGCATGCCGGCCTGTTGACGTCAGAGCCGGTCGCCGCCGCGTTCGGACGAGAGTGGACCCCGGTCGAGGCCGCGATCGAGGCTTAGGCGGCCAGGCCTGACACCAGGTTGATCGTGCAGGCCAGCACGACCGCGCCCAGGAAGTAGGACAGCAGCGTGTGCCACAGCACCACCTTGCGCAGCTGCCTGGTCTTCAGGTTGGTATCGGAGATCTGGTAGGTCATCCCCAGGCAGAACGATAGATAGGCGAAGTCGGTGTAGGTGGGCTGCTCGTCGCCGAAGTCGATGGGCGGCGCGGGCGCGGAGAAGTACAGATCGGCGTACCGAACGCCGTAGACGGTGTGGATGAGCACCCAGGAGGCGACGACGCCGGCGACGCCCAGCGTGGCCGCGGCGATCCCGCTGCCCTTCGCCGCAACCAGCACCAGCGCGACGCCACCGACGCTGCCGATCGCGGCCACGACGAGCAAGGCGTCCATGAGGCCCCGCCCGGGGTCTTCCTCCTGGGCGTGCGCCCGCGTCTGGTCGACGTCGAGTCCCCACACCCGACCCCACGTCCAAAGGCCGTAGACCAGCGCACCGACCGACCATCCGAGCAGCGCCCCGGCGCCCGGCCCGAGCGGCCCACCCAGGAGTCCCGCGACGATTCCCAGGATGAGGGATACGGCGAGCCGGACGTACCGGTGCGCGGTGCGGCCCATGCCGATCACACGCTCTCGGGTACGTTGCGCTCAAGCTCCGCGAGCCAGGCCGCAGCCGAGGCGTCGGACGGCATCCGCCAGTCGCCGCGGGGGGACAACGAGCCGCCCGCAAGTACCTTCGGTCCGTTCGGGATGGCGGTGCGCTTGAACTGGTTCGCGAAGAACCTGCGGAGGAAAACCCCTAGCCAGTGCTTGATGGTGGCGAGATCGTAGGCGGTACGGTCGGCGTCGGGGTAACCCGCGGGCCACTCGCCGGCGTCGATGTCGCGCCAGGCGCACCAGGCGAGGAATGCGATCTTGCTCGGCCGGTATCCACGCCGGAGCACGCCGAACAGCGTGAAGTCGTGCAGGGCGTAGGGGCCGATGGAGTCCTGCGTGGACTGCGGCTTGGCGCCGTCAGGTACCGGGATCAGCTCGGGCGAGATCTCCGTGTTCAGGATGGACAGCAGCGTCTCGTTGACGCCGTCCTCCGGGAACTGATCGGTGTTGATCGCCCAGCGGATGAGGTGCTGCATCAGCGTCTTCGGCACGCCGGCGTTGACGCCGTAGTGGCTCATCTGGTCGCCGACGCCGTAGGTGCACCAGCCGAGGGCGAGCTCGGACAGATCGCCGGTGCCGAGCACGATGCCCCCGCGCTGGTTCGCGACGCGGAACAGGAAGTCGGTGCGGAGGCCGGCCTGGACGTTCTCGTAGGTGACGTCGTAGACAGGCTCGCCGTCGCCGGCCGGGTGCCCGAGCGCCTTCAGCAGCGACTCGGCCATGGGCCGGATGTCAACGGTCTCGAAAGTCACTCCCAGGGCCTCGGCCAGCAGCGTCGCGTTGTTCTTCGTGTGCGACGACGTCGCGAACCCCGGCAGGGTGAACGCCAGGATGTGGGTGCGGGGCAGGCCGAGCCGGTCGCACGCCTTGGCGGCGACGATCAGCGCGTGGGTCGAGTCGAGGCCGCCCGAGACGCCGATGACGATCTTCGGCGCGCGCTCCGGGATCCCTCCCCCGATGGCGAGCATGCGCCGCTCCAGGCCGGAGACCTGGATGTTGTAGGCCTCGTAGCAGTCCTGGTTGAGCCGGGCGGGGTCGTCGGGCACGAACGGGAACCGGTCCAGGGGCCGACGCAGCCCAAGGTCGCCGGTCGGGGGCTTGAGCCCGAAGCGAACCCACGTGAACGCGCCAGGGGCGGCTTCCTCGGCGCGCGCATTGTCTCCAATCGTTCCCTGGCGACGGCGCTCCTGCGCGAGGCGGTCGAGATCGACGTCGACCACCAGGCGCGTTGCTCCCTGCGGGAACCGCTCGGACGCGCCGAGCAACTCGCCGGCCTCGTAGGCGATGGCTTGACCGTCCCACGACAGATCGGTCGATGACTCACCGAAGCTCGCGGCGGCGTAGATGTAGGCGACGTTGCAGCGGGCGCTGAGCGAACGCACCATCAGCTCGCGGTCCTCGGCACGCCCCACGGTGATCGGCGACGCGCTGAGGTTGAGCACCAGATTCGCCCCGGCGAGGGCCGCCCTCGTCGAGGGCGGGATCGGCACCCACATGTCCTCGCAGATCTCGACGAAGAACCGCAAGTTGGCGACGTCCTGTGCGTCGAAGATCAGGTCCGTACCGAAGGGGACATCGCCATCCTCGTCGGTACCGGGCCAGTGCGGCCGCTCCAGCTGCCCGGTGATGCCGTTCCCGGCGGCGAAGTGCCGCTTCTCGTAGAACTCGCGGTAGTTCGGCAGGTAGGACTTCGGCACGACGCCGAGCACCTTCCCGCGGTGGATCACGACGGCGCAGTTGAACAGCGCGGACGGGGTCGCCAGCGGCGCCCCGACGACCACGACGGGCCGCAACTTCTTCGTCGCCTTCGTGAGCCGGACGATCGCCTCATCTACGGCGTCGAGCAGCACGTCCTGGAGCAAGAGGTCGTCGAGCGAGTACCCGCTGAGACTCAGCTCGGGGAACAGCGCGATGGCGGCGCCGTCGTCGTGGCACAGCCGGACCTGCTCCACGATGCGGTCGACGTTCGTGGCCGGGTCGCCCAGCGCGACGGGGAACGTGCAGGCCGCGACGCGCGCGAACCCGTGGCTGTACAGCGACGTGAACTCCATGCGCCCAAGTCTCGCATGCCCTCTGCTGCGGCTTCAGGACCGAGGAGCGACTCCTACCGGCTGGTACAGCGTCGCGAAACCGTCGGCGGGAACGGGCCACGTGACGCCGACATCGTCGGTGATGACCCAGTCTCCGGGCTCGGCAGTGGAAGGTCCCTCGGTTGTGGGGATCACCTCGCGCGTCCGCACCTGTCGCGCGTGGACGGTGCTGACGCGCTCGTAGCGGTCACCCTCCAGGTGCAGGTAGGTCCGAGCGAACGCCTCGGGCGTGACAGAGCGACCCTCGCGGTCCGTGTCGTCGTCGGCCTGGACCCACCAGTCTCCTGCCTCGCCGCGGAGTTCGTCGCCGCGTGCGGTGGCCCACGATCGCGGCGCGGTGAGCCGCATGGCGCGGACCCGGCCGACCCGCCGGAACCTCCCCTGCGGCGGCCCCAGCTCGGGAGCGGGCGGCAGGTCCGGATCCGCATCGCCCGTGACCATGACGAGGCCCGCCTCCTCCAGCAGTAGCGGGATCCGGCGCACCACCTGGCGGTCGTACTCCCGCACCTCGTCGGGCAGCACATCCCAGGGGATGTTCCAGTTGTGCGAGTGCCGGCCGTTGCGAATGTGGAAGTGCGCCCAGCGACGATGCTCCTCGTAGGCAAGGAGCTCGATGTCGTCCGCCGTGAACGCGTAGGCGCGCCCGTCCGCGTCGGACGTCCGGGTGAGCCGCACTCCCAGCAGCGCGAGCTTCACCGGAATGTCCAAGACCTGGGCCACGTTCGAGCTCTGCACCAGCTCGGGGAGCCGGCGCCAGGCCATGTCCGCGTACGCCGATCCAGTCGCGTTCCTGGTACGGTCCGCCAACTCCCGGTATCCCGCATGGGTCAGCTGCGCCAGCTCGCGCAGCCTCGTCAGAGAGATGGGGTCGACGGTCCGCCGCTCCCTGACAAGGGCTCGGCCCGCACGATTGAGCAGCGCGGGCAGCCGGCCGGCGAGCTCGAGGAGCCGGGTGCGGCGCTCCCAGGGCGTCACGTCTCCCGGGCTGCGCGGGACCCGGGCATCGAGCGCCCGCGCCACGTCGGACAGCTCCGTCGGGGTGAGCACGGTGACCCGGGTCGACGGGAGCGGTGCCGACACCACGTCGAACCCGGCCCTCTCGACCACCGCCCTGATCTCGCCCGACACCGCCTCGACGCCCCTGCGCACGTCGTCGCTCTGCTCCGCGAGGACGGCCGCCTGGTCCGGCTCGCGCGAGATGTGTCCGAACAGGCTCGGCACGTCGTCGGGCCACCGCCCGAGTTCGGCCACCAGCTCCTCGGCGAGGTCGGTGGCGAGGGTCCGATTCAGCTGGCTCGGGGTGCGCAGCAGCTCCTCCTGGGGATGGCAGATGACGCCCGGCGCACGCAGATGCCTGGCGAGGCCGTCGTTCTGGGGAACGGCGACGACGATGACCCGGTCGCCCAGGGCTCGCCGGATCGCGTTGGCGACGGTGAGGGTGACCGTGTCGTCGTCGTAGGCGACGAACACCGAGGCCGGGCCGGTCTGGTAGTCGGCCCGCTTGCTGTAGGCGAGCCAGGTCACCTCCCACTCGCTCAACACGTCATCGACCAGCTGGGGCGCGAGATGCGTCCCCGACGGAAGCGGGTGCCAGCGGAGCGTTCCCATGCCTTGCGGCCCGTCGGGCGCCGCTGTCGGCGCCGTCCCCGAGACGGTCAGCCCCCGCTCCACGAGGAAGGCGCGTTCCTCGTCAGGGCCGCCGCAGTGCACGGTGATGGACTCGCCGGGCTGCTGCCACCCCTCGAAGATGCGCGCGACCAACTCCGCGGCCAGCCGGCCATTGCCCAGCACGAGCGGGGAGCGAGACACGCGCCCCTCCTCGAAGGGCGGGCAGGCCCGCAGAACCGACCGCGCGACCTGCTCGGAGCGACAGATCACGTGATCGTTGGCAGAGTGCCTCCAGTCGACGGCCACGTCCCGGGAGTCGACCACCGTGATGACGGTCGGGTTCTGGCCCAGTGCCCGGTTGAGCTCCCGGACCCGGCCCGTGAGCGAGGACGCCGCCTGGTCATCGGGCGCCGTAACGACGACGGCCCAGCATCCGTCGACGATCCTCCGCAGCTGGGCCTCGCCGGCCGCGGTCACCCACCGCACGCGGGCGGCCCGCAGTTCAGCCTGGTCCTCGGCTGTTGTATCCCCCACGACGACCACGGGGTGGTCCTCGCGGTAACGGATCGCGAGTTCCGCGGCTTCCGCACCGCCGCCGAGCAGGATGACGTGGCCGGTGCTTCGCTTCGCGCGCCACATCGCCCACTGTCCGGAGAGTGCGCGCAGGACGATGGCCACGATGCCGCTGGCGGTCGCCAAGGGGGCCGCGAACCGCGCGACCGCGAGCAGCCCGTTGATCTCGCCGACGGCCTCGCCGTCGATCACGAACAGCCCCATCGTGCGGTAGAGCGCATCCCAGAAACCGAGGCCGTGCCGCAGCCACCCGGCCAGCCCGAGCCCGGCGGCGACCAGGAAGAGGGCGACAGTGAACGCCGCCCAGGCATGTCTGCGGAGCCGTCGTCGCATCTGACCAAGGAACTGCTTCATCGGGGTCCTCCCTGCCGGTCGAGCCCATTGTGTCGGGTAAAAGGCCTAGCCGTCGACCACGAAGACGTCGACATCGGCCGTCGCACCGGCAATACTGGGGGCCAACACGACCACGACGACGCGGGGGCCGCCAGTGAGTTCCGAGCAGTTTCAGGCATTCATCTCCTACGCGCGGTCGACGTCCACGCCGTTGGCGACCGCGCTGCAGTCGGCGGTGGAGCGCTTCGCGAAGCCCTGGTACCGGCTGCGGGCCACTCGGATCTTCCGCGACGACACGAGCATGTCGGCCAACACCGCACTGTGGTCGACGATCGAGACCGGGCTGCGGCAGTCGCAGTGGCTCGTCCTGCTCACCAGCCCCGAGGCCGCCGTATCCGAGTACGTCACAGATGAGTTGCGATGGTGGCTCGAGCACAAGTCCGCGGACACGATCCTGCTCGTCCAGGGCTCCGGCGACCTCTGGTGGGACCGGGCCGCGAACAGGTTCGACGCCGAACGCTCACCCGGCCTGCCCGCCGTGCTGGTCGACGCCTACCGGGAGGAGCCGCGCTGGATCGACCTGCGCTGGTTCGGTGAGGAAGGCAGCCTCGGCACGGCCGACCCGCGGTTCGAGGAGCGCGTCGCCGACATCGCCGCCACCGTGCGGGGAGAGGACCGCGACAGCCTCGTCGGGGAGAACGTGCGCCAGCACAAGCGCGCGCGGCGGCTCGCCCGCGGCGCGATCGTCGCGCTGACCGTGCTGCTGGTCGCCGCCCTCGTCGCCGGCGTCGTCGCCGTCATTCAGGCGACGGAGGCGGCCCGGCAACGCGACCGCGCCGAGGAGGAGGCGCGGATCGCCACCGCCCGTCAGCTCGCGGCGACGGCGCAGTCGCTCGTGCACACCGACATCGTGAAGGCGCGGCTGCTGGCCGACCAGGCGTTCCGGATGGAGGACGACGCGCTGACCCGCGCGGCGCTCCTCCAGTCGATCACCTCGAACCCGTACCTGCTCGATGCCGTCGAGTTCGAGGGCAGCGCGACGGCGCTCGCCGGATCCGCGGACGGAAAACACGTCGTCGTCGGAACCTCCGCGGGCGCGGTGCTCCGATGGGACCGCGCCACGGATACGGTGACGACGCTCCGCGAGGAGGGCGGCGTCGTCACCGGAATCGCCCTGAGCGCCGACGGGCGGACGGTCGCCGCTTCCTTCGGCGAGGACCCCTGGCGGACGACCCAGTCCGTCGCCGTCTGGCGCGACGGTGCGACGGCGGAGGTACCGGCTGAGGCGACGGGCCCGGTGGCCGTCTCGCCGTCGGGCGAGGCCGTGATCTACTCGCTGCAGGCCGTCTCCTCGGAGGGCGCGCGGTCACTCGGTCAGCTGGGTGTCCTGCGCGACGTCGGCGGCGCGGCCCGAGCGGAGGGCCTCGGCACGATCGATCAGTACGTGCGCGGACTGACGTTCGCCGACGACGAGCGCCTCGTCGTCCTCGCCGGCGCCGAGGACCTCCTCACGGCGCAGCATCGCGCACTCGGCGACTTCGCGCTGATCTCCCAGGCCGACGGCGGATGGATCCCGCTGCGGTACCAGGTCGAGTCCCTCTCGGCCTCGGGCAGCGCCGTCGCCGTGCCGATGCAGGGCGGAGACGTCGCGGTCTACTCCACGCTCAACCCCGACATGACCCAGGCGGCCCGCCGCGGCGCCGCGCCCGACATCATCGCCACCGCATCGGCCGTCTCCTCGACGGGCGCCCGTGTCGCCGTCGCCGGATCCGGGGCGATCTACGTCTCGACGCCCGCTCCTGCCGACGCCGAGAAGCCGGACTTCCTCACCCTCACCGGCAGCACGATCGTGACCCAGCTCCAGTTCCTGGAGAGCGGCCAGCTCGTGTCGGCGGGCGGGGGTCGCGTGCTCCTGTGGGACCTCGACCGGCACCCGCTGTTGTCGCGCATGGAGGCGACGACGTCGTCGCTCTCCAACGCCAGCGGCGCGCCGAAGGTGCACGTCAACCGGTCGGGGACGCAGGCGATCGTGACCGCGGATGAGCTCACGGAAGCGGTCTGGCACGTCCTCGGGATCGGGTTGCCGCAGCGCGTGCCCGGGCTCTTCCTCGACTGGCACGACGACGGCTCCGCGTTCTTCGTCGACCCGGCGGGCGACGTCGTCCTCTTCTCTCCTGACGGGAGCGAGCTTGCCCGGCACAGCCTGGGCGAGGCGGGCGCCGCGGTGCTGCAGGGCGACGCGCAGCTGCGCTCCGGCGAAGTGACCGGCCGGTATCTGGCCTCTGACGACGCTCTTCTCGTCGGGACGAAGACCGGGCTCGTACGGCTCGATCGCGCCTCGGGCACCGCCACGCGCTCCGATGTGCCTGCGTCGTCGCTGTCGGCCAGCGGCGCCTATGCGGTGGGCAACGACACCTTCAACGGGAAGCCGCTTGTGGTGTCGTCGGTCGCGGACGCACGGACGGTCGCCGAGCTGCGGGTTCCGTTGGACACGACCTCGCGCTACCAGGGCGAGCTGCTTGTGGCGCGCGAGGGATCTGTCACGACGGTGCGCACCGCCGACGGCGCCGACGTCGTCGCCACGCTAGCCGACAACCCTGCCGCGCCGCTGGTCATCGACCAGGACACCGACCTCGTCGCGTCGTTCCTGTCGATCGGACGGATGCAGCTCAGCAGCCTCAGCTCGGGCATCGTCCTCGGCGAGCTCCCGCTGGACCTCTACCGCACCACCCCTCGGCTGGGCTACGGGTTCTCCGGCGACGGCGAACGGCTGGTCATCAGCTACGAGAACTTCTCCTCCAGCCGCGGCGGCGGTCTCGCAGTGCTGGATCTCAGCCCGGCACGCTGGACCGAGGTCGTGTGCACCACAGTCGGCCGGTCCCTGACCGCGGACGAGTGGGAGCAGACGACAGGGCGTGCGATCCCCGCCGACCTGAGCTGCGGCGGAACGGGAACCCTACCCCCCGCATCCGGATCCACTCCCCCGGCGCCGCCGAACACCGACGACGCCACTCCCCTGGAGGCCCCGGGCTCAACCGACCCGACGACGGAGCCCACCACAGACGAGCCCACGACGTCGGCCCCCGCGGCGGGCGGGCTCCCGGCGAGCTGCACCGCCCTGTTCGACGCACCGGCGTTCGACACGATGGGAACGCGCGGATACGAGCTCTTCCAGGGGCCGGGACCGTTGGGCGCTCCGATCGCGGTGCTTGCCACCGACGTGCGCGTCGCCGCGCTGCTCGCGCCGCTGGAAAGGATCGACTGCGCCTGGGGACGGTTCGAGGGCTCACCGGAGGGACTGAAGACGACCGTTGCCCTCCTGCCCGACGACCTGCTCGCAGAGGCTCAGTCGGTGATCGAGGACAGCGGCGTGCCGTGCGAGGATGTGGACGGCCGGATCCGGTGCGAGTCGATCGAGGCCAGCGAGGAGTACCTGCTGGCGCGCCACCACGTGCTGAGCGACGGCCTGTGGATCGCGAACATGGTCTTCAACGACGGTGACACCGGCCATCCCGACAAGGTCGCCGACGCAGTGCTGGCCGGCCGGTGACGCTCACCCAGCTTCTGGCACTCGGACAAGGAGGGCGCCTGGGTCGAGGCGGAAGCTGACCGCATCGACGGAGCCGACCGGGTCGCCGTCGAGCTGCATCACTTCGGGACGCTTCAGCGCCACGTCCATCGAGCGGCCCTGCAGGTACGCGTACACGGGGTCGTCGTAGCGCGGCGAACGGCGCAGCAGCCGACGGCGGATGGTGTTCGACACGAACACCCGCCAGCCGACGAGCAGCCAACCGAGCGGGCCCGCAGGCTTGGCCAGCACCACGTCGAACAGCCCGTCGTCGACGGCAGCGTCGGGCATCAGGTACACGTTGTAGCCGATCGATCCGCAGTTGCCGACCACCATCATGTGCGCCCGCGACCGGCGCTCCCGACCGCCGTCGAGCCGGTAGGTGAGGCTCATCCTGCGGTTCTTGCTCACCTCGACGGCGCCGGTCTTCACATAGGCGAGGAACCCGACGCGCTTCTTCAGCCCCTCGTCGGTGTTCGACATGATCTGCGCGTCGAGGCCCATGCCCGCCATGACCAGGAACGTGTGCTCGACGACATCGCCATCGGGACGCAGCCAGCGCGCAAGGCCGACGTCGATCGGATGCGACCTGCCCGTCACAGCGACGTCGACGGCCGCGGCCAGGTTGTCCAGAGGGAGCTCGAGGTTGCGGGCGAGCAGATTCGCGGTGCCCTGCGGGAGGATCGCCAGCGGCACGTGGGTGCGGCGCAGCCCCTCCGCGACCGCGCGCACCGTGCCATCTCCGCCGACGGCGAGCACGACGTTCGCGCCGCGCCGCACCGCCTCCCGCGCCTGGCCGACGCCCGGGTCGTCGATGGTGGTCTCGATCCAGATCGTCTCGCCCCAGCCGGCGTTCGCGGTCGCGGGGTCGATGACGGCCGCCAGCTCACTCTGGGTCAGCTTGGTCGGGTTGTAGACGACGGCAGCGGGCACGGCTCAGTCCTCCTCTACCAACTCGCGCGACTGATGCCACACTACGACCGTCCACGGCGGGACGACGACGCTGCCCGCGACGACCTTCCCCTCTCCCTCCGGCCAGTGGTTGCATGCGGGCTCGGCCCAGGTACCGGTATCGATCAGGCGCCGCCACACCCAGCCTGACGGAGCCTCCGGTACGAAGAACTCGACGACGAAGTCGGCCATGTTCACCATCACGAAGAAGTCGTCGCCTGGCGAGTTGATGTGGACCGCGACACCGCGGTGCCCCTCCCCCAGCTCGCCGCCCGCCGAGGCGTGAAACAGGTAGGAGACGTCCTCGTTGTCGGGGATCAGATCGCCGTAGTGACTCTGCTGGAGCGCGGGATGGCGGCGCCGCAGGTTGGCGACGAAGGCCGCGAAACGGAACTGTCCGTTGACGTGCTCGTCGGTGTCGTAGGTGCCGAGGTTGTTGTTGTACTCGGCGGGCACGCCCGCCTCGACGGGAACCGCCTGCGGGGCGTTCGTGGCGACGGCGGAGTAGTTGTTGCGCATCGCGACCGAGTCCAAGGCCCAGGGGTTGTTGTTGCCGTTCTGCGTGCGGCCGAGCTCGTCGCCCGCAACCACCATCGGCACGCCGCGCGAGAAGAAGAGGATCGTCCACAGGTTCCTCAGCCGCTGCCTGCGGAGCGCCTGGGAGCCGCCGGAGTCCCAGGACAGGTTGTCGTCGGTGCCGCCGTCAGACGGCCCGAATGGGAACGGCTGGTTGTTGACCTTCGTCTGGTAGCTGACGAGGTCCGCCATCGTGAAGCCATCGTGCGCGTCGACGAAGTTGATGGTCTTCTGCGCCCCACCCGAGGAGTGGAAGTGGTGGTAGTCGCCGTTGACCATGTCGACGAAGGCGAACGTGTTGCCGTCGCCCTTTGTGAACCGGCGTACGGCGTCGCGGTAGCGGCCGTTCCACTCGCCCCAGCCGCGGGGGAAGTTGCCGACCTCGTAGCCCCACAGGTCCCAGGCCTCGGCGATGACCTCGACGTGCGTGGCCTCGGCGAAGGCGGCGATGTCGACGAGCAGCGGATGGTCTCCGAAGAAGCGCTTCTGCCTGTCCCAGTCGTCGGCGTGCGCGGCGGCGGGCATGCGGCCGAGCACCGTCGCGAGATCGAAGCGAAACCCGTCTACGAACATGTCGTCCGCCCAGTAGGCGAGCGAGTCGAGCACCAGCTGGCGCGCGACCGGGGAGGAGTAGTTCAGCTGGTTACCGGTACCGGTGGCGCCGTCGACAAGGAGCTTCGCCTCGGTCATCTGGTAGTAGTCGGCGGTCGCGAAGCCGCCCAGCGAGACGAAGCCGGTGGT
Organism: Tessaracoccus sp.; assembly: GCF_016714275.1. Lineage (GTDB taxonomy): Bacteria > Actinomycetota > Actinomycetes > Propionibacteriales > Propionibacteriaceae > Arachnia. The sequence goes on along the minus strand of NZ_JADJNP010000004.1, from coordinate 271,875 downwards.
GGCGACGTCGCCGTTCCAGTTCCCGCCCTCCGCGGAGTGGTTGTAGACGACGTCGAGGTACACCTCGAGGCCCTCCTCGTGGAAGGCAGAGACCATCTCCTTGAACTCGCGCGTGGGACCGCCCCAACTCTTGTCGTGGGCGTAGCGACGGTTGGGAGCGAAGAACGCCAGCGTCATGTACCCCCACGCGTTGGTCTTCGCGACGTCGCGGCTTGCCTCGGAGGCGTTGGTCTCGTGGATCGGCAGCAACTCGACAGTGGTGAACCCGAGCGCCCGTAGGTACGGCGCCATGAGCCCCGCGCCCTTATAGGTGCCCAGGTACTCCGCGGGGATGTCGCCGACCGCGCCGAACTCGGGCTCGCGCAGCAGCAGCTCGCTCAGCCGGGCCGCCGAAGGATGCCCCGTCAGCTGCTCCACCGACGCCTCGTAGATGCTGGAGCGCTCCGGCGGCACGTGCGGCTTGGGGGCAACGGACGTGTAGTCGGCGATGACGACGCCCTTCGGCACCCACGGCCCGGTGTCGATGAGGCGGCGGGGCACGCCGTCGATCAGGTCGCCGCCGGTGCCGAACACGCCGTCGTCGACGCCGAACGGCTCGAGCTTGTCCGTGTAGACGTTGTGGGTGACCTCGCGGGCGTACGGGTCGAAGAGCGCCTTGTTGGGATTGAACCGGTTGCCTGACTCGTCGAGGTCGGCGACGTAGCCGAGGTCGGAGCCTGGCGCCCAGCCATCGACCCACTCCCAGTTCGGCCCCCACACGCGGTAGGCGTAAAGCGCGTTCAGTTGCAACCCCTGCAGGTTGCCGCGCCACGCGCCGTCGTCTCCCTTGGCGAGCAAGAAGGTGTGCGAGGCGTCGACGCCGAGGGCCTCGGGGTAGATCTCGAGCTGCACGCGCGTCGCCGCCGGGGCGTGTACCGCGAAGGTGATGCCCTCCGCGGAGGGGTGCGCGCCGAGCGGCCAGTCGGCTCCGGCCCAGGCTGCCTCGTCGAGGGCAATCACGCTGCTCATGCAGCGGATTGTGTCACGCCACGGAACCAGAAGTGTCCCGCTTGCGGACACTGCCGCGCGGGTCGCGCCGGTTCGCCCGCTGCGATGGCAGGATCGCCTTGTCACATCGGCGACACCGGGAGGTAGACGTGACCACGGAGAACACCGTCAGCTCGACCCTGATCGAGCACGCGGGAATTGAGATCATCCCCGAGTCGGAGCGTCACGCGAAGCCGCGTGACCTGTTCTGGCCATGGTTCGCGGCCAACGTTTCGGTCTTCGGCATGAGCTACGGCGCCTGGATCCTCGGCTTCGGCATCTCGTTTTGGCAGGCGGCGCTGGTCTCGGTGATCGGCATCGTCGTGTCGTTCTTCCTCTGCGGCGTGATCGCCATCGCGGGCAAGCGCGGCTCGGCGCCCACCATGGTGCTGTCGCGGGCCGCGTTCGGCGTCAACGGGCAGAAGGTGCCGGGCATCGTCAGCTGGCTCACCTCGATCGGCTGGGAGACATACCTTGCTATCCTCGCCGTGCTAGCCACGTCCAGCATCATCACCCGGTTGGGTGGCGACGGTGGGACCGCGGTAAAGCTGGGGGCGACGGTGGTCGTCGCAGCGCTGATCGTCGGCGCCTCCGTGCTGGGCTACCACACCATCATGAAGCTGCAGTCGCTGCTGACCTGGCTGACGGGCTTCATCACCATCCTCTACGTCGTGCTGACGTTCCCGCACATCGACTGGGCCGCCGTCGGCTCCATCCCGAACGGTGGAACCGGGCAGGTCATCGGTGCGCTGGTGATGGTGATGACCGGCTTCGGCCTCGGCTGGATCAACATCGCCGCCGACTGGACCCGCTACCAGAAGCGCACAGCCTCCGACGGGTCCATCATCTTCTGGAACACGTTCGGTGCCTCCGTCGCGCCCATCCCGCTGGTGATCGTCGGCCTCCTGCTTGCAGGGTCGGACCCTGCCCTCAGCGAGGCCATCAACGCCGACCCGCTCGGCGCGCTCGCGTCGATCCTGCCCGTCTGGGTGCTCGTCCCGTTCCTGCTGACGGCGGTCCTCGCGCTGGTCTCGGGCGCGGTGCTGGGCATCTACTCGTCGGGCCTGACGCTGATCAGCTTGGGCATAAAGATCCCCCGCCCCGCGGCGGCGGGCCTCGACGGCGCGATCCTGACCCTTGGCACCATCTACGTCGTGTTCTTCGCCGCCAACTTCGTGGAGCCGTTCCAGAGCTTCCTGATCACGCTCGGCGTCCCGCTGGCGTCGTGGGCCGGCATCCTGATCGCGGACATCCTGCGCCGCCGCACCGACTACGACGAGAAGGCCCTCTTCGACCCGAACGGCCGCTACGGCGCCTGGGACTGGACGTCGATCGGCACGATGGCCGTGGCGTCGGTGATCGGCTGGGGCTTCGTCGTGAACGCGTTCGCTGAGTCCGCGACCTGGAACAACTGGCAGGGCTACCTGCTGTTCCTGATCGGCGGCAAGGAAGGCGACTGGGCCTACGCGAACCTCGGCGTCTTCTTCGCCCTCGTGCTGTCGTTCCTCGTCACCTACTTCGCCCGCGCCGCGAAGATCCGCGCCCAGGAGTCCCGGCACGCCGGGTGATCCCTGCCGAGCCCGTCACCAGCACTCACCATCCCGGCTGCTGCGCCTGACCTTCGTGCACAAACCTGCGTGGGCTGCTTCAGCTGTACCTATTGCACAGCTGAAGCAGCCCACGCAGACTGATGTCTGGCAGCGTTAGTCGAGGCCGGCGAACAGGTCCGTGGCGATCTCGCCCTCTGGGAACGGCTCGCCGGTCGCGAGGAGGTACGCCTCTCCCGAACCGGGGAGTTCCTGGACGATCGCGTAGAACTGCCAGAACGGGTTCTCGGGGTCGACCTGGCTGCGGTGCGAGCCGAGCGCGCGTCGACAGATCTCCAGCCACGGGCCGCACTCGACGACGGCGACGATCTGGCTCGGAGCCGGCCCGAAGTCCTCTTCCGAGCGCTCCTCCTCGGGCCAGAGTTCGAGCCCGCGCTCCTTGGCGATGCCGTACGCCTCGACCCAGCGTTCCGTGTTGTGAGTGTTCCACAGCACGCGCTGCACCTGCCAGGGCACGCCGAGGTCTGGCCTGTGCGACGCCGCCGCGGCCAGCACCGTCGCGTACATGGCGACGCGATGTGCCTGGACGTGGTCGGGGTGGCCGTAGTTGCCGAACGGGTCGTAGGTGACAAGCACCTGCGGCCGGCGCGAGCGGATCACCTCGACGAGGTGGTTGGCGGCCTCGAGCAGGTCCGCGCGCCAGAAGGCGTTGTCCGGCATGTCGTCGGGCGCGATGACCTTGCCCTGCTCGTCCCTCGCCATGCCGGAGTCGTGGTAGCGTCCGGCGCCGCCGAGGTAGATGTGGTCGGTGACGCCGACCTCGGCCAGCGCGACCGCGATCTCGCCCTGGCGATGTCCACCCAACTCGCCGGCCGTGAAGTGGGCCCACTCGGGGACGAGGATCTCGCCCAGCTCGCCGAGCGTGCACGTCACGAGCGTCACTTGGGCTCCCTCCGCGACGTAACGAGCCATGGTCGCGGCAGACTGGCTGGACTCGTCGTCGGGGTGGGCATGGACAAGCAGAAGGCGGCGGTCAGGGATCACGGCGTTCAGCATAGATCCCCCGTCAACTGCCGGGTTGGGGATGACTTTGAGCATGATCCGCAATTCAATGATCGAATCACGTCATCGTCTCCAGACAACGCGGCGGTGGCACGCATGAGCAGCGGATCACGCTCACGTTCACCGGGCACCTAGAAGCGTTGCGAAGTCGACGAAGTCACCCTCGGTCTCGCGGCGCGGGGTCGTGACGAGGACGGCGGCGAGCTCGTCGGCGGCGGCCTTGACCCTGCGGTCGAGGCCGGCGGCACCGGGGCCGCCGAAGTCCGCCGTCGCCGCGAACACCGCGGTGCGCACCGGGACCGCGCCCAGGTAGCTGAGCAGCGGGCGCATCGCGAACTCGAGCATCAGCGAGTGCCGCTCCGTGCCGCCGGTCGCCGCCATAAGCACCGGCTTCCCCTTGACGGTTTCCGGCTCCAGGATGTCGAAGAAGCTCTTCACCAGGCCGCTGATCGACGCGGAGAACGTGGGGCTGACGACCACGAGCGCATCCGCGGCGGCGACATCGTCGAGGACGCGGGCCAACTCGCCGGTCGGGAACCCGGTAAGCATGGCGTCGACGATCGGGTGCGCCAGCTCGCGCAGCTCGACGAAACGGGCGTCCAGCTCCTCCCCCTCAAGGGCGAGCGCCTCGCGCAGCCGGGCGAGGATGTCGTCGCCAAGGACGCGGGTGGAGGACGGCGACCCGAGGCCGCCGGAGATCACGACGATGCGCAGCATGTTCATGTCTTTCAGGAGTGTCGTTGTGTGCGTGGGATACGAAGTTGGTCAGGTCTATTGGTTTCGATGGCCTCGGCGCTTCGCGCGCGGTGCCGGCTGAATCAGCGCCAACTAGAGGCGGTTGTCGTCCTCGGCGCGGGTACCGGTCCAGCGATCGACGGAGGGTTCCGACGGTGACGCGGCTGCCGGGGTGTCGGCGGGGAGGCGGTTCGCGTGGGTCGGGGCGTCGGGCACGCCCGGGGCGCGCAGGGCGGCGAACTCCGTGCGCAGCACGGGCACGACCTGCTCGCCCAGCAGGTCGAGCTGCTCGAGCACGGTCTTCAGCGGGAGGCCCGCGTGGTCCATCAGGAACAGCTGGCGCTGGTAGTCGCCGGCGTAGTCGCGGAAGCCGAGCACGCGCTCGATCACCTGCTCGGGCGTGCCGACGGTGAGCGGGGTCTCACGCGTGAACTCCTCCAGCGAGGGGCCGCCGCCGTAGACGGGGGCCTTGTCGAAGTAGGGACGGAACTCGCGCACGGCGTCCTGCGAGTTCTTCCGCATGAACACCTGTCCGCCGAGTCCGACGATGGCGTCCTCGGGGCGGCCGTGGCCGTAGTGCGCGAAGCGGCGGCGGTAGAGCTCGACCATCCGCTTCGTGTGGGTCGCCGGCCAGAAGATGTTGTTGTGGAAGAAGCCGTCGCCGTAGTAAGCGGCCTGCTCGGCGATCTCGGGCGAGCGGATCGAGCCGTGCCACACGAAGGGCGGCACGCCGTCGAGCGGGCGCGGCGTCGCGGTGAAGCCGTGCAGCGGCGTGCGGTGCTGGCCCTGCCAGTTGACGACGTCGTTTCGCCAGAGCTCGTGCAGCAGCGCGTAGTTCTCGACGGCGAGCGCGATGCCGTCGCGGATGTCCTTGCCGAACCACGGGTAGACGGGGCCGGTGTTGCCGCGCCCGAGCGTGAGGTCCATGCGGCCATCGACGAGGTGCTGCAGCATGGCGTAGTCCTCGGCGATCCGCACGGGGTCCGTGGTGGTGATCAGCGTCGTCGCGGTCGACAGGATGATGCGTTCGGTCTGCGCGCCGATGTAGGCGAGCGTCGTCGTCGGCGAGGACGCGACGAACGGCGGGTTGTGGTGCTGCCCGACCGCGACGACGTCGAGCCCCACCTCCTCCGCCTTCTTGGCGATGGCGACCGTCGCCTTGATCCGCTCGTGCTCGGTCGGCGTGCGACCGTTGGTCGGATCGGTGGTGATGTCACCGACGGTGAAGATGCCGAACTGCATCATGCTGCCTCCTAGTACTGACACCATCATACAACATCGTTGATGGTTCAACTATTTCACCTTCACTCCACCCCTTCTTTCACCCCTCCCCGACCCACCCCACAACGCCAGCCTTGCGTCGTGACGCCTGCCTTCCGCCGCGACGCCTGCCTTTCACCGCAACGCCAGCGCTCCGCCGATGCCGCCAGCGTTGAGCCACAACACCAGCCTTCTCGGGCCTTCCAACGCAGGCGCCACGACTTGGCACAGGCTTCCTCGCCAGAAGGCTGGCATCGCGGCACACAAGGCAGGCGTCACGACGCAGGACTGGCGTTAGACGGTGGAGCACAGGCGTCGCGATACACAAGACAGGCTTCTTCATCTGAAGGCAGGCCTTGAGGTGTGCAAGGCAGGCGCCGAGGGCAATGGGCGTGAAACCATTACCCAAAGTAATGAGCTATGCTAAGCATCTGGAGATGATGCAACAGTGACCAACCCCGAAGAGGAGCGCTTCGCGCTCGCCAACGACCTCCGCCTCGCGTGCCAGCGCATCGCGCGCCGCGTGCGGTTCGAATCCACAAGCAAGGTGGCGCCGCACCAGTTCTCGGTGCTCGCGCACCTGCACCACGGCGGGCCGCAGACCCCCGGGCAGCTGGCGGCGCTCGACCGCGTCAGCGCGCCGTCGATGACCCGCACGGTCAACTGCCTGGAGACCGACGGCCTCGTGGCGCGCGTGCCACACCCCGACGACGGACGCCAGGTCCTCGTCGAACTCACCGCCGCCGGGCTAGCGATCATCACGCACACGATCGCCAGCCGCGACACCTGGATGGCCACGCACCTGGAAGACCTCGACACCGACCAACTCGCGCTGCTCAGGAAGGCCGCCGACCTCCTGCTGGAGGTGTCGAATGGCTAGCCCCACACGGTCGCGCACGTTCGCGTCGTTAGCCGTCGCGAACTACCGACTGTTCTTCGTCGGCGCGCTCGTCAGCAATCTCGGCACCTGGATCCAGCGCATCGGCCAGGACTGGCTGGTCCTGACCGAGCTGACCGACGGCTCGAGCACCGCCCTCGGCATCGTCACCGCGCTGCAGTTCCTCGCCGTCCCCTTCCTCGCGCCGTACGCGGGCGCCGTCGTCGACCGCTTCCCGAAGCGCATCGTGCTGCTGATCACGCAGTTCGCGCTCGGCCTCACGTCGCTGGCGCTGTGGGCGCTCATCGCGACGGGCACCGTCGCGCTCTGGCACGTCTACCTCATCGCGTTCCTCACCGGCGTCATCAGCGCGTTCGACAACCCCGCCCGCCAGGCGTTCGTCTCCGAGATCGTGCCGCGCGAGCTGCTACCCAACGCCGTCGGGCTGAACTCGACGTCGTTCAACGGCGCCCGGCTGATCGGGCCGGGGGTCGCGGGACTGCTGGTTGCCGGGGTCGGCGTCGGCCCCACGCAGCTGATCAACGCGGTCAGCTTCGCCGCGATGATCGCGGCCATCCTCGCAATGAACACCGCGCAGCTGACACCCGCACCGCGGACAGCTTCCGCGGGGGCGGCCGTCGACGGGCTGCGGTACCTGAGCCGTCGGCCCGACCTGGTCGTGCTCCTGGTGATCGTCTTCATGCTCGGCACATTCGGGATGAACTTCCAGATCTACAACGCCACCATGGCCACCGAGGTTTTCGGCAAGGGCGCGCAGGAGTTCGGGCTGCTCGGCACCATCATGGCCGTCGGCACGCTCGCCGGCGCCCTCATGGCCGCGCGTCGCACCAAGCCGACGCTGCGCACCATCCTCCTCGCCCTCACCGGGTTTGCGGTCAGCACGCTGGCACTCACGTTCGCGCCGAACTATGTCGTCTACGCCCTCCTGCTCATCCCTTCGGGATTCTTCGCACTCACCGTGATGACGACGGCGAACGCCGCGGTCCAGCTGGGCAGCGCGCCCGAGTACCGCGGCCGCGTGATGTCGATCTACGTCGCCATCTTCCTCGGCGGCACTCCCCTCGGCGCGCCCGCCATCGGTTGGCTCGGCGAGGTCGCGGGTCCGCGGGCGTCGGTGCTTATCGCGTCCGTCGCGACGGCCCTCACCGCGCTCGGCGTGCTCGCCTACTTCCGCTGGCACGACGGCCTGCGCATCCACCTCGAACGCGCACCGTTGCGGATCAGGACGACGAGCACGGCTCGGGCGGCGTAGGCGGCTCGGTCCGCTCGTTGAGTTCGATCCAGGAGGAGTCGCAGCCGGGGCAGCGGTAGACCGGGGCGCCCTCGACGCGCTCGTCGGTCTCGATGGTTCCGCAGGCGTCCTGGCAGGGCCAGGAGGTGAGGAAACGCGCGGCCATCAGGATTCCCCCTACCGGCCCCAGGTCTCCCGGAGCCAGGCCGCGGAGCGCGGAAGCCACGCCTGGGCCTCCTCCGGCAGGTCCGAGCGGTCGGCGTTCGCGACCGGCGTCACGGTCGACAGCCCGTGCACGCCATGGGGGTACTCGTGGTGCTCCACCGGAACGCCCTGCGCCTCCAGCGCCGCCGCGAACCGCGCGGACTGGGCCGGCGGCACCATCTCATCCTCGGCGGTGATCCAGACGAAGCTCGGCGGACAGTCGGGCGACACGTCGTCGTACAGGTCCATGTGGGTGAGTGGCAGCTCGGGCAAGTCGTCGAGGGAAGGGCAGGCCCCCAGCAGAGCGTAGGCCGCAACCAACGCGTCCGGGCGCGATGAGTGCTCCATCAACCCCTCGTTTGCCTGGACCCCGAGGAACCTGAGGCCGGCATACTCCGAGCGCTCCGCTGCGATGAGCGCCTCGTCCTGCCAGTGCGTTGCCAGCTGCGCCGCGACGTGCCCGCCAGCCGAGAATCCGAGGATGGCAACCCGCCCTTGGTCAACCCCCAACTCGTCGGCATGAGCCCGGACCCAGCGCACGGCGCGCGCCGCATCGATGGCCGGGTTAAGGCCGCGGGCATGCTTGCGGATCGAGTAACGCAGGATGAACGCGTTGAACCCGTAGGCGAGATACGCGGCGGCGACAGGGTCTGCCTCGCGCTGCGAGAGCATCTGGTATCCGCCGCCGGGACAGATCACGATCGCCGGACGCGGATGCTCAAGCGGGGTCGGCTGCTCGTCGGGCGACGGCAGGTCGAAGCAGACGGCCTCGAGCGTGACATCGCGGCTGGGGTTCATGGTCACCGTGAAGCTGCGCATGGGCTCATCTTAGGCATCCCATATCCACGACTTCGGCGAAACCAAGAGGCCCCGGCGATTCGCCGGGGCCTCTTGACAAGGACTTGCCTTACTTGGCGACGACCTCGAACGGGACGTGCGCGGTGACGGCGTTGTGCAGCTTGATGGCAGCGACGTGGCCACCGAGCGACTTCACCGGCTTCGCGAACGACACCGCGCGCTTGTCGACGGTGGGACCGCCGGCCTTCTTCACGGCGACGGCGACGGCGTTCGGGGTGACCGAGCCGAACAGGTGGCCCTGCTCCGAGGCGGCGGCCGCGACCGTGATGGTCAGGCCCTCCAGCTGGGTGCGGATCTCCTGCGCGTGCTCGACGCCGCGCACCTCGCGGGCGTCGCGCGAACGCTTGATGCCGTCGATCTGCTTCTCGGCGCCACGCGTCCAGCGGATCGCCTTGCCCTGGGGCACGAGGTAGTTGCGGCCGTAGCCGTCCTTGACCTCGACGACGTCGCCGGCGATGCCGAGCTTGTCAACGGTGCTGGTCAGGATGAGCTTCATGTGTTCTTCCCTTCCGATCAGCGAGCGGTCGACGCGTACGGCAGCAGGGCAACCTCACGCGCGTTCTTCACGGCGAGGGCGACCTTGCGCTGGTCCTGGACCGAGAGGCCAGTGACGCGGCGGGCGCGGATCTTGCCACGCTCAGAGATGAACTTCTTGAGCGTGTTGATGTCCTTGTAGTCGATGTTGGCGACGCGAGTCGTCTTCACCGGCATGATCTTCTTCTTGTTCACAGACTTGCGCTGTGGACCGGCCATTGTGGTGCTCTCCTTGGTTGAGTGGGGCCTTGCCAGGCCCGCGAAAGCCCGTCTTGCGACGGAATGTGCCAGCTAGTCCCGAAACCCGGGACTAGATAAGCGGGTGGATCAGAACGGAGGCTCTTCCGGCTGGGAAGCCTGGGACCACGGGTCGTTGCCGCCGCGGTTGCCACCGGCGTTGCCGGAGCTGCCCCAGGGGTCTCCGCCGGAGCCCTGCTGCTGCGGGGCGCCTCCGCCCTGATTGCCCTGCCAGTTGCCGCCACCGCCGCCGCCACCCGTGGTGCGGGTGACCTTGGCCGTCGCGTAACGCAGGGCCGGACCGACCTCGTCGACATCAACCTCGAACACGGTGCGCTTCTCGCCCTCGCGGGTCTCGTAGCTGCGTGCCTTGAGGCGCCCCGAGACGATGACGCGGGTCCCCTTGGAGAGGGACTCGGCCACGTTCTCGGCGTACTGGCGCCACACCGAGCAGTTGATGAACATGGAGTCGCCGTCACGCCACTCGTTCGTCTGACGATCGAACGTGCGCGGAGTCGACGCGACCGTGAAGTTCGCGACAGCCGCCCCGTTGGGCGTGAAGCGGAGCTCCGGGTCTGACGTGAGGTTGCCGATAAGCGTGATAGGGGTCTCGCCTGCCATGTTCTTGCCTTCCGATGGTTCGGACTTGGTACTCAGTCTGCTTGCTCTACATAGTTGTCGGTGAGACCGACAATTTCTCACGAGCGAGCAAATCTGTGGATTACTTCTTGCCGTCCAGGCGCAGCACCTTGGTGCGAACGATCTTCTCGTCGATGGTCATCAGACGATCCAGCTCGGCCACGACCGGGTGCTCAGCGGTCAGCTGCACGACGGCGTAGCTGGCCTCGGACTTCTTGTTGATGTCGTATGCCAGGCGACGACGGCCCCAGAAGTCGACGTTGTCGACCGTGCCGCCACCCTTGGTGATGACCTCAAGGTGCTTCTCGACCAGAGCGGGTACCTGGCGCTCATCGACGTCGGAATCGACGAGAACCATCATCTCGTACTTACGCATGCTTCAGCCCCACCTCCTTCGGACTAACGGCCGCGGGTCGTTCCCGCGGCAGGAGGGCATGGTCGCCCTGCAGGGCGACCGACGGCCCAGCCTACCCACGCGCCACCGCTCGCGGAAATCGGGCTCAGTCGAGGTGCTCCTGCGCCCAGGTGTGCGCGCGCAGCTCCGCGAGTTTTCCGCTGGCCTCGATCCGCTCCCAGAACAGGTCCGCCCACGCCAGGTGCCCCCGGTCGTTGGGATGGAACCAGTCCGCGGCGGTCTTCGAGTAGTACCGCAGCCGGCCCTCCTGCCGCATCGAGTCGTAGATCGGCACCAGATGGTGACCGTGCCGCTCGATCAACTCGACGGCGCGGCGCGCCATCGCCTTCGACCTCTGCTCCAGCCCGGGAATGATGAACCACGGCACGTCGCCGACGAAGCTCCCCGCCGGCAGCCCGTCCAGGATCTCGTCGAAGCTCCGGGCGAACGACTCGACCGTGTTGTCGACGGCGAACACCACGTCGTTGCCGCCGATGTCCAGCGTGACGATGTCCGGCTCGAGCCCCAGCTCGGCGAGGGCGGGCAACTGCGAGGCGACGACGTCGCCCGAGACTGCGCCGGAGACCGACAGGTTCGTGATCGCCACCTGCCTGCCGGTCGCCTCCGCGATCCTGCGCCCGAGCAGCGCCACGTAGCTGGCGCCGACGTGCGACGCCCCGACGCCCTGCGCCGCGGAGTCGCCCAGCGCGACGTAGTGCACAACACCGCCGGCGTGACCTCCATGGGACGCGTCGTCGGGATGGTGGGTCCGGGGCGCGGCGCCCGCGCCGTCGATCCTCGGCTCGGCCCAGTGCTCACGGAAGGCGTTGACGTCGCGGGTGATCTGACGCTGGCCACGCACGTACCTGACGCCCATGACGCCGAGCGCTCCGGCCACGGCTCCGGCGGCGAGCCCGCCCCAGAACACCGCAGCCTCGCTGCCGCGCCGGCCGTCGCCGCTCATCGCCGGCGCCGATACGGGCCAGGGAGGACGGGATTGCCGTCCTTCGCCCAGGCGCGCAATCCACCCCCGAGCGACTCGGCGAGCAGACCCTGCTCGCGCAGCTGCCGCGCGACGATGCCCGAGCGCAGGCCGTTGTCGCACATGACGACGATCGCGGCGTCGTGGTCGGCCAGGGGATCGTCGCCGTAGATGGCGTCGATCGGGTTGTCGGCGAGCTGCTTCGGGTCGACGGGCCGCGCGCCCGGCGCGTGCCCGGCCTCGTACTCGATGGGCGTGCGCACGTCGATGAGCACCGCCCCCTTGCTGAGCGCGAGCAGCGTCTCGTCCACGCTCAGCCCACCCGAGGAGCCTTTGCCTAGGAAGTCAAGCAGTCCCATGTGCCAATGTTCCCGCGTCACGCGTCGTCAGCCAAGCCGGTTCACAGAATGCCCCAGACGAACAGGCCGACGAAGCCGACCACAAGGTTCGCCGTGACGCCGAGAAGCACATAGCCAGCCCAGCGCCGTCGGGCCCAGTAGACCGTCAGCGCCGCGAGGGTGAGGACGAGGATCGGCACGACCACCGCTATCACGGACCACACGGGCGACGGTGCGGTCGGCTGGAAGTCGATGCCCGAGGGGTCGTGGTGCGGGACCAGCAACCACAAGACGGCCGCCAGTACCCCGGGCAGGGCGACCGCGAGGGAGACGAGCCCCATCACGACGGCGCCCGGCCACGTCGTCCAGAATCTCCGCTGCGCGTTCACGGACCCAGCGTAGATCGCAGATGTGTGTACGCCTCAGGCTCAGCGGCGCTTCTCGTAGCGGGCGTACATCTCGTCGACGAGGGCCTTGAAGCGTGCCTCGACCTCGCGACGACGGACCTTTAGAGTCGGCGTGAGGAGGCCGTTGTCCATGGTGAACTCCTCGTTCAACACCTTGGTGTCCTTCGGCTGGTCCTGGCTGGGGAGCCGCTTCGTGATCTCAGCGACGCGGCGCTTCAGCTCGTCGAGCAGTTCGTTGGAGGCCAGCCAGTCCTGCAGCTCACCGGGCCAATGCGCCGCGGCGGCGAGGGCCTCGACATGCGGCAGCGACGGCTTGACGAGCAGCGTCACGTAGGGGCGGTTGTCGCCGAGGAGCACGGCGTGCTCGAACAGCGGGTCCGCGAGGATCAGGCCCTCGATGGGCTGCGGGGCGACGTTCTTGCCGCCGAGCGTGACGATGATGTCCTTCAGCCGATCAGTGATGGTGAGGAAGCCGTCGGTGTCGACGTAGCCGACGTCACCGGTGTGCAGCCAGCCGTCCTCGTCGATCACGTCGGCGGTGGCCTCGGGTTGGCGCCAGTAGCCGACCATCACGTTCGGTCCGCGGTAGAGGATCTCGCCGAGCTCGCCGATGCGCAGCTCCCCGCCCGGCAGGACCTTGCCCGCCGTGGCCTCCTTGAAGTCGTCGGGGGCGTTGAACGAGATCAGCGGCGAGGCCTCGGTGAGGCCGTATCCCTGCTGGATCGGCAGGCCGACGGACGCGAAGAACTCCTCGATCTCGGCGCGCAGCGGGGCGCCGCCGCAGGCCAGCACCGACTTCGGACCGCCCATCGCGTCGCGCACCGCCTTGAGCACGAGCTTGTCCGCGACCTTCAGCTTCGCCAGCACCGCCGCGCTCGGCTGCCTGCCCGCGCGATAGGCGTACTGGGCGTGCCTGCCGACCTTCAGCGCCCACGCGAAGATGCGGCGCTTCACCGGCGACGACGCGGCCTTCGCGTGCGCGGTCGTGTACACCGTCTCGTACAGCTTGGGGACGCTCACCATCATCGTCGGCTGCGCGAGGATCATCTGCTCGGCGACCGTGCGGGCGTTCTCGACGTAGGTGTTCATGCAGCCGTGCGTCAGCACCACCATCGTCCAGGCGCGCTCGAGCGCGTGCGACAAGGGCAGGAAGCTCAGCGAGTGGTCGTCGGGCGTGATGTCGAAGAACTGGTCGAGCGCGTCCGACTGGGCCGCCAGCGCCTTGTGCTGGATCATGACGCCCTTGGGGTCGCCCGTCGTGCCGGAGGTGTAGATGAGGGAGACGAGGTCGTCGCCGGTGGCCGTCTCGTAGCGGTCCTCGACGGCGTCCGTAGGCTCGGCGAGGAAGTCCTCGTAGCGTTCGAGGCGCTCCGGCATGTCGTCCCAGGGTGTGACGACGACGATGCGCGCGAGCGCCGGCAGGTCCTCGGCGGCCTCCAGCACGCGTTCCGCCTCGCTCTTGCCGCCGACGAACATCACGCTGAGGCCGGAGTCGCGGCCGATGAAGGCGATCTGCTCGGGCGTCGACGTCGCGTACAACGGCACAGGGACGGCGCGGACGGCGCCCGCGCCGAAGTCGATCTCCGACCACTCCGGCCTGTTGCCGAGGAAGATCCCGACGCGGTCGCCGGGCGCGACGCCGGCGTCGATCAGTCCTTGCGCGACGCGGTCCACTCGCTCGCCGAACCGGGCGTAGGTCTGGGTGGCCCAGTCGTCGCCGACCCGGATCCGCGTCGCGATGCGGTCGGGGTGGCGCGCGATCGCGGCCCGGAGCCGCGCGACGACGTGGTCGGTCCCAGGCCCGCTCGGGACCCCGCGACGAGCGGTTAGGTTTTCTGACATCGGCGGCCCTTCGTTGAGGTCTGCCTGGTGCTGCGAGCGTACTCGCCCACCGGCGTGGCCTCCTCCCGAACACAAATCTCTCTATGCGGCGGGCCAGACCTATACGGGGCGGCGGCCTCGCCGCATAGAGAGATTTGTGTTCGGCATGCATGGTCACGTCGAGGTGGTCGAGCGAGGAGGGGTATGGTGATGGCACCCCTATGAAGGAGTCCGAGTGACTGATTGAGTCCTGCACGCCCGGTGCGCTGGATGGATCTCCGCGCCCCCGTTGGCGTGCGTCGACCGCATCCCAGCGACCCCTCAGGACTCACTCATGGCTCACTCTGCCGTCGTCGTCGACGGCCTCACCTATCACCTCGCTGATGGCAGCGTCGTCCTCGACGGCGTGTCCGCCACGTTCCCCGTCGGTCTGACCGGACTGATCGGTCCCAACGGCTCAGGCAAGTCGACGCTGCTCAACCTCATCGCGGGGCGTCTCGCGCCGACGGCGGGGACGATCCGCGTCGATGGCAGCGTCCTACTCGTACCGCAACGACTGACGACGGCGGGCTCGGTCGCCGAACTGCTCGGCGTCTCCGGCGTGCTCGCGGCGCTGCGCGCGATCGAGGCGGGCTCCGTCGATCCCGCCGACTTCGACGCCGTCGGCGACCGGTGGGACGTCGAGGCGCGCGCCGTCGCCGAGTTGGCCGCGTTGGGTCTGCCCGCGGAGCCGGAATTCCTGGCTCGGCCGGCGTCGACCTTGTCCGGCGGCGAGGCCACGCGGGTCGCTCTGGCCGGGGCGCGGTTGGCGAGGCCCGATGTCACGCTCCTCGACGAGCCGACCAACAACCTCGACACCCGGACACGGCGGTGGCTGTACGACGCGCTGGAGGCCTGGACGGGGGCGGTGATCGTCGTCAGCCACGATCGCGATCTGCTGGAACGCGTCGATGCCCTCGTCGACCTCGACAGGCGCGGCGCGGTGAGCTTCGGCAGCGGGTTCGCCGCGTACGCCGCGCACAAGGAGCAGCGCCAGGCGACGGCGGAGCGGCAACTCCGCGACGCCGAGGCCCACCTGGAAAGGGCCAAGCGCCACGCCCAGGCCGAGCTGCAGCGCGAGGCCCAGCGCAACCGCTCGGCCCGCAAGGAACGTGCCGCGGGCAACGTCTCGAAGGGCGCGGCGGACTTCTTCCAGAACCGTGCGGAGAAGGGCTCCGGCTCGAAGGCGGTCGCTCATCAGAAGGCTGTGCAGGAGGCGGCCGACGCCCGCGCCCTCGCCGACGACGCGGCCCGCACCGACGACACCATCCGCCTGGCGCTGCCAGAAACGACCGTCCCGAGGGGCAAGGACGTGCTGCGGCTCCGCGTCGGCGAGGCCGTGCTGTCTGTCGTCGGCCCGGAGCGCATCCGCCTCACCGGCGACAACGGCGCAGGCAAGTCGACTCTCCTCTCCTTCGCCCTTACGTCGGCTGAGCCGGGCATCCCATTCCTTCGCGATGTCTCAGTCGAACTCGCGCCCACTGTCCCGACGGGGTTGCTTGCCCAGAACCTCGACGGTCTCGACCAGTTCCCGACGGCGCTGGGTGCCGTCCGCGACGCGGCCCCGGGGCGCACCCCGCACGAGGCGCGGGCATTGCTGGCGCGGTTCCTGATTCGCGGCGATCGCGCGGACCAGGCGCCGTCGACGATGTCGGGTGGCGAACGGTTCCGCGTCGCCTTGGCGCGGACGCTATTCGCCGACCCCGCGCCGCAGCTCCTGGTCCTGGACGAGCCGACGAACAACATCGACCTGGCCTCCGCCGAGCAGCTGGTTGCGGCCCTGGACGACTACCGCGGCGCGCTGCTGATCGTCACCCACGACGAGCACTTGGCCCGCGACCTCCGCGTCGAGCGCGTGTGGGTAGCGACGAAACCGTGCGGAGTCCTCAAGGTCGACGACCGGCCCGGCTGATCGTGACAATCGAAAGCCGGACCCCATCACAGCCAGGTCAGCGAGCGGCGAGGTCGGCGGCGATCACCTGCCGCATGCCTTCGATAGCAACCGGGATCAGGTTTTCGACCTTCGAGGCGTCCCTTTCCGCGTCGGTCATCGGCGCGAAGTCGTGGTGGCCCATGACCATCATGACGCCGCCGGTGCGGACGCGGCGCGTGGCGCCGACGAGGAACAGCGTCGCGCACTCCATCTCGGAGACGAGGCAGCCGCCCTTGACCCAGGCGTCCCAGCGCTCTCGGAGGCGCGGGCCGACGGGCATCGAGTCGGGCGAGTGCTGGCCGTAGAAGGAGTCCTTCGACTGTGAGACCCCGACGTGGTAGCGCCGGTTCATCGCCTCCGAGGCGGCGACGAGGCCGTTGACGAGGTCGAGGCTCGCGACGGCAGGGAACTCCATGGGGAGGTAATGCAGGCCTGTTCCCTCGTCGCGGATGGCCGCGTTGATGACGGCGATGTCGCCGGGCTGGGTCTCGGGCTGCATCGCGCCCGAGGTGCCGACCCGCATGAACGTGTCGGCGCCGACGTGGATCAACTCCTCGACCGCGATCGCCGTCGACGGTCCTCCCATGCCCGTCGACGTCACGGCCACGGGCGCGCCGTCGAGCTCGCCCGCCCAGGTGGTGTGTTCGCGGTGCGACGCCACGAAGCGCGGGTTGTCGAAGTGCTGGGCGATGGTTTCGCACCGTCCGGGATCGCCGGGCAGGAACACGTATCTGCCGATGTCTCCCTCGGAGAGGTGGATGTGGTACTCGTAGCCGTCCGAGTAGGTGGCCATGGCGACTCCTTCGTAGCTGGTTCCCACCTTCACAGTACCGCCGCGGTGCGCGACTCGTGTCCCGATTCCCCACCGGAGAAGGAGTTGCCAAAGCTTCGACGATCATCTAAATTAGATGTATATCTAAGACTGGAGGGGACATGGCCGACCTCGAGGAACGCGTCACGCTGCTGAAGACCATCGCCGACGCCACCCGCCTGCGCATCCTCGGCCTTCTCGCCGAGAGGCCGCGCACGGGCACGGAGCTGGCCACGGAGCTGGAACTCAGCGCACCCACCATCAGTCATCACCTCCACCGGCTCCGCGACGTCGGCATCGTGCGCGCGCAGGCCGACGCGCAACGCCGCATCTGGTCGATCAACCACGAACTGCTCGACGACGTGAACCGCACCGAGCCCGCGCCAGACCTCGCCGACCCCGATCAGGCGCGGGTCCTCCGCAACTTCTTCGACGGCGAGCGCCTGCGCTCGATCCCGGCGAAGCGCAAGGCGCGCGTCGCGGTGCTGCTGGAGCTGCTGCGGCGCTTCGAGCCCGGGCGTCGCTACGCCGAGCGCGAGGTCAACGACCTCCTGCGGCGTGCCCACCCCGACGTCGCGCTTCTGCGGCGCGAGCTCGTCGACTACCGGTATCTGCGCCGCGCACGCAACGTGTATTGGGTCAACGAGGAACCGCCCACCCGCGACGCGAACGAGGCCCAGGAGGTCCCACCCGGGGAGGGCGACTGGCTCGCCGCCCTGATCCGAGGATCGGTCGCCTGACCTACATCTCCTCGTGGGCACGGGGATCAGCGCCGAACAGCCGTCCGTCCGCGCGGCCGAGCGCGGTGATCGCCTCGACCTCCGCGTCGCTCAGTTCCACAGTGACGGCCGCGAGGTTCGCGCCCTGATGGTCCGGCGAGGAAGCCTTGGGGATCGCCACCGAGCCCCGCGCGACGTGCCAGGCCAGCACGGCCTGCGCGCGCGAAACGCCATGGGCCTCGGCCACCTCACCGACCGCGGGCTCGGAGAGCACGTCGCCGCCCCGACCGAGCGGGCTCCATGCCTCGGTGACGATTCCTCGCTCGAGGTTGTACGCGAGCGCCTCGACCTGGGGGAAGTAGGGATGCAGCTCGATCTGGTTGACGACGGGGTGAACTCCGGTGGCCGCCTCGATCCGCTCGAGGTGCTCGGGCAGGAAGTTCGACACGCCGATCTCGCGCACCACGCCGCGCTCACGCAGCTCGACGAGGGCCGCCCAGGCCTCGACGTAGCGGTCGGCGGCAGGATTCGGCCAGTGGATCAGGACGAGGTCGATGACGTCGAGCCCGAGCCGCCTCCTGCTCTCCTCCACCGAGACGAGCGCCCTCTCGCGCTCGTGGTGCCTGCCCGCGAGCTTCGTCGTGACGATCAACTCGTCGCGGTCGACGTCGGACGCGACGACGCCGTACCCGACAGCGCCCTCGTTCTCGTAGTTGAAGGCGGTGTCGACGAGCCGGTAGCCGAGTTCGACGGCGGTGCGCACCGACTGCGCGCCCGCGTCGCCGCGGAGGTTGTACGTGCCGAACCCCTGCGGCGGGAGCGCGAACCCGTTATGGGCGACGAACGGCGAATGCGACATGAGGACTCCTTGTACGGCGGCGCCTCCACGCTACCGCGGATGCGGAGGCAGGCCCCTGTGTGCTTCAGACTCGCCCCCCCCCCCCCCCCCCCCCCCTCTTCGCCCGGGCGGGGGGGGCGGGGGGGCGGCGCCCCCCCCCCCCGCCCGGGCCCCCCGGCCCCCCCCGGGGCCGGGCCCCCCCCCCCCCCCCCCCCCCCCCCCGGGGGGGGGCGCGGCCCCCTCGGCCCCCCCCCCCCCCCCCCCCCCCCCCCCCCCCCCCCCCCCCCCCCCGCCCGCCCGGGCGCCCCCCCCGGCGCGGACGTCGGCTGCTGGGGGCGACCCCCGCCGTGCCATGTCCCGGTCCTCCGCGGTGCGGCGCCAGCGCCGCACCTGGCGATCTGGTGGATCCTGCCGCGCCGCGCTCCCCACCCGCCCGCCCCGTCAGTGGTCGCGGTTAGGGTGAACCCATGACGATCCGACTGGGCTCCCACGTTGACTCCATCGACCCGCTCGCCGACGCCGCGGCGCTCGGTGCCGAGGTGGTGCAGATCTTCCTCGGCGACCCGCAGAGCTGGAAGGCACCCGGTTGCCTCGTGCCAGGCGGCGCGCCCGCCCTGAAGGCGGCGGCTGAGTCGGCTGGCGTCGGGATCGTCGTCCACTCCCCCTATGCGTTGAACGTCGCGTCGACGAACAACCGCATCCGGATCCCGTCGCGCAAGCTGCTGCAGCAATCGGTGACGGAGGCGGCTGCGGCCGGCGCACTCGGCGTCGTCGTGCACGGCGGCCACGTCACCGCCAAGGAGGACCCCGCCGTCGGGTATGCGAACTGGCGCAAGTGCATCGACGGCCTGGACCTGCCCATCCCGATCTTCATCGAGAACACCGCAGGAGGGAACTCCGCGATGACGCGGCACCTGGAGTCGATCGACCGGTTGTGGGACGCGTTGTCGGGCTCGCCGAACATCGACCAGGTGGGCTTCTGCCTCGACACCTGCCATGCGCACGCCAGCGGCCTGGGCCTAGACGGCGCCGTCGAGAAGATCATGGCGATCACCGGCCGCGTCGACGTGGTCCACTGCAACGACTCTCGCGACCCGCAGGACAGCGGGGCGGACCGCCACGCCAACCTGGGCGAGGGTTTCGCGGACCCAGAGGCCCTCGTCGCGCTGGTGAAGGCGGCCGACACCCGGACGATCCTCGAGACCCCGGGCGGCGTCCCCGAGCACGAGCGCGACCTGACTTGGCTCCGGGAGCGCCTCGCGGCCTAGCCGGGTGCTCGGCACGCGCCAGAATCCTTCACGCCAGAGTAACGACAAGGCCTTGTCCGGGCCGATACACTGACCCCGCCACCAAGACCCCTACCCCGAAGGGACCCTGGCGTGCTTTATGCCTTGATCGCCGTCCACGCGGTACTTGGCGCGCTCACCCCGCTCCTGGTCCGCGGCCTCCGCGACAGGGTGTTCTACGTCCTCATGCTCGGTCCGTTGGCTGCGGCGATCTGGCTCACCGCGCAGGCGCCGCTGATCTTCGCGGGCGGCGCCTACGAGTTCACGGCGCGGTGGATCCCCAGCCTCGACGTCGACCTGACGCTGCGCATGGGGCTCGTCCAATGGGTGCTCGCCATGATCGTCACCTGGGTCGGGACGCTCGTGCTGCTGTACAGCCGGTGGTACTTCCAAGGTATGACGGTGGGACGCTCCGCCGCGATCCTCACCGCGTTCGCCGGCGCGATGCTCGGGCTCGTCACCGCGGACAACCTCGTCGTGCTTTTCGTGTTCTGGGAGCTGACGACCGTCTTCTCCTACCTGCTGATCGGCCACGACCCGCGCCGTCGCGCCAACCGCGGCGCGGCGCAGACCGCGCTGATCGTGACGACCTCGGGAGGCCTCGCGATGCTGGTGGGCATCGTCGCCGTGTGGCAGGCCTCCGGCACGCTGTCGTTGGAGCAGATCGCGGCCAATCCGCCGGTCGGCGTGCTTGCGACGGCGGGCGCCCTGCTGATGCTCGTGGGCGCGCTGACGAAGTCGGCGCTGGTTCCGTTCCACTTCTGGCTGCCGGGTGCGATGGCCGCGCCCACCCCCATCTCGGCCTACCTGCACGCGGCCGCCATGGTGAAGGCCGGCGTCTACCTCGTCGCGGTGCTTGCGCCCTCGTTCGCCTCGGTGCCCTTCTGGCGGCCGACGATCATGATCCTGGGCACCGCCACCCTCATCGTCGGCGGCTGGCGCGCGCTGCGCCAGACCGACCTCAAGCTGCTGCTGGCCTACGGCACCGTCTCCCAGCTGGGCTTCATGGTGCTGCTGCTCGGCATCGGCACGCAGGCCGCGGCCCTTGCCGGCATCGGAACGGTGGTCGCGCACGCGCTGTTCAAGTCGGCGCTGTTCATGATCGTCGGCGTGATCGACCACTCCGCCGGCACCCGCGACCTGCGTGAGCTCAACGGCGTCGGCTACCGCGTGCCGTGGCTCGCGGTGCTCGGCGGGTTCGCCGCGCTCTCCATGGCGGGCATGTTCCCGCTCGTCGGCTTCCTCACCAAGGAGGCGGCGTTCGAGGCGGTCGAGTACCTGGTCAAGGGCGACCTTCCCGACGTCGCCCCCCTCCCCGCCGCCGCGCTCGCGGTCGCGCTGGTCTTCGGCGCCGCGCTGACCGTCGCGTACACGCTGCGCTGGTGGTGGGGCGCGTTCGCCCCGAAGGACGGCGCCCCCGCGCTGACGTGGCACCGGCCGTCCCGCGGGATGACCGTCGTGCCCATGATCCTCGGCGCCGCCAGCCTCGTCCTCGGCTTCCTCGGGCCCCAGCTCACCGCGATCCTCCAGCCGTACGCGACGAGCGTGGCCGCGGGACATCAGGGGCATGGGTTCGCGCTGTGGCACGGCCTCACCGTCCCGCTGGGCATGTCGGTGCTCGCCCTTCTCGCCGGCACCACGATGTTCGTCTTCCGCCGCAGGATCGCCGCCGTGCAGGCAACGTTCCCGCACTCGATGTCGGCAGAGGACATCTACCACCGGTCGATGCTGCAGATCGACAGGATCGCGGTCGAGGTCACGGCCCGCACGCAGCGGGGTTCGCTGTCGATCTACCTCGGGACGATCCTCGTGACCCTCGTCACGCTCTCCACCTACGCGATGATGCGCATCCGGGTGTGGCCCGCCTACCGGCTCGTCGACGTGTGGCCACAGCTGCTGATCGCCGCGGTGATCGTCTCCGCCGCGTTCCTTGCGGCGACGTCGCGCGGCCGCATCCGCGCGGTGCTGCTCGTCGGCTTCACCGGGTACGGGCTCGCGCTGCTGTTCGCGATCGGCGGCGCCCCGGACCTCGCGCTCACCCAGGTGCTGGTCGAGACGGTGACGCTGGTCATCTTCGTGCTGGCGGTGCGCAAGCTGCCGCGCTACTTCACCAACCGCCCGCTGAGCTCGACCCGCTGGTGGCGCGTGCTCGTGGCCGTGGCGACGGGGACGGCTGTGACGCTGATCGCGCTGGTCGCGGCCGGTTCCCGCGTCGCCGACCCGATCTCCGACGCCTGGTACGAGGCCGCCTACGAGTTCGGCTACGGCAAGAACATCGTCAACGTCGCGCTGGTCGATACCCGCGCCTGGGACACGTTCGGCGAGATCTCCGTGCTTGTCATCGCGGCCACCGGTATCGCGTCGCTGATCTTCCTCCGTTCCCGCGTGGTGCGGGTCACGTCCACTGAGACCGCCTTCGCCAGCCGCACCGATGAGCCGCAGGCCGACACCGCGCCCGGCGTCTGGCTGCGCGCCGGCCAGACCCTCTCGCCGATGGTCCGCTCGGTGGTGTTCGAGGTCGTCACGCGCGTGCTGTTCGGGCCCATGATCATCGTGTCGGTCTATCTGCTGTTCGCCGGCCACAACTCCCCGGGCGGCGGCTTCGCGGGCGGCCTCGTCGCCGGCATGGCGCTGTTCATCCGCTACCTCGCCGCGGGCCGCTACGAGCTCGACGAGGCGGCCCCGTTCGATGCCGGCCGGCTGCTCGGCGGCGGCCTGCTGCTCGCCCTCGCCGCGGCCATCACGCCCCTGTTCTTCGGCGGCACCATCCTGCAGAGCTACGAGACGCACCTCCATATCCCCCTCCTCGGAGACCTCCACCTGGTCAGCTCGACGGTGTTCGACGTCGGCGTGTACCTGGTGGTCGTCGGCATGCTGCTCGACGTCGCCCGCAGCCTCGGCTCGGGTATCGACCAGCACGCCAGCGAGGAGACCGCCCCAATGCCGATCCCCGACTCCACCAAGGCCATCCCCGGCCAGCTAGGAGGAGCGTTGTGAGCGCCAACCTCGTCCTCGCCATCACCGCCGGCGTCCTCGTCGCCTCGGGCGTCTACCTGCTGCTCGAGCGCTCGCTGACCCGCATCCTGCTCGGCGTGCTGCTGACGAGCAACGGCGTCAACATGCTGTTCCTCGTCGCGGCCGGCAAGCCGGGGTCTCCGCCGATCATCGGGCTCTCCGACGGCGACGTCTCCGACCCGCTCCCCCAGGCCATGGTCCTGACCGCGATCGTCATCACGATGGCCGTCGCCGGGTTCGTCCTCACCCTCGCCTACCGCAGCTTCCAGCTACACGGGCACGACGAGGTTGCCGACGACGTCGAGGACGCCCGCATCCGCGAGCTCGCCGAGGCAGACGTCGCCTCCGAGTCCTACGAGGACACCACGTTCACCGAGGGCGGAGAAGACGCGGCAAGCGAATGACGAACCTCATACCTGCCCCCGTGCTGCTCGCCATCTTCGGCGCGGCGGTCGCGCTCGCGCTGCCCCGCCGTCCCGGGCTGCAGCGCCTCGTGTCGGTCATCAGCATGACCGGAATCGTCGCGGTCGCCGCGACGTTCATCTGGTACACCCACACCCACGGCGCTCTTGCGTTGTGGGTGGCGGGGTGGCCGGCGCCGCTCGGCATCGCGCTCGTCGTGGACCGCCTGAGCGCACTGATGCTGATGGTGGCGTCCGTCGTCGCGCTCTGCGTCTTGGTATTCGCGACGGGTCAGGACCAGGACGAAGTGCGGCGCGAGACTCCGGTCTCCATCTTCCACCCCACGTTCCTGCTGCTGATGGCGGGCGTGTCGAACGCGTTCCTCGCGGGCGACCTTTTCAACCTTTTCGTCGGCTTCGAGATCCTGCTGTTCGCCTCCTACGTGCTCCTGACACTGGGTGGCACCGCGGACCGCGTCCGCGCAGGCACCACGTATGTGATCGTGTCGCTGCTCAGTTCTTCGCTGTTCCTGATCTCGCTGTCGGCGGTGTACGCGGCGACCGGAACGGTGAACCTGGCGCAACTCTCGCTGCGGCTCCGCGACCTCACCGAGCCCGTGCAGCTGCTGCTCGAGGTACTGCTGATCGTCACGTTCGCCATCAAGGCAGCGGTGTTCCCGCTGTCGGGCTGGCTCCCGGACTCCTATCCGACGGCTCCCGCGCCGGTCACCGCGGTGTTCGCGGGCCTGCTCACGAAGGTCGGCGTCTACGCCATCATCCGCACGGAGACGCTGCTCTTCCCCCGCGACTCGCTCTCGAACGTGCTGCTGTGGGCGTCGCTGCTGACGATGCTGATCGGCATCCTCGGCGCGATCGCGCAGGTGGAGATCAAGCGAATGCTCTCGTTCACCCTGATCAGCCACATCGGCTACATGATCTTCGGCATCGCGCTCAACACGACGGCGGGGCTGGCGGCGACGATCTTCTACACGGCGCACCACATCACCATCCAGGCGACGCTTTTCCTGGTCACGGGCCTGATCGAGCGGCGTGGCGGGACGTCGTCGCTCGACGGACTCGGGGGCCTGCTGAAGGTGTCGCCGGTGCTCGCGCTGCTGTTCTTCATCCCGGCCATGAACCTGGCGGGCATTCCTCCGCTGTCGGGTTTCATCGGGAAGCTCGGCCTGCTGGAGGCGGGTGTCGGCGTGGGAACGCCGCTTGCGTGGCTGGTTGTGACGGGCGGCGTCGTGACGAGCCTCCTGACGTTGATGGCGATGGCGAAGGTGTGGAACCGCGCATTCTGGGGCGTCACCCCCGCGGAGGCCAAGCGCGAGGAGTACCCGGCCGAGGAGTGGGACGACGTCGACCACCGCCCCATGCCGCCGCTGCAGGTGGGCGCCACCGTCGGGCTGATCGTGTTCGGCCTGGCGCTGACCGTGTTCGCCGGGCCGCTGTACGAGTACACGACGGCGGCCGCCGAGGCGCTGCGTGACGGCTCGCTCGTGCGGGTCGTGCTGCCGGAGGGGATCCGATGATGGTCGTTCCGCGTACAAAGAATGAGGCCCGCGAGCGCCTCCACAGCCGCCCCCTCTCGGTCCTGCTCATGGTGCTTGTGTGGTGTGCACTGTGGGGCAGCGTGCAGCCGATGACCATCGTCGGTGGCGCGGTGATCGGGTTCGTGATCACGCTGGTGTTCCCGCTGCCGCCGATGCACTGGGAGGGCCGGTTCCGCCCCATCGGGCTGCTCGTGATGATCGCGCACCTGCTCTACGACCTGATTCGCTCGTCGTGGCGGATGCTGCAGCTGGCGTTCGAGAGGAAGGTCAACCTGAACGCGGGCATCGTCCGGGTTGACCTCGCCTCGGACTCTGACCTTTACGAGGTGGTCGTCGCCGAGTTGATCTCGCTGGTGCCGGGCACCGTCGTCGTCGAGGTCGTGCGGCATCCGCGGCGCCTGTACCTGCACGCGCTCGACCTCACTGGCCCGGACCCCATCGCAGGGGTGCAGCAGATGGTCCACGACGTCGAGACCCGGGTGCTGAACGCGTTCGGCTCGAAGGAGGAGATCGCCGCGTTCCGGGCGGCGCTCGACACGAAACGGGACGAGGAACTCGAGTTGGAGGTGGAGGAGTCATGACGCTGGCAACCGAGATCGTCCTGAGCCTCGCGGCGGTCGTGCTGCTGGTCTCCGCGATCGTCGCCGTCAACCGCGTCGCCGTGGGGCCGTCGCAGCTGGACCGCTCCGTCGCCGCCGACCTGATCGTCGCCGTCGTCGTCGCGGCCCTCGGGCTATGGACCGTGTGGACGGATCAGCCCACCGAGTTGCTCGTGCTCGTCCTGCTCTCGCTGCTCGGTTTCACCAGCGCCGTGTCGGTCGCGCGCATGGTGAGCGACAGGATGGCGATGAGGAAGCGCTTCAGCGCCAAGCACAAGGAGAGGGGTTCTCGATGATCACCGAGGTCCTTGACCTGGTCTGCGCCCTGCTGATCCTGCTGGGCGCGTTGCTGTGCTTCGGCGCCGCCGTCGCGCTCGTGCGGTTCCCCGACGTGCTGGGCAAGATGCACGCCATCACCAAGCCGCAGGTGCTGGGCCTGATCTGCGTCTCGCTCGGGATCGCCGTCAGCCTGCGCAGCTGGTGGGCGACCGGCCTGTGCCTCCTGATCATCACGCTGCAGCTGATGACCGCCCCCGTCTCCGCGAACCTGGTCGCCCGCAGCGCGAGCCGCAGCGGCCTCGTCGAGGAGAAGGAGCTCCTGGTCAATCACCTGGCCGAGGACCTGCACGAGGCCGGCTACAGCCGCCCTGGCGAGTAGTGCAGCTGCGTTCGGTAGATCTGGCCCCGCGCCAGCATCAGTGTGGCGGCCAGCGTCAGCATGCTGACTCTTGCCGCCACGTTGACTGAGTGGGCGCCGTGGATCGAACGGATCCCGCCACGTTGATGCTGTGGGGTATCGGCTAGCCACGTCCGATCGTCGTCACCACCCGCCGCCAAAAGATTACGTGGCCATCCGCGTAGGGGTGATCGACCGGTCCAGAGCCTACTTGACCAGCTTCCTCACGTGATCCGGGGCCGCCTGGCAGAACGCGCTCGCGCACACGATCAGCACGTTGCACCAGCCGCCGATGGCTCAACGCTCGACAGTCGCTCAGCAGGCGACAACACTGGTCTCCGACACAACGAACCGGTTCTCTACGTCGCGAGGCCGGATCAGGAAGGATCCCCGTGGCCATCACGACCGAAACACCGCTCCGCGTGCTCGTCTGGGGCGAGAACCGCCACGAGCAACTCGAACCGGAGGTCGCCGAGCGGTACCCGAACGGCATGCACAACACGATCCGGGAGGGCATCGAGGAGCACCTCGGCGCACGCGCCGTCGTCACCACCGCGACGTTCGACGACCCGGAGCACGGGCTCACCGAGGAAGTCCTCGCGGCCACGGACGTCCTGGTCTGGTGGGGGCACATCGTCCACCAAGAAGTCGACGACGCGGTCGTCGACCGGGTGCACCGCCACGTCCTCGAGGGGATGGGCCTTGTCGTCCTCCACTCCGGGCACTGGTCCAAGATCTTCCAGAAGCTGATGGGCACAACCTGCACGCTGCGGTGGCGCGCCAAGCACGACCGCGAGATCGTCTGGACCGTCGACCCCACCCACCCCATCGCGCAGGGCATCCCGCATCCGTTCATCATTCCCGAGCAGGAGATGTACGGCGAGTTCTTCGACGTGCCTGCCCCCGACGAGCTGATCTTCCTCTCCAGCTTCAGCGGCGGCGAGGTGTTCCGCAGCGGCATGACCTACCGTCGCGGGTTCGGAAAGATCTTCTACTTCTCGCCCGGCGACCAGGACTACCCGGTCTACCATCACCCCGAGGTCCGCAAGGTCATCTCCAACGGCGTCGAATGGGCCCACACCCTGCGGCCGCGCCGCGAGGCCCCGGTGCTGCTGCGCTACGAGACCGAGGACTTCTGGAACGGCCAGGGCTACCAGGGAGCACTCGAGCGATGAGCGCGTTCACGACGGTCGCCGACCCGACCGCCCCGTTGCGCGTTGTTCTCGTCGGAGCAGGCCTCATGGGACGGGCATGGATGCGCACGATCGACGAGTCTCCCGACGCGGAGCTCGTCGGCGTCGTCGACCTGGACGAGGCATTCGCGACGTCGTCGCTCGCCGCGGTCGGCTTCACCGGCATCCCCGTCGGCACGTCCCTCGCCGAGTTGGCCGAGCGCACCTCCGCCGACGCCGTGGTCAACGTCACCAGCCCGGCCGCCCACCTGCCCGTGAGCCTCGAGGCGCTCCGGGCCGGGCTCCCCGTGCTGTGCGAGAAGCCGGTCGCGGAGTCCGTCGCGCAGGCGTCCCTCATGGCGGCCGCCGCGGCCGAGGCCGGGCGGCTTCTCATGGTCGGCCAGAACCGGCGCTTCAGGACCGGGATCCGCGAACTCCGCGCCCACGTCGCCCACCTCGGCGAGGTCGGCTCCATCGTCGTCGAGTTCTTCAAGGAGGCGCACTTCCCGGGCTTTAGGGAGGAGATGGACCACGTCCTGCTCCTCGACATGGCCATCCATCACTTCGACGCCGCCCGGTTCGTGCTCGACAGCGACCCCGTCGCCGTGTACTGCCGGGAGACAAATCCGGGGTGGAGCTGGTTCGCGGACGGGGCCAACGCGACGGCCGTCTTCGAGTTCGAGGGCGGCACCACATTCACGTACTCCGGGAGCTGGTGCTCACCCGGGCAGGAGACGTCGTGGAACGCACACTGGCGTGTCAACGGCGAGCGCGGCGTCGCGATCTGGGACGGGGAGGGCTCCCCGGAGGTCGACTACTCCGGGGAGGAGGAGCCGACCGGGCTCGAGGAAAGGCCCGAGGACCTCGCGGGGGTCCTGGCCGAGTTCATCGCGTCGCTCCGCACCGGGGAGACGCCGGCGACAGAGGTGCACGCGAACATCCCGAGCCTCGCGATGGTCGAGGCGGCGATCCTCTCAGCGGAGACCGGGTCCCGCGTCCTCATCGCCGACGTGCTCGGCCGTCTCTCGCCGACGTAAGACGGTCGGGGTTATCTCGGTTACGTCCGTCACTATGCTGACGTTTCAGCCGAGATAACGCCTCGACTCGACGGCATCACAGCAGCGCGTCCGCCAGGAGCTCGAAGGCACGCAGGCGCGCGGGCCAGCCGTCGGCCGGGTCGTCGGGGCGGGCGCCGCAGACGGGGTGGACCATGATCTCGTCGACGTCGAACTCCGCCGCGGTGTCGCGCAGTTGCGCGGCGACCTGGTCCTTGTCGCCGACGGCCCAGGAGGAGACGGCCTCGGCCATCACCTGGCGCAGCTCGGCGGTCAGGACTGCCTTCACGTCGTTGCCGACCAGGCGTTGCCGCGCCATCCCGCGGCCGGAGAGGAAGCTGCCCATCGCGTGGATGTACGGCTCGACGAGGTCCCACGCCTCGTCCGCGGTGTCGGCGACGGCGACGTTCATCGACAGAAATGTGCGCGGGGCGGTGCCGCGCGGGCCTGGCTGGAAGTCGCCTCGGTAGAGGTCGAGGGCACGCTGCGTGCCGCGGCCCGAGAAGTGGTGCGCGAACACGTAGGGCAGCCCCATGGCCGCGGCCAGCTGCGCGGAGTAGTCGCTGGACCCGAGCAGCCAGACCTGCGGCGGATGCAGCAGCTCCGGGGTGGCCCGGAGGTGGTAAGGGTCACGACCGCGCAGCGGGATCTCCGCACCACCGGGCGCGAGCAGTGCGAGGATGTCGGCGATGTTGCGCGGAAACTCGTGCACCGGATCCGTGGGGCGGCCGTCCGCCGATACCCAGTGCCCGCCGTCGAGATGCCCGCGGATCGCGGCGGAGGTGACCGGGTCGGTACCCGGCGCGCGGCCGATGCCGAGGTCGATCCGGTCCCCGTAGACCGCGCTGAGCAGCGCGAACTGCTCGGCGACCGCCAACGGCGCGTGGTTCGGCAGCATGACGCCGCCCGACCCCAGCCGGATCCGAGTCGTCGACTCGCCGAGATACATCAGTTCGACGGCGGGCGTCGTCGATACGACGGCCTCCGCGTTGTGGTGCTCGGCCACCCAGTACCGGGTGAACCCGAGCCGGTCCGCGGCGTGCACGAGCTCCCGGCTCGCGCGCAGCGACTCCCCCACCGTCTGCCCCACGCGAAGATCGATCAGGTCAAGCACGGACAACTTCATGCCATCGACCCTAGCCCGCGGCCGAAACGGAAATGTCAGCCCGCTTTTTACGCCACCTTCAGGCGACCGCCGTCCCGCGCAGTGGAGCGATCCGCGCACGCTCCGCCTCGCTCATCGGTTCAAGCTGGACCTTGTGAGCCTGCCGGGCAGCCCGTACTACGGCAGGGTCACGGTCTTCTGCACGGGCTTCGACCGCAGCGCCTCGCCGCCCCAATAGCTTTCGCTCTTGAACTCCAGACACACGCTCTGGCCCTTGACAAAGCCGTAGTAGGAGTAGAGACGAAGGACCTCTTGGAGGCTGCCGTCGCCGTACGCCTGTGTCTGGTAGTCCTCGCCGCAGAGTCCGACCTGCACGTAAGCGGCGCTGCCGTTGATCGCGGTGGCGCGCACCTTCGCCTGAATACCCCAGTCGCTCACTCCGTCGTATCCCAGATCCTTGACAGCGAGATCCGTGATATCCGGGGCGCTCAGGGTCGGCGCCGCGGGCAGCTTCACGGTGACCTTGACCGTCTCGGACTTCAGCTTCGCATTTCCCCAGTAGCCCGCATTCCAGAACTCCAGGCACACCGATTGCCCTGGAGCGAATCCGTCGTAGCTGAACAGCCAGGCTACGTCCTTCACCCCTCCGGACCCGGTCACCCAAGCGAGTTCGTCCTTCTTTCCACAGACCCTAACCGTCACGTCGCCCGCGGCGCCGTCAAGAGCGGACGCCCGGACCTTGGCCCGCAAGACCCACGCCCGATCCCACTCGCTGCTGGCATCCTTGATCGTCACATCGGTGACCTCTGGCACCTTCAAGGTCGGCAAATTTAGGTCCGCCGTAACCGTCGCCTTCAACTTCACGTTCACGTAGCCGTCCTTGTTCACGGAATACACCGCGAAACAGTACTTCCCGGGCTTCAGGTACTCATCCGTGAACTTGGCCTTGTTGCTCTTCAAGACGTGCCAGTTTTGGGATCCGTTGTTGAGCGGGGGCTTGCTCGGACAAGTCCCCCCTCGCTTCCCCTGGACGACCCTATACTCAGTGGCCTTGGACGCCTTCTTCCAGGCGAGGCTTATCGTTCCCTGCTTGACCGACGCCTTGAGCGTCTTCACCTTGCCCGGCGCCGTGTTCTTGACACAGAACGGGCTCTTACGCAGCTTGTACTTCCCGCCGTAGAGACGCTGGGCGCCCTTGAGATCATCCTTCTCCTGCAGTCGGCGTCGTCGTAGTCGCGCCCGCCGCGAGCCGCCCCGTAGCCGGCGAAGTGCTTGGGGCCGGAGAGGACGCTCTCCGGGCCGAGGTCGCCCTGGAAGCCCCGCACCTGCGCGGCACCCATGGCGGCGGCCAGCACCGGATCCTCGCCTGCGCCCTCGACGATGCGACCCCAGCGGGGATCGCGCGCGATGTCGATCATGGGCGCGAACGCCCAATGGATGCCGACGGCGCGGGCCTCCCGCGCCGCGACCGCCTGGCCCGCCGCGGCCGACTCCGGGTCCCAGGAGGCCGCCGTCGCGATCGGCGCCGGGAAGATCGTGCGGAGGCCGTGGATGACGTAGAAGCCGAAGATCAGCGGTACACCCAGCCTTGTGTCCTCGACCGCGCGCCGCTGCAGGGCGTTGGCCAGCACCGGGTCCCGGACGAACAGCACGGAGCCGACGGTGCCGGCATTCACGCGCCCTGACACCACGCGGCTCGACTCCGCGAAGGCCTGCTGCCCAGTCGGCAGCGCGGAGATGTCGAGGTCGTCGGATACCTCCTGGCCCGCGAAGAAGAACAACTGGGTTAGCTGACCTGCCTTCTCCTCGGGCGTCATGCGGCCGAGCAGGTCCTCGACACGGTCGGCGATGGGAAGGCTGGGGTCTCGGTACAGATCGGTCATGCCAACATCCTTCCAGGTGTTCCTGGACCCGCGTGGGCGAGCCGACCAACTCGTCGAGTGGTCTGTCACGTCGAAGGGTGCGGATCAGGACGGGGCGTCGAGCGGCATGAGCGAGGGGCGACTAGCGTCGGCGGCGGTGGGCCCACACGGCCGCCGCGATACCTCCGACGGCGAGCACCACGCCTCCGCCCAGCGCCCAGAACACGACGGCGGGGACACCGCCGCCGCTGACGTCCCCGACCGGGGAGGCTTCGCCTTTCGCAGGCGTGGCGCCCTGCGACGGGCTGGGGGTCGGGTCCGCGTTCGGCGTCGGCTTCACGGCGGACAGATCGTAGACCGGGCCCTCCTCGACGTCGCCGGGCGTGTCCACGGTGAAAGTGAAGGGGTACTGGAACGGGGCGTCGTCGTCGGGGTCGTTGGGGCCGAGGACGAAGTAGTAGAACCCGTCGAGACCATACTTCTCGGAGCCGTACCGCACCGGCTCCGTGCTGCCCGCGGCGAAGGACCCGGCGCTGCCGTCCCGGTGGCCGGTGTCCATCGTGTAGGCGCTG
Organism: Tessaracoccus sp.; assembly: GCF_016714275.1. Lineage (GTDB taxonomy): Bacteria > Actinomycetota > Actinomycetes > Propionibacteriales > Propionibacteriaceae > Arachnia. Next base: position 240,063 of record NZ_JADJNP010000004.1, on the reverse strand, counting down.
AGCTCGGCGAGGTCCGTGCGGACGGGGTCGTACCAGTTGCCGCGGATGTAGGTCCATTCCTTCGAGGTGGTGTTGTCGCGGTCGGCCAGATCGAGACGGTAGGAGAGGTGCTGGCCCCACGTCACCGGCACCTTGTAGAAGCGGAACTCGCCGGACACGACGGCGCTCTCGTAGGTCGTGCCAGGCACCAGCTCGACCGCCCGGTTGAAGGAGAGGCCACCTTCGATCGGGACCGTGGTCGACGAGTGGAGCGGTGCCTTCGCCGGCTTGCCGATCTCCGGCGCGGGAAGGCCCGTGGCGTCGGCCGGCGGCTCGAGGCGCAATAGGATCTCCGCCGTGGCGGGGGTGCGCTGGAACCGGCCCCCGAACCGGTGGATCCACAGGTGCGTCGGCGCCTCCGGGCACGTCGCGCTGTTCGCGACGGCGGTCGCCGGCGCGCCGATTGCCATGGTGGTGTTCATGTGCGCGTATCCGGTCGGTCCACATCGGCGGCCCTGCTCGTCGGAGAACGCGATGTGGACGTTCAGCGCGGCGCCACCATCCTCCTTGGTGCCGGGCGGCATCAGCATCGTGACGGCCGCGTGCGCCGTCCATCTCTCGGGGATCTCGACCGCGTAGTACTTCTCCGTGCCCTTCCCGATGTTGCCCTTGCCGCCCGTGGCGAACGTGTCGACGTACTGGCCGGGCTCGAGCAGCGGGGTCTCGACGACGACCGAGGGCGTGCCGGCCACCGGCGTCCCCTCGGCCTCGTAGGGCGCGATCGCGTGCTCCACCTGGGCCCGCAGCGACGTGGTCAGCGCGTCGGCGGAGTCCGCGTCGGAGTAGGTGCCGCCAGTGGCATCGGCGATGCAGGTGAGGTCCGCGCGCGCGGCGGGGCCGACTTTGAAGCCGACCGTGTGCACCGTGAGGTCGACGCCCTGCTTCGCGAGGTCCTCGGCCACCTCGCATGGCGGCGGAGGCGCACAGGTGTCCTGCCCGTCGCTGACCAGCACGATGGAGCGAGGTCCCTCGCTCGGCAGCTCGTCTGCCGCGTGCCGCAGCGCCGCGCCGATCGGGGTGTAGCCGGAGGCGGCGATCCCGTCGACGGTGCCGAGGAACGCGCGGTCATCGATCGGTCCTACGGGGACGAGGGTCTTCACGTCGGTGCAGCCCGCCACCTTCTCGGCCTTGCCGCTGCCCGTGCCGGTGCCGTAGACGACGAGCCCCACCTCCGCGCTGTCGGGCAGGTTGTCCACAAGGGAGCGGATGGCGCGCTTGGCCGCGTCGATCCGCGGACCGGGAGCATCGTCGTCGCGCATGGAGCCGGAGGCGTCGAGGATGATAACGGTCGGCACGGTCGACGGCGGCGCACTTGGTTCCGCGGAGGCGACGGCCGACGCGCCTGCGACGAACAGCATCGCCACGACGACCGATGCGGTGAGTCGCGCGGGAGGCATGTGCTGTTGTGACATCTGGTCTCTCCTCGGAGCAAAGGGGGACAGCTATTTACGGATGCAAACTAAGACGGGGTGTTCGCATATGCAAACATGCGGGGCGTGGGCCGTTCGGGACGGGCCGAGCGCTCGACCGAATCACGGTACAGTGACCCCCGTGACAAAGAGTGTTTACATTGCCTCGTCGGAGCGGCAAGTCGGTAAGTCTTCGATCGCCCTCGGTGTTGTCGACCTGTTCGCCCGCCAGGTCCGCTCCGTCGGCGTGTTCCGGCCGCTCGTGCAGTCGGTCGAGTCCGACGCCGTGACGGACGCCCTGCTGTCCCACAAGGGCGTCTCGCAGTCCTTCGCGTCCGCCGTCGGCGTGTCCTACACCGACTGGGCCGACGATCCCGCGCGCGCCCTCGACACCATCGTCGCCAAGTACAGCGCCCTCGTGGAGACCCGCGACGCCGTGGTCGTCCTCGGCTCCGACTACGAGGACGTGGACTCCTCGACCGAGCTGGCGCGCAACGCGAGCATCGCCTCCAACCTGAACGCGCCGCTGATCTTCGCGTGCCGCGCCGACGGCCGCACCGTCGACCAGGTGCGCCGCCTTGCGGAGGCCGCCATCGACACGCTCGAGGCGAACCACAACTCGGTCATCGGCATCGTCGCCACACACGCAGAGCCCGGCGACCGTGATGAGATCGCCGTCGCGCTCAAGACGGTGCGCGACGCCGTCGTGTCTGTGTGGCCGGACAACGCCATCCTGAACGCGCCGTCGGTCGGCACGCAGTTCGAGGCCGCGGGGGCGGTCCAGTGGCTGGGCCAGCCGGAGTTCCTCGAGCACGAGTCCCTCGCGACCATCGTCGCGGGCATGACCTTGCCGAACCTGCTCACGCGCCTGAAGCGTGAGGCCACTGTCGTCATGCCCGCTGACCGCCTCGACCTCCTCCCCGGCCTCGTCATGGCGCACGCGTCGCCCGAGTACGGCCCCTTGGCGGCGCTATTGCTGACCGGCGGCTTCGACATCCCGGAGTCGGTCTCGAAGCTGTTCGCCGAGTCCGTCATCGACCTACCGATCGCCATCACAAAGGCCGACACGTACCCGACGGCGGTCGCTCTCCAGGACGTGCGCGGCACGTCGACGGGATCGAAGCGCAAGATCGAGGTCTCGCGGGCGATGTTCTCCGAGTACGTCGACGAGCAGTCCCTGCTGGCCGCGATCGACCTTCCGCGTACCGAGATCCGCACGCCGACCATGTTCGAGTACCAGATCCAGCAGCAGGCCCGCTCTAACCGACAGCGGATCGTGCTTCCGGAGTCCACCGACGACCGCGTGCTCGAGGCGGCCGCCGCCGTGCTGCAGCGTTCCTTCGCCGACGTCATCCTGCTGGGCGACGCCGTGCGGATCAGTGCCCGCGCCACCGAGCTGGGCCTGAACCTCAGCGCCGCGAAGGTCGTAAACCCGGAGGACCCGAAGCTGCTCACCCAGTTCTCCGAGGAGTACGCCCGGCTGCGCGCTCACAAGGGCGTCACCATCGAGCAGGCCCGCGAGAAGCTGAAGGACCTCTCCTACTTCGGCACCATGATGGTCCACCTCGACCTCGCCGACGGCATGGTCTCCGGCGCCATCAACACCACCGCCAACACCATTCGCCCCTCCCTCGAGTTCATCAAGACCAAGCCGGGCGTCAAGGTGGTCTCCGGCTCGTTCCTGATGTGCATGAGCAACCGCGTCCTGGTCTATGCCGACTGCGCGGTCAACCCGGACCCGACGGCAGACCAGCTCGCCGACATCGCGATCAGCTCCGCGCGCACCGCCGAGTCGTTCGGGATCGAGCCGCGCGTCGCGATGCTGTCGTACTCGACGGGGACCTCGGGATTCGGTGCCGACGTCGACAAGGTCCGCGAGGCGACCGAGCTTGTCCGCGAGCGCGAGCCGGACCTCAAGGTGGAAGGCCCCATCCAGTTCGACGCCGCGGTCGACGAGGTCGTCGCGCGCCAGAAGATGCCGGGCTCTGAGGTCGCGGGCCGCGCGACGGTATTCATCTTCCCGGACCTCAACACGGGCAACAACACCTACAAGGCGGTCCAGCGCACCTCCGGCGCCGTCGCCATCGGCCCGATGCTGCAGGGCCTGCGCAAGCCGGTCAACGACCTGTCGCGCGGCGCGCTGGTCGATGACATCATCTCCACCGTCACCATCACCGCCATCCAGGCACAGGCCAACTGAGCTTCGCGGAAGGAAGCACCATGTCCCAGCCGATCCTCCTGCTCAACTGCGGGTCGTCGTCGATCAAGTACCAGCTCCTCGACCTCTCGGAGGCAGGTCCGCGCGCCGTGGGCATCGTGCAGCGGATCGGGCAGGGCATGTCTACGATCGACCATGAGGTCGGCGACCTGGAGTTCCGCGACGAGCGGCCGTTCGCGGACCACACCGAGGCCGTCGCCGCTGTCGTGAAGATGTTCGCGGATCACGGCCCCAGCCTCGACGACGTCGTCGCCGTCGGCCACCGCGTGGTGCACGGCGGCTCGACCTTCGTGGAGTCGGTGCTGATCAACGACGACGTGGTCGCGAAGCTCGTGGAGCTTTCCGGCCTCGCGCCGCTGCACAACCCGCCCGCGACCGCCGGCATCCGCGCCGCCGAGGCGGTGCTGCCGAACGTCCCGCACGTCGCCATCTTCGACACCGCGTTCTTCGCGACCCTGCCCGCGGAGGCCTACACCTACGCCATCGACACCGAGGTCACCGAGAAGTACGGCATCCGCAAGTACGGCTTCCACGGCACGTCGCACCGCTATGTGTCCCGCAAGGCGGCCGAGTTCCTCGGCCGCCCGATCGAGGACCTCAAGCTGATCGTCTGCCACCTCGGTAACGGTGCCTCCATCTCCGCGGTGGACGGCGGCGTCGCGGTCGAGACGTCGATGGGCCTCACCCCGCTGCAGGGCCTCGTCATGGGCACGCGTTCCGGCGACGTCGACCCCGGCCTGCACACGTTCCTCGTCCGCGAGGGTGGCTGGGACATCAGCGACGTCGACGCGATGCTGAACAAGCGCTCCGGCATGCTGGGCCTCTGCGGCTACACCGACATGCGCGACGTCGAGGCGCAGGCGGAGGCCGGCGACGAGCGGACGCAGCTCGCGCTCGACATCTACGTTCACCGCCTCGTCAGCTACATCGGCTCGTACTACGCGATCCTCGGCGGCCTCGACGCCATCGTCTTCACCGCTGGGGTCGGCGAGAACGCCTCGCACGTCCGCCGTCCGGTGCTCCAGCGCCTACGCCACCTGGGGATCGACATCGACGACGACGCGAACGCCGTCCGCTCGAAGGAGCCCCGCGCCATCTCGACGCCGGACTCCGCGGTCGCCGCGCTGGTCGTCCCGACGAATGAGGAGCTGGCGATGGCACAGGAGATCCTCGCCCTCATCTCGGCCTGACCTTCCCATCGCAGTTTGTCGCAACCCCACAACGGGCACCATGTCCCGTTGTGGGGTTCGCTTTTGGCCGACGGCACGCCCTGACACCGTCAGCGGACTGGCCTAAAGGTGGCGTACCTTATACGGCATGGCTTCAGCTTTGATCACGGGCGGCACGTCCGGCATCGGTCACGCGTTCGCGGTCGAGTTCGCCAGCCGCGGCACGGACCTGATTCTCGTCGCTCGGGATGCTGAACGCCTGGAGCGCATCGCGGCAGAGCTGCGGGAGACGCACGGCGTCGAGGTCGAGACCATCTCCGCGGATCTTTCGGTCCGCGACGACGTCATGCGCGTCGCCGACCGCATCGAGGATTCGGCCCGGCCCATCGACTGGCTGATCAACAACGCGGGCTTCGGCCTCCACTCCACGGTCCTCGACCGCAGCGAGATCGACATCCAGGCCAAGGCGTTCGACGTCATGTGTCTCGCGGTCCTGATCCTCGGTGGCGCGGCGGGACGAGCGATGAGGGCGCAGGGCAGCGGCAGGATCGTCAACGTGGCGTCGACGTCGGCGGCGATCTACACGGGGAACTACTCAGCGGTCAAGGCGTGGGCGCGGACATATTCGACGGCGCTGCAGCTCGAACTGCGCGGCAGCGGCGTCACCGTTACGGGCCTGCTGCCGGGCTGGGTGCGCACCGAGTTCCACGACCGGGCGGGCATCAACGCGAGCAAGCTGCCAGGCTTCGTTTGGATCGACGCCGACAAGCTCGTCCGCGCCTGCATCGCCGACGCCGAGAAGGGCAAGATCGAGTCCATCCCGGACGTGAAGTGGAAGATCGCTATGTTCATCGGCGACCACGGCCCGCGTGGGCTGGCCCGCCTCGTTTCCCGCAAGCTCACCGCGTCGCGGAAGAAGCACTGAGTTGGCCGACGAGTCGAACACCCGCTACACGTCGAAGCTCCAAGCGACGACGCGGCAGACCGCACAGCTCCTCCTTCTGAAGCCGGCGCTGCAACGCCTGCTCAAGATCCACGTGCATGGCCTCGCGAACCTCGACGGCCTGGAGGGCGCCTTCGCGGTGTTCTCGAATCACTCGTCGCACCTCGACGCGCCGCTCATCCTGTGCTCGCTCCCTGGCCGCCTCTCCAAGTACGTGGCCACCGGCGCGGCCGGCGACCACTTCTACAACAACTGGCTTCAGGCCAGCGCGATGAACCTCTTCATGAACGCGTTCGCGATCGACCGCGGCAAAGGCGGCAAGGGCAAGCGCGGCATGGCTTCGCGGCTCCTCGACGACGGCGTGCCGATCCTCATCTTCCCCGAGGGCACTCGGTCCCGGCACGGGGCGATGGGTCCGTTCAACCCCGGCGTCGCGTCCATGTGCATCTCCCGCGGCGTGCCCGCGCTGCCCATCGGCATCGTCGGAGCGTACGAGGCGTGGCCGTCGAAGCAGAAGCATCTGCCGAAGGGCCGGCCCGAGGTGCACGTGGTGTTCGGGCGCCCGATGACGCCGTACCCGGGCGAGATCGCGCACGAGTTCAACGAGCGGATGCGCCGCCAGGTGCTGCAGCTCCACGACACGACGGCGCGGGCCTACGGCAAGAAGACGTTGGCCGAGTACGAACGAACCGATGCCCTTGAGCGGGCGAAGAAGACCGAGATTGCCGCCCTGGTTGAAGATGCCAAGGAGCAGGCAGACAAGCAGGAGGACCGATGATCGAGGGCGTCAAGCAACAGAAGTGGTGGGGATGGGGCGAAGAGGGCCACGCCTACCGCTACGAGGACAAGCCCAAGTTCGCGCCGTTCGTGCAGCGGCTGGTCGGCGTCGACATCACCAAGCCGGTGCAGTCCGTGCCGCCGTTCTCCTCGCTGCAGATCCCGCCGTCGCAGCTGAGCGACGAACTGCACACGCAGCTGGATGAGATCCTCGGCGCCAAGTATGTGCAGACCGACGACGAGACGCGCGTGGTGCACGCCTTCGGCAAGGGCGTCCGCGACCTGGTGCGCGTCCGCCGCGGCGACCTCGGCCGCCTGCCGGACGTCGTCCTCTACCCCGGCACGCAGGGCGAGGTCGAGCGCGTCGTGGACGTCGTCCTGGCCGCCGACGCCGTGCTCATTCCGTTCGGCGGCGGCTCGAACATCGTCGCCGCCCTCGAAGCGGAGCCCGGCGAGATCCGACAGGTGATCTCGATGAACATGGGCCGCCTGAACAAGGTGCTGGAGATCGACGAGCAGTCCGGTCTCGCGCACATCCAGGCCGGCGTGTTCGGCCCGGACATGGAGGACCAGCTGCAGGCTCGCGGCTGGACCATGGGCCACCACCCGGACTCGTTCGTGTGGTCGACGCTGGGTGGCTGGATCGCCACCCGCTCTTCGGGCATGCAGTCCGACAAGTACGGCGACATCGCCGACATCTGCCGCGGCCTCACCATGGTCATGCCCGGCCAGGTACTGGAGTTGCGGCCGCTGCCGTCGACCTCGTCCGGTCCTTCGGTGCGGGAGATGGTTCTGGGGTCCGAGGGTCGGCTGGGCGTGATCACGTCCGCGTGGGTGAATGTGCACCGCCTGCCGGAGGTGCGCGAGCTCCAGGCGTACTTCTTCGAGAACTACGAGGCGGGCCTGAAGGCGTGTGAGCAGATCGTCGCCTCCGACGCCGCGGTGATGATGGCGCGCGTATCCGACGCCGTCGAAACGCAGTACATCATGGCCAACGGCAAGAAGTCGGGCCGTATCGGGTCGCTGGCGAGCAAGGCCATCCAGAAGCTGATGGAGCAGAAGAAGTGGGATCTGGAGCAGATCGCCATGAGCTTCATCGGCTTCGAGGGCAGCGCCAACCACGTGCGCTACGAGAAGGGGCTCGTCGGCAAAATCGTCCGGGCCAACGGCGGCATCTCGGTCGGCAAGGGCCCGGGCACGTTGTACGACCAGAAGAAGTACGACACCCCCTACCTGCGCGACTTCATGCTCGACCGCGGCCTCGTCGCGGACGTGTCCGAGACGACGACGCCGTGGAAGTACGCCGCGGAGATCCACAGCAAGACCGTGGCAGCCTTCCACAAGAAGCTCGACGAGCTGGGCGTGCGCGGCGTCGTCTTCTGCCACCTGAGCCACTCGTACCACTCGGGTGCGTGCCAGTACTTCACGTTCGCGATCGCCGACGACTCCGAGCACAACCTGGACACCTACGACGCGGCCAAGCGCGTGATCCAGCAGTCGTTCATGGACAACCACGGGACGGTCTCACACCACCACGGCGTCGGCGAGGAGCACAGCCCCTGGCTGGACCAGGACATCTCCCCTGCGGGCGTGTTTATCCAAAAGAAGCTGTTCGAGGGCGTCGACCCGGGCAACAACCTGAACCCCGGCAAGATCATCCACGACGGCGCCCCCGGCATCTCGTCGAACTCCTCCGACGCCTGACCTCCTCAGGAATACCCTCACAAAGAAAGAGCGGACTCTCTGAGGGTTACCAGGTGGCGGCGCTTCACATCTACTTCACACACAGCTTAACACCTGTTATGTTATGTGTGAAACAGATGTGAAGCTGGGAGCGACATGGACGAGGACGAACTGACGCGGCTCGTTGACGAGCTGCGCGTCATCGGGACGGATGGGCAGCGGGTTGAAGTCAAGTCCGGCATCGGCAAGGCGATCCTGCCCACCCTCTCGTCCTTCTCGAACACCGCCGGCGGGCTCATCGTAGTTGGCCTCGCCGAGACCTCCGGGTTTGCCCCCGTGCCGGGATTCAACGCCGACGCTGCACGTGACGAGTTCCTGTCGCGCTGCCAGCAGCTGATCCCGGCAGTGCGACCGGAGGTGTCTCTCGTCCCGTTCGAGGGTGCCGTTGTCCTCGTCGCTCGGATTCCCGAGTTGCTCCCCCGCGACAAGCCGTGCTTCATCGAGACGCAGGGCCGCTACCGCGGAAGCTATCTCCGAATGGGCGACGGCGACCAAGCGTTGGAGATGTATGAGGTCGACCGACTGATCGAGGAACACTCCCAGCCCGTGTGGGACGAGGAGCCCGTCGGGCAGGCGGGTCTCGACGACCTTGATGCAGCTGCCCTCGGCACGTTCCTCGCGGTGCAGCGGCAGCGCTATCCGCGAACGTTCAACCAAGGAGACTCGCGAGCGCTGGAGCGTCTACGCGTGACCATCGACGACTCGCCGACCCTGGCCGCGGTACTCGCACTCGGTGAATACCCGCAGGAGTTCTTCCCGCGTCTGACGGTGACCTTCGCCCACTTCCCGGGAACGGGCCGCGGAGATGTGGCGGAGGGGTTGCGACTGCTCCACTCACAGACGCTGGCCGGCGCCATCCCCGATCTGATCGAAGAGTCGATCGGGCTGGTGGCGCGCAACATGAACACGGGCGCGCTCATCGACGGCCCGTTCCGCCACGACCTGCCCGACTACCCGCTTCCCGCGGTCCGCGAGGCGGTGGTGAATGCGCTGATGCACAGGGACTATTCCCCCCTGGCTCGCGGGACCCAGGTACAGGTCAACATGTTCGTCGACCGCTTGGAGATCACGAGCCCCGGCGGGCTCTACGGCACGGTGACCACACGCTCCCTCCACGGGCACACTGGCCTCAGCTCCAGCCGAAACCAGCGCCTGGCAACGCTCCTCGAGACGGTGCGGCTTCCGGGCGGCGGAATGGTTGCCGAGAACCGCGGAACGGGATTCGCGGTCATCCACGACGCGCTGAACAAGGCGATGATGCCACCTGTCGAGATCCGAAACGAGCTGTCCAGTTTCACCGTCGTGTTCCGGCGGCATCGCGTCTCCGCGACCGAGAACCGCGGCACAGCGCGAGAACAGATCAACAGTCTGCTCTCCGAACGCGAGTCCGCGAGCACCTCCGAACTCATGAAGGTGACGGGACTGAGCCGCTCTGCCGTCCTGAACGCCGTCAACGCCCTCATTACGGACGGCGAGGTCGAGCCCATGGAACCAGGGCGCAGCCCACGCCAACGGTACCGTCGCATGAGATAACCTCACACTTACTTCACACTTGTTTTGCTATGTGTGAAGTCAAGTGTGAAGCTGGGTCGCCCGCGCGGGTCGGACCGCCTCAAGCGTCTCAGGCCCAGGCCGCGAGCAGGTCGTCGGCCGTCCAGACCTGAGCTAGCCGCTCGTCGTCCGCGCCCGCCGGGCAGACTCCGACGAGCGGAGTGCCGACGCCGACGCCCGGGGCCTTGACGGTGTCCGCGGCGAGCGCCGACACCTCCCTGGTCGTGATGGGGCGCGCTCTCTCGCCACTTGAGCGTTCCGACGAAGGCGACGTCGTTGGCCGGCCGCGCATCCGCCGCCACGAGGTCGATCTCCGGGGTGTTGTTCCGTGGCCACCGGCCACCGATCTGTCGCGCCGCCGGCCAGCGTTCGTCTGGCACGACCATCACAAAGAACAGTAGACTTTTGATGGTTAGAAGCCCTCCGTCCTACCTAATGCTCGGTCAGGACGAACGTGAGGTCGGTGTCCGCGTCGGCAGCGGGGCGGCCGTCGTCGTCCAGGACCTCAAGGACCCGCAAGCCTGCGCGCTCGGAGAGCGAGGCGAAGCCCTCACGGGTGTGCCAATGCAGCTCCCAGACGCGGTCGAGGGTCTCGGTGGCGCCGTCGCGGGTGCGGGCGTAGCGCAGCAGCGTGCGCTACGTGCGGGCCGCCTCGTCGCGGTCCTGCGAGAGGAAGGAGACGCTGATCCGATCGCCACGCTCATCAACGGCCTCTCGCGTCATGCCGACCTCGTCCGGGGCCAGCGGCTCGGGAACGAACAGCGGGATCCACGCAACCCCGCCGGGCGCGAGGTGCTCCGCGATGCGGCTCAGCGCCCGCAGGACGGTCGCGTCGTCGGTGAGCAGGTTGACTGTGGGGCCTGCGAGGAAGATCAGCGGGAACCAACGCCCCAGGCTCAGGTCCTCCATCCGCTGCGCGTGCAGGGTCACGTCGACCCCGGCCGCGTGCGCCTTTGCGCGGCAGACCTTGAGGATGTCGGGCGACGAGTCGACGCCCTCGACGTCGAGGCCCGCGCGCCGCAGGACGATCAACGGGTCCCCGCCGCCGCAGCCGAGCTCCAGGGCGGGCTCGCCGAAACGCCGGACGAGAGCGATGTACTCCGCCGGGTCCGGCGCCGACCCGCGCAGCGGCTCATACAGTTCCGCCACCAGTCCCGTGTAGAAGTCCGCAGCCTCCATGGCGACTCCTCTCTCGCTGCAGCCATCCTTCCAGGCCTTCACGACAACGACCATGGAGTTTTGACGCATAGTCGGGCCCGCTGTGCCCAATCGGGCACAGGAAGGCCAACCGTGCGTCAAAACTCCATGTCTGCCGAGTAGCCCTCCCTCTGGGCGCCGGTAGGCTCTGGGAATGCTCACCGTCTTGTCGCCCGCGAAGTCGCTGGACTTCGAGTCCCCGCTCACCACGAGGAAGCGCACGGAGCCTCGGCTGATGGACGAGTCCGCGAAGCTGATCGACGTCATGCGGGCCAAGACCCCCGCCGACATCTCGCGCCTCATGCACATCTCCGACGAGCTGGCCCATCTCAACGCGACCAGGTACGCCCAGTTCGACCCTGAGCACACGCTTAAGAACGCGCGCCAGGCGATCCTCGCGTTCAACGGTGACGTCTACCTGGGCATGGAGGCGCGCACGTTCGACGCCCGTGACCTGACCGAGGCGCAGAAGACCGTCCGTATCCTGTCTGGCCTGTACGGGCTGCTGCGCCCGCTCGACCTGATCCAGCCGTACCGCCTGGAGATGGGCACCCGCCTGGAGACCGAGCGCGGATCGTCGCTCTACGACTGGTGGGGCACGGAGGTGACCGACCTCGTCGCCGAGGATCTGGCCGCGTCCCCCGGCACCGACGTGCTGGTGAACCTGGCCAGCGTCGAGTACTCGACGGTGCTCGACCAGGATCGGCTCGGGGCCCGTGTCGTCGCACCCCGGTTCGAGGACGTCGACGCCAAGGGCGTGCCCCGCGTCGTCAGCTTCTTCGCCAAGCGTGCCCGTGGCGCCATGGCGGCCTGGCTCGTGCGCCACCGTGTGCGCACGCCGGGGAAGATCGCGGACTTCGACGGCCTCGGCTACCGCTACGACGAGGCCCGCTCGACGAAGGACCGCCCCGTCTTCGTCCGCGCCAGGGCAGCCGCCTGACAATCCGTCCGAATCCCCCACTCTTGGGGGGACTGCGGCCGGCGGTGCGGTCGCCACGAGCGTCTAGGGTGGAACGGAGCCCGCACCGCGTGCCCCGGAAGGAAACGACGATGATCCATTACGCACTCCCCACCAACGCAGACCTGCGCGAACTCGGCACCCCGCGCGCCGACGCGCTGTCGATCTACCTGGCGACCGAGCCGACCCCCGCGGGGCGCGACCTCGCCCACACGACAGCCAAGAGCGCCGTCGACGAGGCGATCCGGTCGTTGCGCGCCGCCGGGCGCAGCCATGCCGAGCAGGAGTGGCTGCGCACGCAATGGGATGTCGTTGCCGAGGACAGCGAACTATGGGGCAACCTTGCCAGTTCCCTGGTGATCTTCATCGCACCCGACTTCATCGACGAGTACGTGCTCCCGAATGCGCTCGAGGCCCACACCCACCTGGGCACCCGGTTCGACCTGGGCCCCCTCATCCGCGCGGTGACGACGCCGCAGGGCGCCTTCGCGCTCACGCTCTCGGCCAACGGCTGGAACCTGTGGGAGGCGACCGAGTCGTCCCGCGCCACGGAGTTCCCGCTGACGGGCGAGTACGCCGAGGACGCCGCCGAGGCCACCAACAGGATGAGCATCCGCGGCAGGAAGCTATTGCGCAGACTCGGCGGCGACGAGGGCCAGAAGGTGCTGCTCGACCGTTACGCGCAGGTGGTCGCGGGAGCGGTACGCGACGAGCTCGCGCCCCTCGACCCGTCCGGCGCTGTGCCGATCTTCGTCTTCGCGAACGAGCCGCTCGCCTCGATGGTCGTCGCACACGGGCTGCCCGGGGAGGTGGTCGTCGTGCGCGGCGCCGCCGACGAGCTGCGGCCCGACCAGATCGACGAGGCCATCCGCGAGCGCATCGGCGAGATTACCGCGCGCCGGCTGAGCGCGGCCGCCGACAAGATCGGCGACGGCTTTGCCGCGGGCTTGGCGGGCACGGACGTGGCGCAGGTCGCCCGCGCGGCCGCGATGGGCGCCGTCGGCACCCTCTACTACGACATGACCGCCGACATCCACGGCACTCTCGACCCCGACACCGGCGCCATCGCGTTCGACGACGACGGCGAGGACCTGCTCGCCGCCATCGCGCTGCTGGTGCTGGCCAACGGCGGCACCGTGCACGCGGTGCGCCCAGGCGAGATCGATGCCGAGATCTGGAACGGCCGCCTTCTCGCCGGCCTGCGTCGCGCCCTGATCTGACTAGTGGTCTGGGCGTCACGGCGTGGGCGGGCAGCCAGGTGATCGAGCGCGCGGGGCGGGAGCGCACGGTGCTGCTGGTGGTCGTCGGCCTGCTCGTCGCCGTCGTGACGGCCTTCGTCAGCGTCAACGGCGCCGTCGCTGCCCTCATCCCGATGGTCGTCGTGGTCTCGATGCGGGCGAAGATTCCGCCGTCGCAGATGCTCGTGCCGCTGGCCTTCGCCGCGCACGCAGGCTCGCTGCTGGCCCTGACCGGAACCCCCGTGAACATCATCGTCAGCGAGCTCGCCCAGGGCGCGGGCGGGCGGCCGTTCGGCTTCTTCGAGTTCGGGTTCGTCGGCGTTCCCCTCCTGATCGGCACGCTGGGCCTGACGCTACTCTTCGGGAAGCACCTGCTCCCCCACCGCACCCCTGACGAGCTCCCGACGGACCTGTCCGCCCACACCGTCATCCTGCGGCGGCAGTACGACCTGCCCGCCGGGATCTCGTTGACGACCCCCGAGCACGGGATCGCGGAGGTCACCGTCGCGCCGCGGTCCAACCTGATCGGGATGCACCTCTTCCCCGGCATGAGCACGCCCAGTGGCGACCTCGTCGTCATCGGCCTGCAGCGCGGCGGCACCGACCTGACCGGCACAAAGTCGAAGCTGCAGGCAGGACACACGCTGTTGGTGAGCGGCGCGTGGGACGACCTGGAGCGCCACACGTCCGGCTCCGGCGATGTCCTTGTCGTCACCCCGCCCGCCGAGCTGCGGCGCGGCGTCCCGCTCGGCGAGGGCGCGAAGCGTTCGATCCTCGTCCTCATCGGCATGGTCGCCGCGCTGGCGACCGGCCTGCTGCCCGCCGCGATCGCGGGTCTGATCGCGGTCATGGCGCTGGTCCTGCTGCGGGTGGTGTCGCCGGTCCAGGCCTACCGCAGCATCTCGTGGACGACGGTGGTGCTTGTGGCCGGCATGATCCCGCTCTCGACCGCGTTCGTGACCACGGGCACCGCCGACATGCTCGCCGACATGCTGCTCAGCCTCACCGGCGGCGCGTCGCCGAGGATCGCGCTGCTCGCCATCTGCGTGCTCACCATGGTGCTGGGGCAGCTCATCTCGAACACGGCGACGGTGCTGGTCGTGGCTCCTGTGGCGATCGCGGTCGCAACCGACCTCCAGGTCTCCGTGCTGCCGTTCATGATGGCCCTCACGGTCGCCGGCGCGGCGGCGTTCCTGACCCCCGTGGCGACGCCCGCCAACACGATGGTGATGGAGCCGGGCGCGTACCGGTTCGGCGATTACTGGAAGCTCGGGCTGCCGCTGCTGCTGATGTACCTCGTCGCCGCGGTGTTCTGGGTGCCGGTGCTCTTGCCGTTCTGACGCTCATCCGCGAGAGCGGCGCGTCGGAACCGTCCTCCTAGTGCCCCGCATCGGAAGGACGCAGGACACTAGTGGCCCGTCGCGCCCAAATGCGCGGGTACGCGACGCCACGCGGGCGATTGACGTCGTTGTCGTCGGTCGACGTAGTGCCCCGCTATGACTCCCTCCTCCGCCTTGTCACTCATCCCGCCTGACGCCCCGTCCTGATCCGCACCTTTAGGCGCGACAGGCCACTAGAACGAGGTGAGCATCCACATGATGAACCCGAAGTAGGCGATCCAGAACACGATCCCCAGCGCGACGCCGACGATGCTGATGATCCCGAACACCTTGCCGAGCAGGTAGCCCGTCTTCAGGTTGCCTTCCCAGCGATAGGGCGCGCCCCCCTGGATCTCCTTGCGGGCCTGACCTCCCATGTACCAGGCGATGAACGCGGGGATGCCGGTGAAGATGCCGACGATGCCCAGGATGAAGACGATCTGGGCCTGCGGATGCTCTCCCAACGCGTAGGGGTTGCCCTGGTATCCGCCGTAGCCGTACGGGATCGACGGCGCGGGCGCCAGATCCTGCGGGTACGGTGCGGACGCGCCGTACGGTGTCGGGGCCGGTCTCCCGTTCCCGTACGGGTCTGCATAGGTCGGGGCCGACGGCGCGGCCTCGGGCGGGGGCGCGAAGGATGTCGTCGGCTCGTCGTCGAGCCGACGCGTGTGCTCCCACGCGGCCTGGTTCTCCTGGCCGCCCGTGAAGTCCGGGTACTGCCCCATGACGCTCCCTCGTCGTGTCGGTCACTCTAGTGGTGCGTCTCAGTATTGAGGCACCATTTGACGACGCCGGATGCGGCGCCTCGCTTCGTTCTCCTCAGTCGCGGGACCGCCACGTAGCACTCCTTCGTCGGCCTTGCGATGCATCCACCCCGCTCGCCGCCAAACGGCACCCCAATACTGGGACACACCACCAGTGTCGCACCTGGAGCAAGAAGGCGGACAGAGGCCCGGCTGTCCGCCGGGCCCCTGTCACATGATCGAGTGGTGTCGGCTCAGGAAGGGACGACCATCATGAGCGGGATCAAGATCGCCCAGAACAGGATGCCGAGCACGACGCCGACGATCTGCAGGATGCCGAAGACCTTGCCCAGCAGATAGCCGGTCTTGAGCTTGCCCTCGAACGCGTACGGCGCGCCGGCCGCGATCTCCTTCTTGGCCTGGCCACCGAGGTACCACGCGATGAAGGGGACGATGGTGACGAAGATACCGACGATGCCCAGGATGAACACCGTCTGGGCCTGCGGGTGCTCCGCCGGGGCCTGGTAGCCGTAAGACGCCTGCGCGTATGCGGGCGGCTGGCCGTACGAGGCCTGTTGGCCGTAGCCGTATTCGGGGGTCTCCGAGACCTCGGGCTGGCCGTAGCTGTACTCAGGCTGGGCCGTCTGCTGCGGGTCGGGCTGACCGTGTTCGGGCTGGGACATGGTTCTTTGTGCTCCTTGGGAGTGGTGTCACGGGGCGCTGAAGCCCCCGTGGCCGGCGGCGGACTCGCCGGCACCGGGGCCAATTGTAGAGCGCGGCGCGGGAGATCCCCACGCCGCGCTCACGTTCGCCCGCGAAGGTCAGCCCTCAAGGACCGCCTTCGCCGCCGCGAAGCGCGCGATCGGCACGCGGAACGGCGAGCAGCTGACGTAGTCGAGCCCGACGGAGTTGAAGAACGCCACCGAGTCCGGGTCGCCGCCGTGCTCACCGCAGACGCCGGTCTTCAGGCCCGGCTTGGCCGCGCGGCCCTTCTCGACGCCGATCTGGACGAGCGCGCCGACGCCCTCGACGTCGATCGTCTCGAACGGGTTGCGCTCCAGCACGCGCTCCATGACATAGGTGGTCAGGAAGCCGTTCTCCGCGTCGTCGCGCGAGATGCCGATGGCCGTCTGCGTCAGGTCGTTCGTGCCGAACGAGAAGAAGTCGGCGTGCTCGGCGATCTTGTCCGCGACCAGCGCGGCGCGCGGCAGCTCGATCATGGTGCCCACCGTGTAGTCGAGGGTGCGGCCGGCCCTCGCCAGCTCGTCCTCGACGGCGGCCACGACGATGGCGCGCTGCGTCTCCAGCTCCTGGCTGAGCGCAACGAGCGGAATCATGATCTCGACGCCGACGGTCTCGCCCTCGCGGTCGAGGACGGCGAGCGCTGCGCGGACGATCGCGCGGGACTGCATGTCCGGGATCTCCGGGTACAGCATGGCGAGGCGGCAGCCGCGGGTGCCGAGCATCGGGTTCAACTCGTGCAGGCGCTTGACCTGGGCCAGCGTCTCTCGGGCCTCTGCCAGCTCGGTGCCCTCCGCGCCCTGCAGCTCGAGGCGCTGGACGAGCAGCGACTGCTCCACGAGGTTCGGCAGGAACTCGTGCAGCGGCGGGTCGAGGAGACGGACGGTGACAGGCAAGCCCTTCATGGCGGTGAAGATGCCCTCGAAGTCGACCTGCTGCATGGGCAGGATCTCCGCCAACGCGGCCGCGCGCTGCTCCGGGGTCTCCGCGAGGATCATCTTGCGGACGGCCGGGAGCCGGTCCTGCGCCATGAACATGTGCTCCGTGCGGCAGAGGCCGATGCCCTCGGCGCCCAGCTCGCGGGCCTTCGACGCGTCCTCGAAGTTGTCGGCGTTGGCGCGGACGCCGAGACGGCGCACCTCGTCGGCCCACTGGACGACGCGGGTGAAGTCCTCGTTGATCTGCGGCGGGATGAGGTCGAGGGCCTCGCCGTAGACGCTGCCGGTGGTGCCGTCGAGCGTGAGGACATCGCCCTCCGCGTAGGTCACGTCACCGATCGTCAGGGTCTTGCCCGCGACGTCGATCCTGATGCCCTGCGCGCCCGCCACACAGGGCTTGCCCATGCCGCGGGCGACGACCGCCGCGTGCGAGGTCATGCCGCCGTGGGCGGTCAGGATGCCCTGGGCGACGATGACGCCGTGGATGTCGTCGGGCGTCGTCTCGTAGCGCACGAGGATCACGGGTTCGCCCTTGCCACCGCGGTCGGCGGCGGTGTCGGCGTCGAAGACGACCTCGCCGACTGCGGCTCCCGGCGACGCGGGCAGGCCGATCGCGACCGGCTTCTTGCCGTGGTTCGGGTCGATGGCGGGGTGAAGGAGCTGGTCGAGCTGCGCGGGCTCGATGCGCAGGAGCGCCTCCTCCTTGGTGAGGATCCCCTCGTCGACGAGGTCCGAGGCCACCTTCAGCGCGGCCGCCGCCGTGCGCTTGCCGTTGCGGGTCTGCAGCAGGTACAGCTTCCCGTCCTCGATGGTGAACTCCATGTCCTGCATGTCGCGGTAGTGCTGTTCCATGCGGTGCATGGTGTCGAGGAGCTGGTCGTAGGCCTCGGGGAGGATGTCACGCATCTGCTCAAGCGGGTCCGGCGTGCGGATGCCGGCGACGACGTCCTCGCCCTGCGCGTTGACGAGGAACTCGCCGTACAGCGCCTTCTCACCGGTGGAGGGGTTGCGGGTGAAGCACACGCCCGTGGCGGAGGTGTCGCCGCGGTTGCCGAACACCATCTGCATGATGTTGACGGCAGTGCCCAGCGACGAAGGGATGTTGTTCGCGCGGCGGTAGACCTCGGCGCGCGGGTTGCCCCACGACCGGAACACGGCGTTGACGGCGCGGTTCAACTGCTCGCGCGGGTCCGACGTCCATTCGCCGCCCAGGTGCTCGTTGGAAATCTCCTTGAACGAGGCGACCAGGTTCTTGAGGTCCTCAGCGTTCAGGTCGGTGTCGTTCTCGACGCCGCGCTCGGCCTTGAGGCCGCTCAACGCGTCCTCGTACAGGTGCTGCGGGACGCCCTCGACGACCTCGCCGTACATCTGGATGAAGCGGCGGTAACAGTCCCAGGCGAAGCGCTCGTTGCCGAACTCCTCGGCCAGCGCGACGACGGACTCGTCCGAGATGCCGAGGTTGAGGATGGTGTCCATCATGCCGGGCATCGAGAACACGGCGCCGGAGCGTACGGACACCAGCAACGGCTTCTCGGACCCGCCGAGCGTGCGCCCGGTGCGCTCCTCGAGGCGCGCAAGCCCCTCGGCGATCTGCCCTGCCAGCTCGGCGGGCCACTCTCCGTTGTTGTTCATTGCCTCGACGCACGCCTCCGTCGTGACGGTGAACGCGTCGGGGACCGGCACCCCGACCTTGAACATTTCTGCCACGCCTGCACCCTTGCCACCCAGGAGGGGCTTCATGCTCGCGTCGCCCTCGTGGAGGTCGTAGATGTAACGAACGTCACTCATAGTGGGGAAATCTCCTTCGACTGCCCAGATTGGGTCTGTATCCACGCACAGCCTAATGCCGCCCGCCCCCACATCCGATTCAGGGCCCACGATCGCACCCGGGGACGACCCGCCGGTCGGGCTATGGGTTCCAGGCCCGCTCGGTGTTCGAGATGCCGGGCGGGCGGCGGAGGCGCGCCCCCGCCTTGCGGGCGCGGTCGTCGACGATGTCGATGATCCGCGCCGCCGCCTCCTCCAGCGCCACCCCGGTCGTGTCGACGATGGGGCACCCGAGCCTGCGGTGGACCTTCGCGATCTCGTCCAGCTCGTCATAGATCTGCGCCAGGTTCGCGTAGCCGTCCTTCGTGCCGAAGCCGCCCATGCCCTTGACGCGCTCGCCGCGGATCATGAGCAGCCGCTCGGCATCGATGGTCAGGCCGATCAGGCGCCACCGGTCGACCTCGAACAGCTGCTGCGGCGGCGCGATGCCGGGCACGAGCGGCACGTTAACGGCCTTGTACCCGAGATAAGCGAGGTAGATGGACAGCGGCGTCTTCCCGGAGCGAGACGGGCCGATAAGGCAGATGTCGGCCTCGCGCAGCAGCGCAGGGAGGGAGCCGTCGTCGTTGCGGACGGCGAAGTCGATGGCGGCCATACGGACGAAGTACTCGGCCTCGACGCCCGGCGGGCGCATGGGCACATGGTCGGCCTCGACGCCGGAGATCGTGGCGAGCGCGTGCATGGCGTCGCTCATCAGGTCCGCGAACGGGATGCCATGGTCCCGGCAGAAGCCCGTCACCAGCTCCATCAACTCCTCGTTGACGAGGGTGAACACGATGGCGGCACGCGGCATCGCCGCGCGCACCTCCTCCAGCGCCGCCAGCAGCCTCGATGTCTTGTTCATCTTCCTGTGCCGGACGATGCTGAACTCCCGGCTCGGGAATTGCGCCATGGCGGCGCGGGCGATGCGGGCGGCGGACTCGCCCGTGGAGTCTGCGATGACGTGGATCTCCAGCAGCTCTGCTGTCATGGGTCGCAAGTCTATGGGGTATGGCGTACACAAATCTGCGTGATCGCGCTTCGCGCTGCAACGCATTCCTTGGCCTCGGTAACCGAGCAAGCTCGATTGCCCTCGACCTTCGTCTGCGTGGGCTCGCTCAGCTGTGAAATAGGCGGCCGATCTCTGGCAGTTGGCGAAACCTCAGGGATATGTCATCGTTGTCAACGACGGCTGCGGCGCCGCAGCCACGTGAGGAGAAACACCATGTCGCCCGCCGCGCCCGGATCAGCCGCCTACCGCGCCCTTCGCCGGGCCAACCTGCTGCGCTTCGCCGTGGGTTCGCGCCATCCGGCAGGGTTCGGATACCTCGACCCCGCGGGCGACATCGACCCGAGACAACCCGTCGAGCTGTACGTCACCTGCCGGATGACGCACGTGTTCGCGCTGGGCCTCCTCGCCGGGGAGGCGCCGGCTCCCGGCGGACCCGATGCGGCGGCCCTGCGCACGCTGGCCCAGCACGGTGTCAACAGCCTGCTGGATGGTCCCCTGCGCGACGGGGTCAACGGTGGCTGGTTCGCGGGTATCGCCCCGGGCGGCACTGCCCTCACCACGAAGATGGCCTATGCCCACGCGTTCGTCGTCCTCGCGGCGACCAGCGCGCGCGTCGCCGGGCTCGACCGGGCCGACGAGCTGCTGAAACTCGCACTCGCTACACAGAGCGAGCGCTTCTGGGACGACGAGGAGGGGCTCGTCGTCGAGGAGTGGGACGCCTCGTGGAGCACGCTCAGCCCCTACCGCGGCGTGAACTCGAACATGCACGCCGTCGAGTGTTACCTGGCCGCCGGCGACGTCACCGGCGACCCGACCTGGCACCGCCGGGCGGGCCGGATCGCGGAACGGGTCGCGGGATGGGCGCGGGACAACGGCTGGCGGATCCCCGAGCACTTCGACAGCGACTGGCGGCCGCTTCTCGACTACCACCACGACCAGCCGTCGCACCCGTTCCAGCCCTACGGCGCCACTGTCGGCCACGGGCTGGAGTGGGCGCGACTCCTCGTCGCGGTGCACGAGAGCCTGAGAGCGGACGCCCCCGCGGGGCTGCTCGAGGCCGCCGTCGCCCTCGCCGATCGGGCCGTGGCCGATGGGTGGGCCGCCGACGGCGCCGACGGTTTCGTCTACACCACCGATTGGGATGGACGGCCCGTGGTGCACGCCCGAATGCACTGGGTGCTCGCGGAGGCGATCAACACCTCCGAGGTCCTGCTTCGGATCACGGGCGACGAGCGCCACCGCCGGGACCTGGCTCGCTGGTGGGACTACGCCGACACCTACCTCGTCGACCACAAGCTGGGCTCCTGGCACCACGAACTGGGCGCGACGAACCTGCCCGAAGCCACGACGTGGCCTGGGAAGCCCGACGCCTACCACGCGTATCAGGCGGCGTGGATGCAAGACCTCCCGGTCACCCCGTCGTATGCGTCCGCGCTCGCGCGGCGCACCACATGACCGCGTGATCCCGCGCCGGCGGCGCCGTGGCGGTCCCTGAGCAGGACCGCCACGCTGCCGTCAGTTGCGCGCGGCAAGGGCCGCGTCGATGACCTCGGCCAACTCATGAAGCCGGGGGGCGGCACGGCCGGTAAGGAGCGTCTCGCGGTCCTCCGCAGTCACTGCCAGGCTGTCCTTCCAGAGCGACCGGCCGGCCATGGCGCCGCTCGCACCGTGTTCGACGGCGATGCGCACCTGCTCGATGAAGGTCTCGTGGTCGACGCCGGCGGAGAGCACGGCCCACGGCGCGCCCTGCGCTGCCGCGGTCACCGCGTCGCACGCCTCGGCCGATCCCGGGTAAGGGAGCTTCAGCACCTTCGCGCCGCACGCGATAGAGAACGCTGCGGAGTCCGCGATCAGTTGGGGGAACACGCGTGCGTACTCCTCCTCGCTCTCCTCCGGCAGCCGATAGGTGAGGATCTCGATGATGACGAGCACGCCCTCGTCCTCGCAGGCGCGGATCAGCTCGCGCATCTCCTCGGCGACGCGCGACTCCAGATCCTGGCGGTCCGGACGCAGGTAGTAGAGCATCTTCGCGGCGTCGCCTGCGAAGTCGCGGACGGTGCGGGCCGTGACACGGTCGACGAGCCGGGTGAACCGAAGCCCGTCGACGGTCTCAAAGCCGGACGCGTCCATGCCGACGACCAGCGCGGTATCGCGGGCAAGTACGCCGTCGTCCACGACGTGGGGCAGCGCCACCTCGGGGTCGAGCAGGATCGCGGGGCCGCGGTTCGCGAGGAAGCGGACGAGGTCGGCCTTGGCGGCGCGCAACTCGTCGATGCTGATCGACGAGGGGCCGTCGGGCGCGTTCATGACGGCCTTCATGGAGTTGCGCTGGTCGGCGGCAACGATCAGCATGCCGCCGGGGTTGGTGCTGATCCGCGCGAGAGCGCGGCGTTCGGTCGTGGTGAGGGTGGACATGTACTTCTCCTGAGGGATCGGTTAGGAAGGGGTTTGTGGGCGCGTCAGGCGCGCGGGGCATCCAGCAGCTGGCGGGCGAACAGGACCGCGCCGCTGGCGGTCTCCTGGCTGCGCGACGACGTCCGCACGCTCGGCAGGACGCGCGCGCGGGCGTCCCGCACCGACTGCATCTCCGCCCAGCCGCCCGTGAGCAGAGATGCGTGCGCCGGGGGCACCTCGCGATCGATGGCCTCGATCAGCATCCGGATCTCGTCGTTTCCGTGCTCAAGAGCGGCGAGGAACAGCTCGGCGGGCGACACGCCGTCGGCGCGAACGGTGAGCCGCAGCACGCCGTCGTCGTTGCGCGCGCCCCGCACCTCGAGGGCGCCGGGCGCGAGCTTCGTCTCTCCCAGTTCAACGACTTGGGCGTCGAGGGCGTCGCGACCCCCGCGGTCGGAGATGCCGAGCAGCTGGAGCGTGCGGCGCATCAGCAGGCCGGTCTTCACGCCCGCGACGAGCGCGTACTGGCCCGGACGCACGTGGCGGACGCAGTTGATCAGGGCGTCGCCGAGGCGACGCCGGGCGTCGAAGGTGAGCGGGTCGTCGAGCACCCGCAGGAGCACCTCTGCGGTGCCGATGGAGACGTGGTAGGCGTCGCGCTCCGCGCCACCCGAGACCGCGGCGACGAGGTGGTCGTGCCCGGCGACGGTGAGCGTCGCTCCCCGGAATGACGGCGGAAGCCAGCCAGCCGTCGCCGCCCCCAGCGGGGTGCCGGCGTCGACGAGCTCGGGCAGGAAGCGCTCGTCGACGCCGATGTAAGCCAGCATCTCGGCCCACGGGCGGCCGGTCGACTGGTCGAGCAGCCCGGTGCGCGACATCAGGGAGTACTCCCCCGCCCGCCGCCCGCCGAGGAACGCGACCGTCCAGTCCGGCAGGTTCACCCATTGCGTCCCGGCGAGCGGAAGCCCGCCGTCGCGGAGGTGGAGGATCTTCGCGGCAGACACCTGGACGCCCCAGGGGAGGCCGGTGCGGCCCGAGAACTCGTCGCGCAGGGGCCTCGGGAGCGCGGCCGCCTGTTCGGCGCCGCGAGGGTCGAACCAGGCGTAGCCGGGCGCGAGCGCCGTTCCTTCCCGGTCGACGACGAATCCGGTCTCCCCCATTCCGGCGACGGCGATCGCGCCGACCACTGCGTCATCGGGAAGCCGGGCCGCGGCGCGCTCAATCAGCGTCCGGACCGCGGAGCCGACGTCGTCAGTCAGGATGTCCGTGGTGCCGCCCGGGCCGTTGCGCCACGGCGTCGACACCTGCTCCACGACCTCGCCGCCCGACTCGTCGACGACGAGGATCTTCATGGACGTGCTGCCCAGGTCGAGGCCTGCCGCGTAGCGGGGCATCTGGCTCCTTGAAGGGATGTGGGGATGGAGCGGGGGCGGCGCGCCGCCCCCGCTGATGGCTTCCAGGTCGGCTATGTCGACCGCGGTCAGCACTTGGACGCGTAGAGCGCCTTCTGACCTTCCTCGGTCTCGAGGTTGTCCTGGGTGACGATGGTGAAGCCGGTCTGGATCTTCGCCTCGGTCGGCTTGCCCTCGATCGCTGCCAGCGCCTGCTCGACGCCCTGGACGCCGATGTCAAACGGCTGCTGCGCGATGATCGCCTGGACGGTGCCGTCCTTCAGTGCGTCGACCTGGGCCGGTCCCGCGTCGAAGCCGACGACCTGCACCTTCTCCTTCGCGCCCGCCTGCTCGATGCCGGTGGCCGCGCCCTCGGCACTGAAGATGTTCGTCGCGAAGATCGCCTTCAGGTCCGGGTAGCGCTGCAGGGTCGCGGTCACGATGTTTGCCGCCTCGGCAGGCTGGTTCTTGGCGTACTGCACGCCGACGTACTCGAACTTCGAGTCCTTCTTGACGGCGTCTTCGAAGCCGGCCACACGAGCGTCGGAGGTCGAAATGCCGGGCTGGTTGTCGATGACGAGCACCTGGCCGCCGTCCGGCACCAGCTTCTGGATAGCCTCGAACGCAGCGGCGCCGCCACCGAAGTTGTCCGACGAGATCTCGGACACGGCGAAGCCGGGGTCCTCCACCGTCGTGTCGACGAGGACGATCTTGCTGTCCTTGGCCGCCTCTTCGAGCGGGCGCTGGAGTGCGCTGACGTCGTTGGGGGCGATCAGGATCGCCGACGGCTTGGTGGCCGAGACCGACGTGAGGATCGGCTGCTGGAGAGCCGGGTCCCACTTCTGCGGGCCCTGCACCGACACCTCGACCCCCGCCTTGGAGGCGGCCTCGCGGACCCCGCACTCCATGGAGATGTAGAAGTTGTCGCCGATGACCCCCTGGATGAAGGCGATCGACACCTTGTCGTCAGTGCCGCCACCTGTGGTCCCACCGGGCGCGGGATCCGCAGGGGTGCCGGTCGAGCACGCCGCCAGGCCGGCGGCGAACATGAGCGCGACTCCGCTCAGAAACACCTTGTTCTTACGCATGTCACTTTTCCTTTCGTTGTGATGCGAACAGTCGGGAGAGAAGGGACTCTTTGGCCTGGCCGCGGTTCGCTGCGGCGCGCCGGACCTGATCGAAGTAGACGGCGCCGATCAGGAAGGCGCCGACGACGACCTGCTGCCAGTAGGGCTGCACCCCGAGGATCACGAAGCCGTTGCGCAACGTCGCCGGGATGAGCAGGCCGATGACGGTGCCGAACACCGTGCCGAAGCCGCCGAAGAGGCTGGTGCCGCCGATCACGACGCCGGCGATGACGTCGAGGTTGGTGAGGCTGTGGCCGGCGATCGTCGTCGACCGGAAGAAGCACAGGTTCAGGATCCCGGCGAGGCCGGCGAGGAAGCCGGCGAGGGCGTAGACCTTGATCAGGTGAGCGTCGACGTTGATGCCGACGCGACGCCCCGACTCCGGGTTGGAGCCGATCGCCTCGGTGTAGAGGCCGAACTTCGTGCGGTGCAGCACGACGATGCCGATCGCCACGACGATCATCGCGATCAGCACGAGCACCGGAACGCCCGCCACCCGGCCGAAGCCGACGGTGTCGACGAGCACCCTCGGGGCGGAGCGCATGTCGATGCCACCGGTAAGCACCTGCGCGAGCCCCAGGGCAGCGCCGAAGGTGCCGAGGGTCACGATCATCGGTGGGACCTTGGCCTTGGCGACCAGGAAGCCGTTGAGGGTGCCCCAGAGGGTGCCGGAGACGAGAGCGACGACGATGCCCGCGATCGCAACGCCCCACCCCTCGCCGTCGCCGATCGACTCCATGGTCATGGAGGCCACGACGCCGCTGAACACCAGCACCGATCCCATCGACAGGTCGATGCCGCTGGTGATGATAATGAAGGTGGTGCCGACGCCGAGGACCGCGAGGATCGAGACGCTGACGGCGATGTTGAGGAAGTTGTTCGCGGCGAAGAACGACTGTGGCGCGAGCGCGCTGAAGATCGCGACGATGGCGAGCCAGACCAGGACGATCTGCATCGCTTGGGCCCGGACGGCCTGCCGGATCCTGTCCCCCGCCGTCACCTTTGTCGGGGTGGTGGCCGGGTTAGCTTGCTGGGTCGTGCTCATGCGACGTCCTTCCCGTCCAGGCTGCCGGTCATGGCGCCGACGAGCTCCTCGACGCTGCTCTGTTTCGCGTCGTAGACCGCGACGCGGCGGCCGTGGCGCAGCACGTGGACGCGGTCGGCGACCTGCAGCACCTCCGGCATCGAATGGCTGATCAGTACGACGCCGACGCCCTTGTCCCGGATGCGGCGGACCAGGTCGAGGACGCCCTTGGTCTGTACGACGCCGAGGGCGGCCGTCGGCTCGTCGAGAAAGATGACCTTGCTCGCCCAGGCGGCGGCACGAGCCACCGCGATGGCCTGCCGCTGACCGCCGGACATGCCGCCGACGGGGCCGTCGTAGTCGCGCACAGTGGCGCCGAGATCGGCGAAGGCCGTGACGCCCTCGGCGCGCATCTTTCCGCGCTCCATGAAGCCGAGCTTGCCCAGCAGGCCCGGCTTCATGACCTCGCGTCCCAGGAACATGTTCTGGATGGGGTTGAGGTGGTTCGCGAGAGCGAGGTCCTGGAACACGGTCTCGATGCCGCGCTCGCGGGCATCGGTGGGGCTGTGCAGCTCGAGCAGTTGGCCCTCGAACTTGATCACGCCTTCGTTGGGGATGTCGGCGCCCGCGAGGATGCGCACGAGGGTGGACTTGCCCGCGCCGTTGTCGCCGATCAGGGCGACGACCTCGCCGGGTCGGACGTCGAAGTCGGCACCTTGCAGGGCGCGCACCGGTCCGAAGGTGCGCACGATTCCCCGTGCCTCGTAGACGGGCGCGTCAGCCATGACGGCACCTCAGGTGAGTGGCGAGCCGCATGGGCTCAACTGCTGTCGGAGCCATGATCCTCCTTGATCATCGATGCTCATGTCATCGTTGTCATTTCCTGCCGCCAATACTACGGGGACCGATGACAAGGTTGTCAAGCGCTGTGGCCAGTTTGTTATACGAGAGTTTTCATATGCGTTTGACTAGGCAGAACGCGGGCGCAGCTCGCCCGAACCGCGAGCGATCAGGCCAGCGGGCACGTAGATCACCGACTCCCCCGACCCGGCGGTGCCCTTCCCGTCGAGCCGGGGCAGCAAGGCGGCGACGGCAGCGGCGCCGATCGCCGCCGGGGAGTGGTCGATGACGCTGACGGCGGGCGAGAGGCTGCCCGCGAGCGTGAAGTCGCCGTAGGCGAGGATCGCGATATCCGTGCGGCCGAACTGCTGCAGCGTCGGCAGCAGCGCCAGCGACAGGCGGGAGTTGGTGGAGAGGATCGCAGTAGGCGGCTCCGACAGCGCGAGGAGCCGCTCGACGGCGGGGACCACATCGGAGGGCTCGGGCACGTCGGCGGCGATGAGGTCCTCGTCAACGGGGAGCCCATGCCTGTTCATCGCGTCCCGGTAGCCGTGGTGCCGGTTCTGGGTCGTCTCCAGGAGCGGCCGGTCGCTGAGCACGGCGATGCGCCGATGCCCGTGCGCGATCAGGTGCTCCGTGGCCTGCGCGCTCAGGCCGCGGTCGTCGACGACGACCGACTGCGCGCCCGCGACCTCGCCGATCCGGTCGACGAAGACCAGCGGCGTGCCGCGCAGCCGTGCGGTGGAGAGCGAGTCGCGGCCGAGCGGCGCGACGATCATCCCCGCGCACCGACGCTGTACGAACATGTTGACGGCGTCGCGCTCGCGCTGCGGATCGCGATTGCTGGAAACGATCATGCTGCGGTACCCGTGCGCGTCCAGCTCCGCCTCGATCGACGCCGCGAGCTCGGCGAAGAACACGTCGCCGATGGAATCGACGAGAACCCCGACGCTGCGATCCGTTCCGCCGCGCAGCGACTGCGCCGCCGGATCGGGAAGGTAGTCGAGCACCTCCATGGCCTCGAGCACGGCCTTCCGCGTCGTCGGCGCCACGCTGGGGTGGTCGTTGAGCACGCGCGAGGCGGTCTTGATGCTGACGCCGGCCCGCTTGGCCACATCTTTCAGCGTCGCGTTCTCGGGTTCCGCCCCGGTCCCCCCGCGCGGGCTGTCAGAGGTGGTCGACATCCAAACCCCCTTCACGCGGCGCCATGTCTGGCGGAAGCGTATTCCGGTCTACCGGGTTTCACCAAGCACCCACGACGGCAGGCACTCACCTGACTGCGGTGCGAGCGCCCTGCTCGACGATCCGCCGTCGCGCGGCCAGGTACGCCGTGCGGAGCCGGTCGTCGCCGCCGAGGTAGCCGAAGACGGGGACATAGCCGAGCAGCGCACCCGGTTCCTCCTGCTCGAGGGCGGCACGGGCGAGCAGTTCCTCGGCGCGCCGGTCGGCCAGCGGCGGGGACCCCTCGACGAGGTGGCCCTCGAGATAGAGGCCCCAGCCCGCGAGGACGGTCGCGCAGCGATCGATCGGCCCCCCGGCAGCGAGCTGCTCCCGCACGACAGGCAGCAGGAACTTCGGGATCCGGTCCGAGCCATCGACGACCTGACGGGCGAGCGTGTCGCGCACCGCCTGACTGGCAAAACGCGCGATCAGCTGGTGGCAGTAGTCGTCTAGGTCGATGCCTGGCACGGGGCCCAACGTCGGGATGGCCTCGTCGCGCATATAGCCCCGCAAGAAGGCGAGGAAGTCGGGATCGGTACACACCTCGTCGACCATGGTGAATCCGGCGAGCAGGCCGAGGTAACTCATCGCCTGGTGGCTGGCGTTGAGCAGCCGCAGCTTCATCCGCTCGTACGGGACGACATCGTCGACGAGCTGGACACCCACGGCGTCGAGCGGCGGGCGGCCGAGCGTGAACTCGTCCTCCAGCACCCACTGCAGGTACGACTCCGACTGCACGGGCCACCGGTCCTCGACGCCACACCGCTCCTCGACGCCCCGCGCCACCTCGGGCGTGACCACCGGGGTGATGCGGTCGACCATCGACGACGGGAAGGCCACCTCGGCGTCGATCCAGCCGGCCAGCTCGGGATCGCGGTGGCGGGCGAACGACGTCAGCGCGAGCCGGGCGACGTGTCCGTTGCCCTGGACGTTGTCGCAGGAGAGGACCGTGAACGGCGCGATTCCCGCCGCGCGCCGCCGGCGCAGCGCCTCCGTCAGGTAGCCCCAGGCGCTCCGCGGGAGGCCGGCGCCGTCGAGGTCGGCGAGGGTCAGGGGGTCGCTCGGCGCGAAGGCGCCGGTGGCGTCGTCGATGGCGTAGCCGCCCTCGGTGATGGTGAGCGAGACGATCCGCGTCGTCGGCGCCGAGAGGAGGGCGAGCACGCGCTCCGGGTCGTCGGGGCCGAAGACCACGTCGAGGATGCTGCCGACGACGCGGGTCGCGGCCTCGCCGTCGGGGGCCAGGGTCGTGAGCGTGTAGAGGCCGCCCTGCTCTGCCGCGACGTCACGAGTGGCGCTGTCCCCCGGCAAGAGCCCGACGCCGACGATGCCCCAGCCGGCGTCTCCCGCGTTGAGCACGCGGTCGAGGTAGAGCGCTTGGTGAGCGCGATGGAAGGCACCGACACCGAAGTGGACGATGGCAGGCGTGACCGCCGCGCGATCGTAGGCGGGGACGGGGATGGCGAGGTCGGCGAGGGCGTCGGGCCGAAGTACGGTCATGGGGGTTCCTAGGAGAGCTGGAAGATGTGATCGGCGTGGCGCTTGGATGCCTCGACGACGTCGGCGTTGGCCTGGTCGACGCGCAGCACCCAGTCGGTGGCATCGGCCACCGAGTCGCCATGCCCGATGCGGCGGCCGATGAGCCGCCGCTGCCGTTCCTCGGTGGGCACCTCCAGGTACCAGACCTCGTCCAGGAGCGGACGGACCTGCTCCCACCCGCCGTCGTCGTGCAGGAGGTAGAGGCCCTCCGTGACCACCAGCGGGATGGTGTTGACGACCGGCACGGCGCTGCCCACGCTGGTCTCGATCTCGCGGTCGAACCGCGGGGCGTAGGTGACGGGCTCCTCGGCGGCGGCCAAGCGGCGCAGGAGGGAGACGTAACCGGGGACGTCGAAGGTATCGGGCGCACCCTTCGCCTGTCGCCGGCCGCGGGCCTCGAGGACCGGGTTGTCGAGGTGGAACCCGTCCATGCCGACGATGACCGCGCCGTCGCCGAGTTGCTCCTCGAGGGCGGCGCACACCGTCGACTTGCCGGCGCCGGGCGCGCCGACGATGCCGAGGACGCGTCGCTCCCCCGCGCCGACGAGGGCCCGCGCGCGCCAGACGAGGTCGGCGAGCGTGGCGGGGATCACCGGGGGTTGCTCAGACACGGGCGCTCCTTCGAACCGTCTCCTCGAGCATCGGGCTGCTCACGGGCAAATCTAGGAAGGAGTGTCATCGTTGTCAATAGCCATGACAACGATGACTTCGCGTGCCATCATGTCTACCGACAGGCCGGCCGCGGAGCCGCGGGAGCGCCGAAAAGAAACGAGGACTGACATGAACATCGACTTCGAGGGCCGCCCGGTCCTTGTCACCGGGGCCACCGGCGGAATCGGCAGCGAGATCGTGCGTCAGCTGGTCGCGTCGAACGCCGACGTGATCGGCGCCGGCACCAGCGACGAGCTGCTCGCCGTGCTGAGCGAGGACACCGGCTGCCGCACGGTGCGGTTCGACCTGACCTCCGAGGAAGAGATCGCGGAGGCCATCGGCGACCTCGACCTGTGGGGCGTCGTCAACTGCGGCGGCTTCGGCGGAGAGATCGCCTCCCCGATCGACACGGACATCGCGGTCTTCGACAAGGTCATCGCGATCAACGCTCGCGGCACGCTGCTGGTCACCAAGTACGCCGCCCGCACCATGATCCGGCTCGGCCGGGGCGGCTCGATCGTCAACGTATCCAGCCAGGCCTCGCTCATCGGCCTGCGCAACCACGTCTCCTACGGCTCCTCGAAGGCCGCGGTCGACAACATCACGCGGGTCAGCGCGCTCGAACTGGGCGAACACGGCATCCGCGTCAACAGCGTGCATCCCACGGTCGTGATGACCGAGATGTCCGCGTTCTACTGGGGCCGCCCTGAGATCGAGGGTCCGGCGCTCGCGCGCATGCCTCTCGGCCGCTGGGCGACGGAGGCCGAGATCGCGGGACCGGTGCTGTTCCTGTTGAGCAATGTGGCGTCAATGATCACGGGCGCGCACCTCCCCATCGACGGGGGAATGACCTGCTGCTGAACGCGCCAAGGGCGCGTCATCTGCGGCATCGGATGGATTTCCCGGGGTCCCTGTCGGGGTCTCGCGGGGAGGGCTAGGCTTGGTGTTCAGGGCGCCGTGGTAGTCGCCCGTTGGATACCTGGAGGTGTACCAATGTCAGTGGTGGAGGAAACCGAAACCTCAAGCGTGACCGTCAGCCTCGTCGTGGAGCGACCGCTCGACGAGGTGTGGGACGCCCTCATGAAACCCCACGGCGCGGAGGCGCTGCTCGGCGAGGGTGGCCAGTTGGGCCAGAAGGGCGAGCACTGGGCCGCGACCGACGGCACGTACGGCGTGACCCGCAGCTTCCATCCCAGGGAGCAGATCCGCTTCTCGTGGCACGCGGATGAGGACGCGCCGCGCACGGTCGTCGACCTTCAACTGAGCGGCGACGACGCGACCACCAACCTGAACCTCTCCCACGAGCATCTCCCCGAGGACGCCGACGTCGACGCGCTTGCCGCACGCTGGCAGGCGGCGCTGGAGGCGATCGCCGCGGCGTGAGATCCGTCGGACTCGAGGCGATGGCCGGGCGCGAACTGCGCCCGGCCGTTGTCGTCGTCGGCTACCGCAGGAACTGGTAGTCGCTCCGCTCCCCCGCCGCCTGAAACATCCGCGTGCCGAACCGCAAGGTCGCCCGGTCGGGTTCAAGACCCTGGTCCCATCTCACCTCGCCCGTTTCGGGGTCGAGGCCGACGACGCCGCTCGCGGAACCGGAAGTGCTTTCGGCCTCCGACAACGCCCGATATACCGACGCCACGAGCTGGCCCTCGCCTCGGGCGATCTCGCCGACCGTCCCACCAAGGTCGGTGCGCCACCGCTGCCGCCCCGTCGCGAGGTCGAACGCTGCCACTCGACCCATCGGGCTGCCATCGTCCGCTCCGACGAGGCCAAGGAATCCTTGATAGACGACGATGTCGTCACCCCATCTCGTGAGGCTGGCCCATTCGTCCTCGGAGGGCACGGACCAGATCTCGGCACCTGTGCGCGGCGACAACAACGCGAGACGGCCGTCCACGACTTCGGCGATCACCCCGTCGAGGGTGGCCAGGGTGTATCCGCCGCGGTGTCGCCAGAGTTCGGCCCCGTTGGCGAGGTCGTAGGCGATCCGGCCCTCCCCGGTCTCGACGACCGCGACATCGCCGTACGGGGTGGCCTCGGCACCGGGCGGCAACCAGTCGGCGCGCTCGCCGTTGGAGGCCTGCAGCGCAATCACGTACCTGCCGAAGCGGTCGGCGTTGCCGTCGCCGATCAGCAGGTAGGAGCCCCGTGCCACCGCCTGCGGGTCCCACCAGGGCGAGTCACCGCCCGCCTCCGGGAGTTCGATCCGCCAGGCGCGGTCGTCCACGCGGGGCGCGCTCAGCTTCGCGACACTCATCCCCTCCTGCATCGGCGTCGCGAGGAGTAGCGTCCCGTCAGAGGCGGAGAACAGCGTCGTGGCCTGGTAGTAGTCGGAGTAGGTCTCCTCCGGCGCGGGCAGTTCCAGCCGGTGCGCGACGCGCCCCGTCGCACGGTCGAGGAGCAGCCCGACGGACTGCGGGGAGGAGTCGAACCCCCTGGCCGTGACCGCGACCCAGGGCGTCCCCGGGAGATCGGAAACGACCGGCACGGCGCCGATGCCCAGCGACGCGGCCGTGACCTCCCACGACAGCGCGCCGTCGCTTCCTCGGCGGGCGCGGACGGCGTCCTCGTTCGAAAGGACCATGAGGTCGCCCTCCACGGCATCGAAGCCCGTGAATGCCTCCGACGCCGCTATCGTCCACCCCACCTCGGGACCGTGCCGCATGCCGAGAACCTGAGCCGACAGCGGCGAACGGTCGGCGAGCACCGCCCAGCCGGTCACCAGGGCGAGTACCAGCACGCCGACGACGGATGCCACGCGCTGCGGTCGGAGCAGTCGCCGCGCCGACCTCACCCACGGGCGCCGCTCACGAGGGGCCGTCCCTGCCTCTTCTTCGGCGGCCAGCTCATCCAGGTCGACGAAGTCCGCCCCGTTCATCGCAGGAACTCGTCGCCGCCGGTGTCGGGGCTCCACACGATCCGGGTGCCTCGACGCGAGACCCAACCGGGGCCGAGATCCTCGCTCCACCTCATGCGGCCGGTGCCGGGGTCGACGGCCGCGAGACCGCTCCGACTCTCCACCTCGGTGACAATGTTGAACTCAGACTCTTGCTCAGGAGAAACCAGCTCGCCCTCATAGAAGTGCTGCACCACGACCAACTGGCCCTCGCCGCGGAGCACCTCGACGACAGGGTCGCCCAGGTCGATACGCCACCGCCGCGCGCCGGTAGCCAGGTCGAATGCCGTGACGATCGCGGCGTTCGGATCGCGATCTTCGCCCCACGACACTTCTACGCCCGAGTACGCCACGACGATGTCGTCCCAGCGCGTCACCCGCACCCGCTCGTGCTCGGTCGGGACCGACCACAGCTCGGCGCCCGTCCGCGGCGACAACAGCGTCAGCCGACCCCCGCTCACCTCCGCGAGCACCTCGTCGGCCGCGCCGACAGACACCGCTCCAGGCCGGCGCCACAGCTCGGCCCCCGTGCGGAGATCGACGCCGACGCGCCCGTCCTCGCCCTCGATCACGGCGACGTCGCCGAACACGTCGAACCGAGCGCCATCGGGAAGCCACGGCGCGGGCGCGCCGTCGGCGAGGGCGAGGGCCCCCAGGAGCCTTCCGGGCCAGCTCGCGTCCTCGTGGCCGAGCAGCACGTAGCCGGCCCTCTCCTCCGCGTACGGCCACCAGAGGGGAAAACCCTCCGCACCCGTCGGCATCTCGGAGCGCCACACCACGTCGTCGAGGTTCGGCGAGGCGAGCCTCGACACCGCGATCCCGCCCCCGTCCGCGGGCGGGGTCAGGACGAACAGCGTGCCTTCGGCCGTCGAAACAAGGGCGGACGTTTGGTAGTACTCGCTCGCGGTCCTCTCCGGCCCGGGAAGCTCGAGCCGGTACGCGGCCGCGCCCGCGTCCCGGTCGAGGAGGACCGCGACCGTCGTATCGAGGCTGTCGGAGTTGCCCACCAACACCCACGGCGTTCCCGGCAAGTCACGCAGCTGCGACGCGCTGTAGAGGTCGAGCGAGTTCCGGTCGACGCTCCACAGCTCCATGCCGTCGTCGGCCCGGCGGGCGCGGATCGTCATGTCGTCGGTGGTGACGACGCGCGCGTCGTCGATGGTGATCACAGCGCTCAGCCCTCCCGGGGAGCTCCACCCGACCCGAGGGCCGTTCCGCATGCCCGCCGCCTGCACCGGCAGCGGATCACGGGAGGAGACGACGGCGCCCACGGTCACGACGGCGAGGGCGACAGCGCCCGCTACGACGGCCACCGCCCGACGGGAGACCAGCCGACCCAGCGAGGGTCGCCTCCGCGGGCGCCTCGGCGCGGAGGACTGCTCGGCGGCGAGCTCATCCAGGTCGACGACGTCCATTCCGCCAGCCTATAGCGGGGGTAGCGGAACCCCGCGGCGGACGCAAATACTACGAGTCGTAGGATGAGATTGGCGGCGAAATCGCCGCCTCAACCTGGTTCCAACGGAAGTATCAGAAATGGGCACATCGCAGTCCCCAACCCCCACGTTCCTCCGCCGCGC
Source organism: Tessaracoccus sp. (assembly GCF_016714275.1). Taxonomy (GTDB): domain Bacteria; phylum Actinomycetota; class Actinomycetes; order Propionibacteriales; family Propionibacteriaceae; genus Arachnia. Next base: position 205,545 of record NZ_JADJNP010000004.1, on the reverse strand, counting down.
CCTGTGGACGTCGGCGGCCACCGCGGCACTGCTGCTGGCGGGCTGTGCGAGCGGAGGCTCGCCCGACGCACACTCGGGCGGTGAGGCGAACCTGCCGCTGCCCGACCTGAGCAAGGTCGCCTTCTTCGGCCTCCCCGGCGACGTCCTGCTTGGCCTCGGCCTCATCGTCTGCGCGCTGGGCCTCGGCTTCGGCGTGCTCACCTACTCGTCGTTGAAGAAGATGCCCGCACACGCCGCGATGCGCGAGATCTCCGAGCTCATCTACACCACCTGCAAGGCGTACCTGAAGCAGCAGGGCAAGTTCCTGTTCCTGCTGTGGGGGTTCATCGCGACGATCATCGTCGTCTACTACCTCTTCCTGGTCGACCTCGGGATCGGCAAGACGGCCATCGTGATCGCTTTCTCGCTGATCGGCATGGCCGGCTCGTACGGCGTCGCGTGGTATGGCATCCGCGTCAACACGCTCGCCAACTCCCGCACCGCGCACGCGGCTCTGGGCGGCAAGCCGTACCCGCTGCACGACATCCCGCTGCGCTCCGGCATGAGCATCGGCATGGTGCTGATCTCCGTCGAGCTCGCGATGATGCTCGTCATCCTCGTGTTCCTGCCCCCGGAGATCGCGGGCGCGTGCTTCATCGGCTTCGCGATCGGCGAGTCGCTCGGCGCCTCCGCGCTGCGCATCGCCGGCGGCATCTTCACCAAGATCGCCGACATCGGCGCCGACCTGATGAAGATCGTCTTCCACATCAAGGAGGACGACGCCCGCAATCCCGGCGTGATCGCCGACTGCACCGGTGACAACGCGGGCGACTCCGTTGGTCCGTCCGCCGACGGCTTCGAGACCTACGGCGTTACCGGCGTCGCGCTCATCACGTTCATCCTGCTGGGCGTGCAGGATCCGACGATGCAGATCCAGCTGCTCGTGTGGCTGTTCGTCATCCGCGCCGTCATGGTCGTCGCGTCCGGCCTCTCCTACTTCGTCAACGCGGCCCTCACCCGCGCCCGCTACGCGAATGCGACCGAGATGGACTTCGAGCGCCCGCTCACCTCTCTGGTGTGGATCACCTCGGTGGTGTGCATCGCCACCACCTTCCTCACCTCGCTCGCGCTGATCGGCGGCCTCGGCGACGGCCTGTGGTGGAAGCTCTCGCTGATCGTGTCCTGCGGCACTCTCGCCGGCGCCCTCATCCCCGAGCTGGTGAAGGTTTTCACCTCGACCAACGCGCGGCACACGCGCGAGGTCGTCGTCTCGTCCAGCAAGGGCGGCCCTTCGCTCGGCATCCTCTCCGGCCTCGTGGCGGGCAACTTCTCCGCCTACTGGCTGGGCATGGCGATCGCCGGCCTGATGGGCATCTCGTACTGGATCTCCTCCTTGGGGCTCGGCGAGATCATGCTCGCGCCCGCGGTGTTCGCGTTCGGCCTCGTCGCATTCGGTTTTCTCGGCATGGGTCCCGTCACGATCGCCGTCGACAGCTACGGCCCGGTCACGGACAACGCGCAGTCAGTGTTCGAGCTGTCCACCATCGAGGACATGCCCGGGATTGAGGATGAGCTGGCCCGCGACTACGGCATCACCCCGGACTTCGAGCGCGCCAAGTACCTCCTCGAGGACAACGACGGCGCGGGCAACACGTTCAAGGCGACGGCGAAGCCGGTGTTGATCGGTACCGCGGTCGTGGGCGCCACCACCATGATCTTCTCGATCATGATGGGCCTCACGGACGGGCTGACGCACGACGTCGAGAACCTTTCCCTGCTGCACGCCCCGTTCCTGCTGGGCCTGCTCGTCGGCGGTGCCGTGATCTTCTGGTTCACCGGCGCCTCGATCCAGGCCGTGACCACCGGCGCCTACCGGGCCGTCGAGTTCATCGGCGACAACATCCGCCTCGACGACGACGCCACGAAGGCCAGCGCGGAGGACTCGTCGAAGGTGGTCCAGATCTGCACGCAGTACGCGCAGAAGGGCATGTTCAACATCTTCCTCGGCGTCTTCTTCGCCACCCTCGCCTTCGCGTTCGTGGAGCCGTTCTTCTTCATCGGCTACCTGATCGCCATGGCGCTGTTCGGCCTGTACCAGGCCATCTTCATGGCCAACGCGGGCGGCGCGTGGGACAACGCGAAGAAGCTGGTCGAGGTGGACCTGGCGGCGAAGTCGACGCCGCTGCACGAGGCGACGATCGTCGGCGACACCGTCGGCGACCCGTACAAGGACACGTCGTCTGTCGCATTGAACCCGGTGATCAAGTTCGCGACACTGTTCGGCCTCCTGGCCGTGGAACTCGCCGTGAGCCTCAAGGAACAGGGTGGCGGCACGCTGACCACGGTCCTCGCGGTCGTGTTCCTGCTTGCCAGCATGTACTTCGTGTACCGCTCGTTCTACCGCATGACGATCGGCGAGGAACTCCACGACGTGCGCGCGGGCCTCCCGCTGGAGGTCGACCAGGCGGCATAGCCAGCCGGGAATCTGTCATCTAGAATCGGACCTACCACGCCATTTGTCCGGACATGGCGGTACAAGGAGGAACAGTGTCTGTCATCACCATCTCGCGCCAGCTGGGCAGCCACGGCGGCCGTATCGCGCGCGGCGTCGCCAAGGAACTCGGCTGGAAGCTCGCCGACAAGTCCACCATCAACGGTGTCATCAAGCAGTACGGCCTCATCCACCTCGACGACATCTACGGCGACGAGCCCCCCAGCTTCTGGGACCTCTACAAGGAGGACAGCGTCTGGACCATCGAGTGGATGAACAAGACCATCGAGGCCATCGGCGCCGGCGGCGACGTGGTCATCCTCGGCCGCGGCGGCTTCGTCGTGCTCGGCGGCTACGCGGACTCGCTCGACGTCTTCGTCAAGGCGCCGGTCGACGTGCGCGCGAACCGTATCGCGCAGCGCGACGGCATCTCCGACGAGAAGGCTGCCGACAAGATCAAGGCCGACGACAAGACGCGCCAGCGCTTCACCAAGCGGATCTACGGCACCGGCTGGGCCGACGAGAAGAACTTCGATCTCGTCGTCGACACCGGCGCGATGAGCGACGAGGAAGCCATCGCCGCCATCGTCGCCGCGTACACCGAGCGCCAGGCCGACCTGGCCGACGGGAAGCTCGTCAGCAGCATCGAGGTCGACCCCGCGCTGAAGGACTCCATCGACAAGGTCTTCTCCTGACCTGAGAAACCGCACAGAAAGGCTAAACGCCGGTGGCAACGGGCTTTTTCGCCGCTCGCTTCAGATTCCGTGACCCGATTTTCCGTTACGACTAGCAATCTGAGACTTTCTCAGCTATTCTCAGACAGGAGTCGCCGACCTGAAGGCGCGACACCAGACGAGCCCGCCTCACCGTGAATCCCCCCAAGGGTGAGGCGGGCTCTTGGTGTCTCCTGGGTCAGTTAAGGCCGACGAGGTCGCAGACGAAGATCAGCGTCTCCCCCGGCGCGATGACGCCACCGGCGCCGCGATTGCCGTACGCGAGGTGGCTGGGGATGACGAGCTGACGCCGGCCGCCCACCTTCATCCCCTGGATGCCCTGATCCCAACCGCGGATGACGTGCCCGGCGCCCAGCGGGAACGACAGCGCCGCGCCGCGGTTCCAGGATGAGTCGAACTCCTCGCCGCTGCTGAAGGCGACCCCCACGTAATGCACGTGCGCGACGTCGCCGGCCTTGGCCTCCGCACCGTCGCCCTCGACGATGTCGGTGATCACGAGGTCGGCGGGCGCCTCGCCGCCGGGAAAGTCGACTTCAGGCTTGCTGTTCATATCAGTCATGCGAACGAGCGTACTGGCCCTTCGCGCCTAAATGCGCGGGTACGCGGCGCCATGCGGGACGGTAGCCTGGGCGGGTGAGCATCGAGGTACGTCCTATCTCTGCCGAGGAGCATCTCGGCTTCGTCGCCGATCGCGGGTCTGCGTCGTTCCTGCAGACCCCCGCGTGGGGAAAGGTGAAGCCGGAGTGGCGGTCCGAGACCATCGGGTTCTTCGACAGCGGCGAGCTGACCGGCGTCGGGCTGGTCCTCTACCGGCAGCTGCCGAAGCTCCGCCGCTTCCTCGCCTATCTGCCTGAGGGACCCGTCCTCGACTGGGGACGTGCGGACGTCGCCGAGCACCTCCGCGCGCTCGTCGCCTACGCGAAGTCGCGAAAGGCGTTCGCCGTCCGGATCGGGCCGACCCTCGTCCACCGCCGCTGGTACGCGGACACGATCAAGGCCGCCGTCGCCGACGACGCCGTCGCGCGGCTCAGCCAGGTAGCGCCCGACGCGACGGACCTCGTCGCAACGCGCCTGCGCAACACCCTGCTGCACGGCGGCTGGAGCACCGACGAGCACGGCGAAGGCTTCGCCGCCGGCCAGCCGATGTTCAACTTCCAGCTCCCCTTGAGACACGCCGACGGCACCCAGAAGACGGAGGACGAGCTCCTCAAAGGCATGAATCAGTTGTGGCGTCGCAACATCAAGAAGGCGGCGAAGGAGGGGGTCGTCGTCCGGCTCGGCGAGCGCGCCGACCTCGCCCGCTTCCACGATGTCTACATCGAGACCGCCGCGCGCGACGGCTTCACCGGCCGCTCGCTCTCCTACTTCGAGACGATGTGGGACGCGCTGAACGCCGAGGAGGACGGCCGGATGCGGCTGTACCTCTCTGAGCACGACGGCGACCTGGTCGCCGCGACGACCATGGTGCGGGTCGGTGAGCACGCCTGGTACTCCTACGGCGCCTCCTCCAACGCCAAGCGCGAGGTGCGCGGCTCGAACGCCATCCAGTGGCAGATGATCCGCGACGCTGCCGCGGCGGGCTGCGCCGTCTACGACCTGCGCGGCATCACTGAGGGCGTCGGGGCCGACGACCCGGAGATCGGCCTGATCCAGTTCAAGGTCGGCACCGGCGGCGAGGCCGTCGCCTATCTCGGCGAGTGGGACTACCCCATCAACAAGGCCCTGTACGCCGCGTTCATGCTCTACCTGAAGCGGCGGTGACCATGGCGCTCACGCTGAACATCTTCCGCGCCCGGTGGGACGCGCATCAGCGCACGCTCCTGGCCGATATCCCCGGCATTGTCCCCGTCGCGAAGGGCAACGGCTACGGCTTCACGCTCGAGCTGCTCGCGGCGCGCGCAGCCGAGTTGGGCGTCGATGCGATCGCCGTGGGGATCGCGCAGGAGGTTGCGCGCGTCCGCGCCGGCGGCTGGACCGGCGACGTCGTCGTGCTGAATCCGTGGCGCCCGTTCGACGCGCTGGCCACGGAGTTGCTCGACGACGACGCCGTCGTCACGACCGTGTCCCGTGTCGAGGATCTTCGCGCGATCGCCGCCGGCCACCCCGGCGCGCGGGTGATCGTCGAGCTGTCGACGTCGATGCTCCGACACGGCCTTGCCGTCGCCGAGCTCGCTGCCGCCGTCGACGCCCTCGCCGGACTGCGACCCGAGGGCTGGGCGATCCACCTGCCGGCAACGGGATCGCTCGATGAGGCGCGTAGGCTCGCCGACGCCGCCGTCGACGCTCTCCCCGCGCCCGTCTGGGTATCCCATCTGAGCGTGACCGACTACCGCACGCTGGCCGGCGAACTCGAGGTGCCCACTCGGATGCGCGTCGGCACCCGGCTGTGGCTGGGCGACCGGAGCGCCTACGAGACCACCGCGACGGTGCTCGACGTTCACCCGGTCGCGAAGGGGCAGCGGATCGGCTATCACCAGGCGCCGATGCCGAAGGCCGGCTTCGTCGTCATTGTCTCAGGCGGCACCGCGGAGGGCGTGGCGATGGCCGCGCCGGTGCCTCAGCGCTCGGTCAGGAAACGCCTGGTCACCGCCACCGAGGGCATGCAGGCGGCGCTGGGCCGTTCGCTCTCCCCGTTCGCCGTCGGCGGCCGCAAGCGCGCCTTCGCCGAGCCCCCGCACATGCACTCGTCGATGGTCTTCGTGCCCGGGTCTACCCCGACGGTGAAGGTCGGCGACGAGGTCCCGGTCACCACCCGGATGACGACGGTGACCGCCGACGAGATCCGTTGGTCTTGACGCTGAACTGGCACCTTCCCGCCCGGCTCGACCAGCACAGTAAAGCATCCTTGACGTACAGTTCACTTGACTGTACAGTTTCCTTTACCAATCGGTGAAAGGAGAACACCATGAACACCCCCACCACCTCGAGGCAGACCCGATGGGGACGATCCCGGATCCTCGGCGGAGGCGCGGGCCGGCTGATCGCCGTCTCCGTCGTCCTCGGAGCGGCGCTGTCGTCAACCATCGGCGGACTGTTCGTCGCCTTCGACAACCCCTCCCGGCCGTGGGTGGCGTTCGCCATCTTCGCGGCCGTGCTACTGCCGGTGTCCACGGCGCTCGCCTGGGTGCTCCTCGTCGACCGCTCAACGATCGCCGGCGCGACGAAGAACCCCGAGGAGAACGTCGAGAACGTCTGGTTCGAGCGGGCCGCGCTAGGCGCGCTCGGCGACCTGATGGTCGTCCTCGGCCTCGGCACGGGGGCGTTCGCCCTCTTCGACCTCGACGTCGCCCCCGCGCTGCTCCTCGGCGCGCTGTGGTTCCTGGCCACGGCCGACTTCGCCGTGCGGTATCTGCTCATCCGAAGGGCGGAAGGCTGATGCGCAACGCGCTTCCGGATCGACGCCAAGACCGCGGCTGGTCCCAGCAACGCCTCGCCGACGAGCTCGGGGTCTCCCGTCAGACGGTCATCTCGCTGGAAAAAGGCCGGTTCGACCCCTCACTCCCCCTCGCCTTCCGCCTCGCGGCCACGTTCGGCTGCACCATCGAAGACCTGTTCTTCCCGGACGACGAGGACGCCTAGACGACTGGACTATCGCGACTGCAGCGCGACAGTCCATGAGCGCTTGGGCGCGAACTCAGCGACGAACGCGTCCCCAGCTCAGCCCTCCGTGGGCGAACACGATCTCACGACTCTCCGCTTGCCACAGATCCAGCCAGGCCGGACCCGACCGATCCCGTTCGCGAGCTGAGGGACAGCTCCACCGGTCTGGCCGGGCTCGATCCACTCCACCAAAGTACCCGCTCGCCACCGAGCTCCGCCGCTAATCGCTAAATTGTCTAGATTTGCTAGACTCGCCGCTATGAAGACGATCTCCGTGGGGCAACTCCGACAGAACCCCTCCGATGCGCTCGCCGAGGTGGAACGCGGCGAAACCTACCTCGTGACGAGGCACCGGCGGGAAATCGGGCGGCTCGTGCCACCCCCTCACAATCACGAGGTCAGTCCAGAAGCGTTCCTGCGTGCGATCCTTGCCACGCCGATAGACCCCGCCTGGGCGGACGAGCTGAGCGCAACCCGATCTGACTTCGACGGCGACTCGGACCCGTGGGCCCGATGAAGGCGCTGCTCGACACCAACATCCTGATCGCCTCCGCATCGCACGCCGGGGAAGCGCCGCGCCTCGAACCGTTCACCGGGCTTTTCGTGAGTTCCCTCAGCTGGTCGGAACTCACGAAAGGGCTTCACACGACCACATCCCTGACGGAGTTCAAGGTGCGAAGCGCCCGCCTTCAGACACTTCGCGCAGCCTTCGGAGCTGGTCTTCCCTTCGACAACGCGTGCTCCGACGCGTACGACCGCATCCTCGCCGCAGTCACCGCCGCAGGCGGGTCCGCCCGCGCCCATGTGCTGGACCGGCTGCTTGCCGCGACGGCGCTCGCGAATGACCTCACGCTGGTGACCCGCGACCAAGGCGCGTTCGCAGGCCTCGACAAGGTCGTCCGAATCGAGCAAGCCTGATCACCCGTGGCGTTTGAAGGTCTGAGTACGCGGTCGTTGGCCAGCGCCTTCAAGGTCGACCCGACGTTTGTGCTACTCGCGCCCACGAGAGAGGCAAGTTCGGTACTGATGATCCGCTGACGCGATGTTCAGGCCCAGGCTTCGTTCGTTGAGCCAGGCCCCCGCGCGGATCGCCGGGCCCGCGTCGAAACGTCCGACACTGTGAGCAGGGAGCCGCGGCAGCCCAGCACGCCGGTGGGTTTCGGACCCTTCGAGACGGCGCCGCGGAACTCGTACTCGGTGCAAGGACGTGCGCGGCGCCTCCTCGAGGAACGATGACCACCCGACCGCGCAGACAAGTGGGCAGCAAAGATAGGGAGGCTGATTCCGTCGCCCGACCGGAGGCCTTGAGGCTGGATTCGTCACCGAACGACGGCGGTGAGGCAGATCGCTGGCCAACTGAACGTTCTCAACCTGGGTCGCGCTCAGCGGGGAGCTCAAAGGATGACTGTCTCGACCTCACAGCCCCGGGACCCGGCTGGGCGACGGATGCGCCGCTACCGCGCGGCGCACTGTCGGAGGATGCGGATCAGGAGCCAGCACTCGACGGCCCAGCGGAAGATGATCGCCAGCCAGTACAGCAGGTACGGCCCCGACTGGGCGATGGTCAGCCCGCCGCCGAGCCAGCCCCAGATCGCCAGGTAGTAGGCCACCTGCGTTGCCGTCAGCGCCACCAGCTCCGTGTGGAACGGCCGCGCCAGCACGACGACGAACAGCAGCCATAGCGCGGTCTGCGGCGGGAAGGCCGGGCCGAGCATCGCCGTCGCGAGGACGACGACGGCCGCCAGGTCGGCGACACGGGGGCGCCGCCCCGTCACATACAGCCAGGAGATCAGTACTCCGAGGAGCAGCACGAGCACGGCGAACCCGAACGACCCGATCTCCCGCAGCGGCGCGCCCACCAGTTCCAGGAGGTACCAGATCGAGCCGTAGCCCGTTTCCTTGTTGACCTCCCCGTGATAGAAGGCGTACACCCGCCCGGGGTCGGCCAACAGCAGCGGCAGGTGCACGAGCAGGAACGACGCCGCGGCGCCGACGCCAACCGCCGACGCCATCCGCCAGCCCCTGCGCAACCCGAGCGCCACGACGGCGGCCACGACGACGGCGATCGGCATCGTCCCCGCGGACGCTGCCAAACCCAGGACGATCCCCGCGGGGACCATCAACCCACGGGCCAGCAGCAGGAGCCCCACGGCTGTCAGCGCCAGCGGGAAGAGCGTCCAGTCGATGAGGCCGACGGCGAGCACGATCGGGGAGCCCGCCACCACCACCGCGTCCCAGCTCGGTGATCGCGTGTGCCCGCGCCCCAGCCGGCCCATGCACAGCACGAGTACCAGGAAGCAGACGAAAAGTGCGACCGTGGTGACGGCGAAGAAGACGACACTGGCGTCGACCTGTTCCTGCAGAGTGGCGCCGACGGCGACCGGCGCCCCCAACGCGACCGCGACGGCGCGACTGGCGATGACGAGCACCGCAACGAGCGGCGGCAGGGTCATCTGAGCGGACGTCAGCGGCGAGCCGCCCAGGCCGAGGCCCTCGCCAAGGAAGACCGGCTGCAGGTCCGAGTAGCAGGCCCGGATGTAGGTGTTGATGACGTCGTCGGCGTCGGTCTGGATACACGGCACATGCCGCAGGAAGAGCAGCGCGAACAGCCCGGCCGCGAGAAAAACCGCCCACGGGAGCGGCGTGAACCACACGCCTGTGCGCCTGGCGTGCCGCCCCATGGGGCCGCCGAGGCGCGGGATCAGGGCGTCGGTCACGACCCCGCGTCGTCGTCAGGGACCTTTGTCGCCTCCGGCCGAGTGGGCGGTTCGACCGACGCGGTCTTGTCCGGGGTCGGCGTCTCCGTCGGCTCCTCTGTGGGCTCCGTCGGTTCCTCGGTCGGTTCGGTCGTCGGCGTGGCCGTCGGGGTCGGCGTCGGCTCCGCTGTCCTGGTGGGAGTGGGGGTCGGCGTCTCCGTCGGGGTCTCGCTCGGCGTCGGCGTGGGCGACGGCGAGGGGCTGGGAGACTCGGACCGCTGCGGCTCGGCCGTCTTGCCCCGCTCGGGGCGGATCTCGCGGGCGCGGTCGAACTGCTCGACGGGCATGCCCTCGGTGGCCGTCGTCATGAAGTCGACCCAGGTCATCAGCGGATAGGTCGACCCGAAGAAGGTCCCGTCCTGCGGCCGCTTGTACGTCTCGAGGTCCTCCACGCCGGAGTCGCCCGCCACGTACATGACCGCCGTGGAGACCTGCTTCGTGTAGCCGACGAACCAGGCCGACGTGATGTCGCCGTCGATGTCGTTGGTGCCGGTCTTGCCCGCGACGGGCCGGCCGAGCGCCGACGCACGCGTGCCGGTGCCCTCCGAGACCACGGAGGTGAGCGCGTCGGTCACGTTGGCGGCCACGTTCTCGTCGATGGTCTGCTCGCCCGCGCGCTCCGCCTGGTAGACCACCTCGCCGTTGCGGTCGAGGACACGGTCGACGATGTGGGCCTCGTTACGCTCGCCCGAGTTGGCGAACGTCGCGTAGGCGGATGCCATGTTCACCGGGCTGACCTCCGCGGCGCCGAGCGCGATGCGGTTGTTCATGTCCCAGCCGGCACCGGTCGGCGCGCCCGCGTCGTTGGCGGCCTTTGCCACCTCGTTCGCCCCATCGGGCATCTGCTCGGTCATGTCGACGAACGCCGTGTTGATGGAGTCCGCGGTGGCCCGGCGCAGCGTCACGGGCCCGTACTGGTGGCTGAACTCGTTGCGGATCGTTTTTGAGTCGCCGCGCGGGGTGAACGTGTTGCCGTTGAAGATCGAATCCAGCGAGAACCCGTTGCGCAGGCCGGCGACAGTGGCGAACGCCTTGAACGTCGACGCCGCGGCGCGCGGGGTGGTGGCCCAGTTGCGGGAGTTCTTCACGTAGTCCGGGCCGCCGTACATGGCGAGGATGCCGCCGTTGGCCGTGTCGACGGAGGCGATGGCGACGTGGAGGTCGGCGGGATCGGGGTCGCCCGCGGCGCCCTCGGCCGCCCGCTTCGGGTACTCCTCGCCGGCCTTGGCGGCGGCGGCCTGCATGGACTTGTCCAGCGTCGTGACGATCTTCAGTCCGCCGCCCTGGATCTCGGCCTCGCTGAAGCCCTTGTCCTCGAGTTCCTTCTCGACCTCCTTGATCAGGAAGCCCTTCCAGCCGCCGTAGCGGTCGTTGACCGGAACCTCGGGGAACTCGGGCAGGGCGGGATGCGCACGGTCGTGTTCGGCCTGCGTGATGGCGCCCATGTCGAGCATGCCGTCGAGCACGTACTGGTAGCGCCCCAGCAGCTTCTCGAGCTTCTCGGGCCCGCCCGACGGGTTGAACGCGGCCGGATTGTTGAGGATCGCCGCCAGCGCGGCGGACTCCTCGAGCGTCAGGTCCTTGGCGTCCTTCAGGAAGAAGGATCGCGCGGCGGCCTGGATGCCGTAGGCGCCGCGGCCGAAGTAGATGGTGTTGAGGTACCCCTCGAGGATCTCCTCCTTCGGCAGCTCGCGACCCATCTTGATGGCGAGCATCAGCTCACGCACCTTGCGAGAGAGCCGCTGCCCGGAGTCGAGGTAGAGGATCTTGATGTACTGCTGCGTGATGGTCGAGCCGCCCTGCAGCTCGCCACCTGTTGCGATGGAGAACGCGCCGCGCGCGATGCCGGTAACGGAGAATCCCGGGTCTTCCCAGAACGTGCGGTTCTCCGCGGCGACGACGGCGTCCTTCATCAACTGCGGCATCTCGGCATAGCTGATGGTCTGCCGGTTCTGCACCGCGAGCGAGCCGAGGCGCTCCTCGCCGTCGCGGTAGTAGATGAACGTGGTGTTGGTCTGGAAGTCCGCGTTCGGGTCCGGCAGGTCGGTCGTCGCGTACAGGAAGAAGAACGCCCCCATCCCGCTGAGGCCGACGACGATGAACGCCACAAGCGCGGTGATGCCGAGCCGCTTCCAGAACCGCTTCGCGCGCGACCCCTGAGGGGCCTTCTTGGCCTGCTTCTTGCCCCCGCCCGAGGGCCGCTTGCCCGACTGCGCCATCCGAGTCCTCCGCTCTCCCACCACGTACGGCGGCCCCCAGCCTATGCGACGAGGCGAACTCCGACTCAACCAGCAGAGCCGAAGCCGGCGCTGGCGAGGGCGAGGACTGCGCGTTCGCGGACCGCGCGGGTCGGGGCCGCCTGTTCGTTGGGTCCGGTACGGAGCCTGATCTGGATGGTGATCTCGGTGGCGGTTACCGCTCCGACGCCCAGCACCTCCGGCGCCTCAAGCAGCACCTCCGCCCAGCCCTGCTCCTCGGCCATGGGCGCGAGCGCAGCCCGCAGCACCTCCTTCGCCTTCTCCGGGTCCTCGCCGACGGCGATGGGGATGTCGATCACCGATGTCGAGAAGCCCTGTGAGACGTTGCCGAGCGTCAGCACCTCGCCGTTGCGGACGTACCAGATGGTGCCTGACGGGTCGCGCAGCCGTGTGACGCGCAGCGTCACCTCCTGCACCGTCCCCGTCAGCACCCCGATCTGGACGAGGTCCCCGACGCCGAACTGGTCCTCCGTGAGCATGAAGATCCCGGACAGATAGTCCTTGACGAGCGACTGCGCGCCGAAGCCTAGCGCGACGCCACCAACGCCCGCCGATGCGACGAGCGGCCCCATCGGGACGCCGAAGATCGCGAGGATGGTGAGGAGGACGAGGACGACAAGCACGACGTCGACGATGTTGCGCAGCAACGATCCCAACGTCTCGACCCGTTGCCGATGCCGCGCCGATGCCGCCCCGCTCGCCTTCTCCAGCACGCGCCGCGCCTTTGCGCCCAAGTCTTCGTTCGTTTGGTGGTCCCTGGTGGTCAGCACCCGCACGGTGCGCCGGATCGCGAACCGCAGCACGGCCCGCAGCACCGCCGCGACGACGACCACGACGCCGCTCAGCGCCAGGTTCTGCCAGATGTCGTTCATGGCCTTATCTTGCCAAGCCCCGCAGGAAAGAGCGCTGCCCCTCGCTGCAACCCTTTCCTGACCGACGGGGGGACGTAGACTTGCCCCTCGTGCCGAACCTCACCCACGCCCAGACCAACGCGATGCGCGAGCTGCTGCGCATCGCGCCTGTCATCGACGACCTGGGCCGACTGTTCTCCCACGCGGGGCACGAGATCTACCTCGTCGGGGGGTCGGTGCGCGACGCGCTGCTCGGCGTGCTGGGAGACGACCTCGACTTCACCACGTCGGCCCGGCCCGAGGAGACGCACGCGCTGCTGAGGCAGTTCACGCCGTCGACGTGGGACATCGGCAAGGAATTCGGCACCATCGGCGCGATGAAGCGGGCCGACGGTCACGACTGGAAGATCGAAGTCACGACGTTCCGCGCGGACATCTACCGCAGCTCGTCCCGCAAGCCCGATGTCGCGTTCGGCGACACCATCGACGGTGACCTGATCCGCCGCGACTTCACCGTCAACGCCATGGCCATCAACGTGGCGACGCGCCAGTTCGTCGACCCGTACGGCGGCCTCACGGACCTCGCGGACGGCATCCTCCGCACCCCCTCGACGCCCGAGCGCAGCTTCTCCGACGACCCACTGCGCATGATGCGCGCGGCGCGGTTCGCGTCGCGGCTGGGGTTCGCCGTCGCCCCTGAGGTGGTGCAGGCGATGAAGGACATGGCCGACCGCCTCGCGATCGTCTCGAAGGAGCGCATCCAGGCGGAGTTCACCGGCCTGCTGCTGACAGACAAGCCGCGCGAGGGCCTCGACTTGCTCGTGCGCACCGGGCTCGCCGACCAGTTCCTGCCCGAGCTGCCCGCGCTCCAGCTCGAGATCGACGAACACGCCCACCACAAGGACGTCTACCAGCACACGCTGACCGTGCTCGACCAGGCGATCGCGCTGGAGAAGGAGCGCGGCCACGAGCCGGACATCGTGAACCGGCTCGCGGCGCTGCTGCACGACATCGGCAAGCCGGCCACCCGGCGCTTCGAGGGCTCGAAGGTCACGTTCCACCACCACGACGTCGTCGGCGCGAAGCTCGCGAAGAAGCGGCTCCGCGAGCTGACCTACTCGTCGGCGGTGGTGAAGTCCGTGACGAAGCTGATCGACCTGCACCTCCGCTTCCACGGCTACTCCGACGGCGAGTGGTCGGATGCGGCCGTGCGCCGCTACGTCCGCGACGCGGGCGACGAGCTGGAGCACCTCCACATCCTGACTCGCGCTGACTGCACCACGCGCAACCGCACCCGTGCCACGCGCCTGCGCCGCGCGTACGAGGAGCTGGAGTGGCGGATCGACGAGCTGGCGAAGGAGGAGGAGCTGAACGCGCTGCGTCCGCACCTCGACGGCACCCAGATCATGGAGGTCCTCGGCATCGGACCGAGCCGCGAGGTCGGCGAGGCGTACACGTTCCTGCTCGAGCACCGCACGGAGCACGGGCCGATCCCCCACGACGACGCCGTGGAGCTGCTCAAGGGCTGGTGGGCCGCCCGATGACGGAGACACCGCAGACGTTCCAACTCAGCCCGCAGTCGAGGCGCGTCTTCATCGGCCTGCTCGTCGGCATGTTCGCCGCGTCGATCAGCCAGACCATCGTCGGGCCTGCCATGCCACGCATCGTCGCGGAGCTGGGAGGCATGGACCACTACTCGTGGGTCGCCACGGCCGCCATGCTCATGTCGGCCATCATCGTCCCCATCGCGGGCAAGCTGTCCGACCAGTACGGCCGACGCCCGTTCTTCCTCGCCGGCCTCGTCGTCTTCATGTGCGGGTCGCTCATCTCGGGTTTCGCGACCAATTTCTGGATGATCGTCCTCGGCCGCGCCGTCCAGGGCCTCGGCATGGGCACGATCATGCCGCTGTCGCAGACGATCATCGGCGACATCGTCCCCGCCCGGCAGCGCGGCCGCTACCAGGGCGTGATGGGTGCGGTCTTCGGCCTGACCTCGGTCGCGGGGCCGCTCGTCGGCGGCGTGGTCACCGACCATCTCGGTTGGCGGTGGCTGTTCTTCATCGCGCTCCCCGTCGGCATCGTCGCGTTCCTCCTCGTCGCCCGCTTCCTTCACCTGCCGCACACCCCCCGCGACGCGAAGATCGACGTCTTCGGCATGGTCACCCTCACGCCCGCGCTCGTCACGATCCTGCTGGCGACCAGCTGGGGCGGCACCACCTACGCGTGGGGCTCCCCGGTCATCATCGGGCTGTTCGCCGCCGGCGCCGTGCTGCTCGGCCTCTTCATCTTCGCGGAGACCCGCGCCGAGGAGCCCGTGCTCCCGCTGCGCCTTTTCCGCTCATCGATCTTCACCCTGACCAACGTCTCGGTGTTCGCGTTCGCGATGCTGATGTTCAGCGCCATCATCTACATCCCCGTGTACGCGCAGGGCGTGCTCGGCGTCAACGCGACCAACTCCGGTCTGATCCTCATGCCGCTGATGCTGGGCTTCGTCGTCATGGGCATCCTCTCCGGCCAGATCGTCAGCCGCACCGGGCGCTACAAGGAGCTGATGCTGGGCGGCATCGTCGTCATGGGGGTCGGCGTCGCCATCCTCACCCGCCTCGCGCACGACTCCAGCGCCGCGCTTCTCACCGGGGCCATGACGATCATGGGCATCGGCATGGGCATGGTTTCGCAGCAGTACGTGCTGGTGATCCAGAACGCCTCCACGCGTCTCGACCTGGGCGTGGCAACGGCCTCGACGCAGTTCTTCCGCAACGTCGGATCCACGGTCGGCACGGCGATCGCCGGCGCGATCATGACCGCGGGCCTCGCCGAGGCAATCCTTTCCCACCTGCCCGACAACGCGGCCTCTGCCCTTCCCGAGGGTGGGATCAGCGCGGGCGCGGTCCTCGACCCGAGCCTGCTCGCGCAGCTGCCGCCGGCGGTGGCTGACGCCGTCCGCCAAGGCCTCGCCGACCAGCTCCACCTGGTGTTCCTGCTGCTCTACCCGCTGCTGGCCATCCAGTTCGTAGCGACGCTCTTCATCCGCGCGATCCCGCTGCGCGAGACAAACGACGACCCCGGGCGCGAACTCCTGGACTCCCTTTCCCAGTCCGCCGCCAACGAGGGCGACCTGGTGCCCAGCTTCCGCCACACGGACCGCCACGGCGCCCGCACCCGGGAACGGGTGCTCGGCTACCGGTTCCACATCATGGCGGAACAGGCCGAGCTGCCCGAGCGACCGATGCTGCGCCGCGTCGTGGCCGACCTCGGCGACGGTGACCTGCAGCGCGGCCAGCAGCTGCTGCACCTGACCGCCGACATGCTGATCAGCGAGGACCCGCGGACAGTGGCCAACCGTGAGAAGTACGCCGCCGAGGTGGCCAGCCGGGCCCAGAACGGGATCCTCTCACCGGCGCTGAAGCAGGAGATCGCTTCGCTGCTCGCCGACGTCGACCGCTCGACGGTGCTCTCCACCGTCGAGCCGACCGTCGCGGAGCGCTTCGAGGCCGTCGACGTGACGAAGCTGTTCGAGGCAGGGGCGGACCTCGCCGTCGCCTACATCGCGGACCTGACCGGCCGCGCGAAGCCGACCGAGTAACCAGCGGCTACCCGGCCTCGCGCGCGTCGACGAGGGTGGCGCCGGTCGCCCGCAGGGAAAGGCCGCGTGCGGAGCGGTCGAACAGCACCCAGGCCACGGCGACGGTCGCGAAGGCCGAAGCCAACCAGCCTGCAACGGATGCGACCGCCTCGAAAGGAACAGACCCGACGGCGTTGAGCAACGACCAGGCGCCCAGACCGGCCATGGCGCGTGCGAGCCGTCGGCCAGGCGAGGGTGGGGCTGGGAACTCCGGCTGCAGCCACATCGCGCGCTGGCCGAGGGAGGCGCCGGCCCGGCTGAGGGCGGGGAGGACGGCGATGAGCACGAACGCGGCGAGGCCCGCGAGGAACGGCACCCAGGCCGACTCGTCGGCGATCGCGTTGCCCGCCACGTAGACGTCGTACATCCGCCAGGTCAGCACGAGGGTGACCTGCACCATACCGACGGCCGAGGCGTCGATCAGCATGCCGACGAGCCGGCGCGCCCTCGTCACCGGGCGGGGCGCGCGGCGCCGCTCGGCCGCGCCACGCGGGTCGGGCAGGAAGAACAGCAGCAGGGGCGCGAACACGGCGCCGATCAGCGCCCCGGACCCGTTCAGGATGACGTCGTCGACGTCGCCGACGCGGTACCTGCAGGCCAGCAGGCCGAACGCGCCCGTGGTCTGGGTCAGCTCGATCAGCCCGGAGACCAAAACACCCGACAGCGTCGCGAACACGATGCCGCGCCCGAAGAACCGCCGCAGGAACGCGCCCCAGGGCACGAAAAGCAGCACGTTGAGCGCCGCCTGCAGGAACACGAAACTGGTGAGCGTGCGGCGGCCGCCGTGCGCGCGATAGTAGCGGAGGATGTCGTGGACGAACGAGAGCGGCTCGAGGTTGCGCGGCGGCCGCGGATTCGCTGCGCACCACTCCTCGGTCGGAATCGGGACGAGAGTGTAGGTGATCAACGCGAGGCCGTAGACGGCCACCATCGCCGCGCCGAGGACACGACTCGGCAGGATGCGTCCCTGCCGACGCGACTCCCACGCCAGCACGGGGACGAAGACGGCGGCGAACAGGACAGCGCCGAGCACTATCGCCAGGTACGCGGGCATCGTCCAGTCGTCGATCACGCGCTCAACCGTAGCGGCCCGCCGCACGACTACGATGTGTCCGGTGAGGGTCCGAGGTGTGCTGCGCGTGATGCTCGCCGCGCTGCTCCTTGGTGTCGGGGTCGTCGCGGCTCCCCTGACCGCCTCGGCCAACGACGGCGACTACCTCGACGTCGACATCACCGCCATCTCCACACCGACGCTGGACCTCGGCGATCGCGAGCAGGTCATCGACATCTCCGGCACCGTCACGAACACGTCGACGGTGTCCGTGCGCTACGCCGCCGTGCACTTCTGGCGCTCGCCGCAGCCCCTCGCATCTCCCGCGGCCCTCGCCGAGCACCTGGCCGACCCACCCGCGGGGCAGCGGCTGTTCCAGGAACCCAACGTCGACATCCTCTCCCAGGAGGAGGGCCTCGCCCCCGGGGAGCGGGCCACGTTCACGGTCCGCGGAACGGTCGAAGAGTTGGTCACCCAGGGCACGCCGCTGACGGTCACGAATGTCGCCTACGCCCTCGGCGTGCAGGTGCTCGGCAACGCCCCTGGCGAGAACAGGCGGGTCGTCGGGCGCGACGCGATCGGCGTGGCCGCCGCCACGGAGCCCGTCGAGTCCAGTGCACTCGTACTCCTGACTGCGCCGCCCACCTGGCTGCCGAGCGGCGAGTTCCTGAGCGACGGCCTGGCCGAGGACCTCGACGACCGCCTCGAGACGCTGCTGGCCAGCGCCGAGCGTCCCGGCGTTCTCGCCGCCATCGACCCCGCCGTCTACGCCGCTGTCGCGCGACTCACCGAGGAACACGTCGTCGATGGCGAGCCCGTCGACGGCAACGGCATCGCGCTCGCTTGGCTGAAGCGGGTCGACGCGCTCGCGGCACAGGGCAGGCTCCTGCGGCTGCCCGCAGGAAACCCTGACCTGGCTAGGGCAGACGCCAGCGGCATCCTCGCCGGCGTCCTCGGCTGGTCCGACGACGCCGTGCCAGCAGTGCTGGCCAAGCTACCGACGGTCGCCGTGCTCGGCGCCGGCGCGACGCCGGAGCTCGCGACCCGCCTGGGTGCCGTGAACACTGTGATCGTCCGCGGGGCGGCGGGCGGCGACGGTGGCACCCCCCGCGTCCTGGCCGGCGCCCAGCCGACGGAGCAGGGCCTTCCCGACGGCGTGCGCCTTGCCCGGCGCATCGCCGACGAACTGGTCGCGCCGTCACCCCCGCTGTACCTGATCGAGAATGCGCAAGACGTCCGCGCGGACCAGCACCTCGACCCGTGGCGGCGGCACGTCGACCCCTCAGCTCCCGTGCGCGAGGAGCTCAGCTGGCCCGAGACGAGGCCAGCGACGCCTTGGCGGAAGGTCGCGGCGGCGCTCGAGCGCGAGGCCGGGCAGGCCAGCATCCTTTACGACCTGACGGGCGAGCCGTCCCCCGGCCTCTCCGAGCTGGGCGCGACGGCCTTCTCGGCGGGCTTCGCGAACGAGAAGGCGGCCCTCACCTACTTGTCGGCCGCGGCCAAGCCCTCGACCGACCTCGCGAAGGTAAAGCTGCGCGCCGTCGCGTCGTTCGTCATGGGCTCCAGCACCAACACGTTCCCGGCGACGCTCACCAACGAGCTCGACGTGCCGGTCACCGTCGGCGTACGGTTCACGTCCGACGCGCCCCAGCGCGTCCGCGTCCCCGACCTGGCCCCCATGGTTCTGCCGCCCGGCGAGCCGGTCACCGTCAACATCACCCCGGAGGCCGACGCCAACGGCGTCGCCCTCGTCGAGGCACAGGTCGTGACGCGCGGCGGCGTCCCCGTCGGCAAGGCGACCACGATCGAGATCACGGCCACCAACTTCGGCAGCATCGGCTGGCTGATCATCGCGGGTTCGGGCGCGGTGGTGCTGGGCGGTACCGCGTGGCGGATCAGGGCCGTGCGCCGCGAACAGGCCAAGATGGACGCGACGGGGAACGAGGAGGGCGAGTGAGCCAGGTCAGCAGCACGAAGAGGCTCATCAACGCCAGCGCCGTGATGGCGTCCGGGACCATGATCTCGCGCATCCTCGGGGTGCTGCGCGTCATGCTCGTCGCGTTCATCCTCGGCAACGGCACGCGCCAGGCCGACATGCTCGACATCGCCTCGATGATCCCCAACGCGCTCTACATCCTGCTGGCCGGCGGCGCGCTGAACACGGTGCTCGTGCCGCAGATCGTGCGGGCTGTCAAGCACGACGAGGACGGCGGCGAGGCCTACACGAACCGGATCATGACGGCGTTCCTGCTGGCGGTGACCGTCGTCGCCGTCGTGGTGACGGCCGCGGCGCCGCTGGTCACTCGGCTCTACACGTCGTCGGCGTGGCGCGAGCCGGACCTTGCCGCGCAGTACGCGTCGATGGTGGCGTTGGCCTATCTGACGCTCCCGCAGATCTTCTTCTACGGCGCGTTCTTCCTGCTGGGCCAGGTGCTGAACGCGCGCGACAAGTTCGGGCCCATGATGTGGGCGCCGATCGCCAACAACGTGATCTCCATCCTCGTGATGGCGATCTACCTGGTCATCTGGGGAACGGACACGGACCGTTCCGGGCCGTTCACGACGCCGCAGATCCTGCTGCTCGGCCTCGGCTCCACCATCGGCATCGCTGTCCAGATGCTGGTGCTGCTGCCCTACCTGCGCAAGGTGGGGTTCAGGTACCGGCCGCGTTTCGACCTAAAGGGCACGGGCCTCGGCAAGACGTTCAGCCTTGCCAAGTGGACGTTCGCGTTCGTCGGCATCAACCAGGTCGCGCTCATGGTGGTCAACAAGCTCGCCACCTCGGCCACCGCGACGGGCGCAGGCGCAGGCTCGAGCGTTTACTCGAACGCGCACCTGCTGTGGATCCTGCCGCACTCGCTGATCACCGTGTCGCTGGCCACGGCGATGCTGCCCAGCGCGTCGCGGTTGGCCGCCGCCGGCGACAAGCCGGGCGTCGCGGCCGAGTTCACGCGGACGGTGCGGCTATCGCTGATCGCGATCGTGCCCGCCACCGTCGCCTTCCTCTCCCTCGCGGGCCCAGTCACCGGGCTGCTGTTCGGCCAAGGCGCCGGCGCGAAAGACGCCATCTTCATCGCCTGGGCGTTGATGGCGTTCGCGCTCGGCCTCATCCCGTTCACGGTCCAGTTCCTCTGCCTGCGCACGTTCTATGCGCTCGAGGACACCCGGACCCCGTTCCTGCTGCAACTGCTGATCGCCGGCGCGAACATCGTCGGGGCGCTGCTGCTCACGTGGGCGTTCAACGATCCCTCCTGGGTGGCGGCGGAGCTGGCGCTGGCGTATTCGCTGGCCTACGCCGTCGGCGTGCCGTTCTCTTGGCGGGTCTTGAAGGGCCGCATCCCCGACATCGACGGCGGCAAGCTCGCACTGCACGTCCTGCGGCTGCTGATCGGCTCGGTCGTGGGCGGCATCGGCGCCTACTATCTCTCCCAGTGGCTGATGGACGTCATTCCCGGCCGCATGCTGGGCCAGGTGGCCGCGCTCGCCGCCGGCGGGGCTCTCATCCTACTGACGTTCTACGTCGCTGGCCGGCTGTTGAAGGTGCGCGAGCTGTCCAGCATCGGCGGGCTGATCGCGGCCCGGCGCGGGCGTCCCGTCGCCGCGAAGCCCAACCAGCGCGCGACGGAGGTCATGGATGCCGTGAAGGCCGACGACGATCCGCCGACGGTGATCCTCCCTCCCCCCGGCCCGGAGAGCATCGACTTGGAGACGACGGGGCCGATGGACATGTCGGACGTCTTCCGCCCGGACCGGCCCGCGGCGGCTCCCGCTCCCTCCGAGCCGGCGACGTTGGTGATGGCGGCGGCGCCGTCCTCCGCCGACGAGGCCGAGCCCGACGACGAGCAGGATACGGCGGCGGAGGAGAGCCTCCCGCTGGTGGTGAACGACGAGGAGCCGACCCTGCGGATCGCCCACGAGGGCATGTTGCTCAGCACCCGCTACGAGCTGTTGAACCTGCTGGCCTCCCGCAACGGGACGGAGACCTGGCGAGCGCACGATCACTCGCTGTCGCGCGATGTGGTCGTCCACGTCATCGGCTCCGGCGACGACCGGATCGTCGAGCTGCACGCCGCGGCCCGGAAGGGCGCGGCCGCCACCGATTCCCGGTTCCTCCGGGTGCTCGATGCCGTCGAGCTGATGGACTCCTCGCAAGGCCTCGGCGGCTACGTCGTCGCCGAGTACGCCGCCGGGCGCTCTCTGACAGATCTCCTCGCCAAGGGACCGTTGAGCGCCATCGAGGCCGCGTACGTGGCCCGCGAGCTGGCCGACGCCCTGACCCCTGTCCATCAGAACGGGCTCTTCCATGAGCGGCTGAACCCGGACAACGTGATCATCACCGACGTCGGCGCCGTCAAGCTTGTCGGCTTCGGGCTGGAGGCCGTGCTCGCCCAGGGTGGCGCGCAGTGGTCGCGGTCGTGGAGCGCGAAGCAGCGCGACGACGTCGTGGGCATCGGCAACCTGCTCTACGCGATGCTGGTGGCCCGGTGGCCTGGCGCCGGCGACTACGGTCTCGCGCCCGCGCCGCTCATCGCCGGCGAGCCCGCACCGCCGCACGAGGTGCTGGTCGGGGTGTCGTTCGCGCTGGACCGGATCTGCAGCACCACCATCACGGAGCGCGGCGCGGCCGGCGAGCGGCGGATCACGACGACGACCCAGCTGGCCGCGATGCTGACGCAGGTGCTGGGCACGGCGAATGCGTCCGCCGACCTGGAGGCGCGCGTGCGCGCCTGGACCGACGCCCCGTCCCCGGCGCGCTGGGTCCACGCCGACCCGCCGTCGGCGTCCCGAGTGCCCGCCGCGCCGGTCAAGACCGTCGCAGGGGATGCGACGGGTTCTTCCGCGTCTTGGGCGACGGACTCGTCGTCTTCGCCCGCAGCATGGGTGACCACGCCGGGATCGGCGGTGACTCCGGGATCCGCGGTGACCCCGGCGCGGGATGAGCCGACTTCTGCGGCGTCGCCCGCGCGCCCGGTTCCGGTGGCCGCGTCGTCGGGTCCGTCGACGCCGACCAGTCCGCTGGGCGCGATCAGGCCAACGTCCGCCTCCGGGCAGCATCGGCGCGCGCTCTGGGCAATCCTGATCCTCGCGGTGTTGGCGCTGGTGGTGTCGCTGATCGTCGTCGGCGCGATGAACGCGAAGGACAACGCCGCGCCCGCGGCGGTGCCGGGGACGTCTGGCCCTACCACGCCGGGCGGGTCGCAGGACGAGCCCGCGGCGGGCCCGTTCGCGATCGTGGGCGCGAGCGACTTCGACCCGGAGACCGATGGCGGGAACAACGAGGAGAATCCCGACGCCGTGGCGAAGGCCTTCGACGGCGACCCCGCGACGTACTGGGAGACGCTGCGGTACAAGAACCGCCCGACCCTCGGCGGCCTCAAGCCCGGCGTCGGCGTGGTGCTCGACCTCGGCGAGAAGCGGACGGTGACGTCGGTCGACCTGACGCTGTCGGCGGACAACCCGAACGACCCGACCAGCGTCGAGCTGCGTGTCCCGAAGGGCTCGAAGCCGTCGACCCGCACGGAGGCCGATTGGAAGGTCGTGGGCTCGGACAAGGCCGCGAAGGGCACCGTCACCATCGATCTCAAGACGCCGACCGAGACGCAGTACGTGCTGGTCTACTTCACGAGCCTCCCCCCGACAGACAACGGCTACAAGGCCCGCCTCCACGAGGTCGTCGTGCGGTGAGCTACGTCTACCTTCCTCCGAGCCAGGCGGTGGGTGAGGATGAGTGCCGCGCGTTGCTGGAGGAGGCGGGCGCGGCGCTGTGGATCACCGGCGGCGAGGGGGTGCCGTCGGCGACGCTGCTCCCGACGCTGTGGCGCGGCGGCTCACTGATCGCCCACGCGTCCGGGCACAACGAGCAGTTCACGACCCTCGACGGCGAGGTCGCCTGCCGGGTCGTGGTGCAGGGACCGGACACGTACGTGTCGCCGCGCTGGTACCCGTCGATCCAACCGGTCGCGGAGGGAGGCGCAGCACGCGGGCGCGCCGAGGGCCGCGCCGTCGGAACGTGGAACTACCAGCAGGTGCAGTTCGCGGGCGTCTTGACCACCTACCGCGACGTCGAGCGCCTCCGGCGCGAGGTCACCGAGCTGGGCGAGCTTTTCGACGCCGACCGCGTCGCGGAGTGTCCGGTCGACCACCGCGGCTCCTGGTCCCACGAGGAGGCACCCGCCGACTTCTACGCGGCGATGCTGCACGGGATCATCGGGTTGGAGCTGCGGATCACGGACGTCGTGGGGCGATTCAAGCTGTCCGCGAACCGCACGGAACTCGACCGCGACAGCGTAACCACCGGCCTCCGCGACCGCGGCCGCCCGCGCGACGTCGCGGTCGCCGACGCCATGGACGCCGCGACCCCGCTGCTTGACAGGGGGGTGTAGTGCGCTACACACTAGTACGGCCAGGCGGGCCGAAGATCGTCGGTTATCGCCACGCTGGGAGTCCGGGGTTCGAGTCCCCGCTGATCTGATCAGTAGCTCAGCTGGAAGAGCATCAGCCACTTCCGGTGGTCGATCCCCTGCCCGTCTGGCCCCATAGACGCGCGGGGTGGGCCGGAGTTGATCGGTTACCTCTCATACAAGGAAATCGGCCCAGGAGTGGGTCGGCCCGGCCCAGCCGGGTTTCACCCGGTCGGCACAACATGCCCGCCCCGCGCCCACTACGTTGGAAAGGAGGACCGGAGATGGACATCTTGCGCACCCTCGGGTTGCGTCGCACCCGCCAGAGCGAGGCTGCTGACCCGCGTCAGGTCCCGAACTCGGCAGGCGGATATACCTTCGCGTTGGACGACGCCGCACGTCTGCGCCGGTTCCTCACCCTCGGTGTCGACGGCGGCACCTACTACGCCTCGGATCGCGCGCTGGCGCTGGAGAACGCCCAAGTCCTCACCCGCATGGCGGCCAACGACCCCGACGGGCTCGTCGCCACCATCGTCGACGTGTCGGTGCGGGGCGCCGCCCCCAGGCAGAACCCGGCGCTGTTCGCGCTGGCCTACGCGGCGTCGGTGCCCGAGACCGCGAAGGCAGCCCTCGACGCGCTGCCGCAGGTCGCACGCACCGGCACGCACCTGTTCCTGTTCGCCGGCTACGTCGAGCAGTTCCGCGGATGGGGCCGCGGACTACGACGCGCGGTCGCCGGCTGGTATACGTCGAAGGACGTCGATCAGCTCGCCTACCAGCTGGTGAAGTACCGCCAGCGTGAGGGATGGTCCCACCGCGATCTGCTGCGCCTCGCGCACCCGCAGGTCACGACTCCTGCTCTGAGGGACACCTTCGAGTGGGTGACCCGCGGGGCCGTAGGCGTCGAGGCGCCGCGGCTCGTCGAGGGCTTCGTCGCCGCGCAGACCGCCGACACCGCGGACGCGTGGGCGCGACTCGTGCGCGACTACGGCCTCAGCTGGGAGATGCTGCCCGACGCGGCGCTCGCCGAGCGCGGGGTCTGGGATGCACTGCTCGACGCGGGTCTCCCGCAGACCGCGCTGCTGCGCCAGCTCCCCCGCCTCACCCGGTTGGGGCTGCTGCCGGAGATGGGCGGCCGCACCGACGAGGTGGTCGCCCAGCTGACCGATGTCGCGCGCCTGCAGCGGGCCCGCGTGCACCCGGTCTCCGTGCTGGTTGCCCAGCGCACCTACGCCTCAGGGCGCTCTGCGCGCGGCGGGGCGACCTGGACGCCGACGCAGAAGGTGGCCGACGCGCTGGACGCCGCGTTCTACGCAGCCTTCGGCGCCGTCACGCCATCGGGGAAGCGCACCCTGCTCGGCGTGGACGTGTCCGGGTCGATGAGCGTGCCGATCGCGAACCTGCCCCTCACGGCGCGCGAGGCATCGGCGGCGCTGGCGCTCGTGCAGTTGGCGACCGAGCCGTTGTCGATGGCCTTCGGTTTCGCCGCGAGCGGCCCCCTGTGGGGCCCTGCGGAGCTGAAGCCCTTGGCGATCTCGCCGCGGCGTCGCCTCGATGACGCCCTGCGCGTGATCGACCGCATGCCGTTCGGCGCCACCGACTGCGCTCTGCCGATGCTGCATGCGGCCGAGCAGGGCCTCGAGGTCGACACCTTCGTGGTGTACACCGACAACGAGACCTGGGCAGGCAAGGTGCACCCGTACCAGGCGTTGCGCGCGTATCGGGCGCAGACCGGCATCCCGGCGAAGCTCGTCGTCGTCGGGATGTCGGCCACGGGTTTCAGCATCGCCGACCCCGACGACGCGGGCATGCTCGACGTCGCAGGGTTCGACGCAGCCGTGCCGAACCTGATCGCGGACTTCGCCCGTGGCTGAGCACCCAGGAGCCGGCACCCCGAGAAGGGGTGCCGGCTCTCGCCGTCGGGGAGGCATCTCCGACGCGAGACTCGCCCGCGCCCGCGAACTCCACCGCCAAGCAGCAGAAGCCGAAGAACTCGCAGCCCGGCTACGCGCCGAACGCGACACACTGATCAAACGCCTCCGCGCGGAAGACCCCGAAACCTGGTCCTACGGCACCATCGCCGCCGGCATCGGCTGCAGCCGCGAACTCATCGCCCTGGTCTCCAAGCGGTGACGCGCGGCGTCGGGAAACGAACGGCCTTCGGCGGGCTGGACTTCCGTGGCCAGATCACACCTGAGTTAGCGCCATTGTGACGGCAGCACGCGCGCGGTGGAGGCGGCTCTTCACGGTCTGCACCGGGACTCCCTGATGGGCGGCGATCTCCTCATAGCTGAGGTCGCCGAACTCTCGCAGCACGAGCGCCTCGCGGAACTGCGGGGAGAGGCCGTCCAAAGCGTCGGCGATCCTGTCACGCTCGGCGAGCAGCTCGACGAAATCCCTGCCCACCGGGCGATCCAGCAGCTCGATCTGGTCCGATGGCATGTCCCGCCGGCGACGCACCACAGCCATGGCAGCGTTCGACGCGATCCGATAGGCCCAGGTGCCGAACCTCGCCTCACCGCGGAAGGAACCGAGATGGACCCACGCGGCGGTGAGGGCGTCCTGCAGGGCGTCCTCGGCATCGGCGCGGTTGCCGGCGATGCGTAGGCAGATGGACCAGAGCCGGGAGCGGTAGTCGGAGACGAGGTCCGCGAAGGCCAGGTCGTCGCCGGCGCGGGCGCGCGCGAGCAACTCCTCCTCCGCGCCAAGCATCTCCACGATCCCCTCCGCCCCGTCGCGTGTGCTCATTATCGGGTCCGCCCGAACGCCGGTCAACGATTTCCCCTAGGAATCGGGAACAAACCAGCGCGCCCGCCCATCTAGCTCCTGATAGGCACTTCCACATCGGGACTCGCCGCGCCGCGGGGTCCAGGGAGGACGGCACCCATGACGGCTCCGACGCGAAGGGCGCCGTATACGTCCGTGATACCTCCGCTGGACCGGACGCGGATCGAGACCATAGCCAAGAACCTCGCGACGGTCGGCGAATCGGAGGCGGCCGCGACGCTGAGGGCGGGCGTCCTCCGCGGCGAGGGCCGGCCGAAGGTCGTCGTCATCGGCGAGGTGAAGCGCGGCAAGAGCACGCTGGTCAACGCCCTCGTGGGAAGCGTGGTGTCCGCAACCGGCGCGGCGCTGGTCACCTACTGCCCCGTCGTGCTCGTGCCCCCGGACGCAGACCGGGCCGCCGGCGAGGGCAACGTCGTCTACGCCGAGACGGGGCCGGGGCCGACGATTCCCGTCGCGGAGGTCCTCGCCCGGCTCGCACGCCCCGAGGCCGGCACGCCCATCGGCGCTGAGATCGCGGTGGAGAGGACCCTCGTCACCGGCATCGACCTCATCGACACCCCCGGCGTCGGCGGGCTGGTCGAGGCCCACGCGCAGGTCAGCCTCGCCGCGCTGAAGGGTGCGGACGCGCTGCTGTTCGTCACCGACGGCGGACAGCCGCTGACCGCGCCGGAGCTCGACTTCCTCAGGAGGGCGAGCGACGCCGTCGAGCACGTGCTCTTCGCGTTGACGAAGGTTGACCTCACGACGCGGTGGGGCGAGATCGAGGCCGAGGACCGCGCGAAGCTGCGCGCGCACGCGCCGCGGTTCGCCGAGGCGCCGATGTTCCCCGTCGCCGCGGCGCTCGCCGTGGACTCCTGGACGGCGCACCCGGACGACGCCGAGTTCCTGTTCGACGAGTCCGGCATCGCCGCGCTCGCCGAGGGCGTGCGAGCCGCCGTCGGCGACGCAGACCGGGTGCGGGCGGGCAACGCGGTGAGGGCCGGGTTGAGCGGCATCGAGCGCGCCGCAAAGGCGCAGGAGACGACGCGGGCGGCCCTCGCCGACCCCGAGCTCCTCGCCTCGCTCGAGGCCGACAGGGCTCGGCTGACCGAGTTCCAGGCGCGGGGCAAGCGCGCCACGCGATTCGACGTGCCCGGCGCGATCAACAAGCTCCGGCGCAGCCTCACCGACCTGATCGGAACGGGCTGCTCGGACATCACCCACGCGTTTACGACGAAGCTCACCGCACCCCGGTGGACCGCGCTGCCCGACGCCCAGTTCCGCGCCGAGCTCCAGGCCGAGCTGACGGCGCTCGCCTCCCGGGTCACCGACGAACTCGGATCGGGGTTGGACACGATCGCCCGCGAGGCGTTCAAGGATCTGCCCGAGCCGGTGTCGACGGCGACCGTCGACCTGCTGGCCGCGCACGCCATCGACGTCCGCCTCGTGGACGGCGCAGTCGTCCCGAACAGCGACCTGCTGCAGTACGCGGCACTCCCGGGAGGCATGTTCATGGCCTCGAGGATGGCTGCATGGATCGCGCAGAGCGCAGGCCCCTACCTCGGCCCCCTCGCTCCCGTGGCGACGGTCGTCGGGTGGCTCATGGGCGCCGCGCCCGTCGCCATACAGCTCACGCAGCGGCGGAAGGGGTCCGCGCAGCAGCAGCAGATCAGGGACATGCAGGAGTCGATCTCCACCCTCCGGAGCGAGGCGACAAAGGCCGTGGAGTCCGTACTCTCCGACTTCCATCCCGCGCTCGCCATCGAGCTAGAGGACAAGCTCACGGCGCGGATCGCCGAGTTGAGCACGATCATCCAGACGGCGACGGCGAAGGGCAAGCTGAACGAGAAGAACGCGCAGCGCGTGGAGCAGAACCTCAAGGTGCTCGCCACGGCAACCCGGCAGCTGGAGGAGATTCTCGAGGATCTCGCGCGGGGTGGAGGGGGCTCGCGGGTCCCGCCCGAGGATGACTCCGCCTTACCCCCCGAGGAGAATGGGTGACAGCGATGCTCGGTTTTCAGTGGTGGCAGTTGGCTATCCTCGCGGCGACGGCGATTACGTTCCTCGCGGTTGGTCTCGCGCTGGGCGCGCTGCTCGGGCGGCACTCCCGGCCGCAGCCCTCGCTCCCGGCAGCCGCCCCGGCCCCAGCCCCTTCCCACGCTCGGGTGCCCTTCCTCCCACCGACGCCCCCGTCCGCGGCGGATCCCCGCCTCGTCGCCGGCCTGATCGGTGCCCACGACCTCGCCGAGGACAACGAAGCCGTCCGCCGCCACGTCGAGCAAGTGCTGCGCACGCAGGGCATCGCAACGATCATCCCCGCGAACGGGACCCCGTTCGACCCCGAGCTCCACAACGCTGTCGGTACCCGACCCACCGCGCCCGGGGAGACCGACGGTACGATTGCCGGCGTCACCCGTCCGGGCTGGCGGAGCCAGGCGGGCGTGATCAGGCCGACTGAGGTGGTGGTGCGAACGTGACCGACGACTACGCGCTCGGGGATCCGGTCGAGCCGCCCGCGGGCATCTGGGAGGAGGCCCTCGCGCGGCTCTCCCGGCTCGACGATGCTGCCGTCGGCCTCTCCGAACTGATCCCCGATTCCTTTGAGCAGTCGGACCCCGCGTCGCAGGAAGGGGACATCCTCGCCCTCATCGACAACGATGACGAGGAGGCGGACAACCTCGACGGCGACGCCATCACCGCGCTCGAGCACGTGGTCATCGAGCCCACCCCCGATCACGACCTCGCGCCCGGACTCGGCGTTCCGGACGACATCGGCCTCCCGGACGACGACATCGGCGGGCCTGGCGGGCAGGAACCGTGGTGAGCACGACGCTCAGGGAGCGGATCTCCCTGCTGTGCGACGACCTAGCGGCGATCGCCGAGCCCGAGTTCCGGCTGGGGATCGACGCCGTGCGTGCGGCGATGGGCGAGAAGCTGCGGCTCGCCGTCGTCGGCAACGTGAGCACAGGCAAATCGACCATCGTGAACGCCCTCGTCAGGCGCAGGGTCGCGCCGACGGCGGCTGGCGAGACGACGAAGGTCGTCACCTGGTATCAGCACGGCTACGTCGACTCGGCCACCATCGAGTTCGTGGACGGCACGACGCGGCGCCTGCCGTTCGACAGGGAGCTCCCGACAGACCTCGGGCTGTCGCAGGGGCAGTTCGCGCAGGTCACGCGGCTCAGAGTGCAGCTCGTCTCGCCGCGCCTGAAGGACCTGACGGTGATCGACACCCCCGGTCTCGCCAGCCTCACCCCGGAGCGTGCAGAGGCGACGAGGACCGCCGTGCTCGGCTACGAGCGCGACTCGCAGCACGCGGCCGGCGAGGCGGACGCGCTGCTCTACACCTTCCTCGACGCCGCGCGCGAGACCGACATCGGCTTCCTCGCCGGGTTCCGCGCCGCGTCCGGCGACACGGACGCCGAGGCAGTCAATACCATCGGCGTCTTCGCCCAGGCGGACCGCCCGAGGGATCCCGACCCCATTGCCGCAAGCCAGGTGCTCGCCGACGCCCTCGCGGCCGACCATGTCTCGCTGCTCGCCGACGTTGTCGCGGTCTCCGGCCTCCTTGAGCAGTCGGGGCGCACCGGCCAGATCACGGAGGACGTCGCGCGCACCGTCGCCGCGCTTGCCGACGTCGGCCCCGCCCGGCTCCGCGCGTGGACGCGGCTGACCGTCGACGGCGTCGACACCGCCCGCATCCGCGAGGCGGGTGAGCTCCTCCAGGCCTACGGACTGATCGCGGGCGGCAAGGTTGCGACCCGCGGCGCGGCCGCGCTGCGCGACTGGTGCCTCCTCGGTGCCTCCGGGTTCGCCCGGCTGGACGAGGCTATCTACGGCAAGCTCGTTCCCCGCTCGCAGGCCATAAAGGCGCGCGCCGCCATGCGCCGCCTGACGGACCTCGGCCGCAGGATGGACCGCAGCGACGAGGCCCTCACCCTGATCGAGGAGGCGGAGCTCGACCCGGCGCTCCACGGCCTGGAGGAGCTGCGGATGCTGCAGCGGCTACTCAAGGGCCTCCCCGGCTCCTCCCTGCGGCGCACCCTCGAGCAGATGATCGACGCCGCGGGAGACGAAAGACGCCGCCTCGGCCTCTCCCCGGAGGCGACCCCTGCCGATATCCGCACGGAGGCACTGCGCCGATGCAGGGAGGCCCAGGCGACCGCGGCGCTGGCCCTCGACAGCAGGGAGGAGGCCGCCGCGCTCGTGCTCGCCCGGTCGTACCAGTACATCGCCTCCTCGTCAGCGTAGCCAGGCGGGCGCCGGGAACATTGCCGACGGCTCACGCCTCTATTCCCGTATACACCCGGACGCGGAAAGGCGACCCCGATGAACGACTTCCAGGACGACTTCACCCACGACGACCCGGCGCAGAACCCGTTCCAGGTTCCCGCCGACCAGGGTTTCGTCGACGAGGACTTCGACGATGTCGCCGCCCCCGAGGCCCAGGGCTACCTCGTGCAGGCCGGGTTCCTCGACGGCATCGGCCAGTTCGAGGTGATCGACCTCGGCGCCGACGGCGTCGGCGACATCCTCGGCATCGACACCAACGGCGATGGTATCGCCGACTTCAGCGTCGTCCGCGACGGCGATCAGCTCGTGCTGACGGCCGACGGCGACTTCGACGGCACCGCCGACTGGCAGGAGGTCGTCACCCCCGTCGAGCTCCTCGAGCGGTACCCGCTCCTCTCCGACGTGATCAACTCGGTCGAGGGCTTCGACCTCTTCTTCGACATCGACCATCAGGACACGCAGCTGCCCTGGCGGGAGATCGACCAGGACGTCGTCGACGACGGCTTTGAGGTCTCCGACGGCGTCATCCACGGCGACCCCTTCCTCCTCGAGGACACCTGGTTTGAGCAGTCGTTCAACGGCGCCTGCCTCCCTGCGTCGGTGGCGCAGATCTACATGGACTACACCGGCGTCGAGCTAACCGACCAGGAGTTCGTCAACCTCGCCAACGCGGTCTTCCAGAGCCAGGAAGGCGGCTGGGTGATCGGCCCCGACGGCGCGCCGGGACTCCCGCCGCAGGCGGCGGAGACTCTGCTGGAGAGCGCGGGCATCCCCGCGTCATACGAGACCGGCCTGACCCTTGAGGACCTGGAACGCGCCGTCGATCAGGGCCCCGTGATGGTGGCCGTCGACTCCGGCGAGTACTGGTATGGCGAGTCGGTCGAGGACGACACGATGGACCACGCCGTCGTCGTCACCGCTGTCGGCCCCTTGGTCGACGAGGAGGGCAACGTCGTGCTCGACGCCGGGGGAAATACCACCGAGGTCGTCTATCTCTCTGACACGGGAACGGGCGACGGCAATGTACTCCCCGTGCCCGTTGACGTCTTCCTCGACGCCTGGGAGGACTCGGGCTTCGCCGCCGTCACCTGCGACATCTCCGCCGACGACTTCCGGGCGGCCCAGGAGGGCCTTGTCCTGGACGCCGACCAGGCGGCGGCCGGTGGCACGGAGATCCCCGCGCTGGCGCCGCTGGACGTCATCACCCCCGACAACCAGATCGAGGAGACGGCGTCCTGGATGGCCCAGCACCCCTCGTGGTGGATCGTCCCGGTGCGCCTGATCGTCCCCGCGGCCATCGCGAGCCTGGCAGCGGTCGGGATCGCCAAGGCGGCCAAGAAGAACTGATCACGAGGAAGGGCCTGAGCGGAGTTCCCGTCCAGGCCCTTCCTCCTCGCTCCTAGAAGGCGTCGATGATCGTCCGGTTCATGCGGTTCTGGATCTCCATCATGTTGAGCAGCTCCCGCAACACCTTCTCGCGGTTGTCGACGGCGTCAGGGTCGTTCTCGTCGATCGGCGTGTTCATCACCTGCTCGTACAGGTCCATGAGGCTGGGTGTCCCGCCGTCCGCGGGGGCGGTCTCCTGCGGCTGTGGTTCAGGGTCGAGGCTCAGCTGCGGGACGAGCTGGCCTTGGGGCGCGTAGATCTGCGGCTGGCCCTCCACTGGAGTCACCGGGACCGGGACATTGGCGTACATGATGTGCCACAGCCCGTGTCCGTCCCGTGTGATGTTGTAGGGCACCGTCGCGGTGGCGCCGGGCACACCGGTGTAGTCGTCGATGCCGTCGTGGTTCGCGTCCATCGACTGGTGCGTGATGCGCCCAGATCGCTCGTCGATCAGCTGCGCGGCCTCCACCACGCCGTCGCCGTCCACGTCGATCAGCCGCGCCTCGATCCTGCCGTCCTGGTCGTCGTCGAGCTCAACGACGTCGATGCGGCCGTCGAGGTTGGTGTCCTTGAAGTAGACGTCAGGGATGCCGTCGCCGTTGCGGTCGGCGACGGCCGCGTCCGGGACGAAGTCCTGGTTGGTGTCGCCCGCGTACATAGACGCTCCGCCCCCGTCGGGGGCCATCGGGATCGAGTGGCCGATCATGTCGTCGGTCATGCCGTCGTGGTCCATGTCGAACCACTCGACATCGCCGAAGGGGCCGGGATCCATGCTCATCAGAGTCTCCTGTCCATCTCGTGGGTCTCCGGTTGGACGTCACCGCGACTGCCGATGTTCCCGGCGACCGGGACTCGCCGTCAGGTTGCGGGCTTCTTCCAGATCTCGCGCAGTAGCGCGGGCACGGCGAGCACCAACACGACCCACGTGACGCCGCCCATCGAGAAACTCACGGCGATGAGGAGCCCCACGATCACAACGGCGATGCTCGCCAGCACCTTAAGCGTGACGGCGAGGCCCTCGTTGGCCTGGACCTCCGTGATCTCCAGCGGTGGCTGCCACGGCACGACGACATCGCCGGGCTGGGCAAGCAGCCGACGGACGACGCCGCTCCGCGCCGCGCCCTGCCGGGCGAGCCCGCCCGCGGTTCTCGCCTCGTACACCGGCTGCCCCTGGGCAACCTTCTGTCCAGGTGCGACCAGCCACTTCTCAAGTACCGCTGAGGGGGGTGGCGGCGGTAGCGGATCGACGTCCTGCTCTTCATCGTCATCGGACGTGAGTTGGTCCCCGTCAGGGAGTGCGTCGAGAACCTGCACCAGCGCGGAGTCGAGGAACTCATCAACGTCGGTGACACTGTAACCGTCGGAGCGCACCTGGGAGAACCGCACCGAGTCAAGCCGGTCGAGCCAAAGTTGCGCCTCCGACGTCCTGGCAGCCAGAAGGTCCCTGACGAACAGGTCCACCTCTTCGACCCGATAGCCGACTTTGCCCTTCGTCAGGAGGAACCTGGCCTCTCCGGTCACGAGCAGATCACACTGACGCGATGGAGGCGTACCGACCCGGGGGGCGTTGTGGGCGCCGAGGGCCACGACGAGCTTCGGGTCCTCAAGGCCCCTCGGCTCCCTGCCCAGCAGGTCGGTCAACTCGCTTCGCACCGCCCGGATCCACGATGACCCGCCGGTCAGGAACACGTCGTGGAGTTCGTGGGCGCCGACGCCAGCGTCGCGCAGCGTGGATTCGACGAGGCCGCGCACCCTCGCGATCTCACCGGCCGTCAGAGCCTCGAACTGCGCGAGGGTGACGGTCACCGTCGTCCCCAACACGCCGATGTCCGCGTCCTGGTAGTGGCTGAGTGCCTCTTTGGCGGCGCGGACCTGGTCGCGGAGCGTGTGCTGGGCCTGCGTGTCGCCCTGCAAGGCCGCCGCGAGATCGGGGTGAGAGACGGCCAGCTGGTCGCGCGCCCAGGCCTGGAGGATCTCGTCGATCCTGATGCCGCCCAGGTCGTCCTTGCCCCTGGAGGCGACTACCCGGTAGGGCATCTCCGGTTCGCCCGTGACCCTGAGGACGGCGACGTCGCAGGTGCCGCCGCCGTAATCGACGACGGCGAGCATCGCGCCCTCCGGCGCCTCGCTCGCCCGGGCGAGGCGCGACACGGCCGCGATGGGCTCGCTGACCAACCGGGGTTCGACGGGCACGCCCGCGTGCGCCCACGCCTCCCGCAGCGCGACGAGCTTGCCCCCCTTCCACGCAGCCGGGTGGGTCAGGATCACCTCCGTCGGAGGCGTCCCGCCCGCCACGCGCTTGGCCACGTCGACGACATGCATGAACACCCTGCCCACGAGCTCGGTGCCGGGAACCTCGACGTCACCGAGCAGCCGCGGTCGGTCACCGAGGTCCTTCTTCGGCGAGCCGACGAACAGCCAGGGCTTGACGGCGCGCGAGTTCCGCGCCGCCTCGCCCACCTTCATGCCCGCGGGATCGGCTAGCACGCAGGAGGGCAGTTGGTCGGCATTGGGAGAGAGCTTCACCGTCGTCGGCGCGCCGCCGACGGGCGCCCATGCCGCTGCCGTGTTCGATGTCCCGAAATCGATCGAAAGAACCCAGTCCCGCATCACCCGCTCCATCCCCCTGACCACTCCTTCGTGCCCTTAGAGTCATCTACCGACTCCCTTGTTCCCGACAGATGCGGTCCGCGTCGCGAACCCGACGGTGAAAGCACCGACGGCGTAGGCACCGGCCCAGTCCGTGACGGGCACGGGCGGGGCGAGGGTGTCGAGGGAGCGCGGGTCGTCGAGGGTACCGAAACCGGCCTTTACCAGGGCTTCCTTGCGGACCCAGAGCCGAAGGAAGCTCGCCGACAGGTCGGGCTGGTCCGCCAGCCAGGCCTGCTCCGGTGCCGTGAGCACCCGGGCGATCGGAGAGATCGAGCACCGGGGTTCGACGTCGATCCCGCACGGCGACCACGCCGCCGCCGCGGCCACCACGCCCCGGGAATGGCTCAGGCTCACGTGAGCCTCCGGAAATCCTGCCACCGTCGGCCGGCCGTGCGGGCCGCCGCAGTCCGTGCAGCGCTGCACGACAACAACCTCCCGGACGCCGACCCCGAGCAGCTCGGCCGCGCACTCCCGCACCAGCACGCGGGCAGCGACGAACGCGGCCCTGTCGTCCGCGCGGTGGAGACGGTCGCGTCGTTCGATCTCCAGGTCCGTGAGCAGCGCCGCGTCCTCCGCTCCCGTCACCGGGAGGAACCGGACGACTCGCGCAGGCCATCCTGGTCGCGCCGAAAGGTCCGTCTCGCAGGCCGGAGCGCTCATCGCAACAGCCCGGCCAGGATCGCTCCCACATGGTCGGCGACCGGACGGCGCACCAGGTCGCCGTGCGTGGCGTCGACCGGGTGGACGGTGACCGTTCCCGAGACGTAGGGATGCCAGCCGTCGGCGTCGAGCCAGCGCTCCGGGCGCGGGGCCGTCGCGACGACGACATCCAGGTCGCCGTCGACGATCCCGTGGCGCGAGGTCCGCACGATCCGGCTGGCCTCGATCACGCTCGCGATGCACCCGTCGAGCACCGGCTCGGGCACGGCGGCGAGCGCGCTGCCGCCGCGGCGCAGGACATCCGCGACCGTCGCGCGGTCCACCGCCGCGTCGTCGGGCAGCAGGCCCTCGACGCCGCCGAGCCGCAAGATGCCGACGAGCGCCTCCTCCTCGGTGGGCTCGGCCAGGTGCTGCCACTGGTCGGAGGGATAGGCGTCGAGCAGCACGACCCGGCCGACCTCCTGGCCGTCCTCGCGGGCCAGCCGCGCGACGGCGTGCGCGGCCATGCCGCCCAGAGACCAGCCGGCGACGTGGAACGGCCGCCGGCCCAGCACGCCGCGGATGGCCGCCAGTTGGCGCGCGGCGAGCGCGTCGAGGTCGGCAACCGGTTCGGGCGCGCCGTCGGCGATCCCGGGCGCCTGGACGGTGAGCACACCCTGGTCGATGGGCAGCGCGCGCAGCAGGCTCGCGTAGCACCAGCCGAGCCCGCCCGCGGGAGGCAGCAGCACCAAGGGTGGCCTGTCCCCGATCGGCCGGAGAACGAGGGCCTCCGCGAGGTCCGCGCGCTCCCGGTCAGCGCCGGCCAGCGCCGCGAGGCCCGCGGGCGTCGGGTGGGCGAAGACGTCGGCGAGGGTCAGTTCCAGCCCGAGCTGCGCCTCAGCCTCGGCGATCAGCCGCAACACGCGCAGCGAGTCGCCGCCGAGCGCGAAGAAGTCGTCGTCGGCGCCGACCGCCTCCGCGCCGACGACGTCGGCCACAAGCGCGCACAGCCGCTGCTCGAGGAGGTCGTGCGGCGTCCCGGCCCCGGCGGCGACAGGGCGCGGCGGCGCGATCTCGGCCAGGCGGCGCCGGTCGGTCTTGCCGCTCGTGCCCAGGGGGATCTCGGGCACGGCGACCCAGTGCGCGGGCACGAACGACGCCGGCAGCCGCGCCGCCGCTGCCGTCCGGAGCGCGGACTCGACGGCGTCGCCGTCGGCTCCGTCCGCGACGGCGTACCAGCATACCAGGGCCTCGTCGATGACGCCAGCCGCCGCGGCGACAAGCCCGGACACCCCGGCGACCGCGGCCTCCACCTCGCCCAGCTCGACGCGTTGACCACGAATCTTGACCTGGTCGTCGGTGCGGCCGAGATAGCAGAGCGCGCCGTCGGGACGCCACGCGGCGAGGTCGCCTGTCCGGTAGAGGCGACCGAACGCCGTCTCGACGAACCGCTCGGCCGTCAGGTCCGGCCGGCCGACATACCCGTCGGCGAGCTGGACCCCGCCCAACCACAGTTCGCCGGCCGCGCCGATCGGCACCGGCCGGAGATCCCCGTCGAGGACGAAGCACCTCGTGTTCCACACCGGCCGTCCGATGGGCACGACCTCCTCCCCGGGCACGCAGTCCCAGTAGGTGACGTCGACGGCGGCCTCCGTCGGCCCATAGAGGTTGAGCGGCGGCACCCCGAACCAGCGAACGGTCCCCTCGACGAGGTCGGGCGTGAGGGCCTCGCCGCTGGTGACGACGTAAGCCACCTCGCCGGTCGCGACGCGCTCCCGGGCGCGCGGGTCCGCGAGCAGCGCCCGCAGCATCGAGGGCACGAAGTGGAGCACATCGACGCCCTCGCCAACGACGATGTCGGCGATGGCGCGCGGGTCGCGGTGCGCCCCAGGCTCGGCGATGACGACGGCGGCGCCCACCTGCAACGGCCAGAACAACTCCCAGACGGACACGTCGAAGGAGATCGGCGTCTTGTGCAGCACCCGGTCGCCGAGGCCCAGCGGGACGTGGTGCTGCATCCAGGAGAGCCGGTTGTCAATGGCGCGATGGCCGACGAGCACGCCCTTGGGCCGCCCCGTCGAGCCGGAGGTGAAGAGCAGGTAGGCGGGTGCGTCGACGTCGTCGAAAACGATCGGATCGTCGGGGTCGGCAGCCAGATCATCGCCTGGACGGAGGACCAGCGTGGCCCGGGCATCCTGCAGCATGCCCTCGATGCGGGCGTCCGGGAGATCGGCATCGAGGGGGAGGTAGACGGCGCCGAGAAGCGCGAGCGCATGCACGGCCTCGTACAGCGCGAAGCCGCGTTCGAGAGCGACGCCGACGACGTCGCCGGGGCGCACGCCGCTCGCGATCAGCCCCGCAGCGAGCCGGCGCGAGGCATCGAGGAGCTGTGCGTAGGTTCGGGTCTCGCCGCGGAAGACGAGCGCGGTCGCGTCCGGGGTCCGGGCGGCCTGCGCCGCGAACCGCTCGCCGAGCGTCGCCGCCTCACGCTCGACCATCGTGTCGTTGAAAGCCCCTGTCACCAGGTCCAGCTCCACGTGTGGCAGGAGTGGGAGACCCGGGACGAAGGCCTCAGCGGCCGCGCCCGCGTACACGGCCAGCCATGCGGTGAGCCGCGCGAGGTGCAGGTCCACCTCTTCGGCGGTGTACAGCTCCGGGTTGGCGTCGATCTCCAACCGGACGACGCGCCCACGGCCGGGCGTGCCGCGCAGGCACACGGTCATGTCCTCGACCGGCCCGGCGGTGAGGTTGCGGACGACACCGACGGCGCTACCCAGGCGCAGCTCCAGCTCGAAGGGCACGACGTTGACCTGAGCGCCGAAGAGCTGGCCGCCGGTCAGCTGGCCGAGGCGACGGGCGAGGACCTCCTGCCGCACGAACGGGTGGGCGCGAACCGCCGCTTGGTCGGCGGTGGTCGCCGCGAGGGCGCCCGCGACCGTGTCGTCGG
This sequence comes from Tessaracoccus sp., assembly GCF_016714275.1. Lineage (GTDB taxonomy): Bacteria > Actinomycetota > Actinomycetes > Propionibacteriales > Propionibacteriaceae > Arachnia. The sequence continues at coordinate 167,116 of NZ_JADJNP010000004.1, read as the reverse complement.
CAGGCACCGTCACCGGCAGGACGTTCATGGCGGTGCACACGGTCCGCGCCGACGGCAGCGCTCCCACGCCGGGAACCGTGCGGTTCATCAGCGGCACGCCGATCCGCGCCGACGCCGCGCCCGCCATCCGCGCAACGTATCCGCCGACGGCCGCCGCGAAAAGGTCCGGCCAGCCGGCACGCTGCCGCCGCGCGCTCTGCACCAGCAGGGTCTGGGTCGCGGGATCGAGTTCGAGGCTGCGCTTGATCGCCGACGGCGCGGGCATCGCGACGCGCTCGGCCAGCGACGCCGCGCCGCCCATCGCGCGCAGGCGGTCGTCCCAGAACGCGGCGGCCCCGTCGTCGTCCACGCGGACGAGGTCGTCGGCAACCAGCTCGGCGAGGGTCACCGCGGGCTCGGCGGGAGGGGCGCCGTCGTACAACTCGCAGACCCGCCGCAGCAGCTGCTGCACGCCGTAACCGTCGAGGACGACGTGGTGGGCCGCGTGAAACCACCACGTCCGGCCGTCGGGGAAGCTCAGCAGCGCGGCCCGGACGACGTCGCCTGCCGACAGCCGCATCGGCCGGGAGAGTTCCGTGCGCATCCACGCCTCGGCCGCCGCGTCGTCGGGCACCGGAACGCGCCGCACGGCGGGGACGCGGTCTCCCGCCTGTTGCTCCGGGCCCTCCGGGGTCGTCCGGAACTCGGCGCGGAGCTGCGGGAACTCGCGGTAGGCCTGGGTATGCGCGGCGGACAGCCTGTCGAGGTCGATCGCGCCGTCGATCTCGACGACCTCCGCGGTGGTGTAGCACGGGTTCTCCGGCGCCAGCTCGTGCGCGAAGTACAGCCCGCGCTGCGCGGAGGTCAGCGGAAGCCAGGTCATGGCTGGATCTGCAGGCCCTGCTCGCGAAGGTAGGAAACGGTGGGGCGGCGGGTGAACTCGCCGAAGTCGATGTCCGCGCCGGCGTCGAGGAGGCGGTCGAGCAGCTCGAAGGCGCGCACGGAGTCGAGGCCGAGCGCGAAGACGTCGGAGTCCGGGGCGGCGAACGCGGCGGCCAGCGCGTCGTCGGCGAGCAGGCCGTCGAGCGCGGAACGCAGCTCGGCGTCCCAGGCGTCCTGAGTCGTCACCGATGTGATGTCGGGCGTGGGGAGGGTCATCGTTCTACCTCGGGAGGTCGGCGGGCGGGGTGGGGACGAGGTGCTCGGTGAGCAGCTGACGCAGCTCTCGACGGCTGTTCTTGCCGACGTGGGTCTCGGGGAAGGCATCCAGGAACTCGATCCTGTCCGGGAGCTTGTGGGAGGCGAGTCCGGCGGCCGCGAGGCGCGCGGCAAGGTCGGTGGGGCGGGGACGACCGGGCTCGGTCCGCACGACGAGGCAGATGCTCTCCCCCAGGTAAGGGTCGGGAAGGCCGACGGCTACGGCGTCGAGGACGTCCGGGTGCGCGAGGACGAGGCCCTCGATCTCGTCGGTGGCGACCTTCTCGCCCGCGCGGTTGATCTGATCCTTGTCGCGGCCGGTGACGATGAGGTGTCCGGTGGGCAGGCGCCGCACCCGGTCTCCTGTGCGGTAGAAGCCGTCGGAGGTGAACGAGTCGCGGTTGGGGCCGCCGTCGGGGTCGCCCGGGCGGTAGTAGCCGCGGATCGTGTAGGGGCCGCGGGTCAGGAGGCTGCCCTCGACGCCGTCGGGGACGGGATTGTCGTCCTCATCGACGATCAGGATCTCGTCAGCCGCGCTGATCGGGCGGCCCTGGGTGGTGTTCACGATCTCGTCCGGGTCGCCCAGCCGGGTGTAGTTGACGAGGCCCTCGGCCATGCCGAACACCTGCTGCAGGCGCGCGCCGAGCACCGGGCCGATCTCGGCGGCGACGGAGTCGGCGAGCTTCGCGCCGCCCACCTGAATGGTGCGGAGCGTCGACAGGTCAGGGGTCCGGCGCCGCGCGGCAGAGACCCAGGCCTGGGCGAGCGGAGGGACGAGCGAGGCGTCGGTCACCCCCTCGCTCTCGATCAGCGCGAACGCGGTGCGCGGGCTGGGATCGGGCGCGAGGACGACCCTTCCCCCGACGTGCAGCACGCCGAGGATGCCGGGCGAGCTCATCGGGAAGTTGTGCGCGGCGGGCAGCACGACGAGCAGGGCGCTCTCCTCCGTCAGCCCGCAGATCGTTGCGGACTCGCGCACGGAGTACAGGTAGTCGGCGGCGGTGCGTGGGATGAGCTTCGCCACGCCTGTCGTCCCGCCGGAGAGCTGGAGGAACGCCACGTCCTCCGGGCCACGGTCCGGGGCGGGGACCGGCGGGAGTTCGTCATCGCCCCAGCTGCGGACGTCGATCAGCGCGGGCGGATGGACGCCCTGTTCGCGGACGCGTTCCGCGACGACGGCGTGCAGTTCCGCGAGGTCGTCGGTGGCGACGACCATCGCGGCGGCGTCGGCCGTGACGCAGAACTGGGCCAGCTCGAGCTCGCGGTGGGAGGGCAGGGCGAAGATCGGTAGCGCGCCCAGCCGGAACAGGCCGAAGATTACTGCGACGAAGTCCGCGATGTTGGGCAGCGCGACGACGACGCGGTCGCCGGGCGCGACACCCGCCGCCGCGATGTGCGCCGCGGCCCGTTCCGCCGCCGCGGCGAGGTCGGCGTAGGTCCACCGGATGTCCCGGCCCTGGGCGTCGCGGCCTACGACCGCGATGTTGCCCGCGAACCGCTCACAGCGGTCGGCGACGAATGCCGGGAACGTCTCGTCGGTCCAGTAGCCGAGGGAGCGGTAGCGGCGTCGGACGCTGTCGGGCCAGGTCGGGAAGGGAGCGACGGCGCTTCTGGCGTGCAGGGGTGCCTCGGGGGGACGAGCAAGCATGCGAAGATATTAGGGGAGCCTTACCTTACGTAATAAATCGCGCCACCATTCGAGCCCGCGCCCGCCTGGTGCGCCGCAGCCGGTGCCCGATCGATCAGTGCTTCCCTAGGGGAGCAGGACCTTTGCGAGGTCGTAGCTCACGGGCTCCTCGAGCTGGGCATAGGTGCACGACGCCGGGTCGCGGTCATCGCGCCAGCGCACGAACTGCGCGGTGTGCCGGAACCGGTTGCCCTCCATGTGGTCGTAGCGCACCTCGACGACGCGCTCGGGCCGCAGCGGCACGAATGACAGGTCCTTCTTCGCGTTCCACCGCGAGTGCGCGGCGGCGGTCGGCGTGCGCGGGAAGGACTGGTCGCGGTTGTCGGGCTCGTCCTGAGCGAGCATGTCCCTTGAGCCGGGTGCGTCGACGGAGTCGACCGCGACCGTGTCGAACGGCCCCGCCCACGACCAGGGATGGCCTTCGAACGTCGTCACCAGCGGCTGCAACTCTTCGAAGAGTTCCTTGCGTCGCGCCATTGGGAAGGCGCCGATCACGCCGACGGAGTTGAGCTGCCCGTCGTCGGTGTACAGGCCGAGGAGCAGCGAGCCGATGGCGTCGGTCTCGTTCCGGTACAGCCGGTAGCCGGCGACGACACAATCGGCGGTGCGCTCGTGCTTCAGCTTGTACATCACGCGCTTGTCCTCGGCGTAGGGCTCGTCGAGCGGCTTGGCTATCACGCCGTCGAGACCCGCGCCCTCGAACTGTGCGAACCACTCCATGGCGAGCTTCTCGTCGTGCGTGGCCTTTGTCAGGAAGACGGGGCTTTCAGCGTCGGCCAGCGCCTTCTCCAGCGCGGCGCGACGCTCGCGGAACGGCTTCTCCACGAAGTTCTCCTGGCCCAACGCGAGGAGATCGAAGGCGACGAAGCAGGCGGGCGTCTCGGCGCTCAGCTTGGCGATCCGCGACGCCGCCGGGTGGATGCGCTGCTGGAGCAGGTCGAAGTTCAGCCGGTCGCCGCTCTCGGGGTCGATCATGATGATCTCGCCGTCGATGACCGAGTGGTCGGGGAAGTTCGCGACGATCGCCTCGACCAGCTCCGGGAAGTAACGCGTCATCGGGCGCGAGTTGCGCGATCCGATCTCCACCTCGTCGCCGGAGCGCCAGATGATCGAACGGAATCCGTCCCACTTCGGCTCGAACAGGTACTCCCCCGCGGGCAGCTTCTTCACGGGCTTGGCCAGCATCGGGCCGTACGGCGGGGCGATCGCGGTGCCCCACTCGGCATCCCGCTCGGCCTTGGGCGCCATGTAGTCCTCGTCCGCACGATCCGCCTTGCGCTTGCTCGGCGGGACGCGCGGCGGCTCGCCGGGCATCTTGGGGTAGTCGGGAGGAAAGTTCAGTTCGCCGAGGCCGCGCTCGAGATCGGCCTCCCACAGCTTCAGCGCGCCCTCGACGTCGCCGGAGTGCGCGTCGATGTCGGCCCAGGGACACCGCCGCTGCTCCAGCAGCGCGGGCACCGTGTAGACGGTGAACTCGCGCGGGTCGACGTCCGGGAGCTCCTCCCACGACACCGGCGTCGACACCGGCGCCCACGGCAGCGGGCGCGGCGAGTAGGCGGCGGCGATGGTGCGGTCGCGGTTGGCCTGGTTGAAGTCGACGAAGACGCGCGTCCCGCGCTCCTCCTTCCACCACGATGTGGTGACGAGGTCGGGCAGCCGGCGCTCCAGCTCCCGGGCGACGCCGATGACGCCGTGACGCACGTCCTGGAACTCGTGCGTCGGCGCGATGCGGGCGTAGACGTGGATACCGCGGTTGCCGGAGGTCTTGGCGTAAGCAGTCAGCCCCACCTCCGCCATCACGTCGCGCAGCGCGAGGGCGGCCTCGACGGCGTCGCGGAAGTCCCGGCCGGGCTGCGGGTCGAGGTCTATGCGGAACTCGTCCGGGTTGTCGAGGTTCGCCGTGCGGACCGGCCACGGGTGGAACGTGATGGTTCCCATCTGCGCGGCCCAGGCGAGCGCGGCGGGCTCGTCGAACACGAGTTGGTCGTGGCGCCGTCGCGAGGGGTAGGTGCAGGTTACGGTACGCAGGAACGACGGCGCTCCCCGCGGCGGCCGCTTGGAGAAGAACTCCTCACCGTCGACACCATCGGGGAACCGCTGCAGCGTCATCGGCCGGTCGCTGTTCAGCCGCAGGAAGGGGTCGGCGACCGCGATCAGGTAGTCGGCGAGGCCGTGCTTCGTGATCGGCCCGCCGGGCGCGTCGGGCCAGAGTACCTTGTCGGGGCTGCTGAGCTTCACCGTGCGCGGGGGCACCTCGAGAATGACGTCGGCCATTCCCCCACGCTAGTCGCGCGCCCCGGTGCCGGAAAAGTGCTGCGAGATAGGCGTTCTCCCCGGTTTTGGGGTCAGAACGCCCATCTCGCAGCACTTTTCCGTCAACTCAGCTGTCCATACTCGACGGCGGCGCCGCGGGCTTCGAGTCTGCGCAGCGACCGCACCCACCAAGACTGGGCACAACTACGGATTTAGTCCCCGCCTGCGTCGCGTACGACCATAACTATGCATAACTATGGTTCTGGCGATGTGATGTGAACCATTCGGTGGCGAAGTCGACCAAGGGGCGCGCGGGGAGCAGCTGCGCGGGCGCCGCTCCCACCAGCCCGGCGCGGGCGAGGCCGGTCTCCGCGACGAAGGCGTCGGCGACCTCCTCGAAGTCCTCGTCGTGGACGTCGAGCTCCTGCCAGGAGAGCCACTCCCGGCGGCCGTCGACGACGGCGGCGACGCCGTTGGCGACCGTCCGCTTCCCGGGGAAGTCGGCGCGGTGCTCGGCCAGGTGCAGGGCCGTGATCTTCGCGCCCGTCACGCCCAGGAGCAGGACGCTGGCGTCCAAGTCGACGAGCGCGCGGAGCGGGGACTCCTCGCCCGTGGGCGCGTCGAGCCGGTGCCGCGCCGCGACGCGCTCCGCCTGCGGACCGACCGCTGTGACCGACCGATGCGGGTGCGGACTGCGGATCGCCCCGGGCGTGGTCCGGAAGAGCTCGGCGACGATGCCCATCGTCTGGCTGGGCGTGAGGGCCGGGTCGTAGAGCGGGAGGTGCGCACGGATCGTCGGCCACCACGCCGACGGCGCCTCCTGCAGGAAGGCGGGATCGCACAGCTGCCACGACTGGGTCGGCATCACGAGGGTGCCCTCAGGACCGACGGCGTCACGCAACGCCGCCAGCACCGTCTGAGCTCCGCCGACGACCCAGCCGAGCGACCGCAGCGAGGTGTGCACCATGACGGTCCCGCCGTCGGGCACGCCGAGGCCGCGCAGGTCGGCGGCAAGCCGCCCGCGCGTGATCGGCGTGCCCATGGGGTCCGGCATGGCTAGCCGCGCAGCCAGACGGTGGTCTCGCCCGGGAGCTCGCCGTCGGCTAGCGGGGCGCTGGAAAGCAGCACGTCGCCGGCGGGCAGCGCGACGGGGTCGGTGCCGAAGTTCATTACCGCACGCCACCCGTTCGGGCGCTCAATGCCCAGCACCGATTCGGTGACCTCGATCCACTCCATCGACTCGGCGCACTCCAGCTCGTGGCGCAGCGCCAGCCCCCGGCGGTACAGGTTCAGCGTCGACGCCGGGTCGGATGACTCCGCCTCGACGGCATACGTCCCGAACCACCCGGGCTGCGGCAGATGCGACTCGCCCTCGCCGAACCCGAAGGACGCGCCGTCGGCGGTCCACGGCAGCGGCACGCGGCAGCCATCCCGGCCGATCTCCGCGCCCTCCGTGCGGAAGAAAGACGGGTCCTGGCGCTCTGCGGCCGGGATCTGGCCGACCTCCTGCAGGCCAAGCTCCTCGCCCTGGTAAAGGTAGGCCGAGCCGGGCAGCGCCAGCATGAACAACGTCGCGGCCCGCGCGCGACGAAGACCCTGCACCTCGTCGACGTCCGCGGGGTCGCCGCCGTCGCGCAGCCACTGCTTGCCGTCGTTGCCGCCGACCGTCGCTCCGCCGCCGGGTGCGGCGACGGCGATGCCCCCGCCGGGCAGACCGTAGCGGGTGGCGTGGCGGACGACGTCGTGGTTGGAGAACACCCACGTCGTCGACCCGCCGAGCTCGGCGGCAGCCGTGAGGTTGCGGTCGATGATCTCGTGGAAGTCGCCGGCGTCGAAACGCGCACGCAGCAGGTCGAAGTTGAACGTCTGGCCGAGGCCCAGCGGCGACGAGTAGCGCGCCTGGCGGTGCGGCGCCACCCAGGCCTCCGCGACGGCTGTGCGCGGCGGGTCGTACTCATTGAAGACGGCGCGCCACTCGGCATACACGTCCTGAACCTCGTCGCGGTCCCACAGCGGGTGCTGGCCATCGCCGAACAGCTCAGTGCCCTCGAGGATCCTGTTGATGGCGTCGAACGCCGGGTCCAGGTTCTTCTTCAGGCCGTGCGCGACGTCGACGCGGAACCCGTCGACGCCCCGGTCGCTCCAGAACCGCAACGTCTTCAGGAAGTCCTCATGCACCTCAGGGTTGTCCCAGTTGAAGTCCGGCTGTTCCTTCGCGAACAGGTGCAGGTACCACTGGCCCGGCGCCCCGTCCGGCTCCACGACCCGCTCCCACGCGCCACCGCCGAAGATCGACGGCCAGTTGTTCGGCGGCAGCTCCCCGTCGACACCCTTGCCGTCGCGGAAGATGTAGCGATCGCGCTCCGGCGACCCCTTCCCCGCGGCGAGCGCCGCCTGGAACCACTCGTGGCGGTCCGAGGAGTGGTTGGGGACGATGTCGACGACGACCTTGATGTGCGCGCCGTGCAGGGCCGCGACCATCTCGTCGAACTCCTCGAGCGTGCCGATCTTCGGGTCGACGTCGCGGTAGTCATCGACGTCGTAGCCGCCGTCGGCGAGCGCCGACGGGTAGAACGGGCTCAACCACACGGCATCCACCCCCAGCTCCTTCAGATACGGAACCTTGGAGGTGATGCCCAACAGGTCGCCGATGCCGTCGCCATTGGCGTCGGCGAAGCTGCGCGGATAGATCTGGTAGACGACGGCCTGGCGCCACCAATCGGGGGCGGAGAAGACATCGTGGGCGGAGAGCGTCATGAGGCGCGCCGGTCCTTCCTGGACGTGTGCGGTGACAGCGGAAAACGCTGGTCGGGAGAGATTGTGGGCACTAGTTTCGATCGTTGGATCAACTAGTGGGGCACCAGCCTAACAGCGCACGCGCTCACGTCAACACCCATCGACCGGCTACCGCAGCACCTGACGAATGGCCACTGCCGCGCCGCCCCGGGCCCAGTCGTAAAAACCGAGCCCCTCACCGAGCACCAGCTCGGGGAGCTGATCGTCCTCGTAGGCGTGCCGGGCCATGCCCCGCCGGATCGCGGCCTCACGGAGGACGAACGGCGGGACGCCCTCGCCCGCGATCAGAACCCGCTCCGGCCCGTAGGCGATCATCGCGAGCGCAACCAACTCCCCCAGGCCCTCCGCGGCGGCGTCGAGGACCTCGCCGATGGCGCGGTCCCCACTCAGAAGGTCGGCGGGTCCCACGGCGCGCCCCACGGCAGCGGCGGCGCGCGCGAGCAGCGGAGCGGTGGAGAGCACCTCGCTTGCACCCTGGCCGTCGCGCAGCCAGGCACGGCCGAGCAACGCGGCGAAGCCCAGGTGCCCGCCGAGCAGGGTGTCGTCGACGACGGCGCCGGAGCCCACCCCCTCGCCAACCGTCAGGACGACGAAGTTGCGGGTGCCGCGACCGTGCCCGAACCAGTGCTCGGCCAGGGTCAGCGCGTCGACGTCCTTGATCGCCGCGCAGGGCAATCCCGCGGCCTCCTCGACCGCGCGCACGATGTTGCCGCGCTTCCAGCCGAGGAGGCCCGCGGCCCGGGTGTTGCCTTCCGCATCGACGGCGGCCGCGAGCGAGACGCCGATGGCCTCGGGCGCCCAGCCGGGCGCGTTCTCCTCCAGGAGGCCTGCGATGGCGGCCGCTGTCGTCTCGGCCGAGCTCGTGTCGGCGACGGCCTCACGCGTGGAGTGCACGATGCCACTCAGACCGACAAGCGTGGCGTAGAACCGTCCGGGCACGACCTTCACGCCCAGGAACCGCGCGGCGTCGTCCACGACCTCGAGAGGTTGCCGCGGGCGGCCGATCGACATCGCGCGCGCCTCTCCCTCACGCAGTATCCCCGCCGCGATCAGAGGCCCCGTCAGGCGCGTGAGCGACCCCGAACTCAGCCCGAGACGCTCGACCATGGCAGCCCGCGACAACGGACCGAACCTCAGCACCATCTCGACGATCCTCCGCGAGGACACGTCGAACTGGGAGAGGAGCACCCCCCGATTATGGCAGGGAGGGAACGCCGGACCCCTATTATCTTTGCGACAGAGTTATTAGGTAAGCTTGCCCCCACTGCTCTTGGCAGCACGACGAAAAGGGACGAAACCATGACCCATCACGCGGCAACGGAACCCACGGAAGCGCGCCAGCTTCACCTGCGCGCAGGCGGGACGTCAGTCGTCGTCAACTGCCCCGGCTCGTCGCTGGCGGAGATCCTGTACTGGGGAGCCGACCTCGGACACCAGTCTCTCGCCACCCTCGCGGCCTGGGCGGAGACGCGCGTCGGCGTCGTCTCCGGCTGCGCCGACGTCCCCCCACGGCTCTCCCTCGTCCCCTCCCAGGCAGAGGGCTGGCTCGGAACGCCGGGCCTCGTCGGCTCGCGCGGGGGCCTGGGCCAGTTCTCGGCCTTTCGCCCCGTCGGAATCGAGGTGCTCGCCGCCGACGGTACGGAAGGAGCGCCGTCGGACGTCCGGCTCACGGCCCACGACGACGAGGCCGACCTCGACCTCGTGATCGAACTGCGCCTCGCTGCCTCCGGCCTGCTGCGAGCCCGCACCGAGCTCACCAACCGTGGTGCGGGCGGCTACGCCGTCGACTCCCTCCTGCTCGCCCTCCCCGTGCCGGCGGCCGAGACACAGATCATCGACCAGTCCGGGCACCACCTGCGCGAGCGGGCCATCGCGTTCCACGAGTTCACGATCGGCGCGCACGAGCAGTCCGTCCGCGTGGCGCGCGCCCACGCCGGGTCGACCATCCACGGCACGTGCACGCCGGGAACCGGCTGGAACCGCGGCTCTGCGCACTACGTACACGTGGCATGGTCGGGCAACACCCGCACCATCGCGGAGCGCAACGTCCTCGGCCAGAACGCGCTGATCGGCGGCGAACTGCTGATGCCCGGAGAGGTCGTCCTCGCCCATGGCGAGTCCTACGCGACCCCCTGGCTCATCGCAACCTGGGGCGAAGGACTCGACGGCGCCGCCGCCCGTGTCCACGACTACGTGCGCACCAGGCCGAACCATCCGACGACGCCGCGGCCCGTAACCTTCAACGCGTGGGAGGCCGTCTACTTCGACCACTCGCTCGACCGGCTCCTGCAACTCGCCGACGTCGCGGCCGAGTCCGGCGCGGAGCGCTTCGTGCTGGACGACGGCTGGTACGGGTCACGGCGCAGCGACACCTCCGGCCTTGGCGACTGGGTCGTCTCGGACGAGGTCTGGCCCCACGGCCTGGCCCCGCTCGCCGACGCGGTGCACGCACGCGGGATGGAGTTCGGCCTCTGGTTCGAGCCGGAGATGATCAACCTCGACTCCGACGCGGCCCGCGCGCATCCCGAGTGGATCCTGTCGCCGCGCTCGCACCGCCCCCAGGAGGCGCGCACCCAGCACGTGCTCGACCTGACCAACCCGGCGGCGTTCGCGCACGTGCTCGGGCAGATGCGGCGCGTGCTCGCCGACACGAAGATCGACTTCATCAAGTGGGACTTCAACCGGGACCTCTACGAGGCGGTGTCTCCACTGACCGGCCGGCCCGCGTATCACGCCCAGACCCTCGCCACCTACCGTCTGATGGGGACGCTCCTCGCGGAGCATCCCGGCCTGGAGATCGAGTCGTGCGCAGGCGGCGGCGCCCGGATCGACCTCGGGATCATGGAGCTGGCGGTCCGGGTCTGGGCCTCAGACTGCATCGACCCGATCGAGCGCCAGCAGATCGAGGCCGGCACGTCGCTCCTCCTGCCTCCCGAGCTGGTCGGATCTCACATCGCCTCCACGGAGTCGCACACCACGGGCCGTACGCTCAACCTCGCCGTCCGCGCGTCCACCGCGCTGTTCAGCCACATGGGCGTCGAGTGGAATCTGCTCGAGGCCTCCGCTCAGGAACGAGCCGATCTCGCGTCGTGGATCGCGCTGCACAAGGAGCTTCGCCCGCTGCTGCACACCGGCCGGGTCGTCCACGTGGATCACCCCGACGCGGGCTGGAGCGTCCACGGCGTGGTCTCCTCGGACAAGGACGACGCCGTGTTCAGTCTCATGCGGGTGGCGACATCGCCGGTGCGCCCCGGCCCCGCCGTCGTGCTGCCCGGCCTGGCCCCGGAGGCCGATTACCGTCTCACGGAGCTCCTCCCCGACGGCATCCCGTCCGCCGAGATCGCGTCGCCGTTCCCGGGGTCGTGGGGGTGGTGGCCGGAGGGCGTCACGCTGCCCGGACGGGTGCTCAGCGACGTCGGCCTCCGCTTCCCCGACCTCATGCCCGAGCGAGTGATCCTGGTCCGCCTGCGCCGTTGCGACGGGCGGTGAGCAGCGGGAGCACGACCTCGAGCGCGGCCTCCCGAGCCGCGGACACCGCGCCGAGCGAAACGACGTCGCCGCCCAGCTGCGAAGCGACCATCTCCGGCGGTGGCAACTCCGACTCGCGGTCCACGTGGCGCTGCGCGATCTCGATGACCTCGCCGAGGGCGGGCGCGACAGCGCCGCACACGATGATCCGCTCCGGATCGTAGAAGTATCCGACGACCCGACTGATCCGCCCGAGCCTCAAGCCCAGGTCCTCGATCAGGGGTCGGGTAACGGGGTCGGAGAGACTGGCATGCGCGAGCAGCACCTCGGCGGTGAGTCCCTCCCCTGTCGGCAGCATCGCCCAGGGATGATCGGCGGGAATCAGCCCGCCTTCCAGCGCATCTCGGACCCACTTCTCCGCCAGGTAGCCCAAACCCCACGAGCCCCCGACGTCTGTGATGTAGGTCAGTCCTCCGAGCTCGCCGACGGCGCCCCGGGCGCCGCGGACGAGCCGACCTTCCATGAACACCCCGGAGCCGAGTCGTCGGCCACCCAGCACGGCGACGAAGTCGTCGCAGCCGCGCGCCTCACCGAGGCTGCTCTCCGCGATTGCCGCCAGCGCGGCGTCGTTCTCCACCCGCACGGCGGGGAACTCCTCGGCGAGGAGGCGCCGTAGCCCCGCGTTCATGTACTGCCAGAACCCCGACTCGTGCGGCGGCGACTCGCCGTCGCCGTCGACCGGGGCCGGTATCCCCACCCCGACCCCGACGACGTCCGTCCGGGTCCTCCTCGTCGCGGCCAGCACCGCGTCGATGACCCGCAGGGCGGCCGCCAGGCGCTCCTCCGGATCGGCGTCGGGATAGGGCAGGTCGTCGGCGTTCAGATAGCCACGGATGTCGAGGTGCTCCTCCGCGAGGACACGGCCGGTGAGGTCTGCGGCGATCGCCGTGAAGCGACGGTTTCCTGCGTCGATCCCGATCACGACGCCCGCGTCGCCGTTGAGCTCGAAACGGCGCGCGGGCCGTCCCATCCGATTGCGCTCGGTGGCGGAGTTCGGCAGCTCGGTGACAAGGCCGATGTCGATGAGCGCGTCGAGCGCGGAGAGCGCGGTCGAGCGAGTGAGCCCGAGGGCGGCCATGACGTGGTCGGCACGGAAGACGTCTGTGTTCCAGGCGAACCCGAGAACATCCGCGGTGCTCGCGCGGTGCCGCGTGTGGTGCTCGTACTCCACGTCCACCCCCTTGACCACATAGCGGACTTTGAGGCACTATAACCCGAGTCGGATTTTCTCCGGCGGCTCAATTTAGTGAGCGTATTCTCCAACGAGGGGACAAAGGTGTCTGTCAAAGCAAAAAAGGTGGCGCGCCTCGTCGCGGGCTCCTTGGCGCTGACACTCGTCAGCGCAGGCCTTGCGGGCTGCTCCGTGGGCGACGGGCGTGAGCCCGTGCGGTTCACGTTCAGCAAGCGCGAGGCCATCGAGTTCATGACCGATGTGGTCGCGAAGTACAACGCCTCGCAGGACAAGGTTCAGGTCAACATCGACACCTCGGGTGTCGATGTCGTCTCGGCCAGCTTCGTGCGTGGCAACCCGCCGGATCTCATGCTGGCGAACTACAACATGGAGGTCGCGCGCTTCGTCGATCGCTGCACGCTGACCGACCTCGGCGACACGACCGCCGCGTCGCAGATGAAAGAGTCGTACCAGCCGCTCCTCGACCAGTACGGCGTCTGCGAGGGGCGTCAGAGCGCCCTGCCGTATTCGGTCATGGCCGCGTCGGTGATCTACAACAAGGAGATCTTCGAGGCCAACGGCCTCGCGGTCCCGAAGACGTGGGACGAGCTCCTCGCTGTCTGTAAGAAGCTCCAGGACGCGGGGATCACGCCGTTCTACGCCACGCTGAAGGATGACTGGACGGTCGGCCAGGGCTGGTTCGACTACACGGTCGGCGGCTCGATCGACGTGCTCGACTTCTTTGACAACCTCGCGGCGCAGGGTGCCGACGTCGGCCCCAACTCGGCGACATCGTTCCAGAAGGACTTCGCGGACCCGATGGACAAGATGCAGGAGCTGCTGGGTTCCTACATCAACAAGGACGCGGCCAGCCGCGGCTACAACGACGGCAACCTGGCCTTCGCCAAGGGCCAGGCCGCCATGTACCTGCAGGGTCCGTGGGCCTTCAGCGAGATCGCGAAGACCTCGCCGGACCTCGAACTCGGCACCTTCCCGCTGCCGATGACCGGCAGCGACGCCGACCTCAAGGTGCGCGTCAACCTCGACCTCGCCGCGATGATCCCCGAGGGCTCGAAGCACCAGGAGGCCGCGCGCGACTTCCTTGAGTACCTCTTCCTGCCCGAGAACATCGAGGCGTACAACGCGTCGCAGCTCGGGTTCACCCCCACCACGACCGCCCCCGCGCCGAACGACCCGCGGATCGAGGGAATGATCGAGTACATCGACGCCGGCCGGATCTATCAAGGCCCTTCCGTGCTCGTCCCCAAGACGATCCCGGTGTTCAACTACGCGCAGGCCATTGCGCTCGGCGGCAACGCCGGAACGTACCTCGCGACGATGGACGCCGACTGGGCCCGTCTCGCGTTCCGCGCCCCGGTGAGGAAGGACTCCTGACATGAGCACGACAACGACTGAGGTCGTCGGCGGCCAGAAGGTGCGCCGCGCCAAGCGCCGCGTCGAGCCGATCTATTACCTGTTCCTGGTGCCGAGCCTGATCCTCTTCACGCTCGCCATCACGATCCCGGGCATCATCGGCATCTTCTTCAGCTTCACCGACTCGATCGGCATCGGCACCTGGAGCTTCAACGGGCTGACCAACTACGTCGCCGCCTTCAGCGACCCCGCCATCCTGCAGAGCTACCTGTTCACCTTCGGCTTCTCGATCGCCACGGTGATCGTGGTGAACGCGATCGCGTTCATGCTGGCGGTGGGGTTGACGTCCCGCGTCCGGTTCAAGACGGGGTTGCGGACCATCTTCGTGATCCCGATGGTGATCTCCGGCATCATCATCGCCTACGTCTTCAACTTCCTGTTCTCCAACTCGCTCCCCGCCGTGGGGACGGCGCTGGGGATCGAGTTCCTGCAGACCAGCATCCTCGCCAACCCTGACCTGGCCTGGACCGCGATCGTCGCCGTCACCGCATGGCAGGCGATCCCCGGCACGCTGCTGATCTACATCGCCGGCCTGCTCTCCGTGCCCGGCGACGTGTACGAGGCGGCCGACATCGACGGCGCCACGAAGTTCCAGCAGCTCACCCGCATCACCGTTCCGCTGGTGGCCGGGTACGTGGTGATCAACTTCATCCTCGGCTTCAAGGGCTTCCTGAACGCCTACGACATCATCGTCGGCCTCACCAACGGCGGCCCGGGTACCGCAACCCGAAGCGTCGCGATGACGATCATCACGGGCTTCAACGGCGGCGACTACGCCTACCAGATGGCGAACGCGACGATCTTCTTCATCGTGGCCATCCTCATCTCTGTCCTCCAGCTGTCGCTGACGCGTGGAAGGAACGCATTCTGATGTCGACGCAGACACTTCCCACGAAGCTCAACATGAAGATGGAGCGGGTCAACTGGTCCGGCACCATCATCCTGATCCTGTGCGCGGTCACGGTGCTGCTCCCGCTGTACGTGACCATCTCGATGGCATTCAAGACGACGTCGCAGGCGGTCGACGGCAACGCGTTCTCGTTCCCATCGCCGATCTCCATCGACGGCTTCATCGAGGCCTGGAACCTCACCAAGTTCCCGGTCGGCGCGGGCATCTCACTGTTCGTCACCGCGGGCACCGTGGTGTTCACGATCTTCCTCGCCGCGTTCGCGTCCTATGCGATCGTGCGCAACTGGGATCGTCGGCTCTTCCGCTGGTCGTTCTTCTACCTGCTGGCCGCGATGTTCATCCCGTTCCCCGTCGTGGCGCTCCCGCAGATCCAGCTGACCGGCCGGTTCGGGCTCGACAACCCCTTCGGGGTGGTCATCCTGGCGACGATGTTCCAGCTCAGCTTCAGCGTGCTGCTGTTCACCGCGTTCCTGCGCTCGATTCCCCTGGAGCTGGAGGAGTCGGCCCGCATGGACGGCGCGACGACGTGGCAGACGTTCTGGAAGCTGATCTTCCCGCTCCTCGCCCCGATGAGCGCCACGGTGGGCATCTTCGCGTTCCTCTATGCGTGGAACGACTTCATGATGCCGTCGCTGATCATCTCGGATCCTGCCCTGCAGACCCTCCCGGTGCGGCAGAACCTGTTCCAGACGCAGTTCAGCAACAACTACAACGTGAGCTTCGCGTCGTACCTGATGGCGATGGCGCCGGCCATCGTCGCCTACCTCTTCACCCAGCGATGGGTGATGGAAGGCGTCACCCAGGGCGCGGTCAAGGGCTGACCCAATAGGCTGAGCCTCACCGCTGGTTGAGCCTCACCGTTCCTTGAGCCAGGCCACGGCGACGAAGGAGCCGCAGTCCGCGAAAGAAAGCTCCGAGACCTCGATCGGCGACCTACGGCAGTAGCGACCCGCTCCCGGTTCCTGTGCTGTTCCACAGCGCAGGAGCCGGGTGGCAGACCACAACATGAAGGAAAACCCATGACCGCAGACCGCACCCAGTCGTCCCTGTCTCATCGACCCGACGGCTGGTGGCGGTCTGCGGTCGTGTATCAGATCTATCCGCGATCGTTCCAGGACTCGAACGGCGACGGCGTCGGCGACATCCCCGGCATCACGTCCCGGCTGGACTACCTGTCCGAGTTGGGTGTCGACGTGTTGTGGCTGTCGCCGGTGTATCGCTCGCCGCAGGTCGACAACGGGTACGACATCTCCGACTACCGCGACGTCGATCCGCTGTTCGGTACGCTCGAGGATCTCGACGAGCTGATCGCCCAGACGCATGCCCGGGGGATGAAGCTGGTCATGGATCTCGTGGTGAACCACACCTCGGACCAGCACGCGTGGTTCCAGGAGTCCCGCGACCCGGCTTCGCCGAAGCGCGACTGGTACTACTGGCGCCCCGCCCGCCCCGGTGCTGAGCCCGGCACTCCCGGCGCGGAACCCGACGACAAGCCCGCGGCGTTCGCGCCGTCGGCCTGGACCTACGATCCGGCAAGCGGCGAGTACTACCTCGGGATCTTCAGCCCCGGTCAGCCGGACCTGAACTGGGAGAACCCCGAGGTGCGTCAGGCTGTGTACGAGATGATGCGCTGGTGGGTCGACCGGGGCGTCGACGGCTTCCGGATGGACGTCATCAACCTCATCTCGAAGCCCGCCGAACTGGTCTCGGGTAGCGCGATGGACCCCAACTCGGCCAGCTTCGGGGAGATCGCCAACGGCCCCCGACTGGACGAGTTCCTGGCCGAGATGAACCGCGAGGTCGGCCTCGACGAACGCAACCTCATCACCGTCGGCGAGACACCAGGCGCGACCATCGAGGTCGCCCAGCGCATCACGGATCCTGCCCGCCACGAGCTGAACATGGTGTTCACCTTCGAACACATGCACCTCGACCAGGTCCCCGGGGCGGCGAAGTGGGACATCGCCCCGCTTCCCCTTCCTGCGTTGAAGGGCAACCTGGCCGACTGGCAGGAAGGGCTGGCCGAGGCCGGCTGGAACTCGCTGTACTGGGATAACCACGACCAGCCCCGCGCGGTGTCCCGGTTCGGCGACACCTCTCCGGAGCATCGCGTGAACTCCGCGAAGACCCTTGCCACAGTGCTGCACCTGCACAAAGGCACCCCGTACGTGTACCAGGGCGAAGAGTTCGGGATGACGAACTCCCCGTTCACCGAGATCGGCCACTACCAGGATGTCGAGTCGCTCAACTACCACCGGCTGGCCACCGCCCGCGGCATTCCCGAAGAGGACATCCTGCGCTCGCTCGCCGCGAAGTCCCGCGACCACGCCCGCACCCCGGTGCACTGGGACGCGACCGACCACGCAGGCTTCACCACCGGCACACCTTGGTACGCGGCAAACCCGAACTACACCGAGATCAACGCCCAGGCCGCGCTCGCCGACCCCGGCTCCGTGTTCGCGCACTACCAGGCCCTGATCCGGCTGCGTCACGAAGACAAGACAGTCCAGGAGGGCCGGTTCGAGCTGCTCCTCCCGGACCACGACCAGATCTGGGCCTTTACCCGGACCCTCGACGACGACACGCTCCTGGTCCTGGCGAACTGCTCCTCGACCCCCGCGGGGGTCCCCGACGGCCTCCCGGACCTCGCCGGCGCGGACCTCGTCCTCAGCACCCACCCGGAGCCGGACCCGTCGGTCCTTGCCCCCTGGGAATCCCGCATCCTCCGCCTCGCCTGACCCAGACCCGAACACAGATCTCTCTCTATACGGCCAGCCAGGCCCTCTATACGGCCTGGCTCCCCGTATAGATAGATCTGTGTCGGAGACTCGACCCAAGGAGCAATCTTGTTCTCCATGTCCGACGGCCGACCCGCCCCGGCGCATCTCGACGCCGTCGTCGCCGGCCCCACCTACCGCTTCACCGTGCTCACCTCGCGTCTGCTCCGGATGGAATGGAACGAGCGCGGGGAGTTCGTCGATAGGCCGACCCAGCTCGTCGTCTCGCGTGACTTCCCCATACCGGAGTTCACCATCGCGCATCTTCCCGATGGCGGGTTGGAGATCCTGACCGACGACCTCCAGGTCGTCTACGACGGCAAGGAGTTCAGCGAGGCGGGGCTCACGGTGCGGTTGCTGCGCGGCACCTCCGACGGGCACTACTCGACGTGGCGGCCCGGCGTCGCCTATCCGCAGCAACCGCCGTTCCGCGGCAACCTGCTCGGCACGACGCGGACCTTGGACGAGGTCGACGGTGCGACCGAGCTCGACTTCGGCATCCTGTCCACCTACGGGTTCGCCGTCGTCGACGACTCGGGCTCGGTGCTGCTGTCCGAGGACGGCTGGATCGAGCCGCGGCCCGAGGGCGGCCCGCGTGGGAGGCAGGACCTCTACCTCTTCGCGCACGGCCGCGACTTCGCCGGCGCGCTGCGCGACTACCACCGCCTCACCGGCCCGACGCCGCTCGTGCCGCGGTATGTGCTCGGCAACTGGTGGAGCCGGTACTGGCGGTACGACGAGGACGGGTACCTGGCGCTGATGGACCGCTTCGCGGCGGAGCGGATCCCGCTGTCGGTGTCGGTGATCGACATGGACTGGCACCTCGTCGACATCGACCCGGATATCGGCACGGGCTGGACGGGATACACGTGGGACCGGGAGCTGTTCCCGGACCCCGCGCGTTTCCTGAGCGAGCTGCGTGACCGCGGCCTCGCGGTCACGCTCAATGTGCACCCCGCCGACGGCGTACGCCGCCACGAGGACGCATACCCGCAGGTGGCCGAGGCGATGGGCATCGACCCGGAGAGCGGGCTTCCCGTCGCGTTCGATGTCACGTCCCGGGAGTTCGTCGACGCCTACCTGACGCATCTGCATCACCCTCTGGAGGAGGAGGGTGTCGACTTCTGGTGGCTCGACTGGCAGTCGGGCAGCACGACGAGCATTCCGGGCCTCGACCCGTTGTGGATGCTGAACCACATCCACTTCCTTGACTCAGCACGCGGCGGTAGGCGCCCGCTCACCTTCTCGCGCTACGCCGGGCTCGGCAGCCACCGCTACCCCATCGGCTTCTCAGGCGACGCGATCATCACCTGGGACTCGCTCGACTTCCAGCCGTACTTCACCGCGACCGCAGCGAACGTCGGCTACACGTGGTGGTCGCACGACATCGGCGGGCACATGTGGGGCGCCAAGGACACCGAGCTCACCGTGCGGTGGTGCCAGTTCGGCGCCTTCTCGCCGGTGAACAGGCTCCACTCGTCGAACAGCCCGTTCACGACGAAGGAGCCGTGGACGTTCGGCCCGCGCGCCTTCGGTGTCATCTCGCGGTTCATGCGGCTGCGTCATCGCCTGATCCCGATGCTGTACACGGCTGCCTGGCGGGCGCACACCGACGCCGTCGCCGTCGTCCGGCCGATGTACCACGACCATGCCACAGCCGGCGAGGCCTTCTGGGCGCGGAACCAGTACCTGCTGGGAGAGCACCTGCTGGTCGCCCCGATCACGACGCCCGAGGACAAGACCTCGACGCTCGGCGCCGTCCGGGTGTGGCTGCCCGACGGCGCCTGGTTCGATCTGTTCACCGGCCAGCACTACGACGGCGGGCGCCATCTCTCGCTGCATCGCGGCCTGGAACAGGTTCCTGTCCTTGCCAAGGCCGGTTCGGTGCTGCCGCTGGCCGACGCCTTGGATCCGGTGACCGATGCCCCGTCGCGCCTCACTCTGCGCGTGTTCCCCGGCAACGGCGTCTCCCACCTGAGCGAGGACCATGGCGAGGGCGTCCCGTCCGAGCCCAATGTGACGAGGTTCTTGGCTAGCCTCACCGTCCGCGACGACGGCCTCGCCGACCTCCACCTCACCATCGAGCCGACGACCGGACCCAACCCGCTCACAGAGCGCAAGATCACACTAGAGATCGTGGGCGCCGACGCCGTAGAACGGATCGAGGGAGTCTCACAGCCGGCGGCTGCCGCGCTGCCTGACGCCGTCGGACGTGTCGCTCCCGCCGTCGCCACCGACGAGCTTCTCTCCCCGGCGCTGCGGGTCGAGCTGGGAACCGTCTCCTCCGACGGCGCCAACATCGTCCTGGTCGGCCTACGGCCCGCCGCGTCGGACCTGATCGGCGACACGTTCGCCCTCCTCGACGCCGCCGAGATCGAATTCTCGACCAAGGAAGCCGCCTGGAGCGCGATCAAGCGACTGAACGGCCTCGACCTGGCCCAGGAACTGACCACCATCGACCTACCGCCCTCGCTCCGCGACGCCCTCCTCGAACGTGCCTCCGCCGCCCGCCCCTGGTAACACCGGGCGAGCCGGAGCTATTGCCGGGATAGGGATTGCCTGAGGGACCACGCGCTCGTAGATTGCCCACGTGTCAGATTACTCCGCCCTCAGTCCGGTGATCGTCGCAAAGGGCCTCAGCTTGTGCACCCCGCGCGGCCACGTCTTCAACCCGGTCACGGCGACCATCGCTCACCGGTCTGTCGTCGCGGTCGCCGGCGCCGACGGCTCGGGCAAGTCCGCGCTGCTGCTCGCGCTCGCCGGGCGCATGCGCGGCATCGCCGGCGAGCTGATCGTTGACGGGATCGACGCCGTCGCTCACCCCGGGCGGGTGCGCAAGGTCACGTCCGTCGCGCGGATCGCCGACCTCGTCGCGGCCGAGCCGAAGCTGTCGCTGGAGGACTGCATCACGGAGCGCACGCTGGCCGACGGCGCCTCCGCCCGCGAGCGGCACGCGAACTACCTGCACGCCGCGCTGCTGCTTGGCCTCGACGAGCCCCGCGACACCCTTTTCGGACAGCTATCCCCCGCCGATCAGACCCGGGCCGCGATCGCCCTGGCAGCGATCCGGCCCGCCCGCCTGGTCGTGGTCGATGACATCGACCGCGAGACGACCCTCACCGACCAGGCTGCGCTCTGGGCCGGCCTCCTCGCGCTCGCCGACGACGGCGTCACCGTCGTGGCCTCCACCTCCGAGCGGGCCGCGGTGCCGCCGGAGGCCCTCACCGTAGAGATGGATCCTCGCCATGCCTGACAGCTCCCGCAACCCCCTCACGCTCGCCCGCTTCGAACTGCGCCGGTTCAAAGGCCCGCTGCCGCGCCTGGCCCTCGCCTTCATCCTCGTCGTCCCCATGCTGTACGGCTGCATCTACCTCGCGGGCAACTGGGACCCGTACGGCCGCCTCAACCAGGTGCCGGTGGCCGTCGTCAATCACGACGTCCCGACCGCCGTGAACGGCAAGGAGGTCTCTGCCGGCCGAGACTTCGTCGACAGCCTCCACCGATCCGGAACCTTCGCCTTCGCGGACGCCTCGTCCGCCGATGCCGAGGCGGGTCTCGAACGCGGCGACTTCTATCTCGTCATCACCGTGCCGGAGAGCTTCTCCCGTGACCTCGTCAGCGCAAAAGACCTCGACCCCCGGCGCGCCAGCATCGAGTTGCGCCGCAACGACGCCAACGGCTTTGTGATCGGCACCATCACCAACTCGGCGCAGAACTCCATCGCACGCGCCATTGACGAGACCGCGGTGCGCAGCTACTTCGAGGCGGTGTTCGCGAACCTCGACACGATCCGGGGTGGCATGCAGAAGGCGGCCGACGGTGCGGCGCGACTCGATGAGGGTCTCGCCACGGCGCACGACGGCAGCTCCGCCCTTGTCTCGGGGCTCCACACGCTCCGCTCCGGGGCCGCGAAGCTGTCCGAGGGAGCCGGTCAGGTGGCCGACGGCACCGCCCAACTGGCCGACGTCGTCGATCCGGTCCTGAGCGCGGCGGCCGAACGCCTCCCCGAGGCGCAGAAGAAGGTGCAGGATGCGGCCGACCGCGCGGCAGACCTGACAGCCGCCGTCGCCGACGACGCGGCGCGGCTCGATGACGTGTCCTCCTCCCTTTCAGACGACCTCGATGCGCTGCTCGCCGACCATCCGGAGCTGGCAGACGACCCCGTCGTCGCGCGGCTGTCGACCCACGCCGCGAAGCTCGGCGCGTTCACGTCGTCCGCGGCCGAAAAGGCCGCGAAGGTTGCCGACGACGTCGCTGCGGCAGACACGCGCCTACACAGCCTTGGTGACCTGTCGGCCAAGGCGACCTCGGCGAAGGAGAAGGTGGACGCGCTGCGCGACGGTGCCGCGAAGGTGTCCGACGGCGCGGCCACGCTCAGAGACGGGATCGCGGAAGCCGCGGAGGGCGGCGACGCACTCGATGACGGTCTCGCACAGCTCTCCGAGGGTGCGCACACGCTCGCCACGGAGCTGGCGGCCGGAGCCGCCCGGATCCCTGTCCTGACCGCGGCCGAACAGGACGACGCCGTCACGGTCATGTCGGCCCCGGTAGACGTGACCATGCAGGTCGACAACCCTGCCCATGTGAACGGCCGCGGCCTCGCCCCGATGTTCTTCTCCATCGCTTTGTGGATGTTCGGCATCTCGGCGTTCTTCCTCCTCAGACCTATCACCGGACGCGTGCTTGCTGCGCGCGGCTCCGATCTCCGCATCGGGCTCACCGCGTGGGGGACGCTCGCCGCCACGTCGGTCGTCGCCAGCTGGATCATGCTGGCCGTCGCCTGGATCGGCCTCGGGATCGCCCCGGTCCATCCTTGGCTGCTCATCGCGCTCACGACGCTGGTCGCGCTGGCCTTCTCCGCCATCGCGCACCTCCTGCGCACCTGGCTGGGTCTCGTCGCGACGGCGGGGATGCTGTTACTGCTGATCCTCCAGCTCACCGCTGCGGGCGGGACCTACCCACCGGAGATGCTGCCGCCCTTCTTCGCGTCGCTCGGCAGGTTCATGCCGATGCGGTACAGCATTGAGGCGTTCCGGATCGCGATCTCCGGAGGTCTGATGAGCCGGTTCGTGCTCGACGTCGCGCTGCTCGCCCTCGTGCTGCTGTCGAGCGTCGTCCTGCTGCTGGTCGTCGTTCACCGGCGGCGACGGTTCTCGATGAAGGACCTTCATCCGCCGTTCGGATGAGCGTCAGCGTTTCGCTCATCGAGTTGTCCCCCGCTCCGGCATGTCTCGGCGACAAGGCTCGCCAATCCGATCCAGGTATCGCTCGTCATTCGCGAGTTGTAGACCCGCCTACAGATCGACCATGTCGGTCAGCAGGGGCCCAGTGTCGAGGGTGGCCACCAGGGCCGTCCGGAAGTCGACGGCCAACAGCAGCAGGTGCCCGCCGACCGTACCGTCCGGGCTCTCGTGACGGAACACCTCGCCGACGTCGAGATCACCGTCGCCGAAGACGTTGACCACCACCCGGCAGTCGGAGTTAGCGGCGGCGCGCAGGGCGTCAGCGAGCCAGCCGAGATCATCCGACCAGCAGCACAACGCCACGCGCTCCCGAGCGGCGTCGATCAGAGCAAGCACCCGATCGGCCACGGCGTCGTGACCCTGCACCGCGGTGATGGCCGTTGTCGGTTGGGGTGCGGTCCAGGCGGCGAGATCGGCGACCAGCGCGTCGACACGGCGGGCCGTCTGCCGCTTGAGCCGCCCCAGGGTCTCTGCCGGCGGCACTGCGACATGCCGCGCCGGCGAGTCGGTCGTCGTGCGGCTGGCGAACCCCTTCTCACACAGGGACTCAAGAGCCGGGTAGGTGTTGGCCCGCTGCAGGCCTGCGGACTTGGCGAGCTCATACCCCGTCGCCTCAGGGTGCTGCAGGAGAGCGAGGTAGCACCGCCAGTACAGCTTCGCCACCCTTCTCGGTGGGAGGTTTTCGTTCAGTTCTGGACAAAAACCTCCCACCTAAGGACAAGGACCCTACGACCGTCCAGGTCGGTCACAAGCAGCGCATAGCTGCCTAACCGCCCTCGGCGAGGCGCTCGAGCAGGGGGCGGGACCGGTACGGCATGACCGGGTTCACGGAGATCATGGTGTTGGTGCGCTGGATGCCGTCGATTTCCAGGATCCGGTTGGTGATCCGATGCAGATCCAGGGTGTCCTTCGCGACGACACGGGTCAGCAGGTCGGCGTCGCCGGTGGTGAAGTGCACCTCCATCACCTCGGGGATGGCGTACAACTCCTCCGCGGCCTCGGGGCCGTCGCGCTGGCTGAGCGCGAGCGCGACGAACGCGACCAACGGGTAGCCGAGCGACGTCGGGGTCACCCGGTAGCTGAACCCCTCGAGCACCTGGTCGCGTTCGAGGCGCTGCATCCTGGCGTGGACGGTGTTGCGGGAGATGCCCAGCTTCTGGGCAACCTGCAGGATCGAGGAGTTCGGGTCGTCGTCCAGCGCCAGCAGGATCCGGGCATCCAGCACGTCGAGCTGCCTGACACTTGGCATATTTTCGCTGTTCACGGCAGACATTATGCATCCATCCCAGCGACATCCCCTTCGCTTGCACATCCCCGACCAGCTCTCCGAAGATCGGAGCGTGCTCAAGACTCACTCGAAGGCCCGCGTGTCCGCAGCCCACTCCCCCGTCGAAGACATCGCGGCCCTGGTGACGGCCGCCGCGGTGATCTCGCTCGGGCTGTTCTTGCTGAAGTCGGCCGGCGCCGCGACCGGCGGCACCGAGGGCATCGCGCTCTTGCTCACCAACACCCTGGGCGTCGACCTCGGCCTCGCGATCTTCCTCCTCGCCATCCCCTTCTACGGCCTCGGTCTCTGGCAAAAGGGCTGGCGCTTCGCCCTGCGCAGCGCAGTCGCCGTCACGCTGATCTCCGCCATGTCGACGGTCAGCGGCCTCGCGCTGGGCGCGGTCGACGTCAACCCCGTCTACGGGGCGCTCGTGGGAAACGCGCTGCTCGGCATCGGGTTCCTGATCCTGTTCCGCCACGACGCCAGCCCGGCAGGCTTCAGCATCGTTTCCCTGATCGCGCAGGACAAGCTGGGCTGGCGCGCCGGCCACGTGCAGTTGGCGTTCGACACGCTGATCGTCACCAGCGCGCTGGTCTTCGCCCCGCCGTCGACGGTGCTGCTGTCGGCCTGCGGCGTGGCGATGCTCAGCCTGGTCCTGATCCTCAACCACCGCCCAGGTCGGTACCTGGCGACCTGACAGCGCATCACCCTTGTCTGGCGACTGGCCGTGCCTGCCCTGCGTCGCCCGCGTTCCGTAGCGCAACACCTGCCTTCACCCGTGACGCCTGCGCTGCGCAGCGCGACGCCAGCGTCGTGATGAAGGGGCCTGTGTTAGGTCGTGACGCCTGCGCTAGAAGGGCCGATAGGGCTGGCGTCACGACGCAACGCTGGCGGCACCAGTGGAAGGCTGGCGCCACGACGCCGCCCAGGTGGCGCGGCAGTAGGCAGGCGCGCGCCCGGCCCCCTCGGGTAGCCCCGCTCAGCGGTTCTCCCAGGCGTCGGGGAGGTCGGCAAGAACACGCACCTGGTCGGGGAAACCGCCGGTGAGGAGCGCATCGAGGGACGTGTCGTCGAGGACCTGGCGCAGGCTCGCGCGGACCGCGACCCACAGCACGGGCAGGTGCTTGGCGACGCCGTCGTAGGTGGTGTCCTGGGGGCGACGGCCCCTCACCTCGGCGAGGGGGCCGTCGACGGCCCGGATGATCGCGCCGACGGAGATCTCGGTGGCCGGGCTCGTCAACCGATAGCCGCCACGCGCTCCCTGCGCGCTGCGCACAAGGCCCGCCCTGCGGAGGTCTGCCAGGATGTTCTCAAGGAACTTGCGGGGCAACGCCTGCGCCTGGGCGAGGGCATCCGCGGGCACCGGCCGGTCGTCGCCGGCCGCCTCCGCCAACTGCAGCATGGCCCGCACGGCGTATTCGGTCTTCGCGGAGATCT
This sequence comes from Tessaracoccus sp., assembly GCF_016714275.1. Lineage (GTDB taxonomy): Bacteria > Actinomycetota > Actinomycetes > Propionibacteriales > Propionibacteriaceae > Arachnia. The sequence goes on along the minus strand of NZ_JADJNP010000004.1, from coordinate 141,437 downwards.
CCATCCGCTCATTGTGTCTCAACTCGCCAGCGCCGGGGGCCGCTCCGCCGACGACAGCGTGCGGGTCGGGAGCACCCAGACCCTGTCGCCGACCCTCAGGTCGAGCCCAGTGGCCTCGTCGCGGGTGAGCTGGGCGAAGAAAGCATCGCCAGACGCGGGTTCCCTGAGCTCGACGCGCACCTCGAAGCCCAACCGGACGAGGCGGTCCACCTCCGCCTCGACGACGGGAAGCCCTTCGGCCTGGGCGGCGCTGTGCGCGCGGTGGGCGTCGCGCTCAACCCTCAGGTCATGCGGTCGGGCCAGCGCCCCGCCGAGCCGCGACACCGAGCCGAGGAAGGACATCACGAACGCGTTGTCCGGCCGCTCGTACAGCTCGTCGGGACTGCCCACCTGCTCGACCCGGCCGGCGTTGAGCACGGCGATCCGGTCCGCGACGTCGAGCGCCTCCTCCTGGTCGTGGGTGACCAGCACGGTGGTGACGTGGACCTCGTCGTGCAGCCGACGCAACCAGCGCCGCAGGTCGTCGCGGACCTTTGCGTCGAGGGCGCCGAAGGGCTCATCGAGCAGCAGCACCTGAGGATCGACGGCGAGCGCGCGGGCCAGCGCCATCCGCTGCCGCTGGCCACCGGACAGCTGCGCGGGGTAGCGGTGCTGGAACCCGGCAAGGCCCACCACCTCGAGCAAGTCGTCGACGCGGCGTCGGATCTCCTGCTTTGGCCGCTTGCGGATGGTGAGGCCGAACGCGACGTTGTCGCGCACCGTCATGTGCTTGAACGCGGCGTAGTGCTGGAACACGAAGCCGATCCCCCGCTTCTGCGGGGGCTGGCTGGTCACGTCGGCGCCGGCGATCAGCACCGCGCCGGAGTCGAGGTCCTCCAACCCGGCGATGGAACGCAGCAGCGTCGACTTCCCAGACCCGCTGGGGCCGAGCAGGGCGGTGAGGCTGCCGGCCGGGATGTCGAGGGAGACGTCGTCGAGGGCGGTGAAGCTCCCGTAGGACTTGGTGGCGCGGACGACTCGGATCATGGCTTGCTCCTGACGGTGGTGGGTGCGTGTTCGTGGGGGCGCCGGCTGTCGATGACGGTCATCAACAGCAGGATGACGAGCGCGATCATCATCAGCAGCGTGGCCGCGGCGTAGGCGCCATGGGTGTTGTGGTCGTCGATATAGCGAGCGTGGACCAGCAGCGTGAGGGTCTGTGAGACGCCGGGGAAGCCCGAGCTGACCATGATCACCGCGCCGAACTCGCCGAGCGCGCGGGCCGCGGTGAGGACGACGCCGTAGGTGAGGCCCCAGCGGATGGCGGGCAGCGTGATGCGCGTGAACGTCTGCCAGGTGGAAGCGCCGAGCGTGGCGGCGGCCTGCTCCTGCTCGGTGCCGATCTCGCGCAGCACCGGCTCGACCTCACGAACAACGAAGGGAAGGGTGACGAACAGCGTCGCGATCACCATGCCGGGCAGGCCGAAGATGACCTTGACGCCGAGGGTCTCCAGCCCGCCGAACCACCCGTCGATGCCCCAGAGCATGATCAGGGCGACGCCGACGACGATCGGCGAGACCGCGAACGGGAGGTCGACGATGCCGGAAAGCAGCCGCCGGCCGGGGAATCGTCCGCGGACGAGAACCAGCGCAGTGACGACGCCGAACACCACGTTGAGCGGCACGACGATGGCGACGATCAGCAGCGAGAGGTTGAGCGCGGAGATGGCCGCGGGCGTGCGGATCGAGTCCCAGAACGCGCCGAGGCCCGGCTGGAAGGTGCGCCACAAGATGGTGATGATCGGGAAGGCGAGGAGCACGGCGAGATAGGCGAGCGCGAGCGTGCGCAGCGTGACGCGACTGGCGCGGGAGACCCTCATCGGGCCACCTCCTGCCGGTCGAGGGCGCGGCTCGCGAAGACCCGCAGCACGAGCAGCGTGGCGAACGAGACGAGCAGCAGCGCCACGGACACCGCGGCCGCCGCCACCGGGCGGTCAGTCTCGATCTGCTGCTGGATGTACTGCGAGGCCACCTGGGTCTCGCGGGGGATGTTGCCGCCGATCAGCACGACGGACCCGTACTCGCCGATGGCACGCGCGACGGCCAGGCCTCCGCCTGAGACGATCGCCGGCGTGAGCGCAGGCAGCACGACCCGGCGGAAGGTCGTCCAGTTGCCGGCGCCGAGCGACGCCGCGGCCTGTTCGACGTCGGTGTCCAGCTCGATCAGCACCGGCTGCACCGAGCGCACGACGAACGGCAGCGTGACGAAGGCCAGCGCGATGCCCACGCCCCAGCGGGTGGCGTTCAGCTCGACCCCGATGGGACTCGACGGCCCGTACAACGACAGCAGCACGATGCTCGCGACGATGGTGGGCAGGGCGAACGGCAGATCGATCAGAGCATCGACGATGCGCTTTCCGGGGAACTGGTCGCGCACGAGCACCCAGGCGATCAGCGTCCCCGCGACGACGTTCACCCACGCGACGCCCGCGGAGATCAGGATCGTGGTTCCCAGCGCGGCCAGCGCCGAGGGGGCGGTGACGGCGTCCCAGAAGCCGGCCCATCCGTCGTCGAACGCCGCGACGGTCAACGCGGCCAGCGGCAGCAGGACGATGATGCTCAGCCACAGCGTCACGACGCCGAACGTCAGCCCGTTCACCCGCCCGGCGCGGTGCCTCCGCGCCGCCGGTTTCGGTGGAGGACCGCCCGACGGGGCCGCCTCCTCGGCGGCCCCGGGGGCAAGGGTGGGCGCGGTCACGACGTCGCCTCGTCGTAGATCGTGGCGATCTTTCCGGTCTCCTTGGCGAACAGCTCCGGGTCGACGACGCCCCAGCCGCCGAGGTCGTCGATGGTCCACAGCTTCTCCGGAGTCGGGAACTTGTCGGCGAACTCCGCCGCGACGCTCGCGTCGGTGGGCCGGAAGCCCGCCTCCGCCCATAGCCGCTGCGCCTCGGGCGTGAAGAGGTAGTCGCGGAACGCCGTCGCCACCTCGAGGTTGGGGCTGTCCTTCAGAACCGCGACCGGGTTGTCGATGCGGAAGGTTATCGGCGGGGTCACATGGTCGACCGGCTCGCCCTGCTCCTCGATGAAGAGCGCCTCGTTCTCGTAGCTCAGCAGCACGTCGCCGGTGCCTTGGAGGAACGTCTCCGTGGCCTCGCGGCCCGACTTCGGTTGCACATGGATGTGGTCGTTGACCAGCACCGCCACGTAGGCGAGGCCGGCCTCGGGGTCCTTTCCGCCGTCGCTCTTCGCCGAATACGGCGCGAGCAGGTTCCACTTCGCGGATCCCGAGGAGAACGGGTTCGGCGTGACCACCTCGATGCCGGGGGCGAGCAGGTCGTCCCAATCCCGTATCCTCTTCGGGTTTCCCTCTCGGACGACGATGGTCACCACCGACCCGAACGCCACGCCACCGTCGCCGACGGAGCTCCAGTCGTCGGCGACGAGGCCCGCGTCGACGAGCCGGGTGATGTCAGGCGCGACGGAGAAGTTCACGAAGTCCGCCTCCGCGCCGGCCGCGACCTTGCGCGACTGGTCGCCGGACGCGCCGTAGGACTGACGGAACTCGACACCCTTGCCCGCCTCCGTGGCGGTGAAGGCGGGGATGACCTTGTCAAAGCCGACCTTTGGCACCGCGTAGGCGTACAGGTTGATCACCGACGACTCGCCAGCGCCCGCCTGGGCGGGCTCGGCTCCGCCGCTGACATCGTCACTGGCGCCGCCTCCGGTGCAGGCCATGAGACCCGACGCGACGACGGCCGCGGTGACGGCGAGTACTGCTCTGCGGGGATAGCTCATGGGAATGCTCCTTGTTACTGCCCGGCCTCAGCCGGGAGGGCGCCCGGACCATCCGGCCGCCCTTCGGGAGCAATATAGTGTTAATCCCATGGAATTAGTAGGAGTTTAGCTGAGGGCGGACGTCGTCCTGCCCGGACCCGCCCTCGGGCGAGCGCGGTTCAGGGTCTGAGCATCACCCGCCCAGGCGGATCCCGCGCCTAGGTTGGTCGGGAACGACCACCTCGCGCGCCTGCGCCGGCGCGTTCGCCAGCACCTGGCGGAGCACGTTACGCGCCGTGCGCTGCACCTCACCGAGGGTAAGAACGCCGTCGGCGAGGCCGTCGACGACACCTGTGTCGAGTTCATCGGTGAACGGGGTCTTGCCGCCGGGCATCAGCACATCGACCTGCGCCCGCACCCGGTAGCCGCCGTCGCGCAGGCCGGGGAAGAGCGGGGCGTCGGCCATGAACGTCCACCAGTCGGTGACGATGTTGCCCTCGTAGCTCCACTCCCCGCGCAGGATCGTGGTCACCAGGTCGTAGTGGTAGTAGGCCCACACACCGTTGACCTTGTTGTACGACGTCATGATGTTCTTCGGCGCAGCCTCGCCGACGACGATCTCGAACCCGCGCAGGTACACCTCGCGGAGCGCGCGCTCGGAGACGCGCGAGTCGTTGGTGATGCGCGTGAACTCCTGGTTGTTGGCGGCGAAGTGCTTCGGGCACGCCGACGCCCCGGACGCCTGCACGCCTCGGACGACGGCGCCCGCGGCACGGCCGCTGACCAGCGGATCCTCGGAGAAGTACTCGAAGTTGCGCCCGCACAGCGGGTCGCGCTGGATGTTCATGCCGGGACTGAGCAGGACGTCGGAACCCTTGCGGAGCATCTCCTCGCCGAGGCGCGCCGACAGCGCCTCGACCAGGTCAACATCCCAGGTCGATGCCAGCGCCGAGCCGCAGGGCAGCAGGGATGCGTACGAGCTGAGCCGCAGTCCGGACGGGCCGTCGGTCGTGATCACCGGCGGCACGCCGCGGCGTCGCAGCCCCTCATCGACGCCGCCCAGCGCGCCAGCGTTGCCCGGGGCCCCCAGCGGGCTGTCCATGGTGCGGTCGCCGTAGCACAGCGCCACGAGTTCCTCGACGGGAAGATCGCGGATGAACGCGTCGAGAGAGACCTGTCCAGAGACGACATCGCTCCAGATCAGGCCGAATGACGTCGGCTCCAGCGCCACGGGCAGGCGGGAGAGGATGCGCCCGCGCAGATCGACGGTCGCCGTCGGGACAGCCTCCCAGTTCAGTTCTCCCGAGGTGTTGGTGATCCGCGGGAACGACACGACGGGCGCTGCGGCCTCCTCCAGTTGACGGACGACGACGAGCTCCGGCACCTCGACCGACCCCGCGGGCGCGGCGCTGCGCACATCCGTGCCGACGAAGAAGCGGTACTCGCCGGGCTCGAGGACGTAGGCGCTGCGGTGCCCGGTGGCGCCCGAGTCGTCGTAGGACGGGAGCAGGTCGAACGCGAGCTCGACGTCGGCCGACTCGCCGGGCTGCAGGACGCCGGTCTTGGCGAACGCGACCAACTGCCGTGCGGGCTGCGACAGCGCACCGACGGGGCTGGCCTGGTAGGCCTGCACCACCTGCCGCCCCGCCCGCGTTCCGGTGTTCGTGACCGTAACTGCGACAGCCCGGCTCTCCGCGCAGCGACCCGGCTCAACCGGCGTGAGATCGAACGACGTGTAGGACAAGCCGAAGCCGAAGGGGTAGAGCACCTTGTCGGGCGCGAACGTCTCGAAGTAGCGGTAGCCGACGAAGATGTCCTCGGAGTAGTTGTTGAACGCGGGGCTGCCGAAGTTGGCGGCGCTCGGGTAGTCGACGTACTCCCGTGCGATGGTGGCCGCGAGGCGGCCGGTGGGCTCGGCGGCGCCGGTCAGGACGTCGGCGACGGCGGCGCCGCCCTCCATGCCACCCAGCCAGGCGAGTAGCATGGCGCTGGGGGCGTACTCCTCGATCCACGCGAAGTCCATCAGGTTGCCCGTGTTGATCACCACGACGGTGCGCGCGAACGCCGACGTCACGGTCGACAGCAACGCACGCTCGTCGGTGGTCAGGTAGTAGGAGCCGGGGTCGAGCGTGTTGTCACGATCCTCGCCTGCCGCCCTGCCCAGCACGACGACGGCGGTCTCCGACGACGCCGCCTCCTCCGCGGCCAGCTCTGCCGACACGTCCATCTCCGGGTAGGACCGCGGCCATGCGCCCCACGTGCCGTGCTCGACAGGGTGTGCGGCGCACCATTGGCGGTAGACCTCGGCCAGCTCCCCGTTCACCTGCACGCCGTCGGCCCGCTCGAGACAGTCGAGAAGCACGGTGGTGTAGGCGGCGTTGACGTCGCCTCCGGAGCCGTAGCCGACCGTCATCCAGTCGACCTGACCGCGCCCGAACACGCTCACGCGCCCCTCGAGCGGGAGCGCACCGTCGTTGCGCAGCAGCACGACGCCGTCGACCGCGGCCTGGTAGGCGAGCGTCTTCAGCGCGGGGTCGACGTGGCGGTCGTCGTCGAGGACGGTGGTCGAGCCTTGGGAGAGAAGGGCGTCAGTCATGCCCGGCATTTTTCCATCTCGTGACCGTGGTCGCTGCCGCACCAGCGAGTTCCGTAGAGCACCCTTCCGAGTGAGCAAGCAGGCCCGAATGGTGAGCGGTGCTCGGGGTCCCTGCGTCGACTCAGAGGACGCCGAATGTCGCGTACGCCTCGGTGCTGCTCATCCCGCCCTCGATCGCGCGGCGCGTCGTGGACTCAGCAGACACCTTCAGGAACGCCCTCTCCAACACCTCGTCCTCCAGCTCAGGTGGAATGACCGCGACGCCGTCGATATCGCCGATCATCAGGCTCCTGGGTTGGACCAGGACCGACCCGATCTCGACAGTGACCCGGTAGTCGCGAACCGAAGATCGCGCGCCGGCGTCCTGCGCGTAGGAGCCTCGGCTGAACACGGGCCAGTTCTGCGCCATGACTTGGTGCGTGTCCCGGTGGTACCCGTCGATGACGGCACCCACCGCTCCCCTCCTCTTTGCCGTCGCAGTGAGGATCTCGCCCCACGCGGCGCATGGGATGCTGCCACCGCGCGCGACATAGATCTCACCGTCTTCCAGGGCGTCAAGAGCCTCGGTCAGTCGACCGAACGGACGCGCAGGGATGCCAAACTCGTCGTCGATCAGCACGGGCATGGCACGACCGACCAGCATCATCGACGGTGCCAGCGGACGGATCTCCGGCGGGAGGAACTGGTGGCGGCGGCCGAGCTGATCAAGGACGTCACAGATGACAGGCGTGTAGAGCCGCTCCCGGATGCGCTGGAACAGCGGCTGCTCGTCAGTAGAATTCATGTGGGTCTCCGGTTCCTCTCAGCGGCCGTTCGGTAGTTCGGCGCGCACGGGCATCTGGTCGTCGGCAAGAGTCACGTGGAGCGCCCGGTAGCCACCCCTCGGCTCGTAGTCGGCCGCGACGTCAACCTGGCAGCGGTCGTCGAGACCGAGTTCAACGGACTCTCCCGAGAGCAGGTCCACCACCCGCAGCCGCGCGTCCACCGCAACACCGAGATCCCCGCGCGGCACTTGGATCTGCGCACTGACAGGCTCGCTGGTGTTGTTCACGGCGACGATGATCGCCTCGGTCCCATTGCCGAGAGCAAACGGCGCGTGGGAGAGGCGGCCGTCATAGGGAACCGCCGCGATCGCCATGGTCGAGGAGTCACCGTTGATCAGGTGCAAGAATCGACGACGCAGGGACAGCATCTCCGTGACATCGTCGAGCATCGCCTTCTTGCTGGGATCATCCAGGCCGACCCAATCGACACGGTTGCCGTACATCCACCCGCCCGGGCCGCCGTCCCCGAACAGACCCTGCGTCAGGTTGGGCACCGGGGCCGGATCGGCGTCGAATTCCTCGCCTGCGAGGAAGATCGGGATGCGCGGCGCGAGCAGCGCCCCGTGGGCGGCGAGGGCACGGCTGCCCTTCAGGTAGTAGTGGTTGCCCGGCAGTCCCTGCCACCCGTAGTCGTGACAGCTGAGCTGCGCGGCCGCGAGGCCCCGGGGCTCCTTCAGGAAGTCGCGTACGTGCAGAGCGCGAACCGGGTTGAACTCGGCGCCCATGATCTCCTGCTGGGAGAAGTGGAAGCGCTCGTTCTCCGGGAAGACGACGAGTTCCTTGCCCGCCTCGCGGGCCGCGAGGACGATCTCCGCCCAGAGCGAGGGATCCCCCATGTCGACGTCGATCCGGAACCCGTCGACGTCGTACTCGAGGGCGTAGGTGAGCCAGAGGTCCTTCCACCACGCCCGGAACTCCGGGTTCGCATAGTCGTAGTCCGCCATGCCCCAACTCGACGACGGAAACCAGTCGGGATGCTCGGCGACCAGGGGCGACTCGTGGAGGACGCCGTGGGCGATGACGTCGAGGAAGAGGCGGATGCCCTGCGCGTGGCAAGCCCGCACGAGCTCCCTGAACTCGTCGGGCGTGCCGAGCACAGGGTCGATGGTCTGCGGCTCAAGCGCCGCGTACACCGACCAGATGCCGTAGAAGTGGGCCGTGGCCAGGTGATGCCCGGCCATCCAGATGCCGTTGACGCCCACTCTCCGCAGATACGGTAGCCGCTCCCGCATACTGGCGAAGGTGCCGCTGCCGTCACCTGCTCCGGCGCCATCGGGGGACGTAAAGGTCCTCGGGTTCAGCTGGTACATGACGAGGTCCTTCGCCCATGCGGGCGCTTCGGGGATCGCGACAGGGGGCATCGGCTTCCTTTCGATTTCAGGCGGCTTCGAAGATCGGCTCGCCGGGCTTGGCGTGACGTCGGACCTGATCGACGTCCACGTCCACACCGATACCTGGGCGATCAGTCATCCGAATGAAGCCATTCTCGATGATCTGCCGATCGACGATGTCATCGAAGAACGGTACGTCCTGCGCGTGGTACTCAAGAGCAAGGAAGTTAGGCCAGGTGGAAGAGACCTGAGCGGCGAACGCCGTCCCGACCGGACCCGCGATGTTGTGCGGCGCGATCGACATCCCGCGGTCATCGGCAGCCTCGGCAATCCGCCTGGCCTCCCTCACGCCGCCGACCTTACCCAGGTCCGGCGTCACGACAGAGAACGCCTGCGCCGCGATCAGGCGCTCGAAGCTACGGTGGCCGATGAGGTTCTCTCCGCCACCCAGCGGAACTGAGGTCCGCGCGGCGAGACTGATCAGCCCGTCCACATTCTCCGGCGGAAGAGGATCCTCGAGCCACATCAGCGGCGCGGCGGAGACGGCGTCTGCCAACCGCACAGCCGATGCCATGTCGTAGCGCCAATGCAGGTCGAAGGCGAGGTCAACGTCCGGCCCCGCGCCGCGGCGCACCGCATCGACCATCCCGGCGGCCAGCTCCTCACCACCCGCGGGCATGGTGCGCGAACCGGGCCGCGTCGGCACGAGGCCCGGCACATCGAGGTCAAACTTCAGCGCCGTGAAACCCTTCGCGACGGCCTCCTCGGCTCGCGCCTCGAGCAGGTCGAGGTCGATGGGCTCGGTCTCCGCCCCGGGGTCGAAGAGCATCGCCCCAACACTGCCCTCTGCGACCCCCTCGTCGACCCAACGCGGCTTCCGGATCTGGAGGAGCGGGCCAAGGCTCATCAGGCCCGCACCTCCATGGCAGTCTGCGTAGACGCGCACTGCGTCGTGATAGCGCCCGCCGAGCAGCCGCCAGAGGGGAATGCCGAGGGCGCGGGCGTTGAGGTCCCACAGCGCCGCGTCAATTCCCGACAGCGCGTTGTGGACCACGCCTCCGACCGACCCTGCCCCGGAGGCGGCGATCTGGAGCCGCCTGATCACGGCTTGGGGATTGCGGGCGTCATCACCTGCCACCAGCGAGGCCATCTCCGCGACGATGGCGGTGAGACCGGGCGCGAAAAACGACTCGCCCCATCCGACGAGGCCATCGTCGGTCTCAAGGCGGATCAGGGTCCAGTCGAAGTTAGCTTCGACGACAGCGGTGGTGATCGATCTGATTCTCATGAGGCTCCTGAGGATGCCGGGGCGGGGCCCGTTCAGCTAGCTGTGGTCTTCGAGCCCGCGGTAGCGGACAAGGTGATGGGAGTAGGCGCCGTCGACGACGAGGGTCGCGCCGCTGACGTACCCGGCTGCAGCCGAGGCGAGGAACACAGCCGCGCCGGCGACATCCTCCGGCGTTCCCACCCGACCGAGCGGGATCAGTTCCGCGAAATGGGCAGGCCCGACCTTCGCGATGATGTCCCGGTTGATGTCGGTAGCGATGGCGCCGGGCGCGATGGCGTTCACCCGCACTCCGGATGGACCTAGTTCGACGGCCATCGTCTCGGTCATCATCCGGAGCGCGGCCTTGGACGCGGCGTATGCGGCGTTCGAGTGCGAGGGCACCCGGTCGTGAATCGACGAGACATTGAGGATCGACCCGTTCCTGGACCGCGACAGGAGCGGCAGCAGCCGCCGCGCGACCTGGACCGGGGCGAAGGTGTTCACGGTGAACGTGGCGGCAAGTACCTCTCCGGTGAGGCTCGGTAAGGCGGCCGGGAACTCGATCCCAGCGTTGTTCACGATGATGTCCAGCCTGGTCTCGGAGTCCAGCAGACGGTCGCAGAGCCGGTCGATCTCCGAGGCGTCAGACAGATCGCAGGCGACGGCCCGCGCGCCGATCCGTCGTGCCGCGGCCTCGGCCTTCTCGGTCCCGCGCCCGTGCACATAGACGTCCGCTCCCGCGCGGACGAACGCCTCCGCGATGGCGTACCCGATCCCGGAGGTCGCACCGGTGACCAAAGCCGTCAACCCGTGAAGGTCGAACCTCGACCGCACGAAGTCGTCCGCGGCGCGTGGCGGTGCGACGGCGCCGCTCATGCGGTCGGGGAGAGGCGCAGGATGCGGGACTCCCAGGGGGCCAGGACCGACGGGTCCGGCTCCGGATGCGTGCCGAGGATGAGCTCCCCGCCGGTGAGGTCCGGGAGGTCGTCGACGGGGACCTCTGCCGGGGTCGAGGAGCAGTTCGCCAGGACCAGGAGCCTGCCGTCGAGGGTGCGGGTGAAGGCCCAGACCTGGTCGTGGTCCGGGAGGAGGAGCTCGAACCGGCCCTCGCGGACCGTCGCGTCGTCGTGGCGCAGCCGGATCAGGGCCTGATAATGCGCGAACACCGAGCCCGGATCGGCCACCGCCGCCTTCGCGTTGATCTCGACGTAGTTCGGGTTCGCCGCATACCAAGGGGTGCCGCTGGTGAAACCCGCATGCGCCGAGTCGTCCCAGTGCACGGGCGTGCGGGCATGGTCACGGCTCTTCGCCGCCAACGACGCCAGCACCTCCTCCTCGGCGATGCCATGAGCCGTGGCGAGCGTGTGGTAGTTCAGCGACTCGACGTCCTGGTAGTCATCGATCGACTGGAAAGGCGAGTTGGTCATGCCGAACTCCTCGCCCTGGTAGATGTATGGCGTTCCCCTGTGGAGATGCAACACCGCCGCGAGCGTTTTCGCAGAGTTCACGCGATGCTCCGGGGAGTCGTCGCCGAACCGGGACACCGCGCGTGGCTGGTCGTGGTTGTCCCAGTACAAGGAGTTCCAGCCCGCCTCCGCCAGCCCGTCCTGCCAGGTCGCAAGGTTGCCCTTCAGCACCGGAAGCGGGAGTTCGGCAAGGTCCCACTTGGACCAAGACCCCTGATCCAGACTGACGTGCTCGAAGGTGAACACCATGTTCAGCTCGTGGCGCGCGGGGTCTGTGACGAACTGAGCCAGCTCGATCGTCGCCCCGGGCATCTCGCCGACGGTAAGGAGGTTGCGTTCGTCGAGGCCTACCTCGCGGTTCATCTCGGCCAGGAACTCGTGTAGGCGGGGCCCCCAGGGTCGGTACTCGCGCCGGCTCGTGTCAGGGTCGAGCGGGGCGCCGGAGGTCAACTCATCCGGCTTGGAGATCAGGTTGATGACGTCCATCCGGAACCCATCGACACCCCGGTCGACCCACCAGCGCATCATCTCGTACACAGCCGCGCGGACGTCGTCGTTCTCCCAGTTCAGGTCCGGCTGCCCCGGGCTGAACATACCGTAGTAATACACGCCACTGGCCGGGTCATAGGTCCACGCAGACGGCGCGAAAGCTGCACCGCTGTCGTCGGGCTCGGCGCCTGGGGCGCCTGGCTCGGCCCCAGTGCGCGCGGGTCGCCAGAAGTACCAGTCCCGCTTCGGGGAGGCCGGGTCGCGGGATTCCTGGAACCAGGCGTGCTGATCAGAAGTGTGGTTGACCACCAGATCCATCACCAGCTTGATCCCGCGGGCGTGAGCCTGAGCGATCAACTCGTCCAGGTCCTCGAGAGTGCCGAACAGGGGGTCGACGTCCTGGTAGTCGGAGATGTCATAGCCGTTGTCGACCTGCGGCGACCGATACGCCGGAGACAGCCAGAGCACGTCCACGCCGAGCGTCGCGAGATAGTCCAGACGTGAAGTGATGCCCGGGATGTCGCCGATCCCATCGCCGTTCGAGTCCTGGAACGACCGCGGATAGATCTGGTAGACGACCGCGGACCGCCACCAGCCTTCCGGACGAGAGGCGATGTCGGTGTGGGTGCTGTGCGTTGTCACGAGTGCCTTCCAAAAGTGGCTGTCAGCAGGTCAGATAATTATATGGAGTCTATATGTATTGCCGGGTGGCCCCGACAGCGGCTCGCGCGTCCATGCCCGGCAGGCGACCGAACGAATACACAGCCATGACGACGGCGAAGATGGGCACGGCGAAGCCGAAGGTCATCAGGATTCCCGGCCATTGGCTCCAGGCCCAGACGGTAGCCACGAGGAGCGCGACGATCATGGCGCTGCACAGGGGCCGCGCGATGACCATCTGCAGCGACGTGCGAACGACCCACCACGGGCGCTCGTCGAAGTTGGACCGCACCACCCACGAGGCAAGGACGAACAGGCCATAGAAGACGTTGATCAGCAGCAAAAACCCGGAGACGGCGAAGCCGGCGACGCCCATGTCATTCCAGTTGGCGAGGTAGTAGTCCCACACCAGCAGGAGACCGACGAGCAGCTGCGGCCAGCCGAAGGCATTAGCGGCCCCCAGGTCAATCTTCCACGCGCGATGGAAGGTGACCCAGGTCTGCTTCACCGTCCAGCCACGCTCCTCCGACAGCATCCAGGTTCGGAACGTGCCGTACGAGGCCGCCACCGCCGGGAAGAACCCGGCGATGACGACCCCCATAAGGACATGGACAACGAACGCAACGTTGACGACGAATACCATCATCACGACACGCGCGGCCCGCTCGTAGCCGAGCGCCACTCCCCTCATGCGTATGCCTCCGTCACGGTCAGCCCTTGACGGCGCCGATCATGACGCCCTTATCGAAGAACCGCTGCAGGAGCGGGTACGCGATCATCAGCGGCAACGTCGAGACAATGATGACGCCGAACTTGATCTGGTCGGCGAACTCCTGCGCCTCACCCGCACCCTGGCCCACCGATCCTCCCGCCTGGCCGGCGGACTGATTCGCCATGAGGATCTGCTGCAATACGTTCTGGAGCGGCAGCAGGTTCTGCTCCCGGATGAAGATCAGGCCCGTGAAGAAGTTGTTCCAGTGCCCGACGAAGTAGTACAGGCCGATCACGGCGATGATGGCACCGGAGAGCGGCAGCACCACCTTCGTGAAGTAGCCGAAGTACGTCAGGCCGTCGATCTGGGCCGCGTCGTACATCTCCTCAGGGATGGAGGACTCGAAGAACGACCGGGCGATGATCATGTTGAACACCGAGAACGCGCCCGGGAGGACGAACACCCACATACTGTTCAGTAGCCCGAGGCTCTTGATCAACAGGAACATCGGGATGAGGCCGCCGCTGAAGAACATCGTGAAGGCGAACAGGAACATGATGATGCGACGCGGACGAAACTCCCTGCGCGACATCGCGAACGCCGCCGGCAGGGTCACCAACAGGTTGATAGCGGTGCCGACAACGGCGTAGATGATCGTGTTCCGATAGCCGGTCCAGATGCGGGCGTCGCTGAGGATCAGCTCGTATCCTGCCCAACCGAACCCCTTGGGCAAGAGCGTCACCTGCCCGGTGGCCACCGCCTTCGGCGCCGAGACCGAGGCGATGATGATGAACCATACGGGGTAGGTGACCGCAGCGATGATCAGGACGACGATGATCGCGAGGCAGATATCCACCAGCCGGTCCATCGGCTGCTTCTCCTCCTTGCCGCGCTTCCGCGGGACGAAGGCCGGATCCAGCTTCGGCGCGAGCGAACCTGTCTGTTGTGTGTTGCTCATGGTTCAGCCCCCTCTCAGAAGATGCTCGTGTTGCTGGCCCGCCTGGCCACGGCGTTGGCGGCGATCAGGAAGGCGAAGTTGACAACGGAGTTGAACAATCCGATGGCCGTCGAGTACGAGAACTGGTTCCCGAGGATGCCGACGCGGTAGGTGTACGTCGAGATGACCTCCGAGGCAGTGATATTCAGCGTGTTCTGCATCAGGTAGACCTTCTCGAACCCGACTCCGAGGACAGCGCCCATATTCATGATGAGCAGGATCCCCGCCGTCGGCAGGATGGCGGGAATGTCGATGTGGCGGATCAGCCGCAGCCGACCCGCGCCGTCCATCCGCGCCGCCTCGTACAGCGAGGTGTCAACCGAGGACAACGCGGCGAGGTAGATGATGCAGTTCCACCCGGTGTGCTGCCAGATTTCCGAGATCCAGTAGATGTGAACGAAGGCGCTCGGCTCGCCCATCAGGCTCGTGTCGCCGAAGAAGCGGCCGAGGATGCCGCTGCCTGGGGCGAGGAAGATTTGGATGATCGCGACCATGACCACGGTCGAGATGAAGTGCGGCATGTAGGTGATGGTCTGGGTGAAGCTCTTGATCTTCTTGTTCCCGATCTGATTCAGCACCAACGCGAGGATGATCGGGGCGATGAACCCCATCACCAGCGTCCACAGGCTGACCGTGATCGTGTTGATCATGATCTGGCCGAACTGCGGGTTGTTGAAGAACTGCTCGAAGTACTTGAACCCGACGAACGTGCCACCAGTCAGACCCTTCGTGGGGTCGAACTCGCGGAAGGCAAGCTGGATGCCGTACATCGGGACGTACGAGAAGATGATGATGAAGACGATGGCGGGTGAGGCCATGAGCCAGAGCTGCCAGTACCTGCCCATGTGCTCGGCGAGGCGCCTGCCCGCCGACTTCTTGGGGTGCTTGCGTAGGCCCTTCACCGCCGCCGCAACGACCGCCTCTTCAGTTTGCGCCACGACGCTCATGCCGCACCCCTTCCCATATTGCGTGAATGTGACATTGCGATCTCCTTCGATCGCCCGGAGGGGGCCGCGCTCACACGGGAACGCGGCCCCTTCAGCGGCTACTGATCAGCGCGACACCGTCGCCGTGCCGTCGGCGTTCTCGGTGAACTGCAGGTTGGGATCGTTCAACTCGGTGTTGAGATCGACGTTGTTGGTCTTCATCAACTCGCGGTAGCGGTCGTAGGCACCTTGAGTGATCCGAACCTGATCGGCCAGCTTGTTCCTCTCCAAGTCCGCGACGTAACCGTCCCAGTCCTGGTCGATAGTGCCCTTCGTGACCCACTCGGCGAACTTCGCCATCGCGGTCTGCGAGATGCCGGTGTTGTTGAGCGAGTACTCTCGGCTTTCGTCCGCGGTCATCGTCACACCGCCGTAGATAACATCGCCGTTCAGGTCGATGTTGGCGAAGTCGTGCTCGTAGACGGCGTCCACACCGCGCACCTCGAACTGCTCCTTGGGAAGGGTCAGCTTCACTCCAGGTTGCACGAACCAGCCGGGGGCGCCGTCGGATAGCGAGTTCTGGAACTGCCAGTCGGAGGCGTTGATGTTCGGATCGTCTGACGCGATAACGGTGTAGTCCTTCTCGCCGTTCTTCTTCACACCGATGTCGAATGAGCCGAAACGTGCCTGGATGCTGATGTCAGGCGTGTAGAAGGCGTCGACGATCTTGAGTGCCGCCTCCTTGTTCTTGGCGGCAGAGGCCACGGAGATCCTGTTGGTAATGAAGTTCAGCCCGTCGCCGTTGAAGAACCAGGTCCGCTTCGCGTCGGGAGCGTTGTCTGCAATGAGCGACGGGAGCGTGATGTACTGGCCACCCAGTTGCGAGCCGAACGCATCGGACGGGGTCCACCAGAGCGTCGCGCCGACGAGTGCAGTCTCACCCTCGCCCTTGAGGCGGGAGATGTACTGCGAGAAGTCGTGCGTGAAGACGTCCTTCGCGACCACGTCGGCGTCCCAGAGCTCGTTCATGTATGAGATGAAGTCCTTGTAAGCCGGATCGGTCAGGTAGTTCTTAACGACCCCGTCCTTGACGTACATGCCGTTGCCCGCACCGCCGGAAACAGTGATGCCGTGGCTGCCCAGCAGCACGTTCGGGTTGAACCAGCCCCAGCCGTCGGCTGACGGCGCAAGGAAGTCGAACGGTACCTCGTCGGCCTTGCCGTTCCCGTTCGGGTCACCCGTCTTGAATGCCTCGAGGACCGCCTTGAACTCGCTCCAGCTCGTGGGCTCCGTGAGGCCCAGCTTGTCGAGCCACTGCTTGTTGATGAAGAGGTGAGCGCTTGAGTTCGCCACAATGCCGGTGTTGACACCCGGCGCGCCGAGGACCTTGCCCTCCCAGGTCGACACCACACGCGAGTAGGGGCTGCCCTCGAAGGTGGCCTTCAGGTTCGGCATAGCCTCCAGTTCCGTGGCCAGGTCGACGAAGTAGGTGTTGTAGTCGCCCCAGTCGCCGCCGCCGTAGCCGCCGATGGTGACGTCGGCGATCTCGCCGGCCGCGAGCGAGGCCTGCTTCTGCTGCTGCCACGACGAGGCCGCCGTCTCCTGCCACGTGATCGTGCAGCCGCACGCCTCCTCGAGGCCCTTGGTCCACGGCATCTCGGCCATCGGCTTCGCCCGGGCGTCCTTGATGACCTGGACCGTGACGGTTGGCTTCTCGCCGTCGGGGCTCTTCTCGCCGTCGCTTCCGCAGGCCGTCAGCACCAGCGATCCCGTCACGGCGACGGCCGCACCAGCACGCCACCAGGAACGTCGTGTCTTCATGCATCCTCCTTGATGAAACTTATCTACACTCTAAATCTATAGAGAGTAAATGAAAGGTACGGCAGACTATGGGCCATGTCAAGCATCCTCAGAAGCCAGTTGCCGTCGCTGCGCCGCGACCAGGTGGCGGCGACCTCGCCGCAAGCGATGCGCGAACAGAACCTCCACGCTCTCCTCGACGTCTTCTGGGACAACGCCGGCCAGACCCTGACCGCCAACCAACTCATGGAGGCCTCGGGACTCACCAGGGCCAGCGTCCTCGACATCTGCCGCGGACTTGAGGAGCGCGGCTGGGTCATCGAAGGTCCCGGTACTCGATCGGCAAC
Organism: Tessaracoccus sp.; assembly: GCF_016714275.1. Lineage (GTDB taxonomy): Bacteria > Actinomycetota > Actinomycetes > Propionibacteriales > Propionibacteriaceae > Arachnia. The sequence goes on along the minus strand of NZ_JADJNP010000004.1, from coordinate 124,266 downwards.
CCCGGGACGCCGGGCTCGGCAGTTCGCCTTCAACCACACCCGATCCCTCGTCGTCGGAGCCGACATTGCGTACACCTCCGTCTCCGCGGTCGTCGCAGACCTGGCGGGCCAGGTGCTCGGACAGGCACGCCGAGACTTCGCGGCGGAGTTTCCGCGCGAGTCCCGCAGCGAGCACCTCGGAGTCACCATCGCCGCCGCCCTCGCCGACGGCGGCATCTCCCCGGATCGGATAGAGACCGCCTGTGTAGGGATCGGCGCCCCGCTGGACGACGCCGGTGTTCCCCCGCGGAGGAACCCGCTGTGGGACGCCGTGAAGCTCGACGCCAAGAGCTTCCTCCCGGAACAGGCCAGCTGGCGCATCCTCGTAGAGAACGACGCGAACCTCGCCGCCTGGGCCGAGCGCAGCAGCGGTGATGTCGACCCGGACTCCACGTTCGTCACCCTGCTCGCGGATGAGCTGCTCGGAGGGGGAATCGTGTTCGAAGGCCAGCTCCAGCGCGGCGCCCACGGCACCGCGGGCGAGATGGACTACCTCCGGAACGTCCGCGGCGTGGAGCACGTCGGCGGAATCGGGTCGGTGTGGGGGTACTACCGAGACGAACTCCGTCGACAAGGCGAAACGATTCAGCAGGGCGTCACCGCTCTGGACATCCTCCTCGCCGCCCAACGCGGGGACCAGCGGGCGGCCGCCGCGGTTCGGCAGACTGCGGAGCGGCTAGCCCGCGCGATCGCCACTATCTCCAACATCATCGACCCCGGCGTCGTGGTCCTCGCCGGTCAGTTGGCCAAGTTCGCGGGACCGGTCGTCGAAGAGATCAACTGGCGGCTGCCGGAGATCGCCTACTCGCCACCCGCCGTCGTCGCCTCGACACTCGGCGACGACGTCGTCCTCCGCGGCGCTCTGGAAATGGCGATCGACGATGTACGCACGAACATCGTCTTCCTCCCGAACGGCGCCGGCTCGGACTGACGAGTTGGACGACTGGCGAGCCGGCCATCAGCGATGGGCTGTGGCGCGCCAGCCGAGGAGAGAACCTACGGTCACCAGCACGACCCCTTGCCAGAACGACGCCGACAGCGCAGCCCCGAGAAGCAACGACGCCGTTGCCGCGGACAGCACAGGGGTCGCGTACGAGGCGGAGGCCAGCAGCGGGAGGTTTCCGCGCAGCACTCCGGTGTTCCAGAAGGCGTAGCCGGCGGCGATCACGACCGAAGCGACGCCCAACGCCACGATCCCACCCGCCGTTGGGACCCTGGCGAGAGAACCACCTCCGACGAGATGCAGGGCCCACCCCGCCACTGCGGAGGCCGTCATGAACAGGGTGATCCCGTCCGCGCCACGGGCGAGGCGCGGGGTGAGCGTCGAGTAGAACGCCCAGGACAACGCGCCCGCGAGCGCAAGGGCGTACGGCACGGGGTTGCCTGCCAGGTTGGTCGCCATCCGGCCTGGATCCAGCCCGGCGTCGCCACCGATCACCCACACCACGCCGGCGACCGCCAGAAGCACGCCGGGCGCGAAGACCCACCCGACCTTGGTCTTCGGAGGCAACGCGACGGCCAGGAGCACCGTGAACGTCGGCCACAGGTAGTTGACGATGCTCACCTCGATCGCCTGATGCGCGTCGCGCGCAAACCCCACGGACAGACCCATGCAGATCTGGTAGAGGACGAAAAGGCCACCGCAGACCACCAGGTAGCGAAGAGGAAGGTCCCGCAGCCTCCCCGGTCTGCGCGTCGCCCACAGCGCCACCGATGCGAAGGTGCAGATCAACGCGTTCCCGAGTGTCGCTCCGAAGCTCTCTGTCACCAGCCGGGTCAGGCCTACCACGGTTGCCCACAGCACGATCGCAAGAAGCCCGCTCAACGTCGCTCTGCGGTCGGATGCCACGGTCATGGCGCTCACCCTAGATGGACATGCCGTCAGCCTTCGTCCCTGCCGACGGAGGTCCCACCCTCAGTCGTCGGTGGCGAGGATGCCGTCTTCCACAGCGCGGCGGTACAGGTCGACCTTCGTCCGCGCCGGCCGGTCCATGGCCGCGTACTTGGCCCGGATCCGCCGCACGTGGTCCAGCACGGTCTCGCGGGAGATATATAGCTGCTCGCCGACCCGCTCGGCCGTCTCCCCCGACGCGTACAGCGCCAACACCTCCGCCTCGCGATCCGACAGCACGGTGCGCACGAAGGCGGTGTCCAGATCGAGAGCCGCGGCCCACTCCGCGGAGGCGACGACCTCGCCGCGCACGGCGGCGCGCACGGCGTCGACCATCACGGCGGCCGGCGCGGACTTGCGGATCATGCCGATGGCGCCGGCGCGGCTCGCCTCGCGCACGAGTTGCGGCCGATCTCCCGTGGTGTACACCAGGACGCGTGCGCCAGTGGGAACGAGAGCGCGCAGGTTCTCGGTCGGCGTCGACTGGTCGCCGAGGCTGAGGTCGAGCAGCACGACGTCGAAGGCGGTGCGCCGGGAGAGCAGCTCGGCAACGGTGGCACCCGTGGCGGCGACGAGAAGGCCCGGCTGGGCACCGAGCAACGTCGCGACCCCGAGAACGACAGCGGGGTGATCGTCGACGATCCCCACAACCGCCCTCATCGGCACGCCCTTCATCGGTCCAGTTCTTGGGGCTGAGCCTACCGCCCATCGCAAGAGGGAACCCGCCTCTCCCGCGGCCATGGGCCGCGGATACAGTTTCGCGCAGGCGTTCCGCCGAGGAGGACCCACATGCATCAACGTTCCGCCGCCCCGCGGGAGGATCACGCGCGACTCAAGCGAGGGCTGGGCAATCGGCATCTGCAGCTCATCGCGATCGGCGGCGCCATCGGGACGGGCCTGTTCATGGGTTCCGGCAAGACCATCTCGCTGGCCGGGCCTTCGGTGCTGCTCGTCTACGCGACGGTGGGCCTCATGCTCTTCTTCGTCATGCGCGCGATGGGCGAGCTGCTGCTGTCGAACCTCGGCTACAAGTCGTTCCGCGACGCCGTCTCCGACCTGCTCGGCCCCGCCGCGGGCTTCGCGATCGGCTGGACCTACTGGTTCTGCTGGATCGTCACGGGCATCGCCGACGTCGTCGTCATCGCCGGCTACGTCCGGTTCTGGTGGGCGGACCTGCCGGCATGGATCCCCGCGCTGCTCACCGTCGGGCTCCTGCTGGGTCTGAACCTGCTCGCCGTGAAGGCGTTCGGCGAGACCGAGTTCTGGTTCGCGATCGTCAAGATCGTGGCGATCGTCGCGCTGATCGTCGTCGGCGTCGTCATGGTCGCCGTGCAGTTCCGCGAGCCGAGCGGTGCGCATGCCGCCATCGCCAACCTCTGGAACGACGGCGGCATCTTCCCGAACGGCTTCATGGGCTTCCTCGCGGGCTTCCAGATCGCGCTGTTCGCGTTCGTCGGCATCGAGCTCGCCGGCACCGCGGCCGCCGAGACCAAGGATCCGATGACGACGCTGCCGCGCGCGATCAACACGATCCCGGTGCGCATCGTCGTGTTCTACGTCGCCTCACTGGCGATCATCATGATGGTGACTCCTTGGCGTCTGGTCTCCCCCGACGAGAGCCCCTTCGTGTCGATGTTCGCACTCGCCGGGTTGCCCGCGGCGGCGAGCATCATCAACTTCGTGGTGCTGACGTCGGCCGCGTCGTCGGCCAACTCAGGGATCTACTCGACGTCGCGGATGATGTACGGCCTTGCACTGGAGGGCTCCGCCCCGAAGGCCTGGGCGCGGCTCTCGAGGAACTCGGTCCCCGCCCGAGGACTGTTGTTCTCGGTGCTCTGCCTGCTCCCTGGCATCGTCCTGCTCTACGCGGGGTCGTCGGTGATGGAGGCGTTCACGCTCGTGACAACGGTTTCGGCGGTGATGTTCATGGTCGTGTGGGCCATGATCCTGATCGCCTACCTCGTCTATCGCCGTCGCCGGCCCCAGCTGCACGCCACCTCCACGTTCAAGATGCCGGCGGGCGTCGCGATGAGCTGGGTCGTGCTCGGCTTCTTCGCGACCATGGTCGTCGTGCTGCTGCTCGAGGCCGACACGCGTGCCGCGCTGCTGGTCACGCCCGTCTGGTTCGTGGCCCTCGGTGCCGTCTGGCACCTCCGCGTCGGCGTGCGCCGCGCCGACTCCGACCCGGAGGAGTCGATCGACGCCGCTCGTTGAGCAGGATCCGCCGATCACCCCTCTCGTTTGAGCAGGATCCGCTGGTCATTGACCGCGTCTCGGCATCGTCAGCAGGCAACGCGGAGACGCACAAATGACCAGCGGATCACGCTCAACGAACGGCGGCTACCCAGCGGCGGTCACGATCCAGCCCTGGGCGGCGTACCGGGCGAACCGCTCGGAGAGCGGCGCGCCGCCGATGGTCGGCTCGGGGCCATCGCCCCAGGGCACGACCCGGATCGGCGCGTCGTCGGTGCCGTAGCCCCAGAAGACCGCGTCAGCGTCCGGATGGTCCTGCCCCGCGCGGAAGTGGAGCGTCGCGCCCGGCGCGAGCTCCAGCTGGCGGAACTGCTCCAGGGACGTGAACGGCCGCTGCTCGGACCCGTCGCCCGCCGCCGGCGCGGAGCTGTCGATGTACACGTCCACGGCGCGGCCCGGGTCGGTCTCGAGTTCCTCCCACAGGTTCAGCGCCGCGATGACATACGGGCCGCGGGCGTCGGTCACGGTCACGCGCCAGACCCGCGCGGCCACCGGGTTCGCGAGCTTCAGGAAGCGCTGCGAGCCGACGACACCCGCGCTCGCGACCTCCACCCACTCCTCCGCGACCAGTGCCTCGACCCTGAACGAGGCTACGGTCATACCGGCGCCCAGGATCTCCTCGCGCAGGCCGATCCGAGCGATGGTCCGTTCCTCGCCCAGGTCGACCACGACTGGCGTCCGGTCCTCCGCGGCGAAAAGATGCCCGTCGCGCAGGTTGCCGTTGGTGATCGACGTCACGACCTCGCCGCCGACGGTGACCGGGGCCCCCAGCGCGTGGTCGAGCGTGAAGGCCCGACGGCGCTCGGCCGCGAAGTCCCGCAGCGACGCCACCGACGCCGGCGCGAACCGGCCCGTGGTCGTCGGCGGCACGTTGAGCAGCAGCACGGAGTTCCGCGCCACGGTCTGCTCGAAGAACTCCAGCAGGCGCGGGCCGCTCTTCGGCACGTCGCCCGGGTGCGCGAACCAGCCCTCGGTGATCCGCATGTCGGTCTCGGTCACCCACCAGTGCAGCTTGTTCGCCTCGCCACTGCCCACCACCGCGGCAAGCTGTGCGTCCGAGCCCAGATTCTCGTTGAACGGCCCCCGGGGCTGAATCTCGCGGATCACGCCGGGACCGTCGTCGGCGATCGGAATGACCGACGGCTCGTTCCACCGGGACACGCCCGCCTCGTTGCCGACCCACCGCACGTCACGGCCACCGGCGGCGACATTCGCGTTGGGCTGCAGGTGATCGATCAGGTCGTAGTACGCGTCGTAGTCGAAGGTCTCCGCCGACTCCGTGTTGCCTGCGGCACCGTCGAACCAGACCTCCGCGATGTCGCCGTACTGCGTCAGCACCTCATACAGGGTGTTCAGGAAGTACTGGCCGTAGTCGGTGGCCTCGTAGGTGAAGGTGGGCAGGTCCTTGCCTTCACGATCGTCGCCGGGGAGCAGCGTCGGGATGGTGCGCGGAGACCGGGCGGACCCGTTGCCGTAGACCCCGCGGATCTCCGCGGCGGAGTCCGCGGGCGACACGTAGAAGCCGACCCGCAGGCCGTAGCGCCGGGCGGCCGCGGCGAACTCGGCTGCGATGTCGCCCTTGCCCGCACGCCAGGGCGAGGCGGCGACGGTGTGATCGGTGTACCTCGAGGGCCACAGGGCGAAACCGTCGTGGTGCTTGAGGGTGAGGATGGCGAGGCGGAACCCGGCGTCGCGGAGCTCACGGACCCAGGAGTCGGGGTCGATGTCCTCGGTCGGGTCGAACCGCGCGGGATCCTCGGTGCCGTGGCCCCACTCCTGCCCGTAGAACGTGTTCGGCCCGAAGTGGACGAACGCGGTCATCAGCTCCTGCTGAAAATCCGCCTGGCGAAGCGTCGGCCGGACCATCGCCGCCTTCGCGATGATCTCGGAGTCCGAGTCCTCAGGGGAGACGTCCTGGTAGTTGCCGGGCGTGAGCCCTTCGAGCGCGGCGTAGGTCTCTTCGCGCGTGCCCGCGAAGGACGCGGCCGCCTGGGCTGCGGCGGCGGCACGCTGAATGAGGAAATCGGCGCCGCCCCACGCGCCGTCGGAACCCGCGACGCGGACGGCGGCGATCTCGCCGACGAAGCCGTCCTCGGGATCGCCGTAGTGGACATCGTTGGCGAACGCGACCGTCACACCTGCGTCCGCACCGATGCGCTGCTCGGCGGTCGCCTTCACGTAGGGGAGCAGCTCACCGTCCAGCTCGGACTCAAGAACGACAAGGCCGTCGTGCGTGAGGATCTGGTGCAGGGAGAAGATGTGCTCCTCGCCGGGCGCAGGGAGGGGCACGGAGGCGCAGTCGCTCCAGGCGCCGTCGGCGAGGCTCCTGAACCCGACGACCAGCTCGCCGTCGCAGAACCCGGCCGCTACGTGGCGGGTGGCGAGGAGGTAGGACGTGCCGGCCGCGGTCGCGCCGTCGGCGGTGAAGACGACCTCGGCGACGAAGCTCGCCGCCACGAGACCGTCGGCATCGGCGATGGTGAGGCCCGCGGCGTCGAACCGCAGCCCCTGGGTACCGCCGGCGAAGGCCACGCCCCTGCCAGGGCGTTGATCCTCGGCACCGTCGAGGCGGCGCAGCGAACCGTGCATGACCTCGCCCTCGGTCGTGGTGTAGGCGGTCGTGCCGACGAGCGATCCGCCGAACCTCACGTCGAGGGCGACCAGCCCACCGACCGCCGGGGAATCCAGTTCTTGCATGCGCCAAGGTCCTCTCTCAATCGCCGGGCGGCGTTCGGCCGGCACTCTACCGGACCGGCTGCGGGCCCATCATCACAGGGCTCAGCGCCGCTGAGCGTTCCCCGCAACCTCAACCAGACCGCGCATTTCTCGTGCGCATACGTAACGATTAAGCTGCGATGCTTGCCAAGACCTGGGAGCCTGTGTCAGGCTCAACGCGGGACAGCGGGGGACGACCTGCTCCGCGACGCATCCCGTCATTGTGAGTACGGCAGTGCTGCCGTCGGGAGAGGAGAGTGTCGTAGTGGCCTCAAGCAAAGAAGCACGCATACGCGAGTTGAAGGAGCCGGCGGGCGACCGGAGCCTCAACGCCTTGCTCGTCGTCATCCTCGGGCTGTTCTCGCTAACCATCATCTATCCGCTGATCTACGTGGCGAGCGCCTCCGTGTCCTCCGTGGCGGCGGTCAACTCCGGAGAGGTGTGGCTCTGGCCCGTCGGCTTCTCCACGAACGCCTACGACGCCGTCTTCAACTCACCGTTGCTGTTCCGAAGCATCCTGAACTCGCTGTTCTATTCCCTGATGGTGATCCTCATCGGCACGTTCGCCACGATGGCGGGCGGCTATGCGCTGTCGCGCAAGGACATGCCCGGACGCAACCTGTTCACCTTCCTGTTCATGGTGACGATGCTGTTCAGCGGCGGCATGATTCCGACCTACCTGGTCGTGCGCGACCTCGGCCTGCTCAACACCGTCTGGGCCATGATCCTGCCCGGCGTGGTGAGCGTGTGGCAGCTGATCATCACGCGCACGTTCTTCGCTCAGACCATCCCCCACGAGCTTCTCGAGAGTGCTCGGATGGATGGCGCCCGCGACTTCACGTTCTTCTTCAGGATCGCCCTGCCGCTGTCCGTCCCCATCATCGCCGTCAACATGCTGCTCTACGGCGTTGGCACCTGGAACTCGTGGTTCAACGGCCTGATCTACCTGACCGACGAGAACCTCTATCCCCTGCAGCTCGCGATGCGCAACATCCTGGTGACCAACACGTTCGACCCTGCCCGCATGGCCGGCGTCGACCCCACCCGCATCGCCGAGATGCAGGAGCTGGCAGGCAAGCTCAAGTACGCGCTCATCGTGATCGCCTCCATCCCGCCGTTGATCGCCTACCCATTTGTTCAGAAGCACTTCGTCAAGGGAATGATGATCGGCTCGGTGAAGGGATGATGTCCATGAAGAAGAAGACCCTCGCGGCCCTCGGCGGCGCAACCCCGAACCCCGAGGTACCGATGTATCGTCGGATCCTCAGGTCCTGGCAGCTGTACGCACTGCTAATCCCCAGCCTCGTCTGGCTCATCCTGTTCGCCTACCTGCCCATGTACGGCCTGCAGATTGCCTTCAAGGAGTTCTCTCCCGTCCAGGGCATCACGGGCAGCCCGTGGATCGGGTTCGCCCAGTTCGAACGCTTCTTCTCGGCGAACAACTTCTGGCCGCTGATGTGGAACACCATCGCGCTGGCCCTCTACGAGATGATCGCCGGGTTCCCCGTCCCGATCATCCTGGCGCTGGCTCTGAACGCGCTGCGCCAGAAGTACCTCAGCCGGTCGGTGCAGCTGATCACCTACGCTCCCAACTTCCTCTCCGTGGTGGTCGTCGTCGGCATCGTGTTCATGATGCTCGACCCGCAGATGGGCATCGTCATCAACGTCCTCAAGGCCATGGGCATCGACCCGCCGAACTTCCTCACCGATCCGGGCTGGTTCCGGCACATCTATGTCTGGTCCGGCATCTGGCAGACGGCGGGTTTCTCCGCGATCTTGTACCTGGCGGCGCTGAGCTCCGTCCCGCCGGAGTTCCACGAGGCCGCGAAGGTCGACGGCGCGTCGCTGTTCAAGCGCATCGTCCACATCGACCTTCCTTCGATCATGCCGATCGCCGTCATCCTTCTGATCCTGAGCGTCGGCAGCATCCTGAGCACGGGCTTCGAGAAGGTCCTCCTCCTCCAGAATCCGCTGAACCTGACCGTCTCCCAGGTCATCGACACCTACGTCTACGAGGTAGGCCTGAAATCGCCCATCCCGCAGTTCAGTTACGCGACGGCCATCGGCCTCTTCAAGAGCGTCGTCGGCCTGGTCCTCCTGCTCATCGTCAACTGGTTCGCGAACCGCACCACCAAGAGCGGCCTCTTCTGAGACTCAGGCACCTCCGCCACAACCACTGAAAGGAACCCATCGTGTTCAACAATCCCCTGGCGCAGACCAGAGTCGGCCGCCGCTCCTTCCTCCTCGGCGGCGTAGCCGTCGCAGGCGTCGCCGGGCTCAGCGCCTGTGGCGGCAACACCCCTACCCCCGGCCCGGGCGGCGGCACCTCGGGTGCCCCTGCCCCCGGCGAGTACGTGCCCGGCTCCGCCCAGTTGAAGATCCAACTCGGCCCCGAGGTCGAGGGCGTCCTCTACCCCGATGGCTACGTCGGACCCCTCGCCCGTCAGTTCGAGAAGTTCGGCGACGGCTCCACCGAGTACCGCATCGTCACCCGCAGCTTCCCGAACCAGAACGTCGACGGCGACAACACCTTCTCGAAGCACCTCGAAGAGGTCACCGGCGTCAAGGTGAAGTACGAGATCGTGCCGGCCGGCGACGACGGCGCACCGAAGATCAACGCGATGATGTCGTCCGGCGACCTGCCCGACGCCTTCATGCTCGGCCCCCTCTGGATGGGCGGCTTCTCCCGCTCGCAGATCTGGGCGTACGGCTCGCAGGGCATGTTCATGCCTCTGGATGAGCTCGTCGACACCTACGCACCGGAACTGATGAACCTGTTCTCGCAGTACCCGGACCTGCGCAAGGTCATGACGGCCCCTGACGGCAAGATGTACATGTTCCCGGCGGTCAACCAGTGCTACCACTGCAAGTCGGCGGAGCAGCGCACCTGGATCCACGGACCGACGCTCGAGAAGACCGGCATCAAGCTCGAGAGCGTCAAGACGCTCGACGACCTAGAGGCCATGATGAGGGAGCTGAAGGCGGCCGGCGTCACGCCGATGAGCGGCTACATCGACTACCCGCCGCTGGGTCTCCTCTCGGCCGCACACCTCAACATCGGCACCGACTTCCTGCGTCGCAAGGACGGAGCCATCTCGTACACCGCCATCGAGGACGGATACCGGGAGACGCTGAAGGTGGCCAATCGGTTCGTGAAGGAGGGGCTGATCGACAAGAACGGCTTCTCTCAGAACGCCGATCAGCTCAAGCGCGTGGGCATGGCCCCGGGCGCCCCGACGGCCGCGATCCTTCCCGGCGGCTCGCAGGGCACCTTCACCGACATCATCTACGAGCCCGGCGCCCGCTGGACGGAGTTCGAGCCGCTCCCGCCAGTGACCGGCCCGGACGGCAACGCGTACGTCAGCTGGGATCACACCCCGGGCAACGCCGTCGGTCTGATCCTGACCAGCTCCACCCGGAACCCCGAGGAGCTCATCCGCTGGGCGGACTACCAAACCGGCCTCATAGGCACGCTCAACATGCGCCTCGGTGCCAAGCAGGACGAGCTCTGGACCTGGGCCACGGAGGGCGAGCTCGGCATCGACGGCCGCCAGGCGGTCTACAAGAGGCTCAAGTCCGGCGCGGACAACGACGGATGGTGGGAGATGGGTCCGTACAACCAGGTCATGGACGTGCGCCACGGCGAGTTCACCGACGAGAGCTCCTCGATCGAGCCCTCGCTGTACCGCGCAGGTCGCATCTACGAGCCGTTCGCCTCGCCGGTCGAGGAGTACTTCATGGATCCCTTCTTCACGGCCGAACAAGCCGCGCAAATCGGCGAGTTGCGTGTGAACATCGGCAACGCGCGGAAGCAGGGTCAGACCAACTTCGCGCTCGGCAACGCCGACCCGAACGCCGACGGCGACTGGGATGCCTACGTCAACTCCTTGAAGGGTGCCGGCCTCGACCAGTACCTGGAGATCCTGAAGGCGGCCGACGAGGCAAGCAACGGCTGATCGGCGCCCAACGGCACCAAGCAAGGGGCCGCGGACATCAGTCCGCGGCCCCTTATCGTTCCTTGAGCCGGGCAACGGCGACGAAGGAGCCGCCGCCCGGCTCAAGGAACGGTGGGAACCAGGTCGTTCGCGCTCCGGACGACGTCCGACGAAGCGAACAGTGCGGGGTCGAGGCCCTCGGGCGCAGTGACGCGGAACTCGGCCGTCTCACCGGGGAGCAGGGTCACGAGGCCGCGATCGACCTTCGCGTCGGGGTGCACCTTGTCGACCAGCAGCGTGACGTCCTTCGCGAGCGTCGCCGCCGACACGGTCACCAGGTAGCCGCCGTCGACCACCTCCGCCGTGGCGACCGCCGCGGCCGGGTCGAGGACCAGCCAGAGGTCCTCCGAGAAGTACCACAAGGCCCGCTCCCCCGTCGACAGGTCGACGACGATGAGCTGGAAACCCGCGTCGAAATCACCCAGCGCGCAGACGTCGAGCGCGGGGACGTCGAGCGCGAAGGTCGACGACGACCGGGCCGCGACGCTGAGGTTCAGGGAAGTTCCCGCCACCTCGCGCCCGTCGAAGGTCAGGACGCGGGCGTGCGCGCCGGCGGTCCATTCGTCGTCGGTGTCGTTGTGCAGGACAAGCGCGGGGACGCCATCGCGCGGCTGAATGGTGGCCAGCCGCTCCGCGTAGGCATCACGCAGTGCGTACCACAGCGGTTTGCGGTGGCCGTGGCTATCGACGGCGGCCCACGAGATGACGGGCCAGCAGTCGTTGAGCTGCCACACGACCGCGCCCTGGTTCAGCGGGTGCAACGAGCGGAAGTGCTCAAGGCCGAACCGGACGGCGCGCGCCTGGTTCAGCTGGGTCGCCCAGTGCCAGTCCTCGATCGACCCCGGCTTCGCGATGTGTTCTCCAAAGCCACGCTCCAGCTTGAGGTTGCCCTCCGGGGCCTTCTGGTGGACGAGCATCGTGGGGCCGTACGGATCGGCCGGCTCGTCGTGTACCACTGAGAACAGCGTCGACCACGCGGGCGCGCCCTGGAACCCGAACTCGGAGACGAATCGCGGCGTGTGGTTGCGGTAGGCGCTGTAGTCCAGGCTGCCCCACACGTCCCAGATGTGCATGGTGCCGTGCGCGGCCGCGTTCGGGTCGAAGTAAGGGCTGAAGCTGTACGGGCTGCCCGGGGAGTAGGGCGTCGTCGGAGCGAGCTCGGCGACGACGCGCGGGAACAGCTCCTGGTAGTACCCGTCGCCCCACGTGAGGCCGTTCAGCTGCGGCCGCCAGCCCCAACTGGCGAAGCCCATGAAGTTCTCGTTGTTGCCGTTCCAGATGATGAGGCTGGGATGCGTCGACAGGCGGGTGACGTTCTCGCGCGCCTCGGCTTCGAACTCGTCCCATAGCTCAGCGTCCTCCGCGTAGGCGGCGCAGGCGAGCAGGAAGTCCTGCCACACCAGGATGCCCAGCTCGTCGGCCAGGTCGTAGAAGTCGTCGGACTCGTAGAGGCCACCGCCCCACACGCGGAGCAGGTTCATGTTGGCCTCGACGGCGTCGGCGAACCGCTCCGCGAGGCGGGAGCGCGTGATACGCGGGAAGAATGTGTCCTCGGGGATCCAGTTGGCGCCACGGATGTAGATCGGCTCGCCGTTGACGAGGATGACGAACGCGGTGCCGTTGCGGTCCGCGTCGGTGTTGATGGCGACGGTGCGGAACCCGATCTTCCTGCTCCATGCGTCGACGCTCCCCGCGGTGACGGACAGCTCATAGCGGGGCTGTTCGCCGTGGCCGCGGGGGTACCAGAGATCCGCGTCGACCGCGCGGAGCGGCAGCACCGCCGACGCACCGCTCGCCGGGGACAGCGTCGCACGCGCGGAGGCGCCCGCCACGGCCGCGTCGACATCGACGATCAGCGACGGGTCATCGCCCCACTCGAGCTCGACGTGCACATCTACCCTGCGCGCGTCGCCGTCGATGCCGACGACGGGCCGCACCGACGCGATCCGCACGCCGGACCAGCTCTCGATGCCGATGCGCCTCCAGATGCCGGAGGTGACCACCGCCGGCCCCCAGTCCCAGCCGAAGTTGCAGGCGGTCTTGCGGATCGTGTTGTAGGGGTACTCGTACGAGCACGGACGCGCGCCGAGCGCCTCCTCGCGCTCGCGGGCGTAGTGGACGGGCGAGGCGAACTCGACGCGGAGCGTGTTCTCGCCCTCGCACAGGAGGTGGTCGACGCGCCAGCGGTAGCTGCGATGCTGGTTCCGCGTCCGCGCGACCTCGACGCCGTTGAGCAGCACGGTGGCGATGGTGTCGAGCCCGTCGGCCACCAGGTCGTGGCGTTCCTCACCGTCAGGGACGTGCGTGAAGGTGGTCTCGTAGCCCCAGTCGCAGTACCCGATCCAGGCCAGCGCGGACTCGTTGTCGTCGACGTACGGGTCCGGGATCAGCCCCGCGTCGAGCAGGTCGGTGTGGACGACGCCGGGCACGGTCGCGGGGATGTCCCGCCCCCCGACGGCGGCGTACGCGGCGGGGATGTCCCCGCCGATATGGAGCAGCTTCCAGCCGGAGGAGAGTTCACGAAAAGCCATGCGCCAACGCTAACTGCTGGTCGAGGTGTTGAACGCTGGTTGAGCCGACGCGCGAGCGCTAGCGAGCCGTCGTGGTCGTTACCAATGGACGTAACTTTTGAGCGAAACCAACAAACCGGCGCCAGTCCATGGACTGGCGCCGGTTCTCTGGTTTCGACACACCGACTCGGCTAGCGCCTCATGCGGTGGCTCAACCAGCTGTTGTTCAGCCCTGCTCGACGTCCTCGTCAACCCAGTCGAAGGTCCGCGTGACGGCCTTCTTCCAGTTGCGGTAGAGACGCTCGCGCTCGCCCTCTTCGCCCTCGGGCTTCCAGCGCTTCGCCTCGGCCCAGTTGTCGATGACGTCCTGCTCGCCCGCCCAGTAGCCGGTGGCGATGCCCGCGGCGTAGGCGGCGCCGAGCGCCGTCGTCTCCGCGACGACCGGACGCACGACATCGACGCCGAGCTGATCGGCCTGGAACTGCATCAGCAACTCGTTGGCGGTCATGCCGCCGTCGACCTTGAGCTCTGCCAGCTTCACGCCGGAGTCGGCTTCCATCGCGTCCAGGACCTCACGGGTCTGGTAGGCCGTCGACTCGAGCACAGCCCGCGCGATGTGCGCGCGGTTGACGTAGCGCGTCAGGCCGACGATCGCACCGCGGGCGTCGGAGCGCCAGTACGGGGCGAACAGGCCCGAGAACGCCGGCACGAAGTAGGCGCCGCCGTTGTCCTCGACGGAGGCCGCGAGGGTCTCGATCTCGGGGGCCGAGTCGAACATGCGCAGGTTGTCGCGCAGCCACTGCACCAGCGAGCCGGTGACGGCGATCGAACCCTCGAGCGCGTAGATCGGCGCGTTGTCGCCGATCTTGTAGCAGACCGTCGTGAGCAGGCCGTTCTTGGAGGGAACGATCTCGGTGCCGGTGTTCATGATCATGAAGTTGCCGGTGCCGTAGGTGTTCTTCGCCATGCCGGCCTCGAAGCAGGCCTGACCGAAGGTGGCTGCCTGCTGGTCGCCGAGGATGCCCGCGATCGGGACACCGGTGAGCAGACCCTGCTCGCGACCCTCGCCGTAGACCTCCGCGGAGCTCTTGATCTCCGGCAGCATCGACAGCGGAATGCTCATGTCCGCGGCGATCTCCGGATCCCAGTCGAGGGTCTTGAGGTCCATCAGCATGGTGCGCGAGGCGTTGGTGACGTCGGTGACGTGCACGCCGCCGTCGACACCACCTGTCATGTTCCACAGCACCCAGGTGTCCATGGTGCCCATGACGAGATCGCCTGCCTCGGCGCGCTCGCGGGCTCCCTCGACGTTGTCGAGGATCCACTTGACCTTCGGGCCACAGAAGTACGTGGCCAGCGGGAGGCCGACGCGGTCCTTGTAGCGGTCCTGGCCGATGTCGCCGCCGAGTTCGTCGACGATCTTGCCGGTGCGGGTGTCCTGCCACACGATGGCGTTGTAGACGGGCTCGCCCGTCGTCTTGTCCCAGACGACGGTGGTCTCGCGCTGGTTCGTGATGCCGACGGCGTGGATGTCGGTGTTCTTCAGCGACGCCTTGCTGAGCGCCTCTGCGACGACCAGGCGGACGTTCTCCCACACCTCGAGCGGGTTGTGCTCAACCCAGCCGGCGCGCGGGAAGATCTGCTCGTGCTCCTTCTGCCCCACGGACACGATGGTGCCCGCGTGGTCGAAGACGATCGCACGAGAGCTCGTCGTGCCCTGATCGATTGCCAGTACGTACTTGTCAGCCATGAATGCTCACTTCCTTGTGATGGGGTTGGTTGGTTAGGCGGGCAGGAGCACGCCGGAGACGAGGCCTGCGACGACGCCGCCGATGATGGGGCCGACGACCGGGATCCAGGAGTAGCCCCAGTCCGAGCCGCCCTTGCCCTTGATGGGAAGGATGGCGTGCGCGATGCGCGGGCCGAGGTCGCGGGCGGGGTTGATGGCGTAGCCGGTCGGGCCACCGAGGGAGGCGCCGATGCCGACGACGAGGAGAGCGACGCCGAGGGCGCCGAGCCAGCCGAGGTTCGCGGCCGGCGTCGGATTGCTGCCGGTGAAGTTGCCGGAGGCGAGGACGACGAAGACGAGCACGAAGGTCGCGATGGCCTCAGTGACCAGGTTCCAGCCGGAGTTGCGGATGGCGGGGCCAGTCGAGAACACGCCGAGCTTGGTGGCGGCGTCGGTCTCCTTGTCGAAGTGCTGCTTGTAGGCAAGCCAGCAGAGGACGGCGCCGATGAACGCGCCGACCATCTCGGCACCGAGGTAGGTGAGGATCGAGCCGGCGCCGACCGGGATGCCGTCCACGAAGTTTTCGGCGCCCGAGGCGACGACGCCGAGCGTGACGGCCGGGTTCAGATGGCCGCCCGACTTATAGGAGACGAGGACGCCCGCGAAGACCGCGAGACCCCAGCCCCAGTTGACGAAGAGGAAGCCGGTGCCGTTGCCCTTCGTCTTGGCCAGCGCGGTGTTGGCGACGACGCCGCAACCCAGAAGGGTCAGCATGGCCGTGCCGACGACCTCAGAGAGGAAGATGACTCCCAATGACATGAGTGTTGCTCCGTTCCTGACGGCTATGTCAGCTGATAGCGCCCACCGTGGGCACGTCTGTCCGCGGGGAAGTGCCGCCTTTCGACTAGCCAACCGTGGCTTGCACGTCTTTGCAAGACCAATGCACGATCGTGCAGCGCGGGGGCGTCGCGCTGCACTTATCCGATACCGCGCGTACACAAACCAATCAGGCGGCGCTCACGAACTGACGGGCTGTCAGCTTTCTGCGCGTGGCAATGGAGGCAAGTGAGACAATCCCGGCGATCGCTGCCATCAGCAGCGCCACCGTTGCCAGGCCGATCTCGCCGGTCCCCCCGGACAGCCAGGTCCGCACAAGCAGGAACGCGTTGTGCAGCGGCGACACGGCGCCCAGCGGGGACAGCCAGCCGACCGACGATGACAGCCCTAGCGCCACCGTCGCCGCGGCCAACAGCCCGGCGATCGCGCGGCCGACGTTGCCGAACCACGCGGCCAGTGCATGGTTGGCCAGACCGAAGGACACGCCGACGGCGGCGAGCAGCAGGGCGAGGCCGAGGGTGCGCGCGGCGCCTGCCTCGAGGATCACGCCGCCGATCAGGCCGAGCACGACGCCCTGCGCCGCGAGGATGGCGAGGGGGAGCCACACGGTGCGCGCCCACAGTGCGACGCTGCTCGCCCGCGACGCCACGACGTCCCGCGGCACCGGGCGCGACACGACGAAGCCCGCCAACGCGCCCAGCCACAGCCCGACGGTGAGCAGGAGCGAGACGAGCGGCACCGCGTCGGAGGTGATCACGCCGTCGGCGCGCTCGATGGGCGAGGCGACGACGGTGGAAAGCCGCTCGCGGTCGGCCTGCGAGTAGCTGGGGACCTGGTCGGCGCCCTTGGCGAGCTCGGTGGCGAAGGTGCCGACACCCTCGTCGAGCTCCGCGGCGCCGTCGGCCAGCTGCGAGATGCCATCGGCGGCGAGCTTGGCACCGTCGGCTGCCTGAGACGCGCCGTCGGTGTACTTCTCGACGCCGTCGACGAACGTGCCCGCACCCTTCCCGAGTTCGCCGACCCCGTCGGCGAGTTGGCGCGCGCCGTCGGCCAGCTGGTTCACGCCGGCGGGCAGCGCGCCCACTTGGCGGTCGAGTTGCGTGATGCCGTCGAGGAGCTGGGTTGCGCCGTCACCGAGTGCCGGGGCGTTGTCGACGAGCGGCTTCGCCTTCTTCTCCAGCGTCGCCGCGCCGTCGCGCAGCTGCGTCAGCCCGTCGATGAGTTGGCCGAGCTGGGCCTCCGTCTGCTTCGGGAGCTCGGTGGCGAGCTGGCCGACGCCGTCGGCCAGCTGGTCAGCTCCCCCAGCGAGCTGTGCGGCGCCTTGGAGGAGGGTCGTGCCAGAGGCCGGGTCGGCGGTGTTGAGCGCCGTCGACCCCGCACCGACTCCCGCGGCGAAGCCGGAGGAGAACGTGTCCTGCATGACACCCTTCAGCACCTGGATGGTGCCTTGGCACTCGGGCGTCGTCGGATCGTCCGCGCAGCCGAAGTACTGCATGGCGACGCTCGTGGCGGCCTGGGTTGCCGCCTCGTCGGGCATGCTCACCGGGTCCTTGGCGAGGCCCTTCAGTGTGGAGTCGACTTGCTCGAGACCTCCGCTGAGGCCCGCGGCACCGCCCGCGACCTGCTTCGCCCCGGCGGCGAGCTGGTCGAGCCCGCTGGTGTCGGTCTCGGCAGACTCGAGGCCGTCGAGCATCTGGTCGAGCCCCTTGCGGAGGCCGCTCACTCCCCCGATGGCCTGCGCGGCACCGTCGGCGTAGGCGGGGACCTGGCTCAGCAGTTGGTCGGCGCCGTCCGCGAGCCGGCCGACCCCGTCGACGAGCTTCGGGGTCTGGGCGGCGAACTCGTCTACGCCGTCGGCGAGCTTGCCCGCGCCGGTGCCCAACTGCCCGATGCCGTCGACCAGCTTGTTGCCGCCGTCGACGAGCTTCGGCCCGTTGTCGGCGAGCTGCCCGAGGCCCGCCGAAAGCTGGTTGATGCCCTGCGACGCCTCCTTTGCGCCGCTGGCGAGCTTCGTGGTGCCGTCGTGGAGTTGGCTTGCGCCGTCGACGATGGTGGTGAACTGCTCGCCGACGGTGTTGAAGCCGACGTAGATGCCGTCGAGGTAGCCCTCGGTAAGGGTCGCGTTGATGGTGCCGACGGCGAGCCGCGAGACCTGCTCGGCGACCTGCGCATCGGTGACCGGCGCGTTGGCGCCCACCTTGACGTCGATCGTGGCCTGCTCGGCGGTAGCGGCGTCGTTCGCGGAGAACGAGGTGGCCGCGGCCGAGAAGCCCTTGGGGATGGTCACCACGGCGGAGTAGGCGCCGGAGCGGAGGCCCGCCGCGGCGGACGGCGCGTCGGCGAGGGTCCAGTCGACCTTCTCGTCCTTCTCGATCATCGCCGCGGCCAGCTGGCGACCCATCGGGACGAGCTGCCCGCCGACCGTCACCGCCTCGTCGAGATTCACGACGGCGGCGCTGACGGCCTTGTTCTCGGGACGGCTCAGCCCGAGCAGCAGGCCGACGACGAGCAGCGGCCCGAGGGCCAACGCGACGATCGCCGGCCAGGAGACGGTGGTGCGGGGCTTCATGCGAGGCTCCTCGCGATAGGTGTGGAGGCTCACGCGAAGCTCCCCTCGTAGTGGGCGGCGAGCGGGGCATAGGCCCCGTCGATGGCGAACCCCTCGAGCTGTTCCTCGTGCGCGGCGCACAGCACCACGGCACCGTCTTGGCGGATGCGGGAGACGAGGTCGACGACCAGCGCCTTGGCCTCCGGGGTGTCGGCGAGCTCGACCGAATCGACGAAGACCACCGAGCCGCCGTGGGTGCTCGCAAGGACGGCGAGTCCGTCTTCGGCAGCCAGGTCGATGTAGCTCACCCGGCGGCGGACGCGGCTCGCGCCCTCGGGGAGCAGCGCGCCGGCGACGCGGGCACGACCTGCCGACGTCTCCAGCCGACCGCTCAGGGCAAGCGCGGCGCCCGTGCGGGTGCGCACCGGCCCGACGAGGCCGATGACGTTGCCAGCGACGAGCCGAAGATCGATGGGGCCGACGACACCATCGACGGTGAGGCCGTCGGCCAGCACGAGCGAGCCGTCGCCCGGCCAGTCCTTCAGCGCCACCTCCTTGGTGAGCACCTCGCCCTCGACGTCGAACGTCGGTAGCAGGCGATCGAGCCACCGCGGCAGCCACCAGGCGCGCTCGCCGAGCAGCGTCATGACGGCAGGCACCAGCGTCATGCGGATGAGGAACGCGTCGATCGCGACGCCCACCGACAGCGCGAAGGCGATGGCCTTGATCGACGACATGCCTTGGGGGACGAAGAACGCGAACACCGCGAACATGATCACGGCGGCACCGGCGACGACGGGGCCGGAGGCCACGAAGCCGCTGCGGATGGCCTCGACCGGCTCCTTGCCATGCACGTACTCCTCGCGGATGCGGCTGACGAGGAACACCTCGTAGTCCATGGCGAGGCCGAACAGGATGCCCATCAGGAGGATGGGCAGGAAGGAGATCACCGGCATCGGTTTCTCGAGGTTGATCACCTGCCGCAGAACGCCTTGGTTGAACACCAGCGCGGTGGCACCGAATGCCGCGCCGACGCTCAGCAGGTACCCCACCGTCGCCTTGACCGGCACCCAGACGGAGCGGAAAACGGCGGCGAGCAGCACGAGCGAGAGCCCGACGACGAGGACGCCGAACGGGAGCAGCGCGGCGGTGAGCTTCTCGCTGATGTCGATCTGGACGGCGGTGATGCCTGTCACGTAGGTGTCGACGCCGAACTCTTCCCGCCACTGGCCCTCGTGGTCGTTCAGCGCGGCGACGAGGTCGGCGGTGGCGGGGTCGTCGGGTCCGGTGGTGGGCACGATCTGGATCAGAGCGGTGTCGGCGTTCTGGTTGGGCGTGGCGAGCGGCACGGACGCGACGCCCGGGATCTGCTCGATGTCCTCCTTGATACCCGCGACGACCCCGAGCGGGTCGGTGCTGCCGATGATGTCGGCGGTGACGATGAGCGGCCCGTTGACGCCGGGCCCGAAGTGCTCCGCGAGTAGGTCGTACGCGACGCGCGCCGGCGACCCGGCCGCCTGCTGACCCGCGTTCGGCAGCGAGACCTGCAGCCCCACCGTCGGGATGGCGAGCGCCCCGAGCGCGGCGACGACAGCGACGATGGTCACGACCGGGTGCCGTGTCGTCACTCCGACCCACCACGAAAACGCCCCATTCCCTGAGGCGCGCGGCCTTTCATCGTTCCCTGAGGAGGGCGACGAAGGAGCCCGTCTCGAAGGGTTCTTCCTTGACCGGCTCCGCTTCGGCCTCGGCGTCATCCGTGCGCCCAGCACGCCCATCAGCGCGGGAAGCAGGGTCAGCGCGATGATCACCGCGAACGCGACGGTGATCGCGGCGAAGATGCCCATCACGGTGAGGAACGGGATGTTGGCGACGCTCAGCCCGAGCAGTGCGATGAACACGGTCAGGCCGGCGAAGACCACTGCCGAGCCGCTCGTCCCGACGGCGCGGCCGGCGGACTCCTCGGGCTCGAGCCCGTCGCGGAGCTGGTCACGGTGGCGCGAGAGGATGAACAGCGCGTAGTCGATGCCGACGGCTAGGCCGAGCATGATCGACAGCAGCGGCGTGGTGGAGTTGATATCGAACACGCGCGTGAGCAGCAGCATGAGGGCCATGGCGACGCCGACGCCGGCGATGGCGGTGAGCAGCGGCAGGCCGGCGGCGACCAGCGAGCCGAGCACGACGGTCAGCACCACCAGCGCGACGATCAGGCCGACGCCTTCGATGATGCTGAGGTGCGGCAGCTCGATGTTGTACGCCTCGCCGCCCATGCTGACCTGGCTGCCCGCGGGCATCGCCGCCTCGAGTGCGCTGGCGACGTCGGTCATCGGCTGGAGGTCCTCCGCCGACGGCGCGGGACCCGTGTCAAGGCTCATCTGGATGATGGCGGCGCGGCCGTCGTCGGACACCAGTCCGTCGACGTATTCGTTCCAGGGCGAGGTGACGGACTCTGTCTCGGGGAGCTTGTCGAATTGGTCGACGGCGTTCTCGATCTCCGCGCGGTAGTCGTCGACGGTGCGCCCCTCGGGCGCGACGACGATCGTCATCGCGGACAGCGCCGCCCCCTGCGGGAAGGTCATGCGGAGCCTGTCGAGTGCCTCCTGGGACTTCGATGAGGGGATCTCGAACGAGTTCTGGAAGGACCCGGACCAGGCCGCGGCTGCGCCGCCGAGCACGGCGAGGAGCAGGAACCAGACCGCGATCACGGTGAGGCGGTGCCGGTAGCACCAGCGGCCGAGCGCGTAGAGCGTGGCTGACATCTTGCCCCCTGGGTTTCGATACAGAACTGAATCCAACCTGAGCATACAACCTTGTATCGGTTTCGATGCAACTCTGTATCGGGAGCGATAGGGTGGGGGTATGTCAGAGACCACGCCGCGCCGGGAGGCGACGCGTCGACGGCTCATCCAGGCGGCGGTGGGCGAGTTCGCGCGTCATGGGATCGACGCCACGAGCGTCGAGCAGATCTCGGAGGCGGCGGGCTTCACCCGCGGTGCGTTCTACTCGAACTTCGAGGACAAGGACGCGCTGATCCTCGCCCTGTTAGAGGAAACGCATCGGGCGACGATGGCGCGTTTTCAGGCCGACGTCGCGAACCTGCCCGAGGGGATCGGCCTCGACGACGCCATCAACCGCCTGCTCGCGGTCAAGATGGTCTCCCCTGAGGCCTACACGACGACGCTCGAGATCCGCCTGCGCGGCCGCCGCGACCCGGCGCTGCAGCGTCGGCTGGCCATCCTCCGCCAGGAGCTTCGTCCGCAGTTCGCGGCCGTGCTCGATGCCGCCGCCGAACGCCTGGGCCTCGAGCCCCTCGCAAGCGTCGACGACCTGATCGACATCTTCGATGCCCTTCACGACGCAAGCTTCCTCTGGGGCGACGACCTCGCCGCGCCCCGCAGCTGCCGCATCACCGAACTGATCGGCCTGGTCGCCCGCCAGTTCACCACCCCGCGCACCACCGCGGGTTAAGCCGCGCCGCCGGGTTGAGCCCCGCCTCCCCTGGTTTGGCCGCAACAGTCCATGGAGTTTTGACGCATGGAGGCCCCTTCTGTGCCCAATCGAGCACAAAGAGGGCAACTGTGCGTCAAATTTCCATGGCGCTCGACTAGACATACTCATCCGGGCAGCGACGCCCCAGCGGGTTACCAACCCCGGGCGCGCCACTCATCTAGGTGCTCGCGCTCGGCGCCGATCGTCGTCGACGCCCCGTGGCCCGGGTGGACGACGGTGTCCGCAGGCTGCACGAACAGCGTGTCGGCGATCGACGACAGCAACTGGTCGAAGCTCGAGTACCCCCATCTCGTCGCTCCCGGGCCTCCGGGGAAGAGCGTGTCGCCTGTGAACACCACGCCTGGCGCGCCTTTCACCGGGCCGACGACCAGGAACGACGTCGATCCCGGCGTGTGCCCGGGGGTGTGCATCGCGACCACCTCGACCCCGGCGACGGCGACGCGCTCGCCGTCGGCAAGGGCGTCGAAAGGCGCGTCGTCGAGTTCATCGGCCCAGAGGAACTGATCCGAGGGGTTCATCCGCGCGACGAGGCCGTGCCGGGCGGCGAACAGCGCGGCTTCGCGGACGTGGTCCCAGTGGCCGTGCGTGATCAGCACCGCGACGACGCGGCGGCCGTCCACCGCCTCATCGACGGCGTCGGCGTCGTGGGCCGGGTCGATGACGACGACCTCCGTATCGTCGCCGATCAGCCACGTGTTGTTCTCGTGGATGGGCGGTCCGGCGGGGTCGGAGTTCCCGGCGGTCAGGACCTTCTCAATGCGCGCGCTCATGCCTCGACCCTATTACCCTTCCCTCATGGGACAACCGCCGCAGAATCTCCTCCCGCGGGTGATGGCGACCGTCCTCGTGGCGCTGTTGCCGGTTGTGGCGCTGTCGCTGTCGTCGGCATCGGCTGCGACGGGAATCCTGGTGCTGGGCATGCTGCCGACCCTTTCCGCCGCGGCGTCCGGCCCGAGGGCGATGCTCACCGCGGGCGGTGCGAGCGTCGTCGTCGCTGTTGTGGCGGTGTTCACCACCGGCTCGGGCGCGCTGTTGCCCGTGCTCGGCACCGCGCTGGTGGTGGCGTTGGCGTTCGCGACGGGTGCGTTGTCGCCGCGGGGGCTGCATCCGATCGGGGCGTCAACGATCGCGTTCACCGCCTACCTGCTCGTCGATCCTTCGCGGGTTCTTCACGTTCTCGGCTCGCATCTGCCACTGGCGACCACGGCTTTCCTTCTCGCTGGGATGGTCCTTCTCGCCAGCTTGTGGGCGGTTGGAGCCACCGCCGTGATACTGCGAGGTGTGCGGCTTCCTCCCGTCGTCGGGCCGACGACGTTGCCGTACGGAACGATCCTCGCCGTGCTGTGCGGCGCGTTCACCCTTGTGTGCCTGGTGTGGTTCCGCGGCACGAACGCCTGGTGGGCGGTCATGACGATCGCGATGATCCTGCAGCCGGCCCACGCCGACACCGCCCAGAAGATCAACGGCCGCATCCTCGGAACCATCCTTGGCGGCACGGCGGCGGCCGTGCTCGCCACGCTCGTCCCTGGCGAGGTGCGAGCGACGCTGCTCGGCGTCGCCGCGACGCTCCTGTCGGTTCCTCTCCTCTTGGGCGGCGCGGCCTATTGGCTGTACACGACGGTGGTGACCGTCTCGGTGATCCTGCTCACGTTCGAGGGGACCGAGTTGTACGTCGGCGACATGCAGCGGATCGTGATCACGAGCGTGGCCGCGGCGGTCACCGCGGCGGCGGTCTGGGTCGCCGCGCTCCTCGCCCGCCGCTTCCACCCCGCCGCCGAAGGCTAGTTGAGCTACCCGGTGCCCCGCACGTCTCGGGACCGTCGCGCGGGTCGCCAGGGGAACTTGTCCACAGATCTGCTCGGAGGTGGTGGATCTGACCCTACTTTGGACATAACGCTGATATGCGGGCCTTCGAACCAGAAGAGAATTCGTGTTACGATATTTATGCGCGATCGACCGTGCATCAGTCGGCACTGAAGCACGGGCTGTCCGCGTCCCGAGTCCACGCAGCATGGGTATCCGGTGGGCAGCTCGAGTGCCAACTCGACGATGCCGAACCTCAACGTCTGCTCCGAATCGGGTTCGACAGTACAACAGGTATGCCCGTGGATCTGATCGCCTTGGTGTTCGGCCAACAACGGGTCCTGATCATCCACGCGATGGCGGCGCGTCAGCACATGATCGATTTGGTGGAAAGGGGTAGGGGACGATGAGCGAACACGACGACTTGATTGCACGCCGACCGGACGACGGCATCTGGGGAATCATCGATGGGGTGCCTGTGACCGACGAGGTCATCGAACGCCTCGTGGCGAACGCGGAGGCGGGGTGTCCCGGAGTGCGGGTGCGTCCAGTTGGCCGGCCTCGCACCGTCGGCAAGAAGGAGGCAGCGCAGACCGTGACCGTCCGGCTGGATCAGTCTCGCGCCGCAGCGATCAGGGCGCGCGCGGCGCAAGACCACGTCAGCGCATCGGATGTGATGCGCCGCGCCCTCGACCTCTACCTGGCGAGTTGACTCGCTGTCTCGGCAGGTTTCGTCACTCAGTTGACGGACTCGACCGAGACAACCCGAACCTGTTGATCGGCAGAGGGCGACCACTGATCGAGCCGATGGCCGATCGCTGGTTGATTTCGACGCAGGCACGGCGCTGCGCGCAGCGGCCTGGCTCAATCCGGCGGAGGCGGGGCACATCCACGCCGACGAAGGCCGAGGGCAGTCGAGCTTGCTCGACTGCCGAGGCCAAGGAAGGCGTTGCAGTGCGAAGCACGATCACGAAGTCGACCGTGACTCGTGTTGAAACCACTGGACTCATCTAGGATGAGAGCGACCCTTGAGAGAAGGAAGCAGATGCTCGTCCTCATCACCGGCGGTGCCGGGTACATCGGAAGCACAGTCGCGTCGGCCTGCGAGGATGCGGGCCATCAGGTCGTCATCCTCGACGACTTCTCGACCGGCCGGCGGGAGTTCGTCGGCGACCGTGTCCTCTACGACGGCGACATCGCCGACGACGCGCTCCTCGACCGGATCTTCGCCGAGCACCGCATCGACGCCGTGGTGCACTGCGCCGCGAAGATCGTCGTGCCCGAGTCCGTGTCCGATCCGCTGGGCTATTACGAGAACAACGTGTCGAAGACCGTCACGCTGCTGAAGGCGCTGGAGCGCAACAACGTGCCGCGGTTCCTGTTCAGCTCGTCGGCGTCGATCTATGCGCCGGACGAGAACTTCGTCGTGACGGAGGCGTCGCCGCTGCAGCCGGGGTCGCCGTACGCGCGGACGAAGTTCATGGTCGAGCTGATCCTTGAGGACTTCACGAAAGCGAGCGCCGTGAAGGTGCTGAGCCTGCGCTACTTCAACCCCATCGGCACGGACCCGCAGCTGCGCTCGGGTCAGCAGCTGGAGAAGCCGTCGCACGTGCTGGCGAAGCTGCTCGAGGCCTGGTCGAACGGCGAGACGTTCACTGTCACCGGCGTCGACTGGCCCACTCGAGACGGCTCCGGCATCCGCGACTTCATCCATGTCTGGGACCTGGCGAAGGCCCACGTCGCCGCCATTGAGGGCTTCGACGCCGCGACGGCCGACAACGCCTACCAGGTGTTCAACATCGGCACGGGCAACGGCGTGACCGTCAAGGAGCTCGCGGCGTCGTTCGAGGCCATCTCCGGCGACCCACTGAAGATCACCTTCGGCCCGCCCCGCCCGGGCGACGTCGCCGGCGTCTACACCGTGTCGTCGAAGGCCCGCGACGTCCTCGGCTGGGAGGCCAAGCTGAGCGAGCAGGAGGCCGTGCGTGACGCGATCGCCTGGCTCCCCGTCCGCAAGGAGATGCTGGGCTACTAGCGCTGGCGGCATCCCGGATGCGGATCATCGGCATCGCGATCGTCGGCTCCAACGGCGTGATCGGAGACGGCAACGGCCAACCCTTCCAGATTGCCGAGGACTGGGCGCGCTACAAGCGAGTGACGAACGGCCATCCGATGATCGTAGGGAGGCGCACCCACGAGGCCATCGGCCGGTGGCTGTCCGGTCGTACGACGATCGTGGTCACTACCCACCCCGAACGCGTCGGGCTTCCCGCCGATGACCGAGCCATCGGCTATGCGGTGCCCAGCCTGGGAGCGGCGCTCGACCTGGCCCGCTCGCTGGACGACACGATCTATGTCGCCGGCGGCGGCCAGATCTACCTGGAGGCATGGCCGGAACTCACGGAACTGGCCGTTACCGAAGTGGAAGCGGAAGCCCCGGGGACGGTCTTCTTCCCGACCGTCGAGCCGGCGGAGTGGCAGGAGATCGCCCGGGAACAGCGCGACGGTTTCGCCTTCGTGCACTATCTGCGTCGGCAGAAGCCCTGACCGCCGCAGAGCGATCGTTCCTTGAGCCGCGCACCCGGCGCGAGTCGACCCGGAAATCCTTCTGAGCAGAAGCTCCGGCGGACGGGAAGCGACCGACCGGCGGAGCACCTCAAAGCCTTCGACGCTAGTCGGGACGCCTCAAGCTCTCGAGGACGAAGAAGATGAACGAGACGAACCTGGTCGCGCCGTTCTGGGGGAGCAGTTCGTCGGGAGTGTCGGATGCGACCGGGGGCTCGCCAATCGTCATGATACGGAAGCCTGCTTCCGTGAACGCATCCACCATCGCGTGTAGAGGTCGATGCCAGGTATGAAGGACCACCTCTCGCCCGTTGACGGTCACTTCCATGGGGAACTCCACTATGGGGAAGTACTTCGCTCCCTCGACGGTGAACGGGAAGACGAAGGGGTGGTTGACCGAGACGACAAGACGACCGCCGGGCTTGAGCAGGCGGCGCAACTCTGCCAGAGGCTCCCGCCAGTCGCGGAGGTAGTGCAAGACGAGTGAGGCGGCGACGTCGTCGAACGCCGCGTCGTTGTAGGGCAGAGGATCGCCGAGGTCGGCCACCCGAAGGTCGGCTTCGTCCCCCAGCCGCTCGCGCGCGACGTCGATCATGGCCGCGCTGGCGTCGAACCCGACGACCTCCGCGCCGCGTTCGCGCAGCGCGACAGACAGCGCGCCGCTGCCGCAACCGACATCGAGGATCCGACGCCCGACGACGTCACCAAGGAGGTCCAGCATGGCTGGCCGCTCGTAGTAGTTGTTCAGCAGACTCGCATCGTTCTCCGCGACGTAGTCGGCCGCAAAGTCGTCGTATCCCTCAGCCATGCGTCCCTATGCTAGGCGGGCCCGCGCCTTCGCGATCGCCGTCCGGATGAGGCCGACACCTTGGTCGACGCTGACGGTGCTCGTGTCGATCACCAGGTCTGGGGCGATGGCCGCCAACTCGCCGGGCCAGCGCACGTAGACCCCGCTGAGGAAGCCGTGTTCTCGCGAGACTCCTCGCGTCGGGTCGTCTTGGGCCCGCGAGAACGCGACGTCAAACGAACTCGTCGTGGCCACCGTGACCGGGACGACACCCTCTGGTGCCTGGGCCCGCAGCCCCAACACCTCCTCAGCCGAACCCGAGCCCTCCGCCACCACGCAGGTCAGCTCGGAGCGCAGCCAGGAACTGACGACCGTCTCGAAGATGCGGTGCGCCGTGTCCCACCCAGGAAGCGTCGGGAGGGCCATCGCCGCAATCTGGTCGAGTTCGACGAGCGCTACCCATTCGCCCCGACGGCGAAGTTCCGCAGCAAGGGCCGACGAGAGAGTGCTCTTCCCCGAAGCCTGCGGTCCGATGATGACGACGAACGCGAGCGACGCGGTTTCCGAACTCATTTCCCCAGTCTGTCGACCGGGGCCTGCCGAAGCCACCTGTGGGTCGAGATCAGTCGGTGGCCTCGGACCACAGCTCGCGGCGGCGGCGCGCCGCGGAACTGTCGACGACGCCGGTCACAGTGCACGCGATGGCGACGAGCGCCAGCACCCAGAAGAGCTTTCGAATCATGTCGTCAGCCTAAGCCGACCCCCGCGGCCTCCGACACCGGAAACGCCCGGAATCAGACCAGGGTTGACCCTGATTCGGCAAGCGCCGACGGCGGTCTGACCCGCAGCCGGACCGCGGGACATAGGCTATGCCTGTCGCTCCCACGCCTGACCCGAGCGACGGTGTGCGCAGTCGGGCGAAGGAGTGAGGCGATGCGGGACTTCCGCTGGTCGAAGGACGGCCGCATGCTGCTTCGCGATGTCGCGCTGGCCGCCGCGCTCGCCGTCGGCGGCCTCTTCCCGGTCTTCTCGATCCCGAACGACTACCTGATGTGGCGCGCCGTCGGATGGTCGCTGGCGATGTGCGCGGCGGTGGCGCTGCGCAGGGTCGCGCCGCTCGCCGCACTGGGCCTCATCACGGTTGCGGGGCTGGGCATGGTCTTCACCATCAACATCCCCGTGCCCGCGCTGGTGGCCGTGCCGATCGTCGCGTACAGCGTCGGCCGGTATCACCGCCTCACGGCCGCGGTCGCCGTCGGGACAATGGCGGTGGTGGGCAGCGTCGCGGGGCCCATCACATGGACGCGCGGCCTGGAAGCCGGGTACCAGTTCATCGGCACGACGCTGCTCGTCCTCGTGTGTTTCACGACGACGGCGCTGTCCTACCTCGCCGGCCGCCTCATGCGGGAGCGGCAGCTGAGCGACGCCCTCGACCGCGAGATCGCGACGGAACGGTTCACAGCGGCGCAGCGGCAGTCGGAGCAGGAGACGGAGTTGGCGGCGGGGCGCGCGCGGGCCGAGGTGGCTCAGGAGCTGCACGACGTGTTGGCGCATTCGCTGTCGGTGATCGTCGTCCAAGCCGAGGGCGCGAAGGCGCTGACGCAGAAGCGGCCGGAGGCGGCGGCCGAGGCGCTGGGCGTGATCGCGGACACGGGACGCAAGTCGATCGCGGAGGTGCGCCGGATCGTCGCGGTGATGCGCGGCGAGGACGAGGCGCCGGCGTTCGGGCCCGCGCCGTCGCTCAGCCAGGTGCCGGAGCTGGTGCGGGCGGCCGGGGAAAGGATCACGCTGACGGTGACTGGCGAGCCGCACGTGTTGCCGGAGTCGCTGTCGCTGGCCGCGTTCCGGGTGGTGCAGGAGGCGGTCACGAACTTCTTGAAGCATGCGGGGCCGACGGCGACCGCCACCGTCGAGATCGCCTACGCGCCGCGGGACGTGCTGATCGTGGTGCGCGACGACGGCATCGGTGTGCTGTCGAAGTCCGACGGTCGCGGCTCGGGTGTGCGGGGCATGCGCGAGCGCGTCCAGGCCATGGGCGGTGACTTCCGCGCCGGGCCGCGTGCCGGCGGCGGTTTTGAGGTGCAGGCTCGCCTGCCGTTGCCGGCGACGCTCGGCAGCGGCTGGCTGAAGGGAGACGAGTAGATGACGATCAAGGTGCTGCTGGCCGACGACCAGTCGCTGGTGCGGTCGGGGTTCCGGATGCTGATCGATTCCGCCGACGACATGGAGGCCGTAGGCGAGGTCGACAACGGGCGCGACGCCGTCGCCATGGTGCGATCGCGGCCGGTCGACGTCGTGCTCATGGACATCCGGATGCCGATCATGGACGGCACGGAAGCCACGCGCCGGATCTCTGAGCTGGGCGTCGACACGAAGGTGCTGGTGCTGACCACGTTCGATCTCGACGAGTACGTGTTCGCCGCCCTGCGGGGCGGCGCGAGCGGGTTTCTACTGAAGGACGCCTTGCCCGACGAACTGCTGGGCGCGATCCGGGCGGTGGCCGCGGGCGACGCCGTCGTGGCGCCGTCGACGACGAAGCGGCTGCTCACGCACTTCGCCGGTCTCCTGCCGAAGCTCACCTCCGAACCCGACGCGCGCCTCGAGGCGCTCACGGAGCGCGAGCGGGAAGTCCTTGTCGAGGTGGCGCGCGGGGCCAATAATCAGGAGATCGGGCAGCGGTTGTACATGGCGGAGGGCACGGTGAAGACGCACATCGGCAGGCTGTTGAGCAAGCTCGGCGCCAGGGACCGCGTCGGGCTGGTGCTCATCGCGCATGAGGCCGGTCTGGAGACCTGACGAGGTGGCCGCGACGACGTGGAACCCGGTCGACCGCACGCTCGGGTTGGGGATCTCCCTCTGCGGGTTGGGAATCACCGTGTTCAACGTCAGCATGTTCGTCGCCCAGATGCCGGAGTTCGCCGTGTGGTGGCAGGTGCTGTGCCTGATCTTTCCCGTCGGTTTCGCCGTCCTCGCGATCGGCTGGAGGCGGATCCGGCCGAGGGTGCTGCGCACGGTCTGGACGGCGCTCCCTTTTCTGTACATCGTGGTGCTGTTGTTGACCTGCGCGGCGTGGAACGGCGTGTCCGGCACGCTGCCGGTCCCGGCGGTGTGGACGCTCGACACCGCGGTCCTGGGCCTGATGCTGTTGGCGGTGCGCCCGCTGCCGGTGATCGGGTTGCTCTTCGGGATGGCGGTGACACCGTCGTTGTCGGCCCTGGTCTTCTTGGGCGAGGTGCCGCGGAGCTTGGTGTCGCTGGGGCTCATGCATCTGTCCAGCATCATGCTCATGATGCTCGTTCTGCTGCTGCGCGCGCAGATGAAGGAACTGCATCAGACGCGGAAGGTGGCGGCCCAGTTGCGTGCGGAGGAGGCGAGGGCGAAGGCCGACGCCGAGGAGTCCGCCGAGTACGGGCGCATGATCCACGACGAGGTGCTCTCCACCTTCGCGGCGGCGTTGCGGCTGCCGGGGGATCCTCCCCCGGAGCTCCGGCAGGGCGCCGCGGCGGCATTGCGGGCGCTGCACCTGGGGGCGCGGTCGGGCGTCGGGCCCGACGACGCGGAGTACCTGAGGTCTGAGGACGTGGCGCGGTTGGTCGTGGCGCTGGTGTCGTCGGCGGCTCCTGAGGTGCCGGTCGAGTCGGCGCATCAGGAGGGGGCGATACCGGCGGCGGTGGCCGGTGTGCTGGGGTTGGCGGCGGCGGAGGCGGCGCGGAACGCGGTCCGGCATGCGGGCGGCGGGCGCGGGGAGGTCGTCGCGGCGGACGGAACGTTGTGCGTGCGGATCTCGGACGACGGCCCCGGGTTCGAGTCGTCCACGATCCCGCCGGGGCACTTCGGCGTCCGCGAAAGCATCCTGCGCCGCATGCGCACGCTCGACGGCGGCGCGGCGACCATCGAGAGTGGCAGCGACGGGACGACGGTGGAGGTGCGATGGACACAACCCACCAGCTAGACGCGGGCCTCTCTCGGCCGCTCGCGCGTCCCGGGCTGTTGCTCGGCCAGAGCGCGATCCTTGCGTCGTCGATCGTCGGCGGCGGTTTCCCGCCCCTTCAGCAGTGGACGCCTGCGCATTGGGCTGCGGTGGTGGCGATCGTCGTCGTGACGGTGCTGGAGACGAACAGGCGGCCGGGGCGGCTTCCCCAGATCCACGCCTGCCTCGCCGCGGGAGCAGCGGTGGCGGGCGGGGCGTTCGTCATCGCCTCGGCCGGGTCTGCTGACGTGACGCTCACGCTGATGCAGATTGCGTTCGCCGGCGCGCTGCTGGTCCCGCGCGGCCACCCTGTGCTCGGCAGCGTCGCGGGCGGCGCGCTCCTCGTCACCCTGTGGCTTTGGGGCACAGGCAGGGGCTTCACCCCGATCGAGCATCTGAACAACCTGGCGCAGGCGCTGGCGGGTGTCGCGGCGTGCTGGGTGATCCGGGTGACGAACCTCTCCCTCTCCAGCGGCAAGTCGGCGGCCCTCAGCGAGCAGGTCGAGACGGTCGAGGAGACGGGTGACGTCCGGAGCGCGGTCGAGAGCGAGCAGGAGCGTCGTCGTCGGATCGCGGCGTTGGTGGAACCACTCCTGGTGCGGCTCTCGGAGGGCGAAACAGTGACCGACGCCTTCCGCGCCGAGGTCGCCGCGGCGAACGAGGAGGCGCGCGACCTCCTCCGCCGCGACCTGCCCCGCCATCCGGAGCTGACGCGCGCGGTGTCGGCGGCGCGGAAGGCGGGTGCGAGCGTGCAGTTGATCGGCAGCGACGACCGGGGCGAGTCCTTCTCCGACGAGCTGGCCGCGCGTCTCACCGACGTGCTGTCCACCGAAGGCCTTGTCAGTGCGACGATCCGGTTCCTCCCTGCCTCCCGGGGCGGGACGACCTCGGTGCTGCTCGAGGACCGCGACGGCCTACGCCGCCTCCAGCTCGATCCGCCGATGGCTGAGTCGGGCTGAGCACCGCTGGTTGAGCCGAGGCACGTCGACGGAGTCGACCGCGTCTCGGCTCAACCAGCGGTGGCGGTCAGGTCCTCCGTGCCGCGCTCGAACGTGGCGGCGCCCAGACGGCCTCTGGCGATAAGGAAGGCGACGGCGCCGACGGCGTAGGTCGCGGCCATGCCGAGGAACGCGACCATTGACAGGCCCGTGGGCGGCAGCACGTAGGCGGCGACGACGCCGGCGAGCACGAAGGCGCCGTTGAACGCCATGTCGTAGAAGGTGAACACGCGGCCTTTGTAGCCCTCGTCGACGTGCGCCTGGACGATGGTGTCGACGCAGATCTTGAACGACTGCACGGCTACGCCGGTGAGAAAGCTCAGCACGAACAGCGGCCACTTGGCGGGGAGGAAGGCAGCGGCGGCGGTGACGACGGCGCCGGCGACCAGCAGCGCCGGCGCGGTCCGGCCGATGCCGAGCGGGCGCACCAGCACAGGGACGAGCGGCGCGGCGAGGATGAACCCGACCCCGGTGAAGAGGCCCCAGAGGGTGATGTCGGCCAGCGCGGGCGCGGGCTGGTCGACGGGGTGCCAGAGGTTCCGCGCGGCCAGGATCACGGCGACGCTGAGCAGCCCGAACAGCAGCCGCGTCACCGCCATCAGGCTCAGTGCGACGGCGGCGACTGGCCGCGTACGGAGGTGTCGCCAGGCGTCGGACAGCCCCTTGAGGACAGCGCTCGGGCCCCTCGGCGTCTCGGCGCCGGGCGAAAGGTCCGGCGTCCGCCCGCGATCCGGGCCGAGGGCGTCGGACGCGAACCCGCGGCAGATCAGCACCGAGCCGGCGAACAGGACGGCGGCGAAGAGGAAGACCACGGAGTCGGCCTGGTGCGAGGGCAGCACGCCCCCGAACGCGAACCGGGCGAGGAACCCCAGCACGGCGCCGATCACCACACCCATCGGTCCCACCGTCGGCACGATCGAGCTCGCGGTCAGGTACTCGTCCTCGTCTACGGTGTGCTGCAGGCCCGCGGACAGGCCGGCCAGCATGAACCGGTTGATGCTCATCGCGACGAGCAGGCCGCCGTACAGCACGATGGCCCAGACACCTGTGGTCGCGCCGCTGAAGATCGTGACGCCGAGGACGAGCGCGATGAGCGAGCGGACGATGTCGGAGTAGAGGGCGACGTTGCGGCGCGACCAGCGGTCGAGCAGTGGCGACACGAATGGCCCGATGACGGTGAACGGCAGCAGCGTCAGCGCGAGCACGCCCGCGATGGCCCACGCGTCGGGTTGGGACTGCGGCGAGAACAGCAGGTAGCTCGCCATCCCCACCTGCAGCGTGCCGTCGGCTGCCTGGCTGAGGATGCGGAGCGTCAGCAGTCGCCGGAAGGCGGCGTGCCGCCACAGCCGCCGCAGGGCGGAGATGAGCGTCATGTGGTGATCAGGACCCCGTTATTTCGGCGTGCAGGCGCTGGGCCTTCTGCAGGGCGTAGGCGGCGCCGCTCTCCTCCAACATGTGGTCGACCTGGGCGCGTCGGCCGTTGAACTTGTCGAGCTTGGCGACGGCGGCGAGCATCTTCTGGTAGTTCGCCTCGCGCTCCTCGTCGTCGCCGTGGTACTCGGTGTGCAGGTATCCGTGGGCGAGGCGGTCGACGCTGCGCACGGCGGAGAGGATCTGCCCCTTGGGCGAGACGAGCGACGCGATGACGGTGATGGCCAGCACGATGACGATGATGAGCAGCGAGTGCACGGGGTCAAAGGTGAAGACGTGGACGGGCTGGCCATCGTTGATGAAGCCGACACGGTTGGTGTGCAGGGCCTCGAGGACGAGCTTGACGCCGATGAAGCCGAGGATGATGGCCAGGCCGTACTTGAGGTAGACGAGGCGGTCGAGGAGGCCGTCGATCAGGAAGTACAGCTGGCGGAGACCCATCAGCGAGAACGCCGTCGCGCAGAACACGATGTAGACGTTGGTGGTGACGGCGTAGATCGCGGGGATCGAGTCGAGGGCGAACAGCAGGTCGGTGCCGCCGATGGCGACCATGACGAGCAGCATCGGGGTGAGGACCTTGCGGCCGTTCTCGATGGTGACGAGCTTGTCGCCGTCGTAGTGGTCGGTGGTGCGGAGGAAGCGCTTGGCGAGGCGGATCATGACGTTGTTCGCCTCGTCCTCGCCTTCCTTCTCGGGGGCGAGGAGCTTGCCTGCGGTGATCAGGAGGATCAGGCCGAAGACGTAGAACGCCCAGGTGAAGTTGTCGATGATCGCCATGCCCAGGAAGATGAAGAGGCTGCGGGCGATGAGCGCGAACACGATGCCGAACAGCAGCACCTTCTGCTGGTCCTTCCGCGGCACGGCGAAGCTGGACATGATGACGAGGAAGACGAAGAGGTTGTCGACGCTCAGGGCCTTCTCCAGCAGATAGCCGCTGAAGTACTCGATGCCGAGGTGGTGGTCGCCGATGGACCACAGCACGATGCCGAACACGACGGCGACGCCGACGTAGAAGGCGGACCACCACGCGGCCTCCTTCAGCGACGGCTCGTGCGCCTTGCGGACGTGGAAGAAGAAGTCGAATGCGAGGAGTCCGCCGATCACGACAAGCGTGATGGCCCAGACCCAGAGGGGCATGTTGGTGGTGGTCACAGGGACGCTCCTGGTGCAGGCGAGAAAACGGGTTTCTGCCACCGGTACCCTTCAGGGCCAACGTCGATGACTGGCGTCACTTTACGCGACGGTTCCACAGAACCAGAAGCCGTCTGCCATGTCGGAACGCACTTGTAACGTCTGCGCCCGGGCTGTCACGCCCCTTCTATCGCTCGTCACGCACAGCCTCCCACGCACAAATCAGCGTGGGCTGCTCGAGCTGTGTAATGGGCGCACAGCTGAGCGAGCCCACGCAGATATATGTTCGCCAGCCCTTGTAGCCTGGGCTACCCGCTGGTTGAGCGGAAGGCGAGACGACCGCTGGTTGAGCGGAAGGCGAGACGACCGTTGGTTGAGCGGAAGGCGAGACGACCGCTGGTTGAGCGGAAGGCGAGACGACCGCTGGTTGAGCCGACGCGCGAGCGCCAGCGAGCCGTCGTGTCGAAACCAATAAGCTGAACCAGAAGCGAACGACAGGGAGTGAGCCGATGCGGAGACTGCTGGCTGGGGTGATGGCTGGCCTGGTGCTGTTGGCTGGGTGCGCCCCTGGCGAGAAGGGGCCGGACCCGGCTCCGACTGCGCCGACGACTCCCCCGCGGGATCTGCCGCCGGCCGACGCCGCCGTCGAGGAACTCGTCGCCGCGCTCAACAAGCACGATGTCGGCGGGCTGAAGATGGTGCGTGCGGCGTCGGACGCGCAGAAGGAGTTCGAGACGATCTTCGCGGGTATGGACGGCATCTACCCCACGGTCGCGAAGGGTGCGCTCTCCTATGGCGAGGGTGACATCGCCGTCGCGAAGCTCGCCTTCTCCTACGACTTGGGCGAGCACGGCTGGAAGTACGAGACGGAGGCGCGATTCAACTGGGTCGACACGTGGCGGCTCGACTGGGCTCCCACCGTCATCCACCCCAAGCTCACCAGCGACTCGCGCCTCCGCCACACCCACAAGGAGGCGCGGCGCGGCGCCATCAATGACAACGCCGGGCTGGCGATCGTCGAGGAGGGCACGCTGTACGAGGTGGGCTTGGACAAGTCCACCATCAAGGAGGCGGAGTGGGCCTCGGCGGCGAAAGCCCTTGCCAAGGCGCTGAAGATCGACGAGAAGGCGTACGTGAAGAAGGTCGAGGCGAACGGCCCGAAGGCGTTCGTCATTGCCGCGACGCTCGACCAGGCGGACATCCCGGGCGCCGTCGGGGACGTCCCGGGCACGCTGGTCCGCGAGGTCACGGGGGTCGTCGGGGAGACGGGGCTCGCGGCGTCGCTGCTGGGCACCGTCGGGGCGCCGACGAAGGAGATGATCGAGAAGTCCGACGGCACGTTGTCGGCTCAGGACCGGGTGGGGTTGACGGGCCTTCAGCTGCGCTACGACCAGGAGTTGCGCGGCGTTCCGCTGGTGCAGGTCGATCAGGTGGGCCGCAGGGTCGACGGCCAGAACGACCCGACGTTCCAGGAGCAGACGCTCTTCGAGCAGCAGGCGTCGGTGTCGACGGCGATCGACACCAGCCTTGACCGGGCGCTGCAGGCGAAGGCGGAGAAGGTCCTTTCGAAGCAGAAGGGCCTGGCGACGCTCGTCGTCCTCGACCTGAAGACAGGTGGGGTGCTGGCGGCCGCGCAGTCGCCGTCGGGCGGGACGTTCCCGTATGCGACGTTCGGGAAGTACGCGCCCGGGTCGACGTTCAAGGCGGTCACGGCGCTCGCGATGCTGCGCGGTGGGCTCACGCCATCGTCGACGGTGAAGTGCCCCGCGACGCTGAAGGTCAGCACGCACACCATCGGCAACTACTCGGGGTATCCGTCTTCGTCGCTGGGGTCGATCCCGCTGATCGACGCGTTCAAGTACTCGTGCAACACGGCGTTCGCGGGCTCCGACGTCGACGGCGCCCAGCTGGCCGACGCCGCGGCCTCCCTCGGCGTCGGGACCGACTACGACGCGGGGTTCACGTCGTACTTCGGCACGGTGGCGCCGGGCAACGTGATCGACTTGGCGGCGTCGAAGATCGGGCAGGGCCAGGTGACGATGTCGCCGTTGGGCATGACGGCGGTCGCCGCCTCGGTCGGATCGGGCCAGACGACGATTCCGTGGCTCGTGAAGGGCCACGAGGCGAAGGCGACGGCGTCGCTGAGCGAGTCGGAGGCGTCCCAGCTCCAGACGTTGATGAAGGCGACGGTGGACTCCGGCACGGGCCGTCCGCTGCAGGGCGTGATGACGGGCGCGAAGACCGGTACGGCGCAGTGGGGCAAGACGGGGAAGCTCAAGACCCACGCGTGGATGATCGCGTACAACGAGGACTACGCGGTGTCGGCGTTCGTGGAGGTCGGCGATTCCGGCGGCACCACCGCTGCCCCGCTGATCGTCAAGCTATTCGGGTAGCCCACCGCTGGTTGAGCCGACCCTCGCTGGTCGAGCCGACCCTCGCTGGTCGAGCCGACCCTCGCTGGTCGAGCCGACCCCCGCTGGTCGAGCCGACCCCCGCTGGTCGAGCCGACCCCCGCTGGTCGAGCCGACCCCCGCTGGTTGAGCCGGACCCCCGCGCGAAGCGCCGGGTCCGTGTCGAAACCAATGAACTGGTGGATCTCAGTGGGCGTGCGAATCAAGGCGCTTCAGTCCAACAACGCAACCCACAATGCACGCCAGGAAAAGGGCTTTGAGCCAGCTGATCGACTCGTGGCCGGCAACGACGGAGTAGGCGACGGTCAGCACTGTGCCGACGCTCGTCCACACCGCGTAGGCGGTTCCGGTCGGGATGTGGCGCATGGCGATGCCCAGTCCGACGGTCGACGCGATGACGGTGATGAGGAAGAGCACGCTGGGCGCGAGCAGGGTGAATCCCGCGCTGGCCGACAGCGCGTTCGCCCAGACCGCCTCGAGGAACGCGCTGGCGAGCAGGATCGGCCAGGCCCGGCGCGCGCTCAGGGCGTTCCTGCCCGGCGCGGCCGCGGCGGCCCCGCCTCCGGTGGCGCCGCTCATGAGAACACCTTCAGCCCGACGACGCTGACCACGATCCCCAGCAACAGCAGCACCTTGGCTATGCTCGCCGGCTCGGCCTTCGTCAGCATCGCCCAGAGCACGGTCAACGACGCGCCGGTCGCCGTCCACACGGCGTAGGCCGATCCTGTCGGCAGCGTCGCGAGCGCGATTCCGAGCCCGCCGAGGCTGAGGATCGACGCGACGACGAACACCGCGGTCGGAAGCGGTTTCTTCAGTCCATCGGAGCGGCCGAGCGCCGTGGCCCACACCGCCTCCATCACGCCGGCACCGATGAGTATCACCCAGTCCATGATTCGCCCTTCCCGCGAGTCATCCGAAACCCCAGTCGAGTGGGGTGGCCAGTCGTTCGTGCCCGGTACTGAACCGTCGTCGGGGGCGGGTCGCCGTCGGCAATGCTAACACCGGACAGCGTGTACGTCGGAGTCACCTATCTGACTCTGACGTACACGCTGAGCCGGTCCTCCATCTTCCTGGTGAGGTTCGCCATGAGCCATGTGCACGCTTCGCCGTGATGCAACGGGGTAGCCTCACGGACATGGCAAAGACCGAACTCGACCGCATCGCCGACGCCTACGTCGACACGGTGGTGCGCCTCTCCCCCATGACGGCGACCGACATCGGCGCCGACGGCGACCACCGCGCGCTCGACGACTTCTCCCCCGCCGGGCA
The DNA here is from genome assembly GCF_016714275.1 of Tessaracoccus sp. GTDB lineage: Bacteria > Actinomycetota > Actinomycetes > Propionibacteriales > Propionibacteriaceae > Arachnia. The sequence goes on along the minus strand of NZ_JADJNP010000004.1, from coordinate 85,874 downwards.
TGCGGCCCAGGCCGAGGCGGCGCGGGAGGCGCTGCGGCTGGTTGAGGCGGCGGAGGTCGTCGGGGCGAACGACGCGGTGACGAAGGCGGCGATGCGCGAGCGCCTGGGGCTGCAGCTCGAGCTACACGAGGCCGGGGAGGACTACGCGGATGTCAACAACATCGCGTCGCCGATCCAGTCGATCCGCGCGATCTTCGACCTCATGCCCACATCGACGGAGGACGACTGGGCGACGATCGCCGCGCGGCTCGGTGCTGTGCCCGCTGCCGTCGAGGGGTATCTGGAGTCGATCCGCTACGCGGCGGAGCGCCCGGACCTGCCGTTCCCTGCCAAGCGGCAGATGGGGATCGGGGTGGCGCAGGCGGAGGAGCAGGCCGGCGACGGCTCGTTCTTCACCGAGGTCGCCACCTCCGCGGCAGCGCCCGAAGCCCTGCGCGGGGAGTTGACCGCTAATGCTCACGAGGCCGCCGCGGCGTACGGTCGCCTTGCGGAGGGCCTGCGCGGGTTCGCGGACCGCGCCGGGGAGGCCGACGGCGTCGGCCGCGAGCGGTATCAGCGCTTCTCGCGCCGGTTCCTGGGCGCAACGGTCGATCTCGACGAGACCTACGAGTGGGGCCTCGAGGAGTTGGCGGGCATCGTCGCGGAACAGGAGGCGGTCGCGGCTGAGCTGTACGGACCGGGCACGTCGCCGGAGGAGGCCATGGCCCGCCTCGATGCCGACCCCGCCCGTCAGCTGCACGGCACGGATGCCTTGCAGCGCTGGATGCAGGAGACGTCCGACGCCGCCGTCGGGGCCCTCGCCGGTGTCCATTTCGACATCCCGGAGCAGTTGCGCGCGCTCGAGTGCTGCATCGCGCCGACGCAGGACGGTGGCATCTACTACACCGGCCCGACGGCGGACTTCTCACGTCCCGGCCGCATGTGGTGGTCGGTGCCGCCGGGCGTGACGGAGTTCAGCACCTGGCGCGAGCTCACCACCGTCTACCACGAGGGCGTTCCCGGGCATCATCTGCAGATCGGCCAAGCGGTCTACCGCGCCAGGGAACTCAACCGCTGGCGGTCTCTCCTGTGTTGGGTCTCGGGTCACGGTGAGGGGTGGGCGCTGTATGCGGAGCGGCTGATGGCCGACTTGGGCTTCCTGGACGACCCGGGCGACCGTCTGGGCATGCTCGACTCTCAGCGCTTGCGTGCGGCGCGCGTCGTCCTCGACATCGGCGTGCATTTGGGCAAGAAGTGCCCCGACGTCTGGGGCGGTGGCACCTGGGATGCCGAGAAGGCGTGGCCGTTCCTGAAGGCGAACGTGAACATGGCCGAGGGGTTCGTCCGCTTCGAGCTGGACCGCTATCTCGGGTGGCCGGGGCAGGCGCCGTCGTACAAGATCGGCCAGAGGCTGTGGGAGCGGGCGCGCGGCGACGCAGCGCGCCGCGAAGGCGGTGCGTTCGAGCTCAAGGACTTCCACCGTCGCGCGCTCGACCTGGGTTCGGTCGGCCTCGACGTCCTCCGCGACGCCCTCGCCACCGCTGGTTGAGCCGGGCCGCGAGGAACGAGCGCCCGTGAGCATGGCGTCGTACCTCGCCCAGACGGTGTCGAAGTCGAGCGGCTCGTCGCCGGCGATCGCGCTTCGCGCTGCAATGCCTTCCTTGGCCTCGGCAATCGAGCAAGCTCGATTGCTCTCGACCTTCGTCGGCGTGTCGAAACCAATGAGCCGGGCCTCACCGTTCCTTGAGCCGGGCCACGGCGACGAAGGAGCCGCAGCCCGAGAGTCGAAAGGTCCGAAACGCGCGCAGGGGGACGCGGCAGTGGACCCGACCCCTTGGAACGATGAAACCCTGACACTTGGTAGGAGCACGACTGGACCTCAGGACGTGGTGGAGCGTTCGGCGTGGTCGGTAGCGTGAATGTCATGATTCACAGGCGCACCTTCCTCCTCGGCGCCGCGGCTCTCCCCCTTGCCGGCTGCGGTCTCCTCGACGGCGGTAGTTCAGGGTTCGAGGACCCCGGGCCGCAACCCGAGTGTCGGACGCCGGCGGAGTTGGTCACGTTCAAGAGCATCGACGGCGCACCGTTGAGCTACGAGCCGACGGGCAAGAAGCAGTCGTTCCGCGCCGACCCGCGCTTCGTCGATCTCCTCGATGACTGGGCCGACGACTGGGCTGGCCTTTCCGGCCTGGGCAAGATCACCGGGATCTCCACGTACGGCGCCTATGTCGACAAGTGCCCGTCGATGCATGCTGCGGGTCGCGCGTTCGACTTCGGCGTGGTCACGCATAAGGACGGCAAGGTGTCGTGTCGCGGTGATCTGTGGGGGGACGACGCCAACCGTCTGCGGTCATACTGGCGCCTTGCTGCGTCGTTGTCTTCGCATTTCACGTACACGTTGACGTTGGCGTACAACGAGCTGCATCGCAACCACATCCATGTCGATGACGCGGTCAGCGAGGGCGAGGAGCCGACATTCGACAAGAACTCACGCGCCCAATGCCTGGTGGTTCAGAACGTGGCGCGGCACGTGTTCGGGCGGAAATGCCCGGACACGGCAGCGTACGACGCGGCGACGAAGGACACCGTGCGCGACATTCAGCGCGACGTGGGTATCAAGGCCCCGCTCTCGGAGCCCGACGGCTGGCGCGCGTTCCTCCGCGCCGCCGCCGCCGCTTGAGCGCCGGTTGCGCCGGTCCCGCGCGAGGCGCCGCCATCGCTCGTTGAGCCGGGCCCCCGCGCGAAGCACCACCATCGTTCCTTGAGCCGGGCCCCCGCGCGAAGCACCACCATCGCTCGTTGAGCCAGGCCCCCGCGCGAAGCACAACCATCGTTCCTTGAGCCAGGCCCCCACGCGAAGCACCACCATCGTTCCTTGAGCCGGGCCCCCGCGCGAAGCGCCGGGCCCGTGTCGAAAGGTCCGCAACCGTGGGCAGGTACCTGCGGAAGGCGGGACCTTCGACACGGTCGGTGGCTCCTTCGTCGCCGTTGCCCGGCTCAAGGAACGAGTTTGTCAGTCGAAGATCGGGCCGACGGTGCGGGTGCGCTTGAGCTCGAAGAAGCCGGGGTAAGCGGTGACCTTCTCGACGCCGTCGAAGAGGTTGCCGGCCTCTTCGCCCTTCGGGGCCGGGGAGATGACCGGGCCGAAGAGGCTCATGCCGTTGATGCGCAGCACGGGAGTGCCCACCTCGTCGCCCACCGGGTCCATGCCCTCGTGGTGCGAGCGGCGGAGATCGTCGTCGAATTGGTCGGTTTGGGCGAGGTCGGCGATGTCCTCGTCGGCGCCGACGGCGGCGAGCGCGGCGCGCACGACCTCGGGTGTCTTCGGCTCCTCGCCCAGGTGGAACCGCGTGCCGATCTCGGTGTAGAACTCGCGCAGCTTGTCAGAGCCGTGTCGCTGCTCCACAAGCAGAGCGGCGCGCGCGGGCAGCCACGCCTGCTTCATGATTTCGAGGTAGTTCTCCGGCAGGTCGCGCCCGTCGTTGAGCACCGAGAGGCTCATCACGTGGAAGACGGTCTTCACGTCGCGGACCTTCTCGACCTCTAGCATCCAGCGGGAGGTCATCCATGCCCACGGGCAGGTGGGGTCGAACCAGAAGTCAACAGTTGTCGTCATGGGACCATCTCAGCACACCGGCCAACCTCCGAACGCGGGCTCTCATCACCGCACCAGCCATGCGGCAATATCCAAGGCCCTCGGGATGTACGACCCCTGGAAGAGCACCACGTGGACGAGGAGCTTGTGGAATTGGTGGACGGGGACGCGTTCGCGCCAGCCGTCGGCGAGGGGGCTGACGTCGACGTAGCCGGCGATGGTGGCGTCGAGATGGGGCGACCCGAACAGCGCCAGGTCTGCCAGGTCTGTTTCGGCATGGCCGCCGTGGGCGCAGGCGTCGATCATGGTGCCGACGGTGTGGTTGCCCTGGCTGGCCCACACCACGTTGCCGCCCCATAGGTCGCCGTGGACGCGCGCGACTTCCGGGCAGCGCGCGGGCTGCGGCGCGTCGAATCGTCCGGAGCCGATGACGTCGCATGCCTTGTGCAGCAGCTCGCTGTGGTCGTCGTGGAGGAAGTCGGCGAACTCGACGTAGGGCCTTGTCCGAGCCTCGGCGAAGAACTCACCGAAGGTGGTCCATCGGGGTTCGTCGACGGCGGGCGCCGGCAGGTTGGCGAGAGTCAGGTCCTTCGCCGCGACACCCGGCGGGGGTTGCCCCCACCAATTGGCGCCGGCGGCATGGGTGATCGCGAGGCCTCGGCCAAACGCGGCGGCGTCCTCCCTTGAGGGGATGCCGGGGTCCATGAGAGCAGTGGTGAGCCAGGTGGTGCTGACGCTCCGGAGCTTGGCGACGGCGGCGCCGTCGACGGCGGCCAGCCACCGGAGGCTGCCCGCCTCTGTCGCGATGGCCTGCCTGCTCCCGATCTTCTGGAACGTCTCCATGGCGCCCTACATCCCGCGCCCCGACGATCGACGCCGGGGAGGGCGTCTCGTGCCGGTGCCTCCGGCCAGGGCAATGCCGCGCATGTCCGATTTTCCCATACACGGCGGCGGGTCGGCGCAATTGTAGACAATTTTCTACCACGAGGTACTCTATGGGTATGACTCAGACAGTTCCCGTGGGCAAGCTGCGCCAGAACCCCACCGAGTATCTACAAGCGGTTGCCGAAGGCGAAAGCTTCGTGATCACCAGTCACCGTCGACCGGTGGCTGATCTCGTGCCACACCGCGGCGAGCCCGGGATCTCCGGAGCCGACTTGATGCGTCGCCTGACGAAGACCCATCGTGACGACAGCTGGCTGGAAGAGCTGGCTGCGGACCGCGCGAACACGACATGGAGCGATCCGTGGAGCTGACCGACAGGTCAGCGGCATTGCTGGACACATCCGTGCTAATCGCCCTCACGCAGGAGGGGCGGACGCTTGATCTCGGTTCTTACAAGCGGCTCTACGTGTCGTCGGTGAGCTACGCGGAGCTCCGCCTCGGTGTGGCGTGCGCCAGCGACGCAGAGTCGGCAGTATCCCGGTATTCGGCGCTGGAGGACATCGTCTCCCTCTTCGGGGAAGGCCTTCCTTTCGACGACCACGCAGCCGTGGAGTTTGGCCGCATTCTGCAGGCGGTGGTCCGACGCAAGGGCGGCCCTCGGGCACACATGAACGACCGGATGATCGCGGCCATCGCCGCATCCCGACGGCTACCCCTGCTGACCTTGAACGCGTCGGACCTCGTCGGGATGGAAAGCCATCTCGAGGTAATCGCTCTGTAGCCTTGATGCCCCGATGGCCGAACGGTGGCACAGCATCTGACGAAGTAGTGGAGGACCCAACGCTCTCTCGCTGGAATCTTCGCCGACTCGACGCTCCCCGAGCGCCTATGGTTCCACAGGCGCACCGCAACCTGGAGTCATTAGGTATTGAGCCGTGGCCCGGTCTGCCGGCGGCGCAGAACCAGTGGGCCGCGCTCGACGATGGGATCACCGCCCCGGCTCTCGCATGGTTCCGCAGACGGGGAACACCCTTCGTCGCCCCGTAGACTCTCCCGCGCGCGGGTGAGAGATGACCCCGTTCACCGAGGACCTCGTCAACTTCCGTAGACTCTCCCGCGCGCGGGTGAGAGACTCACATCCATGTCAGGCCGCAAAGACACCGTCTATCGGCTGACGCAGCACGCCGCGCCTGCCTGAGTGAGCAACAGAATAGACTCCCGGCATGTCGAAGCTACTCGTCACCGGCGGAGCCGGGTTCATCGGTAGCAACTTTGTCCGCCAGGTTCTCCGGGACACCGACCATAACGTCACGGTCCTCGACGCACTCACCTACGCAGGCAACGAGACCTCGCTACACGGGCTACCGGTGTCGCGCTTCCGGCTCGTTGAGGGCTCGATCTGCGACTCGGCCCTGGTCAACGACCTCGTCGGCTCGCACGACGTCACCGTCCACTTCGCGGCCGAATCCCACAACGACAACTCGCTGAACGACCCGTCCCCGTTCATCCAGACGAATCTCGTAGGTACGTTCGAACTCCTCGAGGCCATCCGCAAGCACGAGAAGCGCTACCACCACGTCTCCACCGACGAGGTCTATGGCGATCTTGAGCTCGACGACCCGGCCAAGTTCACCGAGACCACACCGTACAACCCCTCCAGCCCGTACTCCGCGTCGAAGGCAGGCTCGGACCTGCTCGTCCGCGCCTGGGTGCGGAGTTTCGGCGTCCAGGCCACCATCAGCAACTGCTCGAACAACTACGGGCCGTACCAGCACGTCGAGAAGTTCATCCCGCGACAGATCACCAACGTGATCGACGGCGTTCGTCCCCGCCTCTACGGAGCCGGGCTGAACGTCCGCGACTGGATCCACGTCGACGACCACAACGCCGCCGTGCTCGACATCATCGACCGCGGCCAGATCGGCGAGACCTACCTGATCGGCGCTGACGGCGAGAAGAACAACAAGACCGTCATCGAGCTGATCCTCACCCTGATGGGGCAGCCGGCCGACGCCTACGACCACGTCGACGACCGCGCCGGCCATGACCTGCGATATGCGATCGACGCCACCCGCCTCCGCGACGAGCTCGGCTGGCGTCCGCGTTACGCCGACTTCGAGTCCGGCCTGGCAGCAACCATCGAGTGGTACCAGGCGAACGAGGCGTGGTGGCGGCCCATGAAGGCCACGACCGAGGCGACGTACGCGAAGACCGGTCAGTGATGGCAGGCTCCTCGCGGCCTCCCTGTCCGACGGCTCCCTCGGGGGGGCCCGCTGCCGGAACTCCTCAAGACTCAGGCACTTCCAGCTCCAGAACCTGCTCGGCTCGGACGCCCTCCTCGTCGGTAACCGCGATGTTGATGGTTGCCACCCCGCCTGGGACGCAATCAACTGCAGCCCAGTAGGACTGGTACTCAGGAAGGTCGCCGTGCGGATTGATGCTCAGCCCTGCCGAGAGCAGGTTGTAGTTCGGGTCCGAAGCGGGGGTGAACTCGATGTTTGCAGTGCTGTCTGGCGTGAATCCGGTGGCTGTCACACCAACCCTCAGCCCGCCGTCGGCACAGATATCACTTGAGCCGTCGTACCCGACCGTCAGACGGGCCAGGCCAGTAGCCTGAGGACGCCAGCTCCCCGACGTGATCCAGGTGCTGACAGGTGGCGTTTCCGAATCGCTTACTACCGTGAAGGATGCCTCCACGACGGCGCCCGAAATGTCCGTGAATCGGAGGACCAAGTCGCCGTCATTTCCCCAAATATCGTCAGTGCGTTCTGGAAACCACTGAAAGTCGTACGCGAACAGCCCGCGATTATCGGCGTACACAACGTCGCTGAAGTAGCCTGCTTCGCCGTCGGCCCTCTCCAACTCAGCCCGCACAAGCGAGTGAGACGTGAACCCCACGCCGCCCACGTTGACGGCCACGGGCTCACCTCTATTGGTGATCGTCTCGATATCGGCAGACACCCAGGGGCTTAAGCCGTCTGACTCCAGCCCAACCGGCGGAGCAAGGCTGCGTACCTCCACGGTCGGACGATCCGACGGCGCGTCAGTCGTCAGATCACCGTCGGCGTCAACCCCATCGCCTTGCAGAGGGGTCTCTGCCGTAGCCAGATCCTCCCCCGGCTCGTCCGAGAAGTCGTCGCTGCCCGTCTCGATTGCCGCTGGCTCCATACCCTCCGGCATCTCGTCAACGTCGTTCACGATGATCATGGTCGTATCCCCGAGGGGGGTGATCTCGATCAGAGGTAGGTCGATTCTCATCCGCGATGGCCCGTCGGACCAGACGTTGATGTGCTGCCCGTAGCGAGCGAAGTCGATCTAAAACGCATCCTCGCTGCTATTGCCCCGTCCGGACAGAATGGTAAGGAACAGCGCATCATCGGAGTCGTTCAGAACCGCGTCCTCGACTGCGGCTTCGAGCTCGAACCGCCCAATCGGCGTGATCACGGAATACTCCCCCGCAACCGCCCACTCACCACGGGTATTGACAGAGAAAGAGATCGGAAGCCCCAGCGGCTGATACTTGCCAGTCACGACGAGCTCACAGCCAGTAGCACCCAGAACTACTCCGACGGCGACGATAATGCCGAGCACGCGGCGAACAAGACGGATGATCATGGAAGGCCCTCGGGGACTGTCAAGTTTTCGGTGTAAGTCATGGTTAGTGGTTGTGGGCGGACAGTCGGCCGTTGAAGGTGATGTCGAAGGCGTTGAGGGCGCCCTTCCAGCGTTGGGTCCACCGGGCCCGTCCCTTGCCGGTCGGGTCGAGCGCCATCACGGCGAGGTACACGCACTTGAGCGCGGCCTGCTCGTTCGGGAAGTGCCCACGGGCCTTCACCGCTTTCCGGATCCTGGCGTTCACGGACTCGATCGCGTTGGTGGTGCACACGATCCGGCGGATCTCGCGGTCGAACTGCAAGAACGGAACGAACTCCGCCCAGGCGTTCTCCCACAACCTGACGATCGCCGGATACTTGGCGCCCCAGGCGTCTTGGAAGTCGAGGAACCGGTCCTCGGCCTCGCTGAGGGTCGCGGCCTGGTAGATGGGTTTCAGGCTGCGGCTGATCTTGTCCCAGTCCTGACGGGCGGCGTACTTGAAGCTGTTCCGCATCAGGTGCACGATGCAGGTCTGCACGATGGTGGCCGGCCACACCGTGTTCACGCTGTCGGGTAGGCCGGTGAGTCCGTCACACACCAGCATCAACACGTCTTGGACACCGCGGTTCTTGATCTCGGTGAGCACTTGGAGCCAGTACTTCGCGCCCTCGCCGCCGTCGCCGATCCACAGGCCGAGGATGTCGCGGTTGCCCTCGCTGGTGACCGCGAGCGCGACGTAGATGGGCCGGTTCGCGACTTGGCCGTCGCGGACCTTCACATGGATCGCGTCGATGAACACCACTGGGTACACCGGATCCAGGGGGCGGTTCTGCCAGGCGGTCATGCCGTCGAGGACCTTGTCGGTGATCGTCGAGATCGTGGTCTTCGACACCTCCGACCCGTACACATCGGCCAGGTGTGCACTGATGTCGCCGTGGGTCATGCCACGGGCCGATAGCGACAACACGATGTCCTCGATCGCGCCGAGTCGGCGCTGTCGCTTCGCGACGATCTGGGGTGTGAACGTGCCGGCCCTATCCCGCGGGACATCGATGATGACCGGTCCGGCCTTGCTGACCACGGTCTTCGACCGCGTCCCATTGCGGGCGTTTCCATCCGCCGAGGCGCCGCGTTCGTGCTTGTCGTAGCCGAGGTGGTCGGTGATCTCGCCGTCCAGCGCGGACTCCACCACCAGCTTGGTCAGCTCGGCCAGCAGACCGTTCTCGCCATCGATCGACAAGCCCTTGCCACGGGCATCAGCGACGAGCTGCGCAACCAACGATCGGTCAACAACCGGCTGCGGGGAAGGGGTGCTCACAGGCAGTTCCTCGGGCATCGCACTCAAGGCCAGGGCGGCCGTGTCTACAGGGGTACTCATCTTGTAACTCCTTGATCCGAGTTACGCCGTTGACCGTACAGTCCCGGCCCTCGCGATCCTGGATAGCGGCGGTCTGACGGACGACGCCTTCGATTTCCCGAGAGGCGTGCTGGCCGGGCGAGCTGGAGACGAGGAAAAGCCTACTGGACGGTTCACCACGAGCTCAGTTGGCCCTTCCCTCGCGCGGCCCGGCCGCGCGACCGCAGCCGTTGCCGCCTACGGTTGCTGTATCGCGCTGCTCAGCATCGCCGATGAAAGTGTTGAACACACCCGGGGCCTTGCCCCCGGTATGCTCCGAAATATGGAGAGACTTGTGTTTGTACACCCTCCTTGGGCGAGTGTCTTCATCGACGGCGCGGACGATACCCACCCCGGGTACCTCAGGATCCGGGAACGAGATGGTCGTCCCGGCGCGGTGATCCTGGCTGTCCGCGACAGTCAGATCGCCATGGTGGAGGTCTATCGCAGGCCGCTCGGGCGCACACTCCTTGAGCTTCCCCGTGGATTCCGAGACGACGGCGAGACCCTTGAGCAGGCTGCGTGCCGGGAGCTCGCCGAGGAGACTGGGCTTGCGGTGGGGTCGGAGCGCCTGATCACCCTGGGCGCGGTGGCGCCCAACGCGGGTGTACTGGAGTCCATCGTCGAGTTGTTCCTGGTCGTCGTGCCCGATGATGTAGACCCGTTGCTTCCATCCGATCGAGAGGTCGGTGCGGCCCGCTGGATGCCAGTCTCGGAGGTGTTGCGTCTCGCCGCCGAGGGGGCGATCATCGATTCTTTCACGTTGGCGGCGCTGCTGCGTGCCCTTACCCGCGGTCTTCTGTCTGGAGTAAGCATCGATGCCTAGGGTCGCCCGTACGAACGACCGGGTGTTGCTCGCAGAGTTCGACAGCACCCAGCAGCGTGCGGGGATGAGCGGACCGGACTGGCTGGCGGAGTTCCGGAACCGTGACAGCCCGGTTCTCAGAGCGGCGCTCGGGAAGCTGCGCCTGGAGGCGCTGCTCTCGGAGCGGATCGTCGTCACAGATGCGCAGGCGCTCGATGGCAGGTTGCTGCTAGGGCTGGCCTCGTCCGGACTACTGAAGACGCTGCGTACCGATCCAGAGCGGCCGATTCCGATCGAGTTGCGCGCACGAGCGGCGACCGTGGACGCAACGGTCGCCGCGATGCATCAGCCCCAGACCGGCCAGGGATTTCAGTCATCGTTTCTCTCAAACGGCGAGGGTGTGTCCCGGGCGATGACGAGGTCCGGCTGCCGGGAACGGCAGGAGTACTCAGACGAGGGCATTCTCACCCGCTTGGCACACTCCGGAGCCGAGGACACTGAGCTTGAAGCTCTGGCGGAGGGTTGGACCAAACTGGCCGAACTCATCGACGCGAAGGTACTGCCGGCTGCGACCTGGGACCAGAGTCGGCTCTGGTCGGAGGCGTCGGACCTCTCAGATAGATTCCTGCCGGTCTCGGACCTCGCGGCTGCTTTCGCTCAGGACGACGCCGAGGCCGCCTTCATGCGGGACCTGGGCAGGGAGACCAAGCGGAGCGTTTTCTTGGATCGCCTCGGCTTCTGGGACGGGCGGAGGGACATCGCGGAGAAACTCGAGTTCTGGTTCTCCGAGAGGTACAACCGAGCGATCGCTTTCCAGCACCATGCCGACTATCGCAGCATCCACAGCAGCACGAAGGACGGCATCTACTTCAGCGATACGGAGTGGTCCATCGGCGGCCGCAGGGCAACCGAGATCGAGCTTCCCGCGGGCTCCCTGGAGCGGCTCGGCGAGCTCACGACCAGCGAATGGCAGCGGGGCTACTCGCACGTGAGCAGCCCTGGTGTCACGAGCAGCATCGTTGCCTGGTGGAAATATGGGGACGTCGCTAGTCTGCAGCGATCGCTCGCACATGTCGTGCGTGAGTGGGGCCTCTCCGATCCAGATCCTCGGGCCACTCACTCGAGGTTCGCTCCCATCATCACATTCGGCACGAGCCTCCTCGCCCCGGTCGCGACGCTCCCGCTCGAACCCGATCCGTTCGGCTATGTTGCTACTGTCCTGCTCACGCTGGGCGCGACCCTCCCTCAACTGCTAACGACTCGGGATGCTGAGATCACCTGTGCAGTGACCGACTACCTGGACGACGTCGCTACCTAGATGGGGGCACCTGTCTGCCGGATTCTGCCGCTCGCTGCCGCGTGCGGTATTTGCTTGTCTGAACTTGTGGCGCTGTTTGACACCGGCGACCGCGCCAACGAGCCGACGGACTGCGAGCACCTGATAGCGGCCTTCGACCTGACATCGCCCTTGACTCCTCTGATCGCAGCGGTCCAGTGTCGGCGACGCTCGTGGCAACTCCGCCTGAAATTGACTGCCTGGCGTCGGGTGAATTTCGGCCCCCTTGGCGGCCGGTGAACCGCCCCGGGGTGTGGTGGAGGGTCGGATTCCCGAGAGGATGGGGATTGGCAAGTCGGCCGTAAGCCAGCTTCGATCGCGGCCGTGAAGCTAGAGGGGTCCGTCCTGCAGACTGCAGGACGGACCCCGAGCGGTGCCTTAGTAAGGCCGATGTCGCTTAACTGACGACCGTGAGGTCGGCGGTTACTGCGATCGTCAGGTCCGGAGTCGACCGATAGTTCACATGCGACTCAACCGCGATCACGTTGATGCCATCAACCAGCAGGCTCACCGGCACCGACACGACCAACGGCGAGGCCTGAGCTGCCGTCACACGCCGCGCAGAGTCAGCGAACGTCAAGTAAGTGACCGCACCCGATCCGAGGTTGTCACGCCCAACTTCCACACCGTTCACGTACACCACGGCACCATCATCAGCAAGCACAGACAACGACAACGCCGTCACCGCAGCCGAATCCAAAACCTCGAAGGTCGTACGCGCATACGCGGCCCGAGGACGATCAGTAGCGACCGCCGGCGGGTTGAGGTTCGTGCCCACGACCGAAGAACCGTAGCCAATCGGACCCGCACCAGTGGACCAAGCCACGTCACTAAACGTGCGCTGCGCCCAATCCGTAGGCGGAGCCGACAGCTGGTAAAGGTACGACCACGACGACCCGGAGTTCACGACCCGAGTAGTAACCGGCTCACCCACAGGCTCCGTCACCGTCACAGAACTCGTAGAGGTGCTGCTCGCACCACCATTGTCAGTCACCGTGACCGTCACCGGGTAAGTACCCGCAGCCGCATACGTGTGAGAAACCTTCTCACCCGTCACCGCCGCAGAGTTGTCACCGAAGTCCCACGACACCGAAGCAATCGAACCATCCGGATCCGACGAACCCGACGCATCAAACGATGCCTTAAGCCCCGCCACCGAATGCGTGAACGACGCAGACGGAGCGATATTTGGAGTGCCGTTACCTGGTTCCATCGTCGTGAGGTCGGCGGTTACTGCGATCGTCAGGTCCGGAGTCGACCGATAGTTCACATGCGACTCAACCGCGATCACGTTGATGCCATCAACCAGCAGGCTCACCGGCACCGACACGACCAACGGCGAGGCCTGAGCTGCCGTCACACGCCGCGCAGAGTCAGCGAACGTCAAGTAAGTGACCGCACCCGATCCGAGGTTGTCACGCCCAACTTCCACACCGTTCACGTACACCACGGCACCATCATCAGCAAGCACAGACAACGACAACGCCGTCACCGCAGCCGAATCCAAAACCTCGAAGGTCGTACGCGCATACGCGGCCCGAGGACGATCAGTAGCGACCGCCGGCGGGTTGAGGTTCGTGCCCACGACCGAAGAACCGTAGCCAATCGGACCCGCACCAGTGGACCAAGCCACGTCACTAAACGTGCGCTGCGCCCAATCCGTAGGCGGAGCCGACAGCTGGTAAAGGTACGACCACGACGACCCGGAGTTCACGACCCGAGTAGTAACCGGCTCACCCACAGGCTCCGTCACCGTCACAGAACTCGTAGAGGTGCTGCTCGCACCACCATTGTCAGTCACCGTGACCGTCACCGGGTAAGTACCCGCAGCCGCATACGTGTGAGAAACCTTCTCACCCGTCACCGCCGCAGAGTTGTCACCGAAGTCCCACGACACCGAAGCAATCGAACCATCCGGATCCGACGAACCCGACGCATCAAACGATGCCTTAAGCCCCGCCACCGAATGCGTGAACGACGCAGAGGGAGGCTGGTTGGCGGGCTGGTCTGATACAACAACCGGCTGAGTCGAGACACCAACAGCACCCTCATCATCAGTCACCGTGACCGTCACCTGGTACTCACCCGCAGCCGCATACGTGTGAGAAACCTTCTCACCCGTCACCGCCGCAGAATCGTCACCGAAGTCCCACGACACCGAAGCAATCGAACCATCCGGATCCGACGAACCCGACGCATCAAACTCCACATCCAGGTAGTCAGCCTCATACGTGAACGACGCAACCGGAGCCTGATTCGGAGGAACAACCACCGTCACCGACTGAGTCGAGACACCAACAGCACCCTCATCATCAGTCACCGTGACCGTCACCTGGTACTCACCCGCAGCCGCATACGTGTGAGAAACCTTCTCACCCGTCACCGCCGCAGAATCGTCACCGAAGTCCCACGACACCGAAGCAATCGAACCATCCGGATCCGACGAACCCGACGCATCAAACTCCACATCCAGGTAGTCAGCCTCATACGTGAACGACGCAACCGGAGCCTGATTCACCGGCACAGCGGCAACTGTGACCCACTGCTGAGCAGTACTGCTCACACCATCATCGTCAGTCACCGTGACCGTCACCTGGTAGCTGCCCTCCGCCGCGTACGTGTGAGAAACCTTCTCACCCGTCACCGCCGCAGAATCGTCACCGAAGTCCCACGATACCGAAGCAATCGAACCATCCGGATCCGACGAACCCGACGCATCAAACTCCACATCCAGGTAGTCAGCCTCATACGTGAACGACGCAACCGGAGCCTGATTCGGAGGAACAACCACCGTCACCGACTGAGTCGAGACACCAACAGCACCCTCATCATCAGTCACCGTGACCGTCACCTGGTAGCTGCCCGCAGCCGCATACGTGTGAGAAACCTTCTCACCCGTCACCGCCGCAGAATCGTCACCGAAGTCCCACGACACCGAAGCAATCGAACCATCCGGATCCGACGAACCCGACGCATCAAACTCCACATCCAGGTAGTCAGCCTCATACGTGAACGACGCAACCGGAGCCTGATTCGGAGGAACAACCACCGTCACCGACTGAGTCGAGACACCAACAGCACCCTCATCATCAGTCACCGTGACCGTCACCTGGTACTCACCGCAGCCGCATACGTGTGAGAAACCTTCTCACCCGTCACCGCCGCAGAATCGTCACCGAAGTCCCACGACACCGAAGCAATCGAACCATCCGGATCCGACGAACCCGACGCATCAAACTCCACATCCAGGTAGTCAGCCTCATACGTGAACGACGCAACCGGAGCCTGATTCACCGGCACAGCGGCAACTGTGACCCACTGCTGAGCAGTACTGCTCACACCATCATCGTCAGTCACCGTGACCGTCACCTGGTAGCTGCCCTCCGCCGCGTACGTGGAGAAACCTTCTCACCCGTCACCGCCGCAGAATCGTCACCGAAGTCCCACGACACCGAAGCAATCGAACCATCCGATCCGACGAACCCGACGCATCAAACTCCACATCCAGGTAGTCAGCCTCATACGTGAACGACGCAACCGGAGCCTGATTCGAGGAACAACCACCGTCACCGACTGAGTCGAGACACCAACAGCACCTCATCATCAGTCACCGTGACCGTCACCTGGTACTCACCTGCAGCCGCATACGTGTGAGAAACCTTCTCACCCGTCACCGCCGCAGAATCGTCACCGAAGTCCCACGACACCGAAGCAATCGAACCATCCGGATCCGACGAACCCGACGCATCAAACTCCACATCCAGGTAGTCAGCCTCATACGTGAACGACGCAACCGGAGCCCGGTTCGGAGTCAGAATCCCGATGCCGTAATGCCCGGCGACCTGCTCCGGAGACAGTGCGTACGAGTAGACCGCCGCCTCGTCAAGCAGCCCGCTGAAGTAGGCCGAACTCGACCCGTCCCAGACGCTATCTCCACCCACGCGCCAGTAGCCACTGTATGGCTGCGCCGACTTCTGCGGGTTCGTTCCTACCGAGACACCGTCGACGTACAAGATCATCCCGGCGTCGGATTGGGTAGCCACAAGATGGTGCCACTCGCCGTCGTTGTAGGCATCCGACGAGGTCACCGTATGCGCTTCGTTGACCCACACACCGAACACCAGACGGCCATCGTCGCGCATGTACACATGGCGGTCGTAGTTGTTGGACGTCCCCGACGAAGCGTTGCCAAAGCCGATCAGCTTGCCGCCAGAAGTGGTGGCCGTGCGGAACCAAACCTCAGCAGAGTAGATCGAAGGACCTGGGACGCTTGCGTTGGCGACGACGACGTCGTCCACCCCATCGAATTGGGCTGCATTCTGCAGTCGAATTCCGTCGGCGCCCAGGATTGTCCCTTGCTGGTAGGTTCCTGGTCGCAATCCGGTTCCGCTATCCGCAGCGTTGGTACCGCTCGTCTCTTCAAACTGCCAGTAGAGGTTAGGAGCATCATCGAACACGGCTCTGCCGTAAGCGTCGGCCGGGGGCTCAACTGTTGCCCCAACTTCCACATACCTTACCTTCACCGTGTTCGCGGCCGCATCGTCGGTTACACGTAGCGCAACCGCGTAAACGCCCTCGGTAGCGTAGGTATGTGTAGCGGATACCCCCGTTCCGGTGGTCCCGTCGCCAAAGTCCCAGACGAACGAAGTGATCGAGCCGTCTTCATCACTGGAACTCGAAGCATCGAACGCAACGGTCCGTCCAGTGACGTTATGGGTGAATGCCGGCTTGGGCGCCACGTTAGGTCCTGGCGTCCCGAGCAGGAAGTGATTCTCAACCTCGTCCGACGTCAGCGGAGTCGAGTAGATTGCGACCTCGTCGATCGAGCCATCGAAATACGAGGAACTTGCGCCTTCCCAGACTCGGTCGCCACCTACGCGCCAGTACCCCGTATTGGTCTCCGCGATTGCCTGCGGGTTAGTTCCTACAGCGACCCCATCGACGTAGAGCACGAGCCCCGACGCCGACTGCGACGCCACAACATGGTGCCAAGAACCATCGTTGTAGGCATTTGTCGAAGTGATCGTGTGGTAGCCACCGTTGTAGATCCCGTACACCAGGCGGCCATCGTTACGCATGAACACGTGCCGGTCGTAGCTCGAGGACAACCCTGTTGCGCTCGCGCCAAAACCGATGATCTTGCCGCCCTGGGTCGTGGTCGTCTTGAACCATGCCTCGGTGGAATAGACCTGCGGTGCAGGAATCTGCCTGCTAGCCACCACGACATCATTGACTCCGTCGAAGCGGGCACCTGCGTTGCCACGAAGCACGCCCGAAGCGCCCTGGATCACACCCTCACGGTAGATCGCGTGGTTGGCGTTGCCAGAGCCGTCTGCTGCCGCAGCCCCGGCCGCCTCGTCCAGTCTCCAATAGGCCCAAGGTGCCCGGTTGTACACCGCAGCGCCGTAGGGGTCGGCTGGGACTGGCTGCTCAAGGGTCACCGTCTGACGTGTCCGTGACCAAGCTCCAGTGGCGTCTGTCACGTAAAGCTCGATGTCATACGTTCCGCCACCGAGGTATCTATGCGTAACCGTAGGCGTGGATGCAGTCGTCCCATCTCCCAGCGTCCAGGCTCTAACCGTGGTCGGGGAATCATTCTCAGGGGAAGAGACGAGGGTCACGTCAAGGCCGTCAGACTCGATGGTGAACGCCGAGTTGGGTAGCTGCTTTCCTCCGGGAACCACAAGGACGGGGGTACTGGCTCCTAGGTTGCCAGCCGCGTCGACAGCGCGCACAAAGTACCGTTGCGCGCCATTGAGCGGAACCTGGAGTGAGGTAGTCGTCGAGATCCCAACCGCCCGGTCGTCCCGCAAGACCTGATAGGACGCCGCGCCAGCCACACTGTTCCAGGCGAGGGTAACCGAACTCGCGGTCGTACTGGCTACGCGGAGATTTCCTGGCACTCCCGGCGGTGTCGAGTCGGTCGCGTCAAACTTGACGAACCCCCCGTTCCATTGACTACTTGTCTGCGAGATTCGCGACCCAGTGAAATCGCCACCTGCCCACAGAGCGCCGTCATTCCCCACGAAGAGTCCCCATGCGCCAGCGTTACTGCTGTTGAGGAACGGCGGGCTGAAACTGGGAATATAGTCACCCGTCTCAGCATCCCACGCACCCACGAACTGGATCTTGTCTGCCTGGGTCCATCCAGCTGCCGGGGTGGGCCAGAGGTAAGCGTCCTGGTAGCTCCAGCTTCCACAGTGGCAGCCGCCGTAAACCACACCACTACCCTCCGCCAGCGCCTGGAAGTCTCCACCGCTGCCCAATGTGATGGATCCTGAACGCCGCGCAAGCGTGGCCGGGTCATATCCAAAGATCGAGTGCTCCGACCCTCCCACGTACACACGCGGTCCAGCATCAAGAATGGCCTGCTGGTAGCCGCTCCGGTCGCCGTTGCTCCACACCGTGTTCCAAGGCGCCACCAGTGGCGCGCCTGCGACCGCCTGGATCGCCGCGGCCTTGTTCGCAGCTCCCCCCGCGGTCATAGTGAAATAGCCCGCGGCGTAGTATCGCGATCCATCATCGCTCGCGTCCACCGAGACCACGGTGCCATCAAACGCCGGGTTAAAGGTGCGATCGGGCTGTCCTGTCGTCCAGTTGACCCTGGCTCCATGCCGCGCATACACGTTGTTGGCTCCACCGCCGCTGAGGTGAGTGAAAGCCCCGCCCAGGTAGACATAGTCGCCGGCCAATGAGAGCGAGCGAACCATCATTACACCGGAGGTAAGCCGGTTCTCGATGCTCAGATCCCAGCTCGTATCGCGCGCACCAGTCGCCGGATCCAGGAGGGCCGTGCCTAGCGCCGGTTCGCCATTCACGGTGGTGAACTCGCCACCCGCAAGGAGCTTTCCGTTGGGAAGCGCGACCAGCGCCTTCACCTGGTTATTAAATGTCGCAGAGAAGGATGAGATGAACTCACCAGTTGTCGCATTGAAGGCAGCCAAGCCGGCTCGCGGCGCGACGTTGCTGCCAGGCGACGATCCGCGCTGGACCGTCGTGTAGTTGCCTCCGACGTAAACCACGTTCCCGATCTGCGCAAACGCCTGGGCGGGCTGATTGCCCTCCGCGACACGACCATTCAGGTTGCCGGTGACGCCCCAAGGCGTCCGTGCAGCCCAGGAGGACGCCATCGCGCGCTGAGCGATAGCCGAAGTACCCGTGTCTGGAATCGCGGGAAAGTGCAGATCTGTCGACACGAGAGTGGGCCGGACGTACAGCTCGGCGTACGGCAGCGAGCCATTACCTGTAATCGAGTAGAGAAACGAGGTGTCGCTTGAGGAGCCCCCAGCGGCGCCTGTGCCGTAGCCAAAGCCTGCCCTCCAGCCCTGACGGCTGGAGAACTCGAACAGCACGCGATTCCAGTTGGAGTTGGTCCCAAACGAAGTGCTGGTTCCGGTCCCTGAACCGGAGCCGTCGAACGACGCCATCGTGATCGGGTGTGTGGCACCGAACGCCCATGACCAACGGTCGCGGTTGGGCATGGCGAAGCGCACGTTCTGCCACTGCGTGCCGGTGTCGTTCCGCGCGCGGACGATGCGAACCGCGTTGCCCAAGTCCTTGACGTTGCGACCATCGAGCAGCCCGTCGATGGTGTTGCTGGACAACTGAACAGTGCTGAAGCCGGAAGGCGTGCGGTTACGCGTCAGAAGCGCCGAGGGTTCACCTTGGCCGTGGTAGTAGGACTGCCAGTCGTTCCGACCCTTGCCCACCAGCACCCAACCACCGCCGTCGGTGGTCTGGTCACAGAAGAACTGTTGCGGAGTCTGCAACTTAGGCGTAAGCAACCAGTACGCACCGTCCGGTGCGTCCGGGTTGTTCTGCTTAATCTCGAAGCATGACGCTGCCGCCAGCTCTGAAGTTGACCCGTCACGAACGAGTCCGTCCGGTCCCTTGGTGGGGTTCTCCGCTGCAGCCGCGGTTGGCGCGCTGAGAATCCCTCCTCCAACAATCAAGCTCGCAGTCGCGAACACGGCAAGTACGCGTTTCAGGAACATCTTGGGCCCCCCCAGACGAAAAGACAGACCCTCCCCCGAAGGTCTCGCTCCGGAGTATACACATGATCTGCTTCGCGAAGGAATCGAGTAACGTCGACGACTGTAACGACGCCGTCAGGGTCCCTGGTTCAGCTAGCTGATGGTCTCCGCCCCACGATCGCCCGAAGGCCATCCAGGCGCAGTCGACGCCGAAACAGCATGCAGCCGATGAGATAGGCGCCGCCGCCGACAACCAAAGTCACCCCGAGCGCGAGCCAACTGGAGCCTAGAATGCCCCGCGCAACAGCACCGGCTACGCCGAAGGACCCCAGCGTCACTCCGAGGGCAAGTAGCACCTGGCCAGCCTGGAACCGTAGTCCGATGAAGGCCCGCACCTGGACCGATGCCAGGAGCGCATCGAGCAGCATCGATAGCGCCCAGGCCGCTGCGGCACCAGTGAGACCCCACACTGGAACAAGCACCAGATTGCCTGCGATGTTGACCGCGACGACCACCCCCTTGTTGAACGCCGCCCACCCGCTACGACCGGACATCAGCAGTACCGAATGAACGTTTCCAGCGAGGAAGGTGACGGCAGCCCCGACACACAGGATCCCGAGCGCCGCCGCGCCGGCCTCGAAGTCCGAGCCGAGGATCTTGAGAACAACCGGCGCGTAGAGGCCCAGAACCACATACAGCGGGCTAGCGAACAGCACAAGCCAAACGCTGGCCAGACCGTATAGCTCCTGTACCCCCTCTGAGTCCTTCTTGTGCAACAACGCACTGAGACGCGGGCCTACAACGACCCGGAGCGCCGAGTCGATCACGAGCCCCGCTTGAACAAACCGGCTTGCGCCGCCGTAGACGCCCGCCGCCGCGGGTCCCACCAGCGAGCCAACAATCAGCACGTCTAGCCACTGCAGCGTCTGTTCCAGGCCCGCCGACACCGTACGTGGGGCCGCAAACCGCACCAATGTCGGAGCATGCTCACGCAGCGACCCGCGCTCGTAACGAAGACCAGTCGGCCTAAGCCAGCGCGCGACGGCCACCACGAGCAAGACTGCAACCAACACGGACGGAGCAGCCCACGCGAGCGTGACCGTGACAAGCGAACTGGCGCTAGCCGCTGAGATCAACACCAGCGGGAGCCGAATAGCCGGCAGCGCAATATTTCCGAGCAGCACGTACGAGCGCACATTTCCCACGACTCGCAAGGCCGCACCCATCACCAACATCACGGCGCCCGCCGGGACGAACCAGGTTGCCGCCCGGACCACCGCTGCTACCTCGGGTTGACCAGCCCAGATCCATGGAACTATCAGTTGCGCCACAATCGTCGCGCCGGTGCTTATCGCGATGGTTAAGAGCACCATTGTGGATACGACTGTTGATGTCTCGCTCGCATTGCTCACAGCTACACGCGGCAGGAACCATATAGCCGTGGAGTCAAGACCGAACTTCGCCAGCGCGAGGACAATCGCGAACACGCTCATCGCCTGGAAAACCAAGCCGGCTCCCGAGTCGCCCAGAATACGAGCCATGCCAATCGTCAAAGCCAAGCCCAACACGGCGCTCATACTCGCACCGACAAAGCTCAGAGCTCCGCCGCGCGCAATCTCACCACGCGCAGACGCCCTGGAGTCGTCATTCACAAGTTCCTCCTACCAGACTAACCGACTCAATCCGACCACCGAAGCATGGCTAACACCCTCTATGAAGCGCACCTAGCCGGACCCACGATCGCCAGCCGCAACTGCCCATCGCATCAACCTTCGCACCTGACGCCTCCACCCGTTCATCGCCCGGCGTCGTTATCCCGGCTGATGCAGGGTCAACGCGCCACCGCGGTCGATCCCCTCGGAAACTTCGCCTCCCAACGGCCACCAGCGTCGGAGCTGGCTATCGCTCCGCTCGAGCAAAGCAACCGCCACCAGGCTGACATTCAAGCCCGTCATCATCCCGTAGTAAGTTGATTCGACGATCGTGGCCAGAACAACTCCGCCCAGCACCGCTCCCACTGGATCGCATCTGCGGATTGCTCGAACCCATACCAAGACCAGAAACGCGATAAATAAGGCCGCCCCGAGGAAACCATGGGAAAAAAGTACGGTCCACAACTGGCCTTGAGTCCCCAAGGAAGGAAACCATGGGCTAGGAGAAGGCCGAGGAGCTCCATAACCGAGGAGCGGTGAGCGAAGAACCTCCGCCACCGTCGCGCTGTAGAGATCGGCCCGATCCTCAGTCGACGTTGAAGTAGAGACGCGATTTACAAGACGGCCACCGAACGGGGAAAGAGCCACCGCCAGGCCGACAAGTCCGGCGCCAAATGTCGCTAACAACGCGGTCCGCACGGCACCTCGGCGGTATGTCTGCACCAGGTACCAGAGACCGACGACACCTAAACCGATATACATCCCGCGGTTAAGCGTCGCGGCCGCCGGCACAAGGGATGCGATAAGCAGACCTAGAACAGCCAGCCTCCGATTAGTTTTCCAGATAATCGTCAAATATACGACCGCGAGGGGAAGCACCAGTGAATAAACGTTGCCCCACGCATTAGCGTAGATAAAAGGAGCACTCGGACGCGGTGCTTGAACGATCCACGCGTCAGGGTTCCATTGCGTCGTCCTTCGCACAATCATTTCGGCAATGATATCGTTTGAGCGCAATGATGCCGGGACTAGCGAATATAGCGGCGTGACAAAAGTGAACAGGGGGGCCACCATAGCAAAATACCCGCCCGCCGTCATCACCGCTAGAAAGAAGGTGGCGACCCCGGTCACATACCGGACCGTAAGCGTGCGGATCGAATTGAATAAGTATACCGCCATCACAGTGGCGGCCGCATATAGCGTGAACCTATATACGGCTCCTATCGTCCGTCCAAACGTATTGATCGCCACGAACGAACAGAGCACCCAAGCGAGGAACAAAAACCACACGATCCCGACACGAGGCACGGTCACGCCTCTCGCTCTCGCGAGAACGGCAAACATAATGAGGGCTGCAATAGGCCAGATCAAGTCACCAACGCCCATGAACCACGCAACCGGATATCCAACAAACGGCAACGCAAATGGCCATTTCGGCAACGTGTCCGCAGACCAGCCGTACCGCAGAGGCATCAGCTTTCTACGTCCATAGGAGTTACCCGGCCGAGCGGCAAAGTCCGAACTATACGACATTACGATCGGAGAGCCACAGCTAGGCTCAACCACACAGCGGTCGCAGCTACCGCTACCGGACGGCTACCGCTGGAAACGGCCCTACAACGCAGAGAACTAGGCACGGGACGCTCCAGTTCCCTGTCGCCGATCGCCTTCCGGAAGTGCGTCGTCACGTCGTCGCGGCAACCCTTCGCTGCGGTCAGCCAGCACCACCCCCAGAATCTCCCTGCCTACTCCCGCGAGCATGGTGACAAGGTAGGCCACGTCCCGGCGATGAGAGCCGGGAGCCAATACGAGCACGACCGCCTCAGCATCCCTCGCACTCGCGAGCACGTCTGCGGTGCTTGCCACCGGAACGAGCCGAACATTCTTCCCGTTACCCACCTGCGAACTAACGAGCAACTGGGCGAGTGCCGCTGCTGCCGGATGATCTGCTGCTGCAACAACCACCGGTCCGCGACCCTCAACGGCAAACCCGAACAACTCCGATGCCGCGTTCCACCGCTCGGGCCCCAGCTCGCGCTCCGGAAGCCAGACTGGAAGATCCACCAGGTCCGCAAGCTGTTCGCCCGAAGTGACTCGCGAGAACCGCAAGTCCCGGAGGAGCGCACCAGCCAGGCCCACAAACAGTCCGCTCGCGAACCCTCCGGCCAACCACACTGTCGATCGTGGAGCTCGATCCACGCGGCTATTGATCGCCGGAGTGATGATATCACCGGCATTCTCAGAAAGTGTCACCAAGGAGGTCCGCTGAGTAACTAGCGCCGTGATTTCCTGCCGTGCTAGCTCCGCGCGCGCCGCGGCGTCCAGTCCGCCATTCTCCGCGAGGCCCGCCTTTACGTCTTGCGTAAGTATGTCAATCCGGCTGTCGATCGCAGCGGTAAGTGATGCGGCTAGGTCCCGGGCCTGAAGGCTCCGTACCTCAAGATAGGCGGTCGCCATCGAGTCCGCACACGTAATGGCTCGATCCGGTGACTCTGCCGTACATGCCAACGTCAGCACTGTCCCCTGCGGATCGGCAGTAGCCTGGGTGCTGCCCATCAGTTGGCTAGCGTTCCACTCACCGCCCAAATCATCGGCGGCAGCGCTAGCAGTGGTCCAGGACGTCGCAAGCTGCACCTCTGTCCCCATGTCAACCAGGCCGGAACTCGAACGACCAGACCCAAAAGGATCCGTCAAAATGGGCTTGATGGAGACCACCGCTGACGCAGTGTATTGCGCAGTAGTGAAAACGACATAAGCGCCCGTAAGTGCTAGGCCAGTGATCGCCCCGACGACCAGCCACAACCACCGTTCCTTTAAAGCGCGTCCATAGCTACGTACTGGCACGGCCGTTGATCCGTATAGAGTCTGTTCAGGCACGAAGGTCCCTTTGTTCAGGTTTGTCAGTTGTTGCAGTGGGCTGATCACGAACCCATTTCACGCGTGCACGCAAGCGTCTCGTCAGAATCGCGCCCTGTAAGCCGCCAAGTTCTGCAATTGCGGGCGAAAGCAGCGTCTCAAACTCTCGCACGGCGCGTTCTCGGCTTGTCGGATCGAGCGCCGCGATCTGAACTAGGCGAGGAAGTCTCCTTCCGACCACACGCTCACTCAAATCTGCGTAGGCCGCTGCCTGCTGACTATCCGCCCAAGATGCAATCTGCCAAGACTTTGAAGCTGTGACCTGAGTCGGATGAATTCGATAAATGAGACCATACGAAGCTGCCCTCAGAAGTCTCGCTCCTGAGGTCGCACACCGCATCCACAAGTCGTAGTCCTCCGAAGGTACGGCGCGATATCCGCCTACGCGGTCAATAGCTTCTCGACGTGCAACGAGAGTGGGGTGGCAGGCCGGATTCGTGAGAAGCAGATGTAGACGAAAGGCACCGGGAGAGATGGACGCCGGAAGCCCTGGCACCAAACGCTGTCCCTGCAGCTTAAGTATCGCCGTAAACACCAGATCGGCCGAGGTCCGCACCAGCGGAAGAGTCTCCCTGAACCTCCAGGGCATAGAGATGTCGTCAGCATCCATACGGGCGACAAACTGGCTGTCGGTAGCGGCCATGAGTTTCGCCAATGCAGGACCAACACCGCGTCCAGCCTCATCTCCTCCCTGAAGCACTCGCAGTCGCGTGTCTTTGGATAGTTCGTCGAGGATAACCACTGTGGAGTCGGTGCTGCCGTCGTCCAAAACGACCAATTCCGAGTCACGCGGCATCGCCCGCAAGGTCGACGTGACCGCGCGACGGATCGTCTTTTCCGAGTCGCGCACTGGCAAAATGACAGACATTTCTGGCACTAGGCACTCCTTGCTGCGTCGAGAGCGGACAAATCACGGTGCCGTCTACGCATCGACACGAAGCTATGCACAGTTGCCACAAACGCAAGCATGCAATACACCACTGCAAAAGGCGCACCGGTGCCCCACAGCACGAAAGACCACAAAAGAACGCCTGGATCTATCGGCAATAGGACAAATGATCGAAGAGTACCGCCGCGTCTAATTTCGGATCCCGCATTGTTGACAAGGGCCTCGGCAAGAATCTGGCTAAGGAACTGTGCTGAAGTAACCAATCCATACCAGAGCGCCACCAGCGCCAGCCAGTTCATTTCTTCGAAAAACCGGGCTACACCAATAGCCGCGCCCACATGGATGGCCGGGCTACGAAATGCATCAACAACGTGATCCAACCACTCTCCGGCCTTACTCGGCCTCCGGTAGAGACGTGCCAGTTGACCGTCAGCGGAGTCAAACACAAAACCGAGCGCCAGCAGGAGCGCGACCGCAACTCCGAGCATTACCGTTGGCGGCAGCAATATGAGCAGCGCCACGCCAGTCAACGATAGACAGGCCGACATTAGCGTGATGGCGTTGGGACTCAACCCAAAGGCATAAGCACTCGCAGCGATCCAGCGTGCAGAACCTCGGTTCACCCAGCGCATATAGGCCGGAACACCGGAACCCGGCTTCTGCGCCGCATTAAGCCGCCTACGCGCCTCCTGGATTCGGTCCCTCCAGGAATTGGGTCGGGTCATACTCACTCCCGTAAAATCTGCCATCAACTTGTCTCCCCCTAGCCAAGCGTCCCGACCTGATTGGCAATGACCGGGCAGTCTGGCAGCATACACGATGTGCCCCTGGGGCCCAACCGACGTCTCGCTGCCGCCGCGACCTCGCCGCTCGGGCTCCCGGCTTGCGCCTCCACGGTCCAGTCCGCCGAGATGGGCACTACCCGGGTCCCGCCCCCCGGACATCAGTTAGGGACTGATCGCCACGCGCACTCGCTCCGCCAGCCCGCTCCACGTCGGCAGTCCGACCGGACTCAGTTGCTACTTCGGACCACAGCCACAGTGCGCGCCTTGCGGAAGCCCGGTGGGACATCAGCCAGGTGCGTCCACTAGCCGCCCCAAGTCGTCACTGACATCTAGGATCAGCCGAACCAGGCCCACGCGGACGTCCTACCCTTCGCGCATTGCGATAGGGTATACTCCCGACTTAAGCTGTGCCGACGTGGCAGACGAAGCTAGTTCTGTGGGGGACGCAAACATGACAAGGACTTATCCCGATATCGACGTGGTCATCGCCACTCGGGACAGGCATGAACTACTACTCGCCACCCTGGCGGCGATTGAAAGTCAGAACTATCCTGGCCAAATCCGGACTTTCGTCGTATACGACAACTTTCCGATGCGTCGTGACCTCGAACGCCAGTCGGGACCTCGTCCGGTTACCGTCATCGAGAACGTCCGAACTCCTGGTCTACCCGGATCCAGAAACACCGGACTGACTCTCTCCACAGCTCCGATCGTTGGCTTTTGCGATGACGATGATATGTGGCTACCGACGAAGGTGCGACAGCAGGTCGACCTGCTTCTGCAGAATAATGCACTTGGGTGCGTCGCGGGAATTCGGATCCTGTACGGCGACAGTAAAATTGAGCGAGTTCCACCGGTCGACCGAATCGACTCCGACTCTATCCTCACCAGCCGCCTCACCGGGGCTCATCCGTCGAGCTATCTTTTTCGTCGCGAGTTACTCCTCGACCAGGTCGGCCTAGTAGACGAGGAGATACCCTACGGCTACGGGGAGGACTACGACCTACTCATCCGTGCCGCATCAGCAGGAACCATCGTCGTGCTGCAAGAGCCCGCGGTCGAGGTGTTGTGGCACAAGGGTGGCTCCTACTTCTCAAGGCGATGGGAGGCGATGGACGCAGGGATCGCGTACCTAATGTCGAAACACCCTGATCTCTCCCGATCGAGGAAGGCAGCTGGCTGGCTGTACGGGCAGCGGGCTTTCGCTCAAGCCTCCGCCGGCGAGCGCCGAGCCGCAGTATCCACCGCCGTGATGTCGATCCGACACGATCCGCGACAACTGCGGGGGTACCTCGCGGTCGCGGTCGCGGCAGGCCTACTTCGCCCGAAATGGGTCGTCGATCAGCTCAACGCTCGCGGACGGGGCATCTAGCCTTGACATCCAGTGCTGGTGGATGGCGCTTCCTAGTGATTTCGGGAGCGAGGAAGCCATGCGTTTGCCCACCTCTACGCGCGGCTCGGGGATTGGCGCGGGACTCCGGAGACCCCACAACATCGACTGAAAGTGGCCGGAATGAGTGAACCAACGGAACCGTTAGTGCCCCTGCAGTCGCGACCAAAGATAGAAGGAACAAAGATCATGTTTGTTTCTTCGCCAGGCGGACATCTCGCTCAACTTCTCCCGCTCCGTGACTGGTGGCAGAATGTCGATCGCATATGGGTCACCTTTCAGCTTCCGGAGGTTGAAGCAGCGCTGGCGAATGAACGCGTAGAGTGGTGTTACTGGCCAACAACGCGGAATATTCCAAACGCGATCCGCAATTTGTTCCTCGCATGGAGGCTTGTGCGTCGCGAACGACCCGACATACTTGTCTCGGGGGGAGCGGGTGTAAGTGTTCCGTTTTTTTTCGTCGCGCGCTTACTTGGCATTCGGACCGTCTACATCGAGTGTTTCGATAGGATCACCATGCCAACGATGAGTGGTCGTATCTGCTACTTGGTTTCAGACTTGTTCTGTGTTCAATGGGACGAGCAACGTGTCTACTATCCCGAATCAGCAAATATCGGAGCAATTCTATGACCGACCGGCTCAACAGCTACGGAATAGTTGTATCCGTTGGGACTGATCACCATAAGTTCGACCGTCTGATCGACTGGATCGACCGGTCGCTAGGAAGCTGGGGAGAGAACGCGCCACGCTGCCTGGTTCAGCACGGAGCTAGCCGCGCTCCGAGGCTCGCTGAAGGTGTTACTCGTCTACCCCGTGAGTTGCTCCTTGAGCACTATCGGAATGCGATCGTCGTAGTCGTTCAAGGCGGGCCCGGGTCCATACTAGATGTCCGAGAGGCAGGCCGGATTCCCTTGGTGGTACCGAGGGTCCCGGAGTTGAACGAGGTTGTCGACGGTCATCAGGCGGCGTTTTCTAGGGTGATGGAGCAACACGGCAACGCTATCGTGGTGGACAACTGGGAGGCGTTCGACGAACAGTTGAGAAGGATGGCTGCTTCACCGCACGACTTCATGACCGAGCCTCGTGTTTCGAATCCAGGTCTGGCTGCCAAGCGGATCGCCGAACATATCGACCGCATTCTTACCAGTCCACCCCAACGGCGCGGCCGAAGCATTCGCAGACTTCGCCAATTGTTCGCCGCTCGTTAAGACGCACCGGCATCATCTCATACGTCGCCGGAGGATTTTCGATTCAGCGAACAGTCAAGACTGCTGTCATACATCGATGGGCCTCATGGCTCGGAGAACTAAGAACAACTCAAACCCGACTTGGGCCACGCCTTGGAAAGTTGCTTGGTTGAACCCTTTGTGACAAGGGGTGACAGTGTCTGGGAAGGCCTGTTTTCCTGACTAAATCTGGGAGTGTGGGTAGGGTTCAGGCATGGTTTTGCCTCGGATCCGTGTGGTGCCGACGGCCTCTGGTGCCCGTGCGGTGCAGGTGATCTGGCACTACCGTGACAACAAGCCTGTTCTTGATCACATCGGCTCGGCTCACACTGACGAAGAACTCGTACTGCTGAACGCGCGTGCGCAGCGCTTGATCGACGACCGGCAACCTCGGCTGGCTCTCGACGGCGACGCCGCCAAGGCTGCGACCGGCTCGGTGGAGGCGCCGCTCGCGATCGCTGGGGAGCGTGCCGGGTATCTCATCGACGCGATCCAAGGCGTGTACCGCAGCCTGGGGTTCGACACCGCTACTAATGGTGACGAGGTGTTCGAGCATTTGGTGATGGCCAGGATCGTGCATCCCGGCTCCAAGCTCGACTCGATCGAGACTCTGGCCGAGATCGGCATCCGGTCCGCGTCGTACCGCACGATCAAGCGCCGGCTCCCGGTGTACGCGAAACCAGGGTTCCAAGACGGATTGACAAGGGCCTGCGCAGCCAAAGCGGGTATCGGCCCCGGTGTCCTGGTGCTCTTCGATGTGACCACGTTGTATTTCGAGACCGACACCCCTGACGAGCTCCGGATACCCGGATACTCGAAAGAGCGACGTTTGGAGCCCCAAATCACCGTCGGGCTCCTGGCTGATGAGACAGGGTTCCCGCTTGCGGTGGCGGCGTTCGAGGGCAACAAGTCCGAGAAGCTGACCATGCTGCCGATGATCGAGCAGCTGCAACGCACCTACGACCTGACCCGAGTCACCGTGGTCGCCGACTCCGGCATGTTTTCGGCCGGCAACAAGAAGTCGATCATCGATGCCGGACTGGGCTACATCCTCGGCACCAAGTTCGCTCAGGTGCCCTACCCGATCGCGCGGTGGCGGCGCGAACACCCCGACACCGACTATGTCGACGGGCGAGATCTGGACGATCGCTGATCGCAGCGGCAGAGGCCCTGACGGGATCCCGCACTCGATCACCTACTACCAGTACTCAGCCGACCGGGCGCGGCGGTCCCGGAAAGGCATCGCCGAACAGGTCCGCAAAGCCGAAGACGCCGTCGCGGGGAAGACCGCGGTGAAACGCAACCGGTACGTCGACCTCCACAAGCCGACCAAGACCGTGAACTACGAACTCGCCGAGAAGAACACCGCGCTGGCCGGGATCAAGGGCTACGAAACCAACCAGATCGACCTCAACGCCGAGCAAGTGATCAACGCCTACCGCCAGCTTCTACGGATTGAGAAGGCATTTCGCATGTCAAAGACCGATCTGAAGGCCAGACCGATCTACCACCGCAAGAAGGACTCGATCGATGCGCACCTGACCATCGTGATGGCCGCGATGGCTGTTGGCCACGAACTCGAACACCGCACGGGGCTCTCCCTACGCCGTCTGGTCCGCACCCTGAAACGCTACCGCACCTTCGAACTCAACATCAACGGCCACATCGTCCACGCCGCCACACCACTCCCCACCGACGCCCAGGCCCTCATCCACCGACTCGCGAAAACCTGACTAATCTGGCCCAAGTCGGGCTGCTGTCATACATCGATGGGCCTCATGGCTCGGAGAACTAAGAACAACTCAAAGGCATCAACAAGCGGGGTCATCCGGGAACGTCTGATCAGCAATCATCCACTGTCCGCCTCGAGGCTCAAGCGTGAAGAGCATGCGACTCCGGTTCGGGGTGGACTCGTCCCGAACGTTCACGCCGTTCTCGTCGAGCACCTTAACATCAGACGAGTCCACACAGGCGCTAACGATCAACGTGTTGTCGTCCTTCTCGTCTTCCACCGCCACGTCGCTGACCGTCGGGCTACCTACCTGATGCCAGTCTGCGTCTGACCACTCCTCCAGCTGAAGTTCAAGCATCGTTCGGAATGCTCCGGTGGCAACGCCATCCAGCACGTCGACTGACGGCTCTTCACCCAGTGCCTCGCTCGC
This sequence comes from Tessaracoccus sp., assembly GCF_016714275.1. Taxonomy (GTDB): domain Bacteria; phylum Actinomycetota; class Actinomycetes; order Propionibacteriales; family Propionibacteriaceae; genus Arachnia. The sequence goes on along the minus strand of NZ_JADJNP010000004.1, from coordinate 55,291 downwards.
ACGTTCAAGCACGACCTGGACACGCGCCTCCAGGATTGCATCATCTGCCGGCGGCGGAGTGACGTCGATTGGAGGAACCTCGGACGCCGCTCCGCTACCGGATGGTGAAGCTTGGCCGCTAGGCGGGGTCGTTGCGCCGGATGACGCGGAAGACGGGCCAGGACCTCGCACTGGATCGCCTGACTTGGGCAGCAAGTTCGGGATCACCAACGCACCCACACACACGACGCCCACCGCGATCAAACCGGCGGCGAGACGGCGGTTACGCCTTCCAACCAGAGGTTCAGTCATACTCAACTTCTCGCTTCCCAGCCCTGAACGGATCGTGGGCTCCCCACGGGCACCATGCTACAGGTCTATCAAGCACGCGCTTCAACGGCAAACTAGGCCACACGGGACCGGGCGGACTGTTCGAGTTCTTGGGAACAGCCCGCCGCTTCAGCAGCGATGTGGGACCGACTCGCTGTCGGGACCTCTCCGAGAGTGCATGCGCGCCGGCCTTATCCTTCGGCGGTCCCGCAGCGCGGAGGCCGCCGCGCTCCTAGGCGCCACTGCAGACTGGGCCTGCTAGCCCTTGTACTCCCAGTACCGAACGTAATCGACCTGCATCGTCGCCGGCAGCACCGTCTCCTCTGGCCGCTTCGGGTCGGTGAAACCCATCCAGTCGCTGCCAACCTGTGTATTGATCCGCAGATCAACGCCGCTAGTACTGAAGGAGTCCTTGAGCCAGGGATGCTCTGCGGAACGAATGTCCCACATCTTGACACCATCCAGGAATACCCGTATATAGCTGGGCGTCCACTCAACAGCCCAGGTATGCCAATCATCAGCGATGTAGGTTGCGGGCTTGACGAGGTTCTGAAGCTTCACCTTCGAACCACCGGGCTTCGTCAGACCATGAACTGCCGACTGCCAAGATCCGGCTGGGTGGGTCTTCAGATGCTGATGCGGATCGCCCATCGACTCCATCAGGTCTATCTCGCCGACGGTCTTTACATCCTTCAGCCAGATAGCTGGCCAAAGACCTCGCGAGACACCCCGCTTCTGCGGGAGCTTCGCGCGCACCTCCCACCGGCCGTATCTCTTAGTCAGCTTACCGGTGGTGTCCACGAACCCCGTGGAGAAGGCCCGGCTGCGGCCTGCCTTCACCACCGGCTTAGCCAGCCGCGTGGTCTCGATCCTCAAGGTGCCCCCCTGCACCTTCACACGTGCGCCGTCGATCATTGCCTCGTCGTAGGATTGGTAGTCACCGGTTCGTACTCGCCACTTGGTGGTATCGACCTTGGTACCGTCGAACTCGTCGCGCCAGTCCGGCACACCCCACCCGGCGACGTTCGCGGGGGGCACAGCTGGCGACTCCGGCAGGGAGGGCGAACCAGCCACAGCTGGACGCGCCACGACCGTTGCGTCGAACAGCACTGCAGCAGAGTTCGCATAGTTCACGCGGGTGTCTGCCGAGATCGTGTTCACACCGTTCATGAGCACCGATTTAGGGATCGTGAACGTAACAATCTCACGAACCGTCTTGCTAGCGCGGGTCAGCGGCGAGAGCTGACCCTGCGGAAGATTGGTGCGGCCGACCTCAGCCCCGTTCACCATGACACGAAGACCATCATCAACAATAGCGTGGATGCGAACCTCGCCGACTTCACTCGGATACACCTCAAAGGTCCTTGTGGCATAGATCACGGCGCCGTCGCCACGCCGCGACACAGTGGTCTTCACGTCGGCGCTCCCGAAGCCCAAGGGCGCGTTACCAGATGCCCAACCAGATGTGGATGGGGACGGCCACCCTGCAACCGTGGCTGTGCTGGCCGCGTACCGCCAGCTACTTCCAGCTGCGACGAGCACCTGCTCGGCGAGCTCTGGTTGCGGCAGCCTCTCCCCCTCGGCCGCCCTGGCATTCGTCGGCGGCAGGAGGGAGACCCCTAGAAGCAACGCTACGACGAGGGTTAGCACAGCGCCCAGACGTCCCCGCATTGGCTGGGGACCATCACTTCGATCCATCGGATGACTCTTTCTACTCGACTGAGCCGCTCGGCTCAGTTGTGGCGTGCCGTGCGTGATCCCCCTAGCACGGCGGGCCAAACCTTAACATAGCCTTAAAAATCTCAACAAACCCGTCCGAGCTGCGAGCGCAAGCTCGGGTCAACTTCTGGCTATCAGACGGGCACATCCGTCACATACGGGACTTTCATCGAGCACATCCGTCCCGCGGTCGACGGAGTCGAGCTGGCGATCGGTGGTTTGACTAGGTATGACCAGGTGAGCCATGCTGGACCAGCTAGTGGCCGTCGCCTCAGCGAAGTAGTCACCACTGCTAACTTAAGTACTCGTTCCACCACTCGTAGGTGCTGGTCAATCGCTTCCCCCGACGCACCTACCTGAGGATTCACAGGTTTTCTTCAGGAATCGCCCGGATTCTCCGCTTCGAACGGCGCGGCTGACGTCGACGTCCGAGCATCTCGGAACTCAATGTCTGACGCCCAGACAATCAAGGGATCTACGAAGCGCGCGCTAGTTTCTCCGGCGACCCCCCTTGAAGGTCCGACTACGTGTTTCAGCGCTGCGCCAAGATCTGACGCAAAGCGGTCGACGACGTGTGCGCGGTGTACGGGAAGTACTGGACAGAAGCGCCAACGCTGGCCATCTCCTTCTCCAGGCGGTCACCCTTCGTCGTACCCTTCCAGTCGTCGCCCTTGAAAAGAACGTCGAAGTGGACGCGGTCCCACACGTCGAGCTTGCTCGTCGAGAAGTCGACGACTACGGCATCGACAATGTCCATGGCAGCGACGACACGCACTCGCTCCTCGAGCGGGACCATGGGCATCTTGCCCTTCGCCGCGAAGAGCTCCTCGTCCGTGACAACACCAACAACGAGCCGGTCGCACAGCGCGCGTGCCCGCTTCAGGATGTTCAAGTGCCCTATATGGAACCGGTCCCACGCCCCTGGCACGTAACCCAGAACACCCTGTGCGGTTGGCGTGGTGTGGATCCACTCGTCGAGGCGAAGCTGGCGCGGCATCAGTAGGCGGTCGACAGCTGCGTGGGCGACCCCGACACCGGCTCGGGCGAACACGAGATCCCGCGGACTGCGCTTGAGCGCGTCGCTCGGGTCGAAGATTCGCGCATCGGCCACCTCACGCACTGAACTGATGATCTCCAGCCGCTCCTCGGCCGGCACAACAGGTGCGATCCCGGTGATCTCACGGACAGCCTCGTCCGACAAGACCCGTGCCTCGACGCGATCCGACTCCTCGGCGGCTTGGCGAACGATGTCCACGTCCCCGACGTCAACAAGGTCGAATGTGGAAAGTAGGTAGGCAGTTGCCACTTGCACGATCCCCCTAAGGTGCAAACAGTCGCGGCCCCACGGGGCCGAACTTCAGGTCCCACTGTCGCACAGACCCCACACCATCGCCAAGCCCGGCCCGGGTTCCTTGCGCGAACCCGGTGGGGGGAGTTGCATCTTCACAGTGATCCGTGCAAGGATGCTGCCAACTGAGTGGGGGCGCTCAAGTTTAGAATGCCGGGGGGGCGTTCTGGGTGCCTCCCGTGTGGGGGGTGTCGTTTATGACGACTATGGATTTGCGCGCTGGCGCATCCCGGCTAGATACCGCTGGCTGGACAGCTACGCTCACCCAAGGACGTGCGAAGCACCGACGCATCGTCGGCGTGCTCGCGGATGCATCGGTCATCTTCATCGCTGCGGTCGCAGCCCACGCCCTGCGTTTCGAGTTCTTGAACGAGGCAGCGCCGGAGCTTCCGCTGTGGCTGATGCTTCTTGTGCCGGTGGCATGGCTTGGCACGCTGGCCCTCGCCGGGGCCTACTCGAACCTGAACCTGCAGACGGGACCGGTCGAGTTCCAGCGCATCATGCTGGCGTCCGTGATCTTCGCCGGCACCATCGGGACCATCAACTACTTGGTCCAGTACGACCTGTCGCGGGCGTTCTTCCTACTGACCTTTGCCATCGGGGTGCCAGCACTACTTACGCTCAGGTACACGCGACGCTTGGTTCTCAAGCGGCTGCACGCAGCCGGACACCAGCGCAACTCTGCCATCATCGCCGGTAGCCCGGCTCACATCGACGAGGTGGCACGCGTGCTGCGTCGCGAGAAGTGGCTCGGATACGAAATGGTTGGCGCTGTCACAACGGCCGACATCACGGAGACTCCTAGCGGGCTCCAGGTCCTCGGCACCGTTAAGGACGTCGTTGAACTGGTCGAGCGCTCCGGTATCCAGACCGTGATCTTCGCCGAGGGTTCGTTCCCAGACAGCCAGCACTTCAAGCGCATGGCGTGGGAACTCGAAGAGCATTCGGCACAGATGATCGTGGCTCCTGCGCTGTCAGACATCAGCGCCAGCCGTCTCGCCACCCGTCCGGTCGGCGGGCTTCCCTTGATGTACGTCGAGCGGCCCCAAGCCCTCAACGCATCGCGCTGGGCAAAGCGCCTGTTCGACATCGTCGGATCCGGCATCCTGCTGCTCGTGGCGGGTCCTATCATCGCCATCGTCGCGCTCCTCATCAAGCTTGAGGACCGCGGGCCGATCTTCTTCCAGCAGACCCGCGTGGGTCGTCGCGGGGAGGAGTTCCAATGCCTCAAGGTGCGTTCGATGGTGGTCGACGCCGAAGCCCGGAAGGCTGAGCTCGAGGCGCAGAACGAGAGCGAGGGGAAGGTGCTGTTCAAGATGGCGCGCGATCCCCGCATCACTCGAGTGGGCGCCTTCATCCGACGTTTCTCCATCGACGAGCTCCCGCAGCTCTGGAACGTCTTCCGCGGTGACATGAGCCTCGTCGGGCCCCGCCCGGCGTTGCCCAAGGAAGTCGCCCTCTATGACCGCGACGCCGAGCGCAGGCTCGACGTCCGGCCCGGCCTGACCGGCCTCTGGCAGGTCTCCGGCCGTTCTGATCTCCCCTGGGATGAGACCGTTCGTCTAGACGCTTACTACGTCGACAACTGGTCTTTCATGCAGGATCTGACCATCATGCTGCGGACGGCACGCGCGGTGGTCAGTTCCAGGGGGGCGTACTGAGCCATCCCCCACCGGCCCGGGCCCCCCGGCGCGCGCCTCGCGACCCCACCGTCGCGAGGCGCGCGTCCTCTTTGACGACTTTCACAAGCAACTCTCTTTGACCTTATGAACAGGACACCACATGACCACGGTGACTGACGACGCTGCGCTGACAGCCCACACCCGGCAGACTTACCCTGTGCCCGATCCCAGCCTTCCCGAAGTACATCCCGACATCGCGGGGCTGGACGATCTCGAGTTGCTCCGCCAAGGCCTGCTGACGCAGGACCTCCTTGACCTCCCACCAGGTCCCGCAACTTACGTCGATGCAGAGGGTGTCCCCGTGGCGTCGGTTGATGAAGCGGGAAAACTGCGCTGGCTCTCGCCGCGGTCCAGCAGGCCCTACGAGCGCTGGCACACCGGGCTGATAGACCTTACTGCGCCCATCGCCGTCGTCGACCACCCCGGGCGGCTAGCGTCGGTACGCGGCGACGCCGCTACCACCGTCGTACTCGCGTCCACCGACGCAGGAAGGGCGGATCTCCACCTGGTTCGCATGGCCCGGCAGCGCGCCACAGAAACCGACTCCCGCCTGGTCGTCCTACCGCTGGGATCGCGCTCGAAGCGTCGGCCACTGAAGCTGGCACGCATCCTGGAGAAGCTTCGGGAGATCGGCCCGGTTACCAACGCCACATCGGACGACTTGTCGTCCTTCGAGCCCGCCGGAGTAGGCCTCGTTGTCTTCTTCACTGGATTCTCGGGATCCGGGAAGTCGACCGTGGCACGGGCCCTCGGCCACTACCTCATCGAGAACTACGGTGCAGAGGTCAGCCTCCTCGACGGCGACGTCGTGCGCCGTAACCTCTCATATGGCCTCACTTTCTCTATGGAGGACCGCAACGCCAATGTCCGAAGGATCGGCTGGGTGGCGGCGGAAATCGCCCGCCACGGCGGCATCGCCATAGCGAGCCCCATCGCACCCTTCGACGTCACCCGCCGCGAGGTGCAACGCATGGTCACCGAACGTGGTGGCCGCTTCCTACTCGTACATGTCAACACCCCGCTGAAGGAATGCGAACGGCGCGACCGCAAGGGCCTCTACGCTAAGGCCCGCGCCGGCCTCATCCCGGACTTCACCGGAATCTCGTCTCCATACGAGCCGCCGGAAGACGCCCACCTCTGCATCGACACCACCGGAGTCGAAATAAACGTGCTCCGAGACATGGTGCTGAGCGAGCTGGAGAAGCGAGGTTGGCTAGGAACGGGACTCAGGCTAGGGTAGCTCCGTTGTGCGGATGACCTACTCTGGGATCAGGCCGTTTATGTGGGGGTTTTCTACATAGACACTGGTCCTGCAAGCAGGATCCACCATCATGCTGCGGACGGCACGCGCGGTGGTTGGATCCAGGGGGGCGATTGTGAGCCATCCCCCACCGGCCCGGGCCCCCGGCGCGCGCCCTGCGACTCCACCGTCGCGGGGCGCGCGTCTATTTTGTGCCGACACGACAACGTTCCGACGCGCAATCCGATCTGGCTAACGGCCCGACACGGAGGATTGCTCACCGACATGCCGCGAGCACCGTATCCTCTTCCTGACACAGGAGAGTGAGGGCAAGACGTGGAACGCGTTCGAGTCGTTGTAGTTGGTACGGGATACGTAGGCATGTCGTTGTCGGTGTTGCTGGCGCAGCGCCACGACGTCGTCGCCGTCGACATCGATCAGCGCAAAGTCGACCTGATCAACAACCGTGTCTCACCCATCGAAGACGCTGAGCTCGAGCACTACCTCGCCAGCGTGCCCCTCACGCTCCACGCAACCACCGACGGACCATCCGCCTATGCAGACGCCGACTTCGTCGTCGTCGCCACCCCCACCGACTACGACGAAGTCACCAACTACTTCGACACCAGCAGCGTCGAGGCTGTCATCGACCAGGTCCTCGCCGCCAATCCATCCGCAACGATCATCGTGAAGTCCACGGTGCCCGTGGGCTTCACGGCGCGGATGCGGGACACCCACCTCGGCGCCGCGATCATGTTCTCGCCCGAGTTTCTGCGCGAGGGGCGCGCGCTCTACGACAATCTTCACCCGTCGCGCGTCATCGTCGGGTCCATGTCCCCGCGGGCAAAGGCCTTCGCCGACCTGCTCGTCGAGGGCGCCCTCGACGAGGACATCCCGGTCCTCCTCACCAACTCAGGCGAGGCCGAAGCCATCAAGCTATTCGCCAACACATACCTCGCTCTCCGCGTCGCCTACTTCAACGAACTCGACACCTACGCCGCCACCCACGGCCTCGACACGCGCCAGATCATCGAAGGCGTAGGTCTCGACCCGAGGATCGGCTCGCACTACAACAACCCGTCTTTCGGGTACGGCGGCTACTGCCTTCCCAAGGACACCAAGCAACTCTTGGCCAACTACCGGCACGTGCCGCAGAACCTGATCACCGCCATCGTCGATGCGAACACCACCCGCAAGGACTTCGTCGCCGCCGACATCCTCTCTCGGCGTCCCCGCGTCGTCGGCATGTACCGCCTGGTGATGAAGACAGGATCGGACAACTTCCGTGCCTCTTCGATCCAGGGCGTGATGAAGCGGATCAAGGCGAAGGGCGCCGAGGTCATCGTCTTCGAGCCGACGCTCATCGAGTCCGAGTTCTTCCACTCAGAGGTGGTCAGAGACCTGGAAGAGTTCAAGAGCAGGGCCGACGTCATCGTCGCCAACCGCCACGCCCCCGAACTCGACGATGTCGCCGCGAAGGTCTACACCCGCGACATCTACGGCCGCGACTGACGGGACCGCTGCCTGAGCCGGTGCGCGAGGAGCCGTCGTGTCGCAACCAATGAGCGCGCGCATGACCGGCAAGGCCGAGCTGCACCACCTCAGTCTGCCGCCTCGCGTTCATTGATTTCGACACAGGCGCTCGTTCCTCGCGGCCCGGCTCAATCAGCGGTCTCAGTCAGCGGGGCTGAAAAATGCAGCATGCTGCGTTTTTCAGCCCCGCTATCCCCAGAACGTCGAGCAACTGAACGTTTCCAGCCCCGCTGGCCCGAAAATCACGAGGACAGGCTCAAGTGAGAGACCGCATCGTACGCCTTGGTGCCTGCCGCCCGCCTGAGCGTGTCGAGGACGCCTACTTCGGTCTTGGGCGAGCCGAGAAGCGTCCTCATGTGCGCGGCCCGGACCTGCTCGGGGTATTGCTCAGCGAGCCGAACGAGCAGGTCGCCCGCCCCAACCACCTCGATGCCATGCTCGGCCATCCAGACTCGCGGAAAGTGCCGAGTGTTGTCCGTGAGGAGGATGTCTGCGTCAGCAGAGAGCGCCGCGGCAAGTACGTGACGGTCAGCCGCGTCCATTTCCACCCCAGCGGCCACCGCCGCGTCCTCAGGGTAGACAACGACCAGCGCCCGCTCAAGGAACCTGTTCATCAACTCTTCGAGCCGCGCCGTGTCGGCGTAGGTGAGAGCCAACCGCGCGCGGAGGTTGCGCGACATCTCGTCGAGGATCTACTGGCTCCACCGGATCTCGATCGCACCAGCGTCGGCGGCATAGAGAAAGTAGTCACGTAAGGTCCGCGAGTACAGAACGTTTGCGTCGGCGAGGACGACGCGGATGCTCAATCGACCAAGCCGATCTGGTTAGAGAACTCGGCCAGAGCCTTGGCCGCGTCGTCGCGACGCGCCCGGCGAGTCCTCTGGAACTCAAGGATCGCCTGCGCAGGCACCCGATGATGGGTGCCGACCTTCACATGGCCAACCTCGCCCGACTCAATCAGCCTCATCAGCGTCGGCCTGGACACCCCCAGCATCGCCGCTGCCTCGGTCGTCGTGAACATCTCCCTGATCGGGATCACCATCGCCCCGGCATCGCGTTCCGCATCCAACAGCGCGAGCACCTTCTCTGCGCTACGACGCGGCAGCCGGAGAGTGACATCGATGCTGTCCCGCGGCTCTTCCAATGCCGCGCGAAGGGCCCTAACGTCATCAACGAGTGCCTCAGACATGAATCTCGCCTCTCAACAGCTGCAACTGGACTCAACTGCTGTAAGTGTAACAGGTGGCACTACCCCGCAGGTCAGAGCGGCAGCGGCTTCGACGTCGTCCTATCCTGGCCTCGTGGAGCGGACACCTGGAGACGTCGGAGGCTGGTTCCGCACGGCGCGAGACGGCGCCGTCGCCCTGCCCGCCACTCCTTCGTGGGGTCCGGGAACCGGCGGGTTCGGGCTGGTGTCACCGGACAAGGACATCGACGCCGCCGCCCGTCTGCTCTGGGGACGGCGCACCCTGGTGCTGACCGGCGCGGGTATGTCGACCGACTCCGGCCTGCCGGACTACCGCGGCCGCGACTCCGTGCCTCGCGCTCCGATGACCTATCAGGAGTTCGTAGGGTCCGACCTGAGCCGCCGTCGATACTGGGCGCGAAGCACGGTCGGCTGGAGATGGTTCGCCGACGCCCGGCCCAACGACGCTCACCACGCTCTCTCGCGCCTGGGCATGGTGACGCCGCTGACCGGTGTGGTGACGCAGAACGTCGACGGCCTGCACCAAGCGGCCGGATCCTCGCCCGTGGTCGATCTCCACGGCAACCTCGCTCGTGTCAGGTGCCTCGGCTGCGGCGCGATCACCCCGCGCATCGCGCTGCAGGAGCAGCTCCTCAACCTAAACCCGGCGTTCATCGATCCGGATGCGTCGGCCGAGTCCTCAGACTACCCGCGGGACCTTTCGACACGGGCTGCGGCTCCTTCGTCGCCGTGGCCCGGCTCAAGGAACGATGCAGACCCGCGCCGCGGCCCGGCCCAAGGAACGATGCAAGCCCCCTCCGAGGCCCGGCTCAAGGAGCGTTGCCCCCGACGGCGACGCCGAGGTCGACCGCACCCACGACTTCCGCTACCCGGACTGCGCCGACTGCGGCGGGATGCTGAAACCCGACGTCGTCTACTTCGGCGAGAACGCACCCCGGGAGGTGACGGAACGCGCCCACGCGATGCTGGACGTCTCCGACGCCCTCCTCGTGCTGGGTACCAGCCTCAGCGTGATGAGCGGCCTGCGCTTCCTCCGCCGCAGCGCGAAGGACGGCCGCCCAGTGGTGATCGTCAACGACGGCGCCACCCGCGGCGACGACCTCGCCGCGCTCCGTCTCCACGGCCGGATCGCCCCGGTCCTCCGCCGCTGGATCGATGGCGCGAACGGGTAACGGTCTCACACGAGCGATCTGAGCATCTTGATGCCTGGCCCTAGACGCGTCATGATGTATCTATGCGGACGACACTGACCCTCGATAGCGACGTCGCCAGGCTTGTTGCCGAGACGACGCACAAGGAGCGACGCTCCACCAAGGACGTCATGAACGACGCGCTGCGGCGCGCCCTCAGCCCACAGCGAACCCGGTCGTACACAGCCCCGGTGTTCCGCGCAGATCCGTCCCCGGCGCGGACCCCGCGCGACTGAATCAACTAGTTGACGAACTTGAGGACGACGAGTTACTCAAGGGCCTCCAACCGTGATCATCCCCGATGTGAACCTGGTCATCTACGCCCACATCGATGGCTACGCTCAGCATCCCGTCGCCCTGAGATGGTGGGAGCAGTTGCTCTCAGGAACCGACGACATCGGCATCATCGCGCCGGTTGTGATGGGGTTCGTTCGGATCGTGACGAACCGGCGCGCCCCTCACGTCACCTTTGAGCATCGAGCAGGCAGCCTCTACCGTCGACACCTGGTTCGAACAGCCCAACGTTCGGTTTCTTCCGGATACGAACGCCACGCTGCGTCGATCCCTCGACTTGCTGCGGGAACTCGGCGTGGCCGGCAACCTGACCACTGACGCACAGATCGCTGCTCACGCCCTGGAGCACTCGGGCACCGTGGCCACGAACGACGCCGACTTCTCACGATTCGCCGGAGTCAAGACTCTGAATCCGCTGCTCGGCCCGGCGTAGGGTCGGGAACACCCCAACGAAAGGACCCACATGGCAGGCGGACTCGCGGCGCTGCTCGACGACATCGCGCTCATCGCGCGCGCAGCGGCATCGGTCGACGACGTGGCCGCAGCGGGCCGGGAAGGCGTCGGCCAAGGCGGTGGGAGTCGTCGTCGACGACGCGGCCGTCACTCCTCGCTACGTGCAGGGATTCACCCCGGACCGGGAACTGCCGGTGATCTGGAAGATCGCCAAGGGCTCGATCATCAACAAGATCATCTTCATCCTCCCGGCCATCCTGCTGATGAGCTGGCTCGTGCCGTGGCTGCTGACGCCGCTGCTCATGTGCGGCGGCCTCTACCTATGCTTCGAAGGCGCGGAGAAGGTCTGGGAGCTGCTCAGCGGGCAGTCACACGCCAAGGAGACGCCGGCCGCCGTCCGGGGCACCGACTACGAGAAGACCATGGTTTCCGGTGCCATCCGCACTGACTTCATCCTCTGCCGAGATCATGGTGATCTCTCTGAACGAGGTCGCCGACCTCAACTTCTGGCTCCGTGCCGGCTCCCTCATCGTCGTCGCGCTGCTCATCACCGCGTTGGTGTACGGCGTCGTCGGATTGATCGTGAAGATGGACGACGTCGGGCTCAAGCTGGCGGGAAACAAGCGGACTGAGCGCCTCGGCCAGGGCCTCGTCAAGGCGATGCCTGTCGTGCTGAAGGTGCTGAGCACCGTCGGGATCGCCGCCATGCTGTGGGTGGGCGGCCACATCCTCCTCGCGGGAATGAACACCCTCGGCTTCACCCCGATCTACAGCTTCGTCCACCACCTGGAACACGAAGCCATCGCCGCCGCCGGCGGATTCGTCGGCTGGCTGCTGAACACCCTCGCCTCGGCGCTGTTCGGTCTGATCGCGGGCGCCATCGTCGTCGCGATCATGCACCTGATCCCCCGAAAGAACACCCACTAGCCACGAGTTCCCGTTTGAGCCGGTGGTGAGTACCCTGCCTTCAGCCAGCCCGTAGCTCTATGAGGCAAGCACCTCCGCGTCACAGCCTAGGCGCGCGTAGGTGGCCAAGGCCCGTCGGTCTAGCGTGACCAGCGTCCCGCCCGCGACTCGAATGGTCTCGGCGATGAGCGCGTCATACACCGCCCCACCAGCAACGCCTAGCACAGGGAAACGCTCGGAGACGAGCCTCATCTGGTGTGCCGCATCGAGACTCAGTGGCCTTTCATGAATGACCTGCCCCAGGAACTCCGCGGCGACTTCAGGGAGCAATGATCAGAACCTGTGGATGGCTCTCGGCGGGGTGACGTGAAAGTGGCGTACCTCCCGAGCAAGATCTGAAGCCCATACAAGTTCTGATCAGGGTCGGCGTTGGAGCGCCGGCTCGGGAAGGTACGCCCATGCTCAAGGTAGTCCAGGAGAACACCGAGTCCAACGTCGACGCGACCGTGCACGGTGGGTCGTTGCTCGATGAGATCGTGCGTGACGGCGCCCGGCAGATGCTCGCGGCCGCGCTGCAGGCCGAGGTCGCGGCTTACGTCGAGCGGTTCGCCGGGGAGGTCGACGAGCACGGTCACCGGCTGGTGGTCCGCAACGGGTACCACGCTGCGCGTGAGGTGACCACGGCCGCCGGCGCGGTCCCGGTGCGCCAACCGCGGGTCGACGACCGCCGGATCGATGAGGCCACCGGTGAGCGGAAGCGGTTCGGCTCGGCGATCCTGCCGGCGTGGGCCCGTAAGTCACCGCAGATGGCCGAGGTGCTGCCGCTGCTCTACCTGCACGGTCTGTCCTCCAGCGACTTCGGACCGGCGCTGACCCAGTTCCTCGGCACCTCGGCCGGACTGTCGGCCAAGACGATCACCCGGCTCACCGAGCAGTGGCAGGCCGAGGCCCTCGCCTTCAACCAGCGCTCCCTGGCCGAGACCGACTACGTCTACGTGTGGGTCGACGGGATCCACCTCAAGGTCCGCCTCACCCAGGACAAGGTCTGCCTGCTCGTCATGGTCGGGGTCCGCGCCGACGGCACCAAGGAACTGATCGCCCTGGACGACGGGCACCGGGAGTCCACCGAGTCCTGGGCCGACCTGCTGCGCTCGTGCAAGCGCCGGGGCATGGCCGCTCCGGTCCTGGCCGTCGGCGACGGCGCCCTAGGGTTCTGGGCCGCGCTGCGCGAAGTCTTCCCCACCACCCGCGAGCAACGGTGCTGGTTCCACCGGATCGCAAACGTGCTCAACGCCCTGCCCAAGTCCGCCCAGCCCGGCGCCAAGGCCGCGCTGGCCGAGATCTGGAACGCCGAGGACCGCGAGCACGCCGAGGCCGCCGCCAGGGCGTTCGCCGCCGACTACGGCACGAAGTGGCCCAAGGCGGCCGCGAAGATCACCGAGGACCTGGACGTGCTGCTGGAGTTCTACGACTACCCGGCCGAGCACTGGGTCCATCTGCGTACGACCAACCCGATCGAGTCGACCTTCGCCACTGTCCGGCTCCGTCAGCGCGTCACCAAGGGTCCTGGCTCGCGCGCCGCGGGCATCGCGATGGCGTTCAAGCTCATCGAGTCCGCGCAACGACGCTGGCGCGCGGTCAACGCCCCGCACCTCGTGGCCCTCGTCCGCGCCGGCGCCACCTTCGAGCGCGGCAAGCTCGTCGAACGACCCGAGGAATCAGGACGCCAGCAAAACGTCGCATGACACGCCGATCCACAGGTCTTGACAATTACTCGACTTCAGGTGATACCCGGCTTGCCCCCGGGAGCCGCGTGAGCACGCTGTACGTCTCCACCACGCTATGTGCTGCCACGCGTGGCCGACCGGCAATCTCTAATGCGAGCCCTCCCCATGTGCCTCGTGCCAGGGACGTCGCAGCAGCCACAAGCACGCTCGTATCGACAGCCTCACACGCCGCAGCTTTCAAGCGTCGCTCGCACAACCTCGGCAGTGGCACCTCGATCGGCCCATCCCGGAACTATCACCGGAATCCCGTCGGGCATCTCAAGGTGCATGCCAACACCAGTGAGATCGATGCTGATGCGGGCCGTCCTGCGATGGCTATGTCGACGAGCTGACCCGGCCCCAGACCCAACTCGTCAGCGCATGTCTTTGGGGATAACGATCGGCCACCTGAGTCAATGGTTGCATGCATGGGACGATTATACCATTGACGATCTGGTCCTCGGCTACATGCCCTGTCTCCAGTCCATGGCCGCCCCAGCAGTGCTGTTGGCAGTCCATGGACTGGAAAAGGCTCATTGGTTTCGACACACGGGCGCTCGTTCTCGCGGCCCGGCTCAACCAGCGGGTATCAGCCCAACCTAGCGTGCTCAGCCGACGATGTCCTCGGCCGCCATCCGGGCGGCGGAGGCCGCCTCGTCGGTGGTCTGGTCCTAGCCTCGTCCCAGCCGAGGACGCCCGCGGCGATCTCCGCCACCTCGTCGACGGCGGCACCGCCGCGATCGCGCGACTCGGAGTTCAGACGCACGCGCGCCACGAAGATGTCCTCCAGGTGCATCGCACCCTCGACGGCGCACGCGCGCGCCACCTCGGCGCGCAGGAACTGCGGCGCGGCCTTCAGCGGCTGGCCGAGGCTCCCGTCGGCGTCGACCATGGCCAGCAGGTCCGTGACCTCCGAACCGTAACGCGAAAGCAGATGCTTCATTCGATCGGCGTCGAACCCGTACTTGGCTCCGAGACGCGCCGCCTGGTTGCGCGTCGCGTCGAGGCCGCTTGCGCCCATGAGCTGCAGGTCGAACGTGACCGACGGCTTGGCCTTTGCCAGCTCCTTGCCCAACGCGAAGTCGACGGCGTCCTCCGCCATCACGCGGTACGTGGTGAGCTTGCCGCCCGCGATCGCGACCATGCCGGGATGACCTCGGTCACGGTGTGCTGCGGGAGACCTTCGTCGACTTCGACTCATCCAGAACGCGCGGCTGCAGCAGCGGGCGCAGGCCGGCGTAGGTGCCGATGATGTCGGCGCGGGTCAGCGGCTTGTCGAGGACCTCGTTGGCGTGGTCCAGCACGTAGTCGATGTCCGCCGACGTCGGAACGGGATGCTTCAGCTGCTCGTGCCACGCGGTGTCCGTGGTGCCGATCACCCAGTAGTGCTGCCACGGGATGATGAACAGCACGGACTTCTCCGTGCGCAGGAACATGCCCGTCGTGGCCTTGAGGCGCTCGCGCGGGATGACGATGTGGATGCCCTTCGACGCCAACACCTTCAGACCGCCGGTGCCGCCCGCCATGTCCTGCGTCTCCTCGGTCCACACGCCCGTCGCGTTGATCAGGCGCTTCGCCTTGATGGTGAGCTCCTCGCCGGTCTCGAGATCGACGGCGGAGACCCCGGTGGCGTGGCCGCGCGAGTCCTTCAGGATCCCGGTGACGCGGACACGGCTCGCGGCCTCGGCACCGTACTTGAGCGCGGTGCGGACGAGCGTGACGACGAGGCGGGCGTCGTCGACACGGGCGTCGTAGAACTCGATGGCGCCGCGGAGCGCCGTCGGCTTCACCTCCGGGAAGCGCCGCATCGCGCCCTTCTTGGAGAGGTGCTTCTGGAGGGGCACGGTCTTGTGACCGCCCGCGCCGATGACCGCAAGGGCGTCGTACATGCCGACGCCGACGGCGGAGTACGCGCGCTCGATCACCGGCCGCTTCAGCGGCCACATGAACGGCTGCGCCTCGACGAGGTGCGGCGCGATGTGCGACAGCAGCCGGCCGCGCTCCTTGAGGGCTTCGGCGACCAGCTTGAAGTCGAGGTTGTAGAGGTAGCGGAGGCCGCCGTGCACGAGGCGCGAGGAGCGCGATGACGTGCCGGAGGCCCAGTCCTGGCCCTCGATGACCGCCGTCTTCAGGCCGCGGGCTGCGGCGTCGAGAGCAATGCCGGCGCCGGTAACGCCTCCGCCGATCACCAGGACGTCAAAGGTCTCGGTCTTCATGGCCTCGAGGGAGGAGGTGCGCTGTTCGGGGGTAAGTACGCTCATGGTGGAGGGCTCCTTTGCTAGTGGGGTCAACATTTCCCGCTCTGCACGTTTCGCGCAAGCCACCTGCACGTTCGTGCACTATGCTCGGTCGTGGCTTGGCGAGGGTGCACCACGCCACGACAGGAGGGCGTCGATGGCAGACAAGAGCAGTGAAGCACTCATCACCGTCGCACGGATGTACTACGTGCAAGCCGAGACGATGGATGCCATCGCGCATCAGCTCGGGGTATCGCGCTCGACGGTGTCACGGCTGCTCAAGGAGGCCCGCGAACGCGGCCTCGTGCGCGTCACCATCGTCGACCCCGACCGCCCCCTCGGCCGCCTCGCCGACCTCTTCCAGTAGCACTTCCGCGTCACCGCCCACATCGTCCAGGTGCGGCCGGGCGCGAGCAACGTCTTCCGGCTCGACCAGGTCGCCCGCGCCGCCGCAGACCTCCTCAGCGACCTCACCCAGGACGGCGACACCATCGGCGTCGCCTGGGGCACGACGACGTCGGCCATCGCCACACACCTCCGCCCCCGGGACCTGTCCGGCGTGACGGTGATCGGCCTGAACGGCGGCGCCAACCACCAGACCACGGGCCTGCCGTACGTCGGCAGCATCCTCCATCGGTTCGCCGACACGTTCCGCGGCCAGGAGCAACCTCGCGCTGCCCGCGTTCTTCGACGACCCCACCACCCGCGAGGCCATGTGGCGCGAGCGCAGCACCCGACACATCCTGCGCGTGCGCGACAGCTGCCGGATCGCACTGTTCGGCGTCGGGGCCCTCGGCGCCGACCTCCAAAGCCACGTCTACGCCTCCAACTACCTCAGCCCGGAAGACCTCGACAACCTGCAGCGGCAGGGCGTCGTCGGCGACGTCTGCACCGTCATGCCTCGCGAGGACGGCTCCTACAGAGACCTCGAGATCAACCGCAGGGCGACCGGCATGACGCCCGCCGAGCTGCAGCGCGTGCCGCGCCGGATCTGCGTCGTCAGCGGCCTCGCGAAGGCCTCGCCGGTGCTCGGCGCGCTGCGCGCCGGAGTCGCGACCGACCTCGTCATCGACCAAGAGACCGCTAGAGCCGTCCTCAGCAGAATGAAGCCCGGCATCAGGTTAGGCTGACGCGCATGTCAGATTTCATCCTCACGGACGTCACCGACGGGGTCGCCCGCATCACACTGAACCGCCCCCGGGCCATCAACGCCCTGACGGCGACATGATGTCGACGATCTACGCCGCGCTGACCACATGGCGCGACGACGACGCCGTCACCGCCGTCGAACTGGCCGGCAACGGTGATCGTGGGTTCTGCGCCGGCGCCGACGTGCGGGCCCTGGCCAAGATCGTCGGCGACGGCGGCCCCTGGCTGCGGTACCTCGAGGGCGAGTACGCGCTCGACATGATGCTGGCGAACTATCCGAAGCCGGTGACCAGCCTCCTCCGCGGGATCGCGATGGGCGGCGGGTTGGGAATCGGCGCGCACGTCGACCGCCGCGTCGTCTACGCCGACACGGTGATGGCGATGCCGGAGACCAAGATCGGCTTCTTCCCGGACGCGGGGATCATGCACCAGCTGTCCCGCGCAGGCGCCGTGGGGCGGCACGTGGCGCTGACGTCGTCCACCTTCACGGGCGGCGATGCGCTGCTGATGAACCTGGCCGACGAGTCCGCCGACGGCCCGCTCCCCGCCCCCTTGTTCGACGCCGATCACACATGGATCGAGGAGTGCTACCAGTCGAACGACCCGGTCGAGATCGCCCACGCGCTGGAGAACCACCCCGCCGACGGCGCCCGCCAGGCGGCCGTCGACCTGCGCGCCCGGTCGCCGTTCGCGGTGCACGTCGCGCTGAGGGCGCTGAATCACGCCCGGAAGATGACGCTGAACGAGGTCCTGAACCAGGACCTACGCCTGGCCGAGTCCGTCCTCCCCGTCGACTTCCCGGAGGGCGTCCGCGCTCTGCTCATCGACAAGGACAACGATCCGCACTGGCGGTGGGCGACCCTGGAGGACGTCCCGGTCGCGGAAGTCGACAAGGTCTTCGGCTACCGCAGCCCCTGGCGCTGACGCTGGGTGAGCCGACGCGCGAGGCGCCAGCCGAGTCGTCGTGATCGCGCTTCGCGCTGCAACGCCTTCCTTGGCTCGGCAATCGAGCAAGCTCGATTGCTCTCATCCTACGTCGGCGTGTCGCAACCAACTGGCTGGTCAGAGCTAACTCCGGCGCAGCGCGAACGCAAGGTTGACGAGCACGATGCCGGTCCAGACGAGCAGCATGCCGAAGAAGCCGGCGTAGCTGGCGGCGATCGCGGTCAGCGGGATCGACATCACCAACGACACGATGCCGATGGTGATCCGCGAGCCCTGACCCGTCTGCGAGGCCTGGTTGCGCTGCTGCAGCGCGGCGAGTTCCGCCTGGTAGCGGCGCTGCACCGTCGCCTCGACCTTCGCGGCGAGGGAGTCGACGAGCGCAGGCTCGATCTCCGCTCCCATCTCTTGCCGCACGCCGAGTGCGGCGTGGAGGTCCTCGCGCGACAGATCCTGATTCATGGACCCGAGCCTACGCCCACTCGGCCACCGCGGCATCGGGGTGATCCCCCGGTTCCACCGGATACCCGACGCCCCGAACGGATCGGCCGGTAACTGGCTCTATTGGGAGCGATCTCTCCCAAAACGCCCAAGTAGCGTCGGATCGGTTCGCTTGGCGAAGTAGCCGACCGCGCGCGAGGTCCGACGCGGGTACGGGGCGCCGTCCGCGAGCGCCTAGGATGTACCGGTCTGAGAGGAACCCATGTCTGAGATTCGTGACGTCATCATCATCGGCTCCGGCCCCGCCGGATACACCGCGGCCGTCTACGCCGCCCGCGCCAACCTGAAGCCCCTCGTGTTCGAGGGCGCACTCGACGCCGGCGGCGCGCTGATGACCACCACGGAGGTCGAGAACTTCCCCGGCTTCCCCGAGGGCATCGACGGCCCGGACCTCATGACCAACATGCGCGCCCAGGCGGAGCGCTTCGGCGCCGAGCTCATCACCGACGACGTCACTGCCGTCGACCTCACGGGCGAGATCAAGGTGGTCAAGGACTCCGACGACGTCGAGTACCGCGCCCGCGCCGTCATCCTGGCCATGGGATCCGGCTACAGGAAGCTCGGACTGCCCGACGAGGAGCGCATGTCCGGCCGCGGCGTGTCGTGGTGTGCGACATGCGACGGCGCGTTCTTCCGCGACAAGCCCATCGCGGTCGTCGGCGGCGGCGACTCGGCGCTCGAGGAGGCGACGTTCCTCAGCAGGTTCGGTAGCAGCGTCGTCGTCATCCACCGACGCGACCAACTGCGTGCTTCGAAGATCATGATCGAGCGCGCGATGCGCGACCCGAAGATCGACTTCGCGTGGAATTCCACGGTCGTGGCCATCAATGGCGAGCGCTCCGTCGAGTCCGTGACGCTGCAGGACACCCTCACCGGCGAGCAGCGCGATCTGCCGGTCAACGGCTTGTTCATCGCGATCGGCCACGACCCCGCTCCGCGCTCGTGCAGGGCCAGATCCACCTCGACGACGCGGGCTACGTCCTCGTCGAGAGCCGCACCACCGCCACGAACATCCCTGGGGTCTTCGCCTGCGGCGACCTGGTCGACCATACCTACCGCCAGGCGATCACCGCCGCCGGCAGTGGCTGCTCCGCCGCCCTCGACGCCGAACGCTACCTCGCCGCCCTCGACGACTGACTCACATCCATTGGTTTCACTTCCACGACGGCGGGCTTCGCCCTGCGCGCCAGCCGAGTCGGCGAGTCGAAACCAATAAGCCCCCCCCACAGGCACAGCGATGGGATTGTCGGCCGAAGGTTCTAGACTCGGTCCCCAACCAAGTTCCAAGGAGAGAACGCGCATGGCAGTGATCGACGTGACGGAGAAGACCTTCGTCGACGAGGTGCTGATGGCCGACGGCCTTGTCGTCGTTGACTACTGGGCCGACTGGTGTGCCCCGTGCAAGCAGATGAGCCCCATCCTCGACGAGCTGGCGGCAGAGTTCGGTGAGGTCAAGTTCGTGAAGGTCGACACCAACACGAACCCGAACCTCGCCGCTGCGCAGGGAGTCCTTTCCCTGCCGACGCTGCAGTTCTTCCAGGGCGGGCGCGTCGAGAAGTCGCTGTCCGGCGGCAAGACGAAGAACGCGCTGAAGAAGGCCATCAACGAGCTGATCTGATGAGCAACGATCAGTCCGAGGAGCCCCGCGAGTGGCGGCCCGTCGCCCCGGAGGGTGCGCGAAAGGCGCCGCTACCCCCCGCGGTGAAGTACGGCGGCCTGGGACTTCTTGCGCTGTTGATCGTGGCCGCGGTGGTGATCGGGATCGCGCTGGGCGGCGGGTTCACGCCTGAGGAGCCGACGCCGACGCCGACCCCCAAGCCGGCGTTGCTGATGGATCCGCCGGTGCAGGTCGGCGACTTCGTGCGCGGCGAGCTCACCACCAGCGAGGGGCCTGCGCCTGCCAATCAGCGAATCGTGCGCGCCGACTACTCCGACGGCACCAACAAGCTGGTGCTGCTCCTCACGTTCCCCGAGTCCGATGTCGCCGATTTCCTGGCCGCGGCCGGCATCGAGCATCCCGAAGGCGGCGTCATCGAGCTTCTCGAGGGGGTCAGCTGCGGTGTCTCCGCGGACACGACGCTGCCCGCGTGCGGGAAAGTCGTCGACGGCACCGGCATCCTCATCGTGTCGCTCACCGACGCCGAGGTCGGCGACGTACGCGAGCGCCTGAACGACTTCACCACCGCCCTCACCCCTTAGCCGAACACCACCACGGCGGTGCGGCCCCGGGGGCTACTCTGAACCCACCGCCGCGCGGCAGAAAGCCGTGCGCTCCGACGCCAAAGGCAAGGACAGTGACCGAGCTACACCGACACGACACCCGGCTCGACCGGTTCGTCGACAGCTACTCAGAGCGCACCAACGGCATGCGGGTCTCCGCCGTCCGAGCTCTGTTCGCCGTCGCCAACCGTCCGGAGATCGTGTCGCTGGCCGGTGGCATGCCGAACATCAAGGACCTGCCGCTGCCGGAGATCGCGGGCTCGCTTGAGGAAATGATCGCGACCAACGGTGTGCAGGTCATGCAGTACGGCTCCGGGCAGGGCGAGGCGGAGCTGCGGGAACGGATCGTCGACGTGATGGCGTTGGAGGGCATCCACGCGCACCCCGACGACATCACCATCACCGCGGGATCGCAGCAGGGCTTGGACCTTGTCACACGCATTTTCTGCGACCCGGGCGATGTGATTCTCGCCGAGTCGCCGTCCTATGTCGGGGCGCTGGGCACGTTCCTGAGCTATCAGGCCGAGGTCGTGCATGTGCCGTCGGACGTCGACGGCATCGACCCCGTCGCGCTGCGGGAGACCGCTGCACGGCTGCGGGCCGAGGGCAAGAAGGTGAAGTTCCTCTACACGATCCCCAACTACAACAACCCGTCCGGCGTGACGCAGCCGTGGGCGCGACGCCTCGAGGTGCTTGCGGCGTGCGAGGCGGAGGGGGTCATCGTCGTCGAGGACAACCCGTACGGGCTGCTGTCGCTCGATGCGGACCCTGTTCCCGCGATGCGGTCTGTTGATGAGAACGTCATCTACCTGGGGTCGTTCTCGAAGACGTTCGCGCCGGGATTCCGTGTCGGATGGGTGCTGGCGCCGCACGCGGTGCGCGAGAAGCTGGTGTTGGCGCAGGAGTCGGCCACGCTGTGCCCGCCGGTGTTCAGCCAGTTCGCCATCGCGAACTACCTAGCCAACCACGATTGGCAGGGCCAGATCACCGTCTTCAAGGACATGTACCGCGAGCGTCGCGACGCGATGCTGCGCGCGTTGGCCGACGAGATGCCCGCGGGCACGACGTGGACGCATCCCGCAGGCGGGTTCTTCGTCTGGGTCACGCTGCCGGAGGGCCTGGACTCCGAGGCGATGCTCCCGCGCGGCGTCAATGCGCGCGTCGCGTTCGTGCCCGGCCACGCGTTCTATGCCGACGGCCAGGGTGCTCGCAACGTCCGGCTCTCATTCTGTTTCCCGCCTCCTGACCGGATCGAGGTGGGTGTGCGGCGATTCGCCGACGTCGTCCGCCGCGAGCTCGAGGTCATGAACACCTTCGGCGTGCACCACTCGCCGACCCTGCACGACAACCGCCCCGGCCCTAGCGCTAACCTCGCCTGACAAGGAGGAATGATGACCATCATCGTGATAGCAGGTGGGTTGAGCCACGAGCGGGACGTGTCACTGCGCAGCGGCCGCCGGGTGGCGCAGGCTCTTCGCGACGTCGGCCGCGAGGTCGTCGAGATCGACGTCAACGCAGACTTGGTGTCCGTGCTGCGGCGCACGCCGGACCCTGTCGTGGTGCCGATGCTGCACGGCGGCCTCGGCGAGGACGGTGCGCTGCGGGAGGTGCTCAGCGTGCTCGGGGTTCCGTTCGTCGGTCCCGACGGCGCAGCCTCCCGCTTGACGTTCGACAAGTCCGTGGCCACTCCGGTGGTCCGCGCGGCGGGCATCGAGACACCGCTCCAGGTCGCGCTGCCGCACGACATCTTCCGCGACCTCGGCGCGCCGGCGCTGATGGAGGGCCTCGGCGAACGCATCGGCTATCCGTTGATGGTGAAGCCGTCGCGGAGCGGGTCGGCGCTGGGCGTGACGAAGGTTACCGACCCGTCGGGCCTACCCAGTGCGCTGGTCGCGGCCTACGCGTACGGCCCCGTTGCGGTGATCGAGTCGTACATCAATGGCGTCGAGGTGGCGATCACGGTGCTCGACGACGGCGACGGCCCGACGGCGCTGCCGGCGGTCGAGATCCGTCCGTTGTCGGGTGTGTACGACTACGAGTCGCGTTACACCGCGGGTGCCACCCGATTCGTCACACCGGCGGAGCTCCCCGACGAGGTCCTCGCCGCCGCTGGTGAGCTGGCGGTCGCGGCGCACACCGCGCTGGGCCTGCGGCACGTGTCGCGCTTCGACTTGATCGTCGCCGACGGGCGTCCGGTGTTCATCGAGGGCAACGTCGCGCCGGGCATGACGGAGACGTCACTTGCCCCGTTGGCCTTCGAGGCCGCCAACCGAGACCTGGGCGAGGTCTTCGCCAAACTGGTGGATCTAGCCGCCGCCAGCTGACCACCGCTGCGTTTGGGCAGTGCGCGGAGCCAATAAACTGGCACCGACAAGCAACCTGAGGAGCAGCTGATGTCGGTCTGGGCCAAGCAGACGCTTGCGATTCTGGCGAGCGTGGTCGTGGCCGGCGTGATGTTGTTGCTGGGGCTGTGGCAGATGGCGTCGTACGAGGAGTCGACGCACGATGTGTCCGCGGAGCGTGCCGCGGCGCCACCCATCGCGCTTGCCGACCAGGTGTCGGCCGACGGCACCGTTCAAGATGTCTACGCCCGCCGCGTGACGGTGACCGGCGAATATCTGCCGGAGCATCAGGTCCTGGTCGGCGTCACGAATGAGGAGGGAAAGGCCTGCCGTGACGCAACGGGAAGCACCGTGGAATGCGACGTCTGGAGGGTCGCGACGGCCTTCCGGCTGACGGACGGCCGCACGGTCGCGGTGGTGCGAGGCGCCGTCGAGCCGGGATCGTCGGCGCCCGCACCGCCCACCGGTGAGCAGAGCCTCGTCGGCGTGTTCCTGGCGCCAGACAAGGCCGGTGCCGATACTTCTGGCGGGCCGAACTCGTCCGGCGACCACGTCGGCGCTCCGGACCATCCCACGCTACGGGTGCAGGAGCTGGCGCAGACATGGCCATCACCACTGATCGGTGGATATCTCACCTTGTCATCGGCGGATTCGGTAGCCCAGGGCCTGACAGCGGCGCCGTTGGTCCTTCCCGAGGCGGAAGGCTCGCCAACCCACCGCGGCTACGCCCTGCAGTGGTGGGTCTTCGCTGCGGGTGCGGTCGCTTTCGGCATCTACGCGGCCCGCGGCTTCGCCAAGCAAGACGAGCGTCAACGAGAGCGCATCGCCACCACCGGCTGACCGCCGTCACAGCCAGCCATCATCGGCTAGGACGCCCACGCGCGTAGGCCACGACGACCAGTGCACCCACAACGAAGCTGAAGACCTTCATGGAGGGGAACCTATCGGCGCTGGTTGGCGCCCATCAAGGCCACTGGCGTAGCGCGGTCCCCCGGTCTGATACGCCCAAGACACACGTCCTATTCGCCGCAGGTCGAGCAGCGCGCTGCCGGTTCAGCGCGCGAAGACGGCGACCTTGGCCCGCACGTTCTTCGTTGCGTAGTGTTCGGCGACGAAGGACAGGAATGGCACGGTGCCGGCGAGCATGATGGCGAGGAACCACTTCAGCGACCACTTCACACGACGGCCGAGGTCGTAGGCGGTGATCAGGAGCACCATGTACAGCCAGCCGTGGGGAATGCCGGTCCACATCACGACACGGCCGTCGCCCCAGATGTACTTCAGCGGCATGCCGACACAGATCAGTACGACAAGCAGGAGCCCGACGACCCAGGCCATGACGCGGTAGCGGATCAAGGCCGCCTTGATGCCTGGCACGTCCTCGACGTCGAAGCCGACACTCTCCGCGTGGTCACTCATATCGCTCTCTCTTCTTAACCGTAAACCTATTTATCGACATATCGATGTACCTCTGTAGCGATGTATTGATTTGTCAGATTGTCCGCCCATCGAGAATCGCGACGATCCTGTCCAGGTCGTCACCGGTCGCGAACTCGATCGTGATCTTTCCCTTGCTTCGGCCGATGTTCACCCGGACACGTGTGTCGAAGTGATCGCTCAGATGCCCGGAGAGCTCGCGTTCGCGTTCGGACGGCTGACGAGGTGCACGCGGATGCACCGGAGCAAGGCCCGCGCCGACGGCGCGCTTCCCCAATGCCACGATCTCCTCGGTCGAGCGTACGGAGAGTCCCTCGGCAACAATGCGCTCGGCCAGGTGCTCTTGCTGCTCAGCCGTGTCCAGTGCCAGCAGCGCACGGGCGTGACCGGCAGAGATGACGCCGGCAGCAACCTTGTTCTGCACGCGCGGAGGGAGGTTCAGGAGCCGTAGCGTGTTCGAAACCTGTGGCCGAGACCTGTGGATACGCTGGGAAAGCTCCTCCTTCGTGCACCCGAAGTCTTCAAGCAGCTGGCCGTAGGCGTGCGCCTCTTCGATCGGGTTCAGGTTCGCGCGGTGGAGGTTCTCCAGGAGCGCGTCGCGGAGCAGCGCGGTGTCATCGGTGCCGCGGATGATCGCGGGAATGGTCGCGCGTTCCGCGAGCTTTGAGGCACGCAGTCGCCTTTCGCCCATGATGAGTTCGTACTGACCGCGCCCCGACTCGCGGACGACGACGGGCTGCAGCACGCCGAACTCGCGTACCGATTCCGCCAACTCGCTGAGCTCGTCCTCATCGAAGACCGTACGCGGTTGCTGCGGGTTCGGCGCGATCGCGTCGACCGGTAGCTCCGCGAAGCGTGAGCCGTCGCCGAGCGCCGCCGGCGTCTCGTCGTCGGTCCGTGCAAACAGGTCTCCCAATCCGCGGCCCAGGCCACTCTGCCTCGTCGCCATCACTTGCCCTTTCCTTGGTTCGCGATCTCGCGCGCCGCCTCCACGTAGGCAACGGCGCCCACAGACTTTGGCTGATACGTCACGACGGACTCACCGAAGCTCGGCGCCTCTGCGACCTTGACGGACCGCGGGATCTCGACGTCCAGCGTCTGCACGGGGAAGTGCTTGCGTACCTCGTCGGCAACTTCCCGCGACAGGTTCGTGCGGTTGTCGACCATGGTCAGAAGTATGGTGCTCAGCACCAGGTCGTCGTTGAGGTTGCCCTTCACGCGGTTGATCGTGCGCATCAGCTGACTCACGCCTTCCAGCGCGTAGTACTCCGTCTGGATCGGAACCAGGATCTCTGTAGCGGCCACGAGAGCGTTTAGCGTGAGCAAGCCCAGCGACGGTGGACAGTCGAAGAACACGTAGTCAACGCCACTTTCGGCGATGTAGGTGTGAATCGCGTCTCGCATCCGATGCTCGCGGCCGCGTTCAGTCACGAGTTCTAGTTCGGCTGAAGCCAGGTCGATCGCCGCAGGAAGAACATGGAGGTTCGGCGAGTGCGGAGACGGCTGAGCGTGCTCAATGATTCCGACGCCCTCCATCAGAACCTCGTAGGTACCCTTGGAGCCGGGCGAATGATCGACGCCGAGCGCGGTCGATGCGTTCCCCTGCGGGTCATTGTCGACGACGAGCACGTTGAGGCCACCGAGCGCTAGCGCTGTGGCGATGTTTACTGTCGTGGTCGTCTTACCGACGCCGCCCTTCTGGTTAGCCACGACAAAGATTCGGGGCCCAGAAGGCCGGGGAAGCTGTGGGTAGCCACTGTCGACGACAACCATCTCGTCGCCGTACTCGTCGTCGATGCTCCAGTCATCGGGTTGCATCGCCCGACGCGGCTGCCCGGCCGTTTCACGTGAAACGCTGTTGTGATCCTTCCACGGTTCCTCCACACTAGGCTTCCGCTTCCGAAAGAACAGCGCCATCCATGCCTCCTCGACTCGGTCTCTGACTCTACCGAAGCCCACCAACAACGCCGAACCAGACACTCGTGGTCGGCTCGGAAAAGCCCCGTTTCACGTGAAACGGGTTCATACCCACCTCAGGCAACCACATTCGGCACCGACACCGCCGTCTCCCGACCGTAAAGTCAAGGGATCGTGTGCCAGTTCGTTGGTTTCGACACGACGGCTCGCTAGCGCTCGCGCGTCGGCTGAACCAGCGAAAGTCCCTCCGACGAACCGAGCCGCGACAGCGGGACGACGACCACCGCTGGTTGAGGCGGACCGCGAGGAACGAGCGCGCGTGTCGAAACCAACATACTGACGCCAGTCTATGGACAGCCACAGAAGCTTGAGGACAGTCCACAGAACAGCCGCAGCCCAACGGTTTCGACACGCCGACGAAGGTCGAGGGCAAGGAAGGCGTTGCAGCGCGAAGCGCGATCACAACGGCTCGGTAGCGCTCGCGCGTCGGCTCAACCACCCGGGGGTACCCGGCCAGGACGCAGGCTAACCGCCGCGCTGATCACCGCGATCTCGACCCGACGGCCACGCTTCGAAAACGCGGGAACGTCCGCATACCTGCGCTCGATCAGCGCAACGCGCTTCTCTCTGGACCAATCCTGCACCTGCTTCTCCAAGAAGTACGCGTCATCGACGCGGTCGAATTCCTCGGCCCAGACCAGGTGCACAAGGCGCCTACTCCGTGTGTACTTCGCGTCCTGCCCGACCACGTGTTCGGACGCACGGGGACCCAGGCTCCGGGTCGAACCGACAGAGAAGGAGCCATCGGCGCACTCAAGCACGTATACGTACGGCATACAAGCGTTATGGAATACACGGACGCCATTTCCCGACTAAATCGGCGATCTGTGGATAAGTCCGTGGACAACTAGCCGACCTGTGGGTGCCCGGACCGCCGTCCGCGATGCCCGTCCAGCGTCTCAACTAGCGGACGCCACTGGTTGAGAGACCGGCCACGAGGAACGAGCCGCTCGTCTCGGTACTGAACGGACAGGATGGTCGGAAGCCCTCTGTCGTGTCACAACCAACAGGCTGTTGATAGTCCATGGAACGTGCACCAGTTCATTGGGCTTCGACACGGACCCGGCGTTTCGCGCCCGGGTCCGGCTCAACCAGCGACGGTCCGGCTCAACCAGCGACGGCCCGGCTCAACCAGCGGTAGCCGCCGGCTCGTCAATCAGTCCGGAGACGATGTGCGCCGCTTGGCGGTGTCGTCTCAACCATTCCTGGCGACGACCCGGATGGCGCGCGTACGGCCGACTCCCGGTGCGACCTGAAGCTCGAGGACCTCCGCCCGGAGACCGGAAGCCGCCAGCTTCTTAGACGTCGATCTAATTTCATCTTCCGCCGACTCACCCTTCAGCGCGACCAATTGTCCGCCGCCGAAGAGGGGGGTCGTCCACTTCAGGAGCTTGTCAAGTGGGGCAACGGCGCGGCAGACCACGACGTCGAAAGTCTGCTTGCACTCTTCAGCCCGCGCACGGCGCACGTCGACCCGGTCGCCGAGACCGAGTTCATCCACAGCCAACTGTAGGAAGTTAGAACGCCGCAGCAATGGTTCGATGAGGGTCACACGAAGGTCCGGGCGGACGATCGCCAAAGGCAGTCCTGGAAGACCGGCTCCACTGCCGACGTCGGCGATATCGAGGCCTGTACCAATGAGGTCGACCAGCGCCAAGGAGTTCGCCACATGGCGCTGCCATAGCCGGCCGCCCTCCCGTGGCCCGAGCAGACCCCACTCCATACCTCGATTTGCAAGTATGTCGATATATTGGTTTAACTCTTGACCCACATCCGGATACAGAGCTTCGATGCTCTCCTGGGCCTGCGCCTCGAGTTCCGCCTCGGACGTCTCGTCGGCGACGCCTCTCGGATCAACCTCTTGCATGGATGGACCACCTTCACTCACAGACGTACATCTCATCATGTCCAGTGCTTCGTTGCGCGCACCGTCGACGACGTCCGGAACGGGAACCGATCCTAGGGACGTACTGATCAATGGGGTGCCGAGTGAGGACGTACCAGGCGGGATGAGCTGGGCTCTCGAGGTCTTCGGCGTTATGTTGGTCGTTCGTCGAGCGAGGAGAATGCAGCGAGGCGCCGCTGGAGCACCGGAAAGCGCAGCGAGCTTCGGACGCGGGGCACTAGGGTCGTGTGCCAACTCATTGGTTTCACTTCGACACGACCGCGGGGGCTTCGCCCGCCGCGTCGGTTCAGTACGGCGCGACGCACTTCCGGCGCTCCGTACGGCCCCCACTCAGAGGCACTCACCGACCAAGCCCCTCTAGCCCCAGAACGCAAGCAACTGAACGAACGAGGCTCCGCTGCGCCACGAGGACCGGCGTCCCGGGAGTGAGTGAGCCACGGTTGGCGTACCGCCCGGACCGCCCCCACAGACCCAGCTCACGTTCACAGAGAAGCCGTGAGTGATTCGGTTCCGACACGGACCCGGCGCTCCGCACCCGGGTCCGGCTCAACCAGCGGGGTAGTTGGCGTACGCGCTCTGTGGCCGCGGCTACTGCGCGCGGACGACGACGCGGCGGTGCGGGGGCTCGCCCTCGGACTCGCTCACCAAGCCCGCGGCGGCAACCTCGTCGTGAACGATCTTCCGCTCGTACGCGTTCAACGGCGCCATACGGACCTGGTCGCCGGTCTCCTTGACCTCGGCGATAGCGTCCTTCGCCAGCGCAACCAACTCGGCGCGTCGACGCTCGCGGTAGCCGGCGACGTCGAGCATCAGCCGCGAACGGTGGCCCGTCTCCGTCATCACGACCAAGCGCGCGAGCTCCTGCAGCGCATCGAGCACCTCTCCGTCCTTGCCGACGAGCAACTCGGAATCAGTGTCGATCGCAATGTGCGCCCGCCCGTCCCTCACGGAGTTCTCGATGTCACCGTCGAGGTCAGCGATGTCCATCAGCTCTTCAAGGTAATCGGCGACAAGGTCGCCCTCGGCCAGCAGCGCGGCTTCCGTCTCGTTCGACATGCCAGTCATCCTCTTCTCTGAGCCCGCCCGATCGACGGCGGGGGTTGATCGTTGTCCGGATCGAGGTCCGCCGCTGCCAGCGGCGGACCGCTCCTGTTAGTTCTTCTTGCGCGCCGAGCGGCTCTGCGACTTCGGCTGCTGCCGCTGAACGACCTGCTTGCCGTCCTCGTTCGTCCGAACGGTCTGCCGCGTCACCTGCTGCCGCACAACCTTCGGGACTTCGCCGTCGGCGGCGGGCGCCGCCGGACCCGGCTTGTTCGCCGAGCCCTTCTTGGAGCGACGGCGCTTCTCGTTGCGCGCCTCGATGATCGCCTGCGGGTCCTTGCCCTTCGCGAGCATCCGCTCCTCCCAGTCGATGAACGCCGGGGTGTTCGGCGCCGGGTTGTTGCGGATCAAAAGACCCTGCTGCGCCATGGTCCACAGGTTCGACGTCAGCCAGTAGACCAGCACACCGATGGGGAGCACCGCCGACGAGATCGCATACACGACGGGGAAGAAGTACAGCATCATCTTCTGCATCTGCGCAGCCTGGCCGGTCTGCGACTCCGGCGGCATGTTCTTGCGCGTCAACTGCAGCTGAGTCACGAAGAAGATGCCCACCATCAAGATCACGAGCAACACGCCGACGACCTGCGTCATGCCAAAGGTCTCGAACGGGAACGTGCGGTCAGCAAGCTTCACGGTGCCGAAGATCGTCGCATTCTGCAGCGACTCCACCAGCTGCGGGTTCTCACGGAAGAAGTACCCACGGACGTGACCTGACGACACACCTTCCAGCACGCGGAACAGCGCGATGAAGATAGGCATCTGCAGCAGCAGCGGCAGGCAGGAGGCCATCGGGTTGACGCCCTCCTCCTTGTATAGCTTCATCGTCTCCTGACCGAGGCGCTCCCGGTCGTGCCCGAACTTCTTCTGCAGCTCCGCCTGCTTGCCCGACAGCATCTGCATGTCGCGCGCGGAGTTGATCTGCTTCACGAACAGCGGGATGAGGATCGTGCGGATCGTCACTGTCAGCATCACGATCGACAGCGTCCAGTTCCAGCCCGACTCCGCGCCCAGCAAGGGCGTGAACAGCCAGTGGAAGAACACCACGACACCGGAGACTGCCCAGTAGAGGGGCTGCATCAGCGCGGAGCCCGCGGCCATGATGGAGTCCCAGATACTCAGCGTCACGAAAAGATCGACCACTTAAGCCACCTCAGCGCTCATTCGGGGACGAAGGTCCCCGGATTCATTTTCAACGTTTTGGGCCCAGGCCGCCGCTTCGGGCGTCTCGGGTACATAGTCGACGCCACCCATCGACCAGGGGTGGCATCGAATCAGGCGCCTCGCGATCAGCGCGCTGCCCTTGGCCGCACCGTGCACCTCCAACGCCTTCAGCCCGTACTCGGAGCAGGTGGGGTGGAACTTGCACACGTCGCCGTAGGCGGGGGAGATGAACTTCCGCCAGCCTTTGACGAACAAGATCAGGAGATGCTTCATGCGGCGGCCCTCGCCGTCGCTCGTCGCCAGGCCGAGGCCAGGTCGTCGGCAAGCCTCTCGGGATGCGACGATGCGTCCGGCAGTGCGCGCACCACGACGTCGCGCCGGGACGATAGGTCGAACTGGCCGGACAAGTGCCGGAGCCGCCGCTTGACACGGTTGCGCTCGACGGCGTTGCCGACCTTCTTGGAGACAACAAAACCCACCCGGGTGAACTCGGGTGGATCTTGGTCGTTCCGTCGGATCATGTGCACCACGACGGTAGGCGTCGCCGCCCGGGCACCACGTCTGACGGCCTGGCCAAAGTCGCTCGGCCGTTTCAGACGGTGTGGGCCCGGCAGCACGAGGCTTCAGCTCAGGCCGACAGCTCGACGCGGCCCTTGCGACGACGGGCGCTCAGGATGGAGCGGCCGGCGCGGGTGCGCATGCGGGCGCGGAAGCCATGGGTGCGGCTGCGGCGGCGATTACTCGGCTGGAAAGTGCGCTTGCTCACTTGGGATTACTCCCTCTTGTTCGAAGAGTTGACAGCTGCCCGGGTAGGGCATGGGGAAGTGGCCGCCGTAAACAGCGACTGGTCAACGATACGCGGCAAGGCCCAGGGAAACCAAACCGACGCCGGGTGAACTGGCGAACTAAGCAAATTACACGCGTGTAGTCCAGCCGACACGCCGTCGACCCGCGACATCCACCTTGCGCAGGTGCCCCCAGGGCCACTAGCTTCGTATCTTGCGCTGAGGTTGTCCACAAGGCAGTGGCGCGAAGGGGCGTGTGCGTCATAGTTATACCCTGTTGTGGACAACCCTGTGGAAGGGTGACGAAACTATAGAGGCGGGGGCGCGGCTGGCCGTCTGGGAAGCGAGGACACGTGACAGACTCGCCGACGCCGGAACTAGGCAAGCTGTGGAACGACGTCGTCTCTTCTGTCGATCTCGCAAGTCGCGCATGGCTACGGCGAACGCAACCTCTCGACATACACGGCAGCACCCTGATGCTCGCCGTCGCCGATGAGACGACCCGCGACAGGATTGAGTCCAAACTCCGCGCCCAGGTCCAGGAAAAGCTCAGCGCGATCTGTGCACAACCCATGTACCTCGCCGTCATGATCAACCCCGATCTGGTGCTCGAGGAGGTCGTAGAGGCCCCCGAACCGACGGATCTCCCTCCGCAGCCGATGCTTCCGCGCACCCTTCCGCAGGAACTCCGGCTGAATCCGCGCTACACGTTCGAGTCGTTCGTCGCCGGATCATCCAACCGCTTTGCGCACGCCGCCGCCGCTGCCGTCGCCGAGACGCCCGGCAAGTCGTACAACCCGCTGATGATCTACGGCCCCTCCGGCCTGGGCAAGACACACCTCCTCCACGCCATCGGCCACTACGTGAGCTCCTACTACGAGCAGCTCCGGGTCAAGTACGTGTCGACGGAGGAGCTCACCAACGACTTCATCAACGCGATCTCCTCCAACCGGACGGCCGAGTTCCGCAGTTCGTACCGCGACGTCGACGTCCTGCTTGTCGATGACATCCAGTTCCTGGAGTCGAAGATCCAGACGCAGGAGGAGTTCTTCCACACGTTCAACACGCTGCACAACGCGCAGAAGCAGATCGTGATGACGTCCGACCGGCCGCCGAAACTGCTGGAGGCACTGGAACCCCGGCTGCGTTCACGGTTCGAGTGGGGTCTCATGACCGACATTCAGCCGCCCGACCTCGAGACGCGCATTGCGATCCTCCGGAAGAAGGTCGCCTCGCAGCGCCTTACCGCCGGCTCCGAGGTGCTGGAACTGATCGCGTCGCGCATCCCGACGAACATCCGCGAGCTTGAGGGCGCGCTGACAAGGGTTGCGGCGCTCGCGAGCCTCAACCAGCAGGAGATGACGGTCGCTCTCGCGGAAGAGGTCCTCAACGACCTCATGCCCCAGGACGCCTCGCCCGTCGACGCCGAGACCATCATGGAGTCCTCCGCGCGATACTTCGGCATCTCGCACGACGACCTGACCGGCTCGAGCCGGGTAGCAAGTATCGCGTCGGCCCGCCAGATCGCGATGTACCTCTGCAGGGAGCTGACGGACCTGTCGCTGCCGAAGATCGGCGCCAAGTTCGGTGGCCGTGACCACTCGACGGTGCTGCATGCCGTCCGCAAGATCAGCGAGAAGATCGGCGTCGATCGTGCCCTTTACACCCAGGTCACGGAGCTGACGAACCAGATCAAGCAGTCGTAGGCCGCCCCACCGCTGGTTGAGCCGGCGCACGAGGCGCAGCCGGGTCGGCGTGATCGCGCTTCGCGCTGCAACGCCTTCCTTGGCCTCGGCAATCGAGCAAGCTCGATTGCTCTCAGCCTTCGTCGGCGTGTCGAAGCCAACGAACCGGCGCCGGCTTCACGGACTCGCGTTCATGAACCAGGTGCCGGTCTATTGGTTTCACTTCGACACGACCGCGGGGCTCCGCCCTTCGCGTCGGCTCAGTACGGCGCGACACGGGCGCTCGTTCCTCGCCGCGCGGCTCAACCAGCGGTACGCCGGATCAGGTGTCCACAGCGGTGGGGATATCCCTCCGGGCACGGGTGTGGACGGAGCTGTGGACAACTTCGAACCTGAGAACCGTCCACAAATCCTCCACGTGTAGTTTTCGGTTCGTCCACAGGCGGTCCACAGGCCTGATTCGCTTCTGACAACGGTTTACATCGGTTATCCACGCCGTCAACAGGCGTTACTACTAGTTCTAGAAGACATCTACCTGAAAAGAACTCAAAGTCACCCTTGTGGGCAACTCGACCGTCCGTCGAGGTGCTAGCTCTCCTGTCCGGGGCGCGGGCGTCCCGACAGATGGGCGTGCGTGGCCGTGAGGAGAGGGCCAAATAGCATGCAGATGCGCGCGTAGGGGACGGATGAGCATCGAGAACCGCCGGAAGTTGATGGAGCGAAGACGCGGGTCGATCCGCCCGGACCGCCTCGGAGACACATGTGTACGGTGGGGCGCGTGATCGTCGCAGCTCGGGGCAAGGGCCTCACCAAAACCTATGGCTCCGGCGACGCCGTCGTGACGGCACTGGACGGCGTCGACTTCGAGATCGTCCAAGGCGAGTTCACCGCGATCATGGGACCTTCTGGTTCCGGCAAGTCGACGCTCATGCATCTCCTGGCGGCCCTCGACACCCCGACGGCGGGTGAGGTCTGGATCGGCGAAACGGCCGTCGGCTCGCTCGCCGACACCCCGCTCACGAAACTCCGCCGCGAGCGCGTCGGGTTCGTGTTCCAGGCGTTCAACCTCGTGCCGACACTCACGGCGCGCGAGAACATCCTCCTGCCGCTGTCCATCGCAGGGAAGGCCGTCGACCAGGAGTGGTTCGACCGCATTGTCGACGTCCTCGGTCTACGCGACCGGCTGACGCACACGCCGTCGGAGCTGTCCGGCGGGCAGCAACAGCGCGTGGCATGCGCGCGGGCGTTGATGAACCGGCCCGACATCGTCTTCGGCGACGAACCCACCGGCAACCTCGACTCGACCTCCGCCGCCGAGGTCCTCACCTTCCTCCGCCGCAGCGTCAACGAGTTCAACCAGACCGTGGTCATGGTCACGCACGACGCGCACGCCGCCAGTTACGCGGACCGCACCGTCTTCCTGTCCGACGGTCGCATCGTCGACGAGCTGCGCAACCCCTCCCACGCGGACCTGCTGAGCGCCATGGCCCGGCTCTACCCATCGCCGTTCACGCTGGAGGAACCAGCGCCGGTCGGCATCTACCGCGACGGCGGAGCTGTTCCGGCGCGCCGCGAGGACTGGCTCGACGACATCGAGAGCACGGCCGAACGCTCCATCGCCCGCCGCGCACTCCTGGACTGACCGCATGCTCCGCGCCACGTGGAAGTCCCTCTGGGCACGCAAGATCCGGCTCTCGCTGAGTGCACTTGCCATCGTGCTCGGCGTCGCGTTCGTCGCAGGCTCGCTGATGTTCACCGCGATGCTGCGCGACGGCCTCGACTCCCTGCTGAAGGGCTCGTTCGGCGACGTCAACGTGATCGCCGAAGGTGCAGGGATCGAGGCCCTCGCCACACCGCGGCTGCTCACCCAGGCGGACGCCGACGCCATCGCTGCCGTCCCGGGAGTAGCCCGTGCGACGGGGATCGTGTCCAGCTACAGCGTGTTCCCCCTAGCTGCCGACGGTTCGCTGCTCGCCTTCCCCGGCACCCCCGGAGTGGCGACCAACTGGCACGACACCCCTGCCGCTGGCGGCCAGACGGGGCCGCGCATCGTCGACGGGCGCGCACCCGCGGCCGACGACGAGGTCGTCATCGACCCCGCCACCGTCGCGCGCGGCGGGCACGCCATCGGCGACGACGTCCGCGTCGCGACCCCGCTCGACGGCATCCGCAGCTACCGGCTTGTCGGGACCGGCACCTACGGCGCGGGCGCTACCGCGGGCTCCAGCTACCTGTTCTTCACCCTCGACGAGGCCCGCGCCATCGCAGCGAAGGGCGCCGACGGCTACACCGGCATGTGGCTCCAGGTCGCCGACGGCGCATCCGTCGACGGCGTCGCCGCCGCCGTCGACGATGTCCTCCCCGACGGTTTCGAGGCGACAACCGCCGAGCGGCTCGCCGACAACACCGCGGAACGACTCGACGTCGGGCTGGGTTTCGTCAACATCCTGCTGCTCGTGTTCGCGGGGATCGCGCTGATCGTCGCGTCGCTGCTGATCCTCAACACGTTCTCCATCCTGATTGCGCAGCGCGCCCGCGAACTCGCCCTCTTGCGTGCCGTCGGCGCCACGCGACGTCAAGTGCTGACCTCCGTGCTGCTTGAGGCGCTTGTCATCGGCGTGATCGGTGCCACCATCGGCCTGGTCGTCGGCTACGGCCTCGCCTGGTCGATCCTCGGCGGAATGCGCGCTTTCGGCCTCGACCTCGGCCCGGTCACCCCGCAGATCAGCTGGCAGGCGACCGCCGCCGGGTACGCCGTCGGGGTGGTCATCACGCTGCTCGCGGCGCTGTCGCCGGCGCGCCGCGCGTCCTCCACCCGCCCCGTCGAGGCCCTTGCCGCCGTTGACAAGGGTCCGGAGCGGCAGGGGGCGACGCAGTACGTCGGGATCGGGCTGATGGAGCTGGGCGCGGCGGGCGTGGTGTGCGCGGTGCTGCTGCCCATCGACGCCCCGTTCGTCTGGCTGGGCGCAGGGGCCGTGCTGCTGCTCGTCGGCGCCGTGCTCGCCACCGCAGCGGTCGGCCGGCCGCTGGTCTGGGCCTGCGGCCGGGTGTTCCGTCGGGTGTTCGGCGAGGTCGGGCGGCTCGCCGAACTCAACTCCGTACGCCAACCGCGCCGTACGGCGGCCACGGCGGCGACCCTGATGATCGGCGTCGCGCTCGTCACCACCGTCGCCATCGTCGCGGCCAGCACCACCGCCTCCGTAGAGCGCCGCCTCACCTCCGACCAGCGTGGCGACTTCGTCATCGCCCCTGTCGGCTACGAGCCGTTCGACGCCCGCATCGTCGCCTCCGTCCAGCAGATCGACGGCGTGTCCGCGGCCTACCCGTTCTTCCGTGGCCCCGCACGCATCGGCGACGCGGACATCCAGCTCGGCGGGGCGTCCGCGGAGGCCCTCGAGCGCGGCAGCAGCCTGCGCGTCACCGCCGGATCGCTGCACGCCGACGGCGACGCCCTGCCCGCGCTCGTGTCGTCGGATCTCGCCCGCGACCAGGGGCTTGCCATCGGTCGCATCGTCGACATCAGTGGCCCGGTCGGCGAGATCCAGGTGTTGATCACCGGCATCCAGGGTGGCGGCTCCACGCCCAGCCTCGGCGACGTCGTCGTCACCCCCGAGACGTTCGCGGAGGTCACCGACGCTTCCCGCATCCACAGCCTCACCGTGTTCCTCGCCGACGGCGCCGACCGCGAGGCCGTGCGCGCCGCGTTGAAGGACGTCGTCGCGGACATCCCGACGGCGGCCGTCTCGGACGTCGCGGAGTTCGCCCAGGCCCGCGTCGACCAATTCGGGCAGCTGTTCGGCGCCATCTACGCGCTGCTCGCGCTGGCCATCGTGATCTCGGTGCTGGGCATCGTGAACACGCTCGGCCTCTCGGTGATGGAGCGGGCGCGCGAGGTCGGCCTGCTGCGCGCCGTCGGCCTCACCCGGCCTCAACTCCGGCGCATGGTGACGTTGGAGGCGGTGATCGTCGCGCTGCTCGGCGCCGCGCTCGGTGTCCTGCTCGGGCTTGCGCTAGGACTTGCCCTTGCCTCGCTCCTCGATGAGACGGGCGTCGATGTGGTGAGCGTGCCCTGGGCCCTGCTCGGGCTGTTCGTCGTCGGCGCGGCCCTCGCAGGCGTGATCGCCGCGGTCGGACCGGCAGGCAGGGCGGCGCGGGCGAGCGTCATCGACTCGATCGCCGTCGAATGATCACCGACACCCCGGCTATGATGCTGGGCGATACCGACTTTCAAAGGGGAACCTCGTGAAGATTCGAGTTGAGCGAGACGCGCTGTCCGATGCGGTGGCATGGGTGGCGCGCAGCCTCCCCAGCCGCCCGACGGCGCCGATCCTCGCCGGGATGCTGCTGGAGGCCGACGCCAGCGGGCTGACGCTCAGCAGCTTCGACTCGACGACGTCGGCGAAGGTCACCGTGCCCGCCAACGTGACCGACGAGGGCACCGTGCTGGTGTCCGGTCGGCTGCTGAACGAGATCGCGCGCTCGCTGCCGAACAAGCCCGTCGAGCTGAACGCCGACCACAGCAGGGTCGAGCTGACCTGCGGCCAGGCGCGGTTCACGCTGCAGACGCTGCCGGTCGAGGAGTACCCGACGCTGCCGGACATGCCCACCCAGACCGGCGTCGTCAATGCCGCCGAGTTCGAACGCGCCGTCGGCCAGGTTTTCGTCGCCGCCGGCCGCGACGAGCTGCTGAACGTGTTCACGGGCGTGAAGGTGGAGATCGATGGCGAACACCTCTCCCTACTGGCCACCGACCGCTACCGAATGGCGCTCAAGGAGCTGACCTGGAACCCGGCACGGCCGGACGTCGAGGGCAGCGTGCTCGTGCCCGGCAAGGTGCTTGCTGACACCGCGAAGTCCATGACCAGCGGCGAGACGGTGACCATCTCGCTGTCGACCACGGAGTCCGAGGGCGAGGGCCTCGCGGGCTTCATCGGCGAGGGCGCGAAGGGCTCGCGGGAGGCGACAACGCGCCTGCTCAGCCAGTCGTTCCCGAAGGTGCGCCACTTGATGGACGTGCAGGCGAGCGTCTCCGTGCGCGTGTCCACGGCGGACCTGCTCGCCGCTGTGAAGCGTGTCGCGCTAGTCGCCGAGCGCAACACCCCGCTCCGGATGCGCATCAACGAGGACCACATCACTCTCGAGGCCGCGACCGGCGACCAGGCGCAGGCTTCTGAGGCGCTCGAGGCGCAGGTCGACATCGTCGGCGACGAGCAGTCGATCACGGACGCGGGCTTCAACCCGCACTACCTGCTCGACGCCCTGACCGCTGTCGACGCTCCGTTCGCGCACTTCTCGTTCACGCTTCCTGGCAAGCCCTGCCTCATCATGGGTCTGGCAAGCATCGACGCCGACCCGCTCGGCGACTACCGCCACGTGATCATGCTGATGCGCCTCCCGGTCGAGAACGCTGGCTGATTCACGCTGGCTGAGCCGGGCCGCGAGGAACGAGCGCCCGTGTCGAAACCAATGAACTGGCGCATTTCCATGGACTGCCAACAGCTCATTGGTTTCGACACGCCGACGAAGGCTGAGAGCAATCGAGCTTGCTCGATTGCCGAGGCCAAGGAAGGCGTTGCAGCGCGAAGCGCGATCACGCCGGACTCGGCTGGCGCCTCGTGCGGCGGCTCAACCAGTGGTGATCGGTCCGGCTCAACCAGCAGTTAGGTGACCGATGTTCGTGACGGAGCTGTCGCTTACCGACTTCCGCAACTATGAGAGCGCGACGCTCCAGCTGAGCGACGGCGTGACGGTGTTCGTCGGCGCCAACGGGCAGGGCAAGACCAACCTTGTCGAGGCCGTCGAGTACCTCTCCACGATGTCGTCGCACCGGGTGTCCTCGACGGCGCCGCTGATCCGTGCGGGGACCGAGTCGGCCGTGCTGCGGGCGAGGGTCCAGGCGGGTCGCGACGACCCGCGCCTGATCACGCTCGAGCTCGAGGTCACCACCGGCAGGTCCAACGTGGCTCGCCTCAACCGCGCACCCCTGCAGCGTCCGCGCGACCTGATCGGCGCGCTACGCACCGTCGTCTTCTCGCCCATGGACCTCGCCATCGTGCGCGGCGACCCGTCGGACCGACGCGGATGGCTCGACTCGCTCGTCGTCACGCGCTGGCCGCGCATGGCAGGCGTCCGGCAGGACCTTGACCGCGTCCTGAAGCAGCGAAATGCCTTACTAAAGGCGATGTCCGGCCGGTCTCGCGTACCAAGCGGAGGTGACGAGGAGGTCACGCTCCAGGTGTGGAACGAGCAGCTCGCGGCGATCGGCGCGGAGCTCCTTCACGCCCGCCTCGACACGCTCGCAGACGTCCTCCCTCACGCCCAGCGCGCGTAC
The DNA here is from genome assembly GCF_016714275.1 of Tessaracoccus sp. Lineage (GTDB taxonomy): Bacteria > Actinomycetota > Actinomycetes > Propionibacteriales > Propionibacteriaceae > Arachnia. The sequence goes on along the minus strand of NZ_JADJNP010000004.1, from coordinate 15,867 downwards.
GAGACCATCGCCCCGGTCAACAACCAGGTCACCGCCACCTACAAGACCGCGCTCGAAGTCAACCGCGCCCGGGAGGCCGACGACATCCGCGAGGGTCTGCGAAGGGAACTGCTCGACGCGATGGAGCGGCGTCGACGCGACGAGATCCAGCGCGGCGTCACCCTCGTCGGGCCGCAACGCGACGACGTCGACCTCCGCATCGGCGCGCTGCCCGCGAAGGGCTACGCGTCGCACGGAGAGTCGTGGTCGTTGGCGCTCGCGCTGCGCCTTGGCGGCTTCATGCTCGTGCGCGACGACGGCGTCGAACCGGTGCTCGTCCTCGACGACGTGTTCGCCGAACTCGACACGTCGCGTCGGGAGCGCCTCGCGGGCGCGGTCGCCGACGCCGAGCAGGTCCTGATCACCGCCGCGGTCGGCGCCGACGTCCCCGACTTCCCTGCCGAGCGTCGTTTCCGGGTCGACGCAGGCTCCGTCACCGATGAGTTGAATAAGGAACTGTAAGTTTTACAGTAATTTACACTTCATTTACACATCGCTCCGTGTCGTAGGCTCTTTCGGGTGAGCGAACCGCACGATCCGACGGGCCTGGACCTGGCCTCCGAGATCGCGCGCGCAACGGTGGAGGCGTCGGAGTACGGTGTCGTGCTTCCCGAACCTGCGCCGTCGAGGACACCCCGGCGGCGGGAACGCGTCACGGAGCAGCAGCGCTCGGGTGCGCACCCGGACGAGCGAGACCCGCAGCTGATCGGCAATGTGCTCGACCAGGTCGTCGCGGAACGCGGTTGGAAGCGACGCATCTCGCTGTCGACGGTGCTGCGGCGCTGGCCCGAGCTCGTCGGCGAGGCGAACGCGGAGCACGCCCGCCCCGTCCACTACGACAACGGCGTCCTGCTCGTCGACTGCGACACCACCGCCTGGGCGAGCGCGATGAAGTTTCACGCCTCGAAGCTCGTCGCGCGCCTGAACAAGGAACTGGGCGAGCGGACCGTCACCCGGGTCGAGTTCCGGGGCCCGCAGGCGCCGTCGTGGAAGCGGGGCCCGCGATCGGTGGCCGGCCGAGGCCCGCGCGACACCTATGGCTAACTACCGCTGGTTGAGCCAGACCCCTGCGCGAAGCGCCGGGTCCGTGTCGAAGCCAATGACTGACGCATGTCCATGGACTGCCAATAGTCATTGGTTTCGACACGGGCGTTCCTTCGTCGCGGCCCGGCTCAACCAGCGGAACGTACACTTCCGACATGAAGATCACCGTCACGGGCAATAGCCAAATGACACTGCCGGCCGAGTGCGTCGCGGTGTCGCTCAGCGCCGGGTTCACCGGCTCGGACCGCGCGGCGGTCGTCACCGACACCGCTGCTCTCCTCGAGCGCCTGCGTGCGCGGCTCGACGACGCCGTCGCCGACGGCCGCGGGCGCGACGTGCGCCTATCCTCGCTGCGCACCTGGACAAGCGTCGGAGACGACAGACGCGGCAGGGTCCGGCACGTCGCGGAGGTGCGCGGTTCGTTCGTCCTCGACGACCTCAGCACCGTCGGGCCGCTGCTCGGCGAGCTCGCCGGGATCGACGGCGTGCAGATCGGCAACCTCGAGTGGCAGCTCACTGACGAGACGCTCAAGGCCATCCAGCCGGACGTCCTCAAGGCCGCCTTCACCCATGCGGTGCAGCGCGCGGAATGGATCGCCGCAGCGGCCGGGCTCGGCACCGTCGAGGCCGTCGCCATCCGCGACGACGCCCCACCGCGGTTCGCGCGCCCGATGATGGCGCGCGCGATGATGGCCGACTCCGCCGCCCCATCGATCGACCTGGACCCGGAGGATGTGGACGTGTCCGTGATATTGAACGTAGATTTCGACGCGCGCTGAGATTAAGATAGGCCTCCTTGGTTCAGGGGGGAACATGAAACGCAGCCTGGTGGGGGCCGTCGTTGCTGTGACCGTCGCATGTGCGTCGGTGAGTGCGCTTCAGTGGAGCGATGGCGACGAGACACTTCTCGCTTTACCTAGTCACGAGCCGACGGCGTCCGTCACGCCGGCGGCTGTTGGCGCGCGCGCCGCGCCGCGCGCGCTGATCTCGCCGGAGGTCACGCCGTCAACCGGCCTCTTCGACCCGTTCTCCGCGCAGACACCGGACGTTATCCAGGGCGACAATCCGTCCGTGGTCCCGCTGCCCGCCGCGCCGTCGAGCATCGACACGTCGCGGGTCGGCAAGGTGGGCACAACCAAGGGTGATGAGCTGCTCGCCGTGCCGCTGTCCGGCGGCCGTAAGACATCGCGGTTCGGGCTGCGATTCCACCCCATACTCCACATCTGGAAGCTGCACACCGGCCTCGACTTCGCCGCGCCGTGCGGCACCGCCGTCGGCGCAGCGGCCGACGGCGTCGTCGTACGCACCGGCTGGGCGGGCGGCAACGGCATCCAGGTCAAGGTCGATCACGGCGCGCTCGGCGGGCATCGCGTGGTCACCACCTACAACCACTTGTCGTCCGTAGGCGTGAGCGTCGGCCAGCGGGTGAAGGCGCTCGACGGTGTCGGCCGCGTCGGCAACACCGGCTACTCGACGGGTTGCCACCTGCACTTCGAGGTGATCGTCAACGGGAACTTCACAGATCCCGAGCCGTGGCTGAACGGCAAGGCCACCGTCGTCGACCTGTCGAAGATGGGTTCGGCGACACCGACGCCATCGCCGAGCGCGTCCCCGTCGCCCAGTGCGTCCCCTTCCCCTTCCCCTTCCCCTTCTCCTTCTCGGTCTCCGTCCGCATCGCCATCGCCCAGCGCGTCGCCGTCACCGAGTCCTTCGGAGAGCCCGAGCCCGTCGCCTTCGCCGTCGAAGTCACCATCGCCGAGCCCGTCACCATCGCCGAGCCCCTCGGAGAGCCCGTCTCCCTCGCCGTCGCCGAGCGAGTCTCCTTCGCCCACTCCTTCGGAGAGCGAGTCGCCGTCGGAGAGTCCTTCGCCGTCCCCGTCCGAGGAACCGTCGCCGAGGGAGTCGGCGAGCGAGTCACCCAGCGTGGCCCCCGAGGAGCCGACGACATCGGCGTCGGCGAGCAAGACGGCTGCACAGTCAGCGGAACCCGAGTCAGACCGGGAAGAGTCTGAGTCGACCCCGGCCGATTGAGGTCGGCCAGCGGCAGGGCTCAACCAGCGTTGGTGGTCCAGAGGATGGCGCCGGCGGCGTCGCGAACCACAACCGACGGTGCGCCCGCCAGGTTCAGCTCGACCTGGATCGCGTCGTCGCCTGAGAAGCTGCGATAGGTCAGCTGCTCGTTGGTCACCTCGAGGCGTTCGGTGCGGGCGTGCACCAGCCAGGGGTGGCGGCGACGCAGGCCGATCAGCTCCTTGTGGACCCGCAGTACGGGCTCGCCGAACGGCAGCAGCTCTGCCGGGGTGTCCGGGAACGGCGGGCGGACGGCGTCGTCGCCTGCGGCCATCTCCTCCTTCACGCCCGTGAAGCCCTGCTCGTCGCCCGCGTAGATCGACGGCGTTCCCCCGACCGTCATGAGGATCGCGAGCGCGACGACGGCGAGGTCCGCCCCCACCGTCGAGGCGATGCGGGTGACGTCGTGGTTGCCGACGAAGGTGTTGGGGACGAACGCATCGAGGAGAGCGTTGTGCCTTGTCAGGCACCAGTCGAGTTCGAAGAAGTTGCGGTCCTTCAGGCTTGACCAGATCGCCTTCCACAGCTCGTACTGCGTCACGGAGTCCACCGTCGACGACGTGACGAATGCGGGGTAGTCGCCGTGGATGACCTCGCCGAGGATCCACGCGCCCGGATGGCGTTCGCGAACACGGGGAAGGGTGCGCGCCCAGAAGGAGGGGTCGACGGAGTACGCCGCGTCGAGGCGCCAGCCACTCGCGCCGCGATCAAGCCAGTGGATCATGACGTCGGCGACGAGGTCAGCGGTGCGGTCCGCGTCGTGGTTCAGCCGGGCGAGCGCGCCGTGCCCCTCGAAGACCCGTGGTGCGGGTCCGCCCGGGGCGTCCCAGTCGATGTCGAACAAGGCGGCGGCCTCGCTCCCGGGACCTTCGGCGAGCGCGCGGCGCAGCTCGGGGTGCCCGGACCCGACGTGGCTGAACACGCCGTCGAGCAGGAGATGCAGGCCTCGCTCTCGGCAGCCGGCGACGAGATCGTCGAAGTCCTCGTCGCCGCCGAGCCGCGGATCGATGCGGGAGAAGTCGAGGGTGTCGTAGCCGTGGGCCTCGGAAGCAAAGATGGGCCCGAGCAGCAGCCCGGACGCGCCGAGTTCGACGGCGTAGTCCAGCCAGTTCAGCAGTCGCCGCAGCCGCGGGGCCGGCGTGTGCTCGTCCCGGATCGGCGCCCCGCAGAACCCAAGCGGGTAGACGTGCCACCAGATCGTGTGGTCAACCCAGTTCATCTCGACTCCTCCACCTCGGTGCGAATGTGGCCAGCCTAGGGCCATCGTTCCCTGAGGATGCGCCGCGCGCGGACCAGCGCCGAGTGGAGAACGCTGCGGCGCCGTCTCGAAGGGTCCGCAGCCCCTGCGATGGTGGTCTGCCGTAGTTCCTGCCTCGTCTTTCGGACCTTTCGACTCGGCCCCGGCGCTTCGCGCGGGGGGCCGGCTCAAGGAACGTAGCTAGGGAAGCATTGATCAATACGTCCCTAGAGGACCAGGAGGGCGACGGCGGCGAGGACGGATGTGAGCAGCGTGATGATGTCGAACGCGCGCTGAGGGACCTTGCCGATGATCGCGATGCCGATCGCGGTGCCCACCAGAACCACGGGGACGAGAACGGCCGACGTCGTCAGTACCCGGGGCGTGAACAGGCCCAATGAGGCGCTCAGCGGGACCTTCGACACGTTGATGATGAAGAAGTACCAGGCGCCGGTGCCGAGAAAGCGCAGCTTCTCGACCTTCGCCAGTTGCAGGTACAGCGCCATGATCGGGCCCGCGGCATTGGCCGTCATCGTCGTGAAGCCGGCGAGGACGCCGGCGCCGAGCGACAGGGCGCGGTGCGGGGGGCCGTCATCGGTGGCCGCCCTGCGGTTGGCGGTGAGCTGCCAGACGAGCTGGATCAGCACGAACGCCAGCAGGAACCAGCCGATGGCACGCTTCAGGAGCAGGTCGTCGACGACCGACAGGAACCACGCGCCCAGCAGCAGCCCGGGCAGGACGGCGGGCAGCAGCGCCCGGAGCAGGCGCCAGTCGGCGGCCTTCCTGTATCGCAGTACGGCGACGACGTCGCCGACGATCAGCAACAGGAGCGCTGCCGCCGTCGACTCCTTCGTCGGCATCGCGAGCGCCAGCATCGCGACGGCAACCGATCCGAGCCCGCCGAAGCTCGTCTTCGCTACCCCGACAAGCAATGCCGCGGCACCGAGCAGCACCCACTCCATAAACCCTCCTTCACCGCTGGTTGAGCCCGTCCGCGAGGAACGAGCGACGGTGTCGCACCGTACTGAGCCGACGCGCAGGGCGGAGCCCCGCTGTCGTGACGAAGTGAAACCAATGGACTGGCGCCAGTCCTTGGTCCGGTCCGCCAGCCTATTGGTTCGGCAACCGACGGACGGAGCGCCCCCGCGGCGGAGGCGCGATCGGTCGGCCCGCAGGGGGCGCTTTTTGGTCGCGACAGTGTGAGAATGGGTCATGATCACGCTCGACGCCGCCGCCATCGACGCCGCCGCTGCCACCAACTCGTTCTCCGGCGTCGTGACGGTCGAGGTCGCGGGCGAACGCGCGTTCGAGCGCTGCTATGGACACGCGCACCGCGGGTACGGCGTGCCGGTCACCGCAGGAATGCAGTTCGGGCTGGCCAGCGGCAGCAAGGCCTTCACCGCGCTGGCCGTGTTGCGTCTGGTGGAGGACGGCACGCTGCGCCTCGACCAGCCGGCGCGCGAGATCCTCGGCGACGACCTCCCCCTCATCGACGACGCGGTCACCATCGAGCACCTGCTCGGGCACACTTCGGGCATCGGCGATTACCTCGACGAGGACGGCGACTGGGAGGTCGACGACTACGTCTTCACTCTCCCCGTCCACACCCTCACTTCGGCGGCGGCGTTCCTGCCCGCGCTCGAGGGGTTCCCGCAGAAGTTCGCGCCCGGGGAACGGTTCTCGTACTCCAACGGCGGCTACATGGTGCTGGCGGTGATCCTCGAGCGCATCACGGGCGAGGTGTTCCACGACGTCGTCACGCGTCTGGTCCTGGAGCCGGCCGGCCTCGCCGACACCGCGTACCTGCGCCTCGACGAGCTTCCGGGTTCGGCGGCGACGGGGTACGTCTTCGACGAGGGCAATCGGGCCAACACCCTGCACCTGCCGGTCCTCGGCAACGGCGACGGCGGCGCGTTCAGCACGGCCGCGGACCTACACAGGTTCTGGCTGGCGCTGCACGCCGGGCGCATCGTTTCGCCCGCGACGGTGGCGACGATGGCGACCCCCCGCGCTGACGTTCCCGAGGAGGGCATGCGCTACGGCCTCGGCCTCTGGCTGCACGCGACCGGCCCCGCGACGGTCATTGAGGGCTACGACGCGGGCGTCTCGTTCCGCTCCACCCACATCCCCGGCGCGGCGACGACGGCGACCGTGCTGGGCAACAGCTCAGAGGGGGCTTGGCCCGTGATCGGCGTCGTCGCTGACGCCGTCGACGCCGCCCTGGCCTGAATCGGCGTTCTGCCGCCCTGAGGGACCCAGAGGGGTAGGGGGCCACGGGCTGCGCCCCACGGGATCGGCCAGACGGGCACTCTGGGCGTTCTATCGATGGTTTCACGGGCGCGCGGCGTCGTCAGAACCGGGCATGACCGGGTATGATGAGTCGGTCACCGACGCCGGGGTACCCGGCGTCCGTTTGTGTGAACAGGAGATATGTGTGTCTGACGACCTGCAGGTAGGCGACGGTTTCGACCCCATCGAGCGGATGGAGGGGCTCCAGGACTCGGCAGACAACACAGTGACCGGCAGCTACGACGCCGACCAGATCTCCGTCCTTGAGGGCCTTGAGGCGGTGCGCAAGCGCCCGGGCATGTACATCGGCTCCACCGGCGAGCGTGGCCTGCACCACCTGGTCTACGAGATCGTCGACAACTCCGTCGACGAGGCCCTCGCCGGCTACTGCGACTCGATCGAGGTCGAGCTCCTGAACGACGGTGGGGTGCGCGTCACGGACAACGGCCGCGGCATCCCCGTCAAGGAGCATCCGGTCGAGAAGATCCCGACGGTCACGCTCGTGCTGACCGTCCTCCACGCGGGCGGCAAGTTCGGCGACGGCGGCTACAAGGTCTCCGGCGGCCTCCACGGCGTCGGCTCCTCGGTGGTGAACGCGCTGTCGGAGAAGCTGATCGTCGATGTCCGACGCGACGGCTTCCGCTTCCAGCAGACCTTCCACCTTGGCGTCCCTGTCACTGAGCTCGAGCGTCTCGAGGCGACCGACGAGACCGGAACCACCATCACGTTCTACCCCTCGCAGGACATCTTCGAGACCACCGACTTCAGCTATGACACGCTCGCCACGCGTTTCCGCGAGATGGCCTTCCTGAACAAGGGGCTGCGGATCAGCATCGTCGACCTGCGCGACGATCATCTCACCGTCAACGAAGAGGGCGAGCCCGAGCGCCGCGCGGACGAGTTCATGTACCCCGGCGGCCTGCGTGACTACGTGACGTACCTGTCGACGGCGAAGGAGCCCATCCACCCCAGCGTGATCGACGTCGAGGCTCACGCTCCTGACCAGGGGATGGGCGTCGAGATCGCCATGCAGTGGAACGTGAGCTACACCTCCAGCGTCCACACGTTCGCCAACACCATCAACACGCACGAGGGCGGCACCCACGAGGAGGGCTTCCGGGCGGCGCTGACGAACACCGTCAACCGCTGGGGCGACTCGTGGGGTCTCATCAAGAAGCGCGAGGACCGCGTTTCCGGCGACGACATCCGCGAGGGCCTGACCGCCATCGTCTCCATCAAGGTCGCCGAGCCGCAGTTCGAGGGCCAGACCAAGACCAAGCTCGGCAACACCGAGGCCAAGAGCTTCGTGCAGCGGGTGCTGAACGACCGCCTCGGCGACTGGTTCGAGCGCAACCCCGCGGAGGGCAAGGAGATCATCCGCAAGGCGCAGTCGGCGGCGCAGGCGCGCATCGCGGCCCGCAAGGCGCGCGACATGGCTCGCTCCCGCAAGGGCCTCCTCGGCGGCTCGGGCCTGCCGGGCAAGCTCGTCGACTGCCAGTCGACCAACCCCGCCGAATGCGAGCTGTTCATCGTCGAGGGCGACTCCGCCGGCGGCTCGGCCCGCGGCGGCCGCGACCCGAAGACGCAGGCGATCCTGCCCATCCGCGGCAAGATCCTGAACGTCGAGAAGGCGCGCATCGACAAGATCCTCGCCAACAAGGAGGTCGAGGCGATCATCAACGCGCTCGGCGCCGGCATGCAGGAGGACTTCGACCTCGACAAGCTGCGCTACCACAAGCTCGTGCTGATGGCTGATGCCGACGTCGACGGCGCACACATCCGCACGCTGCTGCTGACGCTGCTTTTCCGCTTCATGCGTCCGATGATCGACGCCGGTCACGTCTTCCTCGCGCAGCCGCCGCTGTTTCGCCTTCGGTGGAGCAACGCGCCGCACGAGCTGGCCTACAGCGACGCCGAGCGCGACGCCCTCCGCAACGACGGCCTCGCCAACGGCAAGAAGCTGCCGCAGATCAACCCGATCCAGCGCTACAAGGGCCTCGGCGAGATGAACGCCGAGGACCTGTGGGACACCACCATGGACCCCGAGAATCGGATCCTGCTCCAGGTGACCCTCGAGGACGCGGCCGCCGCGGACCAGATGTTCTCCATCCTGATGGGTGAGGACGTAGAGCAGCGCCGCACGTTCATCCAGCGCAACGCCCGCGACGTTCGCTTCCTCGACATCTGAGCCCCGGCTCCGCCCATCCAAGAGTGACGAAAAGGTACATCCCGCATGGCTGACGACACCGACGACAAGACCACCCTCACCGGGCGTGTCGACCCGATCGACCTCCAGCACGAGATCCAGAACTCCTACCTCGACTACGCGATGAGCGTGATCGTCGGGCGCGCGCTGCCCGACGTCCGCGACGGCCTGAAGCCGGTGCACCGACGCGTGCTCTACGCGATGTGGGACGGCGGCTATCGTCCCGACCGCGGCTGGAACAAGTGCTCCCGCGTCGTCGGCGAGGTGATGGGCCTCTACCACCCGCACGGCGACACCGCGATCTACGACACCCTCGTACGCCTCGCTCAGCCGTGGGCGATGCGCCACACGCTGGTCTCTGGGCAGGGCAACTTCGGCAGCCAGGGCAACGACAAGGCCGCGGCCATGCGGTACACCGAGTGCAAGATGGCGCCGCTCGCCGTCGAGATGGTGCGCGAGATCGAGCAGAACACCGTCGACTTCCGCCCCAACTACGACAACCGCGAGGAGGAGCCGGTCGTCCTGCCCGCCCGGTTCCCGAACCTGCTGGTCAACGGCTCCACCGGCATCGCCGTCGGCATGGCAACCAACATCCCGACGCACAACCTGCGCGAGGTCGGCGCGGCCGTGCAGTGGGCGCTGGAGCATCCCGACGCCTCGCGCGAGGAGCTGCTCGAGGCTGCGATGCAGTACATCCACGGCCCCGACTTCCCCGGCGGCGGCCTGATCGTCGGCCGCCAGGGCATCGAGGACGCCTACCGCACGGGTCGCGGCTCGGTGGTCATGCGCGCCGTGATCGACATGGAGGAGGACGAGAAGGGCCGCCAGCTGCTCGTCGTCACGGAGTTGCCGTACATGTGCAACCCGGACTCGCTGGCGCTGCGCATCGCGGAGCTGGTGAACTCCGGAAAGCTCACCGGCATCGCCGACATCCGCGACGACACCTCCGCCCGTACCGGCACCCGCCTTGTCATCGTGCTGAAGCGCGATGCCCAGCCGCGCGTCGTCATGAACAACTTGTACAAGCACACGGCGCTGCAGGATACGTTCGGCTGCAACATGCTGGCCATCGTCGATGAGGTCCCGCGCACGCTGCGCCTCGACCAGTTCATCTCGCTGTGGCTCAAGCACCAGCTCGAGGTCATCCGCCGTCGCACGCAGTGGCAGCTGGAGGAGGCCGAGCGGGCCGCGCACCTGGACCGCGGCCTGGTGAAGGCGCTGAACGCGCTCGACGAGGTGATCGCGCTGATCCGGGCGAGCAGCACGGCCGACGAGGCCAATCTCGGCCTGCAGGAGTTGCTCGGAATCGACGAGCTGCAGGCCCGCCACATCCTCGATACCCAGCTGCGCCGCCTGGCGTCGATGGAGATCCAGAAGATCATCGACCGGCTTGCCGAGCGGGAGGCCCAGATCGCCGACCTTAAGGCCATCCTGGCCGACGAGGCCCGCCAGCGCACGATCATCTCCACCGAGCTGCAGGAGATCGTCGATAAGTACGGCGACGAGCGCCGCACCCGGATCGTCGCGGCCGACGGTGACTTCTCCGAGGAGGACTTCATCCCCAACGAGGACGTCGTGGTCACCATCACGCACGGCGGTTACGCCAAGCGCACCCGCGCGGACCAGTACCGCGTCCAGAAGCGCGGCGGCAAGGGCGTTCGCGGTGCGACGCTGCGGGCAGACGACGAGGTGCAGCACCTCTTCACCACGACCAACCACCAGTGGATCCTGTTCTTCACGAACTTCGGTCGGGTGTACCGGGCGAAGGCGTGGCAGCTGCCGGAGTCGGGCCGTGACGCGAAGGGCGGCCATGTCGCCGGGCTGATGAACTTCCTGCCCGACGAGAGGATCGCGCAGGTGCTGACCATCAACGGCTACGACGACGCCCCCTACCTACTGCTGGCCACGAAGCACGGCCTTGTGAAGAAGACGGAGCTCAAGGCCTACGACTCGCCGCGCCAGGCAGGTGTCATCGCCATCAACTTCCGCGAGGAGGGCGACGAGCTCATCGGAGCGGCGCTGGTGTCGTCGGACGACGACGTGCTGCTGATCTCACGCAAGGGCCAGGCCATCCGGTTCCAAGCCGATGACTCGCAGCTACGCCCCATGGGCCGCGCGACGTCGGGCGTGACCGGCATGAAGTTCCGCGACGGCGACCAGCTGCTGAGCATGGCGGTGCTGCGTGCCGACGAGGACTACGCCGACCAGTACGTGTTCACGGTGACCGATGGGGGCTTCGCGAAGCGCACCGCCGTCGACGAGTACCGCCAGCAGGGCCGCGGTGGCCTCGGTGTCAAGGCCATGAAGCTGAACGAGGATCGCGGGCAGCTGGTCGGTGGCCTGATCGTCGGCGAGGCGGACGAGGTGATGGCCATCAAGGTCTCCGGACAGGTCACCAGGTCGGCCGTCACGGACGTCCCCGTGAAGGGCCGCGACACCATGGGCGTGAAGTTCGTGGGGGTCAAGGGAACCGACGCCGTTGGTGCGATCGCCCTCTACCCCGAGTCTGATTCCGATGAGACCACCGGCCCAGATCAGGCGAATGGTGACGCGGAGAGCGACGCTCCTGTGGGGGGAGAGGGTAGCGTAGGGGGCGACGTCGCCAGCCAGGTGACCGAGCCGACCACCGAGGAGATCGCCGATGAGTGAGAACTCACCGCGCTGGCCGGGATCGAACGGAGCCCCCGGGCTCGACTTCTCCCCGTACCGCACGCCCGCCGACGAGACGCAGCCCTTGGCCGCTGTCGACCGCCCGGCAGTCCCGGTGGGGGCGCCTGCGGAGGCGCCTGCGGGTGCAGCCGGTTCGGCTCGCGCAGGTGCTGCCGGCGTGGCCGCTGCGGGTTCTGCGAGTGGTCCGGCGTCGGAGGCGACCCAGGCGTGGTCGGCCGCTCCGGTGACCGAGCCGATCCCCGCCCCTGTCCCGACGGAGTCCCTCCCGACGGCGTCAGCGTCGGCCCCGGCGGCCGAGCAGCGCCCCGCGACGCGTGCTCCGCGCCCGGCGCACCGGACGCGCAAGGCGCGCCTGCGCCTGGCCCGCCTCGATCCATGGTCTGTGATGAAGACGACGTTCCTCTTCTCGATCGCGTTCGGCGTGATGATGGTCGTCGCGACGTTCGCGCTGTGGTCGGTCCTTGCCGGCTCGGGCGCGTTGGAGTCGCTGAACACGTTGATCAACACCTTGATCAGCAGCGAGCAGGAGGGCGGCTCGTTCAAGATCGAGGACTACCTGAGCGTGCAGCGCATCCTCGGGTTCTCGGTCGTGGTCGCCGCGATCGACGTCGTGATCATCACTGCGGTCGCGACCCTTTTCGCGTTCCTGTACAACCTGTCGGCAGTCGTCATGGGCGGACTGGAGGTTACCCTCGCCGAGGACTGACTCCCTAGCCAGCGTCGGTTTGCCCCTCGACGCTGAGCGCGATAGAGTTTCTCCTCGGTGACGGGCCTATAGCTCAGACGGTTAGAGCGCTGCCCTGATAAGGCAGAGGTCACTGGTTCAAGTCCAGTTAGGCCCACCAACATGAAAACCCCTGTTTGCCAGGGGTTTTGCTGTATCTGGACGCTGCCTGACGGTCTATTCCTGGTCCTCGTGGGACCTGTGTGGGACAGTGGTTCGGGCCACTTGCGCCCCATTGGATCGGCATGGACCATCGTGTAATCTGGGTTGTAGCCCGAAATGAAGGGCTAGGAAGGCGCAGCTGACAGGCCGCGTCGGCCCCGTTCGCAGCGGGGCGTCGGATCTGCCAGGAGCTCGGGTAACCCCCGGGGGAGGCGGACGAGGTTCCGAAGAGCGACGGCCCCACCCGGGGCACGCGCCCCAGACGACCGGCGACACGGTCAGGTGGTAGCGGTCACTCAGTAGAGCGATGCTCCTGAGGAACCCAAAATGTCACGATCCACCCACACGTCCAACGTGCTTGTTGAAGACGAGCTGCGCGCCTACCCGATCGACGAGGTCGTCGACCGCCTCGGAGTGTCGAGGTCCACCGTCAAGCGGATGCTGGACGCAGGCGAACTCAAGACTCTCCTGCCGCGTCGCAAGGGAACGCCTATCCGGATCACGGCGCGCAGCCTGCGCGCGCTGTTTGAGGATGCCGAGGCCCGTCGGTGATTGCCGCGATCGTGGTCGGCCCGGAATCCCGGATCTCCCGCATCAACTGTGTACCCACGGCGAGCCATGCCTGTGGGCAGTCTCAGCCCATTCCCGTCTTGACTTGGGCTTACGCGCGCACGGAGGGCGCGAGTTACCGCACCGGCAGCCCCTTCGTGGGTACACAGTTGCGGGTACACACTTTGCGCACTCCGCACCAACCGTGTACCCACACCAACCCCGTTGCAGCACCTGAAATGCCTGGTCACGACGCGATTCTTCCCGTCGCATCCGGGTACACGGTTGCGGGTACACACTTTGCGCCCCGTGACACCAACTGTGTACCCACACAGCCCGTCGCCTCACCCGACCTGTCCGATCGCCCGTAGAAACAGAGCGATCCCGCCGGGCGGCAGCCCGACGGGATCAGAAAGACCTGGAAGTCATGACCCACTTTACCAGCGAGCCACCGCCAGTCCAGCCCCGCCGTGACAACCGGCGTGAGCGTTACCGCGGTCGCCGCTATCGCATGTTCAAGTTCTCGATCCCCTTGGGCAGCCTGAATCCTGCAGCTGCGTTGCAGCAGCTTCGCAGCAACCTGGACGACATCAAGACCGTCGCCGACTTCGTCGCCGTCCCCCACGTGCGTGACGCCGCAGAGGCACACCTCCAGGGGGCTTTGCGGTGCAGCACTCCGTTGACGTTGATCGAGGCCGGACATCGACTCGGCTTCGACGCCGAGGTCAAGTTGCTGACCGGTCGGGGTGCATTCGAGGCTTTCGCCAACTACTTGACCCACTCCGATCCCGTCGAGCAGGCGAAGGGCAAGGCCCTCTACGACCGGTCCGGAGTTCATCGTCTCGCGCCAGCGCATCTGGGCTGACGTTGATTTCTGGCTAGAGATGCGTTCCCGTCGCCTGGAGCGTCTGGAGCGTCTGGAGCGGCGCGAGTGGCCGCTGCGCCCGCTTGCCCTGATGGATGACGAGCTGACCCCCGACCAGGTGGCGATCCGGTTCCCGATCACGTGGGCGATGCACGGCCACAAGCTTGCGCCGCTGGCGGGCGAGCGTGCTCGGGCACTCAAGCGCGAGGAAGATCGAGTCAAGTTCGAGCAGCGGCTGGCATGGGAGCAGTCACCTGCCGGCCAGAGGGCCCTCCACGAGGCCGAGGCGGCCGCTGAAGTGGAGCGGCTGGGGCGCGAGCGCGCCAAGGCTGAGGCGGCGGAGAAGGCAGCTCAGGAGGCTCGCCAGAAGGCCGCTGAGGCGGCTGAGGAACGGCGTCGGTACGAGGAGTCTCCCGAGAGGATCGCGGAGCGCCAGAGGGCTGCTGAGACGGCTGGGCGCGACGGTTTCGTGGCTATGGCCCGCGTTTCGGTGGGGGTGTCCAGGGAGCCTCTACTGATGTCGTGGGTGGAGCGCCTGGATTGTGAGAATCGCGCGTCGTGCGGATGGTCTGTCGATGATCTCCGGGCCGAGTTCGCGCATGGTTCGTTCACCTGGCTGGGTGCCGCGATGCTGGCCGCTTGGGCCTACGACGTGCCGTTCGACGACGGCGATTGTGCTGAGGAACTCCGTGCCGAGCTGGCCGATTTCCGGCGCGAGCTGGAGCAGGTTCCCAGTGAGATCGCCCGCCTCGAATACCAGGCGGCTGAGGGCAACCAGGACGCCCTCGCGCAGGCCGTGCGGCGGCGCGAGCAGTACGCCCGGTTCCCCGATCTCGTCCCGTTGCCGAGCCCTCGTCACGACTTGGCGCGGGCCGCGAAGAAGGAACTCCTCGCTGCCGTCCGGTAGGCGAGGTCAACCAAGGAAAGGACGCTCGACGTGAGCATCGAAAACAAGTACACCAACGAGGTTCAGGGGCTGTCTGCGGAGGCCCTGGCTGAACAGGCTGAGCGGGTCGAGGCGATCAAGGCCGAGACCGCTTGGCGGAAGAAGAATCAGGCCAAGATCGACGCCGGGATCGTGGCCCGCGCCGAGGCCAAGGACGAGGGTTCCAAGCGCTGGATGGAGGAACTCCGCAAGGAGGTCATCGGCGAGCTGCGCCGGGCCGAATCGGTCAAGAAGATCGTCCCCGAATCGGCCCCGAAGAAGGCAGCCGAGCCGGCCGATTCCAAGGCCGATCAGCGGCCCATTCAGGCCGCTGCGCAGGCCCCCCGCAGGGCGGCCAGCAGCAGGCCGGAATCACCCCGCAGAACATGGCGGGACGGCCGTGATTCGGTCCCGTTTCACCCCCTCGATGGCGCGCCTGTCGAGGGTGAATCCCCGCCCTCTGGGCAGGGGCAGCACCCCACCCGAGGCCCCCGGTGGGGCGTCGGTGTAGGTCCTGATCTGCCACGCCGCGCCCCGGCCGAGCCCTCCGCAGGAGTCCCCCGGAAGGGCCCCGGTCAAAGTTCAGGCGCAGCCGGTGGAGCGCAGCTCCAGAACTTTGACTTTACGAGGCTAAAGCCGAATCAGGTGTCCAGGGGGGCGAAGCAGGGTCCCGGGGCACATGAGGCGGCTGCGGCACGTCACCGGGTGGAGAGGCGAAGCAGAGGCTCCACCCGGTGATGGGTCGCCCGAACGAAGAGGAGGTCTACGACGATGAGTGAGGCAGTCAGCCGGGCCGGGTTCAACGTGCGGCACCTGCGGCACGGCCAGTCCGGCACGAAGGCGGATCGCGCGTCGCTGCTCCACGAGTCCATGCGCGAGCTGGACTCGAGGGCAGCGAAGTTCTACGCGACAAGAACCCGAACATCGTCGCCGCTGACACCGCCCTGAACGTGACGATGGTCAACGACGGACAGGGCGGGTTCCGGCGCGCCAAGTCGACCAAGGAGGTGCTCGACTACGGCGACGCCAGGATCGGCACTCAGCAGAACCCGAAGGACGAGGATCGGGTCGGCAACACTGGACGGAT
>NZ_JADJNP010000003.1 GCF_016714275.1 Tessaracoccus sp. | reverse complement strand
TCGACGTCGCCCCAGTCGCCACGTGCTTTTTGGTTTGGCGGCGGCGAAGCTGGGGCGCTGCGCGGATCTCCGTCAGGGGTTGGCCAGGCCGCCGCGCTCTGCAGGCGGGCGACGATGTAGCGGAGTCGGGCGTCGCGTTCAGGTCCCCGCAGACGGCGAATCCGTCGTGGGGCCTGAACTCGGCGGCTGCCGACGTCGCCGATGAACTCGGCCTGCGCGACACGTGGCGCACGTCGCTGTCATCCTGGTAAGCGGGTGGGCATTGAGGACGCCAACCCAGCCGTCGCCGGTCGGGACCCGGACATCGTACTGCACAACACGGTCGGGCTCGGTGCCGCCGCCCGGGAGGCGGTAGGTGCGGGCCTCGGCGACGGGCTGGCGGGTGGCGATAGCCAAGCCCTCCGTCGTCGCGTCGTCCGCGCTGCCGACGCTGTAGTGGACGTGGTAGTCGGCCAGTGCGTCGACCAGCTCCAGCTGCAGCCGGGCCGCGGACCCCGGAAAAGGCCGGACCTCCTGCATCGCGATCACGTCTGGGCGCAGCTCCGCAACCATGCCGGAGAACACGCCCATGCGGTCCCGCAGCGGCTCGTTCAGGTTCCAGAGGTTCGCCGACATCACTGTCAAAGGCATGGGATTCATGCACTGTTCTACCTCACACACGACCCCGTTCGCCACCATATTTTGACAAAGAACTCGTTGTATAAATACTTGATACGGGGCGCCTGAACGCCACGCCGACCCCAGCCCGGACGCCGTTAGCAAAACGTGATATTGGGCTTTCTGCAAACCCTTCACAGGGCGTTTCTACTTAACCGGTAAGTGCCGGTCGGAAGCACCATTCGAGCCCCAGAGCTGGGGTTCGTCTGCCCGCGACGAGCACGCCGCGGGCTGGCTGGACGAAAGAAGGCCCCATGACAGCTACCGGAGTAGACCATGAGTAGCGCTGCGCCACCCGGAGCCACCTGCATCGGGTGCCGTACTGGTTGAGGGACGGAAGTAGAAACCCCACCACCTGCCGCCGTGAAACGCCGCCGAGCCGCCCGAGGAAGCTTGATCCTCGGCAATGCTACACGACGTACATCATCGTCGGCATCATCAGCGTGATCCTCAACTTCGCACTACCGCGCTTCATGCCCGGCGACCCCGCCACCCAGCTGATCCGCGACATCACCAACAAGACGGTGCGCCGCCCAGCGAGTTCCAGATGCAGCTGATCAAGGCCTGGTACGGCGATCCTGATCGCTCACTGATCCTGCAGTTCATCGACTACAGCAAGCAGTTGCTGCAAGGCGATCTGGGACGCTCGGCAAGAGTACTTCCCGATCCCGGTCACTGAGCTGATCGGACAGGCGCTTCCCTGGACGCTCTACCGGCCGTCGGCTCAACGATCCTGGATGGATCATCGGCACCTATCTCGGCGCGCCTCGGCTGAGGCCGGGTCGCACGACTCGACTCCATCGTCACACCGCTGTCGATGTTCTTCTCCCCGATCCCCGCCTTCTGGCTGGGCCTCCCTCGTCTGGTACTTCGCCTACGCCAAGGGATGATGGTTCCCCAACCAGGGCGCCTACGACAACGCGCTGGAGATCGAACCTGCTCGACCCGGCCTTCCTGTGGTCGGTTGTGCTGCACCGGTGCTGCCGTTCTTCAAACGCTGGTCCTGGTCGGCTTCCTGCCGGCTGGCTGTTCTCGATGCGCAACATGATGATCACCACGGTCAACGAGGACTACGTGCATCTCGCCCGCGCCAAGGGCCTGAGCCAAAGCCGCGTCCGCAACCGGTACGCCGCGCCAACGCGCTGCTGCCGAACTTCACCGGCCTGGCACAGCGCATCGGTGGCTCACTGACCGCCGTGATCCTGGCCGAGACCGTCTCCATCACCCCGGCGTCGGCTCGCTGCTCTCCCGGCGCGCAGAGCGCCCGGGACTACCCTGTCATGCAGGGCATCATGATGATCGTCATCTTCATGGTGCTGCTGTTCAACTTCATCGCCGACTCTGTACGTCGTGCTCGATCCGCGAACGAGGGAGGTGCACTGACATGCTCAAGCGATTCCTCTCCTTGGCAAGGTGCAGGTCGGTCTCGCCATCATGGCGGTCTTCATCCTGGTGGCGATCTTCGGCCAATGGTTCACCGACTCCGTGCTGGGCATGTCCCCGCAGGACGTGGACTACGCTGCGATCGGCGGCACTCCGCCGGACTCCACTCACTGGCTGGGCACAACCAGCCAAAGGCCAGGACGTCTTCGCCTGGATGATGTACGGCACCCGTACGTCGATCCTTGTCGGTTTCGCCTCAGCCATCATCGGCACAGTCCTCACCGTCGTGATCGGCGCGTGGGCCGGATTCTCCGGCGGCCGGATGGACCGTTTCCTGAACGGCTTCATCCTGGTGTTCAGCAACTTCCCGGTGTTCGCACTGCTGTTCATCATCGCCGCGGCCTTCCAGAACGCGAACTGGCTGATCGTCGCCGTCGTCATCGGCTGCGTGGAATGGGCCGGTGGCGCACGCCAGATCCGCGCCCAGGCGATGAGCTTGCGCGGACGCGACTTCACCACGGCACTGCGAACCGTGGGTGAATCGAACGCCAGGATCATCCTGTCCGAGGCGATGCCTCACCTGCTCGGCGTCATCTCCCCGATGTTCCCTCGGCCTGATCGCCGCTGGCGTGAACATGCAGGCCGCGCTCGCCTTCCTGGGCATCGGCAACCCGTCAGAGCCCTCGTGGGGTCTGGATGATCAACTGGGCGATGACCCAGAACGCCCTGTTCCGTGGCCAGTGGTGGTGGTTGGTAGCCGCCCGGCCTCGCCCTGGCCCTTATCGGTTTCGCAACCACCATGATCAACTTTGGTCTCGACGAGATCACCAACCCGACGCTGTCTACCAAGCGGATGGCAGCTGATGAACAAGTTCCTCAAGGAGAAGAAGGTTCGCGACCAGGCGCGCCGTGAAGCCGCCGCGGAAGGGGTGAGTGCCTGATGAGCGCGACCCCCGCGACGATCGAGACCGAACAGGACATCCTACGCCGGCTCGAAACCTCTCCTGTCCTCCTGACGTGCGTGGCCTCTGCGTCGACTACGTCACCGAAGGCGGCAACATCCGTGCTTGCGACGACATCAACCTGGTGCTGAAGCGGGGCGAGATCCTCGGGCGTCGCCGGCGAGTCCGCGAGCGGAAAGTCGACCCTCCTCAACGCGCTGGGGCGGCTGCAGGCGGATGCCCGCGGCCACGGCTGACGGCGAGATCTGGTTTCACGCCAGCGATGGGCGTCCCGCCGTCGATCTGGCCACGCTGGAAGAAGAGGAGCTGATCCCTTTACCGCTGGACCGACATCTCGATCGTGATGCAGTCGGCGATGGCTTCGCTCAACCCGGCGGATCCGGCTCGGCGAGCAGTTCATCGACGTCATCCAGGCGCACTCCCCGAGGTGAGTGAGTCCGATGCACGCGACCGGGCAGCCACCCTCCTCGAGATGGTGGGCATCGCGGCCGACCGGCTGACGGCCTTCCCTTTCCAGCTCTCCGGCGGCATGGCAGCGAGCGCTGATCGCGTTGTCGCTGGTCTGCGATCCAGACTTGGTCCTGATGGACGAGCCGACCACCGCAGTGGACGTCGTGATGCAGCGCCAGATCCTGGACCACGTGCCGCGGCTCAAGCGAAGCTCGGCTTCGCGATCGTGTTCGTCACCCACGACCTGTCCCTGCTCCTTGAGATCTCGGACCGGATCGCGATCATGTATGGCGGCAAGATCGTCGAGTTGGGCACCGCGACGCGGTTGCATCACGACGCGAAGCACCCGTATACGCGTGCCCTGCGTCGCTCCTTCCCGCCGCTCACCGAGCCCGTGCGGCGCCTGACGGTATCCCCGGCTCGCCGCCTGACCTGCTGAGCCTGCCGCCGGGTTGTGCATTCTCACCGCGCTGCGAAGTGGCGATGAAGGTCTGCCACGAGCGCGTTCCCGAACTGCGCGACATTCCCGGGGGTCGGAGCGCCTGTTTCCTGACCAACGGCGAGCTCCCTGCCGAACTGCTCGAAGCCAAGGAGATCACCGATGTCGAACAGCAGTGAGACGGAGTCGCGATGCGACCGGAGCAGACCGACCAGGTACCCGTGCTAGAGGCACCGCAACGTGTGCCTCTACTTCAACGGCACCGACAACGACGGGCATCCCGTCACCATTCGGGCGCTGGACGGGGTGAACCTGAAGCTGTATCGCGGCCAGATCCAGGCGTTGGTCGGCGAGTCCGGCTCCGGGCAAGACAACCATCGCACGGCTGTTCGCGCTGATCTACAAGGCGACCAGTGGCGAGTTGCTGCACGACGGCAAGCCGATCCGCGTGCGTGGCCTCGCGCGACGCGCGCCTACTACCGCGATGTCCAGCTCGTCTACCAGGACCCGTTTGCCTCGCTGAACGGGCTGAAGAAGATCAGGACCATCATCGGGCGCGTGGTGAAGATCCACTTCCCGCGGCTGTCCATGCGCCAGAACGCCGAGCGCACCGAGGAGCTGCTCACGAGGGTGAACATGACCCCGACGAGCCGATACCTCGACCGCTATCCGACCGACATGTCCGGCGGTCAGCGGCAGAGAATCGCGATCGCCCGCAGCCTCGCGGTCAACCCCGGCGTGCTGCTCGCGGACGAGCCGACGTCGATGCTGGATGCCTCGATCCGACTCGACGTGCTGAACCTCTTCAGGACCTGCGCACGGACGAGAACGTGTCGGTGCTGTATATCACCCACGACATCGCCAGCGCCCGATACCTGTCGGACAGGATCAGCGTGATGTACGGCGGCAAGATCGTCGAGTCGGGTCCCACCGAGGACATCATCGAGCACCCGGTACATCCCTACACCAAACTGCTGCTCAACGCGGCTCCCGACCCGGCGCGGTACAAGGGTTCGGGCAAGCCGACCCATGAGCCGATCACCGACGCCCGGCCCGTCGACACCTCTCAGGAGGTCGTCGGCTGCCGCTTCGCGCCACGCTGTCCCATCGCGACCGCGCGTTGCACCAGCCAGGCGCTGCCGACGTTCGCCGACGCCGACGGCCTGCGTCTGGCGCAGTGCTGGGCGGCCGAGGAAGTGCCCGGGTTCCGCCGTGTCGACCTACCCGACCCCGCCGCCAGCCTGAACGCGAAGCGCGGCTAGGACGAGCCTATGAGACCTGACCGCAGCAGACACCTTCTTCATCCACAGACCCCACCCTTCCGCAGCGAGGACTCGCCCGCTGCACGACCTTCCAAGGAGAGACGCATGACCCAACACAGAATTCAGACCACCTTCGGGCGGCGGACCCTGCTGACCGGAGCGGGCCTCGTGACCGCCACCGCGGCGCTGGCCGCCTGCGGGAACAACAACAACCAGTCCGGCGGACCCTCTGGCGGCCCGACGACCGGTGCCGCGCCGGTGAACACCGCCGGTACGATCGACAACGACGGCGTGCTCACCATCGGCGCAGCTGTCGCCACGTCGAACGTCTTCCCGCAGAACTTCAACGTGTTCGGCGGCGGCGACTCCGCACCCGGCAACGCGCTGTTCTGGGAGACCCTCTTCCGGATCCTCGTCCCAGAACGGCTCCGAACTGGTGCCCAACCTCGCCGAGTCGGTCGTGTACTCGGAAGACGGCAAGGTCGCCACTTACACCCTACGCCAGGGCGTCACCTGGAACGACGGCAAGCCGTTCACCTCCAAGGACGTGGCCTTCACCTACGGCTTCATCTTCGAAGAGCCGAACCCGGAGCCCCGGGAGGACGGCACGTACGCCTGGCTGGCCAAGGCGATCGAGGCCCCTGACGAGCACACGGTCATCATCACCTACAACGAGCCCCAGTTCGTCGAGGACCTGCCGCTTTCGCTGTACTTCCCGATCTACCCCGAGCACATCTACTCGCAGGTCGACCGGCCGAACTACCTGGACAAGGAGCCGGTGGGCACCGGCCCCGGCAAGCTGAAGGCGTTCGCGGGCCAGCTCATCACCATCGACATCCGCGACGACTACTGGGGCGATAAGCCCGCCGGCGTCAAGCAGGTTCAGATCGTTCCCTCGGGCACCGCGGGCAACATCGAGTCGCAGCTCACCCAGGGCAAGGTCGACTGGTCCGAGGGCGGCGCGCCGGGCGTTGTCACCGACTTCGTCAAGATGGACGACCACAACGGCTACGCATTCTTCCCGGACGGCTCGACCCGCGGCATCATCATGGCTACGCACGCCCTGCCGACGTCGGACCTCGCGGTGCGCACCGCGCTGCGTGACTCCGTCGACATGGGGATCGTCGCCACGGCCGGCCGCGTGGGCTACACCGTGCCGTCGGTGACCGGTCTTGACCCGATCATCTACGCCTCCATGCTCAAGCCCGAGTACAAGGATGCGCTGCAGCCCAACATCGAGGCTGCGAAGAAGGCGCTCGAGGACGCGGGCTGGACCGTGCAGAACGGCAACCTGACCAAGGATGGCAAGGAGTACCCGCTGATGCTCCACATCCAGAACGACAACCCCATCGAGATGTCGACCATGCCGATCGTGGTGGATCAGTGGAAGAAGAACCTGGGCGTCGACATCCTCTTCACGCCGCTGCCCAAGGAGGTCTTCGGACCGATGCAGGCCAAGGGCGAGTGCATGCTGTCCCTGTGGACCACCAACGCCGCCGGCGGCGCGTTCCAGGCCTTCACGATGTACATGCACACCAAGATCTACGACATCGGCAACGACAAGGCTGACGGCAACTACGGCCGTTGGAAGATGCCTGACGAGGCCAACGACGCGATCATGGGCATCACCCGCACACCGGCCGACCAGACCGACAAGATCACCGAGTACTGCCAGGTGCTTCAGACGGCGGTCGCGAACGATGCGCCGTACATCCCGGTGCAGAACAACGGCACCGGCGGCATGTACTCCACCAAGAAGTGGAGCGGGCTGAAGGCAGCCGCGGACATCGACTACTTCCCGCGGGTCGGTGGCTACAACAACATGGTGCGCACGGTGCGCGACTTCGCGCCGAGCAAGGCCTGAGTTGGCGTAGAGCTCTGAGCACAATCGGTGGCCCTGTCGCACAGACAGGGCCACCGATTTGCTTGTGCGCACGTCCGAGCCACGCATCCGTCTCCACCAACACGCCGCCCCACGAGGAGCCCAGGAATGACCACCCGAAGAGCCGAGATCACCGCCTTCCAGGAGAGGGCCGGCTACGACCGCTCCATCGACCTTCGCACCGACGTGGTGATGGCGTACGGCATGGACGATACGACGGTGCAGCGCGTTGCCGACTGGCGATCGGCGGGCTACCGCGTGCACATCATGACCGGCATCTCCTGGGGGCACTACGAGGACTACCTCGATGGCCGCTGGAACGGGGTCGAGCACTGGGGCGACGCCCAGACCAACCGCCACGGCGAGACGATCCTGCATGGCCCCGGCGTGCCCTACATGGTCCCCACCATCGACTTCACCGAGTATCTGTTCGCCAAACTGCGGCCCTCCTCGACCTCGAAGTGGACGCGATCCACCTCGAAGAGCCCGAGTTCTGGGCGCGTGGCGAATACTCCGACGCGTTCCGGCGGGAATGGCGGGCGTTCTACGGCGAGCCGTGGCTCCCGCCGCACTCGAGCCCTGACGCGTTCTTCCGTTCGGGCCGGCTGATGCAGCACCTCTTCTCCCGCGCCCTGGAGCGCATCGCCACCAGGCTCCGCGACGAGAGCATTCAGCGCGGAAGAGAGGTCCGGTTCTACATCCCGACACACAGCCTGCTGAACTACACCCAGTGGCAGATCGTGAGCCCCGAGTCGCGCCTTCGCACGCTTCCCGGGGTTCAGGGTGCCATCGCCCAGGTATGGACGGGGACCTCCCGGACGGCAAACGTCTACGCGGGGCGCCGGGCGGAGCGGACGCTAGAGACCGCCTTCCTCGAGTACGGCATCGCTCAGGACCTCACGCGCGGAACCGGCAGGACGCTGTGGTTCCTCCACGATCCGATCGAGGACCACTCTGGGCGGACCTGGGACGACTACTTCGACAACTACCGTCGGACCGTCGTTGCCTCGCTCCTGCATCCAGCCATCAGCCGCTACGAGGTGGCCCCGTGGCCGTGGCGGATCTTCAACAGGGAGTACCGCCGCCGCGAAGGGAGCAACCAAAAGTCGCTCGTTCCTCCGGAGTACGCAACGACCTATCTCGTCGTCATGAACACGCTGCGCGACATGGACCAGCCGGTGATCGAGCCCGCGGCCTCTCCTCTGCGGATCGGCGTCTTCCTCGTCGACAGCGCCATGTTCCAGCGCTGGTTCCCCTCCGAGGATGAGCAGGACAGGCCCCACGAAGACGGCCTCAAGGACGGCGAGTCGCGCGCGCTGCTCGACTTCTCCGCGTTCTACGGCCTGGCCCTTCCGCCGCTGTTCGCCGGCCAGTTCGTGGTCCCGGTTCAGCTCGACGCGGTCCTCGACAACACCTCGATCCTGGACGACTACGACATCCTGGTCTTGAGCTACGAGTTCCAGAAGCCCCTGTCGCCGGCCGTCCACTACGCGCTCGCGGCGTGGGTCGGTGCGGGCGGCACGCTCCTCTATGTGGGAGATGGGGCGGACCCCTATCACGAGACCCGCGCATGGTGGACCGGAAGGTACCCGACTCCTGCGCACCACCTCGCAGAGGCCTTCACAGCGGACATCGCTGACGAGGAGATCCACCGGTTCGGAAACGGCTTCGTGCAGTTCGTGCAGGCTGACCCCGTGCACTTCTCGACGTCGGAAGAGGCCGCGGCCGAGCTCGTCGGTCTTCTCCGTGGTCTCGCCGATGCCAGAGGCAGCCAGTGGCGCGACGGCGACTGGCTGTCAGTCCAGCGCGGCCCGTACGTGATCGGAGCCACGCTGTCCGGAGGCAACGGAGGCCACGACCGTTCGCGGCAGCTTCATCGATCTCCTCGACCCGGCTCTCCCGGTCGTGCAGACAGCCACTGTGCCGCCGAGCGGCGTCGCCTTGCTGCGTGACCTCACCTACGAGCCCGAGGAAGGGGCCGTTCTCGCGTCGGCCGGCCGCATCGACGAGGTCCGTTTCGTCGAGCGGGGCTCCAGTTCGACGTCGAGGCTCCGACGAGGATCGACGTCGTCACGGCCGTGCGCCTGGCGGGCCGTCCGCGCGAGGTGCTGCTCGACGGCACCATCGCCCAGTCGTGGAGTCACGACGAGGCGGCCGGCATCATGTGGATCCGACACCCAGGAGATCCTTCAGGGACTAAAGTGCACATTGCATTGATGTAGAAAACATCGTCGATGCCCCATGAGAGAGAGATGACCGTGAAAGAAACGGGACTGTCGACCGGCCGCGGCCTGCGCGCCTCGCTCGGGGCGGCCTGGGTCGCGGCTCCCGGCAGCCTTGTGCTCAGTCTGGCTGTGGTACTCGTCATGGGCGCGCTGCCCCCGATTCAGCTATGGCTGGTCGGGCTACTCGTCGCGGAGGTCGCTTCTGGGGCGGGTCTCTCCCGTCTCGTCGCGCCCGTCGTCGCCATCGGCATCCTGCTCGGTGTGATGGCCGGCGTGAACAGCCTGCAGAACGCGGCGACCAAGCGGCTGGAGTTCGCGGTGTCAGCCTGGGCCCAGGACCGGCTGCTGCGCAGCGCGACGCAGCAGTCACCCGCGACGATCGAGGACCCGCAGCAACGCGACGCGCTCGAGGCGGACTGGGAGACGGCCCGCAGCAGGGTCGGCCCGCTGATGATGACGTTGTTCACCTGGATGGGGCAGATCGTCACGGTGGTCGGCACGATCATCGTCTTGATGCAGTTCTCCGTGCTGGGCACCGTGTTCATCATCGCAGCGGTCCTGCCGCCGGTGATCGCGGTTCCCGCGATGTTCAGGGCCTACAGCCGCGCCTTCGAGGAGACCGCCGCCCTCGACCGGGTGACGGTCGCCCTCGGCACCTTCACGGTGAGCCCTGACGGGTTCACCGACGCGACGGCCGCCCACTACCAGCCGGTGCTGCGGCGCACCCACAGGTCCTTCGTCCGGCAGTCTCAGGACCAGCACCTCCATGCGATCAACGTGGAGACGAAGGTCCTCCTCTGGTCGGCGCTCGCCACGGCCGCGTGCGTCGTCGCCGGCCTCCTCACCATGTTCCAGGCGGGCACGCTCACCGCCTCCGGGGTGGCCGTGGTGATCGCCTCGGTGACGGTCATGGGCGTGCTGATCAACGTCGTCTTCTCGGCCGGCGACCTCATCAGAGACTCCCTCTTCGTCGGCCGGTTCCTCGACCGGATCGGCGCCGTCGAGCGTCAGCCCGAGCCGGAGGAACCGCGCCGGTCGAGTCCCGGACTCCGGGCGATCGCGACGGCGGAACTCGGATTCACCTACCCGCCGCGTCCAAGCCCGCACTCACCTCCGTGAACGCCACGTTCCGCAGCGGTCAGATCACGTGCGTCGTCGGCCGCAACGGGTCTGGCAAGTCGACGCTGCTCAAGCTCCTGGCTGGCATCTACGAGCCGACGGAGGGAACCCTCGGGCCCCTCGGCGACGACGTCGACGCCGCGCTGGCCGATCTGAGCGCCTCCGTGTTGCAGGGCCTCCCCCAGCCGCCGATCGTGCTCCGCGAGTACCTCCTCGGCGATCAACCGATCGCCGACGACGCGATCTTCGCCGAGGCTGCGGAGCTGGGCATCGACTTCCTGACCCCTGAGATGCTCGGCCGTCGCATCGGGCGCGAGTTCCGCGACGGCTTCGCCGTCTCCGGTGGCCAGTGGCAGCGGCTCGCCGTGCTCCGGCTCATGCTCTCACCGGAGCCCGTGTGGATCCTGGACGAGCCGTCGAGTGCTCTCGACCCGGACGGAGAGCTCCAGATCATGGGTGCGCTCCGCTCGGCCTCTCGCGACCGGATCGTCGTGATCGTGACGCACCGCGTGTCTACGGCTGTCCGCGGTGACCAGGTCGTCCTCATCGAGGACGGGCAGGTCTTGCTCGATGCCCCGCCGGACGTCGCGCGAGCCGACGAGGCGTTCCAGCGCCTCTTCGAAGCTCAGCTCTTCCCCTCCCAGGCTCAGGAGGACATCCCACACAAGGACTCCTGAGCGTCCGGTCGGTCCGCGCCGCGACGGTCGAGTCTGCACCACGCCGCCCTCTGAATGGGCGTTCGGCCTAAGCCCAGGGGTCGATCAGCTCAATCCCGGAGCCGTCGAAGTCACGGGCGTTCCGCGTGGCGAGCGGGACGTCGTTGGTCCGGCAGATCGCGGCGATCACGGCGTCCACCGTGGGCCGCGGGCGGCCAGCTCAGCCATCAACTCGCCATACACGTCCGCCTCCGCGCGCCCGAAGGGCAGCACCGCGCCCAACGCGTCGACCATCGAGGTGAGGCGCGCACTCAGCGCGTCACGGCGCCGCCCTGCGGGCAACAGTTCAACCCCTCGACGAAGCTCGGCCCAGCACGGCGCAGGGAGGAGGAGTTCGTCGGAGGAAAACTGGCGAGCCCACCGAAGCACGCGCTCGTCGCAATCAGGCTTCGCCAGCGCCGAGATGACGTTGGTGTCGAGCGCCACCGCCATCAGAACACCACACGGGGGGCTGCGTAGTCACGCTCAGGCAGGACGAGCTCGATCGGGTCCTCGCGCATCTCGGAGTGAAACTCCACGAGCGCGTTAGGGTCCGATGGGTGGATATCGTGCTGGACGCGCGCGACGACGACTCCCAGGCGATCCTCGACGCCGTCAGCGCCACCGCTCCCCCGTGCTAGCCTGGCGGAGTACCGCATCGGTGGCGGCTCCACTCCTCTCACTCAGGCCGGAGGCCCGCCATGTCCGTTCAGATCCGCCCTTTCCGTCGCACCGATCGCGACCAGCTCACCGAGCTGGCCAACGCCCACGTATCCGCGGTCGTCCCCGGCGTCACCATCTCGACCAATCGTCTCCTCGGACAACTTGAACGAGAGCCGGGTGAGTTCATCGTCGATCCCTGGGTCGAGGCGCGCCACACGTTGGTCGCCGAGCAGCGCGGCAGAGTGAGCGCGGCGGCTCATCTCCTGATCTACCGGGATCACGCGGAGGTAGGGCCAACGTACCGAGGCCTCGGTGAGATCCGGTGGCTGCTGTGCTGGCCGAACGCGCCGTACTGGCCCGACGCCACCGAAGCGGGCGACCTGCTCCTCCGCGCGGCGGTCCAGGTGCTGCGCGAGGCGGGCGCAACGCGGATCGCGGCGGACGGCGTCCTGCCCGCGCCCGGGATCTACGGGATCCCGGAGCAGTGGCCTCACATTCGCGCGCTCCTCCGCGACAAGGGCTTTGCACCGGAGGGACCCGACGAGACAGTCCTCCTCGCCGATCTGGCTGGCCTCGAGGTTACCCCGGCCCCACTCTCCGGCCTCACCGTCGCGAGGACGCTGGGGGCGGCGGGCACACGCTTCGCGGCTCACCTCGGTCCAGAGGTCATCGGCTACATCGAGGTGGATATCCGCACCGGCGACACAGGCCTCGTCGGCAGTCACTCCGGGCTGGCCGACATCGGCAACCTGTGGGTCTCCCCATCCCATCGGCGCAACGGCGTCGGCCGCTGGTTGGTAGGGGCAGGCCGCAGCTTGGCTTCGTCTCGGTCACGCGGACCGGCTTCTGAACTATGTCGGAACTGACGACGCGACGGGGATGGCCTTCGCCACCGCCGTGGGCTTCACCCCACTCACGACCACCACGCGTGGCTGGCGCCTCAACGCGCGCCGGGGCGCATCACCTGCCTGACGGAGCTGGCCGATCTGTGTCCTCCGCGAAGGAGGCGGCGAACGGCGCGAGCCAGGTCTGGAGGCGGGTCCAGGTTTCCTCCGGGGTCAGGGCGTCCGGGGCGTCGCACCAGACCGCCAGCTTGGCTCCCAGGACGCGCGGGTCGTCGGCGGCGACGTCGATCCATGTCCGCTCGCCTGCGAGACCCATGAACCGCGTACGACGGAAGGTCGCGGCGATGTCCTCGCCGGACTTGCGTCCGGTCAGCGCCGGCACACCGTCGGAGGAGAGGACGAAGTAGAGCAGGTCGCCGTTGGAGTTCATCACGTCGTAGCCGGAGGCCAGATAGTCGAGGACGCTGGGCGTCCACTCGCGCCAGCGGACCCAGACGTCGACGACGAGGTCATGCGGCACCGGAACGAGCGGCCGGGCGTCCGCCGGGACCACGTGATCGTTCCACAGCCACGCGGAGCAGCCCCGACGGCGTACGTGGTCGGCAAGCTCGGTCACGTACAGCGCGTAGGCGTCCTCCGCGGTCGCCCCCGGGCCGGCCTCGGCCCGCGCCCAGTCAAGCAGAACCGGGTAGCGGTCCGGCCGGCGCGCCTCGTCGTCCTCCCACGGGGCGGCAAGGAACTCGTCGCCGCCCAGATGCACCACCTCGGGCTCGAACAACCCGATCACCGCGTCCCACAGCTCGCCGATGTAGCGCCGAGCAGCGGGGTTCGACAGGTCGATCTTGTCCGGCTCGACCATCCCCGAGCAGTCCCTCAGGCGAAACTCCTCCCGGCCGACGAGCAACGGCGTGGCATGCGAAGGGGTGTCCAGCTCCGGGATCAGCCGCACGCCGCAGGCGTCCGCCCGTGCACGGATGAGGGCGACGTCGTCAGGCGTCAGTGCGCCGGGGGCGGCGAGCCGTTCGAACCCGGGTAGCTCGACGCCGAGCCCGACGGCGTCGGACAGGTGGAGCTGCAGCGTGTTCAGCCCCAGCTCGCCCATCGACTCGAGCAGCCGGGCGATCCACGCGGCGTCGAACCGCTTCCTGCCGACGTCGAGCATGACCGCACGTACGTCTGTCATCGTTTCTCCTTGTCAGAGTCACCAAGGTAGCACCGTGGTCCTACCGCCCCTTTCGGACGGGCCACGCTACTGTCCCCCGCATTCTGCTGCGCATACGCCGAGCACTGGCGCTATGACACAGTGCTCGGCGTATGCGCAGCATCGCGTCAGCGGACGATGTCGTAGCGGAGCAGCTTGGCCTTGTCGGCCTTCGCCGTCGATCCCTGAAGCGCCAGCAACTCGGCATAGATGCCGCCGGTCGTGGCCAACTCCTCGGGAGCGCCGACCTCGTCGATTCGGCCGTCGCGCAGCGTGACGATCCGATCCACCGATGAGATCGTGGAAAGGCGGTGCGCGACGATCAGCGTCGTGCGGCCCTCCATCAGCTCATCGAGACCGGCCTGCACAGCGCGCTCGGACTTGGTGTCCAGCGAACTAGTCGCCTCGTCGAGGATGAGGATCGGCGCGTCCTTCAGCAGCGCGCGCGCCACCGCCAGCCGCTGCTTCTGGCCGCCGGACAGCTTGATGCCGCGCTCGCCGATCTGCGTGTCGAAGCCGTCCTTCAGCTTATCGATGAAGCCCATCGCGTTGGCTCGCGTGGCCGCTGCCCGAAGCTGCTCGTCGGTCACCTCGGTCAGGCCGTAGGCGAGGTTCTCCCGGATCGTCCCGCTGAAGAGGCTCGCATCCTGGAACACGACACCGACCTCGCGGCGCAGCGCCTCCGTCGGCACCTCCTCCACCGACTGCCCGTGCACGCGCAGCACGCCGTCGGTCACCGAGTACAGCTTCATGATCAGGTTGACCAGCGTCGTCTTGCCGCCACCGGACTCTCCGACGAACGCGACCCGCTCGCCGCGGTCGATCGCCAGCGTCACGTTCTTCAGCACGACATCGGTCGTGTCGCCGTAGCCGAAGCTGACGTGATCGAAGTCGATCACCGGATCGTCGTTCGACCAGGCAAGGGTGGGACCCCGCTCTACGAGCGGGACATCCAGAGGATTGTGGGGTTCCTCGATCTGGTTCATCGCGGAGAAGTACTCACGGCTGCCTGCGATGGCGCGCTGCGCGGTGTCCAGATACCAACTCATCGACGTGACGGGCATCTTCGCCATGTTGACCAGCTGCAGCAGCATCACCATGGTGCCGACGGTGTAGTCGCCGCGCGCAGTCTGCAGGAAGATGATCAGGTAGACGCCGAAGAACACGACGTCGAGCACGGCGCGGCGGGCCAGGTCCATCCGGTGCCAGTAGGCCGACTGCTGCGCAGTGAGGCCGACGGCGTCGTCGAAGTGGGTGCCGAAGGACCTCAGCTCGCGGCGCTCGGTCACGAACGACTTCACGACACGCATCTGGCCGACGACCTCCGCGAAGCGTCCCCCCGCGATGTCGTAGTGCTCGTTCTTCTTGTGCTCCCACACCTGCCACTTCTTCGACGTCAGCGCGGTCAGCCAGATGAACGTCGGGTAGATGATCACGAGCAGCAACGCAAGCCACGGCGAGTAGGTCAGCGCGATAACAAGCACAGCGCCCAGCGTGATCAGCGTCGGGAAGAAACTGTTGGCGAACATGTTCAGGAAGTCGGTGATCGACGTGATCGACCTGTGCAGCCTGGAGATGATCGTGCCGGTGAGCTCGTTGTCGAAGTACCGCTGCGGCAGCCGCAGCAGCTTCTCGAAGTAGCGGCGCGAGAGGATGGCGCGCAGCCGCGTCGCCATGACGTCGCCCCAGTAGCCGGTGAGGTTACTGATCGCGGAGTTGGCGAGGCTCAGCGCCAGCAGCGCGGTGGCCAGCCACACGAGGGTCACGGCCGAGCCGCCGGTGCCGGCAACCATCGCGACGACGGTGTCCGTCGCGCGGGCGATGGCGAACGGCATCAGCAGCGCGGTCGCCGCGGTGGCGATGGCGCCGAGGATGATTCCGAGGTAGAGGGGCCAGAGCTCACGAGCGGTCGTGATGATCCGGTAAAGGCTGCGCATGGTTCTCCTTTGCGACTTGGCACTATAGCCCGCTGGTCACCCGAAACCCACCGCCCGGATCCCTCGCGCGCCGCGGGGTCAGGCGGCACGTCTCCGGCCTCACCCCCCCACGGATTGCCGTTAGCACTCTCTTGACGAGAGTGCTAACCTGGTAGTAGTTGAGCGGCCCATGCTCAACCTTGACATTTCGTCTGACAGGAGGACACAGCAATGGCAACCTACGATCCGTTCCGCGAGCTCGATCGCATCGCCTCGAGCTTCCTGGACGTGCGCCGCGGCCCCCGCCGCATGCCCATGGATCTCTACCGAGAGGGCGACACCTACGTGCTGAGCGCGGACCTTCCGGGCATCGATCCCGGCTCCGTCGACATCGACGTTGATGGTCAGCTCCTCACGATCCGTGCCGAGCGGACCCTCGCCGAACACGAGGGCGTCCAGTGGATCACCCGCGAGCGCGAGGCCGCGAGCTTCCTGCGCCAGCTGAACCTTGGCCAGGGCGTGGACACCGAGCGCATCACCGCCGCGTACAACAACGGCGTGCTGAGCGTGACCATCCCGATGAGCGAGAAGGCGAAGCCCCGCAAAATCCAGGTGACGAACTTCGACGACGCGCCGATGATCAGCGCACACGCCACCGAGGATGCGCCCCAGCCGATCGACAACTAGGGCCTGCCACGAAGCGGGAGATGGCCTCCTACGGCCACTGCTTCCGTAACAGCCCGTAGGCGACGGAAAAGCGGGGCCCGGACATGGCGTCCGGGCCCCGCTTTTTCGTGGATGACTACGTCAGCGCTGGTCGATGGGAACGTAGTCGCGGCGATCGGGGCCGACGTAGATCTGGCGCGGGCGGCCGATCTTGCGGCCCGGGTCGGCGTGCTGCTCGCGCCACTGCGCGATCCAGCCGGGGAGGCGACCCAGCGCGAACAGCGCGGTGAAGTGCTGCGCGGGGAAGCCCATCGCCTCGTAGATCAGGCCCGTGTAGAAGTCGACGTTCGGGTACAGCTTGCGGGAGATGAAGTACTCGTCGTTCAGCGCCGTCGCCTCCAGCTCGAGCGCCATCTCAAGCAGCTGGTTGTTGCCGCCGGACTTACGCAGCAGCTCGTCGGCGTGACCCTTGATGATCTTCGCGCGCGGATCGTAGTTCTTGTAGACGCGATGGCCGAAGCCCATCAGCTTGACGCCGGACTTCTTGTCCTTGACCTGGCCAACAAAGTCCTTGATGTTCAGGCCCTCCTGCGAGATCTGACGCAGCATCTCCAGCACGGCCTGGTTGGCGCCGCCGTGCAGCGGACCCGCAAGGGCGTTGACGCCCGAGCAGATCGACGCGTAGATGCTGGCGTCGGCCGAACCCACGAGGCGTACCGTCGACGTCGAAGCGTTCTGCTCGTGGTCGGCGTGCAGGATGAACAGCGTCTCGAACGCGCGCACGACGGCCGGGTCGATCTCGTACTCCTCCTGCGGGGTGCCGAATGACAGCCGCAGGTAGTTCTCGACGTAGCCCAGCTTGGTCTGCGGGTACAGGAACGGCGCACCGATCGACGATTTGTACGCGTAGGCGGCGAGTGTCGGCATCGAGCCGAGCAGGCGAAGGCTGGCCTCCTCGACCTGATCGGTGTCATGGACATCGAGGGTGTCGCGGTTGAACGCGCCCAGCGCGATCACGCCGGAAGCGAGCACCTGCATGGGGTGCGCGCCACGCGGGAAAGCGCGGAAGAGCTCGCGCATGCGCTCGTCGAGCATCATGCGGCGCGCGATCTTCGTGTTGAAGTCCTC
The DNA here is from genome assembly GCF_016714275.1 of Tessaracoccus sp. Taxonomy (GTDB): domain Bacteria; phylum Actinomycetota; class Actinomycetes; order Propionibacteriales; family Propionibacteriaceae; genus Arachnia. The sequence continues at coordinate 189,352 of NZ_JADJNP010000003.1, read as the reverse complement.
CAACTGGTCCGCCGTCGGCAGCTCCCCGTAGATCAACAGGTAGGCGACCTCGATGAACGTCGCCTGCTCGGCCAGCTGCTCGATGGGGTAGCCGCGGTACTGCAGCACTCCCTCGTCACCGTCGATGAACGTGATCTCGGACGTGCAGGAGGCCGTATTGACGAAACCCGAGTCGAGCGTCGTGACCTTGGTGGTCGCCAGCAGCTTCCCGATGTCGAGTCCGTCGTTGCCCTGGGTGGCCTTGACGACGGGGAGCTCGAGCTCGTGGCCCCCGTACTTGAGGACTCCGCTGTCGGTCATGCGTTCACCTTTCGTTGGTTCCGGCGGCCGTCGTGGGCACCGGCAGAATCATTCACAGGTCGGTTGCGGACCCCCACCATACAACCCGCACAGGCGGCACGGTACATTCTTGTTTGGTACTCACAATCCGGACGATCGCATTGCGCGGCGCCGTCTCTCCGCAGGACCACCGGGCGCTTCCTCTCCGACGGTGCCCGATTGATCAGTGCTTCCCGAGTGCCGCGTGTCCGAAGTAGCTTGCGGCTTCTGGCGCCCCAGCGGCGCCTCGCTGCGTTCTCCTCACTCGACGAACAACCAAGTGCTCCTTCGCTCGTCGGCCTTGCGATCCATCCACTGGAACACCAGAATCCATCAACCTACTTCCGACACGCGACACTGGTGGTCTGTCGCACCTAAAGGTGCGGATAGGACGCGGCGTCAGGTGGGATGAGTGATAAGGCGGAGGAGGGAGTCATGGCGGGGCACTACGTCGACCGACGACAACGACGTCAATCGCCCGCATGGAGTCGCTTACCCGCGCATTTAGGCGCGACGAGCCACTAGGCCCTGGACAGGGGTCCCGCCGAGGCTTTCGGCGTCCCGATGCCGCCCCCAGAATCCCGACGGCGCGAAAAGCCGGTCCAGCACGATGTCGAAGGTTCCGGTCTCCCAGAGCAGCTCAAGGACCGTGTACCGGCTGCGAATCATGTGTGCCTTGTGATGGGTCTCCCTGAACCGGTCCCAGCCGATCCCGATCAGCCCCGGATGATTCGGCGCCCCCGCCCGACGCAGCATCTCGGCGGCCTCGCTGGGCGCGACGAGCTGGTCCGCGACGCGGGCCCGGATAGCGTCCCAGCGGTTCCCGATCAGCAGGAGCCGGTCACGGAGCGCCTCCCCCTCTACGTGCTTGGCGAGGGAGACCTTGATGGACTCCTCCCGGATCTTCTCCGGCAGCGCCGCCTCGATGCGGGCGACGACGTCGTCCTTCGTCGGCGCCTCGGCGACGATCCGGTCGACGTCGAGAGCCGCGAGGTCGAGCCGCAGCGCCTCCTCCCACAGGGCGAGCGAGGCGACGGTGCCGACGCCGACCTTGAATCCGTGACTGAGCGGCGGCTCCCAGTTCAGGCCGTGGCCCTCCATCTCCCAGGTGTGCGAGAACTGGTGGCCTGCGCCGGAGGCCGGGCGCGACGACTTCACCGCCTGCATCGCCAGGCCCGACAGCAGGTTGCCCTCGGCGAGCGCGGCCACAGCGTCCTCGTCGCCCGCGACCAACTCGTCCGGGCGGCCCAGCGCGTGGCGAAGGCGGGCCCCCCCGCCCCCCCCCCCCCCCCCCCCCACCCCCCCCCCCCCCCCCCCCCCCCCCCCCCCCCCCCCCCCCCCCCCCCCCCCCCCCCCCCCCCCCCCCCCCCCCCCCCCCCCCCCCCCCCCCCCCCCCCCCCCCCCCCCCCCCCCCCCAAACCCCCCCCCAAACCCCCCCCCCCCCCCCCCCCCCCCCCCCCCCCCCCCCCCCCCCCCCCCCCCCCCCCCCCCCCCCCCCCCCCCCCCCCCCCCCCAAAACCCCCCCCCCCCCCCCCCCCCCCCCCCCCCCACCCCGCCCCCCCCCCCCCCCCCCCCCCCCCCCCCCCCCCCCCCCCCCCCCCCCCCCCCCCCCCCCCCCCCCCCCCCCCCCCCCCCCCCCCCCCCCCCCCCCCCCCCACCCCCCCCCCCCCCCCCCCCCCCCCCCGCCCCCCCCCCCCCCCCCCCGCCCCCCCCCCCCCCCCCCGCCCCCCCCCCCCCCCCCCCCGGGCCCCCCCCCCCCCCCCCCCCCCCCCCCCCCCCCCCCCCCCCCCCCCCCCCCCCCCCCCCCCCCCCCCCCCCCGCCCCCCCCCCCCCCGGCGCCCCCCCCCCCCCCGCCCCCCCCCCCACCCCCCCCCCCCCCCCCCCCCCCCCCCCCCCCCCCCCCCCCCCCCCCCCCCCCCCCCCCCCGCCCCCCCGGGCCGCGCGCGGCCCCCCCGCGGCGCCGCCCCCCCCCCCCCCCCCCCCCCCCCCCCCCCCCCCGCGCGCCCCCCGCCCCCCGGCCGCCCCCCCCCCCCCCCCCCCCCGCGGCCCCCCCCGCCCCCCCCCCCCCCCCCCCCCCCCCCCCCCCCCCCCCCCCCCCCCCCCCCCCCCCCCCCCCCCCCCCCCCCCCCCCCCCCCGCCCCCTTCGCGGCCCGGCCCTTGGACGAGGTCCCAGACGGGGGCGTCGATGCGCTCGACGCCGAGCTCGTCGGCGAGGATCCAGTCGGCACCGGCGGGAATCTTCTCGATCAGGTCGCCGTATCCGGTCGACGTCAGCCGCACGGGGGCCGCGGCCATGACGGCCAGGTCGGCGACCAGCCCCGCGGGGGCAGGACAGTCCCGGGTGATCTTGAAACCGTCGACCGAGATCGACGCGCCGTACGAGCTGAACCCGTCCACCGAGGCGGCGGTGCAGACGTTCAGGTAGGGCCGCCCCAACTCCCCGGAGGCGAGCTTCGTCACGTCGTTCAGGGTGCCGGCCGCGATCGAGCACGCCACCGCGCCGGGGAGCTCGGCGAGACGCTCGCGCACGAGCGTCGTGTTGACGTAGTCGGCGTACAGGGTCGGTGTTCCGGGAAGAATGAACGGCTCCGCGGCCAGCGCGACTCCTGCATCGCGCAACGATGCCAGCACCTCGGCGCCGGCCGCGGCGAAGGTGTTCTCGTCGGCGACGACCAACGCGGTCGCGTCGGGGAAGAGGCCCCGGAAGAGGCTTCCTGTCCTGCCGAGGGCGTCGTGGCCGAACTCGATGGCCCGGGTCTCGTCCGCGGACTCCAACGCGTGCTGAATCAGTGACATGAGGCGTGTTCCTTCACGTTGCTCGGGAGGGGGCCGTCCGGCGGTGAGGCAATGGTATTCGCCGCACGGTTCACCAGGGACGCGGCCACCTGTGGAAAGTGCCGGTAGTCGTCGATGGTGAGAAAATCGATCTCCGAGCGGTAGACCTGCTCGTCGTTTCCGCCCGGTCCGTAGTCGTCGCCGATGAAGACGACCTCCTCGGCGCCGATGCCGTGGGCGGCGCAGTACCGCCGCAGCGCGTGGAGCTTGTCGTAGGGCCGGGGCACGATGTCGAACGAGCTCGAACCGCCCACGAACACCGTGTACGCGGGAAAGGCCTCGCACACCTCGTCGTAGAAGACGCGGCGCCGGCTGCGGTCCGGATCGAAGGCCAGCTTGGCCTCGATCGGCGCGGCGGTGCCGAGGAGGGCAAACGTCAACATGCCGGAGGGGTGGAACTCGACGCTGTCGCCGTCGAACGAGGTGTAGCCGTGCCGGTCGCGGATCCGCGCGACGGCGGCGAGCGCGGCGGCGCGGGCCTCAACGTCCAAGGGACTCGCCGGCGAGGTCTCGACGACGCGCAGTTGGGGCACCTCCTCGTCCCACTCGGCACGCTCCATGCCGTAGCAGCCGACGACATCGGCCGGATACCCGCCGAGCTGGTTGTGGATCCGCAGGCAGGAGCCCGCGCCGACAAGCACGAGTCTGAAGTGCCTCCTCAGCTCGTCAAGGGCCGCGCGGTTGGTGGCCCCGAGCGGGGTCTTGTGCTGGGTCAGCGTGCCATCCATGTCGAGCGCGACGAGGCGCGGGACAGTGGTCGGCTGCGGTGCGGGGGGCGTCATGCGGTCTCCTTCAGCGCGATGGGGCGCGGCCTGGTGCGCCGCAGCCGGCGCCCGATTGATCAGTGCTTCCCTACGGTAGGGCGGGCGACGGATTGTGCCGCCGGAGGCGTCGCCTAGATACACATCTGAGCGCTATCGGCGCGCTCGTGATGGAAGACCTCGTCGATGGGCGGCATTGCGAGCAGGGCGTTGGCGAGCTCGATATCGACGACCAGGTCCGTAGGCACGCCGGACGAGCACACGGCGTGCACGGCCTGCGTCTTGCCGACGCCGGCAGCCGCGGCAATCACGCGAGGGATGCGCGCCAGAGCTGCGGGCGTGATGCTCATGGTGTGGCGCCAGAGGTTTCCCGCCACGACATGGCCGTCGGCGGCGAAGAGGGAGCCCTGGATCTCCCCGACGGCGCCGGAGTTCAGAAGTCGCTCCGCGACCCGCGGCGGCACGGACGCGACGGCAACGGACATCGGGACAGGCGCCATGGCCCCGATCCCGACGACGGCGGTGGTGATGCGGGCGAAGTCGGCGACGACGGCCGCGATCGTGGGGTGGCGGCGAGCGGCGTTGGCCTGCCGGGCGTCGTCGATGAAGAAGGGAGCGCGGATGACGCGCGCGGTCGAGGCGCCCGCCAAGGCGGCCGTCCGGCGGGTCAGTTGGGCGGCCGAGTTCTCGATGTCGCCCCCGAACCTGCCCGACAGCTGCACGATCTCGACCTGCGGGAGGTAGTCGATGTCGTCGAACATCGTGTTGAGCGTCCGTCCCCACCCGATGCCCAGCACCTCGCTGTCTTCGAGCTGCTGGCCGAGCACAGCTCCCGCCTCACGGCCCACGACGGCGCGCAGGCTGGGGTCGTCGCCGTACACCTCGACGACGCTCGCGCGCCGAAGCCGCAGATGAGCCGCCAATCGGGCCGACAGCTCGGGCATCGGGGCGCCGCTGTGCACGGTGATGGACACGATCCCCATGTCGCGCGCCTCTTCGAGGGCGCGCGCCACCTTGAACCGGGAGATGCCCAGGTCGTCGGCGATCTCGACCCGGGACCGGCCGTGGACGTAGTAGACGGTGCTGACCCGCATCAGGAGCCGGCGGTGCCCCGACGGGTTGCGCTCCAGTTCACGCGGCCGCCCGGCGGACGGAAGGTGCCGGTGGCCCGCATGCGAGCCACCGGCGTCCTCCACTCGATCAGGAGCCACGAAGCTCCGTGTAGATCTCGGTCCAGCGCTCGATGGCGGCGGGACGGTTCTCCGTCAGCCACGCCACGTCAAGGTCGACCCACGTGATCTCCTCGCGCGGCGGCAGCCACTGGGAGTTCACCGTCTCCGAGGTCGTCATGCGCACGGTGCCCACACCCTCACCGAAGGCGACCTGGCCCTCGGGGCTCATGATGTAGTTGACGACCTTCTTGGCCAGCTCGGGGTTCGGCCCGCCCTTGATGACCGCCGTCGCGAAGGCGGACGCGCTGGTGCCCTCGGCCGGGTAGACCATCTTGATGTTGTCGACGCCGTTCTTGAGCAGCACCGAGATCCCGTCCTCGTAGGTCAGGCCGACGGCGTACTCGCCGTCCGCGACGGAGTTGAACGCTGCCGACGACGACGAAGCGATGACGAGGTCGTTCTTCAAGAGGTTGCCGACGTAGTCCCACGGCGCGTCGGTGTCCTTGCCGAAGACGGTCAGGATGTTGCTCAGGTTGTTCCACGCCGACGACGAAGACGTCGGGTCGGCCATGAGGATCTTACCCTTCAGTGCGGGGTTGAGCAGGTCGGCGTAGCCGTTGACGGTGATGCCGAGCTCCTTTTCGATGTCGGTGTTGACCGCGAAGGCGACCGTCGAGAGATGATCGACGTTGTAGAAGCCGTTGGGCGACTTGTACTGCGGCAGCACGGTGTCCTCGTAATCGGACAGCCAGTGCTCGAAGACGTCAGAGTACGTGTCTCCGTCCATCGTGTCGAGGCCGCCCCACATCATGTCGCCCTGAGGGTTGCCTGCCTCGGAGCGGATACGGGTGGTCAGCTCGCCGGCGTTGCCGTTGACGATCTCGATCTCGATGTCCGGGAACTGCTCCTCGAGGAGGCCGGTCATCACGCTCAGGTCGTTCTCGGTCATGGTGGAGTAGAAGATGAGGTGGTTGTTCGCGGGGGCGCCACCTGTCTCGGTGCTGCCACCTCCCGGCTCGGTGCTGCCGCCGCACGCGGCGAGTCCGAGCGCGAGCAGGCTCGCGGACGCGCCTGCGATGATCTTCTTGAGGTCCATGGTTCTTCCTTAGGTGGAGTGGAACGGATGCGCTGGCGCCGGGGTGGCGTCAGAGCTTGATGTTGTCTTCCTGCGTGAACCGGAGGTACACGAGCAGGATCACCGCGGTGAGGACGGTGAGGATCGCGGAGAACGCGGTGGCGATGCCGTAGCTGCCACGGGAGATCGCCACGTAGGCGGACATCGTCAGGGTGATGGTCCGGTTGTTGTAGAGGATGATCGCCGCCGACATCTCGGTGACGATGGCGACGAAGCTGAGGATCGCCCCCGAGGCGATGCCCGCGGACATCATGGGGGTGGTGATCTTGACGAACGTCTTGATCTTCGAGGCGCCGAGGCTGCGCGCAGCCTCCTCCATGGACATCGGGATGTGCATGAGGGTCGCCGTCGCGGACCGGATGGTGTAGGGCATGCGCCGGACCACCAGGGCGATGATCATGATCGCCGCGGTCCCGGTCAGTGCGAGCGGCGCCTGATTGAACGTGATGACGAGCCCGATGCCCAGCACCGCACCCGGCATGATGTAGGGGATCATCGAAAGGGTGTCGATGCTGCTGTTCACAACGTTGGAGCGGCGCACCACCAGGTACGCGATCAACACGGCGAGGACGATGATGATCGCCAACGAGATGAACCCGAACGAGAGCGTGTTCCAGATGGAACGGCCGAGCAGCTTGCCTGCGGCGGCCTTGTAGCTGTCCAGCGAGAACCCAGGCAGGAAGCGCGAGCCGGTGCTGTTCTTGAACGACAGGTACACGACGTAGAGCTGTGGCAGGAACGCGAACGCCGTCAGCCCGTACATATAGACGTAGATCAGGACGCCCGAGATACCCTTTGGCGTGCGCTTCTCCGGGATGCGACCCGGCTTGATGGAGAAGCTGAACTTCGTCGCCGCATACTTCTGGATCAGGAAGATGGCCGCCGTGACGACGACGCCGATCACGCCGATGGCCGCGGCGAAGTTGTGATTCTGTCCCGTCTCGCCGAGGTACTGCTTGTAGATCTCGACGGTGAAGGTGCGGAACCCCTCGCCGATCAGCAGCGGCGTGCCGAAGTCGGCGAACGCGCGCATGAAGACCAGGAGCGACGCCGCGAGCAGCGTCGGGATCGTGAGCTTCACGATCACGTCCCAGATCCGCCTGATGCCGGTGCTCCCCATCTGCTCAGCGGCCTCGAGCAGCGACGCGTCGATGCTCCGGAAGGCGCCGTTCATGTAGACGGAGACGAGCGGGAACATCTTGAGGGTCAGGACGAAGACCACGCCGGCGAAGCCGTAGATGTTGACGCTGCCCGCGCCCCAAGGGAACAGGAACTCGATCGCCCTCGTGCCGATGCCGTTGCGCCCGAGCAGGAGGATCCACGCGTACGCCCCGATGAACGGAGCCGACATGACCGAAAGCACCGCCCCGACGAACAGCGCCCTCGCGCCACGCAGCCGGTAGAAGGTGTAGAAGTACGAGAACGGCACTCCGACGAGGAGGCAGAACACCGTGACGGCCACGCTGAGGTAGACCGAGTTGATGATCGTTCCGAAGTAGTAGTTCTTGGCGAAGAACTGCTGGAAGTAGGACAGCGTGAACTGGCCCTCGCCGTCGACGACCGACTCCTTCAGCACGCCCCACAGCGGATAGACGAGGAAGAGGAGGAAGATCGCGAGGATGGCGAGCGAGATCAGCGTCCACACGTCGAAGCGGAAGAACTTCGTGCGCTTCTGCGCCGATGTCGAGGCGAGGATGCTCATCGCGACACCGCCTGGGCGGACAGGTTCTTCTCACCCGACTCGTCGAAGATGTTGATCTTGTGCGCCTTGATCCGCAGCCGCACCTTCGTGCCCGGATCGAGGAGGCGGTTCATCTCCGACTCTTGCACGGCCTCGATCTGCGTGCCGTCGGCGAGCTCGAGGAAGTACTGCGTGTTCAGGCCGAGGAAGACGCCGTGCTGCACCGTCGCCTGGATGCCCTCGGTCGACGGATCGGTATCCATGATGAACTGCTCCGGCCGCACGCCGACCATGACCTTGCCGTCGGCGCCGGGCAGCGGGTCGACGTCGAAGTCCACGCCGGCCAGCGTGAGCGTGGTCCCGGCGAGCGTCCCCGGGATCAGGTTCGAGCGGCGATGAAGGTCGCGACGAACAGGTTCGACGGCCGGTGGTACAGCTCGTGCGGGGCGCCGAGCTGCTGGATGACGCCGTCCTTCATCACCGCGATCCGGTCCGAGACCGCCATGGCCTCCTCCTGGTCGTGCGTGACGTAGACCGTCGTCGTTCCCACCCGCTGCTGGATCTCGCGGATCACCTCGCGCATCTCGACGCGGAGCTTGGCGTCGAGGTTGGAGAGCGGCTCGTCCATCAGCAGGACGTCAGGCGACGTCACCAGCGCGCGAGCGAGCGCCACGCGCTGCTGCTGGCCGCCGGAGAGCCGATCGGGCATCACGTCGGCCCACTTCGTGATCTGCACCAGGTCGATGTACTCGGAGCTCTTGGCCGGGATGTCCCGCTTCGGGAAGTCCATGTTCCTGAGGCCGAACTCGACGTTCTTACGCACAGACATGTGCGGGAAGATCGCGTAGTTCTGGAAGACCATGCCGATCCGCCGCTTGGACGGCTCCATGTCGTTGATGAGCGTGTCGTTGAAGTAGAACTGCCCCTCCTCGATCGAGTTGAAGCCCGCGATCATGCGGAGCAGAGTCGTCTTGCCGCAGCCCGAGGGGCCGAGCAGGGTGAAGAACTCGCCGGGCTGGATGTCGACGGACAGGCCCGGGATGATCGTGTTTTCGCCGTATCGCTTGACGGCATCCTTGATCCTGATGAGGATGCTCTGACTATTGCTCATGTGGCAATTTCCCTTTCGTTGTCCATGGCGACCGCGTTGTCATGGGACACGTTTCGTGGCGTCCAGGCAGGATGAGACCCTCCTGAGGTGCCTAATGCTTGCTGGCCGTGAGGCCGTACCGGCGTCGCGGTGCGCCGAGTTACTCAAATGAGCGGTAATAGGTGGGACGCTGCTCGGTCCGTCAGTGAGGGCGATGCACCCTTGCGTCACTCAGTCCGCACCCCCTCTCGATCCATGTCCACCGTCGTCTTCCACCTATCCCGCGACGAGCTCGAGCGAAGGCTCCGAGAGACGAGTCCCGCGATCGAAGGCGTGCGTCACCTCCACCCGCTCGGCGAAATCGTTCCTGATGGGGAACAGGGTCGTGGGATGGCTGACGGCCGACGACGCCCAGAGGATGGCGTTACGGAGGCGGTCGCCGAGATCGTCGGAGGTCTCCGCCACGTATCCCGACAGCAGCGCGTCCCCAGCGCCGACCGAGTTCACGAACGGGATGCCCCGCGCACGCCCGTAGAGGGCCTGGTCGCCGGTCACCAGCATGGATCCGTCGGCCCCGAGCGACGCCAGCACGGCCGCCGCACCCCGCCGAATGGTCTCCCGGGCCGCGGCCTCGACGTCGCCGAACGTCTCGATCGCGATCCCGACGAGGTCCGCCAGTTCGTGTACGTTCGGCTTGACGAGGACAGGCTTGGCGGCAAGGACGGTCGCGAGCGCGGCTCCCGAGGTGTCCACCGTCGTCGGCGTGCCGATCGCCGCGAGGTCCCGCACGACGCGGGCCAGGAACTCGGGCTCCACCCCCTTCGGGAGGCTCCCGCACAGCAGTGCCATGCGCGCCCCCCTGCCGGTGGTGAGGATGGCGTCATGGAGGTCGACGACTTGGGCAGCGCTGAGCGGGGTTCCCGCCTCGTTGAGCTTCGTCGAGTGGTCTGGGGGCGCCACGAGCGTGATGTTGGTGCGCACCTCCCGGCCCGTGTCGATCACGACGTGCGGGAGGCCCTCCCGGGCGAGGGAGTCGCGCATGTAGGAACCCGTTTCACCCCCGGCCGGGAACACGGCGGTGGTGGGAATACCTGCCCTGTGGAGCGCCCAGGAGACGTTCAGGCCCTTGCCGGATGGCTCCCGCGTGCTCTGCACCACGCGGTTGACGGCGTCCCAGTCGAAGGCGTCCACCTTGACCGTCCAGTCGATCGCCGGCGCGGGCGTCACCGTCACGATCATGCGTAGGCCACCTCCACGTCGAGTCCCTTCAGCGCGGAGCGGTGCTGGGCGTCGAGCTCGCGGCCGGTCACGATGAGGTCCAGCTCCTCGACCCCCGCGTACCTGACGAGGGAGGTCCGTGCGAACTTCGTGTGGTCGGCAAGCAGGCAGGCGCGCTCGGCATTGCGGATCATGGCGGCCTTGACCGAGGCCTCCTCGACGTCGGGTGTCGATAGGCCGCGCTCGACCGAGATGGCGTTCGTGCCGACGTAGGCGAGGTCGAAGCTGAGGGTGCTGATCGTCGTCAGGGCCTGCGCCCCGACCTCGGCGAGGGTCTCGGCGCGCACGCGCCCGCCAAGGGTGTGCACCCTCACCTCGGAGAGCGCGGCGAGCGCGCTGGCCACGGTGAGCGTGTTGGTGAAGACGGTCAGCCGCCGGTTGGGGAACAGCCGGACGAGCTCCTCCGTCGTCGAGCCCGCATCGATGAAGATCGCGCCGGTCTGCGGGAGGTAGGCGAGGGCGGCCTCGGCGATGCGCCGCTTCTCCTCGACGTTGGTGCCGCGCGTCGCGACCTCGGGCTCGTGCGTCATCGACTCGAGGTGAAGGGCTCCGCCGTGGACCCGACGCAGCACCCCCTGGCCCTCGAGCGCGACGAGGTCCTTCCGGATGGTCTCCGTCGACGTCCGCAGTTCTGCCGCGGCCTCGGCGACCGTCAGCCGCCCGTTCGTCTGGATCATCTCCCTGAGCCTTCTCAGGCGCTCGGGCCTGAACGGCTGTGCCAGTTCGACCATGTTCCCACCTCCGCTTTCAACCACACCCTTGGGATTACGTGGAATCGTTGCATTTGATTGGGGTTCATGTCAAGATCAAGCATGCCACTCATTTCCTCGCCCGCCCTGACGGACTCCCCGGTAGCCGCCTTCAACGTCATCACGCTCGAGCACGCGGAAGCCATCGTCGCAGGCGCGGAGCGCGCCGGCCTCAGCGTCATCCTTCAGCTGTCCGAGAACGCCATTCGCTTCCACCGGCACCCAGAGGCCATCGCGGCGGCCATGGTTGCCGTCGGCGCGGCCGCGGAGGTCCCCGTCGTCTTGCACCTCGACCACATCACCGACCCCGCGCTCGCCATGAGGGCGCGCGAGCTAGGGTTCAGCTCCGTCATGTACGACGGGTCCACGTTGGATTTCGATGGGAATGTCCGGAGCACCCGTGAGGTGTGCGAGTGGGGCCGCAGCGAGGGCATCTGGGTGGAGGCCGAGCTGGGCGAGGTCGGTGGCAAGGACGGAGCGCACGCTCCTGGCGTCAGAACGGACCCCGCCGAGGCGGCGACCTTCGTGGCAGACACCGGCGTCAACTCGCTCGCGGTCGCCGTCGGTTTCTCGCACGCGATGACCTCGCAGACCGCCGAGCTCGACCTCGCCCTCATCGTGCGGCTGCGCGACGCCGTGCCCATTCCGCTCGTCCTCCATGGCTCCTCCGGGGTTCCTGACGCATCGATCGCGGCCGCGACCCGGGCCGGGATCTGGAAGGTGAACATCGGGACTGCGCTGAACGTGGCCTTCACCGCCGGCGTCCGCTCCCGCCTGGAGGAGCCGGCCGTCGTCGACCCGCGCAAGTACCTCGCGCCGGCCAGGGACCAGGTCGCCGACACCGTCGCGCACTACCTGCGGGTCGTGGCCGGAGGGGCTTAGCCTCGATCCACCGGTGGCCGCCGTAGCGAGCGGCACCAGACGGGTGCGCTGGCAAGCGCGGCCGACGCGCACGAGGGCCGGATCGGGGGTCGACGGCGTGCCCGCGGACAGCTAGGTTCGACGCGTGACCACGACTCCCGCTGCCGACGGCGCGCTCGCCGCCACAAAGGCCCCCACCCGCAAGGTCCTCGCCTGGGCATTCTGGGACTGGGGAACCCAGCCGTTCCAGACGGTGATCACCACGTTCGTCTTCGCTGTCTACCTGACCAGTTCCGCGTTCGGCGAGAAGGACGAAGTCACGATGAAGCTGGCGTGGGCGACGGGCCTCGCCGGGCTGTTCATCGCGCTGCTCGCTCCCGTGCTCGGCCAAGGCTCGGACCGTACCGGCCGCCGGATGTTCCATCTGCGCTGGCAGACCTGGCTGCTCGCGGCGATCTGCGCGGCCATGTACTTCGTCGCGCCTGCCCCCGAGTACTTCATCCTGGGTGCGCTGCTGCTGGGGGCGGGCAACGTCGTCGCCGAGATCGCCAACGTCAACTACTACGCCGCTCTCGACCAGGTCTCGACGCCGAGCAACGTCGGCCGGGTCAGTGGGCTCGGATGGGGGCTCGGCTACCTCGGCGGCATCACCATCCTGCTCGTCATCATCGCGCTCATGGGAACGGGATTCGACGCCGACCAGGTGCGCCTGTCGATGATCCTGTGCGGCGCGTGGACGCTGGTGTTCACCATCCCTCTGTTCCTCGCGCTGAAGGACAGGAGGCCGGAGGTCGTCGCACCGTCGCTGGGCGTCGTCGGCTCCTACCGGGAGCTGTTCCGCTCCGTCGCCCGCATCGCCCGGACCTCCCCGAACACGCTCTTCTTCCTCATCGCGTCCGCGCTCTTCCGCGACGGCCTCGCCGGCGTTTTCGCGTTCGGCGGCGTGCTCGCTCAGGGCACGTTCGGCTTCACGTTCGGCGAGGTCGTCATCTTCGGCGTCGCGGCCAACATCGTCGCGGGCGTCGCCACGATGCTCTTCGGGCTGATGGACGATCGGCTCGGACCCAAGGCCGTCATCGTCGTCTCGCTGACCTGCCTGGTGGTCCTTGGCTCCTGCGTCTTCCTCTTCCACGACGGCGGCAAGGCGGCGTTCTGGACGCTCGGCCTGGCCATGTGCCTGTTCGTCGGCCCCGCGCAGTCGGCAAGCCGCTCGTTCCTCGCCCGGCTCATCCCGGACGGCATGAGCGGTGAGCTCTTCGGCCTCTACGCCACGACAGGCCGCGCCGTGAGCTTCCTCTCCCCGACGCTGTTCGGCCTGACGATCGCGCTGGGCGCGACCGTCACCGGCGCCTCGGCGCAGCACTGGGGCATTCTCGGTGTCGTCGCCGTACTGCTGATCGGCCTGATCGTCGCGCTGTTCGTCAAGGACCCGAGCCGCGTCGCGTAGCGGTGCTTGCGTGACGCACGAGATCCGCTGGCGCCGGCACCAGCGCGAAGCGCTGGACGCTATCGCGGCGCACGACGACCGGCACTGGGTGGTGCTGCCCCCGGGCGGCGGAAAGACGCTGCTGGGCGTCGCGGCGGCGGAGCGCTGGGGTCGACCCGTCGTCGCGTTCGGCCCGAACGCCGCCATCGCGATGCAGTGGGGACGCGAATGGGAACGACTCACGGGCGAGGCCGCGTCGTCGGACAGGTCCCTGGGGGCACGCTTCACCGCGCTGACGTACCAGTCGCTTGCGGTGTTCGACGGCGAGGCCGACGGAGGCCCGCCCCGGTCCCGGCTCCACCCCAACGGCGAGGCGCTGATCCGGCGTCTGCACGACGCGGGGCCACTCACCGTGATCCTCGACGAGTGCCACCACCTTCTCCAGGCGTGGGGGCAGCTGCTCGACGAGGTGCTCGCCGAACTCGACGACGCCGTCGTGCTCGCCCTCACCGCAACCCCGCCCGAACTGCTGACGCCCACCGAAGCCGACCTTGTGAACCGCCTCTTCGGTCCGGTGACCTACCAGGCGACCATCCCCGCGCTCGTCGCGGAGGGCGACCTCGTGCCCTTCGCCGAGCTGTCCTGGTTCACGACGCCGACGGCGCGGGAACAGGAGTGGTTGGCGGCGCACGCCCGCCGCGCAGCCGAGCTGATCTCAGAGCTGACACGGCCGGGGACGGCCTCCACGCCTTTGCTGACCTGGGCAGCGCTGCTGCCGCTTGCCGACATCGGCGAGGCCGTCGCGGACGCCGTCGTCCGGCTCGCTCTCCACGGGCGGCTGGAGATGCCCGACGGCGCGCACGTCGCGGAACGACATCGTCGGCCCCCCGACCTGGCCGACTGGCTGGCGGTCGCCGACGGCTGGCTGGACGCCCTGGAGCGTGACGGCGACGACGCGGACCGCGCGACTGCCGCCCGCCTGACCAGGCTGCTCCCCACCGTCGGCTATCGCCGCGGGCGCACCGGCATCCGCCCCGGCCAGGACCTGGTGGATCGGATCCTCGCGCGGAGTTCAGCGAAGGCGCAGGCCGCCGTGGAGATCGCCGCGCACCACCTCGCCGACGACCCCGACGCACGCCTGCTGATCCTCACCGAGCACGCCGTCGCGACCGCGCTGCCCGCGGACCTCGACGGTGTCCTCGACCCGGCCTCCGGCTCCGCGCACTGGGTGCACGCCGCGCTGCGGGCCGACGAGCGCGTCGCCTGGGCCTGCCCCACTGTCGTCACCGGCGCGAACGACCGCGCCTTCATCGCCGAGGCGACGCGGGCACTCGCCGCCGGCGAGATCCGTGTGCTCGTCGGTACCCGGGCCTTGCTTGGCGAGGGGTGGGACTGCCCTCAGGTCACGTGCGTCGTCGACCTCACGACGGCGACCACGTCCACCGCAATCGTCCAGACGCGGGGCCGCGCGCTGCGCACCGACCCCGCCCGGCCGGAGAAAGTGGCGGTCAACTGGACCGTGACCTCCGTGGCGGACGGGCCACGCGGCAACGCCGACTACCTGCGTCTCGTCGCCAAGCACGCGGGCTGGTTCGCGGTCGACGGCGAGGGCGAGGTCGTTGACGGCGTGGCGCACCTCGACGCGAGGCTGTCCCCCGGCGCGCCACCCCCGGTGACTGAGCTGGCCGGCCTCAACGCGCGGGCGCTGATCCGTTCGTCCGACCTCGATGCCGTGCGCGAGGCCTGGTCGCGCGTCGATCCGCGCCGGATCGAGCCCGCGGCCACCCTGCGGCTGCGCGGCGAGCGGCTCCCCGCGGCGGTGACGCCCGCGCCGTCGGTCCTGTCGCCGGTGACGACGCTGGGCATCCCGTCCGCGCTGTTCGCCGGGTCGCTGCTAGCGATGCAGGTGCTGCCCGAACTCGGCTGGATCGTGCTCATCGTCGCAGCGGTGGTCGGCGGCTGGTTCTGGCTCGATCGGCAGCGCGCCTACGCTGAGACGCGCAGGGCCGAACCGTCGCTGACCCGGTACGCGAGCGCGGTGGCCGACGCGTTGCGTGCGGACGGGCGGTCCCCCGTCGGCGCTGAGGCGATCGCCATCGACGTCACCCTCGACGGCGAGGCCCGCGTACGGCTGGACAGGGTATCGGAAGTCGTGTCCGGTCTGTTCGCGGATGCCCTCGCCGAGTTGCTCGAGCCCATCGAACGCCCGCGCTACCTCGTGTCGCGGCCCGCGTGGACACCCCGCCCGACGACGATCTTCGACGGTGTCCGCTCCCCCAGGCCGGACCGGGAAGTCTGGCACCAGGTGCCGACGGTCTTCGGCTCCAGCCGCGCCGCCGCAGACGCCTTCCTCTCCCACTGGCGCGAGCACGTCGGGCCTGGGCGTGCCGTCTACACCGGCACCCCGGAGGGTGCGGGCCTGGTGCGCGCGCTGCGCTGGTCGTCACCGCTGGGCGACGCCGCCGGCCTCTCGATCCTCCGACGACGTTCCCTGAGCCGCTCTCCCGCTCCCTGACAGGACGGTTCACTGTCGTGACCGGGCCTCGCTGACGGATAAGTGCGGCGGGATGGACAGAACCGCCCCCAGGGGCTCGGAATGTCTATCCCGCCGCACTTATCCGTTAGATCAGGACGAGACCCCTTCGTCGCGAAGCAAAGCCGACGGCATCAGGCCCGGGAGGACGTCCTCGAAGGTCAGCACGCCGAGCTCGCGATCGCCGGCGACGACGATCGCCAGCTGGGTGCGCTCGCGGCGGATGGTGGCCATCGCGGCCGCGACACCCGTGTCGGCGGGAAGCCGAACAGGCTCCCGGGCGATGTCGAGGGCTGGACGAGCGAGGTCCGGTTCGAGCAGCGTGTCGCGCACGTGGACGATGCCGACGGTGCGGGCGCCGTCGCGGACGAGCACACGCAGGTGTCTGCTGCCGCGGGTGACCTCCTGCACGTCGTACATGGTGGCGTTGAGGGGCACCGCCGCCAATCGCTGATCGGCGGGGAGGAGCTCGGCGACCGAGGTCTCGCGCAGCGTCAGGAACGACGCGAGCGAGCCGCGATAGGCGGCCTCCAACGCGCCGACGTTGGCGGAGTGCTCCACGAGATGCCGCAACCCCGCCGCGTCCTGACCCTGGGTCAGTTCGTCCCTCGGCTCGGCCCCGGCGCGTCGCACCAGCCAGTTGGCGGCGGAGTTCATGGCGCGGAGGACGGGGCGCGTCACCCACATGTAGGCCCGCAGCGGGAGCGCGAGGAGCAGCGAGCTCTGCTCCGGGTGCGCGATGGCCCACGACTTGGGCGCCATCTCGCCGACCACCAGGTGCAGGAACGTGACGAGGATCAGCGCGAGGACGAAGGCCACGGCGTCGGCGGCCACCGGCGGGAGGCCGCGCTCCAGCAGGGGCACCAGCGCGTGGTGCACGGCGGGCTTGGTTATGGCGCCGAGCGCCAGCGTGCAGACCGTGATGCCGAGCTGCGAGCCGGCGAGCACGAGGGTCAACTCGTGAGAGTTCTTGACTGCCGCGCGCCCAGCTGCCGTCCCCGCGGCCTCTTCGAGGCGGTGGGGCTTGGCTGCCATGAGGGCGAACTCGGCGGCGACGAAGTAGGCGCTGAGCACGATGATCAGCACTGTCCAACCTGCCGTCGCCCAGCCGTTTGTCTCGAGAAGGATCACGCGTCCGCCTCCTCGTCGAACTGGATGCGGACGCGGGAGGGCACGTGACGCTCGATCGCGAGGATCTCGAACCGCACGACGCGGCCCTCGGCGTGCAGGACGCGCTCCCCCGCCGTCGGCTCAAGGGTCAACTCGATGACGTCGCCCTCGCTGGGCAGGTCGCCCACCTCGTGGATCAGGAGCCCGGAGAGCGTCTCGAAGTCGCCGTCGGGCAGCTTGTGGTTGATCCGCCGCTCGACCTCGTCGACGGGGGTGTCGCCCGGCATGACCCAGCGGTCCTCGGCGGGCGCCTCCAAGGCGTCGTGCTCGTCGACCAGCTCGCCGACGATCTCCTCGACCAGGTCCTCCAGCGTCACGATGCCGACGAACGTGCCGTACTCGTCGAGCACACACGCAAGGTCCTGGCCGTACTCGCGGAGCTGCTGCTGCGCGTCGGGCAGGGGCATGAAGGTGGGGAGGAAGAGGGCGTCGCGAGCGATCTCGGTGACGGGGCGTGAGGACCCCGCGGGCTCGTCGAGGACGTCGACGAGCTGGACGATGCCCAGCACGTTGTCGGTGTTGTCGAGCACGGGGTAGCGTGTGTGACCGGTGGCCATCTTGGCGCGCACCTCGGCGACGGTGGTGGTGTGGGTCACGAACCCGACGCGGACGCGCGGCACCATGGCGTGCTCGACGTCGCGGCGAGGGAAGTCGAGGATGCGGTCGATGACGGTGCCGATGTCGTCCGGGAGCGTGCCGGAGGCGCGGGAGTCGGCGACGACGCGCTCCAGGTCCGTCGCGGAGACGGCGGACTCGACGTCGTGCACCGGCTCGATGCGCAGCGCGCGCAGCAGCAGCTCAGCGGCCTTGTCGAACACCCAGATGACGGGCCCGAGCACCGTGAGGTAGGCCTTGGTCGACGGCGCCAGCGCGTCGGCAACCTGCGCCGAGCGCGCGATGGCGAAGTTCTTGGGGAACAGCTCGCCGAGCAGCATCTGGACGACTGTCGAGAAGGCCAGCGCGATGAAGGCGCCGACGGCGACCGCGGTCGCGGTCAGCGCGCCGCCGGACAGCAGCGAGCCGAGCGCCTGGCCGATCAGCGGCTCCGCGACGTAGCCGACGAGCAGGCCGGTGACGGTGATGCCGAGCTGCGCGCCGGACAGCAGGAAGGACGTGCGCCGGGTGATGTCGAGCGTGCGCTGGGCGGTACGGTCGCCGTCGGCCGCCCGGCTGGCCAACCGGGATCGGTCAACCGCGACGTAGGCGAACTCTTGGGCGACGAAGTAGGCGGTGGCGGCGGTGATCATCAGGACGACCGCGACGCCGACGAGTAAGGAGACGACTGGGCTCACGAGGCGGCCCCATCAGGGCACGCGCGGAGCCCGCGTTTATGGCCCTCCGAATCAGATGACATGGGCCCAATTATTGCAGGCAAACGCGTCGACGCTCTCATGGTCGCGCCGCTGACCAGCCCCACCGCGCTCTGGTCAGCACGGGGACCAGAGGAGTCGACGGTGCGCACGCGACACCGATCCCCGTTAGGCTGAGAGCACTCTCAGGGAAAGGCACGGCGTGAAGGGCATCGTCATCTTCTCCGGGTCGGCGCATTCGGCGTTCGCCGACGAGGTGTGCGCCCAGCTGGGCCGGGAACGGTCGGGTACCAGGATCTCGCGGTTCAGCAACGACTGCCTCCAGGCGCAGCTGCTGGCCAACTGCCGCCAGCGCGACGTCTACCTCATCCAGCCGCTTGTGCCGCCCACGCAGGAGCACCTGATGGAGCTGCTGTTGATGATCAACGCCGCGAAGGGGGCGTCGGCCGGGCAGATCACCGCCGTCATGCCGCACTATGCCTACGCGCGCTCGGACAAGAAGGACGCGTCGCGCATCTCCCTGGGCGGCCGCCTCGTCGCCGACCTCCTCAGCACGGCCGGCGTCGACCGCGTCATCACCATGGCGCTGCACGCGCCCCAGGTGCACGGCTTCTTCTCCGTGCCCGTCGACCACCTGACTGCGCTCGGTGTCATCGCGGACCACTACCGCGTCCGCGACCTCAGCAACACCGTCGTCGTCTCCCCGGACCTCGGCAACGCGAAGCAGGCGACGCTGCTCGCCCGGCTCCTGAACCTGCCTGTGGCCGCGGGCTCCAAGCAGCGGCTGGGCGACGACCGCGTCGTCATCGACAGCATCGTCGGCGACGTCTGGGGCAAGCGGGCGATCGTGCTCGACGACGAGATCGCGACCGGCGGGTCTATCGTCGAGATCGTGAACCGCCTGGTCGACTTCGGCTGCGTCGAGGCCTCCGTCGCCTGCACCCACGGCCTGTTCACCGGCAACGCCGTCGAGCGGCTGACGTCGAACCCGCACATCACCGAGGTCGTGTCCACCAACACCGTTCCCCGCCCCGACGGCTTCCCCGGCCTCACCCAGCTGAGCGTCGCCGGGCTTTTCGCCGAGGCGATCTCACGCATCCATCAGGGCCGCTCCGTCAGCCGCCTTTTCAACAACGTCGACCCGTCCTACGCGCCCCCGCCGGAGCCCGAGGGCCTGTTCTAGCCGAGCTCCATGGAGTTTTGACGCACAGTTGGCCTCCCTGTGCTCTCTGGAGCACAGACCGAGCAGCCGCGAGCCAAAACTCCATGAGCTCCGCGAAGCCCTCGGCTACGCGCCGCGCAGACGCTCGATCACCTCGCGCCAACTGGGCACGATGACGCCGCGGGAGGCCATCTCGCGGCGGAGGCGCCGCCGACTGACGATGATTCCGACGAGTCCGACGACCAGGAACGGCACCTGCAGCAGCCAGGCCTGGCGGAGATGGGCCGCGGTGTACGGCTGGCCCGCGGACACGGCGTCGAGGAAAAGGCCCATCGCGAGGATCAGCAAGGTGCCGCCGACGAAGCCGCCCGCGATGACGACTCCGGTCGCGGCGCCGAGGCGGTGCGAGGGCAGTGCGGTGCGGGGGAAGTCGAAGCCGATCGCGGTGCCGGGTCCGCCTGCGGCGAGCACCACGACCAGCGCGAGCAGCAGCGGCCACGGCGCGCGGCCCGGCCAGGCGAGGACGACGGCCCAGGTGAGCGCCGTCGCACCGATCAGCAGGAGGGCCAGCGTGCTGCGTCGCAACGGGTGCCGCGCGGTGAGGGTGCCGACGACGGGACCCACGACGATCGCGGTCACCGAGAACAGCGACATGAGCACCGCCGCCTGGCTCCGCGGCAACCCCTGGCCGACGATCAGGTACGGCATGCCCCACATGAAGATGAAGGCCATGAACGGAAACCCAGAGGTGAAGTGGATCCAGAAGCCCAGCTGCGTGGCCGGGTGCTTCACCACGTGGAGGATCTGTCGAGGGATGTCCCGGAACCGGCCCGTGGCCAGGGTCTTCTCCACGCCCGGAGGGGCGTTGCGGACGAAGAGCGCGAGCACGACCGCGAAGACCGAGAACCCCGACGCCGCCAGCAGCCCGTTGGTCCACCCCAGGTGGACGATGAGCGGCAACACGACGAAGACCGACCCGACCTGACCCAGCGCACCACCCATGCCCGTGATCTGGCTGAGCATCGGAACGGCCCGCGGCTCGAACCAGTTCGGGAGCAGCCTGACGACGGAGTTGAAGATGCAGGCATCCCCGATGCCGAAGAGGACGCGGGCCGCGAACGCGAGCGGAAGGTCGTCGACAAGCGCCAACATGACCTGGCCCCCACCGACGGCGACCGCTCCCGCGACGAGCATCGCCCGCGAGCCGTACCTGTCGAGCATCGCGCCTGCAGGCACCTGCGCGAGCGTGTAGGTGGACAGCTGCAGCACCACGAAGGCGGAGACGATGCCGGGCGTGGTGCCGAAGTGCTCGGCGGCCTCGAGACCGGCGGCCCCGAGCGACGCGCGATGCATCATCGCAACCGAGTACACGAAGATGCCTGCGGCCCAGACGAGCCAGGCCGTGCGGCCGTACGCGGTGTGCATCGCTTCCTCCGCGCACCACCCTACTGGCTTGCCAGCACGCAATCGCCGCCCCAGCGGGCTACACTCTGCGAGGATCTCGCCCTTGGACGAGGGTGAGGCCGGGGGTCGGCCCGATGCCGGAAGTACTCGGGCCGACCCGTCCATTCGCAGGGCAGTGGACGCTGCGGCCTGCTAACTTCATCGTCCCACTTCACAAAACCGGTCTAGCACCGGGGTCGCCTAACCCCGTCGTCGCCGGATGTGTTGAGTGTGATCCGGGCGGGCGGGGAGCCCGGAGGGGGAGGACGAGATCGGGAGCTATTCGCTGATGGTGGCGGCGTCGATCACGTAGCGGTAGCGCACCTTGGCGGCGACGACGTTCTCGTGCGCCTCGTTGATCTGCGAGGCGGGGATGATCTCGATCATGGGCGCGAGCTTGTGCTCCGCGCAGAAGTCGAGCATCTGCTGGGTCTCGGCGATGCCGCCGATGTTCGACCCGGCAAGCACGCGCGCCTGGCCGGTGAGCCCGCCGATGCTGAACGTCGTCGGGTGCGCGGGCAGGCCGACGTTGACCAGCACGCCGTGGGCCTTGAGGAGGCGGAGGATGCCGTCGAGGTCGACGCCGTCGGACACGGTGCTGAGGATCAGGTCGAAGCTGCCGCGGAGCTCCCGCATGCGGGCCTTGTCCTCGGTGGAGACGTAGTCGGTGGCGCCGAGGCGGAGGCCGTCGTCGCGCTTGGCGAGCGAGCGGCTGAGCACGATGGTCTCGGCGCCCAGGGCCGCGGCGAACTGCACGCCCATGTGCCCGAGCCCGCCGAGGCCCACGATGCCGACGCGCTTGCCGGGGCCGGCGCCCCAGCGCTTGAGCGGGTTATAGGTGGTGATGCCGGCGCACATCAGCGGCGCGGCCTGCTCGAGCGGCATGGAGTCGGGCACGCGCATCAGGTAGTCCTGCTCGACGGTGATGGCTTGCGAGTATCCGCCGTCGGTGGGCTTGCCGTCGCGGCCGATGCCGTTGTAGGTCCAGATCGTCGACGGCTTGCCCGTGCAGAACTGCTCCTCGCCCTGCTCACACATGTCGCACTCGCGGCACGAGTCGACGAAACAGCCGACGCCGACGCGGTCGCCGACCTGGAACTTCGTGACGTCCGAGCCGACCGCGCTGACCACGCCCGCGATCTCGTGACCGGGCACCAGCGGGTAGTTCACACGGCCCCACTCGCCGCGCGCCGTGTGGATGTCCGAGTGGCAGATGCCGGCGTAGTGGATGTCGAAATAGACCTCGGTGGGTCCGGGCTCGCGCCTGGTGATGGTGGTTTTCTCGTACCGGCCGGTCGGCGAATCGACGGCGTAAGCGGCAACCTCGGGCATGGCGTCCCTCCTGAACTATGGCGTCAGGGAGAGGCTACTCGCCGCCGAGGCCCTCCAGCCAGGCAGCCGACGTATCCGGCTTGGCCTTCGCCTTCTTCGCCTTCTTCTTGGGCGCGCTGCAGTCGGCCTTTGTGCCCGGCGCGGGACCGAACTCCTTGCCGTCGAAGATGCGGTCACGCGCGAAGGCGTAGTAGGCGTCGAACTTGCCGGTGTCGTACGGGTTGTTCAGTGCGCAGCGGCCGACGTAGTAGCCGACGACCTCGGCGAATGTCTCGGTCAGCGAGCTGCCCGCGTACTTCGAGAACCGGTCCTCGTTGCGGGCCAGTTTCTTGAAGTCGCGCCAATACTTGGGCTCCGAGTAGCGGTCGGAGTTTAGGGTGTGCGCCAGTTCGTGGATGACGAGCCGGCTGAGACGACCCTCGTCGCCGGCGTCGAACGCCCGCTCGAACTTCGAGAAGTCGAAGGAGACGTATCCGCTGCGGGTGAGGCTCCAGTCGCCCCAGGCGTAGCCGCGGATGTTCGTGGCGTTGAGGCCGACGGTGCCGCTCACCTTGCCCTGCAGGTCGTCGAGGTAGTCCGTGCAGGAGACCGCATCGAGGGTCTCCCAGAGGATCTTGATGGCGGCTCGGTGCTGCGTGGTCCACTGCCTGCCTGCGATCTTGAAACCGAAGGTTTCCGCGAGCTGGTCGGCGACCTCGCCGGTGCTCGCGTCCTTCGGGAACGGGTTCTGGACGGCACACGGCTCGGCGATGCCGGCGACCGGCGGGCCGGGCTCCGCGGCCTTCGGCGCAGCGTCAGCCGATGTGGCGAAGAGGGTACCGAGGCCTACAGCGAAAGCCGTCGTGGTGGCGATCAACCACTTGCGCAACCCGGTCTCCTACCGTCGTGCCCGAACAAACAATCTAAGAATCTCTCAGGATTCCTCGGAAGTCAAAACGGTCATCCGCAGGCAGGGCACATAACTACCCTCCGACGCGGAAGTTATCCACAGAGTATTCGGCGTCCCTCGACCGGCCGCCCTCGTCGGCATTAGTCTCGCACTCACGCAGACGGAAGGGGCGCCGCGATGCACAAGCCGATGAGGCCGACGACGGCTGAAACGCCGAGTCCGGGACTCTCGCGCCCTGAGGGCGTGCAGTTGCGGGCGCGGCGCAGCCCTCGCCTGATCGCGCTGGGTGTCCTGCTGGTCGTTCTCGGTGGGCTCGCCGCGGCCGCCGTCTACTCCGCCACCGCTGACCATCGCGCCGTCGTGGCCATGGCGCGCGATGTCGCGCGCGGATCGGTCCTGCAGGCCGACGACCTGGTGGCCGTCGAGGTTCCCGGGGAGTTCGCCGCGGAGGGCCTTCCCGCCCAGCAGCTGGACGCACTGGTCGGGGAACACGCGCTCATGGACCTGCCGAAGGGGTCGTTCCCGCTCTCTCACCACATCGGCGAGGATCCGCTTCCCGCGGGCCAGAGTCTCGTCGGGCTCAAGCTGCCTCTGGGCCGCATCCCTTCGTCTCCGCTGCCGCCGGGCACGCGGGTCGCCGTCGTCGGCGTCGCCGAGGGCCAGGACCAGACCGTGGAAGGCGTGGTCGCCGCCGCGCCCATCGCGCTCCAAGACGGGGCGACGTACGCCGTCGACCTGCGTGTGGCCGCCGCCGAGGCGGCGACGCTCGCGCGGTTGGCGGCTACGGACTCGGCGGCGCTCGTCGTGATCGGGGATCAGTGATGGCGGTCTTCCTCCTCTGCAGCGCCACCGGCTCCCCCGGCGTGACGACCACGGCGTTGGGACTCGCTCTCGGGTGGCCGCGTGACGTCCTCCTGGTCGACGGCGACCGCGAGCCCTCGCAGGCCGTCCAGGCGGGCTACCTCCGCGGCATGGATCACGGCGGGCGCGGGCTGATGGCGCTGGCCCAGTTCCACCGCGAGGGCGCGGCGCTGACCCCCGAGGTGTGGCGGCAGGCGCTTCCGCTCACGACGGGCGAGGACACCCTGCGCCGGTTCCTGCCCGGGTTCACGTCGTCCGGGGCCTCGCGGCTGTTCGAACACGTCTGGGGCGCGCTCGGCGAGGCCTTCGAGGCGTTGGACGCAAACGGGACCGACGTCCTGATCGATGGTGGGCGGATCTCGACGCACGGCCTTCCACTCGGACTGCTGACAACGGCAGACGCCGTCCTGGTTACCACGCGCACCTCGCTGCGGGCGCTCGCGGGGGTCCGCATCCACCTGGCGACGGTCATCGATCAGGTGCGCTCCCTCCCCTCGCCGCGCGAGGCGGGGTTGATCGTCGTCGGCCCGGGCAGGCCGTACGGGTCGGGAGAGATCGCGGCGCAGTTCGGGGTGCCGTGTTGGGCCGAGATCGGCTGGGAGCCGCGGCTGGCTGCGGTGCTGAGCGACGGCGAGCCCGAGCCGCGGCGGTTCCGGGAGTCGCCGTTCCTTGGCAGGTTCCGTTCGGAGGCGAAATCCCTGTCCGACCGCGTCGCGCGGTCCCGTCGGGCCATCTCCGACCTCGGGGCGGTGCCCGCATGACGCTGCACGACCTGCCGCCGCTGTCCGGGGCCCTCGGCCGGCTCGCGCTGGGCGACCCGCCCGAGGCGCCGACGACGACGCCCATCATCGGCGAACCAGCCCGTCGACCGGCCGTGATCGAGCCGGTGAGCGAGGACATCGACTGGCACCTCGTCGTGACGCTGCGTCGCGAGGCGGCCGAGCAGATCGCCCGGGCCGCGGAGGACTGGCTCGCCGACCACGGGCGTCCGCTGACCGGTCCCGACAGGCGGGTCCTGGGCCGCTCGGTCGTGCGATCGGTGGTGCATGCGCGGGCCCGTGCCCTCAGCGAGAACGGCGAGGCCCTGTGGCCGCTACAGCTGGAGAACCGGTATGCGGACGCCGTCGAGAACGCCATCTTCGGCTACGGCCGCCTGCAGCCTCTCTTCGAGTTGCCGACGGCGGAGAACATCGAGATCCACGGCCACGACAACGTCTGGGTGCAGCACGGCGACGGTCGCCGAACTGCTCACCCGCCAGTCGCCGACAGCGATGAGGAGCTGGTGGACGCCATCCGCTTCCTCGGCGAGACGGCCACGCCGCCGCGGCCCTTCGACGACCTCCACCCGACGATGACGCTCGCGCTGGGCGATCGCTTCCGACTCCACGCCATCGGCTTCGGGTTGTCGTTCCGGCCCAGCATCGTCATTCGACAGCACCTCCTCACCGACGTGACCCTCGCCGACCTCGCCGCCGGCGGAATGCTGCCCGCGCACGTGGCGCGGCTGCTGCAGTCGGCGGTGCTGGCGCGCAAGTCGATCGTGATCTCCGGCGATCAGGGCGCCGGCAAGACCACCCTCCTGCGCGCCCTCATTGCCGCCATCCATCCCAGCGAACGGTTCGGCACGCTGGAGACCGACTACGAGCTGCTGACCCACCTCCTGGCCCACCGGCGCAACGTGCTCGCGCTGCAGGCCCGCGTCGGGATGGGCGAGACGGCGGGCGGGGCCCCCGTCGGCTCGTACACGGTCGCCGACCTCATCCCGGAGGCGCTGCGGCAGAACTTGACCCGACTGGTGGTCGGCGAAGTGCGTGGCGAGGAGGCCGGGGCGATGTTCGAGGCGATGCAGGCCGGAGCCGGCACGTTGTCGACGACGCACTCGCACTCCGCCTCGTCGACCATCGACCGGCTCGCGGCGCGTGTCGCGCGCGGTGGGGTGCTGAGCATCGACGACGCCATGCGCCAGATCGCGCACCACATCGACTTCGTCGTGCACGTGGCGCTCCAAGACGACGCCTGGCGCGGCGGCGTTCGGCGTCGGTTCGTGTCGGAGGTCCGCCAGCTGACCGGGTCGATCGAGGCGGGCCATCCGTCCACGCATCTGGTGTACCGCGCGGCGTCGGACAGCCAGCGTGAGCTGTTCCAGCCAGACGCCGCGATGGCCGCCGAACTCGCCCCCTTCGAGAAGGGGATGGAGCCGTGGGCCTGACAGGGGCGATCACCGCCGGCGCGCTCATGGGGCTGGGCCTCGCCCTCATCCTGGCCGGGCTCGTCAAGACAGAACCGCCGTCGTCCACAGGATCGTCCACACCCCTGTGGACAAGGACGGTCCGACGGTGGACGGCCCTCACCCTCCGCCAGCGAACCTGGGTGATCGGGTCCTTCGGGGCCGGCCTCCTCGCAGCCGTCGTCACGGGATGGCCGCTCCTGCTCGGTCTTTTTCCGCTCGTCCTCATCGCCATCCCTGCGCTGCTGACGGCGCCTCCGCAGCCGGAGATCGAGATCCTCGCGGGTCTCGACCGATGGGTTCGGCTGGTGTCGACATCGCTGACCTCGGGCAAATCGATCCGAGACGCGATCTTCGCGACGAGGGCACAGGCGCCCCCGGTCCTGCGCGACCCAGTGAACCGGCTGTGCGCGCGGCTCGACCAGCGGTGGACGACCCGAGACGCGCTGTTCGCGATGGCCGACGAACTGGACGCAGCCGACGCCGACGCGGTGCTGGCTGCCCTTTCCATCGCCGCCACCCATGGCGGCGCCGGCACGCGGACAACCCTCGCCGCGCTCACCGATAACATCCAGGCCCGGCTCCGGGCGCTCCGCGAGATCGCGGCGGAACGCGCAAAGCCAAGGGCCGTTGTCCGCCAAGTGACCGGCATCACCATCACCGTGCTGGCGCTCATGCTGATCATGAACCCCGGATTCTTCGCCCCGTACGCATCATCCCTCGGGAGCCTCGCGGCGGTCGTCCTCGTCGCCGCCTACCTCGGCTGCCTTGCGATCCTGCGGCGCAAGACGGTCCCGGTCCCCGCGCCGCGGTTCCTGGGGAGCAGGTCATGATCGGGCTGATGACCGCGGCCGGGATGGTGGTCGGGCTGGGCATCTTCCTCGTGGTGCGGGGCGCGCTCGCCCAGCCCGTGCGGCTGGGGGACGCTCTCGCCGCGCTGGAGACGCGGCTCCCCGTCGCCGAGGAGCCTCTCGCCGGCGGCCTTGAGGGGCTGAGCGAGCGGCTCCGCCGGAAGCTGCGGCTGCCGCTGACCACCAACCAGCAGCGGATGCTGAGCCTCCAGGGACGCTCGGTCGGCGACTTCTTCGCCGAGAAGCTGGTCTGGACGGCGATGGGGTTCCTGCTTCCCGCGTTGTGGGGCGGGCTACAGCTCGCCGTCGGGCGCTCCCCAGGGCTGACTCCGGTGGGACTCAGTCTCGTCGGTGCGGTCGCGGGGTTCTTCGTCGCCGATCTCCGGCTGCGCGGTGGTGCGGAGCAGCAGCGACGCGCGGCGACCGACGGCATCCACACCTTCTTCGACCTCGTGGTGCTCGAGCGCCTGGCCAACGCCTCGGCGGCGCAGGCAGCGGCGAACGCGGCAGCCGTGTCCAGCTCCCCGCTCTTCCGTCGCATCTCCGCCGGGCTTGAGCGGGCTCGGATGGAGCAGGCGCCGCCCTGGGACGAGCTGCGCCGCGTCGCGGACGAGTGGAACGTTCCCGAACTGACCGACTTCGCCGACGTCATGCAGCTGGAGGAGCAGGGCGCCGGCCTCGCCGAGGTGCTGCAGGCCCGCGTGCGCGAGCTGCGCGACGCGCATCTCAGCGCTCAGCGCTCCGCGGCGCAGGAGGCCAGCGAGGCGATGACGCTGTGGATGACCATCCCTGCGCTCCTGCTGGGCGTGGCGCTCCTGGTTCCGGCCCTCCTGGGGCTGCTGACCTGAAAAAGACCTGTGGACAAGCGGTGAAACGCCCCACTGATTTCCTACTACACACAACGAGGAGAAGAAACCATGAAGAACATCCACCACACCGTCGGGCTGCTCGTGCAGCTGCTGTCCCCGGCCCCGCGCGACGAGCGCGGGCTCAGCCAGAGCACGGAGAACGCGATCCTGCTGGCCGGTGCGGCCGTGGTCGCCGTCGCCATCATCTTCGCCGTCACCACCTATGTGAACGGCGGACTGGCAGACCTCGGCGGAGTCAAGAGGCCGTGATTCCCCACATCGCCGACGTCGGGGCACGGGCATGAGGGTGGTGCGCGCCATCGGCGCGCTCGGCGCCTTGGCCGTGCTCCTCGTCGGCGTGCCCTGGGCTCTCGCCCGCTTCGGCAACGTCCCGGAGCTGCTCACCCTCGACTGGGCGTCGGCCCTCGGCGGCGTGCAGGGCGGGCGTCTCATGCTCGGGCTGCTCAGCGCCGCGGGATGGGTCGCCTGGCTCGTGCTCGCGGCGACAACCGTGCTCGAGGCGGTCGCGGTCGCGTCGCGGTACCGGGTCTCCGTGACCCTGCCGGGAACCGGCTGGCTGCGCCCGGTCGTTTCGACGCTGCTGCTGGCCGCCGTCGGCGCGCCGGGAGCGGTGCTCGCCCACGCGGCGCAGCTCGCGGACGCGGGCGCTGTACCCGCGCCTCAAGGGCCGGTCGGCGTGGCAGCGGTCGCCCCTGCGACGGCGACGCCGGCCACCCCGGCGATGGAGGTAGCGGACGCTCCGGTCGCCGCAATGACCCGGTCCGCGCCGGGCACCGCGACGCGGGCTTACGTCGTGCAGGCCGGGGATGAACTCTGGGCGCTCGCCGAGCGTGAGCTCGGGTCGGGCGACCGGTGGCGGCGCATCGTCGCCCTGAACCCGGAACTGGGCGACTCCGGGAAACTCACGCCCGGCGCCGTCGTCCAGCTCCCCGCCACCAAGGGCGCCCCCGCCGCGCCCTCCCCCTCCGGGGAGGCAGAGGTGAGGGTGATCGTCGGGGACGGTGAGTCGCTGTGGCTGATCGCCGAGCGAGAGTTGGGCGACGCCGAACGGTGGCCGGAGATCTTCGCCCTCAACCGCGACCAGATCGCGGACCCAGACCAGATCGACATCGGCTGGGTGCTCCGCCTTCCCGGCCCGCAGGCCGTCGACACCCGGGAGAAGCCTCCCGCGGAGCGTGCCGTGGACCGCCCCGCGGAGCGCGCCCCCGCCGAGACCGACGAAGCTCCCCCGGCCGCGCACGAGGCCGATATGCCTCCAGCATCTACCTCTCCTGAACCCGCGCCGTCCGCGATGGTGCCGATTGCCGTTCCGGAGCAGCCGACCCGGTCGCCCGCATCCCCCGCGACCGAGGCCACAGCCCTTCCTGTCGCCTCGGTCGGCGCCGAGGCAGACCCCATGGTGTTGGCCGCACCACTGGGGGCCGCACTGGCGGGGGCGATCCTGCTGAGCGTCTCCACCCGACGGCGCGCCCAACTGCTGGGCAGGGCGATCGGGCGGCGGCTGATCCCCGCCTCCCCGCAGGTGACGCGCTTCTGGACCGCCTTGGCACGGTACGCGGAGGAGCCGGAGCACGCGAACGGTCGAGACGATGTCGGCCCCACGGCCCTCGTCCTCGGTTGGCGGGGCGACGAGCCCGTCACCGTCGACCTGGAGGCGGCGCGGGCCACGCTGCTATCCGGGTCGCGGGCGGAGGAAGCAGTCGCCGCGGCCCTCACGAGCCTGGCGTGCGCGCCGTGGTCCGCCGACGTGGGTGTCATCGTCGTGGGCGCGCCGGAGTGGGTCGACGCCCTCGACGATCCCCGGTTCGACAGCGAGCCGGACGTGGCGTCGGGGCTGGTCCGCCTCTCCCGCTTCGCCGCGGAACGGCGGCTCGCGCTGCGCGACCGCGACCTCGTCTCCGCCCGCGCGGACGTCGAGACCGCGGAGGCTTGGCGGCCCACCGTCTTCGTTTTCGCCCAGACATTGAGCCCCTCACAACTCGACGCGCTCGCCGACGCCCTCGCCATGGGCGAGACCGGCGTGAGCGTCCTCACCCTCGCGGGAGCAGAAGCGCACATCGACGCGCGGCGGGCACGGATCGAGGACGAGACCGCCTACCTGGACGACACCCAGTTCGCGCCGCAGCTGCTGAGTTCGCCGGCGAAGCACGCCCTCCTCGCCCTCTTCGCTACCACCGGGCGGACCGAAACCGAGCGCGCGCCGTGGTGGCGGCACGACGAGAACCTCCCACCCAACATCCACCACCTGCCTCCCGCCGACGCCCGGCACGGCGAGGAACCCGCCACGGCCGCCGCGCGGCTGAGCACGCCGGAGCATCCCACCCTCCTGCTCCTCGGCCCCGTCGGACTCTCCGGCACGTCCGGCCGGCCTCCCAGCCGCGCCGTCGGCCAATGCGTGGAGTACTGCGCCTGGCTGCTCGCGAACCCGGGCGCGACGTCGACGACGATGCTCCGAGACCTCATCGTCGCCGAGGGCACGCGCCGCTCCAACATGAGCAGACTCCGCGGGTGGCTCGGGTCGGACGAGGCGGGCCAGCCCTACCTGCCCGACGCGTATACCGGGCGCATCACGCTCGACTCCCGCGTCACGTCGGACTGGGAGCAGCTGCAGCTCCTCCTGAGTGGCGGGGTCAACCTCGCCCCCGACGCCTCGCTGCGCCGGGCTCTCGCCCTTGTGCGCGGCGAGCCCTTGGGCGACGTGGCGTTCCAGTGGCACTGGGCAGAGCAGCTCCGCGCCGACATGGTCAGCACCATCGTCGACGCGGTCTGCGTCCTCGCGGACCGCGCCATCGCCCGCAGTGATCACGTCGTCGCGCTGTGGTCCGTAGGCCGGGGTCTGGTCGCTGCTCCCGGCGACGATCAGCTGCTCGTACGGAGGATCGACGCGCTCATGGTCGCCGGGCGGAAGGACGAGGCGCATCAGCTCGTCGTCTCCCTTAACCGTGGCCTCCGGGACGCGGGACGAGACCTCGCGCCGGAACTCGCCCGGCGCCTGCACCTCGCCTTGGGCGCGATGAACGCCGGCGGGGGGCTCGCCGAGCCCACCCAGAACCTGGGGTGACGTCGCAGGACGGATAGGCTGACTGACCGTGACCGCTCGCCGCTTCTCCGCCATCCTGTTCGACTGCGACGGCGTGCTCGTCGACTCCGAGCCCATCACCTGCGGCGTGCTGCACACCATGCTGGGCGAGCTGGGATGGGATCTCCCACTCGACGAGTGCATCCGGCGGTTCGTCGGTAAGGCATTCAAGGACGAGGCGCACGTGATCTACCGGCACACCGGCCACATGGTCGGCGACGCGTGGATCGCGGAGTTCCGCGATCGTCGCGACGACGCCCTGCGCGCGCGGCTCCAGCCCGTCCCGGGGGCGGCCGAGGCCGTCCGTCGGATCGCCGCCGCCGTCGACGTACCCGTCGCCTGCGTCTCCGGCGCGGACCGCCGCAAGATCGTGCTGCAGCTCGCCATGACCGGCATCGACGATGTGTTCGGCGACAGGGTCTTCAGCGGCATGGAGGTCCCACGGAGCAAGCCCGCTCCCGACGTCTACCTCGCCGCGGCCGCGGCGCTGGGCATCGATCCCGCCGAGGCCGCGGTCATCGAAGACTCATCCGCGGGCGTCCGGGCCGGCATCGCCGCGGGCGCGACGGTGTTCGGCTTCGCTGCCGACGGCCCCACCTATCACACGGCTGAGCAACTCGAGGAGCTCGGCGCCGCCCACGTCTTCCGTTCCATGACCGAGCTCCCCGGGCTGGTGCTGGGCAGCCAGGCGTAGCACGGGGAGAGCCGCTGGCCTAGTCAGGGCCAGTTGCGCAGCACGCCGGAGCTCACGGTCACGCCGCCGGCCTTCAGGCGCCGCACGATCGCGCGCTGCAGGGACGTATCCTGCGGGAGGGCGTCCAGGTCGACGTCGCCGTCGGGCTCGATGTGGAAGCCGAAAAACAGCGCGTCGCGGTAGCCGGGCGACGGTTCGCCGATCGGCACGAAGCGGCGGGCGAAGCGGGCCATGTTCGACTCAGGTGAGAGCTCGGCGAGGACGCCTGCGTCCAGGAGCCAGGAATGGAGGACGGCGGTGCGCGGCGCGTGGTCGGCGAAAGCGGGAAAGGCGATCTCGCGGGCGAGGCGGAGCGACTCATCGATCGACTCCGGCTTCAGCGGCCCCGCCTCGGGGATGTGGACGCTCAGGACGTACCCACCCTCCGGGGTCGCCCCTAGCCAGTCGCGTTCCAAGGTGTACTGCAGGCGGCCGAGCCACAGCAGCCGGCCCGTGTAGTTGGCCGCGCACCAGGTCTGCGAGCTGAGCCCGAACTCGCCGTGGACGATCCTGTGGATGTGGACCTGCTGGCCGAGATCCGAGAGCGAGACCCACGCCGTCTCGTCGGGGACGCCGCGGCGGGTCAGCTCCGCATGGACCTCCGACGCCGCCGACACCAGCGCCAGCAGCGACACGAGACCATCCTCAGCCGAGGTCGAGTCGTTCGCATCCTCGACGGCCGCGGCCCCGGCGTCGAAGTCCCCGATCCGGGCGCGAACCGCTGCCCGCACGGCCGCGGCGCGCACCGCCAGATCCGGCCGCTCGGGCAACGACGCCACGAGTTGCCGGAACGCCACGGCGTCGTCGGGCCGGAAGCCCAGCCGGTCAAGATCGACGTCGCGCAGCACCTCACGCAGCTCTGCCGCAGCCTTACCCATCGCGGTCCCCCTTGTCGTCGCCCTCAGCCTAGTGGTCTATCGCACCTAAAGGTGCCGATCAGACGCGGGGTCAGGCGGGATGAGTGACAAGGCGGAGGAGGGAGTCACAGCGGGGAGCCCCGGGTCGTGCGCATGGCCGACGGCCTCACGCACTACACGTTCCAACCAGGCCTGACGACCACCGTCGCCCTGGCCTGGCAGCAGGAAGCGGGGACTCCTGTCCCTGGAGAGCTCACGGTGACGATCGCCGCGCACACCCTCCGCGCCTCCTCCATGGACGGCTCGCTCGGGTGGCGCGACGCGGAGCCGGTCGCCGTGGTCACCCTCGCCCCCGAACCCCTCGATCGTGAGCCCGGGCGCGTAGTCGGCCCCTTCCCCAGTCGATGTCCTGGATGACGGTGTTCATCGACTCGTCGACGGTCGTGTCGACCAGGAACACGGTCACGTCCTGCTTCAACAGACCTGCGGACGCGTACACGGCGAGGAACGGGATGAGGACCTGGCCCGCGACGGTGAGTTCCTCGTCCAGCGTTCCCGCGCCCCGGTCGGCTCGACGATGTGCGCTTACGCGACCTTCGACGTCGGCTTCGAGGTCTTCGACGCCGTTGCGTAGCCCTTCTTCTTGCCCGTGACCTTAACGGTGATCTTCTTGCCCTTGTCAGCCGCCTTCAGCGTGTAGGTCGACGTGGTGGCCTTCGCGATCTTCTTGCCGTTGCGGTACCACTGGTAGGTCAGCGTCACCGGCTTGGGTCCCCACGCTCCCGCCTTCGCGGTGAGCTTCTTGCCCACCTTCGCGGTGCCGCTGATCTTCGGGACCGCGACGGTCAGCGCGCGCGGCACGACGTCGGAGACGGCCTTCGACTTCCCCTTGCCGAAGTCGTTGGTCCAGTAGATCCCGTACGAGGAGTTCGCGTCGTAGTAGACGCCGACGCCCAGGTGGGTGAAGCTCTTGCTCATGATGTTGCGGCAGTGACCGGGGCTGGACATCCAGTCGGCGACGACGCTGCCTGCGTTGCGCTGGCCTGCGGCGATGTTCTCACCGACTGCCGTCCAGGTGTACCCGGCGGCGGTGACGCGCTCGTCGAACGTGGTGCCGTCCTGCGAGGTGTGGCTGAAGTAGTCGCGGGCGGCCATGTCCTTGAGTGCCGGTACGCGGCGTTGCTCAGCGCGGTGTTCAGCGCGAGCTTCGGAACGGCGGGGAACTTCTCGTCGCCGCACTTCCGCGACGAGCTGCGCATCCGGTTGAGCTCGCTGAGGATCTCCTTGCGGACCTTGTCCTGCTTCTGCCGGTAGTTGACCGATTTGG
This sequence comes from Tessaracoccus sp., assembly GCF_016714275.1. Classification (GTDB taxonomy): domain Bacteria; phylum Actinomycetota; class Actinomycetes; order Propionibacteriales; family Propionibacteriaceae; genus Arachnia. Next base: position 155,403 of record NZ_JADJNP010000003.1, on the reverse strand, counting down.
TGTTCGCGTCGGTCCAGTCGGCGGCGTGCGCCAGTCCTGGGACCGAAGTGAGGATCAGGCCCAGGGCGGTGACGAGGGCGACGATGAGTCGGTGGGAATGCTGCATTCTGCTACTCCACTTCGTGGTGTCGGGGGTCGAGCTCATGGTGCGGCCCCCGAATGAACGCCACCGTCAAGCTCACCCCGAACATACCTTCCCGACTCCGGTTCACCGTATCTGGAGGCCGCTTGTCAGCGCTGCCGACCATGCGGAAGGTAGCGCGGACCCCAACGAAGGAGTCCCGCCGCGCCGATGAGGCCGAGGACGCCGACCAGCGCGGACGCCAGCGATAGCGAGGCGGCCGCCGCGACGACGGCGACCATGACCGGGGCGAGCGCGCCGCCAGTGTCGGTGAGGAGCCGCCACGCGCCGAGGAACGCGGCAGGTGCTCCCGCGGGGGCGAGGTCGGCGCCCATGGTCATGAGGATGCCGCTCGACAGCCCGTTCGCGAGCCCCAGGAGCCCAGCAAGGGCCGCGAACCACGTCGTCGCGTGGGCACCGTCGTGCGTGAGGGAGAGCGCGAGGAAGCCGGCACTCAGCAGGAGCATCGACGGCAGCGCCGCCCACAACCGCCCGTAGCGGTCCATCACCTGGCCGCTGGCGTAGAACAGGGCGAAGTCGAGCGCACCCGAGACGCCGACGACGAGAGCGATCGCCGAGGCGTCCATGCCGATCGAGACGCCCCACAGCGGAAGGACGACCTGCCGGGCCGCGCGCACCGCGGCGAGCAGCATGCCCGCGACGCCCACACGGGCCAGCACCGACCGCTCCCGCCACAGGGCGGCCAGCACGCCGTCGCCCCGTGAAGCGCCGCGGCCGACCTGCCCGGCCGGTTCGGTCCGGAACTGCTCCTCCGGGTCGGGACCGAGGAGGACGAGCACGATCAGCGCCACCATCAGCACCGCGAAGAACCACAGCGCCGAGCCCGCGGCGCCGAACAAAGCGAGGAGTCCGGCGGCGACGAAGGGGCCGATGAACAGCCCGAACCGGGTCGAGCCGCCGAGGAGCGAGAGCGCCCGGGCGCGAAACGCGAGCGGGACCCGCGTCGCCATGAATGCGTGCCTGGCAAGGGCGAACGCTGCGGCGGCCATTCCGGTCACAAACACGGCCACGGTGAACCAGGCGAGCCCGGGAAGAAGAACGGCCGCCACGGCGCCCAGGAGGGCGACAGCGCCGGCGATCGCCATGGTGAGCCGCTCGCCGATCCTGCCGACCAGCCATCCGGCCGGCACGTTGCCGAAGAGGGTGCCGACGACGACCGCCGACGCCACGAGCGCCGCCGTCGGGATGTCGGCCCCGCGCTGCGTCGCGATCACGGGGATCAGCGGGATCACGGCGCCCTCGCCGACCGAGAACACCAGCGACGGCAGGTAGACCATCGGCCCGTACTGCCTCAGCAACCCGCCCATGCTCGTCATCGCCCCGACCCTACATTCCGCGGCAGGCGGAAGCTCGGATCCGCCGTGACGTAACGTTGCGCCATGACCAGCTATGTGGCGCTGCTGCGCGCGGTAAACGTCGGCGGCACGGGCAAGCTGCCGATGGCCGACCTGAAGGAGATGTGCGTCGCGCTGGGCTTCGAAGGAGTCCGGACATACATCGCGAGCGGTAACGTCGTCTTCACTGCCGACCTGACCGAGGCCGAGGTCAAGGCCGCCTTGGAGGAACGCCTGCGCGCCTACGCCGGAAAGCCCGTCGGGGTGATGGTCAGAACGGCGCGGGAGATGGCGGACGTGCTCACGGCCAACCCGTTCCCGGACGAGCCCGGAAACCGGACCATCGCGCTCTTCCTCGACGCCCCGCCAGCGACGGACGCACTCGACGCCGTGAAGAACAAGCTGGACGAGAAGCTGGGCCTCGGGAAGCGCGAGATCTACATCGCCTACGGCTCCGGGATGGGCACCTCCAAGCTCGCGGTTCCCGCCGGAGCGGGCGGGACCGCACGCAACATGAACACGGTCGCGAAGCTCGCCGAGTTGGCGAGGGCCCTCGCCTGATTCCTCGCAGGGACGGCCGATAGAGTCCAGGGGAAACGGACTTCGGAGGAGCAGATCATGGATGACAGGACCGTCGTGCTGAACGCCAATCTGGTGAACTACGACGGAAAGGTCGACTACAGCCAGATCGCGTCCGAGGTGGTGATCCACGACGAGACGCCCGAGGACGAGATCCTGCAGCGGGTCGAAGGGTTCACCGTCGTCGTCACGAAGGAGATGAGGGTCGACGGCGACACCATCCGGCGGTTCCCCGACAGCGTGAAAATGATCTGTGAGGCCGGGACCGGCTACAACAACATCGACCTGGAGGCGGCGCGCGAGAAGGGGATCGCGGTCTGCAACATCCCCGCCTACAGCAGCGAACGGGTCGCGCACACCGCGATCCTGCTGATCCTGAGCCTCGCGAGCTCGCTGCAGAAGCAGATCCGCATGCTCGCCGCGGGGAACCACGACAACTTCCACACGCACCTGATGGTCGACCATGTCGAGGTGAACGGGAAGACGCTGGGTGTCATCGGCTACGGAAACATCGCGCAGGAGACCATAAAGGTCGCGCAAGTGCTGGGAATGAACGTCCTGGTCGCGACGAGGACCCCCGGGCGGATGTCGACGGCATCCACTTCACGACGAAAGAGGAGGTCTTCGCCAACAGCGACTTCCTCTCCCTCAACTGCCCGCTGAACGCGTCGACGCGTCACATGGTCAACGCGCAGACGTTGGCGACGATGAAGCCGACCGCCTCTGTGATCAACACCGCGCGCGGCGCGCTGATCGACGAGGCGGCGCTGATCGAGGCGCTGCAGGACGGCGTGATCGCCGGCGCCGGGCTGGACGTCCAGGAGGTGGAGCCGCTCGACGACGCGAGCCCGCTGTACACGATGGACAACGTCATCATCACGCCCCGCTGGGCTGGCGCGGGCTGGAGACGCGCCGTCGGCTGGTGTCGATGGTCGGCGACAACATCCGCGCGTTCGCTTCGGGCCACCCGATCAACCGCGTGGACGCATGACGCAGGCCCCGGTCAGAGGTTGGCTGTTCCGGTGAAGCACACGGCGGTCGCGCCGCCGACCCAGACGGTGTCGCCCTCTACCGCGATGGCGATCTCGCCGGCGCGGCCGAGCCGTGCCCCTTGGGAGACCAGGTAGCGGTCGGGCGCCTGGCCGGTTCCCGTCAGCCACTGGGCGACCGAGGCATTCATGCTCCCGCACACCGGGTCTTCGGGGACGTCGACGCCGGGAGCGAAGGAGCGCAGCTCAAACGCGTGGGGCGCCCCCTCGGGATACGCACCGACGGCGCCGACCATGGCGTCGGGGACCCGCGAGAAGTCGGGGGTGAGCGCCAGCACCTCCTCGGCGCTGGCGAGTTGGAGCACCGCCCAGCCCGGGCCGTTGTCCACCCATTGGTGCCCGACGACCTGCTCGGGTGCGATGCCGAATGCCTCCACGAAACGGGCGAGATCGGCGTCGTCGAGGGGCCCCGTGCGCAGGAGCGGCGGGGCGGCGAACGACACCAGGTCGCCCTCGTGACGCAGCTCGACGAGCCCGGCCCCGCATTCCTGCACGATCCGGCCCGGCACGCGGGGCATGCCACCGTGGTGGAGCCAGGCGCGGGCCGACCCGAGCGTGGGATGGCCGGCGAACGGCAGCTCCCTGTTCGGGGTGAAGATCCGTAACCGGTAGTCGGCCTCTGGCGAAGCCGGCGGCAGGATGAATGTGGTCTCGGAGAGGTTCGTCCAGCGAGCGACCCGCTGCATCGCCTCAGTGTCCACGTCGTCGGCGTCGAGGAGGACGGCGACGGGGTTGCCTCGGTAGGGCACCGCGGAGAAGACATCGATCTGGGCATAGCGTCGGGGGCTTGTCATGCAATGGATTCTCCCAAACGGGTGCAGTAGCGGGAATCCTCTCGGCAGCTTGAGGAGGTGCGTGCCGCGGAGTTGACCTTGACCCAAGGTCAGCGTTTCCAGACTGGGGTTGTGACGACGAAATCCACGCTTCCGCTGTACCTCACCGCCACCGGGACCTCGCTGTTCGGCAACTCCGCCATCGCGATCGTGCTGCCGTGGCTCGTGCTGGAGCGCACCGGCGACCCGGCCATGGCCGGACTCGTCGCGGCCGTCAGCGCGGCGCCTGCCGCGACCGCGGCGTTCGTCGGCGGGCACCTCATCGACAAGGTCGGCCGACGCCGGATGTCCGTCTTCTCGGACATCGGGTCGGCCAGGCCGTCGCTGCGCTCGCGGTCGTCGACGGCGTGTTCGGGCTGAACGTCGGGTGGTTCATCGCGCTCGGCGTCCTGGGCGCCCTCTTCGACGTGCCGGGAATGACGGCGCGGGAGACGTTGATGGCCAACGTCGCCGAGGCCTCCGGCGTCACCCTCGATCGCGTGAGCGCCCTCCGCGGCACCATCTTCGGCCTCTCCTTCCTCGCGGGGCCTGCCGTCGCCGGCTGGCTCCTCTCCGTGATGCCGACGGTCAGCGTCATCTGGATCACCGCCGCATGCAACGCCGTGGCCGCGCTCGCCATCGCCGTCATGCCGGTGCCCGCCGAGAAACCCACGCCCGGCGGCGACTCCTCGCCGTTCGCCGGCCTCACCGTGATCCGCCGCAGCCCGCCGCTCCTCGCGTTGCTCGTGATCAGCCTCGGCTCCGTGGTGCTCGTGGGTCCGCTGCTCAGCATCGTGCTGCCCGCCCACTTCACGAACCTCGCAGCGCCCGGCCTGCTCGGTATCTCGCTGTCGGCGTACGCCGTCGGAACCATCCTCGGTTCGGTTGTCTATGGGTGGGGCTTCTCCGGGCGACGATGGCTGGCCTGGGTGGTCGCGCACCTGCTCTACATCGTCTCCGGCGTGCTCATCGCCACCCTCACGGGGTTCTGGCTCGTCGCCGCCGGGATGGCGGCCGCGGGCATCGCGACCGGGCTGCTCCAACCCATCACGATGGTGGTGCTGACGGCTCAGGTCCCCGACGACCTCCGCGGCCGCGTGTTCGGCGCCTACACCGGGCTGACAATGGTGGTCGCCCCGCTGGGGCTCGGGCTCCTCGCGGCCGTACTCGCCGGGGCCGACCTCGGCGTCGGCGCGTGGGTGCTGGCAGCGGGCTGGGTGCTGGTCGCCGCGTATGCCATCCTCGCGCCAGGACTGAAGGAGTACATCGTCGGCGACTCCACCGACGGAACCGCTGAGGGAGACTTGCCTCGACGCGGCGGCGGGCGTCGCCATCGTCCTCGGCCTCTACCGGTACTCGCGGCGTGACGCAGTGCACGCCGGAAACGCCATGCACGAGCCTGCGGAGGACGAAACCGATGGGGCCGAGGCGCCCAAGCAGAAGGAGTACGTCTGATGGGCGTCGACTGGATGGCCTTCGCGAAGGTGTTCGCCGCCGCGTGCATCGGGGCGGTCTCGATCGTCGCCTTCTACGCGCTCGGCACGAGGATGGTGGTCCGCGGCGGCTGGCTCGCGCTGACGCTCGCCTCCGTGTGCTTCACCTTGTGTGCGGCCGCCGTCGTCCTCGGCCTCGTCGTGATCCTGATCTGAGCCTGTACTGCCCCGAAAACCGGGGGATGGGGCGACGGTATGGGATGCGTTGCGCACGGCGGCGCTGACGCCAGCCATAGAGTTTTCTTGTTCGGAGGCCAGCGCAGGCCGACCGCATCTTGAGGAGTACGAAGATGACTGATAACGCCGAGGCCACGACGGATCCCACACCCGCGTGGTACGCGATGACCCCGCCGACGCGGCGGCGACGTGGGAGGTCGATCCCGACGCGGGCCTCAGCGGGGCTGAGGTGGAGCGCCGGCGCGCAAAGTACGGGGAGAACAAGATCGACTCCGAGCCACCGCCCACACGGTGGACCATCGCGCTCGGCGAGGTCAAGGACCCGATGAACCTGATGCTCATCGCGGTCTCCATCGCCAGCTTCATCATCGGCGAGACCCCGGTCGCGATCATGGTCTCGGTCCTCGTCATCATCAACGTCGTGATCGCCACACAGCAGGAGCTGAAGGCGCGCAGCGCCGTCGACGCCTTGGCGAAGATGCAGACGCCGATGGTGCGGGTGGTGCGTGACGGTTCGGTGCAGCAGATCCCCGCGCCCGAGGTCGTGCCCGGCGACGTCGTCCAGCTGGAGGCCGGCGACCTGATCCCGGCGGACGGACGCATCCTGCGTTCGGCCAGCTGCGAGACCCAAGAGGCGGCCCTCACCGGCGAGAGCGCCCCGATCGCCAAGGGCGCCGCCGAGCTCGACTCCGCCGACGTCGCGCTCGGCGACCGCACCCCCATGCTTTTCCAGAACACCTCGCTGACCCGCGGCACGGCCACCATGGTCGTCACCGGCACGGGCATGGACACCGAGATGGGCCGGATCGCGACGATGCTGTCGGAGATCGAGGTCAGCAAGTCGCCGCTGCAGACCGAGCTGGCGAAGCTGACAAAGGTGCTGGGCATCATCACCTGGGCCGCGGTCGCGGTCGTCGTGATCCTCGGCATCGTTCGGCAGCAGCCGCTGGCCGCCGTGCTGCTGCTCGGCATCTCCATGGCCGTCTCGGCCATCCCGACCGGCCTTCCCACCTTCGTCCAGGCGATGCTCGCCTTCGGCGCGAAGCGGCTGGCCGAGGCCAAGGCCGTCGTCAAGAACCTCGGCGATGTCGAGACCCTGGGCGCCACCAGCGCGATCAACTCGGACAAGACCGGCACGCTCACGCTCAACGAGATGATGGTGCGCAGGCTCTACTACCGCGGCGACTGGTACAAGGTCTCCGGCGACGGCTACGAGAAGTCCGGCCAGATCACCTGCGCGGCGGGCGCGAAGGCCCCCGACTTCACCCGCCTGGCCTACGGGCTCTGCCTCGACTCCGACGCGACGGTCTCCGACGCGGGCGCCGTCGTCGGCGACCCCACCGAGGCCGCCTTGGTCGTGCTCGCGGCGAAGCTCGGCGTCGACGCCGAGGAGACCCGTCGTGCCTACCCGCGCTTCGCGGAGGTCCCCTTCGACTCCGACTACAAGTTCATGGCCACCTATCACCACCTGCCGGTGGACGGCGTCGACCGGTTCGTCGGCCTCGTCAAGGGCGGACGTCGTCCTCAACCGCTGCGGCTACGCGCTGGGCGTGGACGGCGCCGTCCCGATCGACGACGGGGTTCAGGCCCAGCTCCTTGCGGCCAACCGCGAGATGAGCGAGCAGGGCCTGCGTGTCCTCGCGTTCGCCATGCGCCCGCTCGACGGCCAGGAGGACGCCGTAACGGCCGACCCGATGGCCTACGTCGAGGACCTGATCTTCGTCGGCATGGCCGGCATCATCGACCCGCTGCGCCCCTCGTCGCTCGAGGCGGTGCGGATCGCGCACGCTGCGGGCATCGAGGTCCGCATGATCACCGGTGACCACGCCATCACCGCGGGCGCCATCGGCGCGGAGCTCGGGCTCGGCGCGGGCGCGATCAGCGGCGCGGAGATCCAGGAGATGACCGACGAGCAGGTCCGCGAGGCGCTTCCCCGCCTGGACGTCTTCGGCCGGGTGACCCCGCAGGACAAGCTCCGACTCGCGCGGATCATGCAGGAGAGCGGCGAGGTCGTCGCGATGACCGGCGACGCCGTCAACGATGCCGCCGCGCTCAAGCAGGCAGACGTCGGCGTCGCGATGGGTTCGGGCAGCGAGGTCACGAAGCAGGCCGCGAACATGATCCTCACCGACGACAACTTCGGCACACTGGTCAAGGCCATCCATCTGGGCCGCGGCATCTACGACAAGATCACGTCCTATGTGCGCTTCCAGATGACCCAGCTGCTCTCACTGGTGTTCCTGTTCCTCAGCGCGAGTCTCTTCAACATCAACCAGGGCATGCCGATGACCCCGATGATGGTGCTCTACCTGAACTTCTTCATCTGCGCCGCGCCGGTCGTCATGATCATGCTCGACCCGACGCCCGAGGACCTGATGTCGCGTCCCCGCGGGACACCTCACAGGGCATCGCCAATGGCCGCGCGGTGACCCAGTGGGTCGTGTTCGGGTTCACCCTCTTCGCCGTCACGCTCGCCGCGCTGCTGTTCACCCCGGGCGAGCTGAGCCCCACCGAGCCCAACGTCCCGATGACGATGTCGTTCGCCGTGATGGGCCTCGGCACCGTCTTCAGCGCCCTCGTGATGCGCCGCGACCCCGACTCCGGGCTGAACGCGCCCATCCTCGGCGCCCTCAAGATCCTCCTCATCCCGACCGCCATGACGGTGCTCGGCGTCGAGTGGGGATGGCTGCGGGGCCTCCTCGGCACCGTCGACCTCACGAGCGGCCAGTGGATGTCCGTCGTCGGCTATGCGCTGATCGTCGCGCTCGTCGTCGAGGTCCACAAGGTGTTCCGCCGGGCCCGGCTCGGCAAGGAGCCCGCCCGCCCGCGGCCTCGAGGCCGTCGTTCCAGAACGCGTCCGCGCGGCCTGACCGCGCACAACGAAAGAAGGTCGAGATGAAGAAGAAGCGGTACCTGAAGCACCTGAAGGAGCTGCACGCCGACGTCGTGGCGATGCAGGAGTGGGTCAAGAGACGGGCGCGAAGGTGCATCGTCTTCGAGGGGCGCGACACCGCGGGCAAGGGCGGCGTGATCAAGGCGCTCACCGAGCGGGTGAGTCCCCGCGTGGTCAAGGTCGTGGCGTTGCCCGCGCCTTCCGAGCGCGAGAAGTCCCAGATGTACATCCAGCGCTACATCCCCCACCTGCCCGCGGGCGGGGAGATCGTGATCTTCGACCGCTCCTGGTACAACCGGGCGGGCGTCGAGCGGGTCTTCGGGTTCTGCACCGAGCAGCAGGTCCAGGACTTCTTCCGCATCGTGCCCTCCGTGGAGAAGGCGATCGTCGACTCCGGCGTCATCCTGCTCAAGTACTGGCTCGAGGTCTCGCCGGAGCAGCAGACGCTGCGCCTGAACGGCCGGATCGATGATCCGCGGAAGGTCTGGAAGCTGTCCGGCATGGACGTCGCCTCGTACGAGAAGTGGGATGACTACACGTTGGCGCGCGACGACATGCTGACCCTCACCCACACCGACTGGGCTCCGTGGCACACGGTGGTGAGCGACGACAAGAAGTCGGCGCGGCTCAACGTGATCTCGCACATCCTCGCCCACGTGCCCTACCTTCCATTGGCCGCCAGCGATGTCGAGCTGCCCGAACGCACCGTCACCCCGGACCGGGATCCCTCGATCGTCGAGGACCGGTTGATCGAGACGCGCTTCCACGCCTGACGAGAAGCCCACGGACGGGACCCACGCATCGCATGCCAGGGAAGACGCCCAGGTTCGTCTCGGACGGCGGGATCGCCGAGCGCATTCCGGTCGTGCTCGGCGCCGCGCCGCTGACCGTCATCGTGGCGCCGGCAGGGTTCGGGAAGAGCGCGCTGATGCGGGCTTGGGGTTCGACGCTGGGTCCGAGCACGGTCACCGCTGCGGGAACGTTCGACGCCTTCCACCAGACCAATGCGCTGGATGCGGGCCTCGTCCTCACCGACCTCTCGCGCATGCTCGGAGTCGAGGAGGCGAGGCTGAAGGAGACACTCGCCCTGATCCATGGCGACGGGACGGAACTCGGGCGCGAGTTCATCCGGGCTCTCGGCGCGGCCTTGGCCGCACTCCCGCACCCGTTCGTCTGCTTCCTCGACGATCTCCAGGCGCTCCGCGCGGACGTGGTGAGCGACGTCGGGCGTCTCCTCTCGTCCACGGCGGACAGCCGTCACCGCTTCGTGGTGGCCTCTCGGACAAGGCCCGCGTGGCCCGTGCAACGGTGGCGGGTGTCGGGCTTGGCCGATGTCGTCAGCGCCGACGAGCTACTCCTGACATCAGATGACATCGCGGCGCTGCTCGCTCCCGAGTTCGCTCACCTCGCCCCTCGCGCGTGGGAGGTGACCGGCGGCTGGGCCGCCGCAGTCGCGACGCCCGCTGGCGCCTGCACGCGGTGCCGACGCTCGACCTGAACGATGCGGTCGTCGACCTCGCCGACTACGTCATCGCCGAGGTGCTGTCCGTTCTCGAACCGCGGGACATGCAGATGCTGAGCAGGACATCCATCCTCGACGCGTTCCCGGAGTCGGTCGCCGTCGCCGTCTCGGGTAACCCCGCCGCGCTCCGCGTCCTCGAGGACGTCCGGCTACGCACGTCGTTCCTCACACGGCGGGCCGACGGGACCTACCGGTACCACCCCATCTTTCGCGAAGCGCTCCGTCGACACTCGACCCAGCATGAACCTGAGCGCATCCAGGAGCTGCATCTCCGCGCGGCTGATGCATGGCTGGAGGAGCCGGACTCGTTCGCCGCCTTCACGCACGCCGTCGACCACCTCATCGGCGCGCGGTCCTGGCGCCGGGTGGTCGAGCTGACAAGCGACGGAGCGGACGAACTCGACCGGCACGCCCGGGTCGACCTGCTCGTACGCTGGTTCGACGCGGTCCCCGGCAGGTACTGGCGCAGCGACGGCAGGCTCCTCGTGCTGTACTGCTGGGCCAGCCTCCGGATCGGGAACGTGACCACCGCTCTGAGCGAGTTGCAGAGCCCGGCGGTCACCAACGATCCCGTCGCGGCGGCGGCCGCAACTCTCCTCCGCGGGGCGGCGGTGAGCTGGACCGTCGATCCGCTCGACGCGCTGGAGGCGTGTGAGTCGGCGCTCCCGGTCATGGTGGCGCTCGACCATGCGCAGCCGACCGAGGGACCCTGGATTCCCGGCATGCGGCGGCACGAACTCGCTGCGCTCTGGATGATCGGTCAGGCGCAGACCTATCTCGGGCGATTCGACGATGCCGTCACGACACTCACTCGGCTCCTGCACCACCGGGCCGAGCTCGCGCCCGTTGCCCAGATCGGCATCACGGGCACACTCGGCTTCGCTCTGGCGATGAGAGGTGACGTTGCGGCGGGGACTGCCCGCGCACGGGAGTCGCTGCAGATCGCGGCCGACGCCGGGCTGGCCGATCAGAGCGTGCCGAAGACGTTCGCGCTGCTGGCCCTTGCGCTCGCCCACCTGTCGGGCGACGGCGACCTCGAAGAGGCGCGGCGTCTGACCAGCGAGGCGGCCGCCGCATGCCGACCCGCCCGGACGGTGCACCTCACTCAGATGTGCGATCTCGTGGGGGTGATGTGCGGCCTTCGCGATTCCCTCCTGGAGCTGCTCGACCCGGCCCCGCCTGCCACGCCACTCTCGCTCGTCACGCAGGTCACCGTCGCAGCCGAGGCGCGACGTCGTGCCTGGCTCGGCGACATCGCGGGGGCCGAGCGGCACCTGGGGAGGACCGAGCCGCACGAGCTCACCCTCACCGCGTGGACGGAGGTCTTGTTGGGGCGGGTTGAGCGTCGCCGGGTCACCCGATGGCTCGGGCTGCGGTCGTCGCCGACCTGCCTGCGCGGCAGGATCGGTCGGCTGCTCGCCGAGGCCGTCGCGACTGAGTCTGCCACGGAGGTCGCCCGTCTTGCGGTGGAGGCAGCGGACCTCGCGGCGCCGCAGAGGCTGGTCGGGCTTCTTCTGGACGCCCCGGCGCAGCTCTGGACCAGGCTCGACATCGACCACTCCTCCCATCCACTCCTCATCGAGGCAGCCGAGCGGCGCAGGACCGAGCCCGCAGATGGCGCCGCACCCGTCCTCACGGCCCGCGAGCTCGAGGTGCTGCGCGTCCTTCCCTATACGGACACCGCGCGTGACCTCGCCGATCGGCTCCTGGTCTCCGTCAACACGGCGAAGTGGCACCTGGCCAACGTCTATCGCAAGCTGGGCGTTCGCGGCCGCGCCGCCGCCGTCGAACGCGCCGTCGAGTTCAGACTCATCGAGCCGTGATCAGTCCCAGCTCCGTCGCGCGCGCGACGGCCTCCTGCTGCCGGCCAACTCCCCAGCTTTCGGTAGATGTTGGCCAGGTGCCACTTCGCCGTGTTGGCGGAAAGGTACAGCCTCTCGGCCAGGCCGCTGGCCGTCCCCACATAGGGAAGAAGCCGCAGCACCTCGAGCTCCCTCGTCGTCAACGCCGAGAGCGGGGCGCCGTCACCAGGCCGTTCCCGCCTCGCCGCCACTTCAGCCAGGAGAGGGTGCGAGGCGCGGCTCAGATCCAGCCGCGTCCACAGCTGCGCAGGAGCGTCGAGGAGGAGGCCGACGAGGTGCTGGTCCGCGGCGACCTCGGCGGCCTCCTCGACGAGCCGCGACGCCTCAGCGTCCTCCTCGGCGGTGGCCGCCTCCGCCAGCAGCCCCACGACGCGGCCGAGGGGGTTGGTCGGTGCCGCGCGCCTCGACAGCCAACGGCGGACCCAGCGACGCTCGTGGCAGCGCAGCAGCACCTCCGCCCAGGCCGAAAGCATGACGTCATGCGGCTCGATCGTGCCTAGCTGCCGCTCAGCACCGATGGTGTCGCCCAGCCGAGCACGGCGCCGGGCCTCCGCCGCACCCGCGACATCATCGACCAGGTGCATGGACGCCGTCACCATCGCACGATCGTCGTCGGACAGGAACGAGCCGGACACCCCGCACAGCGCGCCGACCATGTCGCACAGCCTCAGCATGTTCGTCATCCGCGATGGGCAGAGCTCAACCGCCCACGCCAGCGTCCCCGAGGCCTCGGCGCGATCGCCCGTCAACGCGGCGCAGATGGCCAGCGCCAGGAGCGGCATGACATTGCGCACATGCTGGGGCGTGGCTGCTTCCGCGACGAGCTGCATCGCCTCCTGCGCGCGGGCCCTCGCGGCCGTGACGTCTCCCCGCATGGCCAACGCGAACGCGCTCACGCTGAGGACTGCGCACACCGTCAATGGCGCGATCGCGTCGCGGCGCGGCAAGATGCGCTCGTTCACCGCGAGGGCGTCGTCGAACCGGCCGATGGTGACCAGCGCCGCGCCGGAGAAGGCGAGCGCCATGACCTCATAGCTGCGCGCGCCGGGAAACGCGGGCACGTCGGGACGCGGATGGGCGTCGAGCTCCCTCAGCCACGGGAGGATCTCCTCGATCACCCGCAGCGCGTCGTGATGATCGGTGGTGAACGCGATCGCCGACACATACAGCAGCGACGCCACCGCCGCCACGACGGGGTCGGCGTCCTGCTCAAGGCTCTGTGCCGCTTCCACACCGGTCGCCGTCCTGCCGATCCGGAGGTTGGCCGAGGCGTAGTGCAGGAGCAGCGCCCTATCCCCGCGCCAGCGGGTCCCGGGGATGAGGTCGAGCCAGTGCGCGAACAGTTCGAGGCGCATCTGTGCGTCGAACTCGCTCGCTCGCTCGCGCAGCAACGGCAGCACTCGGTCCCACGATCGCGCCTCGACGAGGTGGCCGATCGCGTGGTTGAGGGCGTCGAACGAGTAGGGCTCGGCGAGCCAGGCGTCGGAGGCCCGCCTGTGCAACTTCTGGATGGCCTCCGGCTCGGAGCGGGTGAGGTGCTGGCGGAGCGCCTCCCGGAGGATCGAGTGGTAGCGATGTGTTCCATCGTCGGCGCGGGTGATGAGCGACGTGCGGCGACGGAAGTCGTCGAGACGGCGCGGCGCCTCGGGGTCGCCGGACACCGCTACCGCGACCGACACCGGGAACGCTTCCAGGATCGACGTCCTGCTCAGCACCCGCATCGTCTCCAGGTCCAGGACCGGCAGCACCTCGGCCGCGACGTAGTCGACCAGGTCGAGGACCACGCCGTCAAGGTCGAGCGTCGGCGTCGCCTGGAGCCGCCACCGGACAGCCTCGACCGCCGCCGCCCACCCGCCCGTGATCTCCAGCGCACGCGGCACCACGTGCGCGAAACCGGCTCCCAGAAGGTTGGCGATGCTGTCCGAGGTCAGGCGGAGGTCGTCCGCAGTGACGAGGTCAGCGTCCCGCTCCTTGAGCGACCACGGCGGCTCGGTGCGGGATGCCACGACGAAGCGATGGGCATCGTCGGCCGTCGCCGCGATGAGCTGACCGATGTCGTCGGCCACCTCAGCGGGGAGGGTGTGGAGGTCGTCCAGAAAGCAGACGAACTCGTGGGGCAGCCCGACGAACTCGGCACTGAGCGCGCCGATGAAGGCCGCGCCGAGCGCCGCCCCATCCGGCCGGATCTGCGTGCGGGCGGCCCTCAGCGCCGGTTCGGCGACACCGAGCCCGCGCGCGACGTCTAGCAGCACGAGGCCCGCGTCCAACGCGTTGACGCGCGAGTAGGTGTCGAAGGAGCCGACCGCGATGACGACGCCGTCGGCCTCCTTCTCGGAGCGCCACATGCGGATCAAGGTGCTCTTCCCGAAGCCGGCGGGCGCCGCGATCACCGTGAGCGGCGCGGCTTCGAACGCCACCCCCGCTTTCTCTGGAGCGTGACGGGTCGACAGGGATCTCATGCGGCTCAGTATCAACAGGCCCGCCACCTCCCACCCGCAAACTCCCATGCTCCCCCTAGAAAGGGGGATGAATGATGTCGTGATGGGGTGCGCGGGTGGACTTCGCGCAGGCAGCCGGACACCCCGGAGCAGCCTCCTTACCGTGAGCAGTGGATCCACGCCACGCGCCGCAACAGTGCGGTCGTGGCAATCACATCCGGCGGGGACAGCCTCCGCCGATCGAAGAAAGGTCACGGAGATGGCGAAGAAGAAGAGCAAGAAGAAGGACAAGAAGACCAAGAAGTCCAAGAAGAAGTAGGGCCTCCAGGTCACACCTCGAACCCACCGGGACGGTCGTTGTCGAGATGCACTGCAGTTTGTACGACTTCCCGCGTACCAGTTTGTGAATCGGGGTGCTGGCCCGCGATTCGTACAAAGTAGGGCGGCCGCCCTCAGCGGCTGACGCCCGTGACCGAGTGTTCAGTACGCGCTGTATAGTTCAGTCCATGCTGACTATTGCTTCGCGTCTCGACGTGATGAACCGCCTGGGTCGTGCACTGGCCGACCCCACTCGATCCCGGATCATCTTGACCCTGCTCGACCATCCCGCTTACCCGGCGGAACTGGCCCGAGATCTGGACCTGACACGCCCGAACGTGTCCAACCACCTGGCATGCCTGCGCGATTGCGGGATCGTCGTCTCCGAGCCCGAGGGTCGTCGGACACGATATGAGATCGCCGATTCGCACCTGGCGCAGGCGCTGACGGCACTGGTCGATGCCACCCTGGCAGTGGACGAAGACGCCCCGTGCATCGATCCCGCCTGCTCGCTTCCCGGATGCGACGCAGCTGGGGAGGGCGCATGATCCTCACCTCGGTCTTGCAGGCGATGGGCCTGTTCGCAGCGACCAACATCGACGACATCATCGTGCTCTCCCTCTTCTTCGCGCGAGGGGCAGGCCAGCGCGGCACTACCGCCCGCATTCTGGCCGGCCAGTACCTCGGATTCGCCGGCATCCTCGGTGCCGCGGTCCTGGTGACCATCGGTGCCGGAGCATTCCTGCCCTCGGCAGCCATCCCGTACTTCGGTCTCATCCCTCTGGGCCTCGGCCTCTGGGCCGCATGGCAGGCCTGGCGCGGAGACGATGACGACGATGACGACGAGGCCAAGGTTGCCGGCAAGAAGGTCGGCGTGTGGACAGTCGCAGGCGTCACCCTTGCCAACGGCGGCGACAACATCGGCGTCTACACCCCTGTCTTCCTCAGCGTGGAACCTCTCGCAGTAGTCGCCTACTGCATCGTCTTCCTCGCGCTCGTCGCGGTCCTGGTGGCCCTGGCAAAGTTCGTCGCCACCCGCCCCCGATCGCCGAAGTGCTCGAACGCTGGGAGCACATCCTCTTCCCCATCGTTCTCATCGGCCTCGGCATCGTGATCCTCGTCAGCGGCGGAGCCTTCGGACTCTGACGTAGCGGCAGCGATCCAAACGGCCCCGACCGGGCGCACCCCTCTCGGTTCAGACCGCGGCACCTACCTGCAGCCAGTCCTGCGTGATCGCGGCAACAAGACCGCCACGGAGCGCTGCAAAAACCCCGCCACCAAGCGAACGAAGCCACAGCCGCCGGTGCGACCGCGTGCCCTGGCTGCCGCAAGTCCGTCCTGCACGCGCTCGGCAAGAACGTCGCGTTCCATCTGAGCCAGTGCCCCGAGGATCGTCAGCAGCGCGGTGCCGAACGGCCCCGTGGTGTCGATCTCCGGGAACGCGAGGACGTGAATGACACTCCTACTTTGAACCTATCTTAGATAGAAGCCCATTTATCTAATCTAGGCTGCGGCTCGACAGGAGTTGTCGAGTCGCGACCTAGTTTGTGCAGCCTCACGCTCAGCACTTTGTACAGATCCGCCCCGTTGCCGGCGGCGTACAAAGTAGCCGCCCTGCCGAGCGGCCCGGTGGCTGCGATCAGTCCAACTCGGCAATGAGAGTGCGGACTCTGCGTTCGATGTCGTCGCGGATGCGTCGAACGGTGTCGATGCTCATCGCATGGGGATCATCGACGTTCCAGTTCTCGTAGCGCTTTCCGGGGAAGACTGGGCAGGCGTCGCCACACCCCATGGTGATGACGACGTCAGCGGCCCTGACCGTCTCGTCAGTCCAGGGCTTGGGGAACTCCCGCGAAATGTCGACCCCCCGCTCCTGCATTGCCTCGATGGCGATCGGGTTGATGCTGTCTGCCGGTGTGGAGCCCCCAGACCAGGCGATGGCGGTGTCGCCTGCAAGTGCTTCGAAGAACCCGAGCGCCATCTGGGAACGGCCGGCATTGTGGGTGCAGAGGAACAGCACGACGGCTTTGCCGTCGTTGTGGTGATCGTCGAGCCGGGCGACCGCTTGGAGTCGCTGCCGCGCGAAGCGCTCGGCGAGCAGGGGGAGGAAGTGCACGACCTTTGCCGTTGCTGCGAGTTGATCGTAGGAGCTTGCGAGGAAGCGTTCGATGGTTTCGCGGCCGAACGTGGGTTCGAACTCTGCCGCGAGGCGCTCGGCCGCGTTGGTGAGGGCGCGGCGTTCGTCGAGCCGGAGGGACTCCCAGGTGCGTTCTTCGGTGGTGGTCATGGTTCTCCTTGGATGATGTCGGCGAGGGCGTGAACTCGCTGGTTGAGCTCGGCGCAAGTCTCGTCGAATGCTGCACGGGTGTTGACCGCCACCGGGTCTGGTAGCGACCAGTGCACGTGGTCAACCGGGAGCTGCCGGCCCGCGTTGTCGCAGACGCTCACGACCAGGTCTTCCTTACTCAGCACGCCGTCGAGCAACTGGGGAGTGGCAGCGCTGATATCCACCCCTGCGCGTCGCCCCGCCAGGATGGCTCCCGGATGCACGCGTGTCGCCGGCTCGGTTCCTGCGGAGACGGACGGGATGTTGCTGGCCCGCCGCCACAAGGCCGCGGCCAGTTGCGATCTGGCCGAGTTGTGGGTGCAGATGAAGGCCACACGCGGCGGAGGTTGGCTTGGGAGGCGAGGCGACAGCATCGGGCGGGCACGGTCGGCCAACTGGATGTAGCTGCTTCTGCGATCCGCATCTGAGCGTCGACGGTGGATCAGCCCTGCGGCCTCGAGGACGCCCAAGTGGTGGGTGAGCAGATTGCCTGGCAGGGACAGTTCCTCCCCCAGGGCCCGCGGGGTGAGGTCGCCGCACGCCAAGGCGTCGAGCAGTCTCAGTCGGGTGACATCCCCGAGGGCCGCATAGAACTCCGCACGCTGTTCCAGCTCCATCGCAATCTCCCTTCAGCCAGATTTGATGCAATCTTAACTGAACTACCTGCGTACCGAAAGGGTCAACAGCATGTAGATCCAGTAGGAGTCTCCAGTCGCAAGAAAGAGCGGATCGGATCCAGCGCGGCCGCATTGACCGACCAGTGGGCCCAGCGTCCGCGCTGCTCGCGCTCAACCAGGCCGGCGTCATGGAGTTTGCGCATATGGAAGGAGAGCGTGGGCTGGGTGATCCCCAGGGCGTCCGGCAGGTGGCAGGCGCAGACGGTCCCATTCGCCGAGTCGGCCAGGTAGCGCAGCAGGCGCACCCGCGTAGGGTCGGCGAGCGCCTTGAAGACGTCCGCAAGCACAGCCGCATTATCGCCGTCAAGGAGCGTCTCACCGTTATCCGGACAGCAGCGTGCGGGCTCTTCGCGAAGTTGCTCGGTGGTCACCATGCCCCCATGGTATGCCATATTGACATCTTTCGATATATCCGGTTTGCTTCTCGTATTGATGAGCTTCAATACATGGAGGTTGTGATGAGTGGTCAGCCGTCGGTGCTGTTCGTCTGCGTGAAGAACGGTGGAAAATCCCAGATCGCGGCAGCGTTGATGCGGAAACTGGGGGGCGTGAGCGTGTCTTCGGCAGGCACCAAGCCTGGTTCGGCGCTTAACGAGGAGGCTGCCATGGCGGTGGCGGAACGGGGTGCCTCGATGGCAGGCGAGATGCCCCGCCTGATCAACGCCGAGGAGGTCGCGGGCGTGGATCGGGTCGTGGTGCTCGGCGCGGAGGCAGTGGTGGAGCCGGTGGCGGGTATGCGTGGCCGGATCGAGACATGGATCACCGACGAGCCGTCGCAGCGTGGCATCGAAGGGATGGAGCGGATGCGGCTGGTCGTAGCGGACATCGCGGCCAGGGTGGAGACGTTGCATGACGAACTCCTCGGCCCGGCAACTCCTCAGATCCGAGTGTTCGAGCCAGCGCTGTGCTGCAACACCGGGGTGTGTGGCACAGACGTGGACGAGGCTCTGGTGACGTTCACAGCCGACCTTGACTACCTCAAGGCACAAGGCGTCGACATCGCCCGCCATAACTTGGCCAACGACCCGACGGCCTTTGCGGAGAACCCAGTCGCCTCCGACTTCCTCCGCGTTGCCGGCTCAGCGGGTCTGCCGTTGGTCCTAGTCGATCAGGTGACCGTCGCAACAGGTCGCTACCCCGATCGAGACGAGCTTCGCAGGCTCGCGGGTCTTGCTGACGACCTCGGCCTCGCGGCTGACAACCCTTGTTGCGAAGGAACCGAGGCAGCAGGGTGCTGTCCGGAGCCAGTAGCTCCACAGCAGACCGCATGCTGCACGCCCACCTCGGCCGCGACGGGGTGCTGCTGAGCAATGAGCTACTCCTTCATGAGCGATCTTCCGCGGTACGTGTTCTTCACCGGCAAGGGCGGGGTCGGGAAGACCTCGATCGCCTGCGCGACTGCAGTCAACCTCGCCGACTCCGGCCGTAGGGTGCTGCTTGTCTCGACCGATCCGGCGTCCAACGTCGCCCAGGTTCTGGACCAGACCATCGGCAACCAGATCACCAGGATCGCCGCGGTGGATCGCCTCTCGGCAATCGAGATCGATCCGGAGGCGGCGGCCGAGGCCTACCGCGAAAAGATCATCGGCCCGGTCCGCGGGCTTCTTCCCGAGGCCGAACTCGCCAGCATCACCGAACAACTCTCGGGGTCCTGCACCACCGAGATCGCCTCGTTCAACGAGTTCACCGACCTGCTGACTAACGTGCAAGGAACCGCTGAACACGACCACGTCGTCTTTGACACCGCCCCCACCGGCCACACGATCCGGTTGCTCCAACTCCCCGGGGAGTGGACCGCCTTCCTCGACGAAGGCAAGGGAGACGCCTCATGCCTCGGGCCGATGTCCGGACTGGACAAGACCAGAACCCAGTACGCGCAGGCGCTGGCCAAGCTCAGCGACCCCGCCGCCACTGCGCTGGTTCTGGTGGCGCGAGCTCAGAAGGCGTCGCTGGACGAGGCTGCCCGAACCGCAGAGGAACTGGCTGCCCTCGGCATCACCGAGCAGCGGCTGGTGATCAACGCCGTGCTTGACGAGGCGGCTGGGAACGACGCCCTTGCGCGGGCAGTCGTCGCACGAGAGCAGCAGGCCATCGGCAACATGCCCCTCGCTCTGAGGGCACTGGGGACGTCCCAGATCCCGCTCCGGGCAAGCGGCATCGTCGGGCTCGACAACGTGCGCGCCCTCCTGGCCGTCACCAACTCAGCCCCGCCCAACCCCCTCGCGGCCCCATCGGCACCGAGCTCGACCACGTCGTCGATTGCCGACATGGTCGACGAGCTCGCCCAAGACGATCACGGCCTGGTCATGTGCATGGGCAAGGGGGGCGTGGGCAAGACTACCGCTGCAGCCGCGATCGCCCTCGCTCTGGCACACAAGGGCAAGCGGGTCCATCTCTCCACCACGGATCCAGCCGGCCGCCTCGACCAGTCCCTGGGGGAGGCCGTCGAGAACCTAACCACGTCACGCATCGACCCCGAAGAGGCAACCCGGGCCTACCGCGACCGGGTACTGGCAACAAAGGGGTCGCGCCTCGATGAGGCAGGCAAGGCACAGCTCCTTGAGGACCTTCGCTCACCCTGCACCGAAGAGGTCGCCGTGTTCGGCGAGTTCTCGCACCTCGTCTCTCGGGCAAAGGAAGAGTTCGTGGTCATCGACACCGCACCGACCGGCCACACTCTCCTTCTCATGGACGCCACCGGCTCGTACCACCGCGAGATCGTCCGCGGCATGGGCCCCGATGCCAGGATCGTGACTCCGCTCATGCGGCTCCAAGACCCCGACCTGACCCGGATCGTCATCGTCACGCTACCCGACGCCACCCCAGTCCAGGAGGCAGCCGACCTCGACGCGGACCTCCGTCGAGCCGGCATTGTTCCGTGGGGATGGGTCGTCAACCAGGCCATCAGTCAGACCGGCACCCAACACCCGCTCCTCGCCGCACGCGCCGAAGCAGAGGCGCCCCACATCGCCACCGTCAACACGCTTGCCACACGAGTCGCAACCATCCCCCTCCTCCTCGAAGAACCCACGGAGCCTGCCTTGCTGCACCGACTCGCCACCCATTAGCACCCTGGCCTGCCGAATCGCGCTGGCCGCTTGGCCTCGGCCCACTCAGCCGCAGAAGCGTGACACGCTCCCTCACCAGCCAGCAGGAAAGAAAAGCGTCCGCGCCTTTGTTCAGAGCCTCGCCTGCTTGTCGTGTGCAGAGTTCCCATGCTCGGGTCACCTCAGGAGGGGTGCGTCGTGACATGCCACCAGCCCCAACCGCACCCGGACACGGCCGCGGAGCAACGCACTTTGGACACCCATATTGTATAGAGGCCCGTTTGTACAAAGTAGGTTGCGGCTCGACAGTCGTCCCGGTGGGTTCTTGCTTTCAGGCAAATGACACGGGTGTGATTATCCCCAATGTGGATAGACCTGTGGATAACTCCGGGTGGCGGGTCCTCGTGTTGTCACCCCTGTGAGTGACACGAAGAGGGCCGACTCGCCTCTCCTCTGCCCACGACGTACGATGACTCACAGGGCGCACCCAACTGGCCGCCACGAACCGCCCGTCCACGAGTTCGATGCCCCCCCTCCGGTTGGGGCGGCGAAAGCCAGTCAGAAGCACGCGATCGAGGGACGGAAATGGACAAGGTGGACGAACCGGACCTTCTGCGGCGCAGCCGCGAGGGGGACAAGGACGCGTTCGATGAGCTGTTCCGGCACCACTACCCCTCCGCCGTGCGCTACGCGGCCCGGATTACCTCCTCGCTCGACCCGGAAGATCTGACGGCCGAGGCCTTCGCCCGGATCTGGGCGACGATCAGCGGTGGCGGCGGCCCCGACTACGCCTTCGGGAAGTACCTGCGCACCACGATCAAGAACCTCGCCGTCAACACCGCCACGCGAAGCAGCGAGGAACCCGCGGAGGACGACCGGCTCGACTACTGGCTGCGCCGCGACGCCCAGGTCGCCGACGACGGCTTCAGCGCGATGCTCGCCGAGCACGAGGCCGTCGCCGAGGCCTTCGAGACCCTGCCCCAGCGCTGGCGCTCCGTGCTGTGGATGATCGACGTCGAGGGCCGCCGCACGGCCGATGTCGCCGTCCGCCTCGGCCTCACCGCCAACAGCGCCGCCGCGCTGACCAAACGTGCCCGCGCCGCGCTCAGTCAGGCCTGGCTCACCACGCAGCTCGAAGCCCGCGGCACCGACCCCGAGTGCGCATGGGTCCACGACCACCTCAGCGGCTTTGCCCGAGGCACCCTCACCACGGCGCAGCGGGAGCGCGTACGCCGCCACCTCGACGAGTGCGACGACTGCGACCGCGCAGCCCACCGTGTCGCCCATCTCGCGACGTCGCTGCGCATCGTGGCCCTCATCGCCGGCGGCTCGATCGCCGGGTTGGCCACCTTCTACGCCACCGAACCCGCCCAGGCCGCGGGACCTCACGGCATCGAGGGTCACGTCGCTCCCCACGGGGCCGAGACTCTGACCGCCGGCGGCACCGCCGCGGGAGCCGTGCCCGTGGACATCTCCGCGGGCGGCGCTGCCGGGAAGTCGGCGGGGAAGGCGGCGAGTTCGGGCAGCCAGGCGGGCATCGTCGCCGCAGTGGCCGCCGTCGCGGTGGTCGCCGTCACGGTCGTCATCGCCAACACGCTCAACTCCCCCAACGTCCGAGCCGAGCAGCCCAGGGCCGGGGCCTCGGCAAAAACGACGCAGTCGGGGCCGACGCTCGCCATCACCTCTTCCCCCAAGCCGCCCACCCCGTCGTCTACACCCGAGCCCCCAGAGAGGTCCGAGGAGCCGGAGCCACCCGAAGAGCCCGCGACGCTGCCGACGAGGCACACCTCGGCGCCCACGACGACGGCGTCACGCACCACGACGCCGAGGCCGACCCAGACGACGGCCAAGCCGACACGTCCATCGACGACCTCACCCACGCGCCCGACGCCGACACCGGCTCCGACATCGACGTCGACCTCACCCACGCATCCGCCGCTGACCAGTCCCACCACGGACCCGTCGCCGACCCAGACCACGCTGGAGCCGACCGGCACCCCGTCGACCGAGCCGACCACGCCGGCACCGACGAACACCACTCCCACGCCAGAGCCGACGCCGACCAGCACGACTCCTACACCGGAGCCCACTCCGACGCCGACCACCACACCCACGCCGAAGCCCACTCCGACCACCACGGCACCCTCGCCGGAGCCGACGAGCACCAGCACGACACCCCGCCCGACGCCCACCTGGACGTGGAGCCCGTGGCCGACACCCACCTGGACGTGGACCCCGCACCCGTGGCCGACTCCAACCTGGACCCACCCGACCCCGGCGCCGACGGCGTCCGTCGAGCCCACGGAACCGACCGCCACCAGGTGACGCGACCGCCCGGAAAAAAGCAAAAAACCTTCCATCGATCGCGTCACATTCCGCGCGGACCAGTGTCTCTCTTAATAGGACCGCATCGCGGGGCGCGGGCCTGGGAAGCACTTCGGGGGGAGTGCGACCTACATCGGGATGGCTTCGGTTATCCCACAGAGCGTGGCTGGGGGCGACGCTCGGCGGCTCACTTCGTGGGGGGAGTGGCTCCGCAGGCCCGGGATCTATTGGTGGTCCCGGGCCTTAGCCGTTGTTTGGGCTAGACAAATCGCACCCAGTTGGGTCCCCGGCCGACCTCGGTCCGGTCGAGCCGCACGAGGGCACCGTCGTCGATCCGATACAGCGACGCATGGTCCGACCGCTCCCCCACCACGACGACGAGGCTGCCGTCGGGCGAGACCGTCATCCCGCGGGGCTGCTGCTCCGTGCGCGACAGCACGGTCCGTCCGGTGAAGTGACCGCGATCGTCGAGCTCGACGGCAACCACCGTCGACTCCGTTCGTTCCGTGCACAGCAGCCAGCGTTGGCCGTCGGCCAAGGCAAGGTCGGCGCCCCAGATCAGGTGACCGGCGAGGGGGTCGGCACCGTAGGCGCTCTGATGCAGGCCGCTGTCACGGTCGAAGGCCCAGGCGGTCTCGCGGCGCTCCAGCCGGCCGCCCTCGAGGCGCTCGAACCGCGTCGCCTCGGCGGTGAACTCGGTGAGGAGGTAGGCGTTGCGGCCGTCTGCCGAGATCACCAGGTGCCGGGGGCCGGACGCGGGCATGCAGTTCACCGTCGGCTCGGACAGCTCGACGACCTCGGAGTCGACGGCGATCGCGCGCTGCACGATGAGGTCGTCGCCCAGCGACACGAAGTAGGCGTTCTCGCCGCGCGGGTCGGCGACGGCGGCGTGCATGCGGTGCGCGCGCACGGTGGTCGCCGGATCGCCGACGACGCCGTCGGCCACCGGGTACGACGCGCCCCAGTCGCCGTGGTACGACGCCGCGAGCAGCGTCGCATGGGTCAGCGTCAGGTAGGCGACGGGGTTGGGGATCTCCCGCCGCGCGACCTCCGTCAGCTCGCCGGTGCGGCGGTCGAGCCGGAGCGTGACGATGGCGGGCCCGGGCTGGCGGGTGGCGGCGTAGACGAGGTCGTTCGCGGCGTCGACGGCGAACGTGCTGCAGCCCGCGCCCACCTCGGACACCGTCACCGGCACGAGCCGATCCTCCTCCACGCGGAGGGTGGAGATGGTTCCGCCCTTGTCGTTGGCTACCAGGACCAGGTTCTCAGTTGTCATGCTGCCATCGTAGGCAGGCGATCAGGTCAGCTGGAGTGCCCGCGCGAAGGAGACGGCGACGAAGGCCACCGCCAGCGCGGTGACCAGGCCCCACTGCACCGCCCGGTTGCCCTTCGGCGCGTACATCAGGACGGCGGCGACGGCGAGCCCGCCGACAAATCCACCCAGGTGCCCCTGCCAGCTCACGTTCGGCCAGAAGAACGTGAGCGCGATGTTCAGGCCCAGCCAGATCAGGATGCTGCGCACGTTGCCCCTGTGCTTCAGCGCGACGAGGAGGACCGCGCCGATCATGCCGTAGATCGCGCCCGAGGCGCCGAGCGTCTGGGTGAACGGCTCGCTGAACAGCACGACGGCGGCGGACGCGCCGAGGAGCGCGACGAGGTACACCGCCAGGAATCGCGCCCGGCCGAAGATGGACTCGAGGCTCGGCCCGAGCATGTATAGCACGAGCATGTTGAAGCCGAGATGCATCGGGGAGAGGTGCGTGAAGCCGTTGGTGATGATCTGCCACGGCTCGCTGGCAAGGCCGAACCCCCAATCAAGCCCCTTCTCAAGACAGACGCCCTTGTCCGGCCAGAAGCCCCCGTTGGGCAATGTCTCGCAGCGATTCGCCGGCGACAGCGCGAGCGTGTCGATGAGCCGGTCGCTCATCCCCGCGATCTGCAGCATCACCCAGACCGCCGCGTTGAGGCCGATCAGCACGAACGACGTGATCCGCGGATCCGCCGAGCGCTTCCCGCCGTACGGGAGGTCGAACTGCCGCGTCTCCCTGAACCCCTGCGTGACGCACGCCGGGCACTGGAACCCGACGGAGCCGGGCACCATGCACTCCGGGCAGATGGGCCGATCACACCGCTGGCAGAAGATCCGCGTTGCACGGTCGGGGTGGCGGTAACAGGCGGGCGCGGCGTCGTCCATGCCCGCGAGGATATCCCCTTCCGCTGGTTGAGCCGGTCCCCCGCGCGAAGCGCCGGGATCGTATCGAAACCAATAAGCCCCGCCCCGGTAGGTTGGCCCTATGGGTCACGGACACTCGCACACGGGCGATCATGCCGTCGTGGAGGTGGGTCAGCGCGCCCGCACCCTCCTCATCGGCTTCCTCGCGGTCGTCGGCGTTCTCGCCGTCGCGGGTCTGATCTGGCTGTGGCCGACGGGGGCCGAGGTCGAGGGGGCGATCCACAAGATCCAGGATCCCGACGGCGTCACCTACGTCAGCGCGACCATCGAGTCGGTGCGCGACGGTTGCGAGGAGTATGCGGGCGCGGCGTGCCTGACGGCGGTGGCCGTCCCGGACAGCGGACCGGAGGCGGGGCAGCCGCAGGACGTGGCGCTCACCGGCGGCACGGTGTACAGCGGGCTGCGCGCGGGCGACTCCATCGAGGTGATGCGGCTCAGCGCGGACGGTGTCCTCTACTACTCGTTCAGCGGCGTGAACCGGCTGCCGGTGATCGGCGTGCTCGTGGGATTCTTCGTCGTCGCCGTGATCGCCGTCGCGCGCTGGAAGGGCCTGTTCGCGCTCGTCGGCTTGGGCATCGCGGCCTGGGTGCTGATGAGCTTCATGTTGCCGGCGATCATCGTCGGGAAGCCGGGAATGCCGGTGGCGCTCGCGGGGTCGACGGTGATCATGTTCATCGTTCTCTACGTGGCGCATGGGATATCGCTGCGCACGTCGGCCGCGCTCGCGGGAACGCTCCTCGGGCTGGCGGTGACGACAGGCCTCGGCGCGCTCGCCGTCGGGGCCGCTCGCCTTTCGGGGTTCGCGGACGAGAACGAGTACGACCTCGCCCAACTCGCCCCGGCCGTCAACTTCCAGGACCTGCTGATGGTGGGCATCATCGTCGGCGGCTTGGGCGTGCTGAACGACGTGACGATCACGCAGGCGTCGGCGGTGTGGGAGCTGCGGGCCGCCGCGCCGGACTGGTCCCGGGCAAAGGTGTTCGCGGCGGGGATGCGGATCGGCCGCGACCACATCGCGTCGACGATCTACACCATCGTCTTCGCCTACGCCGGCGCGGCGCTCACCGTATTGCTGTTGCTGCACTTCACGACGCGGCAGCCCCTCGCTCTGCTGGGCAACGAGCTGTTCGGCGGCGAGGCTGTGCGGACGCTAGCCTCCGCGATCGGCCTGATCCTCGCGGTTCCGATCACGACGGGGATCGCGGCCCTCACCGTCGGCCCGCCGAGGCCCCACCGCGAGCAGGAAGGGGCGGCCGCATAGCCGCAGGGCGCGCCACGGCCGGGCTATGGGATCGCGCCGCTCCTCTGAGAGAATGGGCGGCGATGATGGAGCGTCGCGTGCTGGTCGTGGAAGACGATGTCTTCGTCGCGGGCCTGCTCTGCCACACGCTCGCGGCGGAGGGTTTCGCGACGGCTCACGCAGGGGAGCGCCGCCGCAGCACGGCAGCTCGCCGACGAGTTCGACCCCGACGCCGCGCTCATCGACATGGATCTCGGCGATGGCCCGAGCGGCGTCGACCTCATCCATGCGTTCGGCCGCACCCGCTCGGAGTTGGTGTGCGTGATGCTGACCGCGCAGTCGTCGGCCCTGGCGAAGGAGCGGCTGCCACCCGGCGTCGGCTTCATCAGGAAGAGCCTGATCAGCGAGCCCCAGGCCCTGCTGGACGCCATCGACGAGGCCCTTCGGCGGGGCGGCGACGGCGTCCGGCTCGACCTCGATTCCGATCACCCGGTGGCCGAGCTGTCGGCGTCCCAGCGCGAGGTGCTGCGGTTGATCGCGCTCGGGCTGTCGAACGCGGAGATCGCCAAGCGCCGCAGAGTGACGATGTCGGGGGCCGAGCAGGCCGTCAGTGCCGTCTTCCGCAAACTCGGGCTGGTGCAGAGCGACGGCCTGGTGCCGCGCGTCGAAGCCGCACGACTGTACATGGAGGCTGGCGGCCTGCCGCGGCGCTCCGGCGAGGAGATCCTGTGACGGCCGAGCTGCTGCGCCGGGTCGGCAGCCGCGACGCCATCTCCTGGTTCACGGTCGCCCTGGTCTACTGCAGCTCGTTCCTGTTCGGCATCTACAGCTCCGGAGTCTTCCTCAGCGGGCAGACGTTCCTCCCGCTGACCCTTGCCGTCCTCGCCGCATGCACCGTGATGATGGCGTTCCTGGTGGGTGTGCGATGGGTGATCTTCGACTCGACTCTCGCGAGCCGAATCCCCGCGGCGTACCGGCCCTGGCTGGTGCTGTCCGCCTTCGCCGTCTCGCTGGTGATCCGCGCGGGCGGTACCGGCTCGTGTCGTCCATCCCCACCACCGGCGTCGGGCTGATCGTGGCCTTGGCCGTATCGACGGCGCGGGACTACGCGCGCGGGCTCGAGCAGCTCGACCTGGTGCAGCGTTCCTTCCGGGAGCTGCGCGACGCGCAGGCCGGGCTGATCGCGGACGAGCGGCAGCGCGTGGTCGACCAGGCCAGAGCCACGATCGTCGTCCGGCTGCGCGAGCTGGACGGCGAGGCCGGGCCGGACGCGCTGCAGCGTGTGCGGGTCTTGATCGAGGACGTCGTGCGGCCCTTCAGTCGAGGGCTCGTAGAACCGGGCAGCCGCGCCATCGCCCTCCCCCGGGCCGTCGCCGTGCCCGTGGGTTGGCGCTCCGTGGTGGACGGCCTCTTCACCCGCAGCTCGATCCGCCCGCTGGGCTACACGCTGCTGTTCGGCTTCCCCACGCTCGTCCACGCCCCGATCCTCTGGGGGCCGGACCTCGGGCTGCGGTTCCTGGTGCTGTAGTTGGTCATCACCTACATCGTCGCGCGGGCGGCCCGGGCCCTGGCCGACCTACCCATCCCCCGCTGCCCCTGGGGCACGAGGGCACCCATCTTCACCATCGTCTCGTTCGCCGCCGGCGCGGGCGTCGCTCTGCTGAGCGCGCCGCTCTCGCCGCTCTTCGCCGAACACCTCGGTCAGCGGGCCGTCCTGATGGGCGCGATGGGCGTCATCGGCGCCACGGTCTACTCGGCGTTCATCTCGCTGCTCACGAGCCTGCGGGTGCTGGATGATCGGCTGCACGACGCCGAGGAGGCCCTGCACGAGGAACGCGTGCGGGTGAACGTGCGGCTCCGGGCGGAGATGCGCGCGCTGGCCCGGTTCCTGCACGGCCCGGTGCAGGACGCGCTCAGCGCCGCGGCGTTCCGGATCCGCGGCGCACTCGACTCCGACGAACGCTCGGCCGAGCTGATGGCCGAGCTGCGCGCATCGATCCGCGCCTCGCTGGAGCAGCTCCCCGACGACGACCTCACCGTCGCGGACACCGACGACGTGCTGACCCAGATCGCCTGCCTGTGGCAGGGCATCGCCGAGGTGGAGTGGAGCTTCGACGACGGCGTCCGCGAGAGCCTCGCGCGACACCCTGCCACCCGCTCGAGCTTCAACGAGCTGGTGCGCGAGGCCTGCTCGAACGCGGTCAAGCACGGCGATGCCACCCTCGTCCGCGTGCATGCCGCCCTCCGCGGCCGCGAGGTGCTCCTGACCGTGCACAACGTCGGTGCGCCCATCGGAGCCGACACGGCCCCCGGGTTCGGCACCCGCCTGTTCGACGAACTCACCCTCTCGTGGCTCCGGCTGCCCACGGCCGACGGCACGCAGCTGCAGGCCCGGCTGCCGCTGAGCGAACAGTTGGTGGCGTCCTAGGGCATTTCGTGGGTTCGTCCAGCCTAGGGAACGTGGCGCTGGAGGACACCGATCCAGCCGTGCGGGCGCGACGCCTGCCTCGGCCTCTGCTGCACGGCGACCAGCGCGGGGTAACGCTCGCGCACCGCGGACTCGATCCGGTCGTGCAGCGTCGAGCCCGCGGCGGGGCAGTCCGTGCACGCGCCGCCGAAGTCGAGGGTGAGCACGCCGTCGGCCGCCGACTCAACGGTGATGACGCCCCCGTGTGAGGAAATGTATCCCGCGAGCTCGCCGTCGACGACGTCTCGGGCGATCAGCGCAAGCAGGTCGTCGTCCTCATCGATCCGCCACCCATCGAGATCGACGGCGGCCGACACGGCGTCGCGAATGCGAGGACCGTGGTCCGTCCAGGAGAGGCCGGGCGCGAGCCAGGTCCACACACCGCCCGGTTCGACGAAAACCCTTGTCAGCACGTCATAGTCCAGGAGCGGACCCAGTGTCCCCGGCGCGGCAACCACTCGGCCGACGGGCAGTGCGACATCGGTCACCCAGCGGACCGCTTCGTCGGGCCCGGCCTGCGGGTGGATCGAGCGCCTCACAACAGCGCCGACACAACCGTGTGGGCGAGGAACGCCGCCACCCAGGCGACGACGCTCATGTACCCGAACGCGATCAGCGGCCACTTCCAGGTTCCGGTCTCGCGGCGCATCACACCCAGCGTCGACATGCACTGCAGCGCATAGACGAAGAAGACCATCAAGGCCGCGATCGTCGGCGGGGTGAACACGGGCTGGCCCTCGTGGGGACCGGGGCCATGCGTCATGGCGGCGAGCGCCTCGGCGGGATCCTCCGGGTCGGCGGCGGCCGCCATCTGACCGAGGGTCGACACGAACACCTCACGCGCGGCGAGCGAGGAGATCACGCCGACGTTCACCCGCCAGTCGAAGCCCAGAGGGTCGAAAACGGGGGCGACGGTGCGGCCGACGGCTGCCGCGGCGGAGTTGTCGAGCACGAAGGCGGTGACGGCCACGTCGTCGGTGGGGTCGATGCCCGCCGCGGCCAATTCGGCGTCGCCGCGCAGCGGCAGGTTCAGCAGCGTCCAGAGCACCACCGTCGTCAACAGGATGATCGAGGTGACCTTCTTGAGGAACGCGAGGCAGGCGTCCCAGACGGAGATCAGCACGCCCTTGACGCGAGGCAGCCGGTAGCTGGGCATCTCCATGTAGAACGGCAGCTGGGTCCGGGAACGGCCGAGCACGCGCGAGAAGAACCACGCCGACGCCATCGCGGACGCGGCACCCAGCAGGTACAACCCGAACATGACAAGGCCCTGCGCGCTGATGATGCCCCAGCGGAGGTCGCTCGGGATGAGCATTCCGATCAGCAACACGTACACGGGCAGCCGCGCGGAGCACGTCATGAGCGGCGCTGCCATCATGGTGGCGAGCCGGTCGCGCGCCGACGGCAGCGTGCGGGTGGCCATGATGCCGGGGATGGCGCAAGCGACGGAGCTCAGCAGCGCGACGAACGCGCGACCCTCGAGGCCCGCCGTCGACATGACCCGGTCCATCAGGTACGCGGCGCGTGACAGGTAACCGCTGCCTTCGAGCAGCGAGATCAGCACGAAAAGCAGGCCGATCTGCGGCAGGAAGACCAGCACGCCGCCGACGCCGCCGAGCAGGGCGTCGGCCACGAAGCTCGCCAACCAGCCGACGGGGATGCTGGCGCGGGCGATCTCACCCAGCCACGCGAAGACGCCCTCGACCCACTCCTGCGCAGGCGCGGCGACGACGAAGATGACCTGGAAGAACGCGAACATGGTCGCGAAGAAGACGAGCGTGCCCCAGACCGGGTGGAGCAGGATGCCGTCGAGCTTTCCCGTCTTCGAGTCCGGGCTCGGGGCCTTGTACCGCGCCGACGCCAGGATCGATCCCGACCATGCGGCGACGTCCTCGATCTCCGTCGGCGGGGCGACTGGCGGGGACGGCCATGAGGCGGGGTCGGCCATGAGCGCCTGCAGAGCTTCGACACCGCGGCGCTCGCCCGCGACGACCGGCAGGACCTTGAGGCCCAGGGAACGGCCGAGGGCCTCGGGATCGACGCGACCGCCGCGCCGCAGGAGTTCGTCGACGAACGTCAGCACGACCGCCATCGGCAGGCCGGCCTGCTGAACCTGCGCGACGAGCCCGAGCCCCCGCTTGAGGTGCGTGGCGTCGACGACGACCAGGACGCCGGCCAGTTCGTCCGCCTGGTCGAGGACCTGCGCGACGATCTCCTCGTCGGGGCTGATCGGGTCGAGGGAGTAGGTTCCGGGGAGGTCCTCGACGACGATGGTCCCCGTCGGCGTATGCGCGGTGCCCTCGTAGCGGGCCACCGTGACGCCGGGGTAGTTGCCGGTCTTGGCGCGCAGTCCCGTCAAGCCGTTGAACAAGGTGGTCTTGCCCGCGTTCGGGCTGCCGACCAGCGCGATGCGGGCTGCTCCCGCGTCGACGACCGCGGCGCCCCCGCCGTGGTGGTGATGGTGGCTCATCTGTCTGCCTCTCCGGTGTTTCCGCGCTTGTCAGGCTGCGACGACGACGCGACGTGCCTCGGCGGAGCGCAGCACGATCTCAACCCCACCGACGCGGAACATCACCGGCCCGCCCAACGGCGCCCGGCGCAGCCGCACGATGGACTCCCCCGGCGCGAACCCGAGGTCGCACAGTCGGCGGGAGACGACGTCGTCGCCGTCGAACCCGATGATGGTCGACGACTCCCCCTTCGGCAGCGTGTCCAGCGTCCGGTTCCCGCGCGCCTCCAACGCCTGCGCCGTCGGGCACCTCCGCGAGGAAAAACGTTCATGGAGCATCATGGCGCCAAGGTAACACTCACCTAACTCGGCATTTTCGCGGGGGTCTCCTAACGTAAAGACATGGCAACCTCACTCCACGACGCCGAGCGGATCGTCGTCCTCAGCGGCGCCGGGCTGTCGACGGCGGCGGGCATCCCCGACTTCCGCGGACCCGAAGGCCTATGGACCCGCGACCCGTACGCGGAGCTCGTCTCGACGCTGTCCTGGTACCTCCGCGACGAGGATGTACGTAAGGCCGCCTGGCGCCGTCGGGCCGATCCCGCCGCGTGGGCGGCCCGGCCCACGCGGGCGCACCGGGCGATCGCAGAGCTGGAGCAGCAGGGTCGGCTGCGGGCGGTGGTGACCCAAAACACGGACGGCCTGCACCAGTTGGCGGGGTCGAGCCCTGATCTGGTGCGCGAGGTCCACGGCTCCATGCGCACGTGGCGGTGCGAGCGGTGCGGGCGTACGGGGCCGATGGAGGAGATGGTCGCGCGGGTGCGCGCCGGCGAGGAGGACCCGCGCTGCCCGCACTGCGGCGGCATCACCCGGGCCACCGTGATCCTGTTCGAGGAGGTCCTCGACGTCGACGTCCTTGAGGCCGCGGTGACGGCGGTCGAGGACTGTGACGCGATCGTCGCCGTCGGCACCACGCTCGGTGTCTACCCCGTCGCGGGCCTCTTCCCGCTGGCCTTGGAGCACGGGGCGCGGGGCGTGATCGTCAACGCCTCCGAGACGGCCTTCGACCGCGTGGCCGATGACGTCGTGCGCGGCCAGCTCGATGACGTGCTCCCGGGAGTGCTCGGTGTCGAGGTTGAGTAGCGGCGGGATCGTCGAGGACACGGTCGAGCGGGTGCTGCGGGTCGTCGAGTCGGTCCCGCCCGGGCGGGTGGTGAGCTACGGCGACATCGCCGAGCTGGTCGGCTCGTCGCCGCGCCGGGTCGGCGCGATCATGGCCGCGCGCGGATCGGCCGTGCCCTGGTGGCGCGTCACCAACGCGGCCGGGCGCATGCCGTCGCACCTCGTCGCGGAGGCCCAGCGCCATTGGGTTGAGGAGTTGACCCCGTTGCGACCCGACGGCGACAGCTGCCGGATGTCCGCCGCCCGCGCGGACCTCATCTCCCTCGCAGCCTCGGCCCCTACATAAATCTGCGTGGGCTGTACGTATGGCACCGCTGACGCAACCCCCGCAGGTTTCTGCTCGGAACCAGCTCAGGAACCGTCGCGCGGAGGCATCTCGCAGGCGGCTGTGCCGCCCGGGAGCCGATGCCGGTTCCGGGCGACGAGCCCGTAGATCCACTCCGCGAGAGCCCGGACACCGGGCAGTGTCATGAGCCAACCGACCGCCGGCCAGGGGATGCGGGAGCGACGAAGGACCGCCGCGAGGGCGGCCGCTCCGGCAAACACCCTTGTGCCGTCGAGAACATGCAGCTTATCCGCACACTTATCCACAGACAGGCCCAGCGCATCGAGATCCACCGACTGAAATGATCGCGGGTCCGCGTCGGCGCGGAACCACCGGGTAGTCATGGCTCGCGACGATGTGGTACAGAACCCACAGTCGGCGTCGTAGAGGACGAGCAGGGGTGGGTGCCGCACAGCATCCACCGAGTTATCCACACGCTTGCTCCACCGACTACTCATCGCATATTCCCTAGTCAATCGCTACTACGCATACGAACTAGATCCTCCGGCAAGAGGTTACTCACAGCCTTGTGGACATCTTGGGGATCACTTTTCCGCAGCGGGTGAGTCGGTCTCGGAATCGGGTTCGCTGCCCACGCCAGAACCGCCGTCGGTCAGGCCCGGGTCCTTGTCAGCGCCGACTTGAGCCTCCGTCGTCGACCCTTCGCCCTGCAACGACAAGCCGTCGTTATCCCCGACGTTATCCACAGCGTCTTCCACGTCGCTCACAGCGCGCGCTCGGGCGATGATCCAGATCGTGAGGCCCGCGAGGACCATCGGTACCGACAGCCACTGGCCCATGCTCAGCCCCATGCCGAGGAGGCCGAGGTTGGCGTCGGGCTCGCGCCAGAACTCCGCGGCGAACCGGAAGGTGCCGTAGCCGGCGAGGAAGAATCCCGTGGCCTGGCCGCGGAACCGTGGCTTGCGGGCGTACAGCCACAGCAGAACAAAGAGTAGGACGCCCTCCAGCAGCATCTGGTACAGCTGCGAGGGGTGGCGCGGGACGTCGCCGCCTGTGGGGAAGATCATGGCCCAGGGCAGGTCGGCCGGCGCCTCTCGACCCCACAGTTCGCCGTTGATGAAGTTGCCGAAACGGCCCGCGGCGAGCCCGATGGGCGCGGCGGGCACGAGGAAGTCGGAGACCTGCAGGAACGGGCGCTTCTTCTTCCACGCCACCCAGGCGAGGCCCAGCGTGACGCCGATCGCCCCGCCGTGGAAGCTCATGCCGCCATCCCAGATCCTGATGATGTCGAGCGGGTTCGCGAAGTAGTGCGCCGGGTTGTAGAAGAGGCAGTAGCCGAGGCGGCCGCCCACCAGCACGCCGACGATGGCCGACAACAGGATGTCCTCGACGTCGACCGCAGTCCACGGCTCGGGCGTGGTGATCGAGCGGTAGGGCTCGTGGCGCAGCCGACGGCGCATCAACACGTACGCGAGCGCGAACGCGATCAGGTACATGATGGCGTACCAGTGGATCTTCAACCCGAACAGGTTGATGGCGACCGGATCGAAGTCCGGAAAGGTCAGCACCAGGGTCGTCACGCCCCAAGCTTGTCACGCCCGACCAATGCGGACCTATCTCAGCGCGTCGAGCTTCCCCAACTGCTGGGCGAGCAGGTAGTACACCGTCAGGCGGTTCTTGCGGCTGACGCCCTTCATCTTCTCGCCCACGGCGGCGATGGCGTCGTCGAGGCCGTCGGCGTCGGACAGGCCGAGCTTCTTGATCAGGAAGTTCTTCTTGAGCGTCTCGAGCTCGGCCGGATCGCCGTAGGCGACGACCGCGGAGTCGGCCTTGCTCAGCACCAGTCGGTAGGTCTTCTCCATCGCGGCGACGACGTCCTCGTCGACCGAGTCGGTGTACTTCTTGATATCTGCCACGTAGTCCATCGGGGCTCCTGTTCTCTCGCGGGACGCCTGCGACACCGTCGCCGCGCGGTCGTTCCCCGAACGTCCCCATTATTGAGCAAGGAACCATCCCTTGGGGAGACCCCAAGGGCAAGATGCTGCGACGATCACCCGCCCGAACCGCCCAGAAGCGCACGACATCGCCCGCCGCGAAGTGGCGCAGCGCGCCGACTGCCGTATACTTCCCGACGTCTCGGGGCATTAACTCAATTGGTAGAGTGCCACCTTTGCAAGGTGGAAGTTAGGGGTTCGAGTCCCCTATGCTCCACAGCAGAAGTCCCTAGTCAAACGCCTTTGACTAGGGAGTTTGCTTGTTTCACATTGGACTTGAGTGCCCTCAAAGGGACACCAAAGGACCGTTTCATGGAACGTTCGTGGAACGCCGTAGCCGGATTCTGCCCGGGTTACTCACGTCATGAGACGATTCGGATCAGTCAAGCGATTGCCCAGCCAGCGCTATCGTGCCTCGTTCGTACACCCCCACGACTCGGCTCGGAGAGTTGCAGCACCCATCACCTTCACCCACAAGGGCGACGCCGAACACTGGTTGCGACTCCAGCAGATCGCTATCGAGCGTGGGGAGTGGCTCTCGCCTGAGGAAGTAGAAGCAAGACGACCCCAACTCCTCACCCTTCAGGAAGTCTACGAACGATTCCTGACGCAGCGCCCCCGCCCTCTGGCTCTCTCAACGAAGACGGCTTACGAGCAGGATTGGCGTCTCCGGATCGTCCCCCACTGGGGGGCTGAGCGCAATATCAAGACCATCACTCACGATGAGGTCTGGCAGTGGCGCAAGGGTCCGCTTGGCGCCGAGCGGCGGCGTGACCGATCGACGTTGGCACTGTTCAACGAACTGCTGACCAAGGCTAGTCACTGGGGATGGATCGAGAAGAACCCCGCCACTGGCGTGAGCATCCCGCGCAAGACCAAGCCAATGGAGCAGCGTCACGTCTTCGACCTAGGTGACGTACGCCGCTATCTGGAGGCCGCCGAGCCACACCATGTCGCCATGCTGGCCACCGTGGCGTTAGGCGGGCTCAGATCGGGCGAGGTGAGGGGCTTGCGACGGATGGATCTCGATTTCGAGAAGCGGAGGATTCTGGTCCGGCAAGCTGTCGAGTACGGACGGGAGGGCGACTCCTACCGTGTGGGACTGAAGGTTCCAAAGACCTCGGCAGGGATCCGATCACTGCCTATGTCCTCAACTCTCGAAGGCATTCTTCAAGAGCACCTTCGGGTGCATCCACGGGACCCTCATGAGCTGGTCTTCACCGTGGCGAATGGCAAGCCGATGGGGCCAGCCGAAGCAGACCGCCGACACAATCGAGCCTTGGCCAACATGGGGCTTCGGACACCGGAGGCTGTACGGCGGCGTCTGTGGCGAAAGGGCCTCCCAGTTCCGAAGGAGGACCACATCACCTTGCATGACCTTAGGGCGTCGTATGCAGCCTGGTTGTTTGGCGAGGGGTACTCGATTGCCGAAGTCATGCTCCTCCTGGGCTGGAGCGACTCCCGCATGGCGCTCGAGGTTTACAGCCGAGTCTTCCCCCGGCGTGTCGAGAGCGTGGGTCCCAAGCAGGACGAGGCTCTCAAGGGCCTCCAGGTAAACATCGCATGACGTGGCGAGACCCCCTGGACTATTGCTGCGCTGCCACACCCCCCTTGACGGTCCCGGTCGGAAACTTGCGTGGGGCTGTAGGGAGACGCGGTGCGGGTGTTACTCGTCGGTCTTGTCCGGGTTCGGGTCGATGCCGATGTTCCCGAACTCGAACGTGCCGTCCCAGTCCGCGAGCAGCCACGGGTGCTCGGACTCACGGTCGGGGTTGCGGACGACGTGGTAGGTCACGTCGCGCTTCAGCGGCCCGGTGACCGGGGCACCGTCCTGGTTGGAGTCGGTGAACCGGGAACGGGTCTGCGTGACGAGCGTGACCGCGAGGGTCTGCAGACCGTCGCTGGTCTGCGGGCCAGCGGACACTTCCACGTCCTCGATCAGCTTGACCGGCACGAACAGCGGCTCACGCGGGGTGAGGTTGTCACGCGGCGCGGTGAGCGTGATCTGGTACAGGTACATGAGGCCGTCGGGGTTGTCGGCCCTCCACTGCGGCAGGGCCCAGTTCCCGATCTTGTTCGCCACGTCGGCGTGCGAGTACTGGGTGACGTAGCGGAAGTCGTCGACCGTGTACTCCTTCGTGCGCGAGTTCGCCTCGTGAGAGCGCGACTCGTCCACCAGGAGCTTCTTGACGGTTTCGACCGTCCACAGGGTGCCCTCGGTGATCTCCGCGGCGGAGAACTCGTCGGCTGCCTTCTCGTCCACGTTGACGTTCTTGCCGTCAAGGATGGGGAAGGTTTCCGGGGCGGTGGTCGTCGCCGACGGGGCCGTCTCGGACGGCTCGGCGGTGTTCGTTCCCGTCCCGGTCGGCTGGTTGATCACGCCGGTCGGCTCCGCGGACGTTGCCGTGGGCGTTGCAGGCGTGGTCGGGTAGCCCGCGTCCACCTCCTTCTCCGAGCATGCGGAGAGCGTGAAGGCGAGGGCGAGCGCGGCGGTGGCCGCGGTCAGTCTGAATGTGGTTCGCATGGTGCGTACTCCCTTTCTGTGCGGTCCGGCCTTGCCCTGCCGGTCCGGCTGAGACCTGGTCGTCTCACTACATTAGGGCGCCTGGTCGTACGTCACTCGGAATTCTTGTTGTCGCGTTAGCTGGCCAAGTGGGGGTTCTATAGACATGCGGAACTCCTACACAGCGCGCCGACCTGAGGTCAGCCACGCACATAGGGATAGCGGCCCTCTTGAAGCGAGTCTCACTCGCGCGGCCGGGGATCTGCTTCAGTGGCTCCGTGTGGAGTGCCCTCTTTGCGGTGGCGCACACAGCCTCGTCCTGTACCGGCAGGATCTCGAACTCGCAGCGGGTCCCGATGGGAGGCTGTCGCTCGAGAGACGACTAGCCGTCCTCGCCCAGGACCGCCCATTGGTGCGCTGTCCCACTTGTGTTGTGCGTTGGGGAGGGGAGGCTTCCCCTGAAGAACCGGCGATGTCGTACACCCCAGTCCACAGGAACTAGAGAGAGAACCGATCGAAAGGAAGACCAATGAGCAGCAACGCCAGGTCGGCCCCCACACGTCTCGCCAGTGCTCGGCGATGGGCGTCTCTGAAAGAGGCGGCGGAGTACATCAGCGTTCATCCGAAGACTCTGACCCGTCGCTTCAGCGATGGATCTCTGATCCGGTATCGGATGGGTCGCCGGGTGATGGTGGACCTCGATGAGCTGGATGAGCTCGTCCTCGCAAGCGCCGGCGGGCTCAAGTCGCTTGCCAGCTGAGGCTGCCATTGCGGATGGTCCCCACAAGCAGGTGTGGGAGTCGGGCCCCGGTTGGTTCAAGTCCAGCTAGGCCCACCAACAAAACCCCTAGTTGACTAGGGGTTTTACTTTTTTCCCTCCCAAACGGTGACAAATTGGTGACAAATTCTGCGGCCGGTGGCCACACGAATCACCCCTTCTGCGGCTGTGGAGCGCGTATTTACGCAACATGCAGAACGGCCGCTTCCTCGATCAGCGAACCCCTTAGTGGACGGGCCAACTGGGTAGATTGCCCCTATGACCACCTGCATCGGCGCGCGTTGCCCTGATGACGCGCTGCCGGGTGAGCGGCTCTGCTGGCGTCATCAGAAGCGATTCGAATCCGGTGGCGGGCTACCCCTGGTCAGTGACATGGTGACTGGCGATCCCAGTGGCCATGGTCGCTACGGTCTTGCCGACATCGACACATATGGCGTCGCATGCCATGAGTGCGGGGAACGCCTCATTTCCGTGCCAGCGCACGTGAAGAAAGCCCATGGGATGTCCATCGCCGAGTACCGCGCCAAGCATGGTCTGGAGCGTGTCTCGCTCGCACTGCCGCCAGATGGAGTCGAGCGTCGGCATAGAAGGCGCCCCTGCCGCGGCTGTGGGACCCCGGTGGAGCGCAACAGGCGCTGGTGCATCCCCTGCGCTGAGGCTCGTGACGCCACGAAGCAACCACCAGTCCCCAAACGTCGACCCCTGACCGCTGAAGAAGCGGGGCTGCTCAGTACCTGCGACCCAGACGATCTCCCAGAACTCGTGCGGAGACTCCAGGGCGACCGGGTGCCCTCGAACGCCATCGCACGAGTCATCGGCATGAGCCCAAGTGACATGTCTGAGCGGTTCCCCCGCCGGTAGGCCCGTTACTCATCAGGGTGCCCCGCACCCGCTGGATCCGCCCGCGCCTCAGTAGCTCAGCATCACGGCTGGTTCCAGCGTGCCCTGCTAGGCACTGCCTCCCCAGATTTGGGCGGACGGAGCTTGCTTCGCTGCGGGTCGATTCCGTCCGGGTTCTTAGGCCAGAGGCAGGGCATTCCTCCTGTGGATAGCGAGATATCTCGTCGATTCGCGCCGATACCTGTCTCAACAGGCCCTGCGATGAAACGAGGACACATGTCTATGCCTGATGCCCATGAGGTGTACGTACTACTGGATCAGGCAGCTGATCTCGCGGCGCATGATGAGTCGCTTGAGGGGCTGCTGCTGGACCTGACGGCCGGGATGCTGCTGGCGGCTGATGGTGCCGCCGGGGAACCTGAGTCGTCGATCGTGGTGCCGGCGA
This sequence comes from Tessaracoccus sp., assembly GCF_016714275.1. Classification (GTDB taxonomy): domain Bacteria; phylum Actinomycetota; class Actinomycetes; order Propionibacteriales; family Propionibacteriaceae; genus Arachnia. Next base: position 115,992 of record NZ_JADJNP010000003.1, on the reverse strand, counting down.
CTGTGCGGGAGTGTGTCGCGCAGGCCGCTGAGCGCACCAAGGGGTGGGATCCTGCGGAGCTGTCGACGACCGGCCACCTACTGGTGATGCTGGTTTCCGATCTCGTCCACGACTTGGGCGTGTGACATGGTCGGGCTCCATGAAGCGGCGGTCCGCGCGGCCGGGCTGGTCCACGAGGGCATCTCGACTGGCGCTTGGGCTGAGCTGATGGCGCAGTTCGACCGGGCCCTGGCTGGCCGGGACGCGGTGGTTCGGCGCGCAGCCAGCCTCGCGCCGCTGCTCAGCTTCACCAACGAGGACTGGCAGCCACCGTTCAACGTCACCCCGCCCACGGGTGGAGCTGAGCGCGTGAGTGCGGGCGATCATCGTTTGGCGCGGCTGGCGACGTTGCAGGCCACGCGGGCCGCGACGCGATCAGCTACCCAGCCGGAGCGGCTCCTGCTTGCCGGTGTGGAGCGCGAGTTGCTGGAGCCGGCGACCCAGCGTGGACCTGTGGAGTCTGCGCTGCGGGGGTGGGGTCTGGCGGTGAGCCGGGAGGCGGCGTCCATGTCGCCGGAGTCGGCGTTGACGGTGGCCCGGACGCAGCAGGCCTTGTTGCGCCGCGGTGCCGCCTTGTTGCGCGGCCATGAGCTGGTGGATGGGGTCGGGCAGGAACGGCTCGTGGCGTCGGTTGCTGCCAGTAGTGCTGCGTGGGACGAGGCCTACACGACCTGGCGGACGATGGTCCCCAAGCGCGCCACAGCGCTGGACGACCTAGGCCGCGCAACGGTCGCGCTGCAGCTGGTCTTCAGAGACGCCCCCGATCACGACATCTTGGACGGCTTGATGCGCACGGGGTTCGGCGCGAACCTCGTCGGAGCTTTGGCGGTGACCCCGCACGAGTTCCATGGAGCCTCTGACCTGGTCCGAACAGCTCTGGATCTCGAGCCGAAGACCGACGTCGCCACCACCTTCCAAGCAACCGCACCCACACCGCCGGCCAACGGCATCGAGGTGACGGATCGATCCGATTCGGTGGTGGTGTCGGAGCCGTTGTCCCCGCCGTCGGTTCCTCGGGTGTCACCTGAGTCGAGGTCGAGTGTGGTGCTGGGGGTTGATGTGGCTGGCCCGAAGGACCATGAGGCCTTGGAGGAGCTGGCCCGCCTGCGGGACGCTGGAGTGGTGGCCGCTGCTGCCCAGGCTGGGGTTCCGGAAGCCCGTCGCGCGACCGGCGACGCCTCGGACGAGGAGCTGATCCGTTTGGTGGAGGTCGGGACGGCCGCCAAGACCGCATTGGCGGAGGCAGCGATGCCGACCGTCGCGTTCTGGGCCGGGAAGGTGCACTCCGTCTACCGTGATGACTTCCGCCAGAACGCCATGGTGCGGGTCCTGGAGGCTGCAGCCAAGTGGGATCCTCAGAAGTCCGCGTGGGGAACCTACGCCTATGCCATGGCGCGGTTCCAGTACGTCGATGAGATCAGGCTCTGGGCCAAGAGACGTGAGGACGCCACCGACACAGTGGGGGAGCACAGCGTGCCGGAGCACTTGCCGGAGCGTGTGTTTGGTTCCGTGGCCACGTCACCGGAGGAGGCGGCGGTGGCCGCCACGGAGCGGGACCGGGCCCAGCGTCTCTTGGGGTTGGTCGAGCCCACGCTGCGTGAGGCGGTGGCCGCCCGACTGGGGGAACGTGGCCGGGATGAGCAGTCGTTGGATGCTGTGGCCGAGCAGCTGGGCGTCCATAGGAGCACTGCATGGAGACGGGTCGGGAAGGCTGTGGAGCGGTTGCAGCGCCTCGCGCAAGACGAGAACGGCGCCGGCACTGCTGGGCTTCGTCAGTTGGCGATCGCGTTGCGGTGCGATTCACCCGCCGCGCCGAGGACGCCCGGTCCCGAGCGGCGGACACCTCCGACAGGGGTCGCGGCGGTGACCCCCTCGTGTGTTTGACTCCTGCCAACTCTTGGACGCCGTGCCTTGTGGACCACGGGGTGCAGACGCCGGTTTCACGGGCCGGGTCGGATCCTTTGGAAATTGGTTGTCGCTGTAGGTGTCTGGAGTCGGGGTTGAAGGGTGTGTGACGATGCATACGGTTTCCGGGGACGGCCCGACCCAGCAGCGGGCCGAGTCTGTTTCTGGCGTGCGGACCCGCCGCCGCCCCGCGCTGGCGGTGGGTGCGGTGCTGCTGATCCTGCTCGGCGCAGCTGGCGGTGCTTGGGTGTACCTGACCGGCCGCGACAACGTGGAAGTCGTCGTTGCTCGCGTCGCGATCGCCCGCGGCGAGGTGATTGACGCCACCCAGCTCACCACCGTGCACATGCCCCCCAACGACCAACTCTCCTACCTTCCCGCCGCCGAGCTTCCCTCGTTGGTGGGGCAGCGCGCCGCCCATGACGTGGCAGCCGGTGCCCTGGTCGGCCCGGATGCTGCGACAGCGGTGATGGTGCCCGGTGACGGCCGCACCGTGGTCGGGTTGTCACTGCCACCTGGCGCTGAGCCGGCCATCCCCTTGCAGGTCGGTGACCGCGTCCGGGTGATCCTCACCGAACCCGCCTACGCCTGCGCAGCCGGCACCGCCACCACCCCCGAGGGCGATGACTCGTCGTCGCTGTGCTCGGTCGATTTGGTGATCCCCGGTGTCGTGGTGGCCACTGCCCGTGACGAGGCCTCCGGACAGGTGGGCGTCTCGGTCGAGGTCGCCCAGGACGATGCCGCGACCGCTGCGGCCGGCGCCGCGTTGGGGCGGGTCGCGCTGGTGCTGGACAGTCGGGACAACTAGCCATGGCCGTGTTCGCATTCACCTCAGCTGCCGGGTCACCGGGTGTGACCACGACGGCCTTGGGGCTGGCGCTGGAATGGCCGGGCGAGGTCCTGCTGGTCGATGCCGACCCCGTGGGCGGATCCCCGATCCTTGCCGGTTTCTACGGCGGCACGGTGCAGCACCCCGGAACCTTGGTGGAAATGTGGGCAGCGCACCGTCAGGGCCGACTCGACGACGCGCTGCGGGAGATGCCGCTGCGGATCGCCGACCACGCCTCCTTCATCCCCGGCCCCGCCGGCGCGGCACAGGCCGGCAGCCTGTCCGAGCTGTGGCAGGCCCTGGCACCCAGACTCCGGACCCTCTCCGCGATGGACGTGGATGTCCTGATCGATCTCGGGCGCCTGGGCCATCAACACTTCCCGACCCCGCTGGCGCGGGCCGCGGACGAAGTGCTGCTGGTGATGCGCAGCGACCTGGTCGCGGTCGCCGCCGCAGCGGCGTGCGAGATCCCCACCGATGCACCGGTCCATGTGGCGCTGGTGGGGGAGAAGCGTCCCTACACCGCCCGCGAGGTCTCCTCGGTCATCAAGAAGGACGTGACCGTGTCCCTGCCGTGGGCGCCGGAGGCTGCGACGGTGTTCAGCCACGGCACCAAGGACTCGAAGAAGACCACCGGGCTGCGGCGTGCGCTTCGTCAAGCCGGCGAGAGCCTGCGGTGGCGGGCCGATCGACGGGAGGAGGCCAGCGATGACTGACCCGACCCCGGCCGCGACCGTGGCACCCGCCACGCTGGCCCTGTTCACCCAGCCCGCGCCTCCGCCGGGCCGGACCCGTGGCAGCTTCCGCCTCAACGGCACCCCTGGCCCGCAGCACCAACCCACCCCACCGCGCGACGCCCTCCCGCCGAGACCCGTGGCACGGGTGCGACGCGTGGCCCAGGGCGAGGTGGACTGGGATCTCGTGGCGGTTCTGCGTGAGCGTGTCTCCGGTGAACTGTCGGAGCGTGACCCGGACGCTGCGGTGCGTGAGGAGGTGGGCCGAGAGATCATCTGGCAGGTGTTGCAGGACGAATCTCGTGCCGCCACCGTCCGCGGCGACGCCACTTGGACCCTGACCCATCAAGACGAACTGGCCCAAGCCCTGTTCGACGCGGTGTTCAGGCTGGGTCGGCTCCAGCCCTACCTCGACGACGACACCATCGAGAACGTGATCATCTCCGGCCACGACAACGTGGTGATCGAGAACAGCAACGGAGAACTGGTCCAGGCACCGGCCGTGGCCTCCAGCGACGAGCAACTCATCGAGTACCTCACGTTCATGGCCGCCCACCAACCCAAACCGCGTGAGTTCAGCGAAGCCGCCACCAAACTCCACCTCTCGCTGCCGAACCGGGCCCGCCTCTTCGCCTCCGCCTGGGTGACCTCTCGACCCACCGTCATCATCCGCCGCAACCGCCTCGTCGACGCCGGCCTGCCCGAGCTGGTTCGCCTCGGCTCGCTGACCCCGCTGGCGGCACAGTTCCTCTCGGCGGCTGTGCAGGCACGCCTGTCGCTGGTCGTGTCAGGGGATCAGGGCACCGGGAAGACCACGATGCTGCGCGCGTTGGCGCACGAACTGCCACCCCATGTGCAGATCGGAACCATCGAAACCGAGTACGAGCTGTACCTCAAGGACACCGGCAACCATCAGGTCGTGCACGAGTGGCAGGCCAACCCCGGCTCCGGCGAGATCGGGCTCAACGGCCGGCGCGCCGGGGAGTACACGGTGCGGGAAGCCTTGGAGGACTCGCTGCGCGCGAACCTGTCCTACACCATCGTCGGTGAGGTCCGCGGATCCGAGATCGTGACCATGTTCAAGTGCATGCAATCGGGCTCAGGATCCATGTCGACCACCCACGCCCGCTCCGCCGAAGGCGCGATCCGCAAACTGGTCACCTGCGCCACCCAAGAGGGCGCCAACATCACCCGAGACTACGCCCTCAACGTCATCGCCGAAGACATCGACCTGATCGTCCAACTCCAAGTCGAATCCGTCCCCACCGCCGACGGCGGGTGGCAGAAACGACGCTGGGTCAGCGAGATCATCGCCGTGGAACCCGGCGAAGACGCCAAGGGCTACGCCACCACCACCATCTTCGCCGCCCCACCCGGCACCCATCAGGCCATGCCGGTGCTGCTGCCCGACCGGTTCCGTGACCTCGAGCGCTACGGCTTCGACGTCGCCGCCTTCCACGCCCAATCGGGGTTGAGGCCATGACGCTCATCGCCTCCCTGGCCGGCGCCCTCCTCGTCGCAGGAATCCTCGCCCTGATCTACGCCCTCATCCCACAACCCGTCGCGCCGCCCCGCCCCAAGACCAAGCGCCCCACCCTGCGCTCGACCGACAAGACCCTCGCGCTAGCCGGTGTCGCCGTCGGTGGGCTGCTCGCGCTGCTGACCGGGTGGCTGGTCGCGATCATCCTCGTGCCAGCGATCACCGTGATGGGGTACCGCGCCTGGTCGGGTCGCCGACACAACCGCGTCCAGCGCCTCAGCGCCCTGTCGGACTTCTCCCGAGGATTGGCAGGCGTCCTGACCGCCGGCCGCGGGCTGGAACAGGCCATCGTGCACGCCGCCCGCTCCGCCCCGACCGCCTTGGCGCCCGAGATCGGCCGTCTCGCTGCCCGGGTCCGGGCGAACTGGCCCACCGGCAAAGCACTGCGACGGTTCGCCGACGAACTCGATGACGCCACCGGGGACCTGTTCGTCGCCACCCTGATCCTCGCAGCCCAGCGACGCGGCCCCGGTGTCGCCTCCGCGATGCAGGCCCTGGCCGAATCAATCGACGCCGACGTGCGCGCCCGCCGCCAAGTCGAAACCGAACAACAGAAAGCCAAGACCGCCGCCCGCATCATCACCATCATCTCCGTGGTGCTCCTGATCGCACTGTTCACCGCCGGCAGCTACGTCGACCCCTACCGCACCCCCCTCGGGCAGCTCCTCCTCACCGGGTTCATGGCCCTGTTCCTGCTCGCCCTGGCATGGATGGGCCGCATCGCCCGACCCCAACCCCTGCCACGGTTCATGGGCCACAACGTGGCGAGCAAGGCGGTGACCCGATGACCGGTCTCCAGCTCGCCATGCTGTCCGGGGCACTCCTCCTCGCCGGAGTCGCCGGCCTGATCGGCTGGGCCATCCCCGCCAACGTCCACCTCAAAGACGCCATCGGCCGGCTCCAACCCCTACCCACCATCGCCCCACCGGCCGCCGGCGGGCGTCGCGACACCGAGACCACCATCGGTGCCTGGGCCCAGCGGCACCTCCCCGCAGCACTGTGGGGAACCAGCCCCGACAAGGACCTCGCGCTGCTGGGCCGCACCACCGCCTCCCTGTACGGCTCCAAGATCATCAGCGCCGCCATCGGCCTGACCATCATCCCCATCACCAGCCTCATCCTCACCCTCCTCGGATGGTCCGTGCCGCTGGGGATCCCCGCCATCGGATCGGTCGCCCTCGCCGCAGTGATGTGGTTCCTGCCCTCCAACGAACTGCGCGACAAGGCCCGCAAAGCCCGCGAAGAGTTCAGCTACGCCCTGGGCGCCTTCGTCGAAATGGTCGCCCTCGAGCGACTCTCCGGCGCCACCGTCCCCCAAGCCCTCCTCCACGCAGCCGACACCGGCGACTCCTGGGTCTTCGACCGCATCGCCGCCGTCCTGCGCCGCACCCAATACACCGGCCAATCCCCCTGGGATGCGCTGGCCGACATGGGCACCGCCCTCGACCTGCCCGACCTCGTCGACCTGGCCGACATCATGCGCCTCGGCGGATCCGACGGCACCCGCGTCTACGACTCCCTCCGCGCCCGCGCCGCCACCATGCGCAACGTCACCCTCAACAACCAGATCAGCCGAGCCAACCAAGCCTCCGAACGCATCGCCGTCCCCGTCGCCCTCCTGGTGTTCGTCCTCGCCCTGACCCTGATCACCCCAGCCCTCCTGCGAATGCTCTAACCCGAAAGGACCAGCATCATGCTCCACCTCTACACCCAGCTCATCACCCTGCTGACCACACCCGCCAAACGCGACGAACGAGGACTCTCCCAGTCCACCGAGAACGCGATCCTCCTCGCCGGCGCCGTCGCCGTGGCCGTCATCATCATCACCGTCATCACCAGCTATGTGCAGGCCAACCTCCCCGACTAGACGCAACGAACGCGGACTCAGCTCCAGCGTTCTGGCGTCCATCCTGTTCCCACTGGTCATCTCCATCCTGTGGCTGGCCATGCAATGGGCAATGCTCACCTGGGCACACGCCACCGCCCAAGCAGCCGCCCAAGACGGAGCACGCGCCGCAGCAGCACTCGACTCCACCACCAACCACGGACACACCGCCGCATCCAGCGCCGCCGACAACGGAGCGCTGGACAGCTACACCATCTCCGCGCAACGCGGCACGATCACCACTACCGTCACCGTCACCGGCACGGCCCACCGCGTGATCCCCGGCTTCCCAGTCACGATCAACGTCACTGTCCCGCGTCAAGTAGTTGGCAGGATTTCTTCTTGTTCAAAGGTGGGGATGGCCGCGCTGGCGCGGCCGAGGTGGACGTCGAGGGGCCGGTTCCAGGCGATAGCTTCGTGAGGGCGCTGCGTGTTGTATTCGACGCGGTAGTCCTCAGCTCGTTCGACCAGGGTCAACGCGTCGGGGAACAAGCGTTCGTACTTCAGCGTGCCGAACCCGCGTTCGCGTGAGCCGTTCTGCCCAGGGCTCTTGACCCGAGTCCGGACATGGTGCAGCTCGGGGTGCGAGGTGATGAACAACTCGAAGTCGATCGAGCCCAACGGGCCACCGTTGTCGGTCACGATCGTGACCACGGGCAGCACCTCACCAGTGACCGGTTCGATCGGACAGGCATCAGCCAACCGATGACCGAACAGGGCCTGGTAGTCAGCCAGAGCGAGCTCGACCGCGGCGATCGCATCGTGCTTGTTGCCGGTTGGTGAGACATGCCACGGATGTTCATACTTCGAGTACCAGTCCCGGCACCCCGCGATCCGCCACGTCCCGCCCGTGGTGGTCTCGAACTCGGAGAAGTCCAGTTGCCACACCTGGTTCGGACCATCCGGGGTCTTCGCGAAGGCGGCTCTACGGTCGGCGGCGAGCTCACGGCGCTGTTTCTGGTACTGACAGGCCAGCAGCAGCCCCTCGTCACGCAGCAGCCGCAGCACGGTCGCCTGGGACACCTTGTGCCCGTCATGGCGGGTCAGCGCCCAGATCTTGCGATGCCCCCACGCCGGTTTGGCCAGCGCATGCCCCACCACCAGATCCCTCGCAGCCCTACGAGCCGGCTGCGGCCACGGCCCCTTCGGACCGCGATCCTGACGGGCCTTGGCCTGCCACCGGCGCCACGTGCGTTCAGGCATGTCGATCAGCTTCACGAACCTCGCGGTCGACATGCCCGCCTCAACGCGGATCACTTCGAGGTCCTCGAAGGGCCCAGACGGCCCTCGGCACTCTTCTTCCACACACGGATCTCGACCGCCGCCTCGCCGAGGGCCTGGGTCAGCTCGGCGACCTCGTCCTGAAGCTGCTGCTCCCGCGACGAGGGCTTGGACTTGCCCGCCTCGATGCCGGCCCTCCCGCCCTCGAGGAACTGACGCTTCCAGTTCCCGATCGCCTGCTCGGACACCTTCTCACGACGGGCCGCCTCAGCGATCGAGATCTCACCCTGCAGCACGGACAATACAATGCGGAGCTTCTTCTCCACCGGGATCGTCGGGGGACGACTCATGACTCAGACCTTTCGATAGGGGCGTTGCCTCAGCAACTAACTACCCCTGCCACATAGTCTGACGCGCGACAACGGCGACCAAGCCGTCGCCGCCGCGATGATCGACCGCATCGTCCACCACGCCGAAGTCCTCAGCCTCAAAGGCGCCAGCTACCGCCTCCGCGGACGAGGAATCGACAGCCTCCCCAGCATCAAAACCCAAGATCCGGCAGACTAACCACAACAAATAACGGCCTCATTTTCGGCCGTCACAACGGCCTCACTTTCAGCCGTCGTCGACAAGGTGCCGGACGCCGCCCGTATCACGCTTTAGAAGAGCCTGTACGGTTTTCGAGACCTACCGCGTACGTCCCCTCGCCGGAGGGCTGGCGTCTGCCCTTGTCAGCGCATTGGCTGACACACCCACAAGGACGGACACTCACGATTGGGTGTCCGTCGTTCGTGTCTTCATTGCCCCGTGCTAACCACATGCAGGCGGCAGTGTGGCGGAGATCACGATCAACACCAAGGGTTCTGCGGAGGTGGGGGTTTGCGTGCGAGCTCGGCCGGTGAGCGCTCGCCCCTGGCCCAAAGGTGTACCCGATGGGTGGAACCTGCGGACCTTGGGCAGCATGCCGCGAAGTAGTTGGTGAATCTGCCTCTACAGGATCGAGAACTCCGACACCCTGTTCATCGACTTCTGGGCCGCTTGGTGTGGCCCGTGCCGCATGTTCGCCCCCGTCTTCGAGGGCGCCGCGGAGAAGCACGCCGACGCGACCTTCGCCAAGCTCGACACCGAGGCCCAGCAGGAGATCGCGGCCGCGCTCGAGATCCAGTGGATCCCGATCCTCATGGCCTTCCGCGGCGGCGTCCTCGTCTACCGCGAGGCCGGCGCCATGAACGCCGCGGGCTTCGACCAGCTCGTCGAGGCCGTCAAGGCCCTCGACGTCGAGGAGGTCCGCCAGCAGGCCGCTGCCGCGCAGGCCGCCCACGAGGCCGGCGGCCACGCCGACCACGACCACGGCGACCATCAGCACTGAGTCACCGGTCCGACGCCCCTAGCCCCCACCCGCTCCCTCGGGTGGCGGGGTGGGGGCGTCCGGCGTTTCAGGCAACCGGGCGGGCGGGAATGAACCGGCCGCCCAGTGAGTTGAACAATCAACTACTTCGAGAGGCGCGTCATGGATCTCCAGTTCGGGCTCGACACCTTCGGTGACGTCACCGTCGACGTCGCGGGCAAGCCGGTCACGCAGGCCCAGGTGATCCGCGACGTCGTGGCCCAGGGCGTCCTGGCCGACTCCCTCGGCGTCGACTACTTCGCCATCGGGGAGCACCACCGCCCCGACTTCGCCGTCAGCGCGCCCGACACGGTGCTGGCTGGCCTCGCCACCGCGACCGGGAGGATCCGCCTCGGATCGGCTGTCGTGGTGCTGTCGTCGGACGACCCGGTCCGCGTGTACGAGCGCTTCGCCACCATCGACGCGCTCAGCGGCGGACGCGCCGAGCCCGTGCTGGGCCGCGGGTCCTTCATCGAGTCCTTCGGGTTGTACGGCTTCGACCTGGCCGACTACGAGAAGCTCTTCGAGGAGAAGCTCGAGGTCTTCTCGCTGCTGCGCGAGGAGGGCCCGGTCACCTGGTCGGGCACCTACCGGACGCCCCTTGCCGACGTCGATGTGTTCCCCAAGACCGAGGGCGGGCGCATGCGCTCCTGGGTCGCGGTCGGCGGATCGCCGCAGTCGGTCGTCCGCGCCGCCCGCCGCGGGTTCGGGCTGCAGCTCGCGATCATCGGCGGCCCCGCCCAGCGCTTCAAGCCGTTCGCCGACCTGTACCGCCGCGCGGTGGACGAGTTCGGCGTGACGACCGAGATGCCCGTCGCCGTACACAGCCCCGGCCACGTCGCCGAGACGGACGAGCTGGCGGCCGAGCAGTTGTTTCCGCACTTCAAAGCCCAGCGTGACCGCATCGGTCGAGAGCGGGGCTGGGGGCCATGGGGTCCGACGAGTTCACCAACGAGATCGAGCACGGCGCGCTGTACGTCGTGTCGCCGGAGACGGTGGCGGCCAAGATCGCCGCGACCGTGCGCGAACTCAAGGTCGACCAGTTCGACCTGAAGTACGCCAACGGGCCCATGCCGCACAGCCAGCTGATGAAGTCCATCGAGCTGTACGCCACGCGCGTCGTCCCGCTGGTGCGGGAGATGCTGGCCTGACGCTCGGCGACGAGCCCACCGTGCACGGTGGCAACGGAACCGTCCGGGGGTCGAGACCTCAGCGGGCCAGGAGTCCGCGGGTCGGGACGGTCCACAGGCCCTCGCCCTGGACTCCCCATCGCTGGAGCAACGCGTTCGCTGCGAGGATCCCGGTCGTTGCGGCGCGCTCCATCAGCGCGACGGGATAATCGCTGCGTACCCAGTCCCCGGCCAGGACGAGCCAGGAGGCAGGTGTCTCCACCCCCGGACGGTCGTTCCACGGGGAAGGGGTGATGAGAGTGCAGTCGTCCCGAACCAGCACCTCGCGGTGCACCGTCCCCATGTGCGCCGTTTCAGGGAAGACCCGGTGCAGCTCGCTTATGAGGTGCTGGACCAGGCGGTCGGTAGAGCCCTCGTTCCCGAGAACGTCCGGGTCGCACGCGTAGGCGTGCAGTTCCACCACGGATCCTCCGTGTGCCCGGCTCCAGGCGGCGGCTCCTGCCTCGAAGCGTTCCAGCACCGAAACGTTGTCGAGCGCGCCGTAGCCGCTGGTGCCCAGGAAGGCGGGGCGCTGGGGCGCGACCAGCGCATCGAGCCACAGCCGCACCACGGCGAACGGGGGTGCGTTGACCGTCTCGGCGACCCGACGCGTGAACGCGTCCATCGGCCCAGAGGGGTCGCCGATGCCGGCCACCAGGGAGCGGGCAGTGCGGGGGTCGGTGGCCAGGACGACGGCGTCCGCCTCGATGAGCTCGCCGTGGTCGGTCCGGGCTCCGGTCGGGCCGATGGTGCTCACGCGGACGCCGGTGCGTACCTCCACGCCGAGCCGGGCCAGGTAGTGGCCGAGGGGTTGCCACAGGGCGGTGTCGTAGTCGTCGTCCGGGACGTCGAACAGCAGTCCTTCGGCCGAGCCCATGAAGTAGGTGTGGAACATGGCGACCAGTTCGCCGGCGGCGAAGTCGTTCGGATCGGCGAAGAAGGAGCGTGCGAAAACCTCGAGGGCGAGGTCACGTGCGTCGGCGGGGAAGCGCAGTCGGTCCAGGAACGCGGCGGCCGATTCGCCGTCGTAATGGCTGTAGGTGTCGGGGAAGCGGACGCGCAACAGCTCCAGGGCGGCGGGTACGTCGACCTTCGCCAGGGACGCGAGTGTGAATGAGGGGCTCCGGGCGACAAACCCCATGACGCTGAACGGTGGCGTCCTGGGGATGTTGTTGAAGGAGTCCCGCATTCCGTCGGGACGCTGCAGTGGGTAGTCGCGTATCGGGATCAACCGTGCCAGGTCGGGGTCGGGTCGGCGCAGCACCGCTCGTAGGTTGTAGTACTGGCGGAAGAAGGCGTGGAAGCCGCGGCTCATGGTGCGTCCGTCCTCGAGCGGCCACGCGGCGACGCGTCCGCCGAGACGGGGTGATGCTTCCACCAGCGTCACTCGGACTCCGCGTTCGGCCAGGATCGTGGCGGCCGACAGGCCGGCGATGCCACCTCCGACGACGACGACCTTCGCTTCGCCCATCAAGCGCTCGGCACCGGAGGGACCGGGGTGGTGGACGGCGCGCCGATCGCGGCCGGCGCGTGCGGGATGCTTCATGCGGTCTCCTGGGGCTTGCGGGCCATGTAGAGGTGGAGGATGTCGTGTTGCCAGCCGGGCACACTCCGGGTGGCGATGTCCACGAAGCCGGCGGTGTGGAGCTGCTCCATGAAGTCCGTCGGTGTGTCGAACTCCATCACGCTGCGCCAGAGGTAGGTGTACAGCGAGGGGTTGCGGTCGAGCAGGGCTCCGAGCGGGATGATGACCAGCCAGCTCACGATGCTCCACACCAGTTGCGCGCGGAATCGGTCGCGCACGGAGTACTCGACGACGGTCAGGGTGCCGCCGGGTGTGAGTAGCGCCTGGATCTCCGCCAGTGCGTCTCGGCGTTGAGCGGGTGTGAGGTTGCGGAAGAGATAGGCCGTCAGGATGCCGTGGTGGGTTCCGGGCTGCCACGCTTGGGTGTCCAGCGAGCCGGCGGTGGCCTCGGCGAAGGTGACCGACGCAGGCCAGTGTTTGGCGCGGGCGCGGCTGAGCATGCCGGGGGAGGCGTCCAACCCTTGGATGTGGGTGCCGGGTGGGGCTGCGTCCACCAGCGCTCGGGTGGATGCTCCCGAACCGCAGGCGAGGTCGAGGAGGCGCCATGGTCCGGGCTGGCCGCGCAGCGTGTCCACCAGTGATGCGGCTGCCCTGCGCAGATGGGCGTGGTAGCCGGGATTGAGGGCGACCATGAGGTCGTAGTGCCGCGCCCCGCGGTCGAACGCTGCTCGGGTGCTCATGGTTGCTGGTGGCGGTCCACGCGGCCTCGGACGCCGACCCAACGCGAGGGGCGTAGCGCGCCGACTGCGGCTTGGCGACCGAACAGGGCCAGCTTCTCGTGGGCGGGTACCCGGATGCGTCCGTTGAAAACGTCGTAGTCGGCTGCTTCGATCCGGTCGAGGATCCGTTGGTACAGGGTCAGGGCGGTGCCAACGCATCGGCGCGAGGCTTCGGGCAGATAGGGCAGGCCATCGGCTGCGTGGGCGTACAGCGTGCGATTGCGGGCCACCTGCTCGGCCATGAACGTGCGCCACTGCGGCGTCACCTGGCGCAGGTGGGGGTCGGCGCCGTGCCTGGCGAGCTCGTCCTGGGGCAGGTAGACGCGGCCACGGCTGAGGTCCTCGTCGACGTCACGCAGGAAATTGGTGAGTTGAAAGGCCAATCCCAGAGAGCGTGCGTGGTCGCGGGCAGCGTCGCTGGTGGGTTCCAGGACGGGCAGCATCATCTCTCCGATGACGGCCGCCGAGCCCTCCATGTAGCCGTCGCGGAGCGCGGGCCACGTGGGCCAGGTGGAGTGGGTCAGGTCGAGCGCCATGGCGTTGAAGAACCGCTCGAAGCACTCGGGGTCGGTGCCGCGTCGCCGCAAGCTGTCGATCACCGAGGCCATCACCGGTTCGTCTGAGGTGCCGCGGGCCAATGCCGCGAAGAACCAGGCGCGGAACGCGTCGAGACGCTCCGTCGGGGTGCCGTGGGCCGGCACCGATGGGTGGGGGGTCTTGTCCGGCTCGTCGACGATGTCGTCGGCCAGCCGGCACAGCGCGTAGACCGCGTACACGTCCCGGCGCTGGGGTGGGGGCAGGAGCAGGGCGCCCCAGTAGTACGTGGTGCCGTGCTCACGGGTGAGGCGTGCGGCGGTGCGGTACCCCTCCTCCAGCAGGGTGCTCACCTGGTCATCTCCGCAACGCGTCGGGCGGCGAGCTTCCCGGAGATGAGCACCATGGGGATACCCACACCGGGAGTGGTGCTCGACCCGGCGAAGACCAGGCCCTTCACGCGCTTGTCGACGTTCTTGGCCCGGAAGGGGCCGGTCTGGCGGAACGTGTGGGCGAGCGCGAACGGGGTTCCCGCTGCCATGCCCTGGGCCAGCCAGTCCTGGGGGGTGACCAACTCCTCGGTCACGATGTCGGTGGGGTAGCCCCAGCGCTGCAGGTCAGTAAGCATGCGTTCGCGCAGGCGGGGGCCTTCGCTGGGCCAGTCGAGCCGGCCCACCTCCAGGTTGGGGGTGGGTTCCAGGACGTAGAGGCTGGTGCAGCCCTCGGGTGCCGCGTCGCGGTCGTGCAGGGACGGGACGGCCACGAAGCGGGAGGGGTCGGCCATGGGACGTCCTCGCCGGAGCAGGTCGTCGAAGGCGTCGTGCCACTGCTGCCCGAAGTGGATGTTGTGGTGGGCGGCCTCCGGCGGTGGGGCGCCCTTGACGCCCAGGTGCCACACCACGCACGAGGGAGAGTAGCGCCCCCGCGCGGCGACGCGGGGTGTGGGAACCTCGGGGAGGAGCTCTTCGTAGGCGACCGGGAGGTCCAGCGTGCAGACCACGGCATCCGCGTCCAGGCGTTCTCCACCGGCCAGCCGCACGCCGGTGGCTCGCCCCTGCGCGCAGGTGATGCGGTCCACGGTGGCCCCGTAGTGGAACTCGACCCCGGCGTCCATGGCGGCCTGCGCCATCGCATCGGGGACCGCGCGCATGCCTCCTTCGGGGAACCAGACGCCCTCGACCGAGTCCATGTAGGTGATGACGGCGTACAGCGCCAGCGCCTGGGCGGGCGCGAGGCCGGCGTACATCGCCTGGAAGCTGAAGATGCGGTGGAGGCGCGGGTCGGAGAAGCGGCGTTCGATGGCGGGACCGAGGCGTTCGAAGCCGCCCAGCGCGACCAGGCGGGCGGCCGCGACCGGGTTGCGCAACAGGTCGGTCGGGCGGTCGAAGTTCACGTCGATGAAGTGGGGCAGTTCAGCCAGGTACAGCTTGCGCAGCCAGACGACGAACTCCTCGTAGGCGGCGGCGTCGACCGACCCGCACTCGCGGGCGATCTCGGTGCGCATCGCCTCCACTCCGTGGCGCACGTGCAGGGTGGAGCCGTCGTCGAAGCACGCACGGTAGGCCGGGTCGAGCAGCTGCATCGTCAGGTAGTCGTCCGCGCGGCGACCCACCGCCCGGAAAGCCTGGTCGAGCAGGTCCACCATGGTGAACACGGTCGGGCCGGAGTCGAAGGTGAACCCGTCGCGCTCGATGCGGCCGCTCCGCCCCCCGGGCACAGCAGCACGCTCGAGCACCGTGACGTGGTGACCCTGCCCCCGCAGGTGCAGCGCAGCGGACAGGCCGGACAGGCCGGCTCCGATGACGATTACGTTCATGCGTCCCTCCAGGCGATGGCGCGGGCCGCGGATCGCAGCCCCTCGATGCCGGCTTCGGTGAGCTGGCCGTGGGCGAGGCAGGCGTCGGCGCGTGCCACGGCGTCCTCAATCATGGTTTCGATGTCGTCGCGGACGCCGGTGGATACCAGGGCATCACTCACCACGGTGACGTCGCCCGGGCGAAGATCCACGGTCCCGAGGCGGGTGAGTGCCTCGCGGGCGGGACCCTCCAGGCGCTCGGAGGCCAAAGCGAGGATCACCGTGGCCTTGCCCTCGGCCAGATCGTCGCCAGCCGGCTTCCCGGTGAGCGCCGGGTCGCCCCAGATCCCCAGCTGGTCGTCACGCAGGGCGAAGGCGCGGCCGATGTGCTCTCCCCATTGCTGCAGTGCGGCGCACGTGCCCTCCTCGGCGTCCGCAGCGAGCGCGCCCAGCTGCAGGGGGCGCTCGATGGTGTACATGCCTGACTTGAGCCGGGCGATGTGCTCGGCGTGGGCAAGGTCACGTCGACCTGCCGCGGCGCCGGTGAGATCGGCGCGTTGCCCGACCATCAGCTCGACGCAGAGCTCGAACCACAGGCGGCGCAGGCGGAGGGGGAGCGGCTGGACGAGGCTGTCGGCCAGCGTGTGCGCCAAGTCGCCCAAGAGCATGGCGAGGTTGACACCGAAGGCGTTGGGCTCACCGGCGGCGCCCGCCTGCCGGTGCCATTCGGCGGCCTCGACGTGTGCGGCTGGCATCCCGCGACGTGACCCCGAGTCATCCATGATGTCGTCGTGCACCATGGCGAACAGGTGCAGGGTCTCCAGGGCCGCGGCGATCCGGATCAGCCCCGGATAGTCGGGGCCGGCGATGTCACCGCCGGCCGCCACGAAGGCCCAGTGGAGCATGGTGGCGCGCAGGCGCTTGCCGCGCCCCACGAGCAGGCGTTCGAGCCAGGCCGGCAGGTCGTCAGGGAGCACCTCGACGCCCTCGGCACGGTTGGTCCGCTCCCAGGTGCCGGCCAGGTCGCGCAAGGTGGTGGTCAGCAGCCCGTCCACGCGGTCGACGAAATCCGTGGCCGAGGGGGCCGGGGCGCACGAGGCGCCCTCGAGCGCGAGCGCGACGCGGGGCACCTGGAGAACGCTCCACGGGCTGTACACAGCGGGGGTGGCGGTGATCGCGGCCACCAGGTCCTCCCACCTCACCCAAGCGTGCTCAGCGACCTCGTCCGGGTCGGGGGTGACGCGGGAGGAGGAGACGTGGCCGATGAAGACGGGGCAGAACTCGTTCTCCACGATTCCGCTGGCGTCCACTGCCCGATAGCGGAAGTCGGGCACCGCCGGGAGCAGCTCGGTGACCTCCAGGCCCAGTTCCTCGCTGACGCGCCGCCGGGCCGCCGTCTCGATGTCCTCGCCCGGAAGCGGGTGCCCGCAGCAGCTGTTGGTCCACACGCCCGGCCAGGTGGCCTTGTGGAGGGCACGCCGCGTGATCAGCACCCGGCCCTCGGGATCGAACAGGTACGTGGAGAAGGCGAGGTGGAGCGGGGTCTGGCGAGTGTGGACACTGCGCCGGTCGGCGGCGCCGACGGGCTGGCCCTGCTCGTTGAGAAGCACGACTTCGTCGGCAACGGCGACGTCGGGTTCGAGCGGCGCAGAGTCTTGGCGGACGGGCATTCGAAGTTCCAAGGTTCGTCCAATCGTGCGCGGTCACTGTCCGGGGGAACACCAAATCGTTGCAGAAAGTATCCTGTCTACTCCCCGCTCGTCGCCACTCTAGTTCTTACAATCAAGGAAATAACCCCTCCAAAGAAGGATGGCCCGACGGACTGGGTCAGATCACCTAAAGTGGCGGGGACACCCACGGAGGAGTGTGATGGAGCCGGACCCTGGCCACCGCAAGGCGCACCGCCCCGGAGAGGGCGCCGGGCCCCGGATCGAGCGCCGGGGCCGTACCGTTCGCGTCCGATCGCTCGAGGCCGCCAGACAGGTGCTGCGGGCGCGTCAGCGCACGACCCAAGCTGGGTTCACCGCCGAGTCCATCCCGCAGGGCGTCCTGAAGCACCATCCCATCCTGATGTCGGACGGTCCGCTCCACGACCAGCAGCGCAGGAAGGTGGCCCGCTTCTTCGCCCCCTCCGCGGTGCGCGAGCGGTACACCGACCTGATGGAGTCGTGCGCCGAGCGGATCGTCGCAGAGGCCGTGTCCGCACCTCGGTGCCGACTCGACGACCTCGCCTTGTTCTACTCCGTGGAGGTCACCGCCCAGGTCGTCGGGCTGACCGGCTCCGACGTTCGCTCGATGGCGCGTCGCCTGGTGACGTTCTTCAACCAGCCACCCTTTGACCTCGACCAACCGGGCCTGGGGCGCACCCGCCGGCAGTGGATGCAGGCGGCGGTCAACGGTCTCGTGCCGCTGGTCCGCTTCTACGTCGCCGACGTCCGGCCCGCCGTCCGGGCTCGCCGTCGGGAGCCCGCCAACGACGTCATCAGCCACCTCATCGCGGAGGGTTACACCGACACCGACATCCTTGTCGAGTCCGTGACCTACGGGACCGCAGGCATGGTCACCACGCGCGAGTTCATCTGCATGGCGGCTTGGCACCTCCTGACCAATGACTCCCTTCGGGGCCGGTTCCTCGAGGGCGAGCAGGAGGAAAGGCTTGCGATCCTGAACGAGGTCATCCGGCTGGAGCCCGTCGTCGGCCACCTGTACCGCCGTGTCCACGAGGGTTTCACCATCCGCGACCGGGACACCCAGGTGGCGCTGGAGCCCGGGGACCTCGTCGACGTCCACGTCCGCAGCACCAACACCGACCTCGATGCGGTCGGCGACCAGCCGTTGAACGTGCGTCCGGATCGACTGAGGGCCCGCGGCGTCGACCCGGCCGGGATGACGTTCGGTGACGGGGCCCACAAGTGTCCTGGCCAACCGCTCGCGTTGCTGGAGGCCGATGCCCTGCTCGTGCGCCTCTTGGCGCGCGAGGTCCGGATCGTGCGGGAACCTTCGATCGATTGGGATGACCTGATCGAGGGGTACACACTGCGCGACTTCGAACTCCAGGTGCGGTGAAGCCCAGCACGGGTGCGAGCGGGTGGAGCGCGACGATTCACCGCCCGAACGTCGCCGCCACCAACCGACGTTGGGCCTTCCCGGGCATGCGCCGGAAGATGCCCCACATGGCCCCCAGGACGCTGAGTGCGCTGCTCTGGCGGGACAGGAACGCACGTTGCTGGCCGGGACGTAGCCGTCCGAAGGCGTCGAAGAGCTCGATGGTGGTGTCGGAATCCAGACGGAGCAGCGCCCGCAACGCGAGGGACCGCACGTGGTCGCCGGCGCGCGTGGGATCCGGAACAGGAGTGCGACCGGCAGCGATGGCGGAGGCCAGGCGTGGGGCGCTGGCCAGCGCGTGCGCGACCGAGTACCCGCTGACCGGATGGCCTCCGCGCCCCGCCGTGCCGATCGCGACCACCCCCGGCGGGGGAGGGGCGCCGCGGCCGAGCATGGGGATGCGCACGACCTCGCGGCCCGACGGGGTGGCGATCGCTGCGGGGTCGACGCCGCGACGCTCGAGCCGTCGCCCCAGGCGAATCTTCAGCGTGTCGATCGGGACGCCCGGGGCAGCGGCGAGACAGGTCTCCTCCAGCAGCACCTGACCGTCGCCCAACGGCAGCGCGTACAGGAACGACGCAGGATCCTCGGGGCGGTCGGGGTCTGCCGCCCAGTCCGGGGTGAAGTCCATCAGGAACCCCTCGGCGTGGCCCAGGGCGGGGGCGGCCAGAGCGCTCGGGAGGACGATGCCGTACGCCGTCTGGTGGGGGGTGAGGTCGTCCCGAACCCTGCCGTCCGGCCGGGCGCCCCGCGCGTCAACGACGACGCGTGCGCGCCCCGACAGGGCCTTCACATCGTCGTCGTCCAGCCTCGATCGCTCGATCTCGACGCCGGTGAGGGGCAGGGCCGCCTGGAGGGCTGGGTTGTCCAGGATCACGTACGTGCGCGACAGGTCGTGTGCCGCTCGCCCCCGGATCTCGGGGTGATCCACGCGCGCTCTCACCACGGTCGTGGGGAGGTCGCCCAACTCGTCCGCCCACATTCCGAACGTGGGAGCCCACACGGCATCGGGGTGGGGATCCACCGCGAGCACCCGCAGGCCCGCGCTGGCGCAGGCCGACGCGAGGGCCCTGCCCGCCGGGCCCAGGCCCACGATCGCGACATCGAACACCCGGCCACCCTAGCCCCGCGTCATGTCCAAGGTGCCCGTTTCATGTCCAAGGTGGTTGGGTCGCGATGCCGATCACGCCTAGTGTGGGGACATGACCGTGGCGCCCCGCACCCAGACACCCCGGCAGGGCTGCTGAGATGGCGGCGATCGCGGAGTTCCGCGCCTTCCTGGCGGCGTCGTTGGTCACCCCGGTCGAGCGCACCCGCACCGAGAGCGTGTCAGCTCGGCGCCGCCGTCGGGTCGTGGTGGGCGTCACCGTCGTCGTGGGCGCAGTCGGTCTCGGGCTGGCCCTGGCCGTCCGGCCCGGCGACCCGCTGTTCTACCTGGCCTCGCTCGGCGTCGCCCTGTTGTGGATCGCCGGTGCGATCGTGTCCGGTCCCCTCCATCTCGGCGCGGCGCGGACCCGCAGCGGGGACACAAGCCTCGGTGTGCTGCAAGGGTTCCTGCTGGGGCTCCTACTGCTGGCCGTCTTCCTGGTCGGGGCCCTGGTCGTCGCGCAGGTGCCGATCCTGCGGGGACCCGTCGAGGGGTTGCTGGACCACGCCCGCTACGGCGCACTGTGGGTCGTGGCCCTGGTCACGGCGGTCAACGGGATCGCCGAGGAACTGTTCTTCCGCGGTGCCGTCTACGCCGCGTTGCCCCCGCGCATCAACGCCTTGGGCAGCACCGCCCTCTACGCGGCGTCCACCTTGTTCTCGGGGGTGCTGCTGCTCACCTTCGCCGCCATCTGCCTCGGGTTGCTGACCGCAGCGCAGCGGCGCGTGACCGGTGGCGTGCTGGGCCCCATCGCCTCGCACCTGACCTGGTCGATGGGGATGCTCTTCCTACTTCCACCCGTCTTCGCCCTAGGAGGCTGATATGTCTGATCGCACCGCCCTCGTCACGGGGGCATCCGGCTACGTCGGATCCCAACTCGTGCCCGCCCTCCTGGAACAGGGATGGACCGTCCGGGTCCTGGCGCGCAACCCCGGAGGACTCGCGCAGGCGTGGCGCGACCGAGTGGACGTCGTGCCGGGCGACGCGACCGATCCCGACGCGCTGGCTGAGGCACTGGCGGGTTGCCGGGTGGCGTACTACCTGCTGCACTCGATGGACGGCAAGGGTGACTATCGTGACCGGGACCGCCGGCTGGCCCGCCGGTTCGCCGACAGCGCCCGCGCCGCCGAGGTGGGCCGCATCGTCTACCTGTCGGGACTACACCCCCAGGGCAGGCTGTCCGACCACCTCGCCTCCCGCGTCGAGGTGGGGGAGATCCTTTTGGAATCCGGTGTCCCGACGGCTGTTCTGCAGGCGGGGGTGGTGCTGGGTGAGGGGTCGGCGTCCTTCGACATGCTGCGCCACCTCACCGAGCGTCTTCCCGTCTCGTTCGGACCCAAGTGGCTGCGCAACCGCATCCAGCCCATCGCGGTGAGCGACGTCGTCCACTACCTCGTGCGCGCGGCCGACCTGGATCCGGGCGTGAACCGGACGATCGACGTCGGCATGCCCGAGCAGTTGACCTATCTCGAGATGATGCAACGCTACGCCGCTGCGACGGGCCTGGGACCCCGCCTGGTGGGGACGGTGCCGTTGTTGACGCCCCGCCTGGCATCGCTGTGGGTCGGACTCGTCACCCCGGTCCCGGCCGGTATCGCCCGGCCGTTGGTGGGCAGTCTCATCAACGATGCGGTCAAGTCCGAGGACGACGCCGCCACCCTCCTCGGTGACCCCGAAGGGGGCCTGAAGGGGTTCGAGGACGCCATCGCCCTGGCAACCCGGGACATCGACCCCCACCGCTGGGGCAGGACGCTGGCAACCGTGTCAGCAGCGGTCGCGGCGACCGCTGTGGCCGGTTCCCTGCTCACCGACCCCGGCAGCGCTTGGTACCGGTCGCTGCGCAAGCCGTCGTGGCAGCCCCCGGCCAGCGCGTTCCCGATCGTGTGGACCGGTCTCTACGCGATCATCGCGGTGGCGACCACCGCCGCGATCACCGAAGCCGAGGAGGCCGGCGACCTCGAAAAGGCCGCGGGCCTCCGCCGGTCGTTGGCGGTGAACCTGCCGCTCAATGCTGCCTGGAGCGGAATCTTCTTCCGATCGCGCAACCTGCCCGCCGCGACCCTGGGTGCCGCAGCGCTGGCCGCCTCGTCCGCCGATCTTGCCCGCCGTGCCGCCATGACAGGGGCCGGCAAGGCGGTGGGGCTGGGGCTCTACGCCGCCTGGTGCGGGTTCGCGACGGCGCTGTCGGCTGAACTAGCCCGCCTGAACCGGTGACCGATGAGATCGTCTGGCTCCGCCGCGACCTGCGGCGCAGTGACCTGCCCACGCTGGGGGCCGCGACCGCCTTGGGGGGCGAGGTGGCCATCGTGTTCGTCCTGGACCCTGATGGTTGGGCTGCCCTCGGGGCACCCAAGCGCACGTTCACGGCGCGCACCCTGCTGGCGACCCGAGCGGCCTATGAGGGCCGGCTCACCCTGAGGTGGGGTGAGCCCGTGACGGTGATACCCGCCCTGGCCCGCGAGTTCGCCGCCCCCAGTGTCCATGTGTCGGCGGAGACCGAACCGGACGGAGCGGCCCGCGACGCGAGGGTGGAGGCCGCGCTCGCGGCGTCGGGGGTGTCGCTGGTCCGCACCGGCAGCCCGTATGCAGTCACCCCCGGACGGGTGCGCCGCAAGGATGGCTCGCCCTACCGGGTCTTCACCCCGTTCAGCGCGGCGTGGTTCGAGCACGGCTGGCGTCCACCGGCCCAGGAGCCGGCCGGACTGCGGCTGGCTCCCGACCGCAGCGACCCGGACGCCTGGGCCGAGGTCGAGCGCGCCGCGGCGGTACGGGACGTGGCGCTCCCCGACGCCGGGGAGGAGGTTGCCCTCGACGCGTGGCACCGGTTCCTCGCTGGACCGCTGGGCACCTACGACGCCGACCGCAACCGACCCGACCTCGACGGCACCTCCCGCCTGTCGCCCCACCTGTCGGTCGGGGCGATCCACCCCCGCACGTTGCTCGCCGACCTCGAGGCGCACGGCGGCCGGGGGGCGGATCGTTTCCGGACCGAGTTGGCGTGGCGCGAGTTCTATGCCGACGTGCTGCACCACCACCCGGCTTTGGCGACGGACGACCTCAACCACTCCCTCGCCGACCTTGCCTACGACGAAGTTCCCGACCGCGTCGCGGCCTGGAAGCAGGGACGCACCGGGTACCCCATCGTGGACGCGGGCATGCGCCAACTGTTGGGCGAGGGGTGGGTGCACAACCGCGTGCGGATGGTGACGGCCAGCTTCCTGGTCAAACACCTGCACACACGCTGGCAGGTGGGGGCCGCGCACTTCCTGAAGCATCTCGCGGACGCCGACCTGGCCTCCAACCAGCACGGCTGGCAATGGGTCGCCGGCACCGGCACCGACGCGGCCCCCTACTTCCGGGTGTTCAACCCCACGCTGCAGGGCGAGCGCTTCGATCCCGAGGGTGACTACGTGCGCCGCTGGGTCCCCGAACTGCGCGGCATCCCGGGGGCGGCCGTCCACCAGCCGTGGAAGCTCCCCGCCCAGGCGCGCGGCGACTACCCCGACCCGCTGGTCGACCTGCGCGTCGAGCGCGCCGAGGCGTTGGGCCGGCTGGCCGCCAGCCGAGTTCAGGGCTGAGGGGGTTGGGGTGGCGCCTCTTGTCCGGAGGCTTCCGGGGTGAGTGGCATGATGGCCCATCCCTCAGAGAGCGTCCCGGGGGCGAGCTCGCGGCGGTCCCCCGGGTTGAGACTGGCCAAGGAGAGCGCCTCCCAGAACTCCGGGTGACGTTCGCAGTGGAGGATGGCGGTGATGTGGCCGCGGATGGGCGCCTTGGAGCGGTGCGCCGTCACTTGCACCGAGGGTGGAACTCGTCGTTACAGCACTCGGGAACTGGAGCGGATTGGCGAAATCGCGAGCCTGCTCGCTGCTGGGCTCAACCTCGCAGGCGTCGCGCAAGTGCTGTTGCTGCGTGCCGAGAACCTCGAACTACGCCGCGAGATCGAGCATCTCCGTCGAAAGCCCCCCTCGTCGACGTGACCCCCGCGTTTTGGCCCGGTCGGTGCTGGCCGAATCCGGGTGAACCCTCTAGCCAGAGCGGATATTCGGCTCTTCACAATCCACGGTGTAGTCGGGGTCTGAAGCCGCCGGTCTCGAGGAGGCTGCGCGCGATGTGGTGGGTGAGGTTCCGGAAGCCGAGGGCGCTGCCCCGGAGGTGTTTGAGTCGGCCCTTCAGGGCTTCGGTGGGCCCGTTCGACGTGCCGGGTCGGTCGAAGTAGGCGAGGATGTCGGCGGCCCGCTTCCTCAGGGTGCGGCCGAGGGTGATGATCTCGGTCAGAGCGCCGGGGACCCCACTGCCGATCGCGTCGATGACGGCTTGCATGAGGGTCTTGCCCTTGGCCTTGTCGGGTTCTCGGTAGGCGGCGATCATCTGCTGGTAGATGCCCCAGGTGGTCTCGACCTCGACGTGGTCATCGCCGGCGATCAAGACGCCGAACCCGGATCGTCGTGCCTGGAGGAGGCGCCCGTCGAGTGAGTCGATGCCTGAAGTGGCGAAGTGGCTGCGCCAGACTTGGGCGTCAATGTCGCCGACGCCAGGTACAGGGCCCTCGGACACAGCCAGCCGCAGAGTCTCGACGCCGCCGACCGCAGCGAGCAGGCGACCCGTCACCGCGTCTTCCGGTTCAACGAGCATCGACAGCACCATCCGCGCGGTGCGCTCATCTCGTGCAATCCCACTCAAGCTCGGCATGGTCGTGTTCCTCTCGGGCTCCTGCCTGAGAGATGCGCAGAGACCAGCCAGGTCCGAGGTCTTCCGTGCGCGCCGAGCCCGGCGTAGATTGGAAGACGAGGCAGGTTCTCCTCATATTGCGGGTCCTTCGGGACGGCCCTCGGGCACTCATACACGTTCTGCCTCCTCGACGGAGAAACACGTGTGTTGAGAGGCCCGCCATGTTCCGCTTCATCTGGACGCTCAGCGTCCATACCCGCGACTTCCTCCACCGCTACATGCCGAGCAACCGGCTGCTCGCTGCCATCCGCACGCGCCGCGGTCTCAAGTGGGGGGTCCCCGCGATGCTCGTCGCCGCCCCCTACATTCTGGTCGCAACCATCTGCTCCACTCTCGTCGCCGACGGCGGCCCCGGTTGGCTTCACCTGGTCGTGCTGTGGGGGTGCTGGAACGCCTTGAAGTCCATCCTCATGGGGCCAATCAGCGTCGCACTGCTCGTCCGTGTGCGCATCCGCGAGGCGATGATCCGTTGCGACCATCGGCGCGAAGCGCGTGCCGAAGAGCGCGAACCGCTCGTGCTCGCGTAAGCCCCCGCCCAGGCAACGACGCGGGTCAGGAGGCAGTGGCCATCCGGCTGCGTCGCCCACCGCCCTCGCGAATCGGGACCCCATGCTCGACCAGAGCGCGACGGACCGCATCCGGACCCGTGCCGACCTTCAAGCCGACCTCTACCAGCGTCAACCCGCTGTCGTAGAGGTCGGCCACTTCGTGAAAGCGGGAGGAGTCGATTCCCGTGCGACGGATGGGAACCTCCCATCGCGCCAAGTGCTCGGCCACGGTCCGTCGGTGGATGCCGAAGCGTGAGGCCAACTGAACGAGCGTCGCGCCGTCGAGGTACCTCGCCACCAACTCGTCGACCTGCTCAGCCCGAAGAAGGGTTTGAGCCATCCCAAGTGAGCGCACCATCGGACCCCTGCCGTCCACCACGGAGGGGTGAGACGGTCGTCGGTCTTGCTTGTAGAACCCGCGTGACCTGCGCAAAGACAGGGTCTTCAGGTGTGGGCAGGGGTTCTCAAACTCTCTACGGAGGTCCACAGCCAAACCCCCTAGTCAAACGCCGTTGACTAGGGGGTTTGTCATGGTTGCGTTGGGCTTGAGTGGGCTCGAAGGGACACATCAGGACATCCAAACAGCACGCTCACAGCACGCGCGCGGCACGATCCGGTCGGGTTCTGTGGGTATGAAGCGCTCGTTTGGCTGGATCCGCCGGCTACCAAGCAGGAAGTACCAGGCGTCCTTCCCGCATCCCGCGAGATCCGAAGCACGGGTAAATGCGCCATCGACGTTCACTCACCGAAGCGACGCCGAGACCTGGCTCGGCATGCAGGAGCGCGCCATCGCGATGGGTGTCCGGGTATCGCCCGAGGAGGAGGAAGCTCGACGGCCCAAAGTGCACACCCTCCAGGAGGTGTACGACCGCTTCCTCACACAGCGCCCACAGCCACTGGCGTTGTCCACGATCACGGGCTACGAGCAGGACTGGAGGCTGAGGATCCTCCCCCACTGAGAATCCGACCGCGACATCAAGACCATCACCCACGATGACGTATGGCAGTGGAGCCAAGGCCCACTTGGCGGGGAGCGCCGCCGTGATCGGTCCAGCCTGTCCCTATTCCGTGATCTCCTCGCCAGCGCCACCAACTGGGGATGGCTGGACAAGAACCCCGCCCACGGCGTCAGCGTCCCCAAACACGCCAAAGCAACAGCGGAGCGGCACGTCTTCGACCTCAACGACGTACGCAAGTACCTCCAGGCCGCCGAACCGCAGCATGTGGCGATGCTGGCCACCGTCGCGCTCGGCGGGTTGCGGTCGGGAGAGGTCCGCGGGCTACGCGCGATGGACCTAGACCTCGACCGGGCACGCATCCTCGTGCGACAGGCAGTCGAGTACGGAAAGGACGGCGAGTCCTATCGCGTGGGCATCAAGTCGCCAAAGACATCCGCCGGCGTCCGCTCTCTCCCGATGTCCACGACGCTCGTCGGGATCTTGCGGGACTACCTGAAGTTGCACCCAAAGGCCCCCGAGGAGCTGGTCTTCACGGTTCGTGGCGACCGGCCGATGGGCCCGGCAGAGGCGGACCGCCGCCACAACTGCGCGCTGGCGAACATCGGCCTGCGAACCCCAGAGGCGGAACTCGCCACGAGCAGACGCGACGGCGAAGCCGTCACCGTCGCATCCAACGACGAAGCTGCACGGCTGAATGACCGCATCCGAGACGAACGCATCCACGCAGGCGTCGTTGACGACACCACCACGGCGACCGGGAGCGACGGCCTGAGCATCGGGCGCGGTGACCTGATCCAGACCCGCAAGAACCGCACCGACCTGGGCGTGGCGAACCGGCAACAGTGGATCGTGCAACACGTCGAGCAGACGGTTCGCTCCGGGTGCGCGACGCGCACAGCGACCGCAAGCGCGAGCACACGATCCATCTGCCCGGCGAGTATGTGCGCGAGCACGTCCACCTCTCCTATGCCGCGACCGCTTACGGCGTACAGGGCGTGACCGCGCCCGCCTCGCACACGATCCTCACCGACAGCTTGGGAGGCGCGGCCGTCTATGTCGGTATGACCCGAGGCCGAGAGACGAACACCCTGCATGTCGTCGCTGACGATATGGCTGGTGCCCGGCAGCAGTTCATCGAGGCGTTGGAACGCGACCGGGCAGACCGAGGACTCGCCGACGCCACAGAGCGCGCGGCAGAGGCCGTGCGCGGCCTCGTCAACGACGGCCCCGTGAAGCTCGTCAACGCGGAGACAGAAGCGTTGATGAAGCAGACCGAGCGCGCCGAGCAGCAGGCGGCGCTGTGGCGGCGGGCCGCCGACGCGCTGACCGACTGGCAGGATGCCGATGCCGCGCACAGGGCAGCCCGTGACCGTCTGCGAACGCTAGGCAGGTTCGGGAAGCGCCGCGCCACCACCGAGCACAACACCGCTCGCGCCCTTCTCCAAGACGCGGAGCAGCGGCTGACGAGAGCATGGGGCGAGCTGCCCCGGTGGAACGAGGACAGCGCATCATGGGTCGAGCGAGTTATCCGACCCCGGATCGACGCCGAGAACCAGGCCCACGCTGCGAAACAGGCTCGCGCCGAAATCGAGACGCTACGCGCACTCACGCCCGTTGAGGCCGTGAGCCGGATCGAGCAGACCCATGCCGCGGAACAAGCGGCGCACGAGGCCGCTGGACGTGCCCTCGAAGAACGCAGCCGCCAACTCCGCTCGCACTCGCGCGACAGCGGCCCCCACCACGGCGGGCGGTCCCTGAGCTGGTGACCGCATCACCAGACCCAAGCTCCGCGGCGACTAGCTGATCCTGCGGCGATAGGCGATCATCGCGAAGATGTACGCGACAACGAGGATGCCGAGGCACCAGGCGAGGGCGATCCAGATGTTCGCGCTCGCAGGTTGGCCGGCGAGCAGGTCGCGGATCGTGTTCACGATCGAGGTGACCGGCTGGTTCTCGGCGAACCAGCGCACCGGTCCCGGCATGGACTCGGTGGGAACGAATGCGGAGCTGAGGAAGGGCAGGAAGATCAGCGGGTAGGAGAACGCGCTGGCGCCGTCCACGGTCTTCGCTGTCAGGCCGGGGATCACGGCGATCCAGGTCAGCGCCAGGGTGAACAGGAGCAGGATTCCGGTGACGGCGAGCCACTCGGACAGGTTGGCCCCGGTGCGGAAGCCCATCAGCAGTGCGACGCCGACGACCACCACGAGCGCGACGACGTTGGCGACGAGCGAGGTGAGCACGTGCGCCCACAGCACCGAGGATCGGGCGATGGGCATGGACTGGAAGCGTTCGAAGATGCCGCCTTGCAGGTCCCCGAACAGCCGGAACGCGGTGTAGGAGATGCCGGAGGCGATCGTGATGAGCAGGATGCCCGGCAGCAGGTAGTTCACGTAGTCACCGGTGCCTGCGCCCTGCCCGGTGTCGATCGCGCCGCCGAAGACGTAGACGAAAAGCAGCATCATGGCGATCGGCATGAGCGCGGTCGTGATGATGGTGTCCGGGCTGCGCACGATGTGGCGCAGGGATCGCCCGGTGAGAACGGCGGTGTCGCCGAGGAAGTGTGCGGTCATGATTCGTTCCTTCCGGTGTCGCTGACGATGGAGAGGAAGACCTCTTCCAGCGTCGGCTGCTTCTTGACGTACTCGACGGTCGCGGGCGGGAGGAGCTGCTTGAGCTCGGCGAGGGTGCCGCCTGCGATGATCGTGCCCTGGTGCAGGATGGCGATGCGGTCGGCGAGTTGCTCGGCCTCGTCGAGGTACTGGGTGGTCAGCAGCACGGTGGTGCCGTCCTGGGCGAGTTGCTTGACGGTCTGCCAGACCTCGATGCGTGCCTCGGGGTCCAAGCCGGTGGTCGGCTCGTCGAGGAACACCACGGGCGGCTTGCCGATGAGGCTCATCGCGATGTCGAGGCGACGGCGCATGCCGCCGGAGTAGGTGGCGACCTTCCGGCTGGCGGCGTCGGTCAGGGAGAATCGCGCGAGCAGGTCGTCGGCGATCGCATCCGGGTCGTTCACATGCCTGAGCTTGGCGATGAGGATCAGGTTCTCCCGCCCGGTGAGGATCTCGTCGACGGCGGCGAACTGCCCGGTCAGGCTGATCGATTCCCGGACCTGTGAAGCCTGGGTCGCAACGTCGAAGCCGTTCACCGTCGCGGTGCCCGCGTCGGCCGCCAGCAGGGTGGCCAGGATCTTCACGACCGTGGTCTTGCCGGCTCCATTGGAGCCGAGCAGGGCGAAGATGCTGCCGCGCTGGACGTCGAGGTCCACGCCGCGGAGCACCTCCAGCTTGCCGTACGACTTCTGCACGGCGCGCATGCTGATCACGGCGGTGGCCGCCGGTGGAGGCGTCATGAGCGTGTCCTTTCTGTTCGGGCGCGGGAGGAATCCGCCCGCTACTCTGTGTTACGATCTAGTGGTACCATGTGTGACGAGGTAGCGCAACCCGGTGAGGACGGAGGGGATGGATCATCGACGGATTGACCGAGATGTTGAAGGGCACGCTGGAGGGCTGCGTGCTGCGGATCATCGACGCCGAGGAGACCTACGGATATGCGATCACCCGTCGGCTGACCGAGCTCGGCTTCGCCGATGTCACCGAGGGAACGGTCTACACGATCCTGCTGCGGCTGGAGAAGCGCGGACTGGTCGATGTCGCGAAGCGCCCGTCGGAGCTGGGCCCGCCGCGCAAGTTCTACACGCTCAACGACACCGGACGTGGGGAGCTAGCGAGGTTCTGGGCCAGATGGGACTACCTGTCATCGAGGATCGACAAACTGAAGGAGGACGGAGCATGAACTTCTGGGAGAGGATCACCGGCAGCGACCTGACCCGGGACTGGCAGGCGTTCGAGGCCCGTGTCGCGGCGCTGCCCGAGGACTACCGCCAGGCGTGGGGACAGATCGAAGACCAGTTGTGGGAGCACAGTAACTTCACCGGCCGCAATCTCACCCCGATCGTCGACGGCGTCCTCGGACTGCTCAAGACGACGGCGGCGGACGGGCAGAGCGTCGTGAAGGCGCTGGGAGACGACATCCCAGGCTTCTGCGCGGCGGTGGCCGGAGAAGACGGCGCGAAAGACTACCGCGACAAGTGGCGCGAGCAACTGAACAGGACCGTCGCACGCAGACTGAGCAGGCTGGGAGATTGACATGAGCATCAGAGACCTGATCGAGGGCAAGCGGCAGTGGCGGGCGCACATGGCCAGAGTCAAGGCGCTGCCACCGGACTACCGGATCGTCTACGAGGAGGTGCAGAAGTACCTGTTCAAGATCGGACCCATCTCACTGACCGACGGCGATCTGCTGTCCGAGATCGTCGACTTCTTCGAGACCGGCGTCGCCTCGGGCAAGACCGCCATGGAGCTGATCGGCCCCGACGTCGCCGCGTTCTGCGACGACCTCATCGGCGACGCCCCGACGTTCGCCGACCAGCTTCAGGAGTCGATCCGCAAGAAGCCCTGACGACGAAACCCGCACGACCGGCACCAACGGCGCAGCCGATCGCGCTGGGTGGGTCATCGCCCACACCGTGCCCCGGTGAACCCCGAAACGGCGCGCCAACGCGTTCACGCTCACGCCCTGCGCGCGGGCTGTTCGCATAGCGTTCACTTCGCTGTCCGTCAGGCGTGTTCGAGGTCGTTTCTTTGGTTCCGCCGACGCGCCGATCAACGGGTCATCGGCCCCGTCCTCGGACTCGGCATCTTCGCGTATGCCTTGATTCCACGCGGAAACCAGCCTCTCGACCCGTGGTCGTCTGTTCTCGCAGCGCTCCATTGCATCCACACCCGAACCCCCTAGTCAAACGCCATTGACTAGGGGGTCTGTCATGGTTGCGAAGGGACCCGACAGGCCCTACGAGATTGCGCCCTCGCTGCATGCCTTGTCCAAGTCACCTCGACGGGACGCTGATGGAGTCCGGCGAACGCGTCCCGGGCCTCAGGTCCCAGCGGAAGCCAGCAGGTCGGCGGCCTGTTGCCCTTCCGGGGTGGCGGCGGCCGACCGGAACACCAACATGCCGGAGGCGACGGCGTCGGGCAGGGCCTCGATCACCGCAGCGGCCAGCCGGCTGGCGACAGCGCCCTCATCCGCCTGGGTCCAGGCCGCCCTGCCTTCGATGTCCTCGCGCAAGCCGTCCGGGCCGAGCGTCCTGACGTCGATGGCCACCTGCCCGACGACGGCGCCGTCGTCGTCGACCACCGGCAGCGCGTACGCCTGGAACCCGTGGCCGACGAAGGCCGGCACCAGCAGCGACGCCGTCCCAGGGACGAACTCCCCAGTGGAGCGACGCCGCAGCCGCACCCGAAGCCACCATTCACCTCCGTCCGCCGGCGTCTCACCCGCCAGCGCCGGTCGCCACTGGTCGAAGTAGCCCACGTCGTCGCTCGCGAAGTACCAGTGGTCGGTGCCCGCGGCCGGGCGCACCGGCAGCGTCCTGCACCACTCGGCGGCGCCGGTGGCCAAGGTCAGGTCGATCTCAGCGTCGGCGCTTTCCAGCCGCGACGCCGGATCGAACAGGTCGAACGAGTAGAGGCTGACGGCCAACACCGTCGCTCCCCCGGAGGACGCCAGGGTGAAGCTGCGCCACCCCAGCGCGATCGCGGCCTGAAGCTGAGGAACGAACCGGGGTAGGAACTGTTCGATCAGCGTTCCGGCCCTCCTGTCGTAGCCGTCTCCGGAGCCGAGCGCCCCCGTAAGGGCCCCGACGCCCTCCAGGATCTCGGGAGCCTCAGACGCCAGCGGCGCCGCCTCCGCCAGCAAGGACGCCGAGGGTGCCAGCTTCGGACCCACCCGGGGCAGGATCGTCCGGGCCGCCGCATCCAGCCCGATCGAGAGCAGGTCAGCGAACCCTGCATCTGGCACCGACACCAGCTCCTGCAGGATCGGACCGGCACACGCCTCCAGCACCGCCACGACGACGGCAGCCGTCTGCGGGGCCGCCAGGTAGCGCGGGATCTCCGAGCTGACAAGCACCTGCACCGTATCGTCGCCCGCGAAGTACTCGGATCGGCCGTCGGCGGTCGGCTCCACGATGAGGTCATAGACGAGCGCGTCGGGGCCGGGGTCGCGGCCCACGACCGCGGGCGGCTCGAACGGGACCGCCCCCGACGTCCGCCACGCCACCAGCGACGGCGAGCCCGCCCGGAGCGCCTGCACTCCGAATTGGGTCAGCGTCGGCACCGCCCGCGCCAGCACGGCCGGGTCGACGGCGGCGTAACCTCCCGGCGAGGCCGGGTCGGGGTCATGCACCACGAACGGATGCGTCGCCAGGAACCCGAAGCCGTGACCATCGAAGCCGAACACGGCCCGGCCGTCGCGCGACGGCGTGGCCACCAGTACGACGGATCGCGGGCCGGCGGGGGTCGCCACCATGTCGCCGACCGCCACCTGCTCGATGGGACGCAGGGCGCCGTCGCCCAGCACCACCTGGGTGCCGGCCGTCAGGCAGCTACCCGAGGGCACCCTCCGGTACTTGGTTCCGGGCTGCGAATTGGCCGTGAACTCGTAGCTGGCCGCCTCCTCCAGGCAGGACGGCCACCTGGCCCCCGGATAGACCTGGCACTTGGTCTTGAGGATGGCTGCCACCGCGTCGGGCAGGTCACCCCCGCCGATGTCGCCCCCCAGCCACCCGGTCCATGCCCGCCACGACGTCGGACCCACCGGGTCCGGGATCGGAAGCCCCTTGGCCTTGATGGTGGCGATCGCGGAGTCGATCTCCGCGACCGGCGTGCCGAGCGCCACCAGCTTGCACCAATGGTGGAACAGCTCCCAGGCGGGATTGCTCCAGGAACCCGACGCCAGCTGAACCAGCTTGTCGTTGATCCAGGCGTCGCCGGTCAGACCCTGCAGGTACTGGCCTCTGGCCTGCGCCCGGCTGGCTTCGTCGGGGAACGCCGCCAACGCGGTTCGGGTGTCGCCATCGACGGATCCCAGGCAGTACGCGTACCAGGCCCACACCGACGGTCGCAGCCGCCCGTTGAACCCCGCCAGGTCTTGCCCGATCAACCCCAGCTGGATCTGCGGGCGGATGCTGCTGGTGACCAGTCCCATCTGCTGGCACAACGCCGCCACGGCGAGGTTCTTGAAGAACTCGCCGTCCAGTCCGGTCAGGCGCTGGATCTCTCCCTCCCGGGGGTCCGGCACGAGGCCGGGAAAGAACACGTCCTTGAACGCCGGGCCGGTCCCGAACAGCTGGGACCAGTGGCCCGGGGTGGCACCCTTGGCGTGGGTGACGAGGATGCCCCGCGCCGCCACCCCGATCGGGTTGGCACCATCCGGGGGCAGCGCTGCGGCGAGGATCTCCACCTGGGTCGGGGCGAACGCGTTTGCCACGGCTCAGGCCCCCGCAGGGCTGATCTTCAGCTTGAACGACGTGTCCAGCCTGCCGACCTCGTTGTCTACGCTCAGTGTGTAGGTCGCTTCCGGTGCGGGCGGCACGTCGACGCCGAGCTCCATCACGACCGCACCGGTGTCGTTCAGGAACAGCAGGCCTTTCGGCAGGGCAGGAGAGAGTGCCCACTTGCGCGGCGCGCTGCCGGGGATGCCCAATACCGGGGACGCTGACTTGTCGTGCTCATAGGTCATCCAGGCGACGTCGGCCATCGTCAACATGCCCGGCTTGGTGCTGACCATCGCGACGGTGATCGACGTGCTGGCGCCGTCGTCGGCCTTCCAGCCGGTCGCGCCGTCGGCGACGATGTAGCGCTTCTTCCCGGTCTTGGTGAACCAGGCATCGTTGTAGAACAGGAAGGGCGCCGACTGCAGGAAGGAGTTGCCCTCCTTGTCCTTCTCCTTGGTCCCCTCGCTCTGGATCTCCGCACGCCATAGCGCAGCGGCGTCCGCGGTGGCGTCGCCGGTCGGCTTGGCCGCGACGAGCTTCCCCTCCTGGTCAAGCCCCAGGACCAGGAAGGTGCGGTTGCCGTCCTTGTCCTGGACGGGGGCGCCGAGCTGGGCCCGGCCCTGTTCGTCGGTGCGCAGGTACAACGCGGTGTGTCCGGTGCCGTCGAACGGCCGCTGGGACAGGCTGCCGTCGTCGGCGACGAAAAGGCAGTTCGACGTCTTGCCGCCGGGCGCGAGGCTGACGCCGCAGCGTTGCTTCTGGCCCAGCGGCTGGTACTGCTGGAAGTAGTCGATGTCCGTCTTGTACTTCATGTAGTAGGTGCCGGCCTTCTCCCTCGCCCACTTCTCCAGCGGGCTCTCCTGCGGCCGGAACATGAGCACGGCCAAGAGGATGGCGCCCGCCACCAGTGCTATGACCCCGATCACGCTGACGACGGCGAAGATGGTGCCGACGGCGACCCCGCCGATCGCGGCCAAGCCGAAGGCCTGGCAGGCCCACACCCCCGCCGTCGCGATGAACTCCATCACGGAGGCAAACAGGAACAGCGAGTTCGCGGCGATGTCGAGCGGCTCATGGCTGTTGGCGAGTAGGAACGCCGACATGATGATGCCGACGGCGGCAAGCGCGGCGCCCAGCCTCGTGGCGAGGAACTCGCTCAGGTTGCGGCCAAAGATCTTGTGGATCGTGGTCATGCGCGCGAGTTCCGCCTCCAACGCGGCGGCCTCGGCCGCCTCGGCGAAGAACATCCGCATGGCCATCGCGTCCATGGTCTCCTCGATACCCGAGACGCTCTGGATCAGCCAGCCCTTGAAGCCGGCGGCCATCGACTGCTCCGCCTTGGTCATCAGGCTTGGCGAGAAGAACATGCCCAGGTTCTTCCACAGCCCGTTACTGGAGGCCCAGACCTCGCTGAGGGCGACGCCACGGACGACGATCTCCTTCACGAGCAGCGCGACGATGCCGGCCGCGTTGCCGATGATGACCGCCTGGTCCAGCGGCGGGATGTCGTTCCAGTCCACCTTGCCGGTCACGAAGAACGTGATGAGCAGTGACGCGGCGCCGAGGAAGATGGTCGTGGCGACCACCTTCGGCAGGGCGCCGAATACCTTCGCGATGGTGCTCTCGAACGTGGCAGCCAGCGTCGTCCAGCTGAACAGCCCGGACAATGCGGCGTTCGACTGGCGCATCACTTGGAGGATCTGCTCCACGAGCGTCTCGGTCGAATGCTTCTTCAGCGCCTCGGCAGCTTCCCGCATCTTGGGGTCTTCGCTGTTGATGTACTGCGCGATGAACTTGTCGACGATCTGTCGGACCACGAAGCTGAACTTCGTGATGTCGCCGGTGTAGTCGATCAACTGCGGCAGCACGGAGGCCACCTGGAACAGCTGCAACACATAGGCGTACTGGCTGGTGAAGAAACTGGAAACATCCAGGACGTTTAGCAGGGCACTCGTGCGTTGTACCCGTTGCGTGAACTCCGAGCCGTCGATCTCGTCGCCGCTCGCGAGGATGGTCTGGAGCATGTTCAGGTATGCCGGCGTCGTCGCGTAGGTGTAGACGGCGAACGCCCAGTACTGCTTGTTGACGATGGCCGCGTCCCGCAGGTCGGTGATCTGCTTGCGGAGCTTGGCCAACTCCTCAGGGGTTCCGGTGGCGTTGGCCTCCATCTCCTTCAGCCAGGCGTCAGCCTTCGAACGGATCACGGGCTCGTAGGTGGCCGCATTGGCTTGCTGGTCTTGCAGGTACCAGTCGAGGACGGTGTGTTTGGCCTGGTAGCGCCTGGCATACATCAGCGGGCCCTGCCTCAGCATGACCGGGCTGATGCCCGTCTGGTTGGACAGCCAGGAGTCTGCCCGTTTGCCGTTGAGCAGCGGCGCGCCCGGGTCGGTGCTCCACTTCGACAGGCTCCCGACGGCATACGCGGTCGAAAGCTGCCGGTACCAGGCCTTCGGGTCCTCGCCGTCCTTGCCAGGGGTGTCCGCGATGGACCTGAGCCCCGGGTCCAGCGGCGGTGGGTTCGGGTTGAAGAACTGCTTGCGGATGTCTGGGTCCATGTATTCCTGGAGGATCGCGTAGAAGTCCTCCATCGACTGCTGCTGGAACAGGTCGTAGAAGTTGCCGTCGTCCGACTTCACGTACTGCGACATCGTCAGCAACTCCGCCAGCCCATGAGTCCCGTCCGCGGCCGCAGCGACGGCGTCGTCGCCTGGCAGTGCGAGGCCGTGTGCCTCGGTCGAGGCCTTCGCGGCGAGGGCCGCGGCCTGGGTCGGGGTGACCCGCCCGCCGCCGTGTCCGCCGGAGGTCTCAAGCACGCTCGCGCCGTCGGGTGAGAACGTGATGTGGCCGTCGGTGGGCAGCCCGGTGGCGGCGGCGGCCTCGTCGGTCAGCCCGGTGTAGTGCAGCGTGTCCCCCACAATCGTCGAGTCGACGGCGTCTGCGCCGATGAAGAGCCTGCCGTCATGCACGGACACCAGCGAGCCGCCGTTTCCGTCCTCGACCGCGAGGTGATACAGGCCGGCGACCCCGCCACCGACCCATCTGCCTTGCACTCCGTAGACGGTGCCCTGCAGGTCGGGCCGGTCGGTGAGCATCGCGCCCTCGAACCGGTCGGCGAACTCGGAGAGCGCCACCCGCAGCTGGAACGGGAACAGGGTGCCGCCATCGCGGCCCGACGGCGGAGGGGTCACCCCGGACATGACCCCGAACTGCAGCACCTGCCGGGAGTTGATCAGACCGGAGTAGAAGCCGTCGACGGGCTTCCAGCTCTTCGCCGTGGCCAGATCCTCGAAGGAGGCGACGAACGTGAGCATCTTCTCCCCGTCCAGTACCTCTTGACCGTCGACGCCATAGGTGAACGAGACCTCGTCGGTCTCGGACCAGGTGGCGTTCTTCCACCGGTCGGATTCGGTGTCCCACTTCAGCAACGGCATCTGCGAGGTGCCTGCGAGGTAGGCGGCGCCTTTACCGATGCGCATGACGTAGCGTTGCGGCTTGACCTCGTACTGGACGGAGTACGTCTGGCCCGCGATCTCGATCACGCCGAAGGCCCTCGTCCGGGAACGCGTGAGCCGAAGCTGTCCCCGCATGGCGCAGGTTCCGTCGTGGCCGGTGAATGTGAGCTCCTCGAAGTCCGTGTCGAAACTGGCGGCGTTCTCTGCCACCGGATGCGGGCCGACGAACAGCTGGTCCTGTGAATGGTCCATGTGGTCCGGCGTGACCAACGTGAGGGTCGTTGGGAGGCCGTCGAGGGTGGCGAGGCCACCGGCCTCATCGCCGAGCGGGGATGCCTCCGTCAGGACGAATGTCCTGGCGTGCGGGTAGATCGACGCCGCCTGCGCGTCGCGTCGGGCTCGAAGCTCGGCTTTCTTGAGTTGGGCATTGCGGACACGGATAGCATGCATCGTCGCTGACATGAGGTCGCCTCTGTTTGATGGGTCGCTGGGGATTGGGGCATCAGGCCCTGGGAGCCCGTGTCTTCGCGGCCCGGGGTCATGCATTCGAATGATGCGCCTGTGAGGATCCCCGGTCCCACATCCTCGCCCTCACGTCCCGAAGCTAACAAAGACTGTGGGGAAGAATGGACGAGCGGTCGGAAGCCCGGTCCGATCGTCAACCTTTGTCAGTTGGACCCACTCACTTTCGTTGTTCGCGGCGGCTTACCCAGACCCGTGCCGGCGCACCTTCGCAACACGCAGCGACGCGAAGGTGGCCAGACTCCTCGCCACAGGCGTTTCGAAACGGGATCGAGTTCCTGTTTTCACAAACCCCCTGGTCAGCACCGTTTGTGCTGGCGGATGTACAGCGGCACTCAGGACTTGAAGGCGACCTCGGGGAAGTCGACGTCAACATCCAGGGCGATGTTCACATAGTTCGTGAAGAGGTTCAGGGCGACCTGTGCGACCGTCTCGACGATCTGCTCGTCGGTCCAGCCGTGGTCCCGCAGCCTCTGGACGCTCCCCTCGCGCACCTGGCCGCGGTTCTCGACGATCTCGATGGCGAACTCGAGCAGCGCCTGCGTCGCGGGGTCGGACGACCGGGCCTGCTGGGCGGCGGCCATGTCGTCACCCGACACACCTGCGCCGCCGCCGAGGACGGTGTGGGCGGCCAGGCAGTACCGGCAGCGATTGCGGTCGGCGACGGCGACGGCAATCTGCTCGCCGAGCGCGGCTCCGAGCGAGCCGGTGGAGAAGGCCGCGAAGCTCCCCCACATCGACTGCAGCGCAGCCGGCGAGTTGGCGACGACGGCGAACATGTTGGGGACGGCGCCGAACGCGCCCTCCACCTTGCGGAGCACCGGCGCGACCTTCGCATCGGCGTTCGCGGGATCGATGGTGTGAACGCGGGACATGGCCTCTCCTTCGTGATTTTGCGGATGGCCGCGGATGCGGCTACCCACAGCATCGCCGTCGAGCAGAGTCGATGAGCGGCTTATCATCCGTGTTTTTTGCCAGATCGTCTAGAGTTCGGGAATGGAGCACTTCGATCGCTTGGACGCCGTCCTTGAGCGCTTCTCGGTGCGCGCACACCAGTTCCACGTCGGCGCGCTCTGCGAGGTGCGCCGCTTCGAGGCCCTTCGCCGGCGGCGCCGACCACCCACTGGTGCGGGCCCTGCCCGACGTGCTCACGGTGCCGATCGCCGACGTTCCGGGCCTCGACGGTTCGCTGAAGTTGCTGTTCGGCGAGATCGACGAGTTCCGCTGCGGACACCGTCACGTCGTCGACCGACTTTTCGAGATCACGCTGCTCAAGCTGTGGCGCTGGATCCTCGACCACCCGCGCGACGCCGGCCTGCCCGCCGGGCTGTTCACCGGGCTGTCCGACCCGCCGATCGCCCGGGCGCTCACCGCCATCCATGCCGATCCCGGCCACCCCTGGACGCTGGATGCCCTAGGCGCGGTCGCCACGCTTTCGCGCAGCGCCTTCGCCGCCCGCTTCCGCGAGCTCGTCGGCACCACGCCCTACGACTACCTCACGGCGTGGCGGATGACGCTCGCACAGCAGTACCTGCGCGACGGGCGCCCGGTCGGATGGGTAGCCGCCGAACTCGGATACACGAGCAGCTCGTTCTCCCGTGTCTTCGCCCAACGCGAGGGACGTCCGCCTCGCGCCTGGCTGGAGGCCCAGCGCCCGCGGCGCTGACGAGTCACGCCACGCGCACCTCGATGGTGTGCCGGCCGGTGGCACCGTCGGGAACCACGGGAACCTTCTCGTCGGTTTGCACGCTGCCGTCCCGGCTCACCGCCCGGCAGCGAATCCGGTGCATCCCCGCGGTCGCCTGCCACGGTACGCGCCACTGCACCCAGGTGTCGGCCGAGATGTCCCATCCCAGTTCCGCATCCACCCAGGGCCCCTCATCGATCTGCACCTGTACCGCAGAGATCCCGGTGTGCGGATGCCAGGCCACTCCCGCGATGACCGCGTCGCCCGCGTCGAGGGAGGTTCCGGCGCGAGGGACGTCGATGCGGGACTGCAGCTTGACCGGGCCTCGCTCGGACCAGCCCCGGACGGTCCAGTAGGCGCTGGCGCGGTCGAACCGCGTGACCTCCAGATCGACCACCCACTTCGTCGCCGACACGTACCCGTACAACCCGGGCACGACCATCCGCACGGGAGACCCATGCTCCGGCGGCAGCGGCTCGCCGTTCATCCCGACGGCGAGGAGCGCGTCCCGCCCGTCGGTCACTGCGCTCAGGGGTGTGCCGGCCGTGAACCCGTCCACCGAGCGCGAGAGCACCATGTCCGCCTCGGGAAGTGGCTTCGCACGCTTCAACAGCTCGCGGATCGGATATCCGAGCCACACAGCGTTGCCGACGAGGTTTCCGCCGACCTCGTTCGACACGCACGACAGCGTCACCGCCGACTCGGTGAGCGGCAGCGCGAGCAGCTCCTCCCAGGTGATCCGAAGCTCGTGCTCGACGAGCCCGTGCACACGCAGCTCCCAGTCCCCGGGAGCGACGGACGGCACCACCAGCGCCGTATCGATGCGGTAGAAGTCATCGTTCGGCGTCACGAGGGGGCTGAGCCCGTCGATTCCCAGATCGGCGTCGGCCGGGATCGGGGGGGCCGGCACCGCGGCCGGCGGAAGACGGAAGGCATCCCGGACGACGGATGCCGCCCGCTTCCCGCCGCGGGCGACGGCGCCGCCGACCGCAGCCAGGATCCCGGCGACGGCGGTTGCGCCGGCCAGGGTCAAGAACCTCCGGCGGGCAGCCTCGGGCGCCTCGGACGGGCGTGCGTTCGGCCTCGGGATCCGACGCACCAGCGTCGACATCGTCGCACCGGCGACGACTCCCGCCGTTGCCGACGGCACCCATGCCCACGTTCCGGCGTCTTTGCGAGTGACAGCAAGAACCGCGACGGCCGCGCCGAGGAGCACTGCGGCGACGGCTCCGACGACGCCGCGACGGTGCTGCCAGTAGCCGGCGAGCGCGGCAAGTGCCATCACGCAGACGACGACCAGCACGATCAGGGCCACCTTGTCGGCGGTGCCGAAGAGGAAGATCATGAGGTCTTTCGCCCAGGCGGGCGCCACGTCGATGAGCATTGCGCCCACGACGGTCAGCGGCGAGGACTCGCCGGCGACGAGGCCGGCTACCAACTCGCCGACGCCCAGCCCGGTGACCGCGGCCACGATGCCGGCCATGATCGCGAGTTGCGACTCGGCGCCGCCCCCGCGCCCAATCGAGGCCGTGTTACTGCTCACGCCACCAGGCTACGCGGAGGCTCTCAGTGGATCGAGGGCAGTTAGGACGAGGTCGAGGCCGAAGATGAACTCCTCCGCCGGGTCGTAGCCGGCGGCGATGAGTGCAGCGGCGGACTCGTTGAGGTAAGGGAACTCGTCGGGAGGAAGCCGGGGCAGGAACACGTCCTCGGCCATGTTCGTGAGCTCATCGGGGGTGTCGAACGGCAGGGTGGCCTCTTGCAGGGCGAAACCGTAGACATAGCTGTCGAGCACCCAGTTGGCGTGCGTCGCCATCACGACCGAGAAGCCGGCCCCTCGCAGACTGGCGGTAACCGCTTCGCGATGGCGGAGGTTCGCGGGACCTGGCGTTGTGCGCGATTCCATCAGGCCGATCGCCCAGGGGTGACGCGCGAGGACCTCCCGGGCGGAAAGGGCCCGTCGGCGCATCGACGACTGCCAGTCGGTGCCTTCGGGCGGGAGCTCGATCTCCCCGAATACGACGTCGATCATCGCGTCCAGCAGCTCGTCCTTGTTCGCCACGTAGTGGTAGAGCGACATCGCGCCAGCGCCCAGTGCGCCGGCCAGCCGGCGCATGCTCAACCCGTCAACCCCCTCGCGGTCGGCGAGCCGGATCGCCTCGGCCACAACTCGCTGCTTACTCAGCCCTGCCTCTGACGCGACCTGGCGTTGCTCCCTCGCAGACACAACTCTCCTCCCTCATCGAACGGCTTGACAATCGTACAGCGTACGTTCATAGTACGGTGTACGACGTACAGCGTACGAGCTCGCGTGGATCGCGGCGCGGATGGAAGGAGGCTCCTGTGGGAGCAAAACGGCAACCAGGTGCCGCAGCGGCGGCGCCGAGCGGGTCCGGGGCGGCGACGATGCGGGCCGCCGTTCAGCACCGCTACGGACCGCCCTCCGTGCTCGAACCAACCGAGGTGCGGCTGCCGGCGCCTGACCGAGGCGATGTGCTCGTCCGGGTGGGCGCGGCCTCGGTACATCTTGGCGACTACTTCGTCCTGACCGGTGAGCCCTACATGGTGCGCCTCGCGTTTGGGTTCCGCCGTCCTCGCCAAGGTATCCCCGGCAGGGACCTCGCCGGCGTGGTGGCAGCGGTCGGGAAGGATGTCACCGCCCTCCGCCCCGGCGATCAGGTGTTCGGCTGGAGCACGATGGGAACACTCGCCGAGTACGCCTGCGTCCCCGCTAGCAACCTCGTGCCCGCGCCCGCCAACCTCTCGATGGAAGAGGCCGCGGCGGTACCCACGTCGGGCATGACAGCGTTGCAGGCACTGCGCGACGTCGCGAAGGTGCGACCGAGCCAGACGGTGCTTGTCACGGGCGCATCAGGCGGCGTCGGTTCCTTCGCCGTACAGATCGCAAAGGCGTTCGGCGCCGAGGTCACTGGCGTGTGCAGCACCCGCAACGTCGACTTCGTCCGGTCGCTCGGTGCCGACCACGTCGTCGACTACACGACGGCCGACTTCACCCGTGCCGAGAGGCGCTACGACGTCATCCTCGACAACGTGGAGGCCCACCCCCTGGCGGCTGCTCGCCGAGCGCTGACGCCCACCGGCACCCTCATCCCCAACAGCGGGCGCGGGGGCCGCTGGATCGGCCCCCTCGGACGGATCGTCACGGCGCGCGTGCTGTCTGGCTTCACCCGCCAGCGGCTGAAGCCCTTCCTGTCGACCGAGAAGCGTGAGGACCTGCTCACCCTGGCCGACCTGCTCGCCACCGGGCAGGTGACTCCGGCCATCGACCGCACCTACCTCCTCGACGAGGCAGCCGACGCCCTCCGCCACGTCGGGGAGGGCCACACCCGAGGGAAGGTCGTGATCACGGTCTGCCCGGCCTCAACCCGGACCTAGCCTGGACCCAGGCCCACGGACACCGCGCCGACATCCCGCACGTACGCAGCACTGCTTCCCGAAGCGCGACGAGAGGCCGCGGCCGTTGCGCCGGAGTCAACTGGTGGCAGTGGCGCGGGGCCGCTCGGCCTGCCAGGCGCGCCGCTGTCGCTGCTCGTGAGGGGCGGCTCGCTACCTGCGCTACCGGCATACCCACCGGAGCGCATGCCCACGCCGCTCACACTCCTACACCCGAGCCGCGACGAGTGGACGCCGGTCGAACTCAGCATGCGTTTCCTGCAGCGCACGACCGCGCCCGCGAACGTCGTCCTGCTCCGCGAATGCAGGCACTTTCCCATCGAGGACCAGGCATCACCGATCTGCTCGACGCGATCTCCGACCTCGCGGACAGTCTCCATCCAGTCAAGGACGACCATCGGTCGGCGTAGAGGTCCCCCGGACTTAGGCTGTCAGGCATGGACATCATTCTGATCCCGGGCCTTTGGCTCAACGCATCGACGTGGGACGCGGTCGTCCCGATCCTGGAGGAAGCCGGCCACCGGACATGGCCGCTGACCCTGCCCGGGATGGCGAGCAAGGACACCGACCGCACCGGAATCGGGCTGGTCGACCACGTCGGCGCGGTCGTCACGGCGATCGACGACGTCGAAGGGCCCGTCCTGCTGGTCGGTCACTCCGCCGGTTGCGGGATCGCCCATGCCGCGCTCGACGCACGGGTCACCAAGGTGGCGGCGATCGTCCATGTCGGCGGCTTCCCTGCCGCCGATGGGGAGCCGCTCCTCGACGGGTTCGAGGCGCGCGACGGCGAGGTGCCGATGCCGGACTGGGCCGAGATCGGGGAGGACGCGAACATCGTCGACTTCGACGACGTCGAGCTGCGCCGCCTGTACGACGAGGCGATCCCCGTGCCCGAGCGGGTGATCACCGACCCGGTGCGGCTGAGCGACCCGCGCCGCCGCGACGTCCCGGCCACGATGGTTTGCCCCGAGTACACCGTCGCCGACCTGCGCGGATGGCTTGACGCCGGCGTCGGGCCCGCCGAGCTGGCGGCGCTGACCCAAGTCGAGTACGTCGACCTGGGCGGCGGGCACTGGCCGCAGCTCACCCAACCGGAGCGCCTCGCCGAGGTCATCCTCCGAGCCGCGTCGGACGCGTAGCCGACGCACTCTCGGGCGCCCGCCGACGGCTGTCCGCGCTGGCGGCGCGCGAGTCGGGCGTCAGCGACGCATTGGCCCACTTCGGCTGGTGACGCCGTCCCGGGGTCGGTGAGCGATGGCCTCGCGGTTGTAGTCCATCGCGGTCCCGACCCAGAAGGCCAGCCGCTGGTCCTCGTCTATCGCCTCCGCGGCGACCTCGATCCACCCCGGACCCATGTCGCGTCCCGGGCCCATCTCGGCCTGCTCCGCTCCCGGCCGTGCGAGGAGTTCGTCGTGCCGCTCGGCGTCGACCCGCACGAGGAGCCCGCCGCCTTTCAGCGCGCTGACGATCATCTTCTCGTTGACCATCACGGACCTGGCGCCGAACATCGACACCTCACGCACCGGCAGTTCGTCGGGGATCAGCGCACGTACGCGCTCGACGAGCACGCTCTGCTCCGGGGTCATACCGCCCCCGCTCAGTCCTGCCCGGGCGGGCCGTAGGAGAGCCGGTCGAAGATCAGCACACTCGTGGCGATCCTGCCGTCCTCGACGGTGAAGAACTCAGCCGCGGGAGCGGTCGAGGTCGCGGCGATCTGTGGGTAGTAGAACAGCGCCACGCGATCGCCGTCGGTGAACTCGGCGATGTCGCCGATGCCGGTGAGCATCGGGGCGAAGCCACCGATGAACGCGCGGTAGGCATCCTTTCCCTTCGAGGTCGACGCCGGGCGCGCGGCAGGTGATGTCGTCGGCGACGTAGCCCATCGCGATGTCGACGTCACCGCTCGTCCAGGCCTGGTGGTACTTCTTCACGAT
The DNA here is from genome assembly GCF_016714275.1 of Tessaracoccus sp. Classification (GTDB taxonomy): domain Bacteria; phylum Actinomycetota; class Actinomycetes; order Propionibacteriales; family Propionibacteriaceae; genus Arachnia. The sequence goes on along the minus strand of NZ_JADJNP010000003.1, from coordinate 71,821 downwards.
GCTGAGTGCGGTTTCCTGAGTCACGGGGGTCTCCTATCGGTTGCGTCGCGGATGCGACGGGGTGTGCTTTCAATCTTGGAGCGGTTGCCAACTGTCTTCGCCGGCGTCGCGGCCGGCTCCGACGACGGCGAGACGGGGCAGGAAGTGCGCCCAGCCGTAGGCGTGGCCGCGCACCGCAGGCTCAGGCAGATCGGAATGGCACAGGTCGACTCGCGTGCCGCCCCCGATCCGGGTGAGCCGGAACTCGACGGTGCTGGCTCCTGCCGGAAGGTCGTCGCTTCCCGCGAAACCCCAGGACACCACCACGCGGTTCGGGGGCTCGACGTGTAGGTATCGGCCCCGCACCGGGTGACCCGCGATGTCGACGGCGAACCTTCCGCCGGGCTTCGGGTCGAGGTCGGCGTACTGCCCCATCCAGGCGGTCATGCCGTCGTTCGTCGTCAGGTAGTCGAACACGGTCTCGGGTGCCGCGGCGATGTCGATCGAGTCGCGGAACTCAGCCACGGTCCGCCTCCCGCGCCTCGATGACGGACTTCAGGTCGGCTAGCTTGCCCGGCCAGAAGTCGTCCAGGTAGGAGCGCACCGCCGCCAGCCCGTCGGTGTCCACCGCGAACAGGTGACGGGTGCCATCACGGGTGCCGACGGCGAGCCCCGCCTTGCGAAGAACGCCGAGATGGTGCGACGTCGTCTGCTGCGACAGCCCGAGCTCCTCCGCGATCGCCCCCACGGGTTGCGGGGCCGAACGGATCACCCGCAGGATCGCCCGGCGGTTCCCGTCCGCCAGCGCGCGCAGCGCCAGATCGAGATCGGCCACTGCCTCAGCACTCATCCGCGACTCCTTGCCTGTCGACCTAATACAAACATACATTTGTACTCATGTCTATGGGTGAAACTTGGCGACCCTGCGGCCATGGAGTTTTCGCGCACAACTGGCCTTCTCCTGCCCGATAGGGCACAGGAGGCGAGCCTGTGCGCCAAAACTCCAGGCCGCACATCCGCGTGACACCCACCCCGGGTTCATCGGCCCACCGCTCCGCTCCCGTGTCGCGGCAACCGGGCGCTTCTCGATTCGATCATTTGGATACCGCCCGGGTGTATCAACTTCGAGAAGACCGATGGTGGATCAACGCCGCCGAGCCGACCCCGGGGTCTGGCCGACGACACGGACAAAGGCACGGTTGAAGGCAGCCTCGGACTGGTAGCCGAGCTCGGCGGCGAGCCGGGCGGCGGTGACGGTCTCGTCCCGGAGCCGGGCGTGGGCGATGTTCATGCGCCACCGGGTCAGATAGGTGATCGGCGCCTCGCCGACGAGCTCGGCGAAGCGGGCGCTAAACGACGACCTGGACATCGTCGCGACCTGCGCGAGGCGTTCGAGGGTCCACTCCGCACCGGGCTCGGCGTGGATCGCTTCGAGCACGCGACCGATCCGATCGTCCTGGAGCCCGCGAAGCCATCCCGCGCCGGCGGGGTGGTCGGTGGCGAGCCAGGCGCGGATCGCCTGGACGACGAGGATGTCGGCGAGCCGCGTGGCGATGGCCTCGCCACCGAGCTGAGGGTGCGACAGCTCACCCGCCATGAGGCGCAACGTGTCGCGGATCGACGACGCCGCGGAGAAGGTGTCGCCGCTGACGAAGAGCACTGGCGGGAGCGCGCGCATGAGCTCGCGGGCGGCAGGATCGTCGAAAGAGACGACTCCGCAGATCAGTTGCGCAGACCGCCCCTCTCCGCCGTATCGGAGCAGCGAGTAGTGCTCGGTGAGATACCGCTGGGGCAACAGGTCGACGCGCGGGCCTGGCGCGGCGTCGTCGGAGCTGGCGAGGTCGTGCCCGAGTCCGTGAGGCACCAGCGCAAGGTCACCTCCGCGCAGCTCGAGCGGATAGGCACCGGGCAGCCGCAGCCAGCAGGTTCCCGCGGTGACGACGTGAAAGCTGATCGAGTCGCGGATCGCGGGCATCGAGATCGCCCACGGCTCGGTGAGCTCCGCGTGGCACGAGAAAGTGCGGCGCATCCGCAGCGTGTGCAGCACGCGCGCAAGCCGATCGCCCGTATCGCCCATACTCATGCCATCAGGTTCCCACAAGCGCCACCTCTCTTCCTGGGCAAACGGACGAACGAGCAAGACTCTCGGATGATTAGGCATGGTGCCACCGGTCTTCACTCCGTAGCGTCAGAACCACGTTGCTATCGAAGGGGAGCGTCATGAATGCCATCTCAGAAGCGGTCGCGGCCGTTGCGATCGTCACGAACGGCCTGCTGGCCGGACTGTTCTTCGTCTTCGTCTGTGCCGTCGCGCCCGGTTTCCGCCGCGTCGACGACGCCACCTACGTGTCCGCGTTTCGCGCGATCAATCGGGCGATCCTGAACGGCTGGTTCCTATCCGTCTTCCTCGCGGCGCCAGTCGCGGCTGTCGTATCCACCGGCCTCCGCATCTGGCTGACCCAGCCGGGCACGTCGTTGGCAGCAACGGGCGCGGCCTGCTCGACGCTCACGTTCTTCGTCACCGCGGCGAGGAATGTCCCTCTCAACACCCGCCTCGACCGGGCTCCGTCGGCCACGCCAGCCATCGCGCGCGGCAACTTCGAGAAACCGTGGAACCGATGGAACAACGTCCGCACGATCACCAGCGTCAGCGCACTCGCCACTCTCACGCTCGCCGGTGTCCATGGATAGGCCTCAACGCATGCTCGGGACGAGGGTGACCCCTATTACTAAATAACATTCATCTATTGCTATGGTTAGCCTCACCTAAGTTACTGTCGAATCCTGGATGAGTCATGACCACAACCGATGTCCCGACCGCGGGAGCGCTTGCCGACGGGGATGCCGTCGCTGACACGAAAGCCCAGCAGAAGGCGGATGCGCGGGCGCTGCAGGAACTGATGCGCCCGGTGGCCGGAAGCCTGATGCTGGGGCGCATCCTCGCGGTCACGTCCGGGATCCTCGCCGTCGTCCCGTACGTCGCCCTGGTACGGATCGGCGCGCTCCTGCTCGACGCCGCCCGCAGCGGGACCGCCGTCGACGGGGAGCAGGTCGGCCGCTGGTTGCGCCTCCTCCTGATTGCCTTCACGCTCCGGCTCGTCGTCTACTTCGTCGCGCTTCTCATCACGCACCTGGCGGACATCCGGCTCGGCCACCACATTCGCCGGCGGATGGTCCGGCGGTTCGCCGGGACGCCCCTCGGGTGGTTCACCTCGACCAACTCCGGCCGCATCCGCAAGGCGCTGCAGGACGACATCGGCACCATCCATCACCTGATCGCGCACCAGCCCGTCGACGGCACGGTGGCCGTCGTCATGCCCGTCGCGCTGATGGCCTACGCGTTCAGCATCGACTGGCGCCTCGGGCTGCTGACGATAGCCACGGTCCCGCTGTACGCCGCGGCCATGAGCATGAGCATGCGCGGCATGGGCGAGAAGACGGTCCAGATGGACCAGAAGCTGGGGGTTGTCTCAGCGCGCATGGTCGAGTTCGTCACCGGCATCACGGTGGTCAAGGCCTTCGGGCGGGTCGGCCGGGCGCACCGCGCCTATCAGGAGTCCGCCGAAGAGTTCCAGGAGTTCTACTACGACTGGGTTCGTCCGCTCATCCGCGTGAGTTCACTCGGGACATCGCTGCTGGCGGTGCCGCTGGTCCTGCTCGTCAACATCGGCGGCGGCGCCTGGCTGGTGCGACTCGGCGAGGTGACGGCCGCCGACGTGCTCGCCACGTCGCTGATCGCCCTCCTCGTCCCTTACGGCCTGGAGGTGCTGATGAACTCGATGTGGTCGTCGCAGCTGGCCGGAGCCGCTGCTAGCCGACTGACCGACCTTCTCGAGACCCCGCTGCTGGCCGACGCCAGGATCCGCGCCCAGCCGCACGGACACGACGTCGTCTTCGACCACGTCAGCTACTCCTACGAAGAAGGCCCAGACGCCGGACTCGCGGTCGACGACGTCTCCTTCACCCTGCGCGAGGGCACGATTACGGCGCTGATCGGGCCGTCCGGCTCCGGCAAGACCACCATCGCCACTCTTCTCGCCCGCTTCCGCGACCCGCTCTCGGGCGAGATCCGGCTGGGCGGCGTGCGCATCGCGGAGGTCGGCGAGCTCTACCGGCACGTCGGGTTCGTGCTGCAGGACCCGCAACTGCCGTCGATCTCCCTGCGGGACAACATCGCGCTCGGGCGCCCCGACGCCACGGAGGAGCAGATCCGGGCTGCGGCCCGCGCGGCACGGATTCACGAGGAGATCGAGGCCCTGCCCCGCGGCTTCGACACGGTATACGGCGCCGACAGCGGCCTCTCCGGCGGCCAGGCGCAACGCATCGCGATCGCCCGCGCGATCCTCGTCGACGCGCCGGTGCTGATCCTCGACGAGGCGACCGCCCTCACCGACCCGGAGTCCCAGCACCAGATCCAGCAGGCACTCTCGGACCTGACCAGGGACAAGACGGTGCTCCTCATCGCCCACCGCCCCGAGGTGATCACGGGCGTCGATCAGATCGTCCTCGTCGAACGGGGCCGCGTCGTCGCCGCCGGGACCCACGACGACCTACTGGCCGAACCTGGCTACGCCCGCCTCTGAGATTCCACTACCGCAACGCTCGCAGGAGACCAGCGATGACCCTTCCCCTGATCGACATCGTCCCGCGCATGCAGCGCATGGTGTCCCGGCCGGAGGCGATCCCGCCCGTCATGATGATCGCCGCGCTCTGCGGCCTCGTGGAGGGCCTCGCCCTGGCTGCGATGCTGCCGGCAATCAGCTCGCTCGCCACCGGGGAGCCGGTCTGGGGCCTTGGCATCGGCGGCTGGCTCGTGGTGTTCGCGATGCTGGCGGCGGTCAGCTTCGGCGTCAACTACTGGCAGAACCAGCGCAGCTACGGCGTCGCCCTCGACTTCCTCAACAGCATCCACCACCTGATCGGCGACCAGGTCTCCCGGCAGCCGCTGGGCTGGTTCGGGCGTCCCCTCGCCGGCCGCCTGTCGCGCATGGTCTCGACCGAGCTGATGCAGGCCGGCGAGATCTACGCCCACATGTTCGGCCCGATGGTCTCCCGTGTCTCGGCCGCGGTCGTTGTCGTCGTCGCAGCCTGGTTCTGGAACCCGCTGCTGGGGCTGATCCTGACGGTCTCGGCTCCTGTGTTCGCGGTCATCACGCTGATCTCCACCGCGTTCATGCGCCGCGGCCGCGCCGCCCACGAGCCGGAGGAGGTGAACCTGGCCAACCGCATCGTCGAGTTCGCGCAATGCCAGGGCGCCCTGCGATCATGCGGCCGCGGCGACGACTTCGCCCCGCTGAGCGACGCCCTCGAACGCACCTTCCGGGCGAAGACGCGGGCGCAGTGGATCGAGTCGGTCGGGATGCTGCTCAGCGGCATCGTGACCCAGGGGGTCATCGTCGCCCTGATCAGCGTCACGGGTACGTTGGCAGTCACAGGATCCCTGCAGCCGATCCCAGCGCTGGCCTTCATCGGCCTCGCGCTCCGGTTCACCTCCACGCTGTCGACCATCACGGACAGCGCGATGAGCCTCGAGTCGCGGCGCCCCCTGCTCGACGCGATCGACGAGGTCCTCACGGCCCAGCCGCTGCCGGAGCCGACGGAGCCCGCGCCGCTCCCCGAGCCGGGCACCGTCGAGTTCGAGGACGTCACCTTCGCGTACGCGGCCGACGCCGGTCCGGTCCTGACCAACGTGTCGTTGACCGTGCCCGCCGGGTCCATGGTCGCGCTCGCCGGGCCGTCGGGCAGCGGCAAGACCACGATCGCCCGCCTGGTCAGCCGCTTCTACGACGCCGACTCCGGGGTCGTTCGCGTCGGCGGCCTGCCGGTGACCGAGCAGACGACTGAGCAACTGATGGGACAGCTGTCGATGGTGTTCCAGGACGTCTACCTCTTCGACGACACGCTGGAGGCCAACGTGGCGGTCGGCAGGGAGGGCGCGAGCCGCAACGAGATCCGCGAGGCGGCCGAGCTGGCCGGTGTCACCGAGATCGCCGAGCGGCTGTCCGACGGCTGGGAGACGCAGGTCGGTGAAGGCGGCCACGCCTTGTCGGGCGGGGAGCGGCAGCGCGTCGCCATCGCCCGCGCGCTGCTGAAGCGGTCGCCGATCGTGCTGCTCGACGAGGCCACCTCGGCCCTCGATGTCGAGAACGAGGCGAACGTCGTCGCGGCCATCGAGCGGCTCCGCACGCAGGCGACGGTCCTGATCATCGCGCACCGCCTCGACACGATCGCCGCCGCGGACCAGATCGTCGCCCTCGACGACGACGGCGGGGTGGAGGCGCAGGGCACCCACGAGGAGCTGCTGGCCGCGGGCGGCACCTACGCCCGATTCTGGGACCGTCTGCACCGGGCGCAGGGATGGAAGCTCACGGCCGCCGGGACGAGCGGGGACCACGTAGATTGAGCACCATGCAGGAATCGGCCGTAGCGCCGCAGGGGCGTATCCTCGCCCGCGGCAGGAAGGTGGGGCGCAAGCCGGCCTTCACGGCGGCCGACGCCGTGGCCGCGGCGATCGCGGAGGGAGTCGACCGCTTCACGCTGGCCGCCGTCGCCACCCGGCTCGGGGTCGTCACCCCCGCGATCTACCGCGTCTTCCCGTCCCGCGACGACCTCGTGGTCGCCTGCCTGGACACGGCCGGCGCGTCCCTCGCCCGCCCGCAGCCGGGGATGTCCTGGCGCGAAGCCCTTCTTCTTTGGGCCGACGAGTGCTGGCGCCTCTGCGAGGAGTACCCGGGTCTGAGCAGGCTCGTCTACTCCTATCCCGCTGCGCCTACCCGCATCGAGCCGGTCCTTCACGCCTATACTGCGCATCTCGGCGCACAGGGAAAGACCCCGCGTCAGGCGATGTTCGCCTTGGACTTCATCGGCGACACCGTCTTTGCGTCGCATCTCGGCGTCGAGTCCATGCGAACGGTGCGCGACGACGGCAGGACCGGCCTGGCCACGGTTCGCGACGCCGTCGGCGCAGACGCGCTCCTCCAGCCGGAGGAGTCGTGGACCGGCCGCACGGTACTAGACGTGAAGATCGCGTTCATCCTCGACGGCCTGTCCCACAGCTGGCCCGAGTTCTGATTCGGCGCGCACGCCCCGAGCAGCCTGAGCGGCGACGTCGCCCTCGGGCGACGTCGGTCCGGTCAATCCTCCGTGCGCTGGTCGCTGTCCACGTAGTTACCCTCGGGGTCCTCGGGGAGGCGACCGGGTTCCTCACCGGCCTTGCCGTAGTCGCCCTCTACATAGCTCCCACGGACGCCGCCCGGCTTTCCGCCTTCATCCCCGGCGCTTCCGTAATCCCCTTCAACAAACTGTCCCTCGACGTCGTCTACGCGGCGCCCGGGAGCCTCTCCGGCTTTCCCATAGTCACCTTCCACATAGCGTCCGCGCTCGACATTTGCGCTATCTCCGGACATTGGCTCACTGCCTTCCGTGCTGGATTCGGGGTCGTTCCCCTTGCCAGTCTAGTGTCGCGCGTCGGAGGGAGGTTGATGGGTTCTGGTGTTCCAGTGGATGGGCCGCAAGGCCGACGAGCGAAGGAGCACTTGGTCGTCCGTCGAGCGAGGAGAACGCAGCGAGGCGCCGCTGGAGCACCGGAAATCGCAGCGAGCTTCCGACGCAGGGCACTAGAGGTTTGTCGCTCCTCAGGCCTGGGATAGGGAGCGGCGGTGTGCGGAGTGCCAGACGAGGCGGAGGAGTGAGGCGATGCGGTGCCATCGTCGATCGACGACAACGAAGCATGGTGCCCGCACGGCGTCGCGAGCCCAGGACTGAGGAGCGACAGGCCACTAGGTTCACCCGTCGGGCTGGGACAGGGGAAGCGACCCGACATCCGATGGGCGTGCCCTCCTCGACCACGGCGCCGCCCTTCATGACGATCACGTGAGCGCCGAAGCGGTAACGTTTCCTGGACCACTCGATCGATGAGGAAAGAGGACTCATGCCCGCTCCGAAGCTGCTTCTCGTCGGGATCGACGGCCTCCGGATCGATCGCGCGTTCGGCACCGGGCTCGCACCGCACCTCGACGCGCTCGCGGCGTCGGGCCATCTCATCCGTTCAGAGGTTGAAGGACCGACGGTCTCGGGTCCCAGCTGGGGGACGATCCTGACCGGCGCGACCCATGCCGAGCACGGCATCGACGACAACGACATGCACGGGCATCGGCTGGCGGCCCATCCCGACTTCCTGACCCGCGCCTGGCAGCAGGATCCGACGACCACCACCTATGCCGCCGCGGGCTGGCCGAACCTGACAGGCCCGGAGGGTCTCGGACCGATCGTTCGTGAGCGCCCCGAGCAGATCGCCGACGGCGTGCACTCGATGATCAGCCTCGACGGCGAGGGCGTCGGATACCGCGTGATCGACCCTGAGATCGCCGCGCACGCCCGGGCCACGCTCGCGGACTTCGGACCCGATGTCTCGTTCGTCTACTTCTGCGAGACCGACGACGCCGGGCACGACTTCGGCGTCTTCACCCCCGAGTACGACGAGGCGGTGACCAACAGCGACCGCCACCTCGGCTATCTGCTGGAGGCTGTCGACGCACGTGTGGAGCGCGGTGAGGCGTGGATCGTCGCCGTGACTACGGACCACGGTCACGTCGACGCGGGTGGCCATGGCGGCGACTCGCCTGAGGAAACGCAGACGTTCCTGTTGGTGTCCGCACGGGGCGGCACCTTGCCGACGGCGCCGGTCCGGCTGGCGCCGCGCGAGTTCGCCACCTGGCTCCTCGGTCTGCGAACCAGTTCCCGGTAGCAGCAGCCCTACTCGGAGCCCGGCCGCATGGATGGTCGTGTGCTCCTGGTCCGGTCACGCCGAGCGACGCGGAAGCCATCGGATGCGACGCGGTTCATCAACAAAAGTTGACAGCTTCTTCTCATCAACTAAAGTTGATGGCATGGTCGAGGACATCCCCATCCCACCCGCCGACAAGCCCGAGGAGGCGTTCGCGGCCGTCGTGGCCCTGCGCAGGCTCGCCTCCTCGCTCGAGCGGTCCGCCGTCGACAGCGCCCTCAGCCAGGGCTGGACGTGGGTACAGATCGGGCAGGCCATCGGCCTGACCGCGCAGGCAGCACACAAGCGCCTCGCTCCCTCAAAACGCTCACCACTCATCGAGGAGAAACGATGAACATCATCCACGACATCCGGACCATCAACGCCTTGCTCACCGAGGCCGAACGACAGGCGCTCTCCTTGGGAGACAGCGCTCCCGGGGCCGAGCATCTCGTGCTCGCCGCCCTCATGCTCGACGAGGGCTCGGCGCGTGACCTGCTGGGCATCAACGACACGCGGTTTCGAGACGCACTCGTGGCAACGCACGCGGCGGCACTCGAGAAGGTCGGCATCTCGGTACCGGCGGAAGGCCTGTCCCCCGCACCGGCGAAACCGGGCGTCTATCGAAGCGAAGCCTCCGCGCAAGAGGTCTTCCAGCGCGCGAAGGTCCTTGCGAAGCAGGACCGAGGCGGACTGAAGGGAGCACACATCATCCGGGCCGCCGCCGAGCGCGAGCACGGTACCGTCGCCCGCGTGCTGAAGCACCTGGGCATCGATCGCGAGTTCCTCCGGTAGGGACACTTCTCCCATCCGAGGCCGCGCCTAGAAACAGACATAGGTGTCGGTTTTTGGTACGGTTCTCGCAGACCCACGAAGGAGGCAGCTCGATGGAGAGCACCACGAAGAACCGCCAACCCATCCCGGTGCTCCGGACACTGATCGAGCGCGCCTACGGCGCCCAGCAGGTTCCCGAAGGGGATGACTTCGCGCACGAGATCACCGAGGGCTGGTTCAACGTCGCCTACCGGATCGTGCTACGCGACGGCACGCAGGTGGTGCTCAAGATCGCCCCTCCGGCCGACGTCACAGTACTCACCCGGGAGGTCGGGATGATGCGCGCCGAGCTCGAGGCGATGCGGCTGGTGTCGACCCAGACATCGGTCCCTGTGCCCCGGGTCGACCACGTCGACCTCTCCCACGACATCGTCGACGCCGACCTGTTCTTCATGGAGTACATCGATGCCGACAACTTCGGGTTCGCGGCGGCGGACGGCCGGCTGAGTCCGGAGGTGGTCTCGGCGGGCAACCGCGAGCTGGGTGCGCTCAACCGCGAGATCAACACCGTCGTCGGACCCCACTTCGGTGCCCTGCTCGGCGAGGGTTTCCCGACGTGGCGCGAGGCGTTCACGGCGATGGTCGAGGACACCCTCGTCGACGGCGAGCGCGTCGAGGTCGACCTGGGCTGGGAACCCGACCAGATCCGCGCGGTCCTCGCCGACAACGCAGAAACGCTTGATGAGGTCGCCGTTCCCCAGCTGGTGGAGGTGGACCTGTGGACGAAGAACTCGATGATCCGCGACGGGCGGATCGTCGCGATCCTCGACCACGAGCGCGCCATCTACGGCGATCCGCTGATGGAGGCCGGGCTGACGGGCCTCGACATGCCGGCGTTCGGCGACCCCACCGACTTCATGGCGGGGTTCGGGCTCGCCGACCTGACGCCCGCTCAGCGCACGCGTCGGCGCCTGTACTCGCTCTACCTGGCCGTCATCATGACCGTCGAGACCCGGTACCGCGGACACACGGACACCGAGGTCTACGACTTCGGCCGGCGGGAACTCGACGCACTGATGGCCGCCTTCGGCCGCGACCGCTGACCCGACGGTGAGCACTCGCGTCCAGCACGACCGCGCCGAGGATCTCGCCTCGCGCCCGATCGGGCGGCTCCTGTGGTGGACGTGCTCCCAGACGACGCTGTCGGTCGGCGTCTACGGCATCTACGCGCTCACCAACGCGTGGTTCGTGGCACGCGGCGTCGGCGAGACGGCCCTCGCCGCCGTCAACCTCGGCGCGCCCCTGCTCCTGCTCCTGGGCGCGGTGTCCACCACGGTGGGCGTGGGCGGCGCCTCGCTGGTATCGCGGAGCCTCGGCGCCCGCCGGCCCGATCTTGCCGGGCGCGCCGCGGGCACGTCGTTCGCCATCTTCTGGATCACGGCGGTCATGGTGACAACCATCGGGCTGGTGTTCCTCGACCCCCTGTTGCGGCTGGTCGGCGCCACCGCCGAGACCCTTCCCTACGCGCGGCCGTACGCGACGGTGATCATCGCCGGGGCCATCTTCTCCACCGGCTTCTCCTCCCTTGTCCGCGCGGAGGGCAGGCTCCTCTTCTCGACGATGCTGTGGGTCGTGCCCGTGATCGTCCAGGTCTCGCTCGATCCGCTGCTGATCTTCGGGCTCGACATGGGCGTCGTCGGGGCTGGCCTCGGAACGGTGGGCGGCCAGGCCGTCTCTGCCGTGATGGCCGTCTGGTTCTTCTTCATCCAGCGCCGCCGCCCCTACCGGATCCGGGCGCGACAGCTCCTCCCCCACGGACCGACGGCGCGGGAGGTCGTCGCCGTCGGGGCACCGTCGTTCCTCGCGGGGTTCGGGGCGACGCTGCTCGCCGTGCTGGTCAACACGACCCTTGCCGTGGCGGGTGCGGCGGTGATCGCGGCCTACGCCGTGTGCGCCCGGGTCCAGACGTTCGTCTCCATGCCGCAGATCGGCATCACCCAAGGTGCCCAGCCGATCATCAGCTTCAACGCGGGCAGGCGCCAGTTCGGCCGCGTCCGCCGCACCCGGGTGCTCGCGTTGGGAGCCACCATCGCCTATGGCGCGGTGGCCGCTGGCACGGTCTCGCTGGCGGCCCGCCCGATCGCGAGCGCGTTCCTCGCGGACCCGGACGCCGTCACGTTTGCGGCCGGTGCGCTGCGGATCATCGCCGTCGGCTTCGTCTTCTCCGGGATCCCGCCCCTGGTCTCGGCCTACTTCCAGGCGCTGGGGAGCCCGGCGCCGTCGTACCTGATCTCGGCGGGAACACTGCTGTTGATCAAGGTGCCGCTCGTTCTTCTGCTCGGCGCGCGCGGTCCGTCGGGTATCTGGATCGCGCTGCCCGTGGGCGAGGCGCTGGCGGCCGCCGCCGCGCTCGTCATCCTGCGTCGGGGCGCCTCCATCGCCGGTTTGGGGCGGGAATGAACGCCGACGAGCGCTGGGATGCGACGCGTCCGTCGCGGAGGTATCCGAAGGGGGATCGGCGCCGCGCGGAGATCGTTCGGGCGGCGTTCGGGGCCTTCGCGAACGGAGGGTATCGCGGGTCGAGCATGGTCCAGATCGCCGAGGCCTGCGGCGTGTCACGGGCGGGTCTCCTCCACCATTTCCCGTCGAAGGACCTGCTGCTGGCCGCGGTCCTTGAGGAGCGCGACCGGATCAACGGCGAGCTGTTCTTCGCAGGAATGGCGCCCCGTACGGCCGGGGTCGACTACTTCCGCCGGCTCATCCGCGTGGTCGAGCACAACACCGCCCAGCGCGAGATCGTGAGCCTCTTTGCCACGCTTTCCACCGAGGCCACCGACCCCGACCACCCCGCCCACGCCTACTTCTCCAACCGCTACCGCTGGCTGCGCGCCGACATCGCCGACGCCCTGACGGACCTGGCCGACCGGGGGCTCCTGCGGGCCGACGTCCGTGCCGACGGCCTCGACGCGGACCTCATCGCCCTCATCGACGGCCTACAGATCCAGTGGTTGATCGACGCGCAGAGCGTCGACGTCCCCGCCCGCCTCCGTCGTCGCCTCGGGGAGCTCCTGACACCGGCCTCACAGGAACACCCGGTACCGTGGTTCGACGATTGCCCTGAGCTCGACAACCCAAGGACGCCTTCCCCATGAAAACGCCCACCCGCCTGCTCCTCTCCCTCGGCCTCAGCGCCGGCCTGATCCTGACGGGCTGCTCGACCCCCGAGAAGGCGCCTTCGGCCCAGGGGTCCGGCTCCGTCGAGGACGGCGCGGCGACGGGCGGCTCCTGCGCCGCCACCGGCACCGCACCGTCCGCGCCCGCCGTCGACGAGGCCGCCTCGCAGAAGGCGATCGACGCGGTGACCATCGACGGGGACGCCGCAGCGGCGCCGTCGGTCTCCTTCGACGCATCCCAGCCGATCACCTCTGAGGTCGTCCGGATCACCGATCAGGGAAGCGGAGATACCCTTGCAGAGGGTCAGCTCATGACCTTCAACTACCTCGTCTGCGACTTCGCCACGGGCGAGAAGCTGCACTCCACCTGGGGTGCCACCACCGACGACGCGAAGCCGGAGACCCTCGTCCTGACGGCCACCACGTTCGGCCCGACGGTGAGCGCCTCCCTGCAGAACGCGAAGGTCGGCACCCGGCTGCTCTGGGGCCAGCCCGGCCTCAGCGCCGAGCAGAGCCCCACCGGCGAGGCCACGAACCCTTACCTGTTCGTCCTCTCCGTTACGGGCACCCAGACCATCCCGTCTGCCGCCTCAGGCACCGAGGTGAAGCCGACCGACAAGTCGCTCCCCGCCATCGCGATCACGGACGGCAAGCCGACGGTGACCATCCCGTCGTCCTTCGAAGAGCCGAAGGAGCTCGTCGTCCAGCCGTTGATCGAGGGCACGGGTCCCGTCGTCGAGACGGGCCAGACGCTGATGGTGAAGTACACCGGATGGCTGACCGACGGCACCCAGTTCGACTCCTCATGGGACCGTGAGGCTCCCCAGAATGTGCTCAACTTCCAGGTCGGCGCCGGCGGCGTCATCCAGGGCTGGGACCAGGGTCTCGTCGGACAGAAGGTCGGCAGCCGGGTGCTGCTGGTGATCCCCGCCGATCTGGCCTACGGCGAGACCGACCGCGACAACATCCCCGCGAACTCCACCCTGATCTTCGTCGTCGATATCCTGACGGCCTCCTGAGACAGAACCGGGACCTTCGTCTGCCAGGCTGGGCGCGAGGAGGTGCCGAGCATGGACGCAACGCGGGGCCGGTCGCGGAGGATCGGATGGATCCCGGGCCTGCGGGCCCGCACGGCCATCGCGATGGTCGTCGCGGTGACCGCCGCCTGCGCGGCGCTCACCGTAGCCACGACACAGTGGGCAACGACGTCGCATCGCGAGCGTATGGAAAGGCAGGTCCTCAACCTGGTCGAGAACGACGTGGGCTGGCTGTTCGCGGGACTCGCCGAGGACTCCTCGGCCCGCACACTCGATGAACTCGCAGCAACCAGCTGGGGCGCTGACCGAGGCAAAGAGGAGTTCAGCAACCAGGCGATCTTGATTCCCCTGGCGAGCCAGGGTGACGAGCCGCGGCCCGAACAGGCACTCTGGTGGCTACTCGTCAACACGGAACGGCCGCTGCAAGAGACACACCCAGAGTGCCTGGCCCCCCGGGGGCGGGCCGGACCTCTGATAGGTGGCTCCTCGCAGTTCTGGGCCGAGGAGTGCGGCCCCTTCCTCATCGCCTACGCGATGGCCCAGCCCGAACAAGGCACGCCCTGGCTCGTCAAGCGCATCCTCTATCTGCCTGACCAGGAAGACCCCGTGCCGCCGCTGCGCACAACACTCCTGCAGCGGTCCGCGGTAATCGTCGCGGTGTCGATACTGCTGGCCCTCCTACTGGCCGCCAGTGTTGTCCGTCCGGTGAGAAGGGCCGCCGTCATGGCCGGTGCGGTCGCAGACGGGAACCTTTCCGTGCGGATCCCGGTGCGCGGCAATGACGACGTGACGCAGATGTCTCGCGCGGTCAACACCATGGCCGACCGGCTCACCGGCCAGATCGCCGACCTCGAACGCGCCAACGAGGCGCAGCGGCGCTTCGTCTCCGATGTCGCCCACGAGCTGCGCACCCCCGCCGCCGCGCTGCTGGCCTCGGCCGAGGCCCTGCAGGATCCGGGCACGCGCGACGAAGCCGCCGCGCTGGTCGCTCCACAGCTCCGCCGTCTGGCGGCACTCACAGCGGACCTGCTCGAGATCAGCCGGATGGACGCCGGGCGGGCCGAAACCGTCGCCAGCAGGATCGACGTCGTTGACCTGATCTCCGAGGCCATCGGGGGCGCGGAGTCCGAGATCGCCTACGACGGCCCCGCCGAGTTGTGGACCAGCACCGACCCGGTGCGGCTGCGGGTGGTCGTCGGCAACCTCGTGGCCAACGCCGTCCAGCACGGCGCGCCGCCCGTCACCGTGAGCCTCACCCGCGGTGACTCCTGGATGGCCGTCGATGTTCACGACGCGGGGCCAGGCGTCCCGCTCGACCTCAGGGAACACATCTTCGACCGCTTCGTCCGCGGCGACGCGTCGCGGCACGGATCGTCGTCGGGACTCGGTCTGGCGATCGCGGTAGAGAACGCGCGACTGCTCGACGGCGCCCTCACGCTCGAGGACGACGGCGCGACCTTCCGCCTGACGCTGCCCGCCGAGGATTCCCGGGCGGTGACGACATGAGCGCGATCCTGCTGGTGGAGGACGACCGCGGGGTGGCCGAGGCGCTGCGCCTCGCGCTGACCTCGCTGGGACACAGGATCGAGTGGGCGGCCGACGGCGAGGCCGGGCTGGCCGCGGCGGCCCGGCATCCGTTCGATGTGATGCTGCTGGACGTGATGATGCCCGGCATCGACGGTTTCGAGACCGCGCGCCGGATGCGGGCAGCATCGCTGCTGCCGATTATCATGCTGACCGCGCGGTCGGACCCGATGGACATCGTCGCGGGGTTGGAATGCGGAGCCGACGACTACGTCACCAAGCCGGTCGAGCCCCGCGTGCTGGACGCGCGGATCAAGTCGCTGCTTCGCCGCGCCGCGCCGGGCGGCACGGAGGCGTCCCTGGTCTTCGGCGCGTTGGCCATCAACCGGGCCGCCATGACCGTGACCCGCGCCGGAGTCCCGGTGGCACTCACCCCGACGGAACTGCGGCTCCTCTTGGAGCTGGCCGACCACGCCGGCCAGGTGCTGAGCCGTCACCAACTGCTGCAGCGGGTGTGGGACTACGGATATGCCGGGGACTCCCGGCTCGTCGACGCCGTCGTGCAGCGGCTCCGCGCAAAAGTGGAGCCGACCCCGTCGAAGCCGATGCTGATCCGCACCGTCCGCGGGGTCGGCTACCGCCTCGACCGACCCTGAGCGACAGGTCACCGCCCGCCGGGAGCACCTCCGCCGCCGGGGCCGCCGCCCATGCCTCCCGGGCCGCCCATCATCTGGTTGGTCAGTTCCGTGACCTGCTCACCGTTGACGGTGACGGTGGCACCGTTCAGGGTGCCGGTGCCGTCGAAGTCAAACGGCGATTGCGCGGTGATGTCGAGCGTGCCGCCGGAGATGGTGAGGTCGCCGTTGCTGTCGATGGCATCGGTGTCGCCCTGGCCCATGGCGATCGTGAGGCTCCCGCCGTTGATCGTGATGCTGAGGCCATCCGTGATGATCTCGGACGCCGACGCGTTGATGCCGTCGTCGGAGGCGTTGAGGGTGATCTGGCCGTCGTCGATCACGATCACCGGCGCCTCGATCCCCTCGACCGACTCCGCGATGTCGATGGTCCCGCCGGAGATCCAGAGGGTCTGCTCGGCCTTGATCGCGTCGTCGCCGGTGGAGATGGTGATGTCGCCGCCCGTGATGGCGAGTTGCCCCTTGCCCAGGTCGGTGTCGTTGCTGGACTTCATGCCGTCGCCCGTGGCGTCGATCGTGAGCGTACCGCCGCTGACGGTCAGCGAGTCCTTGCCGCGGATGCCGTCGTCGGCGCTGGTGACGGTGATAGTGCCTGACTCGATCCACAGGTCGTCCTTGCCGACAATGCCGTCGGCGAACGCCGCCGTGACGTTCAGCGTGCCGCCGCCGGTGATCACCAGGTCGTCGGAGGAGTAGATCGCGCCGTCGATCTCCTCGTCAGCGCGCGTGCCGGCATCGGAGACGGTGTTGGTCGAGCCGTCGGCGAGTTCCAGGACCGTTGTCTGGGCGTTGTCGATCTGGATGGCGGCGCCGACGGTGCTGGCGATCGTCGCACCGTCGAGGACGATCCGCACATCGCCGTCGACGTCAACGGTCACCTGCCCGCTGGACGTCCCGGTGAGGACGTACGTGCCAGCCTCCGTGATGGCGAGGCCGTCGTCGGTCAGGGTCACGTCCGTCGTGGGCAGGCTGCTCCAGTCGATCTCGGGGCTCGCGGAAAGCTCCAACGACGACGACGCCTGGGCCGACGAGGTGTCGACGTTCCCGGTTGTGCTCCCGGTACCGGCGGCGGTCTGGCTTGAGGTGCCTTGCCCCGATGTCGTCCCGGCGGCGGTGCAGCCCGCGAACAGCAGTACCGAGGCGAGGGCGCCGGCGGTGATCTTGGTGATTCGTCTCATCTTCTTTTCCTCTCATCAGCCTCTCGACTGTGAGACGAGTCAACCGATCGGTCCTGTGCGATCCCTGTGTGGCTCTTGTGCAGCCCGCATGAGCGTGAAACGGCTGTGCCGCCAACCGTGGAGTTACACGGATGGCGGCACAGCCGGCGTTGCTCTCCCAGAGGGACTACTGGCGGTAGCTGGTGTCGCCCACCGTCAGCACGGTCCACTTGCCGTTCTTGTAGACCAGCTTGCTGACGGCCACGTTCGAGATTGCGGTCTTCATGTCAACACCCAGGCCATCGAGAACACAGGTGATCGACAGCCCGCTCGAGACCACGAGAACGCGCTTGTCGCGCTCCTTCACGGCCTTCTTGGCGATCTTGTTCAGCGAAGGCATCATCCGCTTGTTCACGTCGGCGGTGCCCATCGTCCTCGGTGGAGCCATCCTGCGCGCCGGGAACACGCAGCTCACCGACCGGATCTCGGCGGGCGTCGCGGAGGTCTCCCCGGGAAGCAGGCTGGTGATCCCCGCAACGGCCCCGATCACCGGTGCCGCCCTGCGCTCCCTCGAGCGCGCCGGCGCCGCGCCTGCGGCGCTGGCCCGCGCGACCGCCTCTCTCATCCGGGCACGCTCCTAAACCTCGATCCACCGATCTGCGCCTACTACGCGGGCCCCATCCGGGAACACTGGCTTCGCCCTGACCGCTCAACAGACGTGTCCGGTATGCCTTCGCGTCCAGCGCTTGCCCGTGCACCTGTCTGGTGCCGCTCGCTACGGCGCCCACCGGTGGATCGAGGCTCAGCCGTCGCGGATAGTCTCACCTGCGCAGGAGATCCGCGATGGCCGAGTCGATCATCGGCCACGCGAACTCGTAGCCCGCGCCCTCCAGCTTGGCGGGGACGCAACGGCGGCCGGTGAGCGCGAGGGCCGGGTCCGTGCCCATCAGCCAGGCGCCGGCCCTCGCGGCCTGCGTGGGCGTGGGCAGGGCCGGCGGACGACGAAGCGCGCGTCGCAGCGCGGCCATGAGGTCACGGTTAGGCGCCGGAGCCGGGCTCGTGACGTGGACGACATCGCTGATGCCAGGCGTATCGATGATGTGGCAGACAGCTCCGAGGAAGTCATCGATGTGGATCCAGCTGATCCACTGCCTGCCGCTGGCGATCCGGCCGCCCAGCCCTAGCCTCGTGAGCGTGACCAGCCGGTCCAGCGCCGGGGTACCGACGTCCAGCACGATGCCGGTCCGCAGGACGACGACGCGGTCGGCGGCAACGCCGTCCGCCGCCCGCTCCCAGGCCTCCGCAACGCCGGTCATCTGCGGCAATGGACGCACCGGCGACGCCGACTCGTCGAGGATGAGGTCGCCTGCGTCGCCATAGACGGCCAGCGAGCTCATCTGGAGCCACAGCGGCGCGGTCCAGCCGTTCTCGGCTACGGCCCGCTTCAGCGCGAGGGTCGCGTCGACCCTCGAGCTCCGCAGCATTTTGATGTTCGCACTCGTGGGACGCCGGTCCACCAGCTGGCCGGCGAGGTTGACGACGATGGCGCCCTCCAGCTCGGCCGCCCACGGCCCGACGGTGCGGGCGTCCCACGCCACGGGCCGCCCATGCCGGACTCGAGACGGATCCCTGGTGAGCACGACAACCCCTCCGCCGTCCGCCTCCAACCGCCGGGCCAGGCGCTGACCGAGGGATCCCGAGCCGCCCGCGATCACGTATTTCATCGCGTGCTCCGCGCCGACTTCCGGATCGCGCTCTTCACTTGGGAGCGCAGCGCCTGCTTCACCACGGGGTTGAGGCCGACGACCAGGTCGGCCGCGACGCAGAGGGGGCGCAGCACCTCGAACACGTCGCTGGACGACCCGCTCCCCTCGTACAACTCGACGCCGATGAACGCGGCCGCGAGCAGCCGGGCCAACGCGTCGGCCTCGATGAGCCCTTTGAGCGGGCTGCGCTCGACCAACGGATCGAGAGCCGCCCGGAGAGCGCCGATCCATAGCTGGAGCGACTCCCGCGCGACGCCCGCCAGCTCGGGATGCTGCTGCGCCCCGGCCAGCACCTGGGCCAGCACGGCGACGTTTCCGAGGTCTCGCTCCTGCTCGTGGATGCGACGGCCGACGTCCAGCAGTTCCGTTACTGAGCCGGCGCGGGCGAAGTCGTCCTGATGGTTGTCCACCCGGGCCCTCGTGTTCGCAAGACAGGCTGCGGCGATCAGCTCGTTGACCGTGCCGAAGTGGTAGAAGACCAGTGCCTGGTTCACGCCCGCCGCCTCCGCGATCACACGGGCCGAAGCCCCGGCATACCCGTGCTCGCGCAGCACCACGATGGCCCCGGCCATCAACTGTCGACGGGTCGCATCGGCCCTGTCCGCCTTACTCGCCATCAGGTCTCCCATCTTCTTGAGCAATCGCTCAATATCAGTCTATCGGTAATTTGAGCAATCGCTCAACTATTTGGTTGTCCGGTCTGAGGGGTTGCCAAGAGCCACCTGCCGTGCAACCCTGGGGTTAGTCAAAGCGGTCCAACCACGCGCCGACTTTGGCCCCTCACGAAGGGAGTTGCCATGGCGCGTGGGATCGAGACCACATCCACGGTGACGGAGCGCGAACAGCGCACCCATGAACTATTCGCACGACTGGCCGACACGACAGACCCGGTCGCCCGTCAAGAGATCGTCGAGGCCATCGCCGAGACCAACCTTCCCCTCAGCGACGCTCTGGCTCATCGCTACGCGCGGCACGGCACCGATCCCGACGACCTGCAGCAGGTCGCCCGCGTCGGTCTCCTCCTGGCGATCGAGCGGTTCCGGCCCGGCGAGGGCAGGGCGTTCGTCAAGTTCGCCGTCCCCACCATCACCGGCGAGTTGAAGCGATACTTCCGCGACTGCTGCTGGGTCGTCCGCCCGCCGCGCACCATTCAGGAGTTGCGCCCACAGGTGGAGGAGGCGCGCGCCGAGCTGGCTCAGGAGATGGGCCACGATCCCAGCGACACCGAGGTCGCGGCCCATCTGAAGGCGCATCCCACGCTTGTGCGGGCCTGCTTCGACACCGCGACGAGTTACCGCCCCATTTCCCTGGACGTCCCTGTCCACCATGACTCGTGGGTCTGCCTGGGCGACGCGCTCCCCTCCAAGGAGACGGGTATCAGCGATGTCGTGGAAAGGGTGGATCTCCGGACGGCGCTGGCGACCCTCTCGCCGCGGGAGCGCCGCATCGTGACCTGGTGCTTCGCCGACGACCTGACCCAGGTCCAGATCGGGGAACGGCTGGGCATCTCACAGATGCAGGTCTCCCGCATCCTGCGTCGCGCACTGGACCGCCTCCGCGCGCCCCTGACCGACGAAGCCCTGCAGGCTGCGTGACCACCCGCAATGCGGCGAGGCACTGGGGCGGTGGCCGTAGCGAGCAGCGTCCTGGTGCGTCGTATGCACGGCGCAGGAGGAACACGCTAGTCGGCCCTCCCGTCGACGAGTGCAACGAAGCAGACGGCGTGCCAGGGCGCTGCGCAGTAGGCCATCTTCCGCTTTCGCAACAGGTCCTAGGCCTCTTCAGGCTCGAGTCCGGTCTCTATCACGAGCCGGGCAAGGTCCCGGACCTTTACGTTGCGCCGCTGGCTCGCCCGTCGGAGCCGCTCGAAGGCGACGGCGGGGAGGATGTGGTGCCGCTCCACCAGGATTCCCGTCGCTTGGCCGACGAGACGGTGGCTCTCCACCGCAACCCGCAGGTTGGCCACACGGTCGGAGGTCTCCTGTTCCACGGACAACCGCTGAACGGCGGCCGCGAAACCGACCGCAAGGAGGTCCGCCGCGATCATCTCGTCGACGTTGATGCGGCGCGGACGCGGAACTGCACCCACGCCCTGCACTGCACACCGGGCGTGGGCGGGACGAAAAGGATGCCGGGCCGCAAGGAAACGGTGTCGGGGCTCGGTGCTCCACCGAGCCCCACCCTCACCGGCAGCGGCAGGGAATCGACGCTCGCCAACTCCGTGGTGTTGAACCAGTGGCTCGCCTCGCCGTCGCCGAGTTGAATGGTGCATTCGCCGTCGAACAGCAGTCCGAACCCGTGTTCGGCGATCCCGATCAGGTCGGCGAGATCGTCGGTAACCGCGAAGGCGTTGCTCACGTCCGCCGCGGCGGCGCGGCGCGTCTGCGCCTCGCGCTCCCGCGTGATGTCACGCACTACGCGCAGGTGTGTCGTCCCGAGAGACGCGTGGTGGATCGCCGTGCCGCTCGAGTGGACCCATATCCGGTCGCGGTCCCGGCCGTAGAACACGAACTCCCGCTCGAAACGACCCCGATCTGGACCTGCTCGTAGAAACGCCGAATGTCCCGGAGAGCCTCCGCGTCCTCCTCCTCGGTCGGCCACCACGGGTAGGGAGGCCGAAACGGTCCTTCCTCAAGGCGGTAACCGAAAGGTCCGCGAAGGCCTGATTCATCTCGATGACGAGCCCTTCGGAGTCGAAGATGATCATCCGTCGCGGATCGACTCCATCACTGCGCGGCGCCACTCAGCGTCGATGACGTGGACGCGCGCCTCTTCCTCCGACACGGTGGAAGGGGGACAAGTGTCGGCTGCTCCGACGCGGGACCAGACGACACCGGCTGGGCGCGAGAAGAGAAATGAGGGGTGCCAGACCGCTGTGCCATGGAGATCCTTCCAGAGCGAGAAGACCTCGCCAGTACGGCAACGGTTGCCTTCCCCAAGTATGCCCCAACTTCATCGCGCTGCTCCTCGCTCCGCAGGGCCACTCCCAGCCGGAGCCCGCGGACCGCGTTTCAACCGAGCAGTTATCGGTTACATGACTACACACATGCGCCCTCGCGGGCCAACGAAAGGAGCAGGTATGTCCGAGACTGTCGAGAACGTGCGAGAGCAGGTTCAGAGTGCCGGATAGCCCGACGCAGCTCACACGCAGGTCCTGGAAGCACATTCTCAAGAGGACGCTGCGCGAGTTCGTAGCGGACGAGTGCACCGACGCGGCCGCCGGTCTCACCTACTACGCCATCCTGGCCCTGTTCCCCGCGCTCATCGCCACCTTCTCCCTCGTGGGCCTCGTCGGTCGACGGGAGGAGGTGGCCAACGAGATCCTCCGTTTGATCGAAGAGATCGCGCCAGGCGACACGGCGACTGCCCTGCGGGAGCCCATAGCGCAGCTCGCCCAGGCTCCAGGAGCCGGCCTTGCCCTGGTCGGCGGCATCCTCGTCGCGTTGTGGTCTGCCTCCGGGTATGTCGCGGCGTTCACCCGGGTCATGAACCGGATCTATGAGGTGCCGGAGGGTCGCCCCTTCTGGAAGCTGCGGCCCATGCAGCTCCTCGTCACGCTCCTGTCCGTCGCCGCGCTGGCGGTGACGGTGCTGACACTGGTGCTCTCAGGCCCGGTCGTCCAGGTGCTCGGGGACGCCATCGGCGCTGGCTCGGTTGCCCTAACCACCTGGAGCTACCTCAAGTGGCCGCTGCTCGTCTTCGTGGTCATGCTCCTCGTGGCGGTGCTGTACTACGCGACCCCCAACGTGAAACAGCCAGCGTTCCGATGGGTGAGCCCCGGCGCACTCCTTGCGATCGTCGCCCTCGCCGTCGCAAGCCTTGGCTTCGGCCTCTACGTTGCGCTCTTCTCGAGCTACGACCGCACGTATGGCTCGCTGGCCGGCGTCGTCGTGTTCCTCCTCTGGGTGTGGATCGGCAACCTCGCGCTCCTCTTCGGTGCCGAGTTCGACGCCGAGATCGAGCGGGGCCGGGAACTTCAGGAGGGGCGGCCCGCGGAGAAGGACATCCAGCTGCCGCCGCGCGACACGCGCGTCGCGGAGAAGGATCGGCGCGCGAAGCAGGAGTTGATCAGCGAGGCCCGCGATATCCGCAGGGACGCGGATCGGGATGGCTGACTGCCGGGGACGGCGGCAACCGACTACTCGGGAGAGGAGCGACGGCGGCTTCGTCTACCGCGTGAGGGGCCGTCGGATCCGCAGGAGGGCCGAGATCGACCGCATCGCGGCCCTCGCCGTCCCGCCAGCCTGGACCGACGTTCAGATCGCCGAGACGGGCGGCACGTCCCGCCCCGGAAGTAAGACGAAGAGGGCGGCCGACCATTCCCGCAGCGTGGTCGGCCACCCGGTGGGACCTCGGACTACCAGCCCATCGGGCCGTTGGTGCTGCGGCGGTTGCGCTCGGCGTCCTCGCGGGCCTCACGGTCCGCGGGCTCGTCGGTCTCGGCCTCCAACTCCTGCCTGGCTCCCTCGGCTTCCACGCGCTCGTCGTCGGTCATGTCTCCCCACTCTCGCTTGACCTTGCCAGCGAACTCGTTGGCAGCGGTGTCACTCGGCGGGGCATCCTCATAGGGATCCGTGGTCACGTCGGGCTCCTTCGTTAGGTGATCTTCCGCTTCCGTACCAGGCCCTAGAAGACCGGCCGGCCGCCGGTCACACCGACGACGGCACCGGAGACGTAGGAAGCCTCCAGCGGCGAGGCGAGGAACACGAAGGCTCCCGCCAGCTCAGAAGGCTGACCGGCGCGGCCCAGCGGAGTGTTCTCCCCGAAGCCCGGCATGTCCTCGCCCTCCTTGGTTGCGGGCTGCAGCGGGGTCCAGATCGGACCAGGCGCGACGGCGTTGACCCGGATGCCTCGCGGACCCAGCTCGTCCGCGAGGTTCACGCTGAAGTTGTTGATCGCCGCCTTTGTCGCCGCGTAGTCGATCAGTGAGGCGGAGGGCTCGTAGGCCTGGATCGAGCTGACGTTGATGATGCTTGCCCCTTGCTCATGTACTTCAGGGCCTGCTGCGTGATCCAGATCAGGGCGTAGAGGTTGGTACGGAACACCTGGTCCATCTCCTCGGTGGTGACGTCCTCCAGCCCGTTGGGCCGGCGGGCCCACTGGAAGCCCGCGTTGTTCACCAGGACGTCGAGCCCACCCAGCTGAGCCGCGGCGTCGTCGACGACCTGCCGACACGTGGCCTCGTCGCGGATGTCGCCGGGAAGCAGGATGCAGGAACGCTGCTCGCGCTCCACCCACTCCGCGACATTCTCCGCGTCCGACTGTTCCTCGGGAAGGTAGCTGATGGCGACGTCGGCGCCCTCCCTGGCGAAGGCGATCGCGACGGCGCGGCCGATACCGGAGTCGCCGCCGGTGATGAGGGCCCTGAGGCCCTCAAGGCGGCCGCGGCCGATCCATGTCCCCTCGCCATGGTCGGGCACCGGGGTCATCTCGGACGTGAGGCCAGGCGGCTGCTGCTCCTGTTCGGGGAAGCCGCCGTCTCTCGTCGCCAGTTCCTCCGCGGCCTCGTTGATCGCTTCGTGCTGCGCTTTCTGTTCGTTCATGGTCATGTCCCTACCCAGGAACCCGGCTACCTACACAAGGTTCCGGGTTTGGACAGTCAGGGCAACGATTACAGCGACCATTGCCACCGAAGGACGACCAGACGGGACCGATCCCCCTCCCCGACCGGCGCGCCGCCGACCATCGACCCCCGCGGACATGGCTCAGCAGGGGAGCCGGTTGACGAGTTCGACCGAAACCCGGCTCTCGGACACCGATCACTCGTTGAAGGCCGGCCCGCTGTCACGGATGGCCCGCGAGGCTCCCAGACCGGACTCCGCGCGTGCCTTCTTCGCCAGATCCTCATAGGGCTCGCGGATCCGGACGCAGCGAAACCGCAGGCGCGAAAAGGCGGCGGAGCGTAATGCTCCGCCGCCCGTCCCCGTTGGGGGCCTACGAGTAGCGTCCTGGGTCCAACAGGAACTGCTCCTCGCAGTGCTCTGAGCAGAAGAAGTACTCCTCGTCGTTGTAGTGCTGAACCGGAGCCTTCTGCGGATCCACGGCCATCTTGCAGACCGGACACTGTGTCGGGTTGGGCATGTCGCTCTCCTCTCGTTGACGGTCGATCTCTCTATCTGTGCAATACCCAGATCCTGATCCGCCAAACCTCGCCGGGCAACGATTCACCGCCACTACGCTCAGCGGCGGCGTCGCCCTCGCGCGCGGGTTCCCGCGCCGAGCATCCCCAGGCTGCGCGACACGCGGTAATCGATCCGATCGTCGAGGTAGGAGCGCAGCTTCGGGTTGTCGGGCACGTTGTCCCACACCTCGCCGGTGATGTGCGCCGTCGCCTGGTTCAGACGTTCGCGGCGAGCAGCCAGGTCGCTCGCGCGCAGTTCGTACCGCAGCCCCCGCAAGGTCGCTACGCACATCAGAAGAAGGATCACGCTGAACGGCAGGGCGGTCGCGAGCGAGGCAGCCTGCAGCGACCCGAGGCCGCCGGCTGCGAGAAGCGCGATCGCCATCCCACCCTCCAGCGCTGACCAGAGCACCCGCGACCATGTCGGCGGGTTCGGATGCCCGCCCGAGGCGAGCATGTCGACGACGAGAGAGCCGGAGTCGGACGATGTGATGAAGAAGATCGCGATCAGGATGATCGCCAGTACCGAGAACATGCCGCCGAGGGGCAGGTCGCCGAGAATCCGGAACAGCACCCCCTCAAGGTGGATCTCCCCGTCGTCGACGAGATCACCTGCGCCGAACAGCTGGCGGTAGAGGCCGGATCCCCCCATGACGGAGAACCAGACGAATCCCACGAGGGAAGGGACGAGCAGGACGCCGGCGATGAACTCTCGCACCGTTCGCCCCCGGGAGATGCGGGCGATGAAGACGCCGACGAACGGCGCCCACGCGATCCACCAGCCCCAGTAGAAGATCGTCCAGTCGGCGAACCACCTGTGCCCGGTCTCGCCATGGTAGGTCCCGATGTCGAAGGTCATGTTCAGCACGTTGCCGAGATAGGTCCCGAGCGACTCGACGAAGTTCTCCAGCAGGAACAGCGTCGGCCCCAGCAGCAGCATGCTGATCATGACGAACCCGGCGAGGGACAAGTTGATGTTGGAGAGCCACTTGATGCCGGCGCCGATGCCGCTCACCACCGACAGCGTCGCGAGGAAGGTGATCACGACGATCAGGACGACGAGCAGGGTCAGGTCCGCCTGATCGACGACCCCGATCGCCTCCAAGCCCGCGGCGATCTGCTGCACACCGAGGCCGAGCGACGTCGCGATGCCGAAGTAGGGTCCCGAAGATCGCGAGTACATCGATGAGGTCGCCGATCCAGCCCTTGACCCGGTCGCCGAGGATCGGCTCGAGCGCCCACCGAATCGATACCGGCCGGCCCCGACGGTGGATCGCGTAGGCGAGCGCAAGCCCGATCACCGCGTGGATCGCCCAGGGATGCAGTCCCCAGTGGATGAAAGCCTGCGCCATCGCGAGCCCGGCCATCTCCTCCTGCCCTCCGGACCAGCCCGGCTTGGGCGCAACGGTCGCATAGATCAGCGGCTCCCCACACCGTAGAAGACCATGCCGATGCCCATTCCCGCGGCGAACAGCATCGAGAACCAGGAGAGCAGCCCGAACTCCGGCGCCTCGTCGTCGCGACCCAGCCGGATGGTGCCGAGCCGCGAGAACCCGACGAACAACACGAAGGCGACGAACCCACCGATCAGCAGGACGTAGTACCAGCCGAGGTTCGCGACGATCCAGGACTGCACGCCGCCGAACACCTCGGCGGTCCGATCCGGAAGCGCGATGGCGACGGCGCCCACGCCGATGATCACGGCGAGGGCCGGCCAGAACACCGCAGGCGCCACACCTCCCCGTCCGAGACGAACGCCTTGTCTGCGCAGCTTCGCGGTGATCTCGCCGTCGGTGTCGTCCTCGGCTATGTGCATCTCGGTCGGCACGGCCGTCATCCCGTTCGCCACCGTTTCGGGCTCGTCGATGAGGGCCACCACGCGCTCCGTCGTCGCGTCGTCGGATCCCTCAGATGCGCCCGGAATCGGGCTCGCTTTCTGCTCTTGTCTCGTCACACTCATCAACTCGTCACACTCAATCAACCGGTCAGATTCCTCCTACACCCTTCCTAATCGACCGGCCCAGGGCACGCCAGAAGCCTGCATTCACGCCGTGATGCCGGCGTTTCGTACCGTGGAGCCAGCGCTCCAACGGTGCCGCCAGCGCTACGTCGTGACGCCTGCCTTGTCGGGCCTTTCAGGGCAGGCGTCACGGCGTAACACAGGCACCTTCGTCGGTAGACAGGCGTTGCGGGGGAACGCTGGCTTCACGAGCGAGGGCAAGCGGAACGGCGACGGCATGTTTGCAACGTTTTAGTATTGCGCCTTCGCTCGTCCGTATCCCTGGCGTGTGGCTCCCCACACCTGCACTCGAAGCAGGGCAGCGGGCGTGCGGGGTCGCGCGGCAGCGGCTCGGCTTAGTAGCTTGTAAGACGAGATTGAACGAGGAACCTGACACTGGGGCGAACAACGGTGGGCGGGTCGGAGATTTTCTCAGACAAACCCCGTACATCATTGCAACGTTACGATACTGTCGCCTTGTCGCGCCACAAACGACGCGCACGTCATACAAGGGAGTTGACGATGAACAGTCATTCGGCACCGTCGAGCCCGCCTGGGGATGCCCGGGTGGAGGGCTCGCTGCTGTCCCTTCACGGCATCTCGAAACAGTTCCCGGGAGTGATTGCGCTCTCTGATGTGTCCATGGAGTTCCGAGCCGGAGAGGTCCACGCACTCGTGGGCGAGAACGGCGCGGGCAAGTCCACGCTCATCAAGACGCTCGCCGGGGCGCACCAGCCATCCAGCGGCTGGATCGAGATGGACGGGAACCGATACGAAGGCCTCACCCCGCCGCAGGCCAAGGACCTCGGGATCGCGGTCATCTACCAGGAGTTCACCCTGGTCCCCGTGCTGAGCGCCGCCGAGAACATCTTCCTCGGCGACTACATCATGAAGGGACCGGTCCTCGACCGGCGCGCGATGGTCGCCCGCGCCAACGAGCTCTTCGCGCGGCTGAAGGTGAACATCGACCCCCGTACGCTCGTTCAGGACCTCACCACGGGCTACCAGCAGATCGTCGAGATCGCAAAGGCCCTCGCTCGCAACGCGAGAATCCTCGTGATGGACGAGCCATCGGCGCCGTTGACGACGACGGAGGTCGAGGCGATGTTCGAGGTCGTCGAGACGCTGCGCGAGCAAGGCGTGACGGTGATCTATATCTCGCACCGAATGGAGGAGATCTTCCACCTGGGCGACAGGGTCTCGATCCTCCGCGACGGCCAGTACGTCGCCACACGCGACGTCAAGGACACCAACCGGGCCGAACTCATCACCCTCATGGTCGGGCGCGAGCTCAGCGAGACGTTCCCGGAACGCACCCACGACGTCGGCGAGCCGACCATCCGCGTCAAGAACCTCACCGGCAACGGCGTCCGCGACATCAGCTTCGAGGCCCACCGCGGCGAGGTGCTCGGCTTCGCCGGGCTCGTCGGCGCCGGGCGCACGGAACTGATGGAGATGCTGTTCGGCGCCGCGCCGTCGGACTCCGGCACCGTCGAGGTCAACAACCGCCCAGCCCGCACCAGGAATGTCCTCGCCGCCATCGGCACGGGGATCGCCCTGGTCCCCGAGGACCGCAAGCGCCACGGCGTGCTGCTGAACCTCCCCATCAAGGAGAACGTCAGCCTCCCCTCGCTGAAGCGCCTCTCGCGGTTCAGCGTCGTCGACCGACGCCGCGAGAACCAGCTCGTTGACGAGTACCGGACGTCGCTCCAGATCAAGACGCCGAGCGTCGCCCAGAAGGTGGGCAACCTCTCTGGAGGGAACCAACAGAAGGTGGTGCTGGCGAAGTGGCTCGCCATGGACACCGACATCCTGATCTTCGACGAGCCCACGCGCGGCATCGACGTCGGCGCCCGCCACGAGATCTACCTGATCATGAACGAGCTGGCCGCGGCCGGCAAGACCATCCTGATGGTCTCTTCCGACATGGAGGAGCTGCTCGGCATGTCCGACCGGCTCATCGTCCTTTGTCGCGGCCGGTACGCCGGCAGTCTCACCAAACCCGAATTCGACCAGGAGAAGATCCTGGCCATGGCGAGCGGAGTCGCATGAACACGAAACTAATGGCGCACGCCAAGGAGATCGGCATCGTGCTGGTCCTCGTGGCACTGATCGTCGCCTTCAGCATCTGGACCCCCCAGTTCCTGACCGTCAGCAACTTCTTCAACATCGCGAAGCAGGTGGCGACATCGGCATCTGCGCGGTCGGCTTCACCTTCGTGCTGATCACGGCAGGCATCGACCTGTCGGTCGGCTACCAGATCTCGCTGAACGTCGTCGTCGCCGGCGTCCTGATGGCCAACTTCGACGTCCCCTGGGTGCTCGCGGTGCTTCTGACGATGGTGCTCGGCACGCTCGTCGGCGTCGCGAACGGAGCACTGATCGCGTTCACGGGGGTCGCGCCGCTGATCATCACGCTATCGATGATGATGGTCCTGAACGGCGTCAGCTACCTCATCTCCGAGGGCCTGCCGATCATCGGCTTCCCACAGGGCTTCTCGGTGCTGAGTTCCGGTATCGGACCCGGCATCCCCGTCGCTCTGATCATCATGCTGCTGATCTGGGCCGTCGGCGTGTTCAGCCTCAACTACACGACCCACGGCCGGAACTTCTACGCGCTCGGCTCCAATGTCGAGGCCGCTCGCCTCTCGGGCGTCAACGTCAAGAAGAACATCGTTCTCGTCTACGCGCTCTGCGGCCTCTTCACGTCCGTCGGAGCCGTGCTCATGCTCGCTCGCCTGAACTCGGCCCAGTCGGCAACCGGCGCGGGCTTCGAGTTCAGCGTGCTGACCGCCTGCGTCCT
Source organism: Tessaracoccus sp. (assembly GCF_016714275.1). Taxonomy (GTDB): domain Bacteria; phylum Actinomycetota; class Actinomycetes; order Propionibacteriales; family Propionibacteriaceae; genus Arachnia. The sequence goes on along the minus strand of NZ_JADJNP010000003.1, from coordinate 42,030 downwards.
CGGCGGCCTCAGCGTCATGGGCGGCAAGGGCACCATGTTCGGCGCCTTCGTCGGCGTGCTGATCGTCGGCGTGCTCGACAACGGCCTGCTCCTGGCCAACGTCAGCGCCTACATCCAGCTCGTCATGAAGGGATCGATCCTTGCCGCCGCGGTCATCTTGAAGCGCCTCAGGTTTGATGCCGCATTCTTTTGAGTTGGAAGGATGTATGTCATGCCGAAGAAGATCGATCCCGCGCTCCGTGATCGGGCGGTGCGGCTGGTGCGGGAGCACCGGTCGGAGTATCCGTCGCTGACGGCCGCGTCAGCGGCCGTTGCCCGCCAGGTCGGGGTAGGCCACGAGTCGGTGCGCCGGTGGGTGCTGCAAGCCGATATCGACGATGGCACCCGTGAAGGGGTGACCAGTGCCGAGCATGCGGAGATCAAGCGGCTCAAGGCCGAGAACAGTCGCCTGCGGGAGGATGTCGCGATCCTGCGCGCGGCGACGACTTTCTTCGCGGGGGAACTCGACCCCCGCAACCGTTGATGCTGGGCTTCATCGACACGATGAGAGCTGAAGGTCACGCGGTCGAGTCGATCATCAGGGTCCTGCGTGAGCAGGGCGTGAAGATCGCCGCGCGCACCTACCGAGCCCACCGGCAAGGCGTCATCGCATCGCGGACGATCACGGACGCGCAGGTCCACGATGCGGTCCGTGCGGCAGCGTGGACCGTTGTCGAACGCGACGGGACGATGCGTCGTGTGCTGACTCCGGAGGGCCTCTACGGGCGCCGGAAGATGACCGCCCTGATCCGCCGCACCTCGATCCCCACTGCGTCGCGGGGCGCGGTCGATCGTGCCATGCGCGCGCTCGGCCTGTCGGGCATCCGCCGCGACAAGAGCGTGCGCACCACGATCCCCGCGAAAGACGGGGTCCGTGCCGGTGACCTGCTGAACCGAGACTTCACCGCACCCTGCCCGGATCACACCTGGGTGACGGACTTCACCTACTGCCGGACGTGGGCGGGCTGGGTCTACGTCGCGTTCATCGTCGACGTGTTCTCGCAACGCATCGTCGCCTGGCACGCGCAGACCACCAAGCACACAGAGCTCGTGATGATCCCGCTACGCATGGCCTTGTGGGAGCGAGCGCGTGAAGGGCACCCGATCCGGCCCGAGCAACTCCGGGCGCATTCGGATGCCGGGTCTCAATACGTCTCGCTGGCCTACACCGACAAGCTCGCTCTCGACGGCATCGCCCCCTCGATCGGGTCCGTTGGCGACGCGTTTGATAACGCGCTGATGGAAACCATCAACGGGCTCTACAAGACCGAATGCATCCGCACGACCGTGTTCCACGACGGCCCCTACCGGACCATCGGCGACGTCGAGTACGCGACCGCCGGGTGGGTCGACTGGTACAACACCCGTAGGCTTCACTCGAGCCTCGGCTACGCCACACCCGCCGAGTTCGAACAAGCCCACTACGCGACTCTCAACCGAGAGCCGCAACCCGCATAGGAGCGGCAGAAAACCTAGGGCACTTCATCTACGACACCATGTCGAAGGCCAGCGGCGACCGAACCAAGAAACTGAAGTCCATCAACCCAGAAAACGTCCCGGCCTAGATCCCTAGGCGGAACAAAGGTCCAGAAAGGAACCACCATGAGGAAGATCCTCGTCGCGATGTTCGTCGCACTCACGATGGTGTTCGCCGGCTGCTCGGGCGGCACGACCCCCGGCGGGGCCGGCGACTCCGACAAGACGCAGGTCGGCATGACATTCGCCGACCTCGGCAATCCGGTATGGGCGGAGCTGGCCAAGGAGGACATCGCCTACGGCGCCGAGAAGGGCATCGCGATCACCTCGGTCGACGCCCAGAACGACTCCGCCAAGCAGGTAACCCAGATCGAGAACTTCATCCAGAGCGGTGTGAAGGCGATCATCATCTGCGCCGTCGAGTCCAACGCGCTCACCGAGGTCACCAAGAAGGCCCAGGACGCCGGCATCAAGGTCATCGGCTACACCCAGGTGCTCACCAACGTCGACAGCCAGCTGCTGGTCGACGCCTACAACACCGGCTGGGCCAACGGCGAGTTCGCGGCCAAGTGGATCAAGGAGGTCTACGGCGACGAGCCGATCGAGTGGGGCCTGATGGACCTCCCGACCTTCCCCGAGATCATCGACCGCGCCAACGGCATCAAGGACGCCATCGCCGAGGGCGCCCCGAACGCCAAGCTCGTGGCCACCGCCCCCGCGCTGACCGCCGAGGACGGCGTCGCCAACGCGGAGAACTTCCTGCAGGCCAACCCGAACATGAAGGTCATCGCCACCATCGGCGGCGGCGGCGCGGCGGGCGCGAACGCGGGCATCAAGAGCGCCGGCGTCACGGACTTCGAGAAGTTCGGCCTCTTCGGCATCGACGCCACCCAGCAGGAGATCCAGGCGATCATCAACGGCGACCCGCAGAAGTCGTCGATCAGCCTTGGCGGCGGCAAGGTGCACGGCCGGACCCTCGTCGACATGACCACCGGCCTCCTCGCCGGCGAGACGGTCGAGAAGGACCAGTTCATGCCGATCACGGTCATCGACAAGACCAACGCGCAGGAGTACTACGACGAGATGTTCGGCAAGTAAGCCGACTCGGCGCTGAGAGGAACCTGAACTCATGACCACCATGCACGCCGTCGTCGCGCACGGGCCCTACGACTACCGCCACGAGGAGGTCCCGGTACCGACCATCGGCCCCGGGGAGATCCTGCTCAAGGTGCTGGCCTGCGGCATCTGCGCCGGCGACACCAAGTCGTTCCACGGCGGGATCCGCATCTGGGGCACGTCCGAGGCCGACCGCTACATCGACGCCCCCGTCACCGGCGGGCACGAGTTCGTCGGGCAGGTCGTCGAGATCGGCGACGGCGTGACCGGCTACGAGATCGGCGACCGCGTGATCTCGGAGCAGATCGTGCCCTGCGACGACTGCCGGTTCTGCGCGGAGGGCACCTACTGGATGTGCACCCGCTCCGCGGTGTACGGGTTCAAGCACTGCTGCAAGGGGGGCTTCGCGGAGTACGTGAAGCTTCCCTCGACGGCGCGCAACCACAAGGTGCCCGACTCGCTGACGAACGAGCAGGCGGCGCTCGTCGAGCCGATCGCGTGCGGCATGCACGCCATCGAGCAGGCGAACATCCGACACAGCGACGTCGTCGTGATCGCGGGCCTCGGCGGGATCGGGTTGGCGATGCTCTCCATCGTCGCCTCGGCGATGCCGCGGCTGATCATCGGCATCGACGTCCGCGAGGATCGGCTGGCCTTGGGCAAGGACTTCGGCGCGGACCACGTGTTCAACCCGACGACCTGTGACCTGGAGGCCGAGCTGCGGGCGCTGACCGACGGCCTCGGCGTCGACGTGTACGTCGAGGCCTCGGGCAGCGGCGCCAGCGTGAATCAGGGCCTGAACTGCCTGATCAACCACGGCCGCTTCGTCCAGATGGGCGTGTTCGCCGACCTCGTCACCGCCGACTGGAACGTCATCGGCGACGGCAAGGAGCTGACCATCGTCGGGTCGCACCTGTCCGGGCTCACCTACCCGGCGGTGATCAAGGGCATCGAGTCGGGGCGCATCCGCACGGAGGGCCTCGTCACGCACACGTTCCCGCTTGAGAGGTGGGACGAGGCGTTCAAGATGGCCGACGGCGCACCGAACGCACTCAAGGTGCTGTTGGTCCCGTAAGCCGTTGGCCCTTGCCGTCCTACGAAAATGAGCATGATCCTCGGCCCAAAGCGGTCTGAGACGCGTTGTCTGCTGATAACGCCGCTTCAGGCGCAACGAGTCGAGGATCATGCTCATTGCCTCGGTGGCAAGAGCGGAAGCGGACAGCTGACGCGGAACAGATAGATTGACCCCCGATGCAAAAGAGTGGTGCGGTCACCGTCCGTGACGTGGCGACGATGGCGGGCGTGAGCCTGAGCACGGTGTCGAACGTGCTCAACCGCCCGGACCGGGTGGCGTCGGCGACCCGGGCGCGCGTCACCGACGCCATCGAGCACCTCGGCTACATCCGCAACGACGCCGCCCGCGCGCTCCGGTTGGGGGAGAGCCGCGCCGTCGGCCTCGTGATCAGCGAGTCGACCAGCCCGTTCTACGCGGAGATCATCCGCTCCGCCGACGCCGTCCTCTCCGCCCACGGCTATTCCTCGCTCGTCGGCAGCGCCTACCACGACGTCGCCGCCGCCGAGCGCCTGGTGCGGCTGTTCGAGGAGCAGCGCGTCGAGGGGCTGCTGCTCAACCCCTTCGCGACCGCGCAGCCGGCCTTCCGAACCGCGATGCGGCGGGGCGTGCCCACCGTCTACGTCGACGCCGACGCCCCCAGCCCCGCGCACTGCTCCGTCACTGCGGACCACCTCGCCGGCGGGCGCATGGCCGTGCAGCACCTCGCGGCGTTGGGCCGCGGCCGGATCGCGCTGGTGCGCGGTCCGGTGCACCTCACCCAGATCGCCCGCCGCATGGACGGCGCCCGCGCCGCGTGCGAGGAGCTCGGCATCGCCTACGAGGAGGTCGTGGCGTCGACCTACTTCGTCCGCGGCGGCGTCAACGCCGGCGAGGTCATCGCTAGCCGCCCCGCTGCCAAGCGCCCGGACGCGATCTTCGCGGCCAACGACATCCTGGCCATGGGCATCATCACGTCGCTGGCCGAGCGCGGCATCCGGGTGCCGGACGACATCGCGGTCATCGGCTACGACGACACCGACTTCGCGCTCGCCGCCCGCGTCCCCTGACGACGCTGCGCCAGCCGGCCACCGAGATCGGCGCGCGCGCCGCGGCGCTGCTCCTCGAGGAGATCGAGGACGACCCCCATCATCAGCACGAGGCGACCGTGCTGCTTCCGGAGCTGATCGTCCGCGGAAGCACGCTCCCTGAGATGGTGATGCGGTCACGAAATCGCACTCCCAACCCTCGGGAGCACCGCTAGATTTCGCCTATGACCGAACGCGAGCCCGGGTCGTGGCGCAGCCGCCTCACGCCCGAGTACGTGCGCTCGCGCGTCGCCGACACCAACGACGGGGTACTCGCCATCGCCGGCTCGGCCGAGGGCGTGGCGATCGCGACGTCGCAGCCGGTCGGCGTCGTCGTGGCGATCGCCGCCCTCGCCGGCGCCGTATCCGTCGCGGGGGTGAAGTACGCGGAGGAGGCCGCGGAGCGCGAGGTCCAGCAGGACCTGATCCGCGAGGAGCAGCGGCTTCTCGAGCTCAGCCCGGAGGAGGAGATGGCCAAGCTGGCCCATCACTTCCAGGAGAAGGGACTGAGCGCCGAGACCGCCCGCAAGGTGGCCGAGGAGCTGAGCACCGCCGACGCGCTCACCGCTCAACTCGAGACCGAGTACGGCATCCACGACGTCGTGAGCCCAGGCCAGCCCTTCACCGAGGCCCCTCGGCTCCGGCCTCTTCTTCCTCGTCGGCTCGCTCGTGCCCGTCCTCGTCGCCTTCCTTGTCCCGCAGGCCCTCGTCGACGAGTTCGAGATCGTCGCGGTCGTGATCTCGCTCACCCTGACCTCGCTGATCCTCTCCCGCTTCGCCCGCACCCACGCCCTGCCTACCATTCTGCGGTCCCTCCTCATCGGCCTCGCCGCCATGGGGATGGCCGCCCTTATCGGAAACCTGGTGTCCTGATGCCCACTCACTCACGCCGTGAACTCCTCGACGCCGGCCGCCGGCTGCGCGATTCCGTCCCCCGGAAGTCTCTCGCCGCCCTCGCCACCGGGCCCCGTGACCCGCTCGGCATCCTCGACGAGCAGAACGCCGGCCGGCTCCAGCACCTCATCCCCCTGCGCACCGAGCGCATGTCGTCCAGCGCGTTCGCGTTCTACCGCGGCACGGCCGCGCTCATGGCCGCCGACCTCGCCGGCGCCCCGCACACCGGTCAGCTGGTCGCGGCCTGCGGCGACGCCCACGTCTCCAACTTCGGCTTCTACGCCTCACCCCAGCGCACGCTGGTCTTCGACCTCAACGACTTCGACGAGGCCGCCTGGGCGCCCTGGGACTGGGACCTCAAACGGCTCGTGACGAGCGTCGTCATCGCCGCCCGGGCCCGCAACAGCGCCCCCCGATTCGTCCGCAAGGCCGCGCTCCACGCCGCCGCCTCCTATCAGCGGACGCTCTACGCGGGGATAGCGCTCTCGCCGACCGACCGCTACTTCACCCACCTCACCGCCGAGGCCGGGCTGGAACGTGCCGACAAGCAGTCCCGCAGGGCGCTGCGGCAGTCCATCGCGGCCGCGCAGAAGCGCACCGGCGCGCGCGCCGTCAGCAAGCTCACCACGAGGGGCGACGACGGCACCCTCCGCTTCGTGCACGCCTACCCGACGATGACCCCGCACGAGCCCGAGACCCTCGCCCTCTTCACCGACTACCTCGAGCGGTACCGCGTCTCCGCCAACTACGACATCCAGCTCCTGCTGCAGCACTACACCGCCGTCGACTGGGCACGCCGCGTCGTCGGCGTCGGCAGCGTCGGCACCCGCTGCTCGCTGACGCTGTTCCAGGACGGCGACGGAAACGCCCTGATCCTCCAGTCGAAGGAGGCCAACCGCTCGGTCCTCGAACAGTACGGCGGCATCCAGCAGCCCGAGGTACTCACGCGCGCCATCGAGGCGTCGGGCCAGGGCCAGCGCGTCGTGGCGATGCAGCGCATCCAGCAGGCGGTGTCCGATCCGTTCCTCGGCTATCTTCGCACCACCGAGGCCGATCTGTACGTGCGCCAGTTCCACGACATGAAGGGTGGGGTCGACGTCGAACTCCTCGACGACGCGCCATTCCTTACCTATGCCGCGGCCTGCGCGATCACGTTGGCCCGGGCGCACGGCCAGTCGCCGAACGCGGCGGCCGTCGTCGGCTACATCGGAAGGAACGACGACATCGCCCGCGCCGTCACGGACTGGTCGACGGCGTACGCGGACATCTCCGAGCAGGACTACCGCGCTTTCCTCGCCGCCAACTGAACGCTGGGTGAGCCGGCGCGCGAGTGCCGGAGAGCCGCCGTGATCGCGCGTCGCGGTCGGCTCAACCAGCGCGGATCAGAACACGAAGGCGTGCGGGTCCGGGCGCTCGAAGCTCTTGTTGCCGCGGTACATCTCCACGGACTCGCGCAGCGCCTTCAGGAAGTAGGGCGGGAACTCCATGCCGTTCTCGTTGGCCCACAGCAGCTTCGCCTCGAGCCTTCCGATCTCCTTGGCGTAGACCTCGAGCTCCATGTCGAGGTCCAGCTCGGTCAGCACCCCGCCCATGTCTCGCTGGTAAGCCTTGACGTAGTCGACGCCGACCATCGTGAAGGCGCGCGAGCGGAGTTGCTTCGTGACGTAGACCTGCCAGGGCTTCAGCTCCCCGTCCTGGATCATCTTCTCCGCCGACATCCGGTAGAACGCGAAGTGTCCCGGCTCCTGCTGCTTGATGGGATGGATGATTGTCTGCGAGATGGCCCGCTCGCCCATCTCGTCGAGCTTCTTGATCAACGTCGAGTAGGCGATCACCGCCTGCCGCTCCGTTGACGCGCCGGTCAGGTAGTAGAGCATCCGGGAGATGTCGTGAATCGGCTCCCAGTGCGCCAGCGCCCCGAGCAGCTTCATCCTGACGGGGATGGTCATGAACGGCTCTGCGGGCGCCATGCCGATGTCCTGCTGCAGCTGATCGAGCAGATGCCCGTGCGCCATCTCCTGCCCGTACCAGACGTCCTGGTAGAAGATCCGGTCGACCTCGCTCACGTTCGGCAGGATCGTGAGCAACTCGAGGACGTTGCGGTCGACCTCGAGTTCGACCCTCGCCAGATAGTCGATGACGTGGGAGAACCGACGCCGGACGGCATCGGGGTCGTTTACGGTGCGGTCAGCTGATCCCAGGCGGATGGGCGGGTGCTTCTCCCCCAGCTGCAGCACGAACGTGCGCAGCGAGGCATCGGTGATCTTGGCGGTCATCAGTCCTATTCTGCGTCACGCCGCGCCTGGACCCGCTTCTTCATCCACCACGCCATGACGGCCCAGCCGCCCAACGCGGTGATCACCCACACCAGCATCGTGGCGAGCACCCATGGCATGAAGCCGGAGATGGTCAGCGCGTCGCCCAGCGCGGAGGCGATCAGCAGCGCGACGAGGGTGGAGATGAGCCCGATGCCACCCATCGCCGCCGGCGCATACTTGCGGGCCATCTTGAAGATGAACGGCGTGAAGAGCGCGTTGGCGATGACGAACACGGCGACGGCGGTGATGAGGCCCGTCGGGCGGACGGTCACGCCGTCGATCACGGCCCCGCCACCGTGAGGGCGATGGTCGCGGTCAGCAGGTTCACGACGATCTGGATGAGAAAGCGGGGCATGGCGTGTCCTTTCGGGTCGGACGGCGACGGCCGGGAGGCCGGTCAGGAGGCGAGGATGCGGGCCTTCTGGGCCTCGAACTCCGCGTCCGTGAGGACGCCCGCGGCGCGCAGCTCACCGAGCTGGCGGAGCTGCTCGAGCATGGCGCCGGTGTCGGGCGCCACGGGCGCTGTCGGCGCGGGTGCTGGAGCTGGCGACGCGGGTGCTGGAGCTGGCGACGCGACCGGGGCGGCAGCGGCGGCGCGCTGCTGCTTGGCGGCATTGCGCTGCTGCACGCGCGAGACGGTGTGGGCGGCGACGGCCGTGTGGGCCGCCGTACGAAGTAGCCTCATGGTTGGTTCCCTTTCACAGCAGGCACCGCCGATCCTCGGCGTCGCGGTGCTGCTTCAGCCAGTCTAGTGACTCCTCCGCGCCGGCATGGAGGGAGATCCCCTATATGTGGGGGCGTTCAGCGCCGCTTTCGGGGCGGCTCGGACAACTAAGCTGAGGTGCCGACAATGTGCACCCAACAAGGAGTTTTCCATGTCTCTTTTCAACACCATCTGGGATGTCATCTGGACATTCTTCTGGATCTTCGCGTTCATCGCGTACCTGATCGCCCTCTTCTCGGTGGTCACCGACCTGTTCCGCGACACCAAGCTGTCGGGCTGGGCGAAGGCGCTCTGGCTGGTGGCGCTGTTCTTCCTGCCGTTCCTGACCGCCTTGATCTACCTCATCGCGCGCGGCGACGGCATGGCCCAGCGCAGCGGTGCTGTCGCCAAGCAGAACAAGGAGCGCACCGAGGAATACATCCGCGACGTCGCAGGCACCAGCCCCGCTGATGAGATCGCGAAGGCAAAGGCCCTCCTCGACGCGGGCACCATCTCGGAGACCGAATTTGCGCAGTTGAAGGCGGCGGCGCTCAGCCGCTGACAAACCAAGAGGTCCCGCGGCAGGCGCAAGCCTTTTTCCGCGGGACCTCCTGGAAGAAATCGGTGGGGCGCCGGCACCCTTCCCCCCAGATGGGCGCCGACGTACGGCAGGTTTCGCCCCCTAGACCTGACTCCACCGTCGGGTCGGCTTGCTTCGCAAGCGACTCCGTGATCCGGAGCCTATGCCCGAAAGTACACAATGTCAACCACTTTCGGAGACACCTCTCGTCACGAGACGGAAAACCAGTTAAGCTTCGGGCCTTTTTGGGTAGTGCTGATGAGGATTCAGCCAGCAGGCGTCCAGGCGCCGGCGGTGCAGGCGTAGAACCGCACCTCGGCGGTGTCGATGAAGACATCGCCGTCGATGCACTCGCCCGAGGGTGACTCCGTGCCCAACACTAACTGAGTGCCGTCGCGGCCCGGCTCCCCTGAGGCCCCGGGAGCGCCCGGCTTGCCCTGCTCACCCTGCTCACCCTGTTCGCCAGCCTCTCCCTGCTAGCCTTGTTCACCGGCCTTGCCTTGTTCCCCCTGCTCGCCGGTCAGGTGTTCGACAGCGGACACGCGGATGTTTCCGGCGCGGCGCCAGCCGTCGGCGCCGCGGACGTAGACATCCGCCGACTCCAGGTCGATGAACACGTCACCCTCCTCTCCGTGAGCGGAGTCGGGCACGCCGATTCCGGCGCGCACGTCGGCTCCCGCCGGCAGCACCACGGCCTCGGGCTTGTCGGGTTCGGGCGAGACGTCGGTGGGCTTGGGCGACGGGTCGCTCGGTTCCGGAGACGCCGAGACGGTCACCGTCGGCGCCGGCTTCGGGGGCGACGCAGAACCCATCCGAGCCCCGATGAAGCCTGCAAGGAACGCAAGTATGACCACGAGGATGCCCGCGATCACCACCGTCCGGGTCGAGATGCGCGGACCGTCACCGGCCCCGGTCGCGCCGTCACTGGCGTCGTCGGGCGCGCCGACGATGTCGTCAGCCAGGCTCGGGTCCGACGGCGGAACGTCGCCAACGGTCGGTTCCTTCCGGATGTCGTCTTCGTTCACGGCTGTCCTTCCTCGCCTGCGAGGGCAGGCGCCGCCCTGCGCACGCGTCGATCGTGCCACGGCCTCCGCGCCCCGCCTCCGGGCCACGCGGCAAACACCTAGTTGCGGGGGTCGGCTCGTCCACTGTCATCACCCCGGGTCGCCGAAAGTGGATCGGCGTTTGCCGCTGCTTCTCGGGGGGCGGTTAGGTGAGCGCATGATGAATCCCAGGCCGGTGCTGGAGCTTCTCGCGCGAACCCCTGCGGTTCCTCGCCGGCTGAGCGACCGGGCGGTCTTCATCTGGGGCACAATCTGGACGGTCCTCGTCGCGTCGCTGCTCGGGTACTTCTGGATCACGGCCTCGCCGGTGCGCGACCCGCTGTGGATGCTGGTGGTGTTCGTCAGCACCCTCGCCTCCTCGGCCCTCACCGTCACGATCTCCCGGATCGACGCGACGATGGTCGTCAGCCCCGCGCCCGCAATGCTCCTGATCGCGCTGAACACGGTCCCGCCCACCGAGGCCCTTGCTGTGTGGATGAGCGCCTACTTCCTCGGTTCGCTCGCCCGGTTCCGGCACCTCGGGGACGCCTCGGAGACGACCTCGTACCTCTTCGGATGTGCGTTCGTCGCCATGGTGGTCAAGGGCCTGCTCGACGCAGCGGGCGTGCCCTGGCCGATCACGGTGGTGGTGTTCGTCGCCGCCTACCTCCTCACCAGGCTGATGATCTCCACCATCCGGCTCTCTGTCGTGGTCGAGCTCAGCCGTCGTAAGGCCTTCGGCGAGCTGCTGCTGCGTCGACTCGTCATGGCCTGGGTGGCGATCTCCGTGGCATCGATCGTCGGGCTCTCCGTCCAAGACCTCATCGCGGTGCACAGCGGAAGCATGGGCCCCTTCTGGGCCGGCGGCCTCGCCAGTTTCCTCATCGGAATCGCGGCGTTCGCCGGCGGTGTGTTCCGGGAGTCTCGGACGGTATCCGCCCAGCTCTCCGGCACCCTCGCCGCGGCCCTCGAACTGCCCTGGGCCCACAACGTCAGCGTGGAGTCGCACGCCCTGCAGTTCGCGCGGCGAGCGCTGCCCAGATACACCGTCGCGTTGCAGGACAGGGACGAGCGCAACGTCAACGAGATTGTCTCGCCGCTCACCGAGGGCTATCTGGTGGCTCGGCGCGGCACGACGCAGTCGCCCTTCCTTGTGCAAGACCAGCGGGTGCTGGACGCCATCGCGCACATCGCCGTGACCATGTCCGCTGCCCAACGCGAGCGTGAGCTTTTGTCGTCCGCAGCCGTCACGGACGCCCTCACCGGCCTGCCCAACTACCACGGCTTCCGCGAGGCGCTCGCGACGACGGTCGGGGAGGACGGATTCGCCGTCGTGTACGTCGACGTCGACGGCTTCAAGGCAATCAACGACCACCACGGACACGAGACCGGGAACGCGGTCCTCCGTACGATCGCGATGCGCATGCGGCTGCTCCTCTCCACAGCGGACGTCGTCGCGCGCGTCGGCGGCGACGAGTTCGTGCTCATCCTGGCCGGCGTGGCGAACGAGGAGGAGGCGCAACTGCGCGTCGAGTTGCTCCTGCACGAGGTGAGCGCACCGTTCGTCGCAGGCGACACCGTTATCCCGTTGTGGCTGTCACACGGGCTGGCCTACGCCCCGCCCGGCACCACCGACATCGGGTCGCTCGTCGAAGCTGCCGACGCGCGCATGTACGCCGCTCGCGGGAGACACGTACCCGGCTCCTCCCCGCAGTCCGAGATCCGCCCGAGCGGAGCCGTCAACCTGGTAGAGACGATCGCGACGGCGATCCGGGAGCGCAAGCTCACGTTCGTCTACCAGCCGATCGTCAACGGGGCCACGAACCAGATCGTCTCCTTCGAGGCGCTGGTCCGTCCGCACGAATCGAAGCTGGAGGGCATCACCGCGGACCTCATCGTGCACGAAGCGCGCAGGCTCGGGCTGCTCACCGAGCTGAGCACTCACGTGATCGACACGGCCGTGCGCGATATGTGCCGCTTCCAGCAGATCGCCCCCGAGCTCCTCGACGTACACGTCAACATCAACGTGGAGCAGGTCACCGATCCCGCCTTCCTGGAGGCGATGAGCCGCGTCGAAGGCTGCAACGGTGTCCATCTCACGCTGGAGCTGAGCGAGACGTCGCTGAACCGGGCCTCCGAGGAGACCATTCAGGAGTTGGAGCGGCTCCGCGCCCAGGAGAACGTGCGCATCGCCCTCGACGACTTCGGGCGCGACTCCTCCACCCTTCTCTCACTCCTGCAGTTCCCGCTCGACGTGCTGAAGATCGACAAGGCGCTGAGCAGGGGCATGGACTCTCCGAAGCCTCGAATGGTCATGCGATCCATGGCGATGCTCGCCCGGAACCTCGATGTCGAGATGGTCGTCGAGGGCGTGGAGGACGACGAGACTCTCGACGAGCTCATCCGCTCCGGCGTGCGCTACATGCAGGGCTACCGGTTCGGCGCGCCGCTGTCCGCCGACGCCATGGTGGAGCGTCTGACGCACCACGGACTGCGAGCGCGCCTCCCCTGAGGCTAGGTTGCCCCGGAGGGAACCCGATGGGCGGGTCAGCCCTCGAGGAGCTTTCCGATTTCTTCCTGAGTGAGGGTGCGCCACGGCGATGACCCAGGATCGGCCTGGCCGGAGGCGGGGTTGTCGCCCTGCGTCCACCACTTGGCCTCGAAAGCGATGCCGTCGAGCATCACCCGCTGGCCCTGTACGTAGATCTCCTTCGGATCCCAGGCCGCGTAGAAGTCGTCGGGAAGGCTCAGTTGCGGTAGCGGCTTCTCCCCGGGAAGGACCGGGCCGATCAGGCGCCACGGGCTGTCCGCGGGAGCGACGCGCGGGTCGTCGGGCTGGGAGTTGGTGCTCCACCACTTCGCCTCGTAGACGTTGCGTCGCCACACCACCCTTGTCTCCGCGGGGTACGAGGCGTCACGGTCCCAGATGGGGTAAGGGCTGGTCGCCGGGTCGTCGGTGATCTCCTCCGGGCGCACCGTCGGCGCCGCCGTTCCCACCCCCTGGCCGCCCGCGGGCGCGCCGTCGAATCCTGTGCCCAGTATCGTTGCGAACAGCTCCTCCCCCTGGTTGACGCCACTGCAGGAGTCGGAGACGACGGAGAGGTCGACGTAGGCGGGGGCGCACGACGCGTCCCGATTCGCCGACCACATGGACAGCCTGCCCAGCTGGTTCTCCTCGGCGAAGGCGCGCAGGCGACGGGCGTCGTCGAGCGTGAACACCTCGGCGGTGACATCGTTTTGTCCGATCATCGGCGTCGCGCCGATCATGCGCCACGCGGTCATCGAGCCGATGGCCTTGCCGCGATCCGCATAGAGCGCGACGAGCTGGCGGTGCGTCGCCCGAAGCGACGCGATCGCCACCGCCGACTGATCGGTCGCCGCCTCCGCGTTCGCGAAGTTCATCGTCATGATGTTGACGCCGTCGAGACGCACCCCGGCCTCGAGGAAGGCCTGGACGGTGGCCACACCGTCGGGCGTGAGGCCATCCGGGCCGACGGGAAGCGTCAGCCAGACGGGGAGATGGTGATCGAGGCTCGCCTGGAGGTCGGCGACGGCCTGCGCGCGCCGGGTGCGGGAGGCGACGTCCGCCAGCGCCGGCCCCTCGATGTCGAGGTCCATGGCCGCGGGCTGGTAGCGCTCGACGACGCGCGCGTACTCGGCCGAGAGCTCATCGACGGTGTCGCACTCGAGCGCGAGTTCGCTGTTGGCCTGCCCGCCGAGGGAGAGGACGACCTCACCGTTGGACTGCCGGAGCCGCGCGATGCGACGGTCGAGGTCGAGCTTCTCCTGCGCCTCGTCCGGCGAGTAGTAGCCGCCCCAACTGGCTTCGCACCGGCCGGGCCCCGCGGCGACGATGAAGCTCAGGACGACGTTGCCGTCCGTCGCGGCCGCAGGCGCCTCGAACGGGTAGGCGGGAGTGGCCGTGGCGTCGACGTAGGCGGCGAACCAGGGCTCGCTGCCCTCGGCCGCCTGCGCGTCGCGCCACCATCCGACGCCGTACACCCCGCTGCCTGCCAACGCGGCGACGACCATGAGGAGCAGGGTCGCCCGGAACGGGGACAGCCTACGACCAGGAAATCTCTTCGACATGTGGTGCTCTCTCGCTCAGCGCGGGCTGACCCGGCGACGCAGGTCGTTCTTGCGGGCGACGTCCCGGCCCAGACGCCGGTCGCCGTGGTAGAGGATGCCGGCCCAATCGACCGGACGGGGCTCGCGCGGAGGCGCCGTCTCCTGCTTCCGCGCGGGCTTCACCGGGACGTAGAGCCAGTTGACGACGCCGAGCGCCATGTCGACCAACGAGTTCCGGATGCCGATGTAGGCGACGATCGCCCAGGCGCAGAGCAGGGCGTTCAGCGCCGCGAACGCGGCGTTGCCCCAGTTGTGGGCCTGGATGTCGCGCACGAACGTGACGACGGAGAACGCGACGATCGCGTAGGGCACCAGCACATAGATGCCCGGTGCGGCGGTCCGATCCTGCACCTTCGGCGTTCGAGCGAACGGGATCTTGGCGTTCGTCATGGCTTGCTGGATCGACTTGAACGATCCCGCAAGGTTGACCGCGAGCAGAACCAGGTTGAACCCATAGATGCGGAACACGTCCGTGGCGCGGTGACCGCTCTCCCGCAGGTCCGAGGCCATGCAGAGGAAGTACGGCGCCGCGGCCAGGATCACCCAGGGGCTGAGCAGGCGGCTGTCGTACGGGTACGCGAGCAGGAAGACCAGGCCGACGCTGGCCCACGCGATCGAGACCATGTAGTTGATGCGGAGCATCACCTCGCGGCGCAGGATGTGGTCGCGGCGGAAGCGGCGTTCGCGGAGCTGACGCATGAACTTCGGAACGATCAGCAGGCCTCCGTTCGCCCATCGGCGGCGCTGCACGATGAGGGAGCCGAAGTCCGGAGGGGTCGCGCTGTAGCTGAGTCGTTCCGGGTAGTTGACCAGCGTCCATCCGTGCGTGCCGAGGTCGATGCTGGACTCGGTGTCCTCGATGACCGTCCGGTCCTGGATGTAGGTGGCGATCTCGAATCCGCCGACCGTCTGCCGCTCGACGATGTCTTCCAGCGCGCAGCGTCGGATCACGGCGTTGGCGCCCACCCAGAAGGTCGCGCCGTAGTAGGTGAGGCCTTGGTGGAGGATGTGCTGGATGTCGGTGGTCGCGCCGGCGATCCGCTCGATGCGGCTGGGCGCCCCGCGGTAGGACGAGTACGGCGTCTGCACGACGGCGACCCGCTCGTTGCCGGGCTCCTCGAGGAGCCGCACGAGGCGCACGCAGTAGTCGCGGAGGAGCATCGAGTCGGCGTCGAGAGTGAGCAGGTACTCGGTCCACGGCGCGTCGAGGTCGCAGGGCTCGCCGTCGGCCGCGGGAACGAGCACATCACCGTCGGCGGTGGGTTCGACGTTCCACCGCCCGCCCATCAGGCCGATGTAGGCGTTGAGGTTCATGGCCTTGTTCGCCTCGTGGGACAGCGACGCGTAGAGCTTCCGCTCGAACGAGGACAGCTCAGCCGTGAAGATCCGCACCAGGCGGTCCTGCAGCTGGATCAGGCGCTCGGGCGTCGGCGTCGCGTCCTGCGCGAGGGCTCCGTCGAGGGCGATCTTCGTGAGCCGCAGGTCTCCGGCGAGCCCCATCAGGACGCGGTCGACGTAGAACGAGTCCATGTGGTCGGTCAACGGGTGGGCCTGTGCGCGGGACTCCAACCAGTCTGCGGCGAAGCCGTAGTCGTCGGCGACACGGGCCAGTATCTCGACCATCGCAGGGTTGCCCCCGCTCAGTGCGTCACGTAGCCATTCCGAGCCGGCGGCGAGCCGCGCCCGTGGTTCCTCCAGCTCCGCCGCGATGCGGCCGGGCAGCTCGCGTGCGAAGTCCAGCAATTCCTGGTCCCGCGGGTCGCCGGGGAAGGGCGGGTCGTCGATGAGCAGCACGATCCGCTTCTGCGGGAACTCCTGCAGCGCGGCCGACCACACCGTCTTGGTGATGACCTCGGGTTCCTCGCGATACGAGGGGATCAGGACCGTGATCCCGTGGGGGTAGTCCCCGGCGAAGTGCTGGTCGAGCGGTCCGCGGGGCACGCGCATGTGGTCGCGGAACCGGTACAACGCACCCTGTCGGGCCGTGAGGTACATCAGCGCCGAGAAGGAGAGGAAGGTCACGACCAGCAGATACGAGACGGACTCGAGGACGAAGCGCAGCGTCTGCGCATCCCCCTCGATGAACTCGCGCATCACCGTCGTGATGACGTACATCAGCCATGCGACGACGGTGGTCAAGATCGCGATCCGGCCGAGCACAATCTTCCGCATCGACGGCGGCGTGTGCATGATCGCCATGGGTGCGGTCTTGCGCTCCGCACCCCACTGCCGGCGCGGGGCTCGCGCCGATGAGCTCTTGCTCATAGGTTCCTGTTCGGGCCGTGGCGCTGACACCGTCAGTCGCCTTCCTCGCCATTGCCCCCGCGCGCGTTCGCGGGCAACGATATACCGGGGCGTTTCGGGATGCCGAACCGGTCCCGGTTTCTGTCACCCTCCGCCTCTCGAAAATCAACTACCGCCGGTAGCAGTTGGTTGGGCGCGCGAACTCGACCGCTCCACGCGACGAAGCCGACGTATCCCAGCACGGCGGCGCCCAGGCCGACGGCCCACCACGGGAAGCTGGGGATGTCCGGGCGCGTCCCCGCTCTCTCGATGTCCTCGATGGGCGTGGGGATCACCCGCGACCCGGTGACGAGGTAACGGTGCGTGTTGATGCCCAGCGGGGTGCACGTGACCAGCGTGACGAGATCCTCGCCGTACACCGGTCGCAGCGACTGCGTCTCGTCCGGCAGCACCGTCTGCGTCTCGATGACCCGGTAGGTGAGAACCTCGCCGAAGACCTCCACAGTGAAGGTCTCCCCCCGTTTCATCTTGCCGAGGTCGTTGAACAGGGTCGCTGAGGGTAGTCCCCGGTGAGCGGTCAGGACGGAGTGCTGGGACGCGCCGCCGATTGGCAGCGAGGTGTCCTGGAGGTGCCCCACGCCCGTCTCGAGCACCTCGTCGGACGTGCCGTGGTAGATGGGAAGGTCGACGGCGATGGAGGGGATCCGCAATCTTCCCATCACGCCGTCGCCCGCGTTGAGGAGGGAGAAGTAGTCGACATCCGCATCGAGAGTGCCCGCCCCCGTCGGAATGTTGCTTTCCGGGGAGACGAGCGCGCCGCCCGTCAACGCGTCGTTGTACAGGCGCGCACGCTCGATCTCCTTCTCCAGCCGGGCGGTCGGCGCGGCGTCGATAGCTGCGTCGATGTCCTCGATGACCAGGCTCTGGTAGTACTGCGCCACCCAGCTCGCCACGTGCGGATACATCATCACAACGACGCCCATCAAGGCGATCAGCCCGATTCCGGCATTGACCCAGGGCATCCGCCAGCGGCGACGGCGACCTTGCGCGGAATCGGGCATCGACGTCAGCTCACTTCGCTGCCCGCTTACGGCGGGTCGAGAGGCCGACAGCGACGGCGACGACGATCAGCGCGAGGCCGACCCCGCCGAAGATGGCGGTGCCGGTGCCACCGGTCAACGGCAGGTCCGGGCCGGGGCGCTTGGTGTTGTCGATGTCGATTTCAAGCGCGGTGCCGCCGTTGGAGGTGACGGTCGTGAGGGTGCCTGCCGTGATCGGGACGTAGCCGGCAGGGGCCTTCGTCTGGTAGACGCAGTAGGCCTTGTTCGGGCTGGCCATCGCCGTGTCGGAGTTGGCGATCCACAGGCCCAGCGGCGAGGTCGGGGTGACGCCGAGCCACTGAACGACCCCGTTCGCGTCCGAGGTCCCCGTAGCGACCGCGGGCGTTCCGGGCGCCGTGAGGGAACAGGTGCCGCCGGTCGCCGCCCACAGGGCGAACTCGGCCCCGATGAGACCGACGTCGGAGTCCTTGTCGACCGCGGTGATCTCGAGGTTGCCCCAGTAGGTGCGGGGCGCGCTCTCGGAAGCCTGCGGCGTGCGGCCGTTGAAGCTGCTCGTGACGGCGGTGTTCGGGATCGTCCCGTTGCCGACCTCGTCGACCGTGGTGACGAGCGTGATGCGGATGGTCTTGCCCATGTGCTGCCTCAGCGTCGTGAGATCCGTGGCGTTGAGGGCCCAGGTGAGGGTTCCCGCCGGGTCGTCGACGGCGGCTGTCGTGAGGGTGTCGAGCACCGTCGGGCTGCCGCCGCCGTCAGGAAGCGCCGGGTCGACGACCTGGACGGTGGAAGAGACGTAGGACAGACGGCCGTCGAGGACGTCGGTGAGGACGGCCGACGAGAACTCAGAACCCGGTGCGGGCAGCGTCGGGATCACCTGGTCGATGATCCAGGTGACGTCGGAGCTGACGACGAACGCGTCCGGCTCTTCGGTGATCGTCTTGACCGGCTTGGCCGCCACCGAGTTCTTCGGATAGACGTGGATGTCGTACAGCCACTGGGTAGGGCTTGCCAGGTTCGTCCCCGTCGGGAACGGCACGGTGACGTAGAACGGAAGCGCCCGCTCGACCACGTCTTCCGGCGCGTCGGTCTCGGTCACGTAGTAGAGGCCGAGCGCCAGTTCCGCGAACGTGGTCGAACCGGCGGTGCCAGCCGTCGTCTGGACGGTAGCTGCGCCGTCGGCGCAGAGGTCACCCTCGGCCGGGGTCACCGCGGGCGGGGAAGGGGGCGTGCCGAGGGCAGTCGCCGCGGCGTCCCAGCCCTCGGTCGTGGCGAGGTTGATGGCCACGCAGGTGCCACCGGTGAAGAGTCCCACCCGCTGCAGGGTGAACTCGACGCCGGCCAGCGCGGTGCCGCCCGGGTCCGCGTTGACGGTGCCGTCATCACGGCTGGTTCCGTCGTGCGCGCCTGCACGCTTGTGGACGGTCAATTGACCGGTCGTTCCGGGCGCGGCGTTGCCCGGCGGCGTTCCGGCGGCACCGAGGTCGGCGTTGGCAACGTCCGTCCCCAGTAACCCCATGGCCACCAGTGCAAAGGCCCCCACGCTCGCTGTGAGGCGCTGGGACAGCGTGTTCCTCTCAATCATGCGATTTCCTTTCTCATCTATCTGTGCTGTCGCGCCCGCGGGCTCGTCAGGCTGTGTGGTGCGGCGCATGATCATGCCCTCCGCGTGATGCGGCCGGCGCGGAGTCGCTGAGACCCGAAGCCCGCCAGTGACAGCAGGAGCAGGGATGCTCCCGCAAGGTAGATATGGTCGCGGCCGAGGCCGCCCGTGAGAGGAAGTGCCGGGCCGACCCGAACGGTGCTCCCGATCTGGCCAAGCGACGGCTCCAGCGCCGTCCCAGCGATCACGAACGGGTGCGGCGTGGGGTCAAGCACGTAGCCGGGCGGCGCCGTGGTCGCGACGAGCTGGTAGCTCCCCCATGCGAGGTTCTCCACCGCAAAGCGACCCGGACGCGCGTCCGTATCGACGGCGCAGACCCCCGCGCTCGGCAGATTGGTGCCGAAACAATCGGCAACGGCCCGCTCTGTCGTCGTCGGGTCGGGACCGACGATCTTCCAGGTCGACCCTTTCAGGTGCACGCTGGATGCCGCGGCGTCGACGCTCTCCCACGCGATCCCGCCCGGGAGCGGGACGTTCCTCACGGTGCCGGCATTGACGCCCGCACCCATGGAGACGATGAAATTCCGCACGGTCGGGTCGAGAACGTAGCCCGGTGGATTCGCGGTCTCGACGAGCTGGTGGCTGCCGTGCACGAGGCCGTCGATCCGGAAGTGGCCGGGCCGCGAGTCGCGATCCTTGTGGTCACCCGAGGGGCATGCCGCGTCGTTCGCCGCCACGCAGTCGATGACGTCGACCCCGCTGCCGGGCAGCGAAGGACCGGTGATCCTCCACTCGGTGCCAGCCAACGCGGCTCCGGTGGCATCGTCGACCTTCTCCCAGGTGACCCAGCCCTTGGCCTGATTGGTGAGGACGCAGTTCAGCGTCTGCCCCTCCCTGCCGGTAGAAATGGGGTCCAGCGTCGCCTGGGCGCGGCCGGTCGCGGCCGAGTAGGCCAACGCAGTGCCGCTCAGCGTGCCGCCTCCCGACCACGTGCACGCGTAGGAGTAGGTGTAGTTACCGAGGCTCGCGCCCGACGCTCCTGTCTCCGCGATGGTGTAGGCGACACCAGGGGTGACGGTGACGGGTCCCGCCAGCGGGAGCTGCGAGCCGGTGGTTGACCCGGTCGTGGTGGCCGTTGCGAGGTCGGTCGAGCTGCCGGACTGCCGGACGTCCATTCGGAACTGATCGGTGGATGTGAAGCGGCCGGCGATGCTCTTCTGGAGCGCCAGCTGGGGCGGGGCCTTGGCGGTGTTGGAGATCACGCAGGAGAGCGTCTGTCCCACCTTGCCCGCCGGAATCGCGGGAAGGGTGGCGGACGACACACCCGTCCCCGCACTGTAGGTGAGGACGCCGTTGCCCAGCGTCGAGCTATCCGTCCAGGTGCAGACATAGCTGCTCGTGTACGTGGTCAGGTCCGCCGTCGGCGTTCCCGCGCCCTTCTCGCTGATGGTGTACACCTGCCCTGAGGTGACGGTCACCGGACCCGCCGCGAGCGAGGTGATGCTGGACCCGGTGCCGGTGGTCGTCCGCGTTGCCCGTTCCGTCGGGCCCTCCGCGAGGGTAAGCGTGAACTGGTCGGTGGCGACCCGACTTGGGCCACGCCTTGGAAAGTTGCTTGGTTGAACCCTTTGTGACAAGGGGTGACAGTGTCTGGGAAGGCCTGTTTTCCTGACTAAATCTGGGAGTGTGGGTAGGGTTCAGGCATGGTTTTGCCTCGGATCCGTGTGGTGCCGACGGCCTCTGGTGCCCGTGCGGTGCAGGTGATCTGGCACTACCGTGACAACAAGCCTGTTCTGATCACATCGGCTCGGCTCACACTGACGAAGAACTCGTACTGCTGAACGCGCGTGCGCAGCGCTTGATCGACGACCGGCAACCTCGGCTGGCTCTCGACGGCGACGCCGCCAAGGCTGCGACCGGCTCGGTGGAGGCGCCGCTCGCGATCGCTGGGGAGCGTGCCGGGTATCTCATCGACGCGATCCAAGGCGTGTACCGCAGCCTGGGGTTCGACACCGCTACTAATGGTGACGAGGTGTTCGAGCATTTGGTGATGGCCAGGATCGTGCATCCCGGCTCCAAGCTCGACTCGATCGAGACTCTGGCCGAGATCGGCATCCGGTCCGCGTCGTACCGCACGATCAAGCGCCGGCTCCCGGTGTACGCGAAACCAGGGTTCCAAGACGGATTGACAAGGGCCTGCGCAGCCAAAGCGGGTATCGGCCCCGGTGTCCTGGTGCTCTTCGATGTGACCACGTTGTATTTCGAGACCGACACCCCCTGACGAGCTCCGGATACCCGGATACTCGAAAGAGCGACGTTTGGAGCCCCAAATCACCGTCGGGCTCCTGGCTGATGAGACAGGGTTCCCGCTTGCGGTGGCGGCGTTCGAGGGCAACAAGTCCGAGAAGCTGACCATGCTGCCGATGATCGAGCAGCTGCAACGCACCTACGACCTGACCCGAGTCACCGTGGTCGCCGACTCCGGCATGTTTTCGGCCGGCAACAAGAAGTCGATCATCGATGCCGGACTGGGCTACATCCTCGGCACCAAGTTCGCTCAGGTGCCCTACCCGATCGCGCGGTGGCGGCGCGAACACCCCGACACCGACTATGTCGACGGGCAGATCTGGACGATCGCTGATCGCAGCGGCAGAGGCCCTGACGGGATCCCGCACTCGATCACCTACTACCAGTACTCAGCCGACCGGGCGCGGCGGTCCCGGAAAGGCATCGCCGAACAGGTCCGCAAAGCCGAAGACGCCGTCGCGGGGAAGACCGCGGTGAAACGCAACCGGTACGTCGACCTCCACAAGCCGACCAAGACCGTGAACTACGAACTCGCCGAGAAGAACACCGCGCTGGCCGGGATCAAGGGCTACGAAACCAACCAGATCGACCTCAACGCCGAGCAAGTGATCAACGCCTACCGCCAGCTTCTACGGATTGAGAAGGCATTTCGCATGTCAAAGACCGATCTGAAGGCCAGACCGATCTACCACCGCAAGAAGGACTCGATCGATGCGCACCTGACCATCGTGATGGCCGCGATGGCTGTTGGCCACGAACTCGAACACCGCACGGGGCTCTCCCTACGCCGTCTGGTCCGCACCCTGAAACGCTACCGCACCTTCGAACTCAACATCAACGGCCACATCGTCCACGCCGCCACACCACTCCCCACCGACGCCCAGGCCCTCATCCACCGACTCGCGAAAACCTGACTAATCTGGCCCAAGTCGGGTTGGAGATCACGCAGGAGAGCGTCTGTCCCACCTTGCCCGCCGGAATCGCGGGAAGGGTGGCGGACGACACACCCGTCCCCGCACTGTAGGTGAGGACGCCGTTGCCCAGCGTCGAGCTATCCGTCCAGGTGCAGACATAGCTGCTCGTGTACGTGGTCAGGTCCGCCGTCGGCGTTCCCGCGCCCTTCTCGCTGATGGTGTACACCTGCCCTGAGGTGACGGTCACCGGACCCGCCGCGAGCGAGGTGATGCTGGACCCGGTGCCGGTGGTCGTCCGCGTTGCCCGTTCCGTCGGGCCCTCCGCGAGGGTAAGCGTGAACTGGTCGGTGGCGACGAAACGGCCGTTGGGGAGCGTCTTCTGCAGCGTGAGGGTCGTATCCTTGGGCCAGCAGCTCGCGAGATCGATGGCGACGAAGTCGGACTTCGTCTCGGTTCCTGTCAGCGTTCCCACCGCAGGGTCGACCTTCGCGAAGACGGTTCCGCCGGTGAGAACAGCCTGCTTCCTGGCGAGCCAGAGACTCCCCGCACTGTCAAACGCCATCCCCACCCACGGCAGGAGGAGCGCGTGGGCGGGGGACGAAAGGTGCGTCACCGCGAGGACCGTCGTCCCGTTCCACACCGTCGTCGGCACGGTGTCGAGCCGCAAGATCTCGGAGTTCAAGAGACTGACCGTGGAGCCCCAAAGAATGAGCATCCTGCCCTGGGCGTCGAAGGCGATATCGCCGACCGAGCCCGTGGGCAGCAGCCATGACCACACTCGTAGCGACCTCCATCCTGGCGACCTGCCCGATGAAGACCTTGGTCGACGTGTTGTAGGCGTAGAGCTCGAGGGTGACGGTGGCGACGAGCACCCCGGTCACCCGGAAGCCGCCGAAGTAGTAGTAGTCGTGGGCGCCGACCTTCTTCATGGCGCCGACTCTCACACCATTCGAGGGGTTCCCGAGGCCGGTGTTGCCCCAATAGTCCTGGGTATGGGTGGATTCGGTGGCCAGAAGCTTGTGGATTCTTAGTGTTCCACTCGTCACAATTGCAGCGAACGACGCGCTGCCGTCGGTCGCGATCGCCAAGCCGTCCGTATCCCAATCCTGGGCACCGACGACCCCGTCCGTTCCCTGGCTCGCCAGCCTTTGAGACCGTACATTCGACGTGCTGGAATCGTGGTGATCGAGACTGAAGATACCGGGGATCGTGCAGTAGGACCCGCTCGGCACCGACATCGGCGTGACGCCAACACCCAGGAGAGCCGGTGCCTTCCCTGGCGCATTCGTCGCCGGACCTACGGACTCCTCGTCCGCAGCCTCTCTCTTCGTGGACTCAGGCTCCTCATCCCTGTCCGGATCCGCTTCGGCGTCATCGACAGGCGCTGTGCCGGGATCCTTCTTCGGCTCCGAATCCGCGGGTTCCTGCTTTTCCTGGTCTTGCGGGTCCAGCACTTCTGCAGGTCCTGTCGGCTCCTCCGAGAGATCCTCTGGATCCTGTGCCTCGGGGTCTTCCGCAGGCGACGTCGCGTCGGGATCAGGAAGCTCGGCTGACACCGGAACTGCGGGTTCCGGTGTTTCCCCAGCGGCTCCCTCCGCCCATGAAGAGGCCATGGGGACCGTGAAAAGGGCCAATGCCGTGAGGGCCACAATGAGGGCGCGACAAAGCGCGGGCACATTGAGGCTCTCCCACCTCAACGACCGTTTCTGCGTTCTTGGGAAAGCCTCACCGTTGGCCAACTTCTATCCCACCGAGTTGGTCGTGCGTCCCCCACGCTTAACCTCTGTCAAGATCTGCCAGGCGCGCATCTCCGCTGCAACACTGGTCTAGTCAGTCATGCACCGCTGGCCCCTGAATCATGACTCAGCGCGTTTCGCAAGTCAACTAGGAGACGTTCCCTGAGCTCCGGCGACCGACAATCACCTACACCTAGGGGTGTGTCCCGGTATTTGGGTGCTGTTTGGCGGCGGGTGGGCTTATCGTTGCCCGGGAGCCTGGAAAAAGACCTGGTGGCGGTGGGGGTAAGATAGCTCGTCCTAACGCGTTCACGCAGGGCCAATCCGACCGCAACGATCCCACCTTCGCCCACAAGGGCACCCCATTTTTGACGGCATCTTTTCCCCCACCAACTCAGTCGCGCTCCCCCAAGCATGACCTTCGCCACGTGTACTGGGTCTCCCAAGGTTGATCCAGAATCAACTTTAGTTGACTGCCCAGCGAGAGCATCATGGACCCAAAGTGGTTGACCTGTCAACTGCGCCCGCGTGGCGCGCGTTCGGACACCCCGAAGGCAGATGGAGAGGGAGCGGTCGGCGTCGACCGAGAAGGTGCTCAAATGGCCACTGATGAGGGGAAATAAGGTTGCCCGGCCGCCGCTCCGCTCGTGTAGCGCGACACGAGCAGGAGCGACGACCGGGGAAACCCCCACCGGCCATTCGGCTCACGTGACGGACTCCGGCCTTGCTCAGCCTGGGGACGGCACCCATGGCTGGGAAGGAACCCGCGTCCAGCACGCTAACAGTGAAGACCCTCAAGACCCTGGCCAGATGACGCCGGGAGAGCCAGCGATCTACTTAAGTACCAAGACTGTCCACTCAAGTGGGTCGGCCGGCGGGATCCCCCGTGATCTCGCCGTCGCTGTCGTCCTCGGCGATATGCAGGTGCGCGGGAACGGCGGTCATCCCGGTCAGATTCCTCCTACACCCCTCCCCAATTGACCGGCGGAGGGCAAGCCGGCGCGTCAGTTCGTCCAGCCGGAAGCCGTGGCCTGGGCGGCCTCGACATCGCTCAGCATGACGCAGACCCGCAGCCGGTGCTGGGTGTGCAGCACTCGTGAAAGCTGGGTGTGCTCAACAGCCAGGGTGGCAGCTAGAAGACTTCGACCGCGCACCTCGCTCCGGGGACGCGCGGGAGCTTGGCGTCGTGGGTGATGAGCGGCGCTGCGAGCCGCTCCGCGAGGGCGAGGTAAGCGGCGTCGTACGTGGTGGCGTTCTCGCCGAGTCCCCACGCGCGATCCGCGACAGACTCGAACGGCCAGAGTCGGAGGGGCGCCGCCATCACGGCGGCGACGGCGGTTTCCGCTTGCGCCGGGCTGAGCAGCCCCGCATTTCGTTGGCGGCGCAGAACGTTCATTGCTTCCACGCGGACGTGCGCAGGGGCGTGGAGATCTTCGCCGACGAGACGCCCAGCCAAGGCGCCCGCGTTGGGGTCAAGAACCACCTCAAGAAGGGCCGACGCGTCGATAACAGCGCTCACCTGCGATCGGCCTCTCTCGCTTCAAGGATGTTCTCAGCCACTTCGGGCGCGATAGTCGCGGCCAGCCGCCTCGACTCGCTCAGCCACTCGTCGACGCTCGGCTCGGATGCAAGGCGGTTGAGCTCGCCCGCCAGGTACTCCTGGAGGGAGCGCCCAGTCCGTGCGGCACGCTCGGCGAGTGCGTCCCGCGTTTCGTTGGGGACATTCCGCACCGTGATGGAGATCGTCATGCATGCATTTTAGCGGCATCCATGCTCCGGCGTCACGATCGCTCGAAGGCCACGACGAGGGCGTGCTCAGAGGTGTTCACGGGTACCAAGTCGGCGTGGCCTGCTTCGATGGTGACGCCAGCGCGGCTCAGGGCCCGCCAACGATGCGCTCGTGTTCTGGTTTCCAGGGTCTCGCCCGTGCTGTCGAGCAGTGTCCATTCGATTGTCCAGAGCACATGCGTCGCATCGATGGGGTCGGCTTTTCCGCGTGTCACGATTCTGTGCTCGCCGACCGCCACGTCTCCGAAGTCCATCCAAGGAAGCGTCGTGACCTCGCTGGGTGGTTGGAGTGTCATGACGAATCGCGCCCCGGGTGCCAGTCTGTCCCGAAGCGTGTTCCACAGCATCATGCGTTCACTGGGCGGATTCAATCGGTCGTCGCAACACCTCGATCATGGAGGTGTGTGGTGGCGGGTTCGAGGAAGTCGTGGCCGGAGCAGCCGGTGGGGGCACGTCGGCAGTGGGCAGCGGATCGGGCCTTGCGGCCGGCGATGCGGTCGCCGGGGCGGCCCGAGCCGTCGCGCGCGGTGCAGCGAGCGTTCTGGCGTTTGATCGCCCAGGGGGTCCGGACCGAGGACGCGGCGGTGGGCGTGGGCGTGTCGACGCCGGTCGCGTCGCGCTGGTTCCGTCACGCTGGCGGGATGACACCGATCAGTCTTGTTGAGCCCACTGGCCGCTATCTGTCGTTCGCTGAGCGGGAGGAGATCGCGGTGCTGAACGCTCAGGATCGCGGGGTGCGGGAGATCGCTCGCCGGATCGGTCGGGATCCCTCGACGATCTCTCGTGAGCTGCGTCGCAACGCTGCCACCAGGGCTGATCGGCGGGGCTATCGCGCTGGAGTGGCGCAGTGGAAAGCACAGCAAGCAGCGAAGCGACCCAAGAAGGCCAAACTCGCTACCAACCCGGCGTTGCACGCCTACGTCCAGGACCGCCTTGACGGGCAGGTGCGCCGCCCGGACGGCACGGTCGTGGCCGGGCCCCGGGCAACGGCGTGGAAGGGGAGGAACAAGCCGTTTCGGCAGGACCGCCGTTGGTCGACCGCCTGGAGCCCGGAACAGATCTCCCATCGGCTGAAGATCGATTTCCCCGATGATGAGTCCATGCGTATCAGCCACGAGGCGATCTATCAGTCCTTGTACATCGAAGGACGCGGCGCGTTGAAGCGGGAACTGGTCGCCTGCCTGCGTACCGGGCGCGCGCTACGCGTGCCTCGCGCCCGGACCAAGAACAAGCCGCAAGGCCATGTGACCGCGGATGTGGTGATCAGCGAACGCCCTGCTGAGGCAGCCGATCGTGCCGTGCCCGGCCACTGGGAAGGGGACCTGATCATCGGCACCGGACGTTCCGCGATCGGCACCCTGGTCGAGCGCAGCAGCCGCTCGACACTGCTGGTCCACCTACCCCGGCTGGACGGCTGGGGCGAGACCCCGCGGGTTAAGAACGGTCCCGCGCTGGGCGGATACGGTGCAGTCGCGATGAACACCGCACTGACCACGTCCATGACCAAGCTGCCCGAACAACTCCGCAAGACCCTCACCTGGGACCGCGGCAAAGAACTCGCCGGTCACGCCGTGTTCGCCCTCGACACCGGCACGAAGGTCTTCTTCGCCGACCCCCACAGCCCCTGGCAGCGGCCCACGAACGAGAACACCAACGGGCTGCTACGCCAGTACTTCCCGAAGGGAACCGACCTGTCCCGATGGACCGCCGACGACCTCGAGGCCGTTGCTCTCGCCCTCAACAACCGGCCCCGCAAGACCCTCGGATGGAAGACCCCCGCCGAGGTATTCACCGAACAGCTACAGTTACTCGAACAAGGCGGTGTTGCATCGACCAGTTGAACTCGCCCTGTCTTCGAGGTGTCCGATCGCGTTGAACATGATTCCGGCCGACCACTGGGAGGGCAGGTGTTCCAGAGCTTGGGGAAACGCCATCGGGACGATCGTGGTCCTCGACATCAGCTCTGGATCATGGGCGATGGTCGTCATGAGGCCGGCGCGCATGGCCCTGGACGGTTCGACGGCGAACAGCCGCTCCGCGCCCAGGTCCTGCAGCGCCGGCAGGCAGCTGCCGACGCCGGAAGCGATGTCGACGACGGCGCCGCCTGGTAGCGGCCCGAGGAGGTCACGCACCGCGGCATCGAGCTCGCCCCTGGTTCCGGCGACCAGCGCTGCATACCACTCGGCGTTGTCGGTGTAGAAGTCTTCGGTCATACTAGGATCCTACGTTATTGAGAGTGATTGTCACTCTCATGTTAACCTAGATTCGAAGGACACTCCTGAGAACATCCCGTGCGCCAGGTCGCCGTTGGAGGGCTTGGCCCGTCGTCGCCGTCGTCGCAGTGACGCTCGCGGCCTGTTCGGCTCCTGGTGCCGGTTCTGAGCCCGGCCAGAGCTCTGGTGGCGACCCGCTGCGTATTGTCGTCGCGGGCTCGCCGACGGCGAGCTCACTCGATCCGCATTCCTCGTTCGCGAACGAATCGGACGCCGTGCGCGCGGCTCTGGTCTACGACGCCCTGACACGGCCGGACGGGAAGGGCGGTACGGAGCCGGCGCTTGCCGAATCGTGGGAGCCGGATCCTGACCTGCAGACGTGGACCATCAGGATCCGCGAGGGCGTGACCTTCAGCGATGGCAGGCCCGTGCGCGCCGCCGACGCCCTGTACTCGTTGCAGCGGATCGGGCAGATGGGCGCAGAGAACTTCGGGCGTCTCGCCGAGGTGGACGGTGCTGCGTCGTCCGCGCCGGACGACCACACTCTGCGGATCGTGCTGCACAGCCCGAACGCGGGATTGGCGCAGGCGCTCGAGGCGGTGTCGATGGTGGTTCCGGAGGGCTCGGATGACTTCACGTCTCCGGTTCCCGGTTCTGGCCCGTTCGTCGTCACCGATTCGGATGCTCAGACCACCACGTTGAAGCGCAACGACGATTGGTGGGGGCCCAAGCCGCCGGCGGAGACGATCGAGCTGCGGGCGGTTCCCGATCTGCAGGCCAGGGCGGCTGCGGTGACCTCCGGTGAAGCGGACTTCGCGGGCAATGTGAGCCCTGCTGCCGCGCGCGCGGCGGAACAGTCCGGTGATGCTCAGGTAGTGCGGCGCCCGGGTGTCACGCTATATCCGCTCGTCATGAGGTTGGACACCGCCCCGTTCGACAACCCGAAGGTACGCGAAGCGATCAAGCTGGCGATCGACCGCCAGGCACTCGTTGACACCGTGTTCCTCGGCCTGGGCAGCGTCGGCGACGACGTGCTCTCCCCGAACGCCGGCCCGGTGATCGAGCAGCGCACCCGCGACGTGGAGCGCGCCCGCGCGCTCCTGGCCGAAGCCGGCTATCCCGATGGGTTCGATGTGAAACTGCAGAGCACCGCCATGTATCCGGGGATGGACACCACCGCCACACTCGCGGCCGAACAGCTCGCTGAGGCGGGGGTCCGTGTCGAGGTGTCGCTTGAACCGGCGGACACCTACTTCACCCAGGTGTGGGGAAGCGCCCCGTTCTACATCGGCTACTACGGCGGCATCCCGTTCTCGGATCTCGCCCGCATCGCGCTCATCTCGCCGTCGCCTGCGAACGAGACCGCGTGGACCTTCCCCGAGTGGGATGCGACGTTCGCTGAGGCCCTCGCCACGGCCGACGACGCTGAGCGCGCAAAGATGTTCGGTGAGCTGCAGCGGGAGGTACAGCTCGACGGCGGGTATGTGGTCTGGGGCTTCGGCGACGGAGTCGACCTCGCTGCCGAAGGGGTGACGGGGGCTCCGACTGGTCCTGGGTTCTCGCGGCTGTATCTCGATCAGTTGTCGAAGACGTCTTAGCGGTGATCCGCAGGCTGTCCGCCCGTCTCGTGCGCGCCGCGGTGGCACTGGTTGCGGTGTGCGCGTTCGTCGGGCTGGCGGTCGAGCTGATGCCCGGCGACGCGGCCGAGATCCGGGCGGGCAGCTACGCGACGCCAGAGGACATCGAGCGGATCCGCGCCGAACAGGGGCTCGACCGCCTGGCGATCGTGCGCTGGTTCGCCTGGGCGGCCGGCGCTCTGCACGGAGATCTCGGCGCCTCGGCAGTTTCCGGGCGTCCGGTGAGCGAGATGATCGCGCAGCGCCTACCAATCACGGCGACCCTCGCCGGCCTCGCGGTTCTCATCGCCATCCCGCTGGCCGCTGCCGCGACTGTTCCCGCAGCTCGGGCGGCTGCACGAGGACGCCGCACGGCCGGTGTCGGCCTCACTGCAGCAGTCGCGATCCCGCAGGTCGTTGTCGCGGTAGGGCTCATCGCCTTGTTTGCAGGTGTGCTCGGCTGGTTCCCGGCCGTGTCCTTCCTCGCCCCAGGCGTGCCCCCGCTCGCTCAACCGGATCGGCTGGTGTTGCCCGTGGCGACTTTGGCTCTGCCTTCAGCAGCATTCGCAGCGGTGTTGATCCGCGGAGCAGCCGTCGACGCGATCACCTCCCCTCACGTTCGCGATGCCCGCCTGCGCGGAGTGCCCAGAGTCACAGTCGCGATGCGCTATCTGGCGAGGCCGCTCGCTGCGCCGATCGTGCAGGTGTCCGCGGTCGTCGGCGGTTCCCTCATCGCGGGGACGGCACTGGTCGAAGCCGTGTTCGGGATCTCTGGTCTGGGCGAGATGCTGGTGACCGGCGTCGCCACCCGAGATGTCGCCGTCGTGCAGGCCATCGCGATGCTCGGCGCGATCGCGGTGCTCGCAGGACTCTTGGTTGCCGACCTTCTCGGCGATATCACGGCCTACCGAAGAGAACGGGGCGCATCGTGACGATCGTGCGGATCGCACTAGCCGCGGTCATGCTCTTCCTGGCGATGGCCGGCGGGATCCTTGCGCCGTATCCGATCAACGCCGTGGTCGGGCAGCCATGGGACACGCCGTCGGCGACAGCACTGCTTGGCACCGACTCGCTCGGTCGGGATGTGCTCTCACGAACGCTGCACGGCGGAACCATGCTCTCCCTCACAGCGTTGGCCGGTGGGCTGGCGACGTCGGTGCTGGGCACCGCCCTCGGTATGTTGGCCGGCTGGTGCGGCGGTCTCTTCGACCGCGCCACGCGGGCAGTCGCCGATGTACTGCTGGCGTTCCCCGTCCTGCTCGCCGCACTCGTGCTGGCACTTGCTCTTCCCGGCCCGGTCGCCGTGGTCGTCGGTTCGGTGTTGATCGGTGCGCCACTCACCGCCCGGCTCATCCGCGAAAGCACCCGCCAGATCAAGGATGCCGCGTTCGTCGAGGTCGCTGTCGCTCGCGGCGAGACCACGACCGCCATCCTCGGGCGCGAGATCCTGCCGGCGCTCTCCGGGATCGTCACAGCCGATATCGGGATGCGGTTCGTCGTCGCCCTGCAGCTCGCCTCTGCGCTCGGGGTGCTCGGCTTCGGGGCACGACCACCCGCGCCCGACTGGGCGCTCATGCTGCGCGAAGACCTTCCCGGCGCGGTGCTCAACCCCGGGGCCGTCGTCGCGCCGGCCATCGCGCTCACCGTGCTCGCCTGTGGCATCGCGCTCGCCTCGGCCGGCATCACCGCCCGGGAACGTCGATGAGTCCCGGTCTCGACGTGCGCGACCTGACGATCGCGAGCGAAGACGGCCTCCGTGTGCTGGACAGCGCAACGCTTCAGGTCAGGCCCGGCACTATCGTCGCGGTGCGTGGCCCATCGGGAAGCGGAAAGTCAACGCTGCTGTCGGCCGTGCTCGGGGCATTACCACCAGGCCTGCGCCGTATCCGAGG
Organism: Tessaracoccus sp.; assembly: GCF_016714275.1. Lineage (GTDB taxonomy): Bacteria > Actinomycetota > Actinomycetes > Propionibacteriales > Propionibacteriaceae > Arachnia. The sequence continues at coordinate 10,226 of NZ_JADJNP010000003.1, read as the reverse complement.
AACCGTGACCTGGACAGGTCAGCCCATACCCACCGGCACCAAAGCCAGACGCTGGCGCCATCGCGAAGTGGGCGTCTGCGCTCAAGAATCAGGCGCAAGCCTGCACCCTCACCACAGCGTCCTCTCCCTCGCCGTCGAACACATGAGAGATACTCCAGAGGCCCGCCGCCACGCGACGGAGTTGCTCGCGCAGCTCGGACTCGACGAGACGTACGCAAGCCGCAAACCCGGCCAGCTCTCCGGCGGGCAAGCACAGCGAGTCGCGCTATGCCGCGCCCTCCTGCCGCAGCCGCGGTTGCTCATACTCGATGAGCCCACTCGGGGACTCGATACAGACGCGGCAGCAGCCGTGCACACCCAGCTGGCGGCGGCGCGCGCGGCCGGCACAGCAGTGCTCATCGTCACCCACGACGACAGACTCTCCGTCCTCGCCGACGACGTCGTCTCACTCGACCCCGTTCATCCGACCCCGATCCGTCCGCACACGAGCCGGACGCCCGATAGGCCCAGACGGGTGCTCCTCGAGATCAACAACCTCGTCCTGGCACAACCCAAAGGAGCCACACCGGTGCTGCGCGTCGAAGCGCTGGAGATTCACGCAGGTGAGCGAGTCGTGATCCTTGGCCCGTCAGGGAGCGGGAAAACCACAATGCTGCGCACGATCGCCGGCCTGCACCACCCAGAGAGTGGGGAACTGCGACTCAACGGTATCCCCCTCCGAACGGTGCGGGAACGCGATACCGAGACACGCGCAGCCGTCCAGGTTGTCGGCCAGAACCCGTACCAAGAACTTAACCCGGCACATCGAGTCCGCACCGCGGTTCGGCGCCCCCTCCAACTTCTGCGCGGGCAGTCGCGGGCAACTGCCGCGGAGGTTACCGACCACACGCTCGCGAGGCTCGGTCTCGACCCTGAGACCCACCGGAGACGTCCATCCGCAATCTCCGGCGGACAACGACAACGCGTCTCGCTCGCAAGAGCCCTCGCAGTCGGTCCGGCACTACTGCTCGCGGACGAACCAACCTCAGCCCTCGACGCCGCCACAACAACTTCGATCATCGGCCTGATCGACGAGGCATGCAACAACGGGCTCACCGTGCTCCTCGCAACGCATGACGAAACACTCACGCACTGGGCAGATCGGACCCTCCGCATCGTGGACGGAGCACTGGTCGAAGTTCGCCCGCCATTCGCTTTGCCAGCCCCGTGAGCGCGCCAGGCAGACCAGACACTCCTGAAACGACGAAACCCCCGGCCAACTGGCGTTGACTAAGGGTTTTATGCCGGTGGGCCTAACTGGACTTGAACCAGTGACCTCTGCCTTATCAGGGCAGCGTCATCCCTAGTCCAAAGCCATCTCGGTACGAACCTAGGCGAGCCCGATCGAGTCTGCGTCTACAACCTCCCCCCCACTCTTCGACCCCCCTTTCGCGAGCCCCGCCGAGATGCGCCGCGAACCTGTGCCCGTAGAGGTCGAGTGTGACCTTCGCGGACTTGTGCCCCAGCGCGTACTGGACATCCTTAACGGTAGCTCCCGAGGCGATCATCAAAGAGGCTGCGGTGTGCCGCAGATCGTGGACGTCCATCTTCGGAAGCCTCGCCGCCTTGACGGCCTTCGTGAACACGCGCGCCCGCCAGTTGTCCGCATTCAGCCGGGCTCCGCGTGGGGACACGAAGAGCGGCTCCGTCCGGTCGCGGTCGAGATCCAGGAGCTTGAGGACGGCGGGGAGGATCGGCACGTCGCGGGCCTCTCCGTTCTTCGACTTAGGGATCCGCAGCCGTCGCCGCTTCCGATCCACGTCGCCGACGTTCGCGGCGACGGCCTCGCTGATCCGCGGCCCGCAGGTCCCGAGCAGCCAGATCATCGCGCGGTACTCCCCGGCCGCCACGGCGAGCCGGCGCAGCTTCTTGATCGTGAGGAACTGCGGGTCGTCTTTCGCGGGCTTCCCGACATCGACGCCGCGGGCGGGGTTGCTGTCCAGGTGCCCGCGCTTGACCGCGATGTCGAGAGAGCAGCGCAGCACCTGCACGGCCTTGGCCTTCGTCGCCGCGGCGGCCGGGCGGAGCCCCCGGGTGCCGTCCGGCTGCCGCGGACCGTGCTCGGCCTGCAGGTTGGAGGCCCAGACCTGCACGTCTTGGTGGTCGATGTCGCCGGCCATCGTGTCGCCGAAGCGAGCCCGGACGTGGCCGGCGCCCGCGCGGAGAGCGTTGATCGAGTCTCGGCTGAGGTGCTGCTTCCCCGCGAGGTACTCGTCGATCAGGCCGTCGAGCGGCACCGCCGGCCTCGGCCTCGAGGGTGCCTGCGCGAGCAGCTTCCGCTCCCACTCCTTTGCGTCGGCCTTGATCTCGAAGGCCTTGGTGGGGTGGCCCTCGACGACTACGCGCCACCGCTTCCCCGTTCCGCTGCGGCGGGTCGGCGCACCATCCCGGCCGCGCCACAGATCCTGGATTGCCATGCCGGGGTCTCCGTTCAGGGGAAGTGGACGTATTCGAGGCGGGCATCGATCCAGGCGCGATCGTCGAGGGTCAGCGCCTCCGCTCGCGCGGTGACGGTATCGGCGTCGACGTCGAGTTGGTCGGCGATCACGACCGCGCAGCGGGACCATGCGGCGGCGCGTCGGCGAGGTGCACGATGTCGACCAGCAGGAGCGCGGTCTCGCGCCGCACGGCGGCTTCCTCGCGGCGCCGGACACGCAGCAGGTAGGGGCCACGGGCGACGTGTACGAGTTCGTGGGTGAGGGCGACGCGCTGGGCGGGGACGGGGAGGCGCGGGTCGAGAAGGATCGTGCGCCGGGACCAGCAGATTTGGGCGCGTGTGGGGACGGGTTGCCAGAGGAGTTGCCAGCCGGGGAGCGCTGCGAACACCTGCCAGGGATCGAACATGCGGACGATTATTGCGGGCGGGTCCGACAGAAACTTGCCCCCACCCCTAGAGGTAGGGGTTACTCGTCCTTCTTCTTCGCGGGGATGAACGATCCGATCAAAACAACCACGGGCATTCCAAGGATGATGGCGCCGCCAGCGATATTGCCGAGCGCCAGCATCGGGATGGCAGCCAGCACGCAAACCAGGGCAAGCATGCCCGCCCAAGCCTGTCCGTTCTTGTCGATCTCGTGGCGGTTCTTGACGATCGCGTCTTCTCGATCTGATACCTGAACTGTCTGGGACTCGTAGACCTTCAACAGGCGCTCCCCCATCCCAGGTACCACTTGGTCGTAGCGAGCCAGTGTTTCGGGATCGGCCATCGGGCCGATCCACTGGCGCTGGACTAGCGCTTCGAGGGTCTGGACGGTGACGAGTTGGTCGATCCCGGGGAGAGGGTCCTCAATCGCTGGATAGCCTGCGCTTGCCGCTCGTGCGACTGCCGGATCTGCCCCTGGACCGTCTCCGTGGGGAACAGGCGAATACTCCGGAACCCGTTCAAGATTGCCTCGCTGCTCATGGCTCGATGCTACCTCGCCTTCCTGTGTGTCGGGTCCAAGCCCCTCATTCTGATCCATCCTCTTTCCTCCCCGACGTGCGACGTGCCCGGTTCAAGGTACCGCACCAGCCGTCAGAGCTTGCCCCAGACCCCGCAGCCCTGGTTCTTGAACTCCTGCCCCTTGCGCAGGGTCACGGTCGGGCGACCGCCGGTCACCAAGTCGTTGTCAACGATCCGGCCATCCTTGCTGATCTCCCAGTAGCAGATGTCTCCGGTGAAGGCTTCGCGGAGCCGGTACTCGCCGGGCTTGATGTCCTCGCCGACCATCCACACGCCCTCGTAGATCGACTTCGCCTCGGCCTTCTTCTCGGCGATCCCGACGGCCTTCTCTCTCGCGGTCAGGCTCGACTCCTGGTCGTCCAACTCGTCGGCACGCTCGTCAAGCTCCGCCTCGCGGTCGTCGAGGCCGTCGGCTCGCTCATCGAGTTGAGCTTCCCACGTGTCGGCGGCCGCCTCTCGCCGGGCCACGGCGTCTTTTGCTTCGTCCATAGCGCCCAGTGCGGCGTCGCGCTGCTCGGTGGCGGTCGCGAATGAGGTCTTGAAGTGGTCACGTTCGGCTGTGAGGGTGTGGACCTTCGCGCTCCACTTGCTGATGGTGCTCTCGGCGATCCCGCCGGCGATGCTGGCGCCGAGCGCGAGGCCTGCGACGGCCGCGATGGCGGGGATCATCCACCGCGGCCTTGTCTTCGCCGGGGGCGCGGGTGGGATGGGCGGTTCGATCCAGGCCGCCGTTTGGGCTGGCTCATCGGGTTGTGTCGGCTCGACATACTCGGGGCCGGATTCACTCGACACGGAACCCACCCCAAGCCTCCACCTTGTCGGCGAACCCTTCGGGCACGGACACCACCCAGTTGAAGGGCATCCGGTAGACCGCAACACCCGGGTCATGGGTGAGCAGGCTGCCCATCGTGACGGTCAGGTCGATGTCGTTGCCCTCGACCTCAGGGTAGAAGTGAGCGATAACGCGAGGGTCGGCGCACTTCGCGCCGTACTCGTCGAGCCGCTCCTCCCAGGTTGGGCAGGTGAGCCCGACGTCGGCCAGCTCGGCCTTCAGTTCGTCAAGCGAGTCGACCCGGAGCGGCTGCACCATCACCGTGGCGGTGACCGTAGGGCCGGGCGCCGTTACGGTGACGGCCACCATCGGTGCCGGCGTGGCGGCTCCTCCGCATGCGGTTAGTGCCGCGAGCGCGATCAGCCCCAGAGCCGCGGTCCTCTTCATGTTCCCCACCTACGCGGGGTTCATCCCGCCGTCGTCTTGTGATTCTTCGCCCGCGTCCTGCTGTGGATCGCGGGCTGTGTTGATTGTGTCATGTCCCCTGCCGTCGCGTGCGGACGGGGGTGAAGTTAGGTCGCTGCCGTCGGCTGCGGCCCAGTCGACCATCACGTTGCCGTCGTCGACCATCGCTTCGTGCTTCGGCGTCATCGCGCCGTCGACGACGCGCAGCCTCTTCTTCGCCTCAGGTGCCGAACCATCATTGCTACCTCCTTCACTCACGAACGCCTTGATCATCTGATCGAGGGCGTCCCTCTGACGTTGCGTGAGCGACGCGGCTTCCGCGGTCGGGACGTACGGCCCGAGTTCCCCCGCTGGCTTGCCGGCCAGACGGCGCAGTTCCCGAACGTCGACGCCGAGCCCGACCGCCAGAGCCGCTAGCGTTGACTCCGGCGGGTTGGTGCCGTGCTCGCCGCGAAGGTACTTCGCGATGACGCTACGACTGAGCGGATGGCCGCCCCGCCGGGCTGCTGCCGCGATGTCGTCGATGCTGCGGTCCAGCTTCGCGTTTGCGAGGTAGGTCGACAGATCGCTCACGACAGCCACCGTGCACGATGCGCGCCGACTAGTGCAATGGGCAGTGTGTAGGACATGTGCACAAATTACACGGGTTGAACTCCGATAGCCCTACTCAACCGCCAATCAGAGCGCCGTCAGGGTGCACAACCCTATGCACTCTTGCGCGGTACACGGTACACGTGTACTGTGTACCACAGGAGGTTCGATCAATGAACAAGCAGCCCACCTGGGTCCGAAAGAAGTCGGCAAGCGTGACCGACTCGCGCGCTCGGTTCCGCCTGTCCTCGCTGGACCGTCTGCACGCCGCCATGACCGCGCGAGACATCACGTCGGGCTACCAGCTCGCTCAGGCATCCGGGGTCAACGTGTCCACCATCAACCACCTGGTGCACGGTCATCGACGCACCGCGTCAGCCGCGACAGTGCGCGGCATTCGGGAGGCGCTAGGTCCGGTCGCAGACGACCTCTTCGTGCTCGAAAAGTCTCAGGTCTCCGTGGACCATGCGTCCGTCCCGTCGAAGCGGAGGGCCGCATGAGCATGAACACGGGACGCCTCATCAACGACACCTACCGCCCGGAAGGACACTCAGCATGAACTCCATCACCCCGTTCCAGTTCGAGGACCACCAGGTCCGTGTCGTCGAGATCAACGGCGAGCCCTGGTTCGTCCTCGCCGATCTCTGCAAGGTCCTCGACCTCGCCAAGCCCAGCCGCGTCGCGCGATGCGGGATCGCCGATGACATGAGGGGTGCTCACCTGATGAGCACCCCTGGCGGCTCGCAGGAGATGACCATCGTGTCCGAGGCGGGCATGTACGAGGTCGTGATCCGCTCGGACAAGCCCGAGGCCGTCACGTTCCGCCGCTGGATCACCGCCGAGGTACTCCCTCAGATCCGCAGGACAGGCGCCTACGCCACCCCCACCGCGGCTCCGGTGTTCCAGCTCCCGCAGACCCCTGAGATCACTGCTGGTGAGCTCGAGCACGCCCACTGGTAGGTGCGCGACTCGGTGCCGCCTGGGGACTCGCATGGGTCATCGTGGCGCAGATCCCGGTCCGACCTTTCATCGTGCTCATCGCCCCGGCCTCACCCGACCGAATGAAAGATGCCCTCACCCGCGGCAGCGGGTGTGGGCGACAGATCAATTAGAAAGGACATCGGATCGTGGCCAACCCTACTTCCACCTGATGACGAGAGCACAGGTGCTTGAGATCGTCGAGGCGGCCCGCGCAGCGGGCCGGCGCGCGGACCTCAGGGGCGCGTACCTCAGGGGCGCGGACCTCACGGGCGCGTACCTCACGGGCGCGGACCTCACGGGCGCGTACCTCACGGCCTCCGCGCGGCCCACGGGCGCGTACCACGGGCGCGTACTACGGGCGCGGACTCACGGGCGCGTACCACGGGCGCGGATCTCAGGGGCGCGTACCACGCGGCGCGTTCACGTGCGCGGACCTCAGGGGCGTACCACGGGCGCGTACCTGGGGCGCGGCCTCACGGGCGCGTACCTCTCACGGGCGCGTACCACGGGCGCGCGTACCACGGGCGCGTACCTAGGGCGCGGGATCTCAGGGCGCGTACCCTCACGGGCGCGTACCTCACGGGCGCGTACTCCACGGGCGCGGACCTCAGGGGCGCGCACTTCTCGGGAAGGGCGCGTACTTCGGAGCGCGCATGGTTCCGCGGCTGGCCCCACGTCCAGGTTCTGCCCTCCGGCGACGCCTTGTACGGCCCCACCGCAGAACGGCTGGCGTCACCGTCGGCTGCTACGCACCACAAGACCTGACCAGCTCCGTGAGCCGGTCTCCAGGACGAGGGATGGCCCGGAATCCAGGGGTGCCGAGGTCGCCCCGGGCCGACGCCCCGGGCCTGCTCGCCTGCCATCGCGCTGTGTGAGCCCCACGAGGCGCTGCACCCGACCGCCGTCGCTATCCGCCAGGCGGGCCAGGAAGAGGAAGCGCATCCGGGAGGCCGTCAAGGCTGAACTGGAAGCGGCGGAGTGTAGGCGTGACCGGCCCCGGGCTCTGGCTCATCACTGCCGCGCGCTCATCATCTGCGCACCTCAAGATCGGAGATAAACCAATGACCACCGCTATCGCGACGCCCGCGGATGCGGCCTCTCACAACCGTGCCGGTCGAGCGAGTCCCGTCCTCCCGCGAGGCCGTCAAGCTGACCGGCCTGTCGCGGGACGAGCTGCAAGCGCACGCCCGTACCGGCACGGTGCGGCTTCACTGCGACGCCGCACCCCTGCGGTCCCCTTCCGATCCTTCCCTTCGCACCTCGTCGAGGACGTCAAGGGGCTGTCGCGGAGGGGGAAGACGCGATGAACCGCAACCTTCCTGACCCGAATCAGTCGCGCGTTCGAGCGGGCCTCTTGTTCTGGGATCCGGCTGGGCGTTGTTCGGCTGGGTCGCAGCCTTCGTGGGCATGGTCGGGTTCGCGATCGTGTGTGGCTGGCGGTGACGCTGTGAGCGCCGTCGTCTTCCCATGTGGGTCCTGCACCGGCTACCTGGTTCGCCGCGACGCCTGGCGGTGGAGTGCGACAAGGAGCGACCGCTCCCGACGTCGCGGAGTTGATCGAGACCGACGAGCTGCAGCCTGGGCTGCCGCGCTGAAGGCCTGCGCGAGCAGGCTGACAAGATCCGTGACGCCGTCGGGCGACCTGGTGCGGGACTTCCGCCTCAAGCTTCATCGAATCGGGCCACTGCCCGGTCGAGGTTGAGGAGCTGGTGACCTACCACGCCTTGATCCTCGAGCCGCATCTGCCGTCGCTCTCTCCTCCCCGCCGATGTGCAGGTCAGCATCCAGGTCCCTGCTCTCAGCCCGTTCCGGAGCAGCTGCATCACTGCACACGCGAGGCCGACGGCAGATGGCGCGCGCGCAACTCATGACTGGCGAACCGATCGCCGGTGTTGGCGACCCGTGGGCACCTGGATCATGGCCACCTTCACCAGCTCTGGCGAGGGCGTGGCGTGGCGCTCCGGGAGAAGGCCGCCACCACCGACTTCAGGTCCGCATTCAACGGAAGCGGGACTACGAACCGCTGCGCCCGCAAAACCCACTAACCGGCCCGCGTGGTTGCTGATCCTCCTCGCCGGCATGGACAAGGCCGGAAGTCCTGGCCGCCGCCGAGGCATCGAAGTCGCCTCTCGTCGGCCGCACCTACCGGATCACCTGGTGGCGTGAGGGACGACCCTGACGAACTCCATGGCCTGGTCAGCGACTTCGACATCGTTTGAGTTACTTTTGACGGCCCTACACTGGGATTCTGGGCGCCGTCCGAGCGGTCAACGCGGTTGAGACCGAGGAGACGCAGCCGAGCTCGATCGTCCTCGACTCGATGTCGATGGTGGCTGATGCTCACCGACGAGGCCCAGACGATCGCGGAATTGTGCCGCGGGCCCGAGGGCCGCGAAGGTCGGTAAGGCTTTCGTTCCCTGGTTGATGACGTGTCGATCGGTGTCGACTTGTGGAACAAGGCCGCTGCGAAGTGGCGTGCAGGTTGATGGACGCGTGCGCGCACCGCGGCCTCGTGATCCCTGCACCGCTCGCTTCGAACTCGTCACCGCCGCGGACCGCATGACCAGCCGACAAAGGACAAGGAGTGGAAGGTCGAGGCCTGCTGCGTCGCCGCCCCACGACGTGACCCTCACCATCCAAATGCGGTCCCGCACCGACTGGTCATCACGGGTGTCTGCGCCGCTGCCCATCAGACCGATCCGGACACTCACCCCGTTCCCGTCGGCCGGACTGCGCCCGACGTGTGGCGCCTCGGGATCGACAAGGTGACCGGATCGGAGCTACCGGACACCCGGACGGGCAGCGTCGCTCGCAGTCGAGATACACAGGCAGCTGCCGATCTCCTCGCCCGCGCGGAGAAGGTCTGCCGACATGGGAGCGCCTCGACAGCTGGTGGATGACCCACCACGGCGAGCCGATCTCAGCTACCGACTTCGCCGCCTCTCGCAGTGGTCGAGGAAGGGCGAGGAGACCTACGCGGCAGCGCCGCGGAATGCTTTCGCCTCCGCGCCGCCGAGGAACCCGCCGCCGCGCCTGCGGGGGGCGCGCCTGCCGCGCTCGTTGCGGCTTCGGTGGCCGACGGGGACCGGATGCGGCACCTCCTCTCGCACTCCGACCGTCTCGGGATCACCTCCCGCGAAGAGCGCCTGTTCTACGCCGCCGCCCCGGCGGCCGACCAGACCTCACCTCGGCGAGCGATTCTCACCAGCGGAACTGCGTCCCTGCTACCACCTCACCAGCCCTCCCCGACCGGGAGGCCCTCGAAACCTACCTCGCCCAGGTAGCGGAGCCCAGCCATGCTCTTAACACACCCCAACCCGCCGTCGAGATGACACCTGCTGAGGTGTACGCCGCGCCTACCTGCTGTCCTACGGCCTGAAGGCGGCACTCGACGACGCCAAGGCCGAAGCCGACGCGTTCCGCCGCCAGACCCGATCGAAGCAGCTCGAGACCGACTTCGGCCTGCGTGTACTCTGACCCGCACGAAGGACTCTATCCAGGTCCCCGACGAGGCCGCGCTGCTGGCCTGGTGCGAGGAACACTACCGGAGTCGATCACCCGGGACCGTGTCCTCCCCCGCGGTGACCGCCTGAAGACGCAGCGGTGGGCGATCGTCGGCGACGACGTGATCGATACCCGCCGTACCGGGGAGGTCGTCGAGGTCGCCGCCGTGCAGCGCGGCGGGGTCGAAAACCCGATCAGAGGGCCACGCCGCAGGCGAAGGCGTACGCGGCGGGCAGCAATGGCCGGTCGGGTGCCTCTGTATGGTCGTCGACTTCGCCGGGATCAAACACCAACGCGTGTCTTCGCCGGGCCGAGCTCGGGGAGGGCTGAGCCGTGGCGAACGACACCCTCATCACCGTCGTCGGCCCTCACCGCAGACCCGAGCTGAGGTTCGCCCCGTCGGGTATCGCGGTCGCGAACTTCACCATCGCC
>NZ_JADJNP010000002.1 GCF_016714275.1 Tessaracoccus sp. | reverse complement strand
CACGGGACTGCTGAAGGTTTGGTTGACTCCAGATCGCATGACTCTCACGAGAGGGTCGTGCCTGGAAGGATGGCATCCATGCCGAAGATCGCTTACACCGACGGGGTTCAGGCGCGACGCGGTCGCGCTGGTCGCCCTCAGGCATCCCGCAGAAGCAGGTCGCCGGGGACATGGGGATGGCCAAGACCACCCTTCAAGCCTGGGTCCGCGACGCTCGCTTCCAGTCCCACGGGATGACCCCGACCACCGATCCTGAGCAGCGCAAGGACATGGCCCAGGCGTTACGCAGGATCCGCGAGCTGGAGATGGAGAACGAGGTCCTACGGCGAGCGGCGGCGTATCTGTCGCAGGCTCACATCACGCCCCCAAAATGATCTACCCGCTCGTGAAGGAGATGGCTGCGGTCGGTGCCACCGTGAGGTGCCGGTGGCGGTCGCGTGTCGGGTGTTGGGATTCTCCAAGCAGGGCTACTACAAGTGGCTCAAGCAGCCGGTGTCGGCCCGCGAGGCCGAAGAGCGTGAGCTGATCGACGTGCTCCACCAGCTCCACGATGATGACCCGGAGGGCGGCTACCGCGTCCTGGCCGATGACATTGCCGAGTTGGGCTACGAGTTGTCGGAGCGCAGAGTGTGGCGGCTGTGCCGGGTCGCTGGCATCCAGTCGGTGTTCACCAGGCGCAAGACCCGGTACAAGAAGGCCGGCGCTCCCGTCCACGATGACCTGGTCAACAGGCAGTTCAGCGCCGACGGCCCCAACGAGCTATGGCTGGGCGACATCACCGAGCACCGCACCGCGAGGGCAAGGTCTACCTTTGTGATCAAGGACGTGTTCTCCAACCGGATCGTGGGCTACTCGATCGATTCGCGGATGAAGGCCCGTATCGCCGTCAACGCGCTCCAGATGGCGGTGGCCCACCGAGGCGGCCCGCCGGGGTGATCGTGCATTCCGACCGCGGGTCCCAATTCCGCTCCAGACGCTTCCTGAAGGCCCTCAAACGCCACGGCCTGACCGGCTCCATGGGCCGCGTGGGGGCATGCGGTGACAACGCCGCGATGGAGTCGTTCTTCGCGCTCCTGCGGAAGAACGTCCTCGACCGACGGTCCTGGAGTACACGAGAGGAACTGCGGCTAGCGATCGTGTCCTGGATCGAGGGGAAGTACCACCGGAAACGCCGTCAACGCAGGCTCGGGAAACTCACCCCGGTCGAGTTCGAACTCATCATGAAACCAACCGCTAGACTGGCGGCATAAACCCCGGAGGTCAACCAAACCTTCAGCGGACCCCCGCCCCCGCACCGGGCCCGCGGCCCCGCCGGCCCCCCCCCCCCCGGCCCCCGCGCGGGAGCCCCCCCGCGGCGGGAGCACCACGGGCCTGACTAGTCGCTTCGGTTCGCGAACGGATCATCCCCGCTGCGCGGGGAGCACAGCCGCTGGATCTGCCGCGACTGCCCATCAAACGGATCATCCCCGCTGCGCGGGGAGCACTCACGTACGTGATTCATGATCGGTTCTCCTTCGGGATCATCCCGCTGCGCGGGGAGCACCCGGACAGATCCGCTGGGTCCGATCGGGCAACGGGATCATCCCCGCTGCGCGGGGAGCACTAGGGGTCGATGCCGATCGCATCGACGTAGGCGGGATCATCCCCGCTGCGCGGGGAGCACGCGGGCCTTGGTGGGTCCGAGCCCAGCGTGATGCGGATCATCCCCGCTGCGCGGGGAGCACGTCGGGGGCGGTCACGACTCGACCGCCCACCGCGGATCATCCCCGCTGCGCGGGGAGCACTGCCGCGACCGAGCAGGGTGTGCGAGGCGTGAACGGATCATCCCCGCTGCGCGGGGAGCACGTAACGCGAACGGCGAGCATGCCCGCAGGTAGCGGATCATCCCCGCTGCGCGGGGAGCACCGGCGCTCGTCGCTCACCTTGTTTCGGAAGGCGGGATCATCCCCGCTGCGCGGGGAGCACATCTGAGCGTCGGCTTTGCCGTTGCGGGTGAGGGGATCATCCCCGCTGCGCGGGGAGCACGACGCCGCTCGCCGCAACCCTGGCCCGGTGATCGGATCATCCCCGCTGCGCGGGGAGCACTGGCGTGGTTCCAAAGAAACCGGAATCCACCAGGGATCATCCCCGCTGCGCGGGGAGCACTCGTTGGACTTGTCGGCCGACTTGTCGTTGGACGGATCATCCCCGCTGCGCGGGGAGCACCTGGGTGTGGAGATCGTGGCCGGTCTCGACAACGGATCATCCCCGCTGCGCGGGGAGCACTATATATAGGTATCCCTCAGGCCGCTAAATATAGGATCATCCCCGCTGCGCGGGGAGCACCTGCCAGACCGCGGGAGATATGTCAACTTACGGGGATCATCCCCGCTGCGCGGGGAGCACCGGCCGATCCTCCACTGGACCGCCGTCGACGTAGGATCATCCCCGCTGCGCGGGGAGCACAGGGTGTAGGTGGATGCCATGATCTCCCAGGGCGGATCATCCCCGCTGCGCGGGGAGCACATTGTGTCCCGGAGGACAGCCCTGACGTTGGCGGGATCATCCCCGCTGCGCGGGGAGCACATCGTGGTGCCGTCGAGGCGCTGGATGCGGCCGGGATCATCCCCGCTGCGCGGGGAGCACCCAGGCGCGCCGCCATCACCCGGCGTCGGGGAAGGATCATCCCCGCTGCGCGGGGAGCACTCGGGCAAGCCGGTCGATTACGTGTTGAAGAGCGGATCATCCCCGCTGCGCGGGGAGCACGCAACGCCTGCCATTGCTACAGCGCTAGAGGCCGGATCATCCCCGCTGCGCGGGGAGCACGGTGTCTGCCTCGATGGAGAAGCGTCCGACGAGGGATCATCCCCGCTGCGCGGGGAGCACGGCGTACCTAGCAACACCAATCCCGGAAGAGGAGGATCATCCCCGCTGCGCGGGGAGCACTTACGGTTAATCCGTGGAAGCAATCAAGTATGTCAACGACGGCTGAAAACTGACCCCTTTTCGTCGGCGAAAATTGACCCCCTCGGGTCGTGTTTCTAGTGGTCCGCTGCCGTAGTGGCGGGCGGGGTGTTGAGGAGCTCGCGGCGGGCGCGGGTGCGGTAGGAGTCACCGGCGAGGGTGAGGACCTCGGCGTGGTGGACGAGGCGGTCGATCATTGCTGCGGCGACGATGTCGTCGCTGAAGATCTCGCCCCATCGGCCGAACGGCATGTTCGATGTGACGAGGACCGAGCCTTGTTCGTAGCGGGACGCGACGAGTTGGAAGAACAGGTTCGCGGCGTCGGCGTCGAAGGGCAGGTAGCCGACTTCGTCGATGATCAGCAGCCGGTAGCGGCGTAGCCGTTTCAGCTCGTGTTCAAGCCTGCCGGTGTGGTGCGCGCTCTGGAGCCGACTTACCCAGCCGGTAGCGGTGTCGAACAGGACGGGGTAGCCGGCGTGGGTTGCTTTGATGCCGAGCCCGATCGCGAGGTGGGTCTTGCCGACCCCGGGAGGGCCGAGGAGGATCACGTTGTCTGCTTTCGGGATCCAGGTCGTCGTCGCGAGGTGAGCGAGGACGTCGCGGCGTAGTGAGGGCTGGTGATCGACGTTGAAGTCTTCGAGGGTCTTCACTGCCGGGAAGTGGGCTCCGGCGATGCGTAGGCTCGTGCCGTTGGCTTCCCGGTCGGCGACCTGGCGTTGCAGGACCGCGGCCAGGTACTCCTCGTGTGTCCAACCCTGGTCGCGGGCGGTCGTGGCGAGCTGTTCCCAGACCCGCCCGATGGTGGGGGCCTTCAACGCGCGGGCCAGGTATCCGAGCGTCGCCGCGGTGTCTGTAGCGGCGCCCATCACAGCACTGCCTCTCCGGTGGTCGGCGCGAACCGGACTCCGAACAAGGCGTCGTAGTCCGCGGTGTCACGCAACATCACCGGCTCGGTGGGTCGGACCAGGGAAGCGGCGCGCTCCCGGTCGCGTTTCGCAGCGGAGAACTGCGCTCGTAGCCCGCGGGCGGTCTCGACATGGCCGGGGTCGGTGACGACCGCGTGGCTGGCCCAGCAGCGGTCATGGTCGGCAACGACCTGCCCGTCACAGATCACGACCACCCGACTCAGCGTCGCGGTGACATCGGCGAGCCGGCCGATCACCCGCGGGTCGACGGAATAGTCGTTCCCGTCGAGACGGACGTAGTAGTCCCGGCTCAGCCGGACCCTCGTCTGCAAGCCCGTCGAGGGCGGACGCGGCGGCAGCGCCGTCATCGCCGCGATATCCCTGTCGAGGACATCAACCGGGCGTCCGCTGAGCGAGCGGACCGTCCGAGCGTTCGCGCGCGGCAACCACTGGCCCAGCTGCTGGTTGAAGTCCGCCGGCGACGCGAAAGACCTGCCGGGCAAAAACGACGTCTCGAAGTAGCCGTTGTTGCGCTCGGTCATCCCCTTGAACTCCGGATCCCGCGGCGGGGCGAGCACCACCCTGGTGGGCAGAGTCCCCGCGAACGCCGCCGCTGCTGCCGTCACCTTGCCCTTCCCGCCGATCGCTGACTCCCGATCCCACACCAGTGTCTTCGACACCGCCCCGACGCCGGCGATCAGCTGCCACATCCCCGCCAGCAGATCCCCTGCCTGACGAGACGGGAGCATCACCGCGGACAGGAACTTCGAGAACGTCAACGTCATCACCAGCACCGGCAGCATCGCCGCCTGACCGAACCCGACCGGGATCCGCGGCTCCGGGAACCACAGGTCCATCTGCGCCGACTCACCCGGCTCCCGTACGATCCGATCCGCCGGATCGACACCGGCGTACTCGGGCCGGATCTGCCGGATCCGGTCCTTCAGGATCGTCAGCGAGTGGTCCCACCCGATCCGCTCCGCGATCACCGTCGCCGGCATCCTCGCATCCACCGCCAGCAGCTTGCGCACCTCCGGCTCGGCAGCGTCGACCAGCAACTGCTTACCCGGGCGCTGATACCTCGGCGGGCCGTCCGACGCGAGCGCCGAGCGGACCGTGTTCCGCGCAATCCCAAGACGACGAGCGATCGCCTTGATCGGCACGCCCTCCGCCCGATGCAACCGGCGGATCTCCGCCCAATCTTCCATACTGATCACCCTCCAAGAGTGGTCGGAAGGGGTCAGATTTCCCCGACGTCTGGGGGTCAGTATTCACGCGTCGTCGACACAAGTACGGGGATCATCCCCGCTGCGCGGGGAGCACGGCTCCGTCCGGTCGCGGTCGAGATCCAGGAGCGGATCATCCCCGCTGCGCGGGGAGCACGGCAACGCCAATTCCGGAGGAGGTCTCCACGGTCGGATCATCCCCGCTGCGCGGGGAGCACCGCCAAGTACGCCCAGCTGGTGGACGGCGACTTCGGATCATCCCCGCTGCGCGGGGAGCACGGGTTGTGATGGCGTCAACCTGGACGGGTCTGGGGATCATCCCCGCTGCGCGGGGAGCACTACCTGACAAAGGGACAGAACTCCTGGACTTCCGGATCATCCCCGCTGCGCGGGGAGCACGTGGGGGACTTGTCGGCCGCCTTGTCGCTGGCCGGATCATCCCCGCTGCGCGGGGAGCACTGGCGGTCGCGCTGATGATCGCGCGGGACAGCGTGGATCATCCCCGCTGCGCGGGGAGCACCTCCCGTAGTATGGCCGTGGGGCTCCGGTCGACGGATCATCCCCGCTGCGCGGGGAGCACTTTCCCTCAACCGCGCGGCTTGCCACGATTGCGGGATCATCCCCGCTGCGCGGGGAGCACCCGGCATCCGTCCACAGTGCCGTGATTGCGCTGGGATCATCCCCGCTGCGCGGGGAGCACGCAACGCCTGCCATAGCAACAGCACTGGAAGGCGGATCATCCCCGCTGCGCGGGGAGCACCGGACGCTAAATATATTCACGTCGCAGGCAGGGGGATCATCCCCGCTGCGCGGGGAGCACCCTGCATCGCGTCGTCTTGCTGACGTTCGGCCGGATCATCCCCGCTGCGCGGGGAGCACTTGACCGCGGCCGTGACATCTGGAGGGGTTGCCGGATCATCCCCGCTGCGCGGGGAGCACGGCTCTTCGACAAGCCGCCGGCGCCGACAGCCGGGATCATCCCCGCTGCGCGGGGAGCACTGGACGTACTCGCGGGTGCGGAGGAGTTGGGTGGGATCATCCCCGCTGCGCGGGGAGCACGCGAGGCGCCACTCCCGGACTGCGCCGAAGCCGGGATCATCCCCGCTGCGCGGGGAGCACTGACCGACACCACCGCCCCGTCAGGGTGGATAGGGATCATCCCCGCTGCGCGGGGAGCACTAGGTGGCGGCGGGGCCGCTCTTGAGCCATTCCGGATCATCCCCGCTGCGCGGGGAGCACAGGCCGTGGCTGCGGAGCGCGCCGAGGTACTGGGGATCATCCCCGCTGCGCGGGGAGCACCCCTCAACCGCAAGCTCGGTGGCCACTCACCGGGATCATCCCCGCTGCGCGGGGAGCACCGACGCGACACCGGCGACACCGAGCGTGACGGCGGATCATCCCCGCTGCGCGGGGAGCACGGCCGACCAGGACGAGGTGTAGACGTGGCAACAGGGATCATCCCCGCTGCGCGGGGAGCACCCCATCTCCCGCGACAGGGCTTTGGCCTTGCCGGGATCATCCCCGCTGCGCGGGGAGCACATCGGCTTCGACGGCCAGCGAGCGCGGCACCAGGGATCATCCCCGCTGCGCGGGGAGCACCGCACCAGTCGCAGACGACCGTCACAGCGGCCCGGATCATCCCCGCTGCGCGGGGAGCACATCAGGAGTGGCTGCTTCGGGTTCGCCGGGTCCGGATCATCCCCGCTGCGCGGGGAGCACGGGTCGGTCACCTTCGGGGTAGTCGCACCGGCGGATCATCCCCGCTGCGCGGGGAGCACGCCTTCGTCTGCGGCCCGAAAAGGCCGTCGACCGGATCATCCCCGCTGCGCGGGGAGCACCGTGGATCGTCGGCATCCTCGCACACCGCGACCGGATCATCCCCGCTGCGCGGGGAGCACGCCAGGTTCGCCCAGCTAGTGGACGACGGATTCGGATCATCCCCGCTGCGCGGGGAGCACGCGGGACAGAAGGACGCGGGCGCGTTCAGTGAGGGATCATCCCCGCTGCGCGGGGAGCACCAGCACGAGGTCGTCGTCGTTGTGGCTCATGGAGGATCATCCCCGCTGCGCGGGGAGCACATCGGCGCCTTCCCGATCGCCCAACTCAACCAGGGATCATCCCCGCTGCGCGGGGAGCACGCCAGGTCCTGCCACGAGGCCCACGCGCCTGAGGGATCATCCCCGCTGCGCGGGGAGCACTCCGAGGTCGCGGAAGCGTTCGCCACCCCCGACGGATCATCCCCGCTGCGCGGGGAGCACGCGAACCATATGCACTCTTGCGTGGTACACGGGGATCATCCCCGCTGCGCGGGGAGCACCGCGCCGAGGGCGACATGTACAACGCGTTCATGGGATCATCCCCGCTGCGCGGGGAGCACCGAGCCCGTTAGCGAACCCGACGCCTTGAAGGTGGGATCATCCCCGCTGCGCGGGGAGCACGGCGCCCCCGGTTCGCTCGCCAACGTCGCCTACGGATCATCCCCGCTGCGCGGGGAGCACACGCCGACCGCGGGAGGCGCCGCGACCAGGACCGGATCATCCCCGCTGCGCGGGGAGCACTGGCCTTATCGTCCGCCCTGTCGCGCCATCGGATCATCCCCGCTGCGCGGGGAGCACGAACCACGCCGCTCCCCACCATCTCCCGAGACAGGATCATCCCCGCTGCGCGGGGAGCACACTTGTTGACTAGGGACTCGATCTGACCCGAAGCTGATTCTAGTTCGGTTTCTGTGCCTTAAGCCAGCGGAATCGCGCGGCGCGAGGGATCACGCTCTTGACGGCTTCTCCCGTGGTGTCTCGGGCGGTCGGCCGCTGCAGAGTCACAAACCCATCGAGGTCCACAGGCTTCCAGCGGTGACCCCAGTTGCGAACCTCAAAGCCTTGCTCGTTGGACGACGAAAGCACCATGAGAGCTGTCCCGTCTCCGACACCTTCGCGGGTGATGTCCCACAGCTCGTCGCGTACGCGCGCGGAGACCCGGCCGACGAAAACACCCGGCGCCACCTCCAGAAGCCATTTAGTGAGGTGCCCTCTGATCCCTTCCGGCACCTTGCTCAGGACGATGGTGATCAAAAGTCCACCTCTGAGTAGTCGACGCCACCGGCCAGCGCGCCTTGGCGGTCATCCCACAGACGGACGATGTCCACGTCGAAGTCGACATCGTCGGACGGTAGGACCAGTCGCTTGATGTCCTTGACGCAGCGCGCGAGAACATCGCTGGAGCGCAACGCATCTCGTACGCGTCGCCGGGTGTCGCCCGCAACGTCCAGTGAGCCTTCGGCCACCACGTCGAAGGCGAGCGGAATGGTCACCTCGGCCTTGTACAGATCTGCCATGTCGTAGACGAAGGCTCGTGAGTGGCCTGTGTGAACGAATCCGAGTCCGGGCGCGCAGCCCAGCGACACGATCACGGCGTGCACGACGCCGTACAGGCACGTGTGGGCGGCGGACAAGGCCTGGTTGATGGCGTCGGAGTCGTCGAACGCCTCGGGGTTGTAGTCGCGGCGCTTCCACTCCACGCCTGTGCGCTCCGAATGTCGTCGGTAGAGGTTCCGGACGCGGGCGCCCTCGCGGCCACGAAGTTGCTGCATGGTGAGCCCTCTGACGGCTTCGTCGGGGAAGCGCTGCTCGTACATCGCGCGGGCGACGGCCAGTCTGGACCGAGTGTTACTGACGGCTGCGGCCTGTGCCTCCAGTAGCCGGGTGGTGCGGGCCAATGACGCGCCGTGCGCGTAGTACCGGACGCCGCTCTCACCCACCCAGACGACGGTGACCCCGCACGACGCCAGCAACATCATCGCGTGATGCGTCACCCGCGTCCCTGGGCCCAGCAGCACCGCCGAGATGGTCGCGGCCGGAACGTGCACAGTGCCCTGTTCGCTGGTCGCGGTGATCGCGTTGCTGTCGCGGCTCACCGTACAGCGCTCCAGGTGGAGGAACGTTACGCGCTCCTCTACCCGGACCAGCTGTTGCGATGTCGGGGGTTTAGCCCCCGGGATCACGGCTTCGCCAGCGTCATCAGGCCACACCCGTAGGCCTTCGCGCGCCCGATGCCTTGGGTCAAGGCCACTCGCAGGAGCGCGGGATCCACCACCTTGAGCACGCCCTCGAACCGGGCAGTGCTCAGCGTCACGGCGGACTCCGAGCGGCGGAATCGACGCACCTCGCGGCCCGTAAGGGTGAAGCTCGGGTCGTCCTCCTCGCCGAGCGAGACCCCCAGGGACGTCTGACGGCTCAGCAACCAACCCACCTGCTGGGCGACGGTCACGTGCCCGAGCACCTTGCTGACGCCGTTGATCTCGGCGCGATGCGTCGGATTGGCCGTCAGTCGGAACGCCCACGTCTGGCCGATGTCCAAGGCGTCGAGCAGGGGTGCATACGACGTCGCCTGCGTTGTGGATTGGCTGGGCCACCCCGCCTGCTCCTCCAGGTGAGTGAGGTCCGGGGCGCGCTCGCTCAAGACGTAGAGCGCGGGCCGCAGCTCGTCGTCGGCGTCGACGCGCCACAGGGGACGTCTGGGCTCGGCCCCGGGGGGGAACCCCGCGAGGACGGCTGCATGCATGGCCTGCGGTGAACCCAGGAGCTTCTGAGCACCCCGACGGCGGGCGTTGAGGTAGGTACGCGTCAGGTACATCACAGGCCTCCGAGGGTTGCCATGGGGTCGTGTGGGAGCCCCGACGGTGCAGCCGTCTCCGAGCCGGTCGGGATGACGACGTACGAGTCGACGACCATGCGCGTCCGATACTGGCGAAGCTCCGGATTCCACGAGACCGGGACGTCGGCGAACTCGTGGGACGGCGGCACCCCGTGCAGGACGCCCTGGTCCGCGCGCACCGCCAAGCGAACGGTCGACTCCCGGTAGTGGCGCCGCTTCCCGCTGACCCCCGCCTGCCAGGGGCAGGCCTCCAAAGCCTCGTGCACCTCGACGTCGTCAACGCCGAGCGAGACTCGCCCCTCGGGAACACACGAGCGTCGCCCGAAGTAGAGCGGATAACTGGGGTCGCGCAGCGCGTCGTGGAGGCCCGCGAGCACGGGCTCCGGTCCGCCGACGAAGGCCACGAATACCGCGTCGCTCCAGTAGAACCGGTCGGTGAGCGGCATGGCCGCACCCGTCACCTGGTGGTGGGCGGTGTGGAAATCGCGGAGCAGCACGCCGGGCTGATCGACACGGACCGCGAGGGTCAGCGTGAGCAGGTCCTCGATGGAGTCACTGCGCCGACGGCCCTGCGCCGCGGCGAGCAGTCCGAGAATGCCGCTCTTGGTGGGCGCGGACTCGGTCGTACGACGCGTGAAACGACTGGACGCGCCCCAGCTTTGCAGCGGCGAGGCGAGCCGGAGCGTCAGGACGCTCATGCCTGACCCGTCGCGGCCGCCACCGTGTCGGCGACCAGCTCGTCGAGCGTCCGAGCCTCGGCCACCGTCGCCAGCGTCGCGCGATAGGCGGGGAGCGCGGTCGCGAAGATCTTCTCGGGCGTGCGCCAGGTGGAGAACACGTCTTTCGCGTGCTCCGCGAGCCGTTCGACGGCCGGGCCCATGTATCCCTCCCGCGCCTTGACCGGGGCCTCGAAGGCCCCGACGAGGCTGGCCGGCTGGCCCTTTCCGACGGTGACCAGCACGACGTCGGGCCGTGTGCCGTTGGCGAACGTCGTCTGTTTGCCGCTGGGCATGGAGACGACGAAGCTGCGCAAAAACGCCTCGATCGCGCGATTCGTCGCCTCCGCTGAGCCGAGATTCTCGCTCAGCTGGTCGACGTTGATGGCTGCGTAGCGGTAGAGGGTGGAGGAGATGTAGGCGACCGTGCCCATCATCCCGGCCCCCGCGTCCTCCTCGTCCTCGTTGCGATCCTTCGCATCGTCGACGGCGGTGTAGAAGTCGTATTCAGGGGTCGCCTCGTGCACGCTGATCGCGTGGGCCACCTGGCACGCGGCGTCCACGTTCAGGTCGGAGGAATCGGCGATCATCCGGCCGAAGAGCGCGATGTCGATGGAGTGGTCGGCGTCGACGAGTTGCTTCACCTTCGCCGCTTTCATCGCGTTCAGGGGGTCGGCCTCGTCGCTCACGGCGACGGCGGCCTCCGCGAGCGACTCGATCTGGCGCTGAGATAGGAAGACAAGATACCCGGTCTCCGGCTGTCCCTCGGACTCACCCTTGCGACGAGTCTTGGGCACCGGCCTCTTGAAGCCCGCGGCCTCCATCGCCGCCACCGCCAGGTCCTGCGCGCGATCGGACAGGTCGGGTCGACGCTCCTCGATGGCGGTTGCGATCGAGCCGACGATCATCCGGCTGCGCGTGCCGACCTCAAGCGGATCCAGCGTCTCGTTGAAGTCCTCGCGGATCGCCCGCTTCCAGGACTGGCTGGAGACGCGTGAGCGGGTGGCCCCGCCATAGACCGCCGTCTTCGGTGCCCCGGAGTCGTCGCGATTAATGTTCGATGGGGGGACGGTCTGGAGGGCGTGGAATTCGATGTAAGTGGTCATGTCAGTTGTCTCCTTCGACGGCGGTGGAATCGGTGGTGGTCTGGGTAGGGAGGCGGTGGAAGTCACGACCCCAAGTGCGGCGGACCTCGGCGTTGCGGCCGGCGTCCTGCAGCAGGAGCAGGTTCCGAGTGAAGCGACCGTAGTCGAATGCGATGTCGTAGCTGCGCAGCTGCGTGACGAGGCTGCCCAGCTGGCTCCGGATGCCCGGCAGGTTGGTCGTGGTCGACAGCGTCGTGAACCGGCGGTAGACCGGGCTTTCGTACGGCTCCGAGCCAGGCGACGTCGCCTCGGCCAGTCGTCTGATCGCGCGGCCGAAGGGCTGTCCCGCGTCGTGCATGCAGTGCGATCGTGCCTGTTGATGCACCGCGAACTGTGTGAGGGCCATGTGGATGGCAGTCTCGATGCGGTTCAGCTGCAGGCCGGTGATGTCGTCCGGGATGCCCTCGCTAGTGATCGGCCAGATCGACGGGACGGTCCCGGGCTCCTTGTCGGCCGCCTGCCGCAACTGCGCCAGCTGCGCGCGAGAGGCGGGGCTCAGGTTGGTCGGATCCTTGCCGACCAGGCGATAGATGCGTTCGGTCACGAAACGGCTGGGGGAGAACTTCTCCTGTTCGCTCATGCTGACTCCTCCTTCTTGGTCGGGTAGGCAAGGGGAAGCTCCTTGCGCAGGGTGTGGCGGAAGAAGCCCTCCGCCTTGCCGACGGTCATGAACCCGTTCCTGGTGTTCCTGCCCGCGTAGGCCGCCGGTGGCGCCGCATCGGCGACGGCGTCGGCGATCGGTTCGAGGGTCGACCGCACGAGCTCCTGCCAGGCTCGGTTCTCCGCGATCGTGTCCGAAGAGCTCGTCAGCTGGGCGATCCAGCGGGGCGCTACCTCGTCGAGGGCTGCCCATGCTTGGAGACGTGCTCGTTCCGCCGCCCCCTCCAGCCCGTCGAAGTCTCCGGCCGACGCCGCGACGTTGCTTGCCATGCGGCCGAGCGCCCACACGCAGGTATCTGCCGTCCGTACCGAATCCTGGATCATGACGGCCACAGCCCCCGCGTCGGGCCCCAGCATCGAGACTCTCAGGTCCACCGCGTCGCTGACCAATTCGGCGACGGTGGCCTCCTGTGGCCCGTAGTCGATGCCCACGGCCTCCAGGCGCACCTGCTCGAGGGCAGCTGGCAGGAGGTCCTCCACCTGGCTGAGGTGTTCAGCGACGCGCGAGCGCATCGTTGCCTCGTTGCCGTCGATGTCGGTGGGGTGGCTGGGCAGCTGCGCGGGGAGCCCGCGCCAGAAGGCGCGCGTCGGGTCGTGCTTCTGCGGCATGTAGACAGCCATCTTCAGCTTCGCGGACTGCGGCTTGGAATACCGCCACCCCGTCATGGGTTCGAGGTCGTGCCGGTTCTGCGGCGTCATCCGATCGCCCTGTGCAAGGACGACGCCGGTGACGCCGTCACGGTCGCCCACCAGCCGCACGCGGCGGGTCTGCCACACCAGCAGTTCGACGGGCCCGTTCGGGCGCGGCTCGAGCTGGCGCTGCTCGGTCTGTGGCTTCTCGTGCGCCCAGACGGGACGATCCGCGTCGTTGCGCTCCGTGGGGACGATGTTGAACGCGAGGGTCTGGGCCAGGGAGTCGCCGTGATAGAGCAGCCCGCCGATCTGGCCGGCCCACCCGGGGCCGATGGGGTAGCCCTTCCCGCCCTTGGTCTCCGGGTCGCCGACGGCCGCCGAGCGGATGCCGCTCGGGTCAAACGCATGGACGTGGATCAGCCATCGCGCGGCCTCGGCGGCGGAGATCCGCTCGAGTCCCCGCCCGGTGCGCACGGTCAGGAACGGCGTCCCGTTGGGCACGTCGCTGATCAGCTTCTCAAGGCCTGCCACCTCGCCCTTGGCTGTGCGCAGGTCAGCTACCTGCATGAAAGGCCGCTGCGGGTGGAAGAGTTCGAACCGGTCCGCGTAGTCGTCGAGATAGGCGAGCACGCGTGCCGTGTCGAGCCCGGTCCTGAGCAGCTGCTTCGTGTCGGCGAGCGAGTGGAAGCCGATCGCGTCGTGGCAGATCGCCAGGAGTACCCGCAGGATCGCGAAGCCCTGCGTGGGCAGGTCGCCATTGATCCGGCGCACATCGTCGGCGCGCGTGAAACAGTCGCGCAGCGACAGATCGGCAGCGGTGCCGTCGCGGACGAGCACGGGGATCCACGGCTCGTCAAGCAGGTTGTAGCTCATGCGTCGCTCACCTCCAGTCCGCGTGTGGGCGAGTAGGTCAGCCGGTAGTGCTTCCTGCCCGCGGAGAGTTCGGTCATCAAGGTGGTGCTCCCTTCTTCGGGTTGGTTCATGGGCAAGAACAGCTCGCCCTTGAGGAGGGGGTGTTGCCGCCAGGCCCATCTGCGGGTGGCGGGGTCTCGATCGAGCGCGGTCACCACGTCGTCGAGGTCCCAGCGCGTCATCGCGGTGGGGAGCCGCACCGCCCAGCCGGCGACCTCGCGCGCCACCTCGTCGGATGGCCGCGTGGACGTGTCGAGGGTCTCCACCTGGCTGGGGTTCTTGGTGAGCCACGGGGGCCGAACGGCGGAGCCCGCGGGGGCGATCGGAACGACGATGACCTCGAGGGTGGGGTCGGTGTCGCGGACAGCGATCCCCATCGCGATTTCGCTGCTATCTGGAGCAACGGTCAGCCAGTCGCCCAGCGAGGTGCGCGGGTCGCCGTCGGGGTTCCACGGCACGACACACCATTTTGCAGCTTTCTCGCGCTGCTTCTCGATCTCGCGTTCGTGGTTCGCCCTCGCCTCACTCAGCATCGCTTGCCAAGCCTCCCGACCGACGTGCCCCGATCCGAGCGCGCGCTCGACGAGGCGCGCGACGTCGTCCGGGATGCGAATCGTGGGGCCGTGCTCGACGAGCGTCGCAGCCGTGCGGAGCAGCAGATGGGAGCCGTATACCGCCAGCGAGCCGGGCGTCGCGGAAGGGAGAGCGTCATCGGAGGGAAGATCGGCTAGGAGGAAGAGGCGTGCGGTGGCGTGCCTGTGCGGGCGGATACGGGCGTGGCGATGCAGCCGACCTACGCGCTGCAGCAGCAGGTCGACCGGGGCGAGATCGGTGTAGAGGACGTCGAAATCTACGTCGAGGCTCTGCTCGACCACCTGGGTGGACACCACCGCGATCCGATCGGGACGCTCTACGCCGTCCTTTCCGAAGAGGTAGCGCAACTCCTCGTCGTTGCCCGCGCGGTCGACTGCGAGGAAGCCCGCATGGGTCAGCAGCACGGCGATACCCGCCTCCTCGAGCGCCGCGGCGGTGGCCTGGGCATCCTTGACCGTGTTGCGCACGACAAGGGCGCAGCCGCCATGGGCGAGGTCGTCGCGCACGCTGGCCACGATCCTGTCGAGGGCCGTCGGGTGCCATGTCCATTGCACCGATCTGCCGGGTCTGTTCTCTGCGACCACCCTGGCCGTGATCGGTGCTTCGTCACGCGGCAGGATGGTGAGCAACGGGTAGTCGTCCTCCGCGAACGACAGCTTCTCGGCCTCGGCCGCCCTGCCGGGGCGATACGCGGAGAGGAAGCGGCGGCGGCGCTCGGCGGTCAGCGTCGCGGACAGCAGGATCACGGGCACGTCGTAGGCGCCGAGCCAGCTGAGTGCCGAGTCCAGGTAGACGTTCATGAAGTCGTCCGACGCATGCGCCTCGTCGATGATGACGACCTTACCGCCGAGCGCCAGATGATCGAGCATGAGGTGCTTGCGCTGCAGCGCCGCGCGGAGCACCTGGTCGATGGTCACCACCGCGAAGTTCGACAACAGCCGCCGTTTCGCGCCCAGGAACCACTGATGGACGACGGCGTTGCAGAGGGCGGGCGTCTCCTCGCCTTCGAAGATCGGCGCGTGCTCCTCCGTACGCGCGAGTCTCCGCTCGAAGGCCTTCACTGCCTCGTTCAGCTTCGCGAATTCCTGGTTCAGCTGGCTCTTCCCGTGGCCGAGAGTGAGCGCCCACGCGCCGACCTCCGCCGGCGGCTCGGGCAGGTCGTCGATCCAGCGCGCGACCCTGCTGAACATCGCGTTGGTCGTGGCCTGCGTGGGCAGCGCGATCACGATGCCCTGCGATCCCCGCCGGCTCGCGATGGACTCGGCGGCGGCCAGCGCGGCCTCGGTCTTGCCGCCGCCCGTCTCCGTCTCGATCAGCATGAGGCCGATGTCGACGGTGCGGGCGGCGTCCAGGGCCGCCGTCTGCATCGCGTGAGGCGTGACGGTGGGCTCCCAGCCGAAACGCGAGCGGAAGAAGTCTGGCGCGGGTGAGTCGTCCCGCGGCGGCTGCCATGGCGGGGGCATCGCGATCTCGCCCCACGCGACTGCGGTCCGGGCGGGCATGTCGGCCTCGACCTCGCCGCTGCGCCCCCGCGGCCGGAGCGGAAAGAGTGCGGTGTTGGACGCCAACCAGTCCGCCACGATGACGAAGCCGGTGATCTCGATCAGCGTCGGCAGGGACACGGAGAGTTGGCCTCCTGCACGTAGCAGCTCGTCGAAGCCGGTCTCACGGGCCTGCCAGTCCAGCAGGCCGAACCGCACCTTCTCCCAGGCGTCGCGCCCCATCCCATTGGGCCGCTTGCTGTGAAGCCGGGGCGCATGCTGGACGGGGCGGCCGTGGTGAGCGCCGATGACAGAGGCGAGGCCTTTGGCGGCGTCCTCGTCCACGCCCTTCGTCTCCAACCAGCGCGTGGCGGCGTGCTGTCCGATGAGCGAGTGAGGCAGCTCCCTCCTGTCATCGCGCAGCTCCTGGATGGTGTGACACGTGAGCCCGGTGTCCCGCGCGAGTTGGGCCAGCGGCTCCGATTGGGCCACGAACGCCGGAGCGGCCTTGCCCACGTCGTGCGTCGCGGCCAGGAACAGCGCGATTGTGCGCATACCGTCCGCGCCAGGAGGCTCGGCCACCCACCTCTCCTTCACGGACCTCGACAGCCAATGCTCGTAGAGCAACTCGGCCACCGTACGTGTGTCTGCGAGATGCTGGGGGAGGGACTGCCAAAAGTCAGCGCCTCCGGTCTTAGCCCAGACCGAGGTTGAGAGCGGTGGTGGGTGCGTGATGTTTGGAGCCGATCCCCACCCGTCGGTGGCGAGTCCTGAGGTCATGGCACGACCTTAGGATGTTGGGCCGACAAAAACGCCGATGTACGCAGAGGTGGGTAGCTCTGTACCCTCCGTGATGAGGACCGCCCCTCATTACAGAAGCGTGAGGCCCTGACCTATGGTGTCACCCCAGGGCGATGTCCAGGGCCTTCCAGTCGATGTCGGCCGGGGCCAGGGACAGGACCGAGGCGAGCAGGGACTGGCGCGCTGCGCGCACCGACTCGTCCTCAGCGTTGACCAGGATCTCGTCGAAGAACCGTGCTGCTGCTGCGACCACGTGCTCGGTGCTGCCCAGGATGACCTTGATGGGTTGTGCGGCGGTGTCGGGGTCGACGGCGTCGACAGCGGCGGCGAGTTCCAGCTCGGCAGCCTCGGTCAGGACCTTTCGAGACGCTCCTTCGTCGCTCCTCAAGGAACGGTTGTCATCGACCTCGGACAAGACGTTTCGAGACGTCGCTCGTTCCTCCCTCCTCCTCAACGAGCGGTGGCTGGCCCCTTCCTCGCTCCTCGCCGAGTCGACAACGTCGTCGGGGAGGATCCGGGTGATGCGGACGAGGGTCGCGACGAGGTTGTGGAGGCGGGAGTCGTCGGACGTAGCCGACAGCTCGGACAGCAGGCGGGCGGCGCGGCCGGGGGCGTCGGCGGCGGGGAGGATCGCCGACACGAGGTCCGCGGACGTTCCCTCGTCGCGCAGCAGCTGCGCGAAACGGCCGACGGTGAACTCCAGCGCGGCGTCGACCGCGTCCGGGGCCACGTCCACGCCTTGTTCCGCCAGGCGCGCGACGGCGTCCTCCAGGCCGGCGCGGATGGTCAGCGACTCCAGCGGGGTGCCCGCCGACTCGCGCAGGATCCGCACCACGCCCAAGGCCGCGCGGCGCAGGCCGAACGGGTCCGAGGAACCGGTGGGCTTGGCGCCCAACGCGAACATCGCGGCGAGGAGGTCGAAGCGGTCGCCGAGCGCCAGCAGCGCGCCGGGAACGGACGCGGGTACCGGGTCGGCGGACGTGTGCGGCTGCTCCATCTCGAACAGCGCGTCGGCCACCGCATGGGTCTCGCCCATGCGGACGGCGTACTCGCGCGCGATGAACCCGGCCAGCGAGCTCATCTCCACCACCATCTGCGTGGCCAGGTCGAACTTCGCCAGCTCGCCGGCGCGCTTCAGCGTCACCAGGTCCTCGCCGGAGACGCCCACGCGCTCGCCGAGCCGGGTCGCGACGTCGGCGATGCGCCGCGCGCGCAGCCCGACTGAGCCCAACCGGTCCTCGAATGTCAGCTTGTCCAGCCCGGGCACGAACTCGTCAGCTGCGGCGGTCTGCAGATCGGCATTCCAGAAGAACAGCGCGTCCTCGTAGCGCGCGCGGATCACCGACTCGTTGCCGGCACGCACCGTGTCGTCGTCGCACAGGCCGTTGGCCATCGTGACGAAGTGCGGCGCGAGCTTCCCGTCGCGGTACACCGGCAGGTAGCGCTGGTGCTTGCGCATCACCGTGGTGAGGATGCGCTCGGGCAGGTCGAGGTAGCGCTCATCGAAGTTGCCCAGCACGCCGTGCGGATCCTCGACAAGGTTGGTGATCTCATCCACGACGGCGGACTCCGCATCGAACGCGATCGTGCCGCCAACGCCGGACGCCAGCGCGGTGGCCTGCTCGATGATGGCCGCACGCCGCGCGTCGGTGAACAGCTCGATAGAGCCCGCGGCGATGGTCGGCAGCAGGTCGTCGGCAGAGGCGACCTCGACGCGCCCGACCAGCGCGCCGTCGGAACGCCTGCCGGACTCCTCGCCGGCTACGGGCCGCTGCAGGTAGGTGGTGCGCCCGGCGGTCAGCTCAGAGACCTGAACAGGGACGACGATGTCGCCCCACAGCGCGACGATCCACCGGATCGCGCGCGAGAACGACAGCTTCGGGTCGTTCCAGCGCATGTTCTTCTCCGCGCGCAGACCGGAGACGACGTCGGCGAGGATGACGCCCATGACGTCGAGCACGTCGCGCCCCTTCACGGCGACGCGCACCACGGCATGCTCGTTGCCGCCGAAATCGGCCTTCTCGATCTGCTCGACGGCAGCGTCCTGGCCGCGCATGAAGCCCTGGAGCGCCTTGGTCGGGTTGCCGTCGCCGTCGAACGCCGCGGCCCACTTCGGCCCCTTGCGGAGTTGCTCGGTGTCGGGCTCGCTGGCCGCGAGGTCGGCGATGGTGGCGACGATGCGGCGCGGGGTGCCTTCGACGGTGATCTCTCCGTGGGCCAGTCGGGTGGCAGCCAGCTTCTCGGTCAGCGCGGCGCGGACGGCGTCGATGGTCTGCGGGACTACGTGGGGCGGGAGTTCTTCCACGCCGATCTCGAACGCGAGGGTCTGGGGGGCGAGATTGCGGTCGGCCGCGGGACCTTTCGACACGGACCCGGGCGCTTCGCGCCGGGGGTCCGGCTCAAGGAACAAGGTCTCCCGGTTCAGGGGGAAGCCCAGCTCTTCGCGGCGCTCGATCCACAGGGCGGCGGTGTCGCGCATCAGGCGGCGCATGGTGGCGAACGCCTTCGCGCGCTCCGTCGTCGAGATGGCGCCGCGGGCGTCGAGCACGTTGAACGCGTGGCTCGACTTCAGGATGTAGTTGTGTGCAGGCACGGGCAGGCGCTTCTCGACCATGCGCGTCGCCTCGCCGACATACGTCTCATACAGGCGGCGGTTGGCCTCGACGTCGGCGTCGTCGAGGTAGTACCGGCTCATCTCGTACTCCTGCTGGCCGAGCGCCTCGCCGTACGTGACGGGGCGGCCGTCGGAGGCGATGGAGTAGACGATGTCCTTGAAGTGCGTCACGCCCTGCTGTGCCATCAGGATGCGCTCGACGCCATAGGTGAGCTCGACCGGAATCGGGTCGAGGTTCTGCCCGCCCACCTGCTGGAAGTAGGTGAACTGCGTGATCTCCATGCCGTCCAGCCACACCTCCCAGCCGAGGCCCCACGCGCCGATGGCCGGCTGCTGCCAGTTGTCCTCGACGAAGCGCACGTCGTGCTTGGAGAGGTCGATGCCGAGCGCCTCGAGCGAGCCGAGATACAGCTCCTGCGGGTCCCCGGGCTCCGGCTTCAGGATCACCTGGAACTGGGTGTGCGTCTGCAGTCGGTTCGGGTTCTCGCCGTAACGGGAGTCGTCCGGGCGCACCGACGGCTCGACGTAGGCCACGTCCCACGGCTCAGGCCCGAGCACCCGCAGCACCGTCGCGGGATTCATCGTGCCCGCGCCGACCTCCGTGTTGAACGGCTGCCACGTCAGGCAGCCCTTGTTGGTCCAATAGTCGGAGAGTCGTCGCAGAGCGTCTTGCATCGTCAGCACCCGCGCATTGTATCCACGCACGCATCGGGCGTCAGATCGGCGACGGTGTGCCATGCTGGGGAGAACCGATTCCTGCGGAGGTGTTCCCATGAAGGTCCTTGTCCCGGACACGTACAAGGGCGCGTTGCCCGTGATCGAGGGCGTTGAGATCGTCGTCCTCCCCGCGCGCGAGCTCGTTCCGGAGGAACACATCGACGCCGACGTGTTCGTCGCCTGGGCCCAACCGGAGGAGGTGCTCCGCGACGCGGCGGCCCGGATGAAGGACCTGCGGCTGGTGCAGGGCTTCCAGGCAGGACCTGACGGTGTGCTCGCCGCCGGCTTCGACCCGCGCGTCCCCATCTGCTCCGGCGTCGGCCTGCACGACGGCCCCGTCGCCGAGCACGCGCTCGGCCTCACCATCGCGCTGCTGCGCAACCTGCCCCTCGCGCTCGCCCGCCAAGCTGAGCGCCAGTGGGACGGCAGGCTCGGCGGGACGCTGCGGCCGCGCGCCTACGACGGCCGGGTCACAACGCTCGACGGCGCCAACGTCGTCATTTGGGGCTTCGGCTCCATCGCCGCGACGCTCGCCCCGCTGCTCACCGCGCTCGGCGCGCACGTCACCGGCGCGGCGCGCACGGCGGGGGAGAGGCACGGCTACCCGGTCGTCGACGACGCCGGCCTCGCCGAGATCCTCCCCACCACCGACATCCTCATCATGATCCTCCCGCACTCGACCGAGACCGCCGCAGCCCTGAACGCCGATCGGCTGGCGCAGCTGCGGCAGGGCGCGCTGGTGGTGAACGTCGGTCGCGGCACGACCATCGACGAGGAGGCGCTCGTCGCCGCCCTTGAGTCTGGTCACGTCGCCGGGGCCGCGCTGGACGTCACCGCCGTCGAACCGCTGCCTGCGGACTCCCCGCTGTGGTCGGCGCCGAACCTGATCCTCACCCCGCACACCGCCGGCGGCCGCCCGCGAGGCGCGGACGTGTTCCTGGCCAACCAGATCGCCGCCCTCCGCGCCGACCGTCCGCTGAGGAACTTCATCCCGCGCTGACCGCCTCCCCAGACGCCAGCGCTGCGCGCTTGCACGCCGCGACGCCAGCCTTCCATCGCGTCGCCTGGCTTCCACTTCGCGATGCCTGGCGTCCACCGCGTCGCCTGGCTTCCACTTCGCGATGCCTGCCCTTCACCCGTAGCGCCAGTCATCCGCCGTAACGCCTGCCCTGTCACACCTTGTAAGGCAGGCGACACGATGTAGGGCTGGCGACGTCGTCAGGAGGCTGGCATCACGGGTCATTAGGCTGGCGTCGCGGTGGACGGCTGGCGTCACGGGTCATTAGGCTGGCGTCGCGGTGGACGGCTGGCGTTACGGGCTATAAGGCAGGCGTCACGGGCGGGCACAGGCCCTCGTGGCGGACTAGTGCAAGGATGGGGCGGTGAGCTCGACCCGTACCGATCTGACCAAGTTCGCGTGGCTGTCCATCGCGGCCGCCCTCGTGACCATCGCCTTGAAGACCGGGGCGTGGCTCATCACAGGATCGGTCGGCCTGGCATCCGACGCGGCGGAGTCCGTCGTCAACCTCGTCGCCGCGATCGTCGCGCTGATCGCGCTGCGCGTCGCCGCGAAGCCCGCCGACAAGAACCACCACTACGGACACACCAAGGCGGAGTACTTCTCCGCCATCGTCGAGGGCGTCATGATCTTCGTGGCCGCCGCCGCGATCCTCGTCATGGCCGTTCAACGACTCCTCGCCCCGCAGCCGTTGGAGCGCGTCGGGATCGGCCTGCTGATCACGGTCGTCGCATCCCTCATCAACGGCGCCGTCGCGCTCGTCCTGCTCCGCGCGGGAAGGCAACACAACTCCATCACGCTCCGCGCCGACGGCCACCACCTCATGACCGACGTCGTCACCTCAGCAGGCGTCCTCGTCGGCGTCGGCCTCGTCGCGCTGACAGGCTGGCTGTGGCTCGACCCGGTGATCGCCATCATCGTCGGCCTCAACATCATCGTCACCGGATGGCGGCTCATCGCCGAGTCGTCCCGCGGCCTGATGGACGAGTCGCTGCCGAAGGAGACCAACGACCGCCTCCGCGAGATCCTCGCCGAGCACACTTCCGACGGCGTGGAGTTCCACGCCCTGCGCACCCGCGTCTCCGGGGCTCGCGCGTTCATGGAGATGCACATGCTCGTCCCCGGTGAATGGACCGTCAAGCGCGGCCACGATGCCCTCGAGGACCTGTCCGACCTGATCCGAGCCGAGTTCCCGGAACTCCACGTCACCGGCCATCTCGAACCCATCGGCGACCCGCGCAGCTACGAGGACGAGCACCTGGACTGACGGGACCTTTCGACTCGGCGCTCGGCTGGCGCCTCGCGGCCGGCTCAAGGAACGGTGTGGCGGGCGCTCGGCCGGCGCCTACGACATCAGGGCAAGGAGGACGCCACCGGCCACGACCGAGGCGACCTGGCCCGCGGCGTTGGCGCCCATCGCGTGCATCAGCAGGAAGTTGTCGTGGTTCTCGCGCTGCCCCTCGCGCTGGACGACGCGCGCCGCCATGGGGAAGGCCGAGATGCCCGCGGCGCCGATCAGCGGGTTGAACCGGCCCCGGGAGAACACGTTCAGCAGCTTCCCGAACGCCACACCCATCACGGTGTCGAGGCAGAACGCGACAAGGCCCAGCGCAAGGATCAGCAACGTCGCGGTGTTCAGGAACGTCGGGCCCACCATCGTCGAGCCGATCGCCAGGCCCAGGAACAGCGTCACCACATTGGCGAGCTCGTTCGACGACGCCCCCACCAGCCGCTCGACGACCTTCGACTCGCGCATCAGGTTGCCGAGCATCAGCATCCCGATCAGTGGCGTCGCGAACGGCACGAGGACGCCGACGACGATCGTCACCACGATCGGGAACAGGATGCGGGTGCGCTGCGAGATCTCGCGGCTTGTGTAGGGCATCACGATCGCGCGCTCCTTGCGCGTCGTCATGAGCCTCATGATTGGCGGCATGATGATCGGCACGAGGCTCATGTACGAGTACGCCGCCACGGTGATCGGCGCCAGGAGCTCCGGAGCGAGCTTGTTCGCCACGTAGATCGACGTCGGCCCATCGATGGCGCCGATGATGCCGATCGACGCCGACTGATCCCGCGTGAACCCCAGACCGAGCGCCAACAGCAGCGTCAGGAAGATGCCGAACTGTCCGGCGGCGCCGAGTAGAACCATCTTCGGGTTCTCCAGCAGGGGGCCGAAGTCGGTCATGGCGCCGATGCCGATGAAGATCAGCAGCGGGAACAGCTCGTTGCCGACCCCCATCTCGTACAGCAGCGTCAGCATCCCTTCCTCGCCGACCATCGGCGAGAACGGCAGGTTCGCAAGGACCGCGCCCGCACCGATGGGCAGGAGGAGCAGCGGCTCGTACTCCTTCTTGATCGCCAGCCAGATCAGCGTCAGTCCGACGGCGATCATCACGCCGCCCTGCCATGTCAGCCCCGCGAGGCCCTGCAGCAGGTAAGAGAAGGAGTCAGGGCTCACGGCGCGTCCTCGATCCTGGCCAGCGCGTCGCCGTAGCTCACCTGATCGCCGGCGGTCACGTGAACCTTCGTGACCACGCCGCCCCGCGGCGCCCGCACCTGGTTGACCATCTTCATGGCCTCGAGGGTGATGATCGCGTCGCCGCGCTCGACGGTGGCGCCGACCCCCGCGTCGATGGCCAGCACCAGCCCCGGCATCGGCGCGGTCAGGTCTATCGGACCCGACGGCGCGGCCCCGTCCTGCGGCGACGACGCTGGCTCTGCAGGACGGGGCGTGTCAACGGAGCGCACGGCGACGACGGGGGTGATCGTGGCGGGACGGCCGTCGCGGCCTAGCGTCACATCCACCATCTTCCCGTCGAGCTGCGCGCGGTAGCGGCGGCCGCCGAGCGGCCGCAGGTCGATGACCAGTTCCTTGTCGTCGACGGCGATCGTGTAGCGCCGCATTCCTGCCGGCGTCGGGTGTTCGCGCCCCTTCGTCGGCTCGGGTTCCCGCGCCGGGGTGGCGCTGTCGTCGGCCCCGGCGGGTGCGCGCCGGGCATCCCAGCGCCCGAGGAGGAGCAGGACGGCCATCAGGATCAGCAGCAGTGCGAACACCGTGCCCATACCGACGGCCATCATGGTCAGGCCCCACGTGAGATCGGCCATGACTCCAGGCTATCGGGTGGGTCAGTCGAGCCGACGGGCGGGTCCCCCTGGGCGCGTGACGAGCGTCGACGCGGTGTCGGCGACGGCGGGGAACTCCCCGAGGTAGCGCTCCAGCCAGCGCGCGGCAAAGGCGTCGGCGTCGACCGCGGGGACCAGCGCCCACACCGAGCCGCCGAACCCGGCGCCGAAGCCGGCGGCGGCGAAAGCTCCCATCTCGCGCGCGAGTCCCTGGAGGCGGTTGGTCTCCGGGATCTGGTTGCCGAGGGCCTCGTCGGCGCTGCGGTGGGACAGGTCGGCGGCGCGGCCGAACGCCGCGAGGTCGCCGTCGGCGAGTGCCGCGATGGCCTGCGGGATGGCGACCTCGGACTCCGTCACGAAGGCGGTAAGGCGCGCCGCCAGCGCGGGGTCGTGCGCGGCGACGGCGCGCAGCCCCTCCCAGGCGTCCTCGTCGCTGGCGAGGGCGTCGGCAAGGACCGGGTGCGCGCTGCCGGTGGCGGCATTCCACGCGTCGACCAACGCGCGTGCGGTGAGCGACGCCCGGTTGTACGACGCGAGCGCCGCGCCGGTCTTCTCCGCGAGGACACCGCTGACGGCGACGACGAACGCGAGATCGTCGGGAAACGGCACCTCACGGCGCCGCACGATGGGACAGAACGTGAACTCGGTCAGCGTGTCGGCCGCGCAGCACAGCATCGCCGTGTGGTCCTCGGACCCGCCGAACGTGCCGACCCCGCGCAGGCCGGGAAGGTCCTTGAACGTGAGCCCGTTCTCGATGGTGGCGAGGTAGCCGGCGAGGTCGAGGTCGTCGTGGATGTTCGCCTTCCACGCCGGGTGCTCGCGCAGGTCGTTGTCGTCGACGACGGCCAGCGCCGCCGCGACGACCAACGCCGACGACGAGCTCATACCGGATGCCAGCGGGAGGTTCGAGTCGAAGGTGATCCGCGCGGGCTTGAGGGCACCGAAGTTCAGCGTCAGCCGGTCCAACGCCGCCTGGACGTAGTTCCCCCAATGCCCCGCGGGCAGCTCGGGGTCGACCCCAGGAACGAGCGTGAGCTCCCCGGGGATCGCCGTGGTCGAGATTGTGAACGAGGCGCGGGACCTTTCGTCACGGGCTACGGCTCCATCGTCGCCGTTGCCTCGGGATCCAAGGAACGATGTGGGGCGCTCCGCGCGGGGGACCGGCTCACCCAGGGGGGTGAGCGTGATGGTGATCCCGCGGTCGACCGCGGCGAGCAGCGAGCGGCCGCCCATGTAGTCCGTGTGCTTGCCCAGCACCTCGAGGCGGCCGGGGACGAACCACTTCACAGCCGTACCCCGCGGTCCTCGAGCGCGGCCGCGACCGAGGCGATGTCGCCGCGGGCGCTCATGTCCAGCACTCCTTCATCCGAGACGACGACGGCGTAGGGGTCGCCGGCGGCGATGGCCGCGCGCACGGCGTCTGTGATCTCGTACTCGCCGCGGGCTGACTTCGGGATGGTCCGCGCGGCGGTGAAGATCGCGGGGCCGCACAGCCAGCAGTTCATCGAAACGACGGCATCAGGACCGAGGCGCGCCGCGGTCTCCGCGTCGGGTTTCTCGACCAGCTCCGCGAGGTTGCCCGCGTCGTCGGCCGTCGCCAACGCGAATGCGGCGATCTTCTCCGGGGCGATGTTCGACCTCGTCAATAGCCCTTCGCGGGTGAAGCCGACGAGCGCGGAGCCGGGGACGTCGGCGAGGAGCCGGAGCGCCGAGGAGGGGTAGTAGTTGTCGGAGTTGATGACGAGCACGCGGTCGTCACCGGCGAAGTCCTCGGCGGCGAGGACGGCGTTGGCCGTGCCCAGCGGCTCGACCTGGACGGCGTAGGCGATGTTCACGCGCTCCTTGGGAAGCGCGTCGTAGTAGTCGCGGATCATGTCGTGCTCGGGGCCGATCACGAGGCAGATGTCGGTGAACCCGGCGTCGGCGAGCGCGGAGATGACATGGTCGAGAAACGGCCGCCCGACGGAGATCATCGCCTTGACACCGGAGTCTGCGGCTTTGGCCTGTTCCGCGCTCAGTGCGACACCCTCGGCCTCCTTCCGCATTCGCGAACCGAGTCCGCGTGCCAGAATCACTGCCTTCGTAGGTGCGCCATAGGTCATGCGGGAAGAGTATTGAACGCCGCCGCGCGACACACGGAGAGCCATCGATCCGCGCGGAGTCCGTGCGCGCTAACGCAGGCCGCGGAGGAAGTCCTCGTCGTCGTCTGGGGCGCGATCCGTGTGGTGGGGGCGGGTGTGTCCGCTGACGGGGCGGCCGAAGAACAGCCACAGCACCGGGCCGACAACCGGGACGCAGATCACGAAGAACGCCCACAGCCAGCGAGGCATGGCACGCACGACGCGTCCCCGTGACTGGGCCACTTCCACGACGCAGTACACGGTGAGCATGACCACGGCGACGATCAGCAGCACCCGTAACATGCCGCCATTCTACCGCTCGCCACGCCGCTCCCAACCCCGCGGATAGGCTGATCTCGTGCAACGCGTCCAGGATCTGCTCAGCCGCGGGGTCGGGTTGTGGCTGGCCGACGGCGCAGGAGCGGCACCGGCGGGAACGGCGGTCGTGGGCACGTCCGGATCGACGGGCGAACCGAAGCTCGTCGTCCTCCGCAGGGAGGCGCTTGTGGCCGCGGCGGAGGCTGCTACCGCGCGGCTCGGGTTCACAGCCACGTGGCATCTCGCTCTCGAACCGCGCTACGTCGCGGGGCTGATGGTCCTCGTCCGCGGGCTGCTCGGCGACGGCGTGGCCGAGGCAGGAGGAGACCTGAGCCGCCTCCGGCCCCGCGACGGGCGCAACGCCGTCTCCGTGGTGGCGACCCAGCTCTACCGCGGGCTGCGCGTGCCCGAGACCAGGCGGGCGCTTGCCGCCATGGACGCGGTCCTCGTCGGGGGAGCGCCGCTCGGGGCGAGCCTCCGCGCCCGCGCCGAGGCCGCAGGCATCCGAGTGATCGAGACCTACGGCATGAGCGAGACCTGCGGCGGCGTCGTCTGGGACGGCGTGCCCCTCCCGGGCGTCTCGGTGCGGCTGGGGAAGCGCGGCGTTGGCGTCCGGGTCGGGGAGTGCGGCCGCATAGAGCTCGCCGGCCCCACGCTGTTCGACGGCTACCTCGGCCGCCCCGAGCTCACCGCCGCCGTGCTGCGCGACGGCGCGGTCCTGACCGGCGACCGGGGCCACTTCGCGCCCGACGGCCGCCTCGTGGTGGACGGGCGCTTGGACGACGTCGTGATCAGCGGCGGCGTCAACGTCGACCTCGCCGCGGTGCGCGCGGCGGCAGTCGCCCTCGATCCCGAGACGGCCGTGCTCGCCGTCGACGACGAGGAGTGGGGCGCGCGCGTGGTCCTCGTCGCCACCGCGGGGACCCTCGGCGACTGGCGGGAACGCCTGCGAACCGCGCTGCCGGCCGCATGCCTGCCCCGGCAGCTGACCATCGTCGACCGCATCCCGCGGGGAGCGGGCGGCAAGCCGGACCGCGCGTCCCTGGCCGCGCTCGTCGCCGCCACGGAGGGCTAGAGTGACCCGGTCATGAGTACTTCCCTCTCCGCCTGGATGGCGGGCGCCCGTCCCCGCACGCTGCCCGCCGCCGTCGCCCCCATCCTCGCAGGCACCGCCAGCGCCGCGGCCGGGACCGGCATCATCGGCCCCTGGGACGACGGCACCGTCACCCTCGGGCCGCGCGAGATCCTGATCGCCGCGCTCTGCCTCGCGGTGGCGCTCGCGCTCCAGGTGGGCGTCAACTACGCCAACGACTACTCCGACGGCGTCCGCGGCACCGACGACGAGCGCGTCGGGCCGACGCGGTTGGTGGCCTCCGGCCTCGCCTCGCCCCAGGCCGTCAAGGCGGCGGCGTTCGTCTCGTTCGGCGTCGGCGCCGTCGCGGGAGTGGGCGTGGTGGCGCTGAGCGGGCAGTGGTGGCTGCTGCTGGTCGGCGCGGCGTGCATCGTCGCGGCCTGGTTCTACACCGGCGGGAAGAAGCCGTACGGCTACCTCGGCCTCGGCGAGCTGATGGTGTTCGTCTTCTTCGGGCTGGTCGCCACCGTCGGCACCGCCTATGTGATCTGCGGGGCCGCGCCGCTCCACGCCTGGCTGGCGGGCACCGCCGTCGGCGCGCTGGCCAGCGCGATTCTCGTGGCCAACAATCTGCGCGACATCGAGACGGACCGGGTAGCGGGGAAGATGACGTTGCCGGCGCGCCTCGGCGATCGCAACGCGCGCCTCTTCTATGCGGGGCTGTGTGGGCTGGCGGGGCTGGCTGTCGTCGTGTTCGCCGCGCTGACGACGTGGTTCGCTCTTGTCGCGTTGGTGGCGGTGGTGCTGCTCATCGACCCGCTGCGTCGCGTGCTGGGCGGTGCGCTGGGCCGCGATCTCATCCCGGTGATCCAGGCGACAGGGTTCGCGGAGATCGGCGTGGGGCTCGGGCTGCTCGTCGGGGTGCTGGTGGGATGACCGTGCATGTGTTCGACATCGCGTTGATGGTCCCGTTCCGGGGATTGACGCGGAGGTCGGGCGTGCTGGTCGAGGGCCCGGCGGGCTGGGCCGAGTGGAGCCCGTTTCCCGAGTACGACGATGAGGAGGCCGCAGCTTGGCTGCGCGCGCGGCCCGTGAGGTCGCGGAGGCTGGCCTGCCCGTCCCGGTGCGCGGAGCCGTCGAGGTGAACGGGATCGTTCCCGCGCTCCCGCCTGCTGAGGCCGCGGCGCGTGCCGTCGCCTCGGGATGCGCGACGGTGAAGATCAAGGTGGCCGCCATAGGACAGTCGCTGGACGACGACGTGGCCCGCGTTGCCGCGGTGCGGGAGGCGCTGCCGTCGGCGCGGATCAGGGTCGACGCGAACGGTGGCTGGGAGCTACCGGAGGCGGTCGACGCGGTGCGTGAGTTGGGGGCGTTCGGGCTCGAGTACGTCGAACAGCCCTGCGCGACGGTCGAGGAGTTGGCCACGCTCCGGGCCGGGGACCTCGGCGTCCCGATCGCGGCGGATGAGTCCATCCGGCGCGCCGCCGACCCGCTCCGGGTCAAGGTCGCAGGGGCCGCGGACATCGCCGTGTTGAAGGTGCAGCCGCTGGGCGGGCCGCGGGCGTGCCTGCGGCTGGCCGAGGAGTTGGGGTTGCCGGTGGTGGTGTCGAGCGCGGTGGAGACGTCGGTTGGGCTGCGCGCCGGCGTCGCGCTGGCCGCGGCGCTGCCCGACCTGCCGTACGCCTGCGGGTTGGAGACCGCGCGGCTGCTGGCCGGGGACGTGGTGCGCGCCCCGCTGGCGCCGCGTTCCGGGGAGATTCCCGTACGCGACGTCGAGGTGGACGCCGACCTGCTGCGGGAACACGCGGCAGGGCCGCAGCTGACGCGGTTCTGGTTGGATCGGTTCGAGCGGGTGAGCCGGGTCCTGGAGGGAGAGCGGTGAGCAGTATCGAGCTGGGCGCGGTCGTCGTCGACGCGCTACGCGGCGCGGGCGTCACCGACGTCGTGCTTGCGCCGGGCTCGCGCAGCGCCGCCCTCGCGCTGGCCGCCGACCGCGCCGACCGGGCGGGCGACCTGCGGCTGCACGTGCGGATCGACGAGCGCGTGGCCGGCTTCACGGCCTTGGGTTTGGCGAAGGCGAGCGGTCGTCCCGTCGCGGTGGTCACCACCTCGGGAACCGCCGTCGCGAACCTCGGACCCGCGGCCATGGAGGCGACCGCGGCGGGCGTGCCGCTGCTGTTCGTCACCGCGGACAGGCCCGCGCACCTCGTCGGGACGGGTGCGAACCAGTGCGGAGACCAGGCCGGCGCATTCGGCCCGGCGGCGTTGGCCGTCATCAGGCTGTCGTCCGAGTCGGGCAGTGCAGCCGCGTGGGCGGCGGGGGTGCACCGCGCGCTCGCCGTCGCCTCCGGCGCCCGGACCCGGCAGCCCGGAGCCGTGCAACTGAACATCGAGTTCGCCGAGCCGCTGGTGGGCGAGCTGCCGGCGCCCCGGGAGTTCGCGTTCGAGATCGCGGAGTCGTCGGGGCACCGCGTCGCCGAGCTCGACGCCCGCCGCACCGTGGTGCTCGTGGGCGACGCCACGCCGGAGGTGGGGGCCGAGGCCCGGGCGCTCGCCGAGGTGAGCGGCGCGCCGCTGCTGGCCGAGCCGTCATCCAACGCGCGGGCCGGCGCGAACGCCGTCGCCGACTATCGACTGCGGCTTGCCGATCTCGGACCGCGGATAGAACGCGTGATCGTGTTCGGGCACCCGACGCTCTCCCGCCCCGTCTCGCGGCTGCTCGCCCGCGACGACGTCGAGCTCGTCGTCGTGACCGACCGCGCCACGTGGCCCGACCCCGGACACCGGGCCGCGCTCGTCGCCGACCGCGTGCTGCTCGCCCCCCAGGACGCCTCCTGGCTGGGGGAGTGGACCAACCGTTCCTTGGATCCCGAGGCCGCAAGCGAAGCGCCCGCCCGTGTGATCGCGCTTCGCGCGGCAACACCTTCCTCGGCCTCGGCAATTGAGCAAGCTCGATTGCCCTCGGCCTTCGTCGGTGTCGAAAGGTCCGAAACCCTCACGCAGACTGTCCTCGCCGCGACTGTCCTCGCGGCCCTCGGACCTGGCGACGACCTGGTGCTCGGGGCCAGCTCCATCATCCGTGCCGCCGACCTCGCGCCCGTCGCCGAACGACCCCCGCGCATTTTCGCCAACCGGGGCCTGGCGGGCATCGACGGCACCGTCGCGACGGCGACCGGGATCGCACTGGCCACCGGCCGCCCGACGACGGTGCTGCTCGGCGACCTGACAGCTCAGCACGACCTCGGCGGCCTCGTCCGCCCGCCGTCGGAGCCGTGGCCGCGCCTGCGGGTGGTGGTGGCCGACGACGGCGGCGGCTCGATCTTCCGCACCCTCGAGCAGGGTGCTCCCGAGTACGCGGCCAGCTTCGAGCGCGTCTTCGGAACGCCGCAAGGCCTAGACCTTGCCGCCGTCGCCGCGGCCATGGGGTGGCGGACGACGGTGGTCGAGACGGCCGCCGAACTCACCGCCGCGCTGGAGGGCGAGGCCGGCTTCGTCGTCGCGAAGCTGGTCCCGCGCTTGGGCCTGTTGCGGAAGCGGTGGCCGTAGCGAGCAGTGTCCTGGTGCGTCGTATGCACGGCGCAGGAGGAAGACGCTAGTTGGCCCTCCCGTCGACGAGTGCAACGAAGCAGACGGCGTGCCAGGGCGCTGCGTAGTAGGCCATCTTCCGCTTTCGTAGCAGGTCCTAGATCGTGACGGAGGTCCCGCCCTGCATGTCGGTGATCGGGTCGTACGGGCCCGGCACCAGGGGAGGGAGCAGGTCGCTCTTCGCCGAGACGAGGTAGACCTCGAACGGGCCGTACAGGCAGCGCCGCTCCTTGTCCGGGTTCCATTCGCAGGGGCGCGGCGTCGGTACATCAGGCAGGCAGGGCCGCGGCTGTCGGATGTCCGACGGCGACGCCGGCTTGAGGCAGGGGCGCGGCGCGGGGACGATCCGGTCGCCGGGAGATCCGCTGCCCGGCCCGGTGATCGTCGCGCTCGCGGGGCCTGCGATCAGAGCCATCGCGGCAGCCGTCGTGGTGACGAGCGCCAGTGTGACGCGCAGTCGTGTTGTCATGGGTTCCTCCTCGGATAGCTGGTGCATCCAGCTTCCCGGAGGGCGAGGGGCCGGCGCGTCGGCCGGTGACGGTCATCGCGGTACCGCATCGGGATGACTGCTCAGGAGGGAATGGGATCCTCCGGGTGTACGAAGCCGCTGCGATAGGACAACGCGACGGCCGCCGCGCGGTCGCGTGAGCCGGTCTTCAGCAGGATCCGGGCGACGTGGGTCTTCACCGTCGCCTCGCTGAGGACGAGCCGGTCCCGGATCTCGGCGTTCGAAAGGCCGGCGGCGACCATCCGCAGCACCTCTTGTTCCCGCGGAGTCAGGAGCGCGGCCACGTCGGTCCGGTCGGCGCCGCGCGGCCGCAGCCGCTCGACCAGCCGCGTCGCGGCGGTGGCGTCCAGCCAGGTGTCGCCGGACGCGACCCGGCGGACGGCGTCGGCGATCTCGGTCGGCGAGGCATGCTTGAGCAGGTAGCCGCTGGCCCCCGCCTGGAGCGCCTCGACCACGATGTCCTCGTCGTTGAAGGTGGTCATCACCAGCACCCTGACCAGCTGATCCGACCCCGTGTCGGCGACCAGCTCACGGGTGGCGGTGACTCCGTCCATGCCGGGCATCCGCACGTCCATCAACA
Source organism: Tessaracoccus sp. (assembly GCF_016714275.1). Classification (GTDB taxonomy): domain Bacteria; phylum Actinomycetota; class Actinomycetes; order Propionibacteriales; family Propionibacteriaceae; genus Arachnia. The sequence goes on along the minus strand of NZ_JADJNP010000002.1, from coordinate 941,794 downwards.
CGACGTCGGGCCGCAGCTGGCGCACCCTCGGAAGGGCTTCGATCGCGGACGGCGCCTCGCCGACCACTTCGATGCCCTGCTCCCCGGAGAGCAGCATGGTGATGCCCGCCCGGACGAGTGGCTGGTCGTCGACGATGAAGACGGTGGTCATGGGCGCTCCTTGGAGGCGTGTCGGGTGTTCGTCGGCAGAGTGGCGTGTAACAGGTAACCGTTGGCGGTCGGGCCGGCCTCCAGGGTGCCGCCGCTGACGCTCACGCGTTCGCGCAGACCGACGAGGCCGAAGCCGCCGCTGGGCGCGGAGGAGGAACCGAGGCCCGCGCTGTTGCGTACCGTGACCGCGAGGGCGTCCGGGAGCCAGTCGCAGGTCACCTCGATCCTCGCGCCGGCGCCGCCGTGCTTCATCGCGTTCGACAGGCCCTCCTGCACCACCCGGTACACCGTGTGCGCGATGCTCGGGTCCAGCTCGACCGGCTCGCCGGAGGCCTGCGACACGACGTCGACCCCCGACATCCGCGCGGCGTCGATCAGCTGGCCGATCTCGCCGATCCCGTCGCCTCGCGCCTCGGTCTCATCCGTCTCCCGCAGCATGCCCAAGAGGCGGTGTAGCTCGCGCATGCTCTGCTCGCCCGCGGACTGGATGCTCTCGAGCGCGCGGTCGATGTCCTGCCTCGACGCCGTGTCGCGCGCGAGGCCCGCCCGCGCGCCCGCGGCCTGCAGGACGATCCCGGTGAGGCTGTGCGCGACGATGTCGTGGATGTCCCGGCTGATCCGCAGCCTTTCGACGGCGAGCGCCTCCGAGCGGGCGTCGTCGGCCCATTGACGCTCGGTCGTCAGGCGGCGGTCGCTGCGCGCGAGCACCCGGCCGATCGTCCAGGTGGCGAGCATGAGCAGCGTCCACAGGCCGGCATTGGTCAGGAGGAAGACGAGGTCTGCGCCGGGGTGGAAATGGGAGGCGGTCAGGGTATTGACGGCGATCGGTGCCGCAGAGCCGACGAGCGCCATCAGCGCCACCGGACGGGGCATGGTCCGTGCCATCAGGAACAGCGCCACGAGGTAGCCGGCGAAGGTGTCGATGGAGGGCACGAGCATTCCCGCGAAGGACAGCGGCCACAGGGCGAGGTAACCCGGCAGCGCCGAGCGCCACACGGCGAGGCAGGAGTAGGCCGCGACGGCGACCGCGACGATCACCGCTGCCGAGGCCTGTCCACCCGAGAACATCTCGGTGTCGCCGCCCCATACCCAGAGGTCGACGGCCAGCGCGCCCGCGGCGACCGCTGACCGGACCAGGTGCCATCGGGTGGCGCCTGGTCCAACGGTCAGTGGCATCCCCTCAGTTGCGGGAACACGAGGCACCAGAACGCGACCCGGGCTCCCAGGGTCCGCACGCGGTCGCCGTCGCCGGGCGGCGCGGGCCGCGGCGCTGCGGGAAGCGTCGGCGGGTGGTACTCGCCGACGACGTCGAGCGTGCCGTCGGGGAGTTCGAGCGCGGTCCACGGCTGGTCGTCGGCGGGGTCCCGTGTCGTCTCGTGGACGATCTCGGCCTGTACCTGGACGCCGTCGACCGTCACGCTGATCGGCTGCTTCAGCCCGCCCGCCTGCACCACGACGAGATCTCGGCGCACCACCCAGCCAGGGACGCGAACCCCGTCGACAGTGGTGACGGGGACCTGCGGGGCCCGACCCGGCGCGTCGATCTCTGGCATGTGTGACCTCCTCGAAGGACCAGCCCCGCCAACCGGGGTGGATGCGACACTATCTTGAAGGTCGCGTCGGGTTTCCGCATCGTCCGAACGCGGTATCTCAGGTAACGCCGAGGGGGGACGACGGATGCAGCAGCGCCGCGTAGTGCCCGCCGCGGGCGACGAGCTCCGCCGGGCTTCCCCGTTCGACGAGGCGGCCACGGCGGTCGATCATCCACAGCTCGTCAGCGTCGGAGACCACGCCGAGGCGATGGGTGATGATCACGCGGGTGATCCGGAGGTCGGCGAGCACGGCGTCGATCAGTCGTTCGGTGTGCGCGTCCAACGCGCTGGTGGCCTCGTCGAGGATGAGGATCGCCGGGTTGGAGAGGAGGGCGCGAGCCAAAGCAAGGCGCTGGCGCTGCCCGCCGGAAAGACCCTGACCACCGGACGACAGCCGGGTCTCAAGGCCCAGCGGCAGGCAGGCCAGCTCCTCTGCGATCTGCGCCTGGGCGAGCGCGCGCCAGACGTCGTCGTCGGAATAGCGCTCGCGTCCCGCGAGCACCGCCTCACGGATGGTCCCTGAGCAGAGCCAGTTGTCCTGGAACACCACCCCGACCTGCCGGCGGACGGACGCGAGGTCGAGACCGCTGAGTTCTCTGCCGTCCAGCAGGATCGTGCCGGCGGTGGGCTCGTAGAGGCCGCACAGCAGGTGTGCGAGGGTGCTCTTTCCGCAGCCGGTCGGCCCGAGCACGCCGATCTTGGCGCCCGGACGCACGTCCACGTCGATCGGGCCCAGCACGTCGTCGGAGAAGCGGTCGTAGCGGAACCGGACGCCGCGCAGGGAGAGCCCTCCACGGAGTTGATCGGGGGACGCGCCGCCGCGGCGATCGCCGTCGGCCGTCTCGAGGTCCTCGATCCGGTCGAGCATGGGGCGGAGGTCCGCGGCCTGGACGAGTTGCGCCGCGAGCGAGCTCACGGGCGCGAGGGTCGCGCTGGCGAGCGCCATCAGGCCGAGCGCGGCGCCCGCCGTGAAGCCGTCCGACGAGGACGCCACGACCAGCACGACCAACGGCGTGCCGACGATGACGCCGGATAGCAGGCTGAGCGACAGCGCGCTCAGTCGCGCGCGTCGCCTGGTGAGGGCGAGGCGGCGGTCCAGCAGCGCCGTCCACCCCGCGAGGATGTGCGGCTCCGCGCCGTATGCGCGCAGTGTCGCGATCCCGGCGATGCTGTCGACCATCGTGGTCGACGCCTCGGCCGCGACGAGGATTTCCTCGCGGCGTAGGCTCGCACAGGCCCGGGCGATGGCCAAGGTGACGAGGAGGGAGACCCCGACACCCGTCACTGCGATCCCCGCAAGGGTCGGCGCGATCACGGCAAGGGCCGAGAGATAGCCGATTGTGAGGACAGCGTCGAGGACCGTGCCGAGTAGGGTGACGCTGAGGAGGGCGTGCACGGCGTGCGCCGACTCGACCCTCCCGAAGAGATCTCCCACCGAGCGGCGGTCGAAGAACCGCAGGTGTCGGCTGAACAACGTGCCTGCGACCCGCGTGCTGAGGGAGCCTGCGAGCCGCTGCTGCAGGCGGGCGAGCACGAGATACCTGGCCAACGACAGCAGCCCCACCACGAACGCCAGCGCGATGCCACCGGCCAGCCACGTGCCGTGCCCGGATGAGTCAGCGACCACCCCGTCGACGATCAACGCGGTCATGACGGGCAGGCCGAGCCCGCTGAGGGCGAGCAGCGTCGAGAGGGCGCCGGCGCCCGCGAGATCGCCGCGGGCGGTGCGCAGCACCTGCAAGAGGGTCGCCGGTCGCTTCGGCGGGACGGGCGGGGGATCGTGGACCTCCGACGGCTCCGCCACAAGCACGAGGCCGCTCGCCTGTTCCCGCAGCTCGTCGCGGCCGAATGTGCGCCGGCCGACGGCAGGATCCATCACGCGAACGCTCCCGTCGCGCCGGACCTTGTCGGCCACCACGTAGTGCTGCCGGGAGAGGTGGATGACCGACGGCAGCGGCAGCTCGCCTATCCTCTCCGCCACCTCGTCGGGCGTTGCCAGGAGGGCATTCAGCTGCACGCCCCATGGCCCGGCGGCGTCTCTCAGCGCGAGCGCGGTCGTGCCGTCCCTGCCGGGGTCCAGTTGCGTGCGTAGCTGCGGGAGCGCAGCGCGGTGCCCGAACGCGCGCGCGAGCGCGGCGAGGCAGGCCGGGCCGCAGTCGGTTTCGGCAGTCTGCAGGACGACGGGTACTCGGGGCATGCGGGCTCCTCCTCTCGACCGGGCAAGAGGCCCCCGCGCCCGCGGCGCGAGAGCCTCTTGCCCCGGGTACGTCAGGCCTGGACGACCACGTTGACGTTGGAGCAGGTGGTGCCGCTCGTCTCGACCTTGATGACCTTGCCGTTGTTGTCGCGGGTGATGGTGACGGTGCAGTAGCCGCCGCTGAACTCGGCCAGCTCGGCGTCGGTGAGGCTCTTGCCGAAGGCGATGTTGCTCATGGTTTTCTCCTGTCGGGGAATTGGGGCGACCCTTTGTCGTCCGCTGAGGCAATCGTTTCCGGTCCGTGCATCGCGGTCATCGGCCCGACGGGGACACCTCGCTACCGCATGTGCGGTAGGCCGAATACCTTCAGAGACGATCGACGGTGACGGGCACCGGGCGCGAAAGAGGCCCAGGCGCCATCCGCGCCCGGGCCTCGTGGTGCAACGCTCAGCGCTCCTTGATCACGACGTCCTTGCAGTCGCCGCTCTTCTTCACCTCGCCCTCCTTGGTGATGGTGATGGTGCACGTGCCGCCGTGGAACGTCGCCAGTTCCTTGTCTTTCAGGTCTCGGCCGAATGTGTACGTTCCCATGTCAGGTCCTCCTCTGGGATTGCGGCGGCCCGGTGCCGCCGTCTACTGGATAGGTTGTCTCGTCTCGCGGCCGTGGTCATCGGCCTGGGGCGGTCGCCGTCGTACCGCATCGGATGTACAGCACGACGGGCCACTAGGCTCGGTCGGACACACGGCTTCAGGAGGATGCATGGTCGACATCGGGATCATCGGCACCAACTTCATCAGTGACTGGTTCGTCGAGGCGTGTCGGCGCGGGTCCGGGCGGCTGCGGCCGGCGGCTGTGCTCTCCCGTGACCCGGATCGGGGGCAGGAGTTCGCGCATCGCAACGACGTGCCGCGGGCATTCACCGACCTGGCGGACATGATCGATGCCGTCGACGCCGTCTACGTCGCCTCGCCCACATCGGCCCACCACGGGCAGGCGATGGCGGCGATCGAGGCGGGCCGGCACGTCCTGATCGAGAAGACGATGACCTCCTCAGCCACGCAGGCCGAGGAGATCTTCGCCGCGGCGTCGGCGCGCGGCGTCGTCGCGATGGAGGCCGCGCGGCACGTGCATACGCCCGCGTTCCGCGCGTTCGTCCAGGCGATCGGGGAGCTCGGCACCCTGCGCTACGCGCACGTCGAGATGCTGCAGTACTCGTCGCGCTACGGCCGCTTCCTCGCGGGCGAACACGTCAACGCCTTCGATCCGACGCTCGGCAACTCAGCGCTGATCGACATCGGCTTCTACCCGCTCACGGCGGCCCTGGCGTGCTTCGGCACTGCCCCGCGGGCACAGACCGGCGGCAGCTTCCTCCTGGACAACGGCTTCGAGGCCGGCGGCGGCATCCAGCTGGACTACGACGGGCTGCTGGTCGACGTCGCCTACTCCAAGATCGTCGCCGGGGTCGGCCCCTGCACGGTGCACGGCGAGGAGGGCACGGTGACGATCAACAGCGTCGCGGAGCCGTCGCGCATCGTGCGCTATCGCCGCGGCGCCGAGCCGGAGTTCCTCCTCGACGAGCCGGCCGTCACCCCCGTCGACACGATGGTCCACGAGCTCGATGTCTTCGCCGACCAGGTCGACTCCGGTGCCGTCGACCCCCGCTGGCGCGATCTGAGCCTCGCCGTCCGGCGGACCATGGACATTCATCTCGACCGGCAGTAGGTACTCCGGGGATGGCTCGCCTTCGGGGGGAGGGCGCTAGGAGCCGATGCGAGGGAACGGGCGCAGAGCGAACACGATCTCGACAGGAACCTCGAAGTACTCGGCGATCTGCAGCGCCAGCGTCAACGACGGGGAGTACTCGCCACGCTCGAGGTAACCGACCGTCTGGTAGTGCACGCCGAGCGCATCCGCCAGTTGGCGACGCGAGATCCCCCGCTCCATGCGCAGCATGGCGATCCGGTTGTAGATTGCGTCGCTCACCGGGATAGTCTCTCAGTCCGTCGCCGCATCAGTAGCCCTGGGTCAGGAGACGTTCGCGCGCCGCCGTCACCTTGGAGCCGGACTCGCCGTGAATCATGCGGCGCAGCACGACCGGCGCGAGCAGGAGGCCAACGACGGCCCATGCGCCGAGGACCGCGAACGTCTCGACGAGACGCCACGACTCGCCGATCTCGATGACAGCCGCAGCGTCGGGCAGCAGGGCGGCGCGCATGCCCAGGGCGAGCCAGTACGCGGGCAGCGCCTGAACGATCACCTGAACCCAGACCGGGAACACCGTGATGGGGAAGAAGACGCCTGAGACGATCAACAACCCATAGACGCCGAGCACAGGCAGCATCAAGCCCACGGGGGTCTTGACGGCGGCGCCGACGATGGCGCCCCACGGCACCGTCGCCGCCATTCCCAAGAGCCCGAACGCGACGAGCAGCACCCAGCTGCGCAGGCCGGACGGCCCGATGCCCTCGAAGAGGAGGCTGCCCAGCACGAGGGTCGCTCCGACGAGGAGGAAGGTGGTGAGGGTCGTCGAGATGGTCTTACCCGCCAGGTAGCCCATGAGGCCGCACGGCACGCACTTCATCCGCAGGACCGTGCCCTGGTCGCGTTCCTGGTACAGCTCGCCGGCCACGCTGGAGAATCCGCCGATCAGGAGCATCGCACCCAGCAACGACGGCACCATGAGCTGCGCGAGGCTGACGGTGGACTCGTCGATCAGCGAGTTGCGCTGGAACCAGGCGATCACCAGCAACACGATCGGTAGCGAGAGGGAGAGGAGGACTTCCGGTGTCAACAGCGTGGTGCGCAGGTCGATCTTCGCCTGCGTCCACGCGCTGCGCAGTGTGTTTCTCATCGCTCCTCCTCCTGGGGCGATCCTGCAGCCAGCCGGGCCGCGGAGCGCTCAGGTGTCTCGGTCTCATCGCCCTGCTCGACTCGCCGCACAAGGCTCAGGTACACGTCCTCGAGGGTGGACCTCCGAACCTCCAGATCATCCATCCGCGCGGTCGGATCGGCGAGCTGCGAGCGGAGGAACGCGGTGGGATCCACGCCGACGTGGACGTGGCGGCCGACGTCGTCGGTCCACGTGATCTCGGTGGTGCTGTTCAGCCGCGACCGCAGTCGGTCCGGCGAGCCGTCGGCGACGATGCGGCCATCGGCGAGGATCAGGATGCGGTCTGAGATCTTCTCTGCCTCGTCGAGGTCGTGCGTGGTGACAAGGATCGTCGCGCCCTCGTCTGCAAGACGGCCGATGAGATCCTGGAAGTCCCGCCGAGCCTCGGGATCGAAGCCGGCGGTGGGCTCGTCCAGGAAAAGCAGCTCCGGGCGCCCGACGATGCCGACGGCGACATCGAGTCGGCGGCGTTGACCGCCGGAAAGCCGGCGCAGCTGCTTGTCGCTGGAGTCGGCGAGCCCGACGATCTTCAACAGCTCATCCGTCGGCCACGGGCGGACGGTGTCGGTTGTGGCATAGGGGCGGTAGTAGGAGCCGAGATAGTTCAGGAACTCCTCAACCCTCCACTTCGCGTGGTCCCGCCACGACTGCTGCACGATGCCGACGCGCGCCCGCCACGCCTCGTCCCCGGAGGTAGGTGCCTCGCCCAGCACGCTGACCTCGCCGGAGCTCGGCCGCCGGAAACCCTCCAGGATGTCCATGGTCGTCGTCTTGCCTGCGCCGTTCGGCCCGAGAAGGCCCACGACCTCGCCGCGATGCACCGAGAACTCGATGCCGGTGAGGACCTGGGTGTCGCCATACGCCATGTGTAGCCCGCGCACGTCGATCAGTGGAGTGCTCATGCCCCAAAATATAGTAGATGTACTACAGACCGACAAGGGTGTGCTGACTAGCGAGTCCAGATTGGCGCCGTCGATTCACTGACTCGACCTCAGCCCCGCCGTCCGGCGGACCATGGACATTCACTTGGGCACGCTCCTAGGCGCCGCCCAGACCCGACGAGGAAAGGCCGTCGATGAACCGCCGCTGCAGCGCGAGGAACAGCAGGAGCATCGGGGCGATCATGATGAAGCCCGCCGCGCTGATCAGCGTGTAGTCCTGCGAGAACCCCTGGCGGAACGAGAAGAACGTCGTCGATAGCGGCATGAGCGCGTCGTTCTGGATGAACGTGACGGCGAAGAGGAACTCGTTGTACGCGCTCAGCCCCGTCGTCAAGGCGATGGTCAGGAGACCGGGCAGCGCGTTGGGCAGGATCACGCGGAAGAGCACGGCGAGCTCGCCGGCACCGTCCATCCGAGCGGCCTCCTCGAACTCCTTCGGGATCGTCAGCAGGAACGAGCGGAGCAGCAGGGTGGCGAAGGGCGAGAAGAGCCCGCAGTAGATGACGATCAGGCCCAAGTAGGTGTCATACAGGCCCATCCGCGTCCACAGGAAGAAGAGCGGGACGAGGAACATCTGCGCGGGCAGCGAGCTCGCGACGAGCAGGTAGGTGATGAAGACGCTCCCGCCCCGGACCTCGAGGCGGGCGAGACCGTAGGCGGCGCACCCCGCCACCAGCACCGTCAGCGCCACCGTGCCGCTCACGATGACGACGGAGTTCTTGAGGCCCGCCGCCATGTTGGCCTGCGTCCAGGCGGTCAGGAAGTTGCCCCACTGCCAGCTGCTCGGCAGCCCGATCGAGTCCGCGGCGTACTCGGCCGGGGTCTTCAGCGCGTTGAAGGTGAAAAGCAGGATCGGGCCGACGGAGAAGATCGCCAGCAACGTGAGCAGCACGTAGGTGACGGTTCCCGCGGACCGGAAGGACCGACGCCGCGAGGCCCGGCTGGGCTGGGTCAGGCTCATGGCGGTCACTAGATGTCCCACTTTCTGACGTGGCGGATGGTCAGGTAGGCCGCGACGACGATCCCGCTGATCGGGGCCATAACGACGCTGATCGCGGACGCGTAGCCGGCCTCGAGATCCTGGAATGCGCGCCGGTAGAGCACCGTCGACAGCAGGTCGGTCGAGCCGGCGGGACCGCCCTGGGTCATGATGTAGACGTAGTCGAAGGCCAGGAACGACCAGATGATCGTCATCAGCCCGAGGAACGCGAACGTGGGTCGGATGCTGGGAAGCGTGATCGCGAAGAACTGGCGCCACGGGCCCGCGCCGTCGAGAGCCGACGCCTCGTACAGGCTCGGGTTGATCCCCTGCATGGCGGCGAGGAAGACGACGACGAGGAAGCCCCACCAGGCCCAGTTGTTCACGAAGGCCACGCCCCAGAGAGCCGTGTCCGGATTCCCCAGGATGTTGATCCCGGTCAGCTGGCCCAGGCCGCCCGCGGGCGAGAGGATGGACTGCCAGATCGCGGCGTTCACCACGCTGGCGACGATGTAGGGGATGAAGTAGAGCACGCGGAACAGCAGCCGGAAGCGACGGATGCGGGTCAGGGCGTACGCGCCGTATAGGCCGAGGCCCATCGGGACGATGAGGAAGAACAGTGTCCAGAGCAGGTTATGGCCCAGCGCGTTCAGGAACTCCGGGTCGCCGAGCAGGCGGGCGTAGTTCTCGAGGCCGACGAACTCCGCCTCCCCGATCCCCGACCAGTCGGTGAACGAGTAGTACACCGAAGAGAGGCTCGGGACGAAGACGACGAGTGCGTTCACCACGATCAGCGGCAGCACGAACAGCCACCCCTTCACGCGCCAGTCCCGCAGGGGCGGGCGCCGACGCCTCACCGCCGGAGGGGCCGTGGCCAGCGCGCTCACTCGCTGTGCCCCGTCGGAGCGGGGATCGGCGGCACGGCGCCCGCCGCGAACTCCTTCGCGAACTGCTCCTGGATGCCCGCGCAGTAGTCGGCGGGCGAGAGCTTGCCGGTCAGCACCTGCTCGAAGTAGTCGATGAGATACGTCTCCGTCTTGGGCGGGAAGAACGTCCAGGTGGTGTACCCGATGGTAGTCGCCTGGGACATCGACGAGTACAGCCGTACCGTGCGCTCGTCGGCAGCTGCGCTGAAGTCGGAGGCCTCGATATGGATTGGGCTCGGCTGGAAGTTGACGGCCTCCACGGCGGCGATGATGGTGTCGACGTCGGTCGTCAGCCAGTTCAGGTACTCGGCCGTCGCGTCGAGGTCGCTCGCCTTCGCGTTGATGCCGAGCGACTGCCCGATGGCCAGGTCCCAGATGTCCGACGGCGTGTTGTCGCCCAACGCGGGGATCTGCGCGAAGTCCCACGTCGCCTCGTTGCTCGCCGCCTCGCCGAAGTACGGGGCGAGATTCGCGAAGTCCCACGTGCCTGACATCATGCCCCCGGCGGTGCCGTCGGCCAGCTGGCCGTAAGCCATCGGGAAGGTGGTGGTGAAGTAGCTCTCGACACTGCCGCCGAACCAGCCGTTCGCGAAGTAGCCTGCCATCCGCGTGATCGCGTCGACGAACGCCGCGTCGGTGAACGGAGTCTCGCCCGTGAGCGCGGAGTACACCGCCTCGGGCCCGGCGCCATGGTTGAAGGCGTGGCCGACGTACCACTCGTTCGCGCCCTTCCAGTCCGCGTTGCCCGCCGCGACCGGGATCTTGCCCGCACCCTTGAGGTCGGTGCAGAAGGCCTCGAACTCATCCTTCGTCGTCGGAACCTTCAGGCCTGCCGCATCCAGCGTGCCGGGGTTGTAGAAGAAAACCATCGTCTCGTAGGCGGTGGGGACGGTGACCAGCTTGCCGTCGACGCGGGACGTGTCCAGCGCCCAGCTGGCGAAGGCGTCGTCCCAGCCGAACAACTCCTCGTAGGGGGTCAGGTCGGCGAGGAAGCCGGCCTTGTTGAACTCGGAGACGGCTGTCGAGGGGCCGGGGGTCACGATGATGTCCGGGCCGCTGCCGGCCGCAAGCGAGGTCTGAGTGAGCCGGTCCAGGTTCGGCTTCTGGGTGAAGACGACCTTCGCGCTACCGGGATACGCGTCGACGAAGTGCGCGGTGAAGTACTTCAGCTGCTGCTCGTCGGGCAGGTTGTTCCAGAAGACGATCTCCTTGGCCGCCGCCGTGCCGGAAGACCCGGGGGAGGGCGATCCGGAGCACGCGCTGAGCGCGGCGACGAGGCTGGTGGATCCGGTTGCGGCGAGGAAGCCGCGACGTGTGAATGCCATGTGAGTTCTCCTATGAAGTGGTGGCGGTTAGCGGTTGAAGTCGGAGGCGACGCGGATGGTCCGGGCCGCCAGATCGGAGATGGAGGAGTTGTCGAATCCGAAGAGGGCAGATCGGGTCCGGTCCTGCAGGGGATCGATGAACCGGGCGGGAAGGCCCGGGGAGCCGGCGAGGATCGCGGCGACGGAGCCGACGGTCGCGCCGTTGGAATCTGTGTCCCACCCGGTCATGACGACGCGGGTGGTCGCCGTCGTCCAGTCGTCCTCGCCCCACAACAGGGCGGCGACGACGGCAGCGGCGTTGTTGATGGTGTGCACCCACGAGTAGACGGCGAACTGCTCCCGGATCTCAGAGACGGCCGCCTGCCAGGAGACGCCCGCGTCGCGCAGCTCGGTCACGAAGGTGACGGCATCCGCGAGGCGGGATCGGCGGGGGACGACGGTGAGCGACAGGTCGACGGCCTCCCGCGCCGTCGATGCGGTGAAAGCGCCCGCGACCAGCGCGGCGGCCCACATCTCGCCGTAGATGCCGTTGCCCGTATGCGAGAGCGCCGCGTCACGGTAGGCGAGACGTGCGGCCGACACGACGTCGCCTGGGTGCACGTAGCCGAAGATGTCGGCGCGGATCTGGGCGCCGATCCACTCGCGGTAGGGATTGCGGCGGCGGGCCGTCTCCGGGGCGCGGAAACCATCGACGATGTTGATGTAGGCGGCGCGCTCCGCGGTGTAGACCTGCTCGAGCGGGAAGAGCGTCGTCCAGGCGCGGGCGACGTCGTCGGTTGCAAGAGCAGGCCCGTGCCGCTCCAGCAGGTGCAGGCCGAGGATGGTGTAGTCGATGTCGTCGTCGCGGGCCGACCCGGCCACGTTGCCGCGGGTGGTCTCCGGCCAGTTGTCGACCAGCTCGAACCCGTCGGGCATGGGGTCGAGCCGGGGCACGTAGTCGGCGAGCGGGTAGGCGTCCGCGAGCTCGAGGTACTCCCGGATGCGTTCCGGCGTCCACGTCCAGCCGAACTCGATCGGCTTGCCTAGGTTGCAGCCGGCGATGCGCCCGTACCAGGCGGCTCGGATGCCGTCGGCGACGACGGCCTCGCTCACCTGCTCAGCCGGTGCCGGGTCGCCCGCGGACGCGAGGATGTCCTCCAGGGCGTCGGGCTCCTCGTATTCCCAGCTCTTCGTCCGGGCTGCGCCGGCCATCTCGTCGACGAGGGTGAGGAGGGCTCCGCGGTCGCCCGGGTCGGTGTCGTTCGCGGAGCGGACGAACCCCTCGACATCGTGGCCGGTCTCGCGGAGCTGCTGGATCTCGTCGGCCACCAGGTCGGCAGGGCGGAGGGCGTCGAAACGGCTGTTTTGGTAGGCCTCGGCCAGTTCGAGGCGTGGGGGAAGCGTCATGGGTGCTCCTTGCGGATGTGCGACGGGTGTCGTGAGGGAGGCCGCGAGCGGGTGCTTGCGGGCGGAGTGCGGCTTAAGCCGTGCCGCGGACGATGAGGCGGGTAGGGATGTCGATGCGCAACGGCGGCGCCGCGCGGTCATCGATGCGGCGGATGAGGGCTTCGGCGCAGGCGAGCCCGGTCGCCACCGCCGGGTTCTCGATGGTGGTGAGCTTCGGCGAAACGAGGCGTGCGAGGTCGATGTCGTCGAAGCCGATCACCGACAGGTCGTCCGGCACCGTGAGCCCTGCGGCGCGGGCGGCCTCGACGACGCCGACCGCGATGAGGTCGTTGGCGCACATGATCGCGCGGGGCCGTCCGGTGGGCGCGCCGAGCAGCGTGCCACCGCCGACGATGCCCCCGTCGTGCGTGAACGGGGTATGCGTGATCCACTCCTCGCGCACCTCGATCCCCGTCTCCCCGCACGCACGACGGAAGGAGTCGAGCCGGACGACGCTGGGAAGCTCGCCTTCCGGGCCGCTTACGAACCCGATGTCGCGAATGCCGCGGCCCGCGAGGTACTCGACGGCATGCAGGATGCCCCGGGCGTCGTCGCTGCCGACGTGGTCAGCGCCGACGTCCGACGCGTCGGTCCCGCCGCCGATGATCGGCAGGTCGGGACCGACGATCTCGCGGATCCGGGCGCTGCCGAGCGCGGTCACCGTCATGATCATCCCGTCGACGCCGCGGGCGACCATGTCCTGCAGGAAGCGTTCCTCGGTGGCCGCGTCGCCATTGGTGTTGCAGATGAGCGTGACGTAGCCCTCAGGGTCGAGGCGGTCGTGAATGGCTCGGGCGAGCGAGGGGTAGTAGGGATTGGCGATATCGGAGACGATCAGCGCGACCGAATAGCTCTTCCTGCTGCGAAGGCTCTGCGCCGCGATGCTCGGCCGGTAGTTGAGCTCCTTGATCGCCTGGTGGATGCGCTTCTTCGTTTCCTCGGCGACGGCGCGCCTACCGCTGAGCGCGTGGGAGACGGTCGTTGTGCTGACGCCTGCCGCTGCGGCGACGTCCGAGATGCGGTAACCGGCCATTCACGCCTCCTCTGGCTGCCGACTAGGGATACAAATCGATTTGCATTCCGGCAATACGATTGCAAATCGATTTGCGGGTTTGCGTTGGGTTCATCGAAACACAGCCGCAAGAGGCCAGTCAATAGATTCGATAATGCAAAGATATTTGCATGCCGAGACCGCCGGAATGGGCACAGCGCTAGTGGTCTGTCGCTCCTAAGGCTTGGGATAGGGAGCGGCGGTGTGCGGAGTGCCAGGCGAGGCGGAGGAGTGAGGCGATGCGGTGCCATCGTCGATCGACGACAACGAAGCATGGTGCCCGCACGGCGTCGCGAGCCCAGGACTGAGGGGCGACAGGCCACTAGTGACCGGCAGATGAGTCCTGGGCGGTGAGCCAGCGGCGGACGGCGAGCGTGGCGCGGACATCGTCCTCGTTGTAGTCGAGCACGCGCGCGCGGGCGGCGGCGCGGGCCGCGTCGGTGGAACCGGAGACGGCCTCGTTGAACCACGATTGCGAATTCAGGCCGCCTGCCTCCTCGTCGCGCCAGTGGAATCCCACGCCCCGCGACGCGACGATTTTCAGCCCCAGGCCGTCCACACCGACGAAGTTGTCGCGCACATACCCGAAGAGGTCGACAAAGTGGTCCCGGATCAGGACGCTTGCCGCGACGAGAGACGGGTGGTCGCTGCGAGCGGCGAGCCGACGCAGGTGGACCGTCTCGTAGTCGCTGTAGTGGTAGACGCGGAGATCAGGGTGCCGCTCGGCCAGGTCGAGCAGCCAGTCGGCGAACTCGACGGCGAGCTCGATCTCCGCCGCCTGGTTCAGCCGCTCGAACCGGCTGAAATGACGGAACTCGCCGTCGGACTCACCGCCGACGAGCACGCCCCACAGGTAGATGGTGCCGTCGTCGGCCGTCTCGATGTCCAGGTCGACCTCGACGGGTGACCGCGGGACGGCGATGGGATCCACGCTCACGCGTTCGAGGTCGACGCCGTGCGCGAGCATCCGCGCCCGCCGCGCCGCCTGGCGCAGCCGATCCTCGGACCGGTCGCGGTGCCCGGTCTCGGGCAGGTAGCGGGGGAGGATCTCGTCGACGTCGGCCTCGGCCAGCTCCGCGACGGTCTTGATGCCCAACGAGAGCAGCGTCTGCAGCTCGCGGACGTCGAGCGGCGCCTTGGAGATCCGCAGGGAGAGGTCGTCGTCGTCGATCTGCGTGCGGCATACCTCCCACCAGGCGCACCACTCGCACTCCTTGACACGGATCGGACGCACGGCCGGCTCAGGGTCGTCGACGCCGGTGCGGGCGGCGGCCTGCTCGGCCACATGCACGCGGAATCGGTGCTCGTGGTCGTAGCGTTCGAGCGGCGAACGGAGCTTGTGGCCCGCGGTGCGGGAGAACGTGCGGATGAACTTGTACGAGAGGTCGACCCACGTGGCCGTCGGTTCGCCGCCCGGGCTGCGGTCGTCGCCGACCACGGCGGCCACCGGCGCGCCCGCCGCGAACCCGCACGACTCGAGCAGCCGCCAATGATGGGCCAGCTCCAGCAGCGTTCCCTCGCGGAAGACGCGGTAGCGGAGGTCCGGTAGCGGCGCGAGGTCGCCGATGGCCGCGAGCCGCGAGGTCCGCAGGGAGGTGCTGCCCGACTGCTTCTCCCGGACGCGGTACGGCTTGACCTTCAGCGGCCAGTAGCCCGGCGCGCCCGACGCGGTGTCGTCGCCGCGGACCAGCGCGTCGGGCCGGCCGCTGCGATGCCCATCGAGGTCCAGCGGCAGCACGCCCCCGAGGATGACGGGCGCGCCCGCACCCATCTCCGCAAGGCACGCGGCCTCCCGCTCCTCCCAGGTGAGGCCCGCCTCGTGCTGGCCGCGCAGGTCGACGGCCCCGGGTGTCTTCGCGATCCGGTCGAGGACTCCCTGCCGGAAGTCCGACCCGCCCTGGAAAGACTCGCGCAGCGACTCGTCCAGCGGCTGGTCCGGCTTTCCGAGGGTCGGGTCGAACGCGTTGAAGGTCTTCACCGGGCAGCTACGCGCGGCGTAGGCATCCAACACGAACTGGTTCATTCGGCCTTCCAGCCCCGATGGACGGCGACGATGCCGCCGGCGTGGTCCTGCCACTCGACGTCGGCCCAGCCGCACGCGCCCATGAGATCGGCGAGGCCGTGCTGATCCGGCCACGCCAGGATCGACTCGGCGAGGTAGCCGTAGGCGACGGGGTTGCTCGACAGCTTCGCGATGCGCGGCAGCGCGGCCATCAGGTAGTTGTTGTAGATGTGGCGGAACGGGCCCCAGGTGGGTGTCGAGAACTCCGCGATCACCACGCGCCCGCCCGGCCGGGTCACCCGCAGCATCTCGGTCAGCGCCGCACCGGTGTCCTCGACGTTGCGCAGGCCGTACGAGATGGTCACCGCGTCGAAGGTGTCGTCGGGGAAGGGGAGCGCGAGCGCGTCGCCGGCCACGAAGTCGATACCGGGCTGCTGGATCCGGCCCTGCTGCAGCATCCCCAACGAGATGTCGCTCGCCACCACGAACGCGCCGTGCTCCGCGAGCGCCGCCGCCGACGTGCCCGTGCCTGCCGCGAGATCGAGGATGCGCTGACCGGGACGCGGCGCGACGGCGGCCACCGTCGCGCGCCGCCAGCGGTGCACCTGGCCGAGGCTGAGGACGGTGTTGAACAGGTCGTAGCGCTTGGCCACGCCGTCGAACATCGCCGCGACATCCGCGCGCTGCTTGTCCAACCCGGCACGTTGCTGGTTTTGCATGCGGGCCAGCCTAGTAGGAACCACCGACAGCCTGGGGGGCGAGTCAGATCGTCAGTGCTTCGGCGATAGGGGACAATGGCGCCGTGGCTAAGAAAGACGTCGTGCTCCAGGTGGACAACCTCAAGAAGGGCTATGGGCCCGTGACCATCGTGGAGGGCTTCTCCATGAAGGTCCACGCGGGAGAGGCCGTCGCTCTGACCGGGCGCAACGGCGCGGGCAAGTCGACCGTGCTGCGGTGCCTCGTCGGCGCCGACCGGCCGGACGAGGGCAGCGTCACCGTCAAGGGAGTGAAGGTCAGCGAGACCAATCCCAACATCCGCCGCGACGTGGCCACGGTCATCGACGACCTCGACTTCTTCCCCGATCTCTCGGTGGTGGAGCATCTCGACCTGCTTGCCCGCGCGCACGGGCTCGTCGACCCGGATGCGCTGGTCGACGAGGTGCTCGAGGAGGTGCAGCTCGTGCCGCAGGCCGGCCAGCTGCCCTCGACCCTTTCCTCCGGCCAGCGCCGGCGCCTCGCCCTTGCGACGGCGTTCGTGCGACCTCGCTCGCTGCTGGTGCTGGACGAGCCCGAGCAGCGCCTCGACGTCGAGGGCGTCGAGTGGCTCGGCCGTCGGCTGAAGCAGGAGATCGACGGCGGCCTTGCGATCGTGCTGGCCAGCCACGAGCCGAGCCTCCTCGAGGCCATCGGCGCGCGGCAGATGCGGCTGGGCGTCTGATGTCGGTCTCGGATCCGCGCTTCGGCGAGTTGGGCCAGGTCGACGAGCGGCAGCTCGCGCTGCTGATGCGCGACTGGCGCCGTGGCCGTGCCGACCGCAACCTCTGGCAGGCCCTCTCCGACGGTTATGTCATGGTGTTCTCGCTCGTGATGATCGGCGCCATGCTGGTGTCGTCCATCGTGCAGGCGCAGCAGGTGGTCGCGGTCTGCGACACCGCCGGCTGTCTCGCCGCGCGGGGCTTGCTGCCCTGGGCGTCGGTGGCCGGCATCCTCGCGTTCACGATCGTGCTCTCGCGCATGTTCGGGCCGGTGCTGGCGTCGTCGGCGGAGGGTTTCTGGCTCATGGACGGCCCCACGGATCGACGGCGCATCCTCGCCAAGCGACTCCTGGCGGCCATCGCGCTCGCGTTCGTGGCCGGGCTCCTCTTCGGTGCGCTCATCGCCGCACTGACCGGCTCGCCGCTGATCCAGGTGGGCATCTGGGCGCTGGCCGGCGGCTTCGGGGCTGCGGGTCTCGTGGCGCTCGCCGCCGCGGAGCAGGGCGCCGACCGGCGCTGGATCCTGCTCACCATCCAGTGGCTCATCGGGTTGGCGGCGATCGGGACCATGGTCCTGCTCGTCGGCGGCGCCGCGGGCTGGTTCGCGCTGGGCGGCCTGAGCGAGCTGTCCGTCGAGCTCGCGCTCATCATCGCCGGGGTGGGCGCCGTCCTGATTCTCCTCGCGGGTCTCATCGCTCGGGCCCGGTTGAATAACATCCGGCGCCAGCGCCTCACCTCCGGGGGGTCGCTGCTGAGCGGTCTGCAGGGCGCGGCGTTCGCGCTGGAGTTCGCGCTGATCCGCGACATCCTGATCGAGGCCAAGTCCAAGGAACGCGGCCACGTGAACCCCACCCGTGGCGTGGGCTCGGGCATGCAGGCCCTCGTGATGCGCGACGTTCAGCGCCTCTGGCGCCAGCCGCTGCCGCTGCTCACGCTGGCCGGCAGCGCCGTCGTTCCTTACGCCGTGCAGGCGTTGGGACTGACCAGCCTCAACCCGCCGATCTCCGCGCTCGTGCTCATGGTCGCGCTGATCCCGTTCATGAACTCGCTGCGCGTGCTGACCCGCACCAAGGGCCTGCAGCGGTGCTTCCCGTACAGCGTGGCGCACGTCAAGCAGGCAGCCATGGTCGTTCCCGCCGTCCTTGCTCTGCTGTGGGTGATCGCGGTCTTCCCGGCGTTCCTCGGCCTCGCCGGGGGAGTGAAGGTGCCGCCGGTCGACGCCGCCGGCGCGGCGTTGGTGACCGGCATCGCGGGCATCCTCGCCGCGGTCCGCTGGGTCGCTGCGAAGCCGGCCGACTATTCGGGTCCGATCGTCGCCACCGGCATGGGCGCCATGCCGCCCGGGCTGATGTTCTCGCTGCTGCGCGGCTTCGACATGGTGGCGCTGATCACACTCCCGATCGTGTTCAACCTCCCCATCTGGGTGTCGCTGGTCATCGCGCTCATCGCGTTCTCGTTCCTGCGCAGCGGCTTCGACCGCGAGGCGCTGATGGACCAGCAGGCGGAGCAGAAGCGCCTGCTCGACGAGGAGAAGGCCCGCCGCGCAGGCGCGACCGCGTCCCCGGCGGCGAAGCAGAAGGTCCAGATCCAGCGCAAGAAGCGGTAGTCCTGCGGGTTGAGCCGACGCGCGAGCGCGCGTTCGCCCGCCCGCCGATCGGCAGCGCAGTGGGTTGGATAGAGTGCCCGTGCCGCGCTGACGATCTGAAAGTGACTCCATGAGCGATCCAGACGAGTACCCCGCGCCGCCGCGCCCGGAGGACCTGCCGGAAATGGGGACGTCACGCGGCCCGAGGGCGAGATGGGCCTGGGTCTGGGTGGCTCTAGGGTCGGCGCTGGTGACCGCGCTGGTCATGTTTCTGATCATGCGCCCCTACCTGACGCTGCCTTCGTCGAACGCCGGGCAGACGACCGTCGCGCCCACGCCCGTTGCCGAGACCTCAAGCGCGTCACCCTCTGCGGCTCGGTGGACCGCTCCGCCCGCTGCTGCCCCGCTGCCGAGTGATCCGCCGACGCCGACGCCGGAGCCGGCGACCTCCCAAGACGCGGCGTGCCCGGAGCTCGACGGGAGGTGGGTCACGGATGAAACGGTCATCTGGGAGCCGGAGCATCTGGACGAGCTTGTTGACGCTCCGGATGGCTTCGCCGCGTTCGTCGAAGCCCAGTTGGGCGTCGATGACTACGGCTGCACGACCCAGTTCACGATCCTCGGGACGCATCCGGAGGGATTCGCCGTCGGCACGATGGAGTCTCCCGAGTGGGACGATGGCTGCGGAGGCGGTGCCTGGTTCATCTGGAGCGACCAGGGTGGAGAGTGGGGCGAGCTGTTCATGATTCAGGACATCCTGGACTGCAGCGACCTCGCCGACGCCGAGGTACCGGAGAACTCGGGCCTGATCGAGTGCTTCGCCGACGACCAGACCTGGTGGTGGTGATCACGCGACATCGGTCTGAGGTGACAACCACCGCTCGTTGAGCCGGGTGCGTCGACGGAGTCGACCGCGACCGTGTCGAAGCGGCCCGCGCCCGGTTTGAGGACTTGGTCCAGGACCGCTGAGCGTGGGCGTGCGCTCGGTGTGTCAACTGCAGCTCGCCGGGTCCCGGGACGCCAGTCCAGGATCAGTGTGGCTGCAAACGTTCGATCTGGCCGAGCGACGGCGTCATTGTGGCGGCGAAAGTCAGCGTGCTGACTCTGACGTACACGCTAAGCGGTTCCGTGGTGTGGATCGAACGTTTGTAGCCATGTTGACGCTGGTGGGCGTCGGCGCTGCCCGACGGTGAGGTGTGGCGCTCGCCGCTGGGCTCCGCTGAAGGAGTGCGTCGTCGCTCGTTGGCCGATTCCGCGGGGGGCGCTCGGGCCGTGGCAGCCGTTTCTTGAGCCGTGCCGAAGGTGCGGCGGTCGTCGTTCCTTGAGCCGCGCTCTAGGAGCGCAGCGACGCAGCGCGCGTCGAAAGGTCCCGCGCTTTCCGCAGGTTCGTGCCCACGGTTTCGGGCCTTTCGACGCGGGCCCGGCGCTGCGCGCGGGGGCCTGGCTCAAGGAACGGGTGGGTGCTCCGCGCCGGGGGACCGGTGGGCGAGCGGGGTCGTGTCGTCACTTTCGAGGACACAGGCGCTGGTTGCCGCGTGAATGTCCTTGTCGGGGGTGTACGGAGTCGTATGGACTGGTCGATTTGTTGCGGGGTCGGGGTGAGCGTCTGGGAGAGTGTCAGGCGGTACCCGCAGGTTGGGTCGTTTGATGAAGGGGTGGGACATGGTCAAGGTTGACGACGACGTTGCGGTCGAGGGCCGGCGGCGAGGGGTGGTGAGTCGCTGGGTCGCGGTGTGGGTGGCGCTGGCGCTCGCGCTGGTGGGGAGCATCGTCGCTCCCGCAGTTCCCGCGGTCGCTGCCTCGGGAGACTTCCTCGCGAAGGGGCAGCAGTACTGCGCCGATACCTACAGCGCCCACAGCCACGATGGGCGGCCGGCAACGTGGTTGGTGGATATCAACTTCCCCGGTGACGGCGGAGCGCCGCTGTACGCGCCCGGTGCTGGCACCGTCACATCGGGCTGGGCTAAAGGCCCCGGGAACTTTGTGTGGTGGACGAGTGCCGACGGGGTGGAGAGTATCTATCTCGGTCATCTCGCGACGTTTGGCAAGACGGGCGCCGTCAACGGCGGCGAACAGATCGGCACGATTGGCGACACCGGAGATTGGGCGAGCGGTGCGCATCTTCATGTGCACCGCAACGTCAACGGCAAGGCTGCGCCCGTGGTCCTCTCGGGCGTCACGATCAATCCAGTCCTCGATCCCGGCGTATACGGAAAGTGGCCGTGCAACGGCACGACCTACACGTCGGCTGGCCCGTCGGGAGCGGCTCCTGCTGTGATCGACTCTGATGGCGACGGCGTTCCAGACGCTGTCGATCAGTGCCCGTTCAAGAATGGTGAGGGCAGCGACAGCGGGTGTCCTGACCGTCGAGTGTTGCTCAAGTCGAAGTGGGGGCCGGCGGACTGCAGCCGAGTGGGTACGACCTCGTCCCAGAAGTTGCTCTGTGAGATCCAGACATCCTCAGGGTGGATCAAGTTCGCGAGTCCAGCAGGTGACTGGGGATACGCGCATACCCGTGGATGGCTAGCTAATGCTGATGGGACGGTGTCCCACTGTGGTGCGGTGGGCACGGGGAATCAGGTTCGCTGTGACACGTTCAACGGGACTGGCTGGGAGTCGAAGACGTCCAGTGCGACTGATCTCGGCTATCGCGACCAGGCCGATGGTCGGGTGTTTTTGCCGACGAAGTGGGGTCCGGCGCAGTGTGGCCGTGCGGGGGATCAGGCGAGCCAGGCGTTGGTGTGCAACATCCAGACCTCATCGGGATGGAAGCGATACTCGAGTCCCCGTATTGACTGGGGCTACGACCACACTCGCGGCTGGGTAGCGAACGTTGATGGCACGGTCTCTCACTGCGGTGCCGTAGGTACGGGGATTCAGGTTCGCTGTGACACGTTCAACGGGACTGGCTGGGAGTCGAAGACGTCCAGTGCGACGGACCTGGGTTACCGCGACCAGGCCGATGGTCGGGTGTTTTTGCCGACGAAGTGGGGTCCGGCGCAGTGTGGCCGCGCTGGGGATCAGGCGAGCCAGGCGTTGGTGTGCAACGTCCAGACATCCTCGGGGTGGAAGCGGTACTCGAGTCCTCGCATTGACTGGGGCTACGACCACACTCGCGGCTGGGTAGCGAACGTTGATGGCACGGTCTCTCACTGCGGCGCCGTCGGCACGGGGAACCAGGTGCGTTGCGACACCTTCAATGGGACCGGGTGGGAGTCGAAGACCTCCAGCGCGACGGACCTGGGTTACCGCGAGCAGAACGATGGTCGGGTGTTTTTGCCGACGAAGTGGGGACCGGCTCAGTGTGGCCGTGCGGGGGATCAGGCTGTCCAGGCGTTGGTGTGTAACGTCCAGACGTCGTCGGGCTGGAAGCGGTACTCCAGTGGCAAGGGCGACTGGGGTTACAGCGACACGCGTGGCTGGGTTGCCAACTCTGATGGAACAGTCTCCCACTGTGGCGCGGTGGGCACAGGGAATCAGGTGCGCTGTGACACGTTCAATGGGACGGGCTGGGAGTCCGAGACCTCGGTGACCAACGCCGCGAGCTTCGCCGGTTGGGTGAAATCCGCGACGCCGACGCTCGCGGGGACCATGACCGTAGGTAAGACACTGACCGCCGCCCCCGGCGCATGGGCGGACGGCGCGGCCTTGAGTTATCAGTGGCGTGCCGATGGGAAGGTGCTGGAGGGAGCGACGACCTCAAGTCTGGCGTTGGTGACTGCTCACGTCGGAAAGAAGCTCTCCGTTACAGTCACGGGCTCGAAGTCGGGATACGTGGCCGTGAGCAAGACGTCGGCGCAGACCGCCGCTGTGGCCGCGGCGCCGTCGCCGAAGCCACCCGCACCGTCGCTGAATCCAACACCTACGCCGTCGCCGGTGCCGACCACGCCGTCGCCGAGTCCGGAGCCTACGACGCCGTCGGTGAAGAGGCTGACCGCGACTCCTGTTCCGGTGATCACTGGGTCCGTGGAGGTGGGGAAGAAGCTCACCGCCGCAGCGGGGGAGTGGAAGTCTTCCGGGGTGGTGTTGTTGTATCAGTGGTACCGGTCAGGGCAGAAGATCGCGAAGGCAACCGGTCAGACATACAAGCTGACGGCGGCGGACAAGGGCGCGACGATCTCGGTGAAGGTGAGTGGGAAGAAGTCGGGCTACATCACAGTGACGAAGATGTCGGCTGTGACGAAGAAGGTTGCGGCGGGGACGTTGTCGGCGACGCCGAAGCCGAAGATCAGCGGGTCCGTGAAGGTGGGTGAGAAGCTGATCGTGAAGCCGGGGTGTGGAAGCCGGTGACGGTGAAGCTGTCGTATCGGTGGTTGCGGAACGGGAAGGCTGTCAAGGGGGCGGCGAAGTCGACTTACAAGCTCAAGAAGGCGGATAAGGGCAAGAAGATCACCGTCAAGGTGACCGGCAAGAAGTCCGGCTACACCACCGTCGCGAAGACGTCGAAGGCGACGAAGAAGGTCGCCTGAGTCGTCGGCCGTCTGCGAGGTTAATTCCGTTCAGTTGCTCGACTGCTCGGGATTGCGCAGGTTACGGATGTCAGCATGCTGACATCCGTAACCTGGCTGACTGGCTGGGACGCCTGGATGTGACGGATAGAACCTGAGAGACCGTTCCGGCTGACCGATACAACCTTGGTAAATCGCTCCGCCCCACCCGTCAGCGGAGCCGCGGCGCCGGGCGGGCTATCCGCCTGTGACGCCTGTGTTGGACCGTGGCGCCTGCCATCCGACGGTGACGCCAGCCTTGGGCGGTGGCGCCTGCCGTCCGACTCGTGGCGCCAGCCCCGAGCGGTGGCGCCTGGGTTCCGACTCGTGGCGCCAGCGCTCCCACCATGTCGCCAGCGTTACGTCGTGACGCCTGCCCTTTCGGGCCTTCAAGGGCAGGTACCACGGTGTAACCCAGGCGTCTTGCTCCGGGGGCAGGCGTCACGGTGCGGACGGCAGGCGGCATGACACAGAGCAGGCGTCACGGTGGCGAGGGCAGGTGTCACGGAGTGGGGCAGGCGTGACGGGGGAGGGCAGGCGTCAGGGCTCGAGGCCGAGGGCCTGGAGCATCGGAATGAACTTCGCCGCTGTCTCCTCGAGCTCGACCGCGGGGTCGGAGTCGGCGACGACACCGGCGCCGGCGAACAGCTGGATCTCGTTCGGCGTGTCGGGACGGACGCAGCCGCCGCGAAGCGCGATGGCCCACTCGCCGTCGCCGCCCATGTCGACCCAGCCGACAGGGCCGGCGTAGCGGCCGCGGTCCATCGACTCCAGCTCGCTGATGATGTCCATCGCCAGGTGTGTCGGCGTCCCGCACACGGCGGCGCTCGGGTGAAGGGCCGCGGCCAGCGCGACTGAGCTCGCCCCCGGCAGCGCCACGCCCGTGATGTCGGTGGCCAGATGCATGACGTTGGGCAGCTTCAGCACCGACGGCGCCTCGGGCACGTTCATCGCGGCGCAGTACGGTGCCAGCGCGTGGGCCACGGACTCGACGGCGAACTCGTGCTCCGCGCTGTCCTTGTGCGACTGCGCCAGTTCGGCCGCGAGCAGCAGGGGGTCGCTGCCCTCGGGGTCGTGCCAGATGGTGCCTGCCAACACGCGTGAGGTGACCAGGCCGCCCTGACGGCGTAGCAGCAGCTCGGGCGTCGCGCCGACCATCCCGTCGACCAGGTATGTCCATGTCATGGGGTAGCGATCGATCAGCCGCGACAGCAGATAGCGCAGGTCCAGCGGTGCGTCGGCTCGGACCCTGAGGTCGCGCGCCATCACGACCTTGCTCACCTCGCCCCGCCTGATGAGGGACACGACCTCGCCGACGATGCGCTGCCACACGCCCTCGCCCATGGCGCCGCCCAGGGAGGCGACACCCGACGGCGCGCGCGTCGGTTCGCCGACGGGTGGAACGGTGGCCGCGAACGGGCCGTTGCCCAGCTTCGTCATCCAGGAGATGTCGCCCCTGCGTCCGAGGATGACCTCGGGCACCGTCAGGACGGAGCGTTCCTCGGAGCGATCGGGGTCGAACGTGAAGGAGCCGACGGCGAGTGGGCCGGTGCCGAACTCGCCCGGCATCTCGGAGTCGTGGTCGATCTGGCTGGAGATCTGGTCCCACCAGACGTCGGCGGCGGCCAGGCGGTCGGTGTCGAAGCGGGCAACCTCGCCGATCGTCACGAATCCCTCGCCGCGGCGGATGAAGGCCCCGCCAGGTCCGCTCTCCGGAAGGAAGCGCTCCAACGGCCCCGGGTCGTCGATCGCGACGGTGGTGGCACGCAGACGCGCGGAGCCGAAGTCGAGGATCACTCTCGCGAGCATAGCCATGGCGCGCGGGATGGGCTACTCGCGGCCACTCAGCCGCCAGTCTCCGTTTCGGGCTCCCGCGAACTGACCCCGACCCCGATTTTTACGCAATGTAGTAGTGACGAAATTAAGGCCAAAAGCCCTTGTCGCTTGCCAGTAGCGGAAGCGTGGGTTGGGTTGGCCGAACTGTCGGCGCACCCCTAGACTGACCCGGAGAATTGCCCCGCGCATATGGAATAACAGGAGACCGAATGTCGTTCGCCAAGCCCAAGGGCGAGGGTGCTGCCGAGTCCGACGTCGTCGTCGTCGGGGCCGGTCCCGGCGGATCGACCGCCGCTGCGTACCTCGCCAGGCACGGTTTGAACGTCACGCTGCTGGAGAAGTCTCACTTCCCGCGGGAGAAGGTGTGCGGCGACGGCCTCACCCCGCGCGCGACGCGCGCCCTCACCCGCCTCGGCATCGATACGTCGAAGGAAGCGGGCTGGATCCACAACTACGGCCTGCGCGTCTATGGCGGCCGCACCGAGCCATTCGAGCTGCCCTGGCCGGACCTGACCGACTTCCCGCCGCACGGCCTGCAGCGCCCGCGCGCCGATTTCGACAACATCCTCGCCCAGGAGGCCGTCCGCAGCGGCGCGAACCTCGTCGAGGGGGCGAACGTCGATGGCGGCATCCTCGACGACCGCACGGGCCGCATCACCGGCGTCACCACGAAAGACGGCCGCAGCTTCACCGCGCCGATCGTCGTCGCCGCCGACGGCAACTCCTCGCGCCTCTCGATCTCCCTGGGTCTGAACAAGCGCGACGACCGGCCCATGGGCGTGGCGGTGCGCACCTACTACACGAGCCCGCGCACGAACGACGACTACCTCGAGAGCTGGCTGGAACTCTGGGACGGCAAGCCACACGAGTCGACGCTGATGCCCGGCTACGGCTGGGTCTTCGGCATGGGCGACGGCACGAGCAACGTCGGCCTCGGCGTCCTCAACACCTCCAAGAGCTTCGGCCAGACGGACTACCGCGCGCTCCTGAAGCGCTGGGTCGACAACACGCCGGAGGAGTGGGGCTTCCGCGATCAGAACATGGTGGGCAAGGTGCAGGGCGCCGCGCTTCCCATGGCCTTCAACCGGCAGCCGCACTACGGCCGCGGGCTGGTGCTGGTCGGCGACGCCGGCGGCATGGTCAACCCGTTCAACGGCGAGGGCATCCCTTACGCGATAGAGTCAGCGGAGATGGCCGCGGAGGCCATCGCGGAGGCGCGGTCGCGCGGCTTCGGCACCACTTCGGCGGAGAAGGCGATGCGCGCCTACCCCGAGCGGCTGAAGGCGGAACTGGGCGGCTACTACCGCCTCGGCACGATCTTCGTGAAGCTGATCGGCGACCCGCGGATCATGCATCTTTGTACCCAATATGGCCTGCCGCGCAAGACGCTCATGCGATTCGTGCTTAAGTTGCTAGCCAACCTCACCGACAAGCACGACGGTGACGCCATGGACCGCATCATCAACGCGCTCTGCAAGGTCGCCCCGTCGGCCTGACCGGAAGGAATGAGTAAACGATGAATCCTTACATCCCGATCCTGGGCATGGTGCTTCTTGCCTCGCTGTTCGTCCTGGTCTCCATGGGGCTCAGCGCGGTCGTCGGTCCCGGCCGCTACAACCGCGCGAAGTACGACAGCTACGAGTGCGGCATCCAGCCCACCCCGCAGCCCGTCGGCGGCGGTCGGTTCCCGGTCAAGTACTACATCACCGCAATGATGTTCATCGTCTTCGACATCGAGGTCGTTTTCCTCCTGCCCTGGGCGGTCGCCTTCAACCAGCTCGAATGGTTCACGAAGATCGCGATGGTCATCTTCATCGTCCTCTTCTTTGTCCCCTACTTCTACGTCCTGCGCCGCAAGGGCCTCGACTGGGAATGATTGGAAGTCACTGATATGGGTATCGAAGACAAGCTCCCCAGCGGCATCCTCTTGACCACCGTCGAGGGGATCTTCGGTTGGGTGCGCAAGGCGTCGTTCTGGCCCGCCACCATGGGTCTCGCCTGCTGCGCGATCGAGATGATGGCCTACGGCACGCCGCGGTTCGACGCCGGCCGCTGGGGCCAGGAGGTGTTCCGCGCCTCGCCGCGCCAGGCCGACCTCATGATCGTCTCCGGCCGCGTCTCGCAGAAGATGGCGCCGGTCGTTCGCCAGGTCTACGACCAGATGCCGAACCCGAAGTGGGTCATCGCGATGGGTGCCTGCGCCTCCTCGGGCGGCATGTTCAACAACTACGCCGTCGTCCAGGGCTGCGACCACTTCCTTCCCGTCGACATGTACCTGCCGGGCTGCCCGCCGCGCCCCGACATGCTGATCGACGCCATGTTCAAGCTCCGCGAGCGTGTTCAGCACCGCCCGATCGGCCCGAACGAGGCCGCGGCGATCGAAGAGGCAGAGCAGCTGGCACTGGCCGCGCCTGCCAAGATCGAGATGAAGGGCCTCATGCGATGAGCGAGCAGACCCCCGACAACCTCCCGGTCGCCGACGGCGCCTCCGTCGAGCGCCCGGTGATCCGCACCAAGCAGGGCATGTGGGCGGCCGGCGGCCCCGGCGACACCTCCGGTTACGGCGGCCTCGTCCGCGAGTACGCGATGCCCGGCCAGACCGTCGGGCCGTTCGGCGATCCGTTCGACGCCATTCACAGCCGCGCGCTGCAGGTCGTCCCGGAGCTTGAGGGCCAGCTGGTCCTCTTCGACCGCGGAGAGCTGACCATCTACGTGCCGCGCGAGCACCTCTTGAAGACGGTGCAGGCGTTCCGCGACGACCCGTTCCTTCGCTTCGAGATCTGCGTGTCGGTCTCCGGCGTGAACTACCCGGGAGACACCGGCCACGAGCTGCATTCGGTCTACCACCTGCTGAGCTACACCCACAACCGAAGGGTGCGCCTCGAGGTGAGCTGCCCCGACGATGACCCGCACATCCCCTCAATCGTTGCCGTGTACCCGATGGCGGACTGGCACGAGCGCGAGACCTGGGACATGTTCGGGATCCTCTTCGACGGCCACCCGTCGCTGACCCGCATCCTGATGCCGGACGACTGGCGCGGACACCCACAGCGCAAGGACTACCCGCTCGGCGGCGTCGACGTCGAGTACAAGGGCGCGAAGGTGCCCGCTCCCGATCAGAGGAGGAACTACTCCTAATGAGCACGCACGCAGCTACCGAGGACATCTTCGCGGGGACCGGCGACGAGAAGGTCGACCGCGTCTACCTGGCGCAGGGCGGCGACTGGGCCGACATCGCGAGCGAGCAGGCCGAGCGCGGCGACGAGACCGTCGTCGTCAACATGGGCCCGCAGCACCCGTCGACCCACGGCGTGCTCCGCCTCATCCTCGAGATGGACGGCGAGACCGTCGTCTCCATCCGCCCCGGCATCGGGTTCCTCCACACCGGCATCGAGAAGAACATGGAGTACAAGACGTGGACCCAGGGCGTGACGTATTGCACGCGCATGGACTACGTCGCCCCCCTGTTCAATGAGGTCGCCTACTGCCTGGCCGTCGAAAAGCTGCTCGGCATCACCGACGATGTCCCCGAGCGCGCCAGCATCATCCGCGTGCTCGTGATGGAGCTGAACCGCATCGCGTCGCACCTGGTGGCCATGGGCACCGGCGGCATGGAGATCGGCGCGCTGACCGTCATGACGATCGGCTTCCGCGAGCGCGAGATGATCCTCGACTACCTTGAGGGCCTGACCGGCCTGCGCATGAACCACGCGTACGTACGGCCTGGTGGCGTGGCGAACGACCTCCCTGAGGATGGC
This sequence comes from Tessaracoccus sp., assembly GCF_016714275.1. Lineage (GTDB taxonomy): Bacteria > Actinomycetota > Actinomycetes > Propionibacteriales > Propionibacteriaceae > Arachnia. The sequence goes on along the minus strand of NZ_JADJNP010000002.1, from coordinate 913,174 downwards.
CTCAGCCACCTGCGCATCGTCATCGACTGGCTGAAGAAGCACCTGCCCGAGTACGCGCTGTTCTGCAACGAGAACCCGATCTTCATCGGCCGTCTCTCCGACGTCGGCGTCCTCGACCTGACTGCCAGCATGATGCTCGGCACGTCCGGACCGCCGCTGCGCGCCACCGGCTACGACTGGGACCTCCGCAAGATGCAGCCGTACTGCGGCTACGAGACCTACGACTTCGACACGGTCACCTGGGCGTCGAACGACGCCTACGGCCGGTTCCGGATCCGCCTGCAGGAGTGCTGGGAGTCGCTGAAGATCGTCGAGCAGTGCTACGAGCGCCTCGAGCGCACCCAGGGCCAGCCGGTCATGGTGGCGGACAAGAAGATCGCGTGGCCCGCGCAGCTGTCGGTCGGCTCGGACGGCCAGGGCAACTCCAACGAGCACATCAAGCACATCATGGGCGAGTCCATGGAGGCGCTGATCCACCACTTCAAGATCGTCACCGAGGGCTTCAAGGTGCCGGCCGGCCAGGTCTACCAGGCGATCGAGTCGCCCAAGGGCGAGCTGGGCGTGCACCTGGTCTCCGACGGCGGCACCCGCCCGTTCCGGGTCCACTTCCGGGACCCGGGCTTCAACCACCTGCAGTCCATCCCCGCCATGTGCGAGGGCGGCATGATGTCCGACGTCGTCGTCGCGGTCGCGAGCCTCGACCCCGTTCTTGGAGGTGTGGACCGATGAGCGGCCACTTCGAAAGTCACTTCCCCGAGTCCGGCTCGGTCGACTACTCGGATCAGTCGACCAACATCGACGACGCCGCGATCGCCGATCTGCGGGAGCTCGCGGACCGCTACCCGCAGGCGCGCTCGGCGCTGCTGCCGATGCTGCACCTGGTGCAGTCGGTCGACGGCCGGGTCAGCCCGCGGGGCATCGAGGTGTGCGCCGAGATCCTCGGCATCAGCACCGCGCAGGTGTCCGGCGTCGCGACGTTCTACACCATGTATAAGCGCCGCCCGGCGGGCAAGCACCACCTGGGCGTCTGCACCACCGCGCTGTGCGCTGTCATGGGCGGCGACATCCTGCTGCAGCGCGCCAAGGACCGCCTCGGCATAGACGAGGGCCAGACGACGCCGGACGGCCAGGTCTCCCTGGAGCGCCTCGAATGCAACGCGGCCTGCGACTTCGCTCCGGTCATGATGGTCAACTGGGAGTTCTTCGACAACATGGACCCCAGGAAGACCGACGAGCTGATCGAGCGGCTGCTGAACGACGAGGAGGTCGTCTCCACACGCGGCGCCGTCCTCACGTCGTGGAAGGGCGCCGAGCGCGTGCTCGCCGGCTTCCCGGACGGCCGCGCCGACGAGGGCCCGTCCGCGGGCGACGCCTCGCTGCTCGGCCGGCGCATCGCGGCGGAGAACAACTGGACAGCCCCGGACGCTGAGGAGGAGAAGTGACCGACCTGCTTACCCCGGTCCTCAGCGCCCAGTGGGGCGAGGACAAGTCCTGGAAGCTCAGCCGCTACGAGGCAACCGGCGGCTACCGGGCCCTGCGCAAGGCGCTCGACATGCACCCCGACGAGCTGATCACGCTGGTCAAGGATGCCAACCTTCGCGGCCGTGGCGGCGCGGGCTTCCCGACCGGCATGAAGTGGTCCTTCGTCCCGCAGGACAACCCGAACCCGAAGTACCTCGTCGTCAACGCCGACGAGTCGGAGCCGGGCACCTGCAAGGACATCCCGCTGATGATGGCCACGCCGCACACGCTGGTCGAGGGAATCATCATCGCGTCGTACGCCATCCGCGCGAAGCACGCCTTCATCTACTGTCGCGGCGAGGTCCTCCACGTGATCCGCCGCCTGCAGCAGGCGGTGCGCGAGGCCTACGCCGCCGGCTACCTCGGCCGCAACATCCTCGGCACCGGCTACGACCTGGACATCATCGTCCACGCCGGTGCGGGCGCCTACATCTGCGGCGAGGAGACGGCGCTGCTCGACTCGCTAGAGGGCCGTCGTGGCCAGCCGCGGCTGCGGCCGCCGTTCCCCGCCGTCGCGGGCCTCTACGCGTCGCCGACGGTGATCAACAACGTCGAGTCCATCGCGTCCGTGCCTGCGATCGTCGCCAACGGCGCGGCCTGGTTCTCGTCGATGGGCACCGAGCGGTCGAAGGGCTTCACGATCTACTCGCTGTCCGGGCACGTCAAGAGCCCCGGCCAGTTCGAGGCGCCCATGGGCATCACGCTGCGTCAGCTGATCGAGCTGGGCGGCGGCATGCGCGAGGGCCACGAGCTGAAGTTCTTCACGCCGGGCGGCTCGTCGACCCCGATCCTGACGGCCGAGGGCCTCGACATCCCCCTCGACTACGAGGGCATGGCAGGCGCGGGCACCATGCTGGGCACGAAGGCCCTGCAGGTGTTCGACGACACCACCTCGATCGTGCGCACGACGCTGCGGTTCGTCGAGTTCTACAAGCACGAGTCCTGCGGCAAGTGCACGCCCTGCCGCGAGGGTTCGTGGTGGCTCGCGCAGATGTTGATGAGGTTCGAGGCGGGAACCGCCGAGGAGGGCGACGTCGACAAGATGCTCGACGTGTGCGACAACATCGGCGGCAAGTCGTTCTGCGCGCTGGCCGACGGTGCGGTGGCGTGCGTGACCTCCGCGGTCCGTCACTTCCGCGCGGAGTTCGAGCAGGGCTACCACACGCCCGCCTGGGAGCTGTTCCCCTACGAGAAGAGCGCCCTGTTCAACGTGGAAGGAGACCTGTGATGAGCGTCGACGCGAAGACGACCTCGGCGGAGGTGACGCCGAAGCCGGACCTCGTCACCCTGACCATCGACGGCACTCAGGTCAGCGTCCCGAAGGGCACGCTGATCATCCGCGCCGCCGAGATGATCGGCACCGCCATCCCGCGATTCTGCGACCACCCGCTGCTCGACCCCGTCGGCGCGTGCCGCCAGTGCATGGTCGAGATCCCCGATGCCGGCAACGGCCGCGGCTTCCCGAAGCCGCAGGCCTCCTGCACCATGCCGGTCGCCGAGGGCATGAAGGTCAACACCCAGCTCAGCTCCGCCGTCGCCAAGAAGGCGCAGGAGGGCATGCTGGAACTGCTGCTGATCAACCACCCGCTCGACTGCCCCATCTGTGACAAGGGCGGCGAGTGCCCCCTGCAGAACCAGGCGCTCAGCAACGGCCGCGGCGAGAGCCGGTTCACGGACCTCAAGCGCACGTTCCCGAAGCCGGTCAGCGTCTCGGCGCAGATCCTGCTCGATCGGGAGCGCTGCGTGCTCTGCGCGCGCTGCACCCGGTTCTCTGAGCAGATCTCCGGCGATCCGTTCATCGCGCTCGTCGAGCGCGGCGCGCTGCAGCAGGTCGGCATCTACGAGCAGGATCCCTACGACTCGTACTTCTCCGGCAACGTCGTCCAGATCTGCCCGGTCGGCGCGCTGACGTCGGCCGCGTATCGCTTCCAGTCGCGCCCGTTCGACCTCGTGTCGACGACGACGACCTGCGAGCACTGCGCGTCCGGCTGCGAGCTGCGCACCGATCACCGGCACCACCAGGTCAAGCGTCGCCTCGCGGGCAACAAGCCCGAGACCAACGACGAGTGGAACTGCGACAAGGGCCGCTTCGGCTTCATGTACGGCCGCGGCGACGACCGGGTCACCCGGCCGCTCGTCCGCAGGAACGGCGTCCTCGAGCCGGCGTCCTGGCCCGAGGCCATCGACGCCGCCGTCCACGGCCTCCGCGCCGCGGGCGCATCTGTCGGTGTGCAGACCGGCGGCCGACTGACCGTCGAGAACGCCTACGGATACGCCAAGTTCGCCCGCGCGGTGCTCGGCACCAACAGCGTCGACTTCCGCTCGCGTCCCGGCTCCGGTGAGGAGGCGGGATTCCTGGCCGCGCGCGTCGCGGGCAGGGGCCTGATCGAGTCGGTGACCTTCGCCGACCTCGAGGCCGCCTCCCGCGTTGTGCTCGTCGCCTTCGAGCCCGAGGACGAGGCGCCCAGCATCTTCCTTCGCCTCCGCAAGGCCGTCCGCAAGAACCGCCTGCAGGTGACCACCATCGCTCCGTTCGCGTCCCGTGGCTCCGCGAAGCTCTCGGCGACCGTCGTGCCCACCGCCCCCGGCGGCGAGGCCGCGGCCCTCGGGTCGCTCCCCGACCTGGACGCCGGCACGATCATCCTGGTGGGGGAGCGGGCCGCGGTGCTGCCGGGCCTCCTCAGCGCCGCCGCCGCGAAGGCCGACGCCACGGGCGCCCGCCTCGCATGGATCCCGCGCCGTGCCGGTGACATGGGCGCCATCGAGGCCGGCTGCCTCCCCGGGCTGCTGCCCGGCGGTCGCCCCGCCACCGATGCGGCCGCCCGCGTCGACGTCGCGTCCCACTGGGGCGTCGACTCGCTACCGACGGCTCCTGGCCTCACCGCCGACGAGCAGTTTGCGGCACTGACCGACGGTTCGCTCGCGGCGCTCGTCGTCGCAGGCGTCGATCCGTCGGACCTCGCCAACCCGGCCGCAGCCCTCGCGGGCCTTGAGGCCGCGGACTTCGTCGTCAGCATCGAGCAGCGCCAGAGCGCAGTGACCGAGCGCGCCGACGTCGTGTTCCCCGCCGCGCTCCTCGAGGAGCAGGGCGGGCACTTCCTCAACTGGGAGCACCGCGACGGCAGGGTCCGCATCATCAACAAGGCGACCCCTTCGCCGATGACAGACCTCCGGATCCTCGCCGCCCTCGCCGACGCCCTTGGCTCCGACCTCGGCTTCCGCAACGCGACGCAGGCCTGGAACGACTTCACCGAGCTCGGTGCCTGGGACGGCGACCGCCCCGCGGCCCCCGCGGTCACGTCCGACGGCCCGGCCGACGGCCTGCTGCTCGCCGGCTGGCGCGAGCTGCTCGATGCCTCGCAGGGCAACGACTACGAGATCGCGCTGCGCGCCACGGCCCGCCCTGTGGTCGCGCGGGTGTCGACCGCCACCGCCGAGCGCCTCGGCCTCGGTGAGGTCGTCGCCGTCGGGGTGGGCGAGCGGTCCGCGCTGCTGCCCCTCGACGTCGTCGACGGGATGGTCGACGACGTGATCTGGGTGCCGCTCAATCCAGGCCCCGAACAGCGGCTCTACACGGTCCCGGGCACCCCCGTGGCCGTCTCGCCTGTCTCCGTGGACGAAGGGGAGTGACTCCAATGGGCATCTTTCTGAACGACCCGTGGTGGCTGGTCCTGATCAAGGTGGTGGCGCTCTTCGTGGTGCTGCTGCTGTGGACCATCTTCAACGTCTGGTACGAGCGCCGCCTCGTCGCCAAGATGCAGCACCGCCTCGGCCCCATCATGAACGGCCCGTTCGGCCTCGGGCAGGCCCTCGCGGACGGCGCGAAGCTGATCGCCAAGGAGGACTTCCGGCCGAAGAACGCCGACAAGTGGGTCTTCAACCTGGCGCCTCTCCTGACCGGCGTCGCCGCGTTCACCTGCTGGACGGTCATCCCGTTCAGCGGCGAGCTCGAGCTGTTCGGCGTGACCACCCGGCTGCAGGTCTCGGACCTGCCCGTGTCGGCCATCTTCATCCTGGCCTCGGCCTCGATCGGCATCTACGGCATCGTGCTCGCCGGCTGGGCGGGCAACTCCACCTACTCGTTCCTCGGCTCCATCCGGTCGACGGCGCAGATGATCTCCTATGAGATCGCGATGGGCCTCTCCATGGTGGCGGTGTTCCTGATGGCGGGCTCGATGTCGACGTCGCAGATCGTCGAGGCGCAGCGCAAGCCGATCATGTTCGCGTTCCCCTGGGACCGCGCGTCCTCCATCGAGGTCGGCATTCAGGGCTGGTACTTCCTGCTGCTTTTCCCGTCCTTCATCATCTACGCCATCGCGATGGTCGGTGAGACGAACCGCGCCCCGTTCGACCTGCCTGAGTGTGAGTCCGAGTTGGTCTCCGGCTACCTGACCGAGTACTCCGGCTTCCGCTACGCAATGTTCTTCCTCGCCGAGTACATCAACATGGCCACCGTTTCGGCCGTGTGCACGACGCTGTTCCTCGGCGGCTACCTGGCGCCGTGGCCGCTGAACCTGATCCCGCTCTTCCAGAACCCCTGGTTCGGCCCGATCTGGTTCATGCTCAAGGTGCAGCTGCTGATCTCGGTGTTCGTCTGGCTGCGCGGCACGCTGCCGCGCCTCCGCTACGACCAGTTCATGGGCTTCGGCTGGAAGATCCTGATCGAGGTCTCCCTGCTCTGGATCATCATGGTGGCGCTCGCGCCGCAGTACACGCTGCCGCTCGCCGTCGTCCTCGTCGCCGTGTTCATCCTGATCTTCGGCAACACGAAGGCAGCGGCGACAAAGCCTGAGGTCAAGGTCTCGGCGGACTTCGATCCGTTCGCCGGCGGCTACCCCGTTCCCCCCATGCCGGGGCAGGTCCTGCCCGAGTTGGTGGGCGTCGTCGCGGGTACGCCGCAGGCGGATCAGGACGACGAGTCCGACGCCGAAGAAGCGCAAGGGAAGGACGCCTGATGGGATTCCTCAAGCAGTGGGCCGGGTTCGGCGTCACGTTCAACACGATCTTCCGCAAGACCTTCACCCAGGGCTACCCGGAGAAGGGCAAGGAGAAGGTCACGATGCCGCGCTTCCACGGCCGGCACCAGCTGAACCGCTGGCCCGACGGCCTGGAGAAGTGCGTCGGCTGCGAGCTGTGCGCGTGGGCGTGCCCCGCGGACGCGATCTACGTCGAGGGCGCGGACAATACCGAGGAGGACCGCTTCTCGCCCGGTGAGCGCTACGGCCGCGTCTACCAGATCAACTACCTGCGCTGCATCTTCTGCGGCCTCTGCATCGAGGCCTGCCCGACGCGCGCGCTGACCATGACCAACGAGTTCAAGCTCGCCGACGAGACCCGCGCCAGCCTCATCTACGAGAAGCAGGAACTGCTCGCCCCGCTGCTGCCGGGCATGGAGCAGCCCCCGCACGCGCGTCGCCTCGGCGACGACGAGAAGGACTACTTCCTCGGGCTGCCCGCCACCGGGCAGCCCGATACCCGAACCGCCTCGACCTCAGGAGCGGCCAAATGATCCCCCTGATCCCGCTGGTGACCGCCAGTGAGGTGGCCTTCTGGGTGTGCGCTCCGTTCGCGGTGTTCTGCGCCCTCGGGCTCCTTTTCTCGCGTAAGCCGGTCCATTCGGCCATCGCGATGGCCGGGGTGATGATCGCCATCGCCGTGCTGTACGCGGCGCAGGACGCCCCGTTCCTGTTCGTGGTGCAAATCGTCGTCTACACCGGCGCCATCCTGATGCTGTTCCTGTTCGTGGTCATGCTGATCGGCGTCGACGCGCAGGACTCCGTCGTCGAGACGCTCAAGGGTCACCGCATCGCGGCCTCGCTCGTGGCGCTGGGCGTCGGCATCCTGCTGATCTCCGCCGTCGGCCAGTTCACGCAGGGCGGCATGCCCGCGGGCCTCGCTGACGCCAACGCGGAGCATGGCGGCAACATCGAGTCGATCGCCGCGATGCTGTTCAGCAAGTACGTTTTCCTGTTCGAGGCGACCGCCGCGCTCCTGATCACCGCCGCCGTCGGCGCCGTGGTGCTCGCGCACGGCGAGGAGCTGAAGAAGAAGGTCACGCAGCCCGAGCAGATGCTCCAGCGGACCCGCGACTACGCCGAGCTCGGCGAGCATCCCGGACCGCTGCCGAACTCGGGCGTGTTCGCGCGGCACAACGCGATCTCGACGCCGGCGCTGCTGCCCGACGGCTCGGTCGCCGAGAAGTCGGTGTCTCAGACGCTCGCGATGCGTGGCGTGATCGTGGACGTCGACGAGCTCCGCGCCCCCACCACCTCGGCCTACGCGGCGCTCGACGCCCGCGACGAGGAGATCGAAGGAGACGACGAATGAACCCCGAGGGTTTCCTGGTCCTTTCGGCGATCCTGTTCGCGATCGGCATCGCGGGGTTTCTGCTCCGTCGCAACGCGATCATCGCCTTCATGAGCATCGAGCTGATGCTGAACGCCACCAACCTGGCGTTCGTCTCCTTCGCCCGTTTCCACGGCAATCTCGACGGGCTCATCGCGGCCTTCTTCGTGATGGTCGTGGCGGCCGCAGAAGTGGTGGTGGGTCTGGCGATCATCGTCGCCGTGTACCGCGCCCGCCGCTCCGCCTCGGTCGACGACGCCAACCTGATGAAGTTCTAAGGGGACGAGAAGCGTGCAACTCCTCGAGACTTATTCCGCCCTCTCCGGCCAGGGGATGATGATCTGGCTGCTCATCGCGGTGCCGTTGGCCTCTGCCGCCCTCCTGCTGCTGGCAGGGAAGGCGAGCGACGGCTGGGGCCACCTGCTGGGCACTCTCGCGCCCATCGTCTCCTTCGTGCTCGGGCTCGTGCTGTTCGTGATCCTGCTGGGCTCGGCCCCCGAGGCCCGCTCGATGGGCGTCGCGGTCTACGAGTGGATGGCCACCGGCGCCTGGTCGGTGAGCTTCGGCCTGCTCGTCGACCCGCTGTCGATCCTTTTCGTGCTGCTGATCACCGGCGTGGGTTCGCTGATCCACGTCTACTCGATCGGCTACATGTCCCACGACGACCGCCGGCGCCGGTTCTTCGCCTACCTGAACCTGTTCGTCGCCGCGATGCTGACGCTGGTGCTTGCCGACAACTACCTCGTGCTGTTCCTCGGATGGGAGGGCGTGGGCCTCGCCTCGTACCTCCTGATCAGCTTCTGGGCGCACAAGCCGTCGGCCGCCCGCGCGGGCAACAAGGCGTTCATCGTCAACCGCGTCGGCGACCTCGGCCTGATGATGGCCATCTTCACGATGTTCGCGATGTTCGGCTCGGTCAGCTACGCCGACGTCAACGCGGGCGCGGAGGGCCTCACCCCGTTCTGGGCGACGATGATCGGCGTCTTCCTGCTCGTCGGCGCGTGCGGCAAGTCCGCGCAGGTCCCGCTGCACTCCTGGCTGCTGGACGCGATGGAGGGCCCGACCCCCGTGTCGGCGCTCATCCACGCAGCCACGATGGTCACCGCGGGCGTCTACCTCGTCGTCCGCTCCAACGTGATCTACGCGCAGTCGGAGTTGGCGCTGACGGCCGTCGCGATCGTCGGAACCGTCACGCTGCTGGCCGGCGCGATCATCGGCTCGGCGAAGGACGACATCAAGAAGGTCCTCGCCGGCTCGACGATGTCGCAGATCGGCTACATGATGCTGGCGGCGGGCCTCGGCCCGATCGGCGCCTCGTTCGCGATCTTCCACCTGATCACGCACGGCTTCTTCAAGGCCAACATGTTCCTCGGCGCCGGCTCCGTGATGCACGGCATGGGCGACGACGTGAACATGCGTCACTACGGTGCCCTTGCCAAGCCGATGCGGATCACGTTCCTGACCTTCGCGATGGGCTACCTGGCCATCATCGGGTTCCCGTTCACCGCGGGCTTCTACTCGAAGGACCACATCATCGAGGCCGCCTTCCACCACAACACGGTGATCGGCGTGCTCGCGCTCATCGGCGCCGGCGTGACCGGCTACTACATGACGCGCCTCATGATGATGACGTTCTTCGGCGAGAAGCGCTGGGAGGACGGCGTGCACCCGCACGAGTCCCCGCGGGTGATGACGGTCCCGCTCATCGTGCTTGCCGTGCTCTCGGTTATCGCGGGCCTGCTGATGAACGGCTGGATCCAGGGGTGGCTGGAGTCGTCCACGGGTCAGGACGCGCATGAGACCCCTCTGCTGAACTTCACCCCGGTCGGCCTGCTGACGCTCGGCGTCGTCGCCGTCGGCGTGCTGCTCGGATGGTGGCTGCACAAGGGCCGCATTCCGCGGGACGAGCCGGCCACCGGCAACCTCCTGCTGCTCGCGGGCCGCAACGACCTCTACGGCGACGCGTTCAACGAGCACGTCGTCATCCGCCCAACGGTCGGCCTGGCCGCCGGTGTCGCCGCGTTCGATCGCGCCGCCGTCGACGGCGTCGCGATGGGATCGGCCACCGCGGCATCCGGGTTGGGGGAGTGGCTGCGCAAGGCCCAGAACGGCAACGTGCGCACCTACGGCCTCATCCTCGGCGCTGGTGTGATCGTGCTCGCCCTCGTCGCGTTGCTCGGGCAGCTGGGCTAAGGAGTAGGAAACAACAATGTCAATGCTTCTGACCATCCTGGCCCTCGTGCCGATCGCCGGCGCGGTGGTGGTGTTCTTCCTGAAGGGACACGTCGCCAAGCTCGTCGGCTACGGCGTGGCGCTCACCACCGCGGTGCTCGGCGTCCTGGCCTTCGTCCTGCACACGCAGGGCGCAGTCCTCGCGCAGAACGTGCCCTGGATCCCCGCCGTCGGCGCGCACTACGCGCTCGACCTCGACGGCATGGGCGCCATCCTCGTCCTGATGACCGTGGTCCTCGTTCCTGTCGTGCTGCTCGCGGAGTGGCACGTGGGCGACGCCGAGACGGCGCGCTGGGGATCCTCGGTGTTCTTCGCGCTCGCGCTGCTGCTCCAGGGCTTCGCGCTGTTCGTGTTCATGGCCTCGGACGTGCTGCTGTTCTACATCGCTTTCGAGGCGACGCTGATCCCGACATACTTCCTGATCGCCGGCTACGGCGGCCCGAAGCGCCGCGCCGCGGCGCTCAAGTTCCTGATCTACTCGCTGGCCGGCGGCCTCGTCATGCTGGTCGCGGTCGCGGGCCTCTACGCGGTCACGTCCGCGCAGGGGACGCCGAGCTTCCTGCTGAGCGATCTGCAGGGCGTCGAGATGTCGCAGGGAATCGGCCGCTGGCTGTTCGTCGGCTTCTTCTTCGCGTTCGCGGTGAAGGCGCCGATGGCGGGCCTGCACACATGGCTGCCCGACGCGGCCGAGCAGTCGACGGCGGGAACGTCCACGCTGCTCGTCGGCATCCTGGACAAGATCGGCACCTTCGGCATGATCAAGATCTGCCTGCTGGTGTTCCCGGAGGCCAGCGCCTGGGCCACCCCCGTGATCCTGGTCTGGGCCATCGTCTCGGTGCTCTACGGCGCGCTGATGGCGATCAACGCCCGCGATCTCCTGCGGCTGGTTTCCTACACGTCCATCAGCCACTTCGGCTTCATGGTGTTCGGCATCTTCGCGCTGACCACGCAGTCGCTCAGCGGCTCCATCTTCTACATGCTGAACCACGGACTCTCGACGGCGGCCATGTTCCTCGTCGTCGGGTTCATGATCCGGCGCCGCGGCTCCGCCGACATCGACGCCTTCGGCGGCGTGCAGAAGGTGGCCCCGGTCCTGGCCGGCGTGCTGCTGACCTCCGGCCTCACCGCGCTGGCGCTGCCCGGCATGGGCAGCTTCGTCTCGGAGTTCCTGGTCATGGCCGGCGCGTGGGGCCGCTACCCGGTCCACACCGCGATCATCACGATCGGCACCGTGCTTGCGGCCGTCTACGTGATGCGCATGTACCTGCGCACCATGACCGGACCGGTCACAGAGCAGGTCTCCACCCACGTCACCACAGACCTGACGTCTCGCGAGAAGGCCGTCATCGCCCCGCTCCTCATCCTCCTGATCGTGTTCGGCTTCTTCCCGAAGCCGGTACTGGCCGTCGCTGACGACGCGGCGACCCAGGTGATGGCGATCGTTGGCGCGGTCGATCCCGCTCCGCAGGTTCAGGAAGGCAAGTGATGAGCACCTTGTTGGAACTTCCCACGGCGACCATCGAGTGGGCGCTGCTGTCGCCGCTCATCGTCCTGTTGGGCGTCGGCTGTGTCGGCATCGTGCTCGAGGGCGTCGTCCCGCGTGGGTGGCGGTACCTTGCGCAGACGGCGCTCACCGCCGTCGGCCTCATCGTCGCTCTCGGCTTGACCATCCTCGACTGGGTGAAGGGCGAGAAGCGGCTGACAGCTGAGGGCCTCCTCGCGCTCGACGGTCCGACCTACGTGTTCTGGAGCCTCCTCCTGGTCGTGGGCCTCGGCGGCATGGCGCTCTTCGCGGAGCGCCAGCTCGGCGGCGGCCACTCCGCCTTCGCCGCGTCGGCGTCGACGGTGCCCGGCTCGCCCCTGGAGCGCGAGGCGGAGCGCCTGCGCCGCGAGCACACCGAGGTCTTCCCGCTGCTGGTGTTCGCGATCTTCGGCATGATGCTGTTCTCCGCGGCCAACAACCTGCTCGTGCTTTTCGTGGCCGTCGAGATCCTCTCGCTGCCGCTGTACCTGCTGACCGCGATGGCCCGCCGTCGCCGCCTGCTCAGCCAGGAGGCCGCGCTGAAGTACTTCCTGCTCGGCTCGTTGGCGTCGGCCATCATGCTCTACGGCATCGCGCTGCTCTACGGCTATGCCGGCAGCCTTGGCCTCGCCCAGCTCGACGCGGCCATCACGGCAGACAAGGGAGCCCACGGCCTGCTGCTGGCCGGCATGGTGCTGACCTCGGTCGGCCTGCTGTTCAAGATCGGCGCCGTGCCGTTCCACGCCTGGACCCCCGACGTGTACATGGGTGCCCCGACCCCGGTCACCGGCTTCATGGCCATCGCCACGAAGACCGCCGCGGTCGCTGCGCTGCTGCGCGTGTTCTACGTGGGTCTCGGCGGTGCCGCGTGGACCTGGCAGCTGGTGTTCGCGATCGTCGCCATCGCATCGATGGGCCTCGGCTCCGTGGTTGCCATCGCGCAGAACGACATCAAGCGCCTCCTGGCCTACTCGTCCATCGCGCACGCCGGCTTCATCCTCGTGGGTGTCGTCGGCGCGGTCGCGGCGGGCACGAACGTCCGGGTGTCATCGGTGAGCGCCATCGCGTTCTACCTGCTGACCTACGGCATCGCCACCCTCGGCGCGTTCGCCATCGTCACGATGGTGCGGCGCGCGGGCGGCGAGGCGAACTCGCTGGACGCCTGGAAGGGCCTCGGCAAGCGCAACCCGGTCATCGCGCTTGTCATGACGCTGTTCATGCTCAGCTTCGCGGGCATCCCGCTGACCGCCGGTTTCGTCGGCAAGCTCGCGGTGTTCGCCGCGGCGTGGGCCGGCGGCTTCGGTTGGTTGGTGCTGGTCGCGGTCGTGATGAGCGTCATCGCCGCGTTCTTCTACCTGAAGGTCATCGTGGCGATGTGGTTCCGTGACGAGGACCCGGAGGTCGTCGGCACGGTGGAGTCGCCGTCGCTGTGGACCTGGAGCGTGCTGGTCATCTCCGCGGTCGCTACGCTGGTGCTCGGCCTCATTCCGGGCGGCCTGCTCGAGCTGCTCGGGAGCGCGGCCCAGTTCATCCGCTGACCCTGACCTTTTAGGAGTAGCGCCGTGGCGGCAACCCCGCTCGACGAGACGTTGACCACGCTCCTCGACCAGTTCGAGGAGCGTTTGGTCGACGTCGCCGTCGCCTCGTCCCCGTTCGTGACCGAGGCGGCTCGGCACATCATCAACGCCGGTGGCAAGCGCTTCCGCCCGTTGCTGGTGTTCCTCGCCTCGCAGTTCGGCGGTGAGGCAGATGTCGACGACGTCATGCGGGCCGCGATGGTGATGGAGCTGACGCATGTCGCCAGCCTCTATCACGACGACGTCATGGACGACGCGGACCTGCGCCGCGGCGCGCCTTCCGCGAACCGGCTGCTGGGCAACTCCGTCGCCATCCTCGTCGGCGACTTCCTCTTCGCCCGCGCGTCGTCGACGGTCGCCGAGCTGGGCGTCGAGTACGTCTCGCTTCAGGCCGAGACGTTCTCGCGCCTCGTGCAGGGTCAGATCGCCGAGACAAAGGGCCCGGGGGAGGACGACGACCCTCTGGCGCACTACATCCAGGTGATCGCGGACAAGACCGGCTCGCTGATCGCGGCGTCGGCCCGCTTCGGCGGCATGGTCGCAGGCGCGACGCCGGAGATCCTCGACGCGCTCGCCGCGTTCGGCGAGGAGGTCGGCCTGGTGTTCCAGCTGTCCGACGACCTGATCGACATCACCTCGACCACCACGGGTAAGACCCCGGGCACCGACCTCCGCGAGGGCGTGCCGACGCTGCCCGTTCTCATGCTCCGCGCTGAGAAGAACCCCGCCGACGCCGAGCTTCTCGCTCTCATCGACGGCGACCTCAGCTCCGACGAGGCGCTCACCACGGCCTTGGAGGGCTTGCGCGCCCACCCGGTCCTTGCCCGCACGAAGGCGGAGGTCGAGCGCCACGCAGAGATCGCCCGCGCCCATCTCGCCCCGCTGCCCGATGGCCCGGCGAAGGACGCCCTGCTCCGCGTCTGTGCGGAACTCGTCGACCGCACGACATGATCGATTACTCCCTCACGCGCGACGATTTCCTCTCCGCCTTCGCAGCCCTCGCAGCGCAGAGCCCCAAAGGCAAACTGGCCGGAGCCGCTATGTATGGCGGCCCAAGGCAGCAGGTGGGGTTCGCAACGAAGGCAGGCGTGTTCCCGGTCGGCAGGCGAAGGGTCTGGGCCGACGACGCAGGACTGCACGAGCAGTGGGACGGGGCCGAGCAGGTGTACCGCTGGCCTGCGTTGGGCCGGAGCATCGACGTCGGCGACTTCATCGGCGTCCCGCTCGCGGGCCTTGCCGACGACGCTCCTGCGTTCGCCTCCTTCGCGCTGTTCATCCCCCGCGCCACGCCCGGGCTGGCTGAGCTCCGCGCCGAACTCGATGCGCGGGCGCTCAGGTCAGCCGACGAGGCGCTTCCCCCGCCCGGCGAGGAAAGGCCGTCGGGCGCCGCCGGCCACAAGGACGTGGTTGCGCCCGATGACTACCTGACGGTGAACCGTGCGGCGTACAGCACCCGCGCGGGGTGGATGCCGCTGGTCGTCACGGTCGTGGTGGGCTTGGCGCTCGGTGTCGTCGTCGGCCTGCTGCTGGCGAGCCTCTCCTGGTTCCCATTGCCGCCGCTCCTTTCGGCGGTGCTCGGCGCGGCGGTCGGCGCGCTGGGAAGCACGGCGCTGCTCTTCGTGATCGTGAAGCTCACGGCGCGGAGCCTCGTGGAGTCCGGCGTCTACAAGATCGGTCCGGGTGCGTGGTGGTGCGGTCGGGACGGGTTCCACGAGGAGATCGGTGGCCGGGTCTACTCCGTAGCCTGGAGGAAGATCGAGCGCGTCCAGAGGGCCGACGACATCGCGATCCTGTGGTTGGACAGCGCCTCGGCCATCCTCGTCCCATGCCGCGACGACTGCGGCCGCGCGTTCATCGACGCCGTTGAGCGCTACGCCGCCCGTGAGTCTCCCAGCGTCAGATGAGGTGACGCGCGGCGTCGCGCCAGCGTGGCCGGAAGGCATAGACGCAGGCCAGGCGTGCCGCGGTCGCGCACTCGTAGGCCCGTACCCGGTCGTGGTCGATTCCGGCCTGCTGCGCCGCGTCGTCGACCTCTCGGCGCACGGCGTCGGCCTCCTGCGGCGACCATAGCCCTTGCATGGCGCGCCAACGCGCATGGGCTCGCAGGTTGCCGAGGTCCACGCCTGGGTCGCCCTCGCACACGGTGTCCAAGTCGATCACGCCGGGGCCGGACTCGGGATGCCAGAAGAGCTGCTTGTCGTGCAGGTCGCGATGGATCACGGCATAGCGATCGGCGTCGACGAGCTCCGCGAGCATCCGTGCGGCGGCGGCGCATGCCTGCCGACGGCGCGGGTCTGGGACGGTCTCGTCGGCCCGTTGGGCCCACTGCTCGAGCACGGCCCGCTCCGCGTCGTGGTCGTGCGGCTGGGCCGTCGTGGCCGCAGCCGGTTCCACGGTCACCACCAACCAGGCCTGCAGCGCCGCGTGCCAGGCCTCTTGCCAGGAGTCCGGGGAGAAAGCCGCGGGCATGTGGAGGTCGTGTCCCGGTACGACGCTGAGGGTGACGGCGTCGTCGTCGGCGGCGAGGATCCGCGGCACCTGGAACGTGGCGGCGAAGCGCTCACCACGTCGGGCCGCCGCGACGACATCACTTCCACGCCCGCGCCGGACCACCTTCACGAAGGTGCCGTCCGCTCGCCTCAGAACGGCGCGCCGCCCCGGCCGATGCGAGAGGACGACCGCGCCTTCATCGACGGCGCGTGCCAAGCCCGGCAGCCGGGGATCGGTGCCGGGCGGGAACAGCCGCACCCTTCCACGGTCGATGCGCGCTCCTCGGATGATGCCGGCCTCGTCGACGAGTTCCAGCGACAGTCCGTGCGCGTCCAGCGGCCAGGCCCGGCGGACACGCAAGGACGCGCCGTCGGCCTGCACCTCGGCGGGAATCTCGACGCTCATTCGTCTCGCTCCTTTGCACCGGCCGGGTTGAGAGCCCGCTCGGCACGCGCGAGGCACTCGGCCACCTGGACCGGCCAGGAGACCTGACACGACTTCAACGGCTCCAGCGCCCGGGAGAAATGGGCCCGCGCCACCCAGTAGCGCCGCTCATCGGCCGGGACGGCGCCGTAGCCGGCGCGGAACGCCTCGGCCAGTTCCGGCGTGCCGAGCTCCTCGCATGCGGCCTCCCATGTGCCCAGGTCCGCGCCCGCGGGTCCGAGCGCGGCACGGTCGAAGTCGATGAGCCTGATCGACCGCTCGTCGTGCAGCACCTGATCGGGGGAGAGGTCGCCGTGCAGTGGCACGCCCGGCCCCCGGACGACGGGCGTCCGCGCGCTCAGCTCCTCGTACAGCGCACGCACACGCTCCTCCCACGCGGGCCGAACGCCGACGAGCTGCCTGGCGACGGGAAGGAGGTCGGGGAGTGGGCGAGCGGCCGGCCACGCGGCGGGATCGGCGGCGTGCAGCGCGGCGATCGCGCGCCCGGCCCTCCGCGCGCCCTGTGCCATCCGGGTGCGCGCGAGGTCGCCGTCGCCCCAATGCGGGGTGGCCGTGACGGTGTTCCGATGCCCCCAAGGCGTGACGTCGAGCGTCGGCACCGACGCATCTCCACATGCCTGAGCGATCCTCGTCAGCCGGGTCATCGGGGAGCCGGCCACCCGCAGCACCACGCCCCGCCGGGGAAGGTGCACCGTGGCGCGGACCGCGGGCTTGTAGGCGAGCACACGCATCGCTTCATTCGGAGCCGTGCGGTCTGACACCACCGTGAGCGGACGAGTGAGCTGCGGGTCGGAGCCCAGCCCGCCCGCGAGCACCGCGGAAGACGCGCTCGGATGCGCGAGGAGCGCGGCTCCGGAACGCTCGGCGCGCCGGATCGCGCCGCGCACCTTGTCAGCCGAGGAGTACAGCGCCGCCCAGCCGTGGTTCGAGGGTGCTTCCGCTCGCTCGTCGTCGGACCGCAGGCCCGCATGCCGCCAGGCCACCGCCACGCTCGCGCCCGGCTTGACCCTCAGCCGGAGCAGGATCACGGGGAAGCCGCAGAGCGTGCCAAGGCTGTCAGGATCGAGGATTCGCTCGGCCTCGTCGAGGCCCGAGTAGCGCAGCAGGTCGGGGGTGATCACGCGGATGCCCTGCGCTGCCGGGCGAGCCACCGCGCATATGTGCTCCGAGGATCCGCGGCCAGCGCCGCGGGGCTGCCATCCTCTCTGATCCGGCCATCCTCCAACCAGACGATGCGGTCAACACCACCCAGCGTCTCGAGATCGTGCGCGATCACGATCGCGGTTCGCTGAGCGGTCAGCTCGCCGAGGGAGTCGAGCACCTGCCGCTTCGAGACCGGGTCGAGCCCGGCCGTCGGCTCGTCAAGGATCACGACCTCGGCATCGCGCACGAGAGCGCGTGCGATCGCCAGCCGCTGACGTTGGCCGCCGGACAACGTGTCGCCGCGCTGTCCGAGCACGGTGTCGTATCCGTCCGGCAGCGCCGTGACGAAGTCGTGGGCCCCCGCGCGTCGGCACGCGCGTTCGATCTCGGCATCGCTCACGTCGGGGAGGCCGAAGCGAATGTTCTCCCGGACCGTGGTGGCGAACAGCACCGACTCCTGCAGCACGACGGCGACGTGCGCGCGCAGGTCGGAGCGGCGCACCGTCGTCGTGTCGTGTCCGCCCACCCGGATCGTGCCATGGTCAGGGTCGGCGAGACGCAGCAGGTAGGAGGTGAGCGTGGTCTTCCCGGATCCGGACGGCCCGAGCAGACCGACCTTCTCACCCGGGCGAATGTGCAGGTCCAGACCGCGGAACAGCGGTTCGCCCCGACCGTCGCGGGCGTGCACGTTCACGACGTCGACGGAGCCCTCGATCTGCCCCATCGGCACGGGGCGCGCCGGATCGGGCAGCTCGTTCGTCTCGTCCATCAGGTCGGCGATTCGTTCGCCGCTCGCGGCCGCGCGCGCGATGCGTCCGGTGTATTTGGCCATGTCGCGCAGCGGCTTCATGGCGATCTTCAGGTACATGAGGAAGAGAACCAGGTCTCCGGGTGTCATCCGCCCGTTCAGCACCTGATATCCGCCGAAGGCCAGGACGACCGCCTGGGCGAGTCCCACGAGCACATCGGTGGACCGCTCGAGGCGCGCCGCCAGCCTCCTCGCCCTGATACCTGCCTTCATGGCGCGCGCGTTGCCGTCGGCGAAGTCCTTCGCGACGGTGTTCTCGAGGTTGTACGCCTGGACCACGCGGATCGCGGCGAGCGCTTCGGCAGCGGATCCCACGAGTTGCCCTTCGCCGCGGCGGGTCGAGCGCGAGGCCTGAGTGATTCTGGGGGTCGCCAGGCGGGAGATCAGGAGATAGAGCCCGGCTGTGGCGAGGACGATGAGGCTCAGGATCGGGTCGAGGATGACCATCACCGCGAGCAGGACGGTGACGGTGGCGACGTTGCCCACCAGGGGGAGACCGGCCGTCACCGCCACCTCCTGCAACCTGCCGACATCGCCGACGAGCCGCTGCGAGGTGTCTCCGATCGATGCGCGGCCGTGGTACCGCAGCGGCAGGTCCTGGACGTGGGCGAAGACGCGGGATCGGAGTTCGGTCGCGACCCGCGCGCCGGTGAGGGCGAAGGCGACGGTGGCACCGTAGTTCGCAAGGGCGCGGCCTGCGATGATGATGCCGATCGCGAGCGCCGCTGTGACCAGCGTGGTCGCGGGGTCGGCGCTGAGGCCCGTGGCGTCGGCGAGGTGCGCGCCCAGCGCGACGGAGACGGCGTCGATGGCGAACTTGACCGGCCAGGGCTCGAGAACCCGGAGAACGACGTCGGCGCTGAGGGCGAGCAGGCCGCCCGCGATCAGCGGCAGGTGTTGCCGGAGGTGCGGGCGTAGGAGCCGCAGCGTGCGTCGCAGCGGCGAGACCTCGTGGGTGCCGCTCATGTCGTCCCCACCGCCCCGAGGAGTTGTTCGCAACGCGCGCGCCAGGTGTGCTGCGTCACGGCCGCCTCGCGGGCGCGCCGCCCGATCGCCTCCCGCCGGGCCGGGTCCCGGGCGAGCATGTCGAGCCGTCGCGCGAGCGCCGCTACGTCGCCGGGAGGGACGAGTTCCCCGAGCCGGCCCTGCTCCAACACCTCAGGCAGCGTCCCGATGGCCGAGGCGACCACGGGGAGCCCGGCGGCGAGGTACTCGTAGACCTTCAGCGGGGAGAAGTAGTGCGGACCGGCGGGGTACGGGGCAACAGCCAGATCGAACCCCTGCAGGATGCCCGGCACGTCTGCTGGCGCAACCGCGCCGAGGAACCGGACCCGATCGGCTATCCCGAGCTCGTCGGCCAGATCGACCAACTGGGCCAACTCGGGACCCGTGCCGAGGATCTCGAGCCGCAGGTCCGACGTCGTGCGGGCGAGCGCGCGCAGCAGGACATCGGTGCCGTGCCAGGGCTTCAGTGTTCCGGCGAATCCGACTGTGACAGGTCCTGATGTCGCGCTTGGCGGTGAGCGGCGCGGCCGGATCCGGTCGGTGTTGACCCCGTTGGGGAGGACGTGAATGCGCCCAGGCGCGGCGCAACGCGCCGCCGCCCAGGCGGCGACCGGCTCGCTGACGCACACCACGGCTGTCGCCGCGTCGAGCTGTCGGGCGGTCGCCTGCTCCGCGGCGGACGCGTCGACGAGGGTGCGGTGCGTCTGCTGCTCGTCGATCAGGGGCGAGTTGACCTCGAGCACGAGGGGGACGGCGACGCCGGCCTCCCTGAACCGTTCCCTCGCCTGGGCGCCGGCGTCGCTGAACAAGGAGTAGCGCTCGAGGAGCAGGTCGAAGCCGTCCCGGGTCACCGCTTCGGCCACGCGAGCGGCGGCCGCGGCGATCTCCTTCTCCCGCTCGGCGGGACCCGCGACGGACGGAAGGGGGAGATGCCTGACGTCGAGATCGCCCAGGTCGTCCGGCACGTGGGAACCGCGCCGGGTGCAGAAGACCGACACATGGTGTCCGCCCTCGCGGAGGGCCCGGACGATCTCCTGGACGTGCACCGACGCGCCCTTGATGCCGAACACCTCGATCCCCGGATCGAGCAGGAGGTAGCCGACTCTCATGCGGTCACCTCCCCGCCGAGGGCGGGGCCGACCCTGTCGAGGATCGTTCGCAACTGTCGCGCCTGGCGCGCGCTGTCGTAGTCCTCGACGACGAGGGCCCGCGCCCGGTCGGTGATCTCGGAGAGCCTCGCGCCGGAACGGAGCGCCTCTTCGATCGCCGCGGCGAGCGCCTCCACGTCGCCGCTGGGAGTCAGCCAGCCCGTCTCGCCGGATCGCACCACCTCGGACACGCCGGTCACGTCGGCCGCCACGCAGGGTATGCCTGAGGCCATGGCCTCAAGCAGCACCGTGGGAAGGCCGTCCGCGTTGCCGTCGGCCGCGACGATGAACGGCGCCACGAAGAGGTCGTGTCCGGCCAGGAGTTCCCGCACCTCGTCCTGGGTGTGCGGCCCGGCCAGGTGAACGACGTCGCCCATCTCCTCGGCGTCGATCTGCGCGGCGAGGGCGGAGTGCAAGGGACCGTCACCCACGATGTCGACCGTGCAGGGGACCCCGCGGTCGCGCAGCAGGCCGACGGCGTCGATCAGGAGGGCGAAGCCCTTCTTCTCGACAAGACGGCCGACCGCGAGCAGCTTCGGCACCGCGCGCCGCGGGCGACGGCCGCGGTACGGGAACCGCTCCACCTCGATCCCGTTCCGCACGAGGTGAAGACGGTCGCAGGCCGATGGGCCGAAGCGGTCGCGGAGGTGTTCGACGTTGTAGTCGCTGATGGTGATCGCGTGGTGCGCGTCGCTCAGCTTCTCCTGCAGGTCCGCTGCGCTCACCTCGTCGTGGAAGATGTCCTTCGCGTGTGCGGTGAACGAGTACGGCACCCCTGTCAGGAGGGAGGCCAACCTTGCGACGGTGGTGGCCACCGAGGCGAAGTGCGCGTGCAGATGGCGCACGCCGAGGCGCCGGACCTGGCTCGCCAGGAGGAGGGCCTGCTCGACGTCGTCGGAGCCCGCGTGAGCGAGGTGCGCCGCGGTGCTGCCGACCAGGGACTCATCCGTGAGGGTCTCCGTCCAGCTGCGCCAGAACCCTCGTGGGCTCGCCGAGCGCCCGATCTGGACCACCGGTGCGCGAACCTCCGCGAGGAACGGGTGGAAGCGCGGGTCGGCAGGCGGGCGCAGGGAGAAGACGACGATGTCCTCGCCGGCCCGTTCCCGGGCGAGGATCTCGGAGACCACGAACGTCTCCGAGAACCGGGGATACATCTTGAGCACGTACCCGATCGGGCCAGGTCGGGCGGACGGTTCATACGGCATGAGGGGCCTCCTGTCGGGCGTAGGTGGCGTCGAGCAGGTCAGCGGCGAAGCTCGCGGCGTGGCGCAGTCCGTCGCGGGCGATCCGCGATCGGTCCGCAGGCCGGCCCGCGGCCTGGCGCCACCAGCGGGAGATCGTCTCGGGGTCGAGGGTGTCGAGGGACCTGGTGTCGACCGCACCCGCCCGCGCCAGTGCGTGAGCGCGAACCCGCTGCTCCTGCCGGCGCCGCACGCGCGGCACCATCAGCGCCGGAGCCGAGGAGGCGAGCACTTCGCATGCCGTGTTGTATCCGCACATCGACACCACCGCCGCCGCGGAGGCGATCAGCTCGGGAACGTCGGGGGCGCTGTCGAGGACCCGGACCCCTGGCCGCGCCGTCGAGCGCAGAAGGCGGACCTGGGCGCCCGGCATCTGCGGCCCCGTCACGACGATGTGCTCGTGCCCGGCCGGCGGCTGCGCGACGACGGCGTGGCGGGCGAGTTCGTAGCCGTCGGACCCGCCGCCGAGCACCGTCAGTACGTACGGGCCGTCCGTCTCTGTGCGGGACCCCGCCCTTGCCGTGCCGCCGTCGGAGGCCGGGCGTCCCGACGCGAGGTAACCGGTGGGTTCGGCGATGGAGGCGAGGCTGGCCGGGAGCTCTCCGCTGCGCCGCTGGTCGTGGACGGCGGGGTCGCCGTACAGCCAGATCGCGTCGAAGTGGTGACGCACCTGGTCGACGATGCCCACTCGCTCCCATTCCCGCGCGGCCGCCTCCGGTGCGTCGAGCACGTCGCGGAGGCCGAGCACCGTCGCGCACCCAGTGGAGCGCAAATGACGCAGGGCGGGTAGCAACTCGCCGTGGACCCCGAGGGGATGCCTGTCGATGACGAAGAGATCGGGCCGCCACGCCCCGAGCATCGCCTGAATGGTGGCCGACCGCATCCGGATGACCTCTGTGGTCGATGCGCGGACGGATCGTGGCGCGTATCCGGCGTCGTGCGCGGTGACGCCGGGGAGGATCAGCCAGTCCCAGCCGATGGGCAGGGAGTCCCGGGCGACGTCGGGGCTTCCCGCGATGAGGATCCCGCGCGTCGGCATCCCGGTGTGCTCAGGCAGCCGCTCCGCGAGCGCGAACGCGAGAGCGCGGTTGCGGCGCGCGTGCCCCAGCCCCACGGAGTCGTGGGAGTACAGGGCGATCGTTGTCTCCATCGGGTCCTCCGTCGCATCGGTCGATCTACCGATCCTGTCCGGCGTCCGTGAGGAGGCGATGAGAGTTGAATGAGAGAATTCTCAGACTCAGCCTCGGAACCAGTAGAGCGCGCCGGCGAGCAACCCCGCCGCGGCGATGATCAGCAGCGGCATGGTCATCCCCTCGAGAAGGGGACTGCCGCCGGCGTCGCCGCTCGGACTCGGCTCGGGACTGGTGGCCGGTTGCGGCCCTGCGCTCGTCGGCCGCGGTTCTGGACTGCTCGGTTCTGCCGTTCCCGGGATGGGCGTCGGCTCGCCGAGCGCCGCGAGGGCGTACCCGTCGCCCTCGGGTCCGGTGCCACTGCACAGGTTGGTGTGCCAGCCCTCGCCGTCGTCAGTGGCGAACACCGTGATCACCATGCCTTCGGCGATGCCCTCGATCCCGCACGAGGCGCCGCTGATCGCGGACCGCACCGCGATCGTCCGGTCGGGCTCGCCCTTCCAGACGTCGGTCAGCTCCATCGTGTAGGTCGCGTCGGCGGCGCTCGACTGAGGGTTTGCGGGGATCTCGATCTTGACCACGGTGCCCTTGGCGACGAGTTCCGCCCAGCCGGCGTACTCCTCAGCGGTGCTGAGCGCGCAGCTACAGGCCACCGCGCGCGGCGCCTGCTGCCAGGAGATGACGACGGTTCCCGCCAGCAGCGCGAGGACCATGCCCCAGACCTTGAATCTCATCCCCCAAGTTTGTCCGTGCCGGGCAGCCCGCACAAGGGAATGTCCTGTCTCCCGCTCGTGAGCTTCAGAGAAGGACCAGGTGCGCGGGCGGCGCCCCATGGACCATCGAGGCATCGATGCGGCGGTCCAGCGTGACGAAGCGCCCGCCGTGTGCGACGGCGAGCGCGAAGAGGAAGACGTCGGTGATCTGATTCGGCCCCAGGATGCGCTCCTGAATGATCGAGGGGTCGGTGAGGGGTAGGTCGCAGGGCCAGAACTCGTGTCTTGGGTGCTGTGTGGCGCCGCGAAGCAACTCGACGGCCGCTGGCGTCGAGACCGCGTTCGGGTAGCGCGGCTGGCTCAGGATACGGACGAGGCCGTTCTGCGTGATGGCACAGGTCGACCAGCCGCCATCGAGCTCGTCGGTCGCCCAGTCGTGAACCCGGCCATGCTGCGTGTGGTTCGGATCCAGCAGCGCGATCAGAACGTTCACGTCGAGCAGCGCCGTGGTCACAGGTTCTCTTCCTCGCGCAGCTGGTTCACGAGGTCGTTGCTGACCACCTTGCCTGCCCGCGGCAAGAGAGGCAGGCCATTACGCGTGCGCGTGTCGTCTGCGGCGGGCTGCCGGGTGAGCTCACGTCGCGCCAGGGCAGAGAGCACGTCGCCCGCGCTACGTCCCTCCTGGCGCGCGCGTTCCTTGACGGCGAGGAGCACGTCGTCATCGATCGTCAATGTAGTGCGCATGCATCTGATGTTATCGCATCATTGACGAGTTATCCACAGGGAGGAGTTGGGTGGCTGTTTTGTCGGTGCGGTGTTGGTTTGGTGATGGCAGCGCGTTTGCAGATGCACGACGCAGAGGAGGAGAGCGCCATGCCCATCGTTCGTGAAGAGGGTCGTCGGCTTGCGACGGTCGAGCGGATCACCGGGTTCGAGCCGATCCCGGATGCCGACGCCATCGTCCAGGCCCGCGTGCGAGGCTGGACCGTCGTGGTGAAGCGGCCGAGCGATGGTCTCGGCGGCGTGGCCTGGCGCGACGAACTGGACGGCACCCGCAGTCGAGCCCGATGTGGCTGAGGATGGCGAACGGGTTTCGGCCGGAGACGCCGAACTCGCGGCCGAGCGCTTCACGGGTCTCCACCCGGTCGGGAAGTAGCCCGTCCAGGTAAGGCTGCACAACACGGTTCTTGTGTTGGCGCAGTGTCAGGGGCATGGAGAGCGAGACCGGGGTGCTGCCGGGGTCGTCTGAGTAGGTGAGGATATGCTGCCCTCCGCGGGTCTCTTCGAGGATGCCAGCCTGTCGTCCGTAGAGCAGTACAGCAAGCTCCTTGGCGCTCATCCCCGTCGCTCCGCGAGGAGTTGCAGCAGTTCGGCCTCCGATTGGTCAGGCTGGGGAAGCGCGGCGGGAGATAGACCCCGTCCCACGGCGGCGAAGACGCCGAACACCTTCGACAGCTCGGCCCCCGGGGTCTTCCCTGACTCGAACTGCACCACCCAACGCAGGGATACTCCTGCGAGGTCAGCAAGTTGTGCCTGGGTCAGCGCTGCGTCGAGCCGCAGCTGTCGCAGCGCAGCGCCCAACTCCGAGCCGTTCGTCGTCACCCTGTGCATCGTGATGTGATTGCACGTGCACATTCATGGATGTGCAAGATCCTGCGCATGTCGTGCTCTGGGTCGGTAGTAGCGCAAGCGCCGCCGGTCAGTCGACGAAGCCGATGCAGAAGGGGTGCCCCACCGGGTCGAGGAAGATCGTGTACTCCGGGTAGTGCTGCACGGGAGAAAGCGTCGCGCCGCACGCCACCGCGTGACGTTCCACGGCTTCCTTGTCGCCCGGCGAGGCGGAGAAGTCCAGGTGCATCATCTGCTGTTGCTTGCCCTCCTTGGACGGCCAGGCCGGCGGGATGTAGTCCTTCGACCCCTGGAAGAGGAGGGAGAACCGGCCCTCGGGAGGCGCAACGGCCAGCCACTCGTCGCTGATCCGGTTCTTGGCCCATCCCAGGAGGACGGAGTAGAAGTCGGCGAGCTCCTCCGGGTCCGGGCAGTCAAGGGTCACGTACGCGAGGTTGATCGTGGGTCCTGGCATTCCTGAGCGTCCCTCTCGACTCGCGGATGTCATCCGCAAGCCTACGTGTCGCTCTGCATGAAAAAGACAGAAAAACACAGCGAGATGGGTACTTCAGGCCCCGTTTGGGGCAGAGTGCCCGTCTTGCCGCACTTATCCGTCAGCGGCGGAGACGCAGGCGCGACCGGGTCGGCTCACCAGATGGTGACGCGGTCCTCGGGCGCGAGCCAGAGGCCGTCGTCCTCCGTGACCCCGAACGCGGAGTAGAACGCGTCGAGGTTGCGGACGATCTGGTTGCAGCGGAACTCCGCAGGGGAGTGCGGATCGACGGCGAGCAGCATCTTCGCCGCCTCGGGGCGGCGCTTGCCGCGCCAGGCCTGGGCCCAGCCGAGGAAGAGGCGCTGGGCCGGAGTGTAGCCGTCGATCTCCTCGCCGTCGGGGTCGCCGCCGGCCAGGAGCCAGGCGTCGTAGGCGATGCCGAGGCCGCCAAGGTCGCCGATGTTCTCGCCCACCGTCAACTCGCCGTTGACCGTGCCGTCGACGCCTTCAGGGGAGAGGCCGTCGTACTGCGCGACCAGACGCGCGGCGAGCGCCTCGAACGCCTCGCGGTCCGCGGGCTGCCACCAGTCGCGGAGGCGGCCATCGCCGTCGCAGGTCGAGCCCTTGTCGTCGAAGCCGTGGCCGATCTCGTGCCCGATCACCGCGCCGATCGCGCCGTAGTTGACGGCGTCGTCGGCGTCGGCGTTGAAGAACGGCGGCTGCAGGATGGCCGCGGGGAAGACGATCTCGTTGCGCAGCGGGTGGTAGTAGGCGTTGACCGTCTGCGGGTACATCTGCCATTCGTCCTTGTCGACGGGCTTCCCGACGCGACCCAGCGTCCAGTCGAGCTCGAACGAGTTGGCGGCCAACACGTTGGCGATGAGGTCATCGGTGAGCTGGAGCGCGGAGTAGTCGCGCCAACGAACCGGATAGCCGATCTTCGGCGTGAACTGCGCCAGCTTCCGCAGCGCCTCCTCGCGGGTCTCCTCCGTCATCCAGGACAGCTTCTCGATCGAGTTGCGGTACGCCTCCAGCAGACGGCCGACAAGGCGGTCCATCGCCTCCTTCTTCTCCGGCTGGAAGTGCCGCGCGACGTAGGCCCGGCCGACGGCCTCGCCCAGCACGCCCTCGACGAGCGCGACGCCCCTCTTCCAGCGCGGGCGCTGCTCCTCGTTGCCCGACAGCGTCTTCTCATAGAAGTCGAACCGCGCGTCGACGAAAGGGCTGGAAAGGTAGCCCGAGAGGCCGGAGATGGCCTTCCATCGCGCCCAACTGCGCCAGGCCTCCAGCGGCAGTTCGGTCAGCAGAGGCGCCGCGCCCTCGACGAACGAGGGCTGCGACACGATCAACTGGTCCAGCGTCGTGCGTTCGATGCCCGCGCCGTCCAGGTACGCGTCCCAGTCGAAGCCGGGGGAGAGGGCGACCACGTCGGCCAGCGTCATCGGGTTGTACATCGCGCGGAGGTCACGCAGGCGCACGCGGTCCCAGTGATGCGCGGCGATCCTCGTCTCTACGTCGAACACCGCCTCCGCCTGGGAGTCGCTGTCGTCGAAGCCCGCGAGCGCGAAGACGCGGGCGAGGTGCGCGCGATACTTCTCGCGGATCTCCGCGTGCTCGTCGAGGCGGTAGTAGGCCTCGTCGGGCAGGCCGAGGCCGCTCTGGTCGAGGAACGCGGCGTAGCGGGTGGGGTCGCCGGGGTCGGCCTCTTCCGCGAGGTGGATGAGCGGGCTCAGGCCGTGCCGCAGTGACCACCCGAGGTGCCGGGCCAGCGCGCCGGGGGAGTCGACGGCGTCGATGGCCGCGAAGATCGGCGCGAGCGGCGCGGCACCCAACTCCTCCACGCGGTCGGCGTCCATGAACGAGCCGTACAGCGCGGCGATGCGCCCCTCGTCATCCGCGCCGCCCGGCGCGCACGCCTCGATCAGGTCGCGCACGTCACGCTCCGCGGCGTTGTGCAGGTCCACGAACCCGCCCGCCGACGACTGATCCGGCTCGATCTGCGCGGTGCGCAGCCAGGCGCCGTTCATGAAACGGAACAGGTCGTCCTGGGGGCGAAGGGAGGTGTCGGCGTGCGCGAACTCGATGGCGGCAGTCATGCGCGCCAGCCTAGTGGTGCGAGGCAACCCCCGATACTGGCGGTATTCGCGCCGTTTCACCCCCATAGCGGGGGATCCGAGAGAGAATCCACGTGAGATCCGCGGGCAGCGCCCGGAAGAGCTCCCCGCGGCTCTCACGAAGGAGGCGCCACATGACGATCGCGGCGAAGGCGAAGTCCTGGGTCGCTGAACGCATGCCGTCGCGAAAGACGGCGAAGAAGGACGCGGTCGCAGGACTCGTCCTCGGGGTCGAGAGTGTCCCCGACGGCCTGGCTCTCGGGGTGCTGGCGGGCGTGAACCCGCTCGCGGGCCTGTACGGCTACATGTTCGGGACCTTCGGCGGCGCGCTGGCGACCAGCACGCCGCTGCTCGCGGTCCAGGTCACCGGGGCGACGGGCGTCATGGTCGCCGACGCCGGGCTTCATCGCATGGCCGATCCGGAGCGCGCCCTCTACACGCTCTCGGTCATGGTGGGTGCCATCATGATCGCCGCGGGCCTGCTCCGCCTCGGCAACGTGCTGAGGTTCGTGCCCCGCGCCGTCATGGTGGGGTTCATCTCCGGCATCGGTGTGAACACGGTGCTCGGCCAGTTGAGCAACTTCACCGGCTACTCCGCCGAAGGAGCGCACCGGTTGCTGCGCACCTTCGACCTGCTGACCCACTTCTGGCAGATCCACCTCCCGACCCTCGGCGTCGGGGTGCTCACGCTTGTCCTCATCGTGGTGCTGCAGCGCACGAAGCTCGGCGCGCTCGGGCTCGTGGTTGCCATCGTCGTCGGATCCGGTGTCGCCGTGGCGCTCGCGCGCCTCGGCTATCCGATCGCCGTCGTCGGGGACGTCGCCAGCGTGGGCGGCGGGTTACCCGCCCCTGTGCTGCCCGACTTCCGCCTCCTGCGGGAGCTCCTGATCCCGGCGGCCGCCATCGCCTTCGTCGCCATGGTGCAGGGAGCCGGGATCGCGACGGCGTTCCCGGACCCGTCGGGTCGCCCGGCCCGCCCGTCGAGGGACTTCATCGGTCAGGGAATCGGCGCGGTCATCTCAGGTCTGTTCCGCGGCATGCCGTCCAGCGGATCGATGTCGGCCACGGCCCTCAACGTGCAGGCGGGCGCCCGGACCCGGCTGTCGCTGTTCATCGCCGGAGTGGTGATGGCGATCGTCGTGCTCCTGCTCGGCCCGCTGGTCGGCCACGTCGCATTCGCGGCGCTGTCCGCGCTGCTCATCGTCGTCGGCGTCGGCACCATCCGCCCCGCCCAGATGCTTCTGGCGATCCGTTCGGGTGTCCGGCAGCGCGTCGTGCTCCTCACGACCTTCGTGCTCACGGTCCTGATCCCCGTGCAGTACGCGGTGATCATCGGCGCCGTGCTCGGGATCCTGCTCTTCGTCATCCATCAGGCCAACCAGCTCACCGTGCGGCAGCTCATCATCGGAACCCCGCACCTGCGCGAACTCGATCCGCCGGAGCAGGTGCCGCCCGACGACGTTCTGATCCTGCAGCCGCACGGGAACCTGTTCTTCGCCAGCGCGACTGCCTTCGCGACGCAACTTCCCGCCGTCACCGCGGACAGCCGCAACGCCGTCGTCCTCCTGCGGTTGCGCGACGTCGACGACCTCGGCGTGAGCGTGGCGCAGATCGTCGTTGACTACGCCCTCGAGCTGCGCGGAGTCGGCTCCCGGCTGATTGTCAACGGGGGAGCGAAGCTGCAGGAGAGGCTTCGACGCACCGGGTTCCTCGAGCAACTCGGCGAAGAGAACTACTACCGGAGCAACGAATGGCGCGGCAGCGTGCTCGCCGAGGCGAGCGAGGACGCCCGCGCCTGGGTGGAAGCCCACCGCGAGTCCCCGGATCCTGAGCCGCCGGCCACGCCGCCCTCAGCGGGCGACCGTGCTACGACGAGTGAGACCGTCAGGGCGACGACGACCGCATTGAAGAGGAACGCGAGCAGCGTGTGCGTCCGCTGAGCCTGCAGCGCCGGCCGCGTCCGGGGCGTCGCCGCCGAGCCGCCGAGCGTCGAGATCATCAACGAGTGCGAGAGGTAGTCGACGAACCGCAGCGGGCGCTCGACGACGAACTCGAAGCAGGCGCTCTGGGCATCGAGGCGCAGGTAGCGCAACGCGAATGCGTAGGCCATCGCGAGCCACGACGACACCGCCATGCCGATGGCCAGCAGCGGCGCGACGAGGTGAGGAAGCCGGTCCGAAAAGAGCATCAACGCGACGGACCCGACGACGGCGGTGCCTGCGGCGTTCACCGACCACGACGATGCCCCGCCCAAGCCTGTCAGCTCGTCGCTCAGCCGTGTCCGGGCCTGCCCCTGTGTAGCCGCGACGGCCTGCAGCCGGGCCGGTGACATGCGCGCGAAGATCCGGTGCGTCCACACGAGATACAGCCCGGCGAAGACCACCCACATCAGTGCGAACACCACGAGCAACAGGTCGACGACCGCGACCATCCGTGCAGCCGCGTCGGCGCCTTCGGCGCGGAGCCGACTCCCGGGGATCAGGATCGCGGGAGGCAGGATGAGCACGAGCGACGCCGCGGATGCCCACTGCGCGCGCATCGAGTCCTGGTACACGCGGGGCAACTGAACGTCGTCGGCCATGCCCCCACCCTAGTGCCGCGTGTCGTAAGTCCTCTTCTCCGCGTGAGCGGTGCCGAGGGTGCTGGTGCGGGCGCGGAGGACGGGCTCCAGGGTGATGCGGGCGTGCAGCATCGCGCCGCCCTTGGCGCGGGTCGCCAGCAGTTGGCCCGCCCAGGAGCCGAGTTCCTCGCTGGGCTGCTCGATCACGCTGACCTGCGGCTCGCCGCGGTCCTGGGCGCCCGGACGGTGGTCGCCGACTCGGGTGGCACCCTGAACGCCGCCCTCCTTCGCGCGGGTCTGGTCGACGAGATCGACGTCGTCACGCTGCCCGGCCTGGTTGGCGGCCTCGGCACCCCGTCGATCATGGACGGCGCACAACTCGACGACACCCAGCTGCCGATTCGGGCGGAGCTCATCGACTGCCAGGTCACTTCGGAGCGGCTCGTTCGCACGAGGTATCGAGTCATCAACCAGGCCGGTCCGAAGCGCCGGCGTCTTTGAATCGGGTAGTACGCGCTCACCGCTGGCTATTCCACCAGATTTGGTGGAATAGCCAGCGGTTAAGGGCTTCACTTCGGGCGGAGTGTTGTCCGATCGGCCATAGGTGTTGTCCGTGGCGCCGGAAAGCGTGCGCTTGGGGCCCGATGCTCAAAGACTGGCGGAATGCCATCACGACAGCCTCTGCCGCCCAGCGTGGCGCAGCTCCTCAACCATCAACATGGCGTGCTCACGGTCGCACAGCTACTCGACGCGGGCCTCACCCGACGGGTATGTGAGCGCGTCACGGCGGACTGGGACCGGCTGGCCCGGGGGCTCTACCTGGCGCGAACCCCAACGTTCGAGTCCGCCGCGTGGGCGGCATCGCTCTACACGGGGCCCAATGCAGTGCTCGGCTCTTCGGCCGCTGCGTATCTGAACGGTGTCCTGCGCGACCCGCCATCGGAAATCGTGGTGTGGGACGGCGGCGACCACGAACCGATCAACGTCGGGGCTTGGCGCACCCGGCCGCGGCGCGGGGTGCGGGCCGGGCGGGGAGCACCGGCAAGGCTGGCCGTCGAGCAGAGCCTGCTCGACCTGACACGTGACAACAGCGAGATAGGCACCGTCGACGCCGTTGCGCGCGCTCTCTCCCGCCGGCTCACGACGCCGGAGCGCCTGCTCGCCGCGCTGGACGACCGCACGCGCACGCGACACGGCGCGCGGATCCGTGGTTTGTGTTCGGCCGGCAAGGCGGGGATCGAGAGCGCGCTCGAATGGCTCTTCGGTGAGGTGGTGCTCGCCGCGCACCGGCTGCCGACCCCAGAGCGGCAGGTCACTTCCAGCGAGGGGCGCATCGACTGCAGGTTCAGCGAGTTCGGTGTGATCGTGGAACTCGACGGCATCCGCGACCACACCGAGTGGTCGAAGGACATGTTCCGCGACAACGCACACGCGATCCGCCTGGACTCGGTCACGTTGCGCTACGGCTGGCATGCGGTGGTGTATCAGGCTTGTCTCGCCGCGGAGCAGTTGGAGGAGGCCCTCGCGCTCCGTGGCTGGAAGGGGCGGCGACGTCGATGCCGTCGCTGTCCCGAGCGCTCACCGCTGGCTATTCCACCAGATCTGGTGGAATAGCCAGCGGTTAAGGACTTAGCGGCGAGCTACGCCTGGGAGCCGGTCTCGTCGGCCAGCCAAGTGGAGGGGCCGGTGATGATCGACTGCAGCGTCTTGCCGTTGCTGCCCGACTGCGCGAGCGCGATCTGGTCCCGGGTCAGGTCGTCGTAGGACGGGCGCTCGACGCGGCGGAAGATGCCGACAGGGGCCTGGTCGAGGTGGCCGCTCTCGGTTAGCCGCGAGATCGCGAAGGCCTGCGACGGGTCGGGGCGCGTCTCGTCGTGGATCACGATCTGCGACGGCTCGGCCTCGGCGGCGGGCACGATGGCCAGGTCGCCGTCGGCCTTCCGGATCAGGGCCCGGGGGTTCTCGACGCCCCACGTGACCGGCTCGCCGTGCTTCAGCCGGATCAACGTCTCCTCCGCACGGGGACCCTTCAGATCCTCGAAGGCGTCGTCGTTGAAGATGGGGCAGTTCTGGTAGATCTCGACAAGGGCCGCGCCGCGATGGTTGGCGGCAGCGGTCAGGATCTCGGTGAGCTGCGCCCGGTCCGAGTCGACGGTGCGGGCCACGAAGGTCGCCTCCGCGCCCAGCGCCAGCGAGATCGGGTTGAACGGCTCATCCAGTGAGCCGTACGGGCTCGACTTCGTGACCTTGCCGATCTCCGACGTCGGCGAGTACTGGCCCTTCGTGAGGCCGTAGATGCGGTTGTTGAACAACAGGATGGTGATGTTCACGTTGCGGCGCAGCGCGTGGATCAGGTGATTGCCGCCGATCGACAGCGAGTCACCGTCACCCGTGATCACCCACACGTTCAGGTCCGGCCGCGACATCGCGATGCCCGTCGCGATCGCCGGCGCGCGGCCGTGGATCGAGTGCATGCCGTAGGTGTCGACGTAGTACGGGAAGCGCGAAGAGCAGCCGATGCCGGAGACGATCACGCTGTTCTCGCGCCGCAGCCCCAGGTCGGCGATCATCCCCTGGAACGCCGACAAGACGACGTAGTCACCGCAGCCCGGGCACCAGCGGACCTCCTGGTCGCTGGTGAAGTCCTTGCGGGTCAGCGGCTCGATGGCGAGCGGGACGCCGGCCAGGCCAGTTGCGGTCATGACAGCTCCTCCGCGGTGATGGGGTCGATGACGTCGAGCTCGGCGATCAGGTCCGCCTCGAGGTCGACGATGGAGATGGGCAAGCCACGGATGCGACCGTAACCCGACACGTCGACAAGCGTACGCGCGCGCAGCAGCGCCGCCAGCTGGCCGAGGTTCATCTCCGGCACGATGATCTTCTCGTAGCCGCGCAGCACCTCGGCGAGGTTCGGCGGCATCGGGTTCAGGTGACGCAGGTGCGCGGTGGCGATCTTGCGGCCCGTCTTACGCACGCGGCGCGAGGCCGCGGTGATCGGGCCGTAACTCGAACCCCAGCCGATGACGAGGATCCTCGCCTCGCCGGAAGGATCCTCCACCTCGAGATCCGGGATGTCGCGCGCGATGCCCTTGATCTTGGCGTGGCGCGTCTTCGTCATCAGCTCATGGTTGTCGGGATCGTAGGAGACGTTGCCCGTGCCGTCGGCCTTCTCGATGCCGCCGATGCGATGCTCAAGGCCGGGCGTGCCCGGAATCGCCCACTCGCGCGCGAGGGTCTCGGGGTCGCGCAGGAAGGGGAGGAAGACAGGCTGGCCCTTCTCGTCCACGCCGTTCGGCCCCGTCGCGAAGTTGGGGTCGATGGGCTCGATGTCGTCCAGGTTAGGGATCTTCCACGGCTCGGCGCCGTTGGCCAGGTACCCGTCGGACAGCATGATCACCGGGGTGCGGTACTTGATCGCGATCCGGCACGCCTCCAACGCGGTGTCGAAGCAGTCGGTCGACGACTTGGCCGCGATCACCGGGACCGGAGACTCTCCGTTGCGGCCGTAGAGGGCCTGCAGGAGGTCCGCCTGCTCCGTCTTTGTCGGCATGCCCGTCGACGGGCCCGCGCGCTGCACGTTCACGACGACGAGTGGAAGCTCGGTCATCACGGCGAGGCCGATCGCCTCGGCCTTCAGCGCCATGCCGGGACCCGATGTCGTGGTCACGCCCAGCGCGCCCGCGAACGACGCCCCGACCGCGGCGCCGACACCGGCGATCTCGTCCTCGGCCTGGAACGTCATGACGCCGACGTCCTTGCGGCGCGACAGCTCGTGCAGGATGTCTGAGGCCGGTGTGATGGGGTAGGAACCGAGGAACAGCTGAAGCCCTGCCTTGTGTGCGCCGGCCATCAGGCCGTACGCCGTCGCAAGGTTGCCGGAGACCTGGCGGTAGCGGCCCTTGGGCATCGGTGCCTTGTCGACGTGGTACTGCACCTCGAAGGTCTCTGTGGTCTCGCCGTACGCGTAGCCGGCCTTGAAAGCCGCGGTGTTCGCGTCGCGGTAGAGCGGCTTGCTCGCGAACTTCTCCGCGAGGAAGTCGATGGTGCCCTCGACGGGTCGCGAGTACAGCCAACTGAGCAGGCCGAGCGCGAACATGTTCTTCGTGCGGGAGGCGTCCTTGCGGGTCAGCCCGAACTCGGCGACGGCGCCCGTCGCCAGCCCGGTGAGGTCCAAGGCATGCACGGAGTAGTTGCTGAGGGTGCCGTCCTCGAGCGGGTTGTGCAGCCAGCCGATCTTGGCGAGGTTGCGCTTGGTGAAGTCCGCCGTGTCGACGATGATCGTCCCGCCGCGCGGCACGTCGCGCAGATTCGCCTTCAGGGCCGCGGGGTTCATGGCGACCAGCACGTCAGGCACGTCGCCCGGCGTGACGATGTCGAAGTTCGCGAAGTGCAGCTGGAAGCTGGAAACGCCGGGCAGCGTGCCCTGTGGCGCGCGGATCTCGGCCGGGAAGTTGGGCAGGGTGGCGATGTCGTTGCCGAAACTGGCCGTCTCCGCCGTGAAGCGGTCGCCGGTCAGCTGCATGCCGTCGCCGGAGTCCCCGGCGAAACGGATCACAACTCGTTGTAGCTGATGCTGCTTGGGCACGAATAAAACCTTCAGTCCTGTCGATCGCAAACCTTGCCCATTCTAGGCCTGGCCGCCGGCCCCGAGGACCCGAGTTCCTTGCGCCATCGGTGAACGCCACCGCCGCAGACCTCTTGACCGGGGTGGGAAGGAGGGACACGATGGCCCCATGGCGCGCCGTGCGGCGCGCACCCGGGGGAGGGGCCATGGCCGAGCCGGATGCAGGGACGCCTCTGCCGGTCGAGCGGAAGGCGCCACGAAAGCGGCGGAGGGTGCTGCGCGTGCTCGCCTGGGTCGTCGCGGTTGTCGTCGTGCTCGCACTCGCGGGCGTCGGTTACGGCGTCTGGACGGTGCGGCGGTCGTTCCCGACGACGAGCGGAACCGTCACGCTCGCCGGCCTCACTCACGATGCGACGGTGCAGCGCGACGCGCGCGGCATCCCAACGATCACCGCCGAGACCTCCGAGGACCTCTTCTTCGCGCAGGGCTACGTGCATGCCCAGGACCGCTTCTGGGAAATGGACTTCCGGCGGCACCTGACCAGCGGGAGGCTCTCGGAGCTGTTCGGGGAGGGGCAGGTCGCCACCGATACCTTCCTGCGGACGCTCGGCTGGCGTCGCGTCGCCGAGAAGGAGGTCGAGGCCCTGCCGCCGGCGATCCGCGGCTACTACGAGTCCTATGCGGCAGGCGTGAACGCCTACCTCGCGGACCACGCGGGCGCCAGTCTCTCGCTCGAGCACGCGCTGCTCGGGTTCCAGAACCCGGGCTACGCGCCCGAGCCGTGGGAGCCTGCCGACTCTGTCGCCTGGATGAAGGCGATGGCCTGGGACCTGGTCTCCAACGTCGGAGACGAGGAGACGCGCGCGCTCGAGGCGCGGTTCCTCGACGCCGAACGGCTCGCCGAGCTCTACCCGGGCTATCCGTTCGACGAGCATCCCGTCATCCTCGCCGACGACCCCGCGGGCAGGAAGGTCCTGGCGACGGCGGTCGTCGAGGGCGGCGGCGCCACCGCGGGCGAACGCATCCGGTCCGCGATCGAGACCTTCCAGCGCACCCCGCTCGCCGAGCTCATCGCCCAGGCGGACAAGCTCCTCGGGAGCAAGGGTGAGGGCATCGGCTCCAACTCCTGGGTGGTCTCCGGGGCACACACGACGACGGGCCGGCCGCTGCTCGCCAACGACCCGCACCTGGGCGCGGCGCTGCCATCGGTCTGGACGCAGGCGCAGCTGCGCTGCAGGGCGGTCACCGAGGCGTGCCCGTTCGACGTCGCGGGCTTCAGCTTCTCGGGGCTGCCGGGCATCGTCATCGGGCACAACCCGCACATCGCCTGGGGCTTCACGAACCTGACCACCGACGTCGCCGACCTTTTCGTCGAGAACGTCGACGGCGACCGCTACCTCTACGACGGACAGTGGAAGGACATGGCCGTTCGGCAGGAGACGATCAAGGTCGCCGGTGGTGAGGACGTCACCATCACGATCCGCGAGACAGGGCACGGACCCGTGGTCTCCGACCTCGGCTACGGCTGGGGCGAGATCGCCGAGGGAGCGAAGGAACCCGCGAAGGCGGCGCTGTCGCTGCGCTGGACCGCGCTGGATCCCGGCACCACCACCGAGGCGATCTTCGGGCTGAACCTCGCGAGCGACTTCGCGGAGTTCCGCGAGGCCGCCGCGCTGTTCGCCGTTCCCGCACAGAACCTGATCTATGCCGACGCGGAAGGCAACATCGGCTACCAGACGCCGGGCCGGCTGCCGATCCGCGCCACCGGTCGGGACGGCTCCCTGCCCACGCCGGGATGGGGCAGTGAGTACGACTGGCAGGGCTTCATCCCGTTCGAGGAGCTGCCCTGGACGTACAACCCGGAGGCGGGCTACATCGTCACGGCCAACAACGCCATCGTGAACGACGACTACCGCTACCACCTGACCGACGACTGGGACTACGGCTACCGCGCCGCCCGCATCGTCGAGTTGCTGGAGACCAAGCTCGCCGACGGCCCTGTGAGCGCCGCCGACCTCGCCGCGATCCAGCTGGACAACCAGATGCCCGCCGCGGCCTCGCTCAAGAAGGCGTATGAAGGTGCCGCGCCCGGCGACGAGCGCCTGCGGACCGCGCTCGGCATGCTCGCCGACTGGGACGGCCAGAACGCGCCCGACTCGGCGGCCGCCGCCTTCGCGAACGTGCTGTGGGAGCACCTGACGGCCCGGCTCATGGAGGGCCACGGCGGCGAGATCGGGCGCGGGGACCAGGCCCGGCTGGCCCGCTTCCTCGAACTGCAGCTAGCCGCACCGGACTCGCCGTGGTGGACCCAGGACGGGGCGACGACCCGGCAACAGCTCCTCGACGGCGCGGCCGCGGACGCGCTCGCCGAGATCACCGCGCTGCAGGGGACGGATCCGGCCGGGTGGAACTGGGGTCGGCTGCACGCCATCACCCTGACTCATGCCACGTTCGGCACGAGCGGCATCGGCCCGGTCGAGGCGCTGTTCAACCGCGGCCCTTACCCCGTCGGCGGAGGCTCCAGCGTCGTGAACGCGACCGGCTGGAACCTCGGCCAGGGCTATGCGACGGTGACCGTGCCATCGATGCGGATGGTGGTCGACGTCGCGGACTGGGACGCCTCGACCTGGCAGAACCTCACCGGCCAGAGCGGGCATCCGTTCCACCCCGACTACGTGGACCAGACCGAGGGCTGGGCGCGCGGCGAGCAGTACCTGTGGGCGTTCACGCCGCAGGCGGTCGCGTCCACGACCACCGCGACGCTGACCCTTACCCCCGCGGATTGACCCCCGCTGGCTGAGCCGGGCCGCGACGAGGGAGCGCCGTGTCGAAGCCCATGACCGGCACATGTCCATGGACTGGATACGGTTCATTGGCGACGACCAGGAGACGCGGTCGACGTCGTCGACGCGTCTCGGCTCGACCAGCCGTGGCCTGGCTCAACCGGCGTCAGGTATCCAGCAGGCCGAGGATCTCGTCGGCCGAGAGCGGGGCGGCCACGTCGGAGCCGGTGCCGACGACGGCGTCGAACAGGTGGCGCTTTCGCGCCTGGAGCTCGACCACCTTCTCCTCGATGGTGTCGCTCGCGACGAGCCGGTAGACGTTGACGGGCTTGTCCTGGCCGATTCGGTGCGTGCGGTCGATCGCCTGGCTCTCCGCCGCGGGGTTCCACCACGGATCGAGGATGAACACGTAGTCCGCCTCGGTCAGGGTCAGCCCGAAGCCGCCGGCCTTGAGGCTGATCAGGAAGACGGGCGCGTCGCCCTCGCGGAAGCCGTCGATGGCGCCGGCGCGGTCGCGGGTGCGGCCGTCGAGATACTCGTACGCGATGCCGTCCGCGGCGAACCGCTCCCGGACGAGGCCGAGGAAGCCGGTGAACTGCGAGAACACCAGCGCGCGGTGGCCCTCGGCGATGACCTCGCCCAGCATCTCCACCAGGGTGTCGATCTTCGCCGACGCCGCGGGGTGCGCATCGTCGATCAGCGCGGGGGAGAGGCTGAGCTGGCGCAGCAGCGTGAGCGAGCGCAGGATCGTGATGCGGTTGCGGCCGAGGTCGCCGAGCAGGCCCAGCACCTTCTGGCGCTCACGGGCCAGGTGCCGGTCGTAGAGCCTGCGGTGGCCGGGTGACAGCTCGACAGGGACGATCTGTTCCTGCTTCTCCGGCAGCTCCGCAGCGACGGCCGCCTTCGTGCGGCGCAGGATCAGCGGACGGATGCGGCGGTGGAGCCGGGCCAACGCCTCGGTGTCCCCGCCCTCGATGGGGCGGCGGAACGCGGTGGTGAAGGCCTTCGGGTCCGGGAAGAGGCCGGGGGCCGTGATCGAGAGCAGTGACCACAGGTCCATCAGGTTGTTCTCCAGCGGCGTGCCGGTCAGCGCGATCTTCACGCCCGCGTTCAGCTTCCGCACCGCCTGGTAAGCCTTCGAGGCGTGGTTCTTCACGAACTGCGCCTCGTCCAGCAGCACGGCGCCCCAGCCGACCTCGCGGTACTGCTCCGACTCCAAGCGCAGCAGCGTGTAGGACGTGACGACGACGTCGGCGCCGTCGATGCTGGCGGCGAGGGGCTCGTTGCGCTTGGCCGCGGTCGCTGTCACCGTGACGGTGCGGAGACTCGGTGCGAACCGGGCAGCCTCCGCCGCCCAGGTGCCGATCACCGACGTCGGCGCCACCACGAGGATCGGTCCCTTCAGGGCTCCGCGCTCCTTGGCCGACAGGGCGAGCGCCAGTGCCTGGACCGTCTTGCCGAGCCCCATCTCGTCGGCGAGGATGCCGCCCAGGCGGGACGCGAGCAGGAAGCTCAGCCACTCGAAGCCTGTCGCCTGGTAGGGACGCAGCTCCGCCTCGAGGCTGTCTGGCACGGGCACCTCGGGCAGCGACGAAGGGTCGAGCAGCGCGCCGACGGCCGACCGCCACGACTCCGCCTGCTCGGTGATCACGCCCAGCGAGACGAGTTCCTCCCAAAGACCTGCGTGCTCGGGGCGCAGCCGGAAGGTGTCGCCGTCGACATCGACGATCAGCTTCGCCTCCTCGACGAGGATCCGCAGCTCGGTCAGCTCCGGCGCGTCGAGCGAGAACCAGGTGCCGGAGTCCAGCATCAGATGGTCGTCGCCGGCGGCGAGCGCGGCAAGCAGGTCCGCCAGCGGCACCTTCTCCTCGCCGACGGTGACCTCGACGTGGAGATCGAACCAGTCGCCGGCCTCGGCCTCGCCGACCGACAGCCTCACAACGGGGTCATCGTCGGCCAGCGTGAAGACCGGGGCGTCGCGGTTCAGCTCGAGGACGACGTCGTCGCGGCCCTCCAGCGCGGGCAGCACCTCGGACACGAAGGAGATCAGCGGGCGGCCGGTGAGGAACGCCGGGCGCAGCTCGGCGCCGGTCAGGCCTGTCTCGACCCACGGGCCGTGCGGGACCTTGTCGGCGAGCCGCGCCTCGGCGGCACGGTCGCGCGCGACGCCCGCGGCCGGGGCGAGCCCGACGTCGTGGCTCGTCGTCCCGACCTGGTAGCGGAAGCCCCACCGCACGCTAGCCGTGCGTTCGCCGAAGTCGACCCGGCACAGCAGGCGGGGAGGCTCGGGCTCGGGCAGGACGACGCCGTCGCCCAGCTCGACGGCGACCGCGCGCCGCAGCTGGGGAAGGTAGCCGGCGGCGAACGTCTCGGCCTCGTCCGTCGGGATGCGGACCTCGCCCTGGCGGAAGAGGCCTGCGGCGGCCGGGGAGAGCGCCCGGGTGAGCGGACCGATCAGCAGTTCGTCGTCCTGGACCAGCCACGCCCCGTGGGCAGGAAGGCCGAGGAACGACCGCCCGGGCAGGACGACGTCCCGGCCCTCCACGCGGGCGAGGGTCCGCACAGCGAGCGCGTCGCCGTCGAGAGAGATGCCCAGCACCGGCTCGATGCCGGACAGCAGTCGCGGCTCGGCCATCGGGCGTCCGGAGTAAGAGGTGCCCGGCAGCAGGGTCACTCCCGCGGCGACGGCGTCGGCGAGCGCCGCCCAGCCCGAAGGCAGCATCTCGGCCATCGAGAGGGTCTCGCGGCGGCCGTAGCCGTTGGCGTTGTCGGCGGCGCGGAGCGCACCCAGCGCGACGCGGTGTGCCTCCCTGATCCCGGCGTTGGGGTAGGCGACGTCGTCCCAGCTGATGCCGGAACGGATCCAGTTCTCGCGCTTGCCCGGCCGCAGCAGGCGCAGAGTCAGCGTGCCCACCTCCTCGGCGACCTGCAGCGCAAGAGGGGCGCCGTCGTCGGCCTTCGGGAGGAACTGGGCGAGTGCCGTCTGCCAGCGGATGACCCGCGGCTGCGCGCCCGGCTTCATCAGCGTGAGCACGAGAGCCACGCAGTGCTTGCAGTCGCGTTGCATGGGGCACGAGCAGGTGGCCCGCATGGTGGAGGGGCCGCCGTGGACCGTGCAGTGGTAGGAGCGGTAGTTGCTCCCGCGGACCGTCGCCGTGGCCAGCTCGCCGACGGTCTTGATCGACGAGACCCTCCCCAGGTTCGCGTACTGCCGCCCGCGCGCCACCGTCGCCGCACCGAAGATCCGGTTTAGGTCGGCGTCGGTCAGGCTCCCGACCCAGGAAGGTAGTTTCGTCATCGCGCCAAGGATTCTACGACGCCTCGCCGGCAAACCCATCCGGCAACGGCCACGTAGACTGAGCGGCATGCTCAGGGCGAGGGATTGGTTCGACGATGGATCGGTCTTCGTGGTCGACATCCCGCTCGCCTGCTGCGCCCTGGAGACCGAGGCCGCGGCGGAGGGCCGCGGCGAGCGCGACGCCCGCGACATCCCCGCCGACGCCCGCGTCGTCGTCACGCTCTCCGGCACCCTGACCACTCCCGCCCTGCCCGCCGTGCGGCACGCGCTCGACGGGCTCGGCCGGCCCGCCGTTGTCGTCGCCTTCGGTGCCTGCGCGTGTGTCGGCGGCCCCTACTGGGACTCCTACGCGGTGGTCAACGGGGCC
This sequence comes from Tessaracoccus sp., assembly GCF_016714275.1. GTDB lineage: Bacteria > Actinomycetota > Actinomycetes > Propionibacteriales > Propionibacteriaceae > Arachnia. Next base: position 872,068 of record NZ_JADJNP010000002.1, on the reverse strand, counting down.
GAGTCGCTGGTGGCGGTCGACCACTTCATCGCGGGATGTCCGCCTCCGCCGTCGGCCCTCGACGACCTCCTGGCGACCGTGCGAACTGAGGCGGTGTCGGCATGACCCGCATCGAGCAGGTGCAGTGGCGCGACGCCGTCGCGGGGGCGCTCGCAGGCGGGCACACCTTCCTCGCCAACCTCACCGCCGTCGACGAGGTGGGCAAGAGCGACCACATTCGCGTGCTGTTGCGCCTCCTGAACCCCGACACCGGAGCCGACTTCACCCTTGAGACGCTTACGGACCGCGACGACGCGCATCTCGCCGACATCGCGGACCTCCTTCCCGGCGCCGCCTGGCTGCAGCGTCAGGTCCATGACCTGTTCGGCGTGGTGTTCGACGGCGGGGACAACCGCCCGCTGATCCACCACGCGGGCGGCGCGCCGCTGCGCAAGGACGTCCTGCTCGCGGAGCGGTTGTCGACGCCGTGGCCCGGCGCCCTCGAGCCGGGTCAGTCGGCCCCGGGTGCCAGGAAGATCGTGCCGCCGGGCGTGCCCGACGCCGCCGTGCTCGCCGACCCGGAGGCGACGCCAGCCGACGTCGCGCTGTCGGCGACCGGCGCGAGGGTGCGGCGCCCGATCGGAGGGCCGCGATGATCCACGGCCGCATTGAGCTGATTGACGAGCGCTGCACCTCCTGCATGATCTGCGCCCGCGAGTGCCCCACCTGGTGCATCACGCTGACGTCGCACCAGGAGAAGCGGATCCCCGCCCCGGGCGCGCGGCCGCGCACCGAGAACGTGCTCGACACATTCGCCATCGACTGGGCGCTCTGCATGTACTGCGGCATCTGCATCGAGCAGTGCCCCGCCGACGCTCTGGCTTGGGGTGGCGCGCACGTGCCGTCCGCCGACCGGCTCGCCGACCTCCTGCACGGTCGAGATCGGCTCGCTCCCTCTGGCAGTGGCGGTGCGTAGCCGGCTGTCCCGAGCTCTCGCCGACCTGCGCGGGGCCGCGTCGTCGCGTGCCGTGTGGCTGGGTTTCGGCGGCAGCCTGCTCATCCTGATCGGCTCGCTGAGCCCCGCCTACCTGCCGCAGGCCTCTCCCATGTGGGACGTGCTGCGTAGCTGGGGCATCGACGGGCCGACGACGAAGTGGGTGGGGACGGGCACGACCCTGATTGGCCTCGGTGCACTCCTTGAATCCTGGTTCCGGCTCCGCCCTGCGGCGCGCCGGGCGCGCGGCAGGCAGGAGCTGCGGACCTGGCCCGTGCTGGGAATCATCGCGGCGCCGCTGCTGTTCGGCCCGCCGATCTTCTCGCACGACGCCTACTCCTACGCCGCCCACGGCTGGCTGATGGAGAACCACCTCAGCCCGTACCAGGTCGGCCCGGGAACGCTGCCCGGCTACTTCGCCGATCAGGTGGCCTGGGTGTGGCGCGAGACCACTGCGCCGTATGGTCCGCTCGCGCTCTGGCAGAGTCATGTCCTCGACGGCCTCGTCAACTTCGACCCGTTCCTGTCGGCCATCGCGATGCGGGTTCCGGCGCTGTTCGGCGTTGCGCTGATCGGGCTGTGCGTGCCGCGCATCGCGCGCCGGGTCGGCGTCGACCCGGCCGCGGCCAGCTGGTTCGCCGTCCTCAACCCCATCCTCGTGATCGACTTCATCGGCGGCGCGCACAACGACTCCCAGATGACGGGCCTGATGCTGCTCGGCATCCTCATCACCATGCGGTACCGCACCTGGTGGTGGGGAGCCCTCGTCGTCGGCGTCGCCGCGGCGGTCAAGCAGCCGGCGTTCCTCGTGGCGGTCGCGCTGCCGTTCCTGGTGACGCCGTGGACGTCGTGGAAGCTCAAGCCGACGGCGATCGCGGCGGCGAAGGCGCTGGCGTCGTTGGGCCTTTCGGCCGCCGTGTTCGCCGGGATCTCCGTGGCGTCCGGGCTCGGCTTCGGCTGGATCAACGCCATCAACGTGCCGGGCATGGTGGACACCGTCTCGCCGTTCACGGTCGTCGGCCACATCATCCAGTTCCCGGTGAACCTGGTGACCGGAGACCCGGACGGTCGCGCCGTCGTCGCGACGTTCAAGGGCATCGGCGCGGTCGTGGGCGCGCTCGGCATCATGTGGTACGCGATCCGCCACCTCGGGAAGCGCCCACTGCACTTCGTCAGCTACTCGTTCATCTGGTTCGCGCTCTGCGCCCCGGCCATCCACAGCTGGTACCTGCTCTGGGGCGCCGTCCTGCTGCCCATGACCAAGCCGTCGACGCGCGCGCTGCGGGCCGCGATCATGTTCACGGTCTTCCTGCTCGGGTTCAACGCCATGAACTTCGGCCTCCGCAACGGCATGGCGCTGATGGTGTTCGTGCTGTTCGGCGTCAGTTACTGGATCGTCCACACCCACGAGCTGAGTCAGCCGATGGAGCAGCCCGACGACGCCCGTGTGAGCGTCTGAAGGTCTGTCGGCATACCTATACCCGGGCAGCCGACACGTTTCGACAATAAGGCGCTGTTTTGGGAGGGATCTCGCCCGAACGGCCACGTTAGCGGTGGATCGGCGCGCCTGGCCGAGTAGGGCGGTGCCTACGGGCCGATCTCCCAGACTGCCGCGATGGGGCACGTATGTTCGTTTGGTCGTAGATTGTGTGTTCGTTTGGTCGCTCTATGAGTGAGCGTTTGGTCGCTGCTCAGCCGCGTCTGGCAGCGTGGACAAGCAGCGCGAGTTGGACGCGATTGGTCACGGCCAGCTTCTCGAAAATCCTTGCCAGGTGCGTCTTCACCGTGGGCAGGGAAAGGTAGAGGCGGGCGGCGATCTCGGCGTTCGTCAGGCCCTCGGCGACGAGGTCGGCCACCTCCGCCTCGCGCTCCGACAGCTGGGCGACCCGCTCGACGCCGTCGATGCGCGGGGCGTCGGCGGCGCTCAGCAGCGACGACGCCGCCTCAGGGGAGAGCGTCATCGTTCCCGCGGCGGCCTGCCGGACCGCGTCGACGAGCTGGCGGGGTGCGGTGTGCTTGAGCAGGAAGCCGGAGGCGCCGGCGCGGAGCGCTCCCAGCACGTAGGCGTCGGTCGCGAACGCCGTCAGCATCACCACCGACGGCGGGTCGGGAAGCGCGCGAATCCGTGCCGTCGCCTCCACGCCGTCGCGACGCGGCATGCGCACGTCCATCAGCACGACGTCCGGGAGGAGGTGGGCCGCGAGCTCCTCCGCCTCGACGCCGTCGGCCGCCTCGCCGACGATCTCGACGCCCTGCGCGCCGTCCAGCACCAACCGGAGCCCGGCCCGGATCAACGGCTCGTCGTCGACGAGCAGAACGGTCAGTGCGTCCACGGCACCCATGTCTCCAGGACGAAGCGATCGCCGCGCGGCCCGGCGTCGAACCGTCCGCCCGCGAGCGCGACCCGTTCGCGCAGCCCGATCAGGCCCACACGCGCGCCCAGGCCGTGCTCGGCTTCGCCTGCGAGGGGATTCCCGACGGCGAGCGTCGCTCCCTCGCCGGGGACCACATCGACGCGCACGGCGATCGGCTTGCCCGGCGCATGCTTGACCGCGTTGGTCAGCGACTCCTGCAAGACCCGGTAGAGGTGCGCGGTGACGCTGGGTGGGATCTCGACGTCGTCGGGGACGCGCACCTCGAGCGCCACCTCGGCGCCCGCCGCGCGGACGCCGTCGACCAGGTCAGTCAGGTCGGCGAGGGTCGGTGCAGGGCGGGTGTCGGCCGGGTCGGAGCGCAGCACCTGCAGGGCCGCGCGCAGCTCGTCGGCCGCCTCCTGCGCGCCCTGCCGGATAACGGCGGCCGCCTCGCGCGCCTGCTCGGGAGAGAGGTCGTCGCGGTATTCGAGCGCCCCGGCGTGCAGCGAGACGAGCGCGAGCCGGTGCGAGACCGTGTCGTGCATCTCGCGCGCGATCGCGGTGCGCTCCTCCTGGCGGGCCTGCGCCTCCCGGGCCTCCTGGCCGCGGTGGGCGGCGTCGGCCTCCTGGCGCAGCGACCGCAGCAGCGCGCGACGCCCGCCCCGGTAGAGGCCGATCAGCACGAGGACTGCCGCGAGCAGCACGGTGGCGATCAGCGCCTCGTACCAGGGGATGGTCTCGCCGGGGGAGAAGAAGTTCATGGCAACCGCCGCCGCGAAGGACAGCGCGGCCGCCGCGACCCAGGCGGGGCGCCGTCGTCCCGCGAGTGAGACGACGGCGGCGATCCCGGGAAGGAGGGCCGACCCCGCGATGCCCGAGAAGAGCACGACGACGGCGCCGGTGATCAGCGCCCGACGCTCCCACCGCGGATCCTGCTCCTCACCGGGCTGCGTCTCCCGGTTCAGGACACGCGGCAGCAAGACGAGGGCGAGCACGCCGAGGAGGGGATTGAGCAGCATGAGGACGGTGTTGGCCGGCTCGGGAAAGCCGGCATCGAGGTGCACGCCCCAGGAAACGAACAGCACTACCGGCATCAGGATGGACAGCGTCACCATCCACCAGCGCTGCGTTCGGGAGAGGGGCGGCATGGCCCCCAACATAGGCCACACGGCTGCCCCCGCGGTGTCGGCCGAAGGGATGAAAACGGGCCATCCCTTCGGCCGCCGACGACATGCCGACGCCCGATGGCGGGGCTCGGCAACCTTCCCGACGATGGAGCCATGACAGTCGTTACGCCCCAGACCCCGTCTCTCCCTCCCGCGCCGGAGACGCCGCAGACCGCCGCGCTCCCGTATCACCGGCTGGCGCTCGCAGGCCCACGCCCCAGGTGGTGGCGGCCCCTCGCCGCCGTGATCCTCAGCGTCGTCGCCTACACGGTCTTCCTGGTTCTCCTCGCCGTGGTCGCGGTGTTCGCCGCACCCGCATGGACGGAGCGCATCACGGCGGACCCCACCGACGCGTTCGACCTCGCCGACCCGGTGGCCGCGGCATTCTCGTCGGTGATGCTCGCCCTGATGATCCCCGCCATCGCCATCGGGGTCCGGCTCGCGGAGCGTCGACGCCTCGGCACGCTGTCGTCGGTCGCGGGGCGGCTGCGGGTGGGTCTGCTCGGCCGCTACGGCGTCTTCGCCCTTGTCCTCTTCGTCGCCTACACGGCCATGGTGCTCGTGATCGACGCCGCGACGGGGTCGGCACCGACGCTGGAGTGGGACGCGGCGTCGGCCGGCCTCCTTGCCGTCGCGTTGCTGCTCGTCCCCTTCCAGGCCGCCGCCGAGGAGTACGCGTTCCGGGCGCTGCCGCAGCAGGTGCTGGGCGCCTGGCTGCGGAGCCCGTGGTGGGGCATCGTGCTGCCGGTGCCGCTTTTCGTGTTCGGCCACGACTACACGCTGCCGGGGCAGCTCTCGATCGCGGTCTTCGCTCTCGCCGCCGGCGTCCTCACCTGGCGCACGGGTGGCCTGGAGGCCGCCATCGCCCTGCACGTCGTCAACAATGCGGCAATCTTCATCCTCGGCGCCATCGGGATCGCCGACCTCAGTGCGACGGACATCTCCTGGCTCGCCGCTGCCCTCGACGCCGCGATGATCGCGAGCTTCACCTTCCTGGTCCTCCGGGACCAGGGCCGGCGTCAGATCGCGTAGTCGACGACGACGGGCGAGTGGTCGCTGACCCGAGCCTCGTAGGTCGCCTCGCGGCCGACGAACGCGCTCGTCGCGGCCTTCGCGAGACCTGGGGAGGCGAGGTGGTAGTCGATCCGCCAGCCGGTGTCGTTGGCGAAGGCCTGGCCGCGCCAGCTCCACCAGCTGTAGGGGCCCTCGACGTCGGGGTGCAGGTGCCGGACGACGTCTATCAGCCTCCGCGGGCCGACGATGGACCCGAACCATTCGCGTTCCTCCGGGAGGAAGCCCTCCGACTTCTGGTTCGAGCGCCAGTTGCGGAGGTCCAGCTTCGTGTGGGCGATGTTGAAGTCGCCCATGACGAGGAACTCGCGGCCCTGGGCGGCGGCCTCCCGCTTCGACGCCGTGAGCGCCCGCGCGAGGCCTCGCATGAACCGCATCTTCCGCAGGTACTTCTCCTCGCTGCCCTCCTCGTAGGGCCAGGCCGCACCCTTGGGAAGGTAGAGCGACGCGACCCGCACCGGGGCGTCGGCCAGGTCGACCTCGACGTAGCGGCCCTCGTGGGAGAACGCCGCGAGGTCCCGGTTGACGATGCGCTCCGCGGACAGGTCTGTTGGGCGGCCGCCGGGGGAGATCTCGGTGATGACTTCGGCCAGCGAGCGGACCCGCTCCGGCGCGTGCCGGGTGAGGACCGCGACGCCGTTGCGACCGGCGAGCTGCCCGGCGTCGAGCGTGACGTGGAACCCGTCGAAGGCATCGAGGGGCAGGTCGTCGACGCGGCAGCGCACCTCCTGCAGCGCGATGACGTCGGCGGTCGTCTCGTCCCAGTAGCCGCGGAATCCGCGGCGCAGGGCCGCGCGGATGCCGTTGACGTTGTGGGTGCCGATCCGGATCATCGCACGATCTCGACGGTCGCGGTGGGCCACGGGTCCGTGGTGAGGCGGCCGTAGGTGAGGACGTCGACGCGTGCCCCGTCGACGAGGAACTTGCCCCTCTGACGCCCCTCGTGCCGGAATCCTGCCGCGGCGGCGACGTTGCCGGACAGCGGGTTGTCGGCGCGGTGCCCCAACTCGAGACGCTCGCAACCGCCCGAGCGCAGCGCCCAGTTCGACACCGCGGTGGCCGCCGCGGACGCCCAGCCGCGCCCGCGGTGGGAGGCGTTCATCCAGTACCAGAACCAGCCGACGCGGTTGACGGCGTCGACGGTGACCGCGACAAGCCCGACGAGCCGGTCGCCGTCGCAGATCGCGAACGGGCGTGTGTTCCCGGAGGGGTCGAGGAGCCCGTAGACGTAGGCTTCTGCCTCGGTGATCGTGGTGACGGTGCCTTGGCGGGCCATGCTGGGGTCGGAGTCGAAGGCGGCGAGCACGTCGGCGGCGTCGTCGGCGCGCAGCGGGCGCAGTGTCATCTCGGGCATGGGTTCACCTCAGGGCGTTTGGGATGTCGGGCGAGCCTACCAGCCGGTGGTCTGACATCCCCGCATGCGGTGCCTGGCAGAATGAACCGGAACACATACGTAATCTGACAGCATTTTGAGGAGCCCGACATGGCAGCAGACAGCTCATTCGACGTCGTAAGCAAGGTCGACCGCCAGGAGGTGGACAACGCGCTGAACCAGGCGGCAAAGGAGGTCTCGCAGCGCTTCGACTTCAAGAACACGGACGCGAAGATCGCCTGGTCCGGCGAATCGATCGAGATGCAGGCCGTCTCCGAGGAGCGCGTGAAGGCGGTCCTCGACGTGTTCCAGTCGAAGCTGCTGCGCCGCGGTGTGAGCCTGAAGTCGCTCGACGCCGGCGAGCCGCGCTCGTCCGGGAAGCTGTGGAAGATCACCGCGGCCACCAAGGAGGGCATCACGCAGGAGAACGCGAAGAAGGTCACGAAGCTGATCCGCGACGAGGGCCCCAAGGGCGTAAAGGCGCAGATTCAGGGCGATGAGCTGCGCATCTCCTCCAAGAGCCGCGACGACCTCCAGCGCGTCCAGGCCCTGATCAAGGAGCAGGACTACGACTTCGCGGTCCAGTTCGTGAACTACCGCTGACCATCGCTGGTTGAGCCGTCGCACGAGGCGCCAGCCGAGTCGGCGTGTCGAAACCAATCACTCAGCCCAACTGGCACGGGTATACCAGTTGCTGCACACCAGGCCTCTCAGTCGCGAAGTACTCAGCGGCTCTGGCTTGGCTTGGGCTCGATACCATCTCGACATGACAGACAAACCAGATGATGCGGTCGCCGGTCTATCCGAGGTCCTCCTAGCTCTAGGCGACCAGCTCCGACAGGCCAATCATGAGGTAGGGATACGCCGCGTCTATACAGCGGAAGACGATCCAGAGTTCGAGCCGGTGCTGTTCTTTGACCATGCCGAAGTCGAACTGACGGTGACCGCGACTACGTCGCTAGAGGGTGGGGTCAAGATGTGGGTCCTCGCAGGTGAGGGCTCGCGGAGCAACCAGCGCACGGATCCGGCTCACGGTTCACCTCAACGGCCCTCAAGGGCAAGAGGTAGGGGTCGGGGAATAGGGGAGCGAGGCTGCGGTGCATTCCCTGGCAGCGGGCTTCTCATGGGAGCAGGTCGAGCATCTGGTGCCGCGCTTTCATAGCGTGAATGACAAGTTCGTTTCCGCTGTCGAAGACAAGGACGACCATCTCCAGAAGCCGACCGTGCGTGTCGAAGCCCAGCCTTAACTGCCGGCTGGGGTTATTCTCGTCCAAGTCCTCGACCCATACAGCCCAGGTCGCCGCGTACCGGATGTCTTGTTCCGGGATGCGGTGCTTCCTCGCGGAAGCGTGGATGTTCACGACGCGTAGGCCACGAGCGCGTCTCGGATCGTCTCGGAGCGGGTCTTGTGCTCCTGCGCCGCGCGGGCGTCGATGGCGGCTAGCTCCTCGGTGGTGAGCCGAAGGGCGACCACCTGTGTCGGCGTAGCACCCCTGCCTGGGCGGCCGCGTCCGCGTGTCTTGAGTGCAGCGATGTCGTAGCCGCGTTCCGCCTCGTCGGCCCACGCCGCGATCTGCTCCTCAGTAACCGGCTGACCGTTGATCGTCTCCTGCGCTCCCATGGCTATATCGTATAACAAAAATTTGGGATCGACATGCATCTCCGGGCGCTGCGTGCGTTGGCTGGGTGCTACGCAGCTAGGCTGGGTGTCGCGAGCCAGCCTGGGCTGGTCGGACCGATCAGGGTCGGGTCCCCGCCCGTCAGACAACAGTTGTTGCTTTTCGAGATAGGGACAACTACTGGTGTTTTTGTGAGGTTCGCCGCCAAGCACAACATCGCTCGCGACTCTCCTGCCGAATGCAATCCCTTTGCCGTCTTTCCCGACCGTCGGCCATGTCGGTTGGGCGAGGGCGACGCGGTGGCTCTCGTCGCGCCGGCGAGTTGGGCCGACTCCGCGTGGATCGAGCAGACCGCCGGCGTCCTGGCTGGATGGGGATGGGAGGTTCGGGTTGGCAGGCATGCACATGACCGTCTGGGATACCTCGCCGGCACCGACGACGACCGGCTCGCTGACCTCAATGCGGCGATTCGTGATCCGCGTGTCCGGGCCATCGTGTGTGTGACCGGCGGTTGCGGCAGCTTCCGGCTGGTGCGAGGTGTCGACGTCGAGGCCCTGCGCGCCGATCCCAAACCCATCGTGGGGTACAGCGATATCACCGCCTTGCATCGCGTGTGGCAAGCGGTTGGGGTGCCGTCCCTTCATGGCGCGGGCGCAGGAGCACACGCCGAGACCGTACGGAAGCTGCTCATCGGCGCTCGGCCAGATCCGGTCGTCGCCGATCCCAACCGGTACGGCGCGATGCTGACAACGACCGGTGCTGCGACCGGTGTCCTCGCTGGCGGAAACCTGGAGCTGCTGGCTCGGAATGTCGGCGTCGTGGAGTTCGACTTGGAGGGGTGCGTCCTGTTGCTTGAGGCCAACCGGGCGGCTGGTCTCGGCATGGTTGATCGAGCGCTGACCCAGTTGATCGACTCCGGCTCGCTGGCGGGGATTTCGGGTGTTGCCATCGGCATTTTGGAGGGGTTCGAGGGCTACGAAGACCGCGACTGGGACGTCGTCGACGTGCTGCGTGAGCGGCTCGGCCTGCTGAAGGTACCGATTCTCGCGGGGCTCCCGGTGGGCCACGACCCGAATCCTGTCACGGTGCCGCTCGGTGTCGCGTGCGTGCTCGACGCCGACGCTGGCACCTTGGCGTGCGGGCCCGCGATGCGTTGAGACCGACTCGGTGCGGCTGCATGCGTCGGAATCGGAGACCTGACGGGATCAACGCGGCTGCGTGCGTCGGTAAGCATAGCGACGTAGGTAGCCGCAACGAGCAGGTTCGGAGTTATCCACAGATGGCGAGGGTGGGGTTCCCGGCTGATGTCGTGGCGGGCATCATCAGGTCATGGACAGACAGGCGTTGGCGGCGCTGGCCCGCGACAACCGGGGCGTCGCAACGCGTGCGGAATTGGATTCGGTCGGCATCAGCGCGGGCGCGATCGCCGATCGGGTCAAGAGCGGCGAGTGGCAGCGAGCCTTCCGCGGCGTCTATCTCCTGACATCTGGTGTCGCCAGCGTGGAGCAGAGACTCCTCAGCGTTCAGAAGTGGGCGGGGAATGTGGCTGTCTTCTCGCATCACACGGCCGCGTTCCTGCACGGGCTTCGCCCGGATCTGCCTGCCGTGGTCGAGGTATCGGTTCCTCCGACGGTCGGGTTGCGTTCCACAGAGCGTTGCAGGGTGTGGCGTCCCCGGACCCCGATCACGCGGGTCGGGAGCCCGCCGCGTACCTCGCTGGAGCAGACCGCGGTCGATCTCCTCGACGGCGCGGCGTCGGAGTCTGCCGTGCTCGAGATCCTCACTACCGCGTTCCAGCGTGGGATGGTGCCGGCGAGGTTCCTCAAGGAACTGGCGCGCCATGGCCGGGTCCGTCATCGTGGTTTCGCGGTTCAGGTGACTGAACTGACTGAGGAAGGTGTCGAGTCCCGCCTTGAGGCGGGGTATCGGAAACGGGTGGAACAGGCCCATGGGCTTCAGCGCTCGGTGCGACAGAAATGGGAACGGATCCGTGGGCGATGGATCCGATCGGATTGCTGGTATCCAGAGTTCGGGGTTCGGACGGAACTCGACGGCGAGCTCGCCCATCCGGGCAGGGCCAGCGATGACGATGTCGTCCGCGACAACGACGTGCGGCTCGCGCTCAACGAGATCACGGTTCGCTACCGGTGGACGCATGTCTGGAACGCGCCATGTTTGGCCGCGGGGCAGGTCACGGTGGCGCCGTGGGGCGGCGGCTGGCCAGAAACACCCACAAGGTGTTCGCTCCAGTGTCAGGTACTCGACATTGCGGGAGCCCTGACAACACCAGCAGCCTGAACCCGGGCAGTTACCGCGGCTGCTGCCGTCGGAACCAGACCGATCACGCGATTACTGCGGCTGCGTAAGTCGCTATGCCGAGGCACGCAGCCGCACTACCCCGCAAGTCCGTTCCGAAGCGACGCACGCAGCCGCGTTGTCAGGCGGCGGCGCGGGGGGCGTCGGTCAGGGCGAGGGCGTCGGCGTAGCGGTCGAGGATCGCCGCGGTGACGCCGTCGTGGTCGCCCAGCGGGGCCGCGACCCGGGCGCCGAGGCCCGCGATGCGTTCGCCCCACAGCCCGGGGGCCAGCGCGTAGGGGAGCACGAGCACGTCCGCGGCGTCGCGATGCAGCCGGGCGACGGCGTCGGAGACCGACGGCTCCGACTGGTAGATGTTGCCGACGGCGACCGGAACGCCGAGCGCGAACGACAGGCGCGCGGCGGTGGCATCGATCTCGGCGGTTGCCACCGGGCTCTTCGAGCCCGCCGCAGCGAGGACGACGGCGTCGCCCGGGCCGCCGGCCTCGCGGACCCGGTCCAGCAGGACCCGGTCGAGGGCGCCGTTCAAGTGCGGGGTGACGACCACGTCGTGCGGGACGGAGGCGACCGCCTCCGGCACGTCGTGCGTCGCGTGGTAGCCCGCGGCGAGGAAGCAGGGGACGAGCACGCAGTCGCCGACCTCGGCGAGGGTCTCTGCCAACTGGATCGGCTCGATGTCGACCCAGGCGACGCGCACGTCCACGCCGGGGAGGCGCCCGGAGACGCGCCGGGCGATCCGTTCGATGAGATCCCGCCCCGCGGGGTTGCGGCTCCCGTGCCAGGCGAGGATGAGGGTGTCGGCGGCGCTCAAATCGACCACTCCGTTTCCGCTGCTTCGCGCGCGGCCAGCTCGGCGCGGCGCCTCTTCTCGTGCCGCCAGGCGGTCCAGGCCGTCATCGCGATCCAGGCCGCGGCGAACAAGGTGAACCCGACAGTGACCTGCTCGGGCGACAACTGGCTCGCGTCGAAGAGAGTCTTGAGATTGGTCATGATGATGATCCCGCCGACGGCGACGCCCATGACCTGCGCGGGAATCCGCGACACCAGCCAGGCGGCGATCGGCGCGGCGACAAGTCCGCCCGCCAGCAGCGCGACCACGATGCCCCACTCGATGCCGAGCAGGCCGAGGTTCAACACGAACCCGAGGCTGGCCGCGAACGACACAAGGAACTCGGAGGTGTCGACCGAGCCGATAACGGTCCGCGGCGCGGTCTTGCCCGCGCTGAGCAGCGACGTTGTGGAGACCGGGCCCCACCCGCCGCCGCCCGTGGCGTCGACGAACCCGCCGGCCAGGCCGAGCGGCACCAGGAACTTCGCGGTGTGCGGCGAGCGACGCGCCTGCGCGACGGCAGGCGGCTTCAGCGCGTAGCGCAGCAGGATGTACATGCCCAAGGCGCCGAGGATCGCGGCCATCACGGGCTTGGCGACCGCCGTCGAGATCTGCGAAAGGAACGTCGCCCCGGCGAAGGCGCCGATGGCGCCGGGCACGCCGAGACGCGCGACGAGCCGCCAGTCGACGTTGCCCAGCTTCCAGTGCGAGAGACCGGACGCCACGTTGGTTCCCAACTCAGCCAGATGGACCGACGCCGACGCCATCGCGGGGCTCAGCCCCGCGATGAGCAGCAGCGACGTCGAGGTCACGCCGAAGCCCATGCCGAGCGAGCCGTCGACGAGCTGGGCCGCGAAACCGACGACGGCCAGCAGGAGGAGGCGGTGCATCAGATGGACCAGCTGAGGGTCTCAGCCTCGCGGGCCGCCTCGTCGAACGCCCCGAGCGCGCGCACCATCCCCGCCGCCAGCGTGCCGCCCGACTGCGGGTCGATCAGCAGGAACGAGCCGGTTCGGCGCGACGTCGTGTAGTCGTCGGCGGCGACGGGCGAGGCCAGCCGCAGCGTGACCCTGCCGATGTCGTTCAGCTCCAGCGTCTCCGAAGGAACGGGGGAGAGCGTGTCGAGGTCGAGGCGCCCGCCCAGCTCGCGGACCATGCCCTGCACCGTCCGGGTGCCGTGCTTAACCAGCACCCGCTGGCCAGGGCGCAGGGGCCGCTCCGACAGCCAGGCGACCAGTCCGCTGAGATCCTGCGACGCCTCCGGGGCGTCGAATGCCGCCGCGATCAGGTCGCCGCGCGTGATGTCGATTTCGTCGGCCAGCCGCAGCGTCACCGACTGCGAGGCGAACGCCTCCTCCAGCGGCCCGTCGGCGGTGTCGATCCCGGCGACCGTCGTCCGGCGGCCGGCGGGCAGCACCACGACCTTGTCGCCGACGCTCACGACCCCGGTGGCGACCTGCCCCGCGTACCCGCGGTACTCGCGGTATTCGGGAGCGGCGGCCTCCTGCGGCCGGATCGCCAGCTGCACCGGGAACCGGAACGGCAACTCGGTCAGCTCGGCGCCCGCGGGGAGCGACTCGAGCAGCTCCAGCAGCGAAGGCCCGTCGTACCAGGCCGTCTGTGCGGAATGGTCGACGATGTTGGCGCCCTCCAGGGCCGAAACAGGGATGGTCCGGATGCCCGCGACGCCGAGGTCGGCGGCGAGCGCGCGCACGTCGGCGGCGACGGCCTCGTAGGTGGCCTGGTCGTAGCCGACGAGGTCCATCTTGTTGACCGCGACGACGATCGTGGGCACCCGCAGCAGCTGCCCGACGGCGAGGTGACGGCGGGTCTGCTCCAGCACGCCCTTGCGCACGTCGACCAGCAGCACGAGCACGTCGGCGGTCGACGACCCCGTCACCGTGTTGCGCGTGTACTGCACGTGCCCGGGGCAGTCGGCGAGGATGAAGGTGCGGTTCGCGGTGGCGAAGTAACGGTAGGCGACGTCGATGGTGATGCCCTGCTCGCGCTCGGCGCGCAGGCCGTCGGTCAGCAGCGCGAGGTCGACGTGCCCGAGGCCCTTGGCGGCCGAGACCCGCTCGACGGCGTCGAGCTGGTCGGCGAGCACGGACTTGCTGTCGTAGAGGAGGCGCCCCACGAGGGTGGACTTGCCGTCGTCGACCGAGCCGGCGGTGGCGAGGCGCAGCAGCGTCGCTGTGGGTGATGCGGTGGCGGCACTCATCAGAAGTAGCCCTCCTTCTTGCGGTCCTCCATGGCGGCCTCCGTGAGGCGGTCGTCGGCACGGGTCGCGCCGCGCTCGGTGATCCGGGTGGCTGCGACCTCGGCGATCACGTCGGCGACGGTGAGGGCCTCGGACACGACGGCGCCTGTGCAGCTCATGTCTCCGACGGTGCGGTAGCGGACCTGGCGAGTGACGACCTCCTCTCCGTCGCGCGGCTGGCTGACCTCGCCGACCGCGAGCCACATGCCATCGCGCTCGAAGACCTCGCGGTCGTGGGCGTAGTAGAGCTCGGGCAACTCGATGTCCTCGGCCTCGATGTAGCGCCAGACGTCCAGCTCGGTCCAGTTCGACAGCGGGAACACGCGCACGTGCTCGCCGGGCCGGTGCCGCGGGTTGTACAGCGTCCATAGTTCTGGGCGCTGGTTGCGCGGGTCCCACTGGCCGAACTCGTCGCGCAGGCTGACCACGCGTTCCTTGGCGCGGGCCTTCTCTTCGTCGCGGCGCCCGCCGCCGAACACGGCGTCGAAGCGGAAGTCGGCGATGGCGTCGAGCAGCGGCTGCGTCTGCAGCGGGTTGCGCGTGCCGTCGGCGCGCTCGAGGAGCCGGCCGTCGTCGATGTAGTCCTGCACGGATGCCACGACCAGCCGCAGCCCGTGCTGTGCGACGACGCGGTCGCGGTACTCGATGACCTCGGGGAAGTTGTGGCCCGTGTCGACGTGCATCACAGGGAAGGGCACGGGGCCTGGCCAGAACGCCTTGAGCGCGAGATGGAGCATGACCACGGAGTCCTTGCCGCCCGAGAACAGGAGCACGGGGCGCTCCAGTTCGCTGACGGCCTCACGGATGATGTGGATGCCCTCGGCCTCGAGTTCGCGCAGGTGGCTGAGCTGCCGGTCAGGGGCGAGCGAGATGCCGCCGCCGGCCAGGGACAGGTCGATGTCGAGGCTCAAGGGTTCCTCCTCGGGATGGGTGTCGGTGACGTGCAGTCCGCACTCGGACTTTGCGAGCCCGGCCCAGCGGCCCGCGCGCGGGTCCTCCCCCGGCGCGACGGGGCGCGTGCAGGGGGCGCAGCCGATGGACGGGTAGCCCTGGGTGAGCAGCAGGTTGACGGGCACGCCGTGGGCGCCGGCGTAGTTGAGGACCTCGTCGAAGCCCCAGGCGGCGATGGGGTTGAGCTTGACCATCTGGTGCGCGCTGTCCCACTCAACAAGCGGGGTGTCGGCGCGCAGCGGGGAGTCTTCGCGGCGGAGTCCTGTCACCCAGGCCTCGTAGCTGGCGAGCTCGCGGTTGATCGGCTCCATCTTGCGCAGCGCGCAGCACTGCGAGGGATCGCGGTCGTGCAGCTTCGCGCCGAACGTCGCGTCCTGCTCCGCGACCGACTGGACGGGCAGCACGTCGACGATCGTGACGTCGGCCGACAGCGGCAGCGCGTCGCGGGTGCCGATGGTCTCGGGGAAGTGGTAGCCGGTCTGGAGGAACAGCACGTCGACGCCGGGGCTGTGCTGCGCCACGAGGTGGGGCACAACGGTGTCGCCGGCCATCGAGCAGGCGACGGCCAGCGAGTCCCCGAAGGTCGTGGCGGCCCAGGCGAGCACCTCGTCGGCGGTCGCATCGGCGAAGCGGACGGCGGCCTCCCTGGCGATCGCCTCCAGCTCGGCTGCCGAGCGACGGCGGCCGGGGCCATGCGGCGCGGGAACCGTGCCGAGGGCCGCGACGTCGATGCTCATCGCAGCGCCTCCTCTTCCGCCCTGTGAGCCCAGTGCGCGAACGACTCGCCGTCCTCGCGGTCCGCGGCGAACCGGCGGGTGACCCGCTCGACGTAGGTGGGCATTTCGTCGGCGGTGATCTTCAGGCCGCGCAGCGTGCGACCGAGCCCAGCCTCCTCGCGGTCGGCGGACGTCAACCCGCCGCCCAGGTGCACCTGGAAGGCGAACTCGTTCGTGCCGTCGGCGTTCTTGGCGATCTGTCCCTTGAGCCCGATGTCGGCGGTCTGGATGCGCGCGCAGCTGTTGGGGCAGCCGTTGACGTTGAGCGCGATCGGCACGTCGAGGCCGAGGTCGGCCAGCCTGTTATCGAGGGTGGCGACCGCGGCTGTCGCCGTGTCCTTGGTGTCGACGAACGCCAGCTTGCAGTACTCGATGCCGGTGCAGGCCATGGTGTGGCGGCGGAAGAGGCCGGGGAAGGCGGTGAGCCCGAGTTCCTCGGCAGCGGCCACCAGGCCGTCGACCTTTTTCGGGTCCACGTTCAGGACGACGAGCTTCTGATGAGCGGTGAGCCGGATCAGATCGCTTCCCGCGGCCTCGGCGGCGTCGGCAAGGGACAGCAGCTTCGTGCCGGACGAGCGCCCCACGACGGGAGCGAGGCCGACGTACTTGCGGCCGTCCTTCTGGTCGTGGACGCCCACGTGGTCGGCGTTGCCGCCGACGGCGACGGCAGCGGGGCCGTCGGGGAGTTCGTAGCCGAGGTACTCGTCCTGCAGCACCTGGCGGAACTTCGCGGGTCCCCACTCGGCGAGCAGGAACTTCAGGCGGGCCTTGTTGCGCAGGCGGCGGTAGCCGTAGTCGCGGAAGATCCGCACGACGCCGTACCAGACGTCTGCCGCCTGCTCGGGCGCGACGAAGGCACCGAGGCGCTCCGCGAGCCGCGGGGCGGTCGAGAGGCCGCCGCCGACCCAGAGGTCGTAGCCGGCGCCGAGCTCCGGGTGGACAACGCCGACGAGCGAGATGTCATTGATCTCGTGCACGACGTCCAGGCTCGGGTGCCCGGTGATGGCCGACTTGAACTTGCGCGGCAGGTTCGAGATCTCCGGATCGCCGATGTAGGTCTCGACGATCTCGCGGATCTGCGGGGTGGGGTCGATGATCTCATCGGCGGAGATGCCGGCGACGGGAGAGCCGAGGATGACGCGCGGCGTGTCGCCGCAGGCTTCGGTGGTCTGCAGGCCGACGGCCTCGAGACGGCGCCAGATCTCGGGGACGTCCTCGATCCTGATCCAGTGCAGCTGGATGTTCTGCCTATCCGAGATGTCGGCGGTGTCGCGGGCGAACTCGACGCTGATCTGGGCGACGACGCGGAGCTGCTCCAGCGTCAGCGAGCCGCCGTCGAGGCGCACGCGCATCATGAAGTACTCGTCGGAGAGCTCGTCGGCCGACAGGTCACCCGTGCGGCCGCCGTCGATGCCCTGCTTGCGCTGCGTGTAGAGGCCCCACCAGCGCATCCGGCCATGCAGGTCGTCGGCGGGGATGGAGGCGAAACCCTCGCGGGAGTACGTCGACTCGATCCGCTCGCGGACGTTCAGGCCGTTGTCGGCCGCCTTGAACTCCTCGTTGTGGTTCAGCGGGTCGCGGCCGCTGACGAGCCATTGCCCGTTGCTCCGGCCCTCGCGGGGAGGCCGGACTCGGGCGCCGGTGGGGGCGTCGGTGCTCATGGTGGGTTCCTTGGGCTTCGAGGGCCTCACCGAGCCGGGTCGCTTCAGGTGCCCGGGCGGCGCGGCCCGGTGGTCTGGAAGAGTGCGGGCGCGTCAGCAGCCGCGGCGACACAAGGAGGAGTGGACGCGCGCGAAGTCCACGTGGATACGACTCACGAGCAGCAGCGTCCAGTTCGACATGGCCGAAACGCTAACCCATGGGCGCGGCCGACCCGTAGCTTGTCAGCCAACAGCGGATTCGGGAATCAACGGCTCGCGCCGTAGATGCGACGGGTCGCCCACTTCCCGAGCTCGACGACGAGGAAGATGCCGGCGCTGAGGAGCAGCACGCCGAGCCACTGGTGCAGCCCGAGCGGCGCAGAGCCGAACCAGGAGTGCATGAACGGCGCGTACACGTAGATCGCCTGCAGCACGAGCAGCAGGCCGGTGGCGATCCACACCGCGCGGTTGCCGACCAACGCCCGCGGTGTCAGCGACGAGCTGTTCAGGAAGCGGCAGTTGAAGAGGAAGGCGAGCTGGCCGACGGCGAGCATGGTGACTGCCGTCGTCTGTCCGACGGCGTAGGTGTCGGCGTGCGCACGACCGTAGAGGTAGACGCCCAGCGTGGTGCCGCCGATGAGGACGGAGGTCCACAGCACCAGCGCTATCGCGCGGGGCGCCAGCACCTGCTCCTTGGGGGAGCGGGGCGGGCGCTGCATGATGCCGGGCTCGGCGGGCTCGCCGGCCAGCGCCAGGGAGAGCGTCAGGGCCGTGACCAGGTTGATCCAGAGGATCTGCACCGGCGACAGCGGCAGCGCCCAGCCGAACAGCACGGCGACGAGGATGACGAGCGCCTGCGCGCCGTTGGTCGGCAGCAGGAAAACCACCGACTTGCGGATGTTGTCGTAGATCCGGCGCCCCTCTTCGACGGCGCGCTCGATGGTGGCGAAGTTGTCGTCGGCGAGCACGATGTCGGCGGCCTCCTTCGTCGCCTCCGTGCCTTTGATGCCCATGGCGACGCCGACGTCGGCGCGGGTGATCGACGGTGCGTCGTTGACGCCGTCGCCGGTCATGGCGACGACCTCGCCGTGGGTCTGCAGCGCCTGCACGATGCGCAGCTTGTGCTCTGGTGACGTGCGGGCGTAGATGTCGACGTCGCGGACGACGGCCGCCAGTTCTTCCTGGCTCATCTCCTCGAGCTCCGCGCCGGTCAGGGCGGGGACGTCGCCATCGGCCGGCGCGATGCCCAGCTCGCGGGAGATCGCGACGGCGGTGCCCACGTGGTCGCCGGTGATCATCTTCACGCGGATGCCCGCGGTATG
The DNA here is from genome assembly GCF_016714275.1 of Tessaracoccus sp. Classification (GTDB taxonomy): domain Bacteria; phylum Actinomycetota; class Actinomycetes; order Propionibacteriales; family Propionibacteriaceae; genus Arachnia. Next base: position 853,419 of record NZ_JADJNP010000002.1, on the reverse strand, counting down.
GGACTCGTGGATGGCGTCGCGCACCTCGGGCCGCGGCGGATCGACGATCCCGCAGAGGCCGAGGAACGTGAGACCGGACTCGAGGTCGTCCAGCGCGATGTCCTCGACGCCGTCGGCGGGCCGGGAGGCCGCGGCGAGGACGCGCAAGCCCTGGCCGGAGAGCACATCGATGTGGTGCTCCCAGGCGTCGCGGTCGAGCGCGACCAGCTCGCCATGGTGGTCCAGCTGTGTCGTCGCGCGGTCGAGGAGCCGGTCCGGGGCGCCGAGGGCATGGACGACGCGCCCGACGCCAGGGACGTCGTCGAGCGTCGCGGAGAACTTGTGCGCCGACTCGAACGGCACCTGCGCCTGCCGGGTGACGGCCTCGATGTCCGCGCCCGCCTTGGCGGCAAGCACGTCGAGCGCACCCTCGGTCGGCTGGCCGACGACGCGCCATCCCTCGGGCGTCTCCTCGACCCGCGCGTCGTTGGCCGCGCCGGCAGCCGTCACCAAGGCGGCGAGGTCCGGGTGCGCGCCGAGGTCCGCGGTGGCGCCGTCGGCCGTCTTCACACGCCCCTCCGGGCGGTAGCCGGTGCCCTCGACGTCGTAGCTGCCCTGCGCGGTGACCACGGTGCGCACCGTCATCTCGTTCTGGGTGAGCGTGCCGGTCTTGTCGGAGCAGATGGTGGTGACGGAGCCGAGTGTCTCGACGGCGGCCATCTTGCGCGTGATGGCGTTGCGCTTCGCCATCTGCTGCACGCCAAGGGCGAGCGTGATGGTGACGAGCGCGGGGAGGCCCTCGGGCACGGCGGCGACGGCGAACCCGATGGCGGCCGAGATGAGGTCGTCGGCGGCGAGGCGGTGCACGAAGTAGCCGATGGCAAGCATGGCGACGGCCAGGATGCCGATGAGGCCGGCCAGTTGCTTCCCGAGCCTGTTGAGCTGGCGCGCGAGCGGGGTGTCGAGCTTGTCCTGGTCGGCGACGAGTGCGGAGATCCTGCCGATCTCGGTGCCGCCACCGGTCGCCACCACGACCCCCTCCGCGGTGCCGGCGGTGACGATGGTGCCGGAGAACAGCATCGACGTCCGATCGCCGACGCCAGCCTCCGTCGCGACGGCGGCGACGTCCTTCTGCGAAGGGACGGACTCGCCCGTGAGGGCCGCCTCGTCGGCCTGCAGCGACGACGCTGTCAGCAGCCGAAGGTCGGCGGGGACGCGGTCGCCGGAGCGGAGCCGCACGATGTCGCCGGGGACGAGGGTCGCGGCGTCGACGATGCCCCAGGTTCCGTCGCGGAGTGCCTGGGCATCGTCGGACTGCATGGTCTGCAGGCCGGCGAGTGCCGACGCGGCCCTTCCCTCCTGGATGAAGCCGATCAGCGCGGTCGCGACGATGACGACGGCGATGACCGTGAAGTCGATCCAGTCGCCGCTGATGGCCTTCAGCGCGGCCGCGCCGATGAGAATATAGACGAGCAGGTCGTTGAAGTGGGCGAGGAACCGCAGCCACGCAGGCTTCTGCGGAGCCTCCGGAAGCTCGTTCCTGCCGCCCTCTGCGAGGCGACGCTCGACGTCGGAGGTAGCCAATCCCTCGGGGGAGGAGCGGAGCGACGCGGCGACGGCCTCGGCGTCCTCTGCCCAGGGCGTTGCGTCGGTGGGGGTGCTGATCACCAGGACAGCCTACGGCGCTTCTCGTTAGCGGCTTCAGGGGCGTGTCGGCGTTTTTGTCGCCGGACTCGCGCTGCTGCTAGGATCGTGCGTCGCCGGGAGACCGGTGAAGGCAAGTTGCCCGAGCGGCCAAAGGGAGCGGTCTGTAAAACCGTCGCGGAAGCTACGTTGGTTCGAATCCAACACTTGCCACCAGGCTCCGGATCGGATGGATCCGGAGCCTGTTGCTTTACGAGAGGTCGCAGCATGGCTACCCCACACATCTCGTGCGAGCCCGGCGACATCGCCCCGCTTGTCATCATGCCCGGCGACCCGCGCCGCGCGGAGCGCATCGCTCGCACCCGGCTCGACGGCGCCCACCTCGTCTCTGAGGTGCGCGGCATCGGGGCGTGGACGGGCGTCGTCGATGGCGTTCCCGTCACCGTCATGGCTTCCGGGATGGGCGTGCCTTCGCTGTCGATCTACGCTACGGAGCTGTACACGCAGTTCGGCGTGAAGCGCATCTGCCGCGTGGGCACCTGCGGTGGGATCACCCGCGGCGTCGCGGTCTCCGACGTCATCGTCGCGTCGTCGGCGCACACCAACTCGGCTGTCGCCACCTTCGGCATTCCGGGTGTGACGCTGTCGTTGGCGGCGAGCTTCGACATGCTCCGCGGCGCTGTCGACCAGGCCCGTGGATCCGGCGCCCGCGTGCACGTCGGCCCGGTGTTCACCAGCGACTTCTTCTACAGCTCGCGGACCGACGTCATCCCCGCCCTCGACCAGCTGGGAACGCTCGGCGTCGAGATGGAGGCCGCAGGCCTTTACGCCTGCGCGCTGGCCAACCGCGGGGAGGCGCTGACCGTTCTCACCGTCACCGACCACCTCCTCGACGGCTCGGGCGACCTCACGGCGGAGGAGCGCGAGACACAGTTCCAGGGCGCCCTCGACGCCGCCCTCGCCGGGCTCCTTGCCTGATTTGTGACCCCCCTCGCCCCTCGTGTATGTTTGTGCGTCGCTGGCCCCTATAGCTCAGTAGGCAGAGCGTCTCCATGGTAAGGAGAAGGTCTGCGGTTCGATTCCGCATGGGGGCTCTGTTCTTGCCTCGGGATCTTCACGGGGCTCGAACTTCGACGGGGTAGCTCAGTCGGTAGAGCAAGCGGCTCATAATCGCTGTGTCGCGGGTTCAAGTCCCGCCCTCGTCACCGAACCGAAGATCGAACAATTCGCTTGGCAGCGACCGAGTGCTTGAAGGAAGTGGCAGAAATGGCCAAGAAGGGCGCGGACATCCGTCCGAAGATCACGCTTGCCTGCACCGAGTGCAAGGAGCGCAACTACATCACCAAGAAGAACCGGCGCAACAACCCGGATCGTCTGGAGCTCAGCAAGTTCTGCCCGCGCTGCCGCACGCACCGTGCGCATCGCGAGACCCGCTGAACGCATAACACGTAGCCGACCGGTCGTCCCCATGGGGCGGCCGGTCGGTTTATGCCCGGTAGGCGTCCCACCGTCCGGCCGCGCCGCCCGGTAGTGTGAGCGCCATGCCGATCACCGCCGAACACGTGGGCCGCCGCTACCCGGCCGCCCCGCCCTACGAGGTCAGCCGCGCCAAGATCGCCGAGTTCGCCACGGCCATCCGCGACGAGAACCCCGCGTACCTCGCGCTCGAGCCGATCGCCCCGCCCACCTTCGCGGCCGTCATCGCCGCGCACGCCTGGGAGGCGCTGTTCGGCGACGAAGAGTTGGGCCTCGCGCTGAACCGCACCATGCACACCGACCAGGGCTTCACGTTCCACCGGCCGCTGCGCGCCGGTGACGTCGTCGAGGCCCAGCTCAGCATCGAGAAGGTGCGCAACCGCGGCAACCTCGACATGATCACCGTCGTCGTCGACCTCGTCGTCGACGGCGAGACCGTCTGCGAGGCCCGCTCCGGCCTCATGCATACCCGGGAGGACGCGCATGCCTGAGATCGTCAAGGGCGCGGAGCTGCCCGAGCTGCGCGTCGGCGTGACCCGCTCCGTCGTCGTCCGCTACTCCGGTGCCTCCACCGACTTCAATGAGATCCACTTCTCTGACCGCCACGCGCGCGCCATCGGCCTGCCGGGCGTCGTCGCGCACGGCATGTGGACGATGGGCGCGGCCCTGAGGATCGTCACGGACTGGGTCGGAGACCCGGCCCGCGTGACGAGCTACTTCGTGCGCTTCACGCGCCCTGTCGTCGTGCCGGACACGGACGAGGGCACCGAGGTCGTCTACCGCGCGACGGTCACGGACGTGACCGACGGGGTGGCGAAGGTCGCGATCACCGCCGCATGCGGCGACGACCAGGTGCTGGGCGCCGCCCGGGCCGAGGTACGCGTTGGCTGAGCTCCTGGCCGATCACACCACGCTGCGCGTGGGCGGCCCGGCGGACCGGTTCGTCGTCGCAACGACCGAGGCGGAGCTGATCGAGGCCGTCGCCGACTGCGACCGTCGCGGCGAGCCCGTCCTCGTGGTAGGCGGGGGATCGAACCTGCTCGTCGCCGATGAGGGCTTCCGCGGCACCGTCGTCCTGATCGCCACGCGGGGGATCGACGCGGACGTCTCGGCCTGCGCCGGGGCGTCGGTCCGGGTGGCGGCGGGGGAGAACTGGGAGGCGTTCGTCGCCGAGGCCGTCTCCCACGAGTGGAGCGGCGTCGAGGCGCTCTCCGGCATTCCCGGCAGCGTCGGCGCCACGCCGATCCAGAACGTCGGCGCGTACGGCGCGGAGGTGGCCCAGACCATCGCGTCGGTGCGCACCTGGGACCGGCAGCGGCGTGCGCAGCGCACGTTCGCGCTCGCCGACTGCGGCTTCGGATACCGCACCTCGCGGTTCAAGCGGGAACCCGGCCGCTATCTCGTGCTCGAGGTCGGCTTCCAGTTCCCGATCGCCTCGCTCAGCGCCCCCGTCGCCTACGCGGAGCTCGCGCGGACGCTCGGCGTGGAGGTGGGTCTGCGCGCGCCCGCCGCAGAGGTCCGCGAGGCGGTGCTCGCCCTGCGCCGCGGCAAGGGCATGGTGCTCGACGCCGCCGATCACGACACCTGGAGCGCCGGCTCCTTCTTCACCAACCCCGTCCTGACCGCCGAGCAGTCTGCCGGCCTGCCCGACGGGGCCCCGCGGTTCGCCGTCGACGGCGGCCTCGTCAAGACCAGTGCCGCCTGGTTGATCCAGCACGCGGGCTTCGGCAAGGGGTTCGGCGGTGCGCCCGCCGGCCTCTCGACCAAACACGCGCTGGCCCTTACCAATAGGGGAGGGGCGACGTCGGCGGACCTCGTCGCGCTCGCCCGTACGGTGCGCGACGGCGTGGCCGACCGCTACGGCGTCGTCCTCGTGCCCGAGGTGAACCTCGTCGGCGTCGAGCTCTAGGGAGGTACTGGTCAATGGGGTGCCGAGTGAGGACGTGCCAGGCGGGATGAGCTGGGCTCTCAAGATCTGAGGGTGCTATTGGACATAACGCCGAGGATGTTGAGAGTTCAGATCGCCCGATCTGGTGCGCCGCAGCCGGTGCTCGATTGATCAGTGCTTCCCTAGGCAGCAATCAACCCTGAACCTCAACCACAGCCTCAGCCCTGGCTGGGTGCCTGCGTCACCCCGCGGTTAGCCTTCCTGCCGGGGGATGACGAAAGGGCACATGGATGCGCTGGTTCAGATTCGGAACCCTCACTGTTGTAACGGCGATGATCGTCGCGCTCGCGGGCGTGATGCCTGCCGAGGCGTCGAAGAAGACAGACGACTTCATCGCGTCGCTGGTCAAGGCGGCTCAGAAGAACGAGAAGAAGACGGGCATCCCGGCCTCCGTGGCCATCGGCATGGCCGCGCTCGAGACGGGCTGGGGCGGGTCGAAGATGGCTGGGGAGTACACCGTCACGACCGTCGACGACGAGGGCAACGAGACAAAGAAGGTCTACCAGGTCAACACGCTCTTCAACATCAAGTGCACGGCCAAGGAGTCGCCGTACCAGACCGGCTGCGTGCCGGTGCGCACCGCGGAGTACCGCAAGGACGGATCGAAGTACTACATCGTCGACGAGTTCCGCACCTACGCCAGTTGGGGTGACTCCCTTCTCGACTACGGGCGCCTGCTGACCTCGCTTTCGCGCTACGCGTCCGCTTTCGACTACACCGATTACCCCGACCAGTTCGTGATCCAGGTGCACCGGGGCGGCTACGCCACCGATCCCAGCTACGCGACAACGGTCATTGGGATCATGAAGAAGTACGACCTCTACCGGTACAACGTCAGCGGCGCCGGCCCCGGCACCCCGGACGATGCTCCGCCCCCGCTCGCGCCGGCACCCAAGCCGACGCCGACGCCGACGCCGACGCCCAAGCCGACCCCGGAGCCCACCCCCAAGCCTCCGGCCAAGCCGAAGCCCCCGGCAAAGAAGCCGGCGGCGAAGTATCCGACGCTGAAGAAGGGCTCCCGCGGCGCATCCGTCGTCACGCTCCAGGCTCTGCTCAACTCGCGCAACAAGGCAGGGCTCGCGCGCGACGGCATCTTCGGCGCCAAGACCGAGAAGGCCGTCAAGGCGTTCCAGAAGAAGTCGAAGCTCTCCGCGTCCGGCAAGCTGAACGACGCGACGTGGGGCAAGCTGCTCCCGCTCCTCAAGCCCGGGCAGAAGGGTGCGTCGGTGAGGGCCGCGCAGGTCGAGCTGCGGGCTGCGGGCGGGAAGGTGTCGCTCACTTCCAAGATGGACGCCAAGACGGTGAAGGCCGTGAAGGCCTACCAGAAGAAGAACAAGATCCCGACCACGGGCAACGTCGGTCCGCTGACCTGGGCCTCGCTGCTCAAGAAGTAGTGGCAAGGACCGCGCCGCTGGCTGCGACGTAGCCGGCGGCGTAGGCCCTCGCCGCGAGGCGCAGCGCCTCGCGGTCCGGCAGGTACGAGCCGTGGTGCAGCCCGGCACCGTTGATCCTTCCCGTGCCGACGAAGCACATGACGGAGGCGGCCTCCAGGCCGTACTCGCCGAAGTCATCGGACCCGCACGATCTGAATGGCGTCTCCGCGACCGTGATGCCGAGGCGGGCGAGCATCGGGTCGAGCCGACGCACGAGGCCCGGGTCGTTGACGAGGGCCGGACCTCCGGTGCGGAACCGCACCTTCGCCGTCGCTCCCCGGGAACTCGCGATCGCCTCGGCCGTCGCCTCGATCGTGCGGTGCAGCTGGAACCGGTCGGCGTCGTTGAACGTGCGGATGGTGCCCTTGGCGCGGGCCTCGTCCGGGATCACGTTCGGCGCGGTGCCGCCGGAGATCAGGCCGAACGAGACGACCGTCGGATGTGTCGGGTCGATGACACGCGCGGGGAGGCCGGCGACGGCGTCGACGATGGCCGCCAGGGTCGTGATGGGGTCGACGGCGAGGTGTGGGTAGGCGCCGTGGCCCGCGCTGCCCCGCAGGATGATCTCGAACGAGTCGTAGGCGGCGTTGACGGCGCCGGCTCCGGTGGAAACGATCCCCGCCTCCACCTGCGGCTGGACGTGGACGCCGATCATCGCCTCGATTCCCTGGTCGGCGAGCAGCCCCGACGACACGACGTCGGCCGCGCCGGGGGGCGTGATCTCCTCGCGCGGCTGCAGGATCGGGATGAGCCCGGTGGGCAGGTCGAGTCCGCGGGCGGCGGCGAGCACGGCCCACAGCGCGGCCAGGTGCACGTCGTGCCCGCAGGCGTGCATGACGCCGTGCCGCGCGGAGCGCCACTGCACCGTCGTCGACTCGACGATGGGCAGCGCGTCCAGTTCCGCGCGCAGCCCGACGGCGGGGCCCTCGGGCCCCTGCCTTGCCCAGGCGCCGGTGTGGGCGACGGGCGACCAGTCGAGCCAGTCGGCGGCGTCCTGGACCAGGTCTCGTGTGGGCTCCTCCTCGCCGCTCAGGTGCGGGTCGGCGTGGATCTCGCGACGGAGGGCGACGGCATCGGGAAGCGCGCGGTCGATGCCCGCGGCGAGGTCGAGGAGCAGCCGGTCCGTCATGACCGGTGACACTACCGTCTCCTCGGGCTTGCGGCGCCGTCGCTGCGGCGGGATAGGGTGAAGCAATGCACCGCGCTCGTCATCGCATGCCGAAGCTGGCGCCCGCGAAGCCGGGCCGCCCCTCCATCGTCCGGTTCCTTCCGTATATCAAGGGGTACCGGGCCCAGTTCGCGTTCTCCTTCGCCATGGCGCCGCTGGGGGTGCTGCTCAGCATCTCCATCCCGCTGCTGCTCGGCGGGGTCGTCGACGGCCCCATCACCGAGGGCGACGCGGTCGGCGTGCTGTGGTTCGGACTGGCGCTGCTCGGCGTCGGCGCGCTGGACGCGTTCATCTCGTTCCTGCGTCGCTGGATCATGGTGAAGGCCACGTCCTACATCGAGACCGACATCCGGCTGGACCTGTTCGATCAGTTGCAGCGGCTCCCGATGCAGTTCCACAAGGCGTGGGAGTCTGGGCAGCTGTTGTCGCGCATCATGAGCGACCTCGGCACCATCCGCCGGTTCCTCTCCTTCGGCATCGTCGTCTTGTTCATGAACTCGATCCACATCGTCGTCGTGCTGGGGATTATGATCGCGACGCTGTGGCAGGTTGGCCTCGCGGTCCTTGCCCTCGTCGTCCCCGTCGTCGTCGTGACCTTCGCACTGATGGGGCGGTTCGGGCACCTCGCGCGGCGCGTGCAGGACCAGACGGGCGACGTCGCGTCCGCGGCCGAAGAGTCCCTGCACGGCGTGCGCGTCATCCGCTCCTTCGGGCGGTCGCACTATGTCGGACGTACCTTCGACGACCGTGCCTCTCGCCTTGCGGAGAGCGGCGTGAAGCGGATGGACCTGGCGGCGATCCTGTGGACGCTTCTGGAGATCTTCCCCTCGGTGCTGCTGCTGGTGGTCCTGATCGGTGTCAGCTTCGGGGTCGCCGGCGGTGCGCTCTCGCTGGGGGCCGCAGTGACGTTCGTCACACTGTTGCTTTCGCTGGCGTGGCCGGTGGGCAGCCTTGGCTGGCTGTTGTCCTTCGCGCGCGAGACCGCCACGGCGGCCGATCGCGTCGCAGAGGTCTTCGACGCGCCGCTCAGCATCGTGACCGGTGAGGTCGAGCCGGCGGACATCGGCGGCCGGCTTGAGCTGCGCGGCGTCACCTACCGCTTCCCCGATGCCGAAGCGGACACCTTGACTGACGTCAACCTCGACATCGCGCCCGGCGAGACGGTCGCCTTGGTCGGCGGCACCGGCTCCGGCAAGTCGACGCTTGTCTCGTTGCTGCCGCGGCTGGTCGACGTCACCGGCGGCCAGATCCTGCTCGACGGCGTGGACATCCGTGAGCTGGACCTCGTCGAGCTGCGCAGCCTGATCGGCACGGCCTTCGAGGACCCGATCCTGTTCTCGATGTCCGCGCGTGAGAACCTCACCCTCGGCCGCCCCGAGGCAACCGAACAGGAGATCGAGGAGGCGCTGCGCGTCGCCCGTGCCGAGTTCGTCCACGACCTGCCGTGGGGCTTGGAGACGCGGCTGGGCGAGCAGGGTCTCAGCCTGTCGGGCGGCCAGCGGCAGCGCCTGGCGCTTGCCCGCGCCATCCTGGTCAAGCCGCGCGTCCTCGTCCTCGACGACACCCTGAGCGCGTTGGACATCCACACGGAGGCGGAGGTCGAGGAGGCGCTGAAGTCGACGCTCGTGGGCGTGACGGGCATCGTCGTCGCCCACCGCGCCTCGACGGTGCTGCTCGCCGACAAGGTCGCGATGCTGATCGAGGGCCGGATCGCCCACGTGGGCACGCACCACGATCTGCTTGCGACGGTCCCCGAGTACCGCGAGCTGCTATCGGCCGACGACACCATCGCCGGCTGACTCAAGCCGGCTGAGCCGGGCCGTGAGGCACGAGCGCCCGTGTCGAAGCCAACGAACTGCACCCAGCTAGGCTGGCCCGCATGACGGCGACGCGGCAGATCCCCACCTGGGTGCCTGCCGTCGTCGTCGGGGTGGCGGCGCTGCTCGCCCTCTCCCAGTCCGGCATGGGGGAGTACCCACTGGAGTGGATCCTGGCGCTCGCGCCGCTGCTGCCCACGCTGCTCGCGCGCAGGTACCCGCTCGCCGCAGGGCTGCTGGTGTGGCCGCTCGCGGTCGCGGCGTTCTCCCACAGTCCGCTGCCGATGATTCCGCTGCTCCTGACGGCCATGTGGGTGGTGTTCCAGTCCGCGCGCCACGGCCACGTGTGGACGGTCGCCCTCTCGGGGCTCTCGATCGTGGCGGGCACCGGGCTGTTCCTCATCTGGGTCTCCGAGACCGGCATGGCGAATGGGCTGCGCCCCTTCATCATGGGGCTTGAGGGGTGGCGGCTGCTTTCCGTGCTCGTCACGCTCGCGCCCCTGGCCATCCCGTGGACGATAGGGCTGGTCCTGCGCATGCGCGAGGCAGGCGAGGCGCAGCGGTCCCGGACAGTCGCCGCAGAGGAGGCGCGCGCCGTCGCGGAGGCGGAGGAGCGCAGGCAGGCGCAGCTGGCCACCGTCGAGGCGCGCAACGCGCAACTCGCGCGCGACGTGCACGACGTCGTCGGCCACTCGCTCGCGGTGATCCTCGCGCAGGCCCAGGCGTCGCAGTACCTCGACGACACCGAGCAGCTGCACGAAAGCATGCGCGCCATCGCCGACTCCTCGCGGCGATCGCTGCGCGAGATCCGAGAGCTACTGGGCCAGGTGCGCGACGGCGAGCCGGCGGCCCAGGCTCCCGACGGCGGCCTCGACGCGCTCCTGGCCAGCGTCGCCGCCAGCGGCGCGCAGCTGCAGCTGCAAACCATGGGGCAGCCGCGCGCGCTGCCGCCGGAGCTGGAGATGGTCGCCTACCGCGTGCTGCAGGAGATGCTGACCAACGCGCTGCGCCACGGCGACCGCGAGGCGCCCATCGTCGTGACGAGGGTCTGGGCGGACAGGCTCGGCATCGAGGTGCGAAACGCGGTCCCCGATGAGGAGCCGACGGTCCCGGCGGGATACCGTGGTGCCGGCGTGCCCGGAATGACCAACCGCCTGGCGGCGGTCGGCGGCACGTTCGACCTCAGCCGGCATCATGTCGATGGGCGCGAGGTCGTCACCGCCACCGCGTGGCTGCCGCTGCGCGACCGAGGAGGAAACCCCACGTGAACCCGCCCATCCGAGTGCTCCTCGTCGACGACCAGAGTCTTTTCCGCGCGGCCATCAAGGTCATGATCGCCGTGCATCCGGACATGGAGGTCGTTGGGGAGGCGGGAACCGGCGTCGAGGCCGTCGCCGTCGCCGATCAGGTGCACCCCGACGTCGTCCTGATGGACATCCGCATGCCCGACATGGATGGCGTCGAGGCCACGCGTCGCCTCCTCGACCCGACACGTCCGCGCCGGCATCCGCTCAAGGTGCTCGTCCTGACCACGTTCAACCTCGACGACCGCGCGGCGACCGCCATCCGCCACGGCGCCAGCGGATTCCTGCTGAAGGACATCACGCCCGAGATGCTGGCCGACGCCATCCGCACCGTCCACGCGGGCAACGCCGTCCTCGCGCCGCAGGACCTGGCCGCGCTGCTCGACGGGACCTTCCGCGGCGACCCGGAGCCGCCGTCGGGTTTCGACGGTCTTTCCGACCGCGAGCGCGAGGTGTTCGGCCTTGTGGCGCGCGGGCTCTCCAACGCAGAGATCGGCTCCGGGCTCTACATGTCCGAGTCGACGGTGAAGTCGCACGTGGGCGCGATCCTCCGCAAGCTCGGGCTGCGGGACCGTGTCCAGGTCGTCGTCTCCGCCTACGAGCACGGGCTCGTCGGACGCGACTGACCGCGCGGGGAGCGTGCTGAACGACCCCCTTGATCATTCACGCCGGGTGATCGCGGTTTGCCGTCGGGACTCGTCAGGGGTTGGATGGGAACGATGAGCGATGCGCAGCAGACCCCGTCCTGGAGAGGGGTCACGCAGGAGGCGACCGACGAGGCGGATGCATCGGTCGGCTTGCGGGCCCCGTCACGCGCCCTCCTCCTCGAACTGATCCGGCCGTGGCGCGCGTGGCTGCTCTTCCTCGTCGCGGTGGTGGTCGTCGAGGCCGGCGCGCGCCTCGTCATCCCTGTCTTCGTGCGGCGGGTCCTCGATGACGGCCTGACCGGCGACACCGCGGTCCTCGTGCCCAGCCTCGTCATGATGGGCGTCGCGATCCTTGTGCAGATCGTCGCCCGCGTCGTCTTCCTGCGGCGCTCGGGAAGGGTCGGCAACGCCATCCTGCTCGACCTGCGCCGGCGCCTGTTCGCGAAGTTCCAGCGACTCGACATCGGGTTCCACGACCAGTACACGTCCGGGCGCGCCATCTCGCGCATGACCAGCGACGTGGAGGCCGTGCAGGAGCTGGTGCTGCAGGGCATCGACGTCGTCGTGATCGCGGTGCTGACCATCATCGGCTCCAGCATCATCATGCTCACGCTCGACTGGCGGCTCGCGCTCGTCGCCTTTCTCACCTACCCGCTGCTCGTTCTCGCGATGCGCTGGTTCGCCCGCGCCTCGACCCGCGAGTTCCGTGCGGTGCGGACGCGCTCGGCGCTGGTGATCGTCCAGTTCATCGAGACCATGACCGGCATCAAGGCTGTCCAGGCTTTCCGGCGTGAGCCGCGCTCGGCCGAGATCTACGAGCAGGTCGCCCTCGACTATCGCGACGCCAACGTGCGCGCCATGCGCGTATTCGCTCGCGCGATGCCGGGCATCCAGTTCATCGGAAACCTGGGCATCGTGTTCGTGGTGCTGGCCGGCGGCTACCTCGCCATCGGCGGCAGCGTCAGCATCGGCACGATGGCCGCGTTCGTGCTGTACGTGCGCATGTTCTTCGACCCGATGCAGGACCTCAGCCAGTTCATCTCCACACTGCAGTCGGCGTTGACGGGGCTCGAGAAGATCTCGTCGGTGATGGCCGAGGAGCCGGCGGTCGACGACCCGGTCTCACCGACGCCGCTGACGAATGCTCCCGGCAGGGTCGAGTTCGACGGCGTGAGCTTCGGCTACGTCGAGGGCGTCACCGTGCTGCCCGACCTCAGCCTGAACATCCCTGCGGGCCAGACGGTTGCCCTCGTCGGGACGACCGGCGCGGGCAAGACGACGATCGCCAAGCTCATCGCCCGGTTCTACGACCCGCAAGGGGGCGCGGTCGTGCTCGACGGAGTGGACGTCCGCCAGTTGGCCGACGAGACGCTGCGTCGGCACGTGACGCTGCTGACTCAGGAGAACTTCATCTTCGGTGGCTCCGTCGCTGACAACATCCGGTTCGGCCGCCCTGACGCCACGCGCGAGGAGGTCGAGGCTGCGGCCGCCGCCGTCGGCGCGCACGCGTTCATCTCGGCGCTTCCCCAGGGCTACGACACGGACACCGGTAAGCGCGGCTCGCGGCTGTCCGCGGGGCAGCGGCAACTCGTCGCGTTCTCGCGTGTCCTGCTCGCCGACCCGCGCGTGCTGATCCTCGACGAGGCCACCAGCTCGCTCGACATCCCCAGCGAGCGCCTTGTCCAGGCCGCGTTGTCGACCGTGCTCGCGGACCGGACGGCGGTCATCATCGCGCACCGCCTCTCCACCGTGGAGATCGCGGACCGCGTCCTCGTGCTGCAGCATGGCGAGATCGTCGAGGATGGACGCCCCGACGTCCTCGTCCTCGGTGGCGGTCGCTACGCCGACCTGCACCGCGCCTGGGTCGACTCCCTCGCGTGAGCGTTTCCGACGATTGCGCCCCCGGGACGACCCCTCCCTCGGTTCGACTCGTGGCCCGAAACCGCCTATAGTTGGGCGAACCGGTAACAAGTTGCCATGGTCGGAGCGTGCGCGAAACACGCCGAGACGGGCAGCGGAAAACCGCCCAAGGGTAGTAGCTCAATTGGCAGAGCAGCGGTCTCCAAAACCGCAGGTTGGGGGTTCGAGTCCCTCCTGCCCTGCGAGGTAGCCGAGTTTCTCGGTCACCTGCACCGCGCCTACCGGCCATGGCCGGAGGCATTTTGTTTGTCGAGGGAAGGAATCCAGCGTGAGCGACGAGTCGCGCGACGAGCTGGAGCAGCCGGCAGGCTCCGGCGACCCCGAAATCGCCCCCGAGGACGCCGTCGACGAGACGATCGCCGAACTCGAGCAGGAGTTTTCCGAGGAAGAGCTGGCCGCGGCCCCCGCGATCGCACGCACGACCGCGAAGGCGCCTGTTCGCAAGAAGGACCACGCCACGCGCAAGCGCAGCGAGGCCGAGAAGGCGCACGAGGATCCGTACAAGGCAAAGAATCCCGCGGAGTTCGTCCGGCAATCGGCTGGCGAGCTGAAGAAGGTCGTCTGGCCCACCTGGCCGGAGACCGTCAAGATGTACTCGGCCGTGCTGGTCTTCGTCCTGATCATGATCGCGATCGTGAGCCTCATGGACTACGCCTTTGGCTGGGGCCTACTGAAGATCTTTGGGAGCTGATAAGCGATGACTGACGCGGACAACAACGATTTCGAGATCGACCTCGGTGACATCGAGGAGACCTCCTCCGATGAGATCGAGATCGACCTCGGCGACCTGAGCGTCGCTCCCGCGGAGGAGGAAGACACCGTCGCGCTGACGGAGGACCCCGAGCCCGAGCTCGACGAGGCCGAGGAGGACCTCGACAAGGACGACGCCCTCGCGGTGGCCGTCGAGGAACTCCGCCAGGAGCTCGAGAGCAAGTACGGCGAGTGGTATGTCATCCACACGTACTCGGGCATGGAGAACCGCGTGAAGCAGAACGTGGACTCTCGCGCCCAGACCCTCAACATGGAGGACTACATCTTCGAGACGATCGTCCCCACGGAGGAGGTCGTCGAGGTCCGCAACAACGCGCGCAAGACGGTGACCCGCTGCGTGCTGCCGGGCTACGTCCTGATCCGGATGGAGCTGACCGACAACTCCTGGAGCGTCGTTCGGCAGACCCCTTCCGTGACCGGCTTCGTCGGACAGGGACAGCAGCCCGTGCCGCTGTCCATCGACGAGGTCCTCCACATGCTTACCCCGTCCGTGGTCGCGAAGGTGAATGCCGCCCAGGCTGGTGCCGCCGCGACGCGGAAGAGGAAGGTCGAGGTTGTCGACTTCGCAGTCGGCGACTCCGTCATGGTGGTCGACGGCCCCTTCACCGGGGTACACGCGACGATCACCGAGATCAACGCCAACACTTCCCGACTGCGGGCCCTCGTCGAGATCCTCGGCCGCGAGACCCCCGTCGACCTGGAATTCAAGCAGGTCGAGAAGGTCGTCTAGGATTGGCGATCGCCCGCCTTGCGGGCTCATCCATCCACACAGGTAAAGGACCCACCCATGCCTCCCAAGAAGAAGGTCGCGGCCCTCGTCAAGGTCGCCCTGAACGCTGGTGCAGCTACCCCTGCGCCGCCGGTCGGTACCGCTCTCGGTCCGCACGGCGTCAACATCATGGAGTTCGTCAAGGCGTACAACGCCCAGACGGAGTCCCAGCGCGGCAACGTCATCCCCGTCGAGATCACCATCTACGAGGATCGCACGTTCACCTTCATCACGAAGACGCCGCCGGCCGCCGAGCTGATCAAGAAGGCCGCAGGCCTGCAGTCCGGCTCCGCGAACCCGCTGAAGACCAAGGTGGGCAAGCTCACCAAGGACCAGGTCCGCGAGATCGCCAACACCAAGCTGCCTGACCTCAACGCGAACGACGTCGAGGCCGCCATGAAGATCATCGAGGGCACCGCGCGCTCGATGGGCGTCACGATCGACGACTGAATCACACACACATAAGAACGAGTGGCAGGGGAGTGCTCCCCACACCACGACTGGTGTCCGGGCCCCGGTCCGGCGAGAACTAAGGAACCAGAATGAAGCACAGCAAGGCATACCGCGCCGCCGCCGACAAGCGTGACGGCTCGCAGGCCTACAGCCCCGAGGAGGCCATCCGCCTCGTCAAGGAGATGGCAACGGCGAAGTTCGACGAGACCATCGACGTCGCCCTCCGGTTGGGCGTCGACCCCCGCAAGGCGGACCAGATGGTCCGCGGCACGGTCAACCTTCCGCACGGCACTGGCAAGACGGCACGGGTCCTCGTCTTCGCCGCCGGTGACAAGGCTGAGGCGGCGCGCGCCGCGGGCGCCGACGAGGTCGGCACCGACGAGCTGATCGAGAAGGTGGCCGGCGGCTACCTCGACTTCGACGCCGTCGTCGCCACCCCGGACATGATGGGCAAGGTCGGCCGCCTCGGCCGCGTCCTCGGCCCCCGTGGCCTGATGCCGAACCCGAAGGTCGGCACCGTGACCATGGACACCGCCAAGGCCGTGTCCGACATCAAGGGCGGCAAGATCGAGTTCCGCATCGACCGTCACGCGAACTTGCAGTTCATCATCGGCAAGGCCTCGTTCGCGGACGCGCAGCTCGCGGAGAACTACTTCGCGGTGCTCGAGGAGGTCCTGCGGTTGAAGCCGTCGGCGTCGAAGGGCCGCTACCTCCGCAAGGTCGCCTTCTCCGCGACCATGAGCCCGAGCGTCGCGGTGGACGTCTCCGCCACGAAGCCGGCCGAGTGAGCTGACTCACGACGTACACAAGACGGGTGGTGCCTCCGGGCGCCACCCGTCTTGTGTCATTCCGCAGTGGCGCCTGCCTCGTTGAGTTCCACGACGACCGCCGGGACGTTGTCCGGGTGGACAGCGGCCGTGAGGCCCACGAGCACCCGGGTGGCGAAGCCCTCCGCGGCGGCGTCGAGGGCGGTGGCGCGCACGCAGTAGTCGGTGGCGATCCCGCAGACGTCCACCTTCGTGATGTCGTGCAGGCGCAGCCAGGCGGAAAGGCGATCGCCGTCCGAATGGCCCCCGATCGTGCCCTCGAAGCCGCTATAGGCCGCCTCGTAGGAGCCCTTGTCGAAGATCGCGTCGAAGGTGAAGGAGGAGAGCGCCGGGTGCAGCGCCTGGCCGGGCGTACCGACGACGCAGTGCCTCGGCCAGCTGTCGACGTAGTCGGGATCGTCCGAGAAGTGGGAGCCCGGGTCGATGTGGTGGTCCCGCGTGGCGACCACGCGGTCGTAGCCGTGATCGCCGGAAAGGAGTTCCGCGACCGCGGTGGCCACGGAATTGCCTCCCTTCACGCCGAGGGCGCCGCCCTCGCAGAAGTCCACCTGCACGTCGACGACGATCAACGCTGTGCCCATCTCGGTCCCTCCTTGTGTTGGCCCTCCAAGATACCCTCCACCCCCTTGACGAGCCCCGCGGGGCCGTCGAGTGGGGCGTCCCGGAGCGGAGACGCCCTCTTGCAGCAATGGATGCGGCGCCTCGCTTCGTTCTCCTCAGTCGCGGGACCGCCACGTAGCACTCCTTCGTCGGCCTTGCGATGCATCCGCCCCAAGGCCGCCAAACAGCATCTCAGCACCGGGACACACCACTAAGGTGGCATCCATGCAGGAAGTCAAAGGCGTCGTCGCCCGCGCCAAGGGCGCCCCGGTCACACTCGAAACCATCATCGTCCCGGACCCCGGGCCCGGTGAGGCCGTCGTCGCCATCCAGGCATGCGGCGTGTGCCACACCGACCTCCACTATCGTGACGGCGGGATCAACGACGAGTTCCCGTTCCTCCTCGGCCACGAGGCGGCGGGGATCGTCGAAGCGGTCGGCGAGGGTGTCACCAACGTGAAGCCCGGTGACTTCGTGGTCCTCAACTGGCGCGCGGTGTGCGGCGACTGTCGCGCGTGCCGCCGCGGAGAACCCCAGTACTGCTTCTCGACCTTCAACGCCACGCAGAAGATGACGCTCGCCGACGGCACCGAGCTCAGCCCGGCGCTCGGCATCGGGGCCTTTGTGGAGAAGACGCTCGTCCACTCCGGCCAGTGCACCCTCGTCGACCCGGAGGCGCGCGCGGCCGCCGTCGGCCTGCTCGGCTGCGGCGTCATGGCGGGCCTCGGCGCAGCCATCAACACCGGCGGTGTCGCACGCGGAAAGTCCGTGGCGGTCATCGGCTGCGGCGGCGTCGGCTGCGCGGCCATCGCGGGCTCGGCGCTCGCCGGCGCGGGCACGATCATCGCCGTCGACCTCGACGACAGGAAGCTCGAGCGGGCGACGGATCTCGGCGCCACGCACACCGTCAACTCCGGCCGGGTTGACGCCGTCGAGGCCATCCGCGAGCTCACGGGCGGCTTCGGCGCGGACGTCGTGATCGACGCCGTCGGAATCCCGCAGACCTGGAAGCAGGCCTTCTACGCCCGCGACCTTGCGGGCACCGTGGTTCTCGTCGGCGTTCCGCACCCCGACGCGAAGGTCCCCGACATCCCGCTGATCGACGTGTTCGGCCGCGGTGGGGCGCTGAAGTCCAGCTGGTACGGCGACTGCCTGCCGTCGCGGGACTTCCCGATGCTCGTCGACCTCTACCGCCAGGGCCGGCTGGACCTCGACGCCTTCGTCACCGAGGAGATCGGCCTGGGTGACGTCGAGGAGGCCTTCGAGAAGATGCACGGCGGCGACGTGCTGCGCTCGGTGGTGCTGCTGTGACCATCACGCACGCTGTCACGAGCGGAACCTTCTCGCTGGACGGACAGACGTTCGACGTCGACAACAACGTCTGGATCGTCGGCGACGACCGCGAGGTGATCGTCATCGACGCCCCGCACGACGTCGACGCCATCCTGGATGCCGTCGGTGGCCGTCGCGTGCTGGCCATCGTGTGCACGCACGCGCACGACGACCACGTCCGGTTCGCCCCGGAGCTCGCCGACCGCACGGGTGCGCCCATCTGGCTACACCCGGCCGACGAGCCGGTCTGGCGGTTGACGCACCCGGACCGACGCTGGGACCACGACCTCGTCGACGGGCAGGAGTTCGCCGTGGGCCCCGCGACGCTGCAGGTCCTGCACACGCCGGGCCATGCGCCGGGTGCGGTGTGCCTGTACTCGCCGACGCTTGGCTGCGTCTTCACCGGCGACACACTGTTCAACGGCGGCCCCGGCGCCACCGGGCGCTCGTTCAGCAGCCGTCCACTGATCGAAGAGTCGATCCGGGCGCGCCTTTTCGCGCTGCCCGACGACACCGTGGTCCACACCGGTCACGGCGACGACACGACGATCGGCGCCGAGGCGGAGCGGCTGGGCCGCTAGGCCGCGATCCGCAGGCTGAGGCCGACCTCGATCGTCTCGCCCGCGGGAATACGGCGCCCGAGGGCGCCGTACTCGACGCACACGAAGCCTGCCCACTCCTCATCCGGGACCTTCGGGCTGCCCGGTCCCGGGTTCCACAGCACGACGGTGTCCGCGCCCGCGCCGTCGAGCAAGAGTCCCGCGTGAGGGAGCGTGACCGACCGCGCCCCGGCGTAGACGCGGTCGACGGGTCCGGCGGCCGGCACGGGCGCGGCGTCGACGCCGTCGGTCCCCGTCGCGTAGTCGTGGAACGGGATCCCTGCGAGGCTGTCGATCGTCTCCTCCCGCGCGTCCGTCGCAAAGTAGGGATGGAAGACGGCGTCGACGACGGCATCGGCGGTGGGGCTCGCGATCGTCAGGGTCAGGGTGAGGGCCTTCTCGTCGGCGGTGACGTCGAGGCGGTAGGAGAGGTCGCGGGGGAAGCGTTCCGTGCCCTGGAGGTGCGCGGTCGCCGTCGCGTCGGTGCGTAGCGCCACCCGCGCCCCCGTCGCGTCCGCGAAGGAGTCGACGACTTCCCACCGCGTGCGCGACACCAGGCCGTGGCCCCACGGGACGGTCCAGCCGCTGCCGACCGCCTGCCCGAACCACGGTGTGCAGAGGGGGATGCCGCCGTGCCACATCCGGCCCTGGGTGAGGTCGGCGTCGCGGCTGGTGAACAACCGCTCGACACCACCCGGTTGCCAGGACGACACCGTCGCCCCCTGTCGCTGCACGGTGAGGGAGCCCCAAGGGCCTGTGAGGCGGACGGCATCCTGAGTGATTGGCGTTGTCATATGGCAAACGTTGCCCTGCACCAGCACTAGGATGCAACGCATGCCGACCATTCGCCCCGCCCGTCAGAGCGATCTCCCGGACATCACGGCGATCTACAACGACGCCGGGGTCGGCACCACCGCCTCGTGGGCCCTCGAACCCGTCACCCTGGAGGACAGGAACGCCTGGTTCGCACGGTTGACCGCCGCCGACTGCCCGGTACTTGTCCTCGTGACCGACGACGGCGCTGTCTCCGGGTTCGCCAGCTACGGTCCGTTCCGTACGCTCGCCGGCTGGGCGCCGACGGTGGAACACAGCATCTATATCGCTGAGGGGAAGCGGGCCTCGGGCGGCGGCCGGATGCTGATGAACGCGCTGATCGACTACGCGAGCGGACGCGGCGTCCACGTCATGGTCGGCGTGATCGATGCCGACAACGAGAAGTCCATCGCCTTCCACCGCCGCCTCGGCTTCGAGGAGACGGGGCGACTGCCGCAGGTGGGCCGCAAGTTCGGCCGTTGGCTCGACGCGGTTTTCATGACGAGAGTCTTCGACGGACCTGCCCCCGACTGACGGGGACGCACCACTAGCATGACGCCATGGCTTACCACGCTGACTCGAGCGACCTGGACACCAAGGAGATCCTGACCTGGGAGGGACTGGGGACGGCGAACCGTGAGCTCGCACAGGACATCGCGAACTCGGGCTTCGAGCCCGACGTCATCATCGCGGTCGCGCGCGGCGGTCTTTGCCTCGCGGGCGCCCTGACCTACGCGCTGGGGGTCAAGCTCTCCGACGCGATCAACGTCGAGTTCTACACCGACGTCAACCAGACCCTTCCGGACCCGGTGCTGCTCGCCCCGATGCTGGACACCGAGTCCATCGCGGGCAAGCGGATCCTCGTCGTCGACGACGTCGCCGACTCCGGGCGCACGCTCGGCTTGGTGATCAAGCTGCTGCGAGGGTTCGGTGCGGAGGTGCGCTCGGCGGTTCTCTACTCGAAGCCGCGCACCCTCATCCAACCCGACTTCGTGTGGCGCGCCACCGACGACTGGATCGTCTTCCCCTGGTCCTCGGAGCCGCCCGTCACGAGGGAGGCGTAGGTACATGGCGGAGACACGCACGTTCGATCCCTCGGAGCCCGAGGGCATCCAGAAGCTGGTCCGCGAGGCGCTGGGAGAGTCCATCCGCCCCGTCGAGCCCGGTGGTCGGCAGAAGGGCGTCGGCGAGGACGATCGCATGGCGACGACGATCTCGGCCGCAGACCTGCCCGCCTCCTACGGCCCCAACATCATCTGGGCTGACGACGGCGAGTGAGCGTGACCGTTCACATCCCGTGTCCGAGGCATCACGGGGCTAGGGCCCTGCTCGCTACGGCCACCGCTTCCGCAACAGGCCCTGGTGCCGCGTGTCGGAAGTAGCTTGCGGTTTCTGGCGCCCCAGCGGCGCCTCGCTGCGTTCTCCTCGCTCGATGAACGACCAAGTGCTCCCTCGCTCGTCGGCCTTGCGATCCATCCACTGGGACACCAGAATCCATCAACCTACCTCCGACACGCGACACTAGGCCGCGATAGGGTTGGCCAAAACGAAGCAGTAAGGAAGAACACGTGACTATTGAGTGGACCGAACAGGACACCCGCGCGGTTGATACGGCCCGGATTCTGGCCGTCGACGCCGTCGAGAAGGTCGGCAACGGGCACCCGGGGACGCCGGTGTCGCTGGCTCCGGTGGCATATCTGCTCTATCAGAAGGTGATGAACATCGATCCTTCCGACGAGGGATGGATCGGCCGGGACCGGTTCGTTCTTTCGGCCGGTCACGCGTCGTTGACGCAGTACACGCAGCTGTACCTGGGCGGTCTCGGTCTTGAGCTGGGTGACATCGAGTCGTTGCGGACGTGGGGTTCGCTGACGCCGGGGCATCCGGAGTACGGTCACACGAAGTTCGTGGAGTGCACGACGGGTCCGTTGGGTGCGGGTATCTCGAACGCTGTGGGCATGGCGATGGCGGCCCGCCGCGAGCACGGCATCTTCGACCCGGAGACGCCGCTGGGTGAGTCCGTGTTCGACCACTACGTGTACACGATCGCCGGCGACGGGTGTCTTCAGGAGGGTGTCTCGTCGGAGGCGTCGTCGCTGGCGGCGACCCAGAACCTGGGCAATCTGGTGCTGATCTACGACGACAACCGCATCACCATCGAGGGCGAGACCGATATCTCGTTCACCGAGGATGCCGCAGCCAGGTACGAGGCGTACGGCTGGCACGTGCAGCACGTCGACTGGACCAACGGTGGGACCGAGTACAAGGAAGATGTCCAGGCGCTGTACGACGCGATCGAGGCGGCGAAGGCGGTCACGGACAAGCCGAGCTTCATCAAGCTGACCACGGTGATCGGATGGCCGCTGCCGAACAAGCAGGGCTCGCACTCGGTGCACGGCGCGAAGATCGGTGGCGACGAGATCGCCGCGATGAAGACCCTGCTCGGGTTCGAGCAGAAGCCGTTTGCCGTCGACAAGGATGCCGTTGCGCACGCGCGGGCGAGTCTTGCGGGCCGGGCCGCGACGGTGCGGGCCGAGTGGGACGTCAAGTTCGCGGAGTGGGCAGAGGCCAACCCGGAGGGCGTCACGCTGCTGCAGCGGGTTCAGGCCCGCAAGCTGCCCGAGGACCTGACGCTGCCGGTGTTCGAGGAGGGCAAGAAGTCGACCCGCGCCGCTTCCGGGGACGTGCTGTCCGCGCTTGCCGATCAGCTGCCGGAGTTGTGGGGTGGCTCTGCTGACTTGGCGGGGTCGAACAACACGACGATGAAGGGCGAGCCGAGCTTCCTGCCCGAGGTCCGTTCGACGAAGGAGTGGAAGGGCAACCCGTTCGGGCGGACCCTGCACTTCGGGATCCGCGAGCACGCGATGGGCGGCATCGTCAACGGGATCACGCTTTCCGGACTGACCCGGGCTTACGGTGGCACGTTCCTGGTGTTCGCCGACTACATGCGCCCCGCGGTGCGGCTCGCCGCGCTGATGGGTGTGCCGTCGATCTTCGTGTGGTCGCATGACTCGGTGGGTGTGGGCGAGGACGGCCCGACGCATCAGCCGATCGAACACCTCGCTGCGTTGCGCGCGATCCCCGGTCTTGACATCGTGCGCCCGGCGGACGCGAACGAGACCTCCGTCGCATGGGGCGAGATCCTGCGCCGCGCGTCCCGCCCGTCAGGCCTGATCCTTTCGCGCCAGGATCTTCCGACCATCGCCCGCGGTGACCGGTACGCCTCCGCCGAGGGCGTGGCCCAGGGCGCGTACGTGGTCAGCGAGGAACAGGGCGAGCTCCAGGTCATCCTGATCGCCACCGGTTCCGAGGTGGCCGTCGCGTTGGCGGCTCAGGACCAGCTCCAGGCCGACGGCATCGCGACCCGTGTGGTGTCGATGCCCTGCCAGGAGTGGTTCGACGAGCAGCCGGCCGAGTACCGCGAGTCGGTCCTGCCGGCCGCGGTCACCGCGCGCGTGAGCGTCGAGGCAGGCATCGCGATGGGGTGGACGAAGTACGTCGGCCCGGCCGGCGCATCGGTCAGCATCGAACACTTCGGTGCCTCCGCGTCGGGCAATAAGTGCTTCGAGGAGTTCGGCTTCACCGCCGACAACGTCGCCAACACCGCGAAGTCGCTGGTGAGCTGACCGCTGGTTGGGCAGATCGCGCCTCGGTGGGGATACTCACCGGGGCGCGATTGACGTCAGCGCGTGATGCCGGTTGAGTCGGTGGTGACCTGACCGCTGGTTGAGCCGGACCCGCGGCGCGAAGCGCCCAGGTCCGCGTCGAAACCAATGGACTTGTGGTCAGCTCTTAGCCATGCGGTGAACGGGATCGACACGACGAGTCCAACCACGAGCGTCGAGGTGCTCGAGCAGCGGGATGACGACGCGCCTCGTCGTGCCCAACGCCTGCCGGGCCTCGCTGGTGGTGAAGGGCTGGTCGAGTGTCGCCAGGCGTCGCATCGCGAGGGCCGGGCCCGTGGGCAGCAGGACTACCCGATCCGCGAGGCGGAGCAGGAGTCCGGCGCGCTCCGCGGCGGCGAGTTCGCGCGGTCCTAGGCCAAGCTCATCGAGTTCCTCGGCCTCTGGCGCGGCGAACGGGTCGGCGCGCAGCCGGCGTTCGACCTCGGCGACCGCGGACTCGGCCGATCCCAGGCCGACGATGTGGCCGTGTGGAACGAGCACTCCGCCCCGGGCCTCTAGCCCGGCGCGCTCGGCGACGAGTGGGAGCAGCACAGCGGCGGGCAGCGGCGGGATCTCGGACGGCGTGCCGAGGTTCTTCGACGGCGGCCTCAAGAGCAGATCGAGCGCGGCCCCCTGGGCAAGGCCGGGCGCAAGGGGGTCGTCCCGCAGCCGTGAGGTTGCGGCCGCCCACAGCGTCCTTGCCCAGCGGTCGAGCGTGACGGGGTCGACCCACCACGCGCCGTCGAGCGCGGAGACCAGGCCGTCGGGAACCTGCGCGAGCGCGGCGATGCCGAAGGCACGCAGCCGCTCGACGCGGATGGCGCCGCGGCGCCGCACCTCCGCGGCGGGATCGCCGGACTCGGCGAGGGCGGCAAGCGCCCGGGCCCGGCGCGCGCCGTCGCCGCGCCTGCTGAGGGCGGGGACGTCCACGTCGAGAACCAGGGCACCCGCGAGGACCGACGCGCTGCCTGGGTTGCGCAGCACGAACCGGTCGCAGAGCTGCAGGGGGAGCGGGCGGGCGAGTGTGAGCCGGGCGTGGTCGTCATCGAACGGGCGTAGCCGCGCCTCGACGGCGGCGGCACCGATGTGGGCGACGAACTGCCGGGGTGCCTCGGTGAACGGAGTGCCGAGGGTGCGGCGGATGTCGACCGTGTCGACGATCACCCAGGCATCCGGCGTGACCAGTGCATCACCGCGGTGCACGGAGGGGGCCTCGACGTCGCGCAGGTTGACCGCGACTCGGGCGTGCGCCACCACCGCGGTCTCGGCGGCGTTGCGGCTCTGCAGTCCCCGCACGCCTACCGCGCGGAGGCCGTCGGGGGCGACGAGGAGCAGGTGGTCGCCCCGCCGCAGCGCGCCTGCTGTGAGGCTGCCGGTGATGACGGTGCCCGCGCCCTTGATGGTAAACGAGCGGTCGACCCACAGCCGCACCCGGGCGGCGGGGTCGGGAGCTGGTGCCGCGGCCAACACGTCGTCGAGCCGGTGCCGGAGATCGTCGAGGCCGATGCCCGTCGTCCCGGAGACCACCACGACCGGTGCGTCCTCCAACGGCGTCCCGGCGAGAGCGGATCGCGTCTCGGCAACGGTGTGCGGGACCAGATCCGGGGCGCGGTCGGCCCGCGTGACGACGACGATGCCGTGCCGGATGCCGAGCGCAGCAATCACGTCGCGATGGTCCGACGACTGCTCCTGCCAGCCCTTGTCGGCGGCCACCACGAAGCAGACCACCGGCGCCGGGCCGACGCCCGCGAGCATGTTGGCCAAGAAGCGCTCGTGCCCGGGAACGTCGACGAAGGCGACCTCGCGGCCCGACGGCAGCGTGGTCCAGGCGAAGCCGAGGTCGATGGTGAGCCCGCGCCGCCGCTCCTCCTCCCAGCGGTCGGGCTCCATGCCGGTGAGCGCCCGGACGAGGGTCGACTTGCCGTGGTCGACGTGGCCCGCCGTCGCGACGACGTACACGGCTCAGCGCTCGCCCGCGACGGCGATCAGCGCGGCGAGGAGTGCGCCGTCCTGATCCTCCGGCACGCAGCGCAGGTCGACGAGGCAGCGGTCCTGGTGCACCCGGCCGACGACGGCGTGCCGGCGCAATCGCTCGGCGTAGGCCTCCGGCAACTCGATCGCCCAGCCCGGCAACGGCCGGCCTGGGGCGCCGCCGCCCCCGACCCTTCCGTCGTGCGGCACCACCCTCGCCTCGGTGCCGACGACGGCGTTGAGCCCGTCTGCGACGGCGAGCGCTCGGCGACCGAGGGCGTCGGGGTCGGCATGCAGGAAGGTGGCGACGGGGGTGGCCGGCCCTCGGAGGGTCGCCTCGAGCGCCGCCAGGGCGAGCTTGTCGGCACGTACGGCACGCGCGAGCGGGTGCGTGGCAAGGCGTCCGATCGCATCGGTCCGCCCCAGCAGGATGCCCGCCTGGGGACCGCCGAGCAGCTTGTCTCCGCTCGCGATCACGACGTTGGCCCCGGCGCGGAGCGCGCCGGTGATATCGGGCTCGTGGGGGAGCGCGGGGTCGGGGTCGATGAGCCCGCTGCCGAGGTCGACGACCAGCGGGATGCGGACACCGCGCGCCGCGGCGTGCTCGTCGAGCAGCCCCCGAAGGGCCGCGACGCCGACGTCGGAGGTGAATCCAGTGACGCGGAAGTTGCTGGTGTGCGCCTTGACGACGCAGCCGGTCTCGGGGCCGAGCACTCGCGCGTAGTCGGCCGGATGGGTGCGGTTGGTGGAGCCGACCTCGCGCAGGCGCGATCCCGTGGTCTCCATCAGGTCGGGCAGCCGGAACCCGGCGCCGATCTCGATCAGCTCGCCGCGGCTCACCACGATCTCGCGCCCGCCGCCGAGCGCCGTGACCGCGAGCAGCAGCGCCGCCGCGCCGTTGTTGACGATCAGCGCGGCCTCCGCCGCGGGACACGCCGCGAGCAGTGCCCGGTGTGCGCCGGCGCCGCGAGGCCCGCGCTTGCCGGTTTCGAGGTCGAGTTCGATGTCCGCGTAGCCTGCGGCCCTGGTGAGCGCCTCGGCGGCCGCGGCGGAGAGCGGGGCCCGGCCGAGGTTGGTGTGTACGACAACCCCGGTCGCGTTCAGCACAGGGGTGATGGTGTCGGGCCGGCGCGCGTCCAGCTCGCGCCCCAGCGCCGCCGCGGCCTCTTCCGCCGCCAACCGGCCTTCGCGTACGCGCTCCTGCACCCGAGCGACGGCGTCGCGGATGGCTTGCTCGGCGAGTCGAGCCCTGGCAACGGCGACGATGGGCAGCGCGAGCAAGTGGTCAGTGCGCGGCACGCGCCGTCGCGGATCGTCCATCCTCGCTCCTCACCGCAAAAGGTTGGCGGAGGCGGACGGGAATCGAACCCGCCAGACCGAGATCCTCGGCCTCACCGGTTTTGAAGACCGGGACGCCCACCAGGACGCAGACGCCTCCGGGTAGGAGGCTACTAGGCGTAGCCTCAGCGAATGGAAACTGCACAGGACATCGGACGGCTGACCGGGTACGCGAGGGGCGGCGGGTGCGCCTGCAAGATCCCGCCGGGCGAGCTCGAGGACGCCGTGCGCGGGCTTGTCGGCCAAACCTCGCCGAGCGTGCTCGTCGGCCTCGACGACGGCGACGACGCTGCCGCGGTGCGTGTCCGCGACGACCTCGCGGTGCTGTCGACCGCCGACTTCTTCACCCCCGTCGTCGACGACCCGTACGACTGGGGGCGGATCGCCGCCGCGAACGCGCTCTCCGACATCTACGCGATGGGCGGCACGCCGATCACCGCGATCAACCTGGTGGGCTGGCCGCGGGAGAAGCTGCCCATGGCGATGCTGACCGAGGTGCTGCGGGGCGGCCTCGAGGTCGCCGCCGAGGCGGGGTGCCCGGTGACAGGCGGCCACTCGATCGACGATCCGGAACCCAAGTACGGCATGGCCGTCACGGGGGTCGCGAACCCCGCGGAGCTGATGCGCAACGACGCCGCGCGGCCAGGGCTGCCGATCACGCTGACAAAGCCGATCGGCGTCGGCGTGCTGAACAACCGGCACAAGCGCACCGGCGAGGCGTTCCCGCACGCCGTCGCGCAGATGGTGGCGCTCAACCGTGATGCCGCCCGAGCAGCCGTCACCGCCGGGGTGCGCGCAGCCACCGACGTCACCGGATTCGGCTTGTTGGGGCATCTGTTCAAGATGTGCCGGGCCTCGAGAGTCGGGGCCGTCATCGACGTGGCGGCCGTCCCTGTCATCGACGGTGCGAGGGAGTCGCTCGCCGAGGGCGTCGTCCCCGGCGGGTCGCGCCGCAACCTCGACTGGGTGCGTCCGCACCTCCACGTCGCGGACGTCTCGGACGACGACCTGATCCTGCTCGCGGATGCCCAGACCTCTGGGGGCTTGCTCGTCGTCGGCGAGCTGCCGGGTTACCCGGTGATCGGCGAGACGGTCGCGGGCGCCGGCATCCGTATCCGCTGATTCCTGCTCGCCCCGGGACGCGCCGCTACTTGTCGAGCAGGCTCAACAGCTCGGGGAGGACGGCGGGTACCTCGCACTGCTGCATGTCCGGGTCCTCGTTTGGGACGCAGTTCCAGTCGACGGGGAGGTCGCCGTTCTGGGCGGTGGTGCTCGTCCACAGGACGCGGGGACCGGAGCGGAGGACGACCGTTTCGCTGAACAGGCCGGACTCGTCTTCGCGGTAGCCGCTGGCGAGCACGCTGCTGAAATCGGTGTCCTCGCCGCGATCGAAGTCAGCGAGCTTCGTCTGGTCCTCGATCCGCGGGGTCATGCTGTCCGCGGTCAGCTGTTCGTCGCAGCCCTTCGCGCCGTCGCGGATGGCCTCGAAGCCGGTGATGGCCTCGTCGACGCTGGGGTAGCCCAGCACAACGACCCAGCGGTAGGTCGCGTCCGCGGTGTCTCCGCCGCCGAACTCCCGCACGAGTACCCGGTTCGGTGCGCCGACGGAGTCCGGTGCGCAGGCGCCAATGGGGGCGCCCTCGAGGCTCTCGCGTTCGTTGCTGATCCTGTCGACGTAGTCCGGGTGGTCGAACGCGAACAGCTCGGGCTTCGGCAGGTTGTCCCACGTCGGGGCGGGCGGGCCGGGGTTGTTCGGGTCCGGCATCGGAATCTCGGACGGGTCCTGGCTGGGGGTGGTCATCGGGTTCAGCGGAGACTGTGTAGTCGGAGTCGTGGGCCCGGGGACCTGTTCTGCCCATTGCGGCGTGCGGATGTTGTCGAACAGCGGGCTGTTCCACACGGTCACACCGCCGACGCTGAGGGCGAGGACGGCGGCGATGGCGCTGGTGGTGTGGCGGGTGGCGCGGCGGCGGTCGCCGTGGCGTCGGATCTCTGCTGGGGACAGCATGGGGGTCTCCTTTGCGGCGGTGGCGAGGTGGTCGAGTTGGGGGATGCGGTCAGGCATGGTGGGCCTCCAAGTCGGTGTTGAGGAGGCGGGCGAGGGTGGTGCGGCCTCGGGAGAGTCGGGCTTTGATGGTGCCGGTGGGTGAGCCGACTTCGTGGGCTACTTCGGCGACGGTGAGGTCGCAGAGGTGGTAGAGGACGATGGCTCGTCGTTGGTCGGCGGGGAGTTGCGCGAGGGCTGCGGCGACGGCGACGCGGTCGGGGCTGGGTTCGGCGACGGGTTGGGCCTGCAACGCGCGGTCGGGGGGTCGGAGGGCGCGGATGGTTTTGCGCCAGCGGCTGATGGCGAGGCGGTAGGCGGTGGTGCGGATCCAGGCTTCTGGGTTGTCCGTGTGGTTGAGTGTTTGTCGTTTGTCCCAGGCGCGGATGAATGCTTCTTGTACGCAGTCTTGTGCTTCTGGCAGGTTGCCGCACATGGCGTAGATGTGTCCGACCAGGCGCGTGTATGAGTCGGTGTAGAGGTGGTCGAACTGTTCCTCGTTCATCTGGTTTTCCTCCCTTTGAGGAAGATACGCCTGAGCGACGAACCCGGTTGCATGCGAATTTGGGCACCCGCAGGGGGAGACGAGCTGCTACCCGGCCGTCGTGACGGAGTCGTCGACGACACCGGCGTCGCGGCGCTCCTTCAGGCGCTGCTTCTGGGGGACGACGACGTAGCGCGGATCCTTCGCGGAGTTCAGGCCCGCCTGGAGGACGCCGTAGCGGGTCAGCGCGGAGCCCGCGACTAGGGCGGCGCCGCTGATGACCGAAAGAGCACGGCTGCGGCCGGCGAACAGGGTGCCGATCCCGCCCGCGATCACCAGCCGCTTGCTCCATCGCAACAGCGCACCGGGCGTGCCGTCGTGCAGCGGCTCCGCCGCTACCTGGTCCATCCTGCGCTCCATCAGCTCGGAGGCGACCAGCTCCGCCGCGGCGCCCGTCACCGCGAGGATGCGGGCGGGGTGTGCGTCCTCGACGGGTGTGGTGATCATTGCGAGCCCACCGGAGGCGAGGCTGGCAGAGCCGACGAACACGAACGCGAGCTCGTCCTTCGCGGCGTTCCACGTCGGGTTCGCTGTGTCGGCCAGCAGCACGCCCGTGTAGGCGGCCAACGGCGCGGCGAGCGCGCCTGTGGCGACGCCGGCAGGCGTCGCCGCCCAGTGCAGCAGGCCACGCAGCGGGCCGAGCGGCGCGCGCCGACCGGTCATGTCGTCGACCTCTGCCGTCGCCGCGATGCCCGAAGCGGTCCCGAACGCGCCGAGGATCCAGGCGCCGACGCTCATCGGCGAGCTCACCTTGAACGTGCGGAACATGTTGAGGAACCGGGTGGGGCGGCCGAGGTCGCCGATCAGCGACGCAGACCCCCACACGGCCGCGGCCAACGCCGCGAGCCGCGAGTTCCGACGCAGCGTCTGGTTTCCGGTGAGCTGGCCGCCCACGCCGAGCAGCGCCGACCCGCCCGCGACCCCGCCGAGGAACAGGTACGTCGCGATCGGGTTGCCCCACGGCGGCGGCTTCACGATGGGCCGGTCGTAGTAGCTTTCGAACTCGGCCTCCGGCACCGTCGGCATCTCGCGCGAGCCGTCGGCAGCACCCGCGCCCCGGCCCGGCCCGCCGCGACGACGGCCCCGACCCCTGCGGCGGGCCTGCTCCGGTGGGCGGTAGGCGTCGAACTCGGATGTGCTCATCGTCGGCCTCCGGTCAGGAACGCAAGCGCCACCGCGCCCACCATGCCGAGCGCGGCGAGGCCCGCGCGTGCGTACATCCGCGGAAGATCCGCGGTCGCCACGCGCGGATCCGGCGGGAGGCCGTAGACCTCGGGCTCGTCCAGCAGCAGGAAGATCGAGCCGGTGCCGCCGACGCCGTCGTTCGGGTTCGCGCCGTAGAGCCGCGCCTCGGTGCGGCCCTGCGTGTGCAGCGTGCGCACCCGGGCGCGCGCCGCCTCGGCCAGCTCGTCGTGGTCGCCGAACGTGATCGACGTCGTGGGGCACGCCTTCGCGCAGGCGGGCGTCTCGGCGTCGGTCAGACGGTCGTAGCAGAGCGTGCACTTCTGCGCCACGCCGAGGTGCGGCGTCGGCGCCTGCGTCCCCGGCGTGAAGTCCGTGCTGCGGTCGTCGCCCTTGAGCTCGCGCAGCACGCGCAGGATGAGGCCCTCGTGCTGCCGCTCGACGACGCCCAGCTGGGTCCGGCCGTCGTCGCGGTGGCCGTCGGTGACGGGCGCCGCGATCCCGTCCGCGCGCCGTTCGATCACGCCGAACGGGCATCCGGCGACGCACGTGCCGCAGCCGTTGCAGACATCGGCCTGCACGACGACGGTGCCGAACTCCGTGCGGAAGAGCGCCCCCGTCGGGCACACGTCGAGGCATCCGGCGTTGGTGCAGTGCTTGCAGACGTCCGAGGACATCAGCCAGCGGAACTCGGGGGTTTCCGGCGGCGTCGTACCGGTAGGCGTATCCGGCCGTGCCGCGTCGTCGTCGGGGCGGAGCGTGGGCATGCCCAGCGCGACAAGCCGCCGCCCGCTCTCGCGTGCCGCCTCGATCTTTGCCTTGTCCTGCTCGATGAACGCGACATGCCGCCACGTGTCGGCGCCGAGCTGGCCCGTGTTGTCGTACGAGGACTCGGACAGCCGCCAGGTGGAGTCGGCCGGGTTGCGGTTCCACTCCTTGCACGCCACCTCGCAGGCCTTGCAGCCGATGCAGATCGACGTGTCGGTGAAGAAGCCCTTGCGGGGGTGCCTTTCGTGCTGCGCCGGCCGGTTCGTCGACTCCGTGAGGCTCATTCCGCGTCCCCCTCATCCAGCTTCTTCGCCTCGGCGGAGCCCTCGTGGGCCTGTACCGCGGAGGCCTCGTTCGGCGGGATGTCGCCGTGGTCTGCGTGCGGGCCCTCGTCGGCGTCGCTGATGCCGGTGGCGACCGTGAGGCCTGCGCGGCGCTGGTACTCGGCCACCAGTTCTGCCCGCGCCGCACCTCGGGGACGGCGCCCCGGCAGGACGGCACACGAGCCCACCTTCGACTCCTGGATCAGCACGTTCGGGTCCATGGCCATGCCGAGCAGGTCGTTGGCGGCGTCGCCGCTGACCACCGCGTCGCCGCCCACGCCCCAGTGGTACGGCAGGCCAACCTGGTGCACCGTTCTTCCGCCGATCCGCAGGGGCGTGACCCGGTCAGTGATCAGCACCCTCGCCTCGATGACGGCACGCGGCGAGACGATCGTCGCCCAGCCGTACGGCTCAAGGCCGCACTCCGCAGCCAGCTCCGGGGAGACCTCGCAGAACATCTCGGGCTGCAACTCGGAGAGGTACGGCAGCCACCGGCTCATGCCGCCCGCGGTGTGGTGCTCGGTCAGCCGGTAGGTGGTGAACGAGTACGGATAGACGTTCGCGCCCGGCTCCGCGCCGCTTGCCGCGCTGAGGTTGTCGGCGCTGTTCATGGTGATCCGCGTCGGCGAGCGCTGCTGGCCATAGACGGGGTTGACCACCGGAGACTCCTGCGGCTCGTAGTGCGTCGGCAGCGGCCCGTCGACCAGGCCCTTCGGTGCGAAAAGCCAGCCCTTGCCGTCGGACTGCATGATGAAGGCGTCGAGCCCAGAGAGCGCCGCCGGACCCCTCGCCCCGGGCTCCGGGCGGGCGTCGGGCGCGAGGCCGACGGGGAAGTCGGGCACGTCCGATCCCGTCCACCTCTGGCTCTCCTCGTCCCACCACACGTACCTCTTGCGCTCGCTCCACGGCCGGCCGGACGGGTCGGCTGACGCGCGGTTGTACAGGAGCCGACGGTTCGCCGGCCACGCCCAGGCCCAATCGCCGCCGTGTGGGTCCTGCGCCGTCTTGGCAGGGCGACGCGCCGCCTGGTTGACGTCGTCGGCGAAGACGCCCGCGTAGATCCAGCAGCCGCCCGACGTCGACCCGTCGGCGCGCATCTCGGTGAACGACGACAGTGGCCGACCGGCGGCCTCGCCGGTCAGGTGAGTGCCGTTGATCTCCCGCAGTACGGCCTCGGGGTCGGGATGACCGTGCTCGTCCAGCGGATAGTCCCAGGTGAGGTCGAGCAGCGGACGATCGCGCGGGTCTGTAGAGCCCGCCAGCCGTGCGCGGATGGCCACGCCCAGCTCGTAGAAGAACTCGAGCTCGCTCTGCGCCTGCCCCGGCGGCCGGACCGCCTGGTGGCGCCACTGCACCAGCCGCTGCGTCTGGGTGAACGTGCCGCTCTTCTCAACGTGGGTGGCGGCGGGCAGGAAGAAAACCTCGGTGGCGATGTCCTCGGTTCTGAGCTCGCCCGAGGCGATCTCGGGGCCGTCCTTCCACCACGTCGCCGACTCGATCAGCGCGAGGTCGCGCACGACGAGCCACTTCAGGTGCGACATGCCGAGCCGTTGCATCCGCCCGTGCGCGGAACCGACGGCAGGGTTCTGGCCCAGGAGGAAGTAGCCGTCGACCTCGTCGTCCATCATCCTGCCGACCGTCTGATAGGTACCCTGTGGGCCCGTGAGGCGGGGGAGGTAGTCGTAGGCGTAGCTGTTCTCGGGCGTCGCCGCCTCGCCCCACCAAGCCTTCAGCAGGCTGATGGTGTAGGCGTCGGCGTTGGCCCAGAAGCCCTTCTGCCCCGGCGAGGCCACGCCGTCGAGGTACCTGCGCAGCGTGGTCTTCTCGACGCTGGGCATGGGCAGGTAGCCGGGCAGCAGGTTGAACAGCGTCGGGATGTCGGTGGACCCCTGGATGCTGGCGTGCCCGCGCAGCGCCATGACGCCGCCACCGGGGCGGCCCATGTTGCCGAGCAGCAGCTGCAGGATGGCAGCCGTGCGGATGAACTGGGCGCCCATCGTGTGCTGCGTCCAGCCGACGGCGTACGCGAAGCATGTGGTGCGGTCGCGACCCGAGTTCTCGGTGACGGCGCGCGCGAGATATGCGAAATCGGCCTCGGAGATGCCGCAGGTGTCGGCGACCAGCTCGGGCGTGTACCGGGCGTAGTGGCGACTCAGGATCTGGAAGACGGTCCGCGGGTGCCGGAGCGTCTCGTCCCGGGCGAAGGCCTCGTCGGGCGTCGTGCCGTCGCCGGGCTGGTAGGCCCAGGAGGCGTTGTCGTACGTACCGGTGTCCGGGTCGTAGCCCGAGAAAAGGCCGTCGAGGTCCTCGGTGTCGAGGAAGTCCTCACCCACGATGGTCGCCGCGTTGGTGTAGGCGACCACATAGTCGCGGAACCAGAGGTCGTTGCTCAGCACGTAGTTGATCAGCGCGCCGAGCAGCACGATGTCCGAGCCCGCCCGGATCGGGATGTGCTTGTCGGCTACTGCGGAGGTGCGCGTGAAGCGCGGATCGACGTGGATGACCTTCGCGCCGCGTGCCTTGGCCTCCGCGACCCACTGGAACCCGACGGGGTGGCACTCGGCCATGTTGGAGCCCTGGATCACGATGCAGTCGGCGTTTGCCATGTCCTGGAGCGGCTGCGTCGCGCCGCCCCGGCCGAACGAGGCCCCCAAACTGGGAACCGTTGCGGAGTGTCAAATGCGGGCCTGGTTCTCGATCTGGATGGCGCCCGCCGCGGTGAACAGCTTCTTGATGAGGTAGTTCTCCTCGTTGTCGAGCGTCGCGCCGCCCAGCGAGGCGATCCCCATCGTCCTGCGCAGCGGCCGACCGTGCTCGTCGTGGTCCTGCCACCACTTCTTTCGCGCGTCGAGGAAGCGGTCGGCGATCATGTCGACGGCGCGCCTCAGCGGGATGCGTTCCCAGTCGGCGGCGTACGGCGCGCGGTACAGCACCTCGGTCTGCCGGTTCGGCGAGTTGACCAACTGCTCGCTGGCCGATCCCTTCGGGCAGAGGCGGCCGCGCGAGATCGGCGAGTCCGGGTCGCCCTCGATCTGGATGACCTTCTCGTCCTTGACGTAGACCTTCTGGCCGCAGCCGACGGCGCAGTAGGGGCACACGCTCTGCACGACCCGGTCGGCGGTCGCGGTGCGCGGTGTCGTCGCACGCGTCTGCGCGGACGTGACAGCCTCGCCTCGCCCGAACCGGTCGGACGAGCGCAACTGCCGAAACACCGGCCACTCGAGGGGTGTGAACCGCGCCATTTCGGCAGCCTAACGCGCCGTCGGCGTGGAGTCGAGGGTCGCGGACCTCGGATCTGGGCGTGCCCGCTCGGGTTGGATACGCTCCGTAAGCTGTCCGCATGGGCATCGCTGACGTGCTGGGGAAGATCGCCGGAGACAAGCCGGTCGTGCTGGAACTCGACCTTGCGAGGGGGGTGCTGGTCGCCAAGCCGTCGAACCCGTTCGAGGCCATCCAGGTCATCAACAGCCCGACGCTGAGTGCGCTGCGCACGAACCTGCGGGAGGCGGCCCACGACGACCGCGTCGTCGGCCTGATCGTGCACGCGGTGCCGTCCTCGGTGGAGCTGGCGCATCTCGAGGAGATCGCGGGGCTCGTCGAGGAGTTCGGCGCCACGAAGAAGACCATGGCGTGGGCCGAGTCCTTCGGGGAGCTGACCCATGGCCTCGCCGCCTACCTCGTCGCGTCTGCCGCGCAGGAGATCTGGCTGCAACCCACCGGCATGATGAGCGTGGAGGGCGTCGAACTCTCCCTCACCTTGCTGCGCGGCCTGCTGGAGAAGGTCGGCGTTGAGCCGCAGTTCGGGCAGCGCCACGAGTACAAGTCCGCGGCCAACACCTACGCGGCGGACCACGTCACCGGCCCGCACCGCGAGATGATGCAGCGGATCGGCCAGTCCCTCGTCGATGGCATTGTCGAGGCCATCGCGCGCCGCCGCGGCGTGGCCCCGGACATCGTGTGGGAGGCCGTCAACTCCTCGCCCGTCGCGCCCGACGACGCACTCCGGCTCGGGCTGATCGACCGCGTCGGCTACCGCGACGAGGCCTACACCTCCACCCTCGCCGAATGGGGAGCTGCTCCGGAGAACCTGCTGTTCACGCACCGCTACACCAGCCGCGCGCAGCTTGCCAAGAAGTTCAGGCCCGCGGGGGAAAAGGTCGCCGTTGTCACGCTGCGCGGCGCGATCGTGACCGGGCGTGGAGGAGGTTCTCCGCTGGGCGGGCAGGCCGCCGGGTCCGACGTCGTCGATGAGCACCTCCGCGCCGCGCTGCGCGACGACGACGTCAAGGCCGTGATCTTCGCCGTCGACTCGCCCGGCGGCTCCGCGGTCGCCTCGGACTTCATCCGCCGCTCCGTCGTGCGGCTGCGTGAGTCGGGCAAGCCCGTCGTCGCCCAGATGGGCACGGTCGCCGCCTCCGGCGGCTACTACGTCTCGATGGGTGCCGACGAGATCGTCGCGCAGGCTTCCACGCTGACCGGCTCCATCGGGGTGCTCGCCGGGAAGATGGTCACGGCAGGGCTGTACGACAAGCTCGGGCTCATCCGCGAGACCATCGACATCGGTGCCGCCGCCGGTACGTTCTCGCCGGCGCACCCGTTCTCTGACGACGACTGGGCCCGGCTGAACCGCTGGCTGGACCGCGTCTACCTGGACTTCACCACGCTCGCTGCCGGTGACCGCGGCATGGCCTACGACGATCTCGAGCGCCTGGCTCGCGGCCGGGTCTGGACGGGTGCCGACGCGCAGGAGCGCGGCCTCGTCGACCACATCGGTGGGCGGCGAGTTGCGCTCGAGCGCGTGTGCGCACTCGCCGGGCTCGACCCAGAAAAGGTCAAGGTCACCCGGGTCGGCGACCAGGGAATGCTCTCGATGCTGAAGCCCGCGGCGTCGAGCGAGAAGGCCCAGGGCGGCGCGAACGTGCCCGACGCCGAGTCGATGCTCACCGCACTGGCCGCGCGGGTCGGGATCGTCGGCACGGGAGCCCTCTCGATGGCCTGGCCGCTGCGGATCCGCTGACCGCCTTTTTAGGCTCTGGCTTGTCGCTTAAGTAGCATGAATGACCGATGCGGCAGCCGAGCCGCAAAGGGGTAGCTGTGAAGAAGTCTGGGAAGATCGCCGTCGGAGTGGGGATCGGAGTCGTCGCCGTGCTGGGCGCCGGCTACGTCGCGTCATACTTCGTCGCTGGCAATCAGGTCGCCGCGAAGGCGGCCGTCGACGGCGTCGCGATCGGCGGGCTCTCTCCCGCACAGGCCCGCGAGAAGCTCGTCGCGGAGCTAGGCGAGGCGGCTGAGCAGCCGATCACGCTGAAGACGGAGACGGCGTCCGCGCAGATCGTGCCCGCGGATGCGGGGTTGAGCATCGACTTCGACAAGACGGTCACCGAGGCGGGCGGCGGCTTCAGCTGGAACCCCTTCGAGATCATCAACACGCTTGCCGGGGGCCGCGAGACCACGCTCGTCCGTGTCGTTGACGACGCCGCCCTCACCTCCGCCGTGCAGGCGACGGCGGGGGAGTTCGCCGTCGACCCGCTCGACGGCACGCTGGCCTTCACGGACGGCGAGATCGACAGGACCGACGGCGTCGACGGCGTCGAGCTGAACGTCGAGGCTGCCACGGACGCCGTCGCCGACGCGTTCCGCGAAGGCCAGACGGAGGTGGCCGCCCCGACGGAGGCGACCCCGCCCGCGATCACCAACGCCATGCTCGACGAGGCCGTCGCCTCCTTCGCGGAGCCCGTTCTCAGCGGTCCGGTGACGCTGACGCTCGGTGAGAGGTCGATGGAGATCGCCCCGAAGACCCTCGCCGCGACCGCGAGCTTCGAGGCCGTTGACGGCAAGCTCGTCGGCTCGTTCGACGCCAAGGCCCTCTACAAGGCCACCGCCGACGATCGCAAGGACCTGAAACTCAAGGGTGCGAAGGACGCGGGCTTCACACTCAAGAGCGGCAAGGTCGTCGTTGTCCCGGCGAAGACGGGGCAGACCGTAGACCGGGACGCGTTCGTCGCCGCCGTCGAGACGGCAGCGGTCGCCACCGGCGATGCACGCACCGGCGAGCTCACGGCGGTCAAGAAGAAGCCGTCCTTCACCACGGAGGAGGCGGAGAAGCTGGCCGGCGACTTCGAGGTCATCGGCGAGTACACCACCTACTTCCCGCACGCCCCCTACCGCAACACGAACCTGAGCAGGGCCGCCGGGTCGGTCAACGGCACCGTGCTGATGCCAGACGAGATCTTCTCCCTCAACGACACGCTCGGCCCGCGCACCGCGGCCAACGGCTACGTTGACGGCTACGTCATCAGCGGCGGGCGCCTCGTGAAGGAGGCGGGCGGCGGCATCTCGCAGTCGGCCACCACGCTGTTCAACGCCGCGTTCTTCGCAGGATTCAAGGACATCGAGCACAAGCCGCACAGCCTGTACTTCGATCGCTACCCAGCCGGCCGCGAGGCGACGGTCTACTACGGAGCGCTGGACCTGCGCTTCCAGAACGACACCAAGTACCCCGCGCTTATCCAGGGCTACGTCAACCGCTCGTCGCCCGGCAACCGCGGCTCCATCACCTTCCGGATCTGGTCCAAGCGCACCTACGACAAGGTCGTCTCGACCGACCTCGTGAAGTCCGGCTTCTACAGCGGCCGCGAGCGCGTCATCACGGGAGATCCGAAGTGCGAGCCGCAAGCCCCCATCCGAGGCTTCACCGTGACGTGGAAGCGCTTGTTCTACAAGGACGGCAAGGTCGTTCGCTCAGAGCCGTTCTCGTGGAAGTACTCTGCTGGCGATCGCATCATTTGTGAGAAGCCGAAACAGGACTAGCAGGGGTAAACTGTGCTTGTCAGCCCCTGAAGGAGTGGAAACTGTGACCTACATCATCGGTCTGCCGTGCGTCGACGTGAAGGATCGGGCCTGTGTCGAGGAGTGTCCCGTCGACTGCATCTACGAGGGCAACCGGATGCTGTACATCCACCCCGAGGAGTGCGTCGACTGCGGCGCCTGCGAGCCGGTGTGCCCCGTCGAGGCGATCTACTACGAGGATGACGTGCCGGACGAGCAGGCCGAGTTCTACGACGTCAACGTCCAGTTCTTCGACGACATCGGCTCGCCCGGCGGTGCCGCGAAGCTCGGCGTGATCGACAAGGATCACCCTGTGGTGGAGGCGCTGCCCCCGCAGGCTGAGTGATGGCGCTCGCCGCGCGGCTTCCCGACTTTCCGTGGGACACGCTCGCCGACGCTCGTCGCGCCGCTGAGGCGCATGCCGACGGCATCGTCGATCTCTCGGTGGGCACCCCCGTCGACCCGACGCCCCGGCTCGCCATCGACGCGCTCGTCGCGGCAGGCGACTCGCCCGGCTACCCGACGGTGTGGGGCGACCCCGCGACGCGCGCCGCCATCCGCGGCTACCTCGAGCGCCGGTGGGCATCTGTCCCGCTGGCCGATGCCTCCGTCATGCCCGTGGTGGGTACCAAGGAACTCGTGGGGTGGCTGCCGACGCTGCTCGGCATCGGCGACGGCGCATCGGTCGTCTTCCCTGAGTGCGCGTACCCCACCTACGAGGTGGGTGCGCTGACGTCCGGCGCCCGCCCCGTCGCGCTGGACGACCCTGACGCTATCCCGGCGGACGCCCGCCTGATCTGGATCAACTCGCCGGCCAACCCCAGCGGCCGCATCCTCTCGCTGGACGAGATGCGCGCGTTCGTCGCCGCCGCCAGGCGCGTGGGCGCGGTGCTCGCCAGCGACGAATGCTACGGCGAGTTCGCGTGGGAGGCGGAGCCCTTCTCGGTGCTCGATCCCCGCGTCAACGACGGTGATCTCACAGGACTCCTGGCCGTCCATTCGCTGTCCAAGCGGTCGAACGCCGCCGGCTACCGCGCGGGCTTCGTCGCGGGCGATCCGGCGGTCGTGCAGGAACTTGTGGCCGCCCGTAAGCATCTCGGCATGATGCTGCCGCGCCCCATCCAGGCGGCGATGACCGCGCTGCTTGGCGATCAGGAGCATGTGGAGGAGCAGCGGTCGCGCTACCTGGCGCGCCGCGCGCTGCTGCGCCCTGCGCTAGAGGCGGCGGGGTTCCGCATCGATCACTCGGAGGGCTCGCTGTACCTGTGGGCAACGCGGGGCGAGGACTGCCGCGCATCGGTAGCCTGGCTGGCCGAGCGAGGGATCCTTGCAGCGCCCGGCGACTTCTACGGTCCCGCCGCCGCCCGCCATGTGCGGGTGGCGCTTACGGCCACCGACGAGCGGGTCGCCGCCGCGGCGGCGCGACTCACCGCTCCTTGATCCGACGCACGAGCGCCGGCGAGCCGTCGAGGCGAAAGGTCCGAGGCCGTTACCGCTTTCCGAGGAACAGGATCGCGGGCGCCTGATCGCCGGTGGTCTTTGCGGCTGTCCAGCCCTCACGGTCTGCGCGCCACTCGCGCCCGATGACCTGCGCCGACGAGATGCCGGCCGCGTAGCTGTTCGCGATCGCCATGTTGGCGGCCGACCAGATCCTGGCCTCGTCGTCGGGCGTGAGGATGGAGATAGCGGAATCGTCCACGGTGTACTCGGCGCCGATGGCGTCGAGCACGTCGGTCGCCGCCTCCGGGGCAGGCTCCCCGACGTCGAAGTTGACGCAGCTCAGCGACTCGGGAGCGCCGAGCAGCGACTGCGCGACGGCGGTGGCGTCGGGGACGTGCTTGCGATACGCCTCGGGGTGGCCGCTGCGCTGCACCTTCTGCGCGATGTCGTTGACGTCGGTGGTCTCCCAGTCGTCGAACTTGACCAGCTCCTCGTAGAAGCGGTTCGACGAGTACCAGGGGTCCATGATCTCCTCCTCGGTGCCCCAGCCGTAGGAGGGGCGCTGCTGGAACAGGCCGAGGGAGTCGCGGTCGCCGTAGTCGAGGTTGCGCAGGCCCGACTCCTGGTACGCCGTCGCGATGGCGACGATGGCCGCCTGCTCGGGGAGGCCGCGCTCGACCGACGCCGCGACGATGATCGACGCGTTGGTCGCCTGCTCCCGCGTCAGCGTCGTCGTCTGCTCGCCGACGGTCACGGTGCAGCGCTCGGGGGTGAACCGCTGGTAGATCAACCGGTTGGCGAGGAGGCCGCCGACCCCGAGGACCGCGATCAGCGCGAGGACGCCGACGATGACGAGGAGCTTCTTCACCGCGATCAGTTGGCGTGCAGGGCGGAGTTGAGCTCGACCTTCGAGCCGCGACGGTGGCGCACGATCACGCTGCCGTGGACGGAGTCGCGCAGGAACAGCAGGTCGTCCTGTCCGCTCAGCTCGCGGGCCTTGACGATGCTGCCGTCGGAGAGGGTCACCTTCGTTCCCGACGTGACGTAGAGGCCCGCCTCGACCACGCAGTCGTTGCCCAGCGAGATACCGACGCCCGAGTTCGCGCCGAGGAGGCAGCGCTCGCCGAGCGAGATGACCTCCTTGCCGCCGCCGGAGAGGGTGCCCATGATGGACGCGCCGCCGCCGACATCGGTGCCGTCGCCGACGACGACGCCCGCGGAGATGCGGCCCTCGACCATGGAGGTGCCGAGCGTGCCGGCGTTGAAGTTGACGAAGCCTTCGTGCATGACGGTGGTGCCGGAGGCGAGGTGGGCGCCGAGGCGGACGCGGTCGGCGTCGGCGATGCGGACGCCGGAAGGGACGACGTAGTCGACCATGCGCGGGAACTTGTCGATGCCGTAGACGGTCAGTTGCTCGCCGCGGGCGCGGAGCACGGCGCGGACGCGGGCGATGTCGGGCACGCGGACCGGCCCGAGCGTCGTCCACGCGTTGTTCGGCAGAACACCGAAGAGCCCTTCGAGGCTCAGGCCGTGCGGCGGCACGAGGCGCGAGCTCAGCAGGTGGAGCCGCAGGTAGGCGTCCTCGACGGATGCGGGAGCCTGGTCGAGCTCGATCGCGACGCGGATGGCCTTGATGGTGACCTGCCGGATCTCGTCGACGCCCTGCGCCTCCACGAGTGTCGAAGACGGCTCGTCGGCCAGGTCGGTGCCGAGGTGCGGCTCGGGAAACCAGGCGTCGAGGATGTCTCCGGTGGTGTGCACGGTGGCCAGGCCCCAGGCCCAGGCGGAACGGGTCGCGTCGGTCATGGGCCGAGTTTAGTGGACCCCGCCCAGCCGGGGCTCTTGTTGCCTCCATAGCGCGCGCCTCCCGGCAGGCGTTGGGCCTCGTGGTGGGGGCATACCGCGATAGGCTCGGCGCATGTCTGAGCTGGCGACCCTGCTGCGGGAGATCATCGACGTCGAGTCCGTGTCCGGGAACGAGAGGGAGCTGGCCGACATCGTCGCGGCGCGGCTCGCCGACGCGCCCCACCTGACGCTCGATCGCGACGGCGACTGCGTCGTCGCGCGGACGAACCTCGGGCGGGCCGAGCGCGTGGTCATCGCCGGGCACCTCGACACGGTTCCGGTGCTCGACAACCTGCCTTCGCGGCTGATCGAGACCCCCGACGGCGACGCCGCCTGGGGGCGCGGAGCGTCTGACATGAAGGGCGGAGTCGCCGTCATGCTTGCCCTCGCCGTCGAACTGGACGCGCCCAACCGCGACATCACCTGGATCTTCTACGACCACGAGGAGGTCGCCTCCGAGGTCAACGGGCTGGGGCGGCTCTCCCGGAACCGGCCGGACCTCGTCGCCGCCGACTTCGCCGTCCTCATGGAACCGACCTCCGCCCGGATCGAGGGCGGCTGTCAGGGCACCATCCGCGCAGAGCTGCACACCACCGGTGTCGCCGCGCACAGCGCCCGCGCGTGGATGGGCGTCAACGCGATCCATGCGCTCGCCCCCGCGCTGCAGACGCTTGCGGCGTACCGGAGCGAGGAGGTCGAGGTCGACGGCCTCGTCTACCGCGAGGGCCTGAACGCCGTCGGGATCGTCGGCGGTGTCGCGGCCAACATGATCCCGCCGTCGGCTGTGCTCACTGTCAACTACCGGTTCGCACCCGACAAGTCCCCGGAGGAGGCGCTGGCGCGGCTGGGGGAGTGGTTCGACGGTTACGACCTGCGGATCACCGACGTCTCGCCCGCCGCGCGCCCCGGCCTCGACCGGCCCGCCGCGCGGCAGTTCGTCGCGGCGATCGGCGAGGACGCCCACCCGAAGTTCGGCTGGACCGACGTCGCGCGGTTCAGCGCCGTCGGCGTCCCTGCGGTCAACTACGGCCCGGGGGACCCGTCCTACGCGCACCGTGCCGACGAGTTCTGCCCCGTCGCCGACCTGCACAGCTGCGCCGACGGCCTGCGCTCGTGGCTGAGGAGCTAGCCTCGCTAGCGCTCAGGTCGCGCTGAGAACCTGACCCCTCGGCGTGCGCCGAGACGAAGGGGCGTGGGCCTGCCCCTCCGTAGCATCGAAGACGGTTGCCCCGTGCAGCCACGTGTGGAGGAACCTGCCGGTCAGGACGCGACCGTCCGGCGAGCCGACCCTGGCGCGGCTCTCGCCCTTCTCGGCCACAGGGAGCATCGGGCGATCGGGCCCGAAAACCGTCAGGTTCGCCGATCGGCCGACGGCGATCTCCCCGGCACCCGACAGGCCTCCGACGGTCGCCGTCCCAGTCGTGAAGAGAGGGAGGATGGTTGAGAGCGGGATGCGTCGCCGCTTGGCCTCCGTCCAGACGGCGGAGAGCCCGGTCGGCAGCCCTTCAGCGCCGGCGTTCGTGATCGCGTCGATCGTGCCGTCAAGCAGCCCCCGCCAGAGGAGGTCCCGGTTGTCAGCGCCGTCGGGCGTCTCATCGGCGACCGGCGAGAGGTGACGCGCGCGGGTGTCGACACTGAGCGGAAACCCCTCACGCTTGGCCAGGCGGATGGCAGAAAGGGCGTTGCCGTCGATGAGGCGCGGGA
This sequence comes from Tessaracoccus sp., assembly GCF_016714275.1. Classification (GTDB taxonomy): domain Bacteria; phylum Actinomycetota; class Actinomycetes; order Propionibacteriales; family Propionibacteriaceae; genus Arachnia. The sequence continues at coordinate 810,267 of NZ_JADJNP010000002.1, read as the reverse complement.
GGTGGGTGCGGCAGTTCGTGTCACGAACGGCCTCGATCACCGTCTCGACGGCCAAGGGATCTGCGCTCACAATCAGCCGCGAGCCGAGCGCCGCAACCTCTGTCATCGCGCGCCTCATCTGCTCGACGTCCAGGCGCGGAGACTCGTCGGCCACGGCGGGGGAAAGGAAGCATGCGAAGCCGAAGACGCCAGCCTGGCGCAGCGCGGCGAGCGAGCCAAGGTTGCCTGGAACTGCGCGAGCCCAGTGGCCGACGTCCACGAAAGCGTTGCGCCCGGCGGCCTTTCGGGTGGCGCGCAGCGCCTCCGGTGTCGTCGTTGGAGGGAGCGAGTTCAGTGACATGTCGACGATGGTCGTGACGCCCCCTCCCGCCGCGGCGAGCGTCGCGGATCGGAGGGCATCGCCGTCGGCGCGTCGGGGCTCGCCGACGGCGACGCGCAGGTCCACGAGCCCGGGCAGGAGCACGGTGTCCTCGGGGAGACGGTAGACCTCGCCGCCGACATCGCCGGGCGGGCCGACGGGGAGGTAACGGCTGCTGAGCGGCACGACCTCGCTGATCACGCCGTCGCGGACGCCGACGCGCGCAGGCCGGAACGTGCCGCCCAGCCACACATGCGAGGCCACCACGGAGAAGGAGGAAGTCGCCATCTCGGCTCCGATCTGAGTCCGCCGTCTATCATCGAAATCGTGTCCGACCATAATCGGCTTATGTGTCACGCGTGTTTCAGATACATTGCCATTTCGGTGCGCCGCATTCACGCCAAAGACGGATTTACCGGGACCGTTTCCTTCCTTATACGATGCGCGCCATGAACTTGGATGACTTCAACAGGGCGGGGAAGGCCGAGGCGGCCCGCGCCGCGCTGGTGTGGGCGGCGATCCCCTCCTGGGCCGAGGCGCTGGCGGCCGGCCGGCCGTACGCCACCGTCGAGGAGGCAGCGAGGGAGGCCGAGCAGGCGTCTGCGGCGTGGACCCCCGCCGACCTCGACGACGCGGTCGCGCACCATCCACGGATCGGGCAGCGTCCGCACGGCGACGAGCCGGAGGTCCATGTCTCGCGGCGGGAACAGGCCGCCATGCGAACGGCCTCCGAAGAGCTGGCCGTGGCGATGGCCGAAGCCAGCGCGCTCTACGAGAGCCGGTTCGGCCGCGTCTTCCTGATCAGGGCCGCCGGACGAACGCCCGCGGAGATGCTTGCGGAGGTGCATCGCCGCCTCCACAACGACGACGAGACGGAGGCGGAGGAGGCCATCGGTCAACTCCGGCAGATCGCCGTGCGAAGGCTCCGGGGAGACTTGGGATAAGACCCGCCCTGACGAGAGCGCCCTGGATACGACGACTGGCCCTCAAGGGTTATGAATGTGTGCTATTCATCCATGACCACCAGGTCGGATATGACTCTCCGCGCGGTCTGGCCTAATCGTGATATGTCGCGGCGATATGTAGCCTCAATAATCGGGCGCGAAAAACTGGGAGATCGGTCGAGGATCGCGTATCTCACGCACCTGCCAAGCGGCGGAGACCTGGATCACGCGTCCGTCTGGCCCGTGAGTGCGCCAAGATAGGTGCATGACCGAACCGAAGCGTAGGCAGGGCGCCGTCGTCATCAGCGGACGCGAGCAGGAGATCAAGCCGCTCGCGGACCAGGCGCTCCTCGAGCAGCGCGACAGCGCCGACTGGGCGCACCGCGACCCGTGGCGGGTGCTGCGAATCCAGTCGGAGTTCGTCGAAGGCTTCGATGCGCTGAGCGGCCTGCCGCCCGCGGTTTCGATCTTCGGCTCGGCCCGCACGAGGCAGGACAACCCGATGTACGGCGCGGCCGAGGAGATCGGCCGCCGGCTCGTCGCGCGCGGTTTCGCCGTCATCACCGGCGGTGGGCCCGGCATCATGGAGGCGGGCAATCGCGGTGCTCACAGCGCCGACGGCACCTCCGTCGGGCTGGGCATCGAGCTGCCGCACGAGCAGGGCATGAATGACTACGTCACGCTCGGCGTGAACTTCCGCTACTTCTTCGCCCGGAAGATGATGTTCATCAAGTACAGCCAGGGATTCATCACCATGCCGGGCGGCTTCGGGACCCTCGACGAACTCTTCGAGGCCTTGACCCTCATCCAGACGGGCAAGGTCACCCACTTCCCCGTCGTCCTCTTCGGCCACGACTACTGGGGCCCGCTCGTCGACTGGGTGCGCCACACGATGGCGCAGGGCGGCTACATCTCCCCGGGAGATCTGGATCTGCTCACCGTCACCGACGACCTCGATGAGGCCGTCGACGCCATGGGCGCGCCCGGTCAGTTCGGGACGGCCTGACCGCCGTGTGGATCGTCATTGTCGCCGTCGGCCTCGCGGTGCTTGTCTTCGCGGCATACGCGGGCATGGGGCGCCTGGGCGAGATGGCTCCGCACGGGGTCATCGACCGTGCCCGGGGCATCGTCCCGGACGGCCCTGTCACGGAGGAGTTCCTCGCGCAGGCACGGCTTCCCGTGGCGGCGACGGGATACGCGAGGGCGGACGTCGACACGTATCTCCGTGCTCTGGCTGAGGGAACGGCAGCGCCCGCCGCCCAGACGTTCTTCCCCGTGGTGCGCGGTGGCTACGACATGCAGGTGGTCGACGCCCTCCTCGACCGGCCCGCGCCTCCCTTCCCCCGTGAATATTCCGACGCAGAGGCGCGGGAGTTTGGCGCCGTAAGCCATAATGGTGCGCAACCGCAGACGCGAATTCAGGAATGAGGGTGGCAGATGGCAGCGATGAAGCCTCGCACGGGTGACGGGCCGATGGAGGTCACGAAGGAGGGCCGCGGCATCGTGATGCGCGTTCCGGTCGACGGCGGCGGCAGGCTCGTCGTCGAGATGAACGCCGTCGAAGCCACGGATCTGCTGAACGCTCTCCAGGAGGTCGTCGGCTGACCCGACGCCAGACGAGAAAAGGCCGCCCCCGTGGGGCGGCCTTCTCTTTGTCTCGGCGGTCTCAGCCTCGGGCGCCGATCGCGCCCTCGTACACGGCGACGGTCTCGGCGGCGATCTTGGCCCAGGAGAACTCGTCGATGCAGCGCTGCCGCCCGGCGAGGCCCATGGCGGTCGCGGTCTGCGGATCGCGCGTCAGGCGATTGACCTTGTCCGCGAAGTCGGTCTCGAAGCCTGCCACGAATGCGGGATCGCCGGCCTGCGCCGGGTCGTAGGCGACGAGCAGGCCGGTCTCGCCGTCCACGACGACCTCCGGGATGCCGCCGACGGCGCTCGCCACGACGGGGGTCTCGCAGGCCATCGCCTCGAGGTTCACGATGCCCAGCGGCTCATAGACCGAAGGGCAGGCGAACACGGTCGCCTGTGTGAGGACTTGGCGCACGGAGGCGCGCGGCAGCATCTCCTGCACCCAGATCACCGGCGCGGTCCTCTGGGCCTCGAGTTCGGCGAACGCTGCGCTGAACTCGGCCGCGATCTCCGGGGTGTCCGGGGCGCCCGCAAGCAGCACGAGTTGGGTGTCGGGGTCGAACTGCTTGGCGGCGCGGACCAGGTGTACGAGGCCCTTCTGGCGCGTGATACGGCCCACGAACACCACCGAGGGGCGTCCGATCTCCATGCCGAGCGACTCGGCGACGTCGGTGCCGTTGTCAGGCCGGAACTCGTCCGTGTCGATGCCGTTCTTGACGACGAACACCTTGTCGGGGTCCAGCGCCGGGTAGCTGTCGAGGACGTCGCGGCGCATGCCGGCGCTCACCGAGATCACGGCGTCGGCGGCCTCGTAGGCCGTCTTCTCCGCCCAGGACGACACGCGGTAGCCGCCGCCCAGTTGCTCGGCCTTCCACGGACGGTGCGGCTCCAGCGAGTGCGACGTCACCACGTGGGGGATATCGAGCATCAGGGAGCCGAGGTGGCCTGCCATGTTCGCGTACCAGGTGTGAGAGTGGATGATGTCGACATCCGAACCGATCGCGGCGGTCATGCTGAGGTCCGCGCCCAGCACGCGCAGCGCGGCGTTGGCGCCGGGCGGAAAGTCCTCCGCGTGAGCCTGAGCACCGTCGCGCGGCTCGCCCATGCAGTGCACCTCGACGTCGATCAGTTTGCGTAGCTGCGGGACCAGTTGTGCGACGTGCACGCCGGCGCCGCCGTAGATGGCGGGCGGGTACTCGCGGGTCAGGAGAGAGAGCTTCATCGTCATGGGGGCATGCTGTCACGATTCGCTCACGGATTTCGTGGATTTGCTCGTGTCGGACCGCAAAAGGCAATAGGTTCTGGGCATGGTCAAGCGCCCTGAGATTCTGTCCCTCGTCCTTGCCGGCGGTGAGGGAAAGCGGCTGATGCCGCTCACCGCCGACCGGGCGAAGCCCGCGGTGCCGTTCGGCGGCACCTATCGGCTGATCGACTTCGTGCTGAGCAACCTGGCGAACTCCAACCTCCGCCAGATCGCCGTGCTTACGCAGTACAAGTCGCACTCGCTGGACCGTCACATCTCCAAGACGTGGCGGTTCTCGACGATGCTCGGCAACTACGTCGCGCCGGTCCCCGCGCAGCAGCGCCTCGGGCCCCGCTGGTACCAGGGCAGCGCCGACGCGATCTATCAGTCGCTGAACCTGATCAAGGACGCCAAGCCTGACTACATCGTCGTGTTCGGGGCCGACAACATCTATCGCATGGACATCTCGCAGATGATCGACGCGCACATCGACTCCGGGCTCGCCTCCACCGTCGCAGGCATCCGCGTTCCGCGGCACGAGGCCTCCGCCTTCGGCATCATCGACGCGGCCTCGGACAAGAAGATCAAGAGCTTCCTCGAGAAGCCTGCGGATCCGCCCGGTCTGCCCGATTCGCCAGACGAGTCGTTCGCCTCGATGGGCAACTACGTCTTCAGCGCGAAGGAACTCGTCGAGGCGTTGCGCGCCGACGGCGACGACGCCTCGTCGCGACACGACATGGGCGGCAACATCATCCCGTGGTTCACGGACCAGGGCGAGGCGCAGGTCTACGACTTCAAGGAGAACCGCGTCCCCGGGGCCACGGACAAGGACATCAACTACTGGCGGGACGTGGGCACCATCGACGCGTTCCACGAGGCCCACATGGACCTCGTCAGCGTCGACCCCGAGTTCAACCTTTACAACTCCCAGTGGCCGATCTTCACCGACCAGGTACAGGCGCCCGGCGCGAAGTTCGTGATCCGCGGCCGCGCCGAGGACTCGATCGTCACCGCCGGCTGCATCATCTCGGGCGGCGAGGTCGAGCGCACGGTGATGAGCCCGAACGTTCGCGTCGACAAGTGGGCACAGGTCTCCGACGCCGTGCTGATGGATTCGGTGCAGATCGGGCGTAACACCGTGGTGCGCCGCGCCATCCTCGACAAGGAGGTCGTCGTCCCCGACGGCGTGCAGATCGGCGTGGACCACGAGCACGACCGTGCCCGCGGCTTCGAGATCTCCGAGAACGGCATCACCGTGGTCGGCAAGGGCGTCACCGTCCCTCGCGACTGACAGGACAACCGAAAACGCCCCCGGCCGAGGCCGGGGGCGTTTCGATTTTGTCAGTCCTTGACCGCCACGAGCAGGCCGTTGCCGACGGGCAGCAGCGCCTGCGTGTAGGACTCGCTGGCGGTGACGGCCTCGAGGGCCTCACGGATGATGATGGTCTCGTCCGACTCATCGGCCTCGTCCGCGACGCGGTTGTGCCACAGCGCGTCGTTGACGATGAGTACGCCTCCGTGGCGCAGCAGGCGCAGGGCCCCGGCCACGTACTCGACGTACTCGAGCTTGTCGCCGTTGACGAACACGATGTCGTAGGCGCCGTCGCGGAGCTTCGGCATGACCTCAAGCGGCGAGCCCGCGATGAGCCGGAACTGTGCGGTGCGGTGACCCGCCTTGAGGAACAGCGAGCGCGCCGGGAGCTGGTTGTCGGCTTCCGGGTCGATCGATGTCAGTACGCCGTCGGCGCCCATCGCTTCGAGGAAGCTGAGGCCGGACGCACCCATGAGGGTGCCGACCTCGACCACAGCCTTCGCGGCCGTTGCGCGGGTGAGGACCTTGAGCGTGGCGGCCACGCCGGGGGAGATGGGGGCGAGGCCGGCGACGGTCGCGTCGTCGCGTGCCTCCGAGACCTCGGCTGAGGGATCGATGTGGTCCTCGGCGAAGGACCAGCTGGCGGCGGTAGGGGAAACGAGCTCGTGGTTCACGGTGCCCAGACTACTCAACGCGGCACCCCGATTGACCTAAGATGTCCGGCATGACTCCAGACAGCGACATGTCGCCCATCTTCGGCCGAGTCTTGACGGCGATGGTGACGCCGTTCACGCCCGATGGTTCGGAGACGGACTACGCGCAGGTGGCGCGGCTGGCCACGCACCTCGTCGACGATCTCGGCCATGACGGCCTGGTGATCAACGGGACCACGGGCGAGGCTCCCACCACCACCGATGCGGAGAAGCGGGCCATCCTCGACGCTGTCGTGACCGCCGTCGGGGACCGCGCCAGCATCATCGCCGGCGTCGGGACGTTCTCGACGAAGCACTCCATCGGACTCGCGAAGCAGGCCGCCGACGTCGGCGTCGACGGTCTCCTCGTCGTGACGCCGTACTACTCGCGACCCCCGGTCGACGCTCTCAGGGACCATTTCATGGCCGTGGCGGACTCCACAGAGCTGCCCGTCATGCTCTACGACATCCCGCACCGCGCCGGCATCCCGATCCCCGAGGAGCTCCTGATCGAGCTCGACGCGCACCCGCGCATCCGCGCCGTAAAGGACGCGAAGGGCAACATCGTCAGCAGCTCGGCCGTCCTTGCCAACACGAACCTCGCCTATTACGCGGGCGACGACGCGTTCCTGCTGCCGCTGCTGTCGGTGGGCGGCGTCGGCGTCGTCGGCACGTCGACCCACTTCACTGCCCGGGCCGCGAGGGAGATCATCGACCACTACCTGGCCGGCCGCGTCGCGGAGGCCATCGAGGCCAACCGGCACGTCATGCCTGCGTTCCAGGGGGTCTTCGCGACGCAGGGTTGCATGATGGTGAAGGAGACCCTCGCCCACCGCGGGTTCGACGTCGGCCCCTGCCGTGCGCCCATGGGCGTCGTGGCCGACGGCGTCGTCGAGCGGTACGCGACGCTCCTGGAGGAGCTCGGCTTCGAGGCCCTTTAGCCTCGATCCACCGGTCTGCGCCTCCTACGCGACCCCATCCAGGCACACTGGCTTCGCCCTGACCGCTCAACAGACGTATCCGGTATGCCTTCGCGTCCAGCGCTTGCCCCTGCACCCGTCTGGTGCCGCTCGCTACGGCACCCACCGGTGGATCGAGGCTAAGCCTCGATCCACCGATCCGCGCCCACTACGCGGCCCCATCCAGGCGTTCCGGGGAACGTTCCGACCGCGCCGCGCGTTGTACTCCTAGAGAGGATTCACAGGGTTCCCACAGGTTGCCCTGTCATGATGATGAGCATGGAGAAGCGTCCGGTGTTTCGAGCGAAGGCCCAGGTGACGGAGTCGTCATGGACCGCGCCCACGTGGCAGGAACTCGTCCGTGACCATTCCGCACAGGTGTATCGCCTCGCCTACCGGCTGACGGGCAACCGGCCGGATGCCGAGGATCTCACGCAGGACGTCTTCGTCCGCGTGTTCAAGTCGATCAATACCTTCCAGCCGGGCACCTTGGAGGGCTGGCTGCACCGCATCACCACGAACCTGTTCCTCGACCAGGCGCGCCGTCGTCAGCGCATCCGCATGGATGCGCTCAGCGCCGCCCCCGACCATGTCTGGGGTGCCGCGACGGGGCCTGAGGAACTCCACCTCGACGGCGAGCTCGAGGCCGATGTCGACGCCGCGCTCCGGGCGCTCAGCCCCGAGCAGAGGGTCGCCGTCGTGCTGTGTGACATCGAGGGTCTCAGCTATGAGGAGATCGCCGCGGTGCTCGACGTGAAGCTGGGCACGGTCCGCAGCCGGATCGCCCGCGGCCGCGCCGCGCTGCGCGAGGCCCTCTCCCACCGCGCCCCCACCGGCGACCGGACCAGGTACGCGGGGGTGTAGCCGATGGCCCGACCCTGCTGCGGTCGCCTTCGCGGCGATCTCTCCGGCTACGTCGACGGGACGTTGCCGCCGAAGCGGGTCGACGCTGTGCGGGCGCACATCGAGGGGTGCCCCGAGTGCGCGGAGGAAGCCGCGGCCCTTGCCGCGGTCTGCACTCAGCTGAGCGTCTGGCGCACCTCCCGGACTCCCGACGACCTGACCGAACGCCTGGCGTCCATCGCGGGCGAGGAGGCCGACCAGCCCCTCTACCTCAGCAGCGGCCCCGGCGAGCTGCCCTCGGCGCGCAGAATGATGGCCCGACGGCTGACGCAGACATGCGTCGCGCTCCTGGGCAGCGCCGCAGCCGTCGTCATCATCGCGGTATTGATCGCGCCCGAGCCGCCGCGCCTCGACGACCCGGTGCGCTCCGCGCGCGACCACTACATGGCCGCGCTCTCCGCAAAGACGACGGCGCAGCCCATCTCGCTTGCCGCTGAGACGGCCGCCGACGACGACCCGGATGACTGGTGCTTCGGGCTGCCGAGCTGCCCCTACGAGGTGGCCGGGATGCCGCTCGTCGACTACGTGCCCACGGTGCGCGAGGGCGTCAGCGCGCTGAGCCTCGTCTATTCCGACGGCGTCCACACGGCCGTCGTCGGGTGGACGGAGGGCCGCCTGGACGACGGCCTCGGCCGCACCGAGGAGGCGGAGGGGATGCCAACCGTGGCCGTATGGCAGTGCGGCGACGCCGTCGTGTTCGTCGCCTCGGACGGCGACGAGGAGATGCTGAACCGGATCATGGCGCAGCTGCCGGAGGAGCGGCCTTACGAGGACACGCTGCTCGACCGCATCTCGGCCGGGCTCGACCGATTGGTCCCGACTGGCTGAGGGGTCCGCGGAACCTCCATCAACCGGGTACCCTTGGCGTCGTGTTGTTCGGGATCGATGGTGTTGAGCTTGTCATGCTCATCGTGCTGGCCGTCATCATCTTCGGCCCGGAGAAGCTTCCGCAGTTCTCCCGCAAGGCTGCGCGGGTCTTCGTGTACCTGCGCGACATCGCAAACAACGCCAAGCAGACCATCAGCACCGAGCTCGGCCCGGACTACGCCGACATCGAGCTGAAGGACCTCAATCCGAAGACGTTCATCGCGAAGCAGCTACGCGACGAGGTGGCCCTCATCGACGAGACCAAGCGCGAGCTGGCCGCCACCGCCGCGACGCTGAAGACGAGCGCGAAGGAACTCGAGGCCTCCGCGAAGGAGATAGAGGCCTCCGTGAAAGCGGACGCTCCCGTCGTCGTCGAGGAGCCCCCGACGCCGTTCGACACCGAAGCGACCTGAGCCCGCCTCAGGTGTGGAGCGGGAGGCGCTGGCCGAGGAGGCCACGCTTGCGCTCGGCCAGCGCCCCGGCAAGAGCGGTGAGGGCCTGAGCGGACGGGTGATCCGGGTTGGTCTCGACGATCGGCGTGCCGCGGTCGCCGCCGGCGAGGAGGGCCTCGTCGAACGGGATCTGGGCCAGCAGCGGGACGTCGTAGACGAGCCGGTCCGAGAGCGCCTCGGCCACCAGCGTGCCGCCGCCGGCACCGAACAGCTCAATCCTGTGCGTCTCCTCGCAGTGCGGGCAGCGGGTCTCCAGCCAGCTCATGTTCTCGACGACGCCCAGCACCTTCTGCTCCATGATGTGGGCCATGGTGCCGGCGCGCTCCGCGACCTCGGAGGCCGCCGACTGCGGCGTGGTCACCACCACCACCTCCGACGTCGGGATCTTCTGCCCGAGCGACATGGCGACGTCACCGGTGCCGGGCGGGAGGTCGAGCAGGAGGTAGTCGAGGTCTCCCCAGTAGACGTCCGTCAACAGCTGCGTCAGGGCGCGGTCGAGGATGGGGCCCCGCCAGGCGACGACCTGGTCGCGTGAGGGCTTCAGCATGCCGACCGAGATCACCTTGAGGCCGCCGATGGCGGGAACCGGCATGATCATGTCGTCGACGACCGTGGGGCGGGCGTCGCCAAGGCCCAGCAGGTCGGGGACGGAGTGGCCGTAGATGTCGGCATCGAGGATGCCGACGGAGCGCCCCTGCTTCGCGAGCGCCAGCGCGAGGTTCACCGTGACCGACGACTTGCCCACGCCGCCCTTGCCGGACGCGATGGCGATCACCCGGGTCAGGTTGCCGGGTTGCGCGAAGGGGATCTGCTTGGCGGGCCGGCCGCCGCGCAGCATCGTGCGCATCGCGTCGCGCTGCTCGTCGTTCATGACGCCGAGGTCGACCGCGATCTCCCGCACCCCTTCGACCCCCCGCAGCGCCGCGGTCACGCGGTTGGTGATTTCCGAGCGCATCGGGCAGCCTGAGACGGTCAGGAGCACGCGAACCGCGACGTCCCCGCCGTCGGTGACCTGGATGTCGTCGACCATGCCGAGGTCGGTGATCGGGCGCCGAATCTCCGGGTCCTCGACCTCGTGCAGGGCCGCGCGGATATGGGGGACGAGGGGATGTTCGCTCACGGACTCGATACTTGCGCGCCGCTGGGGGATACGCAAGTCAGGAGGGGCTAAGCCTCGATCCATCGGTGGGCCCGCGGAGGACGCGCAGACAGGTGGATGGAGGCTAAGAGGCCGAGCGTTCGTTCAAGGCATCCCCCAAGATGAGGACGCTGGTGGCGATGAGAGCGAGCAGCCAGAGGTTGGCGAGTCCGCCGAGGACCAGCACGGCGGGGCCGACGACCAGCGCGATGGTCAGCCGTTCGCGGTAGCCGAGCCGCTGCCGGGAGCCGGGAGCAAGGAGGTAGCGCCAGAGCAGGATGTAGCCGAGCGCGAACAGCGCGGCTGCTGCGGCGCCGAGCCACCACCCGCCGGCGATCCGCCACAGGGCGACAGCGCCGATGACGGTCAGCGCGAGGTGACCGACGAGCAGCACCAGGCCGAACCAACGGATCTCGGTCTCGGCGCCCGGTGCCTCGGCGACGTCCCGGGGTTCGCTCATCGGGTCTTCTCCTCCGCGCCGTCGAGGCGTTCCGCCAACTCGCGGAGCTCGGATCTCAGTTCGCTGCGCACGAAGTCGCGCGTGGCCAGCTCGCCGAGGTGCATGCGGATGGCGGCGATCTCGCGGGCGAGAAAGTCCATGTCGGCGCGGGCCTGGGCCGCGATCTTCCTATCCTCCTCGATGCTCAACTGGTCGCGCAACTCCTGCCGGTTCTGGGCGAGCAGGATCAACGGCGCGGAGTAGGAGGCCTGCGTCGAGAAGAACAGGTTCAGCAGGATGAACGGGTAAGGGTCCCACTTCAGCCCGAACATGCCGACAAGGTTCAGCGTCACCCACACGATCACGAAGACGGTCATGTAGACGAGGAACTTCGCGGTGCCCATGAACCGGGCGAAGCTCTCCGCGAACGAGCCGAACGACTCGGCGTCCACGGAGACCTTCGGCAGCCAGCTTCGTTCGCTGGGCTGCGAGAGGGGGTTGCGCTCAGCCACCGGTCACCGCCTCGAACTCGTCCATCTGATCGCCGCGCCAGTCGTCGGGCAGCATGTGGTCAAGGACGTCATCGACCGTGACCGCGCCGACGAGGTGCCCGTCCGCGTTGACCACCGGCGCGACGACGAGGTTGTAGGTGGCGAAGAACCGGCTGACCTGGGCCAACGGGGCGCTCGGCGCGAGCGGTTCCAGGTTTTCGTCGAGCAACGTCGCGACGAGCGTCGTCGGGGGCTCGCGCAGGAGGCGCTGGGTGTGGACGGCGCCGACGAAGCGACCCGACGGCGTCTCCAGCGGCGGGCGCGTCACGAACACCATCGACGCCAGCGCGGGCGTCAGCGACTCGCGGCGCACGTTCGCCAGGGCCTGCGCGACGGTGGCGTCGGTGTCGAGGATGACCGGCTCTGGCGTCATCATGCCGCCGGCGGTGAACTCCTCGTAGATCAGCAGGCGGCGAACGTCGCGCGCCTCCTCCGGCTCCATCCGCTGCAGGAGGTCCTCCGCGACGTCGTCGGGGAGCTCGTGCACGAGGTCGGCCGCGTCGTCGGGATCCATCTTCGCGAGGACGTCGGCGGCGCGGGAGGTCTCGAGGTCGGAGATGAGGGCCACCTGCTCGTCCTCGGGGAGCTCCTCGAGCGCCTCCGCCAGCATCTGGTTGTCGAGCACCTCGATGACCGCGGAGCGGCGCTCGGGCTCAAGGTCGTGGAGCTCCTGCGCGATGTCGGCGGGCTTCATGTCCGAGAACTCGGCCACGAGGTGCGCGGCGGTGCGGCGACCCGTCTGCAGGATCAGGTCCGGCACCTCCTTCCACGACACCACCTCCGGTGTGCCGCGGCCGCCGAAGCCGAACCTGCTCGCGCGGGTGGAACTGCGCAGCGCGACCCGGGAGAGTTCCCATTCGCGGTTGCGTACCTGATGCATGGCGACGTCGAGGATCTTGGTGGGGCGGTCGCGGGCGATGCTGCGGTCGAACAGGTCGGCTGCAACAAGGACCTCTGCCTGGCGCCGCTGGAACCGGCGGGTGTCCACCTGCCCGAGGATCGCGACCTGATGCGGCGAGATGTCGTGCACGCGGACCATGGGAACGAAGATGCGGGCGCGGGCGAAGAGCTCAGCGACCAGGCCCTTGACGCGCGGCGCCTGGCCGTCGGCGCGCAGGTAGCACACGACATCCTTGACGCGGCCGACCTGATCGCCCTTGGCGTCGACGATGGGGAGGCCGATGATGCGCGAGATGAAGACCTGCGATTCCTTGGGTAGCACTGGTCAGTGCTTTCGCCGACGCGGGGCACTAGGGAAGTACTGGTCAATGGGGTGCCGAGTGATGACGTGCCAGGCGGGATGAGCTGGGGTCTCAAGGTCTGAGGGTGCTATTGGACATAACGCCGAAGATATTGAGAGTTCAGATCGCCCGATCTGGTGCGCCGCAGCCGGTGGCCGATCGATCAGTGCTTCCCTAGGTCGTAGTGTCGTACTGGACGTCCGGCACAAGACATAGGGACGACGGGGCGCCCGATCCAGTGCGCCGCAGCCGAGGAATGGCTGATCAGTGGTTCCCTTAGCGACCATGGGGCAAATCTAGCGGCAACGGGGCACTCTTCGGCGCGCCTAGGATGGGTGGCGAGCCACGAGAGAGGCCCGAGGAAGATGAGTCCGCAGAACCCGAACAAGCTGATGCAACTGTCCTATCCGCAGCACGTCGCGGAGTTCCCGACCTACGAGGAGGCGCAGGCCGCCGTCGACTACCTAGCCGACAAGCGCTTCGCCGTGCAGAACCTCCTGATCGTCGGCACGAACCTGAAGATGATGGAGCGGATCACGGGCCGACGCACCTGGGGAACGGTGTTGGGCCAGGGCGCGATCTCCGGCGTCAGCACGGGCCTGTTCGTTGGCCTCATGCTGCTGCTCTTCATCCCGAACGCGGGCCTGCAGATGCTGTGGGTCGGCCTGGCGATGGGCGTGGCGTTCGGCGTGATCGCCGGCGGCCTCGGCTACGCGTTGAGCGGGGGCCGGCGCGACTTCAACTCCGCCCGCCTCACCATCGCCACCAGCTACGAAGTCCTGGCCGAGCACAAGGTGGCCCAGGAGGCGCGCGACCTGCTGAACGAGCGCCCCGGTGCCCGAGCGGCGCTCTTCGAGTGAGCGCTGAGGACTGGGACGCGAGGTACGCGCACCCGAACCACGTCTACGGCTACCGCCCGAACGACTTCCTCGCCGCCAACGAGCTGATGCTGCGGCGCGGTTCGCGCGTGCTCTGCCTCGGCGACGGGGAGGGCCGCAACGGCGTGTGGCTCGCCGGCCGCGGGCACGACGTCGTCAGCCTCGACTTCTCGCGCACCGGCCTCGATAAGGCGGAGGCGTTCGCCGCGGAGAAGGGCGTCGCGATCGAGACCTGGCACGTGGACCTCGCCGACTGGGTGGACCTCCCGGCGCCCGATCGCCCGTGGGACGCCGTCGTCGCGATCTTCCTCCACCTGCCTCCCGCGCTGCGGCGGGCGGTCGCACGGACGGCGACCGCACAGTGCGCGCCCGGCGCCGTGCTCGTCCTTGAGGCCTATACGCCGGCCCAGTTGGCGCTCGGTACCGGCGGTCCGAAGGGCGAGGACCTGCTGGTGACGAGGGTGGACGTCATCGACGACTGGGTCGGTTGGCACCTGGACCTGCGGCTCGTCGAGCGACGCATCTTCGAGGGGATGGGCCACCAGGGACTGGGGTCCGTTGTGCAGGCGCTGGGTCTTCTTCGCTCCGTCTGACCCGCCCTCCCCAGGCCGCCGCCGCTCCGGTAGGTTGTGCCGTGGTAGAGCCTTTGTCCCATCCGAGGAGCGATTCATGAAGCTGAACACCACCGTCTACAACCGCACGACCGAGGCCGCGCGCGTGCTGCTCGTGGGTCCCAGCCTCGGCGGCAACTCCGTGCATCAGTGGACGAAGGTCGCCGCGGAGCTCCTGAACGACGCGCGCGTGGTGTTCGTCGACCTGCCGGGCACCGGCCTGGGCGAGGTGTGGGACGACGCCGACGAGCCGTCGCTCGACACCGTCGCCGCCGGGATCGCCGACGTGGCCCGCGGTCTCCGCGAGGAACTCGGCGACGTCCCGATCTACTTCGCAGGACTGTCGATCTCCGGCGCCACCGCGCTGCACCTGGCCCGCGACTACGGCGACCTTTTCGCCGGCGTCGTCGTCGTCGCGTCCGCCGCAACGGTCGGCGAGGGCCCCCGCTGGATCGAGCGCGCGGAGCAGGTCGAGGCGACCGGCACGCAGCAGTTGGTCGAAGAGACGACCAAGCGTTGGTTCACGCCGGCGTTCATCGCCGCGCAGCCCGCAGTCGTCGACGTCATCATGGAGGGACTCTCGGCCGCCGACGACCACTCCTACGCGCAGCTGTGCCGCGCGCTCGCCGTCCACGACGTGCGCGCCGACCTGCCGTACATCACCACTCCGATCCTGCTGATCGCCGGCGAGCGCGACGCGTCGACCCCCATCGCCAACGTGGAGCTCGTGGCCGAGACCGCGCCGCGCGCCGGCCTCCACATCGTCGAGGGCTCCGCGCACCAGGTCCCGGTAGCAGCCCCGGCCGAGGTCGCCGACCAGATCCGCGCCTTCATGGACCGCTCGACGCCTTCGCTGGTCGTCAGCGAGTCGAGCGACTGATCCCCGCTGGTTGAGCCGCCGCGTGAGCGCTAGCGAGCCGGCGTGTCGAAACCAATGAACCCGATCCGTCAGACCTGCGCCGCGCGAAGCCAGGCTTCGACGTCGTCAGCCCTCCGCGGCAGCGCCGCGGACAGGTTGACGGGGTCGCCGTCGGTGATCAGGATGTCGTCCTCGATCCGGATTCCGATGCCGCGGTACTCCTCGGGGACGAGCAGGTCGGTCGACCTGAAGTAGATGCCGGGCTCGACCGTGATCACCATGCCCGCGGCGAGCGTGCCCCCCTTGTAGAGCTCCGCACGGGCTTGCGCGCAGTCGTGGACGTCGAGGCCCAGGTGATGCGAGGTGCCGTGCACCATCCAGCGGCGGTGCTGCCCTCCGCCGGGGGAGATCGACTCCTCGACGGAAACGGGAAGGATGCCCAGCTCGGCGAGGAACTCCGCGACCACCGTGATCGCGGCCTGGTGGACGCCGGCGAAGGGAAGCCCTGCGCGGCACGCGGCGATGCCCGCCTCCTGAGCGGCGAGCACAGCCTCGTATACGCGGCGCTGCGCGGGCGAGAACGTGCCGTTGACCGGCAGGGTGCGGGTGACGTCGGCGGTGTAGAGCGTGTTCACCTCGACCCCGGCGTCGAGCAGGATCAGGTCGCCGTCGCGGAGGTCGCCGTCGTTGCGGATCCAGTGCAGCGTGTTGGCGTGGTCGCCGCCGGCCGCGATGGTGTCGTAGCCGACGGCGTTGCCGAGGTGGCGGGCATGCAGGCCGAAGATGCCCTCGACCCAGCGCTCCCCTCGGCCCGCGGCTACCGCCTCGGGGAGGGCGCGCGCCACGGCGGTGAACCCGACCGCGGTCGCGGCGCAGGCGCGCTCCATCTCGGCGATCTCGAACGCGTCCTTTGTGAGGCGGGCCTCGGACACGAAGCGGGCGAACGCGGCGTCGTCGCCCGTCGCTTCCTTGCCCCGGGCCTTGTCGACGAGCGCCGTGACCGCAGGGTCGGCCTCGCGGATGACGCGGGGGGCGGCCGCTGCCGCAAGGGCGGGCTCGAGCTCGTCGATGTGGGCGACGGCCAGGCCCGTGGCCGCGGACATCTCCTCGGCGGAGTCGCGGGTTCCCACCCACATCTCGCCGTAGCGGGCGTCGGCGTAGAACTCGCGGTCGGTGCGCGGCGCGCGCGGCCGGAAGTAGAGGGTCGCGTCAGCGCCCGCGACGACGAGCACGGCGTCCGGCTCCCGGTCCTCGCCCAGCCCTGTGTAGTAGGCGAAGGCGGTGTGCGGCCGGAACCGGTAGTCGGTGTCGTTCGAGCGCTGCTTCAGCGGTCCCGCCGGGATGACGAGCGTCGCACCCTCGTGAGCGGCGGCCAGGGCGGCGCGGCGGGCCGCGGCCCAGGGCACGGCAGGAAGCTCGGCCGGGAGGATGTCGGAATAAGGGGCCCAATCGCTGATGATGAACTTCTTGAACGCCTCGGAGAACGGATCGCGGCGGTTCGCCGACTCGTCGGGCGTTGCGGCAGCTTCCGTGCCTTCTTGTGCTTCGCTCATACGGCGAAGCCTAGTCCCGCCCTTTCGAGGTACTTCCCTAGACCTTGCGGATGCGGATCGAGTCGATCGCGTGGTCGGCGCTCTTGACGAGGATGGCGGTGGCGCGGTCGCGTGTCGGGGCGATGTTCTGGCGCAGGTTCGGGCCGTTGATGGTGTCCCACACCTTCGAGCCCCAGGTGCGGGCGTCGTGTTCGGACATGGCGGTGAACATCCGGAAGAAGCTGCGCTCGTCCTGGAACGCGGTCTCGCGCAGCGTCATGAAGCGCTCAAGGAACCACGTCTTGATGAGGCTCTCCTCGGCGTCGACGAACACGCTGAAGTCGAAGAAGTCGCTGACGGCGAGACTGAGGCCGGGGTCGTGCTCGGCGCGGGCGGGTTGGAGGACGTTGAGGCCCTCGATGATGAGGATGTCCGGGCGTTCGACGACGATGCTGCGGCCGGAAACGATGTTGTAGTCGAGGTGGCTATAGACGGGGGCCTCGACGCGCTCGACGCCCGACTTCACGTCCATCACGAACTGCAGCAGCGCGCGCCGGTCGTAGGACTCGGGGAAACCTTTGCGGTCCAGCAGGCCGCGGCGCTGCAGCTCCTCGTTGGGGTGGAGGAAGCCGTCGGTGGTGACGAGGTCGACCTTTGGGGCGCCGGGTGCGCGCCGCAGCAGTTCCTGCAGGAGGCGCGACACCGTCGACTTCCCGACGGCGACCGAGCCAGCCACGCCAATCACGAACGGGGTGCGCCCCGGGGCCACGCGGAGGAAGTCGTTGCTTTGCGCGAACAGCCGCCCCGTGTTGACCATGTACAGGTGGAGCAGCTGGGTGAGTGGGCGGTAGACCTCCGTCACGTCGAGGATCGATGTCGGGTCACCGATGCCGCGGAGTCGTGCGAGGGTGGTCTCGTCGAGGTCGATGTCCGTGTTGTTGGCGAGATCGGCCCACGCGCGGCGCTGCAACGTGATGAACGGGTCTGACACGAGACCTCCGGGGCTAAATGTCAAGAAACGCGCAAAAGTAATGTACGGTTTCCGGCGTGTGTGGAATCGTTGGATACCTGGGAAATCGTAGCGGCCTCGACGTTGTTCTGAGCGGCCTGCGCCGCTTGGAGTACCGGGGCTATGACTCGGCGGGCGTCGCCGTGCCGCACGACGGCGGCATCGAGTGGCGCAAGAGGGCAGGCAAGATCGTCAACCTTGAGTCTGAGATCGAGGCGAACCCGTTGCCGGAGAGCTCCGTCGCGATCGGCCACACGCGGTGGGCCACCCACGGCGCCCCGACCGACCAGAACTCGCACCCGCACGTCGCCGAGCGCATCGCCATCGTGCACAACGGCATCATCGAGAACCACGACCAGCTCCGCGCTGGCCTTCCCGGCGTCGAGTACCGCTCGGAGACCGACTCCGAGGTCGCCGCGCACCTGCTGCGCCGCGAGGTCGAGGCCGGGGCCGACCTCACCACGGCCATGCGCGCCGTCGTCGCCCAGCTGGAGGGGGCGTTCACGCTGGTCGCCGTCGACGCGCTGGACCCGGACCGCATCGTCGCGGCCCGCCGCAACTCGCCGCTGGTGGTCGGCGTGGGCGACGGCGAGTGGTTCCTCGCCTCGGACGTCGCCGCCTTCATCGCCTACACCCGCGACGCCGTCGAGCTGGGGCAGGACCAGATCGTGGAGCTGACCCGCGACGGCGTGACGGTCACGACGTTCGACGGCGCGCCCGCGCAGACCAAGGCCTTCCACGTCGACTGGGACCTCGAGGCCGCGCAGAAGCAGGGCTACGACTGGTTCATGCGCAAGGAGATCTTCGAGCAGCCGCACGCGGTCGCCGACACGCTCCTCGGCCGCCTGAACGACCGCGGCGAGCTGATCCTCGACGAGGTGCGGATCAGCCCCGAGGAGTTGCGCCGCGTCAACAAGATCGTGATCGTGGCCTGCGGCACGGCCTTCTATGCCGGCCTTGTCGCGAAGTACGCCATCGAGCACTGGACGCGCATCCCGTGCGAGGTCGAGTTGGCCTCCGAGTTCCGCTACCGCGACCCGATCATCGATCCGATGACGCTCGTGGTGACCATCTCGCAGTCCGGCGAGACCGCCGACACCCTGATGGCGATCCGGCACGCGCGCGAGCAGCACGCGAAGGTGATCGCCATCTGCAACACCAACGGCGCCACCATTCCGCGCGAGTCCGACGCCGTGATCTACACCCACGCGGGACCCGAGATTGGCGTCGCGTCGACGAAGGGCTTCACCTCGCAGATCGTCGCCTGCTACCTGCTGGGGTTGTACCTGGCGCAGGTGCGCGGCATGAAGTACGGCGACGAGATCGCCGCCGTCCTTGCCGAGCTGCAGCGCATGCCCGAGGCGATGCAGCACCTGCTCGACAACCAGCAGCAGGTGCTGGACCTTGCCAAGGAGCTGTCGTCGGCGACGTCGTTCCTGTACCTCGGGCGTCATGTCGGCTACCCGATCGCGCTGGAGGGCGCGCTAAAGCTGAAGGAGATCGCGTACCTGCACGCGGAGGGCTTCGCCGCAGGCGAGCTGAAGCACGGCCCCATCGCGCTGGTCTCCGAGGGCCTGCCGATGTTCGTCGTCGTCCCGCCGCAGGGCCGTGACCAGCTGCGCGACAAGGTGGTTTCCAACATCGCCGAGGTGCGCGCCCGCGGCGCGAAGACGATCGTGCTCGCGGAGGGCTCCGACCAGGACGCCCGCGCCGCCGCTGAGGTGTTCATCGAGCTGCCGAAGGTCTCGACGCTGCTGCAGCCGCTGGTCGCCATCGTCCCCCTGCAGCTGTTCGCCTGCGAGCTGGCCACCCTGCTGGGCCACGACGTCGACCAGCCGCGAAACCTGGCGAAGTCGGTCACCGTCGAGTAGTTCGTCGTTAGGGTGGGGCCATGATCGTGGGCATCGGCACCGACCTCGTCGTCATCGAGCGCTTCCAGGCGATGCTGGACCGACGACCCGGGCTCGCGGAGCGACTGCTCACGTCGGCGGAGCGGGAGCTCAGCATCGAGTCGCAGGCCGCCAGGTTCTCGGCTAAGGAGGCCCTCGCGAAGGCGCTGGGGTCGCCCGGCGGGATGCGCTGGCTCGACTGCGAGGTGGTCAAGAACGCCGACGGCGCGCCGAGGTTCCAGGCGGTCGGCTCGGTGGCCGCGCGGATCGCGGAACTGGGGATCGGCACGGTGCACCTGACCATCAGCCACGACGGCGGTTTCGCCACCGCGATGGTGGTGTGCGAGGCATGAGGACGATCGTCACCGAACAAGAGATGCGGGCCGCGGAGGCGAAGGTGTTCGCCGCCCACCCCGGGATTGACCTGATGGGCCGCGCGGCATCGGCCGTCGCGCGGGTTGCCAGGGACATGGCGCCGACTGGGCAGGTCCTCGTCATCGCGGGGCGCGGGAACAACGGCGGCGACGGGCTGTTCGCCGGGGCGCTGCTCGCCGAGCACCGCTCCGTGCTCGTCTGGTGCGCCTTCGGCGGCGCGCACGGCGCGGGGCTCGCGGCGGCGCGGGCAGCCGGCTGCCAGGAGGTCGACGCGCTCGGCGCCCTCGAGGCCCTCGCCGACTGCGCCCTGGTGATCGACGCCGTCGCGGGCCTCGGCTCGCGGTCCGGGCTGTCGCGCACGGTGGAGACCTTCGCCGACGCCTGCGCCTCCACCGAGGTGCTGGTGCTTGCCGTCGACCTGCCCAGCGGGCTGTCCGCCGACTCCTGCGCCGCCCATCCCAGCTTCCGCGCCGCCGCAACGGTGACATTCGCCGCGCCAAAGCCCTGCCATGTCCAGCAGCCCGCAGCGTCGCGCTGCGGGAGGCTACATGTCGTCGACATCGGCGTCCCCGTCCCCGCGACGACGGTGCGGCAGGCCGAGGAGTCCGACGTCGCGCGGTGGTGGCCGGTGCCCGGCGGGGAGTCGGACAAGTACTCGCGAGGAGTCGTCGCGATGGACGTCGGCTCGCAGGCCTACCAAGGCGCGGCGATCCTCGGCGTGACCGGAGCGCTGCACGCCGGCGCGGGCATGGTCCGCTACACCGGACGCGTCGCAGGTGGCCTGATCCTCACCCGCCACCCCAGCGTCGTGCTGGGAGAGGGAAGGGCGCAGGCCGCCGTCCTCGGCTCCGGATGGGGCGACGACGACCAGGCGGCCGGGCGCGTCGCCCACGCCCGCCAGGTGGGACTGCCCGCCGTGATCGACGCCGACGCGCTTTACGCGCTGCCGGGCAGCCGCCTCGACGGCTGGCTGCTGACCCCGCACGCGGGCGAACTCTCCCGGCTGTTGGGCTGCTCTCGCGCGCACGTCGAGGCCGATCCGATCTCGTGCGCCCGCGAGGCGGCCAGGTCGACGGGCGCGACCGTCCTGCTCAAGGGAGCGACGCAGTACGTGGCAGAGCCGGCGGGCAGGGTCACGATCGCCGTCGGAGGGCCGCACTGGACGGCGCAGGCGGGGTCGGGCGACGTGCTCGCCGGCATCTGCGGCGCGCTGCTCGCGGCGGGCCTGCCCGCTTGGCAGGCGGCCGTCGCCGGGGCGAGCATCCAGGCGATGACCGCAGCGCGGAACCCCGGCCCCTACCCGCCGGAACGCCTCGCGGCGCTGCTCCCGGAGACCATCGCCGCCCTCGTCGACCGCTGATTGAGCCGGGCGGCGAGGTACGAGCGACTGAGTCGAAATCCGTAGGCGCTAGTGAAGCAGGGTCTCGCCGACCCAGCCGCCCGACGCGTAGCCGGGCGGGATGGCGAAGACCGCCGAGCCGATCGCAGTGGTCCACTCGTTCAGCGCGTCCGACTCGTCGAGCGCGCGCTGCACGGGGATGAACTGGTCAGCGATGTTGGCCTGGAACGCGCAGAAGATGAGACCGGCGGTCGCGCGCGGCGTCCCGCTCGTCCAGTCCTCGTGGGTGTAGTTGACGGCGCGGCGCAGCATCCGGCGTCCGTTGTTGGCGTCGGGATGCGAGCGGCGGGCGTGGGCGTCGAGCGCGATGACGGGGACGCCGTCCTCGACGGCCGCGAGGTCGAGGTCGTCGGCCTCGCTCTCGCCGGTGAGCGGGGCTCCGTCGTCGAGTCTGCGCCCGATGGAGGCCTCCTGGCGGTCGCGCGTCGCCTCGTCCCAGGTGTCGAGGTTCATCTCGATCCGCCGAACGACGAGCTGGGTTCCGCCGGACAGCCAGTCGTCGATCGACCACAGCGCCGCGTCCAGCTGTTCGCCGTCGGGGTTGCCCGAGCCGTCGACCTGTCCGAACAGGTTGCGCCCCGTAACGGCCTTGCCCTCGCCGTCGAAGCCGCGCCACGACCCGGTCTGCGTCCACCGACGGCGGGCGAACGGGGCGGCGTCGGCGACGAGGCGGCGCACGGCGTAGTCGACGCTGGTGCCGTCGTCGGCGGAGACCCACAGCAGCAGGTCCCCGCCGTTCCAGCGCTCGTCCAGCCTGTCGTGGCTCATCGGCGGGATTTCCTGGAAGCCCGCGGGGCGTTGGGCTTCGAGCCCCGGCAGCGCAAAGACACCGGGCCCGTAGCCGACGAGGACGGACATCGAGACGGCCTCCTGCGCGAGGTCGGGGAGGGTATCGCCCGCCGTCGGCCGCCCCTCCATCAGCGCCTCGATCAACCCCGTCCACGACCGCATCAGCCGGCCGAGGGCCGCGGCGTCGGTGGTGGGCAGGAGGTCTAGAGCGACGAGCTGGTTGGACGCGGCCGTCGGGGTGAGGATGCCGGGCTGATGCGCGCCGTGCGCGGAATAGCGCTGGTTCAGCACCTGGTGGCGCTCCGCGACGGGCGCAGGTTTGGCCGCCCACCCGCCGGCGAATCCGGCCGCAGCGCCGACGCCGGTCGCGCCGGCGTAGCCGAGGAGGCCGCGGCGCGAGACGGTGGACATGGTCTGCAGCCTACCCCGCTACGACTCCGGCGGGTTGACCGGAAAAGTGCGTCGAGATGCTCTGCGGAGGTCTATTTTTTCGAGAGTCTCGTTATGACAGCACTTATCCGTCAGGCGGCACCATCGGGTGGGGGTAGGGTCCTGGGCGTGAGGCGTTGTGCGGTGATGGTTGTTGTCGGGATGCTCGGGCTGAGTGCGTGCGGGGGAGGCCCGGCGACGGCGGCCCCAGGCGTGCTCGCGGCCGACGCGTGGGTGCGGACGACCAACGGCGCCGAGCGCCCCGACATGACGGCGGTGTTCGTGAACCTGACCAACCCGGGGAAGGACGACCGCGTCCTCACCACGGCCGACTGCGGCGACGTCGCCGCGTCCACCGAGCTCCACGTGATGGAGAAGGTCGACGGTCAGATGGTGATGAAGATGGCCGAGGACGGGATCACCGTCCCGGCGGGAAAGCACGAACACCTCGCCCCTGGCGGCCCGCACATCATGCTGATGGGCCTGACGAGGGAGCTTCCCGCAGGCTCGGAGGAGCTGGCGTGCACGCTGACGTTCGACGACGGTCAGACGATCGACATCCTCGCGCCGGTGAAGGAGTTCACCGAGGAACAGGACACCTACCACACGCACGAGTGAGGGTCGGGTCCATCGGTTCGACTCGGGCGCTCGTTCCTCGCAGCCTCGCTCAACCAGCGGTGGACTATGCGACGAGCATCCCACCGCGGACGGACATTCCGATCGCCTTCTGGTAGTGGCCAAGGAGCTCGTCGCAGATCCGGCTCCAGGTGCGGCCCTCGACCGAGGCGCGGGCCGCCTCGCCGAACGCATGGCGCTTCGCGTCGTCGCCGATCAGGTCCTGCGTGTGGGCCCGCAGCGCGGCGAGGTCGCCCGGGCGGTACAGCCAGCCGGTGCGGGACGGGTCGACGAGGTCGATCGGGCCCCCGCGACGGGGGGCGATCACCGGCAGGCCGGAGGCCTTCGCCTCCTGGATGGCCTGGCAGAACGTCTCCAACTCGCCGGGGTGGACGAAGAGGTCGAGGGAGGCGAGAGCGACGGGCAGCTCGTCGCCCGTCAACTGGCCCAGGAACGCCGCACGGGGAAGCAGGGCCTCAAGCTGCGTGCGCTGCGGACCGTCACCGATCACGACGAGCCGGGTGCCCGGCAGGTCGGCGATGGCGGCCAGATCCTCGACCCGCTTCTCGGAGGCCAGCCGGCCCATGTAGCCGATGAGACGCTCGCCGTTCGGCGCGAGGCGCTCACGGAGCGCGGCGCTGCGGCGGCCGGGATGGAAACGGACGGAATCGACGCCGCGGCCCCACACGCCGACGCGCGGCACGCCTCGTCCGACCAACTGGTCGCGGGCGTAGGTCGACGGCGCGAAGTTCAGCGAGGCCAAGGAGTGGACGCGACGCACGCGGTGCCAGAGCAGCGGCTCGAGGTGGGGGAAGCCGTAGCGGGTCGCGTACGTGGGCACCTCGGTCTGGTAGATCCCGACCATCGGGATCCCCAGCCGCGCGGCCACGGACGCGGCCTTGAAACCCATGAGCAACGGCGCCGCAAGATGCACGACGTCCGGCTGAAACCCGGTGAGCAGACGCGAGATGCTGAGGGTCGACGTGGTGACCACGCGGACGGCATCGTAACCGGGAAGGCCGATAGATGTGACGGTCTCGACAGGGAAGCCGCAGTAGTGGCTGGGCGTACGCCCGCCGTCCTGTGGGGCGATCACCATGGCGTCGTGACCGGTCGCCTTAAGGTGCTCCAACACGCGGAGCACCGAGTTGGTGACCCCGTTGACCTGCGGGAGGAAACTCTCCGCAACGATGGCAACACGCACGGCACGGAGTCTACTCGCGTTCTTGTGTCGTCCAACTCGTCGCGCGGCCGGGCGCAGATGAAGCCTCGATGTACGTTTCGGTGATTCGGGACATCCCGCGTACACTTGACAGGCCCGGACGAGGCGTAACCGCCCGCGTGACACACATGAGCGGGCACCATTCAGCCCCTCACCGAGAGCTCTCTTCATGATGAAACCAGGCAAAAAGCCGCGCTGGTCCGCTGAAAAGCGGAAGACAAAGGGCGCCCAGCCCTCCCGCCGCGGCCACCACGACGCCGACGCGAAGCACCCGCTGAACCGCAAGCAGCGCCGCGCGCTCGAGTTCGGCGACAAGCCCTCCCAGCCCGCGACGAACGACCGCCAAGCCGATCGGCCCCGCGAGGACCGGCCGCGTGACGACCAGCGTGCCAGCCGCCGCTATCCCTCCGACGACCGCCGCGGCGGGCAGCGCTCGGACGACCGTTCCCAGGATCGTCGGAGCGACGAGAGGGGCGGGTACCGCCGCGACGATCGTTTCGGCGACCGCAACCGGGACGATCGCGGGGGAGACCGCCGCGACGTCCGCAGGGATGACCGGTTCGAGGACCGTCGGAGGGACGACCGCCGCGACGATCGCGGAGGTTTCCGCCGCGATGACCGGTTCGAGGACCGTCGCCGCGATGACCGGCGCGACGAAAGGGGCGGGTACCGCCGCGACGATCGCTTCGGCGACCGCAACCGGGACGATCGTGGCGGAGATCGTCGCGACGTCCGCAGGGATGACCGGTTCGAGGACCGTCGCCGCGACGACCGTGACTTCCGCGACCGTGACGACCGAGGCCGCCACGGCGACCGGCCAAAGCTGCGTGCCGGCGCCTCCAAGTTCGAGCCGCGCCGCGACCACGAGCCGCGCGGACACGTCGACAAGCGCAGGCACTTCGACCGCGATCGTGACCGTGACCGCGGGTTCGACCGTGCGCCGCGTGACGAGTTCGACGCCGAGTCGGACCAGATGAGCTGGACCGCCACAACGGCCGAGGCCGTCGAGGGCGACGTGGCATCGGGCTTCTTCGAGCTGGGCGTCGCCGAGCCGTTGGTGCGCGTGCTCGCCGGCCAGGGCATCACCGCGCCCTTCCCGATCCAGGCCGCGACCATCGGCGACGCGCTCGCCGGCCGCGACGTGCTCGGCCGTGGCCGCACCGGCTCCGGTAAGACGCTGGCCTTCGGCCTGCCGATGCTGACCCGACTGGCCGAGGGCACGCCCGTCGGCTCGCCGCGCGCAGTGATCCTCACCCCCACCCGCGAACTCGCGCTGCAGATCGCCGACAACCTGTCGCCGCTGGCAGCCGCTGTCGGCATCGACCTCACGCTGGTTGCGGGCGGCATGAGCTACGGCCCGCAGATCAAGGCGTTCGCGCGCGGCGTTGACGTCGTCGTCGCCACCCCTGGCCGCCTGATCGACCTGCTGGAGCAGGGCGTCGCCGACCTCAGCCAGGTGGAGATCGCCGTTCTCGACGAGGCCGACCACATGGCCGACCTTGGCTTCCTCCAGCCCGTCCAGACGCTGCTCGACGCCTCGGGCGACGGCCAGCGCCTGCTGTTCTCGGCCACGCTGGACAACGCCGTGGCCTCGCTGGTCAGGACCTACCTGCACGACCCGGCGACGCACGAGGTCGACTCGAGCAAGGCGTCGGTCTCGACGATGGTCCACCGGCCGCTGCTCGTGCACCCGCACCACAAGAACCAGGTGACCGCCGAGATCGCCAACCGCGACGGCCGCACCGTCCTGTTCGCCCGCACGCAGATGGGCACGGACCGTATCGCGACCCAGCTCCGCGAGGCCGGCGTCATGGCGGGCGCACTGCACGGCGGTCTGACGCAGGGCGCCCGGGCTCGCATCCTCACCGCGTTCCGCGAGGGCACCGTCCCTGTGCTCGTCGCCACCGACGTCGCCGCCCGCGGCATCCACGTGGACGACGTGACGCTGGTGCTGCAGGTGGACCCGCCGCATGACTCCAAGGACTACCTGCACCGTGCGGGTCGCACCGCGCGCGCCGGGAACGAAGGCGTCGTCGCCAGCATCGTGCTGCCGCACCAGCGCAAGATGTCGCGCCGTCTCCTCGGCCAGGCGGGCGTGTCCGCCGAGCCGATGCCGGTCGAGCCCAACTCCGACGAGCTGTTCGTCGCGACGGGTGCCCGCCCCACGTCCGGCGAGCCGATCGCCGACGCCGAGTACCAGGCCCTCATCGCCCCGAAGCAGCAGCAGCGTCGTCGCCCCGACGGCCCGCGCGGCGGCCACGGGGGTCGTGGCCGCGGAGGCCACGGACGCCCTGGGCGCCCGCGCCGCGACCGCTACTAGTATCGGCGGGCGATGGACACTGAGCTCACCTTGCGGGCGGCGATCCCGGAGGATGCGCCGCGCCTGCTGCGCGTGATCCGGGAGGCGTTCGCCGCGCGCCGGCCCGTCGACCCGCCCGCTGACGCGCTCTCCGACACGGAAGCCGACGTCGCCCGCGCCCTCGTCGAGGGGGCGGGCGTCGTCGCCGAGTTGGAGGGCGAGATCGTCGGCGGGCTGCTCATCGACCTCGACGGCGACGTAGCGACCCTGCGCCGCGTGTCCGTCCTTCCTGTTTACTCTGGGCACGGCGTGGCGCGCGCCATCGTGGAGGGGGCGCTCAGCCTCTCCTCCGACCTGGGCGCCGGCCGCGTGCGGCTCATCGCGCGCCGCGAGTTCCCCGAGCTCATCGCGTTCTGGCGTCACCATGGATTCGAGGTCGTCGGGGACGCTCCGAACGGTGTCTGGCTGGCCCGAGACCTGCCTGTGATCGTGGACGTGCCGACGGCCGACGACATGCGCGCCCTCGGCCGCGCCCTCGCGCGCGTGCTCGTCCGCGGGGACGTCGTCGTCGCCACCGGCGACTTGGGCGCGGGCAAGACCACCCTGACGCAGGGCATCGGCGAGGGGCTAGACGTCGATGGGCCGGTGATCTCGCCGACCTTCGTCATCTCCCGCGTGCACCCCGGCCGCGGCGACGGTCCTGCGCTCGTGCATGTCGACGCCTACCGGCTCGGCGACGCCGCGGAACTCGCCGACATCGACCTCGATGCTTCCCTTGCCGACGCCGTGACACTCGTGGAGTGGGGCGCGGGCCTCGTCGAGTGGTTGAGCGATGACAGGCTGGAGATCGACATCGTCCGCGGCTTGGACGACGACGGGCGCACCGTCTATCTCACCGGGATCGGCCCGCGCTGGGCCGGAGCCCTCGACCCCCTCAGGGAGCGGCCATGACCATCACGCTCGGCATCGACACCAGCGCGTTCGTCGCGGTCGGGGTCGCCGTCGACGGCGAGGCCCGCGCCCGCGTCGTCGTGGAGGACACGCGCGCGCACGCCGAGGCGCTCATGCCCGCCGTGCTCGAGGCGTGCGCGCAGGCCGGCGTCGCGCTGCGGGACGTCGAAGAGTTCGTCGTCGGCATGGGGCCGGGTCCGTTCACCGGGCTGCGGGTCGGCATCGCGACGGCGTGGACGCTCGCCCACGCGGCGGGGAAGACCCCCCACGGCGTGTGCTCGCTCGACGTCGTCGCCCGGCAATGGGCTGACGACGGAGCCTCTGAGGAGTTCGTCGTCGCCGCGGACGCGCGCCGCAAGGAGCTGTACTGGCGCCGTTACCTCGCCGACGGCTCGCCTGCGGGCGACCCGCAGGTGAGCGCGCCCGACCACCTGCCCGGCCTTCCCGTCGTCGGCACCGTTCCTGAGCAGCTCACGGCGCAGCTACATTCCCACCTGATGGTCGAGCGGAAGCTCGACCCGGGGGTGCTCGCGGCGCAGTGGCGGACTCTTGAGCCCGCGGGCGACGAGCCCTACTACCTGCGTGCCGCCGACGCGACGGTTCCGGGGGCTCCCAAGTCGGCGCTGCCGCGGCTGCGGGCGTCGCGATGATCGTCGAGCCTGCCGCGGCTACCGACCTCGCGCAGATCCTGGCACTGGAGGAACACTTCGGCGTGCAATGGTCGGAAGCGTCCTGGCGCGCGGAGCTGAGCGGCGAAGGGCGCCGCGTGCTTGTCGCTCGCGTCGAC
The DNA here is from genome assembly GCF_016714275.1 of Tessaracoccus sp. Taxonomy (GTDB): domain Bacteria; phylum Actinomycetota; class Actinomycetes; order Propionibacteriales; family Propionibacteriaceae; genus Arachnia. The sequence goes on along the minus strand of NZ_JADJNP010000002.1, from coordinate 781,895 downwards.
GGCGAGCTCGTCGGCGTCGCGTGCTTCCAGCGGCTCGCCGAGGTCGTCGACCTGCACCGCATCGTCGTCGCCCCTAGCCAAAGGCGGTTGGGGCTTGCGCGCGCCATGCTGGTGGCTGGGCTCCAGTGGGCCATAGGAGAGGGCGCGGCGCGGATGGTGCTCGAGGTCGAGCACGACAACGAGCCCGCCATCGCGCTGTACCGCGGATACGGGTTCCTGCCCATCGCCACCCGCGCCGACTACTACGGCCCCGGGGCGGACGCCGTCATCATGGAGCGCCCACTCGAGGGCGTCGACGCCGACTCCGTCGGCACCTGGATTCTGGACGAGGAGCAGCAATGAGCGAACCGTTGGTGCTGGGCATCGAGTCGTCGTGCGACGAGACGGGCGTCGGCATCGTCCGGGGCCGCACGCTGCTCGCCAACGAGGTTGCCAGCAGCGTCGACCTGCACGTCCGCTTCGGGGGAGTCGTTCCCGAGGTGGCGAGCCGCGCGCACCTGTCCGCGCTGGTCCCGGCGCTGGAGCGCGCCGCAGCGACCGCGGACATCGACCTCGCCGAGGTCGACGCCATCGCCGTGACCGCCGGGCCTGGCTTGATGGGCGCCCTTGTCGTCGGCCTTGCCTCCGCAAAGGCGCTGTCCGCATACCTGAACAAGCCGTTGTACGGCGTCAATCACCTCGTCGGGCACGTCGCGGTCGACCTGCTCGACCACGGCGAGCTGCCCATGCCGGCGCTCGCGCTGCTCGTCAGCGGCGGGCACACCTCGCTGCTCCACGTGCGCGACATCGCCACCGACATCACCGAGCTGGGCTCCACCATCGACGACGCCGCGGGCGAAGCGTACGACAAGGTCGCCCGCATCCTCGGCCTGCCCTACCCGGGCGGGCCGGTCATCGACAAGGCCGCGCAGGAGGGCGACCCGACGGCCATCCGTTTCCCGCGCGGTCTCACCGCCAAGCACGACCTGGAGAGGCACCGCTTCGACTTCTCCTTCTCCGGGCTCAAGACCTCGGTGGCCCGCTGGGTGGAGCGGCGCAGGCTCGACGGCCTGGACGTGCCGGTTGCCGACGTGGCAGCGAGCTTCCAGGAGGCCGTTTGCGACGTGCTCACAGCCAAGACGGTCGACGCCGCGCAACACCTCGGCGTCGACACCATCCTGCTGGGTGGGGGAGTCGCCGCTAACTCGCGGCTGCGGACCCTCCTGGAGGAGCGGGCCAACGCTGTCGGGGTCCAACTGCGGCGACCGCGCCCTGCTCTCTGCACCGACAACGGCGCGATGATCGCCGCCGTCGGCAGTGAGGTCGTCCGTGCAGGCCTCTCCCCGTCGGGCCTCGGCATCTCCGCGAACTCGGGTCTACCCGTGTCGACTGTGGTGGTTTCGGCAACAACTCCGTAACGATCTCGGGGCGTTAAGGCAGCCTGCTAACGCAAACCTCCACGGGATCGCTATCGTGCTGACCACTTGGCCGTTTTTTCGGCCACGCAACGTTGTCTCACGACAAGGAGTTCTCAATGAAGTTCAGGCGAACGAAGGCCGCGCTCGGCCTCGCGCTGACGGGTGCCCTGATGCTGGGTGCCTGCACCAGCCCGGAGGAGCCCGGCGGCACGACGGGGCCCAGCGGCCCCGCTACGGCCGGCCCCACGGAAACCACGCCCCCCGGCGGCAGCAGCACCGCGCCCTGCCTGCAGGACGTCGGCATCACCGCCACCAAGGACGGCGACGTCAAGTTCACCGCCGGCCCCGGCGACTGGAGCGGCTACAACTCGATCACGTCGAAGACGTACTCGACCTACAACTCCGCCGTCGCCGCGCACATGTTCTCCAGCTTCGTCTATTTCGGTGACGACGGCACCATCTGCGACAACACGGAGTTCGGCACGTACAAGATCCTCTCCGAGGATCCGCTGGAGATCGAGTACACGATCAGCGACGCGGCCGTGTGGTCCGACGGCACCCCGGTGACCATCAACGACTACCTGCTCGACTACGCCGCGCAGAACCCCGAGTGGATCGTTCCCGGCTACGCCAACGGCAAGGACCCCAAGGCGAAGGCCGTCTTCGATCACGTCTCGGCGTCGTTCCCGCAGTACATTCCGGACGGCCCTCAGGGCACGGTCGACTCCAAGACCTTCACCGTGAAGTATGACGCCCCGTACCCGGACTTCCGTCTGGTCATCGGCTCGACGCTGCCCGCCCACGTCGCGGCAACCAAGGCGGGCCTCGATCCGAAGGAGCTGGCGCAGGCGATCATCGACAAGGATGCGGAGACCGTCAAGAAGGTCGCCGAGTTCTGGAACACCGGCTGGATGTACAACCCGGGCGAGCTTCCGGACATGGCCGACGTCCCCTCTTCGGGCCCCTACAAGCTGAAGGAAGGCGGCTGGCAGGCCGGCAACGCCCTGACGCTCGAGGCCAATGACAAGTACTGGGGCACCCCCGCGGGTACCAAGAACCTGATCTTCCGCTTCATCAAGGACGAGAACCAGGCCCAGGCGCTGCAGAACGGCGACGTCCAGGCCATCTCGCCGCAGGCCGACGAGGCCGGGCTCGCCACGCTGCAGAACATCGGCCCGTCCATCAACATCCACCAGTACTCCACCCTGACCTGGGAGCACCTGGACTTCAACTTCCGCGACACCAACGTGTTCTCGGATGCCCAGGGCGGCATCAAGCTGCGCGAGGCCTTCGCCTACTGCGTGCCGCGCCAGCGCATTGTCGACTTGCTGATCAAGCCGGTCTCCCCGGACAGCGTCGTGATGAACGCCCGTGAGGTGTTCCCCTTCCAGGAGAACTACCAGGCCGTCGTCGATGCCGCCTACCATGGCCGCTTCGACAAGGTCGACATCGAGCAGTCGAAGGCCCTCATCGCCGAGTCCGGCGTGAAGACGCCGATCGAGGTTCGCATCGGTTACCGCGCAGGCAACAAGCGCCGCGCCGATCAGGTCGCCGCGATCGCCGCTTCCTGCAAGGACGCGGGCTTCGAGGTCAAGGACGTCAACGCGGCCGACTTCTTCGAGAAGGCGCTGCCGGATGGCGACTACGAGGTGGCCCTGTTCGCGTGGGCCGGCTCCGGCCAGATCGCCTCGGGTGAGAACATCTACGCCACGGGCCGTCCGCAGAACTACGGCCAGTACTCTAACGCGACGGTCGACGCCGCCTGGAAGACGCTCGGCTCGACGCTGGATCCTGCTGTCCACCTGGAGCAGGTGAAGATCATCGAGAAGGAGCTGTGGAACACGCTGTACGGCATCCCGCTGTTCGCGCACCCCGGCATCGCCGGCTCCGACGCCAAGATGCAGAACGTGCGTCCGACCGCTACCCAGGACGGCATCTCCTGGAACGCCCCGCAGTGGCTGAATAGCTGAGCCACTGATTAGCTGCCGTGGGGGCAGGCGGCACCCGCCGCCTGCCCCCACCGCATTTCGCACGCCATTCTCACTGACTCCGGCATGTTTCTTGGCGTAGGATCAGCGCCACGTGCCGGGGCTCTGCACCGCGGCCGACTCCACCGAAGGACTACTTAGTGATCAGATATATCGCGAGACGCTTGGGGATCTCGCTCCTCATCCTGCTCCTGGGCTCGTTCCTGATGTACGTGCTGACGATCAACTCCGGGGATCCGCTCGCGGATCTGCGCGAGTCGAACAGCCCCAACCGGGAGAACCTGATCCGGCAACGCATCGAGAACATGGGACTCGATGTCCCCTGGTACGAGCGTTACTTCACGTGGCTCGGTGGAGCCTCCAAGTGCCTCATCGGCCAGTGCGATCTCGGAAAGGACATCGTGGGCCGCGAGGTGACCTCGCTCGTCGTGATCGCCGCAGGATCGACCCTCAGACTCGTCGTCCTCGCCACGATCCTCGCGATCGTGGTCGGTGTCATTCTCGGCATCGTGACGGCTGTGAGGCAGTACAGCGGGTTTGACTACGCCGTGACCTTCATGGCCTTCGTCTTCTTCTCGCTGCCCGTGTTCTGGGCTGCCGTGCTCCTGAAGCACTACGCGGCCATCGAGTTCAACAACTGGATCGTCGACGCGAAATTCACGCTCCCGGAGATATTGATCATCTCCGGGGTTCTCGCCTTCATCCTGACGGCGGCCATAGGTGGCCCCGTGAAACGGAGGGCCATCAGCTTCTTCGCCTCGTTCGCAGTGTTCGTCGGGGCGATGTTCTACTTCGACGCCGTTACCTGGTTCCGCAGGCCGTCCATCGGGTTGCCGGTCTTCATCATCGTCATCGCCGCGGCTGCGGTGCTGATCGTAGCGCTGACCTCGGGCTTCAAGAATCGCAGGGTCGTCTACGCCGTCGGCACCACCGCGGTGGTCGGGATGGTCAGCTATGCGGTGCTGAGGCCCCTCCTCATGAAGCAACCGTCCGTGCTGCTGCTTCTCGGCTGCCTGCTGTTCGCGGTCGTCGCGGGGCTGGTGAGCGGATACGCCTGGGGCGGCTTCTCCCGCAAGCAGGCGATGTCCGCCTCGGCGATCCTCGCCGTCGTGGGATCGCTGATCGCGTTCGCCGACCTGATGCTCAGCAACTGGGCGGCCTACCTCAAGCTCCAGCCGCGCCCCATTCCCACCATCGGCTCCATGAGCCCCAACTTCGACGCGCCCTTCTGGGGACACGCCGTCGACGCGGCGACGCACCTCGTGCTCCCCACGATCGTCCTCACGCTCGTCTCCGTCGCGGGGTATACCCGCTACACCAGGGCGTCGATGCTGGACGTGCTCAACCAGGACTACATCCGCACCGCCCGCTCCAAGGGCGTATCGGAACGCAAGGTGATCACCAAGCACGCATTCCGCAACTCGCTGATCCCCCTGGCCACCATCGTCGCGTTCGACTTCGCGGCCCTGATCGGCGGCGCCGTCATCACGGAGTCGGTCTTCGGCTGGCAGGGCATGGGCAACCTCTTCATGGTCGGGCTTCAACAGGTCGATCCCAATCCAGTGATGGCGTTCTTCCTCGTCACCGGCACCGCGGCCGTGGTGATGAACCTCCTCGCGGACATCGCCTACGCCTTCCTCGACCCGCGAATCGCGCGCTAAGGAGCCTGCCATGAGTGATCCCAACAACTCGCTCCCCGCGATCGACCCCCACGACCAGTTCTCCATCGAGGACGACGTCGCGTCGACCACGACCAAGTCCTACTCGCAGGGCCAGCTCGTGCGCCGTCGGTTCTTCCGGCACAAGGCGGCCATGATCTCGATGATCGTCCTGCTGTTCATCATCCTGCTCGCGTTCACGTCGATCGGCTGGGGCCCCATTCCCGGCTGGTGGTCCAAGACGTATGTCGACGCCTACGACATCGTCAACGAGGCGCGCCCGACCATCCAGTTCTTCCCGCCGTCGCTGGGCGAGCACCCGTTCGGCCAGGACAGCATCGGCAAGGACTACTTCGCGTTGGTGATGCGCGGCACGCAGCAGTCGCTGTTCGTGGCGTTCACCGTCGGCATCATCGCCACCATCATCGGCACGATCATCGGCGCCATGGCGGGCTACTACCGCGGCCTCATCGAGGCCTTCCTCATGCGCGTCACCGACCTCTTCATCATCATCCCGACGCTGGTGCTGGCCGCGGTGCTCGGCCGCATGTTCGGCGCCAACATCGTGATGCTCGCGCTGGTGCTGGCGGTCGTCTCCTGGACCGGCCTCGCGCGGCTCGTGCGCGGCGAGGTGCTGTCGCTGCGCGAGCGGGAGTTCGTGATGGCGGCCCGGGCTCTCGGCACGCCGTCTCCCCAGATCATCGTGCGCCACATCCTGCCGAACGCGCTCGGCACCATCGTGGTCAACGCGACCCTGCTCATCTCGGCCGCGATCCTCACCGAGACCGCGCTTTCCTATCTCGGCTTCGGCGTGCGGGCGCCCGACACGTCGCTGGGCCTCCTGGTCTCCGAGAACCAGAACGCGCTCAACAACAGGCCGTGGCTCTTCTGGGTCCCCGGCATGTTCATCCTGCTGATCTCGCTGTGCGTCAACTTCATCGGCGACGGCCTGCGCGACGCGTTCGATCCTCGCCAGCAGATGGACTGAAGGGTTAGGACATGACTGAAATGAAGACCTTCACCGGCGAGAACGCGGCCCTCGAGTTCGACGACCTGAACGTGCGCTTCCGCACCGAGTTCGGCGTCGTCCACGCCGTCAAGGGCCTGTCGCTGACCGTCGAGCCCGGAGAGGTGATGGCGCTGGTGGGCGAGTCCGGCTCCGGCAAGTCCGTCACCGCGACCACCGCCCTCGGCCTGCTGCCGAAGACCGCCCGGATCGAGGGGCGCACCGTCGTCGGCGACAAGGTCGTCGGCGACCTGTCCGGCCGGGAACTGCGCTCGATCCGCGGCCGCCGCGTCGCCATGGTGTTCCAAGAGCCGATGACGGCGCTCAACCCCGTGATCAAGATCGGCGAGCAGCTGATCGAGTCGATGGAGGTGCATGGCGTCGCGTTCGGCCGCGAGGCCTGGCAGCGCGCCATCGACCTGCTGGCCGCCGTCGGCATCCCCGCGCCCGAGCGGCGCGTCAACCAGTACCCGCACGAGCTGTCCGGCGGCATGCGGCAGCGCGTCGTCATCGCCATGGCGCTGACCTGCGACCCGGAGGTGATCATCGCCGACGAGCCGACGACGGCGCTCGACGTCACCGTGCAGGCCGACATCCTCGACCTGCTGCGCTCGCTGAAGGACAAGCTGAACACCGGCATCCTGCTGATCACGCACAACATGGGAGTGGTCGCCGACATGGCCGACAACGTCGCCGTGATGTTCAAGGGCAACATCGTCGAGCGCGGCACGGTGGACGAGGTGCTGCTCAACCCGCAGCACCCCTACACCCAGAAGCTGCTCGCGGCGGTACCGCACCTGGGCGACGGCCACGGCCAGTTCGGCGTGGCGCCGAAGGACGTGGCCCCGGGCGCGGAGACGGCCCTTTCCGTGGAGAACCTGGTCGTCGAGTACCGCAGGCAGGGGAAGAAGCCGTTCCGCGCCGTCGACGACGTGAGCTTCGACGTCAAGCGCGGCGAGATCGTCGGCCTTGTGGGTGAGTCCGGTTCGGGCAAGTCGACGATCGGTCGCGCGCTGCTCGGGCTGATCCCTTCCGAGTCCGGCCAGGTGCGTGTCCTCGACCAGGACCTGCTCTCGCTGAAGGGCCCGGAGCTGAAGAGCCTCCGCAAGCGCGTCGGCGTCATCTTCCAGGACCCGGCGGCGTCGTTGAACCCGCGGTTCCCGATCGGCGACGTGATCTCCGAGCCGTTGTCGGTCCACGGCATCGGAACCCCGAAGGAGCGCGAGGCGCGCGTGCACAAGCTGCTGGAGGCGGTGCACCTGCCCCGCAGCGCGTACAACCGCTATCCGCACGAGCTCTCCGGCGGCCAGCGCCAGCGGGTGTCGATCGCGCGGGCGCTCGCGTTGAAGCCGGACCTGCTGATCGCCGACGAGCCGACCTCGGCCCTCGACGTGTCCGTTCAGGCATCGGTCCTCGCGATGTTCACGGACCTCCAGGTCCAGTTCGGATTCGCGTGTCTGTTCATCTCGCACGACCTCGCGGTCATCGACTCGCTCGCGCACCGCGTCGTCGTGATGCAGTTCGGCAAGATCGTGGAGGCGGGAACGCGCGAGGACGTGCTGCTCAACCCGCAGCAGGAATACACGAAGCGCCTGCTCGCCGCGGCCCCGGTGCCGAACCCGATCGAGCAGCGTCAGCGTCGCGAGGAGCGCCACGCCCTGCTCGAGTCGCTGGGCGACCGCGTCGTCGAGCTCGACACCCGGGAGCTGCTGTAGAACCGGACCCCGATAGCCTCGCCCGCGTGAGAGATCAGGCGCTGGCCGCGGCGATGCGAGAGCCGGACCCGTCATCGCTCGGCGCGGGGGAGAGGCTGCGGCGCAGCTTCGGGGCGGACGATGCCGCGTGGGCGCTCGGCCAGGCGGTGCTGCGTCGTCGGGCGGCGGCGAAGTTCGAGCGCGCCGACGAGATGCTGTTCACCCGCAACGGCCTGGAGCAGGCGACGCGACGGTCCGTGGCCCGGTGGCGGGCGCAGCGGTTCGCCGACGCGGGCGTGACGGAGGTGTGGGACCTCGGCTGCGGGATCGGCGCGGACGCCATGGCGTTCCTCGAGGCGGGGCTCCGCGTCGTCGCGGTCGACGCCGACCCGGAGACCGCCGCCGTCGCTGCACATAACCTCGCGCTGGTCGCGGGCGCTCCCGGCTTCTCGCGCACGCGCTCTCCCGACTGCCTGGCGGCCGGGCTGACGTACGACGTGCACGTCGGCCTCGCCGAGGAGCAGACCCCGCCGCCCGGGGCGGCGATCTTCCTCGACCCCGCGCGGCGCACCGCACGCGGACGCACCTGGAACGTCGCGGACTTCACGCCGTCGTGGGACTTCGTGCTCGCGCAGCTGTCCTCGGACCGGTTCGTGTGCGTGAAGCTCGGCCCTGGCGTTCCGAAGGAGATCATCCCCTATGGTGTCCAGGCGGCGTGGGTGAGCGAGTCGCACGACGTCGTCGAGGCGTCGCTGTGGAACCGGCTCTCGGAGGGACCCGCCGTCGTCGCGCTGGGAGCCGGCGGCGCCACGACGCTGGCCCGGACGGGGGGACGCCCCGGATTGGACGTTCGGCCGCTGGGCCGGTACCTGATCGAGCCCGACGGCGCGGTGATCCGCGCGGGGCTGTTCGAAGAGATCGCCCCCGCGCACGACCTGTGGCTGCTCGACCCGCACATCGCTTACCTGTCGAGCGACGAGCCGCTTGCCTCGCCGTTGGCCACCTGTTTCGCTGTCCGCGAGGTGCTCGACTACGACCGTAGGACGCTCCGACGCTGGGTCGCGGAGCACGGCATCGGCACGCTGGAGATCAAGAAGCGCGGGATCGACGTCGACCCCGCTGCCCTGCGCCGCGAGCTGAAGCCGAAGGGCACGGCGTCGGCGACGCTGGTACTCGCGAGGACGCTGGAGGGCACGAAGGCGGTCGTCGTCGAGCGACTCTCGTTCCTTGAGCCGCGCCCAAGGAGCGAAGCGACGTAGCGCGCGTCGAAAGGTCCGCAACTGTGGGCAGATCGCCGCGGAAGGCACGGAGTGCCACAATAGGGGTCGTGCGTGTTTGGAACTTTTCCCCAGGTCCTGCGATGCTCCCGACCAGCGTGTTGGAGCGTGCCCAGTCCGAGCTCCTCGATTGGCAAGGCGGCGGCATGTCCGTCATGGAGGTGTCGCACCGCGGCAAGCCGTTCGTGGCCTGTGCGGCGCGTGCCGAGGCGCTGCTGCGCGAGCTCCTCGGCGTCCCGGACAACTACCGTGTGCTGTTCCTGCAGGGCGGGGCGAGCGCGCAGTTCGACGCCATCCCGATGAACCTCACCCAGCCCGGCGACGCCGTCGGCTTCCTCAACACGGGGCAATGGTCGGCGAAGGCGATCAAGGCCGCCAAGCGCCAGGGGCTGGACGTGGCTGTCCTGGCCGACGAGGCCGCCACCAACTACACGACGGTGCCCGCCGCCGGCAGCTACGCCGTCGACCCCGCCGCGGCCTACGTGCACTACACCCCGAACGAGACCATCGGCGGCGTGGAGTTCGACTACGTCCCCGAGACCGGCGACGTGCCGCTGGTGGCCGACTTCTCCTCGACCATCCTTTCGCGACCCATTGACGTCGCCCGTTACGGCCTGATCTACGCCGGCGCGCAGAAGAACATGGGGCCGTCCGGCCTGTGCGTGGTGATCGTGCGCGACGACCTGGTGGGCAAGGCCCGCGCCACCACGCCGTCGGTCCTCGACTACGCGCAGATGGCCGCAAGCGACTCCATGCTCAACACCCCGCCGACGTTCAGCATCTACCTCCTTGGCCAGATCCTCGAGTGGATCAGCGACCTCGGCGGCCTGAGCGCCATGGCCGAGCGGAACGGGGCGAAGGCCGCTGAGCTGTACGGCTTCATCGACGCGTCGGACTACTACTCGAACCCGGTGGCGCCGAACGCGCGATCGTGGATGAACGTGCCGTTCCTCATCGCCGACCCGGCGCTGGACAAGACGTTCGTCGCGGAGGCCGCGGAGGCGGGGCTGACGAACTTGGCGGGTCACCGGTCGGTCGGCGGCATGCGTGCGAGCATCTACAACGCGATGCCGATCGAGGGCGTCCACGACCTGATCGACTTCATGGCCGACTTCGAGAAGCGGAACGGGTAGGCATGACCCACAACGAAGAGCGGCCGGCTGCGCCGTTCCAGATTCGCACGCTCAACGCGATCAGCCAGGCGGGCCTGAGCCAGCTGCCGAAGGAGCTGTACGACGTCGGCGGTCACGTCGAGGAGCCCGACGCGCTGATCCTGCGCTCCGCGAACCTCCACGGGATCCCGATCCCCGCATCGGTGAAGGCCGTCGCGCGCGCCGGCGCAGGCACCAACAACATCCCCGTGGCCGACTACACGGACCGCGGCATCCCGGTGTTCAACACCCCCGGCTCGAACGCCAACGCGGTCAAGGAGCTGGTCATCGCCGCCATCTTCCTGGCCGCGCGCAACATCGTCGACGCGGCTGCCTACGCCCACCGGCTGCGCGGCGACGCGGCGTCGATGGACAAGGAGGTGGAGGCCAACAAGAAGCAGTTCGCCGGGTTCGAGCTGCCGGGCCGGACTCTCGGCGTGATCGGCCTGGGTGCCATCGGCGTCGAGGTCGCCAATGCCGCCGTCGGCCTGGGCATGAAGGTGATGGGGTACGACCCGGGCGTCACCGTCAAGCATGCCTGGAAGCTGTCAAGCCGCGTCGAGCACGTCACCAACCTCGACAACCTGCTGAAGCGCGCCGACATCCTCACCGTGCACGTGCCGCTGATCGACGCCACCCGCGGCCTGATCGGCAGGGATCAGTTCGCGCTGATGAAGAAGTCCGCGGTGCTGGTGAACTTCGCCCGCGCGCCCATCGTCGACCTCGACGCCGTCGTGGAGGCCCTGGAGACGGAGCGTCTGCGCGGCTACGTCTGCGACTTCCCGGTCCCCGAGCTGAACACGCGTCCGCGCGCCGTCACGCTGCCGCACCTCGGCGCGTCGACGCATGAGGCGGAGGAGAACTCGGCCCGCATGGCCGCCAACGAGCTGCGGGAGTACCTTGAGCACGGGAACATCTCCAACTCGGTGAACTTCCCCGAGGCGGTGCTCCCGAGGAACGGCGGCACGCGGATCGCGATCGTGAACTCCAACGTGCCGAACATGGTCGGCCAGATCTCGACGCTCCTCGCGGAGGCGGGCCTCAACATCGAGGACCTGCTGAACAAGTCGCGCGGCGAACTGGCCTACACCTTGGTCGACGTGGAGGGCGACGTCTCCGACGACCTGCTCGGCCGCATCCTCGGCATCGACGGCGTCCTCACCGCCCGCCTGATCCGCTGAGCTCGGGTTGATACCAGAGTGGTATCATCGCGCACATGGCAATGACACTGCGGCTGACATCCGAGGATGAGCAGGCCCTGGCGCTTCTTGCGGAGGCGGATGGGGTCAGCAAGCAAGAGGCGACCGTGCGTGCGATCCGCGAGGCCTCGGCACGGCGCCTGCACGAGGGCAAAGTCCGTCGGCTGTCCGACGTCGCGCGTGTTCGCTACGCAGACCTGCTTGACCGTCTCGGCCAGTGATCCACTACCTCTCTCTGGAGGACTTGTTCACCCTCGCTGGGGACCTCGGAGTCGGCCCGGTACGCGACGTCGGACTCCTCGATTCGGCTGCGTACCGGCCGCAGGCAACAGTGTTCGGCGTTGAGGCTTACCCGAGTCTTGACGTCAAGGCCGCAGTTCTGCTGGAGTCCGTCGTACGCAACCATGCCCTGGGTGATGGCAACAAGCGACTGGGTTGGCTATCGATGGTGGTGTTCTGTGGTCTCAACGACGTCGTCATCGATGCCCCGGACGACGACGCCTACGCGTTGGTGATAGCAGTCGCAGAGGGCGCCGTCGATCATCAGGAGGTGGCGGCGAGACTCGCCTCCTGGAGCACGGCGACACCGTGACCTACCGTAAAAGTGCGGTGAGATAGGCCGAGTACCCCGGAGACTGGGTAAAAGCCCAATCTGTCTGGACTTTTCCGGCAACGGAGTCGGATACTCAGCCGGGGGCGAAGGTGGCGCGGCGGTTGGTGCGGCGCAGGATCCGCAGCAGCGGGCGGCCGACGATGGCGAGCGTCACGATCGTCGTGACGGAACGGCCGAGGTTCCAACCCATCGCCGTAGCCATGTTCCACAACAGGAATCGGTGGAGGTTCTCGCGGATCGGGGCGCCGGCGACGTAGCTCAGCTCCGTCGACAGCCCCAGGTTGAACGGCCAGAATGACATGTCGACCAGCGCGCCGTAGAGCGTCGTGGAGACCGCGCCATACGCGCCGAGCAGGGCGATCTCCGCCCAGCTGCCGTGCGCGGGCCGGGAGCCTTGCTTGGCGGCGTGGCCGCCCGGGAGCAGCCCGGCGCCCATGCCGACGAACGACGCCGCCATCATCTGGAACGGCAGCCATGGTCCCACGCCGCCCGTCAACAGCGACGACGTCATCAGCGTCGTGCTGCCGAGCAGGAACCCGAACGTCGGGCCGAACACGCGGCCGCCGAGGATCAGCGGGATGAACACGAACTCGATGCCCGCGGTGCCCGCCCCCAGCGGCCGCGACAGCGCGCCCAGCGCGGAAAGGACGCCCAGCATCGCCAACGTCTTCGGATCGATCGTGCCCCTGCTGAGCTGCGACACCACGATGCCGATCACGATCGGCAGCAGCAGCGCGAAGATGAACGGCGACAATGCGTTGCCGTCCAGCGCCGCCGACGGCGCCACGAGCAGCGGCCAGAAGAACGCGAGGAACGCGACGACCACCGCGATCCCGAGCATGACGCCGGAGGCCCAGTCGCGTTCCTGGCTCATGCGTACTGCCTCAGGCCTTGGGCCGACAGCGCATCGGCGACCTCGGCCACCGTCAGCACGTCGTGCGGGTGAAACACCTTCGCGACCTGGGGCGAGAAGCCGGGGGAGGCGCAGCAGACGACCCTGGTTGGGCCATCCGCGACGACGTCGCCGTCGGCCAGCACCACGCAGCGATCGGTCGCCTGCGCGGTGAATTCGACATCGTGCGTGGCGATGACGACGCAGGCGCCCTCGTTGGCGAGCTGCCGCACGATGAGCGCCAGCTCGTGCTTCATCTGGTAGTCGAGGCCGCGGGTGGGCTCGTCGAGGCAGATGACGACGGGGCGGGCGGCGAGCTGGATGGCCAGCACGAGGGCCAGGCGCTGGCCCTCGGACAGGTCGCGGGGGTTGCGGTCGTCGGGCAGATCCGCGCCGAGGCGAGTGAGGATCGCGCGCGTGGTGCCCTCTTCTGCGTGCGACTCGCGGTCGGCCTGGCTCAGTTCCTCGCCGACGCTCGGCAGGTACAGCAGGTCGGACGGCGTCTGCGGCACCAGCGACACGAGGCACCGGGCCTCGCCGTCGCTCACCCGGCGCGGGTCGGCGCCGCGGATGCTGAGGGTTCCCGTGCTGGCCACCGCGCCCTGTAGCGCCCACAGCAGCGACGACTTCCCCGACCCGTTGCGACCCATGAGCGCGATGACGGTGCCCGCGTGCAGGTCGAGGCTGGCCCCGACGGCACGTAAACGGCCGTAGTCGACGGCGAGGTCGCGCGCTTCCGCGACCCGGGTGAGCCCGGCATCGTTCCAGGCCACGGTGTCCTCCGGCAAGTCGGGCAGCACCACGTGCGGGCCTTCCTCGTGCACCTTGCGGCGCGCGTCGCGGACGCTGGTTGCCACCGTCGGCCAACCCAGCACGCCGGACAGCTCCACCAGCGGCGGCCGGACGTCGGCCTGGGCAAGCACGTCGGCGGTCCGGCCGAAGACACCGCTCCCGTCGCCGGGCAGCCAGAGAGCCGAGTCTGCGGTGTGCATGACGCGCTCCAGGCGGTGCTCGGCGAGCACGACGGTGAGGCCGACGTCGTAGACCAGGGTGTTGATCGCCGAGAGCACGTCCTGGGCTGCGTTCGGGTCGAGCGCGGAGGTCGGCTCGTCGAGCACCAGCACGCGCGGCTGGGCCGCGAGCACCGCGGCGATGGCGACCCGCTGCTGCTGACCGCCGGAGAGCTCGACGAGCGCGCGGCGGCGCAGCTCGGCGATGCCCATCAGGTCGAGGGTCTCCTCGACGCGCTTGCGCATGGTCGAAGGGGCTAGTCCGAGCTGCTCCATCCCGTAGGCCACCTCGTCCTCGACGACGTCGGTCACGAAGCCGGAGAGCGGGTTCTGGCCGACGTAGCCGACGAGGTCGGCGAGCTCGCGCGGGCGCGTGCCGGTGATATCGCGGCCGGCGACGCGGATCCGGCCGGACATCGTCGCGCCGGTCGCCCCGGGGATGAGCGAGTTGATCGCGCCCAGCAGCGTTGACTTCCCTGAGCCGGTGCGGCCGACGACGACGCACAGGTCGGACTCGCGGATCACGCCGGTGACGCCGCGCAGCACCGGGCGATCGGCGCCGGGCTGGGTGATGGTGACGTTGTCGAACTCGATCATGCGGCGATCCTGGAGGGCGGGGTGACGAAGCCCGGGAGCGCGAAGAAGAGGGCGCTGAGCAGGGCGAGCGGAGGAAGGGTCGGCGGCCGGAACGGCGTGACCGGCGGGTTCATCGCCTGGGGCGCGCCGAACTCGGAGGCGAGGTAGAAGACGACGGCCAGGCCCGCCAGTCCGCAGCCGAGCGTGACGTACTCGGGTCCGCCCCACGGTGCGGGGCGGTAACGCGTGACGCCGAGCTGGCGGCCCGAGGCGCGCATGCCCCACACCGTCAGCGCAAGCCCGACGCCGATCAGCGCCAGCGCGAGAATGGCGGGCCCGCGGAGCCCCAGCATGCCGTTCATCCGCGCGGGCACGCCGAGCAGCACGTAGATGCCCAGCGTGACCGCGAGCAGCGCGCCGAGCAGCGGCCAGGTGCCCCGACGACGTTCGCCCGCGACGCGGGTCCTGCCGTAGCCGCGGGCCTCCATCGACGTCGCGAGCTGGAGCGAGGACTCGACGCTGTCTTCGATCACGGGAATGAGGGTGGCGGGCACGGCCGACAGGCCGCGGCGCCGACCGCCCCGGAGCCGCTGCCCGCGCCGCACCCGGTGCAGCGAGCCGATCAGCTGCGGGATGAGGGCGAGCGCGATGACGACCGCGGTGGAAATGTCGCGAAGCCCGGCGGGCACGGACTTGAGAGCCGTGCGGGGGTTCGCCAGGGAGTTGGCCGCGCCCACGCACAGCAACATCGTCGCGAGCCGCAGGGCGTCGAACAGCGCGAACATGAGGCCGTCGACCGTCACAGGTCCGCCCAGCCGGATGCCGGCCGCCCAGTCGGGCAGCTGGATGGAGGGGAGGGTGAAGAGCACCTCCCCGGCGCGCGTGCCGCCGATGGTGATCTGGAAGAACATGCGCATGGCGACGATGAACAGCGCGAGGAAGAGGTAGACCTTGAGGGAGCGCGCCCAGGGCGCATCGGGGCGGCGGAGGATCACGACGGCGACCATCGCAGCCGCAATCAGGCCGATGACGAGCGGGTTAGCCGTCAGGCTCACCGCGGCGCCCGCGCTCAGCGCCCACGCCCACCACGCCCAAGGGTGCACGAAGCGCAGCCCGCGCTGATCGACGGCGGGGGCTGCGGCTTCGGGCGTGCCGTCGGCGACGGCGACCCTTGGCAGGAGGCGGGGCATGGGTGAGACCGGTTGGCTACCGTCAGCGGCCGCCGACCGCGCCGCCCTTGCCTGACTTCTTCCTGCTGACGAACACGGCGACGGCGACCGCGCCGAGGATGACGATGCCGAGGACGATCGGCAGAGTCCGAGAGGTGCTCGAGTCGGCGGGCTTCTCGGCCGGGGCGGTCGGGGCGTCGGTCGCCGTTGGGCTCGCGGTCGGGGAGGGGGCCTCACCGGTCACGGCCAGGTCTACCGTTGTGACGCCGTCGGGCGCGGCAACCTCGGCACCGTCCTTCACGATCTTCAGGTATGGCGGGGTGCATTCCTTCTCGTCGGCCTTGTTGTAGCACCACGCCTCGATCGTGCCGGGCTTCGGCTTGTTCTCGTCAGGGCCTACCTGGGCGTAGGCGTACGGCTCTCCGGGGACGCCCATGTAGGACCCCCAGTACTGGCCGGTGAAGGTGGCTGGGCACTGGGCCGGGTGCCCGCCGATGGCGCAGATGAAGTTGCCGTCATCGCGGGCCAGTTCGAGCCCGACGGAGACGAGCGCGTCGGTGCCGGTCGCGGGGGTGCCGACGCACTCGTTGGCGAGCACCTCGCCGGTGTCCGTGACGACGAGCAGCCACACCTTGTCGGCGCTCAGGCAGGAGCCAACGGCGTTGTCGTCCTCGGCGTGCGCGGCCACTGGGGCCGCGAGAGCGGTAAGAGCCAGCGCGAACGCGCCGATCAGCGGGAGAAGGATCCGGCGGAGCATGGGGCACCTCTCGGCTATCGGACCGCGGAAGGATGGTCCGAAATGCCCGTTCGGCCCTGCCCTCCCGTAGACCTCGACGGGTTGAAAGGTCTGCCGCGTTCGGTGCTCCGGCTGGGCCCTGAGAAGGGCGTTCACGGTTGCGGGTCAGCCCTGGAATCTCACCAGGTTCCCCTCGCGCGAGCTATCCGCACCCTATCAAACCGAAGGTCAACGGCCGCCGATTTCTCCGCCGCTCCGGCGGCGGGTCCGCTGCCAGACGACGAGCCCGGCGAACGCGACGACGATGACCGCGACCGTGACGATGACCCCCCAGGGGGTGCTGCTGGGCACCTCGACCCTCACGTTGGTGGTCACGGGCAGGTCGACGGTCTCCGCGCCGGAAGGCGCAGCCACCTCGACGCCGCCCTGTGAGATTCGCAGGTGCGGGGGAGCGCAATCCTTCTCCGCCGTCGTGTAGCACCACGCCTCGATGCTGCCGGGCTTCGGCTGGAACTGGCTGGCGCCGACGTCTGAGTAGACGTACTCCGCGCCGGGCCCTCCGTGGTAGTAGGCCCAGTACGCGCCCGTGAACGTCCGCGGGCACTGCGCCGGGTGCCCCGACAGCGTGCAGACGAGTCGACCCTTGCCGAACTGGATCTCCATCCCGCCCGTGGCCAGCGCCTCCTCGCCGTTGCCGGGGGTGCCGACGCACTGGTTGGCGAGCGCCTCTCCCGTCTCGGTCGTGACGAGCAGCCACACGTTGCCGGAGGACAGGCATTCGCCGATCTCTGCGCCGCCGTCGGCCCGCGCCGAGGCCGGGACGAGCCCCAGCGCGAGCGCGAGAAGGAGCGTGAGGATTCTCATGCGGCTACTTCACCTTCGCCGTGGCCTTGGAGGTCTTCGACGCGGTCGTGTAGCCGGACTTCTTGCCGGTCACTTTCACCGAGATCTTGGTGCCCTTGTCGGCCTTGGCGAGCTTGTAGCTGGACTTCGTCGCACCCTTGATCTTCTTCCCGTCGCGGTACCACTGGTAGCTGAGCTTCACACCCGAGGGCTTCCAGGTGCCGGGCTTGGCTGTGAGCTTCTTGCTGACCTTGACGGTGCCGGAGATCGTCGGCGTCTTCGTCGTGAGGGTGCCGGCCTTGACCGTGGTGGTCTTCTTCGACGTCTTCGACACCGTTCCGTAGCCGGACTTCTTTCCCGTCACCTTCACGGTGATGGTCGTGCCCATGTCGGAGGCGGTGAGGGCGTAGGTGGACTTGGTTGCCTTGGAGATCTTCTTCCCGCTGCGGTACCACTGGTAGCTGAATGCGGGCTTGGGCGACCAGGTGCCGGGCTTGGCGGTGAGCTTCTTGCCGACCTTGACGGTGCCGGAGATCGTCGGCGTCTTCGTCGTGAGCGACCCGAACGCGGCCGTGGCGTAGCCCTTGCCGACGACGCCGAGGATCGCCTGCGTGGTGGCGCGCACATCGTCGGTCGTCCCCATGTGCTTCTTGGACCAGGCGGCCTTCGACGACGTTGCGGCTTGCTGACGCTTCAGCGAGCGCCGCGGAGACTCGGTGTTCTCGCCCGCCTCGGCCAGCGCGGAGGCGACGACGCCGGTCGAGTTCGCCGAAGAGTAAGTGGCCCAGTAGTAGTCGTCGCCTGCGTCGCGCTTGCGGTTCGCCTCGTTCTTCGTCCAGCCGATGGCGCTCGTCAGCCGCGTCTGCGCCTGGGGCTTGACGCCGGCCGGCCCCTTCTTGACGAGGATGTTCATGGCGGAGATGCCGATGCCGGTGTAGTCGGCGTCGCCCTTCGCCGGGTTGGTGCCGAAGCCGAAGCCGCCGTCCTGCGCGACGATCATCCGACCCATCAGGTAGGTCAGGTCAGCGTCGGAGAGGTCGCCCAACTTGCCGAGGCGGCCGAGCGCGATCACGGTCAGGTACCCGCCCCACGCCTGCGTGACCTTCTTCGCCTTGACGAGGGCGATCAGTTCCTTGACGAGGTCGCGGTCCTTCCCGAAGAACCGCGCGGGGTCGGCGACGCCGGCGGCGTCGGCGGTGAGGATGATCTTGGCGAGCCGGTCGGCCCCGCCGTCGGCTCCGGCCTTCACCCAGGCAGGGCCGGCGTCGGGCTTCCGCAGGTCGGCGAGCATCTTGTCGATCGTCGAGCGGTGCAGCTGCGCCGCGGAGAGCGCGACGATCCCGTCGGCGAATACCCCGGTGTCGCTCTTCGGCGTGAAGGCTCCGGCGTCGTACTGCTTCTTCAGCCAGTCGGCGCCCTTCGCCGCGCTCTGCTTGTCGGAGATGAGGGTTTCCGCGTGTGCGGGCAGCGCGATGAGGATGGACGTCAGGAAGACGGCCAGCGCGGTCATCAGCGCCGCCGATGTCCGTTTGACTTGGGTGCTCATGGTCGACATGTGTCGCTCCTATCTGTGGGTTGGGTCTGGGGGTACGTCATGAGGGCGGTTACCACGTTTTCTGCCCCTCGTTCGACTCCGCGTTGGTGCCCTCGTCGATCACCTGCTGGCGCTGCTCCTGGGCTTGGCGCTCGCGGTCGGCGAGCTGGGATTCGCTCGGGTCGGGGGAGTCTTCGGGGTCGGCGTCGACGGGCGGGGCGCCGTCGGTCTTGTCCTCGATGCGCTGGCGCGTGTCGTTCCACTGGTCTTCCAGCGTGCCTTGGGGCGAGCCGGCGTCCTCGGCGGGGGAGAGCCGGCCGGGACAGGGCGCGGTGGAGAGCACGAGCTGAGCCTGCTGAAGCCGCACGATTGCGCCGATGACGTCCTCGGCGGCCAGCAGTTCGTCGGCTCCCGCCTCCAGCGACCAGGCCCAGTTGAGCCGGATCGTGCACTGCGGACCCGTGGGGGCCATCCCGGCGGCGCGCTCGAAGTCGCCGGCAGCGGCGTCCCAGAGGCGCAGGCGGTACTGGGCGGTGCCGTGGTCGAAAGCGGGGACCCAGCGCTCCACGGCGGCGACCCGCTGCGCGACCCCGAAGGCCCGTGCCGCCCCGGCGTAGTCGCCCTCGTGCGATCGCTGCACGCCCATCTGAACCGCGCCGAGCTGGACAGCGAGCCAGCCCGTTGTGCCCAGCAGCACGGCGGCGGGCAGCAGGGTCGCCCACAACCAGCGGCTGGCCCGCACGGCGCTCCTTGTCCTCATCTGCGGACCTCCCGGCGGGCGGATCGCCAGGCGCGCAGCGCCGCGAACAGCTCCCAGCCCAGCGGCGCGAGCGCGACGAGGCCCAGAATCCAGCCGAGGGCAAGGGCCGCGGCGTCGCCATCCTCCACTACCGCGGCGCTCGCGGCGGGCAGCGTAGCAGCGAACGGGCCCGGCGTCGTGCGGTGCTCGTAGCCGCCGCCCAGCTCGTCGGCGATGCGCCGCAGCGCCGCCTCGTCGATGTGCGACAGCTGCGGCTCGCCGTGACGCTCGACGAGCTCTTCAGAGGCCGGGCTCTGCCGCATCCGGCCGCCCGCCTCCGTGCCGTAGCCGAGTACCAGCGCGTCCTCGGCCAGGACGCGCAAGCCGGCGAACGAGCCGGGTTCGTCCTTTGCGGTCTGCTCGCCGTCACCGAGGTAGACGACGAAGCGCGCCGCGTTGGGCCGGGCCACGGCCTCCTCCGCAAGGACCTGCTGTGCGAGGTCGGCGGAGGCGGCGATGTCGCTGCCCGTCCCGTAGCTCTCCTCGCGCCACCCCATCGTGTTGGCGAGGCTGACGATGGCCGAGGCGTCGGTGGTCCACGGCGCGGAGACCCGGGCGACGTTGTCGCTGGTGATCGCGGCGTAGCGGGCCGCGCCGAGCCGCGTGACCAGCTCCTGCACGTCGGCCGCCACGCCGTCGATGCGCGGCTGCGTGCCGTTCCAGTCCTGGGCTCCCATGGAGGTGGTGCGGTCGACGATGAGCAGGACGCTGAGCGTCGCCGGCGGCGCGGTGCGGTCGTCGTCGGCACCGAGGCGCGCCTGAAGGGCCATCGCGGCCGCGAGGACGAGCACGAGCAGCCGACGCCACAGGGACCCGTCGCTCCAGGTCCATCGGCCCCTTCCCGCCACTCGTCCGGCACTGGCGATCACGATGCCCACCCCCATGAGCAGCGCCGTGGGCCAGATCAGGTCGACGTCGCGGGCGCGCGGCGATGCGGCCAAGGCCTTTGCCTCCTGCGATCGCACCGCCGTCTCGATCGCCCCTACATCGGTGCTCGGCGCGAGCAGCAGCACCTCCCCGCCTGTGCGTCGCACGGCCTCGGTCAGTTGCCGGGTGACGCTCGGCGTGTTGTCGGAGGGCACGATGCCGTGGACCAGCACGCCGCGGTCGACTGCGCGGCCGACGGCCTGGTCGAGGCTGAACAGGGGGCGGCCCGCCACCTGGTTGTCGGTCGCGAGCACGATGGTGCGGGACCGGTCCTGTTCGGGCACGTCGAAGCGCGAAACGCAGCTGGCAAGCCCGTCGCCGATCAGCGAACTGCCCTCCCCGATCTGGGTGCCGGGCACGACCCGCCCGTCGAGCCACTCCTTGGCCGCGGTCAGCTGTTCGGTGATGAAGGAGGCGTCGTCGGTGAGGGGGAAGACCGTGACGGCGGAGGCGTCGAAGGCGACGAAACCGATCCGCTCGCCGTCGAGGTTCGCGGAGAGTTCGAGATAGGCATCGACGATCTGCCGGTCGACCTCCGACATGGAGCCCGAGACGTCGAGGCACAACACGACATCGCGGTTGGTGCGCTGCTCGGGCACGTCCTGCGGCGCGACGGGCCGGGCGACGGCGAGGACGGCCCCGGTGGAGGCCAGGGTCAGGCCGAGGACCTGGACCAGCTGGAGGCGCGCCTTCCGTGCTGCGAGCGCGCGGAACCGGGGCAGCGCGCGGAGCCGGTCCGCCCCGGCGATGGGCGCGCCCGCGGCGCGGACGGCCCTCGGCGTCAGGGTCAGCGCGAGGGTGGCGAGGACGACGAGAACCGCGAGCGCGGCCGCGGCGAGCCAGGGCTGGGTCAGTGCCATGTCGACACCACGTCCTTCGCGGCGACCGCCAGCGCCGTCAGGTCGTCCTCGGCGCCGCCGAACGCGTAGGCCTCGATCCGCGCGGCGAGCTCCGCCACCGGCCCCAGCGATGGGTCCTTCAACGCCTCGACCCGCAACTGGTCGGCCGTTTGGTAGTCGGCGTCGCCGTCGCCGACGGTGCCGACGAACGCGCGCGCCACCCGCCCGATCCCGAGTGCCCGCTCGTGGCCGGGTAGCGGGGCTCCGGAGAGCTCGTCGATCCGGCGCAAGGCGTCTTCTCGCAGCTGCTGGAGGGTGTCGTCGGCGAAGGGCTCGCCGCCGTGGGTCAGGTCCCACCAACGCCATACGCCCCCCGCGGCGAGGCCGAGCGCGGCCACCCCGAGGAACGCTACGACGAGCCACCACCACCAGGCGTGGGCAACGGGGGGATGGAGCTCGAGGAGGGCGTCAACGGGCACGGCGCTGCCTCCTGATGAGGTCGATCACGTCGAACGCGACCCGGGAAGGGTCGGCGAGCACGGCCTCGGCGACGCCCAGCCGGGCGAGCGCGGCGGCGCGCCGGGCGGCTCGGTCAGCCGTCGCCTCCCGCAGCTCCCGCCGCAACTCGTCGTCGTCGAGCCAGTCGGGCAGGGGGTGGCCTTCATCGAGGTCGAGGAGCGCTCGCGCGGCCAGCTCGGGGGCGGTGGGGTCGGCGTCGGGCACGGTCAGCCACAGCACCTGGTGCTGGACGGCGAGGCGGCGGATGCGGGCCTCCACGTCTGCGGTGATCTCGACATCGTCGGAGACCACAGCCACGACGGCCCTGCGGCGCAGCGTCCGCGAGGCGGCGGTGAGCAGCGCGCCCAGGTCCGAGGGCGCGGCATCCGGGGAGACGGCGCGCTCGACCACGCCGAGTTGGTGCTCCAGCTCGACGAGCCGGGTGGAAGGGCGCGCGGCCCGCGTGTCGTCGCCGTCGCACCAGAGCATGCCGACGTAGTCGCCGAAACCGGTGGCCAGCACGCCGAGCGTGGCGGCGGCGTCGAGCGCGATCGCGGCCTTGTCCGTTGCCGGGGTGGCGAGGCCCGCGAGTCCGCGCCCGCTGCACACCGCGATCAGCAGGGTGCCGCGTCGCTCGGCGACGTGCCTGCGCACGAGCAGCGATCCGCTGCGGGCGGTGGCGCGCCAGTCGATGTCGGAGACCTCGTCGCCGACGACGTACTCGCGCAGGTCGTTGAAGTCGAGGCTGGGGCCCACCTGCAGCGACGCGTGGACGCCCTCCAGCGGATCCGACACTTTGTGCCGGATCGCGAGGGCGACCGTCGCGCGG
This sequence comes from Tessaracoccus sp., assembly GCF_016714275.1. Lineage (GTDB taxonomy): Bacteria > Actinomycetota > Actinomycetes > Propionibacteriales > Propionibacteriaceae > Arachnia. Next base: position 759,260 of record NZ_JADJNP010000002.1, on the reverse strand, counting down.
ATGCGGGTGATGCGGGCCATTTACGGAGTGGGCACCGCGGCGAAGATGGCGTCGACGAGCTCTTCGGGGCGGACGCGCTCGGCGAGGGCCTCGAAGGTGAGGATCAGGCGGTGCCGCAGCACGGCGTGCCGCAGGCCCGTCACGTCGCCGGGGACGACGTAGCCGCGGCCGTCGAGCAGCGCCGACGCGCGCGCCGCGTGCAGGAAGGCGAGCGCTCCGCGGGGGCTGGCGCCGTATTCGATCCAACGCGCCTGGTCTCCGGAGAGGAAGTCCGCGGGGCGGCGGGAGACGTTGACCAGCTCGACGATGTAGCGCTTGATCGCGTCGTCGACCCGCACGCGCTTGGTCAGCTCCTGCAGCCGACGCACCTCCGCGGTGGTGGCGCAGGCCGCGGTGGTGTGCTCGAAGGTGCCCTCCTCGCTGCGGGTCAGCACCTCGAACTCGTCGTCGGGGCTGGGGTAGGCGACGACCTCCTTGAGCAGGAAGCGGTCGAGCTGCGCCTGCGGCAGCACATAGGTGCCCTCCTCCTCGATGGGGTTCTGCGTGGCGAGCACGACGAACGGGTCGGGGAGCCGGTAGGTGTGCCCGCCGATCGTGGTTTGACGCTCCTGCATCGCCTCGAGCATCGCCGACTGCGTCTTGGCCGACGAGCGGTTGATCTCGTCGAGCAGCACGAAGTTGGCGTGCACCGGGCCGAGCTCCGTGGTGAACCCGCGGGTCGCCTGGTCGAAGATCTGGGAGCCGATGATGTCGCTGGGCAGCAGGTCCGGTGTGCACTGCACGCGCGCGAAGCTACCGTCGACGGCGCGGGCGAGCGTGCTGGCCGCGAGCGTCTTGGCAAGCCCGGGAACCGACTCGAGCAGGATGTGACCCTGGCTCAGCACGGTGACCAGGAGCGCCCTCAGCAGCTGCGGCTGGCCCACCACGGTGGCCTCGAAGGTGGCCGACAGCCGGTCGAGCGCGGCCTTCGCGCCGTCGATCTCCTCAGCCGTCAGGGGAGGGCGGGTGGGGTGAGCCTCAGTCATCGGGGTCTCCTAACGAGGGGTTCCACATGTTCTGGATGGTGCGGGCCGTGGCGCGGCGCGCGAGGGCGCGCGGCGGGATGGCCGGGGGGTCGGCGTCGGTGGGTTCGATGGGAAGCACGCGGGTGTCGTGGCTACGGCGCAGTGCACGGAGCAGCGGCAGGCCGATCAGCAGCAGGAGCAGGCAGGTCGAGACGCCGCGGACGAGGTCGTAGGCGAAAGAGGTCTCCCAGCAGTACTGCCAGAGCCGCACGGCCGACTCCCACGGGGAGAGCCCAGGCAGGAAGGTGCCGGCATCGGACTGGTCACCGGTCCAGCTGGTGAGGTTGAGCAGCAGGCCGGACAGCGGGCCCAACGGGATGCTGAGCAGCGCGCCGAAGGCCCACGCCGTCGCCGTGCCGAGCGGCCTGAGCAGCCCGCCGGCCACGCCCCATAGCCCCCAGACAAGGCTCTGCGCCACGAGGTGCTCGGCGACGGTGTCGGTGACCAGCGCGGAAAGCAGCGCCGCCGCAGCGCCGGTGAGGAAGCCGGCAGGCCCTCCCATCACGACCCCCGCGAGCAGCGGGAAGGCGTAGAGGAACTCGACGCCGCTCGTGCCCGGATGCAGGGCGGCCCGGGTCAGGATGGCGGCAGCCCCCAGCAGCGCGGCCGGTGCGAAGGGCCGGAGCCGCCGCCCCGCCGTCGTCCACAGGACGAAGCCGAGCAGCACGAGCAAGGAGGTGACGGCGGCGAGGACCCACGGCGCCTCGGCCTTGAGGGCGGCGCTGTCGGCCACGGTGCCTGACGACCAGATGGGCCAGGCCAGCCAGCCGAGTCCGACGGCGAGGGTCAGGAGCACGACGGCGCGAGGCCAGGTGCCGGTGGCGGCGGAGGTGGGGTTCATGCCGCTCCTCCCTCGAGAAGGATGGCCGACTCGATGACGTCGCCGAGGCGGGTCGGGGCCGTGCGGGGCAGGGCCTTGGCCGTCAGCGGCGCGGTGGGCAAGGCCCTCTGCACGGCGCTGGGCGACCCGAAAGCGACGATCTCGTCGCCGTCGATGACGGCGATCCGGCGGCAGGCGCGGACGAGGAACTCGACGTCGCGGGTGGTGATGAGGCGGACGCCCCGCGAGCCAGCGCTCAGCTCGCGCTGCGCGGTGATCTGCCCGGCCTGGTCGAGGCCGAGCTGCGGTTGAGGCAGCCAGACGGCGCCCGGGGTCACCCGGGCAAGCAGCAGCCGGAGGGCCGCACGTTCCCCCGAGGAGTGCGCGGCCAGCGGCGCCAGGCCCCGCACGCCGCGCAGGCCGCCCAGCGCCCCGAGGGCGCCGGTCCCGTGCCGGGCGTCCCAGGAGGCGAGCAGCTCCGCGGGGGTGAGAGCGTCGGGCAGGAGGCTGGGCACGCGCGACCCGCTGAGGCGCGCGGTCAGCCGGCGTGCAACCGGCTCGGCGCGTCCCGAGCGGTGGACGATGCCGATGGCCTCGCCCGGCAGAAGATCGAGTTGCCTACCGGAGAGGCCGAGCTCCGCGGGGTCGACGGTGACCTCGGGGGCGTGCGCGGTGCGCCGCGTCGAGGGCACCGCGTGCGAGAGCACAGGAGAGCCGACGAGCCGTCGCACCGACGATGGGGTACGGCAGCGGTCCGGCGGGAGCCGGAAGATGCGGGCGAGGGTGAGCAGCGTGGGCTCGCGGACGGTTGCAGGCGTCCAGGCGCCGACGGGCTGGGTGGGGAGACCGAACTCGGCGATCGCGTCGGCGAACTCCCACACCGCGTCCAGCTGATGCTCCGCCCACAGCACGTACGCGCCGTCGGCGGCCCGCGCCCTGAGCGCCACGCCTAGGTCTCGACGCAGCGCGGGGTCGGCCGCCGCCATCACCTGGTCGACAAGGACCAGCGGCCGATCCGGGCCGAGCCGGAGCTGCGCGAGGGCGAGCCGCGCGCGCTGATCGGGCGGCAGGGAGGAGACGGGACGGTCTTCGCAGCCCTCGAGGTCGGCCTCGACCGCGTCGGCCTTCCATTGCGCGAAGGCCTCCCGGACGGTGCGCGGGTCCGGGGCGGCAGGGTCGACTGCGAGGACGCGCCCGGCGACATCGCCGGGATCCGTCGCGAGCAGGTCGAGGCCGTCGAGGACCGCGCGGCCCTCGTAGCGCGCACCGAAGGGAGCGTCGCGGGACAGGAGCGAGAAGAGCGCGCTTGTCCCGCGGCCGCCGGGGCCGACGATCGCGGTCACCTGCCCGGCGTCGGCGGTGAGACGGAGGTCTGTGAACACGGTGCCGCGGCCGGAGAGGTCGAGGCGAAGGTCACGCAGGTCAAGCATCGCGGCTCCCCTCCGTCAGGAGGAGGGCGGCGGGTAACGCCGCGGCGGCGAGGAGCGCAAGGACGGGAACGTCGGGCCATCCGTCCGCGGGGTTCCAACGGAGCGCGTCGTCGCCAGGGAGCCATGCTCGACCGAGCCAGGCGACGCCCGCGAGGATGGCTGTGGTCGCGAGCGGCCACGCGTCGCGCCGGGCAGAGCCCGAGGTGGCGGCCAGCGCGATCAGGGCAAGGAGGGGGAGCAGCGCAAGGTCGAGCGGCGACCACGCGGCCCGCAGCGCGGCGGGTACGACCCCGGCGAGGAGGACCACGGGGAGCGCGGCGAGCCCCGCGAGCAGGATGCCGCGCAGCGCGACGCGCACGGCGGGGTCGTCGGCAGGCTCCGCGCGGTGGGCGGCCGCGCGGGCCAGCGCGAAGGTCTCGCCCCAGCCGCGCCGGGGGGGCCAGCCTTGCGCCGCCTCCGCCTGGCGGCGGTGCCGGGCGGCGACGGTGGCGTCGCCCAGGAAGCACCACGGACCGACCAGCTCCGCCCCGCGGCCGAAGGCGGACCGGGCAAGTTCCCACCAGCGCGCGCCGGGATACGCCTGCCAAGCGACGCCGAACAGCACGCACAGCGTGTAGGCGCGCAGGCCGCTCACGCCGGCATCGACGAGCCCGTGCAGCGTGAGGGGGCCGCCGATCGCCACGCCCGGGCTGAGGGCGAGCGACGGCAGCGGAAGCAGCACGGCGCCGCTCGACGAGCTGGGCAGGGCGACAGGGACCAGCAACCACCAGACAAGGACGAGGAAGCCGACGGACACCGCGCGGGTGTGGGGCAGGCGTCGCCGTCCGCCCGCAAGGGTGCCGCACAGCGTGACCGCGGCGGCGAGCGTCCCCATCAGCAGCGGATTGGTGGTGCCGAGCGCCATGGCCCCGAGCAGCAGCAGGGTCGCGGCCAGCAGTCCTGTGGCGATCATGGCGCACGCCGCCTTCGGGCACTGATCCCCGCGATCGTCAGCACTGAAGCGGCGGCGGCGATGGTCACGCCGGCTGCGACGCCCTGCACGGCACGGGTCGGGTGCACCGCCCCCCTGGCGGCGCCCTCCACCCGCTCGCCGACGGGGCTGGGTGCGGGCCAAGGGGCACGGGCTTTTTCTGTTCCGGTCGTGCCGGGGGTCGCGGTCCACGTGGTGTCCGCGGAGCCCGCGGTCACGTTGCGCAGCCGGAAGGCGTGGGGGGCGGCCGTCAGCCCGCGGGGCATCTGGTAGCGCACGATCGCGACCTCGTCGGGGCGTCGGGCCGGCTGGTTGCCCTCGGGCCCCTCGACGGTGGCGTCGTGCCATATGCCCTTGTCGTCGGCGTAGTCGACGGCGAACTGGGAGCCGGGAACGGTGCCAACCAGGTGGAGATCGAGGACTGCCCCCGCGGGCTTGACGTCGCCGTAGCCGTCGCCCAGCACGGTGGGGTTGCGAGTGCCGAAGGGGAGGAACCCGCCGATCGTCTCCGACACGTCGGTGCCGTCCACGCCCCCCAGACTGACCAACGCCCAGCCGCCGGCCGCGCCGTCGGTCACCGGGGGGATAGCGAGGGAAACCGTGCCGATCCCGCGCGCAGAGGTGAGCACCTCGCCGCCGGTGGTGAGGGGGGTGAGGCCCGCGAGCGCGCCGTCCTTCATCGTCGCGAGGTAGACGACCACCTGCACGCGCACGCCGGGGTTGCCGGTGACGATGACGGGGTAGGTGGCGCCGTCGCGCATCCAGTGGTCGTAGCGCAGCGAGCAGCCGTTCGGCGCGTCGTGGCAGAGCGCGGTGACCTGGGCAGGCGGGTCGGCGCGCGCGGTCAGCGGGAGCGCGGCGAGCGTCGCGGCGAACGCGAACGCGAAGGCGAGGGCGCGCCTCATTCGTCGTCCACCACCACAGGCTTGGGCGTGCGAAGCCCGGCGTACGAGGCGGAGATGAGGGCGCCGACGGCCGCGGCCAACCCGGCGACGGTGAGCAGCGGCGACCACGGGTGGACCGCAGCTCCGGCCGTGTCGCCGGGAGTGCGGGCGGCATTCTCCTGCCCCCAGATCGTTGGGGTCGGCGAGGGCGCGGCCGGAGGAACGGGGGCGACGGTCTCCCGTTGCGCCGCGCTCGTGGTGGGCGTCGTCGGCGAGATCGTCCTGCTGGGCGTGGGCGTGGGCGTCGGGGTCGGCCGCGACGGCGTGCGGGTCGGGGTCGGCGTTCGGGTAGGCGTTGCTCTGGGGGGACGCGAGGTGCGCGAGGGGGAAGGGCGCGGCGTCGCCGTCTTGGTTGGGGTTGCCGTCTTCGTTGGGCTTGCGGTCTTGGTCGCGCTCGGCTTCGGCGTCGGACTGGCCGTCGGCGTCTCGGTGGGCTCCGGCGGAACATACGTCCCCTCCGCGAACTCCGGGACGGGCCGTGGCTTGGGCGCGGGCTCGCCCCCGCTGGTGTCGAAGTACGTGAAGGCCCAGAACCCGTCGGTGTAGGGCGGATCCAACGTCCAGTCGTGATCGTCGCCCCACGCGCCGACCTTGCCCACCCGCGAGTGCCAGTACGTCTGGTTCTCCGGGGGCGCGATGCCGTTGATGCTGAAGACGATGCCGTCGTTCATCTCGTAGGGAAGCCCCGCGGACTTCACCACCGACTCCAACTCGTTTCCGCCGGTCTTCGGGAGGGTGTTCCCTTCGCCGCTGAGGGGAACGCAGCGCACGATCGACGAGTCGTCCTGGTTCCCCGGAACCAGCGGCTCGGGGTCCGGCGCGTTGGCCCAGTCGAGCACGACGGTCAGGCCCTCACCCTCCTGGCACCAGCCGTCGCGCCACGTGTCGTCGCCGCGCGCGGGCAGGCCGGAGACGGCGAGGACGACGGCGGCCGCCGCCGGCGCCGCCATCCACCTCCACTGCCTCGCGGTCATGTCCCCCCCTCGAAAGAACACGATTGGCGCGCCCCGCATCGGGACGCGCCAACCGCTGTGCCTCAGTTCCCGGTGCTCGGGAGGCCGGGCTTGTCCGTCGGCTTCGACGTGGGGGTCGCGCTGGGCGTCGGGGTCGGCGTCGGCGAGGGCTTCTCCGTCGGCGTGGGTGTCGGCGTCGGCGTCGGAGTGGGGGTCGGCGTCGGAGTGGGGGTCGGCTCGACCACCGGCTGGAGGTTCAGCTCGGTCAGCGGGGGGTGCGTCGCCTCCCAGTTGTCCCAGTCCTCCTGGAGGACGAGACCCAGAACGTCGCCCGCGACGAGCTTCTGCTGGTCCGCGCCGAACTCGGCCATCTCCCACGCGTCCGGGTACTCGCCGGTCTCCTCGTCCGGGAACTGCAGCCAGATCGACCACCATTCGCGGTTCTCGGCCTGACGGCCGTCGATCTTGGTGATGTAGGACGTGGGCGCCTCCAACAGGCCGGTTTCGACGAGGGCGTCCTCCGCCGTGTCGAACTCCGTGGCGCACGCGCCCTTGACGACGTCGTCGTACTCGACGTGAACCCAGACGAGGCCGGCGTCCACGCACTCCTGCGCGGTGGCAGGCGGCGCGGCGTGCGCAGGCAGGATGACGACGCCGAGGCCGACGGTCAGCGCCGCCGCGGCAGGGATGGACAGGCGCCTCAGAGCCGAGCGCTTGAGCATGGGGACCTCTATTCCCGGTAGGTCCGTCGGCCCGGTTCTTCCGCTTGCGCGACGGAGTGTTACACCTTCGTCCGGCAGCGGGTCCGACTCCCCGTCGAGGCGGGATCACGGTTGCGCGACAGTTCCGGGATCTCACCGGATTCGAACTGCCCGACGGCCAGATACTACAGGAGCCGTACCCCAAATCCCTTGTCGGGTAGCTCATGCGATCCGCGAGGGAAGATCCTCGAACAGGTCGATGAGTTGCCTGGTGTACACGTGCCGACCGGGGGCGAACAGCTGCGACCTTTCGAAGTCGTCAACGACCTTGCCGTCCTTCATCACGATCAGGTGCTGGCTGATGAACTGCACCGAGCTGAGGTCGTGCGAGATGAACAGGTACGACAACCCGAGCGCCTCCTGCAGGTCCTTCAGCAGGTTCAGCACGCGAGCCTGCGTGGAGACGTCCAAGCTCGCCGTAGGTTCGTCGAGGACGATGAAGCTCGGCTCCGTGCTGATCGCGCGCGCGATCGACACCCGCTGCTTCTCGCCGCCGCTGAGTTGGGCCGGCATCTTGTCGAGGTACTCGGCGGGAAGCCGCACCAGATCCAGCAGTGCGGCGGCCACCCTCCGGGGGTCGTCGCCAACCTGCAGGAAGCTGGGGGAGCGACGCCCTACGCACTCCAGCGGCTCCATCAACGACTGGATGATCGGCAGCCGCTCGTTGAACGACGCGTTGGGGTTCTGCAGCACCAGCTGCATCCGCTGCCGGGCCGTGCGCAGCGCGGGCCTCGCCAGCGCGTTCAACCGCTGGTCGTGGAGCCAGACGTCACCGTCGGTGATCGGCTCAAGGGTGAGCAGGCACCGGGCCAGCGTCGACTTGCCGCTGCCGGACTCCCCGACGACCCCGAGGCACCGGCCGTGCGCCAGCTCGAGACTCACCCCGTCGACGGCCCGGGTGCCGCCGTCGTACACCTTGACGAGACCCTCGGCCCGCAGCACCGGGGTCGCCGCCGACGCAATGTCGACGGGCCTCACCGTCATCAGCCGGGTCAGTGCCTGCTCGTCCCGCACGGGCAGGCGTGCAGTCGTGCCCCGAAGCGGTGGAATCGAGGCCAGCAGGTCGCGCGTGTACGGGTGCTCGGCGTGCAGGACGATCCGGTCCTTTGGCCCGCGCTCCACGATCTCGCCCCGCTGCATGATCGCGACCCGGTCCGCATAGCGGTTCATGATGCGCAGGTCGTGCGTGATGAACAGGATGGCGCAACCCGTGGTCGCCTTGATCGAGGCCAGCTGCTCCAGCACGACGCTGGAGCTCCACGAGTCCAGCGCGGTGGTGGGTTCGTCGGCGATCAGCAGCTTCGGCTCCAGGAGCATGGCCGACGCCAGCGCCAGCCGCTGGAGCTGCCCGCCGGAGACCTGGAACGGATACCGGCGGACGAGGGCCGGGTCGAGCCCGACCGCGCGTACGCCGTCGTCGATCCGCGCCTGCCGCTCATCCTTCGAGAACCGGCGATGCGCTTGGAGCAACTCGTGCATCTGGTTGCCGACGGTGTAGTACGGCGTGAAGGCGCTCTGGTAGTTCTGGAAGACGTAGGCGATCTGGTCGCCGCGCACCCTCCTGAGCTCCGCTTTGTCCATCGAGAGCAGGTCGGAGCCGTCGAAGCCGATCACGTCCGCCGTCCGCCGGAGCGAGCCGGCGAGCAGATTGGTGATCGCGCTCGCCGTGATCGACTTGCCGCTGCCGGATTCGCCGATCAGGGCGAACCACTCCCCGGGCTCGACGGCGAAGTCGATGCCCGTGACCAGTTCGCGTCCGTGTCTGGTCGCGATTCGGAGATTCGAGACCTCAAGCAGCGACATGGGTAAGCCTCTCGTCGTCGGCGGAGATGGTGTAGCGCCTCATCAGCTGGTCGCCGAGCCAGCTGACAAGGGCAACCACGACGAAGATGGCAAGGCCCGGAACGATCATCAGCTCCGGCGCCTGCGCGAAGTAAGCGCGGCCGTCGTTCAGCATCGCTCCCCACTCGGGCGACGGCGGCTGCACGCCCATGCCGATGAACGACAGCGACGCGACGAGCAGGATCACCTTGCCGATGTCCATGGTGGCCAGCGCGAGCGTGGGCCCGACGATGTGCGGGACCATGTGCTGGCGGAGTATCCGCCGGGTGGACCCGCCGGCAAGCGTGGAGATCATCAGGTAGTCGCGGGTCTTCTCCTGGATCACGAGGCTGCGGGTGAGGCGCGCATAGCCCACCCACTTGACCACGACGATGGCGATCAGCATGTTCACGAACCCCGGCCCCAGCAGGCCGCTGAGCACGATGGCCACGATGTAGTCCGGCAGCGCCATGAAGGCGTCGACGACCCGCATCACGGCCCAGTCGAACCGGCCGCCCACCCAGCCGGAGAGCAGGCCAAGCGGCACCCCGATCAGGATGGAGAGCGCCAGTGCCAGCAGGCTGAGGCCGACGGTGACCTGCGCGCCCGCGAGCACACGGGAGGCGATGTCGCGGCCGAGGTTGTCGGTGCCCAGCCAGTGAGCGGCAGAGGGCCCCTGCAGCCGGTTGGTCAGGTCGATCAGCTCGGGATTGTGTGGCGCGAACAGCGGTCCGAGCATCAGGATGGCGACCCGGATTCACACCGGAGTTCCAGGCCCCTGAGTTTCAGGAACCACCAGCTCGCGAGAGCAACTCTAGCCATCGGTACTACACGGCGTAGTGAGGGGGTGGCTTAGGCCTCGCCGCGTCCCGGGCCGGCCACGGGTAGGGTCGTCGCATGCCGATTCGCCCTGAGTTGACGACGCTCGCCTATGTCACGACGCCGGACCGTTCGCGGGTGTTGCTCGTGCACCGGGTTGCGCGTGAGAGCGACGAGCAACTGGGCAAGTACAACGGCCTGGGCGGCAAGGTCGAGCCCGGTGAGGACGTCGTCGCCGCCATGCGCCGCGAACTCCGCGAGGAGGCGGGCATCGAGGCGACCTCGCTGGAGTTGCGCGGCACCGTCTCCTGGCCGGGGTTCAACGGCCGCGACGTGTTCGGCTTCGTCTTCCTCGTCACCGCGTTCGATGGCGAGGTGCCCCCGGCCAACGCCGAGGGCACCCTCTCCTGGCACGATGTCGCCACCATGATGGACCTGCCCATGTGGGATGGCGACCGCCACTTCCTCCCGCTCGTGTTCGATGCCTCCGTCGGTCAGTTCCACGGTGTCATCCCTTACGACGGCGGACACAGCGTGGGCTGGCAGGTGTCGATGCTGCCCGCCTAGCGGCTGCGAATCCGAGGGCAGATGTACTGCGAATCCCGGCCGAGCGATCGAACGGATGTGACCTAGCCGGCCGTGGCCCGGACGCGGGCCGCGGCGTCGACCAGGTTCCTGAGCGCGGGCTCGACCTCGGCGTAGCCGCGGGTCTTCAGGCCGCAGTCCGGGTTGACCCACAGTCTCCCGGCGGGCAGCGACGCGAGCGCTGCGCGCAGCAGCTCCTCCACCTCGTCCGTGCGCGGCACGCGCGGGGAGTGGATGTCGTAGACGCCGGGGCCTAGCGCGCCGCCGAAGCCGCGTTCCTGGATGTCGGCCAGCAACTCCATCCGTGACCGCGCCGCCTCGATGCTCGTCACGTCGGCGTCCAAGGCGTCGATCGCGCCGATGATCTCGCCGAACTCCGAATAGCAGAGGTGCGTGTGGACCTGGGTCTCGGCGCGGACGGAGCTGGTTGCCAGGCGGAACGCGGCGACGGCCCAGTCGAGGTAGGCCGCCTGTCCCGCCGCCCGCAGCGGCAGCGTCTCACGCAGCGCCGGCTCGTCGACCTGGACGATGCCGATGCCCGCGGCCTCCAGGTCCGACACCTCGTCGCGGAGGGCCAGAGCCACCTGGTCGGCCGTCACGGAGCGCGGCTGATCCTCGCGCACGAACGACCACGCCAGCATCGTCACCGGGCCGGTGAGCATGCCCTTGACCGGCTTCGGGGTGAGTGACTGCGCGAACGCCGCCCACTCGACGGTCATCGGGCGGGGGCGGTGGACATCGCCGAAGAGGATCGGTGGGCGCACGCACCGGGAGCCGTAGGACTGCACCCAGCCGTGCACCGTGGCCGCGTAGCCCTCCAGCTGCTCCGCGAAGTACTGCACCATGTCGTTGCGCTCGGGCTCGCCGTGCACGAGGACGTCGAGGCCGATCTCGGTCTGCAGCGCGATCACCTCCCGGACCTCCTCGCGCATCTGGCCCTCGTACGCAGCCTCGTCCAGGCGCCCGGCGCGGACGGCGGCACGGGCGGAGCGCAGGCGCTGGGTCTGCGGGAACGAACCGATCGTCGTTGTGGGCAGCAGCGGGAGTTCTAGCCGTGCGGTCTGGGCGACGGCGCGCTCCGGCCGGTGCTCGCGCGTGCGGTCCGCGTCGCTCAGACCCGCCAGGCGCGCCGCGATGTCCGCGTTGACGCGGCCGGGGATGGCGTCGCGCTCGGCGAGCGCGACGTCTGAAGCAGCGAACGCCGCCGCCGATTGATCGGTGCGGCCGTCGAGGGCGTGCTGCAGCGCCACCACCTCGGCGAGCTTCTGGTCGGCGAAGGCCAGGTTTGCGCGCAACGCCTCCGGCAGAGACGTCTCGCGCTCCGAGTCGTAGGGCACGTGGAGGAGCGAACAGGTGGTACCCACGCTGCGCGCGGCCCCCACGCCGTCCCAGTCCCGAAGCCGGGCCAGGGTTGCGGTGAGGTCGGCGCGCCAGATGTTGTGGCCGTCGACGGCGCCCAGGACCAGCTCGACGCGGTCGATGCCGGGAACCTCGCGCGCCGCCTCGAGGGAGGGGCCGCGCAGGATGTCGAGGCTGACGGACTCGACGCCAGAGGCCACCAGCGCGGGGAGACCTTCAACAGGGTCGGCGAAAGATGTGGTCACCAGGATGGCGGGGCGCTCGGTGATCGCCGCGAGCTGACGGTAGACGGCGCCGAGTTGCTCGGCCTGCGTGGGGGAGAGGTCACGGACGGCTGCGGTTTCGTCGAGCTGCACCCACTCTGCCCCGGCGACGGCGAGTTCGCCGAGAAGCCGGGCGTACACCTCCACCAGGTCATCCAGGCGCTCCAGCGGGTCGTAGCCCTCCGGCGCCTCGTCGGACGCCTTTGCCAGCGCCAGGAACGTGAACGGGCCGACGATGACCGGCCGGGCGCGCACGCCGCGCGCGGTGGCCTCGGCAAGCTCCGCCAGCGGCTTGGCGGCGTTCAGCGTGAACGCGGTCTCGGGGCCGATCTCGGGCACGAGGTAGTGGTAGTTCGTGTCGAACCACTTGGTCATCTCCAGCGGCGCGACCTCCGCGTTGCCGCGCGCCATCGCGAAGTAGCGGGCGGCGTCGAAGCCTGCAAGCACGTGCTCCCCGGAGATGGCCCGGTAGCGCTCGGGAACGGCGCCCACGAGCACGACGGTGTCGAGCACCTGGTCGTACCAGCTGAAGGTGTTGACCGGGACGGAGTCGAGGCCGGTCATCGAGTCGACGGCATCCAGGCGAACGGCGGTGGCCGCCGCCTCGAGCGCGGCGGCGTCGATCCTGCCGGCCCAGTACGCGTCAAGGGCCAGCTTCAGTTCGCGGTTCCTGCCGATACGTGGGAACCCCAGCGCGGTGGCACCGATGGGTGAATGGGTGGTTGTCATGTGCTCATCCCTCGCGAGCTCGTCGGTGGACGGCCCACGGCCGAGGAAGGGAGGACGACTGAGGGCAGGGCACGGCCCTGTTCCGTCGGGACCCCTCCCGCGAGGGCCGCAGACCAACCGCGCCCGTCGGGCGCGGTGCGGCTGGCAGGTCTTCGGACTCGCGGACAGGCCCACCCGGGGGTGGAGTGCCTACTGGCCGGCGCTTCCCAGGCTGGTGCCCAGTGCTCAATGCCGACGGTCGTTTCCGCATACCGCTGCGGGGCAGTCCCGGACTCTCACCGGGTTCCCTCTTGCGACGCCGCGGCCGATCGGGACTCGATCTGCCGCCGCGAACCAGCTGCAAGGCGCAAGTCTCTCACGTTCTCAAGGCTGCCGGTGACGCGTTTCGGTGCAGGTTCACAATGGGCGAAAACGCGGGCGCACGCAGCGGCCGGGTCTGTCGACCCGACCCCGCAGCGCGTATCGCGAGGGAAGCACTGAACCAATTCCTTCTCCGGGCGGGGACATGCTGGCTGGGCGCCCGATCCAGTGCGCCGCAGCTCGCAAGAATGAGTGATCGGCGGTCCCTATATCTCAAGCAGCAGATCACCACCCTCAACGGCCTGAGCCCCACCGATGGCGACCCGGCGCACAGTCCCCCCGACGGGAGACGTGATCGCGGCCTCCATCTTCATGGCCTCGATGGTGGCGACCTGGTCGCCCGCGGCGACCTCGTCGCCCACGGCAACCGTGAGCGTCACCACGCCGGCGAACGGCGCGGCGACCTCGCCGGGGTTGTCGGGGTTCGCGCGCTCGGCCTTCGCGACGGTGGAGGCGACCGACTCGTCGCGCACCGTCACCACGCGCAGCTGCCCGTTGACGGTGCACATCACCTGGCGCATGCCGCGGTCGTCGGGTTCGCCGACGGCCTGGATGGAGAGCAGCAGGGCGCGGCCGCGCTCCAGCTCGACCTCGATCTCCTGGCCCTGCGCAAGGCCGTGCAGGAACTCCCTCGTCGGGACGACCGACAGGTCGCTGTACGCCTCGACCGCCTGCTCGAAGTCCGCAAGCGGGCCCGGGAAGAGGAGCCGGTTCAGGGCGCGGCGAGGTTCGGCGGCCAGAGCCGCGGCATCGTCGTCGGCGAGCGTGGTGATCACCGGCTTTGTGACGCGGCCGGCGAGGGCCTTGGTGCGGAACGGCTCGGGCCAGCCACCGGGTGGGTCGCCCAGGTCGCCGTTCAGGAAGCCGATCACCGAGTCCGGGATGTCGTGGTTCTGCGGGTTGGCCTCGAAGTCCGACGGGTCGGCGCTACGGCCGACGAGCGCCAGCGCGAGGTCGCCCACCACCTTCGACGACGGGGTCACCTTGACGATGTTGCCGAGGATCCGGTTCGCCTCCGCATACATGTCGGTGACGGCCTCGAACCGGTCGCCGAGGCCCAGCGCGTTGGCCTGCTGGCGCAGGTTCGACAGTTGCCCGCCCGGGATCTCGTGGTGGTACACCGAGCCCGTCGGGCCCGGCAGGCCGGACTCGAACGGCGCGTAGATGGCCCGCATGGCTTCGAAGTACGGCTCGAGGGCCTGCACGGCCGCGAGGTCGAGCTGGGGCGCGCGCTCGGTGTCCTCGAGGGCGGCGACCAGTGCTGACATCGAGACCTGCGACGTCGTTCCCGCCATGGGCGCAGACGCGACGTCGACGGCGTCCGCGCCCGCGCCGACGGCGGCGAGCAGCGTCGCCAACTGTCCTCCTGCAGTGTCATGCGTGTGCAGGTGCACTGGAAGGTCGAAGTTCACGCGCAGCTCGGTCACCAGCTTCGCGGCCGCGGGCGCGCGCAGCAGGCCGGCCATGTCCTTGATCGCCAGGATGTGCGCGCCGGACAGGACGAGCTGCTCCGCTAGGCGGAGGTAGTAGTCAAGCGTGTACAGCTTCTCCTTCGGCGAGGTCATGTTGCCCGTGTAGCAGAGCGCGGCCTCGGCGACGGCGTGGTCAGTCTCCAGCACCGCCTCCACCGCGGGGCGGATCTGATCGATGTTGTTCAGTGCGTCGAAGATCCGGAAGACGTCCAGGCCGGAGCGCGCGGCCTCCGCCACGAATGCCTTGGTCACGGTCAGCGGGTAGGGGGTGTAGCCCACAGTGTTGCGGCCGCGCAGCAGCATCTGGAGCGGCAGGTTCGGCATCGCCGTGTGCAGCGCGTCCAGCCGGGCCCACGGGTCTTCCTTGAGGAAGCGCAGAGCGACGTCGTACGTCGCTCCGCCCCACGCCTCGACGCTGAACAGGCCGGGCAGCGTGCGCGCGACGACGGGCGCCGCGGCGAGCAGGTCGCGCGTGCGCACCCGGGTGGCGAGCAGGGACTGGTGCGCGTCGCGGAACGTCGTGTCGGTGACGGCGACGGCCCTCTGGGTTCGCAGCTCCGCCGCCCAGCGGGCGGGCCCCACCTCCAAGAGGCGCTGCCGGGAGCCGGCGGGCGGCGCGGCGGCGGCCATGTCGGCGGGCAGGTCGGGAAGCTTCGCGCGCGGCCGGACGGTGGCTCGCGCCTCGCCGTGCGGCTTGTTGATGCTGACCTCGGCGAGGTAGGTCAGCAGCTTGGTGCCGCGGTCGCCGGGGATGTGGTGGTGCCGCAGGTGCGGGCGGTCGTCGATGAACGACGTCGTCGTGTTGCCCGCCAGGAACTCCGGGTCCGAGATGACGGCCTCGAGGAAGGGGATGTTGGTGGCAACTCCCCGGATGCGGAACTCGGTCAGGGCGCGGTGCGCGCGCTTGGCCGCCGTCGCCAGGTTCGGGCCGTGGCTGGTCAGCTTCACCAGCATGGAGTCGAAGTGGGCGCCGATCGTGGCGCCACTGAACACCACGCCCCCGTCGAGCCGGACGCCAGTGCCGCCCGGGGTGCGGTACACAGAAACGGTGCCCGAGTCGGGACGGAAACCATTGGCTGGGTCCTCGGTGGTGATGCGGCATTGCAGGGCTGCGCCCCGTACCTCCACCTCGTCCTGCGAGAACCCCATTCCCGCGAGCGTCTCGCCCGCGGCGATGCGGATCTGGGCGCCGACGAGGTCGATGTTGGTGACCTCCTCGGTGACGGTGTGCTCCACCTGAATGCGTGGGTTCATCTCGATGAACACGTAGGAGCCGTCCTCGCCGAGCAGGAACTCGACGGTGCCGGCATTCACGTAACCGATGTGGCGGGCGAACCGGACCGCGTCGTCGCAGATCCGTTGCCTCAGTTCGGGATCGAGGTTGGGCGCTGGTGCGATCTCGACGACCTTCTGGTGGCGTCGCTGCACCGAGCAGTCGCGCTCATACAGGTGGATGACGTCGCCGGTGGCGTCGGCGAGGATCTGCACCTCGATGTGCCGCGGCCGGATGACGGCCCGCTCCAGGTACATGCGCGAGTCGCCGAACGCGGACTCGGCCTCGCGCATGGCCTCCGTCAGCGCATCCTCCAGCTTTTCCCGGTCCTCGACGCGGCGCATGCCGCGGCCCCCGCCACCGCTGACGGCCTTCACGAACAGCGGGAAGCCGAAGTCGTCGGCCTTCGCCAGCAGCTCCGCCACGTCGGAGCTGGGGTCGCTGCCACGCAGCGTCGGCAAGCCCGCGGCCTCGGCGGCGGCGATGGCGCGCGCCTTGTTGCCGGTGAGCTCCAGCACCTCCTTCGGCGGGCCGATGAACGCGATGCCGGCGTCGCGGCAGGCACCCGCGAGCTCTGGGTTCTCCGAGAGGAAGCCGTAGCCGGGGTAGATGGCGTCGGCGCCGGCCTCCTTGGCTGCCGTGACGATGCCATCGATGTCCAGGTAGGCGCGAACCGGCCGCCCGCGCTCGCCGATCTCGTAAGACTCGTCGGCTTTCAGCCGGTACTCGGCGTGGCGGTCCTCGTGAGGGAACACAGCGACCGTGCGGACGTCCAGCTCCGTGGCCGCCCGGAAGGCGCGCACGGCGATCTCGCCGCGGTTGGCCACCAGGATCTTCTCGAACATGATCGTTTCTCCTTGTCAGGGTGGGTTGAGTTAGCCGATGAGGACCAGCAGCTGGGAAAGCAGGATCTTTCCCACCATGGCCACGGGGTAGACGAGCGCGTAGCCGAGGGCAACGCGAGTGTCGAAGTTGGTGCGCGTGTTGGCGAAGGCCATCACGGCGGGCTGGGTCTGCGCGCCGCCCAGTTGCCCGGCGAGCTGCACCCAGTCGGTGCGGTGGAAGAGGCGCGCGGTGGCAAGCAGCCCGACGGCGGCGACGACGGTGACGACGAATCCGAGCACCGCGACCTTCCAACCGATGTTGGACGAGATGGCGCCCGCGAACTGCGTTCCGGCGCGGGTGCCCGCGTAGGCGAGGAAGGTGAGCATGCCGAGCCCGGAAAGGGAGTGCGCTGCCGCCGTCGACATGGACACCGGCATGGGGCCGATGCGGCCGAGTCGCCCGAAGACCAGTCCGACGATGAGGGTTCCTGCCGCGGAGCCGAGCGTGAAGTGGCCCATCGGGAGAGGGAGCGGGATGGTCCCGATCCCGATCCCGACGAGCAGCCCGAGCGCGAGGCCGACCGGGTTGATGTCGGAGAAGCCGCGCTCGGAGTCGCCGAGGAAGATCCGGATCGCGCGCATCTTGTCGCGCGGGCCGACGACGCGCAGACGGTCGCCCATCTGCAGTTGGAAGTCGGGGTCCGGGATCATGTCCACGTCGCCGCGGCGGACCCGGGACACCTGAGCCCCGAAGCGGTTCCAGAGGTCCAGCTCCGCGACGGCATGCCCGGCCAGCTTCGACGCCGACAGCGTCACGCGGTTGGAGTCCAGCGAGGTGCGGTCGCCGATGATGTCGACAGACGACGTATGGCCGAGGTCGTTGGTCAGCTGGGCGAGCGCGTCGGCGGGCCCGACGACGCTCATCAGGTCGCCCACCAGGATGGGCTCGGTGGGCGCGGGAACCGTGGCCCGGGCGGCCTTGTGCTTGAGGCGGGTGATGCTGACCGTCGCGGGATAGGTGGCGAGGACATCGTCGATGGTGAGCGCCTCTCGCGTCTCCACGCGGATGGTGGTCTGCTCCAACACGGGGGCGGCGGCTGCGCCGTCGGTTTGGCGGTGGCGCAGCGCCCACGCCGCGGCCAGCATCATTCCGACGACGCCCCACAGGTAGCTGATGGAGTAGCCGACGGCGGGGAGATCGGCGCTGCCGGCAGCCTGGCTCGCGGCGGCAAGGCCGGGGGTGTTGGTGAGTGCGCCCGCGAACGTGCCGGCGGTCACGGGCGCCTCGAGGCCGAGCGCCCTGCCGCCGAGCCCCGCGACGACAGCGGCGATGACGAGGACGCCCAGCGTGCTCAGCATCACGGGCCAGCCCCGCTTCAGCGAGCCGAAGAAGTTGGGCCCGGAGATGATGCCGATCATGAAGGTGAAGAGCACGAGGCCGAAGCTCCCGAGCACTTCGGGGATGAGCAGCTCGGCGCCGTAGGACTGCCCCCAGGCGGTGAGGCCCAGGGCGACGAACAGGACGGCGGCCGGGCCGAGGGAGGCCCCAGCGACCCGGACGTGGCCGAGCGCGGAGCCGACGAACAGGAGGAGGCCGAAAAGCAGCAGGGGGTGCGCCGCGAGAAGATCAAAGATGGGGGCCATACGCCCAGGCTCCTTGCTCGAGGATGACCGAGACAGCAGGCGGTCTGACTTAGCGCCTCTCGGACGCATCACAGTTGCGGCACAGCGTGGAATCTCACCACGTTTCCCCTGCTCGAGCCGGGATCCGAACCCCGGTGCCTCGAGAGCCGCTGTCGGGCGGCTCGAAAGGAGCGTATCAGCCGGGATTTTCGGCCTAAGCTCGACCCATGCGAATCGACCTCAACGCCGACGTCGGGGAGTCGTTCGGCCGCTGGAGGCTGGGCGACGATGCGGGGATGCTGAGTCTGGTGACCAGCGCCAACGTCGCCTGCGGATTCCATGCCGGCGACCCGCTGACGCTCACCGAGACGTGTCGGCTGGCGGCCATCAACGGCGTCGCCGTCGGCGCACAGGTCAGCTACCGCGACCTCGCGGGCTTCGGGCGCCGGTTCGTCGACGCGTCGCCCGCGGAGCTGGCTGCTGATGTCGTCTACCAGATGGGGGCGCTGGACGGGATCTGTCGCGCGTTCGGCACTCGCGTGAGCTACGTGAAGCCGCACGGCGCGCTGTACCACGCCGTCGTCGGGCACGAGGGCCAGGCTGCGGCCGTGGTGGACGCGGTGCGGTCCTTCGACCCGTCGATCGCAGTCCTCGGCGCGCCGAGATCCGCGCTGTTGCGCCGCGCCGCCGAGGCCGGGCTGCGCGCGGTCACAGAGGGTTTCGCGGACCGCGGCTACCTGCCCGACGGCGGGCTCGTCCCACGGTCCCAACCCGGTGCTCTCCTCACCGATCCCCTGGAGGTCGCGCGCCGCGTCGTCGTCCTGGCCACCCAGGGCGTCGTCGTCGCCGTGGACGGGTCGCTCGTCCCTCTCGACATCGAGTCGGTGTGCCTGCACGGCGACACCGCCGGCGCGGTCTCGCTCGCGGCGGCGGTGCGGACGGCGCTTGTTGAGGAGGGTGTCGAGGTCGCCGCGTTCGCGCCGGCCGGGTCGTCCCGCTCTCTTGCGCCGTGAGGGTCTTACCCTGCGGCCCGCACGCGGCGCTGCTGGAATTCGAGACGCTCGACGACGTGCTCGCCGCGCATGCGCGCCTGCGGGGGTTCCGCGGAGTGACCGACGTGGTCCCCGCCGCGCGCACGCTGCTGGTGATCGCACCGTCGGTGGCGGGCATCGAGGAGCGCGTCGGAGCGGCCATGGCCTCGCACCTCGCGCCGTCGGGCCGGGCGGGTCGCGAGGTCGAGGTGCCGGTGGCGTATGACGGCGAGGACCTGAAAGAGGTCGCGCGGCTGACCGGGCTCGACATCGACGAGGTGGTCGCCGCCCACACCGGGACCCCGTGGCTGGCGGCCTTCGGCGGGTTCGCACCCGGCTTCGTCTACCTCGTCGGCGGCGACGCAAGGCTGCGCGTGCCGCGATTGGCGTCACCTCGGACCCGTGTCCCCGCGGGCGCGGTGGCGCTCGCCGACGAGTTCAGCGGCGTGTACCCGACGTCGTCCCCGGGCGGCTGGCGGCTGATCGGCAGCACCGACGCCGCGCTGTTCGACCCCGGCGCCACCCCTCCCTCGCTGATCGCTCCGGGGGACACGGTGCGATTCGTGGCCGTCGAGCGCAGGGCGGCCGCAGATCTGACGGAGAGGTGCGGCCAGACAGACGTTCGGGCTCCTGGAGGGCCGGAATCCTCATCTCTCCGCGCTTTTCCGTCAGATCGCCGCCGGCACCTCGTCGTGGAGCGGTCGCTGCTGCCCGTGCTGGTCCAGGACCGCGGCCGTCCAGGGCTGGGCGCCATCGGGGTCTCCGCGAGCGGGGCCGCCGACCGCGGCGCCTACGAGTTGGGGCAGCGCATGGTCGGCAACGAGCGCGGAGAAGCCGCGTTGGAGATCACGATGGGTCAGGTGGCGTTCACGGCTGCCGGCACGATGACCGCGGTGCTGACGGGCGCACCCTGCCCCACCCGCGTGGCCCCTGCGTCGGGGGAGCGCGGTGGAGGTGCGCTGAGTTCGGTCCCGCGCGCCTCGCGCGCGGTGTCGCACGCGACGGTGTTCACCATCGGCGACGGCGAGACGCTGACGCTCGGGACACCGACCGCTGGTCTGCGCACCTATCTCTCCCTGCGGGGCGGAGTGGATGTTGCACCGGTCCTCGGATCCCGCTCGCGCGACACCCTCGGCGGGCTCGGCCCGGAACCGTTGCGCACAGGCGACGCGGTCCGCGTCGGGCGCGGCGCGCCCGGGTGGGCGCCTGCCATCGACCACGTGCCGCAGGCGCCGTGGCCCGACCTCGTGGTGCTCCGCTACCTGCCCGGCCCGCGTGGCGACTGGGTGGAGGGCCTCGCCGGGTCGGCGTGGACGGTCGGTGACGCCGTCGACCGAGTAGGCGCGCGGCTCGTCGGGAGCCCGCTGGCGCGACGCGGGGGCGAACTGCCTAGCGAGGGCGCGGTCCGCGGCGCGATCCAACTCCCGCCGTCGGGTCAACCCGTGCTCTTCCTGGCCGATCATCCGCCGACCGGCGGCTACCCCGTCGTCGGCGTCCTCACCGACGACTCCGCCGACCGCGCGGCCCAGCTCCGCCCCGGTGACCGCCTCCGCCTGGACCCAGCCTGAGCCTCGATCCACCGGTCTGCGCCTACTACGCGGCTCCGGGAGATCGAGGCTCAGCCATCCCAGAAAGTGACGAAGTAATTTTGTGGGCGGACCCCGCGCGCGGCCGACGCGGTGCAACACTGTGCCATGGCGAAGAAGAACCCGCGGATGAACAAGGAACTCTACGAGGCTGAGCTGCTAGCCCTCCAGGCGGAGTTGGTCGAGATGCAGGAGTGGGTCAAGGCAACCGGAGCTCGCATCGTCGTCGTCTTCGAGGGCCGCGACGCCGCGGGCAAGGGCGGCGCGATCAAGCGGATCACCGAGTATCTCAACCCTCGCGTCGCGCGCGTCGTCGCGCTCCCGGCGCCCACCGAGCGAGACCGCACGCAATGGTACTTCCAGCGCTACGTCGAGCACCTTCCCGCCGCCGGTGAGATCCGCCTGTTCGACCGGTCCTGGTACAACCGCGGCGGCGTCGAGCGCGTCATGGGGTACTGCACCGCCGAGGAGCACCGTCGCTTCCTCCGCCAGTGCCCCATCTTCGAGCGCATGCTCATGGAGGACGGCATCATCCTGCTGAAGTACTGGTTCTCCGTCTCGGACAAGGAGCAGACGAAGCGGTTCAAGTCGCGCCTCACCGATCCGATGCGCCGCTGGAAGCTATCGACGACGGATCTCGAGTCCATCACCCGCTGGGAGGAGTACTCGCGGGCAAAGGACGAGATGTTCGTGCACACGGACATCAGCGGGGCGCGCTGGAACGTGGTCGAGTCGGAGGACAAGCGCAAGGCGCGGGTCAACATGATCCACCACCTGCTGAGCTCCATCCCTTACACGCACGTCGATCGCCCGCCGCTGAAGTTCCCGAAGCGCCCGCCTTCGACGGGGTACCGCCGTACGGACCGCGCGCTGCAGCTCGAGGTCCCGGACTTCGCATCGACGCTGAAGGTCGAGGAGGTCCCGCCGCCGTACGTCGACGTCGAGGACGAGCCGTTGCCGAACGGCATCGACCACGAAGGCGTGGATCACGACGGCCTGCCGCTGCCCGAAGGGGTCATCGAGGAGGTCGCGACCAACTGAGGGACGGACACCTCGATTGGCACTCGGCTTGAATGAGTGCTAACTCCACGCTAGTTTGTCCTTTAGCACTCGGCATGCCCGGGTGCTAACGACCAGGCGGCACCCGCGACGACGCCCGGCCACACGATAGGACAACTCATCCGGGGTCTCCCGGAACGCGAAGAGAAAGGTGTTTGACGTGGCAACCACGATCAAGCCGCTCGAGGACCGCATCCTCATCAAGCCCCTCGAGGCCGTTCAGACCACCGCCTCCGGCCTCGTCATCCCCGACACCGCCAAGGAGAAGCCGCAGGAGGGCGAGGTCGTCGCCACCGGCCCCGGCCGCATCGACGACAAGGGCAACCGCGTCCCGCTCGACGTCGCCGAGGGTGACGTCGTCATCTTCTCGAAGTACGGCGGCACCGAGGTCAAGTACGACGGCCAGGAGTACCTGCTCCTGAACGCGCGCGACATCCTCGCCGTCGTCACCAAGTAAGGGGCACTCGTTCCATGGCAAAGATTCTCGCTTTCGACGAGGACGCCCGCCGCGCGCTTGAGCGCGGCGTCGACACGCTCGCCAACACCGTCAAGGTGACGCTCGGCCCCAAGGGCCGCTACGTCGTCCTCGACAAGAAGTGGGGCGCCCCGACGATCACCAACGACGGCGTGACCGTAGCCAAGGAGGTCGAGCTCGACGATCCGTACGAGGACCTCGGCGCTCAGCTGGCCAAGGAGGTCGCGACAAAGACCAACGACGTCGCCGGCGACGGCACCACCACCGCCACCGTGCTGGCCCAGGCCATGGTGCATGCCGGCCTGCGCGCGGTCGCCGCGGGTGCCAACCCGATCGGCCTCAAGCGCGGCATCGACAAGGCCGTTGAGGCTGTCGTCGACCAGCTGCGCGAGAACGCCCGCCCCGTCGACACCACCGACGACATGGCTTCGGTCGCCACGATCTCCTCGCGCGACGAGCAGATCGGCGCCCTGATCGCCGACGCGTTCGACAAGGTCGGCAAGGACGGCGTCATCACCGTCGACGAGTCCAACACCTTCGGCACCGAGCTCGAGTTCACCGAGGGCATGCAGTTCGACAAGGGCTACCTCTCCCCGTACTTCGTGACCGACGCCGACCGCATGGAGGCCGTGCTCGAGGATCCGTACATCCTCATCAACAGCGGCAAGATCTCCTCGATGAACGATCTGCTCCCGCTGCTGGAGAAGGTCATCGCGGCCAAGGGCACGCTGTTCATCGTGGCCGAGGACGTCGACGGCGAGGCGCTGTCGACGCTCGTGGTCAACAAGATCCGCGGCACCTTCACCTCCGTCGCGGTCAAGGCCCCGGCCTTCGGCGATCGCCGCAAGGCGATGCTCGAGGACATCGCGATCCTCACCGGCGGCATGGTCGTCGCGCCCGAGGTCGGCCTCAAGCTCGACCAGGTGGGCCTCGAGGTGCTCGGCCGCGCGCGTCGCGTCGTCGTCACCAAGGACAACACCACCATCGTCGACGGTGCTGGTGAGCACGAGGAGGTCGCCGGCCGCGTCGCGCAGCTGCGCGCCGAGATCGAGCGCACCGACTCCGACTGGGATCGCGAGAAGCTCCAGGAGCGGGTCGCGAAGCTCGCCGGCGGCGTGTGCGTGATCAAGGTCGGCGCCGCCACCGAGGTGGAGCTGAAGGAGAAGAAGCACCGCATCGAGGACGCCGTCTCGGCGACCCGTGCCGCCATCGAGGAGGGCATCGTCGCCGGCGGCGGCTCCGCTCTCATCCACGCGGGCAAGGTGCTCGAGGGCAACCTCGGCCTCGACGGTGACGAAGCGGCGGGCGTGAAGGTCGTCGCCAAGGCGCTGGTCGAGCCGCTGCGCTGGATCGCCGAGAACGGCGGCGAGGCCGGCTACGTCATCACGACGAAGGTCGCGGAGCTTGAGGTCGGCCACGGTTACAACGCCAAGATCGGCGAGTACCAGAACCTCGTCGAGCACGGCGTCATCGACCCGGTGAAGGTGACGCGTTCCGCGCTCGCCAACGCCGCGTCGATCGCCTCGCTGCTGCTCACCACCGAGACCCTGGTGGTGGACAAGCGCGAGTCCGACGACTGATCTCTGGTCGGCAAACGGCGGCGCCCCGGGTTTCACCCGGGGCGCCGTCTTCTGTTCATGGCGTTGATCCAGGGGCCATTCTCACTCGACCTCCGCCCCTGACGGAATCAGCCTCGACGACCGTCAGCCGCCCTGAGACGCGAGTCGTGTTTCAGGGGAGCGGACCTGGCGCGGGTAGAATTGAGTGTCACTCCAGGTGCCGTGACGAGGCGGCGCCGACACCGTCAGGAGGGACCATGGACAGCGCACAATTCGAGCGGATGGGCACCGGGCACGGCTTCATCGCGGCCCTTGACCAAAGCGGCGGCAGCACCCCCGGCGCGCTCAAGCGGTACGGGATCGCGGAGGACCGTTATTCCGGGGACGACGAGATGTTCGCCCTCGTGCACGCGATGCGCGAACGGATCGTCACGAGCCCCTCGTTCTCCGGGAAGCACATCCTGGGCGCGATTCTCTTCGAACAGACGATGGACCGCACCTTCGACGGCATGCCCGCCGGCGACTTCCTGTGGGAGCGCAAGACCATTCTTCCGATCCTGAAGGTCGACAAGGGGCTCCGCGAGGAGGCCGACGGCGTCCGGCTCATGAAGCCGATCGACGACCTCGACGGCCTGCTCGCCCGCGCGAAGGCCGCGCGGATGTTCGGTACGAAGATGCGCTCCCTCATCCAGGGTGCGGGTCCGGCGGGGATCACGGCGATCGTCGCGCAGCAGTTCGACATCGGCCACCGCATCGCGGCGACAGGGCTGGTGCCGATCCTTGAGCCCGAGATCGACATCCACTCGCCCGACAAGCACGAGTGCGAGCGGATACTGCTCGAGGAGATCCTCCGCAGGCTGCACGAGGAGACCTTCGAGGTGCCGATCATGTTCAAGCTGACGCCGCCGACAGAAGACGACTTCTACCGGCCGGTCATCGAGCATCCGAACGTGCTCAGGGTGGTCGCCCTCTCCGGGGGCTACTCCCGCGCCGACGCCGTCGAGATCCTCGCCCGCAACCACGGGCTCATCGCGAGCTTCTCTCGCGCGCTGACCGAGGGCCTCACGGAGACGATGACCGAAGAGGAGTTCGACGCCACGCTGGCCGCGTCGATCCAGGCCATCTACGACGCCTCGATCACATAGCGGAACGTGATCCGAGCCAGTCGAGGGCGGCGAGGACGCGCAGGTTGTCGTCGGGGTCCGACGCGAGGTCGAGCTTGGCGAAGATCGAGCGCAGGTGCGCGTCGACCGTGCGCCGGGAGATCACCAGCGCCGATGCGATGCCTGCGTTGCTGCGGCCCTGGGCGACAAGGCGCAGCACCTCGACCTCGCGGGCGGTGAGGTCGGCGAGCCGTCCCGCGCTGCGGCGGAGGTAGTCGTCGATGACGACCGGGTCGATCGCGGTTCCGCCGTCGGCGACGACGGCGAGCTGGTCGAGGAAGACGGCCGTGTCCAGCACGCGGTCCTTCAAGAGGTAGCCGAACGCGGCGACCTCGCCGTTCATGACGGCACTGATCAGCCTCGGATCGATGACTTGCGTCAGCATCACGACGGGCAGCCCGGGCCAGCTCTCGCGGAGCAGGAGGACGGCGGCCGACCCCTCGTCTGCGTAGAAGGGAGGCATGCGAATGTCCGCGATCACCAGGTCCGGGCGGTGCAGGTTCACCGCCTCGATGAGCGCCCGCGCGTCGCCGACCTGCGCGACGACGGTGTGGCCGGCTCCCTGCAGTAGGCGCACGACGCCGTCGCGAAGCAGGACCTGGTCCTCGGCGATCACGACCCGCATGGCAGCCTGGCCTCCACAACGGTGCCGTGCGGGGCGGCGTCGCCGACGACGAGCAGCCCGCCGGACGCAGACACGCGCTCAGCAATGCCTCTCAGGCCCGAGCCGGCCCGAGGGTCGGCTCCGCCCACGCCGTCGTCGACGACGGCGACGAGCACGGTGTCCCCGGCATCCCTCACGGTGACGCCGATGTTGTCCGCACGGGCGTGCTTGACGGCGTTGGCGAGCGCCTCGCTCACCACGAAGTACGCCGTCGCCTCGACATCCGCGGCGAACCGTCGTGTCGGAAGGCTGAGCGAGGTGACCCGAGACAGCGGGCGCACGAGGTGCGCCACGGCGGGGCCGAGTCCGCCCTCGGCGAGGATGCCGGGAACCCTGCCCTCGCTCAGGGAGCGCACCTCGTCCACGGCGTCGCGCAGCGCGCTGACCGTGTCGTCCACGAGGAGACGGGCCGCGGGGTCGGCGAGCTGCGCGCCCGAGAGCTGCAGGTTGAGCGTGATCCCGAGCAGGCGTCCCTGGAGCCCGTCGTGCAGGTCACGGCTGAGGCGCTGGCGCTCGGCGGCGATCGCGGCCTCAGTCCGCGCCGTCAGCTCGGATGCGACCACCGGCGGAGGATCCACCTGCAGCGCGACCCACGAATGCAGTCGCGCGGCCGGGATGCCGACGCTCGCCGTCACCAGCACGCCGGCGACGACGGCGACGGGTGCGCCGCCGCCCGCCGCCGTGATCGCGAGGCCGACGCCGAGGGCGACGATCACCGTCGCGGCCGCGAGCGTTGCAGCGAGCAGGCCGACGATCACTGGGGCGCGCCGCGCCCACGTCTCGCGGGAGGAGGCGGCTCCGCGGGCGAGCGCCGCGGTGCTGAGCGTGCTGGCGGAGAAGCCGAGCATGAGCGCGGTCACGGCCGCGTCGCCGTGCCCGACGACCTCCTGGGCCTCGCCGAGGGTCAGACAGAACGAGATGATGACCACGGGCACGACGGCCGCCAGCCCGCACACGATCGTCCGACGGCGCACGTCGCCGCTGGTGCCTCGCACCGCCGGCCAGGTCGCGGCCATCGGAAGCCCGAACGATGCCAGCCATGTGAACGACCCGATGCTGAGGAGCAGCGGCGATTCCCCGGCGCCGAACTGGCCCGCGGCGCTCGCCGCGGTGCTCACAAGGACGAGAGCCGCGAGCGCCACGATCCAGCCCGTCCTCGGCTTTCCGGTGACCGCGCCGGTGGCGAGGATAGGCAGGAGACTTGCGGTCGCCAGCGGGAGGAGGTGGCCCGTCGTGGCGAGGAGTTGCAGCGCCTCTCCGCCGCGGCCAGCCATGGCGAGGCCCAGGAGGAACGGGTAGGCGAACACGCCGATCCCGAGCACGGCGGTGGCCACCCGCACCACGCGGTTCGCCGTCGACCAGACCGCGAGCACGAGGATCGCCGCGCCGGCCAGCGCCATGATCCCGAGCGTCGCAGGCCCGAGCACGATGCCTGTCATGTGCCCATCGTCGTCCTCGAGAGGCCTCAAGGAAATAGGCGATCTCACCGATGTTCGCCGGCCGGGCTCACGCCTAGCCTCGGATCGAAGTCACGAGAGAGGACCTGACATGAGCTCGATCTCCACAGCATCCCCGACGGCGACCCAGCCGCCGGCCTTGGGGGCGCCCCGCATCGTCGGGCTGATCGCCCTGCTCCTCGTCACGATCGCACTGCCGCTGATCTTCCTGCCTATGGAAGCAAGCTGGGGGCACCTCGTCTTCCACCTGCTGGGGATCGCGACCTGCGTCCTCGCTGTGCTCCTGCTGCGCGACGTGCGCCGTCTCAGCCAGGGCAAGGCCGTGCCCGTGCTCACGTGGGTGACCACGGTGTTCTTCGCCGCGTGGCTGGTGGGGCACATCGGCGAGCTCTTCGTCGTGCTGACCCACGGTGGCGCCCACGCGGACCACGACGTGTTCGACCACCCGACCCACGTGTTCTTCGCCTCCATCGCCGTCCCCGGCTGGATGGCGAGCGTGGTCACGACGCTGATCCTGCTGATTGCGGTCGTCGTCTCCGTGGTTCGCCGCGCCCGCGGGTAACCCGTCAAGCCGCCCGACCCGCCGCCGTGTGACCGGCCGATAGCGGTACATACACATGCTAGTGTATGTGTATGAGTGTGATGGAGAGAAGGCTCCAGTTGCTGCTGGATCAGGAGCGATTCGCACGGGTTGACTCGGAGGCGAAGCGCTCCGGGCGCAGCGTGTCCGCGGTCATCCGCGGTGCGATCGACATCGCCTATCCCAGCGAGGCCGTTTCCCGTGCGGTGGCGCTGACGTCGCTCGTCGAGCTGTGCAAGGCTCCGCGGGAGCGTCCAGAAGACGACTGGGAGGCGATCAAGGACGCTTACGAGGACGATGTCGCCGGGGTCGGCCGGTGAGCCGCGTCTTCATCGACGCCAACGTGCCCATCTTCGCGCTGGGCGGGGAGTCACCCCATCGCGTCGCCTGCCTGAACCTGCTGGAGCGGGCAGCGCGCGGCGAGGTCGTCCTGCACGCGAGCGTCGAGATGGTGCAGGAGGTGCTCTTCCATCGGTTGCGCCGGGGCGATGCCGCGGACGCGGTCGCCCAGTCCCGGCTCGTCGCGGCCTCGTGCGTGCTGCACCCGTTCGACGGGGAGGTGCTGCAGGCGGCGATCGAGCTCGTCGAACGGAGCGGAATGCGCGGACGCGACGCGGTGCATGCGGCGACGGCGCTCGAGCAGGGGTTTGACGAGATTGTCACCGTGGACAGCGACTTCGACCGCTGCCCAGGGCTCGCTCGGGTCGACCCCGGGTCCGTTGCCGTGCGTTGACGACCAGCAGGGCTCATCCGGTTCGTCCGGCCCATTGGTTTCGACGCGGGCCCGGCGCTTCGCGCGGAGACCCGGCTCAACCAGCGGTTTTCAGACGATCCGATGGGTCCAGCCGTGGGGGTCGGGGCGAAGGCCGTACTGGATCTCGGTCAGCGCCGTGCGCAGGTCGAGGGTGACGGGGCCCGGGTCTCCGGAGCCGACGACGTGGCGGCCACCCGTGTTCTTCAGCGAGGCCACGGGAGTGATCACCGCGGCGGTGCCGCAGGCGAACACCTCGGTGACGGTGCCGTCGTCGATGCCCGCGAGCAGCTCGTCCAGGGCGATGCGCCGCTCGACGACGGAGAGGCCGGCATCGCGGGCGAGCTGCAGGATCGCGGAGCGGGTCACACCCTCGAGGATGGTGTCGGTCAGCTCGGGCGTGATCAGCTCGCCGGCGGTGGTGACCGCGAAGAGGTTCATGCCGCCCAGTTCCTCGACGTAGCGGTGCTCGACGGCGTCGACGAAGCCCACCTGGCTGCAGCCGTTCGCCTCCGCCTCGGCCTGCGCGAGCATCGACGCCGCGTAGTTGCCGCCGCACTTCGCGAAGCCGGTGCCGCCCGGGGCGGCGCGCGAGAACTCGGTGGTGAACCAGATGTCGACGGGCGTGATGCCCGAGCCGCCGAAGTAGGAGCCGGACGGGCTGGCGATCACCGCGTAGGTCACCGACGTCGACGGCTTGACGGCCAGGAAGGGGCTCCGCGCGAACGCGAACGGGCGCAGGTACAGGCTCTGCTCCTCGCCGGTGGGCACCCAGTCGCGGTCGATCCGGACCAGCTCGTCGATGCTGGCCAGGAAGTCGTCAACGGGCAGTTCCGGCAGCCCGAGCCGACGACACGAGCGGCGGAACCGCTCGGCGTTGACCTCGGCACGGAACCGCCAGACGGAGCCGTCCGCGCGCGCGTACGCCTTCAATCCCTCGAAGGCCTCCTGCGCGTAGTGCAGGACGGCCGACGCCGGGTCGAGTTCGAACGGGCCGTACGGCACGACGCGGTGGTCGTGCCAGCCGTCGGCCGCGGTCCAGTCGATCAGCGTCATGTGGTCGCTGAACTGGGCCCCGAAGCCGAGATCGGCGAGGACCGCTGCGC
The DNA here is from genome assembly GCF_016714275.1 of Tessaracoccus sp. GTDB lineage: Bacteria > Actinomycetota > Actinomycetes > Propionibacteriales > Propionibacteriaceae > Arachnia. Next base: position 729,759 of record NZ_JADJNP010000002.1, on the reverse strand, counting down.
GCTCCTCGGCGGTGCGCCCGGTGGACCTCTGGATGTCAAATGCAGTCATGAGTGGTGTCGATTCGATCGTGAATTATGGGGTGGTGTGCACAGTTCTCTCTATACGGGAGGCCAGGGCCATATACGGCCTGGCTCGACGTATAGAGAGATTTGTGTCGGGGAGTCGGGCGTGTGCATGGGAGTTCAGGAGTAGCGGCCCATGCCGCCGGCGACGTCGATGCTCGCCCCGGTGATGTAGCTCGACCGGGAGCCGGCCAGGAACGCCACGACGCCGGAGACCTCGTGGGCCTCGCCGAACCGGCCGAGCGGGATGTCGGCCTCGGCCATGTCGGCGAAGAACTGCTCGGCGGTCTTCTCCGGCGCCCGCTTGGCGTGGATGTTCGCCCACTGCGGGGTCTTCACGCACCCGATGTTCACCGAGTTGACCAGCACGCCGTCGGTGGCGAGCTCCTGCGCGAGGGCCTTGGTGACGTTCTGCCCCGCCGCGCGGTTGACGGTGGTGGAGAAGAATCGGAAGTCGGGCATGCGGGCGTACACCGAGCCGATGTTGATGACGCGCGGGGCGTCGCTTCGCCTCAGCCAGGGGAGGGCCAGCTTCACGGCGCGGAACCAGCTCAGCACCTTGATGTTGAAGTCGGCGACCAGCGCCTCCTCGTCAAGCGTCTGGAACGTGCCGGGGTGAGCGCCGCCCGCGTTGTTGACCAGCACGTCGACGCCGCCCATCGATTCGGCGGCCCACTCGACGAAGGCCGCCAGCTGGGCGGCGTCGCGCACATCGACGGCGCGGCCATCGGCCCGCTCACCCAATCCGGCCACGGCGGCGGCCACCTCGTCGGCGTCGCGCGCGCAGATGCGCACGGTGGCGCCCTCCGCGACCAACTCCTTCGCGATGGCGAGGCCGAGGCCCTTCGACCCCCCGGTGACGATGGCCTTCCGGCCGTTCAGTCCGAGATCCATGGCCCCTCCTCAGCAGAAGCACTCGTCGACGGGAACCTGCAGGCCGACGGCCATGCGGTTGGTCTTGTTCGCGGCGCCGACGATGCCGTGCAGCTCGGCGATCTGCTCGTCCGTCGCGCCTTTTGCGCGCGCCGCGGCGGTGTGCGAGCGGACGCAGTAGGTGCACCCGTTCACCGTCGACACCGCCACGTAGATCAGCTCCTTGGTCAGCGGGTCGAGCGAGGTGCCCGGCCCCATGATCGCCTTCAGCTCCGCCCAGGTGCGCTCCAGGTTCTCAGGATCGTGGGCGAGCACGCGCCAGAAGTTGTTCACGAAGTCGGTTCCGCGCGTCTCGCGGATGTCGGCGAACACGGCCGCCGCGCGGGGACTCAGTTCGTCGTCGGCGAGCACGGGGAGGATCGGCGAGTACTGCTCCATGAATGCGTCCTTGGAGTCGGGAGTGGCTTGGTCCAACGTAGCCCACAGGCTCCGCCCGGTGTGGCGGCGGGCGCGGATATCTCGGACGGCACTTCGGGCGTTCGGCGCTGTCGGCGGGCCGGGATAGACTCGTGCCCGCACGCCAGAACCCGAGCGAGAGGTGCCCCTGTGCAAGACGAGCTGACCGGATCCGGAGTCCCCGCCCCGTTCGCCGCCCTCGGCCTCACCTACGACGACGTGCTGCTGCTGCCGGGCGAGACCGATGTCATTCCCTCGGAGGTGGACACCACCACGCAGGTCACTCGGGGTTTGAGCCTGAAGCTCCCGTTGATCAGCGCGGCGATGGATACGGTCACCGAGTCCCGGATGGCCATCGCGATGGCCCGGGAGGGTGGCCTCGGCGTGCTGCACCGCAACCTGTCCATCGAGGACCAGGCCTACCAGGTGGACCTCGTCAAGCGCACTCAGACGGGGCGGATCACCAACCCCGTCACCATCGGAGCGGACGCCACGCTGGAGCAGCTCGACGAGATCTGCGGCCAGTACCGGGTCTCGGGCCTGCCTGTCGTCGACGGCGACCGCCGGCTGCTTGGCATCTGCACCAACCGCGACCTCCGCTTCACGCCCGTGGCCGAATGGGCCACCACCCTGGTGCGTGACGTGATGACGCCCGTGCCGCTGATCACCGCGCCGGAGACCATCTCGCGCGAGGATGCGACCACACTTCTCCGCCAGCACAAGCGCGAGCGTCTGCCGCTGGTCGACGGCGACGGCAGGCTCACGGGCCTCATCACCGTCAAGGATTTCGTGAAGTCCGAGCAGTTCCCGCTCGCCTCCAAGGACGCCGACGGGCGCCTCCTGGTGGCCGCGGCCGTGGGGTTCTTCGGGGATGCCTGGGAGCGGGTCACCGCCCTGGTGGACGCCGGCGTCGACGCCCTCGTGGTGGACACCGCCAACGGCCACGCGAAGCTCATGCTGGAGATGGTGAGTCGGCTCAAGAACGATCCCGCCACGCGGCATGTGCAGATCATCGGGGGCAACATCGCTACCCGCGCGGGCGCGCAGGCGCTCGTCGACGCCGGCGCCGACGCCGTGAAGGTGGGCGTCGGGCCCGGCTCCATCTGCACCACCCGCGTCGTGGCGGGGGTCGGCGTGCCCCAGGTGACCGCCGTCTACGAGGCGGCGCTCGCCTGTCGTCCCGCCGGGGTGCCCGTGATCGCCGACGGCGGCCTGCAGTACTCCGGCGACATCGCGAAGGCGCTGGTGGCGGGCGCCAACAGCGTCATGGTGGGGTCCTTGATGGCCGGCTGCGAGGAGTCGCCCGGCGAGACGGTGTTCTTCAACGGCAAGCAGTACAAGCGGTACCGCGGCATGGCCTCGCTGGGCGCCATGACCTCGCGAGGGGATCGACGCTCCTACTCCAAGGACCGCTACTTCCAGGGAGACCTGAGCGACGACGAGATCACCACCGAGGGCATCGAGGGCCAGGTGCTCTACCGCGGCCCGGCCGCCTCCGTCGTTCACCAGCTGATGGGGGGCCTCCATCAGTCCATGTTCTACTTGGGCGCGCGCACCGTCCCGGACCTGCAGGAGCGCGGCCGCTTCGTCCGCATCACCGCCGCGGGCCTGCGCGAGTCGCACCCGCACGACGTCCAGCTGACCGCCGAATCCCCGAACTACTGGTCGCGCTAACACCCACCCCTCAGGAGAATCCGCATGTACGAGCTCGGACGCAGCAAGCGCGCCAGCCAGGCCTACAGCTTCGACGACGTGGCCATCGCCCCCACGCGCCGCACGCGTGGCGAGAGCGAGGTGGACCTCAGCTGGCGGATCGACGCGGTGACGTTCGACGTGCCGATCGTCGCCGCCCCGATGGACTCGGTGATGTCGCCGGCGACGGCCATCCGCATGGGCCAGTTGGGTGGCCTCGGCGTGCTGAACCTCGAGGGCCTGTGGACCCGCTACGAGGACCCGCAGTCGAAGTACGAGCTCCTGACGCAGGACTGCGACCGGGTCACGGCGACCACGCGGCTGCAGGAGATCTACTCCGAGCCGGTCAAGGCCGAGCTGATCCGCGACCGGCTCGCCGAGGTGCGCGCCGCGGGCGTCCCCGTCGCGGGCGCGCTGTCGCCGTCGCGCACGCAGGAGTTCGCCGACGTGATCGAGAAGGCCGGCATGGACTTCTTCGTCATCCGCGGCACGACGGTGTCGGCCGAGCACGTCGGCGGCGAGGACACGCTGAACCTCAAGGAGTTCATCTACCGCTTCGACATCCCCGTGCTCGTCGGCGGCGTCGCCACCTACCGCGCCGCACAGCACCTGATGCGCGCGGGCGCCGCGGGCGTGCTCGTCGGCTTCGGTGGGGGCGCGACGCACACGACCGCGTCGGTGCTGGGCATCGAGGTGCCGATGGCGTCCGCTGTGGCCGACGTCGCGGAGGCCCGCCGCGACTACCTCGAAGAGAGCGGCGGCCGTTACGTCCACATCATCGCCGACGGCGCCGTCGGCCGCTCCGGCGACATGGCGAAGGCCATCGCGTGCGGCGCGGACGCCGTCATGGTCGGCTCGCCGCTGGCCCGCGCCACCGAGGCTCCCGGCCGCGGCTGGCACTGGGGCAGCGAGGCGTGGCACCAGCTCCTTCCCCGCGGCGAGCGCTCGTTCTTCGAGCAGGTCGGCACCCTCGAGGAGGTCGTGCTCGGCCCCTCGCGCGTGCCCGACGGCACGATGAACCTGGCCGGTGGCCTCCGCAAGGCCATGGCGCTGACCGGCTACACGGACATCAAGTCGTTCCAGCGGATCGACCTGATCGTCCACTGAGTCGAAGCGGACCGACCCCGATCCTCACCCCGAGCTGAATCGGACCGACCCGACCCTCACCCCGAGCTGAATCGACCCGACCCGACCCCGAGCCCCAAGGAGCGCGCCATGGCAGCCGCGGACCCGACCCTGCAGCAGGAGGCGTGGGCCGAGCTCGCGCGCCTGCGCGGCAGTATCGACAACATGGACTCGGCGCTGATCCACCTTCTCGCGGAGCGGTTCAAGGTCACGCAGCGCGTGGGCGAGCTCAAGGCCCGAGCAGGCCTCCCCGCCGCGGACCACGACCGCGAGGCGCGCCAGGTCGCCCGCCTGCGAGCCCTCGCCCTCGACGCCGACCTCGACCCGGAGCTGGCCGAGAAGTTCGTGACGTTCATCGTCCGCGAGGTCGTCCGCCACCACGAGCAGATCGCCCGAGAGCAGCGCTAACCGCCGCTGACCGCTGGTTGAGTCCCGCCGCTGGTTGAGTCGGAAATACCGCTGGTTGAGCCGGACCGCACGACCGCTGGTTGAGCCGAGGTGCGTCGACGAAGTTGACCGCGACTCGTGTCGAAACCAATGACTGGCGCCTTGTTCGAGGACTTGCCCCCAACCCGTGTGGACGGTCCTGGCTTCAGGGCGGACGGTGGAGGTGGGGAGATGGTCCGTCTCGCTGCCGCCAAGACCTCTGTGCTCGTTCCCGCGCCTGCTTCGGTGCATGGTTTCTCTTACGCTTCGACGAACCATCTCCCCACCTCCACCTTGGTTTGCCTTCCGGGCGGCGCTCAAGCCCACTAGCCGAGCAGAAGCTGGTTTTCCACGACCATCGGCTGGAGTTCATCCACGCGACGACTTGACCTCACCCTAAATACTCATATAGAGTAAAAGTCATGAACGAGGCAGCCACAGCGATCGAGACCATCCTCGGCGCGACCGCGCCGGAGGACCTGTTCGACGGCGCCCCCGCCGATGGCGACGCCGCGCGGAGGGCACGGCGGAGGTACCGGACGCTTGTGGCGCTCGTGCACCCGGACCGGGCCGCGGCGAACGGCGTCGACCCCGCCGAGGCGCAGCGGGCCATGGCCGTGCTCACCGCCCTCTACGACCGCTGGGTCGACGCCAAGGTCGACGGCGGCGAGCCGCACGTCGTCGGGCGCGACCGCGCCTACCCGATCCGGAAGCGCCTCCGGCAGGCGCCTCGGCTCAGCACCTACGCCACCGACGAGGACGACCTCTTCATCGCGATCAGCAGGAGCGTCGACAACGGCGTGAGGCCGCTGTTCCGGGCGGAGCAGCACCTGTCCGACGTGCACATGTGGGGCTTTGGCCCGCGGATCGTCGACTGGGGCGAGGCCGCGGGGCGCCGGTGGGCGGCCTACCGGCTGCCGGAGGGGCTCCGTTCGCTCCGCGAGGTGCGGGCCGCCTACCCCGGCGGGCTCGACGGGCGCGACTGGGCCTGGATGGCCCGCCGCCTGCTGATGGTCTTCGACGCCGTCGATGTGACCAACGGCGCGCTCGGCCTCGACTCGGTGCTGATCCATCCCGTGGAGCACGGCGTCGTCGTCACGCACTGGGGCGAGGGGGCCGCGCCCGACGCTCCGGCCATCACGCAGCTGTTCGACGACATGCTCGCGCCCGACGAGGACCGCCAGCGCCGCTTCGCCGCGTCGTCCGATGGGCTCAGCCCCAGGCAGCGCCTCTACGAATACGACCTGTTGCTCCGCGCGCTCTACGGCCCGCGCCGCTTCCGGCCCTTCACCCTCTGACCAATCATCCTTCAAAGGAGCCCATCATGGGAAACGGATACTGGAACACCACCGCCTACACCAACGCCGCGAGCGCCCGCCGCAAGGCCGGCATCGACGACTTCGGCTACACCTCGGTCATGCGCGGCGTGGCGCGCAACCAGCGCAAGCCCGCGCCGAGCCTCGATCCCTTCGGCGCGACCGTCCGCGAGGCGAGGGACAGCGACGAGCACCCGGCAAGCACGCCGATCGCCGTCCTCTTCGACGTCACAGGCTCGATGCTGAACGTGCCGCAGACCCTGCAGAAGCGGCTGCCGGACCTGCTCGGGCTGCTGACCCGCGGCGGCTACGCCCAGGACCCGCAGATCCTGGTCGGCGCCATCGGCGACGACGTGTTCGACGCGGTGCCGCTGCAGATCGGCCAGTTCGAGAGCGACATCCGCATCGACGAGCAGCTGCGCGACATCTACCTGGAGGGCGGTGGAGGCGGCGACCGCAAGGAGGGCTACGCGCTCGCCTCGTGGTTCCTCGCCACCCGCGCCGAGCTCGACAGCCTGGCCAGGCGCGGCCGCAAGGGGTACTGCTTCATCGTCGGCGACGAGGCGAACAAGGACATGCTGAGCGCGGCCTCGATCCGCCGGTTCGTCGGCGACAAAGTGCAGGGCGACCTCACCATCCGTGAGGTCTACCGGCTCCTGGAGGAGAAGTTCCACGTCTACTTCGTGGTGCCGAACCTCACCTCGTACTACGACGAGCCCTGGCTGGAACAGCACTGGCGCGGCATCGTGGGGGAGCGGTTCCTGAAGCTGGAGGATCCCGCCGCGGTCTGCGACCTGATCGCGGTCACCGTCGGGATCATGGAGGAGTCGATCACCCTCGACGAGGGCCTCCAGGACCTGCACAACCTCGGCTCGGCCGGCGGCCGCGCCGTCGGCAAGGCGCTCGCGACCCTCGGCGCCGGGTCCGGGCTCGCCACCGGCGGCGTCCTCCCCGCCGACCTGTAGCGCCGCTCGTGCACAAATCTCTCTATGCGGCAACCCAGGCCCGATATGGGGCTGGCCCGCCGTATAGAGAGGCTTGTGCCGGAGAGAGGCGATGGGAACACGTGAAACCGATGAGGAGCGAGGGATGAGGACACTCGGGCGAGGAAGACAAGCGATCGTCGTGGTCGGCCTCGGCTACGGCGACGAGTCGAAGGGCGCGACGGTCGACTACCTGGCCTCCGCGCTCGACGACACCGTCGCCGTGGTGCGGTGGTCGGGCGGCGCGCAGGCCGCGCACAACGTCCGGCACGGGCCGCGGCACCACACGTTCCGGCAGTTCGGCTCCGCCTCGCTGCTCGACGTGCGCACCATCCTGCGCGCGCCGATGCTGGTCAACCCGCTGCTGCTCGACACCGAGGCCGACGAGCTGGCCGCGCTCGGCGTCCACGACCCGTTGGGCCTGGTCGCGGCGGACCCCGCCTGCCTGGTCACCACGCCCATCCACGCGGCGATGAACCGGGCGCGCGAGATCCTCCGCGGCGCGGCACGCCACGGCTCGACCGGGCTGGGCATCGGCGAGACCGTGGCCTACGACCTGGCCGTCCGGTCGCGTGCCCGCCGTGGCGACGTCGTCGGCAACTTCCCGTGCCCCGCCGACGCGCCTGCGGTGCCCGCGCTCCGGGTCGGCGACCTGCGCGACCGCAAAGCCACCATCGCGGCGCTGGACGCCCTCGCGGCGTTCGCCGAGCCGCTTCTCGGGCTGGTTGATATGGCTGGGTCGATTGGTTTCGACACGGACACTCGGCTGGCGCCTCGTGGTCCGGCTCAACCAGCGGAATCTTCGGGGCTCGCTCACCCAGCGGAATCTTCGGGACTCGCTCACCCGCTGGTTGAGCCGGGCCCCCGCGCGAAGCGCCGGGCCCGTGTCGAAACCAATGAGCCGAACCACCAGGACCTCCCAGCCATCGACGACCTCGCCGATCGGCTGATGGCGGTCACGCGCGAGATCGAGATCCTCGACGACGCGGACCGCGCCCTGGGTGCGGCGCTGGATGCGGGGACGGTGATCTTCGAGGGGTCGCAGGGCGTCTTGCTCGACGAGTGGCACGGGTTTCACCCGCACACCACGTGGGCGACGGTGACCCCGCGCCACCTCGTCGCGGAGCTGGAGGCCGCGGGCCGCGATCCGTACGTCCTCGGCCTGACCAGGCCGTACGCGACCCGGCACGGCGCCGGGCCGATGCCGACCGAGGACCCGGCCTTGGAGCTACCCGAGCCGGACAACGGCCCGGGCCTCTACCAGGGCAGTTGGCGTGTGGGGCACCTGGACCTGCCCGCGCTTCGATACGCGTCGAAGGTCGCCGGCCGCGTCGACGGCGTCGGCGTCTCCCATCTTGATCTCCTCCCCGGATCGGCAAAATGGCCCGTGACGGGCGATGCGGGACGGGCGACGCTTCATGTAGCACGGTCCTGGTCCGGCGATCGCGATCCCCTGGTGCTCCCTGGCCAGCGCGAGCTCGACGCGCTTGAGGCGCTGACCGCGCGGGCGTTCGATGCCCGTCCGGACCTGGAGCCGCTGCCCGAGGGTGAGGGTGAGGTCCTCGGGCTGATCGCCGACGCCGTCGGCGCCCCCGTCATCCTGACGGCCCACGGCCCGCAGCGCTCAGATCGTCGCCTCGCGGGCGATGCTGGCGGAGTCGGTCCCGTGCGAAGCGCCGACCGAAACCAGTGAACTGTAGGGTGCCCGTCATGACAGAGGGCATCTTCAGCGTCGTGTCGGTCGACGTCGTCGCGGTGGCGTACGACAGGGGGCTCCGTCGGGTGCTTTTCGCGAGCCACGCGCGCACGGCGCCGCCGTTCGAGGGCGACCTCGCGCTCCCGGGGGTCGTCGTGCTGAGCGGCGAGCGCCTGGAGCACGCCGCGGGCCGTGCCCTGGCAAAGCTGGGGCTCCCGGAGGCGCCGACGGTGATGGGGCAGCTGCGCACGTTCGACGAGCCCGCTCGCGACCCGCGCGGGCCGTCGCTGTCCATCGCCATGTGGGCCGCCTTCCCCGTCGCGAGCGAGGCGTCGCCCGCGACGTGGTCCCCGCTTGATGCCGCCCCGCACCTGTCCTTCGACCACGATCACATCGTCGCCGAGGCGCGGGGGATCCTCGCGGGCATGCTCTGGCGCGACCTGACCTTCACCCGCGCCCTGACCGGCCCGCAGTTCTCTGCCGCGGACGCGGTGGCGATCACCGCGCAGCTCAGCGGTCGCGAGGTGCACCGCGCCAACCTCAACCGCGACTTGGCGAAGACCCCGGGCCTCGTCGAGGCCGGCCTCGCGCCCGCCACAGGCGGCCGCCCCCCCAAGCTTTGGCGCTGGGAGGGCGGCGAGTCCTGAGACGGCTCGGCTCCTCAGTCGCCGGGGAAGACCACCCCGATCTGGGAGCGGATCTCGTCCATGGTGACCGCGAGTTCGATCGTCTCGCCGAGCGGCATCAGCGGGCTTTCCGGTAGCTCCGCGCGGATGATGCGCTCGAATTCGATTGCCTCATACTGCATTCCTCGTCCCGCTACCTCCATCGAGAAGCGCTCCCGCACGCTGCCGTCGGGTGCAACGACGCTGAATGAGGTCGCGTTGTACCACCAAGGGTCGATCTCGATCCGCGCCTCCGTGCCGATGACGCTCGCCCGAACCGCGCTCGGCGTGGCGAGCCCGGAGTAGGAGACGCCCTGGCGGCCACCGGCATGGACGGTTAGTACCGCCGTCTGTCCGTCGACTCCCGTCCCAGTCAGGTGGGCGTGCGCGAGAGTGCGCTCGGGAGCCCCAAGCAGGTCGATCGCGAAGGCGAGGGGATAGACCCCCAGGTCGAGCAGTGCGCCGCCACCGAGCGCCGCCGTGTTGACCCTGTGGGCGGGATCGGTGGACAAGAACTGGCCGTGGTCGGCAAGAACCGCGCGCACGTCTCCCAACGCTCCTCCGCGGGCGAGTTCCCGGACGCGTCCCATGTGGGGAAGGAACCGCGTCCACATGGCTTCCATCGCGCTGACCCCCGCGGTGGTTGCGGCTGTTGCGATTTCGCGGGCCTGGGCCGCATTGAGGGCGAACGGCTTCTCGACGAGGACGTGTTTGCCGGCCCCGATCGCGAGCAGGGCGTGCTCCAGGTGAAGGGAGTTGGGGGTCGCGACGTACACGATGTCTACTGATGGATCGGTCACAAGTCCGGCGTAGTCGCCGTGTGCATGGGGCACGTCATGGGCGTGGGCGAAGGCCCGGGCTGACGACTCCGTTCGGGAACCGACCGCCGTCACCCGTAGGCCCGCCCTCCGCAGGTCCTCGGTGAAGATACCCGCGATGAGTCCTGTGCCGAGGATGCCCCAGCCCAGCGTGCCGGTCACGCCGGCGCCGTTCGGTAGACCCGCACTTCCCACGGCTCGAGGGCGTCACCAGGGACGTCAACGTTACGGAGGATCAACTCGCCGACCACCAGCGACTCATCGGGAATCGTCACGACAGCGCGGCTCATGTTTCCGACCAGAACCAGTTCCGTGCCCCTGTACCGGCGACGGAACGCGATGAGCTGCTCGTGGTCGCGCAGTTCCATGGTGAAGTCGCCGTGCGCGACAACGGGATCGTCGTGTCGTAGCCGGATGAGCGTGCGATAGAACTGAAGGATCGAGTCCGGATCTTCCAGTGCCTGGGCAACGTTCACCTCCTTGACGCCGGCGTTCACGCGCATCCACGGAGTGCCGGTGGTGAACCCGGCCGTGCTTCCCTCAGCCCACTGCATGGGGGTGCGTGCATTGTCTCGGCTGATCGCGTTCAGTGCGGCCATCACGTCAGTCTCGTCCGCCCCTGCAGCCATCGCGGCTCGGTAGTGGCTGAGCGACTCGATGTCTCGCATCTCGTCGATCGATGAGAAGTGCGCGTTCAGCATCCCGATCTCTTCGCCCTGGTAGAGGTATGGCGTACCTCGCTGCAGATGCAGCACGGCGGCGAGGAGCTTGGCCGATGCCACTCGGTACTGCTCGTCACCGAATCGCGACACGGCGCGTGGTTGGTCGTGATTGTTCCAGTACAGGCTGTTCCAGCCGCGCTCGGCCAGCCCGGCCTGCCAGCGATCAATGGTGTCCTTGAGCGCGTCGAGTCGTAGCGGCCGCACATCCCACTTGCTGTCTCCCTGATCGAGCATGACGTGTTCGAAATGGAACACCATGTCGAGCTCGCGGCGCTCCTGATCCGTGAAGAGGACGGCTTGCTCGACGGTCGCGCCCAGCATCTCGCCCACGGTGAGGAGGCGCTCGCGTCCCGCGAACACCCGCTCGTGCATCTCCCTGAGGAACTCGTGGTTACGCGGTCCTGCCGTGTAGAAGGCGCTCCCGTCGCCCCAGGGCGGGACGACGACGGGGCCGTCCGGGAAGCCTTGGTCCTTCGAGATGAAGTTGATGACGTCCATGCGGAACCCGTCGATCCCGCGATCGAGCCACCAGTTCATCATCTCGTAGATGGCCTCGCGGACCGCGGGATTCTCCCAGTTGAGGTCGGGCTGCTTGCGGGAGAAGAGGTGGAAGTAATACTCATCCGTCGCCTCGTCGAACTCCCACGTGGACTCCGAGAAGAAAGAGCCCCAGTTGTTGGGTTCGTGTCCTCCGGTCTCCGGCCGGGCGTCTTCGGCAGGCGCGCGCCAGATGTACCAGTCTCGCTTCGGATTGTCGGCGCTCGAGCGAGACTCGAGGAACCAGGGGTGCTCGTCCGAGGTGTGATTGACGACGAGGTCCATGATGAGGCGGATCCCGCGCTCGTGCAGGGCCTCGACCAGTTCGTCGAGATCCGCAAGGGTGCCGAACAGCGGGTCGATGTCCCGGTAGTCGCTGATGTCGTACCCGTTGTCATCCTGCGGTGAACGGTAGATGGGGTTCAGCCACACGACGTCGATCCCCAGCGAGGCGATGTAGTCGACCTTGTCGATGATCCCGCGCAGATCGCCCACGCCGTCACCGTCGGAGTCCTTGAAGCTACGAGGATAGATCTGGTACACGACGGCAGAGCGCCACCAGGGGGCAGCGGCCTCGGCGAGGCCGGTTTCGGTTTCTTTCACTTGACTGCTCCCACGGTGATGCCCTTTGTCAAGGTGCGCTGGAAGATGAGGAAGAAGATGAGGGTCGGGAGGGTGCCGAGGAGGGAGGCCCCCGCCGTCGTGGTCGGGTCGCTCGTCATCTCGCCTTGGAGCGTGCCCAACGCGAGCGTGACCGTCTGGTTCGCCTCCGACACGAGCAGGACGAGGGGAAGGAAGAACTCGTTCCAGGTCCAGATGAAGAAGAACGTTGCGAGCACCATCAGGGTGGGACGCAGCATCGGAAGCACGACCGACACGAGGATGCGAAGTCGTCCGGCGCCGTCCATCCTCGCCGCCTCCAGGATCTCCCGGGGGAAGGCCGTGAGTACCGAGGAGATGAAGTAGGTGCCGAACGCGCTCTGGAGCACCGCGAACAGAATGACGATCGCTATCTTCGAGTCGTAGAGCCCGACCTGCTTGGAGAGCGCGTACAGGGGATAGACCAGCGCCTCCTGAGGGAGCGTCAACCCCACGATGAACAGCGCGAGCAGGATGCCGCTGCCCCTGATCCTGCCGATGCCGATCGCGTAGGCGCTCAGAACGGAGAGGGCGACGCCCAGGAGGGCGACACAGGTGCTGATCACGATGCTGTTCCAGAGCTTCGTGCCGAAGTCGACGCTCCGCCAGAAGGAGACGATGCTGTCAAGCGTGAAGCTCGTTGGCCACGCGACCGGGCCGCTCGCCGCGTAGTCGGCGGGCGTCTTGAAGGCGTTGAGGAACGCCAAGCCCAACGGGAGGAGGGTGCCGAGCAGGAGCAGCGCCAGCAGCGTGAGGACGATCCAGCGCACCGGGCGGGGGTGCCGATGATGGGTGGCGACGGGGCCGGATAGTTGTGCGGTTGACATGACCTAGTCCTCCTGTCCGCGAGACTGCGCGCGCTGGAAGAAGAGCGCGAGCACGATGATGATGACCGTCATGACAGTGGAAACGGTTGCGCCATATCCGACGTCGTTGCGTGAGAAGAAGGCCTGCCAGGCGAGATAGGACGGCACGGTGGTGGCCGTCCCCGGGCCTCCCTTCGTCAAGACGTAGATGGGAGCGAAGACCTTGAGCGCCGTGATCGTGGTGGTAAGGAGCACGACGTAGATCTCGGGCTTGAGCTGCGGGATGATCACATGGAAGAACCGCTGTCGCCAGGTCGCGCCGTCCAACGAGGCTGCCTCAGTGAGGGACGGATCGGTGCGAGCGAGGCCCGCCATGAACATCACAAGGCAATAGCCGATCTGAAACCAGATGAGCACCACCATCACGGACGGCAGCGCCGTCGTCGGAGAGCCGAGCCAGTTGTAGGTGAGGTTCCCCAATCCGATCGACTTCAGGAAGCTGTTCACCACGCCGCCGGTGGGCATCAGCATCCATCCCCAGAGGATGCCGACGACCGTGATGGGGATGATCTGGGGGATGTAGAAGCCTGCGCGGAAGAAGCTCGCCAGCTTGGGGCCGAAGGCGGTTCCCACGTAGTCGTAGAGGGCGGCGGCGAGCACGAGGGTGATCAGCGTCGGGATGACCGCCATCGCGATGATCATCGCGAAGCTGTTGAACAGCGAGACCCAGAATGTCTCGTCGCCGATGAGCCGCGCGTAGTTGTCAAGCCCGATGGGGCGTGGATCGCCGATGCCTGCCCAACTGGTGAAGCTGAGGCCGAGGTTCGTGAAGAACGGGATCGCGATGATCACCAGGTACCCGAGCAGCCCGGGGACGAGGTAGGGCAGGTAGCCGAAGTCGAGGCGTCGTCGCCCGGTGCGGGCGGTTTGCGTGGTCGGTGTCGTCATTGATTCTCCTTTCGACGGGTGGACGCGCGGCCACGCGCGCCCACCCCGCGAATCAACGGATCTGGGCCGCGTAATCCTGGTAGAACTTGGCGATCGCGTCGTTGAACTGCGCGACCGACATGGTTCCGGTCAGGAGGCTCTGCAGGCTCTTCACCTGGAAGTCGTAGAAGCCGGGCGCCGGCCAGTCCGCGTAGTAGGCGAGGCCGTCGGACTCGGCGATCCCGGAGAACATGACCGCGGACTCCTGCGCGTGCGGGTCGGTCACCTGGGCGGGATCCGCCGCGACCGCCACCGCTCCCGCGTTAGCGAGAATCAGCTGCGAGGACGGCTGCAACGTGAAGTCAATGAACTCTTCGGCGAGTTCCTTCTGTGTCGACTTCTCGGGGATGACCCAGATGTTGCCGCCGCTTCCGGAGATGTAGTCGGCACCGGGGAAGGAGAACTTGCTCCAGTTCAGGTCGGTCGCCGCTGCGAGCTGGCCGTCGAACCAGGTTCCCGAGACCATCATCGGGTTCTGGCCCGTGGTGAACTCGCTGAGCATGTCCGTGGCCTTCAGGCCGGTGGCGTCCGTGCTGAAGTAGCCCTTCTCCTGCCAGTCGAGCATCGTCTGCGCGGCGAAGGTCCAGGCCTCATCGTGGAAGTCGACGTCGCCCTCGAAGAGCTGGAAGTTGTTCACCCAGGTGCGATCTGCCTTCGTCAGTGCGAGCTGGTACCAGAGGTGGTTGGCGCCGTACTCTGCGCCGGCAACCGAGAGCGGAGTGACGTCGGCGGCGACGAAGGCATCCATGGCGCTTTCGAACTCCGACATTGTGGTGGGCACCTGCACGCCGTGCTGGTCGAAGAGGTCTTTGTTGTAGTACACGCTGACGAACTCGCCGTAGTTCGGGATGCCGAAGAGCGATCCGAGGCCCAGCACGCCGCGCTCGTCGTAGTGGCCCACCGCCGAGACGCTCGGCGGCATGAGGTCGTTCCAGCCGCGCTTCTCGGCAACCTCGGTCAGATCGACGAGCAGCCCGGACTTCGCGGCCAATCCCGCGGTGGCCGATCCCTTCGTGAACTCCATCACGTCGGGTGCGGTGTCGGAGTTCAGCACCATGGTGCCGGTCTGCTGCATCTGCTCGAAGCTCTTCTGTTCGAAGACGACGTCGATGTCGGGGTGCGCCTTCTTGAACTCTTCGAGTGCGTGTGCGGAGGCGATGCCCATCGCGCTGTCCGGAGTGTCGAACCACCACACGGTGAAGGTGCTGTTCGTCTCGGCGGGCGCGCTGCCCCCGGAGCAGCCGGAGAGGCCGAGCGCAAGGGCGAGGGTGGCGGCGGCTCCTCGGAGTGCGAGCCGGATACGTGGTGAGGACTTCACAGAGTTTCCTTCCTTGGAATGTCACACGGCGTCGTGCCCTGTGTCGCGGCGCATATACGCAAACGCTTGCGGATAATGCTAAGTCTGTTGCGCAATGGTGTCAAACCGCTAGGCTCTCTGTGAGATGAGAGAGCCCTGACGTCAGATGCAGGGGGAGGGGAGTCGTAGTGGCTGGACCGGTGAGCCCGCGCGCGTCGGCTATGTCGTCGGATGAGCGCAAGCCGGTGCATATGGCGGACGTCGCCTCCGCTGCGGGCGTCGCGCTCAGCACGGTCTCGCGCGCGCTGTCGGGAAACCCAGGGGTCTCGGCGCAGACCCGTGCCCGGATTCGCCGGATCACCGAAGAACTGGGCTACGTCGTGAGCCCCGAGGCTTCGAAGCTGAGCGGTGGACGCACCGGCCGGGTGGGCTTCGTAACCCCGACCATCGACGAGTGGTTCTACGCCAGCGTGATCGCCGGGGCGACCCGGGTGCTCGCGGCCCATGGGATCGACGTGGTGCTCTATCCCGTGGCGGACAGCGCTGCGCGGGCGAGGTTCTTCGAGGATCTCCCGGCTCGACGCAAGGTCGACGCGATCATCGTGATCGCGTTTCCGTTGAGCGGCTACGAGTGGGAGCGGCTCGATTCGATGGACGTGCATGCAGTGGTGGTCGGCATCGTCACGCCGGATCGGCCTTCGGTGGGTGTCGTCGACGAGAGCGTCGGCCGCCAGGCGGTGGATCACCTGCTCGCGCTCGGGCATCGTGAGATCGGCATGATCACGTGCGTTGATCCGGAGGGCTTCCACTATTCGTCTGACGTCAGCCGTGAGCAGGGGTTCCGTGCGGCGCTCGCGGAGGCGGGAGTTGCAGTCAACGAGGACTTCGTGGTTGCTGTCCGGTGGGGCATAGACGGAGGCTCCATGGGGATGAGCGCGTTGTTGGCGCTCCCTCACACTCCGACTGCGGTCTTCGCCTTCTCGGATGAGGTGGCTTTCGGGGCCTTGCGTACTCTGCGTAGGGCGGGTCTGAGCGTGCCCGAGGACATGTCGCTGATCGGCGTTGATGACCACCCGATGGCCGAATCCATGGACTTGACGACGGTCGCCCAGTCGCCGCGTCGTCAGGGGGAGATCGCGGCTGAACTCTGTGTCGGACTTCTCGAGAATGCCGATCTGCCGCAGCAAGTGTCGCTTTCTGCCAACTTGACGATCCGCCGTTCCACCACGCCCCCGCGGCCGGGCAGGCGGGCCAACGCCGCGCGGTATCCGAACGACCAGGTGGAAACGGAGCCTATACAGACGTATAGCAAGTGATACGCTCGTATCATGGCTGTGGATGACAGGACGGCGAAGGCGAGGCTGCGGGACACGGCGGTCGAGATCGTCGCGGAGGAGGGGGCGAGGGCGCTGACCGCCCGTGGCGTCGCCGACCGCGCCGGACTATCGGCCGGCCTCATTCGGCACCACTTCGGCTCCATGGCGGATCTCCTCGTCGCGTGCGACGAGCACGTCGCGGCCACGATCAAGCAGCTCAAGGAAGAGGCCATCCAGGGCGGTCCCTCGGTCGACGTCCTCGCGGCGGTGCGGCAGAGCGGCGACACGCACATCATGGGGTACCTCGCCATGCGCCTTGCCGACGACAGCCGGCACATCAACGACCTCGTCGACGCGCTCGCCGCCGACGCCGCCGAGTACATGGCCGACGGCGTGGAGCTCGGGCTGTTCACGCGCACGCCGAACGAGCGGCGCCGCGCCGCCATGATGACCATCTACGCGCTCGGCTCGCTGGTCATGTACCGGCACATGCGGCGCCTCCTCGGCGTCGACATCCGCGCCGTCGACCTCGCCGCCCAGCCCGGGTTCGGCGACTACGTGCGCCTCCAGATGGAAGTGTTCTCGGGCCTCGTCACCCCCGCCGTCCTCGACCAGTACGCCGCAGCGCTCGCTCACCTCCAGGAGGAAGAGAAATGAACCCCATCCAGACCGCCGGCCTGACCAAGCACTACGGCTCGTTCCCTGCGCTCGTCGACCTCGACCTCGACGTCCGCCCGGGCGAGATCTTCGGCTTCCTCGGCCCCAACGGTGCGGGCAAGTCGACCACGATCCGCGTGCTGATGGGCGAGTTGAACCCGACGGCGGGGTCGGCGACGGTGCTCGGCGCGGCCCCGCGCGAGGTCGCGCACCGGCGGCGACTGGGCTACCTGCCGCCGGACCTCGCGCTCTGGCCGTCGATGACGGGGCAGGAGACGCTCAGGTTCTTCGCGGGGCTGCGCGGAGGCGTCGACTGGGGCTACGCGCTGCAGCTTGCCGAGCGCCTGGGGGCGACCCTCGACAAGCGCGTGGGCGAGCTGTCCACAGGCAACCGCCAGAAGATCGGGCTGATCTCGGTGTTCATGCACAAGCCGGAGCTGCTCATCCTCGACGAGCCGAACGCAGGCCTCGACCCGCTCGTGCAGCACGAGTTCTGGGCGATGATGCGGGAGGTGGTCGACGACGGCCGCTCCGTCTTCCTCTCCAGCCACACGCTGTCCGAGGTCGAGCGGGTCGCCGACCGCGTGGGCATCATCCGGCACGGCCACCTGATCGCTGTCGAGGAGGTCGCCGCGCTGCGCAGGAAGAAGATGCGGCGCGTCGAGATCGACGTCGACGGGGTGCTCGCGCCCGCGGACCTGGCCGCCGTGCGGGGGATCAGGGACCTCGACATCCACGCCGACCGCGTCGAGCTGAACTTCGACGGCGACATGGCGCAACTGCTCGCCGCGGTGACCGCCAAGGTGCGGCTGCGCGACATCCACACCCAGGAGGCCGAGCTCGAGGACATCTTCCTCACCTACTACAAGGACGAGTCGTGAACGCCGCCGTCCTCAGGCGCGGCCTGGCGACGGGGTGGAGGGGGCTGCTGATCACGGCTGCGGTCGTCGCGGGCATGCTGGCCCTGGGCCTCGCCGTCTACAGCGACCTGGACCTCAGCATCTACGACAAGCTTCCGGAGGCGGTGCGCGCGCTGATGGGCGTCCCGGTGGGGGCCGACCCCGCGATCCTCGCCTACAACGAGATGCTCGCCTCGATCGGCGCGCTCGCGTTCGTCGGCGTCGCGATCGCGATCGGCGCCCAGGCCGTCGCCGGCGAGGAGCAGGACCGGACGCTGCACCTCGTCTTGGCCGCGCCGGTCTCCCGCGTCGCCTACCTCCTCAGCCGCGCCGCCGCCATGATCGCGCTGCTGGCCGCCGGCGGCGCGCTGCTGTTGGCGGTCGCCGAGGTGGCTCCCCTGATGGTGGGCACCGAGGTCGGCGACGCGCGCCTGTTCGCGCTGGTCGCGCACCTGACGGCCAACGCGGTCTTCCACGCGTCGCTCGCGCTCGCCGTCGGCGCCGCGACGGGGCGTAAGGGCCTCGCCGCGGGGCTGGCAGCCGCCGTCATGGTGCTCGGCTGGCTCGGCTCCGGCCTGCTGCCGCTGTGGCGCGAGGGCGCGGCTGACTGGATCCCTTGGACCTGGTTCAACGGGACGAAGCCGCTGGTCAACGGGGTCGACGGCGGGCACCTCGCGCTGCTGCTCGGCGGGGCGGCGGCCCTGATCGCGCTCGGCGCCCTGGGATTCCGCGTGCGGGAGCTGCGGCTCGCGCAGGCCGGGTCGTCGCTGTCGGCGAGGATCGAGGCCCTCCGCCGCGCGCCTCGGCGGGCTGCGCGGACCGGTGCCAGCCCCGCCCGGCACGCCGCCCCTGAGGCGGGCGACCCGCCGCGCGCGAGCAGGACGCCGTCGCTGCTCGGGCTGCGGCTGCGCGCGCAGCGAGGGCTGCTCGTCTCCGTCGTCGTCATCATGGCGCTTCTGATGGGCATGTCCATGCCGCTGATGTACGAGGAGCTGAGCACGGCGATGGGCGACTTCGCCGTCACGTTCCCGCAGACGATGCTCGACCTCTTCGGCGGCGGAGACATCGCCGACCCCGCGGGCTTCCTGCACCTGGAGAGCTTCGGCATGATGCTGCCCGCGGCGGTGATCCTCGTCGCGACGGTCGCGGCGTCGTCGGGCATCGCGGGGGAGGAGCGCGCCCGCCGGATGTCGCTGCTGCTCGCCCAGCCGGTCTCGCGCGCCCGCGTGTACGCGACCGTTGCCGCGGCATCGGCGCTGTACGTGCTGATCGTCACCGTCACGATGTTCCTCGGCACCTGGGCGGGTATCGCGATGGCGGGCATCGACGTCTCCATCGTCAACCTCGCCTGGGCCTGCTCCCTCGCGACGCTGCTCGGCTGGTTCTTCGGCGCCCTCGCGCTGCTGCTGTCGGCGGCGGCGGGGCGCTCGTCGGTGGCGGTGTGGGCGACGACCGGGCTCGCCGTCGCGGGCTACTTCGGCTACACGCTGCTGCTCGCCGCGGGCAAGGAGGCCTGGGGCTGGTGGTCGCCGTTCCGCGCCTACCTGTACGGGCCGCCGCTGATGGAGGGCGCCTCGTGGTGGCAGCCCGCCTGGCTCGCGGCCGGCGTCGTGATCTTCCTCGCCGTCGGCCTCCCGCTGTTCCTGCGCCGAGACGTGCGGATCGCCGCCGGATAGCGGGGGCGTTCGCCCCTGGCGGATTTCGCGGGGATTTTCCCGGCCCCTCGGGAATACGGGGGCGCGGGCGCGGGTTGCGCCTGGCATGAGCATTTATCCCGACGTGACGGCCGTCATCGGCCGCACCCCCCTCGTGAAGCTGAACCGCATCGTCGGCGACAACGCCACCGTCGCCGCGAAGCTGGAGTTCTACAACCCGGCCAACTCCGTCAAGGACCGCATCGGCGCCGCCATCATCGACGCGGCCGAGGCCTCCGGCGAGCTGCAGCCCGGCGGAACGATCGTGGAGGGCACCTCCGGCAACACCGGCATCGCGCTGGCCATGGTCGGCGCCGCCCGCGGCTACAACGTCGTCCTGACGATGCCCGAGACGATGTCGCTCGAGCGGCGCGCGCTGCTGCGCGCCTACGGCGCCGAGCTGGTGCTCACCCCCGGCCCGCAGGGCATGCGTGGCGCCGTCGAGAAGGCCAACGAGATCGCGGCCGAGCGCGGCGGGGTCCTCGCCCGCCAGTTCGCCAACCCGGCCAACGTCGCCATCCACCGCAAGACCACCGCGGAGGAGATCTGGAACGACACCGAGGGCAACGTCGACATCGTCGTCGCGGGCGTCGGCACCGGCGGCACCATCTCCGGCGTCGGCCAGGTGCTCAAGGAGCGCAAGCCCGAGGTGCAGATCATCGCCGTCGAGCCGGAGGAGTCCCCGCTGCTGAGCGGCGGCCAGCCCGGTCCGCACAAGATCCAGGGCCTCGGCGCGAACTTCATCCCCGAGATCGTCGACCAGTCCGTGATCGACGAGGTCGTGCCGCGCAACATCACCCAGGCCGTGGAGTTCGCCCGCCGCGCCGCCACGGAGGAGGGTCTGCTCGTCGGCATCTCGTCCGGCGCCGCGCTGTCGGCTGCCGCTGAGGTCGCCGCCCGCCCGGAGAACGCGGGCAAGCTCATCGTCGTCGTCCTCCCGGACTTCGGCGAGCGCTACCTCTCCACCGTCCTCTTCGAGGGCCTCATCGACAACTGACCCTTCCACCTCTCCTCGCGCCCGGCAGGCCTCCTGCCGGGCGCGACCGCGTCTCTGGACAGTCCCACGTATCACCGGCCCGCGCGCGGACTCCTGGGGTGCAGAGGGCGACACATCTGGTCGTCCACGCACAAGGAGGAGACCATGAGAGTCCCGATTGAGAAGGTGCCGACGGAGGTCAGGCGGAGGGCCGCACGCGCGGTCGCCGCGATGACCGTCGAGCACCTGTATCCGCGCCTCGACCGGCGGCAGCCCGAGCCGCGGTTCGCGGAGGAGGCGACGCCCGTCTACCGCCCGGACCTCGACGAGGTCGCGTACTGGGAGTTCGAGCTGGAGGGCCTGCTGACGGCGCTTCCGGTGCCCGACGGCGAGGCCAAGGAGTACGACCGCGGCTTCATCCTGGTGGCGACCGGAGCCCACGACGTGCCGGTGCCCCATTTCAGCCTTGACCTCGCACCGCCGAGCCGGCAGCTCGAGGTCCTGGTTGGGGAGGTTCCTCGCCTGGTCAAGCTGGATGCGCTCTGCTACGCCGCCGAGGACGACCAGGGCGAGTACCTGGCGCACATCGGCACCATGCCGCCCAAGCTGCAGGGTCTGCCGGCCGAGCTGCCGCGGCGACTGACGACCGGGTACACCACGATGCCGGAGGGCGAGGCCGAGGACGGCGAGCGGATGAAGCCGGTGCGGGTGAGGCGCTCGCGGGAGAAGCCGCTTGAGGGATACGGGCCGTGGGATTCCTGGGCCGAGCTCCGCAAGGGGTACGGCGAGTGCTACCGGCTCCATCTTGCCGCTCTCGCTGAGCGGGCGCGCGAGCCGTGGGAGGTCGAGGCCCTGACCGAGAAGTTCGGCGAGGGCATCCACTCCGGCGAGACGCGGACCGTCTACCTGCTCCAGGAGGGCAAGTACGAGCTGCGGGGACCGGGCGCCGACTACGTGTCTGCCGAGCTCAACCCGCAGCCGCTGCCGCCCCGGCTGGTGCTCCAGCCCCGTGCCGACACGTCGGTGAAGGACACCAGCTTCGAGGTGGTGCTCCACTACGGACATATGTCTGAGACCCTTGCTTACTTCATCGTCCCCGAGGGGGCGCCGTCGATCGTCGAGCCGACTGTGAGCGGCCTGGGCCCGACTCTGTGTGGAGGTGTGTCGCGATGAGCTGGAACTACTTCTGGGCGGGAACCGCCGGGGATCAGCCCCGGTACAACCAGTTCGACTACCGCGGCTGCAAGGTCGGCTGCGGGCCGGTGGCCTGGGGGATCCTGATCGGCTGGGCCGACCGCCAGGCGGCGTTCGGCAACGCCTACTGGTCCGGGCGATGGGGCCTCTACCGGGAGAATGGCGGCCGCGGGGCCGACGCGGTGGCACCCATCAACCAGGACGGCGGCGTCAACAACGTGATCCGCGAGATCCGCGACGCCGTCGGCACCTTCTGCGCCTTCGGCTCGGGAGCGACGGCGCCGTGGGACATGGGCGGCGTGTGGCGCTACCTGAGCGGCAGGACGGGCGCCCGGGCGGACACGCACTACAACGTGCTCGGCATCCACGAGACCCGGCTGGCCAACTACGCGGCCAACTCGATCGCCTACCGCCGCACGCCCGCGGTGATCGGCACCGGTTGGCTGACCCACTACCCGGTGGCCTGGGGCTATGCCTGGCAGCGCCGGACGGTCCGCAAGTCGTTCCTGTGGTGGTCGTGGACCGAGACGGTCACCGACACCGCCTTCTACGTCAACAACGGTTGGGGTGGCGGAGGCAACGGCCAGTGGATCGACGCCAGCACCTGGTTCGCCGGGGAGCTCTATCCCTAGTGGCCCGACGGCGGGGGAGCGCGGGCCTGCGGCCATCCGGCCGCGGGCCTGCGCGCGTGTCACCTTCGCCCGGTTGGTAATACACTCTGGCGCATGACTGCCCACGAGACGGTACTCGTCGTCGACTTCGGTGCCCAGTACGCGCAGCTGATCGCCCGCCGCGTGCGGGAGGCCGCCGTGTACTCGGAGATCGTCAGCTCCAAGCTCGACGTCGACGCGATCCTTGCCAAGCGGCCCTCCGCCATCATCCTCTCCGGCGGACCATCGTCCGTCTATGAGGACGGCGCGCCGCAGATCGACCCGCGCCTCTTCGAGGCGGGCATCCCCGTCCTGGGCATCTGCTACGGCTTTCAGGCCATGGCGCTGGCGCTGGGTGGCACGGTTGCCCGGACGGGCCAGCGCGAGTATGGCCGCACGTCGCTGTCGATCAACGATCGCGGCTGCCTGCTGGGAAGCATGCCCAACACGCTGAACGTGTGGATGAGCCACGGCGACTCGGTCTCCAAGGCGCCAAAGGGCTTCAAGGTGCTGGCGCGCACCGCAGGCGCCCCGGTCGCCGCCTTCGAGGACCTCGAGCGCGGCCTTGCCGGCGTGCAGTGGCACCCCGAGGTGCTGCACAGCCAGTGGGGCCAGCAGGTGCTCGAGCACTTCCTCTACAACATCGCGGACCTGACGCCGGACTGGACGCCGGAGAACATGGTCTCTGAGGCGATCGAGTCGATCCGAGCACAGGTCGGCGACCGCCGCGTGCTCTGCGGCCTCTCGGGCGGCGTGGACTCCGCCGTCGCCGCGGCCCTCGTCCAGCAGGCGATCGGCTCGCAGCTGACCTGCGTTTTCGTCGACCACGGCTTGCTCCGCGAGGGGGAGGCGGAGCAGGTGAAGAAGGACTTCGTTGCCGTCACGGGCGTCGACCTCGTCGTCGCCGACGAGCGTGAACGCTTCCTCACGGCGCTGGCCGGCGTCAGCGACCCCGAGGAGAAGCGCAAGATCATCGGCCGCGAGTTCATCCGCACCTTCGAGGCCCAGGCCCGCGCGCTCGCCGGGGACCGGGGCGTCGACTTCCTCGTCCAAGGCACGCTGTACCCCGACGTCGTCGAGTCCGGCGGCGGCGAGGGCGCGGCCAACATCAAGAGCCACCACAACGTCGGCGGCCTGCCCGACGACCTGCAGTTCACGCTCATCGAGCCGCTGCGCCAAATGTTCAAGGACGAGGTTCGCTCGGTCGGCCTGCAGCTCGGACTCCCGGAAGAGATGGTCTGGCGGCACCCGTTCCCCGGCCCGGGGCTCGCCATCCGGATCGTCGGCGAGGTCACAGAGGATCGCCTCGTGACGCTGCGCCAGGCCGACGCCATCGCCCGTGAGGAGCTGGCGCTCGCCAAGCTCGAGCGCGACATCTGGCAGTTCCCCGTCGTGCTGCTGGCCGACGTCCGCTCGGTCGGCGTCCAAGGCGACGGCAGGACCTACGGGCACCCGATCGTGCTGCGCCCCGTGACCTCCGACGACGCCATGACCGCAGATTGGGCCCGCCTGCCCTACGAGTTGCTGGAGAAGATCTCCAACCGCATCACCAACGAGTGCGCCGAGGTCAACCGCGTGGCGCTCGACATCACGAGCAAGCCGCCGGGCACCATCGAGTGGGAGTGATGCCCGCAGAAACGAAAACGACCCCGCCGCGGCGGGGTCGTTTCGTTTCTGCTAGAAGGAGTCCCCGTGGGGGCCGTTCTTCTTGTCGTCGTACCACTGGCGGGCCTTGTTGAAGCCCTCCTCTGCGATGGTGCCGCCGTCGGACTCGCGGGGGATCACGAGCCAGAGGATGACGTAGATCAGGACACCGCCGCCGCCGAAGACAGCGAGCAGGGCGAACGCGATGCGGACGATGGTGGGGTCGACGTTGAGCGAGCGGGCGATGCCGGAGGCGACGCCGGCGATCATGCCGTTGCGGCTACGGGTGAGGCTCATGACTTTCTCTTTCCTTTCGGTGGGCGAACGCGGCTGAGGAGGAGTCCGAGCCCGCCGGCCGCGATCAGGATGGCGGCGAGGATCGGTTGGATGAAAGAGGTGAGGAGGGTGCCGGAGAACAGGAGGACGAGGCCGAAGCCGACGGCGGCCAGCCCGAGCGCGATCGCGCCGACGTCCAGTGTCGGCCGGCTCATGGTTGGCTCACCACCACGTGCACGTCCGACGCGATGGCGTCGATGATCAGCGTGATGTCGAACGGCTTCGCGTCCTCCATCGTCGGATCGATGGTGATGTCGGCGAGTCGCGTTGTCGTCCGGAGTTCCTGGAGCGCCCCCGGGACGATGATCTCGACGTCCGAGGCGACGGCCTTGATCTCGACGGCGCGCACCTTCGACGTATCGATGCCGGTCAGGTCGATGGTCTGCTCGCTGGCGACCACGGAGTAGGTGACGGCGTCGGGGGAGGGCAGCGGCGACGCTGCGGCCTGAGTGGCGAGCCAGCCGCTCAGGGCGAGGGGCACGGCGACGACCGCGAGGATCAGCCGGGGAAGCCTGCGCTGCCGGGCGAACAACGCGTAGCCGAGGACGAGCGCCCCGCCGACGACGGTTGTGATCGCGAGCGTGACCATCGGCGTGGTTCCGATTGCCCAGGCGCAGACGGCACCGACGCCGACCAACGCGGCGAGGATCACAAGGCCGGCGAGCCAGGCGGGGCGGGGCTTGGGGGCGGGCTCCGGCGTGGGCTCGGAGTACAGGTCCACGGCGGGGAGCTGCGGAGCGGATGCCCCGGTCGACCGCGCGGCCGTCGACATGCGCCGCCGCCACTGCGCGACTAAGAGCTCGTCGTCCTCGGGCGCCTCCGTGAAGTCCTCGGGAGGCAGGACGGCGCCCGGGTTCCGTCGGCGTAGCCACACCCAGGCGATCACCGCGAGCAGCCCCGCGGCCCAGGGCAGCGGCATGACGCGGCCGACGGTGGCCATCAGTGCGATGGTGGTGCCGACAACCGCACCCACCTGTCCCGCGACGGGCCACGACGCGAAGCTGGAGACCCAGTTGTCGATCGGCCGGGTGCCCGATGAGCTCGGAGTCAGCGCCGTGCCCCAGATGTAGAGGCCGATGCCGAGGCCACCGCACAGGATGAGCACGATGAAGGCGACGCGCACGAGAACGGGGTCGACGCCGATCCGCTCGGCGATGGCGCGGCACAGCCCGGAGCCGAGGCCCGAGGCGTCGCGACGGGTCAGGTCGCGCAGGCTCGGGTCGAGCCACGCCAAGTCAACTGCGGATGCCATGTGACCCATCTTGGCCGCCCGTGCCAACACCATCCATCAGGTGTCGCCCTGAACGCCCCCTGGGATGTCGCCCCTCGGCTGGCCCTGGCTTCCCTGGCATGTCAGGCTGGGGTCATGAGCCAGCTGCCCGTCGCGCCGGACGCGCCCGCACGCGCGCCACTCCGGCGCGCCGACGACGGGGCCATGATCGCGGGAGTCGCGCAGGGCCTGGCCACGCACCTGGGTCTCAGCGTCAACACCGTCCGGCTCGCCTTCGTGATCCTTGCGCTCTTCTCCGGCGCCGGCGCGCTCGCGTACGGCGTGCTCTGGGTGCTCGTCCCGCGCGCGACCGGCGCGGCGCTCCCGGCGGGGCTCGAGGCCGCGAGCCGGCGGGGCATGCGGCCCGCCGCCGCCCGGCCGGCCCGCCCGGACGACGGCGTGCTGATCGCGGGCGCGGTGATCGCCGTCGGGCTGCTGTGGCTGTTCGTGTCCGGCGGCGCGCTGCCGTCGCGGTTGTTCTGGCCCGCCGTGATCGGCGGCGCGGGCGTCGTGACGATCTGGCTGCAGGTCGATGAGCACGTCGCGATGCGCGACGACGCCCGCCGCGGCCTGTGGCAGAGGATCACGCGCGGTGGCGGCACGATGAGCGTTGTCCGCCTCGTCGGCGGGCTCGTGCTCGTCGGCCTCGGCGTGAGCTGGATCCTCGCCACGCAGATCGGCCTCTCGCAGCTGCCCGGCGTGCTGGGCGCCTCGGGGGTGCTGCTCGCCGGTGTCGCCGTCGTCGCCGCCCCCTGGCTGTATCAGCAGCGCGCGCGGGTGCGCCAGGCCGACGCGGCTCGCCTGCGCGAGGCCGCCCGCGCCGACATGGCCGCACACCTCCACGACTCCGTGCTCCAGACCCTCGCCCTCATCCAGCGCCAGGCCGACGACCCCGCCGCCGTCGCGCAGCTGGCACGCAAGCAGGAGCGGGAGCTGCGCACCTGGCTCTACGGGGAGACGGCACGAGCGGCGTCGCTGAGGTCGGCGCTGCGGGAGGTCGTCGTCGACGTCGAGGGGCGCTTCGCGGTGGATGTCGAGCTCGTCTGCGTGGGCGATGCCGACGTCGACTCCCGAGTCGAGGCCCTCGTCATGGCGGTCGGGGAGGCCGTGACCAACGCCGCGAAACACTCCGGCGCGCCGCGGATCGACGTGTACGCGGAGGTCGAGGATGGTCATGTCGAGGTGTTCGTGCGCGACCGCGGGAAGGGATTCGACCCCGACGTGGTACCGGCCGGCCGCATGGGCGTGCGAGAATCGATCAAGGCCCGCATGGAGCGGCATGGCGGCACCGCTTCGATTCGCTCCGAGCCCGGGCACGGTACCGAGGTGAGGGTGGAGATCGGCTGATGAGCGACGAGAGCGTTGACGTAAGCGTCGAGGACCTGAGGGTGGTGATCGTCGACGATCACGCGATGTTCCGGGCCGGGGTGCGCCATGAGATCGGCCAGCGCTGCACGGTCGTCGGCGAGGGCGAGGATGTCGACACCGCCGTGGCGGCGGTCCTGAAGACGGAGCCCGACGTCGTCCTCCTCGACGTGCACCTTCCGGGCGGCGGTGGCGCCGAGGTGATCAAGCAGGTCCATGCGCTGAAGCCCGGCGTGAAGTTCCTCGCGCTCTCGGTCTCCGACGCGGCCGAGGACGTCATCGGGGTCATCCGGGCGGGCGCGCGGGGCTATGTCACGAAGTCGATCAACTCGGAGGAGTTGCTCGAGGGCATGGCGCGGGTTGCCGGCGGTGACGCCGTGTTCTCGCCCCGCCTCGCGGGGTTCGTGCTCGACGCGTTCTCCGGCGCCGTAGACATCTCCAGCATCGACGAGGACCTGGACAAGCTGAGCGCCCGTGAGCGTGAGGTGCTGAAGCTGATCGCGCGCGGCTACTCTTACCGCGAGGTGGCGAAGGAGCTGTTCATCTCGATCAAGACGGTGGAGACCCACGTCAGCAGCGTGCTCCGCAAGCTCCAGCTCAGCAACCGGCACCAGCTCACCAAGTGGGCCACCGACCGCCACCTGGTGTGATCACTCCGCCATCCGCTGGAACACCAGAATCCATCAACCTCGCTCCGACACGCGCCACTAGAGCGTCGGGTCGACGAGGCCCTCGGTCCACGCGATCCGGCCGAAGTCGAGCTGGTTGCGCACCGTGACGCCGGCCGCGGTGTACTTCTTCTTCACGCGCTCCAGGTACTGCTTGGCGGTCTCGCGGCTGATGTTCATGGAGCCGGCGACCTGCTCGATGGTCAGCCCGGTGGCGTAGAGCACCAGCGCGCGCTCCTCCTGGACGCTCAGCTGGGGGCGTCTGGGGTCGCCGGCGATGATCCCTGCGAGCTCGGACGTCATCCACTCTTCCCCGTGCAGCACCGCGCGGACCGCTGTGAGGAGGTCCTCCTCGGAGTCCCGCTTGCCGACGATGCCGGTGACGCCCGCCTTCACGATCCTGCGCACCAGCGGGGGAGAGGCCAGCCCAGTGAGGACCACGATGCGCAGGCCCGCCTTGAGGAGCGCCTCCACCACGGCGACGTCGACGCTGGGCCGTCGGTCGACCAGCAGGTCGAGGATGAGGAGGTGAGGCCGGAGGCGCGGCGGTGTGGTGCGTAGCCACGCCATGAAGTCCGGAAGGGTCTCGGTGCTGGAGACGACGTCGAACTCGCCGGTGCGGCCCATGAGCTGCTCTGTTCTGAGCCGTTGCAGCATGTGGTCCTCGACGATCGCGACGCGGCATCTGGGAACGCTTCGCCTCATCGGTCTTGTCTCCTCGAGGTCAGTGTGTGTTCGGTCGTCGCGCGGCCTGGCCGCGCGTCAAGGGAAAAGCGGTGAGGGCGGCGACTCCTGGGAGAAATCGCCGCCCCCACCATTATTCCTGGGCTTTAGGGACTACCTGCAGACCCTTCACGCCTTGCGGCGTCGCACCAGGTACGGCAGGCCCCCACCTGCCGCCAGCAGAGCCAGGGCGAGCGCCACGACTCCAGCAGGACCGTTCGCCCCTGTGTCCGGCAGCGAAGGATTCGGGGTCGGATCCGTCGGGTCCGTCGGATCGGTGGGATCCGGGTCCGTCGGATCGGTCGGATCCGTGCATTCCTGGGTGAGGAACGGCTCGGAGATCTCCGACTCCGGCCCGTCGCCGATGCGCTGAGTGGCGATCAGGATCTCGTCGCAGGGGATGTCACCCTCGATGACCCAGTTGCCGTCCTCGTCCACGGTGACGGTGCCGATGACGTTGCCCTCAGAGTCACGCACGGTGACGACGGCGCCAGGCTCACCCGTGCCGCTGACCGCATCCTCGGTGACCTCGTCGATCGTCGGCGCCGCGGGGGCTTCGACCTCGCAGGCGCCGGTCGTCAGCGGCTCGGAGACCTCGGATTCGGGCCCGTCGCCGATGCGCTGAGTGGCGGTCAAGGTCTCGTCGCAGGGGACGTCACCCTCGATGACCCAGTTGCCGTCCTCGTCCACGGTGACGGTGCCGATGACGTTGCCCTCAGAGTCACGCACGGTGGCGACGGCGCCGGGCTCACCCGTGCCGCTGACCTCGGTCTCGGTGGCGTCCTCGATCCTCGGGGCCGCCGGGGCCTCCGGCGCCTTGGTGATCTCGGCGTGGCCGGAGTACTGCGACGAGTTGCCGTTCGCGTCGATGGTCTGCACGCGGATAAAGCCGTCGGTCTTGTCCGACTCGAAGCTGGCGGTGCCGGCCGCGCTCAGCTCGGCGGGGAAGCGGCCGAGGTACACCTCGGCGGCGTCACCGGCCGACCAGAAGACGTCGATCGTGACCGGGGTGGTCGGAGCGTTGTTCCACTCGAGCGGCGGGGTCACCGGGGCGACAGCCACCGTGATCTCGCTGCCGGTGGACTGAGCGGAGGTCGGACGCCAGGTCTGGACGAAGTTGTTCGCGCCGTTGTTGTTGTTCACGAAGTAGTGGGTGTTCCACTCGCTCTCCACGTCGTCACGGCTGTCGCCACGCGGGCTGTTGACGTTTGCGAACGTGTTCTTCTCCACGATGGTCTGGCCGGCGCCCGCGTTGACGATCGGGCCATTGGTGCCGCCCTTGTAGCCGTCGATGTGGTTGCCGGAGATGGTCCAGCCGGTGTTCGCATCGGCAACGCCGCCCGGGTTCCAGATCGCCCAGAAGTTGTGGCCCGCAGGCTCCGCGCCCTTCACCTGCTGGAAGGTATTGCCCGAGACGACGTTCTTGCCGCTGGTGTTGGCGGTGGTGCTGAGCCAGAAGGCGGTGTGGCCGCCGCCGGCCCAACGGATGTCGGTGATCTCGTTGTCCGCGAGCGTGACATTCGAGGCGGTGCTGGCGCCCAGGTTGATGACGTAGCCCCAATGGTCCCTGACCTTGTTCTTGGTGAACTCGAAGTCGTTGAACGTGGCGGAGTTCTCCATGAGGATCTGCCAGGTGTCGCTGAAGTCGTTCTCCGTCACTACCAGGTCGTTGAAGGTCACCGTCGAGATGCCGCCCTGGATGAGTTGGCCGATACCCGTGAAGGTCGAGCCCTTCACCAGGGTGTCGTTGAACTCGTAGGTGCCGCCCTCGAACTCGAAGGCGCGCTGACCGGGGCTCTGGAAGGTGGAGTCGATGAACTGGAGGTCGGTGAACGTGCCACCGGGGGTGTTGACGTAGAACAGCGGCTGAGCCGACGTCTCCTCGGGGTTGCCGAAGGTCGAGTTGGTGATCGTGAACCCGTTCACGGTGGAGTTGTTCTCGAATACGATGTGGCCGTAGCCCTCGACGCCGCGGCTCTCGACGTTGTCGACGGCGATGTCGCTGACCGTCGCGTCCCAGTCGACGAGCAGGCTTGCCCACCAGTTGCTCCAGAGCGAGGAGTTCGCCACGGTGACGTTCGACGCGCCGTCGAGGAACGCGACGCCGATCTCCTGGATCGGGGAGGCGTTGTCGATGAAGTTGACGCCGTCGATCGTCACGTTGCTGCCACCCACGGCAACGGCCGCGGCGCCTGCGCGGATGTTCTCCAGATTAGTAAGGGTGACGTCGTCGGACTTGACGTAGAAGCCCGCGTAGTTGAGGTCGTTGTCCTGCCAGACCTGGTTCACGCCCGTGAAGTCGATGGTGACGGAGCGCGGCGAGTCGATCAGCCACATTGCGCCATTACCGATCTCGCCCCACTGCGTGCCGACCACGTCGGTGTGCATCAGGGTTCCCGCGCCGGCACCGTAGTTCAGGTTGCCTGTCACGCTGAAGGTGATGTTCACCGCGTCGCCGGCCTCGGCGTAGGCGTTGGCCTCCTGGAGCGCCGCGGTCAGTGTGCACTCGTCGGTGGCGGTCGCGCAGATCCCGTCGCCGGGGTTCGCGTCGAACGCGCCCACGGTCGCGAAGCTGTCGACAACGAAGTTCGGCCCGGGCGACGCCGCGAAGGCGATCGGTCCTGCCGGCTCCTCGACCGCCTCGGGCTCGTCGGCGTCCGCGTCGGCGGCGGTGTCGTCCGCGGCCTCGGCCTCGGCGTCGTCGGCGGCGTCGGCTTCACCGGCGTCGTCCGCGGCCTCAGCCTCCTCGGCATCTCCGTCCTCTTCGGTCGACCCCGCGTCAGGGGCCTCGTTTTCGGATGCTCCGTCTTCCCCTTCGGAGCCTTCCTCGGCCTCGGTAGGCGCCTCGGGCGCCTC
This sequence comes from Tessaracoccus sp., assembly GCF_016714275.1. Classification (GTDB taxonomy): domain Bacteria; phylum Actinomycetota; class Actinomycetes; order Propionibacteriales; family Propionibacteriaceae; genus Arachnia. The sequence continues at coordinate 698,410 of NZ_JADJNP010000002.1, read as the reverse complement.
TTCCGATACCTCCTCGGCAGGGGCTGCGGGGGCGTCCTCGGCAACGACGACCGGGGTCGTCTCCTCGGGGGCCTCGTCCGCCGCCGCCATCGGGACGACCGCCCCGGCGAAGATCATCGACGCACCAGCCGCGATCGCGAGTGACTTCAGTGGACCGCGATTGCGCCCCTTGAGCCTCCCCGTCACGTCACTTGTCGCGTGACTCATGTATTCCTTCTCGCTTTCTCTCCCCCACGTTACGAAATGCGGACCGGACATGCGGGTCCGCGGCTATTCAGCCAGTGGTTTCGGCGGGCCTGCAACACGGCGCAACAAAAGACCCCCACGCGGGGGTCAGGGCTTTGAAGCGCGTCGCCGACGTAGTACTGTCGCGGGTCGAATAAGTCCTTATTGGCAAGGGAGAGTTCTCGCGATGGAGGGGGCCTCGAACGCCTATCCGGCAGCCGTGCCACGGCTTCCGCGCTTCCTCGTCCCCGCGACCACGGCCAGTTGGGCGGAGAACGTCGGCTGGGTGCGATCGATGGACACCAGCCTGCGCCAGATGACGCTCACTTTGGTTGTCGACTGGCAGGCCGCGACGGCCTTCGCCGCGATCGCCACGCTCGGGTGGGCTGGTTGGCCGCTTTTCGTCGCGAACTTGGCCACGGCGGGTTACGCGCTCTTTGCCTTGTATTCCCGCAGGGTCTTGCCGACGTCATTCCTGCCGCTGATCATGGGGATCCTCGGATTCTGCGGCTATTTGGTGAGCGGAAACCTGGACTCTTTGATGAGCTTCACCGCGAGCTGGCAGATCAACTTCGCGACGCTTTCCTGCGGCCTCCTCTTTCGAGGACGATGGGTGATTCCGACGGTGACCGGCGCAGCGGCGGCCCTGAGCCTGCCTGTCGCGCTGCTGCTCCCGCACTGGGGATTCCGGATCTCGGCGGTGATCGTACTCACCCAGGCCGCGATCATCATCGCCGTGCGGCTCGGCTACCCGTTGGTCGATGCGATGGCGCGGGTCACAGACGCGGACGAGGAGGCCACGGCGCGCGCCCTTCGGCGTGCGGAGGTGGCCAGGCGGGCCAGTTCCCAGGCGGCGGAGGAGGCCCGCCTGCTCCATGACACGGCGATCAACACGCTCGGCGCGATCGCCAACGGCGGCCGGAGCGTCTCCGACCTGGAGCAGGTGCGGCAGCAGTGCGCGAGAGACGTTGAGCGACTCAAGGTGTTGCGGGGCGAGCGGTCCGTGGCGGCGCGCGAGCACAGCCTCCGGGGCATCTTCGAGCCGGCCGGGTTCCCGGTCGTGCGCCGCGGACTCGACGACGACGCGCTCGCGGTCCTCGAGAGGCGCCTCGACCAGCGCGTCGTCGCGGCCATGGTGGGGGCGACGCACGAGGCGATCAGGAACGCGGCGAAGCACTCCGGCGCGCCCGCGGCAGACATCACGGTTTTCGTCGAGGACAACATGCTGAGGGTGGTCGTGAGCGACGAAGGGGTTGGCTTCTCCGGCGTGTTCCCCGACACGAGGGGGCTCGCCAACTCCGTTGTCGGGAGGGCGGAACAGGCGGGGATCGACGCGGTCGTCCGGTCGGCCCCGGCGGCAGGTACCGTCGTTGAACTCGTAGCGCCGCTGGACCGCGACCCCGACGCGCAGATCGCGGAGCCGGTCGACCCTGCGCAGGTGCCGGCGTTCGTCCTCGGCGTCGCGCGCCGTGCGGCATCGCTCTGGGCCCTCGGCGTGACGGTCGTCGGCCTGGTGCTGACCGTCGCGGGCGGCGGCGACCACACCCTCGTCCTCCTCCCGATGATCGCTCTGATGCTGGTGGCCTGGATCGGCGACAGGATCGTCCGGGGCACTCCAGGGCCGGCCATGCACGCGGGGCTTATCCTCCTCACCGGGCTGGTCTTTCTCTTGTCAGCGGCAGCGACGGATTTCGGCAGGGCAGACCCGTCGAGCTGGCAGGCGCTGGCGGCGACGGGTCCGTTCGTGCTCCTGCTCTCGTACGGCCCTCCGATGCGCGTGGCTGTCCTCTCCATGATGGGATGGGCGGCGTTGGCCGTCGCTCTCGCCAGCACCGTGGTCCCCGGTTCCCCGCACGCCGCTGGCATCATCCTCGCCGCCGCCTGGGTCGGCTTGGCGTTCTCGCTGTTCGTGGCCCGGCTTCGGGTCTACGTGGCGATCCTGTGCGCGAAGGCGGCCGATGCGCGCCGCGTCGCATTTCGCGCGGACGTGGAGGCGGAGGCGGAGCGTGCTGCCCAGGCGAGCTACCGGCGCTGGGTGGATGCGGGCCTCGACGAGGCGATCGCGCTGCTCGGGGACATCGCGGAGGGTGCTCGCGATCCCGAGGACCCGTCGACACGGGCGGACTGCGACATCGAGGAGCGGTACTTGCGACAGCTCGTCCTGATCAGCCCTGACCTCGTGCACCTCGGTCCGAGGTTGATCCCGGTGCTCAGGCACGCCCGCGAGCGCGGCATCGCCCTTGCGCTCAGGCTCGGCGGGCGCGACGCGGCCGACGACCAGACCGCGGAGGCGGTGTCGTCGGCCGTCATGCGGGTGCTATCGGCGGCGAGGCCGGGGACTTCGGTCGCGGCGTCGGTCTTCCCCGTCGGCGATGGCCTGCATCTCACGATCGCCGGTCCGCGCCGGGCGGTCGAGAGCCTGCCGGAGGCCTACGCCCAGGTCCAGATCCACGCCGAGTCGAGCGAGGATCTCAACCTTGCCGAGATGGCGTTTCCCGATGCGAGCCCCTCGCCCGACACGGTGAATCAATCGATGATGTGAGTCAGGCCTGCTTGCGCTTGGCGAGCCAACCTTGGATGGCGAGGACGATGACCGCGCCGACGGTGGCCCAGATCACGCTGGGGATGAAGCCGGAGGGGCTGGTATAGAAGAGGACCCTGCTCAGCCAGCCGCCGACGAAGGCGCCGACGACGCCAAGCAACAAGGTGGCGAGCCAGCCGCCGCCCTGGCGTCCGGGGAGGATGGCCTTGGCGAGCGCGCCCGCGACGAGTCCGACGATGATGAAGGCAATGAATCCCATACCGTCAGCCTGCCACGGGCGCCCTGCACCGTAAACCCGGACTCGCCCTGAGCCGACCCTGAGCATCGAGGGCCTCTCGGCGGATCGGATACGGTGAAGGCATGGATTTCCTGCACAGTCTGCTCGTCCTGCTTCACCTCGTCGGCTTTGCCGCTCTGTTCGGCGGGGCGTTCGTTCAGGCGAAGGCAAGCCCGCGGGTGATCAACAAGGCGATGCTGCACGGCGCCTACACCCAGGTGGCGACGGGGCTCCTGCTCGTCGGCCTCGCGGAGATGGGCGACGGCTCGGTCAATCACGCGAAGATCGCCGTCAAGACGCTGGTGCTCGTAGTGATCCTCGTGCTCGTCCTGATGAACAGGAAGCGCGACGCTGTTGCCGACGGCGCGTTCTGGGGCGTCTTCGGCCTAACGCTCGCCAACGCCGCGATCGCCGTCTTCTGGTAAATTACATAGCCCACACCGTACGACGCTCATCGAACTGGGTTCAATGCCGACTCCCGGGGCACTCCGCGACCGCCTCAGCGGTTGTGATTGAGCGCACGACGACGTTCTCACCGCCTCGCAGGTGGCTCAGCGCGACGCAAGCCCAGTGCTGCGAGGTCACCGTCGCGAACTTCCCGTCCCCGCAGACCCGCCGTTCAGGTCGTAGCCGTTCCTCCACAGCAACCCCTTTCCGGGCTAGCGGGGATGGTCAAACCCCATTGGATGGACCTCGGCCTACCGTCATAGCACCTAGCCTCGATGTTTCATGAGGGCCCCGTTTGGGGCTTGTCGGCGCCGGTGGCGTCGAGGCAGATCTGATTCTTGCAGGTGGGTGTGACAAGGCTCCGCGTGACGTCTGCGGTGCGGGTTTCCAGGCCGGGAGCTTCCAGGTTCGGGGGGGGGACGTGTGGGGGCCCGGGGGTCAGGTCGCGGGTGCCGGGAGGCTCCGTAGTCGGCCGATGCTGTCGATGATCAGGCTTGCCCAGCGGGACTGGTCGGCCAGGTGCAGCACGACGCGGCGGGCTCTGCGGGCCAGGGTCGCGGGGATGGTGTAGAGGCGGTAGCGCAGCCGTTTCGGTTCCCAACGTCGGGCTTCATGGCCGGCCAGGGCCAGCATCCCGCTCCAGGCCTGCAGTTCGGACGCCAGTGTGACGATCTGACACCAGATCCGGTTCTGGTCGAACCCGTGCAGGGGGAGGTTGGCCAGGCCGGTGTCTTTCGCGATCCGGATCCGGTCCTCGCAGCGGGCGCGGCGACGATGCCTGAGTTCCAGGTCCTGGAGGGTGCCTGTGGTGGTGTTGGTGGCGAACGCGGTCAACCGGTAGCCGTCGACGTCATCGAAGCGGAGCTGCGCGCCGGGGTGGGGCCGTTCACGTCGGACGATTACCCGCATCCCGGTAGGCCAGCCGACGAGGTTCAGCAGGCCGGTGAAGTCGGCCAGATCCGCTCCCTCCCGCGCCTGGCCATCGGCGTTGAGGGCTGGGACCCAGACCCAGTCGGGGACCTGCTGGTAGAGGGCTGTGGTGTCGAGCGGGAGCGTGAACCCCACCGAATACGACACCCGATGAGTCGCGAGCCAGGCGGTGAACTCCTTCGTGCCGCCGGCCCCGTCCGCGCGGACCAACACCTTCCGGCCGGGGCGGGGATTCTTCCCGGGGAGCTGCGCTAACGCGGCCTTGGTGACGGTGATGTGATCGGCGGCGGTGTTCGAGCCGGCGTTCCCGGGGCGTAGATGGACCACCAAGGCTTCGCCGGTGCCGTCGGGGCCGTGGTCGGCGAACGCCAGCAGCGGGTGGAACCCGAAGCCTCGTTTGAACGTCGGCGCCGCCTGCTGTTTCTCCGAATGCGCGGTGATCAGCGACGCATCGAGATCAATCACCAGCGGGCTGTCCGAACTGGCCTCATGATCGGGCGCATGCTTCCCGGCCAGTCCCCAAACCGTGGCGCGGGCCTGCTGCCTGGCTCCGGCGATCGCCTTGATGGCCTTGTCCGCGTCCTCGGCCAGGGCCGCGATCAGGCGCGACACGGTCGGGTCCGACGCCACCGGGCCGTAGACCCCTGGTTCAGCGCGCAGGGCAGCAAGGTCGCTCAACGCTTCACCCCCGAGTACCAGCGACAGGGCGAGATCCAGAATGACCTTGCCCGGATCATGAACAGCTGACGGGTTTCCGCCACCTGGCCAGCGCCTCCGACAGGGCTCGGTCGAGGCCCGCGGCGCGGATGGTTTCGGTCAGGAGGATCCCGCCGGCCTGGCCCACCGCGGCCACCTTGGCGGTATCGACATGAACCCTGGGATACGAGCCGGTACTCTTCACCTCGAAGGTGCTCCTCACTTGTTGGACGATTTGTTCTTCGCAAAACACATCATCCCAAGTCAGGGGCACTTTCGCTATCTCAGGCCGCTACGGTCCACCCACCGTCATGAAAGCGCGAGGCTAGGCCGAGGTAGCGGAGCAGCTCCCCAACTTCCTCATCCGCCACGGTCGAGCCCAGCTGGCGAGCGACGAGCACGCCATGGCCAGTGGCGGCATAGAGCCCTCGACACAGACGACCGGCGGCCGCGGGGCCTCAGGGGGTGGTGCCGCGGATGTAGGAGCTCGGTGGTATGGGCCCCACGGGTCTGTTCGGTCGGCAGGAGATCGGTGAGGCATCACCGCGCCGGCATGAACGCTGGGCGTCTCCATGAGGGGGTCAGAAGATCGGTCGCCAGGGGGAGAGGAGCGCCTCGGTCGCCTTCGCGGCGATCGAGCGGCCGTGCCAGCGCTCTGCGCGCAACTCGATGCAGTTCGACTCGTCGCGGCGGAAAACCTTCTCCATGAACGCAGCCACGTCCGGGTCGGTGACCTCAAGGTTCACCTCGTAGTTGCCCAGCAGGCTCACCCTGTCGAGGTTGGCCGTCCCGATCGTCGACCACACGCCGTCGATGGTGGCGGTCTTCGAATGCACCATCGCCTGCTGGTAGAGGAAGAGCCGGATGCCGGAGTCGAGCAGGTTGCCGTAGAAGCCGCGCGACAGCCAGTCGGCGACCACGTGGTTCGACTGCGCGGGGACGATGATCCGCACGTCGACGCCGCGCTGGGCCGCGTCGCGCAGGGCGGCGACGAAGTCGTCGTCGGGGATCAGGTAGGCGTGCGTCAGCCAGATCCGTTCGGTCGCGCGGTCGATGGCCTCGAGGTACATGTTGCGGATCGGGTAGACCGAGAGCCGCGGCGAGTTCCGGTGCACGCGCAGCTGCGACTGCCAGCCGCGGTGCGGATTGCGCTCGATGCGCTCGTGGCGCTTGCCCGCGTACATGTTCCAGAAGTCGATGAACGCGTTCTCCAACTCTGCGACGTCGGGTCCGGTCACGCGGCAGTGGGTGTCCCGCCAGCCCGTCGCGTACAGCGAGCCGATGTTGTAGCCGCCGACGAACCCGACCCTGCCGTCGACCGTCATCAGCTTGCGGTGGTCGAAGCCCCACGTCTGGATGGACCACGGCTTCGGCAGCGCAGGGTAGGCGAAGGTGTTGATGTTCTTCGGAATGGTGCGGTAGAACGACCGGGGCACCACCAAGTTCCCGAACTGGTCCCACACGGCGTACACGTCGACGCCGCGGTCGGCAGCGCGGGCGAGAGCTTCGACGAACCGCTGGCCGGCCTCGTCCCCCTTCCAGATGTAGGTCTCGAAGTACACGTGCTCCGTGGCGGCGTCGATGGCCTCGATCATCGCGTCGTAGAGGTCGGCACCGTAGGTGTAGACCGTCACCTCGTTCCGGTTCACGTGCACGGGTTCCGGTGCCGTCACCGGGAAGCGGCGCAGCGCGCGCCGCTTCTTCCTGAACGACTCGAGCACCGTGAGGAGGACCATGGTCGTGATCTGCGCGAGGAAAAGGCCCAGCGTCAGACGGTTGAGGAAACGACGGGCCGAGGCGAGGGTCCTTCGCATGGCCGCCAGCATAGCCGGGGTGCGCGGCCGGGTAGTCTGAGCCCCGACATGAGCGACTCCCTTTTTCCCGACCTCTCCGTCCTCTTCCAGCCCGCTGAGGCCGCGCCGCGCGCGCCGAGAGGCGACGGCGAGGCCCGGCCCGCCCGCGGGAAGAAGATCAGCGTCGAGGAGCTGCTCGACGGGCTGAACGGCCCCCAGCGCGAGGCCGTGGTCCACGAGGGCGGGCCGGTGCTCGTCGTCGCCGGCGCCGGCTCCGGCAAGACCCGCGTCCTCACCCGTCGCATCGCCTACCTCGTCTCTGAGCGCAACGTCCATCCCGGCTCGGTCATGGCCATCACCTTCACGAACAAGGCGGCCGCGGAGATGCGGCAGCGCGTCGTCGACCTCGTCGGCAACCGCGCGAAGCTGATGTGGGTGTCGACGTTCCACTCCGCGTGCGTGCGGATCCTCCGAGCCGACATCGACCGGTTCGGCATCTCGAAGACCTTCTCGATCTACGACGACGCCGACTCCAAGCGGCTCATGTCGCTGGTGGTCCGCGACCTGGAGCTCGACCCCAAGCGCTTCCCCGTCCGCGCGGTGATGACGGCGGTCAGCAACTTCAAGAACGAACTCGTCGACCACGAGACGGCCGCCTCGCGGGCGCAGACGCCGGTGCAGAAGGCGTATGCGGAGGCCTACGGCGAGTACCAGTCGCGGCTGGCAGCCGCCAACGCGCTGGACTTCGACGACCTCATCATGACCGCGGTACACCTCTTCCAAGCGTTTCCCGATGTGCGCGAGAAGTACCGACGGCGCTTCCGCCAGGTCCTCGTCGATGAGTACCAGGACACCAACCATGCGCAGTACGTGCTCATCCGCGAGCTGTGCGGCGAGCCGACCGTCGGCGTCGTCGACGGCTCCCCGTTGGCCGACCCCGCGGAGCTTATGGTGGTCGGCGACTCCGACCAATCCATCTACGCGTTCCGCGGCGCGACCATCCGCAACATCCTCGACTTCGAGCTCGACTTCCCGGGCGCGACGACGGTGGTGCTCGACCAGAACTACCGCTCCACGCACAACATCCTGACCGCAGCCAACGCGGTCATCTCGCGCAACAAGGGCCGCCGCGACAAGCGCCTCTGGAGCGACCTCGGCGAGGGCGACCTCATCGTCGGCTGGGTCGCCGACACCGAGCAGGAGGAGGCGCACTTCGTCGCCACCGAGATCGACAAGCTCTCCGATGCGGGCGTCAGCCAGTACGGCGACACGGCCGTGTTCTACCGCACCAACGCACAGTCGCGGGCGTTCGAGGAGGTGTTCATCCGGGTCGGCATGCCGTACAAGGTTGTCGGCGGCGTGCGCTTCTACGAGCGCCGCGAGATCCGCGACGCGCTGGCTTATCTGCGGGCGCTCGTGAACCCGGCCGACGACGTGTCCGTGCGGCGCATCCTGAACGTGCCGAAGCGCGGCATCGGCGACCGTGCCGAGGCCGCCATCGCGGCGCTGGCGACAGCAGAACAGATCAGCTTCTTCGACGCCCTGCAGCGCGCCTCCGAGGCGCCCGGCCTCGCCAGCCGCTCCCAGCGGCTCATCCAGGGCTTCGTCGACGTCATGAACCTGCATCGCGGCATGGTCGCCGCGGGCGTGGCCGCTGACGAGGTGCTCCTCTCGATCCTGAAGGAGTCCGGTTATCTGCCGGAGCTGCAGAAGTCGACGGACCCGCAGGACGAGACCCGGATCGAGAACCTCGAGGAGCTCGTGTCGGTCGCGGCGGAGTTCGTCGCCGGCGCCAACGCCGTCGACCTCGACGAGGACGCCGTCGCCACCGGTCTCGTCGCTGGCATGCCTGAGCCCGACGACTCGCTGGCGGCGTTCCTGGAGCGCGTGGCCCTGGTCGCCGACTCCGACCAGGTGCCGGAGCACGACGAGGGCAAGGGTGTCGTCACGCTGATGACGCTGCACACCGCGAAGGGCCTTGAGTTCGACACCGTTTTCCTCACCGGCCTGGAGGAGGGGATCTTCCCGCACATGCGCGCCCTCACCGACCCGGACGAGCTGGAGGAGGAGCGGCGCCTCGCCTACGTCGGCGTCACGCGCGCCCGCAAGCGGCTGTACCTCAGCAGGGCCCAGGTCCGGATCACCTTCGGGCAGCCGCAGTACAACCCGGCGTCGCGCTTCCTCGCCGAGGTGCCGCACCACGTCCTCGACTGGCGCCGCACCGGGGACGCGACGACGACCTGGGCGAGCCAGTCGGCGACCAGGAACAGGACGACGACGGCGTCGATGCAGAGCTTCGGGAGGGGCTCAGCCCCGGCAAAGACCGTGGCGAGCGTCGCGGTGGGGGAGCGTGTGCTGCACGCCACCTTCGGCATGGGGACCGTGCTGGCGGTTCACGGAGTGGGAGACGCCGCGAAGGCGGACGTCGACTTCGGCTCGGCGGGCGCGAAGCGGCTGAGCCTCAAGCACGCGCCGATGGAGAAGCTCTAGTCGTTCCTTGAGCGGCGCCGCCTCGCGAAGCGCCGGGCGCGTGTCGAAAGGTCAGATCCGGACGCCGAGCGAGCGGAGGAACGTGAGCGGGTTCGACGCCTTGTAGACGTCGCCCGGGGTCACGCCCGGCTGGTAGTACTCGAAGTGGAGGTGGGCGCCGAACGAGCGGCCGGTGGTGCCCACGTAGCCGATCAGCTGGCCCGCCTTTACCGTCGTGCCCGGCGAGACCAACCGGCTGCTCATGTGAGCGTACAGCGTCGCGCCGCCGTTGGAGTGCTGGATGACGACGTTGATGCCGGCCCAGCCGCCGTTGGTGGGGCTGAGGACGACGCCGGAGGCCGCCGCGTAGATGGGGGTGCCGACCGGGGCGGGGAAGTCCTGTCCGGTGTGGTAGCGCGACCAGGAGCCGGTGGCGCCATAGCCCGCGCCGACGCGGTAGTTCGACTTGACCGGCATCGAGCCGCCCTTTGACGTCAGGTTCGCGATGTCCGCAGCGGACAGGTCACCGAGGTCGCCACCGGCGGCGGCCTGGGCGGCCGCGAGGCGCTTGGCTGCCTCCTCGGCCTCCTTCTTGAGCTTCTTGGCTTGCTTGGCCACGAGCTTCATGTCCGCGTCCATGAGCTTGTCACGCTGCGCCGCGGCCTTCTCGGTCTCATCCTCGGCGACGGCGGTCACGGACGCGTCGAGCTGGTCGTTGCGGTCCTTTGCCGCGGCGTCGGCCACGGCCTCGCTCAGGTTCGCGCGGACGGCGTCACGGCTGACCTGCGCGGAGCGGTCGCCGAAGGCCTCGGCGGCGGCGGAGGCCGCGGCGGCAGGCACCGCGGCCTCGGAGGTGTCGCTCGACGCGTTGGCGTCGAGGCCTCGCGAGGCGAATGCGAAGGCGAAGACGGCGGAGACGGTGACGACGCTGGTGATGCCGAGGGCCACGATGCGCTTGCTGAGACCGGCGACCGAGCTGCGACGGGCGCGGCCGGCGGGGGCCTCAAGCTCGTACACGTCATCGAAAGCGGCGACGGCGCGACGTGCGCGGGGTGAGGCGTTGTCGTTCACCTGGCTCCTGACATTCCTGGAAAACTCCGGCCGTTCTGACCGTCCTGAGGAACCTTAACAGTTCTCAGGATTCTCTCAAAATCGGGGTCTGTGAGCGTGGCAATCGTGTTTCGGGCCTGATCGGCGGGGGTGGCGTCCAGCCGGTGGGGGTAGGGTGGCGACGAGAAAAACCCCGGGGAAGCATTGATCAGTGGCTCCCCAGAATCCGAGGAAACGACGTGGATCTTCTGGAGTACCAGGCGAGGGACCTCTTCGAGCGCTTCGCCATCCCCGTACTGTCTGGCAGGGTGGCCTCCACCCCCGACGAGGCCGTGGACGCCTACGAGCAACTCGGCGCTGAGGTGGCGGTGATCAAGGCCCAGGTGCGCGTCGGCGGCCGGGGCAAGGCGGGCGGCGTGAAGCTCGCCCGCGGCCACCAGGCGGTGGCCGAGACCGCGGCCCAGATCCTCGACCTCGACATCAAGGGCCATCGCGTGGAGCAGGTCATGCTGAGCCCCGCGGCCGACATCGCGGAGGAGTACTACTTCTCCGTCCTCCTCGACCGCGCCGCCGGCGGCTACGTCGCGCTGTGCAGCGTCGAGGGTGGCATGGACATCGAGACGCTCGCGGTGGAGCGGCCCGACGCGCTCGTGAAGCTCCCGCTCGACCCGGTCGTCGGCATCGACGCGGAAGTTGCCGCCCGCATCCTCGAGGAGGCAGGCTTCCGCGAGGAGGACAGGGCAAAGGTCGTGGACGTGCTCGTGAAGCTGTGGGAGGTGTTCCGCGCCAACGATGCGACGCTCGTCGAGGTCAACCCTCTGGTCAAGACCTCCGCAGGACGGATCATCGCGCTCGACGGCAAGGTGACGCTCGACGACAACGCGGCGTTCCGCCACCCCGAGTGGGCGCAGTACGAGCAGACCAGCGCCGACGTCGACCTGGAGCGCCAGGCGCGCGAGCTGGGCCTCGGCTACGTGAAGCTCGACGGCTCGGTCGGCATCATCGGCAACGGTGCGGGACTCGTCATGAGCACGCTCGACGTCGTGGCCGCCGCGGGCGAGGACTTCCCCGGCAGGCCGCGGCCGGCGAACTTCCTCGACATCGGCGGCGGCGCCTCAGCCGCCGTGATGGCCAACGGGCTGCGCATCATCATGAGCGACCCGCAGGTCCGGTCCATCTTCGTCAACGTCTTCGGCGGCATCACGGCCTGCAGCGACGTCGCCAACGGCATCGTCAACGCGCTCGAGATGCTGGGCGACGAGGCGCGCCTGCCCATCGTCGTGCGCCTCGACGGCAACTCCGTAGAGATCGGCAAGGCCATCCTCGCCGAGGCCAACCACCCGCTGATCACCGTCAAGAACACCATGGACGCCGCGGCCCGCACGGCCGCGCGCCTGGCCGCCGAAGGGAACTGACAAGTGTCGATCTTCATCAACGCCTCGTCGCGCGTCCTCGTCCAGGGCATGACCGGCAAGGAGGGGCGCAAGCACACGCAGCGCATGATCATGTCCGGCACCCGCATCGTCGGCGGTGTGACCCCGGGCAAGGGCGGCACCTCCGTGCTGTTCGAGGAGGACCCGGTCCCCGTGTTCGGGGCGATGGCCGACGCCGTCGCGGCCACCAATGCGGATGTGTCGGTCGTCTTCGTCCCCCCGGCCTACGCGAAGGCAGCGGTGCTCGACGCCGTGGGCTCGGGCGTCGGGCTGATCGTCGTGATCACCGAGGGCATCCCCGTACGCGACTCGGTCGAGTTCGAGGCCGCGGCCCGCGACGCAGGCGTGCGGATCATCGGCCCCAACTGCCCCGGCCTCATCTCTCCCGGCAAGTCGAACGTCGGCATCATCCCCGCCCACATCTCCGGCCCCGGCAGGATCGGGCTGGTGTCGAAGTCCGGCACGCTGACGTACCAGATGATGTACGAGCTGCGCGACCACGGCTTCTCGACGGCGGTCGGCATCGGCGGCGACCCCGTGGTCGGCACCATGCACATCGACGTCCTGCAGGCCTTCGAGGAAGACCCGGACACGGACCTGATCGTGATGATCGGCGAGATCGGCGGCGACGCGGAGGAGCGGGCGGCGGAGTACATCGCGGCCAACATCACCAAGCCCGTCATCGGTTACGTCGCAGGCTTCACCGCGCCCCCCGGCAAGACCATGGGCCACGCGGGCGCCATCATCACGGGCTCCAAGGGCACTGCCGCCGCGAAGAAGGAGGCCCTCGAGGCCGCCGGCGTCGTGGTGGGAGAGACGCCGTCGCTCACCGCGCAGCTCGCGCGCGACGCTATCGCGCACCTCCGCGTCAGCCTGGTCTGACGACCTCTCGCTCAGCCCTGGGCGGCGCGCAGCGCCGTCCGGGAGGCGAGGGCCTCGAGCTGGGCGTTGCTGAACCGGTAGTTGTCATCGACGGTGATCAGCGAGTAGGTCACGGTCGTGCCCACCTGGCCGACGATCAGCTGGTAGGTCACCGACTCCTTGGCCGTGATGGGCCGGTTGATGACAAAAAGCCGCGAGGTGACCTTGCCGTCCGGGGTCGTGGTGGTGACCTTCTCCAGCTCCTGGACCTTCGATCCGGTCGACCGCTTCTTGCAGGACTTGAGGGCGTCGCCGAGCTTCTCGGCGAACGCGTCCGCCGGCTTCTCCTTGCTGAACTCGAAGCGCATCTCGTCGAGGCCAAAGGTGTCCGGCGTCTCGTCGTCCTGGGTCATCAGGAACGTGGCCTGCGTGCGCGTCTTCGGGCCTCCCGTGCTGACCAGCGTCATGTTCTCGCAGCCCATGCCGGGGCTTACCAGCGGGCCGGGGGGTGTCATGTTCCACCGTCCGAGGCCCGCGCGGATGCGCGGCAGGTCCGAGGGGACGAGCCACCCAGCGGGGTCCGCGGGCGGCAGGAAGGTGGCTTTCACGGCGACGTCCGACGGCGCGGGCTCGCCCTGGCGCTCTGACAGCTGAGTCTGCGACCGGGTCAGCGCGGTGGCGAGCGACTCCGGGTCGACCGGGCTGCCGGCCTGGGTCACGTCGAGCACCTGCACCACGGCTCCGGACAGCGTCAGGAGCACCGTGTGATACCGGTCCTTGTTCTCCTGGAAGACGATCGTCAGTTGAGATGCCTCAGGGGCGAGACCGGTGACCTCGTCGGCGCCGCTCAGCAGCGCGGGAACCTCCGAGCAGTTGGCAAGGATCGCGAGCCGCGCCTCGTAGACGGCCTTGGCGACCGGTGCGCTGGAGTAGGCATCGACGCGGTGCAGCGCGGCCACGGGCTCCTCATCGGAGGTGGCCAGCGTGCGCTGAGCGCTGAACGTCGGGTTGGCGTCGTCCTCGTGCGTCTGGAAGCAGGCGACGCGGCCCTCGTGCTCGGCCGCGGCGTGGGTCGTGCCGGTGACGGACCAGGTTCCGGTCGAGATGCCTCCGAGATCCTCGGGCGTGAGGAGGTCGGAGGGAAGGACCGCGTCGGGAGGTGTCGAAGGGCTCGTGCTGACGGTCGGGCTCTGCGAGTTGGGCGTTGTCGTGGGCCGATTGCCGCGCACGATCATCGACACGACGACGGCGACCACGAGAGCGACCACCAAGCCTCCGACGGCCCAGACGAGGAGCGAACGGCGGTGCTCCCGGAACCATGGCGCCGCTGCGGCGACCGGCTCGGCCTCGACCGGCGTCGTCGACGACAGCGCGGACCGGCGCGGCGCCGGGCTGTGGGAGTCGGCGAACTCGCCGGAGGAGCGGGGGAACACCGGGGCCGGGATAGGCGTGTCCGAGATCGGCAGCACGGGACCGGGGATCGCCTCGCGCGCGGCGTCCGAGCCGGGCCGGGCGTACGGATTGCCCTGCGGCGCGGGAGCCTCGTCCGAGGACGCGCCGGTTTCGACGGCATCCTCGGGGAGTGCGCCGCGTCGCGCCGGGTCCGACGGCGGCTCTGGGGTATCGTCCGATGCGGCCGGGTCGTCGGGACCCTCGTCGGGCTCCCAGCCTCGACGGGGCCGGAGCGGTTCGCCAGTAGACATGTCAGCACCCCCTGTTCGCGCGAGAAATCCGTGTGTTCGGGGGCAACACTACCCGGGGGACCGAAGACCATGGGCCAGACCGCATCGGCAGAGGGCAAGGCGTGATGGCGTCGCGGAAGCCCCGAACCGTGGCGGTCGACGTGGATGCGGCCGCGGTTTCGGGTGGTCGCAGGATGCTGCTGCCCTGGTATCTGATGGCCGTCATCGGGCCCCTCGCGACGTTGGTTGCGGTGTGGCTGATCCTCGCCGCGCTCGCGACGATCGGCTGGCTCACCTCGCCGGCCGCCGACCTCGGTGCCGCACTCCGGCTCGCCACCCAGCTGCTGCTGCTCGCACACGGGGGCGCCGCGTCGATCGGGGGGCAATCCGTCACCCTCGCACCGCTCGGGGTCACCGTCCTCCTCGTCTTCCTCGCCCTGCCGATGGCCTCGATCGCCGCGCGCCAGGCCGCCGCGGACCGCCACGGCCCGGACGACACCGGCCGCGTCTGGGCGGATGCCGAGGCGTTGACGCTGCGCGTCGCCGCCGTGTTCGGCGGCACCTACGCCCTTGTCGTGATCGTTCTGGCGGGTGTCCTCGGCCTCCTGACCGCGGGGCTTCTCCTCGGCGCCGTCGTGGTGGCCGCCGTCGCCGCGCTCTGGGGCGCCAGCCGTGGCGTCGGCTATGACCCCACGGACTCCTGGCCCGGGTGGCTCCGCGCCGTGCCGCGGGCGCTCGGCGCGGCCCTGCTCGTGGTCGTCGCGGGGGCCGCCGCCGTGCTCGCGGTCGCGCTCTGGCAGGGCAGGGCGCGGGTGACGGAGATGGTGGCAGCACTCGACGGCGGATGGCCCGCCGTCGTCCTTCTCGTGGTGCTGCACCTGATCTACCTGCCAAACCTCGTCCTCGCGTGCGCGTCCTGGGCGCTCGGCGCGGGCGTAACGCTCGGCGACGGTTCCCTTGTGACGCTGAACTCGACGGACCTCGGCCTGCTGCCTGCCGTTCCCGTGCTCGGCGCCCTCCCGCAGCCGGGCCCCGTGCCCTGGCAGGCGATGCTGTGGCTGCTGGTAGGGGTGGCGGCTGGCGCCCTCGCGGGGGTCGTCGTCGCGGCGGCCCGGCCGAGGGCACGGTTCGACGAGACCGCCGTGGTCGGCGGCCTCGCGGGCACGGCCGCGGGGCTCCTCGTCGCCGTCGCGTGCGCGCTCGGCGCGGGCGGGCTGGGGACCGACCGGCTCGCCGCGATCGGAGCGCGTAGCCCCGAGATCTTCCTGTTCGCGCCCAGCATCCTCGGCCTCGCCGGGCTGGCCGCCGGGCTGGCCGTCGGCCTCATTCGGCGCCCGCCCGCGGCCGCCGTGGCGCAGGAGGCGGACGCGAAGGCATAGGCTTGCCCCCGTGACGACGAGGGTTTGTGTCCTGCTTTCCGGCTCCGGCACCCTGTGCCAGGCGCTGCTCGACGCCATCGCCGACGGCGGGGTAGACGCGGAGGTGGTGGCCGTCGTCTCCGACCAACGCGACGCCTACGGGCTCGAGAGGGCCCGCCAGCGGGGCATTCCCGCGGTGGCGCACCCGCTGCCTCGCGGCGGCGACCGCGCGCAGTGGGACGAGGAGCTGACGGAGATCGTCTCGGGCTTCGCGCCCGACCTCGTGGCTTCCGCCGGTTTCATGAAGCTGGTGGGTCCCGCGTTCCTCGCGCGCTTCGGCGGCAGGACCATCAACACGCACCCCGCGCTGCTGCCCAGCTTCCCCGGCATGCACGGCCCCCGTGACGCGCTCCGGGCGGGCGTCAAGGTCTCCGGCGCCACCGTCTTCGTCGTCGATGCGGGAGTCGACACCGGTAAGATCCTGCTGCAAGCCGCGGTCGACGTCCTGGACGACGACGACGTCGAATCGCTGCACGAGCGCATCAAGGTGGTCGAGCGCCGCCTCCTCATTCAGGCCGTCTCCGAATGGAAGAAGGAACACCCGTGACCGATCTGACCCCGCTGCGCCGAGCGCTCCTCTCCGTCTACGACAAGACGGGCCTGATCGAGCTGGGTCGCGACCTGGCCGACGCGGGCGTCGAGATCGTCTCCACCGGGTCCACCGCCGCCAAGCTGGCGGAGGCGGGCATCCCCGTCGTGCCCGTCGAGTCCGTCACCGGATTCCCCGAGTGTCTCGACGGCCGCGTGAAGACCCTGCACCCGATGGTGCACGCCGGCATCCTCGCTGATCGCCGCCTCGACTCGCACCGCGCGCAGTTGGACGAGCTGGGCGTCGCCCCCTTCGACCTCGTCATCACCAACCTGTACCCGTTCGAGGCCACCGTCGCCTCCGGGGCGAGCCAGGACGAGTGCGTCGAGCAGATCGACATCGGCGGGCCGACCATGGTGCGGGCGGCCGCGAAGAACCACCCCTCGGTCGCGGTCATCACCTCCGCGGAGCAGTACCCGGCCCTCCGCGCGGCACTGGCTGCCGGCGGCTTCACGCTGGCGCAGCGCCAGGCACTCGCCGCCGCGGCGTTCGTGCACACCGCCACCTACGACGTCGCCGTCGCCAGCTGGATGGGCAACGTGCTCACCGACTCCTCCGAGGGCACAGGGTTCCCGGCTTGGGTCGGCGGCACCTGGCGCAAGGTCGCGGACCTGCGCTATGGCGAGAACTCCCACCAGAAGGCCGCTGTCTACCGCAACGGGGACGGCCGCTCCGGCCTCGCCGACGCGACCCAGCTCCACGGCAAGGAGATGAGCTACAACAACTACGTCGACGCCGACGCCGCGCGCCGCGCCGCCTACGACTTCGACGCCCCCGCTGTCGCCATCATCAAGCACGCCAACCCGTGCGGCATCGCCGTCGGCGCCGACATCGCCGATGCGCACCGCAAGGCCCACGCCTGCGACCCGGTCTCCGCGTTCGGCGGCGTCATCGCCGCGAACCGCCCCGTGCCCGTCGCCATGGCTGAGCAGGTCGCGGAGGTCTTCACCGAGGTCATCGTCGCGCCCGGCTACGAGGAGGGCGCGGTCGAGGTGTTGGCCAAGAAGAAGAACATCCGCATCCTGGTCGCCGACGACGCCTCGAACGCCGGCGTGGGGCTCCGCCAGATCGACGGCGGCCTCCTCCTGCAGCAGGCGGACGCCATCGACGCCGCCGGCGACGACCCGGCCAACTGGCAGCTCGTCGCGGGCGAGGCGGCAGACGAGGCGACACTGGCCGACCTCGCCTTCGCCTGGCGCTCCGTGCGCGCGGTCAAGTCCAACGCGATCCTGCTCGCCGACGGTCGCGCCTCCGTCGGCGTCGGCATGGGCCAGGTTAACCGCGTCGACTCGTGCCACCTCGCCGTCGACCGCGCGGGTGAACGGGCCCGGGGCTCTGTCGCCTCCTCCGATGCGTTCTTCCCGTTCGCCGACGGCCCCCAGGTCCTGCTCGACGCCGGCGTCCGCGCGATCGTGCAGCCCGGCGGCTCTGTCCGCGACCAGGAGGTCATCGACGCCGTCGCCGCCGCGGGCGTGACCATGTACTTCACCGGCACCCGCCACTTCTTCCACTGATCGGAGTCTCGTGACCGCACAGAAGCTCGACGGGCTGGCCACCGCGGCTGCCATCAAGGCGGAACTGATGGAGAGGGTCGCGGCGCTGCGGGAGCGCGGCGTCGTCCCTGGCCTCGCGACGGTGCTCGTCGGCTCGGATCCTGCCAGCCAGAACTACGTGCGGATGAAGCACCGGGACTGCGAGAAGGTGGGCATCGCGTCGATCCAGGTCGAACTCCCTGGCGACGCGACGGCGGCCCAGCTTGAGGACGCTATCCGCGGCCTGAACGAGGATCGGGCATGCACCGGCTACATCGTGCAGCTGCCGATCCCGCGTCACCTCGATGAGAACTGGGCACTCAGCCTGATCGACCCCGACAAGGACGCCGACGGCCTGCACCCGATCAACCTCGGTCGCCTCGTGCTGAACGAGCCCGCGACGCTGCCGTGCACGCCGCGCGGCATCGTTGAGCTGCTGCGCCGCCACGGCGTGGAGCTGAACGGCGCGGAGGTGGTCGTCGTCGGCCGTGGCATCACCGTCGGCCGCCCGCTGGGCCTGATCCTCACGCGCCGCTCCGAGAACGCGACCGTGACGTTGTGTCACACCGGCACCCGCGACCTGGCCGCGCACACGCGCCGCGCCGACGTCGTGGTGGCTGCGGCGGGGGTGCCCGGCATGATCACCGCCGATCTCGTCCGCGAGGGGGCCGTTCTCGTCGATGTCGGCGTCAGCCGCGTGGACGGAAAGACCGTCGGCGACCTCGCGCCGGACGTCTGGGACAAGGCCTCGTTCGTCACGCCGAACCCGGGCGGCGTGGGCCCGATGACGCGGGCGATGCTGCTGAGCAACGTTGTCGACCGCGCGGAAGCGCTGCATGGCAGCTAAGCCGGACAAGCCGGTCGACTGGTACCCCGACAGCCCGTGGGCGTTGTCCGCGGCGCTGGCGTGCGTCGCCGTCGGCACCGTCTTCGCCGTGCTGGGTCACTGGCGCCGCGCCGCGGTGATGATCGCGGGCGGTCTGCTCGTCGCCGGCGTGTTGAGGTTGGTGCTCTCGCGCGAGGCCGCCGGCCTGCTCTCGGTGCGCAGCCGCTGGATCGACGTGACGGTCCTCCTCGGCTTGGGCGCCTCCGTCGCGGTGATGGCCTTCCTGGTCCCGCCTGCGCGGTGACCTCGTCGGAGAGCCCCGCCGCCCGGATGGCGACGGGGCCCCTTCCGACTCGTGAGCCGGCCGCTACTTCACGGGGAAGTGCCAGGCGTTCACGCCTCCCGAGCTCGACTCGTAGGAGACGACGATCGAGCCGCCCTTCTCCAATGCCGCCCTGGCGGTGCGCGAGAGCCGGAGCGCGACGGTGTCGCGTCCCCGCTTCACCGGTTCTTCGACGCTCGCCAGGAGCCGACCTCCCATGTCAGGAGCCCACGGCGCGGCCGACACGTCGGACGGCGAGCAGGTCGAGAAGCCGAGCATGTCGCCCCGGCAGCTCGTCGTCCACACCGGTATCATGCCGAAGTCGCCGTGCCATGCGTAGGCTCGTACCGTGCCCGCCTTCGTGCTGCGGACGCTGATCGTCGCTCTCTTGGCGTCGATCTTCACCTTTTCGACCTTCAGATCGCGGCTCCCAGGCAGTCCGGAGATGGTCACACCTCGTTTCGCCGACTGGTAGATCGTCTGCGGCGACTCGACGCCCATGAGCGCCGTCTGCGGGATGATGGGTGTTTCCGGTGTCGTCGGCCGGTCGGACGGGGCCGTGTATCCGTCGAGGTACGCGTGGCCCCAGCGGTAGGGCTCCGACTGCTGGCTGCCGAACGGCGACCAGGCCAGGCGGGTCTTCCCGATGTAGGTGTCTACGTCGGAGTCGTACGGCGTGACGTTCAGGCCCAGGTAGCGGGCGTCGACGTCGTTGGTCTCCTGGGAGCCGGTGGGCGCCGTGCCGGTGACGACGGCCGCGGGTAGGTTCGCCAGTGGGATCTTCGTCTCGATGGTATAGCCGCCGCCCTCGAAGGTGCCGTCGGTGTTGCGGGTCACCGCGACGGCGACCTCCTGCCCAGGCGAGTTCGGCCCCTGCTCGACCGTGTCCGCGAGCGGACCGGACGAGAAGCCTTGATGGTTGTCGGCGTCGCGGCTCCAGCACGGCCCGTCGGCACCGTTGCCCGCGCTACCGTCGGCATCGTCGGTGAACGGCAGGATGCCGGTCTTGAAGGTGGTCGACGTGTCGCGGGAACCACTCATAGGGTCCAGCAGCACCTCGACAGAATCCACAAGCCAGTGCCCGAAGCACCGCTCCGGCGGGGCCGCCGCGCTGGCCTTGTCGTCGACCACGTGCGCGAGCACGTACAGGTCGTCGCCGTGCCATGCGAGGCGCACGGTGCTGCCTTCGCCGCAGTCGACGCCGTTCGGGGCGCAGTCGGCGCCCTCCCACTTCCGGCTGATGTCGAGCTCTGGGCCGTAGTCGTCATCGGCGGCGCCGTCGACGGTGGGAGCCGTGACGGCCTGCGGGATAACGGTGGTGGGTACGACGTAAAGGGTCAGGTTCTCCGTGCTTGTCACGTCGCCCGCGGTCGTGGTGATCTCCACGGTTGCCCGATCGCCGCCTGCAGCGGTGGGATCGGTGTGAGTGACGACGAACTCGACGGTGGTCGTCTGCCCGCCGTCCAGCGCGTTGAACGGCTTCGACGCAGCATCGGCGGACATGCCGGACGGCAGGCTCAGTGCGACGTCACCCGACTGGCTCGTCGTGGTGCGGTTGCTCACTACGACGGGCACGGTGATCGACTCACCCGCGCCGATCTGCCGCTCGGCGGTGGACCGCCGACCGACCCAGGTGAACTGCTCCGCCCACTCCTCGTACTCGGAGAAGTTGCCCCAGCGCTGGAAGCGACCCTCGACGCCGCCGACGAGCTCGACGCGCGCGTTGTTGTAGGCCGTGACCTTGCCATTGCTGAACGTGGCGCCGATCTGATAGCGGTCGATGATCGCGTCGGACGGCGGCGTGACCGTGAGCGTGACGCTGGTGGCCCTCCCGGAAGTGATCGTGCCGAGCTTGTTCTTCCCGGACACCTTCCAGTCGTCGGGGACGGTGAGCGTCACCTTCCCCTGCTTGACCGTGGACCTCCCGGACTTCGCCGTGATCTTCACGGTGAAGGGCACGCCCGGGGCCTGGAAGTAGCTCTCCGGCTGAACCGTGAACGTGGATCCCAGGGGCATGCCGCCCGGGTCGGCGATTACAGATCCGAACAAGATGGCGTCGTCGCGCGCGTTCGCCGCGGAGCCGTTCGGCTGGAAGGGAACCTTCGACTCGGCGATGCCGTAGCGCTGGCACGCCGGCTGCTGGATCGTGGTGAACTTCGGGCGAGCCTGCGTGGCGTGGGCCATGAAGCCTTCGCGGCCAGTCTGGGCCCAGGTCATCTTGGATCTGGCCGGCTGTCCCTGCACGTTGCCCGCGAACCAGGTGTAGGGGGAGTTGTAGCCGGTCCACGTGCCGACGACGGTGAAGGGGTTGGTGGCGGCGGGGATGAAGTCCACGTTGCAGTTGGGGCCGGCGACGCCGCCGGTGCCGGTGGTCTGGCTGCCGGACGTGATCGTCTTCACCTGCCAGGTCTTGACAGCGTCGGGTCCACGGAGCTGGTCAGGGAACTTGGTCGGATCCGCGGCCATCGCGGCGGCTTCCCACACGACGCGGCCGGCGTACTGGTGGTTGCCATGGCCGACGGCGAGCGACGGCGAGAATCCGACGAGGATCTCCGGCCGCGTCTGCCGGATGACGTGCACGACCTGGCGCTGGATCCGTTCGGATCCCCAGATCTCCTCCGTCAGCGGGGCGCTGGTGTTGTAGAAGAAGTCCACGGCGTCGATGTTGTAGATGTCGACGGTGCCGGAGCGGTAGTGCGACGCCCGGTCCTCGTTCTCACGGCGCAGGCCCAGGTCGGGGCCGGCCTCGGCGCCGACAGAGTTGCTGCCGCCCTCGCCGCGGGTGAGCATGATGATGCCGCACTGCACGCCGTAGCGGTCGTGCCATACGCCGCAGGGGGTGATGAAGCTCGCGTCGTCGTCCGGGTGGGCCCACAGGCCCATCACGTCGATCTTGTTCGCCTTGACCTTTGTCGCCTCGGATGGCTTGCCGACCTTGGGGGGTTTTGGCGCCTTCGGCGGCTTGTGGCCTTTGGCGGGGACCTTGTGCGTGGGGGCCGGGGTCGTAGCCGGGTGGGCGACGGCGGGGACTCCCGGGGACAGCCCGACGGCGAGGGCGCTCGCGAGCGCGAGTGCGTATCTGCTGAGGCGTTGCATGGGGGGTGAACCTCCTCGGACATCAACGTCCGCTTGACTCATTGTCCGGGTTGGACGGCCCCACAGTAGGCAGAAATTGTCTGCTACTGCAATGATTTGCTTGGAAATGATCGGTATTGCTTACCGCTCCGCCTGGGCCGAGTGCGGGCTCAGTCGAGATGGGATGCGACGGCGAAGGTGCCCTCGGCGCGGCGCACGCCGTGGACGGCGTGGTGGGGGATGAGGTCGGCGAGGAAGCCGTAGTCGCGCGCGATGTAGGCGGCCCGGAGGTCGCCTGCCTGGGAGCGGCCCGAGACGTCGCGCCACCAGTCGGCGATGTCGCCCCAGCCTGGTGCGGCCAGCGAGCCGCCGAACTGCCGCACGGCCAGCGACGAGCTGAGCGACGCGAACCGCAGCCGCACCTCCAACGGCCATTCGGCGAGGGTCCCCAGCATCATCGACGCCGCGAACACGTCGCCGGCGCCCGTCGGGTCGATCGCCTCGACGGCGACCGACGGGCAGTAGACCTCCTCGCCCGTGGTGTTGTCGATGGCGAATGAGCCGCCCACCCCGTCGGTCACGACGGCGAGCGGCACCATGTCGGCGAACTTCCGCACGGCGTCGGTGGGGCGCTCCGTGCGCGTGTAGCCCATCGCCTCGACCGCGTTCGGCGTGAACGCGTGGCAGTACTGCAGCGGCGTGAGGTCGGCGGGATCCCACTTGCCGGTCTCGTCGAAGCCCACATCGGCGAACAGCAGCGTCCCGCGGTCGTGCAGCGTGCGCCACCATGGACCGACGCGCTTCAGGTCCAGCGTCGCTGCCCGCGAGGCAGGCGCCATCATGAGCGCGTCGTCCATCGACTCGGGGAGGTCGTGGGCATGGGTGACCATGCCGCGGTCGCCGCTGAACGCCATGGAGACCGTGATCGCGGAGTGGAAGTTCTCGAACCGGCGCGACGCGCTGAGGTCGATGTTCTCGTCTTCCGACAGCACCGCCCACATCCAGTCCGCGTAGGCGTCGTCGCCGAAGCCGGCCGCGAGCCCGGTGCGTAGCCCGAGCCGGGCCGCCGCTGTCGCCATATTGGCGATGCCTCCGGGGCACGACCCCATGCCGTCGCTGTACAGCTCCTCGCCGGGGAAGGGCAGCCGCGGCAGCCCGGTGAAGATCAGGTCGAAGAACAGCTGCCCGGTCGTCAGGACGTCGAGCGGGGGATCGTCGGGCGTGCGCTTCGCGGCGAGAGGGTCCCACATCCAGCAGGTGGGGCAGCGCCCCTCGTCGGGGTGTTCGTGTCCGGTCATTCCTTTGCCGCCCCTTCGAGCATTCCGGTGATGAAGTAGCGCTGAAGCAGGAGGAAGACCACGATGATCGGCGCGGCGATGATGACGCCGGCTGCTGCGAGTAAGGCGTGGTCCGCGGTGTACTGACCCTTGAAGATCGCCAGGCCGAGCGGGGCGGTGCGCCACTGGCCGCCCGGGCTCATCACCAGCGGGATGAGGAACTCATTCCAGGTCCACATGAACATCAACACCATGACGGTGGCGATGGAGGGCAGCGACGGCGGCACCATGATCCGCCACAGAGTTGTCATGCCGCTGGTGCCGTCAATGGCCGCGGCCTCGATCAGGTTCGGTGGCATCGCCCGGAACTGGCTGCGCATCCAGAACGTGCCGAACGCGACGGACTGAGCGATCTGGGGCAACGCAAGCGCCCAGATCGTGTCGGTGAGGCCCGCGGTGCGCAGGTCGAAGAACAGCGGGATGACGATGGCCTCGGCGGGTACCATCATGCCGAGCAGGAAAAGGTAGAACAGCACCGTCGACCCGCGGAAGCGCATCGTGCCGAACGCGTAGCCCGCGAGGATCGACAAGACGATGGCGGCGCTCACCACCAGCAGGGCGACAAGTACCGAGTTCAGCAGCGCGGTGCCGAAGTTGCCGATCTCCCAGGCATCCGCGAAGTTCTCGATGTGCAGCCCACCTCCCTGCACACCCGACTGGGGGCGCAGCGCGGTGAGGAAGATAGTGAGGATAGGTGCCAGCGCGTACAGCGCGAACACCGTGAGGATGACGTAGTTGACGCCGCGCTCGAACGGGGAGACCTTCATCGTGCGCGCTCCTGCCCCTGCTCGCCGATGCGGGAGACCGCGACGTTGATCGCGAAGACCAGCACCGTCAACACGATGGCGACGGCCGATGCGGAGCCGACCTCCTTCAGGTTGAACGCGCGGTTGTACACCTCGTACGACGGCACCGTCGTCGCCGTGCCTGGGCCGCCGCCGGTGGTGACGTAGACGAGGTCGAAGGTCTTCAGCGCCGCGATGATCGTGAGCACGAGGGCCGTGGTGATCTCAGCCTTCACGCTGGGCAGCGTGATCGCGAAGAACTCGCGCACGGCGCCGGCGCCGTCGAGCCGGGCGGCCTCGTAGAGGTCGTTGGGGATGCGGCCCATGCCCGCCAGGAGCAACAGCATGACGAGGCCGGTCTGCAGCCAGAATCCGATCATGCCGACGGCGGGGAGCGCGAAGGTGGGGTCGCCCAGCCAGCCGCGGGTCAACTCGCCGAGGCCGATGCTCTCGAGCACCTGGTTCAGCATGCCGTTGGGGGAGTAGATCTGGTGCCATGCGACGGCGACGACGACCAGCGCGATGACCTGCGGCATGAAGATCAGTACGCGGTAGATCCCCAGCCCTCGCACCTGTCCGCGCCGCAGGATGGCGGCCAGGACGAGCCCCACCCCCAGCGGCAACAGCGAATAGAAGAGGATCAGGGTCAGGGCGTGGGAGATCGCGGCGTGGAAGCGGCGGTCCCCTAGGAGATCGACGTAGTTGCCGAGGCCCACGAACGTCGAGGGCCCGAAGCCCGGCCAGTCATACAGTGAGAACTGGCCCGCCCGGATCAGCGGGAAGAGCAGGAATCCTCCGTAGACCAGGAATGCGGGGAGCAGGTAGAGGTAGGGGGTGGCCCGGTTTCGGACCACCGCCGACGGGATCGTCCGCCGCCGGGCCACCGTCGTCGTCACTGTCCCGTGAACGCCGTGTAGTCGGCCTCGAAGTCCTGCAGCACCTGCTCCGGCGTCCGTTGGGCGCCGAGCACCTCCTGCAGGCCCTGGCCCGCCGTGTCGGAGAAGGTCGGCGTCGCGTAGTCGAGGTAGGGCAGCAGCGTGCCCTCCGTGGAAACCTTCTCGAATGCCTCGAAGATCTCCTTGTTCACACCGGAGGCCGGCGCGTGCTGCGCCGTGTTGAGGACGGGGAAGCCGCCGTTCTCGGCGATCAGCTTCATGGCCTCCTCGGTCGTGATGAAGTCGATGTAGGCCGCCGCGGCCTCCTGGTTCTTGGCCTTCGCGGGGATCGAGAACGGGATGCCGGTACCGCCCGTGGTGGCGAGCTTGCCGTCGATGGCCGGCGGCGGGGCGATGAAGCCCAGGTCGTCGCCCATGGCGGCCTCCATGTCCGTGCCGAGCCAGGAGCCGCCGGGCAGGAAGACGCCGGTGCCCTTGGTGAAGTCGTTCCAGGCGGCGTCGTAGTCGGTGCCGTTGGGCGACTTCCCGAAGTAGCCGTCCTTGCCCCAGTCGGCGAAGCGCTGCATGGCGGCCTTGTTGCCGTCACTCAGCCAGGAGGCGCCGGCGTTGCCCATGCCGAGCGCCACGACCTCCTTCGGGTCCACGGTGTTGGCCTGGAGCGGGCCGAATACGTGCAGTGCGGGCCATTTGTCGATGTTGCCCAGGATCATGGGCTGCTCGCCGGCCTCCTTGGCCTTGGCGAGGAGCGCGAAGTACTCGTCCCAGGTCGTCGGCAAGGCGCCGAGCGGCTCGAGCTTCTTCTTCGAGTAGAAGATGCCGACGATCTCGCCGGTCTGCGGCAGTCCGTAGAGGTTGCCTTCACCGAACGTGGTGCCGTCTGCGCTGTACCGGACCTTCGACAGCACCGACGCGGGGAAGCGGGTCTCCCAGCCGTAGGTCTGCGCGTAGGGTGTGAGGTCGACGAGCTGGCTGGCCTTGACGAACTGACCCATGTCACCGCGGGCGTTGTTGACCTGGACGACGTCGGGGACGTCGTTGCCGCTGAGCGCCAGGCTCACCTGCGCCTTGAGGTCGTCGAACGACTGGCTGGTCCGCTTGATCGTGATGTTGGGGTACTTGTCCTGGAACGCCTTGTTCAGAGCGACGAGGGCGTCGTTCTGCGAACCGCGGACCTCCTGGTCCCAGACGACGAGCGTGATGTCGCCCAGCTGGCTCGGGTCCTTCGGGCCGCCGCTGGGGGCGGGCTGGCTGCCGGGCGCGGTGGGAGCGGCTTCTCCGGGGGCGCAGGCGGCGAGTGCGCCGGTGCCCGCCACGGCAAGGCTGCCGAGGACGAAGGAGCGGCGGGTGAATGGTCGAAGCGTCATGAGTCCTCCTTGACGATGTGCGATGCCTCCATCCTGCCATGAATTGCTCGAAATTGCGCGAAACTGCACAATTTGTGTGGAAGTCGCGTTAGGGTCTCTTCATGCTGACCGACGTGCGCCAGCGGCAGGTCGCGGAACTCGTGCATCAACGGGGTTCCGCCTCCGTGCCGGAGCTGGCAAGACAACTGGGAGTCTCGGAGGCCACGGTGCGCCGCGACCTCGGGCATCTTGCCGACCACGGGCTCGTCGAGCGCGTGCGGGGCGGGGCGTGCCGCCCGCGAAGTATCCGGCCGGAGGCCGACGCGTCGGCGTTTGACATCGTCGCGGGTCAGGAGCCCACCGAGAAGAGATCGATCGCTCGCGCCGCCGCCGGCCTCATCCGGGACGGCGACGTCGTGGCGCTCGACATCGGCACCACCGTCTTCGCGATGTGTTCCTTCCTCCGCGAACGCGACATCACAGTGGTGACGGCGTCGTTGGCGGTCGTGCAGGCGCTCGCCGACGCGCCCGCGGTGGACCTCGTCGTCATGGGCGGCGTGCTCCGCCCGAACTACCAGTCGATGGTGGGCGTGCTCACCGAGTCCTGCCTGCGTCAGGTGCGCGTCGACATCGCCTTCCTGGGCGCCGCGGGCGTGCGGCCCGACGGTGCCGTCGTGGACTCCACGCCCAGCGAGGTGCCGATCAAGCGCGCCATGATTGACGTCGCCACCCGCTCCTGGTTGCTCGTCGATCACAACAAGTTCCCGGGCACCGGATTCCTGGAGATCGCGCCCGTGACCCGCTTCACGGGCATGGTCACCGACAGCGTCCCGATTCCGGAGCGGCTCGCGCTCCCGCCCGACTCGACCTTGGAGGTTCTGGTCCCATGAAGCTCGCGATTCTCGGCGGCGGTGGTTTCCGCGTGCCGCTGGTCTACGAGGCGGTGGCTTCGAACGCCCTCGCGGCAGAAGGAAGGGCGGCCGTCCGGCTCGCCGATGTCGTGCTGCACGACTCGTCGACGGAGCGCCTCGCGGCGATGCGGCGGATCCTTGACGAGGACGCGCATGCTTTTGGAGAGCCGCCTCGGGTGACCTACACCACGGATCTGCGCGAGGCGCTGACCGGCGCCGACTTCGTCTTCTCTGCGATCCGCGTCGGCGGCGCGGAGGGACGGATCAGGGACGAAAAGGTGGCCCTCGACCTTGGGTTGCTCGGCCAGGAGACCATCGGCCCGGGCGGTCTCGCCTACGCGTTGCGCACGATTCCCGTCATGCGCGAGGTCGCCCGCACGATCGCGGAGGTAGCCCCGGCCGCCTGGACCATCAACTTCACCAATCCGGCAGGCATCGTCACCCAGGCGATGCGCGAGTTCCTCGGTGACCGCGTGGTCGGCATCTGCGACACGCCGATCGGGCTGGTACGGCGGGTGTCGCGCGTGCTCGGGGTCTCGTTGGAGGCCGACGGCGTGACCTACGACTACGTAGGCCTCAATCACCTCGGCTGGTTGCGTTCGGTCACCGTTGACGGCGTTGACCGGCTACCGGAGCTGCTCGCCTCCGACGAGATGCTGGACCAGATCGAGGAGGCGCGCGTCGTCGGCGAAGACTTCGTGCGGGCCCTCGGCGTGCTGCCCAACGAGTATCTCTATTACTACTGGCGCACCGAGGAGGCGATCGCCCGCATCCGCGAGGCCGACGAGACCCGCGGGCAGTACCTGGCCCGCCAGCAGGACTCGTTCTACACCATGCTCCAGGGCGCGGAGTCCCCATTGGCCTCGTGGCGCGCGGCGCTGCACGAGCGCGAATCGACCTACATGGCGGAGGCTCGCGACGAGGAGCGTCGCGAGCAAGACGTCGCCGGCGGCGGTTACCAGGAGGTGGCCCTGCGGCTGATGAACGCCCTGGCCACCGGGCACGGTGAGCGGATGATCCTCGACGTCGGCAACCTCACGCCGTCGGGCCGGATCGTGCCGGAGCTGCCGGACGACCTGGTCCTCGAGGTGGGATGCATGGTCGACGGCGAAGGGGTCCACCCGCTGCCCGTCGCGCCGCTCACCCTCGCACAGCTCGGCATGATGGCGCGGTTGCGGGCCTCCGAGAAGGCGATCGCGGACGCGGCCGCGACCGGGAGCAAGGAGAAGGCGTGGGAGGGGTTCTCGATCCACCCGCTGGTCGACTCGCCGCGCCTGGGCCGGGCGCTGCTCGACGGCTACGTCGCCGCGCATCCCAGCATCGCCGAGATGCTCGCCCCTGCTCCGTGAGTGCGCCGCCGCTTCGCGCGGTGGGGGTTCAGGCGAAGGCCGCCGCGAACGCGTCGAGGGCGGCGTCCGAGTCGGACCTCGCCCAGGCTTCCAGGCCGACGACGCCGTCGTATCCGATCTCCCTGAGGGCGCGTGCGACGGCGGGATAGTGGATCTCGCCGGTGCCCGGCTCGCAGCGGCCGGGGACATCGGCCACCTGCACCTCGCCGATCCACGGCTGGCACCGCGTGACCAGATCGACGAGGTTCCCCTCACCGATCTGGGCGTGATAGAGATCGAGGTTCATCCGCAGGTGCGGGGAGGCGACGGCCTCCACGAGGGCGCGGGTGTCGGAGGCCAGCGCGAAAGGCGTGCCGGGGTGGTCGACGGGCAGGTTCAGGTTCTCCAGCGTGAAGACCCGGCCGTGTCGTTCGCCCAGCTCCGCGAGCCGACGCAGCGTGTCTGCCGCGCGCAGCCACATCTCCGGCGTGACGACCTCGACGGGTCTCACCGGTAGGCCCCGGCCGTCGAGCCCGGTTCCGTGCACGTTGAGGCTCGGGCAGTTCAGCCGCTCCGCCACCGCGAGGGACTCTTCCGCCGTGGCCAGGAACTCGGCGATGGCGTCCGCGTCGGTCAGGTTGCCGCGCAGGTAGCCCGTCATCGAAACGATCTCAGCGTTGCTGGCGGCCAGTTCGTCGATGTCCTTGGTCGACCAGTCCCAGATCTCGACGAGGAAGCCGCGATCGTGGATCCGGTTTACCCGCTCGATGAACGGCAGGTCCTGGTACAGCATCTCCGCGCTCGCGGCGAGCCGGTAGCTCATCGGTCGACCTCCTCGATCAGGACGGCGCGTCCCTCTTGGACGCTCGCGATGCAGGCGAGCGCGATGGACAACGCCGTGCGGGCGGCGGCACCGGGGACCGGCGACGGCGCCCCGGAGCGGATGGCCTCGGCGAAGGCCTCGAACTCGCCGAGGTAGGCCTGGTACAGCAGCGAGGTGTCGGCGCGGGAGGTCTCCATCTCGATCCCTGCGGCCGTGTAGGCAGCCATGTCGCTAGTGCGCACCGAGCCGGCGGTCACCATGCCCGCGGATCCGAAGGCCTCGCCGCGCACGTCGTAGCCGTACAAGGCGCTGAAGCTCGCCTCGGCCACGCCGATCGCGCGATTGTCGAACTCGATGGTGACGACGGCGGTGTCCAGGTGGCCGCCGTCCTTCGCGTCGGGCCGGACGAGGGCGTCGGCGAGGGCCGTCACCCGCACCGGCCGCGCGCCGGGGTTCAGGAAGCACACGGCGTCGAAGTCGTGGATCAGGGTCTCGAAGAAGATGGTCCATTGCGGGATGCGGGCCGGGTCCGCGGTGAACGGGCCGGGGTCGCGCGTCAGGGAGCGCAGCAGCTGCGGCGTGCCGATCGTCCCTGCGTCGATCTGGCGGCGTGCCGCCGCCCATCCGGACGCGAAGCGCCGGTTGAAGCCGACCTGCAGGATGACGCCCGTCTCCTCGGCGGCCGCGATCGCGCGATCGGCGTCCTCGAGGGTGACGGCCATCGGCTTCTCGACGAACACGTGCTTGCCCGCCGCGGCCGCCGCGACGACGAGGTCGGTGTGCGACCGTGCGGGCGCCGCGATGACGACGGCGTCGATCTCGGGGTCCCGCCACACGTCGTCCAGGGACTGCGTCGCGACGGGGACGTGCAGGCTTTCGGCAAGGCGCGCCGCGGCACCGTCGACCGGGTCGAAGATCACCGCGAGCTCGACCCCGGGCACCCGGTTGGCGAGGATCTCGCCGTGGGTGGTCCCGATGCGACCCGCGCCGAGGAGCGCGACCTTGAGTGGCCACGTGGGGCGCGGCGTGACGTCTGTGTCTTCCATGTTCTTTCCTTGCTAGCACGAGCTATTAGCTCGTGCTAGTTTGCAGCCTAGGGGCTCGTCGCGTCAACTCCGGCGCGTCGCGCCGGGATAGGCTGTCGGGCCTGAGCTGCGTGTGGAAGGAGGAGCGCGGGATGCCGGAGACGCCGACGCCTGAGATGGCCGGCCGCCGCCCCACGATGAGCGACGTCGCCCGCGCCGCAGGGGTGTCGCGGCAGCTGGTGTCGATCGTCATGCGCGACGCGGCGGGCGCGAGCGAGTCCACCCGCTCCCGCGTGCTCGCCGTCGCCGCGGAGATGGGCTACGTCCCGGACGACCGCGCGCGCAAGCTGCGGCAGACCGAGGCCAAGCTGATCGGCATCACGTACGAGCTGCAGCAGCCGTTCCACGGCGATGTCGTCGAGCAGATCTACCTCGCCGCCGCTACCACGGGCTACGACGTCGCGCTCAGCGCCGTCGCGCCGACCCGGAGCGAGGCGGTGGCCGTCGAGTCGCTGATCCGCGCGCGGTGCGACGCCATCGTGATGCTCGGGCCGGAGAGTTCCGTGCCCGACATGAAGAGGTGGGCCGAGCGGATCCCGGTCGTCGCCGTGGCGCGGCGGATCAAGGCCCCCGGCGTCGCCGTCGTGCGGGGCGACGACGCGGCGGGCATGCGGGCCGCGGTCGAGTACCTCGCACAGCTGGGCCACCTACGGATCGCGCACATCGACGGCGCGGAGGCGCCCGGCAGCGCGGACCGCCGCGCGAGCTACCGCCGCACGATGCGCAGGCTCGGCCTCGGCGAGTTGGCCGATGTGATCGAGGGCGGCCCCGAGGAGAAGGACGGAGCCCGCGGCGTGCAGGCGCTGCTGGCGCGCCCGAAGCCGCCGACGGCGGTGATCGCGTTCAACGACCGCTGCGCCAGCGGTGTGCTGCAGTACGCCAATAGGACGGGCGTCCGGATCCCGGGCGACCTCTCTGTGATGGGCTACGACGACTCGCGACTCGCGGACTTCCCCCACGTGCAGCTGACAACGGTCTCGCAGGACGCCGCCGAGATCGCGCGGGCCGCCGTCGACATGGCGCTTGCCCGGATCGCGGGCAGGCCCGCACAGGAGCTCGTCGTCCGGCCGCGATTGGTGGTGCGCGACACCGCAGCCCCACCCCGGCCGCCGTTACCGGCCGAGATGGCCAGCACGTACGATGGCACGCATGCCGCTCCCCGAAGCTGACGTCGCCGAGACAGTAGACCCGCGCCCGACGCCGCCGCTGCGCTCCCGCTACTTCCTGTTCGGGGAGATGTTGCTGTTCGCGACGCTCAGCCTCGTCGCGTCCTTCGTCCTCTCCTACGACGCCCTCGTGCTCGCCGCCGATCCCGACGCGGCGCTCGGCTGCCAGCTCAACGCGACCTTCGACTGCGCGAAGGTCGCGCTCACCTGGCAGGCGAAGGTTTTCGGGTTCCCCAACGCGTTCCTCGGCCTGATCTCGGAGCCGGTGGTGATGACCATCGCCGTCGCATCGCTCTGGAAGACGCGCTTCCCCAAGTGGTTCATGTTCACGGCCAACGCGATCTATCTGCTGGGCGTGATCTTCGCCTACTGGCTGCTGTTCCAGTCGACGTTCGTGATCGGCGCGCTGTGCCCTTGGTGCATCCTCGTCACCGTCTCGACCACCTTCGTGTTCTGGTCAATGACGCAGTGGAACATCCTTGAGGGCAACCTCTACCTTTCGCCGAAGTGGCAGGAGCGGGCGCTGGCGTTCCAGCGCGACGGCTGGATGACCATCACGCTGATGGCATGGTTGGCCCTTGTCGTCCTCGTCGAGGTGCTGAAGTGGACCCTCGGGGTGCTCTGACACCCCGCAGCGCGCGCGTCGGTCCGGAGCGGTAGAGTCAGGGCAACCGGACAACCCCCTCCCGAGAGGACACCCAAGTGAGCACTGAGGCTCCCGTCAAGATTGCCGTAACCGGCGCCGCCGGACAGATCTGCTACAGCCTGCTTTTCCGCATCGCGAGCGGCTCGCTCCTGGGCGATCGCCCTATCGAACTGCGGCTGCTGGAGATCACGCCGGCGCTGAAGGCGCTCGAGGGCGTCGTCATGGAGCTCGACGACTGCGCGTTCGGCAACGTCGTGAACATCGAGATCGGGGATGACCCCCGCAAGGTGTTCGACGGCGTGAACCTCGCCATGCTGGTCGGCGCGATGCCGCGTAAGGCTGGCATGGAGCGCGGCGATCTGCTGTCGGCCAACGGCGCCATCTTCACCGCGCAGGGCAAGGCGCTGAATGACGTGGCGGCGGACGACGTCAAGGTGCTCGTGACCGGCAACCCGGCCAACACCAACGCGCTCATCGCGCAGCGCAACGCTCCGGACATCCCCGCAGAGCGGTTCAACGCGCTGACCCGCCTTGACCACAACCGCGCGCTGTCGCAGCTCGCGGCCAAGCTCGGTGTGTCAGTCACCGAGATCTCGCACATGACCATCTGGGGCAACCACTCCGCAACGCAGTACCCGGACCTGTTCAACGCGCTGGTCGGCGGCAAGAGCGCCGCCGAGGCCGTGGACGATCAGGCGTGGATCTCCGACACGTTCATCCCGACCGTCGCCAAGCGCGGCGCCGCCATCATCGAGGCCCGCGGGCTGTCGTCGGCGGCGTCGGCCGCGAACGCGACCGTCGAGCACATGCGCGACTGGGTGCTGGGCACCCCGGACAGCGACTGGGTCTCGATGGCCGTGCCGTCGGACGGCTCCTACGGCGTGCCCGAGGGCCTCATCTCGTCGTTCCCGTGCACCGTCGTCGACGGCAAGTACGAGATCGTCCAGGGCCTCGAGATCAACGACTTCTCGCGCGCGAAGATCGACGCCTCGGTTGCCGAGCTGGTCGACGAGCGGACCGCGGTCACCGAGCTCGGCCTGATCTGACCCACCGTTGGTGGCCCCGGGGACACGAGGCGCTAGCCGAGTGTCCCTGTCGAAACCAAGAGACGCGACCACAACGGCCCGCCCCAATCTCGGGGCGGGCCGTTGTGGCTGCGGTCAGTGGTCGATGGCGCCCTCGGCGCCGGCGCCGGTCATGGAGCGGACCTCCATCTCGGCGCCCTGGTCGGCGTAGGTGTCGCCGTCGGGCTTCAGCACCGACCCCAGCCAGCCGAGGAAGAAGCCGACAGGCACCGACACGATGGCCGGGGAGTCGATCGGGAACCACGCGAAGTCAGCGTTCGGGAACATCGCCGCCTTGTTGCCGGAGACGGCGGGGGAGAAGATGATCAGGCCGACGGCCGTGATCAGGCCGCCGAAGATGGACCACACCGCGCCCGCCGTCGAGAACTTCTTCCAGTACAGCGAGTAGAGGATCGACGGCAAGTTCGCCGAGGCGGCGACGGCGAAGGCCAGTGCGACGAGGAACGCGATGTTCTGGCCGTTGGCCGCGATGCCGCCGACGATGGCGATCAGGCCGATTGTGACCGAGGTCCAGCGCGCGACCTTCACCTCCTTGGCCGGGTCGGCCTTGCCGTCCTTGATGACCGAGTTGTAGATGTCGTGCGCGAACGAGGCCGACGCCGTGATGGTGAGGCCGGCGACCACCGCGAGGATCGTGGCGAAGGCGACGCCGGCGATGATCGCCATCAGGATGGCGCCGCCCAGCTCGAACGCCAGCGCAGGCGCGGCGGCGTTGGCCTTGCCCGGCATGGTCGCGATCTTCTCCGGGCCGACCAGCCACGCGGCGCCGTAGCCGAGCACCATCGTGAACAGATAGAACGCGCCGATCAGGCCGATCGCCCAGGTCACCGAGCGGCGGGCCTCCTTGGCCGTCGGGACGGTGTAGAAGCGCATCAGCACGTGAGGGAGACCTGAGGCGCCGAGGACGAGCGCGATGCCCATCGAGACCAGCGCGACGGGATCCTTGTAGCGTTCCATCGGGGCCAGCAGGTTGACGGTCGAGCCCTGCGCCGCCGTGGTCTCGATCGCGTTGCCGAGCAGCGTCGACATGTTGAACCCGGCGAGCGCCAGCACCCAGATCGTCATGATCGCGGCGCCAAGGATCAGCAGCACGGCCTTGATCATCTGCACCCAGGTGGTGCCCTTCATGCCGCCAATCAGCACGTAGCCGACCATGAGCAGACCGACGAGCGCGATGATCAGGTTCTGACCCACCGCCGAGTTGATGCCCAGCAGCAGCGAGACGAGTCCGCCGGCGCCGGCCATCTGCGCGAGCAGATAGAAGAAGGAGACGGCCAGCGTGGAGATGGCCGCCGCGAGCCGCACGGGCTTCTGCCGCATGCGGAAGCTGAGGACGTCGGCCATCGTGTATTTGCCGGTGTTGCGCAGCGGTTCGGCGACGAGCAGGAGCGCCACGAGCCAGGCGACGAGGAAGCCGACGGAGTACAGCAGGCCGTCGTAGCCGTAGAGCGCGACGGCGCCGACGATGCCGAGGAAGGAGGCGGCCGACAGGTAGTCGCCCGCGATGGCGAAACCGTTCTGGCGGCCGTCGAACTGGGCGCCGCCGGTGTAGAAGTCGCCCGCCTTCTTCTTGCCGCCACGGGTGACGCGGATGACCACGAACATCGTGACGACGACGAACGCCGCGAAGATGGCGATGTTGATCACCGGGTTGCCCATCTGGGTGGTCTCCAGGAGTCTCATCGGGCGCTCCTCTCAAGCTGGTCGCGCAGCTGCTTGGCTACCGGGTCGACCTTTCTGTTGGAGTGCCTGATGTAGAGCCACGTGATGAGGAAGGTGCTGACGAACTGCCCGATGCCGAAGAGGAAGCCGACGGTGACGTTGCCGAACACCGACATCATCATCAGGTCCTTGGCGAAGATCGATCCGAGCACGTAGGCGAGATACCAGATCAAGAAGACGGCGGTCATGGGGAAGGCGAAGGAGCGGAACACGCGCTTTAGGTGCGCGAACTCGGGAGAGGCCTGTACCCGTCGGAACTCCTCGGGAGGAATCGTGCCTCCGGGAGTGTCAAAAGAGCTTTTGTCCATGTTTTTCATGCAATCCTGTGATATAGTGCGCCGCGTTGCGCTATGGTCGACGTTATCAATGCGCGCCATTTTCTGCCGCCATTCGAGCAAATCGGTCCTGTCTGTGTCGCCCGTTACCATTGCCCCCATGCATCAGCTCGTCGTCACCCTCGACTGCCCGGACCGGCCCGGCATCGTCCACGCCATCACCGCGGGCATCGTCGCTGCCGGAGGCAACATCACGGAGTTGCAGCAGTTCTCGTCGCCGGATTCCGGCCACTTCTTCACGCGCATCGAGGTCGACGGCGCGCGCGCTGATGCGCTCATCCAGGCGATCGGGGAGACGACCGCGGGGTTCGACGCCCGACTGCGCGTCGACGACGCCCAGCGCCCCACGCGCACGCTGATCCTGGCGTCGAAGGCCGGGCACGCCCTGAACGACCTGCTCTTCCGCTGGCAGGGCGGGGACCTGCCCGTCGACGTCGTCGGCATCATGGCCAACCACGACGTCCTCTCGCCGATGGCCGAGTTCTACCGCGTACCTTTCACCAGCCGCGCCGTGACCCCGGACACGAAGGCCGAGTTCGAGGAGGAGGTGCGCAGGGTTGTCGAGGAGCAGGACGTGGAGCTCGTGGTCCTCGCGCGTTACATGCAGATCCTCAGTCCCGAACTGTGCGAGTTCCTCGCCGGCCGCGCCATCAACATCCACCACTCTTTCCTGCCTGGCTTCAAGGGCGCGAACCCCTACCGGCAGGCGCACACGCGCGGCGTGAAGCTGATCGGTGCGACAGCGCACTTCGTCACGGGCGACCTGGACGAGGGGCCGATCATCGAGCAGAACGTGGTGCGCGTCGACCACACGATGGACGTGGCGAAGCTCGTCCGCAAGGGGCAGGCCCAGGAATCGCAGACCCTCGCGGAGGCGGTCCGCCTGTTCGCTGAGCACAGGGTGCTCGCCGACGGCGACCGCACCGTCATCTTCCGCTGAGGTCTGTGCGGAAATGGGGGCAGACATCGCGCTGGTCTTCCTGTTCATCCTCGTGGGCGGCGTGTTCGCCGCCGCGGAGATGGCGATGGTCACGCTGCGGGAGTCCCAGATCCGGCAGTTGGCCACGAAGGGCACACGTGGTCGCGCGATCGAGTCGCTGACATCCAACCCCAACCTTTTCCTCTCATCCGTGCAGATCGGCGTGACGGTCTCCGGGTTCCTGTCCGCCGCGTTCGGCGGCGCGACGATCGCAGAGGCGCTGACCCCGGTGTTCGTGCGCTGGGGCCTGCCCGCGCCGGTGGCCCATCCGGCGGCGCTAGTGCTGGTCACCGTCGCCATCTCCTACTTTTCCATCGTGATCGGCGAGCTGACGGCCAAGCGCCTCGCCATGCAGCGCGCGGAGGCGTTCGCGCTAGCGTTGGCGCCGCTGGTCGCGGGCATCGCGCGGTTCACCCGTCCCGTCATCTGGTTCCTCGACCGCTCCACCAACTTCCTGGTCCGGCTGCTCGGTGGCGACCCCCACCTCGCGAAGGACCAGGTCAGTGACGAGGAGCTGCGGGCCATGGTGTCGTCGTCGGTGACGTTGGGTGCGGAGGAGCAGCGGATCGTCGACGAGGTGTTCGACGCAGGGGAGCGCACGCTGCGCGAGGTGATGGTGCCGCGCACGGAGGTCGACTTCCTGCCCGCCGACATGCCCATCGCGCAGGCGTACCGCGAGGTGCGCGGCGCGGCCCACTCCCGCTACCCGGTCACCGACGGCGGGGCGGACCGGATCGTCGGGTTCCTGCATATCCGTGACCTCATGGAGGTCGAGGGCCCGGACAGGAACCGGACCGTGCGCAGCCTCGCGCGCGAGGTGTTGTCGCTGCCCGAGACAGTCAAGATCCTCCGGGCGCTGTCCTCGATGCGCGCCGCGCGCTCGCACCTGGCCATCGTCCGCGACGAGTACGGCGGCACCGCCGGGATCGTGACCATGGAGGACCTCGTCGAGGAGCTGATCGGCGACATCACAGACGAATACGACGAGGACCCGAAGCAGGAGGCAGAGGTCGACGAGATCGACGGGCTCACCACGATCGAGGAGTTCGCCGACGTCGTCGGGTATGTGCTCCCGGACGGTCCGTACGACACGGTCGCCGGATACGTCATGGCTCGGCTGGGGGCGCTGCCACAGTTTGGCGACGAGGTCTCCGTCGTGCTGGCCCCGGACAATGACCCCGAGGGCGAAGGTGCCGTATTCACGTTCCGGGTGTCGGAGCTGGATGGGCGCCGCGCTGCGCGGATCGGCCTCGTCAAGAGCTCGCTCCCCGAGGCGGCGACCGATGTCTGACGACGGTTTGGCGCTTCTCACGGGGTCAGGGGTGGGGCCGCTGCTGCGCGCGGCCGTTGCCCATCAAGGCGGCGACCTGGTCAGCTGGACGCTTGAGCATGTCGACTCGGCGCCGGCGGCGTCGACCACCGCAACCTACCTGGCGGTCGTGGCCTGGCCGCACGGCGAGCGGACCGAGTTGCTGGGCGTGAGCGCTCGAACGGGGGAACTGTCGCCGTCGGACGAGCGCGCACACGTCTTCGAGGACGGGTCTCGTCGGGTGGCGGTGTGGTTGTACCCGAACGACCCGGACTTGCCTGGGTTGCCCCGCGCGGCCTATGCGGAGAAGATGACGGAGGCGCTGGCCCCGGTCTTCGGCGGCCTTCCTGCCGCGGAGCGGTTGAGTCTCACCATGATCGGCTATCGGCCGCGGCGCCGAGCCGTCGTGCGCGTCGACCTCGCAGAGCCGGCGGAGACGCTGTACGTCAAGGTGCTGCGGCCGCGGGTCTTCTCCGACGTCGTCCGCCGCCACACGCTGCTCCGCGAGGGCGGGGTTCCCGCTCCCGAGGTGCTACTCGCGACCGACGACCAGCTGCTCGTCACGCGTGAGCTGCCCGGTGTCCCGCTGGCACATGCCCTTTTCGACGGGGACGAGCCATGCCGGCCGGAGGACATCGTCGAGCTGCTGGACGCGATGCCGCCCGCGGTATCGCGACTGGAGCGGCGCCCGCCGTGGGCCGACGCCGTCGGCCACTACGCGCGGATGGTCACGGCGACCCTCCCCGAGTTGGACAACGAGCTGTCGCGGCTCGTCGAGCAGATTACGACCGGCCTCGCATCGTATCCCTTGGGCGACGAACCCACCCACGGTGACCTGCATGAGGGCCAGCTGAGCGTGGAACGCGGCAGGATCGTCGGGATGCTCGACGTCGACACCATCGGCCCCGGCAGGCGCGCCGACGACCTGGCCTGCCTGATCGGTCACCTCTCGACCATCCAGCGGATGAACGCCCGCCAGGAGAGCCGGGTCCGCGAGTTGCTCGGGCGGTGGGTGCCGGTGTTCGACAAGCGGGTCGACCCGGTGGAGCTGCGGCTACGGGCCGCCGCCGTCGTGATCTCGCTCGCCACCGGCCCGTACCGTGGCCAGGAGACCGACTGGCGTCAGCAGACCGTCGCGATGGTGCGCGCGGCGGGTGCGCTTGTGCGTCAAGTCGTCAGTTGAGCGGCCGAAGGTACCGTTTCCATAACGACCGCGCGCCCGGTATAACACGGCGCGTCGCGCACCGCTAGAGTCGAGACGTCAACTCAATACCAAGGAGGATCTTCGTGAAGAAGTCCATGCTGAGCTTCCTCGCGCTGGCCAGCGCTTCGGCTATCGCCCTCGCCGGCTGCGCGGAGCCGCCCGGCCAGACCACCAACTCTCCGGCGCCGGGTGCCACCAATACCAGCCAGAGCGCCCCGCCGGCCACCTCCGACTTCAAGGCCTGCATGGTCTCCGACGCCGGCGGCTTCGACGACAAGTCGTTCAACGAGACCGCATACAACGGCCTGAAGAAGGCCGAGAGTGAGCTGGGAATCGCCATCGGCGAGATCCAGTCCACCGCCGAGGACCAGTACGCGGGCAACGTCCAGGCGATGATCGACGCCAACTGCAACCTCGTGATCACCGTGGGTTTCGCGCTGTCTGGCGCCACCGAGGCTGCGGCGAAGCAGAACCCCGACGTCAAGTTCGCGATCGTCGACTACGGCAGCTTCGAGGGCGTCGACAACGCCAAGGGCCTGTTGTTCAACACCGCCGAGTCCGCCTTCATGGCCGGCTACGCCGCGGCCGCGATGACCAAGACCGGCACCGTGGGCACCTTCGGCGGCACCGCCTACCCGACCGTCACCATCTTCATGGATGGCTTCGCCGAGGGCGTCGCCTACCACAACAAGGAGAAGGGCACGACAGTCAAGGTCGTCGGCTGGGATGCCGACAAGCAGGACGGCCAGTTCATCGGCGGCAACGCGCCGTTCGATGACGTGCCCGGTGGCAAGAACACCGCGGCCACGCTGATCTCTCAGGGCGCCGACATCATCATGCCGGTTGCCGGTCCTTCGGGCTCGGGCGCGCTCCAGGCCGCCCAGGAGAGCAACGGCAAGGTCAGCGCGATCTGGGTCGACACCGACGGCTTTATCTCGCAGCCCGACTTCGCCTCCGTCATCATGACCTCGGTCGCGAAGGCGATGGACGTCGCGGTGTTCGACGTGATCAAGGCGGCCAAGGACGGCACCTTCTCCTCCGATCCCTACGTCGGCACCCTGGAGAATGGCGGCGTCTCGCTCGCCCCGTTCCACGACTTCGAGGCCGAGATGCCCGAGGGTCTGCAGGCGGAGCTGGATCAGGTGAAGGCCGACATCATCAGCGGGACGATCACGATCGCCTCGCCGAGCCAGCCGAAGTAGTACAAGAAAATGAGCAGGGGAGGGGCGCAGCGCGGCGCCCCTCCCCACATTTCTGCCCGGCATGTCGGATGGTGGCGTTAGGTTGATCGACACGCCATCGTCGGCGAAGGAGGATTGGTGACCGCTACGGCTACGAAGGCCCCGGTGCTGTCGCTGGACGGCATCACGAAACGCTTCGGCTCGCTGACCGCCAACGATGCGATCAGCATCGATGTGGTTCCCGGGCGGATCCACTGCCTGCTCGGCGAGAACGGCGCGGGCAAGTCCACGCTGATGAACATCCTTTTCGGCCTGCTGGCCCCCGACGAGGGAGAGATCCGGCTGGGCGAGCATGTGCTCACCCTCGGCAACCCGAAGCAGGCTATGGCCGCGGGCATCGGCATGGTGCACCAGCACTTCATGCTGATCCCCGTCTTCACCGTGGCCGAGAACATGGTGCTGGGCCGCGAGCCCGGCAGTGCCGGCCTGCTCGACCTGAACGCGGCTCGGGCGCGGGTCCGCGAGCTGAGCGACCGCTACAACCTCGACGTCGACCCCGACGCGCTCGTAGAGGACCTCCCAGTCGGTATCCAGCAGCGGGTCGAGATCCTGAAGGCGCTGGCCAACGATGCCACGTACCTCATCTTTGACGAGCCCACCGCGGTGCTGACGCCGCAGGAGATTGACGAGCTTATGCAGGTCATGCGGTCCCTGCGCGACGAGGGCCGCGCCATCGTGTTCATCACCCACAAGCTCCGCGAGGTGCGGGCGGTGGCAGACGACATCACCGTCATCCGCCGCGGCAAGGTCGTCGGCTCGGCCGATCCCGGCGCGCCGGAGGGCGAGTTGGCGGCCATGATGGTCGGCCGGTCCGTCTCGCTCCAGGTGGACAAGGAACCGGCGACCCCAGGAGACGAGCGGCTGGTGATCAGCGACCTGACCGTGGCCAGCCCCTCCGGCGCGGTCGCCGTCGACGGGCTGAGCCTCACCGTGTGCGGCGGCGAGATCGTCTGCATCGCGGGCGTGCAGGGCAACGGGCAGACCGAACTCGCGGAGGCCCTGCTGGGCACCATGACCCCGCTCAGCGGCACCGCGACCCTCGACGGTGTCGACATCACGCACGCCAGCCCCGCGAAGACAATCAAGGCCGGCCTCGGCTTCGTGCCGGAGGATAGGCACCGCGACGGCTTCGTCGGCGAGTTCAGCATCGCCGAGAACCTCGTGCTCAACAACCTCGACGCGTACTCGCGCGGCGGCTCGCTGCAGCTGAAGGCGATCGCCGACAACGCGGTGGCCCGCATCCAGGAGTTCGACATCCGCTCCGAGTCCTACGCGCAGCCGGTGAACGCGCTGTCCGGCGGCAACCAGCAGAAGGTGGTGCTCGCGCGGGAGCTGTCCCGCCCGCTCTCCCTGCTGCTGGCCAGCCAGCCGACCCGCGGCGTCGATGTCGGCGCCATCGAGTTCCTGCACAAGCGCATCGTCGAGGAGCGCGACGTGGGCACCGCCGTGCTGATCGTGTCGACGGAGCTGGAGGAGGTCGAGTCGCTGGCCGACCGGATCGCCGTGATGTACCGCGGCAGGATCGTCGGCATCGTCGGTCCCGACACCCCGCGCGACGTGCTCGGCCTGATGATGGCCGGGATCAGCCACGAGGACGCCGTCGCCACAGTGGAGGAGAGCCATGAGTGACAACGTGCGGGCCCGCCCCGCCTGGGTGCAGACGACCGTCATCACCGTGGCGTCGATGGTGCTGGCGTTCATCGTCGCCGCGATCATCATGGTGATCTCGGACGCGGAGGTCGCCGCGAAGTGGGCCTACTTCTTCCGCCGCCCGGGTGACGCGCTCGGCGCCAGCTGGAACAAGATCGCCACCACGTTCTACGCCATGTGGTACGGCTCGATGGGCAACTGGGTCAACATCACCAACACGACGGCGGAGGCCACTCCGCTGATCGCCGCTGGCCTCGCCGTCGCCATCGCGTTCCGCGCGGGGCTGTTCAACATCGGCGCGCAGGGCCAGGCGATGGTCGCGGCGCTCGTTGCGGCATACGCGGGGTTCAGCATCAAGGGGCTGCCGATCTTCCTCCACCTGCCGCTGGTCATCCTCGTCGGCCTCGTCGCCGGCGGGATCTGGGGCGGCATCGTCGGCGTGCTGAAGGCCCGCACCGGCGCGCACGAGGTCATCCTCACGATCATGCTGAACTACATCGCCGCCAACCTGCTCGCCTACCTGATGCTGCAGAAGGCCTTCCAGGCACCCGGCCGCAACGATCCCATCTCGCCCGTGCTCGAGTGGACCGCGACCATGCCGCGGCTCGCGGGGACGCGCCTGCACCTCGGGTTCTTCATCGCGCTGTTGGCGGCGTTCGTCGTCTGGTGGCTGCTGGAGCGGACGAAGTTCGGCGTGCAGCTGAAGGCCGTGGGCCTCAACCCGGACGCCGCCGCCGTCTCCGGCGCGAGCGTCCAGGGCGTCACCATCATCACCATGCTGCTGGCGGGCGCCTTCGCGGGCCTCGGCGGCGTCATGATGGTCACCGCGCCGCAGCTGCTCACCGGGACGCCCACGCAGATGACGGGAACGATCATCGGGACGCTCGGCTTCGACGCCATCACCGTCGCGCTGCTCGGCCGCTCGCGTCCGCTCGGGGTGGTCCTCGCGGGCCTGCTGTTCGGCGCGCTGAAGGCGTCGCGGCGCACCATGATCACCATGGCCGGGACGCCGGACAAGCTGACGGACCTGATCCAGGCGCTGATCGTCTTGTTCGTCGCCGCGCCGGCGTTCGTCGTCGCCATCCTCCCGTTCCTCCGGGAACGGAAACCGAAGTCCGCAGCCCCGACGGCAGCGAAGGCGGCCCAGGCATGAGCGTGGAAACCCTCGTCGTGGAGGCCCGGCGGGTCGAGTCGCCCGAGGCGCGCGCGCAGCGCCTCTCCACCGGAATCCTCGTCGTGGTGATCGGCGCCCTCCTCGCGCTGATGGCATTCACGGTGCAGCACGCCGGTGTCATTGCGCTGTCGGACGCGTTCGACGAGGTGCAGCTGCCGAAGGTCACTCTGCCGGGCACGCCGACGGTGCTCCTCGGCGCGCTGCTGGTGCTGGGCGCGGGGATCGGCCTGCTCAGCGGGCGGCTCGATCGACGGCTCCGCGTCGTCGCCGCCGTCGTCGCCGGGGTCGGAGTCCTCGTCGGCTTCATCGTGTGGGGGGCCGCAAGCTCGGACCTGCCCTTCACGCTCACCAGCCAGCTCAACCTGACGCTCGAGTACGCGACGCCGCTGTTCTTCGGCGTCCTCGCCGGCGTGCTCGCCGAGCGCGCAGGCGTGGTCAACATCGCGATCGAGGGCCAGTTCCTGACCGCAGCGTTCGCGGCCTCGCTGACCTACTCGCTCACGAAGTCGTTCCTCGCGGCGCTCTTCGCAGCGGCCCTCGCCAGCGTGCTCATGTCCGCCGTGTTGACGCTCTTCGCGCTGCGCTACCTCGTCGACCACGTGATCATCGGCGTCGTCATCAACGTGCTGGCGGCCGGGCTCACCGGGTTCATCTACCAACAGCTGGTGGAGAAGGACCCCGGCACCTACTCAGCGGTGCGGCCGATGCTTCCGGTGGGGGTGCCGGGCCTGGACAAGGTCCCGTTCCTCGGCCCGATCCTGTTCACGCAGCGCCCGCTGACCTACCTGGCGTTCCTGTCCGTGGCGATCGTGTGGTTCCTGCTCTTCCGCACGAAGTGGGGTCTGCGCGTCCGTTCGGTCGGCGAGCATCCCCACGCGGCCGACACCGTCGGCATCCCCGTGGTGCGCACCAAGACCGTCGCCGTGCTGCTCGGCGGCCTCTTCGCAGGGCTTGGCGGCGCGTACTTCACGATCGGCTCGGTGGGCGCCTTCCAGGAGGGCCTGACGGCGGGCAACGGCTTCATCGCGCTCGCCGCGGTCATCATGGGCCGCTGGCATCCCGTCTACGGCGCACTGACCGCGCTGTTCTTCGGGTTCGCCCGCGCGCTCGCGCAGACCACGAAGCCCATGCAACTGCCGATCCCCAGCCACTTCATCGAGATGCTGCCCTACCTGGCGACGATCATCGCCGTGGCCGGACTCGTCGGCAGGGTGCGTCCGCCCGCCGCTGATGGCGTTCACTTCGTGAAGAGCCACTGATGACGGTGGACTGGGAAATGCTGCGCGCCGCCGCGATCGAGGCCGCGACACGGGCGTACGCGCCGTACTCCAACTACCCCGTCGGCGCGGCGGCGATCGTCGACGACGGACGGGTAGTCACCGGCTGCAACGTCGAGAACGCCTCCTACGGTGTGGGCCTGTGCGCCGAGTGCGGGCTGGTGTCGGCGCTGGCCGCCACCGGGGGCGGGCGCCTGGTGGCGTTCACCTGCGTCAACGGCCAGTCCCAGGTGATCACGCCCTGCGGCCGGTGCCGTCAGCTCCTGAACGAGTTCGGCGGCCCGAGGCTGCTCCTTGAGACGCCAGCCGGCATCCTCACGCTGGACCAGATGCTCCCTCAAGCCTTCGGCCCAGCCGACCTTGACGCCGTTCCTTGAGCCGGGCCCGCGCGCGAAGCGCCGGGCCCGTGTCGAAAG
This sequence comes from Tessaracoccus sp., assembly GCF_016714275.1. Lineage (GTDB taxonomy): Bacteria > Actinomycetota > Actinomycetes > Propionibacteriales > Propionibacteriaceae > Arachnia. The sequence goes on along the minus strand of NZ_JADJNP010000002.1, from coordinate 653,531 downwards.
GTCCGAAACCTAGTGGCCCGTCGCACCTAAATGCACCGGTACGCGGCGCCATGCGGGCGATTGACGTCGTTGTCGTCGGTCGACGTAGTGCCCCGCTATGACTCCCTCCTCCGCCTTGTCGCTCATCCCGCCTGACCCCGCGTCCTGATCGGTACCTTTAGGTGCGACAGACCACTAGCCGCCTCCTCCGGAAGGAAACTATGCTCTCGATTGACCAGATCCGTCGGCTGCCGAAGGTCGCCCTGCACGACCACCTCGACGGCGGGCTGCGGCCCGAGACCGTGATCGCGCATTGCGCGGAGGCCGGCCATGACCTTCCGACCACTGAGCCGGACGAGCTCCGCACCTGGTTCTTCGAGGCGGCGGACTCCGGCTCGCTCGTCCGGTACCTGGAGACCTTCGACCACACCGTCGCGGCGATGCAGACCAGAGAGCACCTGGCGCGGGTGGCGCGGGAGTTCGTCGTCGATCAGGCGCTCGACGGCGTGGTGTACGCCGAGGCGCGGTGGGCGCCGGAGCAGCACGAGTCGCGCGGGCTGACGCGCAGGGAGGCCATCGAGGCGGTTCGCGACGGCCTCGCCGAGGGCATGGCCGAGGCCGAGGCGCTCGGCCATCGGATCGTCGCGCGGCAGATCGTCACGTCCATGCGCCACGTCGCGCCGACCGTCGACACCGCACAGCTCGCCGTCGATTTCCGCGACGATTCCGTCTGCGGTTTCGACATCGCCGGCGCTGAGGATGGCTTCCCCGCATCCCACTGGCTGCCCGCGTTCGAGCTGTTGAAGCGCGCGAACATGTTCATCACCATTCACGCGGGCGAGGCCTACGGCCCGGGCTCGATCTGGGAGGCCGTGCAGCTGTGCGGAGCGAACCGCGTCGGCCACGGCGTGCGGATCGTCGAGGACATCGCGATCGTCGACGGTGTCCCAGTCCTCGGCCGCCTTGCGGCCTACGTGCGCGATGCGCAGGTTCCCTTGGAGGTGTCCCCGTCGTCGAACCTGCAGACGGGCATCGCATCCACGATGGTCGAGCACCCGATCGACCTGCTGAAAAACCTGGGCTTCAACGTCACGGTCAACTGTGACAACCGCTTGATGAGCCGCACGACCATGTCCCGCGAGTTCGCGCTCCTGTCGGAGACGTTCGGCTGGACCCTCGCCGATGTCGAGCGCTGCACCCTCGCGGCCATGAACGCTGCCTTCCTGCCGCTGCCCGAGCGCCGGGCGATCATCGACGGCGTCATCCGCCCCGGCTACGCCGCCATCGGTTGAGCCTACCGCTGGTTGCGCCGACCCCCGCTGGTTGAGCCGACGCGCGAGCGCTAGCGAGCCGTCGTGTCGAAACCAATGTCTGGCGCCCGGTCTCTGGACTTGGGCTGAGTCTGTGTGGGCGGCTTGGCGCCGCGAGTCCGGCCGCCAATAGGCTGACATCGTGACCATCATCCCAGCGCCCGGCCTTGACGCGACCCGGGTGAGCATCCGTCGGCGGCGTCCGTCGGGGGCGCTATCCGACGTCGTGGGGCACCTCGTCGCGGCCAACGACGAGTGGATGGTCGTCCTCCCCGAGGACCGCGGGGCCGAGTGGGTGCCGCGGGCGGAGGCCGAGGCCGTCCGCAAGGTGCCCGAGCGCACGGTGCTCCCGGCATCGCCGGCGGATGCGCTGCAGCGCGTGGTCGACCTCACCTGGCCGGGGCTCCGACGGGCGAGGCTCGGCGGGTGGACGATCAGGACGGGCCGAGGACGGACGCAGCGGGCCAACTCCGTGCTCGCTGTCGGAGACCCGGGGATGCCCTTCCTCGAAGCGGTGGCGGCGGCGAACGATTGGGCCGGTACGCAGCTTCTGCTGCAGGCCGTGGTCGGCAGCCGAGTCGCCGAAGAGGCCTTGGCGCTCGGGTGGCGCGCCGCCTCTCCGACCGTCGTTATGGTCGCCGACGCCGCGAGCCTCTCCTCATCGTCCCCGACTGACGCCGCGCCGGAGGATGCGCTGTCGGAACAGCTGGCCAGCGCCGGTTCGGCCCCGGCGGTGCTCGTGGACTCGCCTGACGAGGAGTGGCTCGCGGTCTACCGGGGCGGCGACGTCGACGCCGACCGGCTCGCGGAGATCACTGCGGCGCCCGCGCGGTACCTGCGGGTCGGCGACCAGGCCGTGGGGCGGGTGGCCCTGGCGCGCGGTTGGGCCGTCCTGTCCTGCGTCGAGGTCTCGCCCGATGCGCGGGGCGAGGGCCTCGGCCGGGCCGTGACCCGCGCGCTCGCCGTCGAGGCGCACCGCCTCGGAGCGCGGTATCTGGCGCTCCAAGTCGAGGACGACAACGTCGTCGCGCGGGGTCTCTACGCATCCGAGGGCTACGTCGAGCACCACACCTACGCCTATCTGTCGCCTGGGCGCGTCGTCGTTCCTTGAGCCGGGCCACGGCGACGGAAGAGCCGCAGCCCGCGTCGAAAGGTCCGAGAGCCTGGGCAGGAAACCGCGGCAGCGTCGGCTGGGGGAGCGTCTCAGTGCTTGGCGATGCAGAACTGATTGCCCTGCGGGTCCGCGAGGGTGACCCAGCGGAAGTTCTCGTCGCCGCGGTCGCCGATGAGGGTGGCGCCGGCCTTGAGCAGTTCGTCGAGTGTGGCATCCACGTCGTCGGTGTTGAGATCGAGGTGGATGCGGTTCTTTCCGTCGGTGGGATCTTCGACGTGCTGAACGGCCAGCATGGGCGTCGAGCCGATCATGACGAACCAGCCGTCGTTCTCCTCCACGATGGGGGCGCCCAGGCGTTCTGCCCACCATTTCGCGAGCGGGAGGGGGTCCGAGGAGTCGATGGTGACCATGCCGATGTTGAGGCTCATGAGATCACTCTAGGACGTCAGGCGAGGGTGAGGAAGAGGTCGGAGCGCAGCTGGGTGGGATCGCCGTCGGGCGTTGGCTCGGTGACGTAGATCTCGCCGTAGCGCGCGCCGGGAGTCACGCCCTCGGTCGCGGCCCAGGTCATGAGGCGGCCCCACGCGGCTCCCAGTTCGTCGTACGGGCCGACATGGGTGAGCATCGCAACGCGACCCGCAGGGATCTCGGACGGGGTGACGCTGAGGCCGTCGACCTCGGCGGTCGCAGGCAGCGGCCTGTCAACAGGGAAGCCGATCTCCACCGCGAACTCGGCCATCGGGTCGCCCTCGTAGACCGCGAGCGCCGCCCCGACCGGCATCAGGCCCGCGCCCTGGAGCGCGACCATCACCGGGCCGTAGGAAGAGTCGAACGCGGCCGGCAGCCCCTCGATTCGCATGCCCTCGTGCCGGACAACGGCAAGCGCGACGGCGTCGGTATCGACCACGACGGGTTCCGGCCAGGGGCCTGTTGTCATCACATCGGTGGTCATGGGTCGCTCCCTTGTTCGTCGTCGTGCTGGTGCGGTGAGCTGAGCCTACTCGGCAGAAGCCATCGCCTTCCTCCGGGGTCAGGGCAGGTAGTCGGCGAGGTGCTGGCCGGTGAGAGTTCCGGAGGCGGCGAGGTGTGCGGGTGTGCCCTCGAAGACGACGCGGCCGCCGTCGTGGCCGGCGCCGGGGCCGAGGTCGACCACCCAGTCGGCGTGCGCCATCACCGGCAGCGAGTGCTCGATCACGATCACCGAGTTGCCCTCGTCGACGAGGCGGTCCAGCATCTGCAGCATCGCCTCGATGTCGGCCATGTGCAGGCCCGTTGTGGGCTCGTCGAGCACGTAAATGCCCGCGCCCTCGCCCATCCTGATGGCCAACTTGATTCGCTGGCGCTCGCCGCCCGACAGCGTGGACAACGGCTGGCCGAGGCGCAGATAGCCGAGGCCGACAGCCTGCAAGCGCTGCAGGATCTTTCCCGGGATGCCCGTGGTGAACACCTTGACCGCCTCGGAGACGGGGAGGGCGAGCACCTCCGCGATGTTCAGGCCGTGCAGCGTGTACTGGAGTACCTCGTCGGTGAAGCGGCGGCCCTCGCACACCTCGCAGGTGTTGGCGATGCCGGCCATCATGCCGAGGTCGGTGTATACGACGCCGAGACCCTTGCAGTTGGGGCAGGCGCCCTCCGAGTTGGCGCTGAACAGGGCGGGCTTGACCTTGTTCGCCTTCGCGAACGCCGCGCGGATGGGCTCGAGCAGCCCGGTGTAGGTAGCCGGGTTCGAGCGGATCGAGCCGCGGATCGCGGTCTGATCGACGACACGCACCTCCCCGGCCTTCGCCATCGAGCCGTCGGCGATCGAGCCGTGGATGAGGCTCGACTTGCCGGACCCCGCCACGCCGGTGACAACGGTGAGGATGCCGAGGGGGATGTCGACGTCCACATCTTGCAGGTTGTGCGTCGATGCGCCCCGAATCGCCAAGGCGCCCGTGGGCGTTCGCAGCTTCGTCCGCGGCGTCGGCCGGGTGTCGAGGTGGTCGCCCGTCAGCGTGCCGGAGGAGCGGAGGCCATCCAGGTCTCCGGTGTACGTGATCTCGCCGCCGTGTGTGCCGGCGCCGGGACCGATGTCGACGATGTGGTCCGCCCGCGCGATCACCTGCGGCTTGTGCTCGACGACAAGCACGGTGTTGCCCTTGTCGCGGAGCCGGGCCAGCAGGTCCGTCATCCGGTTGATGTCGTGCGGGTGGAGACCGACGGTGGGCTCGTCGAACACGTACGTGATGTCGGTGAGCGCGGACCCGAGGTGGCGCACCATCTTGACGCGCTGCGCCTCGCCGCCAGACAGCGTGCCGGACTCGCGATCCAACGAGAGATAGCCGAGGCCGACCTCCACCAGCGAGCCGAGCAGATCGGAGAGCGACGTCAGAACCGGCCGGGCGCGGTCTCCGGCCTTGTCATCGCGCAACCGATCGACCCAGGGCCGGAGGTCGGAGATCTGCCAGCTGAGCGCCGTCGGCAGCGTCACGCCCTCGACCTCGGCGGTCCGTGCGGCCTCGTTCAGCCGCATGCCGTTGCACTCCGGGCACGGCCGGAACGTGCCGATCCGGTCCGCGAACTCCTTCGCGTGCTTCTGTCCCGGCGCCTTCTCAGGGTTCAGGAACATGCGCTTCACGCGCGGGATGACGCCCTCATAGGTCATGTTCATGCCCAGCGCCTTCACCTTGATGGGCTCCTGGTACATCAGGTAGGCCCAGTCCTCGGCGCTGAAGTCTTTGAGCGGGACGGTGGGGTTGAGGTTGGGATTCTCGGCGTAGCCCTTCCAGTACCAGGTGCCGACCCCCATGCCGGGTACGAGGATGGCGCCGTCGTTCAGCGACAGGTCGCGATTGACGATCTGCGACTCGTCGACCGCCGACACGCGCCCGTTGCCCTCGCACCCGGGGCACATGCCCTGCGGGGTGTTGAAGGAGAAGAAGAAGCTGGGGCCGACCTCGGGAGTGCCGAGGCGAGACCACACGAGCCGCATCAGATTGTTGACGTCCGTTGCCGTGCCGACGGTGGAGCGGGAGTTGGCGCCCATCCTCTCCTGGTCGACGACGATGGCCGCCGACAGGTTCTCCAGCTGATCGACGTCGGGCCGCGCCGGGCTGGCCATGAACGACTGCACGAAGGCCGGGTAGGTCTCGTTGATCAGCCGCTGGCTCTCTGCGGCGATCGTGCCGAAAACGAGCGAGCTCTTGCCGGACCCCGAGACCCCGGTGAACACCGTCATCTGGTGCTTCGGGATGTCGACATCGACGTCGCGCAGGTTGTTGACGCGCGCGCCGCGCACGAGGATCTTGTCATGACCGTTAGGCATGACGGGAAGTATGGCACCCACCACCGACAGTTCCAACGGCCGCTGCCTGACGACGCGGAACGAGGGCGCGGTGCCTCACGCCGAGTCCCCGCGTCGAAGGGTTGAGGCGCGATGACAGGCGGGGTAAGGTTGCAGGTAGCAAGATCTCGGCCCCGCTTCAGGTGAGCCGGATTGGCCCTCGGTGTAGCCACGGCAGCCGGGGGCTGCTTCATTTACGGCAACACCTGGCAGATGTGTTCGATGCGGTCGAACAACGTGGAGTCCCTCGCTGTGATCTGCTGGCGGTACGCGCTGCAGACGAGGTCAGGGAGATCCGCTTGCACGACGACAGCGGTCATGACGTAGAACTTCGCCCACCGATCGTCCATGCTGTAGGTCTCGTCGAGATAGGCCACCGGCTTGGATCCGTTCAGACGATACGCACTGGCAACGACATCTCGTCTACTCGTCATCCTCGCCGCCCTCCGCTGTACGTGATGAGGGTGAAGGTAGTGGAGACGTCTGACAGAAGGAGAGCAGTGTGTGTTGCGCTGCGCAGCTAGCGACCTTGGTGAGCATTGCGCTTTCGTGAGACGAGGTCCGTGAGGGCCCCGAGCGCTGCCCCTGCTACGGCCCACGCGAGGTCGAGTGGTGCGAAGGTCGAACCGAACACCAGCCTGGCGGAGGGCCATGCGTTGCCGAGGACTGCGGGAACTCCCGTCAGTTGCAGCAACTCGATCAGGACTCCGACCGCCGCAGTCGCCGTCACTAACGAGAGGGCGCGCGCCCGCGGGGCCACGAAGGCGGCCAGGAGATAGAGCAGGGTCGCGTAGAGAAGTCCACCTGCGGCATCGCCGGTAAGCCCCGGGAGCCGGCGGGCAAGCAACCCGATCCCGACCACCACCGGAATGAGAATGGCGATGCGGAGCCGGGAGCGGGTGACCATGTACTGAACCTAGAAGGAGGGAGGTGGAGGGGAGTCCACCTGTGGTCGCGTCGCGGTCGGCCCTGGGGCCAGGAAGTCAGTTCAGTGCGGCCCGAGCCGCGTCGTCGAGGGTGGAACGACGCTCCAGCCAGGTCTCGGAGCTTACCCATCCGGTGGCGTAGTCGAGGTCGCCGTCTGGGTCGACGATGGCGAGCACCTGGTCGCGCCCGAGGATCGACTCCGCCCGCTGCGCCGCGGCGAGGTCCTGCATGGCGTCGGCGATGAGGCGATGGCGCTGCGACTCCAGCGGCTCGAGGTCGGGCCCGGGGTAGACGATGAACGCGTCGCCGCTGAGGAAGCCGCCACCCGCGGCGGTGTCGACGAAGGGGTTGATCGCGCGACGTGAGAGAACGGAGTTGTAGAAGTTGAAGCCCCAGTGGAGGAAGCCGATGGCGCCGGTCTTGTACAGCTGCCAGCCGAGCGCTCGGGTGCGAACGCCATCCAGCGCGATGAATCGGTTCGAGAGCTCCCAGCTCTGCGAGATGCAGTAGTACACCCACCCCGGCTCCACGCCGGCCCTGCGGAAGCCCTCGACGGCGTTGGTCGCCACGATCGGGGTGGGTACGTGGGCCGCATACTCGTGCTCGGAGAGGGCATCGATCAGCCTGCACTCGTCCAGCAGCGAGCCGACAGCGCCCTTCGCCGCCAGGTAGCTGGCGAGATGCTCCTCGCTGGGCTCGTCGGACACGTGGAAGAACGTGTTCTCCAGACCGACGCGTGCCCCGAAGTACTCCTTCAAGAACGGCAGCGCCTGGGCCAGGAAGTCGACGTAGGCGGGGTCGTCGGCATGGGTGTGCCAGCCGAAGAGCTTCACGGGCGCGCCGTCGACCTCGACCCACACCTGCGGGGCGTACTTGGCGCCCCACTGGGTGAACAGGTGCGGCACCTCGACCTGGGCGATACCCGCGTCGGCGAGTAGGGCCATCCAGCGGTCGAGCCGCTCATGGCCGAAGTGGTAGACGCCGTCAGCCAGACGGATGTCGAGCAGCTGCGTGGTGCGGCGGTCGATGCCCTCATCCGTGTCGAGCGGTGGCGTCCACACCGGGGTGAGGGCCATCGTCGCGCCCAACCGCCGCAGTGAGCGGAGCTGACCGGCGATCGCCGTCCAGTGATCCTCGCTCCACGTGTCTACGCCGTAGTAGGTGGCGAGGCAGTCGGCGTGGAACCACTGCGCCACCGTCAATTCCGGCGGTGCTGCCGGGCGCTCGACGGTGTGCACCTCGATCCTGTGGTCGAGCACCAGGGTGTCGCCGTCGCGGACCGTGACCCGCAGGTCGTCGCTGGGGAGCACGACATCCACCCAGACGCTGTGCCAGCCGGTGTGCCGCGCCATGGTGCGGGCGCCGTCGGCCCGAGGGCGGAGCAGATCCGGCAACAGGCCGGGGCGGTCGGCGATGTACCCGGTGGAGTGCTCGGGCCAGCACGGCGCTTGCACCGGCACGAGCTCCACGTCGAACAGGCTGACGTGCCCAGCCCCGTCGACCTCGACCTCGACCCGGTTCTGCGGACCATGGCCGCGCGTCGACGGCGGCAGCCAGGCGACCTGGAAGGAGACGCGTTCGCCGGACCAGCCGGTGAGCGCTGTCAGTGGGGCGGTGGGCTTCCAGTCGGCGGTGACCTTCGTCAGCGAGTGGGTGACGACGGCGGTGACGGTGCTCTGCATACGGCCCATCTTTCCCTGTGTCGCGCGCGGAGACACGGCGCGCTCAGTCGCGCCGCGCACACACGAAGAAGGGCCCCGGAGCGATGTCCAGGACCCTTCTTGGCGACGGCGGTTCAGCTGAGCTTGGTGATCAGCTCCTGGCCCTCGGTGACCTCGGCGTCGATCGCCGCGATCACCTGGAGGGTCTCGGCCTTCGAATCCAGCACGATCACCGGGATGATCGGGTTGCGCTCGAGGCGCTCGACGGTGGGCACGTCGTAGGTGATGACCTTCTGGCCCGCGGCGACCTGGTCGCCCACACCGGCATGGGTGGTGAAGCCCTCGCCCTGGAGCTGCACCGTGTCGATGCCGAGGTGGACGAGCACGCCGACCTCGTCGGCGGTGGCGACGATGAACGCGTGGGGCCACAGCTGAATGATCGTTCCGCTGACCGGAGCCACCGCCTCGACGACCTCGCGCGGGGGGTCGATCGCGACACCCGAACCCATGATCTCGGCCGCGAAGGTCGCGTCAGGAACCTCAGTGAGGGCGACGGTACGTCCGCGGACCGGTGCGAGGATCGTCGTCGGGGCCTTTGCGGGGGCAGCGACCGCGGCCGAGGCTGCCGGGGTGACGGCCGGGGCCGCCACGGGCGCTGCGACCGGGGCGATCGGGGCGGGGCCTGCGAGCGCTGCGAGGATCTCGTGCTTGAGGCCCTCGGCTTGCGCGCCGAAGATCGCCTGGACGTTGTTGCCCACCTCCATCACGCCGGCGGCGCCGAGTGCCTTCAGCTGGCCATGGTTGACGGCTGCCTTGTCTGCGACCTCCATCCGGAGCCGCGTGATGCAGGCGTCCACGTTGACAAGGTTCTCGCGGCCGCCGAACGCGGCGATGAGCTGCTCGGCCCTCGCCGTGCCGCCGGCGGCGTGGGCGGCGCCGTCGCCGTCGGTCAGGTTGGCGGCCTGCTCAGCCTCGAAGTCGGCGTCCTTCATCCGGCCGGGGGTGCGCATGTTCCACTTCACGATGACGAAACGGAACATGAAGTAGTAGAGCACCGCGAAGGCGAGGCCCTGCAGGACGAGAAGCCAGATGTTCTGCGCTGCGGGGGCGGTGCCGTAGAGCAAGAGGTCGATGAGACCTGCCGAGAACGAGAAGCCCAGGTGGATGTTCAGCAGGTAGGCGACGGCGAGGGAGAGACCGGTCAGCAGGGCGTGCACGATGTAGAGCGGGAGCGCGACGAACATGAACGCGAACTCGAGCGGCTCGGTGATGCCGGTGAGGAAGGCGGTAAGGCCGGCGGCGGACAGGATGCCGATGGCTGCCTTCTTCTGCGCGGGCTTCGCGACGTGGATCATCGCGAGCGCGGCGGCGGGGAGGCCGAACATGAGGATGGGGTAGAACCCGGCGGTGAGGGCGCCGGCGGTCGGATCGCCCGCGGCGAAGCGGGTGAGCTCGCCGGTGAGGATGCCGGCATCGGTCGGGTACTCGCCGTAGATGAACCAGATGAAGGTGTTGAGGATGTGGTGCAGGCCGATGGGGATCAGCATGCGGTTGGCGACGCCGTAGACGAACGCCCCGAACGCACCCGACCCGCCGATGAGCGCGCCGACGTTGGTCAAGCCCATGTTGAAGATGGGGTAGAAGTAGGACATCGCGAAGCCGATGAGCAGGGTGGCCAACGACACGACGATGGGCACGAAGCGGCGGCCGCCGAAGAACCCGAGGTAGGTGGGCAGCTGGATGTTGTGGTACTTGTCGAACAGGTACGCGGTGACGAGGCCGACGATGATGCCCGCGAAGACGCTGTAGTTGATCATCGCCTGGTTGCCTTGGGCGTCGGTGACCCCTTCGAGCACGATCGGCGACATGCTCTTGAACACGGCGTCGATCACGAGGTAGCCTGCGACGGCGGACAGCGCGGTCGCGCCGTCGGCCTTCTTGGCGAAGCCGATGGCGACGCCGACGGCGAACAGGATGGGCAGGCTCGCGAACACCGAGCCGCCCGCCGCGCTCATGGCGTCGAAGAAGGGGCCGATGATGGGCCAGTCGATCTGGCCGAGCAGGTCCTCCTGGCCGAGGCGCAGCAGGATGCCGGCGGCGGGCAGCAGGGCGATGGGCAGCATGAGGCTCTTGCCCAGGCGCTGCAGCTGCGCGAAGCCGGGGAAGCCCGAACGCTTCGGCTTTTCCTTCACGGGTGCGGTCATATCTCTCCTCGTAGGTCGGTCGATTGGTATAGACCAGTGGCTGTACGTTCGCACGTGATCAAAATGCGCGTCAAGGATCGCTCACTTTGATTGGTCTAGTCCAATCGCGTAGGGTCGGAAGCGTCGGGGTCGTCGCCCGGGGAGGGTCGCCATGAAGGTTCCCAAGTACTACAGAGTCAAGCAGAAGATCCTGCGCTCGATAGCGGACGCGGAGCCGGGAACACCGGTGGCCCCCGAGCGAGAGCTCGCGCAGCAGTTCAACACCTCGCGCACCACCGTGCGGCAGGCGATCGCCGAGCTCGTGGTCGACGGCCGGCTCGCGCGCAGGCAGGGGAGCGGGACGTTCGTCGCGCGCCCGAAGCTGATGTCCGTGCGCCCCCTCACCTCCTTCTCCCAGGACCTGGACTCCGACGGCTGGCGCCCCGGCAGCGTCGTGCTCGACATCCGCGAGGAGTCTGCCGACGGCGACGTGTGTGCGCACCTCGCGGTACCGCCGGGCACGCCGGTCCAGCGCGTCGAGCGGCTGCGCACGGCCGCCGACGAGACAATCGCGCACGAGGTCGCCTACCTACCCGCCGTGTTCCCCGGGCTGGCGGACTTGCTTGAGGGCGGGGGCTCGCTCTACCGCGCGCTGCGTGAGCACTACGGGATCCACCTCGCCGGCGCGGAGGACACGGTGGAGACCGTGCTGGCCGATCCGGAGCAGGCGTCGCTGCTGGGCGTCGAGACTGGCCTCCCGATGCTGCTGGTCCATCGCACGGGCTGGGACGAGTCGGGCCGGCGGGTGGAGTGGACCAGCTCGGCCTTCCGCGGCGACCGGTTCCGGTTCATCTCGCATCAGCGTCTCGGGGACGCCGGAGAAGTGCGGCAGGATGCTTCGCAAGGGGTGTGAGTCCGCGGAACCTCTTGTCCGTCGTCCTGGTCGCACGCAGGGCATCTGGTTATCCTCTCCTGGTGATCATCGCGGCTGCTGACGGCTCCTCTCTGTCCAACCCCGGGCCGGCCGGGTGGGCCTGGTACGTCTCCGACGACATCTGGGCCGCTGGTGGATGGCCGCACGGGACCAACAACATGGGCGAGCTCATGGCCGTCCTCGACCTCCTGCGGTCGACGGCACACCGCGACGAGCCGCTCACCATCCTCTGCGACTCCCAGTACGTCATCAACTCGCTCACCAAATGGCTGCCCGGGTGGAAGCGCAAGGGGTGGAAGAAGGGCGACGGGAAGCCGGTGCTGAACGTCGAGCTGATGAAGGACCTCGACAAGGAGCTGCGCGGCCGCGACGTGACCTTCGAGTGGGTCAAGGGCCATGCGGGCCACCGCATGAACGAGGCTGCCGACGAGCGCGCCCGCGCCGCCGCCACCGCCTACCAGCAGGGCCGCGAGCCCGACGCCGGGCCGGGGTTCCCCGAGATCGCGCGCCCCGCCGGCCGCACGGACTTCGCCGTCGGCGCGGTCGACGAGCAGCCTGACCTGTTCTCAGACGCTCCCGACGCCGATGCTCCGCGCCCCGTCGCGGGATCCGCCGCGCCGCGCCAGAAGGCCGCCCTGGTGCGCGCGGCACGGGCCCTCTTCGACGACCCGTCGTCGGCGCCGCTGCACTCCGACTTCGTCTGCCACGGTGGCGGAGTCGAGGCGGACCGGCTGCTGTGGGAGGGCGCCGTCGACGGCGAGGTGCTCGCCGTCGACGGATTGGGCTCCGACGCCGGACTCGTGCGGGCGAGCATCGGCGGCTCGCCCGCCGCGCTGGTCTGGGTCCAGCTCCCCGCCGGCTGGCGGCTTCGGTTCGCTTCGCTGTTGTAAGGGTCCCGCCGCGGCCCCAGCCGCGGACCCGAAGAGTCGGATGTTGGTTCGTGTGATCGTGCTTCGCATTGCAACACCTTCCTTGGCCTCGGCAATCAAGCAAGCTTGAATTGCCCTCGGCCGTCGTCGGTGTATGAACCAGCATCCGATTCCTAAGGGGAGGCGTGCGCGGCACCTCGGCTCTTAGACCAGCGCGTGGAGGCCCGTGCGCATTTGCCTCGTCGCCTGGGCGTATAACGGATCGCCGGAGCGGAGGGCCTTTCCCTCGCAGTGGAGGCTGGTGAAGAAGCGCTCGAGCAACTCCCATGAGTCGCGGCGTGCGCGCAGGCGCGCGAGTGGCTCCGCCGCCAGCCCGGTCTGAGCCGTGCGGGCGGCGAGGTACTCGGCGAGGAGCCGGTCGATCGTCGCCTCGTCCATCGGCACGTACCAGGGCCCTCCGTGATGCGACCGCCGATGAGCGCGAGGTCGTTGGCGACGTCGCCGATGCGTGCCCACTCCCAGTCGATGAGCCGCGGTGTGCCCCGTTCGTCGATGAGGATGTTGGTGGCGACGAGGTCACCGTGGATGAGCGAGTAGGAGATGCCGTCGAATGCGGGCGCCGCCGCCACGATGTGCGGGCGGATGCGCAGCGCGAGGGCCGCGGCCTCGGGCCCGCTGGCGATCTCGGGGTCCGCTGCCTGCCACCAGGCGTAGCTGTCGTCGAACTCCCGGACGATGTCGAGCCGTTCGGCGGCACCGCCGACCGATCCGGCCAACGGGTACGTGCGTTCGTGCAGCACCGCGAGTCGGCCCGCGAGGGAGCCGAGCAGTCCCGCGTCCCAGGCGCTGGGCACCCGGAGCGAGCCCGGCGCGTAGGTGGCGACGATGTACGGCGTGCCGAGCGGATTGTCGGCTAAGTCGTCCATGGCAAGCGGGCGCGAGCCGATGTCGTCGGGGATGAGCGAGCCCGCGCGGAACTCGTCGATCATCGGACACGGCATGTCTTCTGGGCGACGCCGGGCGAGCCGAAAGACCAGCGACGCCGTGCCGTCGGTCACGAGCCAGGCGGCATAGCTCTCGCCGGTGCCGAGGAGGGATGCGGTGGCGTCGTCCACCCGGAGGGACGGGTCGGGGAGGGCGATCGCGCGGGACCTGAGCGCGTCAAGGAGGTGAGCCCCGGTGCGGGGGTCGGCGGGGTTCACTCGTGCACGCCGTCGACGTACAGCCAGCGGCCGTCGATCAGCGCGAAGCGGCTGCGCTCGCGCAGCGCGCCCTCGGTCCCGTCGGCACGCCTCCAGGACGCGGCGAATGCGACGGCCCCGGTAACGTCCCAGGCCTTCCCGGCCTCGGTCGCCTCGATGACGAGGCCCGTCCAGGTCGTGTCGTCGAACTCGAGGTGCGCGGGACGGGTGGCAGGGTGCCACGTGGTGAGCAGGTAGTCGGCGAGCCCACGCGCGAACGCAGCGTAGCGGGAGCGCATCAGGGCGACGGCGGTAGGCGCGGGGCGGCCGTCGTGGAAGCGCCCGCAACAGGTGGCGTATGGCTTCCCGGTGTCGCAGGGGCAGGGGTCGACGGTCATGGCGACAGCCTATTGGTCCGTCCTCGCATCCTTGCGCGGGAGATATTGTGCAACTAGCATCGTTGCATGGTTAGTTACTCTACTAACACACCAGCAGGGCAAGGGAGGATGTTCCCCTTTTCCAGCAGGTTGCGCGCCGGATTGCCGACGACATCGTCGATGGCACGCTCGCGGAGGGCGATCAGGTGCCGTCGATCAACGAGTTCGCCTCCTTCTGGCGGATCAACCCCGCCACCGCGCTCAAGGGCGTCGCGCAGCTCGTGGCCGAGGGGATCCTCTACAAGCAGCGGGGATTGGCACGTTCGTCGCCGACGGCGCGCGCCCGGCTGCTCGCACAGCGCCGCGCCGACTTCCACCAGCGGTTCGTCGGACCGCTGCTCGCCGAGGCGGCCCGTTTGGGCCTCACCCCGGCCCAGGTCATCGAACTCATCTCCCAGGAGGAAGCATGAGCAGTGTCGTCGTCGACAACCTGTACGTCACCTACTCGTCGTGGAGGGGAGCGACGTGGCCGGCCGTCCGGAGCCAGCCGGTGAGTCGGCGTTCGAGCGGGGCGACGTCGTCGCCGATGGGTGGGCGACGGCGACGATAGGATGACGCGCATGAGTCGTGTTCTTGCCGCCGTTGCATGGCCATATGCCAACGGTCCCCGCCATATCGGTCACGTGTCGGGCTTTGGTGTCCCCTCCGATGTGTTCTCGCGGTACATGCGCATGGCGGGCCACGACGTGCTGATGGTCTCGGCTCCGACGAGCACGGCACGGCCATTCAGGTGAAGGCCGACGCCGAGGGCCTCACCGCCCGCGAGACCGCAGACAAATACCACGCGCAGATCGTTGCCGACCTCCAGGGCCTCGGGCTGTCCTACGACCTGTACACCCGCACGACGACGCCCAACCACTACGCCGTCGTGCAGGAGATGTTCACGGCGCTCTACAACAACGGCTACATCGTCGCGAAGACGCAGATGGGTGCTATCTCGCCGTCGACCGGGCGCACGCTGCCCGATCGATTCATCGAGGGCACGTGTCCCCTCTGCGGCTACGGCAATGCCCGCGGGGACCAGTGCGACAACTGCGGCAACCAGCTGGACCCTGCGGACCTGATCAACCCGAAGTCGAAGATCAACGGTGAGACCCCGCAGTTCGTCGAGACGGAGCACTTCTTCCTCGACCTCCCGAAGGTCGCGCCCCAGCTGACCGAGTGGCTGTCCAGCCGTGAGGACTGGCGGCCGAACGTGCTCAAGTTCTCGCACAATCTCCTCAAGGAGATCCGCGAGCGCGCCATCACCCGCGACCTCGACTGGGGCGTCCCCATCCCGCTCGACGGCTGGCGCGACGCGCCGATGAAGCGCATCTACGTGTGGTTCGACGCCGTGATCGGCTATCTGTCGGCCTCCGTCGAGTGGGCGACGCGCCAGGGGCGCCCGGAGGCGTGGCGCGCGTTCTGGAACGACGCCGAGGCGCTCAGCTACTACTTCATGGGCAAGGACAACATCGTCTTTCACTCGGTGATCTGGCCCGGCATCCTGCTCGGCGCCAACGGCCAGGGCGAACTGGGCGGCGAGATCCGCCCGGCGCTGGGCGAGCTGCAGCTGCCTACGGAGGTCGTGAGCTCGGAGTTCATGACGATGAAGGGCTCGAAGGTGTCGTCGTCGCGTGGCGCGTCCATCTTCGTCGGGGACTTCCTCGCAGAGTTCGGCCCCGACGCCCTGCGCTACTACATCGCCGTCGCGGGCCCGGAGAACCAGGACACCGACTTCACGTGGGAGGAGTTCGTCCGCCGCACGAACTTCGAGCTGGCCAACGAGTGGGGCAATCTCGTCAACCGCTCGATCTCCATGGCGCACAAGAACAACGGCGGCATCCCTGCCGCCGCAGAGCTGACCGACGATGACCAGGCACTCCTTGACGCGGCCACGGCTGCGTTCGACGTCGTCGGCGAACACATCGCGGCGCGCCGCTTCAAGGCGGGCATCACCGAGACGATGCGCATCGTCGGCCTCGCCAACAAGTACGTCTCGGACATGGAGCCGTGGAAGCTGAAGGACGATCGGCGGCGCCGCGACACCGTGCTGCACGTCACGCTCCAGGTGGTGTCCGACTGCAACACGCTGCTGACGCCGTACCTCCCGCACTCGGCGCAGAAGGTGTTCGAGGCGCTGGGCGGCGAGGGCGTGTGGGCCGCGCAGCCGCAGATCGTCGAGGTCGTCGACGGTGACCTCGTCTACCCGACGCTGCAGGGCGACTACGCCGCCCAGCAGGCGACCTGGGCCTCGCGCCCGGTTGTGCCCGGGACGCCGCTCGACAAGCCGTCGCCGCTGTTCGCGAAGCTCGACGAGAAGCTGGGGGAGACCGGGCCGAGCTGGGCTCCCGTCGGCTGACCTTGGTCTCCGCGAGCTGCGTCCGCTACGCGATGGGCTCGTTGCGCCGGGCGTAGGATGCGGCGGCCTGGCTCGAGAGCGCAAGCAGGATCAGGATGTCGATGGCCAACGAGTAGATGGTCCCGGCGAAGGTGATGTCTTGCTCGCTCGTCGACCATGCGATGAACGTCGTGGAGATGTCGACGACGGCCGCGAGCATCACGAGCACGCGCGCCCAGTTGTAGCCGAAGAAGATGAGGATGCCGACCACGGCCTGGGCAAGCAGCAGCGTGGCACCGAGCGAGAACACGACCATGCGCAACAGTGGTGCGCCTTCGCGGGCGAAGCCCAGTACCTCGACCGCCGAGTCGACGGCGAGCAGCAGCCCGTCCCAGCCGCTCATCAACCCTGCCAATACGACGGCGCCGATCAGGGCGCGGAGGATCACGAGGCTTGCGCCGACGACGGTCGCCGCCGGCCGCGCCATGTTGGGGTCGCGCTGCTCGCGCTGCAGCAACCTCGCCCCCTGCCTCGAACGCGGGCAGCTTCTCAGGCATGTGGGTCATGCGATGCCCCGACGTCGATGACGGGTAGGTTCCCGTCGGTGTGGATGGTGTCGCCGCCGCCGTTGCGGGCGTGGTAGCCGGTCGAGAAGTTCTCGAGGACGCGGATCCGCACGGCGCTGTTGGCCTCGCTGACGGTGTCGACGATGTAGTCGCGCTCGATGTCGGTGTTCGCGTCGATGCGGTGGGTGATCTGGAGCGTGAAGAACGACAGGCCGACCGACGTGTCGAAGGTGCCCGCAGCGAGCCACTCCACGCGCTCCCCACCGGGGAGGAGCCAGCCGTCGGGGCAGGGCCAGAAGCGGACGTGGTGACGCTGCTTGGGGTTGCCGTCGACCTCCTGCTGGTACGCGAACGCCTGCTGCTTGCCGAACAGGAACAGCGGGCTGACGGGTGCCTCCGGGTAGCTCTCCTGGCGCAGGGTCGAGCGCACCATGCCCCAGGACGACTGAGCCGTGATGGGGTCGGCCTTGATCCACCCGCGCGCTCCATAGCGCGCTGAATCTGCTCGCCCGTCCCCATGAGGGCGAGGTTGACGGGGTCACCGAGGAGCCCGTCGCTCGTACGGGTGCGGCCGATGAAGTAGTTGGGGACGTAGACGGTGGTCAGGATGCGGTGCAGGCGAGGCAGCACGAGATACGCCAGCAGCCCCCAGAAGAGAACGACGAGGACGATGGCCCACCAGCCGGTGGCGAGGGTCTGGGTCAGGCTGAGCCCGGCCAGCCAGATCGCGGCGAGCCCGGCGAACACGAAGAAGAACCAGTCGAGGGCCACCCCGCGGGAGTAGCTGCGGTTCGGCGATGCACTCATGAGGCCCCCAGTGCGCGTGCGGTCTTGAGACACGGAACTCCGCGCTTGTTGGGGTGCGTTGTCACCGATGGTCAGATGCTACCGCGCCGAGGATGGTGCGAAACGCGCCTCGACGCCGTGTGCGCCGTCGATCCGTCGGTTCTGGGGGATGGGCGCGACGGGGAGCTCAGATGTGTACGAACTCGACACCCTCGGACAGGAGGTCGTCGACCGCGCGGAGCATTCCCTTCGCGGTGTCGGAGTCCGGGCGGTTGAAGTGGGCGATCACGATGCCGCCCGGCTTCGTCGCCCGCACCTCGGCGCGGACGGTGGCCGCGGCGAAGGTGGCGCCGGCGTCGCCGTTGGTGCTGAATCCGACGGGGGTCTCACCCAGCGCCTTCGCGATCGCGACGCCGACATCGTCGTAGTGGGCGGTGCCGGAGCGGAAGAAGCGGGGAGGGGAGCCGACAAGCGAGATCAGCCGCTCGTGACACTCCCACACCTCGTCTACGGCCTCGCGCGCGCTCGCCGAGCCAGCGATCCCGTACGCCTCGCGGCCGGTCACCGACAGCGGCACGTGCCGGGTGCCGTGGTTGCCCAGTTCGAACAGCGGTTCGGCGAGCAGATCCGCCACGATGTCCGGGTTGGCGTCGATCCAACGAAGGTTCACGAAAGAGTGGCAGGCACCTTCGCGGCGACCAGCCCTGAGATCAGCCGCTCGTCGAAGCCGGAACCGTGCCGGCCGCCGCACGCGTCGAAGGTGAGCGCGATCCTCGCCACGCCGTCGGAGGTGGACGGCGCATCCAGCGCGGAGACGATGCCCGGCAGATGCATGCCCCAGTCCTTCGGCTTCTTCTTCGCGAACCGGCGTGCGACGTCGGCGGGATCTGGGCCTTTCGGCGACGGCCCAGGCGTCGACGGGTCCTCGGAAGGTGCCGACGGCGACGCAATGACCGACGGCGACACGGACGGCCGCGGCGGTGCTGAGGGTGTTGACGGAGGGGGCTCAGGAGCGGCCGGTGGCGCGCACCCCGCCGCGCTCAGCCCCGCCAACGCCGTGGCGATGCCGAGCGTGCGACGACCGAAAACGGGGTGAGGTTCCCTCACCAGGAGCCGCCGCCACCGCCGCCGAAGCCGCCGCCGCCGCTGAAGCCGGAGAAGCCCGACGACCCGCCGGTCGAGGAACTCATGCCGTCCATCCGGGCGGCCTGCATGACGCTCGACATAGACGTCGTCAGGTTGCTCATCGCGTTGGCGAAGTAGGCCCCACGCATCAGGTCCGCGCCGACATACCAGGACGTGTCGGCCCGGTAGATGCCCTCGGCGCCGAGCTGTGCGAAGAGCGTCGCCCAACGGTCCGCGACTCCGAAAACGATCGCGTACGGCAGATACTTCGAGAAAATGTCCTGGCCCTCTTCGAACTTCAGCGTGTCCTTCTCCGCGGTGCGCAGGTACAGCTCGAATCCCTTGGCCTGTGCCAGGTACGCGGAGCCGGCGGCGGTGCGCTTGCGGAACTTGCTCGACATGGCCATCAAGCCGATGCCGAACACCGCGAACGGGATGGCCAGCAGGCCCCAGCCGAAGAATGCCCCGACGATCGCGACGCCGAGCGCCGCCATGAGGCAGAGCCCGCCGAGCACGAGCGGCCCGGTCTGCGCGAGCGTCGGGTTGCCCTTGAACCAGCCCAACTGGACGACGGCGTTGTACAGCCCCGATCGGGCGTTGGGCAGAACCTTCTGGAACTTCTCCGTTGACAGCTGCTTCGACGTGCGCACGGCCTTGCCCTTGAAGATGTCACCCAGCAGCTTCTCCTCATAGGGGCGCAGCCGCTCGCCTGCACGTGGCTGCGTGGCGTACAGCGTGAAGGTCTTCTTGCCCGTCGACTCGATCTTCAGGAACCCGCGCACAGCGAGGTCGACGATGGTGGCGGACACGTCGACGTCGTCGGCCGTGGTGTCCATCAGGGTCCCGATCTCGCCTGGGGACGCGCCCTTCGGCGGGTGGAACTGCACCGCGACGGGGAACTTGCCCGACTGGCGGCCGACAGTGGCGTCCTCACCGGGGCCGGGCACGATGCCAGGCGTGAGGCCGAGGTAGACGTCGTCACGGGCGTGTCGTCGGCGAATGGCCACGAGACCGGCGACGGCGGCGACGAGTCCCGCGCCAGCGGCGCCGCCGGTCACCGGGCTGAGCTCGAACGCATTGCCGAGGGTCTTGGCCCTCTCGCGGTGCTGCTGAACGCCGCCGAACGTGCCGGGGGGAAGCCCGCGACGATCTGGACGGGATTCCTCGGGGCAGCGTCTCGGCGTGGGCGAACGTGGCCGTGTCGCCCGACGACGACGCGTCGCACCTCTCCTGCGCCGAGTACGGGCCGTAGAAGCAGGCGACCCCGCTCACGGCGGTGGGGCCGGTCACCGTCACCGTGAGGTTGGAGATCTCCGACCTCCACGCGGGTCCGATGACGTCCCAGTTGAACTCGTCCAGCCCGCTCTTCGGGTGATCGGAGACGATGAAACCGGTGACGGAGTAGGTCAGCGTGTAGTCCTGCGGCGTCGTGTTCCAGCGGTTCTCGTCACCGATCCGGAGGGCCATCATGCCGCTCTCGTAGTCGCGGTTGACGTTGGCGCTCGCGCCGCTGGGGGAGCTGACCCGGACGTCGGAGTAGTCGAACACGTAGTCCCAGTCGGGATCCGCGCCGTCGGTCTGCCGGGTGGGGAGCAGCACGATCGGGCCGCGGCCGCGCACTGCCGAGAAGTCCATCGTGAAGTCGACCGCAACCTCGGCCACGCCCTCGGGCGTGAGGTTCACGACCACGTCGTAGCGGGTGATCGGTGCGCTGTCGTCAGCAGAGGCGGGAAGCGCGACCAGGAACGTTGTGAGCAGCGCGAGGACGACGGAGGCAAGAACGGCACGGAGCTTCGTCATGGTTCCAGGGTAGCGGTCGCGAAAACCTGAGGATTTGGTATTGATTCTGAGAATGCTTAAGCTCTCTCTCAGAGTTGTGACAGTCGCGCGGGGGGCGGCCGCTCAGATCGGTTCGAGACGGAAGAAGACACTGAGATGAAGATCAGCAAGACGATTGCGGGCCTGGCCTGCTCGACGGCCCTGCTCCTCGGCACGATCGGCGCTCCGATCGCCCATGCCGACGACGAGGCGCCCGCGGCACCGGTTGTTGCCGCGCCCGCAGCGCTGGCGGCAGACGCCCCGGCCGCTGACCAGCAGCTGCCCGCGGCTCAGCCGGCCCCCAAGCCGCAGCCGAAGAAGGCCACCGTCACGGTGAAGAAGGCCCCCAAGACGGTCCGGGTGAAGAAGAAGTTCACCGTGAGCGGCACCATGACCGCCAAGGGCGCGAAGGCCTCGCTGCAGCGCTGGACCGGCAAGAAGTGGTCGACCATCGCCAAGGACACCACCACCTCGAAGGGCAAGTTCTCCTTCTCGGCGAAGCTGACAAAGGCAGGCAAGACCAAGCTGCGCGTCGTCACCGCCGCCACCCCCAAGTACAAGAAGGCCGTCTCGGCCAAGAAGACCGTCAAGGTCCGCGACACCAAGGCGCGCGAGGCCATGAAGTTCGCGCTCGGCAAGGTCGGCAAGCGTTACGTACACGGCGCCACCGGCCCCAACGCCTTCGACTGTTCCGGCCTGACCAGCTACGCCTACGCCAAGGCGGGCGTGAAGCTGCCCCGCAACTCGCGGGCCCAGATGTCGGTCGGCAAGCGCGTGTCGAAGTCGAACCTGAAGCCGGGCGACCTGGTGTTCTTCTACAGCCCCGTGAGCCACGTGGCCATCTACATCGGCGACGGCAAGGTCGTGCACGCGGGCAACCCGCGCACCGGCGTCAACGTCACCAAGCTCAAGTACATGCCGTTCAGCGGCGCCCGTCGGGTCGGCTGACCTGACGGAAGTTGAGGAAGCAGCGCTCGGTCACACGCCGAGCGCTGTTGCCATTTCTGCCCGTACCGTTTCCAGCAGCGCCGACGCCGTCGCGCGGGCCGCGGGCACGTCCTGCGACTCGTCGACGCCGAGCCGAACCTCCAGGTAGCACTTCAGCTTCGGCTCCGTCCCGGACGGGCGCGCGACTACGTGCACGGCGCGGCCCGTGAACTCCACGCCGTCGGTCGGGGGCAGGTGGCCTCCGTCGTCGGCGAGATCGACGACGGCGACCGGCTCGCCGAGCAGCTCTGCAGGAGGGTTGGCGCGCAGCCGGGCCATGGCGTCGGCGATCAGCGAAAGGTCGGCGACGCGGACCGACAGCTGCGACGTCGCCGTCAACCCGTGGGCGCGGGCGATGTCGTCGAGCCTATCGGCGAGCGTGCGGCCCTCGGCGCGCAGCTCCGCGACGATCCGCAGCACGTTGACCGCCGCGGTGATGCCGTCCTTGTCCGGCACAGCGCGCGAGTCGCAGCAGTATCCGATGGCCTCCTCATAGCCGAAGGCGAGGTCGGGGACGCGGCCGATCCACTTGAACCCCGTCAGCGTCGTCTGGTGGTCGCGTCCCGCGGCGTGGGCCATGCGGCCCAGCAGCGTCGACGACACGATCGAGTTCGCGAACGTGCCGGGCACGCCGCGCCGAATGGCGTCGTCGCCCAGGATCGCGCCCAGCTCATCGCCTGTCAGCATCCGCCACGCGCCGTCGACCACCGCGGCGACGGCACACCGGTCGGCGTCGGGATCGTTCGCGACGACAACGTCCGCGCCGGCAGCCTCCGCGAGGGCGAGCGCCAGGTCGATGGCGCCCTTCTCCTCGGGATTCGGGAACGCGACGGTCGGGAAGTCGGGGTTCGGTTCGGCCTGCTCTGCGACTTCGTGCGGCGCAGGCAGCCCGACCGCCGCAGCCACGCGGCGCACGGTCGCGGCGCCGACGCCGTGCATGGCCGTGTGCACCCAGGTCAGCTCCCGCGGCGCCTCGGCCGCGTAGAGCGAGGCCGCGCGGGCCACGTACGCGTCCAGCAGCTCGGCCGTGACGTCCGTGCGGGCGTGCGACCGGGGGAGGACCGCCCAGTCGTCCGCGGCGACGCGGGCGATGTGGGTCGAGATCTCGCCGTCGGTGGGCGGCACGATCTGCGAGCCGTCGCCCAGGTACACCTTGTAGCCATTGTCGGCCGGCGGGTTGTGCGAGGCCGTGACGACGACGCCCGCGACGCAGCCGAGGTGCTGGATGCCGAAGGCGATGACGGGCGTGGGGATGGGGCCACTGGTCCACAGCACCTCGAACCCGGCGCCTGCCATGATCTCGGCGGTGTCGGCCGCGAATGCGTCTGACTTGTGTCGCGCGTCGTGCCCGACGATGACCTTCCCGCCCGCGAGGCCCTGCTCAGTGAGCCATGCCGCGAAGCCCGCGGCCGCCTGGGTCACGACGACTCGGTTCATCCGCGCAGGGCCTGGGCCGATCGGGCCGCGCAGGCCCGCGGTGCCGAACTCGAGCGGCCCGACGAACGCGCTGGCCAGCTCGTCCATCGCTGCCTGCGCGACGCCCTCGTCGTTGGCCTGCGACTGGACGATCAGGTGGTCCAGCTGCTCTCGCGTGTCCTGGTCGATGTCCGCATCCCGCCACGCGGCGGCCAGCGTCAACACGTCGCTCATCACAGTTCCCCGACGATCCCTGCCAGCAGCGCGGCGAGCCGCGGTCCGGCGTCGCGCCCGGCCTGCAGCACCTCCGCGTGGTCCAGGTTGCTGTCGCCCATGCCGGCGGCGGCGTTGGTGACGAGCGAAAGGCCGAGCACCTCCATGCCCGCCTCGCGCGCCGCGATGGTCTCCAGCGTCGTCGACATGCCGACGAGGTCGCCGCCGATGATGCCCGCCATCCGCACCTCGGCAGGGGTCTCGTACTGCGGGCCGCGGAACTGCACATAGACGCCCTCGGGAAGGTCGGCGTCGACGCTGCGGGCGGCCTCGCGGAGCCGACCGGAGTAGGCCTCGGACAGGTCGACGAAGTTCGCGCCGTGCAGCGGGGTGTCGCCGGTGAGGTTGATGTGGTCCTTCAGCAGGACGACGGTTCCCGGCCCCCAAGCGGGGTTGAGGCCGCCGCAGCCGTTGGTCAACACCATGGTCGTCGCCCCCCAGGCGGCGGCGGTGCGCACCCCGTGGGCGACGGCGTCGGCGCCGCGGCCCTCGTAATAGTGCGTGCGCCCGGTGAAGATCGCCGCGAGCTTCCCGGTCGCCGCGCGGGCCAGCAACAGCTTGCCGCCGTGCCCGGCCACCACCGGCTTGCTGAAGCCCGGGACGTCGCCCAGCTCGATCTCACCGAGCGTCTCGCCGATCTGCTCAGCCCCCGAGGACCAGCCAGAGCCCAACACGAGCGCGATGTCGATGCTGTCCGTCGCGAAGCGGTTCTTGAGGAAGGCGGCGGCCTCGGCGGCCAGGTCAAAGGGGGAGGTGCTCATGCCCCGAGCATACTGATCGCGTCCTCGTCGAGGGGGACTGTGGGAGGATGGCAGGCGTGACCAAGGTTGTGATCATCGGTGGAGGACCCGGCGGATACGAGGCGGCCCTGGTGGCCAATCAGCTGGGCGGCGAGGTGACGCTCGTCGAGCGCGACGGCCTGGGCGGCGCGGCCGTCCTCAGCGACTGCGTCCCCTCCAAGACCCTCATTGCGACCGCCGAGGTGATGGTGCGCATCGAGAACGCGCGCCAGCTCGGCCTCCACATCGCGGCCGCGGACGTGACCGACGTCGTCCGCGTCGACCTCGGCGAGGTGAATGAGCGCGTGCTGGAGTTGGCGCAGGCGCAGTCGCGCGACATCGAGCGCCGGCTGCGGACCGACGGCGTCGACATCGTGCGCGGCAACGCCCGGCTCGACGGCGCACACCGCGTGCTTGTCACCACCGATGCCGGCGAACAGGCCCTCGACGCCGACATCCTGCTGATCGCGACCGGCACGACGCCGCGCGAACTGCCCGCCGCCCTGTGTGACGGCGAGCGCATCCTCAACTGGAAGCAGGTCTACAACCTCTCCGAGACCCCCGAACGGCTGATCGTCGTCGGGTCCGGCGTCACCGGCGCGGAGTTCGCGTCCGCCTATGACGGCCTGGGCTGCGAGGTCGTGCTGATCAGCTCGCGCGCGCAGGTCCTTCCCGGTGAGGACCAGGACGCCGCCGCAGTGCTGCAGAAGGCGTTCGCGGACCGCGGTATGACCATCATGAGCGAGTGCCGCGCCGTCGCCGCGCGCAGGGAGGGCGACGGTGTCGTCGTCACACTGGCTGATGGGCGCGAGGTCGCGGGCTCGCACTGCCTTATGGCGGTGGGCGCCATCCCCAACACGGCGGACATGGGCCTGGAGTCGGCGGGGATCGAGCTGACCCCGTCCGGCCATATCGTCGTCGACCGGGTCTCGCGTACCACCAACCGCGACGTCTATGCCGCGGGCGACGTCACGGGCGTGTTCGCGCTCGCCTCCGTGGCCGCGATGCAGGGCCGCGTGGCCATGTGGCACGCATTGGGCGACGCCGTGACGCCCCTCGACCTGCGCAACGTCTCCTCGAACGTGTTCACCACACCCGAGGTCGCCACGGTCGGCATCTCCCAGGCGGAGGTGGACCGGGGGGACCTCCGCGTCGCGTCGGTGCTGCTGCCGCTTGGCTCGAATGCCCGAGCCAAGATGCAGGGGTTCACCGATGGCTTCGTGAAGCTGTTCTGCCTACCGACCACCGGAATCATCGTCGGCGGCGTCGTCGTTGCCCCGCGGGCCTCGGAGTTGATTCACGCGGTGTCGATCGCGGTGTCGCAGCGGGTCAACGTCGACGACTTCAGCCACGCCTTCACCGTGTACCCGTCGATGTCCGGCTCGCTGGCCGAGGCCGCGCGCCGGCTACACAAGCGCGACACCACGCACCTGACGACCTGACGAGAGGTCAGTCGTCGAGCAGCCCCATGAGCAGGGCGAAGCCGCCGATCATCAGCGCGCCGTTCGTGATGGAGCGCAGCGCGGGGTCGCCGCCGAAACGGCCGTAGTAGCCCTGGGCCAACGGGGCGTAGTCGCGATGGTCCCAGTAGGGCACCATTGCGCCCTGCGGACCCGCGTAGACCATCCGGATCGACGGGTCGTGCCCGGTCCGGATGCGAGACGCATCGGCGGCGCACGCGGGCACCTGGCGGGGTGCGCCGCCGGGCGGCGCCCAGGACACATCCGCGACGGAGACCCCGTGGGCGGGATCGAAGAAGCACGGAGGACGACGCTCCGGAACAGGCCGGCCGTTCACGCGCGCCCGGACGCAGGCCACCGAGTAGCGGCCGCCTTCCATGATCTCGGCGATCGTGCGCACGTCGGCGTTGGACCGGGCCCGGGACAGCTGCTGCTTCGCGCCGTCGTAGGCGTCGAGGGCCTGGGTGTAGTCGGCCTGGGTGGCCTCGTCCAGTTCGCGCCCGACGACGTCGAGATCGAGGTCGCGCAGTTCGTCGCCGAACCGGGTGATGTCCTCGTCGATAGCGCGTCGCGAGGTCTCCGAGATCGGCTGCTGCGCGGCGGGATCGTAGCCCGCGCCGTATCCCTGCTGTCCAAACGACGGAGCGTGGCCCTGCTGCAGGAAGGGGTTCGGCGGCTGGGGACCGTGCAGCATGCCGAAGGGCTGCGGCGCGCGGGGATCCAGCTGCGGCGGGTAGCCGCCGCCACCCAACGGGGGCCGGTTCCTCCGCGTCGCGCCCAGCACGAGCGACACCGTCAAAATGATGAACATCATCACGAAGATTCCGCTCATCTCACCACCTCATCCCTGCAAACTCCCCTCCAGGATAGGAGCGCGGGACAAGGGACCTCGGCTACCCGTCGACGATCTCGCACAGGACCTGGCCCGCGGTCACCGTCGACCCCGCCTCGACGGCCAGCGCGGTCACGAGGCCGGATCGGTGCGCGTTCAGAGGCTGCTCCATCTTCATGGCCTCGATGACCGCGATGGTGTCGCCTTCCGCGACCGATTGGCCTTCCTCGACGCTGACCTTGACGATCGTGCCCTGCATCGGAGTCGTGAGCGCGTTGCCGCTCGGGGCCGACACTTTGCTGCCGCCGCGGTCGCGCTTCGTGGGCCGCTTCGCCGCCTTCGCCTGCGCGGGGCGGGCGCCGAAGCCGCCCGGCAGCTTCACCTCCACGCGCTTGCCGTTGACCTCGACGACGACGATCTCCGGCTCCGGCGCGTCGTCGTCCTCGCCGAGCAGCCCGGTGTAGGGGGCGATCTCGCCGGCGAACTCGGTCTCGATCCAGCGGGTGTGGACGCCGAATGCACCGCCGGGGGCTGTGTAGGCGGAGTCGTCGAGCACGGCGCGGTGGAACGGGACGACGGTCGGCATGCCCTCTATCACCAGCTCCTGCAGCGCGCGGCGCGAGCGGGCGATGGCCTGGTCGCGGTCCGCGCCGGTGACGATGACCTTGGCGACCAGCGAGTCGAACGCCCCAGGCACCGTCATGCCGACGTGGTACCCCTCGTCCACGCGGACGCCGGGGCCGCTGGGCGCGTGCCACTTCACGAGCGTGCCGGGAGCGGGCATGAAGTTGCGGCCCGCGTCCTCGGCATTGATCCGGAACTCGATCGAGTGACCGCGCACGGCCGGGTCGTCGTAGCCCAGCTCCTCGCCGGCGGCGATGCGGAACATCTCGCGGACCAGGTCGATCCCGGTGACCTCCTCGGAGACCGGGTGCTCCACCTGGAGGCGCGTGTTGACCTCAAGGAAGGAGATGGTGCCGTCGAGGCCGACGAGGAACTCGCACGTGCCCGCGCCGACGTAGCCGGCCTCCCGCAGGATCGCCTTGCTGGACGCGTACAGGCGGGTGACCTGGTCATCGGTGAGGAACGGCGCGGGCGCCTCCTCGACCAGCTTCTGGTGACGGCGCTGCAGGGAGCAGTCACGCGTGGAGACCACGACGACGTTGCCGTGCGTGTCGGCGAGGCACTGGGTCTCGACATGACGCGGCTTGTCGAGGTAACGCTCGACGAAGCACTCGCCGCGGCCGAACGCCGTAACGGCCTCACGGGTGGCGGACTCGAACAGCTCCGGTACTTCCTCCAGCGAGCGAGCGACCTTCAGGCCGCGCCCCCCGCCGCCGAACGCGGCCTTGATGGCGATCGGAAGCCCGTGGGCCTCGGCGAACGCGACGACCTCCGCGGCGTCGGCCACCGGGTCCGCAGTGCCGGGCACGAGCGGTGCGCCCACCTTCTGCGCGATGTGGCGGGCCCTGACCTTGTCGCCCAGCGACTCGATGGCAGCCGGCGGGGGACCGATCCAGATCAGGCCCGCGCCCTCGACGGCCGCGGCGAAGGACGCGTTCTCGGCGAGGAAGCCGTAGCCGGGGTGCACCGCGTCGGCACCGGCGCGCTCCGCGACGGCCAGCAGCTTGTCGACGTTGAGGTAGGTGTCCGCCGGAGTCGCGCCGTTGAGGGCATAGGCCTCGTCGGCCAGTTTCACGAACAGCGAGTCGGCATCCGAGTCGGCGTAGACCGCCACCGACTCGATGCCCGCGTCCCGCGCGGCCCTGATGATCCTGACGGCGATCTCGCCGCGGTTGGCGATGAGGACTCGTCTGATGGCGTCGTTGCCCACGTCTTTCTCCTCCTGGATTGAGCTCATCGAGAGTCTAGTAGTCCGCAAGTTGTCGCACGGCGGGGACCCCGCAGGGCCCCGGCAAGGTTGTTGAGGATGCTCCTGGCTAGGGGTTTTGCTGGGTTTGTCGGCGTGTCGTGGACCAAGAGACGCGGTCTTCGGGTTGAGATCGGGGTGTCAACCCATCCGTTCTCGTCTCGAAGGACCGCGTCCAGTGACATCTTCCCCTGTCACGGCCGCCCATGTCGAACCTGGCATGCCGCACGCCGTTAACATCCTCGAACTACTCACCCAGGTCCCGGACCCCCGGCATCGGCGCGGTCGGCGGCATCGGCTGGAGGTGATCCTCACGCTCGCGGTTGCTGCCGTCGCGGCCGGTGCCGAGTCGCTGGTCGGGATCTGGGACTGGGCTCAAGACCTCGGCCCAGCCCTGCTGCGACGGGTGCAGATGTCGACACCGATCCCGTCGGAGAGCACGATCCGTCGGGTGCTGGAAGCCTGCGATCCGGTCATGTTCAACCTGCTGTGCGGTGCCTGGATGCGACAGCGCCACACCGGGGTCGGCGGAGCCCGGGCGGTCGCGGTCGATGGTAAGACGCTGCGCCGATCCGGCGGGACCGATGGTTGCCTACCGCATCTGGTCTCGGTGCTCAGTCACGACACGGGCCTGGTACTGGCCCAGGCACGGGTCGATGCCAAGACCAATGAGATCCCGGCATTACGGATCTACTAGGCACGATGGACCTGACCGGAGTGATCGTGTCCGCGGATGCGCTCCATACGCAAACCGCCACGGCTACCTTCCTCACCGACAACGGCGCCGACTTCGTCTTCACGGTGAAGAAGAACCAGCCCACCCTGCACAAGCAGATCGCCGCCCTGCCCTGGACCCGGATACCAGTGGGCTGTACTACCACCGAAGTCGGTCATGGCCGCAAGGCCACCCGCACCGTCAAAGCGATCGAGGTGCCGGCCTGGATCGACTTCCCTGGGGCCAGGCAGGTGTTGCAGGTCCGCCGTACCACCACCCGTAAAGGCAAGCGCAGCGTGGAAGTGGCTTACCTGATCTGCTCCAAGCCGATGTCACAGGCACAGCCTCGCGTCGTGGCCAACTGGGTGCAGCATCACTGGGGAATAGAGAACCGCCTTCATTGGGTCAGGGATGTCACTTTTGACGAGGACCGCTGCAGGGTCCACACCGGCACCGGCGCCGAGATCATGGCCACCCTCCGCAACATCGCCATCAGCCTGCTACGTCTGGCAGGCTGGGACAACATCGCCGCTGGCCTACGCTATATCTCCCGAGACATCAACCGGGCCGCCGACCTGCTCCTGACAACGTGAGATAGGACTATGCCGGGACCCTGGGGGACCCCGGGGAAGCTGTTCGGTGCCTCTAGCCGGTGACCTTCGGCTGCTCGCCGGTGGCGCCAAGCCGGCGCTCGGCGGCTCTTTCGCGTTCCGCCATGTCGGCCGCGCCAGGGCCGGCGAGCTGACGGTTGCGCTCCTCGGCCTCGGGCGAGCCGGAGTACAAGCGGGCCTCCGGGCTGCGTGAGCCGAGCGTCGTCTCGACGGGCGACTCGGCGTCGTCGTCGGCGGACTTGGGTTGGCGCCGGTGATCGATCCAGGACTGCAGCCAGCGGGGAGCGTCTGGTCCTCGCCGGTGTCGTCGAGCGCTACGGCGGGCTCCATGAAGCGTGTCTCCTCGGCCTGCTGTTCGCGTTCGTAATCATCGACGACCTGCTCGACGAAGTGCTCGCGTTCCTCGAACGACGGCGCAGTTGTCGTCTCGGGTTCCACCCGGGTCCGCGGCAGCGCGTAAACCGCGTTGCGCTGCACCCATGCGATCAGCTCCTCGCGCACGAAGCAGCGGAGGTCCCACAGGTCGCCCGATGTCGCGGCCGACACCACCGCGCGGATCCGCACGCTGCCGCCGACGGCGTCGGTTACCTGCAGGGACGCGTCGCGGCCATCCCACAGGTCGCTGGAGGTCACCAGCCGGATCAGCTCGACGCGCATGGCCTCGACGGGGATGAGCCAGTCGAAGTCGAACTGGACGTCCCCCAGCAGTCGAGGCTCGCGGCGGGTCCAGTTCTCGAACGGGGTCGTGGTGAAGTGATTGCTCGGCACGATCCACCGGCGGTCGTCCCAGGTGCGCACGACGACATAGGTGAGGGTGATCTCCTCGACGGAGCCGCCCTGCTCGTTGAAGACGATGAGGTCGCCCACGCGAAGCGCGTCGGAGAAGGCGATCTGCATTCCCGCGAACACGTTGGCCAACGACGACTGGGCCGCGAGACCCGCCACCAGCGACAGCACGCCCGCGGACGCGAACAGCGAAGCGCCGACGGTACGGAAGCCCTGGAAGGTGAGCAGCACGCCGGCGAGCGCGCACACCCAGACGACGACGATGAGGACGCGCGTGATGATCTGCATCTGCGTGCGGACGCGCCGGTAGTGGGCGGTCTCCTCGCCGTCGGGGCCGCCGCGGTGGATGACCGCGTCCTCGATGGTGCGCACGACCCCGGTCAACACGTAGGCGCCGGCGAGGATGAGCAGGATCACGAAACCGTGCCCGAACAGCTGCCGCCAGGTCGGCTCGGAACTGCCGACCGCCGGGGAGGTGGCGACGAAAACGGTCAATCCGAGGCCGAGGACGAGGCAGAAGACCCGCTGCGGCGCGCGCATCCGCTTTGTCAGACCCCGCATGCGGGGATGCCGACGGACGATGGCCCAGCCGGTGATCGAGAGGATCAGCGACGCGACGGCGCCGAAAAGCAGGCCGAGTCCGGCCCAGCCAGCGATGGCCAGCAGGTCCAGCGCGACCTCTTCGCCCTTCATCGCGTGCCCCGATCCGTCCGGAGCGTGAGCGCCGCGAGCGACCCTGTCGCGGTGAAGGCGCCCTGCCAGACACCGTCGGTGAAGGTGAGCGAGTCGTCGCCATCGGCGGTGATCTCAAAACCGACGGCGGGAAGGGCGTCGCGCAGGTAGGCGGCGGTCTCCGCGCCGGTCGGGCCGGTGAAGAGGACGGTGATGTTGTTGGCCGCGTTGGTGCCCTGGTCGATGATCGCCGAGGCCGGGATGGAGAATCCGGTGGGTGCGTTAGTGAAGCCCAGGCCGGTCAGGAAGACGCCGCCGTCGGGCGCCGCGGCCGGCGCGGTCCGCGGGGGCGGCGACGACGGTGCGGTCGTGGGAGCGCTCGAGCAGCCCGCGAGCATGAGCGCGGCGACGAGGCCGATCAGGATCCTGTGCACGCGCCCAGCTTAGTAAGAGGTCCCGCGGATAGGTGGCACCTACTGCGGCGCACTGGATGGCGACCTGGCTTCGTTGTCGAAATCACTGGCATGCCCCGGATCTGCCACACGGAGGGAACCGAACTGGGTGTATCCGGACATTCGAGGGTGTACCGCAACCTAAGGAGGGGCGAGGATGTATATGCAGTTCCGCCGACCAGAGGCACGAGATATGAGGGACACCCATGATGACGACGCGCTATGGGGCGCGCTGAGGGGTGCCGACGAGGCGGCCTTCCGTGAGCTTTTCGGGCGACACAACAAGGCTGTCTATAACGTCGCTTTCCGGCACGCCGCCTCCTGGACGATCGCCGAGGACGCCACCCAGGCCTGCTTCGGTGCCATCTGGAGGCAGGCCACCGACAACCGCCTTCCCGCGGTCCGCCCCGGCGCGGTCAGGGCCTGGCTCTGCGCCTGTGGACGCAACGAGGCCCGCAACCTGGTCCGCTCGGATCGACGACGGTTCCGCCTCGTCGGCCGCGTGACCGAGGAACCGGTGCTGTGGCAGCACGACAACATCGACGAGTGGCTCGCCCACGAGGAGTCGATGCGACGCATCAACGGCGTCCTCTCCTGCCTACCCGACGGGCAGCGCCGGGTCGTCGAGCTCGTCGTCTGGGGCGGCTGTTCGATGACCGAGGTCGCCGATGCGCTGGGCATCGCCGTCGGCACCGTCAAGTCGCGGCTCGCCCGCGCCCGCACCACTCTCGCGACCTCCGAGGTCGCTCACCTTCTCGGCAAGGAGAACTGACATGATGACCACCCTTCCCCCCGAACGCGACCTGCCCGGTGCTGACCGGATGGTCGACGACATCATCCTCGGCGCAGAGACCGCCGAGGCCGCGCCCGCCCGCAAGCCCTACCTTCCCTACCTTGCCCTCGCGGCATCGGTCACGCTGGTGGCGCTCGGCGTCGTGGCCGTCCAGATGATGGGCAACCGCCCCACCATCCCGGCTGGGCCTGGCCCTTCCTCGCCGTCGGCCCCGATCACCACGGTGCCGACAACGCCTGCGCCCACGACGTCGTCGTCCGGCCGCCCGACCGGCCCGGTGACCCTGACCGCACAACTCGGCGAGACGGTGAAGACCCGCTACTTCGACGTCACCGTGAGCGCGCTTGAGGCCGACGACGAAGGCCTTGCCTGGGGCGCGAAGGTCGAGGTCTGCTACGCGGCGACGCATCCCGAGCAGAACGCCGACGGCACCACCCGGACCAGCATCGACCAGTGGTACTTCTCGGTGCAGGACGGCGAGGGCGGCGGACCGGGCGAGTGGGTGAAGGTGAAGAACTTCTCGTCGTCGACCCGGTGGTCGCCGGTCTACAAGACCAAGCTGGTGAAACTAGGTCAGTGCAACACCGGCTGGGTGCAGGCCGAGCCGGGGAGCCCGGACCTGTTCTTCCCGAACCTGCGCTACGCGCCGGCCGACTTCGGCGACGACATCGTCTGGAACTGGCCAGGGACGACCGACCCGGGGACGCCCGACCGCCCCACCGGGCCGGTGAAGATGACCGCTGAGCTGGGCGAGACCGTGCGCACCCGCTACTTCGACGTCACCGTGACCGCGCTCGAGGCCGACGAGGACGGCTTGGCGTGGGCCGCGAAGGCGGAGGTCTGCTACGCCGTGCGGCATCCCGAGGAGCGTGCCGATGGCACGACCCGCACAAGCGTCGACCCGTGGTACTTCTCGGTGCAGGACGGCGAGGTCGGTGGGCCGGCGGAGTGGGTCAAGGTGAAGGACCTGCAGCCGTCGACCCGCTGGTCGCCCGTCTACGGGACCAAGCTGGTGGGGCTGGGTGAGTGCAACAGCGGTTGGGTGCAGGCGGAGCCGGGAAGCCCGGATCTGTTCTTCCCGAGCCTGCGCTACGCCCCCGCCGACTTCGGCGACGACATCCGCTGGGTCAGGCCGGAGCGCTGAGCCAGCCCCATCCGGCTCGGTCGCGTTGTCGCGGCCGCCCTGCGGTACGCGATATTCGACGGAACTCAGATGACTCTGCCAAGATGCCCGGGTGAGCGAAGTGGCGACGAGATCCAAGGTGACCATCCTGGCCGAGGCGCTGACGTCGGCCGGCTACAGCGTGAAGCAGGCGGCGGTGTGGACGCCGGGGTGGTTGGCGTTCTCGGTCGTCATCGAGCTGCTGATGGCGCTCAACCCGGCCATCCAGGTGCAGCTCGTCGCTCAACTGGTACGGGCGGTCGACGATGACCGACACGGGGTGTGGTTACCGCTCATCCTGCTCTCCTTCTTTGTCGGCCTTGCTCTCATCACCGGCAGCCTGATGGGGATACTCGCGGAGCGCTCCGCGATTGCCCTGGTCCGCGAGTATCAGAAGCAGCTGCTGTGGGCGATCACGGAGCTGCCGCCGCAGCGGCTCGCGACGGAAGAGGTCAACGCGAACATCCAGGCGTGCCGCGGCGCGATCTGGGACGTGAGCGTAAACGAGCGCAACGCGATCTCGGCCGCCAGCGCGATTATCGGCGCCGCGGCGCTGTGTTTCTCGGTCTGGACGATCGACCCGTTGGCAGGCGTCCTGGTCGTGATCGCCGTGCTGCCGACCATCGTCGCATCCTCGTGGACGGCCATCGCCGAGGACAAGCAGTGGCCGTTGATCGGCGAGTTCGAGCGCAAGAAGGGCTACTACCAGGAGCAGTTGGTGTTCGCCCGGACGGGAACCGAGCTGGCGACGCTGGGCTCCGGGGTGCGGATGGCGCGATTGACGGACGACGCGCAGGTCGAGCGCAACCGCCTGTTCGGCCGGCTCCTGCGCACCTACATGATCTCTGGGGTGCTGGCGGGCGCCGTCACGGCGGCGCTGATCGCAGGGGCGCTGGCCTCGATCGTGCTCGGCGGCGGGGGCGGTGCGGGTATTGCAGCGGGAACGCTCGGCGTGATCGCCGGCGTTGCGGCCATCAGGATGGCGGGTTACTCCTACGGCTCGCTGATGACTGACGCGCCCAAGGTCACCCGGTTCCGCGCGTTCATCGACTCCATCGAGCCGCACGAGCCGAGTGTCGTCGTACCCGTGGTGCACGAGCTGCGGGCTGCGGACCTTCAGGTGACCTACCCCACCAAGACGACCCCTGCGCTCGCCGGGTTCTCGTTCTCGGTGCGACGCGGCGAGACCATCGCGTTCGTCGGGGTCAACGGCGCGGGCAAGACCACAGCCGTCAACGCGCTGCTCGGGATCGTCGACACCGACGACGGCGAGATCGCGATCGACGGGCGCGACGTCGCGGGCATGACCCGGTTCGAGCGCCTCGGCTACTTCGGGCTACTGACGCAGGAGTTCGGCCGCTATGAACTGACGGTGCGTGAGTCCGTCGCGCTGGGCACGCCGGACCTCGACGTGTCCGACGAGCGGATCTGGGCGGCGCTCGACGCCGCGCGAGCCGGTGACCTGGTGCGGTCCTTGCCCGGGGGCCTGGATGCCCAGCTGGGCACGCAGTGGGGCGGAACGGGTCTGTCCGGCGGCCAGTGGCAACGCATCGCGCTGGCGCGGATCTACCTCCGCGGCGCGGGCATCTGGCTGCTGGATGAGCCGACGTCGGCCATCGACGCCGAGGCGGAGCAGGAGATCTTCTCGCAGCTGCGCCAATCGGCCGACGAGCGCATCACCATCGTGGTCTCGCACCGCGCGTGGACGCTGCGCGGCATGGATCGCATCTACGTCTTCGACGAGGGCCGCATCGTCGAGGAGGGCCGCTACGAGGACCTGCTCGCCGCCGGCGGCCGGTTCGCGGAGATCTTCAAGGAACAGGCCGGCTAGGGCCCGTTGCGAAAGTGGACGTGGCCTGCTGCGCGACGCCCTGGTGCGCCATCTACTTGCGTTGCCCTCGTCGCCGTTAGGCGTCCCTGAGGAGCAGCCCACAGCGGTCCCTGAGGAGCAGCCCCGCGCGCTGGCTTGCGCCGAGCGGGAATAGTGCGGGGCTGTGTCTCGAAGGGTCCGAAACCTTGGGCAGGGGGTACGGCAGCAGTGTCGTTCTTTGGGCTGACGGTGAGGTGTACCCGAACGCCGTGTCGAAAGGTCCCGCGCCTAGGGCAGGGAGTTGTGGCAGCGAGGTGGCGCATGGACTTTTGACGCACAAGTCCGCTTTCTATGCCCTGTAGGGCAGAGGAGGCAGAGTTGTGCGTGAAAATTCCATGGCCGGCAGACAGCTCACCTAGGAAGCCGTAGTTACGGGCCCTTCGAGACGCAGCCCCGCGTAGCCTGCACTCGGTGCCAGTCAGCGTGCGGGGCTGCTCGTCAGGGATCGACCGTGGCCCGGCCGTGGTGCCCCGCTCCGCTCCCGCAACACGACCTGACGGCTACACCTAGCTCGGGTGCCAGAGGGACTCCCAGCGGACGCCTGCGTCGATGATCATCTGACGCACGATCGGCAGGGCGAGGCCGACGACGTTGTACGGGTCGCCCTTGATGGCGGTGACGTAGGCGCCGCCGAGGCCGTCGATGGTGAACCCGCCGGCGGCTCGCCCGTGTCGACGTAGGCGGCGATCTCCTCGTCGTCCAGGTCACCGTGACGCACGACAGGTGGTGCGCGAACGGCTTCGATCGGTTCCTTGTGCTGGAGCGCGACGGCAGCGTCCGGGAGGTCGACAGACCCGACTGGCAGAAACTCTGAAGGGCTACGGCGCGGGACGTCTCGTCAGGCTCCGAGGAGAGCCAGTGGCACTACCGCGACGCCGTCGGGGCGGCGGTATGCATGAGCGCCGGTGGTGAGGACCACGAGATCCACCACGTCGTCAGGCAGCTGGTCACGGAGCCAGAGGAGGTGCCGCACATCTGCATCGTCGACTGAAGTAGCGAGCTTGACCTCGATGCCCACGACCTGGCCGTCCGATCCTTCCACGATCAGGTCGATCTCACGGTCGCCGCGGTTGGTTCGGAGGTGCCCGACCCGTGCCCTCTGCACCTGTGCCGCAGCTCGAATCGACAGGGTTGCCAGTGACTCGAACAACGGTCCTGTCATGGCGGCACCCCGGGCGGTCGTCAGGCTGCGGGCTGAGAGGTTGAGCAGCCGCGTCGCGAGCGCTGGGTCCGCGAGTTGGTGCTTGGGAGCCTGTTGGAGCTTGGTGAAGTGACTGCGGGAGTGGCTCCATCCGGGGACGGGATCCAGTAACCAGAGCTGGGTGAGGTGGTCGCGGTACGCGATGGTCGTGGTCTTGGCGGGCTGGGAGCCGTCTCCTGCGGTTGTCATGTCGAGTATTCGCGAGTATGCGGCCGTTGTCGAGGATGCCGCCGCGTACGCCGTCAGCCAGCGTCGGAGAGTCTCGGACCTGCGGACGGTGAGTCCCTGATCGCTCAGTTCCCGGTCGATGATTCGACGGAGGTAGGCATCCAGCTGCGCTTCGCGCAGTGGTTCTGGGAGTTCAAGGATCCCTGGCAGGCCGCTGCGGGTGATCTCGCCGGCGTAGTCGCTCAGTGTGAGGTGGCTGTCGCCGACGATCGTGCCCTGCGTCCCAGCGAGGAGATGCCGCATGCTCACCGTGGGCTCGACGACACCGCGCTCGAAGAGTGCCATAGGCCGCATCCTCAAAGAGAGAATCCGGCCTGCACCCGTGTGAGTCGTGGTGCCGGGCCGCGGAGTGGCGCTACCGGTGAGGAGGAAACGTCCCGGCGGTGCCCCGGCATCGACGCTGCGGCGCACCATGTCCCACACCTGCGGAAGGTGCTGCCATTCATCCAGGAGGAGAGTCCCGTCTTGGGCTGAGCCCAGGTAGGGGTCGGCCTCGACGAGAGCGCGTTGGTCCTTGTCATCGAGATACCAGGCCTGAGTTGCCCTCCGGAGCGCT
Organism: Tessaracoccus sp.; assembly: GCF_016714275.1. Lineage (GTDB taxonomy): Bacteria > Actinomycetota > Actinomycetes > Propionibacteriales > Propionibacteriaceae > Arachnia. Next base: position 616,336 of record NZ_JADJNP010000002.1, on the reverse strand, counting down.
GTGCCCGTCTTCCCGACGCCCTTTGGGCCATCGAGAGCGATGGCGGGCGCAAGGGGGAGGAGCTCGTCAAGCTCCAGGTCGATAGCCCTTGACCGGTACTGCATGTCGTTACGCTACCACTGCTCGGCGTTCTACGCTACCTTTGCTCGGCGTTCTACGCTACCTTTGCTCGGCGTTCTACGCTACCTTTGCTCGGTGTTCTACGCTACCTTTACTCGGCTGTCTGGGCTACCGATACTTGCCGTCTCGCGGCGCGACAGGAGCTCAGTGCCGACGCCAGAGGGACTCCCAGCGGACGCCCGCGTCGATGATCATCTGACGCACGATCGGCAGCGAGAGGCCAACGACGTTGTACGGGTCGCCGTCGATCGCCGTCACATAGGCTCCGCCGATCCCATCGATGGTGAATCCGCCGGCGACACGCAGCGGCTCGCCCGTGTCGACGTAGGCGCCGATCTCCTCGTCGTCCAGGTCCGCGAAGCGCACGGTGGTGGTGCCGAGCCTCGTCTGGCCGGTCGTCGTCCCGTCCCGCTGCACGACGACGTGGTGGCCGGTGTGCAGCAGGCCTTCGCGGCCGCGCATGGCCTGCCACCGCTCGATGGCCGCCGCGCGGGTGCCGGGCTTGCCGTGCGCCCGGCCCTCGAACTCCAGCACGGAGTCGCAGGCGATGATGATGGCGTCGCCCTCCACTTGCGGCACCACGACGGACGCCTTCGCCTCCGCCAACCGGCACGCGAGGCGGGCGGGAACCGCGTCGCGAACGGCGTGCTCATCGAAGCCGGAGACGAGCACCTCGGGGTGCAGGCCCGCGGCGCGCAGCACGGCCCGGCGGGCGGGGGACTTGGAAGCCAGGATCAGGCGCATGCGCGCAGCCTAGTCGGGAGCGGGTATGACGTGGTGCGCCACGTTCGATCTGCCACAAGGGCTCGACGGTGTGCTTGTGCCCGCGGCTCGTCACTTCCTGCCGTTGTTAGATGAGGAAAGTTGTGCTACCCTCCGTGGAGTATTGGTTGTGTTGACGACAATGGCTGCGCGAGGCGCAGGTCAGGCAAGGAGGCTTTGATGAAGAAGTTGATGGCGGTGCTGCTGGCGCTGTTGCTCTGTACGCTGGCGAATCCCGCGCGTGCTGACGAAATTTAGGAGAGTGACGAGGCTGAGTTGCGAGCCGTGATGACGGGGTACGGAGTTGACGAGGGGACCCAGGACCGGTTGATTGCCAAGCTTGTGGCCGGCGAAAGATGGGATTCGTTCCGCGAGGGTGTCGAACCAGTGGTGATCGAACGTTCGGGGTCGCAGGTGCGGGAGGTATACGCAGACGGATCGCTGATCGTATCGACGGTCGACCAAGGATACAAGGCGCGCCCGGGTGCCATTCAGCCCATGAAAGCGTCCAAGTGTAGAGGTGTATCGCAGATCTCGAGTGTCAAGTATGTCGGCTGTGTTGCCGCGCAGGACTCGATGCTCTTGATGATGTCTTTCGAGTTTGACTACTCGGTTCCTGTTAAGGGGACCTCGACGATCACTCGAGCTGATAACTGGGAAATCCGCCAGGTCGGTGGGACGTCCTCCAATGAGAAGATCACAAAGCCTGCCCACAACAAAGCAAAGTTTTCGGCAAATATCGAGTCTACGATCGGGTTCACTTTTGGCGGAACTACCATTGGTGTGAATTCGAAGAAGAATCTCTGGATCATGGTGGAGGTAGCTCGTCACAACGCCAACTTCAGCACCGCCTAGCCTCGATCTTTCATGAGGGGCCCGTTTGGGGCTTGTCGGCGCCGGTGGCGTCGAGGCAGATCTGATTCTTGCAGGTGGGTGTGACAAGGCTCCGCGTGACGTCTGCGGTGCGGGTTTCCAGGCCGGGAGCTTCCAGGTTCGGGGGGGGACGTGTGGGGGCCCGGGGGTCAGGTCGCGGGTGCCGGTAGGTCTCGGAGGCGGCCGATGCCGTTGATGATCAGCTCGGCCCAGCGGGATTGTTCGGTGAGGTGCAGGACGACGCGGCGAGCGCGGCGGGCCAAGGTCGCGGGGATGGTGTAGAGGCGGTAGCGCAGCCGTTTCGGCTCCCAACGTCGGGCTTCATGGCCGGCCAGGGCCAGCATCCCGCTCCAGGCCTGCAGCTCGGAGGCCAGCGCCACGATCTGGCACCAGATCCGGTTGGCGTTGAACCCGTGCAGGGGGAGGTTGGTCAGGCCGGTGTCCTTGGCGATCCGGATCCGGTCCTCGCAGCGGGCGCGGCGACGATGCCTGAGGTCCAGGTCTTGCAGGGTGCCTGTGGTGGTGTTGGTGGCGAAGGCGGTGAGTCGGTAGCCGTCGACGTCATCGAAGCGGAGTTGAGCGCCGGGGGTGGGGCCGTTCTCGGCGGACGATTACCCGCATCCCGGTAGGCCAGCCGTCGAGGTTGAGCAGGCCGGTGAAGTCGGCCAGATCCGCCCCTTCACGCGCCTGGCCATCGGCGTTCAGGGCTGGGACCCAGACCCATTCGGGGACCTGTTGGTAGAGGGTGCTGGTGTCGAGTGGGAGCGTGAACCCGACCGAGTACGACACCCGATGAGTCGCGAGCCAGGCGGTGAAGTCCTTCGTGCCGCCGGCGCCGTCCGCGCGGACCAACACCTTCCGGCCGGGGCGAGGGCTGCGGTCGGGGAGCTGCGCCAACGCGGCCTTGGTGACGGTGATGTGATCGGTGGCGGTGTTCGAGCCCGCGTTCCCGGGGCGTAGATGGACCACCAAGGCTTCGCCGGTGCCTTCGGGGCCGTGGTCGGCGAACGCCATCAACGGGTGGAACCCGAACCCTCGTTTGAACGTCGGCGCCGCCTGCTGTTTCTCCGAGTGTGCGGTGATCAGGGATGCGTCGAGATCGATCACCACAGGATCCTCGGCAGTGGCTGCGTGGTCGGGGGCATGCTGACCGGCCAGGGCCCAGGCTCTGGCGCGGGCCTGTTGCCGGGCTCCGGCGATCGCTTTGATGGCCTTGTCCGCGTCCTTGGCGAGGGTGGCGATGAGTCGGGACACGGTCGGGTCCGATGCCACCGGGCCGTAGACGCCTGGTTCGGCGCGCAGGGTAGCGAGGTCGCTCAACGCTTCACCACCGAGGACCAGTGACAGGGCGAGATCCAGGATGATTTTGCCCGGGTCGTGGACTGCCATCGGTTTGCGCCACCTGGTGAGCGCCTCGGACAGGGCCTGGTCGAGGCCGGCGGCGCGGATGGTTTCGGTCAACAGGATCCCGCCGGCCTGCCCGACCGCGGCCACCTTGGCGGTATCGACATGAGCCCTGGGATAGGAGCCGGTACTCTTCACCTCGAAGGTGCTCCTCACTTGTTGGACGATTTGTTCTTCGCAAAACACATCATCCCAAGTCAGGGGCACTTTCGCTATCTCAGGCCGCTACAGTCCACCCACCGTCATGAAAGCGCGAGGCTAGTGAGCCTTGTATAGTGGTGGGCTGCGGCGCTCTTCGTCGGTATGGGCGTAGCCGTACTGGTGGCGCTGGTGCGCGGGAGCCCTTCCGAGAAGCACGCCGCTGTCGGAGGTGCCCCCGGCATCCTGGCTGCGGTCCCGGGAGATGCCCGTCAGTTGGCGGCGGACGTCAAGGAGCGCTTCGGTGCACTGCGAATGGACACGGTCTGGGTGATCAGCAATCCGGCTTTTTCTCGACAGCGCCGTGCCCGAATCCGAGCGCTTCTTCGAGTGCTTGATTGCGTGGGACGACAACTACGACGTCATGACGCCGTTGGAGCTGTGGGACGCGGCGACGCGTCTGGAACGCGCCTTCGTCGAGGCGAAGAGAAACGCCGAGGAGCGCGGCATGACGTACTACCCTGACGGTGCGCTCGCCGACGCCGAAAAGGCCAAGCTCCTCGCGGTCAAGGCTGCCGCGACGAACAGGCATGAGGCTCTCGCATTGATGGTCAAGTGCGCTGCGCTCCTCGCCGACATACTGCCGTACTCGCTCCCCGCGATGCGTGAGCTCGAGGCGTGAACCTGGCTCAGGTCACAGCCGATGGTAGGTGCGCCAGGCCTCGCGGCCGGGCACCAGGGTGGGACGCAGCGTCCGGTAGTACGACTTCCAGCCGCCCGCGAGCGGCCGGTCGTCGGCCTGCCGGAGCTGCTCCTGCCGCGAGGCTGCGGCGAGCACCGTCGCGATCGCCGCGATTTCCTCCTCGCTGAGCCTGGCCTTGTCGAAGGACAGCGACTCACTCATAGCGGAATGTTTCCGTGCTTCTTCGGCGGCAGCGCGCCGCGCTTGGTGCGCAGCAACCGCAGCGCCCTGATCACCTGTGCACGCGTCTCGTGCGGGTAGATCACCTGGTCGATGTAACCACGGTCCGCGGCGACGTAGGGATTGGTGAGCTCGTCGTCGTACTCCTGGATGAGGCGGGCGCGCTCGGCGTCGGGATCCTCGGCGGTGGCCAGCTGCTTGCGGTAAAGGATGTTGACCGCGCCCTGGGCGCCCATGACCGCGATCTGCGCCGTGGGCCAGGCCAGGTTGATGTCGGCGCCCAGGTGCTTCGAGCCCATCACCAGGTACGCGCCGCCGTACGCCTTGCGCGTCGTGACGGTGAGCAGGGGAACGGTCGCCTCCGAGTAGGCATAGATGAGCTTGGCCCCGCGGCGGATGATGCCGTTGTGCTCCTGGTCGACGCCGGGCAGGAAGCCGGGGACGTCGACGAAGGTGAGCACCGGGATGTTGAACGCGTCGCAGGTGCGCACGAAACGGGCGGCCTTCTCGGCCGAGTCGATGTCGAGGCAACCGGCGAACACCGTCGGCTGGTTGGCGACGATGCCGATCGAGCGGCCCTCAATGCGGCCGAAGCCGACGATGATCGATCCCGCGAACAGCGGCATGACCTCGAGGAACTCCTCGTCGTCCAGGACGTTGCGGATGACATCGCGCATGTCGTAGGGCTGGTTCGCGGCGTCGGGGATGAGGGTGTCGAGCTCGCGGTCGTGGTCCGTGATCGTGAGGTCGACCTCCTCCTCGTCGTAGACGGGCGGGTCCTCGAGGTTGTTCTGCGGCAGGTAGGTCAGCAGCTCGCGCACGTACTCGATGGCGTCGTTCTCGTCCGCGGCAAGGTAGTGCGCGTTACCCGACTTCGTGTTGTGCGTCCGACCGCCGCCCAACTCCTCCATCGTGACGTCCTCGCCCGTGACCGTCTTGATCACCTCGGGGCCGGTGATGAACATCTGAGAGGTCTTGTCGACCATGATGACGAAGTCGGTCAGCGCCGGCCCGTAGACGTGGCCGCCGGCCGCCGCGCCCATGATCAGCGAGATCTGCGGGATGACGCCTGACGCGAGCGTGTTGCGTTTGAAGATCTCGCCGTAGAGCGCGAGCGAGACGACGCCCTCCTGGATGCGAGCGCCGCCGCCCTCGTTGATGCCGATGATGGGGACGCCGGTCTTCAGTGCGAAGTCCTGGATCTTGACGATCTTCTCGCCGTAGACCTGCCCCAGCGCTCCACCGAAGATGGTGACGTCCTGGCTGAACACGCACACCGGTCTGCCGTGGATGGATCCGGTGCCGGTGATGACGCCGTCGCCGAACGGGCGCCGCGCGTCCATCCCGAACGCCGTCGAGCGGTGGCGCGAGAACTGATCGAACTCGGCGAAACTGCCCTCATCGAGGAGGGCCATGATCCGCTCGCGCGCTGTCATCTTGCCTTTGGCGTGCTGCTTCTCCACGGCGGCGGCGGAACCGGCGTGCACTGCTTCATCGATGCGCACTCCCAGATTCGCGATCCGACCGGCGGTGGTGTGGATGTCGATCTCCATGATGGTCAGCGTAGCCCGCGTCTCGCCGGCGCATGCGGGTGCCCCAGAGTTTCGCGTGTGGCGGACGGATAAGCTCCGTGATCGTGAGCACCCAACCGCCCGACGCCGACCGCATCGCCTCCCTGCTGGGGGCGTCGACGCCGTGGCGCGACGTCAGCGTCGTGCCCACCACCGGGTCCACCAACGCCGACCTCGGCGCGCGCGCACGCGCAGGTGAGGCCGAAGGCGCCGTGCTCGTCTCGATGGAGCAAACGGCGGGCCGCGGACGGCTGGACCGCACCTGGGCGAGCCCGCAGGGCTCCTCGATCGCGATGTCGGTCCTCCTCCGCCCGCGGCCTGCGTTCCCGCAGTGGGGATGGCTGTCCATCCTGGCGGGGATGGCGGTGTCGTCGGCCCTCGCCGAGTTGGCGCCGAACCCGGACGACGTCACCCTGAAGTGGCCCAACGATGTGCTGATCGGCGGGCGGAAGGTCTGCGGCATCCTGTCCGAGCGGATCGAGCGTCCTGGCGGCGCGGTCGCCGTCGTGGGCATGGGCATCAACGTGTCGCTGACCGCGGACGAGCTTCCGGTTCCCACGGCCACCTCGCTGGCTTTGGAGGGGTTCCCGCTCGACCAGAGCGCGATCGTCGCGGGCGTGCTGAACCATTTCGCGCGCTGGTATGAGGCGTGGACCGCGCGGGGAAACCTGCGCGCCGAGTACGTGGAGCGTTGCGCGTCGATCGGCGCGGACCTCGCCGTCCGCCTCGACGGCGAGCCCCCCGTCCACGGCATCGGCCGCGGCGTCGACCAGTATGGGCGCCTGGAAGTGGCAACCCCCGACGGCGTGCGCGCCTTCGCCGTCGGTGATGTGGTCCACGCCCGCCTCGGCTCTTAGGAGGGAGATGTTTGTTGATAGACCAACGAACATCTCCCTCCTAAGGGCTGCGCCCGAGATCGGTCTGTCCGCGGGGCGCGCCGTGGAAGACTGGGTGCATGGCGATCAGCAGGGACCAATTGGGCAGCGACGAAGAGGTCATCGTCGAGATGCGCACGCACGGCAAGGCGCTCATCGTGCCGGTAATCAGCCTTTTCGCGCTGGCCTCGGTCGTCGGCGTCGCCATCGCGTTGTTTCCGCCGGAGTGGCAGCCGTGGGCCAACTACGCCGCCGCCGGGGTCGCGCTCATCCTCTTCATCTGGCTCGTCCTGCTGCCGTTCCTGCGCTGGGTGACGTCCACCTACACCATCACGGATCGGCGCATCATCACCCGCAAGGGCATCATCAACAAGGTCGGGCATGACCTGCCGCTGCGCCGCATCAACAACGTGAACTACGAACGTTCGCTCACCGACAGGATGCTGGGCTGCGGCACCCTCATCCTCGAGACCGCGGCCGGCCAACCCCTTATCCTGCACGATGTGCCGAAGGTCGAGCGGGTGCATGTCGCCATCACGGAGCTGTTGTTCGCCGACGACCGCGACAACGACCGCCGCGAGCTGGGGGAGTAGCGCGCCCACCCGTTAGGCTGCACCCGTGACAAGGCGCTACCGAGTGGGCATTGCGGGAGGCGGGCAGCTCGCCCGCATGATGCATCAGGCGGCGATCCCGCTGGGGATCGACGTACGGCTGCTGGCCGAGGGCCCGGACGTATCCGCCGCCCAGGTCATCCCGGACACCATCGTCGGCGACTACCGCGAGCTCGACATGTTGCGCCGCTTCGCCGACGGCTGTGACGCCATCACGTTCGACCATGAGCACGTGCCCACCAAGTACCTCGAAGAGCTCGGCGAGTTCGCGGTAGTGAGGCCCGGACCCACCGCCCTGGTCTACGCGCAGGACAAGGCCGACATGCGCGAGTACCTCAGCGACTTCGGTGTCTCCTGCCCTGTCTTCGCGGTGTGCGACGACGCCTCCCAGGCCATCGCTTTCGGCGAGGAGCAGGGCTGGCCGATCATCCTCAAGACCTCGCGCGGCGGCTACGACGGCAAGGGCGTGTGGAAGGTCGACGGACCCGATGAGATCCTTGAGGTCTTCGCGAACAAGCCGACGGTGTCGGCGGGGGAGCGGGTGCGCATCGTCGCCGAGGAGTTCATCGACTTCGTGCGCGAACTGTCCGCGCTCGTGGTGCGCGCTCCGTCGGGCCAGGTCGTCGCCTACCCGATCAGCCAGACCACGCAGGAGAACGGGATCTGCGTCGAGACCGTCACCCCCGCACCTGGGCTGGACGAGGAGCGCGCCGCGGAGTTGCAGGTGATGGCGATCAACGTCGCCACGGAGCTGGGTGTCGTCGGGGTGCTTGCGGTGGAGCTGATGGAGGCGCGCGACGGCCGCATCGTCGTCAACGAGCTGGCGATGCGCCCGCACAACACCGGCCACTGGAGCATCGACGGCGCCGTCACCAGCCAGTTTGAGAACCACATCCGCGCCGTGCTCGACCTGCCGCTCGGCTCGCCGGAGCTGCGCGACGACGTCGTGGTGATGCGCAACGTGCTCGGAGGCGCGGAGCCGGATCTCACCGGCGCGCTCCAGCACGTGTTCGCCCGCGACCGCGCGGTCCACGTCCACCTCTACGGCAAGACCGTCGTGCCTGGCAGGAAGGTCGGCCACGTCACCTGCACCGGCACCGATGTCGACGACGTCCTGCGCCGCGCCCGGCACGCTGCCGGCTACCTGATGGGAGACCCCGATGCCTGATGCCCCCCTCGTCTCGATCGTCATGGGGTCGGACTCTGACTGGCCGACGATGAAGGCAGCCGCCGATGCGCTGGCTGAGTTCGGCGTCGCCTTCGAGGCCGACGTCGTGTCCGCGCACCGCATGCCGGAGGACATGGTCCGGTTCGGTCGCGAGGCCCACGAGCGCGGCATCAAGGCGATCATCGCCGGGGCCGGCGGCGCGGCCCACTTGCCGGGCATGCTGGCGGCGCTCACGCCGCTCCCGGTGATCGGGGTGCCCGTGGCGCTGAAGTACCTGGACGGCATGGATTCGCTGCTGTCGATCGTGCAGATGCCGGCGGGCGTCCCCGTCGCGACGGTCGCGATCGGGAACGCCCGCAATGCCGGCCTGCTCGCAGTGCGCATCCTCGCCGCGAGCGACGCCGCCCTCCTGGAGCGCATGCTGGACTTCCAAGAGGAGTTGCGCGACGCCGCCCACGCCAAGGGCGCGATCGTGCGTGGCGCCGTTACCTGAACGCGACCCGGATGAGGGTCTCCGATTCGCCCGGGCCGGTGAGAGTGGCCGTCACGCCGAGGGCAGCGAACGGGCTCAGCAAGTCGGCGTCCTGGCCAAGCACTTCCGCGACCTCGGGCAGGTTCTGAAGCGCCGCCAGGTTTGCGAACAGCGCCATCTGGGCGCTGCCGTCGATGACCTTTTCGAACGACTCGACATCGCGGAGCCGGGTGGCCGGGTTCGTCACCTGGTCGACTCCCTGGCCGACGGCGACGATGCCGAGGCCGTCGACCTGCTCGACGGCGATCCCTTCGCCGAGGACCTGGGAGAGGCCGGCCAAGAGTTCCTGCTGGCGCGCGGGAGCATCCGACTGGAGCTTCGCGCCCACTACCGGCTGTCCGGACTGGAGGGCAAAGGTGAGCCCCCAACGGGAACCGAGCAGCGCGTACAGATCGGTGGCGTTCGTGATGCCGAGTTCGGCGAAAGCGTCGTAGATCTGCGTGAACTCGGGCATCTGCTTCAGCTGCTCCCAGTTCTGCTCCATAGCCTCTTCGGTGGCGCCGCCCGCGACGGCGATGAGCGAGTTCCCATCGAACTCCGGGAAGAAGTCGGAGACATCGGCGGCCTCTGGCTGATCCGGCGCATTGGGCACGACGGCGCGTGCCTTCATCCGAAGCAGGTCTTCGCTCACTTGCAGCGCCATGGCGCTCCGCATGCCGCGCATCACCTCGAGGCTCTCGGCGGGCGTTCCCGGAGCGACAGCCTCTGCGTTGCTGATGATCATGTCGGCGAAGGCCGGCGAGGTCCATGCGGTTGCCAGGTGCGTACCGGTGAGCTTGGCGATGTCGGCCTTGTAGTCGGCGTTGTCGGCGACCGACGAGCCCTTGATGGCGGCCTCCGTCAGGCCCGAGTCGGTGGGGGAGAGGACCATCACGTCGTCGACGAAGAACACCTGCGCGTCGCCGGTGCCCTCCTTCTTGACGAAGGCCTCGGCCTTCGCCTTGTCGGTGACGTGGATCGCGAAGACTGGCTCGGGCAGGGCGGGGTCGTCGCCGGCCAGCAAACCGATGGCGGCGGAGTCACCGAGCCACGGCTTGATCTCGGCGTAGTCGGGCTTGTCGTCGGCATCCGGGATGAGCTCCCAGAGCGCCTCCTTGAAGTCGGTGGTCTCCTTGACCTCGACCTGCGGGAACTTCGCCGCGATGTTCTTGAGCGCGAGCTGGTCGGCGGCCGCGGGGTTGAGGTTCAGCTCGAACACCATCGCGGCGGTGCCGGGGATCCCCTTCGCGGCGACCGCGGTCCCGCCGCGCAGCAGGTTCATCGCGAGGAGCGCGCCGCCGACGACCAGCGCCAGCGCGACCACGCCCGCGACGATCGCGGGGGTCTTCGACTTTTTCTTGGGCTCCTCGACAGGCAGGTACGCCTGATGCGGGTCGGCTGCGCTGGGCGCGCCGCCCACTGATTCCTGGCCAGCCGTGACGAAGTCCGGCTGGTCCGCGGGGCTCTGGGACACGATCATCTCCTTGATGGGGGGTATCGCGCCCTAGTGTATGTGGGCATCTTGAACGCATTGCGCCCGGCCCGCCGAGCCGCCGCGCGCGGGGCTGTGGCTAGGCGTGACGCGTGGCCTTGTCCGCGGAGCCCCTACTTGCGGTACTTCTCGAGCGGCGCGGTGTCGCCGTCGGCGATCGCGGCGAACACGGCGCTGGATGCCTCCTCGTCCCAGATCATGGTGGATCCGACGTCGGTCATCCGGTTGGCGTCGGCGATGGGAACGGTCATCGAGATGCCCTTACCCGCCATCACGCTCATGAACCCCAGGCCCACCTGGCCGAGCTCCCAGAGTCCGGTGCCCTCGCCGCGGCCGAGCGACGTGGCCGCGGCCTGGTTCACGTTCCAGTAGCGGACGGGGTTGAGGACGGTCGCCGGGCTGACAACGCTCTTCATGATGGCGCCGATGACCTCGCGTTGGCGCTCCATCCGGCCAAGGTCGCCGCGCGGATCGCCCTTGCGCATCCGGACGTAGCCGAGCGCGGTCACCCCGTCGACGGTCTGGCAGCCCTCGCCGAGCTTCAGGTGTGAGTCGCGGTCGTCGATGTCGAAGGCGGGGCACACCTCGATGCCACCGACGGCATCGACCATGTCGACGATCCCGAGGAAGCCGATCTCGAGGTAGCCGTCGACGCGGATGCCCGTGTTCGCCTCGATGGTCTCGACCAGCAGCGGTGCCCCGCCGAACGCATAGGCGGCGTTGAGCTTGTTCTTCTTGCGGCCCGGGATGCTGACCAGAGAGTCGCGGGGGAGGGAGAGGAGCACGGGATCTCCGCTCGTCGGGAGGTGCAGCAGCATCATGGTGTCCGTGCGGCGCCCCTCGGTGCTGCCCGTCCCGAGGCGCTTGCGCTCCTCCTTGGTGAGGTCCTCGCGGGCGTCCGAGCCGACAAGCAGGAACGTGCTGCCGGGTTGCGCCGGGAGCTGTTCGGCCGGGAACGCGTCGACGGTGTCGGACGTGCTCAGCGCATAGACGGGGGTGCCGATGAGGAAGACGAGCCAGGCGAGCACCAGCGCGATGACCGTCCTGAGGACGGGACGGCGGCGCTTCCGCTTCCTGGGCTGGTTCACCGACGACGCAGGCGGCGTGGGAGGGCGTCCGGCCGGGGGAGCGGTCTGCGTGCGCGGAGCCTGACCTTGGGGCGCGTACGGCGCCCGGGCCTGCTGCTGCGGGTATGACGATTGCCCCGATGCCGGCCAGCCGCCGGGCTCCTGTGGAGTCGGCTGGGGACGCGGGCCGGGCGCGGCGGCTTGCGGCCTCGTGGGCGGGTCGGTGACAGGCGGCATCACGCGCGTGTGTTCGAGCTGCTCCTCGTCGCGACGATAGAGCCAGTCGAGATCCCTGTTGTTGTCCGACATCGCGTCTCCCTCCGGCACGCAAGACTACGTCGGGTCCGCAAACCCGGACGGCGTCGGCGTGGCCTCCCGGGACCGTGGGGTGTGTGCGTGACACTGAGGTCGAACGTCGAAAGGGGAGCCGACCGTGCCCTCAGCCATGCCGGACACCGCCGAACAGGTGCAGGTGCGTCGCGCCGTCGGGTTCATCCTGATGTCCGCGCTGATGCCGGGCTCGGTGCAGTCGTTCGCCGGGAACCGGCCGATCGGACGCCTGGCGCTGAGGGTGTTCGGCACCGTCGCGGTACTCGTCATCCTCGTCATCGTCGGGTTGCTCGCCGCCCGCAGCTTCACCATCGGAGTCCTGCTCACGCCCCTTGTCGCGGCGACGTTGCGCGTGGCCGTGTGGGTGCTGTTCGGCGCGTGGCTGCTACTGCTGCTCGACTCCTGGCGGCTTGCGCGCCCGCTCCGGCTGGAGCGCAAGCCCCGGCTTGGACTCTCGGTCTTCGCCCTCGTGGCCGCGCTCCTGGCCGGGCTCCTCACGTCGGCGGCGGCGTCGGCCTTCACCGGCGCGGCCAACCTCGGCGGGGTGCTCAGCGGCGGGGGCGACACCAAGGCCAAGGACGGCCGCTACAACGTGCTGCTGCTCGGAGCCGACGCCGCTGCCCACCGCGAGGGGCTTCGGCCCGACTCTATCAACGTCGCCTCCATCGACGCCGCTACCGGCAGGACCGTGCTGTTCGGGCTCCCGCGCAACATGCAGCGCGTACCGTTCCCGACGTCGTCACCGCTCCACGCGCTCTACCCGGACGGATTCGTCTGCGACAACGGCGAGTGCATGCTCAACGGCATCTACACGCTGGGCGAGGACCACGCAGACCTGTACCCGGGCAAGGACGCGGGACTCACCGTCATCAAGGAGGCGGTCTCCGAGACCCTCGGCCTCGAGCTCAACTACTACGCCATGGTCGACATGGGCGGCTTCGAGGCGCTGATCGACGCCATGGGCGGCATCCGGCTCGACATCGCGAAACCCATCCCGATCGGCGGCGTGAGCACGAAGATCAAGGGCTACATCGAGCCGGGCAAGAACGTGCACCTCGACGGCTACCACGCCCTGTGGTTTGCCCGGTCGCGCGCGGAGAGCAGCGACTACGAGCGTATGGTCCGGCAGAAGTGCGTGATGTCGGCGATGGCGCAGCAACTGGACCCGATGACGGTCGCCACCAAGTTCGGCGAGCTGTCCGAGGCGGGCAAGGACCTGCTGCGCACCGACCTCGGCCGCGGCGAGGCCTACGAGCTGGCGGAGCTGGCGCTCAAGGCGAAGGGGCTGAAGGTGTCGTCGGTGAACTTCGCGCCGCCGCTGATCGTCTCCGCGCACCCCGACTTCGCGCTCGTCCGCGAGACGGTGAAGACGAAGATCGAGCAGTCCGAGGCGAAGGACAAGGCAAAGGCCGAGGGCGACAAGAAGGCCTCCGCCGCGCCCACCGACAAGGCCACCGGGGGAGCGGATCCGGAGCCCACGACGTCGATGAGGCCCAGCTCTGACCCGACGCCGAAGGAGTCGCAGGCGGCGCAGGAACCCTACACGGAGACCGAGGACCTCGACGCGGTCTGCACGGTCAGCAGCTAGTGGTCTGTCGCACCTTTAGGCGCGGCAGACCACTAGCTGCAACACTGTGACATCGTCCGTGTGCAACAAAAGGAGACCGCGGTGCAGGCTGGCGTCAGCGTGATCATGCCGGTGCTGAACGAGGAGCGGCACCTTGAGGCGGCCGTCGCGGGCGTCCTGAGTCAGAGATACGACGGCGAACTCGAACTCCTTCTCGCGGTCGCCCCGAGCAAGGACCGCACCCGCGAGATCGCCGACCAGTTGGCCGTCGAGGATCCCCGGATCGTCGTGCTGGACAACCCCGCCAGTGCCACCCCGTCTGGGCTGAACGTCTGCATCGCCGCGGCGCGGTTCGACGTCATCGTTCGCGTCGACGGCCACAACGAGCTGAGCGAGGGGTACATCGCGACGGCCGTGCGGCTGCTGGAGGAGACGGGCGCCGCGAACGTCGGCGGTCTGATGGATGCTCAGGGGTACACGCCGCTCTCGGAGGCGGTCGCGGCAGGCTACAACTCGACCTTCGGGCTCGGCGGCGGCGGATTCCACCTGGCGAAGACTCCCGCCGGCCCCGCCGACACCGTCTTCCTCGGCGTCTTCCGCAAGGACGCGCTGCAGGCCATCGGCGGGTTCGACGAGTCGCTGCACCGCGCACAGGACTGGGAACTCAACTACCGGCTGCGCCAGGCCGGCCACCTCGTCTACTTCTCGCCCGAGTTGCGGGTCACCTACCGCCCGCGCGACAGCGTCGGCGACCTCGCCCGGCAGCTCTACCGCACCGGCCAATGGCGCCGCGAGGTCATCCGGCGCCATGCCGACACGGCGTCGCCGCGGTACCTCGCCCCGCCGGTCACGGTCATCGGGCTTGTCGTCGGCCTGATCGGCGGGACGCTCGGACTTCTGCTGCGCAATCCCTGGTTGGTTGCGCTCTTCGCCGCCCCCGCCGTCTACTTAGCGTTCCTCGCCTTCGCGACCGCCACGACGCGCGGGCTCAGCCCCGCGGCCCGGCTGCGCTTCCCGATCGTGCTGACCGTGATGCACATCTCCTGGGGACTCGGGTTCTTGCGCGGACTCTGAGCGGGTCAGCGAGCGGTGGCGCGCTCGCTGACGGCGAGCGCGTCCAGACCCTCGGCGTCGTAGCCGACGGCGACGACGGTGGACCCGTCGCCCAGGACCGGCGCGACCAACGCCTGCGCCACCGTCTCCCAACCAGGGGCAGGGTCGGGCAGCAGCAGCCGCGTGTCGCGCGACTCCACGCTCCTTGAGCCGGACCTCCGGCGCGAAGCGCCTGGGTCCGTGTCGAAAGGAAGAGACCCCGCCTCTGGCGCCTCGTCGTGGGCGTCGGGTTGGACGAACACCTCTGCGTAGTCGACGACGCCCGGAATGGGCGGGCGGAACCCCAGGCCCAGCGGATGCAGCGAACAGGCGACGGTCAGCTCGGCGCGGCGGTCGTCGTCGGGACCGACGACCAGCAGGCCGGCCCCGGTCGTCGTCAGATTCACGGGACAGCCTCGCTGCCACGCGGCGGCGATCCACACCAGCGTCACCCAGTGTGCGGGGTGCGCCTCGGCGAGCGCGACGTCGATCGGCTCTCCGTCGTCGTGGCCGAGGTCGACGATCAGGTTGGCGGTCTTGTCCACCCAGTTCGCGAAGGTGACGGCGCTCAGTTCGGTGCGGGCGCCGTCGGCGGCCGAGTAGTAGGTGAGCAGGGGCTGCGCGCCGCGGCGGGCCACGCGCCGGGCGAGGGAGCGGGTGAACATGCTCCGGATGCTACTCGGGAGACGATTCCGCGAGACGCGACGGCGCCATGCGCCGGACCACTAGTGGCCCGTCGCACCTAAATGCGCGGGTACGCGGCGCCATGCGGGCGATTGACGTCGTTGTCGTCGGTCGACGTAGTGCCCCGCTATGACTCCCTCCTCCGCCTTGTCACTCATCCCGCCTGACGCCGCGTCCTGATCCGCACCTTTAGGTGCGACAGACCACTAGTGTCCTGCCATGCGTTACGTGGTGATCATGGCCGGTGGCTCGGGCACGCGGCTGTGGCCGCTCTCGCGCCAGGGGCGCCCCAAGCAGCTGCTGGAGCTCTTTGAGGGCAAGTCCCTGCTGCGGCTGGCCTTTGAGCGCCTCGACGGGCTCGTCGACGCCGACCGGGTACTCGTCTGCACCGGCCGCGCCTACACCGACGACGTTGCCCGGCAGCTTCCCGAGCTGCCTGCGGCCAACATCCTCGGTGAGCCAGAAGGGCGCGACTCGCTGAACGCTGTCGCCTGGTCAGCTGCCGAGGTCGACCATCGCGACCCCGGAGCGGTGGTCGCGATGGTCACCGCCGACCACGTCATCTCGCCGGTCGACGAGTTCCAGCGCACGCTCCGGACCGCGTTCGCGGTGGCGGAGGCGCGCCCGAAGGCCCTCGTCACGCTCGGCGTGGTCCCGACGTCACCCCACACCGGCTACGGCTATCTGCATCGCGGCGATCCGCTGCCCGGGTTCCCCGGCCTGCACCGCGTGGCGGAGTTCCGGGAGAAGCCGCCGAGGGACGTCGCCGAATCCTACCTCGCCACGGGCGAGTACTGGTGGAACGCGGGCATGTTCGTCTGGCGGGCGGCGACGCTCCTGAGTCAACTCGACCAGCTGCTGCCGGACACGGCGGACGCGGTCCGCGAGATCGCCGCGCACCCTGTCCTCCTCGACTCCCTCTTCCCGACGCTGACCAAGATCTCCGTCGACTACGCCGTCATGGAGCCAGCCTCCCGCGGGGAGACCGACGCCGAAGTCGTCACCGTGCCGCTTGCCGTCGACTGGCGCGACGTCGGCGGCTATCTTGCGCTGTCCGAGGTGCTCGGCAGCGACGTAGCGGGCAATGCCGTCGACGGGCCGGTGGTGACCCTCGACGCGAGCGGCTGCGTGCTGATCAACGCCGTGGGTGAGGGTCACGTGGTGGCGGCGCTCGGACTCACCGACTGCCTCGTGGTCGCCACGCCGACGGCGACGCTGGCCGCCCCACTTGCCGAAGCGGAGCGGGTCAGGGAGCTCGTCGCGCTCGTGCGCGAGCAGCGCGGCGCGCTGTTTTCTTGACCCTGAATCACTCCTGTGTAATTCTGGCTGGCGATGGAAGGTGGGGTCGTGGACGACAATCTGTTCGAGCTGTTCGATGACGGCGCGTACGCCTGGCAGGCCGAAGCGCTCTGCGCACAGACCGACCCCGAAGCCTTCTTCCCCGAAAAGGGCGGCTCCACCCGCGAAGCCAAGCGCGTATGCCAGAACTGCACCGTGCGCACCGAGTGCCTCGAGTACGCCCTCGCCCAGGACGAAAGATTCGGCATCTGGGGCGGCCTCTCCGAGCGGGAGCGTCGCAAGCTGAAGCGCGCCGCGGGGTAGTTTCCCGGCGACTTTTCCCGACGGTTCCCGGTGGTAGGGTCGGTGGCCTGTCGCACCTGAAGGTGCGGATCAGGACGGGGCGTCAGGCGTGCGACGGCCACGAAGCTCGACTCTCTTGGGAGGACCGGTGACCGACGAACCCCAACACGGGCATTTCGACGACGACCTCTGGTCGTGGATCGGCCAGGAGGAGTCCGACGAGGAGCTTCCCGAGATCGATCCGGCCTCTGTCACGGCCGTCATGGTCGTGTGTGGGGCGGACGAATGGCTCCCGCGGCAGTTGCTGAGCCTCGCCGGTCTCGCGCCACGGCCCGGCCGGCTGGTGGTCATCGACGCCGGATCGTCCGCTGAGGCGCGCGCCCTGCTGGTCCGCGCCCTGGACGAGGGCGTGTTCGACGAGCTGATCGAGGGGGAGGGGACCTCGTTCGGAGCCGCCGTGAACCTGGCCCTCGGCGACGCCGAGCCCGAGTGGATCTGGCTCCTCCACGACGACTCAGCGCCCCGTCGCGACACCCTTGCGCATCTGCTCGACGGCGCCCGGCGCGCCGACGTCGTCGTCCCGAAGCTGCTCGAACCGAAGCGCCGCAACTACCCGGAGACCATCTCCGAGGCCGGCCAGGCCATCACGGCGGGTGGCATCCGCGTGCCGCTGGTCGAGGAGGGCGACGTAGACCAGGGCCAGACCGAGGCACGCGACGTGCTGGGAGCCTCGACCGCGGGCCTGCTGGTGCGCGGCGACACCTGGCGCGAGCTGGGTGGTCTCGCGCCCGAGGTGCCGCGGCACCGCGACGGCGTCGACCTGGGGTGGCGCGCGAACGCGCACGGGTTCCGCGTGCTGACGTGGCCCGCAGCTTCGCTGCATCACCTGCGCGCGGGCCGGACAGGGGCGCGCGCCGCTGGCGACCACCCGCACGTCGCGGACCGGCTGGCCGCGCTGCGGATCGCCGGCTCGCGTGGGGCGAGCGGCTTCGGTCTGGGCGCGGCGACGCTCGCCCGGACGGTCGGCTTCCTTTTCGCGAAGGCCCCCGGGCACGCGAAGGCGGAGCTGTCGGCCTGGCGTCGGTACCGAGCCACCCCAGAGGAGACGGCCGCGCTGCGCGCGCGGCTGCCCGCGGAGGACATGACGCCCGACGACCTGCTGCCCAGCCGCTTCTGGCCTGTGCGCCACGCCGTCGACCGTTTCGGCGCGGGCATCGCGGAACGCTACCGCGGCCTTTCCGAGTCGTCGGTGGACACCTCCATCGACGAGCTGACGAGCGACGAGTTCGGCGCCACCGCGCCGCGGGCCACGATCTCGCCGGTCACGATCCTTGTGGTGGGCCTGATCGTCGCCTGCCTCGTCGCAGGGCGCACCCTGCTCGGCGCGGGACCGGTCTCCGGCGGCGGGCTGCTCGCGGCACCGCCGTCGCTGGGCGCCGCATGGCAGGCGTACCTCACCGGCTCGGCACCGTGGTTAGGGTTCTCGGCGGCGGCCTCGCTGCTCGGGCTCGGCAGCCCCGGCTGGTTCGCCTTCTTGGCACTGGTGCTTGTACCGGTGCTTGCCGGGCTGTCCGCCCTCGCGCTGCTGCGTCGGCTCCGCGTCCGTGCGTCCGTCGCGGCGGCCGCGAGCGCGGCCTGGGCCGCGGGGACCGTCCTGCTCGGGGTGGTCTCGGCGGGCGATGTGTCCGGGATGATCCTCGCCACCGCCGGGCCGCTGCTCGTGCGCTCGATCCATTCCGTGATGGTCAACGACGCCGGGGGCGCCGAGCGCCTCCGCGCCCCGGCGGGCGCCGCGTTCTGGCTGCTGGTGACTGCCTCTGCCTGGCCCGTGCTGCTGCTCGGCGCGACGGTCGCCGCCGTCATCCTGGCCGTGCGGCGGCGCTCCCGCGCGGTCGAGGCCGCGCTCGTCGTCGCGCCCGTTTGGTTGTTCTTCGTCCCTTGGCTGCCAACGCTCGCGCGCGATCCCGGCCGCCTGCTGACCGGGGCCGACCCCTTGGCCTGGCCGGACTATCCACCGGCATCGTACGCGGTGCTCCTCGGCCGGATCCTGCCGTCGGGGCTCCCGGTCTGGGCCAACGCTGCCTTCTTCGCCGTCGTCGGCTTGGTCTCGCTGCTGGCGATCGCCGGGCTGCGCCGCCGGGATTGGCTGCTCAGCTTCGGGTGGATCGGCGCGCCGCTGGTGACCGGGATCGTGCTGTCCCGGCTCGTGGTGCCGGTCGATGGCTCAGTCGTGCGGCCGCTGCTGTCACCGTGGGCGCTGCTCGTTCTCGCCGCCCTGCTCGCGCCCGTCGTCCGCCGCGCGAACGACGGCACGTTCCTGCGTGGCCGGGCGACCGTTGCATTGGGTCTCGTCGCCGCGCTGACCTTCGGCGTGTGGGGTTGGGTCGGCTTCGCGGGCCCGGTCCGGTCGACGCCCAGCGTGCTGCCCGGATACGTCCGCGACGTCCTGCGATCGCCGCGCGACACCCGCGCGATGCTCATCGACCTCAGCGTCCCGCAACGCGTGACCTGGAGCGTCGTCGACGCCCGCCAGCCGCAGTGGGGGACGGGTGAGCGCAACCCGGTCGGCTCCTTCGCGCCGCACCTGGGCGCCGTCGCCGAGGCCATCGCCTCGGGCAACCCGCCCGGCGACCTCGCCGAGCGCTTCCGCGCGATGGGCGTCTCGCACCTGTGGGTGCGCGGCCTCGATGCCGAGCGCCAGGCGGCCCTCGACAACCTGGAGTCCATGGTGCCGGCGCCGGCCGACGACCAGACGACGGTGTGGACGGTCAGCGGGCTGGTCTCGCGCGTCACGACCACCGCGGGCGACCCGGTAGCCACCGGCACGGTGCCCGCCGGCGCGGGCGGACTCGTGCTCGCCGACGCCGCCGGCGCGGCTTGGACGGCGACGCTGGACGGGCGCGCGTTGCCGCGGGCCGCGGATGTCCCCGTTCCGCTCCTCGGCGGCGAGACCGTCGTCGCCTTCGGGCCCATTCCGGCAGGCGGCGGGGTGCTCTCCGTGCAGCCGGCTGAGCGGTGGGGCCAGTCCGCCTGGCACGCGGTGCTGCTCGCCGCGCTGGTCACCCTCGCCGCGCCCACCTTGGGCGGGGCCGCGGTCGCACGAAGGGGACACGAATGATTCGCCGCGTCGCGCTCACCGTCCTTGCCTTCGTCGTGCTTGCCGGGTTGGCTGCCGGCGTGTCCCTGATCGCCCCCGAGCGCCGGCCCGCGTCCGCGGCCGTTGAGCTGCCGCGCACGTCCAGCGTCACCTGTGGCGTTGCGGGCGAAGTGTTCGCCGTCGCCGACTCCGCGTTCACGTCGCGCGCCCTGACCGGCGAGGCTGGGCCGAAGGGCACTTCGCCCTTCGGTGCGCCCATCGACGGCCCCACGGTGCTGACGACGGACGGGCGGGCAGCCGCGGGCGTGCTCACGCCGGACGACGCCCGCACGTTCCTGCCCTGTGCCGCGCCGTCGAGCTCCGGCGTCCTCCTCGTCCCCGACCCCGCCGAGCGGGAGCTGCTCCTGATCAACCCGGACGCGGGCGAGGCCATCGTCGACCTCACGCTGCTCGGCCCCAACGGCGAGGTCACCGCCGTCGGCGCCCGCGGCATCGCGCTCGGCCCGGGCGCCAGCCGTCGGGTCGCGCTGTCGGTGTTGGCGCCCGAGGGCCCGGTCGGCGTGGCTGTCGAGGCCAGCGTCGGGCGGGTGTCGGCCCTCGCCGTCGCTCTTGAGGGCCGGGGCACGCGCCTCGCTGTTCCCGCGGCCCCGGCGGTGGAGGCGGTCATCGCGGGCATTCCGGGCGGGGTGTCGTCGCCGAAGCTCCTGATCAGCAACCCCGGCGTTGACCGTGTGACGGTCACCGTCGCCGCCCTCGGCGAGACCGGCTCCTACGAGCCTGCCTCCGCAGCGGGTCACACCGTCGCGCCGTTGAGCACGATCGAACTCGACCTTGCCGACGACTTGGGGGGTGAGCCCAGCGCGCTGCGCATCACGGCCGACGGCGAGGTGGCGGCCGCCGTCGTGCTCGACACGCTCGAGGGCCCGCCCACGACGCTGACCGGCGGCGCGGAGTCGACGGAGCTCGCCGGCTACGGCCCGCCAGGCGGCGAACTCCAGCTGAGCAACCCCGGCGCTGCCGACGTGACCGCGCGGCTGATTGGTGCGACGGTGCGCGACGTCACGGTGCCCGCGGGCGCCACCGTCGGTGTCAAGGTCGCGCAGACCGACCGCGCCGCCGTCGCTGTCGAGGCGTCAGGACCGCTTGTCGGCGCGCTGGTCTCCCCGGGAGAGAAGGGCATCGCGGTGGCGCCGCTCGGCATCATCGGCACCACGGAAAACGACGGCGCCCTCTCAGTCGTCGACCCGAACCTCCGCTAATCGTCCCAACCGGGATCCCCGCCGAGGTCCTCGATGGACCGTCCGGTCAACGCGCTGAGCTGTTCGACGATGGTCTGGTGGACGAGGTCGCTGAGATCGCGGCGCGACATCGCGCGGTGCTCCAGCGGGCGCTGGAACAAGACGATCTGCGCCTTCCTTCCGCGGCTGGGCTCCAGCGCGGCGGAGAGGGGGACGCGGTCCCCGGACCACGCGACGTTCAGGTGCGGGACCTCCTCGACGCCTACCACGATCCCGTTGAGGGCGTCGGGGGCAGCGTCGGCGATGTCGGCCATCGCGGCGGTGACGCACGAGTTGAAGAAGGCGACCCTGTTGGGCCGGCTGAGCGGCACGGGGCGGCCCGTGAACCGGTTCGGACCGGCGAGGGGGCCGCGGATACCGCGCCCATGTCGGTCTCGTCTGCGTGGCATGCGGCCACTCTAGTGGCGCATCGGTTAGGTTGCCTCTCGTGCGCAGCTGCTCCCGAACCGCGTGTTCCGCCCCCGCGGTGGCGACCATGACGTACGCCTACACCGACCGGGCGGCGGTCCTTGGCCCGTTGTCGCCGGCGCCAGAGCCGGGCGCGTACGATCTCTGCCCCCGTCACGCGGAGCGCACAAGCGCTCCCCAGGGATGGCAGGTGCTGCGGCTCCCGTTCGACGGCGTGCCGGCGCCGTCAGAGCCGGCCACCGACGACCTTATGGCACTTGCCGACGCCGTCCGCGCGATCGGCCTACGCCACGACGACCCGGTCCCCGCGCCGCCCGATCCCTCCCCGACGACCCGCGGCGGTCACCTGCGCCTCGTGACCGGGGGGTAAGTTAGCCCGGTGCTGCACCCAAGGATCTTCAAGGCCAACGACATCCGCGGCGTCGTCGTGGGCGACGACCCGGAGTGGGACCTCGACGGCGCTCGGGCGCTCGGGATGGCGTTCGTCGCTCTCACAGGGGCCGACGAGTTCGTCCTCGGCCGCGACATGCGGGTCCTCGGGCGGGAGTTGTCCCTGGCCTTCGTCGACGGCGCCCGGCGCGCCGGGGCCTCGGTCGTCGACATCGGGCTCGCGTCCACGGATCAGCTGTGGTTCGCGTCCGGCTGGTTGGGTCTCCCGGGCGTGCAGTTCACCGCGAGCCACAACCCGGCCGAGTACAACGGCGTCAAGTTCTGCCTCGCCGACGCCGCGCCCGTGGCTGCGGACTTCACCCTCCGCCTGCGCGACCTCGCCGCGACGGTCGAGCTGGGCGACGACGTCGTTGGCGGCTACTGCCAGCTCGACGCGCTCGACGCGTACGCGGACAAGCTGGGCGACCTTGTGCCGCAGCGCGGCGAGCGACCGCTCACCGTCGTGATCGACGCCGGCAACGGCATGGCCGGGCATACTGCGCTCAGCGTGCTTTCGGGGCGGGAGCTGGACATCGTCGGGCTGTATCTCGAACTCGACGGCTCCTTCCCGAACCATCCGGCCAACCCGTTGGTGCCGGAGAACCTGATCGACGCGCAGCGTGCGGTGCGCGATAACGGCGCCGACATCGGGCTGGTCTTCGACGGGGACGCGGACCGGTGCTTCATCGTTGACGAGCGCGGCGACGTCGTAGACCCTTCGGTGATCACCGCGATGATCGCGGTCGCGGAACTGGAGAAACATCCGGGCTCGTGGATCGTGACGAACACCATCACGTCGCGCTGCGTCGCGGAGGCCGTCGAGGCGCGCGGCGGCAGGATCGCTGTCTCCCGCGTGGGACATACGGCGGTGAAGGCGACGATGGCCGAGCTCGGCGCGGTGTTCGGCGGCGAGCATTCGGCGCACTACTACTTCCGCGACTTCTGGTCGGCCGACACGGGCATGCTCGCGGCCCTGCACGTGCTGGAGCTGTTGCGCGCGTCGGGCCGGCCGCTGTCCGAGCTGGCCGCGGTCTATGACGGCTATGCGCGCTCTGGGGAGCTGAACTCGACGGTCGACGACGCGTCCGTCTGTATGGAGGCCGTGGCCGCGCTCTTCGCAGGGCGGGGCGAGGTCACCTGGGACGACGGCCTGCTCGTCCGCGACGCCGCCGCGGGCTGGTGGGTGAGCCTGCGCCCGAGCAACACCGAGCCGCTGCTCCGCCTGAACGTCGAGGCCCGCGACGGCGCCACGATGCGCGCCCTCCGCGACGAGGCTCTGGCGGCAATCGCGCTAGGCTCGGAGAGACATCCGAGGAGGAACCATGGCTGACGATCAGTTGAACCTGTCGCCCGAGTTCTTGGCGATCGCGGCGTGCCCGTCGTGCCACGCGAAGTTCGCCGTCGACTATGACGCGAAGGAGCTGGTCTGCACCAACCAGGCGTGTGGCCTGGCGTATCCGGTGCGCGACCAGATTCCCGTCCTGCTGATCGACCAGGCCCGCAGCACGCTGTGAGCGGCCCGGCGTTCGACGATGCGCGCCTGGAGTCGCCCGACCTGGCGTGGAACGAGTCGCTGCGGCGGCTCGCGACGACGGGCGCCCGGATTCGGCGCGCGGCGCTCAGCCAGCCGCTGGGCTATGCGGAGCGCGGTGACCGTCCCCGCGGCATCCTGGTCCTCGGCCACGAGGCGCGGCTGGTGCGCGCGGTGCTCGAACCCGCTTGTCCGGTCCCGTTCATGGCATGGCCGGGTCCTGGCCTTCCCGCGTGGGTCGGTCCGCTGGACCTCGCCGTGGTCCTCGGCGGCTATGACTCGCCCGAGTGGGTTCTGCAGTGCACCGCCGAGGCCGCGCGCCGGGGCGCGTCGCTGATCGTGGCGGCGCCCGAGGACTCCTCGCTGGCCGATGCCGCCTCGTCGTCGGCGACGACCCTGATTCCTACACCCGAGGCCGATCCCATGGCGGCCGCTGTCGCCGTTCTCGCGCAGCTGGGTGCGCTCGGCCTCGGCCCGACGGTGCGGCCGGAGCATGTCGCCGATGCCGCGGACCTGGTGGCTGAGTCGTGCTCGCCGATGCGCGATCTGTCGGTGAACCCGGGGAAGATGCTCGCGCTCGAGTTGGCGGACTCTTTGCCGCTGATCTGGGGCGGCACGGTGCTGGCGAGCCGCGCGTCGCGCCGGATCGCGGAGGCGATGCGCCGCGCCTGCGGCCGTCCCGCGCTGGCCGCGGACGCCTCCGAGATCGAGACGCTGCTGCGGGCCACCCCGGCCCGCGACATGTTCGCCGATCCCTTCGACGGTGGTGCCGACGACGCCCGCCCCGCCCTCGTGCTCCTCGACGACGAACTCCTCCCTGACCGCCTCCGCGAGACCGCAGACACCCTGCGTCGCCTGGCCGACGGCGTCGGCGCCCGCGTCGCGCGCATCTCCTCGGGCGACGACGAGTTCGAGGCCGGCGACGTCGTCCGCTACGTGACCCTCCTCCAGAAGGGCCTGTACGGCGCTGCGTACTTGGAGATCGGCCTCACTGTCGGCTGATTTTTCGGGCCTCTACTCGACGAGGCGCACGGATCCAGCACTACCTGGCCGATCCGGGAGACACTCCTCCCAAATAGGCGAGTTACCGTCGGATTCGTGCGGCTGCCCGAGTAGCGGCGGTGAGTCAACCAGCCGAAGGCCCATAGACTGCCCGCATGAAGAAGGTCCTCGTCCTCAATGGTCCCAACATCGGGCGGCTGGGCACGCGCCAGCCTGAGGTGTATGGCGGCACGACGTACGCGCAGCTGGCCGAGCACCTGGTGGGCACAGGCAAGGGGCTGGGCCTCGACGTCGACGTGCGTCAGACCGAGCACGAGGGACAGATGATCGAGTGGCTGCACGAGGCCGCCGACACCGACGCCGATGTCGTCATCAACGCCGGGGCGTGGACGCACTACTCGTACGCGATCGCCGACGCCGCGGCTCTCGTCGGCCGCTACGTCGAGGTGCACATCTCGAACGTGCACGCGCGCGAGGAGTTCCGTACGCACAGCGTCTTGTCCGCGAAGGCGGCGGGCATCATCGTCGGCTGCGGCGTCGGAGGCTACGACCTGGCGCTCGCTCACCTGGCCTCGGCGGCTGCCTGAGAGAGGGGTATGGTTGCCCGCGTGGATTTTCGCGTAGCTGACCTGACCCTCGCCGACTTCGGGCGCAAGGAGATCGTGCTCGCCGAGCACGAGATGCCCGGCCTGATGGCGATGAGGGCGCGCTACGCCGACGCGCAGCCGCTGAAGGGTGCGCGGATCGCAGGCTCGCTGCACATGACCATCCAAACGGCGGTGTTGATCGAAACCCTGGTGGCGCTCGGCGCGGAGGTGCGGTGGGCGTCGTGCAACATCTTCTCGACGCAGGACCATGCCGCGGCGGCGATCGCCGTCGGCCCCGACGGCACCTCGGAGCACCCCCGCGGTGTGCCGGTGTTCGCGTGGAAGGGCGAGACGCTGGAGGAGTACTGGTGGTGCACCCGCCAGATCCTCGACTGGCCGGACGGCAGGCTCCCGAACATGATCCTCGACGACGGCGGTGACGCGACGCTGCTCGTCCACAAGGGTGTCGCGGCGCAGCGGGCGGGCGCGGCGCCGGAGGATACCGACGGCGACAGCCACGAGTTCCGCGTCATCAAGGCGCTGCTGCGCGAGACGTTCGGCGAGGTCGACTGGGAGGCTGTCGCGGCGTCGATCAAGGGCGTGACGGAGGAGACAACCACCGGCGTGCATCGCCTGTACGAGATGGCGCGCGAGGGCACACTCCTCTTCCCGGCGATCAACGTCAACGACTCGGTCACCAAGTCGAAGTTCGACAACAAGTACGGCTGCCGCCACTCGCTGATCGACGGCATCAACCGCGCCACCGACACGTTGATCGGCGGCAAGGTCGCGGTCGTGTGCGGCTACGGCGACGTCGGGAAGGGCTGTGCGGAGTCGCTGCGCGGGCAGGGCGCGCGCGTCATCGTCACGGAGATCGACCCCATCTGCGCGCTGCAGGCCGCGATGGACGGCTACCAGGTGGCCGCGCTGGACTCCGTCGTCGAGACCGCCGACATCTTCGTCACCACCACCGGCTGCTGCGATGTCATCACCAACGAGCAGATGGCGCGGATGAAGCACCAGGCGATCGTCGGCAACATCGGCCATTTCGACAACGAGCTGGACATGGCGGGCCTCGAGGCGCGCGCCGACGTGACGAAGATCGAGGTCAAGCCGCAGGTCCACGAGTGGCGATTCGCCGACGGCCACTCCATCATCGTGCTGTCCGAGGGCCGCCTGCTGAACCTGGGCAACGCCACCGGCCACCCGTCGTTCGTGATGAGCAACTCCTTCACCAACCAGGTGCTTGCGCAGCTGGAGCTGTTCACCAAGACCGACGAGTACCCGGTGGGCGTCTACGTGCTGCCGAAGCATCTGGACGAGGAGGTCGCACGTCTGCACCTGGCCGCGCTGGGCGTCGAGCTGAGCGTGCTGACCGACAAGCAGGCCGCATACTTGGGCGTCCCCGTCAAGGGCCCCTACAAGCCCGAGGCGTATAGGTACTGAACTACCGACCCGGGTTCAGGGACTCCCAGATCTCTTTGCAGTCCGGGCAGACGGGGAACTTGTCGGGGTTCTTGGTGGGGACCCAGACCTTGCCGCAGAGCGCGACGACGGGGGTGCCGTTGACCATGGCGGCCATCAGCTTGTCCTTGGGCACATAGTGCGAGAATCGGTCTTGGTCGCCGTCCTCGAACTGTTGCGTGCGCTCGTCGAGGACTGTCTGAGAGCCCGGTGCCAGTTCAGTCATGCAGGCATGATACGCGGCTGTTAACAGCCAGGGAAGGGAAAGAGTAAGTGCGAGGAAGCGGAAGGGGCGTGCTGATCGTCGGGATCATGCTCGCCGTGTTCTCCGTGGCGTTCCAGTCCATCGGGATCGCGACGGCGCTGCCGACGCTCATGGCGTCGTTCGGCGCGGAGTCGCTGTATCCGTGGGCGTTCACGACGATGGTTTCTGGCATGCTGGCGGCGACGATCGTCGCGGGGCGCATCGCCGACCAGCGCGGTCCCGCCATCCCGATGTACGTGGGCTTCGCACTGTTCGGGCTGGGGCTCGTGCTGGGTTGGCTCGCGCCGTCGGTGTGGGTGGTGCTGCTGGCTCGGGTGGTGCAGGGGCTGGGTGCGGGGGCGTTGAACCTGACGCTGGGCGTGACGGTCGCGCACGGGTTCTCGCCGCAGCAGCGGCCGAAGATCATGGCGCTGTTCTCGTTCTGCTGGCTGTTGCCTGCGTTCGTCGGGCCGCCGTTCGCGGCGTGGTTGACGCGCTACGACTGGCGTCTTGTGTTCGCGACGATGATCCCGCTCGTCGTGGTCGCGTTCCTGTTCACGCTGCCAGGGCTGCGGCAGGTGCAGGACGCGTTCCGGCCCGGGGAGGACGAGGTGAGTCCTGTCGCAGTGTTGCCGACGCTGGCGATCACGCTGGCGCCGTCGCTCATCCTGCTCGCGGGGCAGCCCATCGGCTGGTGGGCGCTGGTGACGGGTGTTGTCGGCGTCGTGGCGCTGGGTTGGGGCTTGCCGCGCATCCTCGCGCCCGCCGCGCGCGGTTTCGGCCCGGGCATCCCGAGCGTCGTGCTGACGAGGTCCTTCCAGGCGGGCGCGTTCTTCGCGGGCGAGACCATCCTGCTCGTGACGTTGCAGAAGCTGCGCGGCTACACGCCTGTCGAGGTGGGCTGGGCGCTCACCGTCGGCTCTATCGGCTGGACGGCCGGGTCGTGGTTGCAGTCGCAGCGCTGGGTGCGGGTGAGCAGGAACGCGTTCCTCACCGTCGGGGCGGTGCTGTCGGCGGTCGGCTTGGCCGGGCTTGTCGCGTTCGCCTGGTTCCCGCAGATCCCGCTCGGCGTCGGGCTGCTGTTGTGGGTGGTCGGCGGCGCGGGCATGGGCCTCGCGATGCCGAGTTCCGCCGTCGCCGTGATGAGCCTGTCGTCCAGGTATGAGCAGGGGCGCAACCAGTCGTCGATGCAGGTGGCGGAGTCGGTCGGCAACTCCGTGGTGACCGCGGTGGCCGGTGGCATCTACACCGCGCTCCTCCTTACGGAGCCCGAGAAGCTGTCCTATGTCGCGTCCCTGGGTGCCGCGACGCTCGTGGCCTTCGCCGCCGCGCTGGTCAGCCGCCGCGTCGGCCATATCCGCAACGAGCTGTTCACCGCTGGTTAGGGATACTCTTGGGGGTATCGAGAGGAGTGGCCATGCAGTTGGACCCGGAGCCGATGGAAGCGGTTGTCAAGCGCCTGAAGCGCGCGCAGGGGCAGATCGGCGGGATCATCCGCATGATCGAGGACGGCCGCGACTGCCAGGAGATCGTCGGCCAGATTGCCGCGGTGTCAAAGGCCGTCGATCGCGCGGGCTTCGCGACCATCTCGGTCGGCCTGAAGCAGTGTGTCCTCGACGGCGAGTCCGGCGAGCCGGACCTCGCCCAGATGGAGAAGCTGTTCCTGTCGCTGGCCTGAGCCAGATGGGGAGTTTGAGGGCAGGCCAAGCGGGTAGTCAGCATCTGTCGGGCGCGTGCACAAATCTGCGTGGGTTGCCTCACCTGTACCTATTGCACAGCTCGAGCAACCTACGCAGATATATGTGCACGATGGCGGCTCAGGCGGAGGTTCCAGCGGCCCAGGTTTTGTAGCCGCCGTCGAGGTTGACGGCGCGGCGGCCCGCCTGGGTGAGGATCCGGGCTGCGGTGTGGCCGCGGAGGCCGACGGCGCAGTGGACGATCAAGTCGCCGTCGGGCAGGGAGTCCAGATTGTCGCGGAGTTCGTCGAGCGGGACGTTGATCGCCCCGGGGATGACGGAGCCGCCGGCGCGCTCGCCTGGGTTGCGGACGTCGAGCAGCGTGGCGCCTGCCGTCAGCGCGGCGTCGAGCTCGTGCCACTGGATGGACTCGGTGACGCCTTCGCGGAGGTTCTCGCCGATGAAGCCGAGCATCGTGACGGGGTCCTTCGCCGAGCCGAACTGCGGCGCGTAGGCCAGCTCGAGGTGTGCGAGGTCTCTGGCCGTGATGCCACCCGCCATAGCGGTGGCGATGACATCGATGCGCTTGTCCACGCCGTCTCGGCCGACTCCCTGCGCGCCGAGGATGGCGTCGGTCTCAGGGTCGACCAGCAGCTTCAACGACATCTGTTCGGCACCGGGGTAGTAGCCCGCGTGCGACGACGGGTGCGTGTGGATGGCGCGGTAGGGACGGCCGGCGGCGCGGAGGCGCTTCTCGTTCCATCCCGTGGCCGCGGCCTGCAGCCCGAAGACGCCGACGATGGCGGTGCCCAGCACGGGACGGCCAGGGGCGCGTCGGCCGGCGATGTGGTCGGCGACGCGGCGGCCCTGCAGGTTGGCGGTGTTGGCCAGAGGCACGAGCACGTCGGAGCCGTCCAGCGCGTCGCGCTTCACAACGGCGTCGCCCACGGCGTAGACGTTCGGGTCCGAGGTGCGGCAGTGCTCGTCGACGACGATGCCGCCGCGCGCCGCGACGGCCAGACCAGCGGCGTCAGCGAGCGTGGTGTCGGGACGGACGCCGATGGCGGCGACGACGAGGTCGGCGGGGAGGCGCTCGCCGTCGCCGAGCACGACATGGTCCTCGCCGATCGCGGCGGCAGCGGCGCCGAGCCGCAGCTCGACCCCGTTTGCGCGCAGTTCGGTGTGGACGAGCGCGGCCAGCTCCGGGTCGATGGGCGCCATGACCTGGGGCATCGCCTCGACCAGCGTGACGTCCAGGCCGCGGTGGCGGAGGTTCTCGGCCATCTCCACGCCGATGAACCCGCCGCCGATGACGACGGCGCTCTTGGCGTCAGCGACGGCGGCCACGAGCGCGTCGGTGTCCTCGACGTCGCGCAGGCTGAGCGCGCGCTCGATGCCGGGGATCGGCGGGCGGACGGGCCGCGCGCCGGGGGAGAGGATCAGCTTGTCGTAGGGGAGGACGTGCTCGTCGCCGGTGGCCAGCGTGCGCACGGTGACGGTCTTGGCCGCGCGATCGATCGCGACCGCCTCGGTGCCGACGCGCACGTCGAGCCGGAAACGCGCAGCGAGCGACTCGGGCGTCTGCAGCAGCAGCGCCGAGCGCTCCTCGATCACGCCGCCGACGTGGTACGGCAGCCCACAGTTGGCGAACGACACGTATCCGCTGCGTTCCACGACGATGATCTCGGCGTTCTCGTCCAGCCGGCGAAGCCGGGTCGCCGCGCTCATCCCGCCGGCGACGCCTCCCACAATCACGATGCTCATGAGAGGAAGAATATACCCCCGAGGGTATATGTGTCACGTGCCGAGGTGTGGGCAGTGGTGTCCCCCGCATAGGTAGTCTGCTGCCCAGGTTGTGGACTTCGCTACCCGGTTGCTCTCGATGCGGCGCTAAGCGGCACAGGCCGGTTGTAGGTTGCGCGGTAGACGGCGTGGCAGCCCCCACTCGGCGTCTTGGTTCCTCAGTGTGGAGGGTGTCTGTGATGGCCCGTTTGTGTGATCGTTGGCTGGTGCCTGCCTTGGGTATGGCGTTGGTCTTGTCGGGTGTTTCGCTGGTTGCGTCAGCGGACCCGGAGTTGCCGGATGACCCTGTCGCAGAGGCGATGGCGGACGCGGTGTCCTCGGGATCGTCGGTGGAGATACCCGAGTTGACCGATGAGCACAGCTTGAGTGTCGCGAATCCCGACGGGACTGTGACGTTGACGCTGGATCGTGCGGCTGTCCGGGTGCGCGACGGCGAGGAGTTCGGTCCCGTCGACACGACCGTGGTGGAGGCGGGTAACCGGCTGGAGCCGGCGGCGTCGGTGCTGGAGATGGACTTCTCTGCAGGTGGGGACACCGCCCTGGCGACGGTGCGCGACGGGGACCATGCGGTGACGATGCATGTTCCGTTTGTGCTGCCGGCGCCGAGCGTGGATGGCGATCAGGTGACCTATCCCGAGGTGTTGCCTGGTGTTGATCTCGTGGTGTCCGTGTCCGCGGAGTCGTTCTCCGAGGTGCTTGTCGTAAAGAACCGGCAGGCGGCGTCGAACCCGGAGCTGGAGAGCTTGGCCTTCCGGATCGAGGGTGATGGCCTGGACTATGTGGTTGCCGGGGACGGTTCCGCTGAGGCCGTCGATGCGGAGGGCGAGGCCGTGTTCACGTCTCCGTCGCCGGTGATGTGGGACTCGGCACCTACCTCAGAAGAGGACATCCCCGACGCGACGTCTCCCGCGGAGGTCGTGGCTCCGATCGAGGTGACCGAGTCAGCGCTGCCCTCGGATGAGGGCCTGGAGGTGGTGTTGTCGCCGGATCAGGATGCGTTGACGGGCGCGGATGTGGTGTATCCGGTGTTCATCGATCCGTCGTTGGGGAAGGATCGCAACAATTTCTTGGTTGTCCGTAGCACCGGGTCGAGTTACTACAACACCAACGACGTGTTCCGGGTCGGGTACTGCAACTGGACGGGGTGTTCTCCGGCATACAAGGCGAGGAGCTTCTTCGACTTCGATGTGTCTCAACTGAAGCCGAAATCGGACGGTTCGAAAGCCACTATTGCAGCCGCGGCGGTAACGGTTAAGCGGCTCTTCTGACGTGAGCGTGGGGTCAGATGCGTAAGCCGCCGCCGATGAGGAGCATTCTGAGGCGGTAGTTGTCGGGATCGCGGAACCCGCGGGCGACCCGGCGGGCCAGCTCGATCAGCCCGTTGATGGCTTCGGTTCCGCCGTTGTTCGCGCCCGCGGTGGTGAAGTAGCCGAGGAACGCGTCGCGCCACTGGTTCAGGGTGCGGCCGAGACGAGCGATCTCCGGGATCGGGCACGACGGGAACGAGTCCAGGATTCTCTCCGCGATCTGACGGCCTTCGGGGTGACTGGGCTAGTGGTAGACCGAGCGGAGTTGTTGGGCGCAGTGCCAGGCGACCTCGACCTCGACATGGCGCTCGTCTGTGCTGAACGCCGACTCCAGCCGGGTCTTCTGGCGGTCGGTGAGGTGTTCTTGTCCGGCGCGCAGGATGTTGCGGATCCGATACAACGGGTCGGTCTTGCGGCCACGGTGGCCGTGGATCTCCTGCTGGACGCGGCGTCGGACCTCGTCGACGGCCGCGGTGCCGAGCTTGACGACGTGGAACGCGTCGAGAACAGCCACGGCGTCCTCGAGCTGGTCATCGATAGCGCATCTGTAGCCGTGGAACGGATCCAGCGTGGCGACCTCGACCCTCCTTCGGAAGGTGTCGCCGCGGGCCTTCAACCAAGTCTTGTAGGCCTCCCCGGAGCGGCCCGGGACCAGATCCAACAGCCGGGATCGGACATGTCCATCCTTGTCACGGCTCAGATCGACCATGCCGGTGAACTCTTTGGGCCCCCGCCCGCCCAACTCGACGGGCTTGGTCGAGACGTGGTGCCAGATGTGTTCGTCGACGCCCAGACAGGTGACCCCCGCGAACCGCGACTCGTCCGCCGCAGCGGCCTCCAGCACCGGCTTCACGGCCCGCCACAGCGTCTTCCAGCTGCAGCCGAGTTGCCGGGCCAGACCTTGGACCGAGGCGTTCTCCCGCCGCATCTGCCCGATCGCCCACCTTGTCGCCCTGCTGGTGAGCAGCGCCCTGCGTGGCGCGATCGCCGGGTCTTGCTCCATGAACGAGGTCACCGGACACATCGGCTCGCGACATAGCCAGCGTCGTTTCCGCCACCACAGGCTGACCGGCGCTCCGAAACACGGCGCATCGGTCAGCTCGATCCTCTGCCGGCCATGGGCATGCGCGACAACACCGCAGGCGCGACAGCCCATCACCTCCGGCCGCACGGATTCGACCTCAACCCGAAGCCCTGCGTTATCGCGTTCGACACCGATCACGTGGAGCCCCGGCAGGCCGACCAGAAGATCGCAGCGCTGGCAGTAGCCGCCGACGCCACGGCAGCAGGAAGTAGGATCGGGCATCGTCGAGGTCCTCGCGAATCAGGTGGTGTGGTAACCCTCGACGGACGGCAACGCCCGCAACGGGACCCGGTCGAAGACCGTGACCACCAAGGCTGGCCCGATCGAGATTGATGTCCCGCGGGACCGGGCCGGCACGTTCGAGCCCCAGATTGTCGCGAAGCGGCAGCGCCGGCTCGGCGCGATCGAAGACATCGTGCTGTCGCTGTCCGCACGGGGGATGACACACGGCGACATCAGTGCGCACCTGGCCGATGTGTATGGGTCGGAGGTGTCGAAGACCACGATCGGGGCGATCACCGACAAGGTCCTCGACGGCATGGCCGCGTGGCAGAACCGGCCGTTGGATCCGGTCTATCCGGTGGTGTTCATCGACGCGATCCACGTCAAGGTCCGCGACGGCCAAGTCGCGAACCGGCCCATCTACGTCGCCCTCGCGGTCACCAGCGAGGGTAACCGGGACATCCTGGGTCTGTGGTGCGGTGACGGTGGCGAGGGTGCGAAGTACTGGCTCCAGGTGCTCACCGAGATCAAGAACCGCGGCGTCCAGGACGTGTTGATGCTGGTCTGCGATGGCCTGACCGGTCTCCCGGATGCCGTGAACACGGTGTGGTCGCAGACGATCGTGCAAACCTGCATCGTGCACTTGATGCGGAACAGCTTTAAGTACGCCGCCCGTCAGGACTGGGACAAGATCAGCCGGGCCCTGAAGCCTGTCTATCAGGCTGCGACCGTCAGCGAGGCCGAGGACCGGTTCCTCGACTTCCAAGACGCCTGGGGCGCCAAGTACCCGGCGATCGTCAGGCTGTGGGAGAACGCCTGGGCGGAGTTCGTCCCGTTCTTGCAGTTCGACCGCGAGATCCGCCGGATCGTATGCACCACGAACGCGATCGAGTCCGTGAACGCCCGGATCCGGAAGGCGGTGAAGGCTCGTGGACACTTCCCGAACGAGCAAGCCGCGCTCAAGTGTGTCTACCTTGCCGTGATGGCGCTCGACCCGACGGGGAAGGGCAGAGCCCGCTGGACCCAGCGATGGAAGGGTGCTCTCAACGCCTTCGACATCACCTTCAACGGCCGGCTGTCCGCCCACAGCCACTAACCATGACTTACACCGAAAACTTGACAGTCCCGATGGCACTCCTGCTGGCCGCGCGATGGTCTGGCTGGGGGCTGCTCGGCGTCCTGTTGAGCTGCCTTGTCGGCCTGGTTGCCGATCCGACAGGGCTCGGGTTCTCGTCCTACATCTGCGCCTGCGTCGTAACTCTGCTGGTCAGGAAAGGACAGTTCGGACGCGCGGCCGTCGCCACGGCCGTGATTGTGGCGACCATGGTGGTGCTCATGCGGCGACGCTCCGCAGATGTGTTGAATGTGCTCGAAATCGTCGTGGTGCCCTCAGTCGTGTTGTTCATCGCCTGGGTCATAGGGCTCGGGTTTCGCTGGGTGGCGCGGGTGGAGGCCGAGCGGGTCTCCAAGGAGTTCGTCGAGCGCCAGATGCGGATGGCCGTCGATATCCACGACTTCGTTGGGCGCAATCTCACGGGTGTGCTGGTCCGCGCCGACAGCGCGACCGCGGAGCAGCGGTCCGATCCCGCTTTCCTCGATGAACTGATCCATCGCGTGCGAAGCGCAGACGCGACGCTGCGCGAGGTCACCGCCGATCTGCAACGCGAGGGTAGCTCGCAGCCATTCGGGACGGTTGGCGCCGTCGACGCGGCGCGGGCAGGCGTTGCGGAACTGACCGCCACAGGGTTCGTGGTTGAGCAAGCTCCGGAGATGGACGTGCTGCTCGCCGAACTGCCACCCGAAGTGGATCTGGTGGTCAGCCGGATCATCGCAGAGGCCCTGCACAACGTGCTCAAGCACGGCGACAAGGCGCA
Source organism: Tessaracoccus sp. (assembly GCF_016714275.1). Classification (GTDB taxonomy): domain Bacteria; phylum Actinomycetota; class Actinomycetes; order Propionibacteriales; family Propionibacteriaceae; genus Arachnia. The sequence continues at coordinate 581,542 of NZ_JADJNP010000002.1, read as the reverse complement.
CCCATGCCGCGTCGGAGCCTCCCGGAACGGGGACCTCCTGACGGTCGTGGTCACCAACGTGGCCAAGGCCCGACGTGCGCGGGAGCGCCGGTCGCTGGGACTCGTCGGCATGCGCCGGCACGCTGCCCTAGCCGGCGGGACCGCCGCCTCCTCCCTGAACGGAGAAACATGGACGCTGCACGCGGACGTCCCGATCACGCGACGCGAAGGAGCGCTGACATGATTCGTGTAGCCATCTGTGACGACGACAGGTTGCTTCTGCATGGGCTCGAAGCTGCCCTTCGTGGTGACCCGGAACTGGATGTGGTGGCTGCCGTCACGAGCGGGGAGGCGGCCCTCGACGTCGAGGCGCCCGTCGACGTCTGGCTGATGGACGTCCGGCTTCCCGGGATGACCGGGGTGCAGGTTGCCGCCGCGATGCACGCCGCAGGCTCGCCGTCGAAGGTGCTCATGATGACGGCCTTCGACACGGGCGAGGTGCTCAATGCGCTGGAGGTTGGCGTCGGGGGCTTCGTGTACAAGGACTCGAACCTGGTCAACATCGCGGCGGCGCTCAAGGCGGTGCATGCGGGATACAATGTCGGCAACAAGGTCGTCGCCGACACGTTGACCCGGCACCTCGACCGGCTGGCGATCCTCGACCCCGAGCGGGCGGAAAGGGTCGCCCCGAACAAGGTGGATCGGCAGCTGCTCGAGCATGTGTTGCGGGGCGGCAGCGTTCGGGAGATGGCCGCCGACGTGCGCCTGACCAGGTCTGGGGTGCACAAGCGGCTCAAGAAGATCTTCCAGCGGGCAGGCGTGGTCAACCAGCGGGCGCTCACCGCGTGGCTCCACGGCTCCGGCGAGTCAGGGTAGGCGCGACATCCGCCGGTCACGGTAGATTCGGGGGCATGACACACACGCCCCAGCCACCGGCCGGTTGGTACCCCGACCCCGCCGGGTCCGACGGCGAACGCTTCTGGGACGGCGTGGCCTGGTCGCAGGCCACCCGGGACAAGCCCGCGCCGCCACCACCGGCCGAGTCGATGGCGCCGCCGCAGCAGACCTACGGCGCGCCCCCGCAGAGCTACCCTCAGCAGGATGGTCACCAGGGGCAGCAGCACGGGTACCAGCAGCCGATGTCGCACCAGCAGCACCCAGGCACGTACACCTACAACTATGGGCCAGGGCCGACGGTAGGCCCCATCGTTCGCATCGCCGCCTTCGGCTGGCGACTGCTGGGATACCTGATCGACAGCGTCCTGATCACGATCGTCGGCTGGATCGTCGCATCCGCGTTCGGCATCACCGGTCAGATGCTGGCCGTGTTCGACCGGTGGACGCGCGATCTCACGATGTGGGCGGACAACCCCGTCGGGGACCCGCCGCCGCTGCCCGACGCCGTGATCGCCCTCAACACCCAGCTGACCGTCGTGATGTTCGTGCTCTTCGCCGTCTACCGGACCGTCATGGTCGGCGCCGTCGGCGCGACGCTCGGGCAGCTCGCGGTCGGCTTGCGGGTCGTCAAGGTGGGCGACGGCCCCGAGGCAAAGCTCGGGTGGGGCGCGGCCATCGTGCGTGGCGTCCTCGGCGCTTTCGCGTACGTGTTGTGGTACGTGACGTTGCCCTCGGGAATTTGTCTCCTGGTCAACCGCAACCGCCAATCGCTGCAAGACTTGATCGCGCGCACGTACGTCCTCAAGGTCCGGTAAGACAGCCCACCTGACGGCGTCCAGAGAAGGAGCCAACCCTCATGGTGTCCAGAGTAGGAGCCAACCCTCATGGCTGAGTACAGCCCTGCCCTCGAGCGGCTCGCCGACCGCTTCGGGATCGCCCGCGAGTTCTGGGACTGGAAGGGCCGCTACGTAGCCATTCCTGCCGACACCATCGTGCGCGTGCTCGCCGCGTTCGACGTCGACGCCGCCACTCCCGAGGCCGCGGAGGCCGCGTGGGCACGACTCGAGGACGAGCGCTGGCGCCTGACGCTGCCGCACTGCACCGTGGCGGAGGAGGGGCAGGGGATCCACGTCGCCGTGCACGTCCCGGCCGGCTCCGAGGTCCAGGTGCACATTGAGCTGGAGACGGGGGAGACGCGCCCCGCGTGGCAGAGCGACAACACCGTCCCGGACCGTCTCGTCGACGGCGCGGCCCTCGGCGAGGCGACGTTCTGGCTCGGCGCGGACCTCCCCACCGGCTATCACGACGTCGTCGCGCGGACGGTCGACGGCGAACGCCGCGCGTCGCTGATCGTCACGCCGTCGTTCGTGGGCCTTCCGCCCGCGATGCGCGGCAAGCGGATCTGGGGCTACGGCACGCAGTTGTACTCGGTGACTTCAAGGGGCTCCTGGGGTATCGGCGACCTCGCGGACCTCGGCGACCTCATCACCTGGTCCGGCACCCGGCAGTTCGCCGGCTACGTGCTGATCAACCCGCTGCACGCCGCGCAGGCGGTGGCGCCCATGGAGCCGTCGCCGTACCTGCCGTCGAGCAGGCGCTTCATCAACCCCATCTACGTCCGTCCCGAGGCGGTGCCCGAGTACGGCGCCCTCGGCCGCGACGAACGCCGCCAGGTGCGGGCGCTGCACAAGCGCGCCCGGGCCGCGGGCGCGAAGGCGGGGATCATCGACCGTAACGCGGTCTGGCCGGCGAAGCTGGCGGCGTTGCGCCTGATCCATGCGGTGGGGCTCCGCCCCGCGCGTCGGATCGCCTACGACGACTTCCGCCGACGCGAGGGCGCAGGGCTGCGCAACTTCGCCGTCTGGAGCGCGCTCACCGAGGTGCACGGGCAGGAGTGGGCCGGCTGGCCCGCTGAACTGCAGCGCCCGAGCTCGCCGGAGGTCGCGGCGTTCGCAGAGGAGCACGCGCAGGAGGTCGACTTCTTCGAGTGGCTTCAGTGGGTGGCGCAGACGCAGGTGTCGGCCGCGCAGACCGCGGCGGCCGAAGTGGGCATGCCCGTCGGCATCGTCACGGACCTCGCCGTCGGCGTGAACCGCATGGGTGCGGAGACCTGGATGATGCCGGAGGTCTTCGCGCAGGGGATGAGCGTAGGCGCGCCGCCGGATCAGTACAACCAGCTGGGCCAGGACTGGGGCCAGCCCCCGTGGCGCCCCGACAAGCTTGCCGAGCTCGGCTACGCGCCGTTCCGGGCCATGGTGTCGGCCGCGCTCCGCCGCGTCGGCGGCGTCCGCATCGACCACATCATCGGACTCTTCCGCCTCTGGTGGGTGCCGATGGGCGGGCGCCCCGTCGACGGCACGTACGTGCGCAACAACCACGAGGCGCTCGTCGGCATCCTCGCGCTCGAGGCGAAGCGCGCGCAGGCGCTGATCGTCGGCGAGGACCTCGGTACCGTCGAGCCCTGGGTGCGCGAATACCTGTCGCGCCGCGGCATCCTCGGCACCTCCGTGCTGTGGTTCGAGGCCGGCATGCAGGGGGAGCCGCTCGACGCGCAGTGGTGGCGCGAGTACTGCATGGCATCGGTCACGACACACGACCTCCCGCCGTCGCTGGGCTACCTCGCCGGCGACCACGTCCGCCTCCGGGACCAGCTGGGCATCCTGACCGAGCCGCTCGACGACGAACTCGCCGCCGCCGCGCGTGAACAGGCCGAGTGGCTCGGCAAGCTGGTCGCCGACGGCGTGCTCGATGAGGCGAAGAGGGACGACCCGGTCGAGGTCATGCTGGCCCTGCACCGCTTCCTGCTCCGGACGCCGTCGAAGGTGCTCCTCGCGAACCTGACTGACGCCGTCGGTGAGCGCCGCACGCAGAACCAGCCGGGAACGATCGACGAGTACCCCAACTGGCGCGTGCCGCTGGCCGACCAGAACGGCCACCGGATGAGCCTCGAGGATGTCTTCGCCGCGGACCTGCCTCGCCGCCTCGCCGCCGTGATGAATGGCCTGCCCGAGCAGCCCGTTTCGCGCTGGGGCGGCCACTGAGGGTTGGCGGCCGCTACCCCAGTCCTCGACGACAGTCAGATGTTCGTGGCGATGGGGGAGGCCTGGTAGGGGTTCGTGGTCCGTGAGCCGACCTCGTCGAGGATGATCGTCTCGATCGCCGGGTCGCCCTTCGAGATGCGGCGGGCGGCCAGAGGGAGTTCGCGCAGCGACTCGGCGTGCCGACGGCGGGCGTCATCGAGCGTCGCGGTGTAGACCAGCTCGCCGCCACGGAAGATGGGGACCAGCAGGTCGCGGTCGTTACCGTCGTTTACCGGCGGTGCGCCGAGGCCGATGACCTCCGCCTCCGCGCCGTCGGCGCCGATCCTGCGCATCGCGAACTTCCGGCCGCCCAGCGTGTTCTTGCCCTTCGACCGCTTGCCGACAGGCACCATTTCCGCGCCCGGCTCGTCCGACGACGCCCGCGCCACCAGCTTGTACACGAACCCGCACGTCGGATGCCCGGAGCCCGTGACCAGCGACGTGCCGACGCCGTAGCCGTCGACGGGCGCTCCTTGCAGCATCGCGATCTGCCACTCATCGAGGTCCGAGGTGACCATGATCCGGGTGCTGGTCGCGCCCAAGTCGTCGAGGAGGTCGCGGGCCTGGCGGGCCATGATGGGCAGATCGCCGGAGTCGAGGCGCACGGCGCCCAGCCGACCCTCGGTCAGCTCGACGCCCAGCCGGATGGCCTTCTCGACGTCGTAGGTGTCGACCAGCAGCGTCGTGTTCTCGCCCAGCGTGTGCAGCTGCGCGCGGAACGCGTCCTCCTCGGCGTCGAACAGCAGCGTGAACGAGTGTGCCGCTGTGCCGATGGTGGGGATGCCGTAGCGCTGGCCGGCCGCGAGGTTCGAGGTCGAGGCGAAGCCCGCGAGGTACGCCGCGCGCGCAGCGGCGACGGCGGCCTCCTCGTGCGTCCGGCGCGAGCCCATCTCGACGCAGGTGCGGTCGCCGGCCATGGCGGTCATCCGTGAGGCAGCGGCCGCGATGGCGGCGTCGTGGTTGTAGATGCTGAGCAGCACCGTCTCCAAGATGCAGGCCTCGGCGAACGTCCCCTCGACCGACAGCACGGGGGAGCCCGGGAAGTACACCTCGCCCTCGGGGTAGCCCCAGATGTCGCCGGTGAAGCGGTAGCCGGCGAGCCAGTGGGCGAGGTCGTCGGTGAGGATGCCGCGGTCGCGCAGGAAACCCAGTTCGGCGTCGCCGAAGGAGAACTCGCCGATCGCGTCGATCACTCGGCCGAGCCCTGCGACGACGCCGTAGCGGCGGCCCTCGGGCAGGCGACGGGTGAAGAGGTCGAAGAGGCTTCGCCTGTTCGCGGTGCCCGCATCCATGGCGGCCCGCACCATTGTCAGCTCGTATTGATCGGTCAGCAGCGCCGTCGTCATGCCCGAGAGCGTAGTGCGCGCGGAGGCGATGCGTCCGAATGCCCGCGTCCGGTGGCGAGGTTTGTCCGAACGCGGCATTGTTGGACCCATGACCACACAGCCTGCCGGTGACACGAGCGTCGCCGAGCGTCCGGCGGATGCCCCCGCCGAGTTGCGGCAGTGGGTCACCATCGTCTGGGACGACCCCGTCAACCTGATGAGCTACGTCACCTACGTGTTCCAGGAGTACTTCTCCTACCCCCGCGAGCGCGCGGAGGAACTGATGCTGCAGGTCCATCACCGCGGGAAGGCTGTGGTGTCGTCGGGCAACCGCGAGGAGATGGAGCGCGACGTCCTCGCCATGCAGAGCTACAACCTCTGGGCCACCATGGAGAAGGCATGACCCTCCCCGGCGACGCGATCGTGTGGGCCTTCGATGGCTGCGACGGCAGGGACGGCGGGCTGCGCGCCATGATCGGCTTCTACCAGTCGCACCTGCGGGAGCTGCTCCCGCCGCCGAGCGACGATCCCTTCGAGCAGATCGTCGCCGACCTCGCCGACGACCCCACCAACCGCATGCTGGGCAACAACCGGCTCGCGCGCCTCTTCCCGCCTGCCGTCGCCGACGACAAGGCCGCCGATGAGTTCTGGCGCGACTCCATCCACGGCCAGGCCCGCGCCAGGATCGCGGCATCAGACCGCGTCATCGCCGACCTCGACACCTGGGCGGGGCATGTGCCCGTGACGCTCGACGCCGTCGACGACTGGGCGAAGACGCTCGGCGCGCTGCGTCTGTTCTGGTACGCGGAGGTTGCAGGCCCCGGTCGCCAGGCGCGGCCCAACGAGGAGATCATGCAGTCGAACCCCGGCCTCGTCGACCTGATCGAGTGGCTTGCCTACCTCATCGAGGATCTGCTGGAGATGCGCGCCGCGTGCCTGTCCGACGACATGAGCCTCGATCCCGACCAGTTCGAGCTCCGCGGGGCTGGGAGGTGACGGCGCTGGACCGGCCGATCGGCGTCTTCGACTCTGGCTTCGGCGGCCTGACCGTGCTGCGCTCGCTGGTCGAGCAGCTGCCCAACGAGGACTTCATCTACCTCGGCGACACGGCCCGCGCGCCGTACGGCCCCCGCAGCATCGCAGAGGTGCGCAGATTCGCGCTGCAGGGACTCGACCACCTCGTCGATCGTGGCGTCAAGGCACTGGTCATCGCGTGCAACTCCGCGTCGTCGGCCGTGCTGCGCGACGCGCGCGAGCGCTACGACGTGCCCATCACGGAGGTGGTCCTTCCGGCCGCCAGCCGCGCCGTCGCCGCGACGCGGAACGCGCGGGTGGGCGTGATCGCCACGCAGTCGACGGTCAGCTCGCTGTCCTACGAGGACGCGTTCGCGATCGCCCCGCATATCTCGCTGACCCAGAACGCGTGCCCCCGTTTCGTGGAGTTCGTCGAGGCCGGCATCACCGGCGGGGACGAGCTGCTCGCCGTCGCGGAGGAGTACCTGGCGCCCATCAAGCGGGCACAGGCCGACACCCTCATCCTGGGCTGCACGCACTACCCGCTGCTGAGTGGCGTGATCGGCTACGTGCTGGGCAATGGGGTGACGCTGGTGTCGTCGGCGGAGGCGTGCGCGCAATCGACCTACTCGCAGCTCACCCAGGCCGACCTGCTGCGGCACCAGCCGCGGGAGGCGACCCGCACCTTCCTGACCACCGGCGATGCCCACGACTTTCAGGGCATCGGCCGCCGCCTCCTCGGCGGCTTCGTCAGCAACGCCACCACCATCAGCTTGTAGCCAACCCCACTGTCACCCTGTAGAGAAGGAGAACACCATGTGCAAGAAGGTCACCTGCGAGAAGTGCGGCAAGCCCACCTGGGCGGGCTGCGGCGAGCACATCGAGGATGCCCTGCGCGACGTCCCAGTGCCCGAGCGCTGCGCCTGCCCTCGCTGAGGTACGTTGTTCCGGTGACTACACCTCGCATCGATGGTCGACGACCCGATGAGCTTCGCCCCGTCCGGATCACCCGCAGCTGGCTCGATCACGCGGAGGGGTCCGTGCTCGTCGAGTTCGGCCGCACCCGCGTGCTCGTCGCCGCCTCCGTCACGACCGGCGTTCCGCGCTGGCGTCGTGACTCGGGGCTCGGCTGGGTCACCGCCGAGTATTCGATGCTGCCGCGCGCCACGCACACCCGTTCGGATCGTGAGGCCGTCCGCGGCAAGATCGGCGGACGCACGCACGAGATCTCCCGCCTGATCGGGCGGTCACTGCGCGCGATCATCGACTACAAGGCGCTCGGCGAGAACACCATCGTCCTCGACTGCGATGTCCTCCAGGCCGATGGCGGCACCCGCACCGCCGCCATCACCGGCGCCTACGTGGCGCTGGCCGACGCCGTCGCCCACCTGCGGAAGCTCGGGGCGCTGAAGGGCGAGCCGCTGCGCGACTCCGTGGCCGCCGTCTCCGTCGGCTTCGACGCCGCAGGCCAGGCGCTGCTCGACCTCCGCTACGAGGAGGACTCGGCCGCGGAGACCGACATGAACGTCGTCATGACCGGCTCCGGGGCCTTCGTCGAGGTGCAGGGCACCGCGGAGGGCACCCCGTTCAGCCGCGCGGAACTGGATGTCCTCCTCGACCTGGGTGCCGCCGGGTGCGCCGAACTCACGCGGATCCAGCAGGAGGCGTTGGCGTGAGGCTCCCCGAGCGCATCGTGCTCGCCACGAACAACCCCAAGAAGCTCGCCGAGCTGCGCCGCATGGTGGAGGCCGCGGGCGTCGGCGTCGAGGTGCTCGGTCTTGCAGACCTGCCCCGCTACCCGGAGCCGGCCGAGACGGAGCGCACGTTCGAGGGCAACGCGTTCCTCAAGGCGACGGCCGCCGCCGCCGAGACCGGACTGGTCGCCGTCGCCGACGACTCCGGCCTCGAGGTGGCGGAGCTGAACGGCATGCCCGGCGTCCGCTCCGCGCGCTGGGCTGGGCCCGCCTGCGACGATGAGGACAACAACGCGCTCCTCCTCGCCCAGCTCGACGGCGTGCCCACCGCACGCCGTGCCGCCCGGTTCGTGTGCGCGCTGGCCATGGTCACTCCCGACGGTGAACGCCGCGTCTGGCACGGCCGCATGCCCGGCCGGATCGCCGAGGCACCTACCGGCGAGGGCGGCTTCGGCTATGACCCCCTGTTCATTCCCGCGGGCCTCGGCGTCAGCTCCGCGGAGTTGACGCCGAAGGAGAAGGACTCCATCTCCCACCGCGGCATCGCCGTCAGCGAGTTCGTCTCCTACCTCGCGGGACTTGAGGCATGAAGCAGTACCTGGACCTCCTGACCCACATCATAGAGAACGGGGTCGACAAAGGCGATCGCACAGGCACCGGGACGCGCTCGGTGTTCGGCTACCAGATGCGCTTCGACCTGGCGCGGGGCTTTCCGCTGCTGACCACCAAGAAGGTGCACACGCGCTCGGTGTTCGGCGAGCTGCTGTGGTTCCTGCGCGGCGACACCAACATCGGCTGGCTGCACGACAACAAGATCACCATCTGGGACGAGTGGGCCGACGAGAACGGCGACCTCGGTCCGGTCTACGGCTACCAGTGGCGCTCCTGGCCGACGCCCGACGGCCGCCACATCGATCAGTTGGCGGGCGTCGTCGCGTCCATCCGCGACAACCCGGACTCGCGACGCCACCTCGTGTCGGCCTGGAACGTCGCCGACGTCGATTCGATGGCACTGCCGCCCTGCCATGCGCTGTTCCAGTTCTACGTGGCGCCGTCGCCTGACGGCGGCCCTGGTGTGCTCAGCTGCCAGCTGTACCAGCGCTCCGCGGACGTGTTCCTCGGCGTTCCGTTCAACATCGCCTCCTACGCATTGCTGACGCACCTCGTCGCCCAGGTCACGGGCCTTCGGGTAGGGGAGTTCGTGCACACGCTCGGCGACGCGCACATCTACTCGAACCACTTCGAGCAGGTGGCCCTGCAGCTGAGCCGGGAGCCCCGCCCCCTGCCGACACTCCGCCTGAACCCGGACGTGACGGAGCTGGACACCTTCGAGCTGGCGGACATCTCCGTCGAGGGCTACGACCCCTACCCGGTGATCAAGGCGCCGATCGCGGTCTGAGTTTCCCGACCCACTACTCTGGGCCCATGAACGAGCAGTTACGGCCGTCGTTTGCCGAAAGGGACAAGTACCTCAACCTGCTCTCTGTCGCGTACGCGGACGGCCGCCTCGACGAGGAGGAGTTCGACAAGCGGACTCAAGGAGTCCTCTCCGCGCTGACCCACAACGATGCCCTCGCCCAGTTCGACGGTCTGCCGAAGCCGAACGTGCTGCCGGCAGCGGTCCGCCGGTCTCCCCGGCCGGAGGTCACGCCGTCGTCCTCGCTCTACAAGATCGATCCGCTGCCTGCGAAGCCGACGCCGCATTCGCCGTCCGACGGCGGGACCTCGCGACGCACCGTGCTGGTCGCTGCGGGCGCCGTCGTCGCTCTCGGCGGCTTCCTTGCCTGGGAAAGCGGATGGCCCCCGATCGGGAGCGCGGCTCCCGAGGCCACCGCTTCGCGCGGGCCGGACTATGACGGCGAGGCAGGGGAGGGAGGGGAGTACCCGGAAGTCTCCGTGGACCGTTTCTGGGAGGTGCAGCAGCGGCTTTCGGATGACGGCTTGACCGCCGTCGTCAGCCTGCGCATCACCGATGTCGCGGTGGAGGGAACGGCGATGTCGCCACGGTCTCCGCGCGAGGTCGCGCCGTTCTCCCAACGCGGCGACGGCCCGGTCGTCGTAGGGGAGACCGAGGGCATCGACGTGGACCACACGGTCGACCTCGACGAGCTCGGGATGATGCTCGATCAGGCGTTGATGAACGTCGTAGACGAGTTGCAGGGCATCGCCACGGAGGCGACCGTGGTCTGGACGACCAAAGGCAAGCCCGCCGTCGATGTGCGCTTCATCGACGGTGATGTCACCAAGACCGCCAGATACGACCTTGAGGGCAAGCTGATCAAGCTCGACGAGGAGTGACGCCCACGGAGTTGGGGAGCCCACTACTCTTGGTCCATGAACGAGCAGTTGCGGCCGTCGTTTGCCGAGAGGGACAAGTACCTCGACCTGCTCTCCGCCGCCTACTCGGACGGTCGCCTCGATGACGAGGAACTCGACAAGCGCACGCGGGCGGTGCTCGGCGCCGTCACGCACAGGGACGCGATCGCGCAGTTCGAAGGGCTGCCGGCGCCGAAGGTCTTGAAGCACGAACCGCCGCCGGCTCGGCCCGCGCCGGTCGCCCCACCGCCTCCGCGTCCCGAGCCTGTCGTGCCCCCGGCGTACACCCTGCCGGAGCCCACGCCGCCCGGCCCGCTCTACGCGATCGACTCGACCCCTGCCTCCTTCCTCCCCGCCAAGCGTTCGTCCACCGACGGGGCTGGCCTGGTGCTCAAGGTCGTGATGGGCGTGGCGGCCGCGGCCATCGGCATGTCCGTGATCGGCGGCTTCGTTTCGGCCAGCCAGAACGTGAACATCGTGGGACCATGGGACGGAGAGATCGTCAGATATGACGACCCGCCGGACGCATGGGGGGATCCGCTCGATGAGGACGGTCCGCCCATGTTCCAGAACGAGTTGACGACCGATCGCATAGACGACGTATGGGACGAGTTCGACAGCGAGGGGCTGACCGACATCGTCCGCTTGCGGGTGACCGAGGATACCGTTGACGGTGCCGCGCTCGAGACGCCCGGCGAGGTCGCGGTTTTCAGAGAGACCCCCGACGAGCCACTCTTCTTCGATACGCCATCCGAGGGCAATGTGACCCGCGCGGTGCCTGTGGACGTGGTCCGCGTCATGTTCGACAACGCGCTCTCAGGCGCTGTCGAGGGCATCCCCACCCTGGCCGAGCTCGTGTGGACCGAGCATGACGAGCCCGCGCTCGAAGTATTCTTCGACGTCGGAGACGTAAAGCAGATCGCCTGGTTCGATGGACTAGGCAACCTGGTGAGAGTGCAGGAGCGGTGATGAGAGTCGTGGCGATCGCGGCGGTGGCCGACAACCGGGTCATCGGCTCCGGCGATGACATGCTGTGGCATCTTCCTGAGGACTTCGCGCGCTTCAAGAAGGTCACCACCGGCAACACGCTGATCTTCGGGCGGCGCACGCACGAGCAGATCGGGCGCACGCTCCCGAACCGGCGCGTCATCGTCGTCACGCGGGACCCTGACTGGGCCGACGATGGTGTCGAGGTCGCGCACTCGGTCGAAGAGGCGCTGGAGCTGGCCGCAGAGACTCCTGACAAGGTGTGTTACGTCGGCGGTGGCGCCCAGATCTACGAGGCGGCCTGGCCGTACCTGACCGAGTTGGACATCACGGTCGTGCACCAATCGCCAGAGGGCGCCGCGCTGTTCCCGCCGATTGTCGCCCGCGAGTGGACCGAGGTCTCCCGCGAGCAGCGGATCGGGTTCGACTTCGTGCAGTACCGGCCCACGCCTGGCTAGACTCCGGCCATGTTCTGGTACCGGCTCTTCAAGTTCACGATCTTCCACCCGTTGGTGAAGTACGGCTGGGGCGCTGTGGTGATCGGCTCCGAGAACTACCCGCGTGAGGGCGGGCTGATCATGGCGAGTAACCATATCGGCGCGCTCGACTCGCTGATCATCCCCGCGATGCTGCCGCGGCCCCTGACGTTCCCCGCGAAGGCCGAACTGTTCGCCAGCGGCGGCGGGGCGGGTTTCCGCATCGTCGCGTGGTTCCTGAAGACCATCAAGATGGTGCCGATGGACCGCAGCGGAGGACGGGCCAGCGCAGACGCCCTGCAGCAGATCTCCGACCTGCTCGCCGAAGGAAGGGCGATCGGTATCTACCCCGAGGGCACCCGGTCTCCGGACGGCCGCCTGTACAAGGGCAAGACGGGCATGGCGCGGATCGCGCTGCAGAACCGCGTGCCGATCGTTCCCGTCGGCATCTCCGGCTCGAAGTCGTTCAAGGGCCCGCTTGGGATCCCGTGGGCGAGACGTCCCGTGGTCGTCATCGGAAAGCCGCTCGATTTCAGCGAGTTCGCCGATACCCCCGGCAACAGCAAAGTGCTGCGCTGGGTGACCGAAGAGACGATGGCTGCCATCCAGCAGCTCACCGGCCAGGAGTACGTCGATGTCTACGGCGCGCGCGTCAAGACCGGGGACCTGGCCGACGGCGGAGCCGACGCCTTCGTCCTCCCGCGCCCGGGCGGAGGAGAGAAGCCCGTCGTGGAGAAGCGCGTCCGCTGACCCCTGGCGGCTGGGGTACCCTTTCCCGCATGTCGAGCAACATTTCCCGGGAAGAACTGCGCGCGCTGCCCTTTGTCCAGCAGCCCACCTACCCGGACATCAAGGCCCTCGACCGCACGATCGACACGCTCGAGAAGCTGCCCCCGCTCGTCTTCGCCGGTGAGTGCGACGACCTGCGCGAGAAGATCGCCGACGTCGCCGAGGGGCGGGCTTTCCTGCTCCAAGGCGGTGACTGCGCCGAGACGTTCGAGGCGGTGACAGCCAAGGACATCAAGGGCAAGCTGCTCGTGCAGCTGTCGATGGCCGTCGTCATGACGTACGCGGCGCAAGTGCCCGTTGTGAAGGTGGGCCGCATCGCGGGCCAGTACGCCAAGCCGCGCTCCAAGGACACCGAGACGCGCGGTGACGTTACGCTGCCCGCGTTCCGCGGCGACGCCATCAACGGCTTCGAGTTCACCGAGGCCGCCCGCGCGCACGACCCGAACCGCCTCCTGCAGGTCTACAACTCGTCGGCGGCGACGCTGAACCTGGTGCGCGCGTTCGTGAAGGGCGGCTTCGCCGACCTCCGCGGCGTGCATAGCTGGAACGCGGCTTTCGTGCGCGACTCCGAGGTCGAGCAGGCTTACGAGGAACTCGCCTCCGAGATCGATCGTGCGCTGGCGTTCATGGTGGCCTGCGGGGTCCACGACGGCGCGCTCAGCACCGTCGACTTCTACGCGTCGCATGAGGCGTTGCTGCTCGAGTACGAACGCGCGCTGACCCGCGTCGACTCTCGCTCCGAGGAGCTGTACGGCTGCTCGGGCCACATGCTGTGGATCGGCGAGCGGACCCGTCAGCTCGACGGCGCGCACGTCGAGCTGCTGCGGCGCGTGCGTAACCCGCTCGGCGTGAAGCTCGGCCCGACGACGACCGCGGCGGACGCCATCGCTCTCGCGGACCGGCTCGACCCTGACCGCATCCCCGGCCGGCTCACGTTCATCACGCGCATGGGGGCGGGCAAGATCCGTGAAGCTCTGCCGCCCATCATCGAGGGTGTCGAGGCCACGGGCCGCAAGGTCGCCTGGGTGTGTGACCCGATGCACGGCAACACGTTCGAGGCCGCCAACGGCTACAAGACGCGCTCGTTCGCCGACGTCGTCGATGAGGTCAACGGCTTCTTCGACGTGCACGAGCAGCTCGGCACCTGGCCCGGCGGCCTGCATGTCGAGTTGACGGGCGACGACGTCACCGAGTGCGTCGGTGGCGTCAACAACCTCAGCGAGGACGACTTGGCCAGCCGCTACGAGACGGTGTGCGACCCGCGCCTCAACCGTAATCAGTCGCTGGAGATGGCGTTCACCGTCGCGACGCGGCTGCGCTCGGGTCGGCTGGGCCGGGTGAACCCCGTCCAAGAGTTCAGGGCGAAGGAACTGTGATCGATCTTCGCAGCGACACCGTCACGCGCCCCAGCGCGGAGATGCGGGCCGCGATGGCGGCCGCGCCCGTGGGGGACGACGTCTTCGGCGATGACCCGACCGTCAACCTCCTGGAGGCCGAGGTCGCCGCGCTGTTCGGCAAGGAGGCGGGCTTGTTCTGTGCGACGGGGTCGCTGGCGAACCTGCTCGGCGTCTGGCTGCACGTGCGGCCGGGTTCGGAGGTGCTCTGCGACACGTGGGCGCATATCGCCCGCGCCGAGATGGGGGCGCACGCCGCCCTGCACGGCGTCACCATGCGCACCTGGACCACGCCGCGGGGTCGGCTGAACGCCGACGCGGCGCTGGAGCTGATCGCTGTCGGCTGCGGCCCGTTCCTCGTGGAGACGGCATGCGTCGCCGTCGAGGACACCCATAACTTCGGCGGCGGAACGGTGCAGGACTTCGATGAGGTCGCCCGGTTCACCGCGGGGGCCCGTGCGCTGGGCGTGAAGACCCACCTCGACGGCGCCCGCCTGGCCAACGCCGCCGCCGTCACCGGCCGCGGTTTCGTGGAGTACGGCGCGCTGTTCGACACCGTCAGCCTGTGCCTGTCTAAGGGCTTGGGAGCGCCCGTCGGTTCGGTGCTCGTCGGCACGGCGGAGGACATCGCCCGCGCCCGGATCCAACGCAAGCGTATGGGTGCCGGCTGGCGCCAGGCGGGGCTGCTCGCCGCGGCGGCGCGGCACGCCCTTGCCACCAACCTCGACCGTATCGGCGACGACCACCGGGCCGCCCGCGCTCTGGCCCGCGCGCTGAACGAGGTGCGACCCGGCAGCGTCGATGAGGGCGGCATCGAGTCGAACATCGTGCTGATCCCTGCCGACGGCGCGCCCGCGGCTGCCGCGCGGCTGAAGGAACAGGGTGTGCTGATCTCCGTGCTCGGCCCGAATGCGCTGCGCGCGGTCACCCACCTAGACGTGTCCGAGGCCGACTGCGCGGTGGCCGGCCGCCTGCTGGCCGACATCCTGAGCTGACCCCGGCGAGCCGTCGTCTCTGCCGGTCAGAGGCGCGGGGCGTCGGTGAAGGTTACTTCGACGGCGTCGCGCTCGAACTCCAGGATCGTGACCGTGTTGCGGCCCTGCCTCAGGAGCGGCGCCGGGACATACAGGGTCTCCTGTGGGCCGACGGCCGAATAGCGGCCGAGGCAGAAGCCGTTGACGTAGGCGAGGCCGCGCCCGAGAGCCGAGACGTCGAGGAAGCCGTCTGCCGGGTCGTCGACGTCGAACGCGAAGGTGACGCACACCGGCGCGGCGTTGGCTGATGACGCGCCCTCCGCAGAGCCACGGTCGGCGAGCAGTTCACCGAGGTCGTCGAGCGGCAGCGGCGTCACCTCCCAGGTGTTCAGGAACCGCCAGCCGAGCCACGCGCCGACGGTCAGCCCCTTGGACTCGCCCAGGTCCGGGCCGAAGTTCACCCGCCCCTCGCTCTCGACGATGACGACGAGATCCACCTCACGACCCGCGGCGAAGGCCTCCAAAGACACGATGGGGTCGGCGTCTGAGCGATGTGCCGACCCGACGAGGACGCCGTCGACCAGCACCGTCGCCCGGTCGCGGAGCCCGTGGAACCGGAGGATCCTGTTGCCCTCAGGCAGGACGACCCGGCGGCGGAGGAGGAGCGCGCCGCGCGCAAGGCCCAGCTGCTCGAAAACGGCCGCCCGCGCGCAGGTCGCTGAGGGGAGTCCTTCGACCGTGTTGAGGAACGGGGCGGAACCGACCCGCGTCAGGGCGGTGGCGGGGAGGCACCGAGGAGCGGCCTCCAGGGCGGGATCGAGCGGGGGCAAGGGGTGATACCGGCCGATCACTTCCCGGAAGGCGTAGAACTTCGCCGTCAACGAGCCGTCCTCCGCGATCGGGGCGTCGTAGTCGTAAGACGTCACTGTCGCCGCGAACGGCTGACAGTTCGCGCCGTTCCACAGACCGAAGTTCGTGCTCCCCACCCCCATGTAGAAGTTGACCGAGGCACCCGCCGCGAGCATCGTGTCGAGCGCCGCCGCGACCTCGGCGGCGTCGCGGGTGTGGTGCTCCTCGCCCCAGTGGTCGAACCAGCCGTGCCAGAACTCCATGCACATCAGGGGCGTGCCGGGGAGGTCGCGCCGAACCCGCTCGAAGGCCTCCTCCGGGCGGCTGCCGAAGTTGACGGTCGGCATTGCTCCTTCCACCATGCCGCCGCTCCACCAATCCGCGGCGTCGCCGTCGGACGTGACGAGCAGTTCCACGACCCCGGCATCGAGCAGGAGGTCGCGGAGCCACTCCAGGTGTGCGGTGTCGTCGCCGAAGCTGCCGTATTCGTTCTCCACCTGTACGGCGACGACGGGTCCGCCGTGTGCGGCTTGCCGCGGCACCAGCACAGGGAGCAGCTGGGCGAACCATGCGGCGACGGCGTCCTGGTAGCGCGGGTCGGAGGTGCGGATCGCGATGCGCGGGTCGGCCAGCAGCCAACCGGGGAAGCCGCCTCCCTCCCACTCGGCGCAGATGTAGGGGCCAGGCCGAACGATGACGTCGAGGTCGAGTTCGCCCGCCAGGTCGATGAAGGCGCCCAGGTCGCGATCGTCGGTGAACAGTGCCTTGTCCGGCGTCGGGGCATGGAAGTTCCAAGCCACGTAGGTCTCGACGGTGTTGCATCCCATCGCGGCGAGTTTCGTCAGCCTGTCGCGCCACTGTTCAGGACGGATCCGGAAGTAGTGCATGGCGCCGGAGATGATGCGGTGGGGGCGGCCATCGCGGAGGAGGCCGCCGGCCGTCGGCGTGAGGATCACTGTCTACCTTCTTCTTCTGTGTGGCGGAGGACGACGACCTCCCGGGGGGACGGCGGCAGGGCCGAGGCCCCGGTGAACACGACCGTCCGGCCCACCATCATCGGCCGGACGAGGGACGGGCCCGCGGCGTCGACGCGAACGCCCAGCAGGGCAGGTACCAGTCGCTGCGCCCACCCCGTCTGCCGATCCACGCGTCAACCGTAGCGGTCCGAGGTGCCCGTAGGCTGAGGTCATGGGAGTTCATCTTCGCCTGGTCTGGCCGCAGTGGCAGGGGGCAGGCAGTAGCAGCGTCCGGGCCCTCGCCAGTGAGTTCCCGTTCGGCGTCGCCCGCCGCGGGTACGCCGTCGGGACGTCAGTGCTGCAGGCGATCCTGCCCGAGCATGAGGGCCCGACGGCGGTCGTTCCCACTGAGATGGGGGATCGGGGCCTCGCCGAGCGCGACGGGATCGAGGCGAAGGACGTCGTGCTCGAGCAGCTCGGCGCGGCGCTGCAACTCATCGCCGACCACGATCCCGCGCGCATCACGACGCTCGGCGGCGACTGCGCGGTGAGCGTCGCGCCGTTCGCGGCGCTGGCAGCCAGGTATTGCGCGGATCTCGCCGTCGTCTGGATCGACTCGCATCCGGATGTCGACACCGGCGACACCGCGTATGAGGGCTACCACGCGATGGCCGTTTCGGCGCTGGCCGGGCAGGGGGACGCGGACGTGCTCTCCGCTCTTCCGGCGACGCTTTCCCCAGACCGGGTGGCGCTCGTCGGCGTTCACCAGTGGGAGGACGATGCGCATGCCAACGTCGAGGCCTGGGGGCTGCCCGTCTTCACGCCCGACGTGCTGCGCGAGGACTCGGGCGCGCTGCTCGACTGGCTTCGCTCGACGGGGGCGACCCGGGTGGCGATCCACTTCGACGTCGACACCATCGACGCCGCCGAGGCCCGCCTCGGCTTGGGTGAGGACTTCGGCGGCCTCACGGTCGCGCAGGCGCGCAGGGTCGTGGCCGACGTTGAGGCCGCGGCCGAGGTCGTCGGCCTCACCATCGCGGAGTACGTTCCCCGGCAGGTCATGCAGTTGCAGGGCCTCCTCGACGGCTTCCCGGTCTAGGCGGCCCACGATGTGCTCACGCTACGGTCTCGACGCAACAGTGGAAGACCTGACGGGGATCTTCGAGATCGACCTGATCGGCGACGGTGTCCCTGCACCGCTGCCGGAGGCCCGGCCGACGGACGCGGTTCCCGTGGTGCTGGAGTCGGAGCAGGCGCCCGGCCGACGGCTCGAGGCCGCGCGCTGGAACCTGGCCCGGCCGGGGCAGAAGGAACTCCGACGCACGGGGCCGCCTCTGATCAACGTGCGTGCGGAGACGCTCGCCGGGAAGTTCGGCTGGGCCGTGCAGCGTCGGCGCTGCCTGATCCCGGCCACGGGCTACTGGGAGTGGACGGGGCCAAAAGGCGCCCGGCAGCCGTACTTCTTCCAAGGTCCCGATCTGCTGGCCTTCGCCGGGGTCTACTCCTGGTGGCGTGACCCGGCCAAGGACGACGTCGACCCGTCCCGGTGGGTGCTGACCGCCGCGCTGCTCACCATGGACGCCGTCGACCGCCTCGCCACGATCCACGACCGCAACCCGGTGATGCTCCCCGCTGACGCGTGGGACGACTGGCTCGACCCGACGGCGCTCGGCACCCAGGCGCTGGTCGAGGCTGCGGTGCGCGAGGGCCGCGGTGTCGCCGAGCGCCTGGACTTCGCCCCCGTGCCCCGCCTGGGCTAGTCGGTCGCATCGTGCTGCGTATGCGTGGAGCACTGTGTCATACGGCCAGTGCCCGGCGTATGCGCAGCACGGTGCGGCTGCGGTCGTTATCCACAGATGCGCCAAGCGGTGGGAAATCGGGCTGCGCCGTACACATAACAAGAATATGGGCAGTTTTGGCATCTACGCGGTCGAGGAACTACGAGCGGCCGGGCACAACCGGCGCGAGATCGCGAGGGCGGTGGAGCGTGGAGCGCTCCACCGCATCGCGCCCGGGTGGTATGCGGGAAAGGAAGCGCACGATGGCGTGGTGAGGGCCATCCGCGCCGGTGGCCACCTCGGCTGTCTCAGCGGCTGCGTC
This sequence comes from Tessaracoccus sp., assembly GCF_016714275.1. GTDB lineage: Bacteria > Actinomycetota > Actinomycetes > Propionibacteriales > Propionibacteriaceae > Arachnia. Next base: position 562,712 of record NZ_JADJNP010000002.1, on the reverse strand, counting down.
GCCTACCGTCTCTGGGTTCCTACGCACCACGAACTCCACGTCGTGTATGGCAGAGGCGCCCGGGTCAAGTGGGCACCCGGCATGTGCCTGCACGCTGCTCCCGGGCCGCGCCCTACGCGGCCGCTTTGGCCGGTGATCGACTGCCTATCCCACGTGGCGCATCGGCACGATGCGGAGTCTGCGCTGATCGTCCTGGAGTCTGCGTTGCATCAGGGGCTTATCCTCGCCTCGGATGTCGGCGATGTCCTCGCCCGGGTACCGGCATCGCGCCGGGGCTATGCGCAGTTCCTCGGCGCAGCCGAGTCAGGCACGGAGACTAGGGTTCGGCTCTTCTTCGCTCGTCGGCACGTGAAGGTCACGCCTCAGGCGTACATTCGGGGGATCGGAAGGGTGGATCTCCTGGTAGGTGACCGCTTGATTGTCGAGTGTGACAGCGATGAGCACCACCGCTCGAAGGAGGAGCACCGCAATGACCGGCGCCGCGATCTCTCCGCGCGGGACCTCGGCTACGAGGTTATCCGGCTGACCTACCACCAGGTGTGGAACGAATGGGGGGCCACCCAACGCAGCCTTTCCCACCAACTCGGCCGTCGGACCCATGCGGCTCGACGCTGAGCCCCGCGCATCGTGCTGCGTATACGTCGAGCACTGTGTCATACGGCCAGTGCTCCGCGTATACGCAGCATTCTGGGGATCCCGAGTGCGCGCTCGGACAACCTTTCGCATCGGTCGAAGCGTCGTAGATAACGAAGGCGGAACAATCCTTGCCGCGCCCTTCGACACGAAGCGCGGCGGGAGTAGGGTTCCGGCAAGTTGGCGCCGCGACGTTTGCCGCGGCCCGTCTGTCAGGAGGCAGAGATGAAGCGTGGTCAGCGGCGGAGAAGCCTCGCAGTGATTCTGCTGACAGTCCTCATATCGGCGCTGCTGAGTGCCTGTGGCGCGGGCGCCATGCCGACCGGAGGGGGCGAGCCTGCGATGCCCGCCGCCCCGGCATTGGACGCCGTTCAGGGTGGTGGCGCGGTCCCCGAGAAGGGCGGCGACGGGACCGGCGACGAGCGGATGGTGATCCGCTCCAAGGTTCTCCGGCTCGAAGTGGCAAGCACCCCCGACGCCGTCACGAAGGTGCGCGACTTGACGACGACGCACTCCGGCACCGTCGAGGCGATGCAGGTCGCCACCGACAACGACGAGTGGATCTACCGCAACGACGAGAACGGCTACGGCGACGGCACCGCGCTCCGCGGCTGGGTCACCGTCCGGGTGCCCAGCGCGTCCTACGAGCAGTTCGTTACCGACGTCGCCGCCATCGGCGCCGTCAAGTACCAGTCCGAGGCCACCGACGACGTCACCCAGCAGCACATCGACCTGTCCGCCAGGCTTGAGAACCTGCGCGCGCAGGAGAAGCGCCTTCGCGACTTCTTCGACGCCGCCGAGAACGTCAAGGAGATGCTGTCCGTCGAGCAGGAGCTGGGCCGGATTCGCGGGGACATCGAGTCTTTGGATGCGCAGGTCAAGCACCTCGAGCGCCAGGCGGCAATGGCCACAGTGACCATCGAGCTGTCCGAGCCGCGCCCCGTAATCTCCTCGGGCGGCCAGTCGTGGGGCTTCGTCCAGGCGATCACCGACGGCGTCCGTGGCGCTGCCGGACTCCTCACCGGACTGATCACGGTGCTCATCGCGACCTCCCCCCTGTGGATCGTCGCCATCGTGCTGTTCTTCCCCATCCGCGCCCTGATTCGTCGCCGTCGAGGCGCCAAGGCCCCCAAGCCGCCCCGCTGGAGCGTAAAGACGGGCTCTGTCGACGCCGGCGAGGATCCCCCAACAGCGACTGAGTGACGGCAGCGGTTATCCCGCGGGTTCGATCTCCGCGATCGGGCGCGGCCAGGCGCGCAGGTTCTGCCAGACGAAGTCCGGCACGCGCCCGAAGAAGCCATGGAGGAAGCGGAGGGCGAGGTCGATGTCGTCGGGCATCCAGTCGTTGCTGCCGCCTACCTGAATGCGGCCCTGGGAGATCTGGAACGACGGCGCACCGGCCCGCAACAGGAACTCCATCTGGCGCTGATGGATGACATCGGAGGCGAACTTCTGATCACGGGCATTCACCCGGACGCGCTTGTTGAACTCCTCCCACTCGAAGCGCTGCGAGCGGCCGAAAAGGCCCCAGTTGCACGAGATGTCGCCGAATGGGAACGTGGTGCGGAACTCGCACAGGTCCTCTGTGTGGTGCTGCGTCTGCGTCGTCGTGCGGCCCTCGGAATCGGTTGAAGTGCTCGTCGTCGTCCACTTGTGGGTCAGTCGCACGAACGGGACGCCCCCGCCGTCGCCGGTGATGATGTTGACGGCCTCATGACTGGACCCGCCTTCGTTGTGGTCGACGAGGTCCAGGTACCTGTCGTCCCGGGGGATGTAGGTCCAGTCCGGATGGTCCTGGAAAGCCAGATGCGTGGGTGGCGGCGGGCCGGTGAGCTGCGCATGTGACGACGCCAACAGCTCGCGCCGCGCTTGGGCGAGGGCGTCGACGTCGGCCTGCAACTCGTTGGCGTCTTTGCGGGCGCCCAGCATCACGAGCGACGCGTGGTCGACCTGGATCCGCTGCGCGCCCGTCGCGAAGGTCGAGGTCAGCGCGGCCGGCGGCATCGAATGGGGGAGCGGAACCACAGCCACGACCCCGCGCCAGCCGTCGGAGCGGTACTCGAACGACGCGAACGGCGTCCCGTCACTGGTGGTGCCGACGACCTGGTCCTTGACCGAGCGGTCGAAGCCGACGCCGAACGGCGCGACGTTGAGGCCGTGCGTGATGCTGATGTCCGGAGAGCTCAGGAAGCGCCACCCCTTTGCCTCGAGCGCGGAGACGTAGCGGTGCCGGAAGATGGCCCAGACGACCAAGCCGGCAGCGGCGAGGCCGAGCAGGACAACGAACAGTATTAGGAGAGTGGACAAGACGATGGCTCCTTCATCTCAGTCGTTCCAGTGTCTCAGGCGACAGGCGCGGGGCGGGGGTCAGGTCACGTAGAGGATGACGGTGGAGCCCTTGGGCGCTTCCTTGCCCTCTGCCGGGTTGGTGCCCGACGCGAGGTCGAGGGGGATGGGGAAGTCGGAGTTGCGCTCGATCTCCACCTTGAAGCCCGCGTCCTCGAGCAGCTTCACCGCCTCGTCCGACGGCTTCAGTCGCACGGTGGGGATCTTGATCATCTCGGGTCCCAGCGAGACGACGATGTTGACGATGTCACCCTTCTTGCCCTCGCCGGTCTTGGGGTCCTGCCGGATGACGCGGCCCTTCTCCACCGACGACGAGTGCTCCTCCGTCGACTTCACCTCGAAGCCCAGCTCCTCTAACTGCTTGGTGGCGTCGGCCGCAGGAGCGTCCACGAGGTCCGGGAACCGGATGGGCTTGGGGCCCTTCGACACGGTGAGGTCGACGGCGGTGCCCTTCTTGAGCGGCGTGTCCTCCTTCTCCGAAGCCTTGAGCACCTCGCCGATCGGTTTGGTCTCCGACCACGCCTGCGTCACCTTCCCGACGACCATCCTGCCGTCGACGATGGCCTTCTCGGCGGCCTCCTGCATCAACCCGATGACCCGCGGCATGGGGTAGCGCTCCGGGCCGCGCGACATCACGACCTCAACCTGCGAGTTGCGGAGCACGCGGTCGCCGGGGCCGGGGTCGGTGCTGATCACCTGGCCCTGTGGCACGGTCTCGGAGTACGCCTCGGAGAGCACCAGCTTGATCGCGTTGGCGGCCGCGGCCTCCTGCGCCTTGACCTCGTTCATCGCGGCCAGCGGCGGCACCGTCGTGTACCGGCCCGCTGTCCACCACCAGGAGCCGACGCCGAGGCCGGCGGTCACCAGGATCACCAGCGCCAGCAGGATCGCTCCGCGCCGACGGCGATGCACCGGGTCCTGCGAGACGTGCAGCTGCGGGAAGACGGGCGTGCGCTGGCTGCGCGGCTGGTCAGACGACGGCGACCTCGGCGAGACCGGGACGGCCTCCGGCGCGGGGATGGGCGTGGCCGACGGCACGGCCGCCCGCCACTGCTCCTGGCTGACGATCACCGTGTCGGGTGTGGGTCCCGAGGCGGGGCGGGGGCGATCCCCGGTCCGCGGGCGGACGGGCTGCGTGTCCTCCTCCGGTGGGGAGTCGGGCAGCAGCGCGGCAGCAAGCGCCGGGTTGTCGCGGCCGCCGCCGCGTGCCAACTCCAACTTGGCGCGGCGCACGGCGGTCAGTAGCTCGCGACCGTCGACGATCCGCGCGCGCGGATCGCGGGCGGTCGCGGCGAGGACGAGGGTGTCGATGTAGTCCGGGATGGGCCAGTCGGCGGCGTGGCCGATCTCCGCGAGCCGCTCCGACGGCTTCTCGATGTCGACATTCACGTGCCGGTAGGCGATCTGGTAGTTGTTCTCGCCCGTGTGCGGCTTCTTGCCGGTCAGCAACTCGAACAGCACGACGCCCGCCGAGTAGACGTCGCTGCGGCCGTCGGGCCGCGAATGCGTCACCAACTCCGGGGGAAGATAGCTCGCGGTGCCGACCAGCACACCGGTGGCCGTCATCTGCGGTGAGCCGACCTGCCGAGCCAGCCCGAAGTCGGCGACCTTGATCTGGCCGCGCTCCGCGATCAGCACGTTCTCCGGCTTGATGTCGCGATGGACGACGCCTGCCTCGTGTGCGGCGGCGAGCGCGGCGGCGACCTGCTCGAACACGTCGAGGGCACGCTCCGGCGACATCGGCGCCTCCCGCGAGATGACCTTGCGGAGGGTCTCGCCGTCGATGAACTCCATGACGATGTAGGGCTTCCCGTCGGAGGTGCCCTGGTCGAAGATGCTGACGACGTTGGGATGGCTGAGGACGGCGGCGGCGCGCGCCTCGCGATCGAACTTGGCCGCGAACTCGTCGTCCTCGCCGAGGTCGCTGCGCATCACCTTTATCGCGACCTGGCGCGAGAGCCGCAGGTCGCGAGCGCGGTACACCGTGGCCATGCCGCCGCGCGCGATCTTCGCCACGATCTCGTAGCGGCCGTCGAGCACCTGGCCGACCAACGGGTCGAAAGTGCTGTTCATGCCACTCCATGCACGGTCGGGGAAGGAGGCCGTGTGAGCCCGTCTGCGCGACGATTCTCCCACACGATCGGCCGCTCGCCACGAATCCTGGCCGTGATCCACCACGTCGCCTCGACGGCGGCCGCGGCAACGAGACCGATGACGACGCCGAACGTCACGGTCGCCGGGTCCGAGACATCGAGCACGAGAGGGCCGCGGAACGCGGGTATCGCGAACACCAGGAAGTAGAAGCCGTAGGCGAATGCCACGAGCGCCAGCCGCCACCACACGTACGGGCGCGCGACGACCGAAAGTACCCACGTCGCCGACATGATGAGGGCGATCAAGGTAGCCGTGGAGGCCTGCACCTGGACGTCATGCGGGATGTCGGCGAGGCCTCCCCGCGTCGCGAGGTAGGTGGTGAGGGCGGCCGTCGCGACGATCAGCCCGCCTGGCACCGCGACGGCGAGGGTTCGGGCAACGAAGCCGGGCCGCGCGCGCTCCCTGTTCGGCGCGAGACTCATCAGGAACGCGGGAATGCCGATGGTGAACCACCCCACGATCGTCATCTGCAACGGGAGGAACGGGTTCGGCAGGTGCAGCAGGCCGATGGCTAGCGCCAGCGTGACCGCGTAGACGGTCTTGGTGAGAAAAAGCTTCGCGACTCGTTCGATGTTGCCGATCACGCGCCGCCCCTCGGCGACCACGTAGGGAAGTGTTGCGAACTTGTCGTCCAGCAGCACGATCTGGGCGACGGCGCGGGTGGCGGCCGCGCCGGAGCCCATCGCGACGCCCAGGTCCGCGTCCTTCAGCGCGAGGACGTCGTTGACGCCGTCGCCGGTCATCGCGACGTGGTGCCCGCGGGCCTGCAGCGCGCCCACCATCGCCCGCTTCTGTTCGGGTGTGACGCGGCCGAAGACGTCGCCGTCGTTCACGGCGTCGACGAAGGCGTCGCCGTCGGGAAGGGTGCGGGCGTCGACGGCGCCACCGATGGGCACGCCCAGCGCGCGCGTGACAGCACCGACCGAGGCCGCGTTGTCGCCGGAGATGACCTTCACGGCCACCTGCTGTTCCTGGAAATAGGCGAGGGTCTCCGCGGCGTCGGGCCGCTGCACCTGGTCGAGGACCAGCAACGCGGCGGGCGTGATCATTCCGGGCGCCCCGGGATCGTCGACGACGGTGTGCGTGGTGGCGAGCAACAGAACGCGGCGCCCCGTGGACCCGATGCGTTCCGCGCGGGCGGCGACATCCGCGTCGGCGAGGATGTCGGCGGCGCCGATCAGCCAACTGCCCTCGCGCGCGAACGTGACGCCGGACCACTTCTTGGCCGAGGTGAACGGCGCTCGCGCCCGCACCTCCCAGGGTTCGACCGGAGCAGGTATGTGGCCGCCGATAGCGCGCATCGACGCGTTGGGCGCGGGGTCGGCGGCGACGAGCTGGCTCAGCACCTCGTCGATCCTCCCGCGCGGCACCCCGAGCGGGACCACCGTGCCGAGCGTCATGGCGTGCTGCGTCAGCGTGCCCGTCTTGTCCGCGCAGACGACGCTGACGCGCGCAAGCCCCTCGATGGCGGGAAGCTCCTGCACGAGGCAGTTGCGGCGGCCGAGCCGGATCACGCCCAGCGCGAAGGCCATCGACGTCAGCAGGACCAGCCCCTCGGGCACCATCGGAACGAGCGCCGCGGTGGCCCGCAGCACGGACGTCCGCCAGTCGGTGTCCGGCTGGCTGAACTGTACGTAGATGTTGAGCAGCCCGACGGGAATCAGCAGGTAGCCGACGACGCGCAGGATCCGGTCGATGCCCTGCCGTAACTCGGAGCTGACGAGCGTGAACTTCGCGGCCTGGGCGGTGAGCTGCGCCGCGTAGGCGTCGGAGCCCACCTTCTCCGCGCGGTAGATGCCGGTGCCGGACAGCACGTACGAGCCCGAGAGGACGCCGTCGCCGGGCGCCTTCGTGACCGGGTCGGCCTCGCCGGTCAGCAGCGACTCGTCGACCTCCAGGTAGTCGGCGGCCACCATCGCCCCATCGACCACGATCTGGTCGCCGGGGCCGACGGCTATGAGGTCGTCGAGAACGACGGCGTCGCGCACGATCTGGTGCCTGTGCCCGTCACGGATCACCGTCGGATGCGCCTCGCCGACGACGGCGAGATTGTCCAGCGTCCGCTTCGCGCGCAGCTCCTGCACGATGCCGATGACCGAGTTCGCGATGATCAGCAGCCCGAAAGCGCCCTGCAGCACGTGCCCCGTGACGAGGACGCAGCAGAAGAGGACGAAGAGGATGAGGTTGACGCGCGTGAAGACGTTCGCGCGGACGATGTCGGCGGTGGAGCGGCCGGAACGGGAAGGCAGGCGGTTGACGAGGTCGCGCTCGATCCGGTCGCGAACCTCCGCCGAGGTGAGCCCGGTGAGTTCAGCCTCGATCCACCGATCTGCGCCTACTGCGCGTCCCCATCCAGGCACACTGGCTTCGCCTTGACCGCTCAACAGACGTTCCGGTATGCCTTCGCGTCCAGGGCTTGCCATTGCACCCGTCTGGTGCTGCTCGCTACCGCGCCCACCGGTGGATCGAGGCTCAGCTGGCACGCCGGACGCTCATCTCGGCGAGGCGGGCGAGCGCCGCGCGACCCTCCCGCGTCATCCGAGCCGCCTCGAGAAGCGCGAGCGCCTCGTCGGTGCGCTCGTCGATCAGCCGCTCGACGTGGGCGCGCGCCCCGCTGGCCTCGATCAGCGCCGCGGCGCGGTCGACGTCCGCATCGGTCAGGCCGGGGGTGCCCAACAGAGCGTCCAGCTCGGCGGCCGCCGCGGGCTCCGCCGACGCGAGCGCCGTCAGGACGAGCACCGTCCGCTTGCCCTCCTGGATGTCGCCGCCGTACGGCTTGCCGGTGACGGCGGGGTCGCCGTAGACGCCGAGCACGTCGTCGCGCAGTTGGAAGGCCCGGCCGATGCGCGAGCCGAAGTCGCCCAGCGCCGCGAGGAGGTCGTCGTCGGCACCGCCGAGCGCCGCGCCGACCTGTGCGGGCCGCCGCACCGAGTAGCTGGCGGACTTGTACTCCAGCACGCGGCGCGCCACGTCGAGCTCCTCGGCGTAGCCGGACGCGCCGGTCACGCCGTACTGGGCGCTGACGTCGAGAAACTGCCCGGCCGTCACCTCCGCGCGCATGGCGGCCAGCAGGGGGAGCGCGGAGCCGAGCCTGGCCGCGCCCGAGCCGTCGGCCAGCTCGATGCTCCACATGAGCAGGAGGTCGCCCAGGAGGATGGCCGACGACGCCCCGAACTCCGATGCCGATCCCCGGCCCGCGCGGGCGGCGTGCAGCGCCTCGAAGCGCCGGTGGGCGGAGGGGACGCCGCGGCGGGTGTCGGCGGCGTCGATCAGGTCGTCGTGGACGAGCGCGCTCGTGTGCAATAGGTCGAGAGAGGAGGCGACGGCGAGCAGAGCTGTGTCGTCGTCCGGCTGACCGCCGGCGGCGACGTGCCCCCAGTAGCAGAACGCGGGCCGCAGCCGCTTGCCAGCGCCGACGTACTCGCGGGCGACGGGCAGCAGGTCGGTGGCGCCGACGGCCTCAAGCAGCGGTGTCTTCGCGGCGAGGAAGGTGGAGAGGGTCTCGCTGACCGCGAAAAGGAACTCCTGGCTGAGCGGGGAGGCGGGGTCGAGCGGTCTCACGGAGGCAGCTTAGTCGAGCGTGTGAAAGGTGGGGCCGGATAGGGTTCGCCCCATGCCCCAACCGCTCACGCGCCCGGCTACCGTCGGCGAGCTTCTCGCCTCGGCGGCTGGGCCCTTGTTCTCGTTCGAGTTCTTCCCGCCCCGCTCCGAGGAGGAAGAGCCCGTCCTCTGGGCCGCCGTCGAGGCGCTCACCCCGCACGATCCCGCGTTCGTGTCGGTCACGTATGGGGCGAACGGGTCGCGCCGGGACAGGACCGTGGCGGCGACGCGCAGGATCGCCTCGTCGGGTGGACCGCTCACGGTGGGCCATCTGACGTGTGTCGACCAGTCGAAGGCGGACATCGCTGAGGCGCTCGCCGCATACCGCGAGGCGGGCGTGACCAACATCCTCGCCGTCCGCGGCGACATGCCCGGCGGAGGGGAGTGGCAGAGCCACCCCGACGGCCTCGCCAACGCCACCGAGCTCGTGCGCTTCGTCAAGGAGCAGGGCGACTTCTGCGTCGGCGTCGCCGCCTTCCCGAACCCGCACGAGACGAGCGACGACGCGGACCTCGACGCCCGGATCCTCGTCGACAAGGTCGAGGCCGGCGCGGAGTTCGCCATCACGCAGTTGTTCTACGACGCCGAGCGTTACACCGAGCTGCTGGCGCGGATGCGCGCGCTGGGCTGCGCCATACCGATCATCCCCGGGATCATGCCCCTGACGGTCATCACGCAGATCGAGCGCTTCGCCGAGCTGTCCGGTCGCCCGCTACCCGACGACTTCGTCGCACGCCTCCGCGCCGCGGGCTCGAAGGAGGAGGTGCGAGAGATCGGCCTCGCACATGCCGTGGCCATGTGCCGCGACCTGATCGCCGCCGGAGCCCCCGGCATCCAGTTCTTCACCCAGAACCGCTCGAAGGCCACTCGCGAGGTCCTTACCGCCCTCCGCGCAACTCGCGCCCGTTGAGCCGCCCATCGCTCGTTGAGCCGCGCCCCAAGGAGCGCAGCGACGCAGGCGCGCCTCGAAAGGCCTGGCACCCGGTTCGTGGACTGTTCCCCGGTCTGTGTGGGCAGTCCTGAGAGAGTTGCCGGGCGGCGCGTGGAGCGCCCGGGCGGCGTTCACGTTCGCCGACGCGCGCGGTGCGGGCTTTCCTCGAAGCGCCGCCCGACAACTCTCTCAGGACTGCAAGCGTCGGCTTCCGCTGGGCGCGTCAACCGTGATCCCGACAGGTCTGGGCTGCTGGTCAGCCTCAAACGGCATGGACGAACGTTTGCAGCCACGCTAATCGTCGGCGATGTCGGTCATCAGTTCCGCCGCCGTGACGCCCAGCGCGGACGCATGGTCGAAGAGCGTCTTCATGCGAGGATTCGAGATAGGCCCGGTCTCTCGCGCGTTGAGCCCGGCCCGCCTCGATCAGCTGTACCTGATTCTTGGTGATACCCGCGCGGTAGGCGAGCCCCTCCTGAGACAGGCGCCGTGCTTGGCGATGCGTGCGTACGTTCGCACCGAACGCACGCGCAGTCTCCACATCCCAAGCCACCGTTCGATCATCAACATGAGACCCTGAGTAAACGACCCTATATACATGGATTTTCGGTAGTCTTGCCACGCAAATCCAGGGATAGGACGGGGTAATGAGCGACGAGGTTCAGATCATTGGTGACGGCGATGGTGTGGCGATCATCGGGCACTCGACCGCCGTCGAGCGCTTCCTCGTCTCCTACGAGGTGGCGCAGTCGAGAGAGCTGGACTTGAGCCGCCTTTCCCCCGCACTCAGCACGGGATCTACGCTTGCGCAGGCAGGGTCCGAGTTCGCAGCCAACTCCGGCAGGTGGATGAAGCTGACGGAGGAGTCTGCGTTTGCTGCACAACTGCTCCCCATGGTTGATCGCTCGGGAGGTAAGTACGTCCAGGCAACCCTGCGAGCGCCCAACGGTCAGTTCGCCAAGAACCTCCAGTTCGTGCGGAATCCGAATCTGCTCGGGAACCCGGCGATGCTGGCGGGTGTCTCAGGACTCATGGCTCAGGCCGCGATGCAGCAGGCCATGGAGGAGATCAAGGACTATCTCGCGGCAATCGAAGAGAAAGTCGACGATGTCCTACGCGCCCAGAAGGACGGCGTGCTGGCGGACATGATCGGGGTCGACTTCCTCATCGAAGAGGCGATGACGATCCGCGAGCAGGTGGGCCGGGTGTCGGAGGTGACGTGGTCGAAGGTGCAGGCGACGACGGCGACGATCGCGCGAACCCAGGCCTACTCCCTCCGGCAACTCGATGCGCTCGCGGAGAAGGTCGAGAGCAAGGCGAAGATCGGTGAGCTTGCCAAGTCTGCCAAGGAGGCCGCGGTGACTGTCCGGGAGTGGCTCGCGGTGCTCGCCCGGTGCTTTGAACTCCAGGATGCGATTGCGGTGCTGGAACTCGACCGAGTGTTGGATGCCTCCCCGGAAGAGCTGGATCAGCACCGACTGGGGCTGCGGACCGCGCGCGACAATCGGATGGCGCTCATCGCGCGGAGCACGGGAGGGCTGTTGGAGCGCATGCAGGCCGCAGCGGTGGCATCCAACGTGAAGGTCGTGCTGCACCCCGTCGCTACTCGCGAGGTCGTGAATTCAAGCAACCATGTCGCCTCAAGCGTGTCTGACTTCCACGTGAGCCTGGGGATCGAGTCGAGCCGAAGCGAGCTGGAGGCAAAGAGGTGGTCTGCGGCGGTAGGCGAGGTGAAGGACCAGGCCCTCGCGGCGGGTGCGGACGGGGTCGGTGCCGCGAGGCAGTTCGGTGACAACTCGTTCGACCGGCTTTTGAAGTTCGGATCTCAAGCAAGTGCGAGCTTGAGCGAGCGTCTGGACCGTACCCGCACGGATAGAGGAGCAGCCGAACGCAAGGAGCTGCTGTCCGGCGTTGACAAGCTTGGCGAAGCCCCTGGGGATGCCTTGGAGGACCTGGGCTGAGTCTGCGTGGCACCTACGCGAGATCCTCGGGGTAGACGATGTCGATCTCGGCGATCGTCTTCGGGAAGTCCTTCCGGTTGTTGGTGAGGAAGCGGTCGGCGCCGGCTTCGATCGCCGTCGCGAGATGTGCCGCGTCCGCGGCGCGAAGGCCGTAGGTCACCGCGAGCGCCAGCGCCGTGCGCGCCGTCGGCTCGTCGAGCGGGCGGAGGTCGAGTCTGCTGAGCATCTCGAACAGCGACGCCGCCTCGACGGAGCCGGGGTCGGTGCGCAGGGGCTTGCTCAGGGTCTCCGTGAGGAGGAGGACGGACCCGAAGCCGACGAAGCCGTCGACTGGGGTGTCCTCGAACAGCGCCCGGATCGGGGTTCCCCGAACGTTTCGGAAATCGGCCGCATAGATGAGGACGTCCGAGTCGAACGCGGTCCAGGTGCTCATCGCGCCCGACGATTGGCGTAGATGTCCTCGATCAGCTCAGCAGTTCGCTCAGGACCCAGGTGCGCCTCCGTGAGCGGCCTTCGTCGGGCCTCCTCCAGCATGACGCGAATCTGCTCGGCGCGCTCCTGCAGTGCCGCGGTTCGGGGCGAGCGGAGCACGCTTGGATGAACGAGCACGGCGACGATCTGGCCGTGGCGGGTGATCTCCACCCGCTCTCCCGCCTGAACGAGGTCGATCTGGGCGGGGAGCGTCCGGCGGGCGTCGCTCACACTGATGGTCGTCATGGTCAGATTGTACGTTGATGTACAAGGAGGTACAAGAAGTCGACGCAACTGTTCGTCGGGTGGGATGACGCCTGTAGGCTCGCGCGATGGAACCTTCGCAGCTGCTCGCGCTCCGCTCGGGGCGGGTGCCCGGGTGGAAGTACGGCCACCATGTCGTCGAGCTCGGGACGCTCCGGGTGCCGAGCGGGAGGCTCGAGGCGAGCGACCCGTTCGTCGGACTCGGCGGCCAGGACGAATAACGTGTACGTCAAAGTCAGCATGCTGACTTTCCAACCACGCTGATGCCGATGCCGGTTCTGCCCATGCAGGCTGTGTTCAGTCCAGTCAGGCGAGCAACGCGCGCCAGTCCTGGGTGTCGACGTCGAGCGTCACCATCTGCTGGGTGGCGCGCGTGAGCGCGACGTAGAGCACGCGGGCGCCGCCCGGGGCCTCGGCGATTATGGCGTCAGGAGAGACGACCAGCACGCCGTCGTACTCCAGGCCCTTTGCCTGCAGCGCGGTGACGACGATGATCCGGTCCTCGAACGCGGCGAGGCGCGGGTCGCGCATGGCGAAGAGCTGCACCTCGGCCTTCAGCGACGGCGGGCAGATCACGCCGATGGTGCCGCCGACCTTCGCCGCCAACTCCAGCAGATGGCCCCGCAGCGCGTCGTGGAACCCCTCCCGGTCGGTGAAGGCGAGCAGCGGCTCGATGCCCGTGGTGCGCACGGCGCGGGGGAGGTCGGCGTCTGGGAACACCTTCGTGATGACGCGCGCGGCGAAGTCGAACACCTCGCTGGGGGAGCGGTAGTTGGTGCTGAGAGTGAACGTGCGGCGGGGCGCGCGGCCGACCAACTCGTCGAGCGCGCGCGTCGTCTCCTCCTGGTCGGGGTAAGAGCTCTGCGCCGGGTCGCCGACGATGGTCCACGACGACTGCGGTCCGCGGCGGCGCAGCATCCGCCACTGCATGGGCGTCACGTCCTGGCCCTCGTCGACCAGGATGTGCGCGTAGGTCGTCTGGGGGTCGTCGTCGGGGTCGACGACGCGCTCGTGGCGCAGCAGGTCGGCGGTCGTCAGCACCTCCGCCACGCCGCCGCTCTCCAGGAAGAGGTCGATCTCGGGGTCGCGCTCCTCCGGGGCGGGCCCGAGGATGGCGGCCAACTCGTCGAGCAGGGCGACGTCGGCGACCGACCATCCTCGCGCGAGGTCGGCCTGGCCGTGGTCGAGCCACGCGTACGAGTCCACGAGCGCGGCCCGGTCCGCGCGGCTCAGCTCGGGAGCGACCCGGTCGACGACGGCGGGGTCGGCCAGCCGGGCGAGCGCCTGGGTCGCGGTGAGCGCCGGCCACCAGGCCGACAGGAACTGCGTGAGGTTGGGGTGCTCGCGGACGAAGGCCGACAACTCGCCAGGCTCGATCTCGACGTCGTCGGGGAACTTGGCGATGAGCGCCCGCGCGACGAGGTCGGTCGCCATGCCCCGGCCCCGGTTGAGCTTGGTCGCCGACAGCACCTGGTCGCGGATGCGGTCCAACTCACGGCCCTCGAGGCCCAGCACCTCGCCCTTGACCGTGACGCGCACGCGCCGGGTCGCGGGGCCGTCGCTCAGCGGGGTGCGGACGAGGCGCCGCAGCACGCGCAGCATGCCGAGCGACCCCTTGACCGTGGCCGCGGCGGCCTCGTCGATCCGCTCGCTGGTGAGGCCGAGCACGTCGCCGGCGACCGCGCCGATCGCCTTCAGGGCCACGGAGTCCTCGCCGAGGCTCGGCAGCACGCGTTCGATGTAGTTCATGAACACCGACGACGGCCCGACGACGAGCACGCCGCCCTTCTCCAGCCGCGCCCGGTTCGTGTAGAGCAGGTACGCGGCGCGGTGCAGCGCGACGACGGTCTTGCCGGTGCCCGGACCGCCGGAGATGATCGTCACGCCCTGGTACGGCGCGCGGATGGCCTCGTCCTGCTCGGCCTGGATGGTGGCGACGATGTCGCGCATCGTGCGGCCGCGCGCGCGGCTGAGCGACGCCATGAGTGCACCCTCGCCGACGATCGGGAGGTCCGTGGGGACCGTGGAGTCGAGCAGATCGTCTTCGAGGCCGATCACCTTGTCGTCGCGGCACCGCAGCACGCGCCGTCGGACCACGTCCATGGGCGTAGCGGGGGTGGCGCGGTAGAACGGCTCGGCGGCGGGGGCGCGCCAGTCGATCACCAGCGGCTCGTATTCGTTGTCGCGTACGCCGATGCGACCGATGTAGCGAGTCTCCAGGTCGGCCAGGTCGATCCGTCCGAAGACGAGGCCCTCGTGTTCCGCGTCGAGCGTGGCCAGGCGGCGCGCGGCCTGGTAGGCGAACGCGTCGCGCTCGAACAGCGCGGTGCTGTCCTCCTCGCGGAGGAAGTCGGTGCGGTCCGAGAGAAAGATCTCGCGCCCCTGCTGGGCGAGCTGCTTGGCGCTGGCCGTCGCACTGCCGAGGAAGAGGTATACGCGGTCGACGTGGGCCTGTTCCAGCGCGATCTCACGGGCTTGTTCGGAGCGCGAAGTAGTCAAGGTTGCGGTTCCCCCGGTTTTCAGACGGACGATCAAGTTTAGCCCCTCAGAGGTCCCGCGGATAGCTGGCACCTACTGCGGCGCACTGGATGGCGACCTGGCTTCGTTGTCGAACTCACTGGCATGCCCAATGGCAGTTTCGTTCTTCGCCTTGCCAGGTCATCCATCCAGTACGTCCTCGCTACGGCACCACCTACCCGCGGAACCTCTAGTCGCCGAACGCACAGGAAGGTGCTCTTTCGACCCCGGTTTGGTACCCGTGGGGGCATACGGCAGAGTGAGGACACATGACCGAGAAGCAGGCCTCCCGGATGGACGCGACGAAGTGGCTGGTGGTGGCGATGGCCGTGGTCATCGTGGCGCTGCTCGCTGTCCTCTCGCAGCAACAGGCGGCCCAGAAGGCCGGGTCGTCGGCGCCTGCGCCCGCGCCGTCGGCATCCACGCCCGCGACATCGACCGCGGACCCCGAAGCGGAAGCTGCGCGCACCGAGTTCCTGCTCTCGCTGCCGCGCAGGGAGGCGAGCGATCCGCTGGCTAAAGGCGACGTCGACGCCCCCGTCGTGCTGACGGAGTGGGCCGACTACCGGTGCCCCTACTGCTCGGTCTGGGCGGAGGAGACCCTTCCCGGTCTCCAGCCCCTGATCGACGACGGGACCTTGCGGGTCGAGTTCCGCGACCTCGCGATCTTCGGAGACGAGTCGATCAAGGCCGCGACCGCCGCCCGCGCCGCCGGCGAGCAGAGCGCCTATTTCGCGTTCCAGCACGCGTTGTTCGCCGCGCTGCCGAACCAGGGGCACCCGGACATCCCCGACGATCTCGTCTATGGCATCGTCACCGACCTCGGCCTCGACCTCGATCAGTTCACGAAGGACTGGGCCGACCCCACGCACGCCGCAGCCGTCAAGGCCGACACCGCGGAGGCGCAGCAACTCGGCCTTTCCAGCACGCCGGCGTTCGTGATCGGCACCGAGTTCGTGGCCGGCGCGCAGCCGCTCAAGGTGTTCCAGCAGATCATCGCCGAGCAGGCCGCTCTGCATTCCTGATGCTGATCGGCTACGGAGGGGCGTTCCTCGGCGGCATGGCGGCCATTCTCAGCCCGTGCGCCGCGTTGCTGCTGCCCGCTTTCTTCGCTTACGCGTTCGGCGACGACCGGCGGAGGCTGCTCGGCCGCACAGGCCTCTTCTATGTGGGGCTGCTGGTGGCCCTCGTGCCGCTCGGGCTGGGCGCTGGCGCGCTCGGCTCGCTCGTGACGGTGCATCGCGAAGCCCTCGCCCTCGTCGGCGGCCTGATCTTGATCGTCTTCGGGGTCGTTCAGGCGCTCGGTGCGCCGTTCCGTGTGCCTGGGGTCGAGCGCCGCGGAGACCCGCGCACCGCCGTCGGCGCCGTGCTGCTCGGCGTCACCTACGGCCTTGCCGGTGCCTGCACCGGGCCGCTGCTCGGAGCAGTGCTGACCGTCGCCGCGGTTGGCGGTAGCCCTGGCTACGGCGCGGTCCTGCTTGCCGTCTTCGCTGCGGGCATGGTGGTGCCGTTGCTCGTGCTCGCGTGGCTGTGGGACCGCTTGAAGCCGGGTGAGCGAGCTCGGCCGCGACATCTCGCTGTCGGCCCCTTCACTACCACGTGGTTCCAGGTCGTCTCCGGCGCCCTCTTCATCGCCATCGGCGTGCTATTCCTCGTCTCGGATGCGACGGCGTCGCTGGGCGGACTGCTCGATGCTTCTGCCCAGGCCAAGGTCGAGGGGTGGCTCCGCGGTGTCGCCGACGGCGTGCCGGATCTCGCGGTCGTCGGCGCGGTGGCGGTCGTGGCTGGGCTCGTCCTCTGGCGCAGGCTTCGTCGGCGGCCGGCGGACTAGCCTCGGGGCAGCCGCGGGAGCGTGAACTCCTTGTTGGTGGGGCGCGGGTCCTCGCCGGTGAGGCGTTCGTGCAGCGCGTAGACGGCCAGCGCGGCGCTGCCGAGCTGAGCCCAGGGCGCCGGACCCGCGGGGGAAGCACCCGATGCCCTCAGCACGCCGTCGGCTCCGACGATGGGCACCCGCCCCAGCCAGTCCTCCGCCGACGCGGTGCGGGCACGCCATCCCGCGGGTGGAACCGCGTCGATGTCGACGGCGCTCTCGGCTTGGTCGACGATCCGGACTCCGCGCTCGGCGAGGCGCTCGGCCAGCAGCCCGACAAGGCGTGTCGATGGCTGGGGCTTTCCCTCCGCGTCGGTCAGTTGCCAGCGGCCGAACGTTCGTTCCACCGACAGCGGCAGCGCGAGCAGAGCCGGCGCTTCGGGAACCTCAACGAGCGCCAGCACGCGCGTGGCGAGCGGTCCGCGCAGCCGGTCGGCGATCTCGCCGACGGTCCGGTCCAGCCACAGCGCGGACCGCTGTGGCGCCGTTTCGACGGGCGCGGTGCCCTCCAAGGCGTGGCGGCGGAACGCGGCCCAGACCTCGTCGAGGTCGTCGATGAGGTCGCGCCACCGGGCGGCCTCGTCCGCTCCGAACGCAGCGGCGACGGCGTGGTACTGGGCGCCGCGCTCGGAGGGCAACGCGAAGGTCGTGCCGTCGGGGAGGGGATGCTCGGCGGGCGGCGCGGACACCAGTTCAAGACCCTCGGCGTTGAGCGCGGTCACCAGGTGCGCGCCGGACTTCTTGAAAAGGTCCCGCCAAGCGGCGGGGAGGAGGAGGGGACCGTCGTCGGAACAGCCGTCACCGAGAGTCTCGCCCTCCGTGACGAGGGTCACGTCGTGGCCCAGGCGCGAAAGACGGGCGGCCGCCGCCATCGCGGACAGCGTCGCCCCGCGGACGATCACCATACGGTCAGGGCTCCGGTCAGCCCTTGTCCCCGCCCTCTTGACGGCGACGCCAGCGCTCCTCGAGGCGCTCCATGAAGTCGCTCGCGTGGTCCGTGGTGGGGCGCGGAGGGGTGGGACGGCTCCGCCCGACGTCCGAGTCATCGTCGCCAGCGCGGCGCCAAGAGCTGATGCCGATCAACGCGGCACCGAGCATCAGAAGGAAGCCGACGACGCTGACGGCCGGGTGGAACTGCACGCCGCCCAGCAGGACGGCGATGCCGACGACGAAGCCCAACCCCGCCAGCGCGGCGCGGCGACGATGGATGCGCAACTCGGCGTTGCCGCTCAGCGTGTCCGCCAGCTTGGGGTCCTCTGCCATCAGGGACGCCTCAAGCTGCTCGAGCAGCTTGCGTTCCTGCTCAGAAAGCGCCATGGCTTCTCCCTTCACTTACCAGACATTCTATGCCGGACGGCAATACCCGGAACCACCCGGGAGAGCAACGATAGGGGAAGCACGCGGGCAAGCAAACGGGTCCTCGGTTCCGCGGCCCTGTCGACCGCCACGCGGAGGGCCTTCACCTGCGCGGCGACCTGCGCCGTGCCCGTCTCGTCGCGGGCGTAGCGGCTGCGCTCCACCGTGTCGGCGACGGCGCCGAGAGCGGCCGCGCCCTGGGCAGGGAGCGAGGGTGCGGCGGCGGCGGCGGCCGGTCCCGGCGAGCCGTCGGGCCAGGTCAGGCGGTAGTCGGCGAACAGGGCGCGCACCTCCCGCCACGCGGCGTCGGCCGCCGCGTCCGCCGGTTGCCCGTGCCGGAGCCGGGACCTGCGCAGCAGTACGCGAAGGACAGCGGGGGCCGCGCACAGCGCGAGCAACAGCAGGAGCGGGAGGAGCCAGCCGAGCGGCGTCCCACTGTCGGTCGCGCCGCCCGGCGTCGGGGTCGTCGGCGCCGTAGGGGTGAGCGTGGGGGCCGCTGTGGGCTGCTCGGAGGGCTCGCCGGTCGGGGTGGCGCTGGGCGTGGCCGACGGCGTGTCGGTCGGCCGAGGACCGGCCGGGTCCGTGACCGCCGGGTTACCTGCATAGGCGGGCGTCGGCTCGAAAGGCACCCAGCCGAGGCCGTCGAGGTACAACTCGGGCCAGGAGTGCGCATCGTGCGCCGTGACCTCGTAGCTGCCGTCGTCCTGGAGATCGCCGGGTGTGAACCCGATCGCCATCCGCGCCGGGATGCCCTCGATCCGGGCCATGGTGACCATCGCTCCCGCAAAGTGGATGCAGTATCCCTTGCGGCTGTCGAGCAGGAACGCGCTGAGCGCATCCATGCCCGTGGAGGCCGGCGCGGAGAAGGAGTAGTCGAAGGCCTCGGAGCGCAGGAAGCGCTGAATCTCCAACGCGGCCTCACCCGCGGTGGTTGTCTCGGCGGTGACCTCCGCGGTGAGCTGTCGGACCCGTTCGTCGAGGCCGTCGGGGACCTCGACGGTCATCGGGTCGGCCCCGGACCCGGCGCCCGCCGCCGCGATGGTCGCGCGCGTCGCGGACGGGACGTTGGAGACCACCCGGTAGTCGAGGCCGATTGTCTGGTTGGCGCGGTCCTTGCCTGTTGCGACGATGCTGAGGGTCTGCAAGTCGTAGCTCCACGTGCCCTCCGCACGCACCTCGGTGGGCGCGAAGGGCGCGGGGAGGTACTCGGACGACGCCGACATCGTGACGGTCGTCTCCACACGCTCGCCCGGGAAGTCGTGCGCCCGGTCGAGCCCGGAGCGGTGCAGCTCCATGGGGACGAGCTTCGCGCCGCCGGTGGTCAGCAACGGCAGCGCGACGGTGCGCAGGTACAGCGGCCGGCCGTCGCTGGACGTGTAGGTGAGCACCTTCGAGTCGGCCGGTCGGCGGAGGTCGCGGTCGAGCTGCACCGTCGGGTCGCCCAGCTGGATGGGACCGTCCGGACCCTCGTCGCCCCATGTCCGCGGGTCGCCGATGGGGACCGCGAGCGCGAGCACGAACGCCAGCACCGCTGCCAGTCCGCCCATCGCGAGGCCGGTCACGGCTCGTGAGGCCTGGAACTGGCGCCGCCGCGACAGCCTTCCCGCGGCGTCGCGCCCGACCGGTGTCGCCGCGAGCAGGACGAGCACGTAGCCGGCCACGACGGGGAGGGCGTGCAGCCAGGGCAGGTCCGGGCGGATCAGCAGGCTGGCGGTGCCGAACGTGACGACGAGCGGCACGATCGTCCAGGCCGGCTGCTCAAGGGCGTTCGCAAGGACCTCGGCGGCGATCGTGAGGACGGCCGCGAGGACGAGGACGAGCCAGGTGAGGCCAGGGGTGCCTGCGACCGGTGCGGCTCCCGTGCGGATGGCGGCCATGCCGTCGGTGACCAGCCAGGTGAAGCCGGCTTGATGGCCGGTTCCCATGAGCCCGAGGCCCTCCCAATAGAGGACGCCGGCCAGCCCAGCCGCCTGGGCGAGGAGCACGAGGAGCCGGGAAACCCCGAGCGCCGCGAGGGCCGCGCCGAGCGTCGCGGCCACGCCGAGCAGGATGAGGAGCCGGGCGGGGGCCGCGGGGTCCTCGACGAGGAGACTCAGGGGGATGAGGGAGAGGCCGACGGCGAGCCCGACGGCCAGGTGCGCGAATGACCTCATCTGGCAACCCCCCGCCACACGTCGGGAATGGGACTGCCCGGCGCGTACGGCTGGACCGTCCACCCGCTGTTGCGCAGGAGCGAGCAGGCCGACGCATGCTCCGGCGACGGCGCGTCCCAGGCATCTGCATCCGGAACGAGGGCCACCCGGCTGCGGGCGCGGGCGCCGGCAGCCACGAGCGCAGCAGCGTCGCGGGTGCTCAGCAGCCCGGTCGCGGCCACGATCGCGGCGGCCGAGGCGAGGAGTTCTGCGTCGTCGACGGCGGATCCCAGCCAGGTCCTGCCCGACGCGGGAAGGTCGGTCAGGGCTTCGAGGACGAGCATCCGTGCGGCCTCGCCGCGCGTGTGTCCGGGGTCGCAGACCGGTCCGGAGGTGGCGATGATCGCCAGCCTGCTCCCCTCGGAGCAGAGCAGCGACGCCACCGAAGCCACGGCGGAAACGGCCCACTCCAGCGAGCCGTTCGCGCCCGTTCCGATGTGCGCGGAGAGGCGGTTGTCGAGGATCAGCGTGCTGGACGGGTCCCAGGGATGCTCTTCGAGGCGGACCATCAACTCGTCCTGCTTGGCCGTCATCTTCCAGTGCACGCGGCGGATGTCGTCGCCGTGGCGATGCTCGCGCACCAGCACGTCGTCGCTGCCGGCGTGCCCGATCCGCTGTGGTGTCGCGTCGCCCGCCGCGCCGAGACCCGCGCCGCCGGCGAGGCCGTCGAGCGCCCACACGCGGGGAGTCACCCGCAGCTGGGTGGGGGCGCCGGCGCCTGTGAAGGACACCTGGGCCAGCGCGAGGGCGTCGGTGGCGCGCGCCGTCAGCGGGCCGACGTCGAACCGTCCCCGCTGGGTAGGCGTCACGCGGTATCCGACGGCCTGGGACCATCGCCCGAAGCCGCGCGCGATCGTGAACTGGGCACCACCGCCGAGCGGCGCGGGCGCCTTGTCGGTGAATCGGAGCGCGGCGGGCTGCGCGGGCGACTCGTTGGTCAGCTCGACGACGACGCGAGCGGTCTCGCCGAGCGGAAGAAGAGGCGGGTCCGCTGCCCTTCGCGCCGACACTCGCGGCGGTGCGAGCATCAGGTGCGCCAGCGCGAGCAGGGGGAGCAGCACGAGTACCCCCGTGATCCACAGCAAGCTGCGCTCGCCGAGGATGGCGGCGGCGACCGAGGCCATCAGTCCGAGGGCGAGCAGCGTGAAGCCCCGGCCGGTCAGCCGAATCCTCCGCCGCACGGGCTACCTCCGCTCCGGAATGGGGATGGCCCCCAGCGCCGACGCGATGATGGTGCCGGGATCGCGGCGCGCGACCTGGGCCTCCACCGTCGGCAGGATGCGGTGCGCGAGCACGATGCCCGCAAGAGCGCTGACGTCCTCAGGGATCACATAGTCGCGCCCGGCAAGGGCGGCCGCGGCCCGCGCGGCGCGCATCAGGTGAAGGCTTGCGCGGGGGCTCGCGCCCAGCCGCAGTTCGGGGTGGTGTCGCGTGGCGTCGACGATGGAGACGATGTAGTCGTTGATGACGGGCGCGACGTAGACGGCGCGGATGGCGCGGATGGCGGCGGCGACGGTGTCGACGTCGGTCACCGGCCGCACGGTCGCGAGTTGGTCGCCCGCTCCGTGGCTCGTCAGCATGGCGATCTCGGACTGGCGGGCGGGATACCCCATGGTGACGCGGGCCATGAAGCGGTCGCGCTGGGCCTCGGGCAGCGGGTAGGTGCCCTCCATCTCGATGGGGTTCTGTGTCGCGATCACCATGAATGGGCTCGCAAGGTGATAGGTGTGCCCGTCCGCGGAGACCTGTCCCTCCGCCATGGCCTCAAGGAGGGCCGACTGCGTCTTGGGGGAGGCTCGGTTGATCTCGTCGCCGACGACGATGTTGGCGAAGATCCCGCCCTGCTTGAACTCGAACTCGCGGGTCGACTGGTTGAAGACGGACACGCCGGTCACGTCGCTGGGCAGGAGATCCGGGGTGAACTGGATGCGCTTGACGTTTCCGGAGATGGAACGGGCGAGGGCCTTCGCGAGCTGGGTCTTGCCGACGCCGGGAACGTCCTCGATCAGCAGGTGTCCCTCGGCGAGCAGCACGGTGACCGCGATGCGCAGCTGATCGGCCTTGCCCTCGATGACCTTTCCCATCTCCGCGACGACGGCTGCGGCGAGGTCTGCGACCTCGGGGAGCGAGGGCAGCGGGTTCTGGATCACAGGGGACTCCTCGGGTCGGGCGCGCGGCGCTCCCAAGAGTACCGAGTCCCGCCGCGGGCGCGGAGTTCGTCGGGGCGGCACGGACGTGCGGGGATGCTGCACAGAGTGCGGAAAAGGGTGGCGGGGGGAGCAAAGTGGGCTAAAGTGGCGGATAGTGGAGCAAAGTGGTGACCAAATGGAGGAAAGGGGGTGGCCGCGGTGTTTCTGGGGACGTACTTCCCGAAGCTCGATGACAAGGGCCGCCTCATCCTGCCCGCCAAGTTCCGCGATGCCCTCGAGGCTGGTCTCGTCGTCACAAGGACGCAGGAACGGGCGCTCGCCGTCTACCCTCGGGTGGCCTTCGAACAGAAGATGGCAACCCTCCTCAGCGCCCCCAGCACCGTCAAGCAGGTCCGCGACTACCAGCGCATGCTCATGGCCGGGGCCAGCGACGAGGTTCCGGACCGGCAGGGCCGGGTGACCATCCCCCCGCACTTGCGCTCGTATGCCGGGCTCGACCGCGACGTCGTCGTGATCGGGGCGGGTGACCGCGCAGAGATCTGGGACGCCGAGGCGTGGCAGAAGTACTCCGAGGCCAGCGAGGCCGGCTTCTCGGAGATGGACGACGAGTTCGCCGCAGGCGGGCTCTAGCTCCCCACCGGGTGGCTCCCGGCCGGACCGCTCCTGACCCCCCTTCCCCGGGGCCAGGGCCCGGGACCGGAAGGGAACCTCCGGGTGGGGAACAAGTAAGTGGAAGTTGCGATCGAAGGGGCGGGAACCGGCAGATGTCAGCGTTCGCGGATGTGCACGATCCGGTCATGCGTGACCGGATCGTCGATCTGTTGCGCCCCGCGCTGCAGCGTCCCGGCGCGGTCTACGTCGACGGCACCCTTGGCCTTGCCGGTCACGCGCGCGCGATCCTCGAGGCCTGCCCCGAGGCCCGCCTCGTCGGCATCGACCGCGACCCGGACGCGCACGAGGTGGCGCGCGAGCGACTGGGGGAGCTCGCCGACCGCGCGACGCTGGTGCACGCCGTCTACGACGAGCTGCCCGACGTACTCGCCGACCTCGGCATCGCGGCGGTCCAGGCGATCCTGCTCGACCTCGGGCTCTCGTCCCTGCAGATCGACCGCGCGGAGCGAGGGTTCGCCTACCGCGTCGACGCGCCCCTCGACATGCGGATGAACCAGTCCGCCGGCCCGACGGCGGCTGACTTCCTGAACAGCGCATCGGCCAAGGAGATCTCCCAGGTTCTCTCCTGGTACGGCGAGGAGCGGTTCTCGGATCGCATCGCCCGAGCCGTCGTCGCGGAGCGCGAGCACGCTCCTTTCACGACATCGGCGCGCCTCGTCGAGGTCATCTCCGGCGCCATTCCCGCGGCCGCGCGGCACACGGGCGGACACCCGGCCAAGCGCACGTTCCAGGCGCTGCGGATCGAGGTCAACCGCGAGCTGGCCGCACTTGAGGGCGCGCTGCCCGCGGCCGTCTCTGCGCTCGCCGTCGGCGGCCGCATGGCCGTGCTCAGCTACCACTCGCTGGAAGACCGCCTGGTCAAGCGCACGTTCGCGGCCGGTGCCGCTGACCGTGCCCCGCGGAACCTTCCGGTCGTGCCGGAGAACCTGAAGGCCGAGCTTCGGCTGCTCACCCGCGGGGCGGAGCGGCCGGACGAAGAAGAGATTTCTCGCAACCCCCGCGCCGCATCCGCGCGGCTCCGGGTGGCGGAACGAGTGAGGGAGGCAGCATGAGCGCAGAGGCCATCGTCCAGGAGCGGGCGGCCACGCCTCGGCTGCGGCTCGTCCAGGCGCCGACGGCGACCGTCTCGACGCTCGGCTTCGTGGGCATCGTCGTCGCGCTCGTCGTGGCAGGCCTCGGCGTCGTCATGCTCGTCACGACGCTCGTCGGGGCGCAATCGCGCGACCTCAGCGCACTGCGCAGGGAGGCGACCCAGCTCAGCTACCAGAGCGCTGCGCTCACCTCGCAACTGCAGCGCGTTTCCAGCGCCAACGCACTCGCGCTGCGCGCCAGCGAGCTGGGCATGGCCCCCAACCCGTATCCCGCGTTCATCAACCTGGGCGACGGCACGGTCACCGGCGTGCCGACGAAGGTGACCGGCGCCGAGTTGCAGTTCCTCCGAGGGAAGCCGCTGGCCCCGGCACCCAACACGATCGTCGTCGAGCCCAACCGCCAGGACGTCCCGTGAGCGGGAGCCGAATGGCTGCGCCCCGTCGGTACAAGCGGACGGTTCGTCTTCCCGTCGGCCGTTCGGCCGTCCGGATCCGGGTCTTCATGGTGATCATCGGACTCGTGCTGCTCGGGACCTGCCTGCGCGCCGTGCAGCTGCAGGGCCTCGACGCCAGCGCGTACGCCTCCGAGGCGGCGACCAAGATGCAGTCGACGAGGGAGCTCCCCGCGAACCGCGGCACGATCTCTGACCGCAACGGCGTCGTGCTGGCAACGACGGAGCCCGCGATGATCGTCTCCATCGACCCGGAGCAGGTGCGCACCAACGGCGCGGACAAGCGCTATCCGATCGGCCCGAAGAAGCAGCAGGAGATCGACGTCGCCAAGGACGCGGTCGCCGACATCCTCGTCAAGCACCTTGCAGGCAAGCGCGAGGACTACCTCAAGGCCATCGAGACGCCGGACACGCGCTACAAGGTCGTGGCCCGCAAGGTGCCCGCGGCCACGTTCAGCGCCATCCAGGCCGATATGAAGCTGGGCATCGACGGCGACGGCAAGCGTCCCTGGTACGGCGTCTACGGCGAGTCGGATCCCATCCGGGTCTACCCGAACCGCACGGTCGCCTCCAATGTGATCGGCTTCGTCGGCCACGACGACAAGGGCCTGAGCGGCCTTGAGTACGCGCTCGATGACACGCTGACCGGCACCCCGGGGAAGACGGTCTTCGACTCTTCGACGTACGGCCGCATCCCGCTGGGCACCAACATCATGACGCCGGCGGTAGACGGCGTCGCGTACACGCTGACCATCGACTCGGACCTCAACTGGATCACCGAGCAGGCCCTGGCCGACGGCCTGCGCACCTCGGGCGCGAAGACGGGCATCGCGGTGGTGATGAATCCGAAGAACGGCGAGATCCTCGCGCTGGCCAACGGGCCGAGCTTCGACGCCTCCAACCCTGGGGCGGCGAAGGAGGCCGACCGCGGCAACCGCGCGGTCACGCAGGCGTACGAGCCGGGGTCCGTGCAGAAGGTGCTGACCATGGCGGCGCTCGCCGACAAGGGCCTCGTCGAACCCGACACCCGGGTCAAGGTGCCGCCGAGCATCCCCTCAGGCGGACGTCTCGTGAAGGACTCCTTCTCGCACGGCACGATCAAGCTGACGGCGCGCGGCGTCGTGGCGCAGTCGTCGAACATCGGCACCATCATGCTGGCCCGTCAGATGGACAAGGCGACGCTGCGCGGTTACCTGGCCTCGTTCGGGCTGGGCGCCAAGACCGGCGTCGGCCTGCCGGGCGAGACCGCGGGCCGCCTGCCCGCGAAGGACATGCCGGACTACACGCGCGACCAGGTGTCGTTCGGCCAGGGCCTCAGCGTCAACGCCGTGCAGATGACCGCCGCCGTCGCGGCCGTCGTCAACGGCGGCGTCTACCACCAGCCGAGCATCCTCAAGTCGGCGACGTCCGCCGACGGCACGCCGGTCGAGCTGCCGACCCCGGCCAGCCACCGCGTCGTCTCCGAGGAGGCCTCGGCCGCCGTCCTCGAGATGATGGAGTCGGTGATCACGCTGAACGAGAAGCGCAAGATTCCTGGCTACCGCACCGCGGGCAAGTCCGGCACCGCGCAGCGCTACGACTCCAAGTGCAAGTGCTACAACGGCTACACCGCCTCGTTCGTCGGCGTAGCGCCCGTCGAGGACCCGCAGCTCGTCGTCTACGTGATGCTCGACCAGCCGAAGAACGGCAACCTCGGCAGCCAGCTGGCGCTCCCCGTGGTCAACAACATCCTCTCGATGGCGCTGCCGCGCTACAACGCGGCGCCGTCGACCGAAGAGGCCCCCGACCTGCCGCGCACCTACGAGGACTGATGGTGAGCGCCCTCCGTCCGGCAGGCGTCCCGCCGGTCCCGCTGTCTGCCCTCGTCTCCGGTCTGGGGCTGACGGGCGATACGGGTTCGAGGACGCTCGTCGTCGGGATCACGCTGGACTCCCGGGCGGTCGAGCACGGCTGGCTCTACGTGGCGCTCCCTGGCGCAAGGGCGCACGGCGCGCGGTTCGCGGCCTCCGCCGTCGAGGCAGGGGCCGCCGCCATCCTGACCGACGACGAGGGCCGCCGCATCCTGGGCGACGACCCGGGCGCACCGGTCGTCGGGGCGGAGGACGCGCGCGCGGCGATGGCGCTGGTGTCGGCGCGCCTTTTCGGCGAGCCCGCCGCTCAGCTCACGACAATGGCCGTGACGGGTACCAACGGCAAGACCACCACCGTCGCCCTCCTGCAGGCGGGCCTCGCCGCCGCGGGACGGGTGGCGGGCACCATCGGCACCATCGGGTTCCGGTTGGGGGCCGAGGAGCTTGTGTCGGCCCGCGGAACGGTGACGACACCCGAGTCACCGGACCTTCAGGCGCTGCTGGGGGTCTTCGTCCAACGGGGCGCCGACGCGGCGCTGCTCGAGGTCAGCTCGCACGCTCTCGCGCTCTCCCGGGTCGACGGCATCGCCTTCGACGTCGCGGCGTTCCTCAACCTGGGCCGCGACCACCTCGACTTCCACCGCGACCTCGACGACTACTTCGCGGCGAAGGCCCGGCTCTTCGAGCCGGGACGCGCGGCGGTCAGCGTGTTCTGGACCGACGACCCGCGTGGCCGCGAACTCGCGCAGCGCACGGGGGAGCACGGCATGAGCAGCGTCGTGACGGTGGGCACGCACGACGCCGACTACGTGCTCCGCGACTACCGCGACGTCGCCCCCCTCGGCGGCGCCGCGACGCTTCGCCGCGGCGGCGAGGAGTTCGCGCTCGCGCTCGCCCTGCCCGGCAGGTACAACATGATCGACGCGGCTGTTGCCTTCGCGATGCTCGAGGCCGTGGGCGTTGCGCCCGACGACGCGCTGCGCGGGCTGGCAGCCGCGCAGGTCCCGGGGCGCATGCAGCGCGTCGACCTCGGGCCCGGCGCGCCGGTGGTCGTCGTCGACTTCGCGCACACCCCTCAAGCCGTTGACGCCGCGCTGGACTCCCTGTCGGCCGTCGGACCCGTGGTCACGGTGCTGGGCTGCGGCGGGGACCGCGACCAGGCGAAGCGACCGGAGATGGGCGAGGCCGCGGCTGCGCGCAGCGCGCTGACCGTGATCACCGACGACAACCCCCGCTCCGAGGATCCGGCCACGATCCGGGCCCAGGTGCTCGCCGGGGCCCGCGTCGTGGCGGGAGCCGCGGTCGTCGAGGTTCCGGGACGGAGGGCCGCCATCGAGGCGGCGCTGCGGAGCGCGCCGGCAGGAGGCGTCGTCGCCATTCTCGGCAAGGGACATGAGCGCGGCCAGATCCTCAGCGATCACACCGCGCCGTTCGACGATGTGGAGGAGGCCGTCGCCGCGTGGCGGCGGCTGCAGGAGGAAGGAGCGCGCGGTGGATCCGAGCACGATGGCTGAGCTGGTCGAACTGATGCAGCCCGCCGCGGTGGAGTTGGTCGGCGCGGACGCCCCGATCGGCCCGGACGTGGTGATCGACAGCCGCGCAGCGACCCCCGGGTCGCTGTTCGTCGCGCTGCCGGGGGAGCGGGTCGACGGTCACGCCTTCGCGCCCGCCGCCGTCGCGAATGGCGCGGCCGGCGTGATCGGCATGGCCCTCACGGAGGCGGACGTCCCCCACATTCTCGCCGTCGACTCCGTCGAGGCGCTGAGCTGGCTCGCCCGTGGCGTCGTCCGCCGCGCCCGGGCGCGCGGCACGGTGAGCATCGGGGTTACGGGGAGCTCCGGAAAGACGAGCACGAAGGACCTCATGGCTCAGGTGTTCGAGGCGGCCGGTCCGACGGTGGCTCCCGTGGGTTCGCAGAACAACGAGATCGGCGTCCCGCTGACGGCCTGCCGCGTCACGCGCGACACGCGGTACCTGGTCTCCGAGATGGGCGCCCGCGGGATCGGTCACATCGCGTGGCTGACGTCGCTCGTCGGCCTCGACATCGGCGTCTGCCTGAACGTGGGCCGCGCGCATGTCGGCGAGTTCGGCGGCATGGAGGCGACAGCGCTGGCCAAGAGCGAGATCGTCTCAGGCCTCTCCTCTGACGGTTGGGCCGTGCTCAACGCCGACGACCCGCTCGTGGCCGCCATGGCCGCCGCGACGCAGGCAAGGATCGCGTGGTTCGGCGAGCGTGAGGTGCCGCCTGTCGGAACGGGCGGCCCGCTCGCTGCGGGTGCGCTGCGCGTCACGGCTCGGGACGTCGCCCTCGATGCGCGTGCCCGCGCCTCCTTCACGCTGGTTGCCGACGACGGCGCAGCCGAGCGCGTCGCGCAGGTCACCCTTGGCGTCATCGGGCGCCATCAGGTCTCCAATGCGCTCGCCGCGGCTGCCACGGCCCTCGCCGCCGGCCTCGACCTCGACGACGTCGCGGCGGCGCTCTCCGCCGCGGGCCCGCGCTCGCGATGGCGGATGGAACTGGAGACCCGCGCCGATGGTGTGTTGATCCTCAACGACGCCTACAACGCGAACCCCGACTCGATGGCCGTCGCGCTCGACACCCTCGCACGACTGTCAGCGACGTCCCGTGAGACGCATCCCGAGGCCCGTGCGTGTGCCGTGCTGGGCGACATGCTCGAGCTGGGTCCCGAGGCCGCGGAGCTGCACCGCGACCTCGGCCGTCGTGCCGCGAAGGCCGGCGTCGCCGAGGTGATCGCGGTCGGAGGGTTCGCAGGAGACGTGGCCGCGGGTGCCGCGGCGGGTGGGGTTTCCGCCCGCGTGGCCGCCAGGGAGACGGTCGCCGCCTCGCTTACGCTTAGGCCCGGCGACGTGGTCCTCGTGAAGGGATCCCGCGGCGTCGGGCTAGAGAAGGTGGCGGCTGAGCTGATCGCCCAGGAAGGAGGAGCCTCGTGATCAACATCCTGCTGAGCGGCGGGCTCTCGCTGGTTTTCGCGCTGATCGGGACGCCCCTGCTGATCCGGTTCCTGACCCGGAGAGAGTACGGACAGTTCATCCGCGAGGACGGGCCGACGGCGCACTACGTCAAGCGCGGCACGCCCACGATGGGCGGGCTCGTCATCGTCGGCGCGGTGGTGGCCGCGTATGCCGTCGTCCACCTCGTGCGGTGGCAGGCGCCCAGCCTCTCCGGCATGTTGCTCCTTGGCCTCGCGGTCGGCATGGGCTTCCTCGGCTTCCTTGACGACTGGGCCAAGATCTCCAAGGAGCGCAGCCTCGGACTCACCCCGCGCGGCAAGCTGATCGGCCAGGCAGGCATCGGCGCGGCGTTCGCGCTCGCGGCGCTGCACTTCCCTGACCACAGGGGCGTGACCCCGGCCTCGCCCGCCATCTCCTTCCTGCGCGACATCCCCTGGCTGACCCTTCCGCTGCTGATCGCCGTGCCCGTGATCGTCTTCCTGATCGCCGCCTGGTCGAACGCGGTCAACCTCACCGACGGCCTCGACGGCCTCGCCGCGGGCAGCGCGACGCTGGTCTTCGCGGCGTACACGCTGGTCAACATCTGGCAGTTCAACCAATGGTGCGGCCGCGCGTCGACCGCGGGCCCGCGCTGCTACGAGGTCCGCGACCCCAACGACCTCGCCATGGTCGCGATCGCGTTCGCCGGTGCCTGCTTCGGCTTCCTCTGGTGGAACGCCAAGCCGGCCAAGATCTTCATGGGCGACACAGGCTCCATGGCCATCGGCGCCGCGCTGGCGGGTCTCTCCATCATGACCCGCACCGAGCTGCTGCTCGTGATCCTCGGCCTGCTCTTCGTGATCGAGGTCGGCTCGGTCGCGCTGCAGGTCAGCTACTTCAAGGCAACGAAGGGCAAGCGCATCTTCAAGATGTCGCCCATCCACCACCACTTCGAGCTCAAGGGCTGGGAAGAGGTGACGGTCGTGATCAGGTTCTGGATCATCTGCGGCCTGTGCGTCGCGCTCGGCATGGGCATCTTCTACGCGCAGTGGGTGGTGGGGCAGTGACCCTCGACTGGATCCCCA
This sequence comes from Tessaracoccus sp., assembly GCF_016714275.1. GTDB lineage: Bacteria > Actinomycetota > Actinomycetes > Propionibacteriales > Propionibacteriaceae > Arachnia. Next base: position 532,165 of record NZ_JADJNP010000002.1, on the reverse strand, counting down.
CGGCAACCCGCCTGTCGAACTGGCAGGAGGCCTCCGTCGTCGTCGCCGGCCTCGGGGTCTCCGGCTTCGCCGCGGCCGACGGCCTGATGTCGCTCGGCGCGAAGGTGACGGTGCTCGACGAGTCCGACGGCTTCGCGGACAAGGCGCTGCTGCTGGAGACGCTCGACGTCACCGTGCGGCTCGGGAAGGGCGCGACGGCACAGCTGCCCCCCGACACGGACCTCGTCGTCACCTCTCCGGGATGGCGCCCGAGCGCGCCGCTACTGCGTCAGGCACGCGCCGAGGGCGTTCCCGTGTGGGGCGAGACCGAGCTGGCATGGCGCATGATGCAGCCCGACCGCGTCATCCCGTGGCTCGGCATCACGGGCACCAACGGCAAGACAACCACCACGCAGATGCTGGAGTCCATGCTGATCGCCGACGGACGCAAAGCCACCGCCGTCGGAAACATCGGCCGCCCCATCGTCGAGGCGATCCTGGACGATGTGGAGTATGACGCGTTCGCGGTCGAGCTCTCCAGCTTCCAGCTGCACTGGATGAACGACGTCCCCCTGCACTCGGCGGTCGTGCTCAACCTGCACGAGGATCACCTCGAGTGGTACGAGGGCGACGACGGCATGGACCGCTACACCGCGGACAAGGCGAAGATCTACCACGGCGTGACTCACTCCTGCGTGTACAACGCGGAGGAGATCGCGACCGAGCGGATGGTCGAGGAGGCGGAGGTCGCGGAGGGGGCGCGCGCCATCGGGTTCACCACAGGGATCCCCGCCGTGTCGATGATCGGCGTCGTCGACGATCTCATCGTCGACCGTGCGTTCGTCGCCCAACGGCAGACCTCCGCGCTCGAACTCGCGAAGGTGTCGGACGTGCAGCCCTACGCCCCGCACAACATCGCCAATGCAACGGCGGCCGCCGCGCTCGCCCGCAGCGTCGGCGTGCGGCCGCAGGCCGTCGCGCAGGGGCTGCGGAACCTGAACCTCGCTGGGCACAGGATCCAGCGGATCGCAGAGGCCGACGGCGTCGCCTGGGTCGACGACTCGAAGGCCACCAACCCGCACGCCGCGAACTCCGCCATGAGCGCCTACCCGTCGTTCGTGTGGATCGCGGGCGGCCAGGCGAAGGGCACGACCTTCGATGACCTCGTCGTCCGTTACCGCGACCGGATGCGCGGCGCCGTTGTGATCGGGGTCGACCGGCAGCTGATCGCCGACACGCTCGCCCGACACGCGCCCGAGGTCCCCACCCACGTGTGCGACAACCCTCACACTGACGTGATGGACGAGGTCGTCGCCCTTGCCGGGGCGATGGCCAAGCCCGGCGACACCGTGCTGCTCTCCCCGGGCTGCGCCAGCTTGGACATGTTCGACAGCTATGCGGCCCGCGGCGAGCGCTTCGCCGAGGCGGTGGAGCGGTACCTGAGGTAGGAGGAGACCCGATGGCGACGAACGCTGCGGCCCCGGCGCGCGCCACCACCTGGCAGCAGGTGCGGGCGCTCGCCGCCTCTCCGATGGCCCCCTTCTACCTCATCGCTGCGTCCGTCGCGGTGCTCAGCGGCCTCGGGCTGCTCATGGTTCTCTCGTCGTCGTCGGTGATCGCCGCCTCTCGCGGCGTCAGCGACTTCTACTATCTCGGCAAGCAGGCGGGCGCCTTCGCCGTCGGGCTCGTCGGCGCGGTCGCGCTGGCGCTGCTGCCGCCGGACGTGCTCCGCCGCATGGGGTGGGTCGCATGGGGCGTCGCCGTCGTTCTGCTCGCCCTGGTGCTGACGCCACTGGGCGTGGACGTCGGCGGCAACCGTAACTGGCTCGGGATCGGACCGCTGCAGATCCAGCCGTCGGAGTTCGCGAAGCTCGCGCTCATCGTCTGGTGCGGGACCGTCTTCCACCTCAAGCGAGGCAGGATGCACGAGCCGTGGCAGCTGGTTGTGCCACTGGTGCCGTTCGGAGGGCTCATCGTCGCCCTCGTCCTCGCAGGCAAGGACCTCGGCACCGGCCTGATCCTCGGCTTGATCCTCGTGCTGATCATGTGGTTCGTCGGGTACCCGCTGCGGGTACTCGCGCCGTTGGGCCTCGCGGCGCTGGCGCTCGTCGGCATGCTCGTCTACGGCTCGGGCAACCGGATGAGCCGCATCTCGATCTTCCTCGACCCGCAGTCGAACACGGACCTCTCCAGCCAGCCCATGGCTGCGCTGTACGCGCTGGCCTCCGGCGGCTGGTGGGGGGCGGGCCTCGGCGCGAGCAAGCAGAAGTGGGGCGGACTCAAGACCGGTGCCCACACCGACTACATCTTCGCCGTCATCGGCGAGGAGCTCGGGCTGTTCGGCGTCCTGCTGGTGATCGGGCTGTTCGCGCTGCTCGGCTGGGCGGGCCTCGAGGTGGCGCTCCGCTCGGACAAGATGTTCAACAGGGTGGTCGCCGCCGGCATCACCGGCTGGTTCCTGGTGCAGGCCGTGATCAACATCATGGTCGTGATGCACCTGCTGCCGGTGCTCGGCGTCCCGCTGCCCTTCATGTCGTACGGCGGGTCGGCGCTGATCGCCTCCCTCATGGCCACCGGGGTTCTGCTGGCATTGGCCAGGGACACGCCCACCGCGCGCGCCTACCTGGCCTCGCGCAAGAAGACATCACGGCCGCGCATGACGAGCGTCATGGCCGCCTCCAAGGAGGACTGACCCTGTGAGCGCCACCAGCATCGTGTTGGCCGGCGGCGGAACCGCCGGACACACGTCGCCCCTTATCGCCACCGCAAAGGCGCTCGAGACCATGGCCGACGTCCGGCTGCTCGCCATCGGGACGGCCAAGGGCTTGGAGACCACCGTGATCCCGGCGGCCGGCCTCGAGCTCGCCCTTATCGACCCGGTCCCGCTGCCGCGCAGCGTCAACATCGACCTCGTGAAGCTGCCCTACACCCTGACGCGGGCTGTGCGTCAGGCGCGCCGCGTCCTGAAGCAGGCAGGGGCAGACGTGCTGGTGGGCGTCGGCGGCTACGTGTCGCTGCCCGCCTACATCGCCGCGCGGCTGTCCGGCATCCCCGTCGTGGTCCACGAGGCGAACAAGCTGCCCGGCATCGCGAACAAGGTCGGCGCGCGGTGGGCCCACTTCGTCGGCACCACGTTCCCGGAGACCGTCATGCGCAAGGGAACCCTCGTCGGCATGCCGATGAGCAGCGCCATCACGCACCCGACGGTGACGCAGACGGAGGCGCGCGCGGAGTTCGGCCTCGACCCCGATCGCCCGACCCTCCTGGTCAGCGGTGGCTCGCAGGGCGCGGTCAGCATCAACACCGCCGTCGACGGCGCCCGCGCCCGGATCCTCGCCGCCGGCATCCAGATCCTGCACGTGCTCGGCCCGAAGAACTTGCGCGAGGAGCATGTCGTCGTCGAGCACGCCTCGGGCGCGCGCTACGTGCCCGTTGCCTTCGTGTCCAACATGGCCGTCGCCTACGCGGCGGCGGACCTCATGCTGGGCCGCGCCGGCGCTGGCACCGTCATGGAGACCTCCGTCAGCGGCCTTCCCGTGATCTTCGTCCCGCTGCCCTGGGGCAACGGGGAGCAGGGGAGGAACGCCGCGGGGCTCGTCGAGGCCGGGGGAGGCTGGCTCGTCGAGGACGCGGAGCTCACCCCCGATAGACTGGCTTCGCTGGTCACCGAGGCGTTCGCGGACCGCGAGCGCCTCGCCCACATGGCGCAGACGTGCCGGGGGATCTACCCCTCGGACGCGGCCGAGCGCATGGCCCGCGCCGTCCTTGACGCGGCCCGAAGGAAAGGCAACTGATGCTCCTCACCCCCATCGAGGTCGTCCCCGCCACGGAGGTCGGCCCGGTGCATTTCATCGCGGCCGGAGGCTCCGGCATGAGCGGCGTCGCCCGGCTCTACGCCGAACTCGGCGTGCCGACGAGCGGCTCGGACCAATCGGACTCGACGTCGCTGCGTTCCCTGGAGCGCGTCGGGGTGAAGACCTTCGTCGGGCATGACGCCTCCCAGGTGGGCGACGCGCGCACCGTCGTGATCTCTTCCGCCATCCGCGCGGACAACGTCGAGCTGGTCGAGGCCCGCCGCCGCGGCCTGCGGATCTGGCACCGCTCGGCCGCCCTCGCGGCGCTCATGCAGGGCAAGCGTGCGGTGTCGGTCGCCGGTACCCACGGCAAGACCACCACGACCGCGATGACGGCCGTGATGCTGGCAGAGGCGGGCAGGGATCCCAGCTACGTCATTGGCGGGGCGCTGTCCACAAGCGGGGTCAGCTCCGCGATCGGCGTGGGCGACGCGTTCGTCGTCGAGGCCGACGAGTCAGACGCCTCCTTCCTGCAGTACCCCACCCAGATCGCCGTCATCACCAACGTCGAGGCCGACCATCTCGTGAACTGGGGGACCCCCGAGGCCTACGCCGACGGGTTCCGCGCGTTCGCGACGCGGCCGAAGGTGCGCCACGTCGTGATCAACGTCGACGATCCCGGGTCGCGGGCACTCGCCGATCAGCTCGTCGGCGAGGCGCGCCACATCATCCGCTACGGCGAGTCCGAGGATGCGGACGTGCGGATCACCGACGTCGTCGCCCACGGCCTTGGCGTCGCCGCGACCATCACGTACGGCGACGAGTCGGGCCGGATCGTCCTGCAGGTCCCCGGCAACCACAACCTCGCCAACGCCTCGGCCGCCTACGCCGTCGGCCGCCTGCTCGGCCTCCGCCACGACGAGGCCGTGACGGCGCTCGGCCGCTTCCAGGGGACGCTCCGCCGGTTCCAGCTGATCACGGACACCGCGGGCATCCGCGTCTACGACGATTACGCGCACCACCCGACGGAGATCCGCGCCGCGCTGACCGCCGCGCGCCGGGCGACAACCGCGGGCAACCAGGAGACGGGTCTCGACGGTCGGCTGATCGCCTGCTTCCAGCCGCACCTCTACTCCCGCACGCTCGACTTCGCCGACGAGTTCGGCGAGGTGATGACGCTCGCCGACATCGCCGTCATCAACGACGTCTGCGGCGCCCGCGAGGACCCCATCCCCGGCGTGACGGGGCAGCTGGTCGTCGACACCGCGCTGGCGCACGGCGCGAAGGAGGTCGTCTACGTCGTCGAGAAGTACGACCTTCCCGCCGCACTGAACGAGATCGCCCGCCCCGGCGACCTCATCATCACGCTCGGCTGCGGCGACGTCACGATCGTCGGCCCGCTCCTCGCGGCCCTCCTCAAGGAGCGCCCCGAGGCCGCGCAGTCGTGACGCAGCCGCTTCCCCCGGGCGCCTTCGCGAAGGCGCTGCAGGACAAGCGTAAAGCCGAGCGTCGGCGTCGCCTCCTCGTCTGGGGGATCGCGGGCGGGGTACTCGTCGCCGCCCTCCTCGTCGGCTACCTCGTCTTCTTCTCGCCGGCCTTCGCCGCGCGCCAGGTCGTCGTAACCGGCACCGACCTGCTCGATGCCGACGACGTCCGCACGGCCGCGGCTGTGCAACTGGACGTGCCGCTCGCCCGCCAGGACCTGGCGGGCATCGAGGCGCGCGTGCGGGCCCTTCCCCCGGTCAAGGACGCGAAGGTCGGCGTCGGCCTGCCCGACACCGTCGAGATCGCGATCACGGAGCGGACGGTCGCCTTCCAGCGACGCAACGCGGGAGAGATCGAGTGGATCGATGCAGAAGGGGTCGTGTTCCACCACTCGAAGAAGCCGAGCAAGAACGTGATCCAGGCGGAGGCGCCGCGCGCCGACGAGCGGCTGTTGCGCGACATCGCCACCGTCGCCACCTCGCTGCCGAAGGGCGTCGCCAAGGAGGTGGTCCAGCTCCGCGCCGCGGGCGTCGACCAGATCTCCCTTGCGCTCACCGACGGCCGCTCCGTCACGTGGGGCGACGCGTCGGAATCGGCACTGAAGGCCGAGGTGCTGGCCGCGCTGCTGACGCAGGAGGCGCGGGTCTACGACGTGTCCTCCCCGCGTACGCCCACCACGCGCGGCTGAACTCTGACCCTCAACCCTCGACCGCAAACCCTGAAGTAACGCTTGAGGTGAATCGGGGCCGAATTCGCCGCCTCGTTGGACGACGCGTTGAGGGCTCACCTAACCTTCACCCCATGGCTAGCGCATCTCAGAACTATCTCGCGGTGATAAAGGTCGTCGGCGTCGGCGGCGGCGGCGTCAACGCCGTCAACCGCATGATCGAGGCAGGACTCCGCGGAGTGGAGTTCATCGCCGTCAACACCGATGCGCAGGCGCTGCTGATGAGCGACGCTGACGTCAAGCTCGACATCGGCCGTGAGCTGACCCGCGGCCTCGGCGCCGGCGCCGACCCTGGCAAGGGCCGCCAGGCCGCCGAGGACCACTCGGACGAGATCGAGGAGGCCTTGCGCGGCGCCGACATGGTCTTCGTCACCGCAGGCGAGGGCGGCGGTACCGGCACCGGTGGCGCTCCGATCGTCGCGAAGATCGCCCGTTCGCTCGGCGCGCTGACCATCGGTGTGGTCACCCGCCCCTTCTCGTTCGAGGGCCGCCGCCGCTCCACGCAGGCCGAGTCTGGAATCGAGTCGCTGCGCGAAGAGGTCGACACCCTGATCGTCATCCCCAACGACAAGCTGCTGCAGATGACCGACCACCAGGTCGCCATCCTCGACGCCTTCAAGCAGGCCGACCAGGTGCTCATGCAGGGCGTCTCCGGCATCACCGACCTGATCACCACCCCCGGCCTGATCAACCTCGACTTCGCGGACGTGAAGTCGATCATGAGCCAGGCCGGTTCCGCCCTCATGGGCATCGGCTCCGCCCGCGGCGAGGACCGCGCCCGGGCCGCCGCCGAGATGGCGGTCTCCTCGCCGCTGCTGGAGGCCAGCATCGACGGCGCCCACGGCGTCCTGCTCTCGATCGCCGGCGGCTCCGACCTGGGCCTCTTCGAGGTCTCGGCCGCGGCTCAGCTCATCGAGGAGGCCGCGCACGACGAGGCCAACATCATCTTCGGTACGGTCATCGACGACGCCCTCGGCGACGAGGTGCGCGTCACCGTCATCGCTGCCGGCTTCGACGGCGGCCAGCCCCAGAAGCGGGTCAGCCGCCCCGTCGAGCAGCGTCCTGCGCAGCAGCGCCCGGCCGTCGCGGCTCCCGTGGCGAGCTCCGCGCCGCCCCAGGCCAGCCCGATGCCCGGGCAGCGTCCCGGCTTCAGCCGCCCGGTTGAGGTGGAGGACGACGACGAGCTGGATGTCCCTGACTTCATGAAGTGATTTGGTCGGTGCGTCGCGGCGTGCGCTGAGCGTGCGCCGCGATAGCCTGTCACCACTACTAGGACGTGAAGGAGGCACCGTGGGCGTTCGCAAGATTGCCGCATGGATGGGCCTGGTCGAGGATGGGCGCTATCAGACCGAGGACCCTATCGACGATGAGGAGGCCACCAATGAGGTCTACGTCGATGAGCCGAGCCAGGAGGTCACCAAGGTGTCGCAACTACCGACCAGGAAGTCCCCGTCGTTGACGCCGGTGAGCAAGGAAGTGGCCGACCTGAGCCGCATCGTCAGCGTTCGTCCGCGCTCTTACAACGAGGCAAGGGTGATCGGGGAGAACTTCCGCGACGGCATCCCGGTGATCATGAACCTCTCGGACATGGAGGACGGCGAGGACAAGCGCCTCGTCGACTTCGCGGCGGGCCTGATCTTCGGTCTTCGCGGCAACATCGAGCGCGTCTCGAGCAAGGTCTTCCTCCTCTGCCCGCACAACCTCGTGGTCGGCCCGGAGGACAAGGAGCGCATCGCTTCGGGTGGGTTCTTCAACCAGAGTTGATGCCCGCCCTCGTTCTGGCACGCCCGGCGCAGCTAGGCTAGCCTGACATCCACCCCGGTTCCCCGGGGCCAGGTTTATACCTTCGACGATTCTTGGAGCACACATGAGCTTGACGCTCGATGAGGTCCGGCAGATCCGCTTCCGCATGACGCGGCGAGGCGAGGTCGGCTATCAGGTTGGCGACGTCGACACCTTCATTGACAAGGTCGAGCTGACGTTCGACGAGTTCGAGAAGGAGCGCGAGCGCCTGCGCCGCGAAGTGGAGGCGGTTGGCGCGGCCGGCATCCAGGAGGTGGCTGAGTCGGACGGCGCAGATGCGGCCGCCCTCCAGGCAAAGGACGAGGAGATCGAGCGGCTGCGCGCGGAGGTGCGCACCCTCACCGAGTCCATCTCCCAGGGCGACAGCGCCTCGGCCGCGCAGGCCGCCGCCGATCGCCAGATCAGCGAACTGACCGCGCAGAACGAGCAGCTGAGCACGAAGCTCGAGCAGGTCCGCAATGACTACGACAAGCTGCGCTCCGAGCAGGTGACCTCTGTGGCCGGTGGCTCCGAGCACCTCGTCGTTACCGCGAGCGAGGACGCGGCGCCGGCCGTGACCCGCCTGCTGCAGATGGCGACGGACCAGGCGACCACGCTCGTCAATGAGGCCCAGGCCGAGGCGCAGCGCAAGATCGCGGAGGCCGATCAGCGCGCCACCGAGATCAAGACCGATGCGCGCACCAAGGCCGACCGCATCGAGTCGGAGGCTCGCGTTAACGCGGAGCAGGTCACCAACGACGCGCAGGCCCGCGCGGTCGCCGTCGATGCGGAGACCACCACCCGCCGCAGTGAACTCTTCTCCGATCTCGAGCGGGAACAGGGCGAGCTGGTCACGAAGGTGGACGCGCTGCGTTCGTTCGAGTCCTCGTACCGCGAGAACCTGGGCGGCACGCTGCAGAACCTCCTGAACGCGCTCAACGACTCGCAGCCGCAGCCGGCCGATGTTCCGGAGCTCGCTCAGCCGGAGTCGGAGACCCCGCGCCTCGACGCGCTCGCCAACGGTGAGTAATCGCCGCACAATCGGGTAACTCGCAAGGGGTCGACGCCAACCTGGCGTCGGCCCCTTGCGTTGCCCTCCCGTAGGAACCACTGATCAATCATTCTTGCGAGCTGCGGCGCACTGGATCGGGCGCCCCGCCGCTCCTCCATCTTGTGCCGGACGTCCAGTACGGCAATGCGGTCGAGGAGCGGCGGGGCATCCCGCCCAGCACGTCCTCGCCGGAGAAAGCCTTGATCAGTGCTTCCTTTGGTGTACCCTCTCCCAGACATCTTCTCGCCGAGAAAGGGCAGCGCTGTGCCGACGTCAAAGAAAGCCGCCGACCTCCCCGACCGGGTGCTCCCGGTTCTAGAGGGTGAGGAGCCGTGGACCCCTGAAGAGGTCGCGGAGCAGCGCGCTGAACTCCAGGAGGAGATGGAGCGCGTCGAGCGCCGCATCGCGGCAACGGAGGCGGAGCTCGAGTCGCTGCTGAAGGGCGGCTCTGACGGCGCGGGGCGCGACCCCGCCGACGTCGGATCCAGCAACTTCGAGCGCGACCAGGAGGTCTCGCTGATGGCCAACGTCCGCGAGATGGCCGAACAGTTGCGCCTCGCGATCCACCTGTTCGACAGCGGGGAGTACGGCCTGTGCGAGGTCTGTGGGAAGCCCATCGGCAAGGGCCGGCTCCAGGTGTTCCCGCGCGCGACCCTCTGCGTGACCTGCAAGCAGCGCGAGGAACGACGCTGACCGGGAGCCGGACGGGGATCCGGCTGCTCGCGCTCGGGATCGGCCTGTTCGGCCTCGCGCTGGATCAGCTCGTCAAGCTCGCCTCCGTCACCTTCCTCGAGACGGGCGTCCCCGTACCGCTCGTCGGTGATCTGCTCCAGCTGAACCTCATCCGCAACCCCGGCGCCGCCTTCGGGATGGGATCGGGCGCGACCATCGTGTTCAGCATCTTCGCCATCGTCGCCACGCTCGGCTGCCTGTTCTACGCGCTGCCGCGGATCACCCGCCCCTGGCATGGCGTCGTCCTCGGCATGCTGCTGGCGGGGATAACAGGCAATCTCGTCGATCGCATCTTCCAGCCGCCCGCGGCCCTGCACGGGCATGTGGTCGACATGTTCCAGTTGCGCGGCTTCGCGATCTTCAACGTGGCAGACATGTTCATCACCTTCGCGGCCGTCGCGCTCGTCGCGTTCAGCTTCTTCGGCGACAGGCGAAGCGAGGCCGCAGCGTCTGCATGAGCGTCTTCCTGATCCCTGACGCGCTCGCCGGTGAGCGCGTGGACGCGGCCGCCGCGCGCGTGACCGGCCACAGCCGGTCACGGATCCACGAGCTGATCGAGGCCGGCGGCGTGGAGCTCGGAGGAGCCGTCGTCGCCAAGGGTTCGCAGCGCGTCGCCGGCGGCGAGCTGCTCGAACTGATCGAGGCGCCGCGCCCCACGACGCCTGTGCCGACGGCGCGGATCGCCGACGGCGTTCAGCTCGCGTACGAGGACCGCGACATCGTGGTCGTCGACAAGCCCGCAGGGGTCGCCGCCCACCCCAGCCTCGGCTGGGAGGGGCCCTCGGTGACCGAGCACCTCGCCGCCGCCGGCGTCCAGGTCTCGACGTCGGGAGCTGCCGAGCGGCAAGGCGTTGTCCAGCGGCTCGACGTCGGCACGAGCGGGTTGATGGTGGTCGCCAAGTCCGAGCTCGCCTACAGCGTCCTGAAGCAGGCCTTCCGTGACCGGCGCGTCGACAAGATCTACCACGCCCTCGCACAGGGCCACCCCGACCCGTTCCAGGGCACCATCGACGCGCCCATCGGACGACATCCCAGCGCCGAATGGAAGATGGCCATCATCGAGGGTGGGCGCCGCTCCGTCACGCACTACGCGACGCTGGAGGCGCACCGGGCGGCGACGTTGCTCGAGGTGAACCTCGAGACCGGTCGCACCCACCAGATCCGCGTGCACCTCGCGGCCATCGGTCACCCGCTGGCCGGCGATCCGCTCTACGGCTGCGATCTCCGGTTGGCCGTGCGGCTCGGTCTCGATCGTCAGTGGCTACACGCCGTCGAACTCGGCTTTGTTCATCCGACGCGGGGGGAGTACGTGCAGTTCGCCTCCGACTACCCCGAAGACCTCTCTCAGGCCCTCGATCTCGTCCGTCAGAACTGAGGTCATTGCCGCGACCCTGTGTCGCGATACGCCATCGGTCCGGTAGGGTTTGCGTCGTGCGTAGAGCAAAGATTGTTTGTACCCTCGGTCCTTCTGCCGAGTCGGTCGACCGCCTGGTCGAACTCCTGAACGCGGGCATGAACGTGGCCCGACTCAACATGAGCCACGGCGACTACTCGGACCATGCCTCAAGACTGAAGAACGTGCGCGAGGCCGCACATCTCACCGGTAAGACGATCGGCGTCCTCGCCGACCTTCAAGGCCCCAAGATCCGCCTCGGCCGGTTCGCGGACGGCCTCAAGCCGCACCTCGAGGTTGGCGACACCTTCATCGTCACCACCGACGATATCCTCGGCGACGCCCAGCGTTGCTCGACAACCTACAAGGGTCTCCCCGGCGACGTGAAGATCGGCGACCAGATCCTGATCGACGACGGCAACGTCGGCATGCGCGCCGTCGAGGTCACCGAGACCGATGTGATCTGCGAGGTCACCGTCGCGGGCACGGTCTCGAACAACAAGGGCATCAACCTGCCCGGCGTCGCTGTCTCGGTGCCCGCGGTGTCGGCAAAGGACGAGGCGGACCTGCGCTGGATCCTGCATCAGGACATCGACATGGTCGCCCTCTCGTTCGTCCGCAGCGCGGACGACATCAAGCGGGTCCACGAGATCATGGACGAGGAGGGTCGTCGCCTTCCTGTGATCGCCAAGATCGAGAAGCCGCAGGCGCTCGCGAACCTGCAGGAGATCATCGACGCGTTCGACGCCTTCATGGTGGCCCGCGGTGACCTCGGCGTCGAGCTTCCGCTTGAGGAGGTTCCGCTGGTTCAGAAGCGCATCATCCGCGCGGCCCGTAAGTGGGCCAAGCCGGTGATCGTGGCAACGCAGATGCTTGAGTCCATGATCAGCAACCCGCGCCCGACTCGCGCGGAGGCCTCCGACGTCGCCAACGCGATCCTCGACGGCACCGATGCGGTCATGCTCTCGGGCGAGACCTCGATCGGCGAGTTCCCGGTCGAGACCGTCGCCACCATGGCGCGCATCGTCGAGAAGACCGAGCGCGAGGGCCACGAGCAGATCAACATCATCGACTGGGACCCCCACACCACCGGCGGCGTGCTCGCCAAGGTGGCCGCGGAGGTCGCCGAGCGCATCGGCGCCCGTTATCTGGTGGCGTTCACCAAGTCCGGGGACACGGGCCGTCGCCTGTCGCGCCTGCGTTCCCCCATTCCGATGCTGGTCTTCTCTCCGGAGAAGTCCACGCGCCAGACCATGACCCTCAGCTGGGGCGTCGACACGCTGCTCACTCCTGAGTTCGACACGCAGGAGGACATGGTGAAGGTCGTCGATATGATCTTGCGCGAGCGCCGCATGATCGAGGCTGGCGAGCGCATGGTGATCGTCAGCGGCTCCCCGATGGGCGTGCCGGGCAAGACCAACAACCTCCGCGTCCACAAGGTCAAGGACCTGGGCGAGGACCAGTAACACGGTAAAAGGCGGGGCCTCTCCACCAGGAGAGGCCCCGCCTTCTCGTATTCCTACGTATTCGGGCGCGAAGCGCCCGAGTGTTCGTGCTTCAATAACTTCGTCGGCCTCGGCCATACGAGCAAGCTCGATGGCGCTCGGCCTTCCTCGTTGCGCTCGCACACCTCAACGATCTTCAATCGCCTCGGCACCGAGCGCAAGCGCTCGTGCTCACGGCTCAATCGATCGTACCCGGAAGGGGATTTGAACCCCTACGGCCTTTCGGCCAGACGGGTTTGAGCCGTCCGCGTATACCATTCCGCCACCCGGGCTGGGCCGGGAAACCACCGATCGGTCATTTCCCACTGCGACGCACCAGTCTAGTGGCAACAGCGGAATGAAGCACACCCGCGGCCGGTTCCACGGATCCTTGTGAGCACAATTTGATTGCGCGAGCGGGCACGCCTCATCAGCGGGTAGGATCCAGCTTGGTTGACCAGTAGACATGCCTTTGGGTGTGTGGGAAGTGCCGGAAGATATGAAGAAGAAGCCAACTGTCCTTGTAGCCGAAGATGAGGCGCTCATCCGCCTCGATCTCGTCGAACTCCTCACTGAGGAGGGATATCACGTCGTCGGCGAAGCAGGGGATGGGGAAGAGGCCGTGAAGCTCGCCCGAGAGCTGGAGCCCGACCTGGTCATCATGGACGTCAAGATGCCGAAGATGGACGGCATCAGCGCCGCCGAGATCATCGCGGAAGAGCGCATCGCGCCCATCGTGATGCTGACCGCCTTCTCGCAGCGCGACCTCGTAGAACGTGCCCGCGACGCCGGCGCCATGGCGTACGTCGTCAAGCCGTTCGGCGCGTCCGACGTCGTTCCCGCCATCGAGATCGCGATGGGCCGGTTCCAGGAGATCACCGCCATCGAGGAGGAACTCGCCAACCTGGAGGACCGCCTCGAGTCACGCAAAATCATCGACCAGGCCAAGGGCATCCTGCAGCAGGACCTCGGCCTCACCGAGCCCGAGGCCTTCCGCTGGATTCAGAAGACGGCCATGGACATGCGCAAGTCGATGCGCGACGTCGCCGAGGGCGTCATCTCCCACAAGAAGAGGTAGTCCAGCTACGCGACCGGGCCGTCTGGCAGTGTGATCATGTGACACGTCAGGCGGCCTATCGCCGTCGTACGGCCCTCGTCGTCGACCAACTCCACCTGATAGGTCGCGATGCTGCGGCCCAAGTGGATGGCGGTCGCCGTGCCCGTCACGCGGCCAGAACGCACCGCGCGCACGTGGGTGACGTTCAGGTCGACGCCGACGCCGGCCCTTTCCGGGTAGCCGTGGGCCATCGCGCCCATGGACGCCAGCGTCTCCACCAACACGCCGGACGCGCCGCCGTGGAGCAGGCCGAACGGCTGCTGGTTGCCGTCGACCGGGATCGATCCGACGACGCGCTCGGGAGTGAGCTCGGTCATCAGGAGGCCGAGCTTCCTGTCGAGCGGGGAGAGGATGTCCTGGGCCCAGGCGGGAACGCTGTTCATGGTCGGCACTCTGCCACATCCCGGTGTCGGTCACATTGGGTAGGCTCGGCCGCGTGAATGACGCGGGCAAGCTGCTGTTGATCGATGGCCACTCGGTGGCGTACCGCGCGTTCTTCGCGCTTCCGGTGGACAACTTCGCCACCAGCACAGGGCAGCACACCAACGCGGTGTTCGGCTTCACGTCGATGCTGATCAACGTGCTGCGCGACGAGCGGCCGACGCACCTCGCCGTCGCGTTCGACGTCTCCCGCGAGTCCTTCCGCACCGAGCAGTACCCCGCGTACAAGGCGAACCGCTCGACGTCGCCGGAGGAGTTCAAGGGGCAGGTGAACCTGATCAAGGAGGTGCTTGACGCGCTGAAGATCGTGCACGTCGAGCTGCCCGGCTACGAGGCCGACGACATCATCGGCACGCTGTCCGCACAGGCGGAGGAGCAGGGCTACGAGGTGTTCATCGTCACGGGGGACCGCGACGCGCTGCAGTTCGTCGACGACCGCGTCACAGTGCTCTACCCTCGCAAGGGCGTCTCGGACCTTGCGCGCATGACCCCGGAGGCCGTTGAGGAGAGGTACCTCGTGCCGCCTGCGCGCTACCCGGAGTTGGCGGCGCTCGTGGGCGAGAGCAGCGACAACCTTCCCGGGGTGCCTGGCGTGGGGCCGAAGACCGCGGCGAAGTGGCTGACTCAGTTCGACGGGCTCGACAACATCGTGGCCCGCGCCGAGCAGGTGCCGGGTAAGGCGGGGGAGTCGCTGCGGGCGCACCTGGACGACGTCGTCCGCAACCGGCGCCTGAACCGGCTGCTGCGCGACCTCACCCTCGACCTCTCCATCGGCGAGACCGAGCGCCGGGACTGGGACCGCGAGCGCGTGCATACGCTCTTCGACGCTCTTGAGTTCCGCGTGCTGCGCGAGCGGCTGCTGGAGCTGGCGCCTGCCGAGCCCGCCGCCTCTGAGGCCTTCGAGGTGGCCGGTGAGCGGCTGGAGGCAGACCAGGTGGCCTCCTGGCTCGCGGAGCACGCACGGGCGCTGACCGCCGCCGAGTTCGTCGGGCACTGGGGGAGCGGCACGGGCGACGTGACCGGCATAGCGCTCGCGGCTGCCGATGGCGCGGGCGCCTACATCGACACCGCAGACCTGACGCCGACGGCCGACGCCGCGCTCGCTGCCTGGCTCGCGGACCCGGCCCGCGAGAAGGCCGTGCATGGCGCGAAGGGCCCGACCCTGGCCTGCTGGGCGCGCGGGTGGGACCTCATCGGCGTCGCGCGCGACACGCTGTTGGCTGCCTACCTGCTGCGGCCTGACCAGCGCACCTACGACCTGGCGGACCTCTCCGTGCGCTACCTGCATCGCGATCTGGTGGCCGCGCCGTCGGCAGCCGAGGAGGCGCAGGCCGCGTTCTCCTTCGAGGAGGAGGCCGACGAGGGTGTCGACGCCGCGCTGCTGCGCGCCCGCGCCGTCTTCGACCTGGCTGAGGCGTTGGAGGGCCAGCTGGCCGAACGCAACGCCGCGGCCCTGCTGACCGAGGTCGAGTTGCCGCTGCAGCGGACCCTTGCCCGGATGGAGCAGGTGGGTGTTGCCGTCGATGTCGCGCGCCTTACCGCGCTGCGCGACGAGTTCGACGCCTCCGTCGCCGCTGCGCAGCAGGCCGCCTATGACGTCCTTGGTCACGTGGTGAACCTCGGCTCGCCCAAGCAGCTCCAGGGCGTGCTGTTCGACGAGCTGGGGATGCCGAAGACGCGCAGGACGAAGTCCGGATACACCACCGACGCGGAGGCGCTGGAGGGGCTCTTCGAGAAGACGGGGCACCCGTTCCTCGGTCACCTGCTGGCGCACCGCGACGCGATTCGCCTGCGCCAGACCGTCGACGGGCTGCTCGCCGCCGTCGCACCGGGCGGACGCATCCACACCACCTATGTGCAGACGATCGCGGCGACCGGGCGGCTGTCGTCGACCGACCCCAACCTGCAGAACATCCCCATCCGCACGTCGATGGGCAGGCAGATCCGCTCGGCGTTCATCCCGGGCGAGGGGTACGAGGCGCTGATGTCGGCCGACTACTCGCAGATCGAGATGCGGATCATGGCGCACGCCAGCGGCGATGCCGGCCTGATCGAGGCTTTCGGTTCCGGCCGCGACTTCCACAACGAGACCGCCTCGCTGGTGTTCGGCGTCGAGCCCGAGGCAGTCACCGGCGAGATGCGCGCGAAGATCAAGGCGATGAACTACGGCCTGGCCTATGGGCTCAGCGCGTTCGGGCTCTCGAACCAGCTGAAGATCAGCGTCGGCGAGGCGCGCGAGCTGATGGACGCCTATTTCACGCGCGTTGGCGGCGTGCGCGACTACCTCGCGGGCGTCGTCGAAGAGGCGCGCCGTCGCGGCTACACCGAGACGATGCTGGGCCGGCGTCGCTACCTGCCAGACCTCACGACGACGAACCGTCAGCGCCGCGAGATGGCGGAGCGGGCCGCGCTGAACTCACCCATCCAAGGCTCCGCAGCGGACGTGATAAAGGTGGCCATGGTCCGCCTGGCCGACGCCTTGGCAGAGGCAGGCGCGAAGAGCCGCATCCTGCTCCAGGTTCATGACGAGCTCGTCCTCGAGCTGGCCCCGGGGGAGCGTGAGACGGTCACCGATCTGGTCAAGCGGCACATGGCGGGCGCCTTCGACCTCGCGGTCTCGCTCGACGTCTCCGTGGGCGTCGGCGACACCTGGCAGTCGGCGGCGCACTAAGCCATCACTAGGCCACAGGGACCCCGTGGAAAAAGATCCGCGACTCCCAGATCTCGGTCGACTTGTTGAAGTCCCAGCAGATGATGATCAGCAGCTGCGGGTCGCCATGGAAGTCGACCATGACGTCGGAGTCCGGGTCGTAGTCCTTCACCCAGATCTTGGTTGCGCCGGTGAACTCGTAGCACTGGACCTTGCCCTTGGCGCTCACGAGCCGGATGATGTCGCCCGGCTGCAGCGTCGGGCCGTCGTCGGAGTACATCTCGTTGCCGAGCGCGCCGCCATTGCGGTAGGTGTGGACGCTGAGCACGGCCTTGCCCGCGTCGCTGCCCGGCTTCGGGCCCGCGTTCCACCACGACGCGGTGTGGGGGAGGTCCTTGGGCGGGGCGGCGATGTTGCCGTGCTCGTCGACGTTCAGCGACATGACGGGGAACTCGTCGTCGAAGCCGTCCATGGTGAACGAGGTGGGCACGAACTCCTTCTTCGCGGTCGTGCACTTCCCCTCGCTCGGCGTCTCGGTCGGAACGGGGGAGGGACGGCGCGTCGGCGTGGATGGCGAGGCGGACGGGGACGACGGCGTGGGCGGCGGTGAGCCCTGCCCGAACAGCAGCCAGGCGCCGGTGGCGATCAGGGCGAGGGAGAGCAGCGCGATGATCGTCAGGAGGAGCGGGCGGAGGTACGGGTTCTTGCGTGGCGTGGCAGCGTGACTCACGGGGGCTAGCTTAGGTGGGCGGTCTTCCCGACGCCGACGCTCCGGCTGCGTTTGACCCCCATCGGTGGCCGCGGGTACGCTGATCGGGCACTGTGGCCTGTACTCCCACAGACGGAGCGGGGAGTGCGCTCATTTGGGCCAGGTGCGACGACAAAATTCCATCGGAGCCCTACTACATGACCTCCTCTACTGAGGCGTCGGCTGTCGCAGTCGACGACATTGGCACTCCCGAGGCCTTCCTGGCCGCGGTCGACGCCACCATCAAGTACTTCAACGACGGGGACATCGTGTCCGGCACCGTCGTCAAGGTCGACCGGGACGAGGTCCTGCTCGACATCGGTTACAAGACCGAAGGCGTCATTCCCTCGAAGGAACTGTCCATCAAGCACGATGTCGATCCGTTCGACGTCGTCCAGGTGGGCGACGAGATCGAGGCCCTTGTCCAGCAGAAGGAGGACAAGGAAGGGCGTCTGATCCTCTCCAAGAAGCGGGCTCAGTACGAGCGCGCCTGGGGCACGATCGAGAAGGTCAAGGAAGAAGACGGCGTCGTCACCGGTTCGGTCATCGAGGTGGTCAAGGGCGGCCTCATCGTCGACATCGGTCTGCGTGGCTTCCTTCCCGCCTCCCTCGTCGAGATGCGTCGCGTCCGCGATCTCCAGCCCTACGTGGGCATGGAGCTCGAGGCCAAGATCATCGAGCTCGACAAGAACCGCAACAACGTGGTCCTTTCGCGCCGCGCCTGGCTGGAGCAGACCCAGTCCGAGGTGCGCCACACCTTCCTCACGCAGCTGCAGAAGGGCCAGATCCGCAAGGGCGTCGTGTCCTCGATCGTCAACTTCGGCGCCTTCGTCGACCTTGGCGGCGTCGACGGCCTCGTGCACGTCTCGGAGCTGTCCTGGAAGCACATCGACCACCCGAACGAGGTTGTCGAGGTCGGCATGCCCGTCACCGTCGAGGTGCTCGAGGTGGACATGGACCGCGAGCGCGTCTCCCTATCGCTGAAGGCCACCCAGGAGGATCCGTGGCAGACGTTCGCGCGCCTGCATCAGATCGGCCAGATCGTGCCCGGCAAGGTCACCAAGCTGGTTCCGTTCGGCGCGTTCGTGCGCGTCGGCGAGGGCATCGAGGGCCTGGTCCACGTGTCCGAGCTGGCCGAGCGTCACGTCGAGATCCCGGAGCAGGTTGTTTCTGTCGGCGACGACCGCATGGTCAAGGTCATCGACATCGACCTCGAGCGTCGCCGCGTCTCGCTGTCGCTGAAGCAGGCCAACGAGGGTGTCGACGTCGCCGCTGACGACTTCGATCCGCTGCTCTACGGCATGCAGGCGTCCTACGACGACCAGGGCAACTACATCTACCCCGAGGGCTTCGATCCGGAGACCAACGAGTGGAAGGAAGGCTACGAGGAGCAGCGCGCCGCCTGGGAGCAGCAGTACGCTCAGGCCCACGCGCTCTGGGAGGCCCACAAGCGCCAGGTCGAGACGGCGGAGTCCGCGGACCGCGATGCGGCCGTCGAGGCTGGCACCGGTTACGTGACCGAGTCGCCGGTCGAGGGTTCGCTCGCTTCCGACGAGTCGCTGCAGGCCCTGCGCGACAAGCTCGCCGGCAACTGAGGCACACCGCCTGACGAGAGGGGCGTCGACCTTCGGGTCGGCGCCCCTGCGTCATACCTACCGCAGAGGAGCGCGACATGAGGGTGCTTGTCCCCGGCTCTTTCGACCCGATCACCGTCGGCCATCTTGACATCGTGCGGCGCGCGCACGCGCTGTTCGGTGAGGTCGTCGTCGCGATCGGCAACAACTCGACGAAGAACTACCTCTTCTCGTTCGACGAGCGGGTGGGCCTCGTCCGCGGGGCGACGGCCGACCTCGACGGCATCACCGTCGAGGGGCTGGATGGGCTGCTGGTCGACTTCTGCCGCGACCGCGGCATCACGACCGTGGTGAAGGGCCAGCGCTTCGGTGCCGACTTCGACTTCGAGCTTCAGCAGGCGCACATGAACGCCGACATGGGCGGCGTCGAGACCGTCCTTCTGCCTGCGGCGAGGGAGCACGTGTCGCTGTCATCGACGATCATCAGGCAGGTGTTCCGCCTCGGCGGCGACATCTCCGCGTATGTGCCCGAGAACGTGCGGTGGGCGCTCGACGCCAAGCGCGCGGCGGACACGGGGTAGCTTCCTTCGCACCATGCTCGTTTGGCCGCCCGACGGGTGGCCCGCCGTTTTGGCCCCGTGTCGGGGGCTGAGGTAGAGTTGGCGGTCGGTCATGACGAGGTTCATGGACGGTTAGCGAAGGGAATCCGACGTGTCACCCGTGCAGCACCACCCCGATCACCGCTCGCCCCTCGTGCTCGAGGTGCAGGAGCTGGGACGACGGGTCGGGGCTATCAAGCGGGTCACCACGACGATTCCGGCGCCGGCCGACCTGGATATCGGAGTGATCGGGGTGCCGCAGGACTCTGACGTGGAGCTCGATCTGACTCTCCAGTCGGTCTCCGAGGGCGTCCTGGCCTCGGGAACGGCGTTCGTGCAGCTGCGCGGACAGTGTGCCCGGTGCCTGGACGACATCGAAGACGAAGGGTCCTTCGACCTGCAGGAGCTCTACTTCTACCCCGGCAACGAGGTGGATGAGGAGGAGAGCGTCGTCGTCGACGACGCGATCGACATCGAGGACGCCCTGCGGGACGCCGTGGTGCTCGAGTTGCCGTTCACGCCCCTGTGCGAGGAAGATTGTCTGGGCCTGTGCCCGGACTGCGGGTTCAACCGCAACCTCGACCCGGAGCATGGGCACGGCGAGAAGGTCGATCCCCGGTGGTCGAAGCTCTCCGGCCTGGCCGGTGACACCAACAACTGACAGACAGTCTTGAGTCAAGACATAAGGAGAAGATCGTGGCCGTTCCGAAGCGGAAGATGTCGCGCAGCAACACCCGTTCGCGCCGTGCGCAGTGGAAGACGACCGTCGTTCCCACCGTCGTGTGCGCCAACCCCGCCTGCCGTGAGCCGCACCTGCAGCACACCGCCTGCCCGAGCTGCGGCCAGTACGGTCCGCGCGGCGCGCGCCGCCAGGTCCTCGAGGCCTGAGTTCGTCCCCGCGAGCCTCGCGGGTGAGCAGGCTCATCAATCGTCTGAAGGAGCTGGGTGTCGAGGTCGACGCCCAGCTCCTTGAGTTGTCTTTCACTCACCGCAGCTTCGCGTACGAGAATCCCGGCTACGTCTCCAACGAGCGTCTCGAGTTCCTGGGCGACGCGGTGCTCCAGATCGTGGTGACGGAACACATCTTCCGTACCTACCCGGAGCTCGCGGAGGGGCAGTTGGCGAAGCTGCGCGCCAGCGTCGTCAGCGCGGTAGCACTGGCGGACGTGGCGCGCTCCCTCGAGCTCGGCCAGCACCTCCTGCTGGGTAAGGGGGAGATCGGCACCGACGGCGTAAGCAAGACCTCGATCCTGGCCGACACCATGGAGGCCGTCATCGGCGCCATCCACATCTCGGCCGGTCCGGATGCCTCCGCGCGCTTCATTCACCGCACGTTCGACGAGCTCATCGCCGCCTCTGCGGCGGCGGGCGACTTCGCCGACTACAAGACCGTCCTGCAGGAGCTCTGCGCCGCACACGGCTGGCCCGCCCCGCGCTACGACGTGACCGGACGCGGCCCTGACCATCAGCGCGAGTTCACCGCTGTCGTCATCGTCGACGGCGGCCCTCGCGGCACCGGCGTGGCGCCGAGCAAGAAGCGCGCCGAGCAGATCGCCGCCAGGATCGCGGTCGCGGACCTCAGCGGTGCCTGAGCTGCCCGAGGTCGAGGTCGTGCGCCGCGGCCTCGAGACCCACGCGAAGGGCAGGACCATCGAGGCCGTCCGGGTGCTGCACCCGCGACCGGTCCGCACCCACGCCGTCGGACCCGACGGCTTCGCCCGAGATCTCGCCGGCCGCACCGTCGACCATGTCCGCCGTCGGGGCAAGTACCTCTGGTTGGAGCTGGGCGACGACGCGCTGGTCGTCCACCTGGGCATGAGCGGACAGTTCCGGATCAACGCGCCCGGGGATCCGCTGCCGCCCCACACGCGCGCACTCTTCCTCCTCGACGACGGAGCCGAGCTGCGTTTCGTCGACCAGCGCATGTTCGGCGGCCTGGACTGGCGCCCGGGGCAGGGCGCCTGCCCTGTCGGTCACGTGGCGCTCGACCCGTTCGATCCCGCGTTCGAGGCGGCGGACGTCGGTCGTCGGCTTCGGACGCGGCGCACCGCGGTGAAGCGCGCGCTGCTCGACCAACGGTTGGTGAGCGGGATCGGCAACATTTACGCGGACGAGACGCTGTGGCGCTCAAAGATCCACTTCGAGACCCCCTCCGACGAACTCGGCCCGCGTCAGGCGGTGTCCCTGATCAGGACCGCGACCGACGTCATGGCCGAGGCCTTGGCCCAGGGCGGCACCTCGTTTGACGCGCTGTACGTCAACGTCAACGGCGAGTCGGGCCACTTCGACCGCTCACTCGACGCCTACGGCCAGGAGGGTGAGCCGTGCCGCCGGTGCGGCACCGCGATCGTCCGCCGTCCGTTCATGAACCGCAGTTCCTTCTTCTGTCCCCGCTGCCAGCGGCGGCGCTGAGCGTGCTGGCCCAGCTGCCGAGGAGTTGGAGCCGTTCAGCGGTTTTCGACCCAGGCTCGGCACTGTAGATGGACATGGTCAGTCCCTCGTCGGCCGGCAGGCGCAGCGACTCCCAGCTCAGCTCCAGCGCGCCGACGCCCGGGTGGTGAAGGGTCTTGAGGCCGCCCCGGAACTCGCGGACGTCGTGTGCGGCCCAGCGGGCGCGGAAGTAGTCGCTGCGGGTGGCGAGCTCGCCGACGAGGTCGGTGAGCTTCTTGTCGTGAGGTCGCCTGCCGGCCTCGGCGCGCAGCACGGCCACCATCTCCGCGGCGATCGCTCCCCAGTCCCCGTAGAAGTCCTGCGCTTGCTGGTCGAGGAACACGAACCGGGCCGTGTTCGGCGTGCCGACGATGGTCTCCAGCATCGGTGAGAACAGGGCCCGGCCCAGATGGTTGGCGGCGAGGAAGTCCGACCGGCCGTTGCGGATCCAGGCCGGGGTGGCGATCGCGTCCAGCGTCTGCTGGAGTGCGGGTCGAACCCGGGAGGTCACGGTGCGTGTCCGTTCTGCGCTGTTCATGCTTCCCGCGCGGACGAGGTCGCGAAGGTGCGCGTGCTCGGCGGCGTCCAGTTGCAGGGCTCTCGCGACCGCGTCGAGCACGTGGTCCGAGACCCCGGTCAGCGTGCCGCGCTCAAGGCGCACGTAGTAGTCGACGCTGACGCCTGCGAGCATGGCGACCTCTTCGCGGCGCAGCCCGGGTACGCGGCGCTTGCGGACGCCGTGGGACACGGCGATGCCGGCCTGTTCGGGGGATATCCGGGCGCGACGAGACGCGAGGAAGCCGCGAACCTCGTCCCTGATACCCATGCCGCTCATCGTAGGTCGCTCTCCAGGCGCTAAGGGAGGGCCTGCGAAGCCCATGGATAAGCGGGGCTCTCCCTCCCTCGCCTGTTCCCGCGTTGACTGGGCGGCGTCGCGTCGAGACGCGCTTGCCGACCAAGCCATGAGAGGAATCCGCATGTCTGCTGACTCACCCGCGTCCGGGGGCCAACCCCCGGGCATGAGCGCGCCGCTGACGTTGCTGTTCGCCGTCGCCGGCGGCGTCGCGGTCGGCAGCCTCTACCTGGCGCAGCCGCTGATCGAGACCATCGCCGCCTCCCTCGGCGTCGACCCGACTGGGGCGGCCGCTCTCGTGACCGTGACGCAGATCGGTTACGCCGCCGGCATCTTTCTCCTCGTGCCGCTCGGCGACGTGGTCGACCGGCGCAGGCTCATCCCCGTGGTTCTCACCCTCTCGGCTTTCTCCCTTCTCGGTGCCGCGCTGGCGCCGACATACGGGGCGCTGCTCGCCGCTCTCGGCGCTGTGGGACTGACCGCGGTCGCGGCCCAGATACTCACTCCGCTGGCGAGCGAACTCGCCGATCCCGAGAAGCGCGGCCGGACCGTTGGCACGGTGGCGTCCGGGGTGCTGATCGGCATCCTGCTCTCGCGCACCGTCAGCGGCGTGGTGGCCGACCTATGGGGGTGGCGGAGGGTCTACGTTCTCGTCGCCGTCCTCGCGCTCCCGCTCGCGGTCGTGCTCGCCGTCCTGATTCCGCGACTGCCCGCCCGCCGGTCCATCCCGTATGTGCAGTTGCTCGGATCGGTGTTCACCGCGGTGGCGCGGCATCCTGCCGCTCCGGTCACGCTGCTGATCACCGGCGCGAACTTCGCGGTGTTCTCCCTGTTCTGGACCGCGCTCACCTTCCTGCTCACCGCTGAGCCGTTCGGCTACTCGACCACCCAGATCGGCCTCATGGGGCTCGCCGGGCTCGTCGGCGCCGTCGCCGGACGCAGAGCCGGCGTCATGCACGATCGCGGGTGGTCGGTCCCAGCCACGGGGATCGCCCTTGCGCTGCTCGCGCTCTCGCTCGTCGGGGCGTGGGCGTTCCAAACGTCGATCGTCGGCCTCATCGTCGTCGTGATCGTCCTCGACATTGCCGTTCAGGGAAACCTCATTCTCGGTCAGACTCGGATGTTCGCCTTGTCCGCGAGCGAGCGCAGCAGGCTCAACACCGCCGTCGTGGTGTTCAACTTCCTCGGTGGCGCGCTCGGATCATTCCTGGCGGGACCGCTGTGGTCGGCCGGGGGCTGGACCGCGATCACCGCCGGATCCCTCGCGGTCACGCTGTGTGCGCTGTGCGTCTGGGCGATGTCGCGGCGACGGTTGGCGGACCTGACCTGAACCCCGGTCGCGGTACTCCACAGCATGCGGTCCCGGGGCCCTGATCAGGTCAGCTCCCACTGGACGCGGGTTGGTACGGACCTGTGTCTCTGAGGCTCCGAGCCGGGCAGACTGGAATCTATGGACATTGAGGTTATCCAGGGTGACATCACCCGGCAGCAGGTGGACGCAGTGGTGAACGCGGCGAACTCTGGGATGCGTGGCGGCGGTGGTGTGGACGGGGCAATCCACGCCGCGGGTGGCCCGGCGATCCTGGCCGACTGCATTCGTCGGTTTCCCGGCGGCCTTCCAACCGGGCAGGCGGGCTGGACCACCGCCGGAGACCTGCCGGCGCGTTGGGTGATCCACGTCGTCGGACCGATCCACGGACGGGGCGACCGCCGCCAGCTGGAATCCTGTTACGCCCACGCACTGGCGGTGGCCGACGACCTGGGCGCGACATCGATCGCGTTTCCGCTGGTCTCCGCCGGCGCCTACGGCTGGCCGCTGGAGGACGCAGCAGGTGCCGCGGTGGAGACACTGCGCGCCACGCCTACCAGGGTCGAGCGATGTGTGCTGGTGGGCTACTCGAGGCAGACCGCAGCTGTCTTGCGCCAAGCGTTGGCGCGGCAGTGACCGGCACTGGCCCGTCGTTCGTCGGCGATGCTCGTCCCGCTCTCGACCCCAGCATTTCTGCCGAGGAGTTCCAGCGTTGGTACTGGTTGAGGGAAGAACTGGCGGGGTTCGCTCGGGTCCTTGGCATCCGGGTCTCTGGCGGCAAAGACCTGTTGGCGGCCCGGATCGCTGCGAGACTCGACGGGCGCGAGTTCGTCGAACCCGCGACCGCGAAGCGCGGCGGCGCGCACCAACTCACCGGCATCCTCTCGCCAGACACGGTGATTCCGCAGGGTCAGCGGTGCAGTCACGTCGTGCGGGCGTGGATGATCGAGCAAGCGGGCGAGGGATTCCACTTCGACGCCGAGATGAGGGCATTTTTTGCGGAGTCCGATGGCACGAGGACGTTGCAGGACGCCCTCGACCACTGGCACGCGACGCGGGGCAGGGCGCAACGCGGCATCGATCGCCAGTTCGAGTACAACCGCGTCACTCGGGCGTGGTACGAGGCGAACCCCGGCGGTAGCCGCGAGGACATGCGGGCTGCGTGGTGGGACTACCGCTCGCGTCCGGTTGATGAACGGGGCCGGACATAGATGCGCCCTCTCGCGCTTCCTGCACTCCGGGAGATCGTCAGTGGCTCCGCCTCTCTACGATGCGGTGGATACGTCGTCGGCGATAGTCGGGGTGGTGGCTAGCTGAAGACCACGGCGCCGTCGTCGTCGATGCGCCATCCCGGGTTGTGCGCGATCTCCCAGATGACGCCGTTCGGATCGGCGGCGTGGCCATGGAAGACGCCTCCGAAGGCGCCGTCCTGAGCGGGCTTGAGGATCGTTCCACCCGCAGCTTCGAATGCGGTGAGCGTGGCGACGACACTCTCGCGATCGGGCACATTGTGGGCGAGGGTCACTCCGCTGACTCCGCTGGTCGAGCCTTCGCGCTGCAGGTCTTGGTCGAACTTCTCGGCGTCGAACAGGCCGAGCAGGAGGCCCGGCGCGATCTGGAAGAAGACGATCTCGCCCGGCTCGTCGTGGAACACGGTCCAGCCCAGGCCGCCGCGATAGAAGGCCTTGGCGGCATCGAGATCGGGGGTCGCAAGGGTGAGGAAGTGCAGGCGCTGGTCCATGAGCTCAGTATCTCTGATCCAACGCACGACACGGCTCAGCAGCTTGCGCAGCAGCAGCCGTCCTAGCACCTCGACGATGGAGTCCAGCCCGAACCCGATCAGCGCGGCCGCGGACGCGGCGCCGTCGTCGTCGGCGGCGGCGGGGACGATTGCCTCGATGACATTCCAACGATGACCAATCGTAGATGGTCCGAACGCAAATCTGCGTAGGCTGTACGAGTTGTGCATTACGCACAGCTGAGTGAACCCACGCAGATTCGTGTACGGCGGCGGGAATGAGGCCTTCTCTCGGCGGTACAGTCGGGTCTTCGCTAGTCGACATGTTAGGGAGAGGCGGCCACGATGAGCGCACGCAGCCGGCGGAGCCCCGCGAGGGCGACGCGGTGAGCGGGCTCTCCGCCCGGCAGCGCCGGTCGCTCTGGCAGTTCGTGAAGTTCGGCTTCGTGGGCGGCTCCGGGGTGCTCGTCAATATGGCGGTCATCTGGGTGCAGCGTCACGGGTTCCCGATCATCTGGTCGGGTTCCGCGCACGGCGAGGGTGCCTGGTGGTCGATCCCCGGCACCCCGTTCAACATCCGCTGGTACCACGTGATGAGCATGGTGGCGTTCCTCGTCGCCAACCTCTTCAACTTCCAGTTCAACCGGCTGTGGACGTTCGGCTCGCACCGGCACGCGGGCTGGTGGCGCGAGTATTGGCCGTTCCTCACCGTCGGCCTCGCCGCGCAGGGCATCGGGATGGTGCTGCTCACCGCGCTGATGTGGGACCGCTCGCCGATCGAGCTGCCCAGCGACATCTTCGACAACTCCACCGGGTTCCGCACGAAGCTGTACTGGGCGCAGCTGATCATGATCGTGTGCACGCTGCCCGTCAGCTTCCTGCTCAACAAGTTCTGGACCTTCCGAGCCGTCCGCAGTCATCGCCTCAAGGCCTCGGAGGAGGTCTCGTAGCCGATGTACCTCAAGAAGCTCACCCTGCGCGGGTTCAAGTCCTTCGCCTCGGCCACGACGCTGGTGTTCGAGCCGGGCATCACCTGCGTCGTCGGGCCGAACGGCTCCGGCAAGTCCAACGTGGTGGACGCGCTCAGCTGGGTGATGGGGGAGCAGGGCGCCAAGTCGCTCCGCGGCGGCAAGATGGAGGACGTCATCTTCGCGGGCACGACCAAGCGCGCGCCGCTCGGCCGCGCGGAGGTCGAGCTGACCATCGACAACTCCGACGGCGCGCTGCCGATCGAGTACACCGAGGTCACCATCACCCGCACGATGTTCCGCAGTGGGGGCAGCGAGTACGCCATCAACGGCGCCACCGCGCGACTGCTCGACGTGCAGGAACTGCTGAGCGACTCCGGCATCGGACGCGAGATGCACGTCATCGTCGGGCAGGGGCAGTTGGACGCCATCCTGCAGGCGACGCCGGAGTCACGGCGTGGCTTCATTGAGGAGGCCGCCGGCGTGCTCAAGCACCGCAAGCGCAAGGAGAAGGCGCTGCGGAAGCTGGAGGCGACCAAGGCGAACCTCGAGCGGCTGCAGGACCTGGTCGCCGAGTTGCAGCGCCAGTTGAAGCCGCTGGGTCGGCAGGCGCAGGCCGCGCGCAAGGCCGCCGTCATCCAGGCGGAGCTGCGCGACGCCAAGGCCCGCCTGCTGGCCGACGACCTGGCTACGGCACAGGCCCAGCTCGCCGCAGAGCTCGCCGACGAGGCGGCCGCCGCCGAGGCGCGGGCCCGGGCCGAGCAGGCCGTGGCCCAGGCCCAGGCCGGTGAGGAGGCGGCCGAGCGCAGGCTCCGGGCCGCTGCCGCGGACTTCGACGCCGCCCAGGAGCAGTGGTACGCGCTCGCGGGCCTCCGGGAGCGCGTCGGCACCACCATCTCCATCTCTGCGGAGCGCATGCGGATGGGCGAGAACCAGCCCACCCTCGACGTCGGCGGCCGCGACCCCGAGGTGCTCGAGGCCGAGGCTACCGAGATCCGGTCCCGCGAGAACGCCCTGCGCGCGGAGGCAGACGCCGCCAACGGGACGCTGACCGACGCGACGCTGCGCCGGGGCGGCGCCGAGCACGAGCATTCCGCCGCCGAGCAGGCCTACAGCGCCGCGCTGCGCGCCATCGCGGACCGGCGCGAGGGACTCGCGCGCCTCGCGGGCCGGGTGTCGAGCACGCAGGCCCGCCTTGAGGCGTCGGGCGAAGAGGTCTCCCGGCTGGAGATCCGCCGTGGCGAGGCGGAGGAGCGCGCCGAGCAGGCCGGGCGCCGCTACCACGAGACGGAGTCGTCGCTTGCCGGTCTGGGCGCCTCGGAGTCCGACCTTGACGCCGTCTATGAGAAGGCCGCGGCTCTGGTAGAGGCCGCCGACACCGCCGTCCACGCCGTCAAGGCCCGCGAGGCCGACAACGCGAAGGCCCGCGCCGGGTTAGGTGCGCGCGTCGAGGCGCTGCGGCTGATGAGTGAGCGCAGGGACGGCGCGGCCGAGCTGCTGGGCTCCGGACGTGTCGAGGTCCTCGGCCGGCTGAGCGACCAGCTCACCGTCGAGGCCGGCTGGGAGGCCGCGATCGATGCGGCGCTGCGCGGCGCGGCCGAGGCCGTCGTCGTCCACGGTCTCGACGGGGCGGTCGCCGCCGCGGGTCACCTGGCCGAGCGCGACCTGGGACGCGCCCCTCTGGTGGTTGCGGGCGCTCCCGCGACACGCCCACGGCCGGTGCAGGGCACCTCGGCCCGGACGCTGGTCACGGCACCCCGGGAGCTGTCCGACGCACTTGACCGGCTGCTGGACGGCGTCGTCGCCGTCGAGGACGCCGCTGCCGCCGCTGCAGTCGTCGCCGCTGACCCCTCAGTCGTCGCAGTGACCCGCGCGGGGGAGTGGGTGTCGGCGTGGTTGGTCGAGGGCGGTTCCGCCGCCGCCCCGTCGCTGCTGGAGCTGCACGCGCAGCTCGCGGAGGCGGAGGGCGCGCTCGCCGAGGCGGACCACGAGGCGCAGCGGTTGCGGTTCGAGGCCGAGCGGGCGGCGTCCGCGCTGGCCGAGGCACGGGCCGATGAAGAGGCGGCGCTGGCGGCGCTGCACGACTCTGACGCGAAGCTGGCCGCCGTCGCCGACCAACTCGGATCGTTCCGCCAGGCGCAGGCCACCGCGCTGAAGGAGGCCGAGCGGTTGGAGGAGGCGATGGTCGCGGCCACCGCGGCCCGCGCGAGAGACGAGGATCAGCTCGCCGAGCTGACGGCGCGCCTAGAGGCGGCGTCGGCGGAGGACGACATCGCGGAACCAGATGCGGGCGAGCGCGACCAGAAGGCCGCGGAGGCGCGGCGGGCGCGGCAGGCGGAGATGGACGCGCGCCTCGCACTGCGCAGCATCGAGGAGCAGCTCAAGGCCATCGCGGGCAGGGCGGACGCGCTGCAGCGGGCGGCGCAGCACGAGCGGCAGTCGCGGGCGAAGGCTAAGGCGCGGGCGGAGCAGCTGCGTCGCGAGGCTGAGGTGGCGCGGGCCGTCCACGAGGCGGGGCTGCGGGTCGCGGACCTGGTGGAGCTCGCGCGGCAGCGGGCGACAGCCCAGCGCGATGCCGCCGACCAGGCTCGCCGAGAGGCAGAGGCGGGCACGACGCGCGCCCGGCACGAGGCGAAGGCCGCGGCGACACGGCTCGACGAGATCGTCCGCGGTGCGCACCGCGACGAGATGGTACGCGTCGAGTTCCGGATGCGGATCGAGCAGCTGACCGACCGTGCGCTGAGCGAGCTGGGCCTCGAGCCGGAACAGTTGGTCGTCGAGTACGGCCCCGATCAACCCATTCCGGTGCTGACCAGGCCGGACGGCACCGCGCTTACGGAAGAGGACGAGGCGCCGGAGCCTGTCGCCTACGACCGCGACCGCCAACAGTCCCGGCTGCGCGCGGCCGAGCGCAACCTCGCCATCCTCGGCCGGGTCAACCCCCTGGCGCTCGAGGAGTTCGAGGCGATGACCGCGCGCCACCAGTTCCTCGCCGAGCAGCTGGAGGACCTTCGGCAGACGCGCACAGACCTGCTGGACATCGTCGCCGAGGTCGACAAGCGCGTGCAGGAGGTCTTCGAGGCCGCCTACCGCGATGTCGAGAAGAGCTTCGGCGACGTCTTCGGTCGCCTCTTCCCCGGCGGCGAGGGCCGCCTCATCCTTACCGACCCCGGGGACTGGCTGACCACGGGCGTCGAGGTCGAGGCGCGCCCCGCAGGCAAGCAGGTCAAGCGCCTCTCGCTGCTCTCGGGCGGCGAGCGCTCCCTGGTCGCCGTCGCGTTCCTCGTCAGTCTTTTCATCGCCCGCCCCAGCCCGTTCTACATTCTCGACGAGGTGGAGGCGGCGCTCGACGATGCCAACCTCGGCCGCCTGCTGAGCATCTACGAAGAACTCCGCGCCAACTCCCAGCTACTGGTGATAACGCATCAGAAGCGCACCATGGAGATCGCTGACTCTCTGTACGGCGTGACCATGCGCGGCGACGGCATCTCCACCGTCGTCAGCCAGCGCCTCCACACCGACTAACCACTCGCCAGCCACCTGTTGCGGTGGACGCTGGCGTGTCGATTGGGTTTGGGTCGACGACGGTGGCAGACTCATTTGCGAGCCCAAGAATGCCGTCCTCGAAAGGGTCTCTCATGTCGTTTGCCGCCGGTTTCGCGGTGCTGCTGGTCATCCTCCTCGCGGTGGCCGTTTTTCTCGTCGTCGCCGTTTCCTCGGGGCATGTCACACTCAAGCGGCAGAAGCTGAATGAGCTCGCGGAGGCGGCAGAGATGCACATGAACGGCCGTGGTCAGGTTCCGCGGTTCATTGAGCGTCTCGAGGAGCGGATCGACGAACGCGTCTCCGCCCGCTGAGGGCGCACGCCAACCGCGAATGGGGCTCCGTGAGCCCTCGCCAGTAGGATGTCCGCCGTGTGGATCTTCTGGACCGTAATTGCCATCGTCGGAATCGCGCTCGTCGTGGGCGCCGTCGTCATCGCCGTTGACGGCCGCAGGCAGCGGGAGCTGCAGGCACAGACCAAGCCGGAGCTGACTCCCTCTGTTGAGGAGCCGGCGCCCGAACCCGCGGAAAAGGAGCCGGCAGCTCCCGCGGCCGAAGGTGAGCCTGAGCCGATCACCGAGCCGGTCGTCGTCGAGCCCGCGGCACCCGTGCTGGACGAGCCCGAGGCGCCGCTGTCGCGCTGGGCCCGGCTGCGGCGTCGGCTGTCTTCCAGCAACAACGCGCTCGCCCGGGCGCTCGCGGACCTCCTGTCGGTCGACAAGATCGACGCGGACGTGTGGGACGACTTCGAGACGACGCTCATCACCTCCGACCTCGGCGTTGGGCCGGCGACGGAGCTGACCGACGCGCTACGCAAGCAGCTCGCCGTCGACGGCGTCGCCGACTCCGCGAAGGCCCGCGAGGTGCTGCGCGCCGAGCTGTTGCGGCTCGTGAACCCCAGCCTCGACCGCTCCCTGAACCTGACCCCGGCGAACGACGGCGACCCGGCCGTCGTGCTCGTCGTCGGCGTGAATGGCACGGGCAAGACCACGACCGTCGGCAAGCTGGCCCGCGTGCTGGTCGCCGACGGCAAGTCAGTCGTGCTGGGCGCGGCCGACACCTTCCGCGCCGCCGCCGCCGAGCAGCTCGCCACGTGGGGCGAGCGCGTGGGCGTCGAGACCGTGCGCAGCGACGTCGACGGCGCCGACCCCGCATCGGTCGCGTTCGACGCCGTCGCGAAGGGTGTCGCCGATGGCACCGACGTCGTGCTCGTCGACACCGCCGGCCGCCTGCACACCAAGACCGGCCTGATGGACGAACTCGGCAAGGTCAAGCGCGTCATCGAGAAGAAGGCCCCGGTCACGGAAGTGCTGCTCGTCCTCGACGCCACCACCGGCCAGAACGGCATGACCCAGGCGCGCATCTTCGCCGAGGTCGTCGACGTCACCGGCATCGTGCTCACGAAGCTCGATGGCTCCGCCAAGGGCGGCATCGTCGTCCAGGTCCAGCGCGAGCTCGGCGTCCCCGTCAAGCTCGTGGGATTGGGCGAGGGCGTCGATGACCTGGCCCCGTTCGACCCCGAGGGCTTCGTCCAGGGCATCCTCGGCGAGTAGTCACCCCACCGATCCGAGGGCCAGCGGGAGCACCGCGTCGGCTCCGGCGCGGCGCAGCAGGCGACCCGCAACGGTGATCGTCCAGCGCGAGTCGATCAGGTCGTCGACCAGCAGCACGGGGCCGTCGAGCGACGATAGCCGCGCGGCCAGCACGGGAGGCACCGAGAACCGACCCCACAGGTCGCGGACCCGGAACGCGCTGTTGGCCGACCCCACCGGGGCGTCGGCGTGCAGCGTCAACGGGCCGAGCAACTCCAGCCGGCCGGCCCGGGCGATCCCCGTGGCCAGCGACTCGACCAGCCCCGGCCGGGAGACGCTCGGCACCCAGGCGACGGCGACCGGCCGCTCTTCCCACTCCCAGCCCTTCAACACACGCAGGCAGGCCGAGGCCAACGAGGCCGGAAGGTCCCGATCCATCGGGCGCCCGTCGCGGTCCGGCGCGAACAGCTCCCGGAGCGCGGTGCCGTAGCCGAGGTCGGTGAGTCGCGCGATGACCCGGCCCTCGGCGAGCTGCTCGTCGGCCGGAATCTTGCCCTTGACCGCCTTGCCCCCGACGGTGACGCCGACCCGGTCGAGTCCCTGCGGCCAGAGCGCCCGCGGCGGGACCTCGACACCCACGCGCTCCAGCGACTCCTGGGCGCCGCGCTCGGCGTCGAGCGACACATCGGTGGCGTACCACGGGCCGGCGCACACGTCGCAGCGGCCGCACGGCGCGCTCGCCGGGTCGTCGAGGGAGCTGGTGAGGAACGCCATCCGGCACTGGGCGCCGCGCTGATAGCGCAGCATCGCGTCCTGCTCGGCGACTCTCGACTCGGCGATCCGGTCGTAGCGCTCCTTGTCGAACGTCCACGCCCGGCCGGTCGCCGTCCAGCCGCCCTGCCCGTACTCGACGACGCCATCGACGGCGAGCACCTTCAGCAGCAGCTCCAACTGGCTGCGGCGGAGATCCACCCGGGCCTCCAGCGCGCCGATCGACAGCGGACCCGGCGCCTCGCCCAACGCCGACAGCACGGCGTCCGCCCGCTGCTTCGTCGGCATCGCGTTGGTCGCGAAGTACCGCCAGATCTCCTTGTCCTCGGAACCCGGAAGGAGCAGGACGTCGGCGCTGGGGGTGGCGCGGCCGGCGCGGCCGACCTGCTGGTAGTACGCGACGGGGGAGCTGGGGGAGCCGAAGTGGACGACGAAACCGAGGTCCGGCTTGTCGAAGCCCATCCCGAGCGCCGACGTCGCGATCAACGCCTTCACCTCGTTGCCCTTCAGCGCCTCCTCGGCAGCGAGCCGCTCCGCCTGGTCCGTGCGGCCGGTGTAGGGGAGCACACGGTGCCCGGCCTTCGCCAGCTGCGCTGCCGTCTCCTCCGCTGCGGCGACGGTGAGGCAGTAGACGATGCCGCTGCCTGGCAGCTCCGCCAGGTGTTGCGTCAGCCAAGCCAGACGGCGCCACGAGGTCTTCATCTCCAGCACGCCCAGCCGTAGCGACGCCCGCGCCAGCGGCCCGCGCAGCGTGAACACCTCATGCCCACCCGCGGCCATCTGCTCCTCGACGTCGTGCACGACACGCTCGTTCGCGGTCGCCGTCGTCGCGAGAACGGGGACGTCGGAGGGGAGCTCGGAGATCAGCGTGCGGATGCGGCGGTAGTCCGGCCGGAAGTCGTGGCCCCAGTCGCTGATGCAGTGCGCCTCGTCGATGACGACGAGGCCCGCGGTGCCGATCAGGCGGGGGAGTTGCTCGGCCCGGAACCGCGGGTTGACGAGCCGTTCGGGGGAGACGAGCAGGACGTCGACCGCGTCGTCGTCCAGGAGCCGCTCGATGTCGTTCCACTCCGTGACGTTGGCGGAGTTGATGGCGGCGGCGCGCACGCCCGCGCGCTCGGCGGCGGCCACCTGGTCCCGCATGAGCGCCAGCAGCGGCGACACGATGAGTGCAGGGCCAGCGCCTGCCCGGCGCTGGAGCAGCGCGGCGATGAAATAGACGGCCGACTTGCCCCAGCCTGTGCGCTGCACAACAAGCGCGCGGCGATGCTCCGCCACCAGTGCCTCGATCGCCTCGAACTGCCCGTCGTGGAACACGGCGTCCGGGTTTCCGGTCAACGCGCGCAGGACCTGGAGCGCCTCCTCGCGCAACCCGCGGGTGCCGCGTTCGACGACATCCCGCTGAGGCACGGTGCGGGCCACGCGCGGCGCGGTGGCGCGCGGGGCGGCCACGGCCTCGGCCAGGTCCGCGGGCGGCTCGTCCCAGGGGTCGGGCGGCAGCTCGTCGAACTCCGGCGGCGGCTCCAGGTCCCACGGTTCACTCATGCCGGACACCCTGCCATGCCCGACAGACAGTTTTCACCCCGCGCGGTTCAAGTATCCTTGGGCGCGATCAAGCACATTTGCGAAGGGACGCCCAAGTGTTCGACACGCTGCAAGACCGGCTTTCGTCGGTGTTCAAGGGGCTGCGCTCCAAGGGGCGCCTGACCGAGGCCGATATCGATGCGACGATGCGAGAGATCCGCATCGCCCTGCTCGAGGCCGACGTCAACCTCGGCGTCGTCAAGGAGTTCGTCTCCACCGTCAAGACCCGGTCGCTCGACGCGGAGCTGTCGAAGGCCCTGAACCCGTCACAGCAGATCATCAAGTTCGTCAATGAGGAGCTCGTCTCGATCCTGGGCGGCGAGGCCCGGCCTATCCGGCACGCGAAGCGGCCCCCGACAGTCATCATGCTCGCCGGCCTCCAAGGCGCGGGCAAGACGACGCTCGCGGGCAAGCTCGGCCTATGGCTGAAGGAGAACAAGCGCACGCCGCTGCTCGTCGCCGCAGACCTCCAGCGCCCGAACGCCGTCAACCAGCTGCAGATCGTCGGCGAGCGCGCGGGGGTTCACGTCTTCGCGCCCGAGCCCGGCAACGGCGTCGGCGACCCCATCGACGTCGCCCGCCGCGCCATCGAGCACGCCGAGCACAAGCTGTACGACGTCGTGATCGTCGACACCGCGGGCCGCCTGGGCGTCGACCAGGAGCTCATGCAGCAGGCTGCGAACATCAAGGCCGCTGTCGGCCCGGACGAGACGCTGTTCGTCGTCGACGCCATGATCGGCCAGGACGCCGTCAACACCGCCAAGGCGTTTGACGAGGGCGTCGGGGTCGACGGCGTCGTCCTCACGAAGCTCGACGGCGACGCCCGCGGCGGCGCGGCGCTCTCGATCGCGCGCGTCCTCGGCAAGCCGATCATGTTCGCCTCCAACGGCGAAGGCCTTGGCGACTTCGACATGTTCCACCCCGACAGGATGGCCTCGCGCATCCTCGGCATGGGGGACGTCCTGACGCTCATCGAGCAGGCGGAGAAGACCTTCGACGCGGAGCAGTCGCGCGCCGCCGCCGAGAAGCTGATGGGCAAGAACAAGTTCGGCCTCCAGGACTTCCTCTCCCAGATGCAGCAGCTGCGCAAGATGGGGCCGATGTCGAAGATACTCGGCATGCTGCCCGGCGCGGGCCAGTTCAAGCAGGCGATCAACGAGATCGATGAGAAGGAGATCGACCGGATCGAGGCGATCATCTACTCGATGACCCCCGCCGAGCGCGACGACGTCTCCATCCTCAACGGCTCCCGCCGCGCCCGCATCGCCAAGGGCGCAGGGGTGCAGGTCTCCGAGGTGAACAAGCTCGTCAACCGCTTCGTCGAGGCTCGGAAGATGATGGAGGCCATGGCCGGCGGCGGGATGCCCGGGATGCCGGGAATGCCCGGTATGGGTGCGGGTCGTCGCGCGGGCTCCAAGAAGCCGGTGACGAGCAAGCGAAAGGGCAAGAAGCCCGCGCCGCGGCAGGCCCAGCGCCCCGCGCAGCGCCTGCCGCAGCAGCCGGCCGTGCCGCAGATCCCGCAGTCGATGGACGACTTCCAGCTCCCCCCTGAGCTGCAGAAGATGTTCGACCAGAACAAGCCCAAGTTCTAGGAGCGTGCTGAACAATGCCTCCTCCGGCGAGGACGTGCCAGGCGGGATGAGATACGACCCCCGTATCTCGACGAGTATGTCCACCCTCCCGTCGACGAGTGCAACGAAGCAGACGGCGTGCCAGGGCGCTGCGCAGTAGGCCACCTTCCGCTTTCGTAAGGGCCCTAGTCTCCTCCAAGGAGGATGTGGGTGTCCGGGTCCTAAAGTACCCCGAGTGCTCGTGGTTCCTTGGAGGCGCTAAGTTCCTCCCAGCGGACGACGAGAGTCCGCGTCGTCGGCCGAGAAGCGGCCGCCTCGGGGAGGACCTATGAAGAGCGAACCTGTTGAGCCCATGCCGGTGCGGCCGTTAACGGGAGCAGCTCGCGCAGGGCGCCGCATCGCCGCCGTCGCGATGGCCGGTGCCTTAGCCCTGGGCGGTGCGATCGCGCAGCCTGCAGAGGCAGCGGTGAAGGCAAAGGTCGACGTGCCGCTGCCGGTGGGGACCGCGGTGGCGACGCCGATCCCGTTTGGCGCGAACGGAACGCTGATCCCCATGGACTACGGCTGGATGGCGACCGAGGATGGAAAGTCCTGGTTCGACGTCGACGTGCCGGAGTCGGTGTGGACCCGCGACTTTGTGGCGATGAACACCCAGAACGCCTTCGTGGGCTACACCACGGAGTCGGTACATGCGCGCGTCAAGCTGAAGAAGGGCGCGAAGCCGGAGAAGATGCCAGCGGTGCCTGAGGACAGCTGGCGCGTTGTCCATCAGGAGAACGGCGTCGTCTACCTCCAGGAGGTGGGCTCGGACCGAGAGGTGTGGTACCAAGCGTCCGACGGCGCCCGGAGTTTGCTGGACACAGTACGCGGCGGCAGCGTCCGTATCGGCTACGTCGATGGCTGTCGGGTCTCGTGGTACGCCGAGGAGTGGGAGCCGCAGCCGTCCGCCTGGACCGTGCTGTTCGACACCTGTGCAGGCACCCAGTTGGCGACCTTTGACGGTGACCAACTCCGGATCGAGGCCTATGCCGACGGCGCGGTGACCTACGTCGAACACGACTATGACACTGAGGAAGCACGCGTGTGTCGTCGGCCGTTGGCCGGGGGCGCGGACAGATGCCTCACCGGGAAGTTCGTCGTCGAAGGATTCCTCGGTGGGGGAGTCCTGACCACGCCGCAGGACCAAGGCGCGGTTCCCACCTACCGGTTCTACGACATCGCAACCAAGAAGTCGGCCTGGACGTTCACGGGCGACTGTGGGTGGGCCGATGAGCAGATTGCCTGCGCGGACGCCTCGGGGAGCATCTTCCGGATGGGCGCGACGGGTCGTCAGGGCAACGTCGGGAAGCTGCCGAAGGTAAAGACCTGGGCGAAGATAGCGCTGGGTGGCGCTGATCTCTACCTGGTCTCACGCACCGGCGGCACGATCTCTCGGATCCAGTCGGATGGCAAGAAGGTGGGCGCCCCCAAGCAACTGTCGGCTGGCCGCGATGTGTCTGCGTCGGCGGCGCGCGCAGTGGTGGGCAACACCCTCCTCGACAGGGCCAAGGTCACCAAGAAGGCCTTCCTTCCCGCCCGCGCAACCGCGGGGCGGATGTCAGGGCCATACGTCACCTACACGGACTTCGCCGTGGACCGTTCGTACGTGAAGCGGACCGACGGCAAGACGCTCCTGAGCACCGCCGACAAGATCGTGGACGTCTTCGGACCCAGGGCGCTGGTCCAAAGCGATCGTGCTCTCAGGGTGGTGGATGTGGAGTCTGGAAAGACCATCGCGTCGCGGTCAGTGAAGAGCATTCGAGCGACTGGGCTCTGGGGCGACCTCGCCTACTACACCACCTACGACGAGACGCGCGACAAGATCGAGCTTTTCGAGTGGAACTATGTGACCGACGGCAAGGGCGCCAAGAAGGCGAGGCAGCTCAAGGCTGGCATCCCGACGACATCAGGGGAGATCACAGATGGCTTGCTCGCCTTTGACGACGCCATCGTGAATCCGGTGACCGACAAGCTGACCTGGCACGGTGGCAGAGTCGAGGCAGCGACCAACAACCGTGTTGCGTACGCCGTGGAGACGCAACGGCCGGACAAGGTGCGGGTGGAGACGCTCGACTTCGGGGGGAAGTCCGCGCCGCGGATGCTGGGTGTCGTGGCGAAGTCGTCGATCAAGTCCGGGGACGCCTGGACGCCGGAGATCGATTTCAGCAAGCCGTTGCTGAAGGGCAAGCTGGAGATCCGGGATGCGAAGAAGAAGCTGGTTGCGACGGTGAAGCTGCCCGCCACGGCCGATGGTTCGTACCGCGGGGTGGGCTGGGACGGGAAGGACACGAAGGGCGTCCCGGTGAAGGCGGGCACGTACACGTGGACGGTGAAGGCGACCGACGATCCGGCGCGCACCGGACTGAAGAAGGGCCAGGAGGCCCAGGCGCTGGACGGCAAGAGCGCGGCATCGGGGAAGATCAAGGTCTCGTTGAAGACGTTCGCGAAGTCGGCGACGCCGAAGGTGTCGGGGACGGCGAAGGTCGGCTCAAAGCTGAAGGCCAAGGCAGGGACGTGGTCTCCGAAGCCGACGTTCACCTACCAGTGGCTGCGGAACGGGAAGAGCATCAAGGGCGCGAAGAAGTCCTCGTACACGGTGACCTCGTCCGACAAGGGGAAGAAGATCAGCGTGAAGGTGAAGGGGTCGAAGGCGGGGTGCAAGCCGGTGTCTACGACCTCGAAGGCCACGTCCAAGGTGAAGTGAGGCGTCGATAGCTTCGCATGAGTCGCGGGATCCCCGCCCAGCCGCTCCGGTCGCGTCCGCGATCGCGGTCTGGGCGGGGATCCTGCTGCTGCCGCTTGCCGAGTTCCGGTGGGGTGCCGACCCTGGGGTAGCGCTCCGCCTCGTCGTCTCCGCGGTGGTTCTGGTTGCGGCCGCCGTCGTGCTGCGTGGGACCCGCAGCTTCCTCGACCACCGCGTTCTGCTCGCCGCTGGAGCGGGGCTCGCGGCGTTCGTCGCCGCCGCGCTTCTGGGCGCGACCCCGGTGCTCTCTCTGATGGGGCGTTTCCCGCGCTACGAGGGAATCGGGATGCTGCTGCTGTACGTCGGCCTAGCCGCCGCCGGCGCCGTCGTCATCTGCGGGCAGCGGCTGCAGCAGGCTTTGCTCGCGCTCGCCGCGCTCCAGGCCGTCCTGCTGACGCAGGTCGTGTGGGAGACGGCGCAGGGCGGGGCGCGGGTCGCGACCTCCGTCGGCAACGCGTCAGACCTCGCCGTCGTCGGGCTGACCGGGTTCGGCGTCCTGCTGTGGCATGCGCTGACATACAGATATGCCTGGCTGTGGGCGGGCACCGGTGCCGCCGCGTTCGTCGTTCTCCTGAGCGGGTCCCGAGGTGGGTGGTTCGGCCTCGTGGCGATCGTCGCGGGCGCCGTCGTCCTGCTGGCGACTGCTCGACGGTGGCGCACCGGGGCATGGGCCGGCGGCATGCTGCTCGCTGCGGCCGCCGTCGTGCTTGCGGTGCCGGGCACGCGGTCGCGGCTCCTGGGAGAGGGCCTCGCTTTCCGGACAGCCGACGGCCGCCTGCTGATGTGGCGCGAGACGCTTGCGCTCGTGGGCGACCGGCCGATGACGGGGGCGGGGCCCTCGAGGTTCGTCGACGAGATCGGCGCGTTCCATACGGAGCAGTGGGCGCGGATGGTCGGGCCCGAGAACCCGCCGGACTCGCCCCACAACGTCGTCCTCCAGGTCCTTGCCTCGACGGGCATCCTCGGTGCGGTGGCGGCGCTGGCTGCGGTCGTCGTCGTGGTCGTCCTGCTGCTGCGCGCCCGCTCCGACTGGGCGCGGGCCTGCCTGCTCGCAAGCCTCGGCGCAGGAGTCGCGCTGTGCTTCCACTTCACGACCCTGTGGGCGCTCGGTCCGCTGTTGATGTGCCTCGGCGGCGCGCTCGCGGCGCGTGCGCGGCGAGCCTGGCCCTGGGTGACGGCGCTGCTGGTGGTCGCCGCGTGGGCGGCGGTCGTCGGTGTCCTCACGATGGTCTCCGAGGAGCGGCTGGCGGGCGACATCGAACGGCTCGCCGCGACGGAGTCGGGCGCGGGCGTACGACTCGTGGCGACCATCTCGTCAAAGTCCTGGGATCCCGACTTCGTGAGGCGCGGCGGCTACGCGCTCGTGAGCTTCGCGGAGCAGGGCGAGGCCGACCCTGCACCGGCCCTTTCCGCGCTGAGCACAGCCTGCGACAGGCTGCCCCGGTCGACTGAGTGCGCTCAGACCCTAGGCAACGCCCAACTGCTGGCTGGCCACGCTGACGACGCCGTCCGCACGCTCTACGCAGTCATCGACCACGCACCCACCAACTCCGACACCTGGCTCTGGCTGGCCGACGCGCGGGCCGTCTCCGGCGACATGGACGGCGCCGTCGAGGCCCTCGTGCGGGTCACGGAGCTGAGGCCCGACGACCCCACTGCATGGGATGCGCTCGTCGTCGCGTACGAGCGGATGGGCGAGGCCCGTCTCGCCGAGGCCGCCCGGGCCGAGGCCGATGCGCGGCGATAGGCTGGCCGCATGAACGGCGCCCTCCATATCCGCGGCCACCTGCTCCCCGACGACGAGGTCGTCGACCTCTGGATCGCCGACGGCGTCCTGCAGCATGAGCCGGTCCCGGACGCCGACACCATCGCCACCGATGCCTGGATCATTCCTGGCCTGGTGGACGCGCACTGCCACATCGGGCTTTCCGCCGAGGGCGCCGTCAGCCCCGAGACGATCCGCGCGCAGGCGCTCGCCGACCTCGCCGCAGGCACCATGCTGATCCGGGATGCCGGGTCGCCCTCGGATACGCGCTGGGTCCAGTCCGACGACGCTCTCCCGCGGCTGGTCCGCGCCGGCCGGCACGTGGCCCGGCCCAAGCGCTATCTGCGGAACCTGGGCGCCGAGGTGGAGCCAGAGGACCTGGTCGCGCAGGTCCGGCACGAGGCGCGTTCGGGCGACGGATGGGTCAAGCTGGTCGGAGACTGGATCGACCGCGCCGTCGGCGACCTGGCGCCGCTCTGGCCGGCCGACGTCGCGGCCCAGGCCATCGCCGTGGCCCACGAGGAGGGCGCTCGGGTCACCGCGCACTGCTTCGGCGAGCAGGCCGTCGCCGAACTGGTGGCCGCGGGCATCGACTGCATCGAGCACGGCACCGGCATGTCCGACGACGTCATCGCCCAGATGGTCGCGCGCGGCACGGCTCTGGTGCCCACGATGATCAACCTGGCGCGGTTCCCGCAGTACGCGGCGCCCGCCAAGGAAAAGTTCCCGGCCTATTACACGCACATGACGGATCTGTACGAGCGCAGGAAGGACACCATCGGGAAGGCCGTCGACGCGGGCGTCGCTGTCTACTCGGGCACCGACGCCGGCACCGTCGTGGCGCACGGCTCCATCCGCGAGGAGATCGCGGAGTTGGCGGAGGTCGGCGGTGCGGAGTTCGCCCTCGGCGCCGCGAGCTGGCGTGCCCGCCCTTGGCTCGGCGCCGACGTGCTGACCGCAGGCGCCAGCGCCGACCTCATCGTGCTCGACGCCGACCCGCGCGCGGACCTCTCGACGCTGTATCGTCCCGTCGCCCGCGTCCTGAGGGGCCGCGTTCTATAAGGGTCAGCCCCAGCCCAGCTCGTGGAGCTTCTCCTCCTCGATGCCGTGGTAGTGGCCCAACTCGTGCACGAGGGTGATCCAGATCTCGTCGTACAGCTCGTCCTCGTCCTGGCACATGCGCGTTAGCGGGCCCTGGAACAACACGATGCGGTCGGGGAGCTGGCCGAAGCCGTACTGCTCACGCTCGGTGAGCGCGGTTCCGTCGTAGACGCCGAGCATGTCGGTGCCGTCCTCCGGTTCGTCCTCGATGACGAAGATCAGGTTGTCGATGCCCTGGAGGAGCTGCTCGGGAAGCTCGCCGAGCGCCTCCTCAACCAGGAGTTCGAACGCTTCCGCGGAGATCTGCACGTCGACGAGCGTAGCCGCACCCTCGGAGCCTGACCGATAAGTGCGGTGAGATAGGCGCGGGACGGCCCTGAGAGCCAGAATCCCGATCTGGCCACACTTATCCGTCAACGTGGTGCGTGTTTGGGCCGAGCCGGGAACCTCTGGCACAATGTCCGCTGCACCTTCTTCGTTCGTGCCCTCTCACGCGGGCGGGGGAGTCCCTCAGGTTTGCGCCGCGCGTGCCCCACACGCATAGGCGCGTCCATCCACTCGCCTGCGGCCGCAGGCACACTGAGTAACAGGAGAAACCACACCAGTGGCAACCAAGATCCGCCTGAAGCGTCTCGGCAAGATTCGCTCGCCCCACTACCGCATCATCGTCATCGACTCGCGCGCCAAGCGCGACGGCCAGGCCATCGAGGAGATCGGCCTGTACCACCCGAAGAACGACCCGAGCGTGATCCGCGTCGACTCCGAGCGCGCGCAGTACTGGCTGGGCGTCGGCGCGCAGCCGACCGAGGCCGTCGTCGCGATCTTCAAGCGCTCCGGCGACTGGCAGAAGTTCACCGGCGACACCAGCCCTTCGGGCATCGACCCGCAGCCGGAGCGCCGTGACCGCGAGGCCGAGTTCGCCAAGGCCCTCGCCGAGGATGCCGGCGCCACCGCGCCCGCCATCTCGAAGGCCAAGAAGAAGGCGGCGGAGGCTGTCGAGGCTCCCGCCGCCGAGGCCGAGGCCCCCGCCGAAGGCGAGTGAGCATGCTGGCCGACGCCTTGGAGCACCTCGTCGCAGGAATCGTCTCGAATCCCGACGACGTGACGGTCAAGGAGAAGGACCTGCGCCGCGGACGGCTCCTCGAGGTGCGCGTGCATCCGGAGGACGTCGGCAAGGTGATCGGCCGTCAGGGCCGCACCGCGCAGGCGCTGCGCACCGTGATCGGCGCGCTGGCGGGCAAGGAAGGGATCCGGGTCGACTTCGTCGACGTGGATCGGCCCCGCCGCCGCTGAGGCAGTCAACCGACGCCGGTCGAGCACATCGCTCGACCGGCGTCGCACATTCCCGAGGAGGGCCAAATGACTGACACCATCGAGGTGACTGTCGGCCGGTTCGGCCGTGCGGTCGGCATCCGTGGCGAGATCGCCGTCGACCTGCGCACCGACGAGCCAGGGCGCAGGTTCTTTCCCGGAGCGAAACTGCTGCTGGGCGAGAAGGGCAAGAAGGTCGAGATCGCAGGCGTGCGCTGGAACCGTGGCCGACTGGCCGTCACGCTCGTCGGCTACCCCGACAGGACCGCCGTCGAACCGCTCACAGGGCAGCTGTTGCATACCCGCGTCCCGGCCGCTGAACGGCCGAGCGAGCCCGAGGAGTACTTCGACCGCCAGCTGGTCGGCATCGCGGTGCTGCGGCATGACGGAACGCCCGTCGGAACGGTGACCGAGGTCGCTCACCTCCCGGCGCAAGACGTGCTGGTGTGCGATGTCGCCGGCGAGGAGCGCATGGTGCCCTTCGTGCAGGCTCTCGTTCCCGTCGTCGATGTCGAGGCTGGGCACGTCCGCCTCGCTGACGTCGCGGGTCTGCTGGAGGACGACGAATGAGGATCGACGCCGTCAGCATCTTCCCCGACTACTTCGCGCCGCTGGGGCTGAGCCTCGTCGGCAAGGCCATCGCCGCAGACACCGTCGAGGTTGCCGTGCATGACCTGCGCGACTGGACCCACGACCGGCACCGGACCGTCGACGACACGCCCTACGGCGGGGGCGCGGGCATGGTGATGAAGCCGGAGCCGTGGGGGGAGGCCCTCGACGCGCTGGAGCAGGCATCGCCGCTGCCGATGACGGTGATCGTCACCACGCCCGCCGGCCGACCGTTCACGCAGGAGCTGGCCTACGAACTGGCGGCCAAGGAGCGGCTGGTGTTCGCGTGTGGCCGGTACGAGGGGATCGACCAGCGCGTCGTCGACTATTGCCAGGAGCGGTACGAGGTCGTCGAGGTGAGCCTCGGCGACTACGTGCTGGGCGGGGGAGAGGTCGCGGCGCTGGCGATCACGGAGGCCGTCGTGCGGCTGCTGCCCGGCGTGCTGGGCAATCCGGAGTCGCTGCGGGAGGAGTCGCACTCAGCCGGGAACGCGCAGCTGCTCGAGTATCCGAACTACACGAAGCCGCCCGTTTGGCGCGGCCGGGAGGTGCCAGATGT
Organism: Tessaracoccus sp.; assembly: GCF_016714275.1. Taxonomy (GTDB): domain Bacteria; phylum Actinomycetota; class Actinomycetes; order Propionibacteriales; family Propionibacteriaceae; genus Arachnia. The sequence continues at coordinate 488,183 of NZ_JADJNP010000002.1, read as the reverse complement.
GCTCCTCAGTGGGAACCACGGCCTGGTCGCGAAGTGGCGCCGGGAACAGGCTGAGGCCCGCACGAGGGAGCGACGACCCGATCTGGCAACGCCCCTAGCCAGCAGCGAAAATACGTGAGGATTTAAGCGCGTAATTTCGTTTTTGCGGAAGCGTGGTTTAACCTGCCCCCTACCACCATTGAGGCCCTCCTGTTGGCTAGAGTGAGCCCGTGGCAACAACACTCACCATTCATCAACGAGCGTTGCGTTCGACGGTCATCAAGAAGGTCATCATGGCGGTGACCGGCTTGGTGATGATCGGATTCCTGCTCGTGCACATGTACGGCAATCTGAAGATGTTCGTGAGCTTCGAGGCTTACGATCACTACGCGCACTGGCTGAAGGGGCTGACCGACGACGGCGGCATCATGGCTCCGATCATGCCGGCCGGGCAGTTCATCTGGGTCTTCCGTTTCGCGCTCCTGGCTGCGATCGTCCTGCACATCTGGTCCGCGGCGTCGCTGTCGAGGGACACCATCCGCAACCGGGGCGACAAGTACGTCAACAGCAAGCGGCTCGTCCAGACCTACTCGGCGAGGACCATGCGCTGGGGCGGCGTCATCATCGCGTTCTTCGTCGTCTTCCACCTGCTTCAGTTCACGATCGTCCCCAAGTCGTTCGGCGGTGACCCGCACGAGCCGCACACAATGGTGATGAACGCCTTCCTGGAGTGGTGGATGGTCGCGTTCTACGCGCTGTGCATGGTGCTGATCTGCATGCACGTCCGTCACGGCGTCTGGAGCGCGCTCACGACCCTCGGCGCCAACACCAGCACGGAGGCCCGCAAGGTCCTGAACCTCGTCGCGATCGTCGTCGCCGTCGTCCTCTACGTCGGCTTCATGATCATGCCCCTCGCCATCCTGTTTGGAGTGATCAAGTGACCACCACCGCAACCACCCAGGAGTTCTGGGTCGACGGAGCGGACATCGCCGACGCCAAGGCGCCCACCGGCCTCGACATCGAGAAGGTGTGGAAGACCCGCCAGTTCCAGGCTCGCCTTGTCAACCCGGCCAACCGCCGCAAGCTGTCGGTCATCATCGTCGGCACCGGCCTCGCAGGCGGCGCCGCCGCGGCGACGCTCGGCGAGGCGGGCTACAACGTCCTCAACTTCTGCTACCAGGACAGCCCGCGTCGCGCCCACTCGATCGCGGCCCAGGGCGGCATCAACGCCGCGAAGAACTACCGCAACGACAACGACTCGACCTTCCGGCTCTTCTACGACACGGTCAAGGGCGGCGACTACCGCGCCCGCGAGACCAACGTCTACCGGCTCGCCGAGGTCTCGGCCAACATCATCGACCAGTGCGTTGCGCAGGGCGTGCCCTTCGCCCGCGAGTACGGCGGTCTCCTCGACACCCGCTCCTTCGGCGGCGTGCAGGTGCAGCGCACGTTCTACGCCCGCGGCCAGACGGGCCAGCAGCTCCTGATCGGCGCGTACCAGCAGCTGGAGCGCCAGGTCGCCGCGGGAACCGTGAAGATGTACACCCGCCACGAGATGGTCGAGCTGATCGTCGTCGACGGCCGGGCCCGCGGCATCGTGACCCGCAACATGGTCAACGGCAAGGTCGAGACGTGGACGGCGGACGCCGTCGTGCTCGCGACCGGCGGCTACGGCAACGTGTTCTTCCTCTCCACCAACGCGATGGGCTGCAACGTCACCGCCACCTGGCGTGCGCATCGCAAGGGCGCCTACTTCGCCAACCCCTGCTACACGCAGATCCACCCGACCTGCATCCCGGTGCACGGCGACACACAGTCGAAGCTGACGCTCATGTCGGAGTCGCTGCGCAACGACGGCCGCATCTGGGTGCCGAAGAAGGCGGAGGACTGCGCCAAGGATCCGCGTCAGATTCCCGAGGAGGACCGCGACTACTACCTGGAGCGGATCTACCCGGCGTTCGGCAACCTGGTGCCCCGCGATATCGCGTCGCGCCAGGCGAAGAACATGTGCGACGAGGGCCGCGGCGTCGGCCCCGCCGTCGTGGAGCGCGACGCGCACGGCAACGAGCGCAAGATGCGCCGCGGCGTCTACCTCGACTTCTCCGACGCGATCAACCGCCTCGGCGAGGACGCGGTCAGGAACAAGTACGGCAACCTGTTCGACATGTACGCGCAGATCACGGGTGAGAATCCGTATCAGACGCCGATGCGCATCTACCCCGCGGTGCACTACACGATGGGCGGCCTGTGGGTCGACTACGACCTGATGAGTTCGATCACCGGCCTCTACGTCGCGGGCGAGGCGAACTTCTCAGACCACGGCGCCAACCGCCTGGGCGCGTCGGCGCTCATGCAGGGCCTGGCCGACGGCTACTTCGTGCTGCCGAACACCATCAACGACTACCTGGCCGACGCGCCGTTCGAGAAGCTCGACGCGGGCCACCCGGCGGTCAGCGAGGCACTCGCCTCCGCGCAGGCGCGTATCGACAAGCTCATGTCCATTCAGGGCACCCGCTCCGTCGACTCCTACCACAAGGAGCTCGGCGCGATCATGTGGGAGTACTGCGGCATGGAGCGCACCGAGGAGGGCCTCAAGAAGGCCATCGGCCTCATCCGGGCGCTGAAGGAGGACTACTGGAACAACGTCCGCGTCACCGGCGTGGCCGAGGACTTCAACCAGGCCCTCGAGCGGGCAGGACGCGTCGCCGACTTCTTCGAACTCGGCGAGCTGATGTGCATCGACGCGCTGCACCGGCGCGAGTCGTGCGGCGGCCACTTCCGCGCGGAGTCCCAGACGGAGGACGGCGAGGCCCTGCGTCATGACGACCAGTTCCTGTACGTCGGCGCCTGGGAGTGGGGCGGCGAAGGGGGCAAGGCCGTGTTGCACCGCGAGCCCCTGAACTACAAGGCAATCGAACTCAAGCAACGGAGTTACAAGTGAAGCTCAAGCTACGTATCTGGCGCCAGGCGAACGCCAACGCCGCCGGCCGGATGGTCGAGTACAACCTCGACGGCGTGTCTGAGGACATGTCCTTCCTGGAGATGCTCGATCTGCTCAACGAGAGCCTCACGGCCGACAACCAGGAGCCCGTTGCGTTCGACCACGACTGCCGCGAGGGCATCTGCGGCATGTGCGGTGTCGTCATCAACGGCAGCGCTCACGGCCGGGGTGAGTCTCCGGTGCCGACGACGACGTGTCAGCTGCACATGCGCTCGTTCGAGGACGGCGCCACGATCGACATCGAGCCATGGCGCGCGGGGTCCTTCCCTGTGATCAAGGACCTCGTCGTCGACCGCACCGCCTTCGACCGGATCATCCAGGCCGGCGGCTTCATCTCGTCGAACACGGGCGCGGCACCCGAGGCGCACTCGACCCCCGCGCCCAAGCGTGAGGCCGACATCGCCTTCGACAACGCCACGTGCATCGGCTGCGGCGCCTGCGTCGCGGCGTGCCCGAACAGCTCCGCCATGCTGTTCACGTCGGCGAAGATCACGCACCTGGCCATGCTTCCGCAAGGCCAGCCCGAGCGGTACCGCCGGGTGAAGTCGATGGTGGCGCAGCACGACGAGGAGGGCTTCGGCAACTGCACCAACATTGGTGAGTGCGCCGCGGTCTGCCCGAAGGGCATCCCGCTGGAGTCCATCGCTCAGCTGAACCGCGATCTCATCGCGGCGATGTTCAAGCGCGACGGGAAGTGAGTTCTGCCCGGCGTCAGCCGGACAAGAGTCAGGTTGAGTAAGGACGAGCCGCTCGGCGAGTTCGCACCGAAACCTCACACTCCGACGGCGCGGCCCCCGGATTTCCCGGGGGTCGCGCCGTCTGGCATAATTTCTTCTCGCTGCCCGTTCCGGGCGGCCCCAAATCACGCAGCTCCTGCCACGGGGGGATCGTCTGTACTGGCTTGGGAGAGACGAACACCGCGGTGACCTGTGGCACTGACGGAAAGGGTGAACATCCATGACCCATCAGTTGATCAAAGACATCAACAAGGCAGCGCTGCGCGACGACATCCCGGACTTCCGCGCCGGCGATTCCGTCAAGGTGCACGTGCGCGTCATCGAGGGCACGCGCTCGCGTGTCCAGGTGTTCGCGGGCGTCGTCATCGCGCGCAACGCCAGTGACGTGCAGGAGGCCTTCACGGTCCGCAAGGTGAGCTTCGGCGTGGGCGTCGAGCGCACCTTCCCGCTGAACTCTCCGATCATCGAGAAGATCGAGGTCGAGCGTCGTGGCGACGTGCGTCGCGCCAAGCTGTACTACCTCCGTGGACTGCGCGGCAAGGCTGCGAAGATCAAGGAGAAGCGCTGAGCTTCGCACCTCTCCAGAGGTGCGGAACCGCCGGGATCGAGTCCTCTCGCCCGGCGGTTCGCCGTTTCCGGACCTGTCGGATCCGGGCGGTATGCTCGGGACGGCGAGTGAGCCTGAGCTATCGATGAAGGGCCTGATGTGGACCAAGTGACCGAGCCGTCCGAGCGCGCGGAATCGCAACCGACGCCGCCCAGCGCCGGTCGTCGTGTCCTCGGCTGGCTGACCGAGAGCCTCCTCGTCATCGTGGGTGCGGTGGTCATCGCGACGCTGATCCGCACGTTCGTCGGGCAGATGTTCATCATTCCTTCCGGCTCCATGGAGCACACGCTCGAGGTGAACGACCGGGTGCTCGTCGCCAAGTTCGGCGGCTTCCAGCGGGGCGATGTCGTCGTCTTCGAGGATCCTGGCAACTGGCTGGACCCCAGCCCGCCAGAGGACAACCCCGTCAAGCAGGCGCTGGAGTTCGTCGGCGTCCTGCCCAACTCGGGAACCGAGCACCTGATCAAGCGCGTGATCGGCATGCCGGGAGATCACGTGCGCACCACGGAGGACTTCGAGATCGAAGTCAACGGCGAGGTCCTCGACGAGACGCCGTACCTGTTCTCCGAAGACGGCATGCAGGTCGCCGCGGCAACGGTGCCGTTCGACATCGTTGTTCCCAAGGACCGCATCTTTGTGATGGGCGACCACCGCAACGCCTCGCGGGACTCGCGCTGCAAGCTGGGCGACGTGTCGCAGAACCCGGGGATGAGCGCGTTTGTGCCCGTCAAGAACGTCGTAGGCGCCTCGGTCGCGATCGTCGCGCCGCTCAACCGGCTGGCCACGTTCCAGCTGCCGCCGACCTATGCTCACGTTCCGGCCGCCGAGGGCAAGGCGCCGGAGAAGCCGGTCCTCACCCACGTGGAGACTGGCTGCTGATGATCCGTCTGGGCCGGGGTGCCTACAGCTACGAGCGTGCCGTCGCCCGCGCGGGCCTCGGGCCCGTGGCGGGAGCCGACGAAGCGGGCCGCGGTGCCTGTGCCGGCCCGCTGGTGGCTGCGGCCGCGATCCTCGACCCCGCGCGCCCGATCGCCGGTCTCGACGACTCCAAGGCCCTCACCGCCGCCACGAGAGCACGCATGTACGACCAGATCCTCGCCACGGCGGTCGCCGTCGCGTGGGCGCTCATCGAGCCCGCCGAGTGCGATGCACTCGGCATGCATCAGGCGGACCTGCATGGGCTCCGTCGCGCCGTCGGGCGGCTCGACGTCGCGGCGAACTTCGTGATCACCGACGGGTTCCCCGTCGACGGGCTCGGGGTTCCGGGGGTCGCGATGTGGAAGGGCGACAAGGTGGCGGCGTGCGTCAGCGCGGCGTCGATCGTCGCGAAGGTCACGAGGGACAGGATCATGGTCGGCTACGACGCCGACTATCCCCAGTACGGGTTCGCCGTGCACAAGGGATATTGCACGAGCGCGCACCAGGCGGCGCTGGACGAGCACGGACCGTCGCCCATCCACAGGTGGTGCTTCGACAACGTCGTGCGAAGCGCTAGGCTAATCGGATCATGAGTGCCGAAGACCTGGAACAGTACGAGAGCAAGCTGGAGCTTGACCTCTACCGCGAGTACAAGGACGTCGTCGGCATCTTCACCTACGCGGTGGAGACCGAGCGCCGGTTCTATCTCTGCAACGCGGTTGACCTGAAGGTCCGCACCGAGGGTGGCGACGTCTATTACGAGGTATCGATGGGCGACGCCTGGGTGTGGGATATGTACCGGCCCGCGCGTTTTGTGAAGTCGGCGAAGGTGCTGACCTTCCGCGACGTCTCTATCGAGGAGATCGTGCACTCGGACCTTCAGGTCCCCGAGGGCGACCGCCCCGCCTCCTGAACCCGCCTGTGGATAAGCGGCAAACTGGCCGCGCGTTTGCCACTACGCCCTGTGAAGGGTGGTGGCCATGGAAACCAAGAAGATGGCGTTCGGCCGTCGCGGGGAGGACCGCGCGGTTGAGTACATAGAGAACCTGGGCTGGCAGGTGCTGGCGCGCAATTGGCGGTGTCGCGAGGGCGAGGCGGACATCGTCGCGTATGACCCGGAGGCAGACGCGGTCGTGGTCGTGGAGGTGAAGAGCCGGTCCGGCACGGGTTACGGCTCGCCGTTGGAGGCGATCACGTACGCGAAGGTGCGGACGCTGCGGCATCTCGCTGCCATCTTCGCCCGCCAGGCCGGCACCTCCGCGCGGAGGCTGCGGGTCGACGCCGTCGGCCTTCTGTGGCGGCCGGGAGCAGACCCCGAGCTTGTCCACGCGCGCGGGATCGAGGAATAGTGCGTGCGTCGGCATGGTCGGTGGCGTTGTCGGGCATCGACGGCGTCCCGGTCGAGGTGGAGGCCGCGAAGGGTGGCGGGCTCCCGCGCACACAGCTCGTGGGGCTGCCGGACAAGTCGCTGTCCGAGGCGAAGGACAGGGTCAAGGCGGCGGTGGTTGCCAGTGAGCTGCCGTGGCCGCCGCAGCTGGTGACGATCAACCTGTCGCCGGCGAGCCTGCCGAAGATGGGCTCGCACTATGACGTCGCGATCGCGGTGGCCATCATGGCGGCTGAGGGCGGCATCCGGCAGGGATTGCTGGGATCGACGGTGCTGCTGGGCGAGCTCAGTCTGGACGGCCGTGTGCGCAAGGTCCGCGGCGTGCTGCCTGCGATGCTCGCGGCGGCGCGGGCAGGCTTCGAACGTGCGATCGTCCCGGCCGGGCAGCAGGCCGAGGCCGCCCTTGTTCCGGGGCTGACGGTGTGGGGCGCAGGGCGGCTGGAGGAGGTGGCCGCGCTGCTGAACGGCAAGCGGGTCGACAATCCGGTGGAGGCGGCCGACGCGTCGTCGCCGTTGGTCGAGGCCGACGACGGCTACGCGCCGGACCTCGCGGACGTGATGGGTCACGAGGACGGCAAGTTCGCCCTGGAGGTGGCAGCTGCCGGGCGGCATCATCTGTTCCTGAGCGGCGCGCCGGGCGTGGGAAAGACCATGCTCGCGTCCCGGCTGCCGTCGATCCTGCCGGACCTGACGGTGGAGGAGGCGGTCGAGGTGTCGGCGGTGCACTCGCTGGCGGGTCGCGCGTTGGACGGCCTCGTTCAGCGGCCGCCCTTCGCGGATCCACATCATTCGGTCACGCCCGTGGCGCTGGTCGGCGGTGGCTCCGGCGAGATCCGTCCTGGCGCGATCTCGCTCGCGCATCGCGGGGTGCTCTTCTTGGATGAATGTCCAGACTTCGGGCCGAAGCTGGATGCCCTGCGCACACCGCTGGAGAACGGCTGGATCACGGTGAGCAGGGCGCGTGCCACCGCGCGGTTTCCCGCACGGTTCCAGTTGGTGCTGGCGTCCAATCCGTGTCCCTGCGGTTACCACGGGGTCGCCGGTGCGGAGTGCCGGTGCGATCCCATCCGGGTGCGCAAGTACCAGGAGCGGATCAGCGGCCCCATCCTGGACAGGGTGGACATCCGCCATCAGATGGCGGGCGTCAACCGAGTGCTCCTCGAGGTCGACGAGCCGCGTCCCGAGTCCAGTGCCGCGGTGCTGCAGCGCGTCTTGGAGGCGCGGGACCGGCAGGCGCGGCGGCTGCGCGACACACCGTGGACGACGAACGGGGAGGTGCCCGGGCCACACCTTCGCCAGCAGCTGCCGCTGCCCGAGGACCTCGGGATGCTGAACGGCGCCCTCCAGCGCGGGCAGATCAGCCTGCGCGGCGTCGACAAGGTACTGAAGGTGGCGTGGACGATCGCCGACATGACGGGCCTTGGCAGGCCGGGCGAGCGCGAGGTCAGGGCGGCGCTGCATCTGCGTCAGGGAGAGCTGAAGAGGGCGGCATGAGCGCGCAGGAACGAAGGACGCGGATGGGTCTCTGCGCCTTGGGCACCTGGGGCTCACCCCTGCTGGGCCACACCCTCGCCGAGTTCGGTGCGGAGGCGCTGTGGGCGGGGTTGCTGGCCGAGGGCGAGGAGACGGCCTTCGGGCGACGCGCCGCGACGGTCGACCTCGACGCTCTGGAGCGAGCGACCAAGGCCTGCGGCGCCCGCTTCCTCGTCCCCGGCGACGACGAATGGCCCGCGCGCCTCGGCTCGCTCGCCGAGGTCCAGGTCGGCGGAATGGGCGGCGAGCCTGCGGGGCTCTGGGTGCGGGGCGGGCCGGTTGAGGGCCTCGCGGGGGCGGTTGCGGTCGTCGGTGCTCGGGCCTGCACGAGCTACGGCGATCACGCCGCTGTCACGCTGGCGGCAGACCTCGCGGTGGAGGGCCGCTGCGTGGTCTCCGGGCTCGCCTACGGCATCGATGCGGCCGCGCACAGGGGCGCGTTGGGCGTCGACGGGCGCACCATCGCGGTGCTCGCAGGCGGCGTCGACGACCCGTACCCGGCTGCCAATCGTCGGCTCGCCGATGCCGTCGCTCGATCGGGCTGCCTGATCTCGGAGACCCCACCCGGCGTCAGGCCATCGAAGCACGCCTTCCTGGCGAGGAACCGGATGATCGCCGCTCTGGCTGAGGCGGTCGTCGTGGTGGAGGCGGCCGCACGATCCGGAGCCAAGAACACGGCGACCTGGGCCGGCGAGCTCGCCCGCCCCGTCCTGGCCGTCCCTGGGCCCATCACGTCGTCGCTCTCGGCCACGCCTCACCGGCTGATCCGGGAGGGCGAGGCCGTCCTCGTCACGTCGGCGGAGGAGATCGCCCAGGCGATCGCGCCTCTCGATCCGTCGCGGGAACCCGACGGCAGGGGCGACCGGCGCCCCCTCGACTCCCTGCAGCGACCGCTGTTGGAGGTCCGGGAGGCGCTCGCACCGCGCGAGTCCGTGACGCCGGCTGAGATCGCCCGCAGGACGGGGCAGTCCCTCCTCGACGCGCTGGCGCACGCGCACGCCCTCGTCGACGGCGGCTGGCTCGATCTCGGTGACGACGGGCTGTTCAGCCTGCCGCGACGTCGGAGACCGAAGGAGGTGGCTATGCCAAGCGCCAGTTGACCTGTCGGCCGAGCGTGCCGCTGAGCTCGTCGGCCGCTGCGTCAGACGAGTAGTGGGCGAGCGTGGCCTGCATCGAGACGATCCGCTCGGCGATGCCGAGTCGTTCGGCCGCGGGCGCGTTGGTCGGCTCGTCAAGGAACCGTTTCATCGAGCCCACCGTGCGTTCGGCGTGCAGGGCGATCGACGCCGCCTGGGCCGCGAGCCGGTCCCGGTACCAGTCGGACGCCAGCACCTGCTCGCGGTCGAACATGGCCCGGAACGCAGGGTCGCGCAGCGTCATGCCATCCGAAGAGCCGGTCGCCATGATCTCCAGCAGCGCCTTCACCGGCGGGACCGCCAGCGCGGCCGTGCCGTCGTCCAGGTAGGACTGGGCGACGCGCTGGTGAGTCGTCACGATGGTGCGCACCGACTCGGCGTAGGTCTCGGTGTCCTGCAGCTCGGGGCGCAGCATGTTCTCCGAGAACACCACGTGCGGGTGCATGAAGATGCGGCCGAAATACTTGGACTGGAACTTCGCGGTCATGCGGTAGCCGAGGCGGCTCGCCTCGATCACCTCGCCGTCCAGCTCGAAGTCCTCGACGCGTTCCAGCGCGCCCTCAGCGATCAGGTTCGCCGCAGAGCGCTCGGCGGGGCTCATCCGGGAGAAAACCTCGGGCACGAGCAGTGAGATGTCGTGGTCGACCCGGACGTTCGGCCCGATGACGCCTGCGGACGACAGCCAGCCGTCGTATCCAGTGAGGGCGAACGACAGGAAGGCGGCGTTGAGGTCGATGACAGAGGCGAGGGCGTTGAACGGACCCTTCGTCATCGCACCCTCGGAGCCGGCGCCTGTTGTCGACGGGGACTTGCCGGTCATCGAGGAGATGAACTCCATGAACAGCTCGGGCAGCTCCATGTAGTGCAGCGGCGCGTAGCAGCAGAGGGGCGGCACACCGGCCTCGGCGGCGTTGTTGCGGCGGCCGGCGGCAACGACGTCGACGGGGAGCCGCAGCGCGGCGTCCAGCGGCAGGCGGCGATGCAGCCGGGCGGCCATCTCAGCGACGGCGGTCTCCCGCGGGCGGGAGATGTCGGGCCGGACTTGGAGGTAGCGCGGATTCTTCGACGGCGCGCCGTTCACGATGCGCGGATGCGCGGAGCTGACGAAGTAGGGCGCGCCGCCCTCGCCATCGGCGACCGTGCGGATCAGCGTCTGCATCGGCCGTGTGAACTTCGAGAAGGCGACCGCGTCGTCGGCGATGGCTCGGGCGTCCTCGCGGGCCAGCGGGGCGAAGTTGCTGAGGAACGCGCCCGCGGCGATGTCGGCCTCTGCCTGCTTGTCGTAGCCGCGGTGGATCGCGTCGTCGGGGCGCTGGAACAGCAGCTGTTCGCAGTTGGCCACGTACTTACGCGACAGGCCGTCGACCCGTCCCGCGACCTCACCCGGCACCACCATGCTGGCGGTGATGTCGTCCTCGGTCTGCACCTTCGCCGCCGGGTGGAAGTCGTGGCGGAGCCCGAAGAGGCGCCACGAACCGTCGGGCGCGAAGCCGACCCGCAGCATGTTCACGACGATCTTCTCGCCGTCGAGCCGCAGCGCATGCCCCGCCCGGCCGTTGATCCGGCCGACGGTGAAGTGACTCGGCCAGTCGTCGCCCCATTCCGGGCGGTAGAACCGCTTGACGACGAACACGAGCTCCTTGATGTGGTGCGGGATGCTCGTCAGCCACTCGTTGTATTCAGCGGTGTACGACGAGCTGGGCGTCAGCAGCTTGATGACGGAACCCACGCTGCGCTCGTCGGAGAGAAGCGGCCGGGAGTCGCCCTGGGAAGGCTCCGCGAAGCGGGAGGAGAAGTCGAAGTTGACGATGTCGGCGACGAGATCGATGTCCTCGGCGAAGTCGTTGACGTAGGCGTTGCCGTTGACGAACGCGTCGGTGATCGACTTGGAGATCTCCGACTTGCCGCCGCCCGAGACGGTGGCGGGCTTGTGGCACGAGGTGGCGATGGGGGAGGTGCCGAGCAGCGTCCACTGTTCGCCGTCGGCGGCCAGGTGAATGAGCTCGACGAGATACCCGTCGGGGAGCACGTAGGTCTTGTCAGCGCGCAACGGGATCGACTGGGCCTCGCCATCACGTTCCCAGGAGATGGTGACGTCGCGGAGCGAGAACGTCGTCCGCTCGGGAACCAGGACGATATGCGGCTGTTCGAGGTCGATGGCGTGACCCTCGGCCTGCTGCTCGAAGCGATCGGGATTGTTGGCGATGACCTCGTCGATGCAGCACGTCGGGTCCGAGTACGTGCTCGTGAAGGTCTGGCCGAGGTTGTAGCGGGGGAACGCGATAGCGCCGCCGGAGTGTTCCTCCTCGACGCGGCCGAGGAGGTTGGCAGCGTAGCTGATCTGCGCCTTGACCTCCTTCTTGCAGTAGCCGAAGTAGTTGTCCGCGATGACGGTGACGATGACGCCCCGCTCGTCGCGGGCGCAAGCCTTGAACGCGGAGCCGCCGTTATAGCGCTCGTCCTCTTCCTTCCAGCACATTCCGTCGCGGCGCTGCCGCTCCGTCGCGTCGTCCCAGCGGGGGAGTCCCAGTTCCTTCTTCGTCAGCCGCGTCAGGTGCGGCGCGAGCACGACGAAGCCGGTGTGACCAGTCCACCGCGTCGGGTCGAGCGAGCTGTCGTTCTCGGGCAGGTACGGGTCGCCGCCGTTGCCGAAGATGCCCTCGACGAAGTCCAGGTTCGCCAAGAGCGTGGCCGGCGCGAAGAAGCGCGTCTCCATCCGCACCTCGCCGGTGTAGCCGGGAACCTCCGGGACGACGAGCGGCCGCAGCAGCAGCGATGCCCAACACGTGGGGCGGTCGTCCCGGTTGGAGGTGTAGGGGAGCACCATCGCCTCGGTGGGCGGGTTGAACGCGTGCTCCAGCAGGCGGCCGAACACGGCGCGCGGCACGGCGAGCTTGTCGTCCTGGATGGGGAGGCCGCCCTCAGCGATGTGAAAGACGCCCTTGGTGGTGCGGCGGTCGTTGGCGGGGTTGTGCAGGATCCCGTTGACCAGGCGGTAGCTGGTGAGCTGCGCGGAGGTGAAGGTGTCGCCGTCGTAGGGCAGGCTCATGGCGCGGGCGAGCCCGGGTTGGTCGAGCACGAGGGTCTGGCGCGGGATCTGCGGCGAGGTTCCCGTGCCTTCGAGGTAGGCGTCCAGGAACGACTGCACCCGGCCGTCGACGGCGGGGAGCCGGTGCTGCAGGCGTCGGTTCAGTTCGCGCTGCCGGGCGAGGATGGGGCGGACGAGGTCGACGGCCTTGCCTGCCGGTCCTTCCTCGGGCAGGGGGATGCCGAGAAGCCCCAGTCGGAGGTGAATTGCCGCAATGTCCGCGAGATTGGCCATGCCCCACTATTGCGTGTCGTAGACGACGCGTAAACGGGGCCCCGGGATAAGTACCCGCCGGGCTGTGCTTACTATGCCGCGCGATCGGAGCGCCCGGAGACGCCTATCGCGCGGCGGCGTGCACGGCCTCGATGGCGGCCCTGACCTCGTCGTTGAGGGCGGCGAGGTGTGCAAACGCCGCTGGCGGTGTGCCGCGGTAGAGGGGGCGGACGCCGACGAGGACCTCGAACAGGTCGTCGCGTTCGAACGTGCCGCGGCCGCTGAGGAGGCGCAGGTCGGCGCGGGAGCCGCGCAGGTCGCGGACGCGGCCGCTCCATCCCGGGTTCGTCATGGGGGCGCCGTCGGTGTCCATCGCGTCGGCCAGCGCGCCGAGAGCATCGGTGAGGCGAACGAGCTCGGCCTTGACGGCATCGCAGTCGAACGGCCCCGGCCCGGCCTCGGCGGCGGGAGCCCCGCCGCGCCCCAGGATCTTGTCCAGCAGCCCCATGTCGTCTCCTTCGTCGATGGTGGCTCACAGGCTACCGGGGCTGAAGCGTCCTAGTCGGTGTTTTTGACGCGTGCTCTCAAGGTCGTAGAGGGGTGACGCTTGGTGCAGCCACGCGCCTGTGGCACGGTGTCGGCGTGGACAGGGTGTATCGGCGTCGACGGGTGAATCCGTGGGACGTTGCCGCGCGACTTCGCAGCGGCGATCCGGACGGGATGGCCGTGGCGGTGCACTTCCTCGTGCAGCGCCCCCGATTCCACGGCTCGGGTTACCTCTTCGAGAAGGTTGCTGGGGCGGTCGCCGTCGGACCGGATGCCGGTGTGCTGGCCGACGACATCCGCGACGTGGTTCGCGAGTCCGCGCGGCGGGCCCTTGAGCGGGAGACGCGCTACGTTGCGCGCCTCGCGGCGCGATACTGGACGGACTCGCTCGCGGAGGATCTCGCCGCGATTCCGGGGCCTACGGCGACGTTCCTCGTCGTGCGGGCGCTGGAGGTCAGGTCGTCGTACCGGGCGATCGGCCTGGTCTCTGGGTAGCGGGCCGCGCGCGCTACCGTCGCCCAATAGGATCGCGGACATGACGAGACCAACGTTCGACGAACTCGGGCTGGCGACGGCGCGGCTGTGGGCGACGCGGAGCGCCGACCCGAAGGTGCAGGTCGGTGCATGCCTGCTCGACCGCTGGAACCGTGTGGTGGGCGTGGGCTACAACGGCCGTGCGGCGGGGGAGCCGAACGAACGCGAGAGCCTGGAGCAGGGCCACAGCGGGTTCATCCACGCTGAGGTCAACGCGTTGCTGGCAGCCAACTGGAACGGGGAGGGACACACGCTGTTCGTGACCCACGAGCCCTGTGCGACCTGCGCCCGCCTGATCATCAACTCGCGCCGCGTCATCCGTGTCGTCTACGAGATGAGCTACACGGAGACCGCGCGCCGCGACGCGGGCCTCCCCTCCGGAGCGGGCATCCTGCGCGACGCCGGCCTGGAGGTCGTATCCGCCCCGTAGCTGCCCTACTCGAAAAGGCCGGCAGTTGCCGCTCCGACGGCGAGGGTCAGGGCATGCGCGGCGGTGCCACCGACTCGCGCTCGACGATCGGGCACGACAGGACGGTGGGCGAGGCCGTCCACGACGCCTCCTCTTCCCTTCCGCGGATGAGGGCACCCAGTGTCGCAACCGCCCAAGCGCCCATCTCGTACTGGGGAAGGGCAACGGTCGTCAGCGTCGGGAATAGGCTGTCAGGAATCGGGGCTTGATCGTCGAAGCCGACCACCGACAGATCCGTGGGGACCGCGAGGCCGCGTTCACCAGCGGCTCGGTAGGCACCCATCGCCATCCGGTCGTTGTAACAGAACACGGCCGTGGGACGCTGCTCCAGGAGGTCGAGCGTCGCCCGATAGCCCCCGCGGGCGTCCGCCTCGGCCGTGACGACCAGGTCGTCGACCGACAGCCCCGCGGCGCGCACGGCGTCGAGATAGCCGAGGAGACGTCCACGCGTTGCGGGCACATCCTGGGTGCTCGCCGCGAACCCGATCCTCCGATGGCCGGCCTTGATCAGCATCTCCACCACCGACGCCGCCCCTGCCCGCTCGTCGGGCAACACGGCAGGGATCGTGCCCGCGGAGTCCCGCGCGCCGATCAGCACCGCGGGCCGGGACCGCAGGTTCTCCGGGACCACGACTTCGTCGTGATAGACCGTTGCGTAGATGATTCCGTCCGCCTGCCGGTCGAGGAAGGCCTGGACCTGGGCCGCGTTCACCTGGGGGTTGGGGTTCAGTTCGGAGTTGATGATGGCGAGCGTGAGGTTGAGCCGACTTGCCTCCTCCTGGGCGCCGAGGATGATGCGTCCTGCGTGCGGGGTGGCGGCGATCTCCTCGGTGACAAGGCCGATCAGGTCCGAGGCCTGGGTCCGTAACCCGCGCGCCAACCGATTCGGCCGGTAGCCCAACTCCTCCGCCGCAGCGCGGACACGAGCGGCCGTGTCCGCGCTGACGCGGGTGTGCGGTGTCTTGTTGAGGACGTGGGACACCGTGGTCTGGGAGACGCCGGCGCGCGCGGCCACGTCTCGGATTCCAGGTGTCTTGCCGGTGGCCCGATCCCCTCCCGTCATGCGGTGGCCGCCTCCTCTCACCGGACGAATCCCTGTGTCCCGGAAGGAGTGCGGCCCGAACCCGCACGACTTCCAACTACCCGGACCCTACCGGGAATCAGTTGACTGTGCCCTCCGGCCTCCTGGTAAGCGGCGTGCCTATCGACGGCGTCGCCCGGAAGGCGTTCACCGCGGTGTCGACGACCACCTGCTCGGCGCGGCCGGAGTCGAGGATGGTGTTGCCCGTCGCAGCAGGATCGACGAGGACGGTGGTCACGTCGAGACTTCGCGACGCCTCCGTCGTCAGCAACGCGCCGACTTGGGCCTCGAAGCACGAGTCGCTCGACGTCGCGGCCGCGTCGTTTCCGACCATGTGGTTGCTGGCGACGTAGTTGCCTCCGCCGTCGGTCAGCCGGATGATGACCGGCTCCGCGCCGGCCGGCTGGACACTCCGTGAGTCGAGCACCTCGGAGAAGTGGTTCCCGATCACGGAGTTCCCCCGCCCGCTGATGGTGAGGAGCCCATGCAGGTCATCGAGTCCGTTGTCGACACCGAGGAACGGTGTCCAAGGCTCGTGGTCGCGAAGGAAGTGGTTCGAGGCCACGAGGTTCTCGGAACTGTTCCCGGCAAGGACCGCCATGCCCGGATAGAACGAGTGAAGGCGGTTGTTCGTGATGCTTGAGCGCGTGACGCCGTGAAGGTGGATGCTGCTGGCACCACGCGGGAACACGTTGTTCGACGTGATCAGCAGCCCACCGTGGTTCTCCGCGTAGATCGAACGACCCCAGGGGCCCGCCCCGACGAGGTTGTCCGTGATCTTCGACGCCTGGCCCCAGCCCCGCAACTCGATGCAACTCCCGCACTCCGCGAGGAAGTTGTCATGAATGGACAGCGCATCCGCCTTGTAGATCGTCAGCGCGTTCTCGAGGTAGACGAACCCCATACCCGTGACCCGGAAGGAGTCGTTCGCATCCGCGACGTAGATGCCGGTCTTTCCGTTGACGTACGAGTTCTCCGGTTTGCCCCCGGGACCGTCTCCGGTGAAACGCAGCCCATCTATGCAGAAGTCGGCGAACTCGACGGCACTGATCCTCGGGCTTCCTGTTCGTGCGACGCGGAAGGCGGCACCCGCGGACTCGTCATGGGGATCCCCGCCGACGACGTCAACGAGCACCCTGCTCCCGCCCGGCCATAGCTCATGCAGGCCTGACCATTCCTCCTCGGGGACATTGAAGCGGATGCTGGACGACGTGAAGCCGTGCCCGGCGCCCTCGATCCGCAGGAAACTGACGTCGATCAGCACCTGGGTTCGCAGGCGGTAGTCGCCGGGCGGGATGTGAATCACCGCGCCCGGCTTTCCCCTGTCGTCGCGGCCGAAGCCTAGCTGGCGTGCCTTGACGTCCGCGATGATGCTGTTGATGACTTCTCCGAGGTCCTCGTGCGCATCGCCGTGGGGCCACCTGGTCACGTCGTAGGTGTTGCTGCCCGACATGGCCGCTCCGTTCGTAGTTCGCTCTCTCACCCCTTGACCGCCCCGAGGGTGAGGCCGGCGACGATGTGCCGCTGGAGGAAGAGGGTGAGCAGGATCACCGGTACGGAGTAGACGGCGGCAAGTGCCGTCATGCCGCCCCAGTCGAGCCCGAACTGACTCTGGAAGTTGGCGATGACGATCGGAGTCGTCTGCGCCCGCACGGAGGTCAGCAGCAGCGAGAACAGGAACTCGTTCCACGACGCCAGGAACGCGAAGATCGCGGTGACGGCCAGGCCACCCGAGACGACCGGGAGCACCACCTTCACCATCGCCTGGAGGCGCGTGCACCCGTCGACCTTCGCGGCCTCGTCGAGTTCGTCCGGCACCGCGTCGAAGAAGCTCGACATCAGCCAGATCGACAACGGGAGCGAGATGGTGGTGTGCGCGACCGCGAGCCCGATCGAGGTGTCGGTCATGTGCAGCGAGCGCATGACGTCGATGAGCGGCACGCCCACCGCGATCGTCGGCACCATGCGGGCCACCAGCGCGGCGAACACGAACACCTGCCCGCTGGGAGTGCGGAACCGCGTGATCGCATAGGCCGCAGGAACGGCGAGCACCATGGACATCGCCGTGCTCAACACCGCCGTCACCACGCTGTTGATGAGGGCGGCCGGAACGCCCTCCCGGCTGAGTGCCAACACGTAGTTGTCGAGGGACCACTTCTCGGGCCACACCGACGGCGGCACTGCGATGGCGTCGAGCGGCGTCTTGAACGACGTCAGCATGAGGTAAAGGAAGGGGAATCCGTACAGCACGATCACTGCCGCCAGAAGACCCCACAGAATGAGGCGGCCCTTGCCTCGGGCCTCGAGTCCGTTCATCACTGATCACTTCCTGGACGCCAGATGAAGATGATCGCAAGGACGGCGACGGCCATCATCGCGAAGAGGTAGACCGTGCCCATGGCGCTGGCCAGGCCCGGTTCGCCGAAGCGGGTCATCGTCCGGTAGACGAGAAGGCTGAGCGTCGTCGTCGATCCCTGCGGTCCGCCGTCCGTCTGGATCAGGATGATGTCGAATGCCTTCGCCGCGTCGATCCCGCGCACGAGCAGCGCGACGGCGATCACCGGGCGCAGCATCGGCAGGATGATGTGCTTCAGCAGCTGCGGATAGCGGGCGCCGTCGATGCGTGCCGCCTCCACCATCTCGCCGGGTATGTTCTGCAGGCCGGCGAACAGCACGAGTGTGATGAACGACGTGGTCAGCCAGATGTCTGGAATCGCGACAGCGAGAAGCGCGATCTGGGGGTCGCTCAGCCACTGGATCTGGTCGGGGCTGGAGAGAAGTCCCCATTCGTACAACAGCTGGTTGACGATGCCGAAGTTATCGATGAGCAGGAAACGCCACAGGAGGCCGGCCACAACGGGCGCGATCATCAAGGGATACATGAACAGCGTGCGGAAGACCGTCGACTTGTTGCCCAGCGACGAGAACAGGAGCGCCACCGCCAGGCCGAAGATGAACTCGAAGACGACAACGATCGCCGTGTAGGCCACCGTGCGCCACGCGGCCCCGCGGAACGCGTCCGAGGCAAACGCCGTCAGGTAGTTCTGAAACCCGACGAACTCCCTCGGACCGCCGGCAAACGGCGAGATGGTGAAGAAGCTGTCCGCGACGAAACGCAGGAGCGGCCACAGCACGAACGCGATCAGGAAGGCGGCGGCCGGGAGCATGAGGAACGCGGCGAACCTGCGGTCGCCGCGCCGTGCCCTCATAGAGGAGCTCACTTGCCCTCGATCGCTTCGATCTGCGCCTTGGCCTCGGCAAGCAGCTGCTTGTTGTCGGCGTTCGGAGCGACGGCCTTCTGCAGCATCGGCACCAGCACAGAGTCGACGATCTCCTGCCACTTCGCGGTGGCCGGCCGCGGCAGCGTCTGCGGCGCGTCGAGGGTGGTGACGAGGGCGGGGAAGTGCTCGAAGCCTTCCGCGTCCTTCTTGGCCTCAAAGGCCGACTTGCGGGCGACGAGACCGAGTGCCGTGTCGGCCGACAGCGCGTTGTTCTCGTAGGCGAACGCCAGGAACTTCTTGGCTTCCTCGTTCTTCTTGCCCGCGGCGGGAACCGACAGGTACCAGGCGCCAGGCACGGCGGCGATGCCGCCCTCGCCAGCGATCATGGGCGCGACGCCGATCTTGTCCTTGACCGTCGCGTCCTCAGGGGTCTGTCGCCACGCGTGACCCCAGAACCGCATCATGGCCGTCTTGCCCTGGTAGAAGAGGTTCTGTGCCCCGGCCCAGTCGAGCTGCGCCGCTCCGGGCGGAGCGAACGGCAGCAGGCTGGTGTAGAAGTCGAGTGCCTTCAGATGGGCTTCGTTGTCGATGGTGACCGTCTGCGCGGCGGGATCCAGCACCATGGTCTTCTCGCCCGTCTGGGAGACCGTGGCTAGCCATTCGGTCTCGACGGCGCCCTTCACGTCGGTGCCGTAGAGGCCCTCGTCGGGCCGGGTGAAGAATTCCGCGGCGTCGCGGTACTGCTCCCACGTCGTCGGCGCGGCGAGCGCGTAGCCGTACTTCGCCTCGAAGTCCGCCTTGTTCTTCTCGTCCTCGAAGAGGTCCGTGCGGTAGAAGAGGATCTCGGCGTTCGTCCAGACCGGCATGCCGATGAAGTGGCCGTCTACCTGGGCCTCCTGGACGAGGCCGCCGAAGAGGTCCGATTTCACGTCGTCGGTGAAGAGGTCGTCGAGGGGAGCGACGCCCTGCGCGAAAGCGCTGAGCCAGATGGCATCGAGCGCGGCGACGTCGAAGCTGGGCTGCCCCGACTTCAGCTCGCTGGAGATGCGGTCGTACAGCCCGGCGTAGGGCAGTTCGACTAGCGTGACGGTGGTGCCGGTGTCCGCCTTGTACTTGTCGGCGATGGGCTGGAGTTCTGCCTTGCCGCCGCCCTCGACGACGACGGTGAGTTCCTTGCTTTCCTCTCCGGAGGGGGCCGGTGAGCCGCCGACGCCACAGGCGCTCAGCGCGAGCAGCGGGACGGTGAGTGCGGCGATGAGGCCGTGCGGGCGAAGCTTCTTCACTTCGGGCTCCGTTCTGTTGGGTGGTGGGTAGCGACTGCCGTAGTAGCTGCCAAGACGATTTGCCAAATCGTCATGGCAGAACTGTAGCGTCGGCCTTGGCGAGGGTCAAGGGGCGAAATCTCTGCTCTCTTTGGTGTCTGGTGAGCGGCTCGCCGAGGGGGCTGCGACCGTGCCTGGAGTTTTCGCGCATGGTCGGAGGCAGCGTGCTCTGTTGGGCACAGGAGGGAGGTTCGTGCGTCAAAACTCCATGCTCGCGTTGCGCAGCAAGCGCGTGGTGGGCGACGTCGTGCAATGAGCGTGCATCGGTGGGGGCGGTCGTTCGCTTGGCGTGCACCACGTTGTTCAAGACCCCGGGTGGGAGGGAGCGTCAGGGAAGCGTAAACCCCGGTTGGGTGGGCGTTTAACCTAGCCAACCGGGGTTTCCCGTTGTGTCCGAGAGAGGACTTGAACCTTGTTCGAAATAACTCTGACAAGTGTCAATAACGAAACTACCCGTGATTCTGGCGTTTCGTGCGGCGAACGTGCGACGAAGGATCTGGGGTGGGTTCCCCGGGGGCGGGGTCGGTGGGGCTGAGGTCACGAGGGTTGGACCCATCGTCGGGTGGTGGGGTCCCAGGTGGCATCCGGGGGGAGCCGAGTTAGGACTGGGTCGATGAACTCGGCGTCGGCCGCGATGAGTGCGGTGAACTGGTGGGGGAGTGCAAGGCCGATGGGCCCGAGCCCTCTGCGGTAGGCAGTGTAGGTCTCGGCTCGGAGGGCCCCGAGCCCTGCGGTGGCCTGGGCGAGTGAGTTGAGTGTCACGCCGCGGAACTGCGAGGTCGCCTCGACTGCGGCACGTAGAGGCCCGCATCGCAGGGTCTGTGTGCCGGTGAGGAGGTAGATGTCGACGAAGTCGCGGACGCGGGTGTTGGCTTGGCCCAGTTCGATGGCAGTGACCAGCTTCTCAGCCAGGACTGTCTCGACGGGGTAGCCCAGGATTGAGATGGGATCGGTACCGGGGCGCAGGGATGGGAGCTGGACTTGGAGCGGTGCGGGGGTGATGGGGTCGCCGAAGTTGATGTCGAGGCGGAGCTTGACCTGCGCGGTCGCTAGCTGCGCGAGCATCGTTACGCGGACTCCTGAGTAGAGCGCGTCGTCGCGGATCGCGGCGGTGGTGATCGTTGCGGTGAGGAACTCGACGCCGTCGTTGGGGTCGGGGAGTGAGGCGATTTCGGCGATGCGTGCTGCGACGGTGTCGGCATCGGAGGCCATGTTCCTGGCCAGGGCGTCGGCGTCGACGGTGGGGCGACGGGCGCCGAAGGTTGCGAGCAGCATCCCGCCCTTCAGGACGAAGTCATCTGCGTAGGGCGAGGTGGACAGGCGGGCTAGCCAGCGCTCCACGACGTACATGGTCAGCAGTTCCTGGGTGCCGCGACGGTCCCGTCGTGCTCGGTTCTGCAGGTCGAGGTAGGCGCGGCCTGCTGGGCTGTCCCGCGTTGGTCTGTTCATCGGGCGCTGGCCACGTCGAGGGCGGAGCGCATGGGGCCGAACACGCCGAGGGCTTCGGCATAGTCCAGCAGCCCGGCCGGGCGGGCTCCGGGGGAGGCCAAATACCGGTGGAGGGCAGCGTGGGCGACTGGTTCACCGAAGCGTCGCCGGAACCGCATGAGGTCGACCACCGTGCGGGCCGGGTCGTAGATCCGCACGGGCTCGTCGGGGGCTGCGTCGAAGGAGGTGAGCCCGAGTTCGAAGATCGATTCGGCGAATCGGAAGACGGTCACCGACGGGTAGTCGATGACGGGGGTGTGGGATCTGGCCGGCACGGCGATCTGCACGGCCAGGGGCATCTCGTCGGTTAGGTCGTGAACTGCTGCGGCCGACACGCAGCACACGATGGCGCGGGGCGTTCGGTACGCCACCGCCAGAGCGTCCGGGTACGACGCCGGTGCGGCGTCAGCTCGACGGAAGACGCCACGCGAGAGTTCCACCACATGCCCGGCGTCCCGCCAGGCGTACAGGTCGCGTGGATGGACTCCCTGGAGTCTGGCGGTCTCGGTGGTGAATGTCGGAGGGAGGTCGTCACCGAGTTCCTTCATGGATCGAAGTCTTGCATGCCGATAGGCAGAATGTGTGGATTCGATCCGCGTGTGTCGAGTGGCCTCTCGCCTGGCTCGTGACGCACCTGTTCGAAGCTTGTCAGCCCAACGAGCTCTCTAGCCTAGTCGGAACCGCATTCGTCAGCCGCCGATCGGGCCTCGTGCCGCAAGTACGCCGCGTTCACGCTCCTCGTGGTCGACGAGTGGCTCCTCGACCCACCCGACGACGGCATCCGCAGCATGCTGCTCGAGTTGCTCGAACGCCGCTACGACACCACCTCCACCGTGTTCTGCACCAAGTACGCGAAGAAGGACTGGCGCCAGAGACTCGGCTCCGGAGTCCACGCCGACGCGATCATGGACCGCATCGTCCACAACACCATCTGGATCGAGACCGGCGGCACCAACATGCGCGAACACACCTCCATCGCGAGCTTGGCCCTCGATCCCACCGGCAAGGGCCGAGCCCGCTGGACCCAACGATGGAAGCAGGCACTCAACGCCTTCGACATCACCTTCAACGGCCGACTGTCCGCCCACAGCCACTAACCATGACTTACACCGTTAACTTGACAGACCCAAGAAATCCTGCCAACTAGGGACTGTCAAGTTTTCGGTGTATCTCATGGTTAGTGGCTGTGGGCGGACAGCCGGCCGTTGAAGGTGATGTCGAAGGCGTTGAGGGCGCCCTTCCAGCGTTGGGTCCACCGGGCCCGTCCCTTACCGGTCGGATCGAGCGCCATGACCGCGAGGTAGACACACTTGAGCGCGGCCTGCTCGTTCGGGAAGTGCCCACGGGCCTTCACCGCTTTCCGGATCCTGGCGTTCACGGACTCGATCGCGTTGGTGGTACACACGATCGGGACTGCTGAAGGTTTGGTTGACTCCAAGATCGCATGACTCTCACGAGAGGGTCGTGCTGGAAGGATGGCATCCATGCCGAAGATCGCTTACACCGACGAGTTCAAGCGCGACGCGGTCGCGCTGGTCGCCTCAGGCATCCCGCAGAAGCAGGTCGCCAAGGACATGGGGATGGCCAAGACCACCCCTTCAAGCCTGGGTCCGCGACGCTCGCTTCCAGTCCCACGGGATGACCCCGACCACCGATCCTGAGCAGCGCAAGGACATGGCCCAGGCGTTACGCAGGATCCGCGAGCTGGAGATGGAGAACGAGGTCCTACGGCGAGCGGCGGCGTATCTGTCGCAGGCTCACATCACGCCCCCAAAATGATCTACCCGCTCGTGAAGGGAGATGGCTGCGGTCGGTGCCACCGTGAGGGTGCCGGTGGCGGTCGCGTGTCGGGTGTTGGGATTCTCCAAGCAGGGCTACTACAAGTGGCTCAAGCAGCCGGTGTCGGCCCGCGAGGCCGAAGAGCGTGAGCTGATCGACGTGCTCCACCAGCTCCACGATGATGACCCGGAGGGCGGCTACCGCGTCCTGGCCGATGACATTGCCGAGTTGGGCTACGAGTTGTCGGAGCGCAGAGTGTGGCGGCTGTGCCGGGTCGCTGGCATCCAGTCGGTGTTCACCAGGCGCAAGACCCGGTACAAGAAGGCCGGCGCTCCCGTCCACGATGACCTGGTCAACAGGCAGTTCAGCGCCGACGGCCCCAACGAGCTATGGCTGAGCGACATCACCGAGCACCGCACCCGCGAGGGCAAGGTCTACCTTTGTGCGATCAAGGACGTGTTCTCCAACCGGATCGTGGGCTACTCGATCGATTCGCGGATGAAGGCCCGTATCGCCGTCAACGCGCTCCAGATGGCAGTGGCCCACCGAGGCCGGCCCGCCGGGGTGATCGTGCATTCCGACCGCGGGTCCCAATTCCGCTCCAGACGCTTCCTGAAGGCCCTCAAACGCCACGGCCTGACCGGCTCCATGGGCCGCGTGGGGGCATGCGGTGACAACGCCGCGATGGAGTCGTTCTTCGCGCTCCTGCAGAAGAACGTCCTCGACCGACGGTCCTGGAGTACACGAGAGGAACTGCGGCTAGCGATCGTGTCCTGGATCGAGGGGAAGTACCACCGGAAACGCCGTCAACGCAGGCTCGGGAAACTCACCCCGGTCGAGTTCGAACTCATCATGAAACCAACCGCTAGACTGGCGGCATAAACCCCGGAGGTCAACCAAACCTTCAGCGGACCCCGCTGTCGTCGGGGTTGGCTCGGGTTCTGGTTCGTATGAGCACTTGGCATGCACACGCGAGAACCGAGGTCGTGTTGCTCCAGATGACAGCAGAGCCGATCCGGCGTCGGGTTGAGGACCTGTTCCTGACCTTGCGGCACGGTCGCTGCGGGTGCTGGTGGAGCGCCCGGCTGCGCGCTCAGAGGGGGTGTTGAGCGTCATGCGATTTGGCCGGATCCGGAAACTACCTAGCAACCGCTACCAGGCAAGCTATGTGGGTCCCGATGGGAAGCGCCACAATGCGCCCGCAACCTTCACGCACAAGACCGATGCGAGTGCCTGGGTCGCCGCCGAGCGGAGGCTCATCGAGTACGGAACGTGGACGAGCCCTGCGGCCAGGGCCGAGGCAGCCGAGGCGGCGGTCCGTGCGGAGGCCGAGCGGGTTGCGGCCGAAGAGCGCGCGGCGGAGGTGTTGGCGAGCGTACCGACGGTCAGTGAGTGGGTCGCCAGCTGCATTTCTGAGCGGCAGAGCCGCAGCCGTCGGCCGATCAAGCAGACCACAGCGGACAACTATCGCAAACTGGCTCGACTCAACCTCGACGGTACTGAACTGGGGGACATGAGGATAACTGAAGTCAGGCGAACCCATGTTCATGCGTGGCGCTGGAACGGACCACCCAGCAGGACCCGAACGCAAGGAGGTAAGGCCTATGAGTTGCTCGTTTCCGTCTTCGACGACGCGGTGGTGGCCGAGTTGATCGACGTGACCCCTTGCACGCTGCGGGGTGCTGGGGCGCCTGATCGGGCACGCGAGCCGCAGTCTCTATCGCTGGTGGAGGTCGCTCGCTTTCTCGAGTCGGTCGAGGAGCCGTGGGCCAGGGCGGCCTTGACCATTCAGGTCACTTGTGGCTTGCGGATCGGAGAGGTCCTTGCCTTGAGGTCGAAGGACCTTGACCTCATGGCGGAGACGGTGACGGTCGCGGGGACTGTTGCGAAGGTGGGCGGCGCTGGCGGTAAGCGGACCCTCGTGATTCAGACACCGAAGACACGTGCGTCGCTGCGGACGCTGTCACTGGTGCATGACACGGTCGCGGATCTGAGAGTGTGGCGCAAGAGCAGGGGCCTACTGAAGCCGGAGGAGTTGCTCTTCTGCGATGCTCTCGGCAAGCCGCTGAACGACGACGTGCTCCGCCGGATCCACAAGAAGGCCGCGAATGAGATCGGGCGCAGCGAGCTTAAGGATCACGATCTCCGCGCTACAGCGGCGACACTCGCTGCCGCTGCCGGGGCCTCCGTTCGGGAGATTCAGGCGATGCTCGGACACACAACTCCGACGATGGCACTGAGCTATCAAACGGCGACGAGAGAACGCGATGCCGAAAGGGCGCGCAAGATGTCCGCCCAACTCGCCAACGCACGCCGCAACGCGGCTGCGAACCCCGAGACACCCGGGCACTGACGGCCGACATCTGTCTGCCTGGGTCGGGACCCGAGAGCCGTCGAGCGGCCGCCGAACGTGCGTGCGTGCCGCTTTCCGCGCTTGGCGCGGAGCGGACATGGAAAGCTGGGCCGTACCGGTGCGCCGGACGGTCAGACGATGTCGCCCCGGAGAAGGGAGTCGATCTCGTTGAGGTCGACGAGGACTCGGAAGCCGTTCTTGTAGCGCGTCAGCTTGCCCTCCGCGATACGGCGCTCAAGGGACCGCCGTGAACTCCTGCAGTACTCGACAGCCTCCGCGAGCGTCGCGTACCGCGGATGTGTCTTCGTGTCGGTAGCTTGGGCTCTCGCCATCTCATTCACCTCTTCCCGGTTACCTATAGAACCCGGACTGGCTGCGGCCGGGGCGCGAGCGATCGTTGGCCCCGCGTAACCTGGCCAACGAGGAGGGGTCGTGTGCCATGGGTTGCGGCTGAGCAAGCTTTGAGATCCACGATTTCGTGCACCGAACGTGCACCGAACGTGCACCAGAGTGGCGCATTCTGGCGGACAGTGGCGGAGCGACGAAATGACGAAACCCCTAGTCAAACGGGTTTGATGCCGTTTGACCAGGGGCTTTCCTGGTGTCCGAGAGAGGACTTGAACCTCCACGCCCTTAACGGGCACTAGCACCTCAAGCTAGCGCGTCTACCTATTCCGCCACCCGGACTGGTGGACTCCCTCACGGGAGCGCGACACGAAACGTTAGCAGGTCTGGACCCAGGTTGCACAATCGGCGCGGCCCACATGAGACGCGGCTCGCGGCGCAGTTCTCAACCGGCCTGGCGGAGGGCGTTCGGGCCACCGGAGATGTCGTCGAGGGCGGCGACGATCGGGGCGACGAGCTCCTTGCCCTCGGCCTCTAGGAGCTCCACCAACTGGTCGACGGTGCGGGGGCCGACGAGCGCGCTCGCCACCTGCGGGGCGTCCCGCACCCACATCAGCGCGACCTGGCCGGGCGTCAGACCCAAGCCCTGCGCGGCGTGGGCGACGGCGTCGACGATGGCCGTCGAGCGGGGCTGAAGATACGGCTCGACGAACCAGGTGAAGTGCTCCGAAGCGCCGCGCGAGCCTCGGGGGAGACGGCCCCCGCGGTAGGCACCCGGAAGAACGCCCCGACCGAGCGAGGACCAGGCCAGCACGCCCAACCGGTGGTGCGCGGCGGCGCCGACGACCTCGACCTCCGCGCGGCGAGCCAGCAGCGAGTACTCCACCTGCACGCTCGACAGCCGGGTACGCGTGCGGTCTGCCTCCTGCCAGGTGGCGGCGGTCGCGGTCTGCCAGCCGACGAAGTTCGAGACGCCGACGTAGCGCGCCATGCCTCGCGCGACGGCGGTGTCCATCGCCGACAGCGTCTCCTCGATCGGCGCGTCGCCCCACGCGTGGACCTGCCAGAGATCGACGTGGTCGGTGCGGAGGCGCCGCAGCGACGCCTCGAGGTCGTTCAGCAGGGCGCCGCGAGAGGTGTCGATCTGCCGTCGGCCGTCACGGACGACGAAGCCGGCCTTGGTCGCGATGATCAGCGATTCGCGGGGGAGCCCGCTCGCGATCGCCTTCCCGATCATCTTCTCCGCGACGCCCGCGCCGTATGCCGGAGCGGTGTCGACGAGGGTGCCGCCCGCGCCGACGAACTCGGTCAGCAGTGCCCGCGCCGTCGCCCATTCGACGTCGCGGCCCCAGGCCATCGTGCCCAGCCCCAGCCGCGAGACCCGCAGCCCGGAGGCGCCGAGCGGTCGTGTCTGCATGCGCCGACCCTACGCCGCCAGGACGCCAGTGAGGATGAGGACGGCGACGACGGCCGCGACGGCCAGGCGGTAGACCACGAACAGGGTGAAGTTGTGCGTGGAGACGTACCGGAGCAGCCACGCGATGACGGCGTAGCCGATGACGAACGCGATGACCGTGGCGGCGATCGTCGGCCCCCAGGCGACCGCGGTGTCGCCGCCGATGTCCTTCAGCTTGTAGAGGCCGGACCCGAACACGGCGGGGATGGCGAGCAGGAACGCGTACCGGGTGGCAGCCTCTCGGGTGTAGCCGAGGAAGAGGCCACCGGAGATCGTCGCACCCGAGCGAGAGACGCCGGGGATGAGCGCGCAGGCCTGGAACAGACCGTAGAGGATGCCATGCGGCCAGGTCAGGTCCTTCAGCTCACGGGTGTTGCGCGAGCCGTGCCGGTCCGCGAACGCGAGGATGATCGCCACGCCGGCCAGCATCGCGACGGTGATCCACAGGTTGCGCAGCGTCGAGTCGATGGCGTCCTGGAAAAGCAGGCCGAGGACCACGATGGGCACGGAGCCGAAGATGACCAGCCAGCCCATGCGTGCATCCGGGTCGGACTTGTCGACCTTCCCGGTGAGCGAGCCGATCCACTGCGTGATGATCCGCCAGATGTCCTTGCGGAAGTAGACGAGGACGGCGGTCTCCGTGCCGAGCTGCGTGACGGCCGTGAACGCGGCGCCGGGGTCGCGGCCCTCGAAGAACAGCTGGCCGACGATCGACACGTGCGCGCTCGACGAGATGGGCAGGAACTCCGTGAGTCCCTGAACGATGCCGAGCACGATCGCCTGCAGCCAGTCCATGGCATCCCTTCCGGAAGGTTGATGAGCGTCGGTCACTCTACTGGGCTGCGCGCCGGGGGCGAATTAGGATCGGGCCCATGACGAAGGTGGTCCTGATCCGGCACGGGCGCTCGACGGCCAACGCCGACGGTGTGCTCGCGGGCCGCGCGGAGGGTGTCGGCCTTGACGAGGTCGGCCGCGCTCAGGCCGCGGCGCTCCGCCGCTCCCTCGACGGCGTCCCCGTGGCCGGGGCCTACACGTCGCCGCTGCAACGCTGCCGCGAGACCGCGGCGTTGGCGGGCTTCCCCGACGCGGAGCCCGTCGAAGAGCTCACGGAGTGTGGGTACGGCGCCTGGACCGGCCGCGCTCTCGCCGAGCTGGCCGCGGAACCCGCCTGGGCCGAGATTCAGGCCCGGCCGTCGTCGGTGACCTTCCCGGGCGGCGAGGCGATGGCGGAGATGGCCCGCCGCTCCGTGGGCGCCGTCGCCGACCTCGCCTCCCGGCACGACGGCGTCGTGCTCGTGTTCAGCCACGGCGACCCCATCAAGGCGATCCTCGCCGACGCCCTCGCCGTCGGTTTCGACGACTTCCAGCGGCTCCACGTGAACCCGGGCGGCGTCAGCGTCATCGAGCTGACGCCCGCCCGGACCATGGTGCTGGCCATGAACGTCGGGGGCGACCTCGCGGGCCTCCTCGGCGCGTCCGTCGCGCCGACCGTCGGCGGCGGCGACGTCGCGGGCGTAGGGTGAGCGCCATGTTCCTGGAGTTCGACCGGCCGGACCGCTGCATTGTCGGCACCGTCGGCCCGCCCGGCAACCGGCTGTTCCTGATCCAGGTGGCGCAGGGCAGCAGGCTCGCCGCGGTCGCCGTCGAGAAGCAGCAGGCGCAGCTGCTGGGGCTGAGGGTCGGCGAGGTACTCGACCAGCTGGCCGAGCTCGGCCGCGACGTCCCTCCCCCGGGCGATCCCCTCGACCTCGGCCCGCTGGACGCGCCGGTCACCGTCGCGTTTCGTGCGTCGGCCATCGGCCTGGCATGGGACCAGGACTCCGGCCGGCTGGTGCTCGAACTGATCTCGGTGGATGCCGACGATGAGTCCGAGGACGCCGACAACTCGCTCCTTCAGATCCGGCTGACCCCGGTCATGGCGCGCGAGTTCTCGGGCCGAGCCGCCGTCGTCGTGGCTTCCGGCCGACCACCGTGCCCTGCCTGCGGCCAGCCGCTCGACGGCTCGACCCACATCTGCCCGCGCGCCAACGGCTACCGGGGTCCGCTGTTTTCATGACCGGGCCTCAGGGGGAGCTGCGGCTGGTGGGCCGCCTCGTGGAGGCCTCGAACGGCACCTTCCTCGCCGAGGATGAGTCGCGGGTGCGCTGGGTCTACAAGCCCGTCGCCGGCGAGGCGCCCCTCTGGGACTTCCCGTCGGAGACGCTGGGGCGGCGCGAGGTCGCCGCGTACGCGCTCTCGGAGGAGCTGGGCCTCGAGATCGTGCCGGAGACGGTGTGGTGCGAGGGGCCCTTGGGAGAGGGGTCCGCACAGGCGTGGATCGACGGCGAGCCGTCCGACCTGATCGGACTCATGCCGCCGGAGCAGCTCACCGAGGCCTGGATGCCGATCGTCGCGGGAACCACGGAGGACGGCGCCACCGTCGTGCTCGCCCACCGCGACGATCCCCGCCTCCGCCGCGTCGCGCTGTTCGACGCGCTGCTCAACAACTCGGACCGTAAGGGCGCCCACCTCATCGCCGACGGCGAACGTGTGCGGGGCGTCGACCACGGAGTGAGCCTGCACGTCGACGACAAGCTGCGCACGATCCTCTGGGGCTGGGCGGGCGACCCTCTGACCGACGACGAACGCGCCATTCTCGCTTTGGCTAGGGAAATCACTGCGCCCATCGCCCCCGGACTCGCGGAAGAGGAGTGGGCGGCTTTCCGCGGCCGGGCCGCCGCGATCCTGGCCGCGGACGCGTTCCCGACCCCGTCCGGCCGCTGGCCCAGCATCCCGTGGCCGCCGCTGTAGCCGGTAGGTTTACGCACATGTATGCCTGGGCTGATGTCGCCGTCCCTAGCCTCCCGCCGTCGGAGGACGTCCCCGAGGGGCTCAGCCTCTACGACACCGCGGCTAGGCGGATCGTCCCCGTCGGCCCCAAGGACGACGTCGCCCGCATGTACGTCTGCGGTATCACGCCGTACGACGCCACTCACCTCGGCCACGCGAACACGTATGTGGCGTTCGACCTGATCAACCGCGCCTGGCGCGACCTCGGCCTCGCCGTCAACTACACGCAGAACGTGACGGATGTCGACGACCCGCTGTTGGAGCGCGCGGCCGCCACCGGCCAGGAATGGGAGGAGCTGGCCGAGGACCAGACTGAGCTGTTCCGCAGCGACATGGTCGACCTGCGTGTCATCCCGCCGGATCACTACATCGGCGCGGTCGAGTCCATCTCCTGCGTGGTCGAGCTGATCGAGCACCTTGTGGAGAGCGGGCTGGTCTACCAGGTGGAGGATCCCGAGCACCCGGACTGGTACTTCAACACCGTGGCGGCGCCCGGGTTCGGCGG
Organism: Tessaracoccus sp.; assembly: GCF_016714275.1. Taxonomy (GTDB): domain Bacteria; phylum Actinomycetota; class Actinomycetes; order Propionibacteriales; family Propionibacteriaceae; genus Arachnia. Next base: position 457,656 of record NZ_JADJNP010000002.1, on the reverse strand, counting down.
CATCTCCCACTTGGACGAGGATGCGATGATCCCCTTGTGCGCGGCCAACGGGGGAGACCCGGAGCGCCCGGGCAAGCGGCACCCGCTCGACTGTCTCGTCTGGCGCTTCGCCCGGCCCGACGAGCCCAGCTGGAACTCGGCTCTCGGCGCGGGCCGTCCCGGTTGGCACATCGAGTGCACCGCCATCGCGTTGCGCTACCTCGGCGCGAACTTCGACGTCCAGGGCGGAGGCCGTGACCTGATCTTCCCGCACCACGAGATGTCGGCCGCCGAGGGCGTCGTCGCCGCGGGGGAGCCGCTGGCCGAGGCGTTCGTGCACTCGGGCATGGTCGGGCTGCACGGCGAGAAGATGAGCAAGTCGAAGGGCAACCTGGAACTCGTCAGCCGTCTCCGCCACGCGGGCGGCGACCCGATGGCCATCCGGCTCGCGCTGATGAACCACCACTACCGCTCCGACTGGGACTGGACGCCCGAGCAGCTCCCGGTCGCCGAGGCCCGCCTTGCGCGGTGGCGCGAGGCCGCGGCGCGGGGGATAGGCGCCCCGGCCGGGCCGCTGCTGGCCGCGATGCGCCGCGCGCTCCGCGACGATCTCGACGCCCCGGCCGCGTTGGACGCCGTCGATCAATGGGTCGAGGCCTCGCTCGAGGGCGGTGACGACGCCGAGGCTCCCGTCCTGGTGCGCACGGCCGTCGACGCGTTGTTGGGGATCGCGCTCTGACCGATAGGCGGGCGTGGGCTCGCATTCGATAGGCTGAGGCCTCGTGAAGACGTTCGACCAGCTCTTCGAGCAACTCTCTGAGACCGCCCGCACCCGGCCCGAGGGGTCGGGCACCGTCGCGCGTCTGGACGCCGGGGTGCACGCGATCGGAAAGAAGATCGTCGAGGAGGCCGCCGAGGTCTGGATGGCCTCCGAGCACGAATCGAAGGAACAGGCCGCCGAGGAGATCAGCCAGCTGCTCTACCACCTCCAGGTGATGATGCTGGCCCTCGACCTCGACCTCGACGACATCTACCGCTACCTCTGATACCTCTTACCTCTGACAAGGGTGAACACTGTGACCAGTGACCGAATGCTCCGCATCGCCGTCCCCAACAAGGGCGCCCTGGCCGAGCCCGGCGCCGCCATGCTGCGCGCCGCCGGCTACCGCCAGCGCACCGACCCGAAGGACCTGACGCTGATCGACGCGGATCACGGCGTCGAGTTCTACTACCTGCGCCCTCGCGACATCGCCGTCTACATCGGCCGCGGCGACCTCGACCTCGGGATCACCGGTCGCGACATGCTGCTCGACTCGGGCGCCCAGGCCACCGAGATCATGCAGCTCGGGTTCGCCGGTTCGCGCTTCCGGTTCGCGGCCGTCGGCGGCTCGCGGATGACGGTCGCGGACCTGCAGGGCAAGCGCATCGCCACGTCCTACCCGGGCCTCCTGGGGACGTATCTCGCGGAGCAGGGCATTGAGGCGGACCTCGTCAAGCTCGACGGGGCCGTCGAGTCGGCCATCAGGCTGGGCGTCGCCGACGTCGTGGCCGACGTCGTCGACACCGGAACGACGCTGCGTCGCGCGGGTCTCGAGATGCTCGACGGCGCCATCTGCACCTCCGAGGCGGTGCTCATCCAGCGCACGGGCACGGACCTGCCGGAAGGCGCCGAGGCGCTGGAGACGCGCCTGAACTCGGTTCTCGTGGCCCAGAACTTCCTGATGATGGACTACAACGTGGCCGAGGCCGACCTGGCTGCGACGACGGACCTCGCGCCCGGGGTCGAGGGCCCGACGGTGTCGAAGCTCCACAAGGAGGGCTGGTGCGCCGTGCGCGTGCTCGTCCCGCGCAAGGGTGCGCACCTGCTCATGGATCGTCTCTACGACGCGGGGGCTCGCGGCATTCTGCTGACCGAGCTGGCCGCCTGCCGGCTGTGAGCGACGAGCAGGGCGGCGGCCCGCTGCCGGGCGAGGATCCCCGTCCCGACGATGCGGGTGCTCAAGGGGCGCCGGACCCGGATCCCCACCCCATCCCGGACCGCCTGTCCTACGCGAGCCCGCCTGCGTTGATGACGGCCGTCGTGCTGTCGATGGTGCTGCTGTCCTTCGCGATGTTCGGCTGGTACCAACTGGGGCCGGAGATCCGCAGCGAGATCACCTGGCCACAGGCCGGGACGCTGCTGTTCTTCATCTTCTTCATGATCGCGGTCATGCTGTCGGTCGGGTACTCGCGCCTGTGGGCGTCTGGCGACGAGGTCGTCGTGCGCAACGGCCCGCTGGTGCGGCGCTATTCGGTCCACGAAATCGCGGGACTGCGGCTGCGATCGGGTGACGCGTGGTCGTCGCTGCTGATCAAGCGCGACGGCGGCCTGAAGCGTCAGCCGGTGCTCGCCATCCAGTTCCTCGAGGGCGAGGCCGGCCAGCGCAAGGTGATCGAGCTGCGCCGCTGGCTGGTGGCCCACGGCGCCACGAGCCAGGACGTCACATGATTCCGCGCTTGCGGAGCAACTCCTCGATCTCGGCGTCCTCGGGGTCCAGGCCCTTCTGAGCCTGCTTTGGCGCGGGCTTGGCGGCGGGCGCAGGCTTCGCGGGCTGGCCGCCTTGCACCTGGGGTCGCTGCCCGGTCTTGACCGGAGGCACGGCGCTGCGGCCGGCATCTGCGGGCTTCACCTGCTTCCGCGGGCGCTCGGCCGGATCCTTCTTGGGCAGCATGGCGCCGACGACGACGAACACGATGCCGCCGATCAGCAGGCCGAGGCCCCACGCCGTCGCCGTCGTGAACGGCGTGCGCTGGAACCAGGCGACGAGCGACGCGATGCCGTTGATGGTGAGGTCCGTCACGCCCGTGAGCCACAGCCCGATCGGCAGAGCCGTCCAGCCGATCCCGATCACCGCGGTCCGCGCCGACCGCGATCGAGAGGTGAACCCCACCGTCGCGGCGGCGAACAGCACGGCGAGGCCGATGGAGACGAGCATGACGACAGACATGCGCCCAGTCTTCCACACCGGATACCCTCACCCCATGGATCTTCGGACGCTCGCTCAGCCCAGTTCGCGGTTCGCGGGCGACCACGGCGAACCCGACCCGGTGACGAGGACGGCTCTCGCGAACGCCGTCGATCAACAGGGGTACGTCCGCGCCATCGTGGCGCTATGCACGTCGAGGCTCCTACTGCCGATCGTGGCGAGCGGCGACGACGGCGGCACCGCGCCCGACCCGGACCGTCACGCGGAGATGGCGGCGGTGACGCTGACAGATGAGTCGGGGAGCTACCTGTTGGCGTTCACGGGGATCGACTCGCTGCGTGCCTGGCAGCCCGACGCGCGCCCGGTTGCGTGCCTTCTGGACGAGCTGGCCGCCACCGTCGAGGCGGCGGGCGCCTCGCGGTTGCTGATCGACCCTGCGGGTCCTGTTCCGTTCGTGATCGACGGCGATCCGCTTACCCGGCTGGCGGACGGCCACGCCCTCGTCGAGTTGGACGCCGGCGAGTTCGCGTGGATCAAGCCCGAGCAACCCGCGGACCACTAGGCTGAGCGCAACCACCGACCATCAAGGAAGAGGCGGACATGCAGGACTACCTGTGGGTGCTGAAGGACTCCGAGAAGGACCTGATGCGCGAGATCGAGCCGGAGCGGATGAACCAGCTCGACGAGGACGGTCTGATCGCGCTGCATCGCAGGGTCCGGCGCGCGCGTAACAAGCACACGACCAACTACCGGCGCAAGGCTGCGCGCAACGTCGCTGAGAAGGGCGGCCGCGGCGCGGCGTACCCGAAGGGCGGCAAGGCCCGACTCCGCGCAGAGGCCTTCGAGGAGGCACTGTCGCTGGTGTCCGCCCGCCTCGCGGAGGTCGCCCACGAGCAGGCCGAGCAGTTGAAGGCAGAGCGCGAGGGCTGAGCCCCGCTGGTTGAGCCGGCGCACCCTGCTTGCCCTCGCCCACGCCCACGGTTTGACGTCGTACGACCCTAGCCGATCGTCGGCGGGCGTTGTGCGGCGGAATGCGTCGCTATACCGACGCATGCCGCCGCGGTAGCTGGAGATCCGACGTCGAACCGACGGTGGCAGCCGCGCTAAGGGCCGGCTCGGCAAGCGGACGTCTCGGTGGTTTGGCGATCCCGCGTCTGGCAAGTAGCATAGGCGACTGTCAATCGGCGGTCTGACCGTCCGAGCAAGTGGAGTCTCTCCCACCCGTGCTGCCAGAGCGGCCGGGTCACTGACCAGACGCGGGGTCTGCCCTGCGCGCTGAACGGTGTTAGAGGCCTCCGCATGCGCGGGGGCCTTTTCGTCGTGGCCACCAACGAAACCCTTGTGGAGGACCCATCAGCACCGAACCGCGGATCAATGATCGCATCCGAGTACCCGAAGTCCGGCTCGTCGGCCCCAACGGCGAGCAGGTCGGCATCGTGCGCGTCGAGGACGCCCTGCGCCTCGCCGCGGAGAACGATCTGGATCTTGTCGAAGTCGCCCCGATGGCCAGGCCTCCGGTCGCCAAGCTGATGGACTACGGCAAGTTCAAGTACGAGGCGGCGCAGAAGGTGCGCGACGCCCGCCGCAACCAGTCCAACATCTCCACCAAGGAGATGAAGCTGCGCCTCAAGATCGACCAGCACGACTACGACACGAAGAAGGGCCACGTCGTCCGCTTCCTCAAGGCCGGCGACAAGGTGAAGATCACCATCATGTTCCGCGGCCGCGAGCAGTCGCGCCCGGAGCTCGGCATGGCGCTGCTGCAGCGCCTCGCCACCGACGTCGCAGAGTTCGGCTACGTCGAGGCGGCGCCGAAGCAGGACGGCCGCAACATGCTGATGGTGCTCGGCCCCACCAAGAAGAAGACAGAGGCGCGCGTCGACCAGGCAGCCGATCGTGACCGCCGCATGGCCGAGCGCCAGTCGCACGCCGAGCAGGAGCGGGCCGCCGAGGCCCAGATTCGTGCCGCGTCCGGCCACGCCGATCAGGCGCCCAAGAGGCGCCGCGGCCCCGCAGACAACATGGACCCTGACATCGACCTCTGACGAGGCCGAATCACAACTAAGAAAGCGAGCCAAACAATGCCGAAGATGAAGTCGCACTCCGGCGCGAAGAAGCGGTTCAAGACCACCGGGACCGGCAAGCTCCTGCGTCGTCAGGCCAACCTCGGCCACCTCAACGAGCACAAGACCTCGCGGCGCATCCGCGCCCTGCAGGCGCCCGTCGCGGTTGCCTCTGCCGACGCCAAGAAGGTGCGCAAGCTCCTTGGCAAGCACAAGGGCCGCTGAGCCCACACCCCCGATCGTCCCCGAACCACCCCGTCGGCCCGCGCCGACTAACCCAAGGAGTACCCCATGGCACGCGTGAAGCGTTCTGTGAATGCGAAGAAGAAGCGCCGCGAAGTTCTCGAGCTGGCCTCCGGCTACCGTGGCCAGCGGTCGCGTCTGTACCGCAAGGCGAAGGAGCAGATGCTCCACTCCGCCACCTACAGCTACCGTGACCGTCGCGCCAAGAAGGGCGACTTCCGCGGCCTGTGGATCCAGCGGATCAACGCCGCTGCCCGCGCTGAGGGCATGACCTACAACCGTTTCATCAACGGTCTGAAGAACGCGGGCGTCGAGGTGGATCGCAAGATCCTGGCCGATCTGGCCGTCACCGACGTCGCCGCGTTTAACGCCCTGGTCGCCATCGCCAAGGACAACCAGCCCGCGGCCGCCTGAAAGGCGCGCGAGTGAGCAACGAACCGAACGCCGCCCTTGGCCTCCCGGCCTCGGTGCTGCGTTCGGTTCGTCGTTTGACGCAGCGCCGGGGCCGCGACGTCGCGCGCGCCTTCCTCGCCGAGGGCCGTCAGGCCGTCCGCGAGGCGCTCGCTGCCGACGGCCTCGTCCAGGAGCTGATCGTCGAGGACCCTGTCAAGCACGCTGACCTCATCGAGGGCCTAGAGGTGCCGGTCTGGGTCGCCACGCAGCACCAGATGCGCCAGCTCAGTGACACCGTCACCCCGCAGGGCATCATCGCGGTCGTGCGTCAGCTCGACTTTGGCTGGGAAGCCCTCGACGGCGCCAAGCTCGTCGTGATCTGCGCCCAGGTCCGTGACCCGGGCAACGCGGGAACGGTGATCCGTTGCGCCGACGCGTTTGGCGCCGACGGCGTCATCCTCACCAGCGGGAGCGTCGAGATCTACAACCCGAAGACGGTGCGCTCCACCGTCGGCAGTTTGTTCCACATGCCGATCCTCACGGGGATCCCGCTCGCGGACGCCGTCGCAAAGGTCAAGGCCATGGGCATGACGGTGCTCGCGGCCGACGGCGACGGCGAGGCCCTTGACCTCAAGGCTGCTGCCGGCGAGCTCAGCGGGCCCATCGCCTGGATCATGGGCAATGAGGCGTGGGGGCTCCCCGCCGAGGACGCACGGCTCGCCGACGAGGTGGTGGCTGTCCCCATGTGGGGACAGGCCGAGAGCCTCAACCTTTCCAGCGCCGCGGCGGTGTGCCTGTACGCCACCGCATCCGCGCAGAGACGAGAAGGAGGGTCCCATGTCAGGGCCTAACGACAACTTCGACCCCAAGCAGGTTGCCGCGCTCAGCGCGTCGGCCATCGAGGGATACGTGGCCGACGCGCTGGCCGCGATCGCCGCGGCAGGCACCACCGCCGAGCTGAAGCAGGCGCGCCTCGCCCACGCGGGCGACACGTCGCCGCTAGCGCTGGCGAACCGCGAGATCGGGGCGCTTCCCCCGCAGGCACGCAAGGAGGCTGGTCAGCGTGTCGGCCAGGCGCGGGGCGCCGTCAACAAGGCCGTCGCCGCTCGTCAGGATGCGTTGGCCGAGGTGGAGCTTGCGGCTGCCCTCCGCGCCGAACGCGTCGACATGACCCTGCCCGTGGACCTCGCTCCCCAGGGTGCGCTGCACCCCGTGACCACGCTCATCGACGAGATGATCGACGTCTTCGTCGCCATGGGCTGGGAGGTCGCCGACGGCCCGCAGCTCGAGGCCGAGTGGTACAACTTCGACGCCCTGAACCTCGCCCCGGATCACCCGGCGCGCGCGTTGCAGGACACGCTGTGGGTCGACCCGCCGTCGGCCGGCAAGCTGCTGCGCACCCAGACCTCGCCGGTGCAGGTGCGCGCCATCCTCGAGCGCGGCGTCCCGCTGTACGTGATCAGCCCTGGCAAGGTGTTCCGTGCCGACGAGTACGATGCCACGCACCTGCCCGTCTTCCATCAGTTGGAGGGCCTCGTCGTCGACAAAGGCATCTCCATGGCCGACCTGCGCGGGACGCTCGACCACCTTGCCAAGGCCATGTTCGGGGACGTGAAGACGCGCATGCGCCCGCACTACTTTCCGTTCACCGAGCCCTCCGGCGAGGTCGATCTCGAGTGCTTCGTGTGCCACGGCGCCTCGGTCGGCAACCCGGACGCCCCCTGCCGGACCTGCAGGTCCGAGGGCTGGATCGAGTGGGGCGGCTGCGGCGTCGTCAACCCGCGGGTGCTCGCCGCCTGCGGCGTCGACCCGGACGTGTACTCAGGCTTCGCGTTCGGCATGGGCGTCGACCGCACCGTCATGTTCCGCACCGGCGCCCCCGACCTCCGCGATTTCGTCGAGGGCGACGTCCGCTTCAGCCGTTCCATCCTGGGAGGTGTCCGATGAAGGCCCCGATCTCGTGGCTGCGTGACCTCGTCACGCTGCCGTCCGACGTCACCACGGCGCAGCTGGCCGACCAGTTCACCGCCGTCGGCCTCACCGTCGAGCATGTCGACGTCGTCGCCGCGCCCGTCACGGGCAACCTGACGGTCGGCCGCGTGCTCAGCATCTCGAACGAGCCGCAGAAGAACGGCAAGGTCATCCGCTACTGCCGCGTCGACGTGGGCGCGCAGAACGATCCCGCCACCGACGAGTTCCCGGCGAGCCGCGGCATCGTCTGCGGCGCGCACAACTTCGACGAGGGCGACCTCGTCGTCGTCGCGCTTCCCGGCACCGTCCTGCCGGGCGACTTCGCCATCGCGGCCCGCAAGACCTATGGTCACGTCTCCGACGGCATGATCTGCTCGGAGGTCGAGCTCGGCCTGGGCGACGACCACAGCGGCATCATCGTGCTGCCCGCGGGCTTCGCCGACCCAGGCACGGACGCGATCGACTTGCTGTGGACCGCGGACGAGGTGCTCGACATCGACGTGACGCCGGACCTCAGCTACTGCCTCTCGTTGCGCGGCCTCGCCCGCGAGGCGGCCATTGCCAATGGCGTCAGCTACAAGGACCGGTACCGCGAGGCGCTGCCCGCGCCGGTCGATAGCGGCTACCCGATCGTGCTGGAGTCGGACCGCTGTTCGGCGTTCGTCGCGCTGACGATCGACGGCATCGATCCCGCCGCGCCCAGCCCCGACTGGATGGCCCAGCGCCTCCGCGCCTCGGGCGTGCGTTCCATCTCGCTCGCGGTCGACGTGACCAACTACGTCATGCTCGAGTCCGGCCAGCCGCTGCACGCCTACGACGGTGCGAAGCTCGACGGCCCCATCCGTGTCCGCCTCGCGCAGGCGGGGGAGCGGCTGACGACGCTTGACGGCCAGGACCGCGCGTGTGATGCCGACGATCTGCTGATCACCGACGACTCGGGACCGATCGGCCTGGCCGGCGTCATGGGCGGTGAGACCACCGAGGTCTCCGAGGTCACGACGACCATCGTGTTGGAGGCCGCGCACTTCGACGGCGCCACCGTCTCGCGCACCTTCCGCCGTCACGGCCTGCCCTCGGAGGCCTCCAAGCGCTTCGAGCGCGGCGTCGACCCGCAACTGCCCTACGCGGCGGCCAAGCGGGCGGCGAAGCTGCTCGTCGCGCACGGCGGTGGTCAGGTGACGGCCGAGACCATCGTCGGCTCGGCGCCCGCGCCGCACCGGGTCGCGCTGCGTTCCGGCCTGATCTCCGCCGTGTTGGGCACGAAGGTCGAGCAGGAGTGCACCATGCGGCTGCTGGCCGCCGCGGGCATCGAGGTCACGGCCCTGGGTGACTCTCTCACAGTGACCGCGCCCAGCTGGCGCGGTGACCTCGTCGACCCCTATGACGTCGTCGAGGAGGTGGGACGCCACGTCGGCTACGACGCGATCGGCCTCAGCCTGCCCGTGCCGAAGGAGACCCGCGGCCTGGACCCCGCGATCCGCAACCGTCGCGCCGTGCTCCGTGCGGTCGCGCAGCTCGGGTTTACCGAGGTGCTGACCCTGCCGTTCGCCTCCACTGGTGAGCTGGACCAGCTGGGTCTCCCCGCCGATGACCCGCGCCGCGCCCTCGTGGGCCTCGCCAACCCGCTTTCCGAGACCCACGGCTACGTGCGCACCACGCTGCTGCCCGGGCTGTTCTCGGCGGTCGCGCGCAACACCTCGCGCAGCCTCACCGACCTCGCGCTCTTCGAACAGGGCCGCGTGTTCTTCGACGGCGACGAGCCCGGGGCGCCGCGCCCGAGCGTGGCGCAGCGCCCGTCCGGCGACGAGTTGGCCGCCATCGACGCCGCGTTGCCCGCGCAGCCGCAGCACATCGCCGCGGTCGTGACCGGCAACTGGCGCGCCGCGGGATGGCAGGGAGCCGCCGTCGTCGCGGACTGGACGCACGTCGTCGCGTTCGCGGAGCAGGCCGCCGCGGCCGTGGGCATCCGCCTGACGAGGCGTAACGCGGAGCAGGCGCCCTGGCATCCTGGCCGCTGCGCCGAGTTCAGCGTCGACGGCGCGGTCGTCGGCTACGCGGGCGAGCTGCACCCCGCGGTGATCGCCGCTTACCGTCTCCCGGCCCGCGCGGCCGCCGTCGAGCTGGACCTGGATGCGCTGCTGGCGCACGCTGTCGATGGTGGCAGGATCGGGTCGCTGGCGAGCTTCCCGCTGGCCAAGGAGGACGTGGCGCTGATCGTCGACGACGAGGTGTCGGCCGCCGATGTGCGCGCGGCACTGGCCGAGGGGGCGGGGGACCTGCTGGAGTCCCTGTCGCTGTTCGACGTCTATACGGGCGACCAGGTGGGTGAGGGCAAGAAGTCGCTGGCGTTCGCGCTGCGCTTCCGCGCCAACAGGACGCTTACCGACGCCGAGGCCGCGGGCGCCCGCCAGCGCGCGGTCGCCGTCGCAGTTGAGCGATTCGGCGCCGTTCAGCGCGCCTGACCGCTCGTTGTTTCGGGGACCCGCGCGAAGCGCCGGCCCGTGTCGAAACGAATGGAGAGGTGACGCGCGAACCCCCTCTTCCTGCCCGATCGAGCAGGAAGAGGGGGTTCGCGCGTCAGAACTCCATGTGTGCCGTCATCGACGACGTTGACGCAGCTTCTCCAGTTCTGCGCGCTCGCCCTTGGTGAGCGAACCGATGCCCTCGGCGTTGATCTTGTCGAGCAGCTGGTCGATGCGTTCCTCGTCGCTGACGTGGCGCTTCGGTGCGTTGTGCTGCGCATGGGTGTGCGCCTTCATGGGCTTTGCCGCCTTGGCAGGCCGGGGAGCGGAGGGCGTCGCCGGGCGGCCGCCACCGGGGATCCACGCGTACGCGTCGAGCAGCCCGACGGCGCGGGCCGCGATGGCGGAGAGAGCGAGGGAGAGCAGGAGGCTGATCAGAGTCGGCCACATCCGGGAACCGATCAGCTGCAGGACCTGGATGCCCAGCAGGACGGCACCGAACACCCAGGCGCGGATACCGAACATGAACTGGCGCATGGGGGACTCGGCGATCCAGAGCAGCAGAATCGCGAACTCGACGAGCTGCAGCCCCGCGGCCACGGCGCCCGGGAGGATGGTGCCGACCAGGCTGACGGAGACGGTGATGGACAGCCAGATCCCGACGAACAGCCAGGCCATGCGGGAACGACCGACCTGGGACTCCAGGTCGCGGCCGAAGAGCCACAGGAAGAAGAGGTTCAGCACGCTCCAAAAGGAGACGCTGTCGGCGAGCGGCCAGGTGAACACGCGCCAGACCTGCGCGACGGCCAGGTGCTGCGGGACGTAGAACAGTGCAGCAGGTAGTCCGCTGAGGACGACGGCGGCCAACATTCCGAGGGCGCCCAGCAGGACAACCCCGACGGTCGTCGTGACGTGCACGCGGCCGATCCGGAACCAGCCTTCATCTTGCATGTAGCTCACAGGCCAAGGGTGCCAGATACCCTCAACCCATGCCACGCGTGATCCACACAGGCCAGGCGCTCGTCGACGCCACTGCCCAGGTCCCCGACCTCCCGGCCCGCGGCCAGAATGTCATGGCCGGCGGTTGGGACCAGGCCGCGGGGGGAGCCGTCAACATTCTCGCCGCCGCCGCGCGTTCCGGCGCCGCGTGCGTCCACGCCGGGACGATCGGCACCGGTCCGAACGGCGACCTCGTGCGCGCCGCGCTTGCGGCTGAGGGCGTCGGCTGGACCGCTGCCGCGGTAGCGGACCAGGACACCGCGTTGTGCGTCGTCCTCGTCGAGCCGAGCGGTGAGCGCACGTTCGTCACGATGCAGGGCGCGGAGCGGGCGCTGACGGTCGAGGCGCTGGCATCGTCGCGCCCCGAGCCCGGCGATCTGGTTTGCCTCACCGGCTATAGCCTCGCCGTCGCCTCGACCCGCGACCCGCTGTTGGCCTGGCTCGAGACCCTGCCCGCCGGCGTCGAGGTGGTCCTCGACCCCGGCGCCGTGTTCGCGGACCTGCCCAACGGCGACCGGACGCGGGTGCTCGCCGCGACGACGGTATGGACATCGAATCAGGAGGAGGCTACCGATCTCACCGGGGTCGAAGGGATGGCCGAGTCGGCCGACGCCGTCGCGCGGCTCCTCCCGTCAGACGCCGTGTCGATCGTCCGCGACGGCCCTGCGGGCTGCGCCGTGCGTACCGACGGCTTGACTACCGTCGTGCCCGGGTTTCCCCGGAGGCCGGTCGATACCAACGGCGCAGGCGACGCGCACACCGGCGTGCTGGTCGCGGAGCGCGCCGACGGGACGAGCTGGGTGGAGGCGTGTCGGCGGGCGAACGTGGCCGGTGCCATCACCGTGACGCGGCTGGGCCCGGCGACGTCGCCGACCAGGGCCGAGATCGACGACTTCCTCGGCGCGCTCGTGCCAGACTCTGCGCCATGACCGCACACGCCGCACCGCAGGACCAGGCCGAGCTTGGGCCGGTCGGGTCTGGGAGTCCCACGCCGTCGCAGGATCCCTGGCTCGTCGTGATCGACGGGCAGCGCATCTTCGCCGACCCGGACAGCGAGTGGGGTTCGGCCATGTGGCCCGGCGCGCTGGCGGAGATTCAGCGGCTCCTGCGGTTGTATGAGGGTCGCACCATCCTCACGCGCTGGGTGCCGCCTGCACCAGGCGAACGTGTCGGCTCGTGGGACGCCTACATGAAGGCGTGGCCGTTCGCCGACCGCCCGGCGGATGACCCGTACTTCGACCTCGTCCCCGAGTTGGCAGCCGTCAAGGCCGTCGTCGTGGACGCGCCGACGTTCGGCAAGTGGGACGCGATCAGCGACATCGTCGGCGAGGCGCCGCACCTTGTCATCACCGGGGTCTCCACCGACTGCTGCGTGATCTCAACAGTGCTCCCCGCTGCGGACTCGGGTGCCACCATCACCGTCGTGGCGGCGGGATGCGCCGGCTCCGACGAGGAGAACCACTCCGCGGCGCTGCAGGTGATGGGCTTGTACCCGCCCCAGGTGACCATCGCCGCTCCTTGAGCCAGGCTCCCGCGCGAAGTGCCGGGCCTGTGTGGAAAGGAGCCGGACCGCGGAACGCCTCTCGGCGCGAGGCCGCTCTCAGCGGCGAAAAGTGGAGCCCGGGGTTACCGCGGCCCGGCCTGCATAGCTTAGCCACTTGGGCCGATGGTTCAAGGGGATCAGTGGAGAAGGCCTGCGCGCCACGCCGAGGCGGCGCGCGTGAGCTCCCCGGTGATTGCGTCGTAGCTGTCCGCGCGGCGGCATTCCTCGACGGCGCGGGCGGGGTCGGCGTCGGACGACGCCAGCTCGCGGCATCCGGCGCCCATCACGCGGGAGAAGGCCGCGGCACGTTCGAGGGCGACGGCGAAGTCGCCGACGAACGCCCCACGCAGGATCTGCGTCGCGAGGGAGACGACCTCGTCCGGGGTGGGCGCGGCGCTCGAACCCGCGATCGCCTGCCCGACGGCGTCCACCTCGATCCCGCGCCGGAACCGGTACGCCGCAGCGGATGGAGCCTCGCGCACGGTGTGCCGCAGCAGGTAGAGGCGCCAGAGAGCGCCCGGAAGGGAGTCGGGGGTGGCCGCCGACCATAGCTCGGCCAGGTCGTCGATGCCGTCGGCGTCGGCGAACGCGATGACCCGATCCACCACCGAGGCGTCGGGCGTGGAACGCACCCGGTGCAGCAACGCGGCCGCGGTGTCATGGGCGAGGCCGCCGACCTCTGCAGGGTCGCCGCCGCCGCGAAGGAGTTCGAGGACGTCGCCGGGACGGTGCACGGGCTTGTGGTAACCGGTCATCGGGCCATCCTAGGAGCACGCCCCAGCCGGGGCGATAGGCTCGCCCCATGGCTTGCAGGGACCACGGATGGCACTGAGCAGGGTGGCTATCGTCGAGGCTGGGCTCGGGATCCTCGACGCCTACGGCCTCGGCGACCTCAGCATGCGCCGCGTCGCGGACGCGCTCGGCGTGCAGGCCGGGGCGCTGTACTACCACGTGCCGAACAAGCAGTCGCTGCTGGCGGCGCTGTCCGACGAGGTCCTCGCGGAGGTGGCCGAACCGACCTCCGGAAGGCCTGCGCAGGAGTGGCTCAGCGCGTGGGCCGACAGCGTGCGCGGGGCCTTGCTGGCCCGGCGCGACGGTGCGGAGCTGGTGGCGTCGTCGCTGGCGCTTGGGTTGGGCGGCGTCGATCTCGTCACCCCGACCACTCGCTGCCTTGCCGACGCGGGCAACCCGCGCCCGGAGGCGACGGCGCGGGCGCTGCTTCACCTCATCCTCGGTTTGTGCGTGACGGATCAGACCCGTGCGCAGCTGCATGAGCTGGGCGTCGTCGCTGCGTTCGATGCCCGCGTCGCGCAGGACGACTTCGCCTGGGCCGTGGCCACGTTCGTCAGCGGCGCCGTGCGGGTCGACTGAACAGCAGCCCGACGAGGCCGACCCCTGCCGTTCCCAGCATCACGTACAGCACGGGTCGCATCCACTCGCGCAGGTGGGCGAGCGCACCCTCGGTGAGGGTGCCCACCAGGACCGGGCCGAGCCCGGGGCCGGACGGGAGCGCGATGCGCCCCGCCCACCAGTTGGCCGCGGCGAGCCCGACGGCGGCCAGGAGGCCGACGGTGAGAAGCGCGGCCCAGCGGCCCCGACGGGGCCCGATGACGAGGCCCCCTACTGCGAGGATCGCTGCGCCCGCGTAGAGCCACGGCCAGCGCGCCGACCAGCGCAGCGCGCTCGCGGCAAGCTCGGTCTGTTCGGGGTCCATCCGCACCAGCGGCGCGCGCAGCTCGGTCGACCAAGAGATCTCGTCGACGAATGGCCGGAGGCGCTCGGGCGTTGCCGCGATCAGCTGGGTCCTTGCGAGGTCGACGAAGGGGGCGAGGTCGAACCACAGGGTGGGAGGCGTGGCACCGTCGTACGTCTCAATGTCCGCGACGACGCCCGCGCGGGTGCTGTCCAGCGCGGCGATCCACGCGCGGTCGATCCCCGGGTCGTCGAGGGAGGCGTCCACGGCGGAGCGAATGAGGCTCTCGAGCCTTGCGGTCAGGCCCGGCACGGCGTCGGCGATGGTGGGAATCTCACGGACGGCGCGCTCGGTCAGTGCGCCGGCGAGGGCGGCTCGGACCTTCGCGTCCTGGGTGACGGGCGCCACGATCTGCCGTGCGGGCGCCGGAGTCCGCGCCGCGAGGTCCGCCCACTGCGCGGCGGCACCGCCCATCCCGAGCGCAGCGGCGATGGCGAGAAGCACGAACGAGAGCGTGGTGCGGAGGAAGTTCATCGGTACTCCTTCGGGCGGCCCTCTCCGATGCGCGCCGCTGCACACACCCTACTCCCGGCCTCGATCCACCGATCTGCGCCTGCTACGCGACCCGTCCAGGCACACTGGCTTCGCCCTGACCGCTCAACAGATGGCGCAGGCCCAGGACGGCGTTTGAATATCTATTGAGAATCTGGAATAGTCACGCCCATGACTTTTTCAGTGGCGGTCGCCGGATGCACGGGCTATGCGGGCGGCGAGGCGTTGCGCCTCCTCCTCCAGCATCCCGAGGTGACCATCGGCGCGCTCACCGGCAACTCCAGCGTCGGCGATCTGCTGGGCCAGCACCAGCCGCACCTCGCCCCGCTCGCCGGCCGCGTCGTCCAGCCGACGACCGCCGAGGTTCTCGCGGGACACGACGTCGTCTTCCTCGCGCTGCCGCACGGCGCCTCGGCGGCGATCGCGGAGCAGCTGGGCGACGATGTGCTGATCGTCGATGCGGGTGCCGACTACCGCCTGGCCGACCCCGCGCAGTGGGAGAGGTTCTACGGTTCGCCACACGCGGGCACCTGGCCCTACGGGCTGCCTGAGCTGCCCGGCCAGCGCGAGATACTTGCCGACGCGAAGCGTGTCGCGGTTCCCGGGTGCTATCCGACGGCCTGCACCCTTGCGCTGCTGCCCGCCGTCGCGGGCGGGCTGATCGACGCCTCGCAGATCGCGATCGTCGCGGCGTCGGGCACCTCGGGAGCAGGAAAGTCGCTGAAGCCGCACCTGCTCGGCTCCGAGGTGATGGGAAACATGAGCCCGTACGGCGTCGGCGGCGTCCATCGGCACACGCCGGAGATCGTGCAGAACCTGTCGTCGCTGTGCGACGGCGAGGTCGTCGTCAGCTTCACCCCGCTGCTCGCGCCCATGTCGCGCGGCATCCTCGCGACCTGCTCCGCGCCCATCGCTGACGGCGTGACCGCCGAGGCGGCCGTCGCCACCTATCGCTCGTTCTACGACGACGAGCCGTTCGTCGACGTCCTGCCCGACGGCGTGTGGCCGCAGACCGCGGCCGTCGTCGGCTCGAATCGCGTGTCGGTCCAGGTCACCGTCGACGAGCATGCGGGGAGGTTGATCGTCATCTCCGCCATCGACAACCTGACGAAGGGCACCGCCGGCGGTGCCGTCCAGTCCATGAACATCGCCCTTGGCCTCCCTGAGACCACCGGGCTCAGCAGCGTAGGAGTCGCACCGTGAGCGTCACCACCCCGAAGGGTTTCGTCGCCGCCGGTGTCACCGCCGGCCTGAAGGCGAGCGGCAGGCCAGATCTGGCCGTCGTCGCGAACCACGGCCCGCGCATGGCGGCCGCGGCCGTCTTTACCAGCAACCGTGTGTTCGCGGCACCCGTGAAGTGGTCGCGTCAGGCTGTCGCGGATGGGCAGCTCCAGGCCGTTGTTCTGAACTCCGGCGGTGCCAACGCCTGCACCGGGCACGCCGGCTACCTCGACTCGGCGACGACGGCCGCGCGGGTCGCCGACCGGCTCAGTCTCATCACCGACAACGTCGCCGTCTGCTCTACCGGACTGATCGGCCTGCGGCTACCGATGGAGAAGCTGCTCCCCGGCGTCGACTCCGCGTGCGACGCGCTGAGCGCCGACGGCGGTGCGGCGGCTGCGACCGCGATCATGACCACCGACACGGTGTCGAAGCAGGCCGAAGCGTTCGGCGACGGATGGTCGATCGGCGGCATGGCGAAGGGGGCGGGCATGCTCGCGCCCGGGCTCGCGACGATGCTCGTCGTGATCACCACCGATGCCGACCTCCCCCCCGAGTCGCTCGACGCGGCCCTCCGGGAGGCGACGCGGCTCAGCTTCGACCGCGCCGACTCGGACGGCTGCATGTCGACCAACGACACGGTCATCCTGATGGCCTCGGGGGCCAGCAGCGTCGTCCCGTCGCCGGACACCTTCACCGCCGCGCTCACCGGCCTGTGCCAGGATCTGGCCCGACAGCTGATCCGCGACGCAGAGGGCGCCTCGCACGACATCGCCATCGAGGTCGTCGGCGCGGCCAGTGAACGCGACGCGGAAGTCGTCGGACGGGAGGTCGCCCGGTCCAACCTGTTCAAGTGCGCCATCTTCGGAGGCGACCCGAACTGGGGCCGCGTGCTGTCGGCCATCGGCGTGACGGACGCGGCCTTCGACGCCGACGAACTCGACGTCTCGTTCAACGGTGTCATGGTCTGCCGGGGCGGCCAGATCGGTGAGGACCGCACCCTCGTCGACCTGTCCACGCGCGACGTGCGTGTCACCGTCGACCTTCATGCCGGGGACGCCACGGCGACCATCCTCACCAACGACCTCACGTACGGCTACGTGAAGGAGAACGCGGAGTATTCGACGTGAGCCCGAAGATCTTGACCCACCGGCAGCCGGAACTGATCGCGAAGGCGGCGACGCTCATTGAGGCGCTGCCGTGGCTCGCTGAGTTCGCGGGGGAGACCGTCGTCATCAAGTACGGCGGAAACGCCATGACCGACGAGGCCCTCAAGCGCGCGTTCGCCGAGGACATCGTCTTCCTGCGGCGCGTCGGGCTCCGCCCCGTCGTCGTGCACGGAGGCGGCCCACAGATCTCGGAGATGCTGGCGAAGCTGGACATCGCCTCGGAGTTCCGTGGCGGCCTGCGCGTGACCACGCCCGAGGCCATGGACGTCGTGCGGATGGTGCTGGTCGGGCAGGTCGGCCGAGAGTTGGTGAACCTGATCAACCAGCATGGGCCGTTCGCCGTCGGCATGTCGGGAGAGGACGGCGGGTTGTTCACCGCGAAGCGGCGTGGCCTGGTCGTCGGCGACGAAGAGATCGACCTTGGGCTGGTCGGCGACGTGAAGTCGGTCGACCCGAGCTCGCTGAACGACCTCATCTCCGCGGGGCGTATCCCCGTCGTCGCCACCGTCGCGCCCGACCGCGACGGCCAGGTGCACAACATCAACGGCGACACTGCGGCGGCGGCGCTCGCCGTCGCGCTGAAGGCGAAGCGCCTCGTGATGCTGACCAACGTCGCGGGCGTGTACGCCAACTACCCCGACGAGGAGTCGATCATCACGCAGATCACGACCGACGAGGTCCGTGAGATGCTCCCGACCCTCGACGCCGGAATGATCCCCAAGATGGAGGCCTGCGTGAAGGCGGTCGAGGGCGGCGTCCGCTCCGCCACCGTCATCGACGGCCGGGTCCCGCACTGCCTGCTGCTCGAGATCTTCACAGACGAGGGCGTCGGCACGATGGTCACAACCACCGTTCCTTGAGCCGGTCCCCGGCGCGAAGCGTCCGGACCGTGTCGAAAGGTCCCGCGCCTACCCACAGAACCGACCCAGAACCACAAGGACTGAAATGAGCCAGCAAGCACTCAAGGACCGGTACGCCGCCGTGATGATGAACGCGTTCGGCGCGCCGCTGCGCGTGTTCGAGCGGGGGGAGGGCGTGCATCTGTGGGACGCGGACGGGCGCCGCTACACGGACCTGCTGTCCGGCCTTGCCGTCAACGCGCTCGGGCATGCGCACCCGGAGGTGACCACCGCGATCACCGCGCAGCTGGGGCAGCTCGGACACGTCTCGAACTTCTTCGCCAGTGAGCAGCAGGTCAGGTTGGCGGAGCGGTTGGCCGCGTTCACGGGCGCGGAGAGGACGCGCGTCTTCTTCACCAACTCCGGCACGGAGGCAAACGAGGCGGCGTTCAAGATCACACGGCTGACCGGGCGGACGCGGATCGTCGCCATGGATGGCGCGTTCCACGGCCGGACGATGGGCGCGCTCGCCATCACGGCGAATGAGAAGTACCGCGCGCCGTTCGAGCCGCTTCCCGGCGACGTCACCTTCGTCCCGTATGGCGACGTCGATGCGCTCCGGGACGTCGTCGACGACACCGTCGCTGCCGTTGTCATCGAGACGGTGCAGGGCGAGAACGGTGTCGTCCCGGCCCCCGAGGGATTCCTTCAGGCGGCGCGCGCGCTGACCGCTGAGGCGGGCGCGCTGCTGT
The DNA here is from genome assembly GCF_016714275.1 of Tessaracoccus sp. Taxonomy (GTDB): domain Bacteria; phylum Actinomycetota; class Actinomycetes; order Propionibacteriales; family Propionibacteriaceae; genus Arachnia. Next base: position 438,811 of record NZ_JADJNP010000002.1, on the reverse strand, counting down.
GGATCGACGAGGTCCAGACGGGTCTTGGCCGGTGCGGCGAGTACCTCTCGCACACCGCCGACGGCGTGGTTGCCGACCTCGTCACGCTCGCCAAGGGCCTCGGCAACGGCTTCCCGGTCGGCGCATGCCTCGCCAGCGGGCGCGCGGCGGACCTGATCCAGCCCGGCCTGCACGGCACGACCTTCGGCGGAAACCCCGTCGCCGCAGCCGCGGGCAACGCGGTCCTGGACGTGCTTGAGAGCGGCGTCCTCGACCAGGCACGCGAGACCGGTGCGTGGCTCGCCGACCAGCTGAGGGCGCTCAACCATCCGCGGATCCTGGACGTCCGGGGGAGAGGAATGCTGCTGGGCGTCGTCCTGATCGACGACGTGGCCCCCGCCGTCGCCGCGGCCGCGCTGGACGCCGGCTGGGTGATCAACGCACCCCGGCCGTCGGTACTGCGCGTCGCGCCGCCGCTGATCTCGACAAGGAATGACCTGCAGGGTTTCGTCGACGCGCTGCCCGCGCTGCTGGAACAGGCCTGACCATGGCCGGCCCGACGCGTGCGGAGAGGTTGTCGACGCTGCGCCAGCTGCTCCTCGAGGCGCGCTACACATCGCAGGGCGAGTTGAGCGACGCGCTGGCCGCGCATGGCATCGTCGTCAGTCAGCCGACGCTCTCGAAGGATCTGCTGGAGCTCGGCGCCGTGCGCCAGCGGGCCGTCGGTGGAGCGCTCGTGTACGCCGCTCCCGGAGACGACACCGAGGGCGCGGCAATGGAGAAGCTGGCCCGGCTGTGCGCGGAGCTGCTGCAGTCGATCCGCCACGCGGGAACGCAGATCCTCGTCAAGACGCCGCCCGGGGCGGCGCAGTACTTCGCCTCGTATCTCGACCTCGCCGCGCTGCCCGGCGTGTTGGGTACGATCGCGGGCGACGACACGGTGCTCGTGATCGCCACCGACGACGACTCCGCGGAGCGCGTCGTCTGGGTGATCTCCGAGATGACAAGGACCGGAAGGCCAGCGGATGCCTCCGCTGGTTGAGCGGCCGCGCGAGCGTCGGCGAGCCGCCTTAGTCGTTACCTCTAGACCCGACCACAGACAGGAAGACAGTGAGCACTGACCAGGGACGACTGTGGGGCGGGCGCTTCGCCGGCGGGCCGAGTGACGCGATGTTCGCGCTGTCGAAGTCGACGCAGTTCGACTGGCGCCTCGCGCTGCACGACATCGCAGGGTCGCGCGCGCACGCCAAGGCGTTATTGGCCGCGGGGCTGCTGACCCAGGACCAAGCCTCCGCGATGGATGAAGGACTCGCCGAGCTCGCGCGCCGCGTCAAGACTGGCGAGTTCGGGCCCGCGGAGTCGGACGAGGACGTGCACGGCGCGCTGGAGCGGGGGTTGAAGGACATCGTCGGCCCGGAGCTCGGTGGCCGGATTCGCGCCGGGCGTTCGCGCAACGACCAGATCGCGACCCTGATCCGCAGCTACCTGCGGGAAGAGATCCGGTTGGTCGCGCAGGACCTCGACGGCGTGCTTGAGGCGCTGGCGTCGCAGGCGGAGCGCTATCACGGTGCGGTCATGCCTGGACGAACTCACCTGCAGTCGGCCCAGCCCATCCTGCTCAGCCACCACCTGCTGGCCCACGCCTGGCCGCTGGTGCGCGACGTCGACCGCCTCCGCGACCTTGACCGCCGCCTCGCGGTCAGCCCTTACGGCTCGGCTGCGTTGGCCGGCACGTCGCTGGGGCTCGATCCGGAGTTGGTGGCCCGCGAGCTGGGCTTCTCGTCGTCGGTGCCCAACTCGATCGACGGCACTGCGGCGCGTGACCTGATCGCCGAGGCCGCGTTCGTGCTGGCGCAGGTCGGCGTCGACCTGTCCCGCCTCAGCGAGGACGTCATCATCTGGTGCACCGCCGAGTTCGGCTTCGCGACCCTCGACGACGCCTGGTCCACCGGCAGCTCGATCATGCCGCAGAAGAAGAACCCTGATGTCGCGGAACTGGCTCGCGGCAAGGCCGGACGCCTCATCGGCAATCTCGCGGGGCTGCTGGCGACGCTGAAGGGGCTTCCGCTCGCCTACAACCGCGACCTGCAGGAGGACAAGGAGCCGATCTTCGACGGCCTCGATCAGCTGCACGTGCTGATCCCCGCCGTAGCGGGCATGGTCGGGACCCTGACCTTCCATCCCGATCGCATGGCCGAGGTTGCGCCACGCGGTTTCTCGCTGGCCACCGACGTCGCCGATCACCTGGTCCGCCAGGGCGTGCCGTTCGCCGTCGCGCACGAGGTCGCGGGCGAGTCGGTGCGCTACTGCGAGCAGCGCGGCATCACGCTGCAGGACCTCACCGTCGACGACCTCCCCGGGATCTCCGCACACCTGGACGAGTCCGTGCTGGGCGTCCTCACGGTCGAGGGCTCGGTCGCATCGCGCGACGGCCGCGGCGGGACAGCCCCGGGTCGCGTCGCAGAGCAGACGCGCGAACTGCGCGCGGCGCAGTGCGAGTTGCGCGACTGGGCGGGAGCGGCCCTTCGGCCATCGGTTAGGTGAGGGTGCGAGCGCCAGTAAGCTGTGCTCTCGTGAACGCACTACTTAAGGATCTTCGCTGGCGGGGGCTTGTTGCCCACTCGACCGACCCGGACGCGCTCGGAGCGCATCTGGACGAGGGCGGCGTGAAGTTCTATGTGGGCTTTGATCCGACGGCGCAGAGCGTCCACACCGGCAACCTCGTGCAGCTGCTGCTGGCGCGCAGGCTCCAGCAGGCGGGGCACCAGCCATTCCTGCTGGTTGGCGGCGCGACGGGCCTCATCGGCGACCCGAAGGAGACCGGCGAGCGTGTCATGAACTCCACGGACGTCGTCGCCGAATGGGTGGAGAAGATCCGCGCGCAGGTCGAGCGGTACGTCTCCTTCGAGGGATCAGTTGCGGCGACGATGGTCAACAACCTCGACTGGACCGCGAGCATGTCGACGCTGGACTTCCTGCGCGATGTCGGCAAGCACTTCCCGGTCAACCGGATGCTGGCGCGCGATGTCGTCGCCCGACGCCTTGAGTCCGGTATCTCGTACACGGAGTTCTCGTACGTGCTTCTGCAGTCGATGGACTACCGAGAGCTGAACCGGCGCCACGGGGTGACGCTGCAGACAGGCGGCTCCGATCAGTGGGGCAACATCACGGCCGGCGTGGAGCTGATCCGACGCAGTGATCAGCGACGCGTGCACGCGATGGCGACGCCGCTGCTGACGAAGGCCGACGGTGCCAAGTTCGGCAAGACCGAGTCCGGGACGGTCTGGCTTGACCCGTCGTTGACCTCGCCGTACGCGTTCCATCAGTTCTTCTTGAACGCGGAGGATGCGAAGGTCATCGACTACTTGAAGGTGTTCTCGTTCCGCTCGCAGGAGGAGATCGAGGCGCTGGCGCAGGCGACGATCGACGCCCCGTACAAGCGTGAGGCGCAGCGCGCCCTCGCCGACGATGTCACCGACCTTGTGCACGGTGTCACCGAGCGCACGGCGGCGGTGGCCGCGGCGTCGGCGCTGTTCGGGCGCGGCGAGCTGGCTGAACTGAGCGAGCAGACGCTCGACGGCGTGGTCCGCGAGGTCGGCGGGCAGCCGGTGGTCGGTGACGTGTCTTTCGTCGACGCGATGGTCGCTGCGGGGCTGGTGAAGTCGAAGGGCGAGGCACGCCGCGCCGTCGCCGAGGGCGGCGCCTATGTGAACAACGAGAAGGTGACCGACCCCGAGCTGACGCTCACGCCGGACCTGTTGCTGCACGGCCGCTACGCGGTCCTGCGCCGCGGCCGCAAGACCGTGGGAGCGGTGGTTCGCACCGCTCCGTGAGTCGACTCACTTGCGCTCGGTGAGCCCCTCGACATCGAGGGACCGGACCGTCTTGCGCGTGCGCGCCGCCGACGCCTTCATGTCGGCGGCGCGTTTGTTCCCCGCCTTGAGCTCGTCGGGGATCAGGTAGACGCGTGCGGGGGTGTTGCCGGACTTCTTCGTGATCATGGTGGGTGCGAACTCCGCGGCGGTCGCGACGAAGCCGCCGTTCTCCTGTTCCTCGAAGGTCACCTGGGCCATGAGGCCGTCGTAGGTGCGGGGCTGGGCCGGACCGCTGGAGGCAATGAGGTTCCCCGCGCCGTAGATGACCCACTTGTCGTTGACTTTGTCGATGGGTTGGACGACATGAGCGTGCTGGCCGAACACCATGTCGACCTCCGGCGCGGCGGTCACGGCCTTCGCGAAGTCCCGCTGCTGGGAGTTGATCCTGCTGGAGTACTCGTCGCCGGCGTGCATGTGGACAAGCACGATGTCGGCGCCCGCCTTCTTCGCGCGCTTGGCGTCGGCGATTGCGGCGTCGGCGTCGAGCAGCTGCACGGACCACGGCTTGCCCTTGGCCTTAGGCAGGCCATTGAGGCCGAACGTCTGGCTGATGACGGCGATCTTCACTCCGTCGTCGGTGGTGAAGATGACCGGGGTCTTCCTGTCCTCCTCGGTTGCCCAACTACCGGAGGTCAGGATGCCGTGCTCGCGGTGCACCTCGATGGTGCGCACCAGTCCGTCCCAGCCCTGATCCATGGTGTGGTTCGACGCCGTGGTGCAGAGGTCCCATCCCGTGGCCACGATCGCAGGCGCGATCTCCTGCGGAGCCGCGAAGAGCGGGTAGTTGCGGAACGGGCCGTCCTTCTTCGCGAACGGCACCTCGCTGTGGCAGATCGCCAGATCCGCGGCGGAGACGTACTCCCTCAGGGACCGAAGCTGCGGGCGGAAGTCGAACCGCCCCTTCTTCGCGTCGAGCTCAGCGCTCACCCACAGGCTGTTGTGCCAGAGCAGGTCGCCGCTGACGTTGACGGAGGCCGTCCGGGGAACGAATGTCGTGGGGGTGGGGGAGGGAGTCGGTGTGTCGGACGGCGTCGGAGAGCTGGACGACGGCGCGGGCTCTATCGGTGTAGGGGAGGACGTCTCCGGGGCAGGCTGAGGTGCGCAACCGGCCAGCAGAAGGATCACAAGAGCAAGAGGGAGGCGCCGCATGAACACAGAGTACGCGGCGACACGCCCGGGCGGCGCGAAGGGGCACCCCGGACTTGCGTGACTGCGAAGCCGAGGGTAGAGTTACATCTGCGCTTCGCAGGTGACCCGGACGCAAGGACGGACCTGCAGCGCCCCACCCCAACGATGACGTCTTCGGACGAGTGTGCGTTCAACGAGAACCCGCTCAAGGTCCGGGAAAGAGTCGACTCCCCGCGCGGGAGAAGGTGGGACTGACTTAACTTAAATAGTGCATATTCCGAAGAAGCTTGGATTTGACGGGGAATGCGCGAATGAGTAAAGTCGGACAAGCCGCGAGAGCGGCGCAGACAACTGAAACAGCGGGCCTCACACTGGTTTGACTAGGGTGGATGACGCTGATAAGGTTGGTCGAGTTGCCCCTGGCTGGGTGGCCCTCTTGTGGGGGTTGTTTGGTTGGGTGTGTACCCGAAGCTTGAGAACTCAACAGCGTGCTTTTATAGTCAATGCCAATTTATTGCACATTTGCTGCTGGCTGCACTGTTTGGTGTGGTTGGTGGTTTTGTGTGTGTCTCGTCGGCGCGGCATCCTTTTTGGGTGTTGTGTTGAGGTTTCTTTGAGAATAAAAAATATTGATTGACCAGTTTTTGGTCTTGTCAGTGATTGTTTCTCTTTTTGATTAAGTAGTGATTCCTGGTTCTGCCTTTTTGGTGGGGTTGGGTTTTGGTAGTTTTTCGACGGAGAGTTTGATCCTGGCTCAGGACGAACGCTGGCGGCGTGCTTAACACATGCAAGTCGAACGGTAAGGCCCTTTCGGGGGTACACGAGTGGCGAACGGGTGAGTAACACGTGAGTAACCTGCCCCAGACTCTGGGATAACAGCCGGAAACGGTTGCTAATACCGGATATTCAGCTTCCTGCGCATGTGGGTTGTTGGAAAGTTTTTGCGGTTTGGGATGGGCTCGCGGTCTATCAGCTTGTTGGTGGGGTAGTGGCTCACCAAGGCTTCGACGGGTAGCCGGCCTGAGAGGGTGACCGGCCACATTGGGACTGAGATACGGCCCAAACTCCTACGGGAGGCAGCAGTGGGGAATATTGCACAATGGACGGAAGTCTGATGCAGCAACGCCGCGTGCGGGATGACGGCCTTCGGGTTGTAAACCGCTTTCATCCATGACGAAGCGAAAGTGACGGTAGTGGGAGAAGAAGCACCGGCTAACTACGTGCCAGCAGCCGCGGTGATACGTAGGGTGCGAGCGTTGTCCGGATTTATTGGGCGTAAAGAGCTTGTAGGCGGTTTGTTGCGTCGGGAGTGAAAACTCAGGGCTTAACCCTGAGCCTGCTTTCGATACGGGCAGACTTGAGGAAGGTAGGGGAGAATGGAATTCCTGGTGAAGCGGTGGAATGCGTAGATATCAGGAGGAACACCGGTGGCGAAGGCGGTTCTCTGGACCTTTCCTGACGCTGAGAAGCGAAAGCGTGGGGAGCAAACAGGCTTAGATACCCTGGTAGTCCACGCCGTAAACGGTGGGTACTAGGTGTGGGGAACATTCCACGTTCTCCGTGCCGTAGCTAACGCATTAAGTACCCCGCCTGGGGAGTACGGCCGCAAGGCTAAAACTCAAAGGAATTGACGGGGCCCCGCACAAGCGGCGGAGCATGCGGATTAATTCGATGCAACGCGAAGAACCTTACCTGGGTTTGACATATGCCGGAAACAGTCAGAGATGGCTGCCCCTTTTTGGTCGGTTTACAGGTGGTGCATGGCTGTCGTCAGCTCGTGTCGTGAGATGTTGGGTTAAGTCCCGCAACGAGCGCAACCCTCGTCCTATGTTGCCAGCGGGTCATGCCGGGGACTCATAGGAGACCGCCGGGGTCAACTCGGAGGAAGGTGGGGATGACGTCAAGTCATCATGCCCCTTATGTCCAGGGCTTCACGCATGCTACAATGGCCGGTACAAAGAGTTGCGAGCCTGTGAGGGTGAGCGAATCTCAAAAAGCCGGTCTCAGTTCGGATTGGGGTCTGCAACTCGACCCCATGAAGTCGGAGTCGCTAGTAATCGCAGATCAGCAACGCTGCGGTGAATACGTTCCCGGGGCTTGTACACACCGCCCGTCAAGTCATGAAAGTCGGTAACACCCGAAGCCGGTGGCCTAACCCTTTTTGGGAGGGAGCTGTCGAAGGTGGGACTGGTAATTAGGACTAAGTCGTAACAAGGTAGCCGTACCGGAAGGTGCGGCTGGATCACCTCCTTTCTAAGGAGCTCATGGACCCCTGTGGGGGTTTATGGTTGCCAATTATCAGGAACATGTGTTTTCTGGGTTGGTGGCTCTGGTTTGTGGAACATTGACTTAGAATCTTCTGGGTTCGGCCTGTTTTCTGTGAGTACAGCCCCTTGTTTGGGGAGTGGAAAGTGGTTGGGTTGGGTCTGGGGGGTTTGCCAAGAAAGCACGTTGTTGGGTTTCTGAGGAGTCGGTTGCATCTGGCTTTTCTGGTGCGGTCCAGACGCTTGCGCATGTACATGTTTGTTGTGTGTGGGGTTTGGGTTCGCTCGTTGTTTGAGAATTTCACAGTGGACGCGAGCATCTTTGTAGATCAATTTTTCTGATTTTTCTTGTTGATATTCTTTTTGGTTTGACAAGCTACTAAGTGCGGTCGGTGGATGCCTTGGCACCAAGAGCCGATGAAGGACGTTGTAACCTGCGATAAGCCATGGGGAGTTGGTAAACGAGCTTTGATCCATGGATTTCCGAATAGGGAAACCTTGAATTTCCGGAGTTATGTCCGGCGACCTCTGCCTGAATATATAGGGTAGTTGGAGGGAACGTGGGGAAGTGAAACATCTCAGTACCCATAGGAAGAGAAAACAATAGTGATTCCGTTAGTAGTGGCGAGCGAACGCGGATGAGGCCAAACCCTGGTTGTGTGATAGCTGACAGGCGTTGCAGCTGGGGGGTTGTGGGAGCATGCGTGATCACGCTGTTGAGTGGTCGAAGAGTTATAAAAGCATTGTGTGAGTTGAATCCGTTGGAATGCGGTACCAGAGCGGGTTAGAGTCCTGTAGGTGTAGCCTTTGCTCTCTTTGTTGTGTTTTTCCCAAGTAGTGCGGAACCCCTGAAATTCCGCGTGAATCTGGCAGGACCATCTGCTAAGCCTAAATACTCCTTGGTGACCGATAGCGGACAAGTACCGTGAGGGAAAGGTGAAAAGTACCCCGGGAGGGGAGTGAAATAGTACCTGAAACCGATCGCATACAATCCGTCGGAGCCTTCCTTTTTGGGGGGTGACGGCGTGCCTTTTGAAGAATGAGCCTGCGAGTTAGTGGTACGTGGCGAGGTTAACCCGTGTGGGGAAGCCGTAGCGAAAGCGAGTCCTAATAGGGCGTTTTAGTCGCGTGCTCTAGACCCGAAGCGGAGTGATCTATCCATGGCCAGGTTGAAGCGACGGTAAGACGTCGTGGAGGACCGAACTCACTTGGGTTGAAAACCGAGGAGATGAGCTGTGGATAGGGGTGAAAGGCCAATCAAACTCCGTGATAGCTGGTTCTCCCCGAAATGCATTTAGGTGCAGCGTCGTATGTTTCTTACCGGAGGTAGAGCACTGAATGGTCTAGGGGGCCCACAAGCTTACCGAAATCAGTCAAACTCCGAATGCCGGTAAGTGAGAGTACGGCAGTGAGACTGTGGGGGATAAGCTTCATAGTCGAGAGGGAAACAGCCCAGATCATCAGCTAAGGCCCCTAAGCGATAACTAAGTGGAAAAGGATGTGGAGTTGCGGTGACAACCAGGAGGTTGGCTTGGAAGCAGCCACCCTTGAAAGAGTGCGTAATAGCTCACTGGTCAAGTGATTCTGCGCCGACAATTTAGCGGGGCTCAAGTTATCCGCCGAAGCTATGGCATTCACACATTTTGGTCGTAAGGCCGTGTGGATGGGTAGGGGAGCGTCGTGTGCGCGGTGAAGCGGCAGGGTGACCTAGTCGTGGAGAGCACACGAGTGAGAATGCAGGCATGAGTAGCGAAAGACGGGTGAGAAACCCGTCCGCCGAATATCCAAGGGTTCCAGGGTCAAGCTAATCTGCCCTGGGTTAGTCGGGACCTAAGGCGAGGCCGACAGGCGTAGTCGATGGACAACGGGTTGATATTCCCGTGACCGGCAAAATATCGTCCGTGCTGAGGCGAGTGATACTAAACACGCAAGCACTTCTCAAACGGCCTTCGGGTTGTTGGGTTGTGTGAGTCTGTGACCTGATCTTGTAGTAGGCAAGCTGCGGAGGGACGCAGGAAGGTAGCTCTTCCCGGCTATGGCTATGTCGGGTTAAGTGTGTAGGGTGGAGCATAGGCAAATCCGTGCTCCGTGATGCCTGAGACATGACGTGTCCGCACCCTTTGGGGTGTGGTAAGAGTGATCCTATGCTGCCTAGAAAAGCTTCGTGAGCGAGATATGAGCCGCCCGTACCCCAAACCGACACAGGTGGATAGGTAGAGAATACCAAGGCGATCGAGAGAATCGTGGTGAAGGAACTCGGCAAAATACCCCCGTAACTTCGGGATAAGGGGGACCTGATACGTGAACACCCGCGCGGTGGGAAGCGTTGAGGGTCGCAGAGACCAGGCCCAAGCGACTGTTTACTAAAAACACAGGTCCGTGCTAAGTCGAAAGACGATGTATACGGACTGACTCCTGCCCGGTGCTGGAAGGTTAAGGGGAACTGTTAGTCCACTTGTGGGCGAAGCGGTGAACTTAAGCCCCAGTAAACGGCGGTGGTAACTATAACCATCCTAAGGTAGCGAAATTCCTTGTCGGGTAAGTTCCGACCTGCACGAATGGAGTAACGATTTGGGCGCTGTCTCCACCACGAACTCGGCGAAATTGCATTACGAGTAAAGATGCTCGTTACGCGCAGCAGGACGGAAAGACCCCGGGACCTTTACTATAGTTTGGTATTGGTGATCGGTGTGACTTGTGTAGGATAGGTGGGAGACTTTGAAGCCGGGACGCCAGTTCCGGTGGAGTCATCGTTGAAATACCACTCTGGTCACTCTGGTTATCTAACCTAGGTCCATTATCTGGATCAGGGACAGTGCCTGATGGGTAGTTTGACTGGGGCGGTCGCCTCCTAAAAGGTAACGGAGGCGCCCAAAGGTTCCCTCAGCCTGGTTGGCAATCAGGTTTTGAGTGTAAGTGCACAAGGGAGCTTGACTGCGAGACAGACATGTCGAGCAGGGACGAAAGTCGGGACTAGTGATCTTCTGGTAGCGAATGGAAGCGCCAGGACTCAACGGATAAAAGGTACCCCGGGGATAACAGGCTGATCTTGCCCGAGCGTCCATAGCGACGGCATGGTTTGGCACCTCGATGTCGGCTCGTCGCATCCTGGGGCTGGAGTCGGTCCCAAGGGTTGGGCTGTTCGCCCATTAAAGCGGCACGCGAGCTGGGTTTAGAACGTCGTGAGACAGTTCGGTCCCTATCCGCTGCGCGCGTAGGAGTCTTGAGAAGAGCTGTCCTTAGTACGAGAGGACCGGGACGGACTAACCTCTGGTGTGCCAGTTGTTCCACCAGGAGCACGGCTGGTTGGCTACGTTGGGAAGTGATAACCGCTGAAAGCATCTAAGCGGGAAGCACGCTTCAAGATGAGGGCTCCCACAACGTTAAGTTGGTAAGGCCCCTGTAGACCACAGGGTTGATAGGTCGGACGTGGAAGCACAGTAATGTGTGGAGCTGACCGATACTAATAGGCCGAGGGCTTGTCACACACACCCAAAAAGCAAATCACTCAAGAAAAACCAAAGATTGATTGTCTGCGAAGACAAACACATGCTACGCGTCCACTGTGGAATATCTCGAACAACGAACGAGACCCGCCGTTTATTCTGTCCCTGCCCGGGACCCACGGTTTGCCCGTGACCGGCCAGAACAGATAAACTAGGTCCGTGCGTATAGTTCAATAGTGTTACGGTGGTCATAGCGAAAGGGAAACACCCGGTCCCATCCCGAACCCGGAAGTTAAGCCTTTCAGCGCCGATGGTACTGCAGCGGGGACGCTGTGGGAGACTAGGACACCGCCGGACTTCTTCATTGAAGAAGAGCCCCGAACCCTTTGCGGTCCGGGGCTCTTCTGCGTTCCCGCACCGCGACACCTGGGCCTGCCGGTGACGCTAACCGTCGCGCGGCAAGGCCAGCCCGACACCCTCAGGCCTGCCCTTTCAGTTCATGCAGCACCGGCATCCCGATGCGGGCCAAGCGTTACGACGTATGGCTGGCGTTATGGAACGCCATGTCAGCGCCACGGCGCAACCGGGGCTCATAGCAACGAGACACTGGTCCCACGGCCCGGGAACGGGTGCTCGTCGGTTAGGTCCGAGGGCCGGAGCCTGGGATGATAGTCGGCATGCCATCTGATAACTCCACACCGGACGAGGGACGCGCAGATCGTCAAAACGATAGGTCGTATGGCGACCACAGGGAAGCCGGTTCACGGCCGCCTCGGCGCGATTCCGACGGGGGCGGGCGTGGCAGTGGCGACCGCGGCGAACGCAAGGGTCAGCAGGGCGGTGGACCTCGCAAGTGGGAGGACCGCGGTCCTCGGCGTGATGACGATCGCCGTGGGGGTTACCAAGGCGAGCGGAAGCACGGGGATAACCGCGGACCTCGCAAGGACGGCGAACGCAAGCCGTGGGAAAGCCGCGAAGGCGCGTCCCGTAAGCAGTGGGAAGACCGCGGACCTCGTCGTGATGACGATCGCCGCGGCGGTTACCAGGGCGAGCGCAAGCAATGGGAGGACGGGAGAACCGCGAAGGCGCGTCCCGTAAGCAGTGGGAAGACCGCGGACCTCGTCGTGATGACGATCGCCGTGGCGGTTACCAGGGCGAGCGCAAGCAATGGGAGAACCGTGAAGGCGCGCCCCGTAAGCAGTGGGAAGACCGCGGACCTCGTCGTGATGACGATCGCCGTGGCGGTTACCAGGGCGAGCGCAAGCAATGGGAGAACCGTGAAGGCGCGCCCCGTAAGCAGTGGGAAGACCGCGGACCTCGTCGTGATGACGATCGCCGTGGCGGTTACCAGGGCGAGCGCAAGCAGTGGGGGAACCCTGAAGGTGCGTCCCGTAAGCAGTGGGAAGACCGCGGCGATCGCGGTCCCCGTCGTGATGACGATCGCCGCGGCAGTTACCAAGGCGAGCGCAAGCAGTGGGAGAACCGCGAAGGTGCGCCCCGTAAGCAGTGGGAAGACCGCGGCGATCGCGGTCCCCGTCTCGATGACGATCGCCGCGGCGGTTACCAAGGCGAGCGGAAGCACGGGGATAACCGCGGACCTCGCAAGGACGGCGAACGCAAGCCGTGGGAAAGCCGCGAAGGCGCGCCCCGCAAGCAGTGGGAAGACCGCGGACCGCGAAAGTGGGAAGATCGCGGTGACCGCGGACCTCGTCGTGATGACGATCGCCGCGGCGGTTACCAGGGCGAGCGCAAGCAATGGGAGGATCGCGGCGATCGCGGGCCTCGCAAGGATGGCGAGCGCAGGTCCTGGGAGAACCGCGAAGGTGCGCCCCGTAAGCAGTGGGAAGACCGCGGCGATCGCGGTCCCCGTCGCGATGACGATCGCCGCGGCGGTTACCAGGGCGAGCGCAAGCAATGGGAGGATCGCGGACCGAGAAAGTGGGAGGATCGCGGTGACCGCGGCCCCAGGAAGTGGGAGGACCGCGAGGAGCGGCCTGCGCCGCGGCCGGGCACGGCGCCGCGGCCCGATGAGCCCGACAAGCCGCGCGACTTCGTCGAGGCCGAGCTGCCCGCAGGCGTGCGGGCTGAGTTGAAGAGCCTGCCGAAGGACCTCGCGGAGACCGTAGGCGCGCACATCTGGGCGGCGGGCCAACTCGTCGATGTCGACCCCGACATGGCGTTCCGGCACGCTGAGGCGGCGCGTCGTCGCGCCGGACGTCTGCCCGTCGTGCGAGAGGCCGCCGCCGTTACCGCGTACGCTGCCGGCGAGTTCGCCATCGCTCTGCGCGAGTTCCGGGCCCTGCGCAGGATGAACGGCGGCGACGAACTGCTGCCGGTGATCGCGGACTGCGAGCGCGCCCTCGGACGCCCCCGCGACGCGCTCGACATCCTCGGAGAGCTCGATCCGAAGACCCGCGACATCGATCTGCGTATCGAGTGCCTCCTCGTCGAGGCCGGTGTCCGCGATGACCTCGGCCAGCGTGCCGAAGCCTTGCGCCTGCTCAAGGCCGCGATCGGACGTCAGGTGGGCAGCCCCCTTGCTCAGGCGCGGCTGCGCCATTCCTACGCGAACCTCCTCGAACTCGAGGGCGACGCGAAAAGCGCGCGCGAGTGGTTCACCTCCAGCGCCGCGCTGGACCCGGAGGGCGAGCTCGACAACGCAGACCGCATCGCCGCGCTCGACGGCGTCGTTCTGCCGGAGTCCATGGTTCTCATCGAGGAGTTCGACGAGGACGAGGACGAGGACGGCGGTGTGCTGCCCGAGGATCCCGCGGACGAGCAGGACCTCGGGGAGGACGAGGACGGGCTGCTCGAGGATTCCGCGGACGAGCGGGAAGCCGACGAGGATGATGACGCGGACGCGGCCGAATCCCACGACGACGAGCAGGACGTCGTCGAAGAAGACGCGGACCTCGATGACGGCGACGAGCCGGATCTCGACGAGGACGGTGAGGGCGAGGAGATCGTCGAGGACGTCGCGCAAGAGGAATCCCCCATGGATGAGGAGGCAGACCGATGATCGCTCTGGCCAGCAACTACGACGCGGCGCTGTTCGACCTGGATGGGGTCATCTACCTCGGGCCGATCGCGGTCGATGGGGTGCCGGAGGCCCTTGACGAGCTGCGCTCTCGCGGCACGCACCTGGGATTCGTGACCAACAACGCCGCGCGCACGCCGGCCGTTGTCGCCGAGCACCTCACGGACCTCGGCATCACCGCTGACGAGGCCGACGTCGTCAACTCGACCCAGGCGACGCTGCGGATGCTTGCCGCGGAGTTGGCGCCGGGCGCGAAGGTGCTTTCCGTCGGCACCGACGCACTCCGGCAGCAGCTGATCTCGGCAGGGTTCGCGGTCGTCGACTCCCTCGACGACGCGCCCGACGCTGTTGTGCAGGGCTACAGCCCGACCATCGGATGGCAGCGCCTGGAAGAGGCCGCGCTGGCGATCCAGCGTGGCGCTGTCTGGTACGGCACCAACCCGGACATGACTCGTCCTTCGGACCGCGGTATCACCCCCGGGTGCGGCGCGCAGCTCGCGGTCGTGCGCGCATGCGTCGACATCGAGCCGCGGATTGCGGGCAAGCCCTTCCGTCCGCTGCTCGACGAGACCGTGCTGCGGATCGGCGCTGACAAGCCGATCTTCGTGGGGGACCGCACCGATACCGACATCCTGGGCGCCAACAACGTCGGCATGGACTCGCTGTTCGTCTTCACGGGCGCCCACGGAAAGGCCGACCTCGCCGTCGCGGCGCCCGAGTACCGGCCGACCTACATCGGCTTCGACGCCACCGCCCTCCTCGAGCCGCCGCGCGAGGCGGAGGTATACGGCGAGCGGTTCGTGTGCGGATATCAGGAGGTCGATATGACCGACGGCTTCGCTTACCTCGGGACCCGTCCGATCACCCGCGACGAGCAGCTCGACGCGCTGTGGGCAGCGCTGCAGGCCAAGTGGCGCTTCGACGTCGACATCGATGCCGTCCTGAACTCTCTGGACACGCTGCGGTGACCGATCCCACGCCGAGGAGCGCGGCCCCGGCCGACGTCCGTCGGCTGGAGCTCGTCGGCGAACTCGTGGCCAGCCTCGACGGCGTCGAGGAGCTGCCGCTCGACCAGCTCGCCAGCCGACTCGGCGAGGCCCAGGGCCTGCTGGCCAGCGTCCTCAACAACGACCCCTCCGTCACGCAGCTGGGTATTCCCGGCGTCGCGCGGTGAGGCCGGGCGTCGTTCGGTCGGGTGGGGCATCACGTGGTGAGGCTCGACGTCGCGCTCGTCGCGCGAGGACTCGCTCGCTCGCGCACACAGGCGGCCCGTCTCCTGGCCGAGGGCCGGGTCACGCTCAACGGCGCCACGGCAGCCAAGCCCTCGACCCCAGTCACCGGCGCTGACGACATCGCGGCCGTCGAGGAGCGGTGGGTTTCGCGTGCCGCGCACAAGCTGCTGGGTGCCCTCGATGACTCGGGGATCACCGTCGGCGGTCGCGTGCTCGACGCTGGCGCCTCGACCGGCGGTTTCACCCAGGTGTGTCTGGACCGCGGTGCGTCCCGGGTGTACGCGGTCGACGTGGGCCACGGGCAACTCGCCGCGCCTCTTGCCGCCGACCACCGGGTGGTTGTCCACGAGGGCCTCAACCTGCGTGACCTCACCCTCGACCACCTCGAAGGCGCCCCTGTCGACCTCATCGTCGGTGACGTCTCCTTCATCTCGCTGACGCTCCTCCTCCCGCGTCTCGTCGACGTCCTGCCGCCGAGCGGCGAGGCGCTGCTCCTCGTCAAACCGCAGTTCGAGGTAGGGCGCGACCGCCTCGGCGCGGGCGGCCTCGTCCGCGATCCCGCGCTCCGGGCCCAGGCCGTCGACGGCGTCGTCGCCGCGGCCCGCGCGCTCGGCTGGCGGGAGCGCTGGCGCGGCGAGAGCCGGCTCCCGGGCGCCTCCGGCAACGTCGAGTACTTCGTCCACTTCGTCCGGGCCTGAGATGGGTAGGCAACCCGGCAGGTACTGACATGGGTAGGCAACCCGGCAGGTACTGACATGGGTAGGCTGGGCGCGTGGATCAGCGAGTCGTGGCAGTGCTCCTCCATCCCGCGAGGGACGAGGCGTTGGAGAAGGCCGCCGCGTTCATCCGCGCCATGCATGGCAAGGGATTCTCCTTCCTCGTCTTCGAGCCTGACCTCGCCCGCGTCCGCGAGCGGGTGCCCGAGGCCGTCGTCGAGCCGGTCGGCAACGTGCCCGCGGAGATCGCCGTTGTCTTCGGCGGCGACGGCACCATGCTGCGCGCCGCGGAATGGGCCCTGCCGCTCGGGGTGCCGCTGCTCGGTGTGAACCTCGGCCACGTCGGCTTCCTCGCTGAGATGGAACTCTCGGATCTCGACGAGCTCCCGACCGCGATCATCAAGCGGCGCTACCTCGTCGAGCGGCGTCTCGCGCTGCGCGTCGAGGTCTTCGACTCCGCAGGCATGGTGGTCTGGCGCTCGGAGGCCGTCAACGAGGTCTCGATGGAGAAGCTGACCCGCGAGAAGATGCTCTCGGTCCTTGTCAGCGTCGACGACCGCCCCCTGTCCCGGTGGGGCTGCGACGGCGTCCTCGTCTCGACGCCGACCGGCTCTACCGCCTACGGGTTCTCCGCGGGCGGTCCCGTCATCTGGCCTGACGTGCAGGCCATCCTCGTGGTTCCGCTCGCAGCCCACGCGCTGTTCAACCGCCCCATGGTGCTCAGCCCGTCGTCGAAGGTCTGCCTCGAGATCACCGAGGACGCGCTCAGCACCGGCATCCTGTGGTGCGACGGCCGCCGCAGCCACGAGTTGGCTCGTGGCGAGCGCGTCGTCGTCACCGCGCACTCGGACCACGTGCTGATCGCGCGGCTCGGCGAGCAGCCGTTCACGACGCGGCTCGTCAAGAAGTTCGCTCTACCCGTCAATGGTTGGCGGCGGCGGAGCGGGGCCTGATGCTCGCAACGCTCCGGCTCACCGCCTTCGGCGTGGTGGACGAGGCTGCGCTCGACCTCGGGCCCGGGTTGACGGCGCTGACCGGTGAGACGGGCGCAGGCAAGACCATGATCGTCTCGGGGCTCGGGCACCTCCTCGGCGCCCGCGGCGATGCGGGGATCGTGCGTCGCGGCGCCGAGAAGGCCGTCGTCGAGGGAAGGTGGGAGGTGCCGCCGACCACCACGGAAAGGGTCCGTGAGTTGGGCGGCGACACCGATGACGGCGAGCTGGTGACACTGAGGCACATCTCCGCGCAGGGCCGCTCGCGCGCCGTCGTCGGCGGGGTCGGCGTGCCGCTCTCTGCCCTCTCCGATGTGCTGGGCGAACTCGCCACCATCCACGGCCAGTCCGGGCAGATCCGGTTGTCGACGCCCGAACGCCAGCGCGAGTTGCTCGATGCCCGTGCCCGGCCGGCGGAGCTGGCTCGCTACCAGGCGGGCTTCGCGGAGCGCAGGGCCGCAGCGCAGGAACTCGCGCGGCTTGAGGCCGAGGCGACGGCGCGCGCCCGCGAGGCCGACATGCTGCGTTTCGGGCTGGACGAGATCGCGCGCGTCGAGCCGAGGCCCGGCGAAGACGCCGCCCTCGCCGCCGAGCAGGCCAAGCTGATGGACCTCGACGAGCTGCGTGCCCTCGCCGGAGCCGCGCACGAGGCGCTGAGCGGCAGCGATGTCGACTACGACGCGCCCAGCGCCGTCGGCCTGACCGGGTCCACGCGGAAGTCGCTCGACGCGCTCGCCGGCCGCGACGACGCCGCGCGCGACCTGGCGAGCCGCGCCACCGAGCTGGGCATGCTCGCCGCCGACCTCGCGGCCGACGTCGCGACATACCTGGACGACCTCGTCGCCGACCCGCTCCGGCTCCAAGCCGTGGGGGAGCGGCGCGCGGAACTGGCGGGCCTCACGCGCAAGTACGGACCCACCGTCGACGAGGTCCTCTCCTGGGCGGAGCGGTCCGCCACCCGGCTGGGAGAGCTGGAAGGCAGCGACGAGCGGATTCACCGACTGCGGGCCCGTATCGCGGAGCTGGACGAGGCCCTCGCCGCCGACGCCGCGGCGATCTCGACCGCGCGCCGCCTGGCTGCCGCTGAGCTCGCCGTAGAGGTCTTGGAAGAACTTGCCGCGCTGGCCATGCCGCACGCCGAGCTCCGCTTCGAGGTCACCGACGCAGCCCTCGGCCCGCACGGCGCCGACCGCATCGAGCTGCTCTTCTCCGCCAACCCCGGGGCGGAACCCGCGCCCCTCGGCAAGGTCGCCTCGGGCGGAGAGCTGTCGCGCGTGCGCCTCGCGCTGGAGGTCGTGCTCGCCGAGGGCGAGCAGGGCCACACGTTCGTGTTCGACGAGGTCGACGCGGGCGTCGGCGGCGCCGTCGGGCTGGAGATCGGCCACCGCCTGCAGCGCCTCGCCGCCACCAGCCAGGTCATCGTCGTCACGCACCTCGCTCAGGTCGCCGCGTACGCCGACCATCACTTCGTGATTGCGAAGGCAAGCGACGGCCATCTCACCACCTCCGGCGTCCGACGCCTCACCGACGGCGAGCGCGCCGCTGAGCTGGCCCGCATGATGGGAGGCGAGGCGCGCTCCGAGAAGGGCGTCGAGCACGCCGCCGAGCTGCTCGCCAGGGCCGCACGCCGTCCGAGTCCGCCCGACAGCTGAGCGGCCGCTCCCGCACTCCTCGACGAAGCCCGAGGGCCATCGAGCGTGCCCGAATGGCCGAGGGCAAGGGAACGGCTGAAGCAGGAAGCGCGATCACCGACTCGCGGCCGCCACAACCGTCGACCTCCTCAAGCTGACCTCCGGCTCGACGAGCGAAACCCAGTCGTAACGTGGACGACACATAGGTCTCGTAGCTTGGAGGTCCGTGGACAGCTCCAAGAAATCGGCAAAGCACATCTTCGTGACCGGCGGGGTCGTCTCGTCGCTCGGCAAGGGGCTGACGGCCTCCAGCCTCGGCAACCTGCTCAAGGCGCGCGGGCTCCGGGTCACTATGCAGAAGCTCGATCCCTACCTCAACGTCGACCCCGGCACGATGAACCCGTTCCAGCACGGCGAGGTGTTCGTCACCGACGACGGCGCGGAGACCGACCTCGACATCGGCCACTACGAGCGCTTCCTCGACGTCAACCTGGGCCGCGACGCCAACGTCACCACCGGGCAGGTGTACTCGACCGTCATCGCGAAGGAGCGCCGCGGCGACTTCCTCGGCGACACCGTGCAAGTCATCCCGCACATCACCGGCGAGATCCGCGACCGCATGCTCGCGATGGCCGACGGCGACGTCGACATCGTCATCCACGAGGTGGGCGGCACCGTCGGCGACATCGAGTCGCTGCCGTTCCTCGAGGCCGCGCGCCAGGTCCGCCAGGAGGTCGGGCGCGCCAACGTGTTCTTCCTGCACGTCTCGCTCGTGCCGTACATCAAGCCGTCCGGTGAGATGAAGACCAAGCCGACCCAGCATTCGGTGGCCGCGCTGCGCCAGGTGGGTATCCAGCCCGACGCCATCGTCTGCCGCGCCGAACGCGAGGTCAGTCCCGCGTTGAAGCGCAAGATCGCCGCCATGTGCGACGTCGACGACGACGCCGTCATTAGCTGCGCCGACGCACCCAGCATCTACGCCATTCCGCGCGTCCTGCACCGCGAGGGCCTCGACGCCTACGTCGTCCGGCGCCTGGGCGTCCCGTTCCGCGACGTCGACTGGACGGCCTGGGACGACCTGCTCGACCGGGTCAAGAGCCCGGCGTCGGGAGTGACCATTGCGCTGGTCGGCAAGTACGTCGACCTCCCCGATGCCTACCTCTCCGTCACCGAGGCCCTGCGCGCTGGCGGGTTCGCGCACCGTGCCCAGGTCTCCGTCCGCTGGGTCGCGTCCGATGGCTGCTCCACCCCGGAGGGCGCCGCCGAGCACCTCGCGGGGATCGACGCCGTGTGCGTTCCGGGCGGCTTCGGCATCCGCGGCGTCGAGGGCAAGCTCGGCGCGCTCACCTACGCCCGCGAGCACGGCATACCGACGCTCGGCCTGTGCCTCGGCATGCAGTGCATGGTGATCGAGGCGGCGCGTTCGCTCGTGGGCCTGCCCGAGGCCAACTCGAGCGAGCTCGACCCCGCCACCCCGGACCCCGTGATCGCCACCATGGCGGAGCAGGTCGGCATCGTCGACGGGGGCGGCGACCTCGGCGGCACCATGCGGCTCGGCTCTTACCCGGCCGTGCTCAGCCCGGGCTCCCAGGTCGCGGCCGCCTACGGCGCCGATACCGCGACCGAGCGGCACCGCCACCGCTACGAGGTCAACAACGCCTACCGCGGCCGTCTTGAGGAAGCCGGACTCGTCTTCTCGGGCACGTCGCCCGACGGCGCGCTCGTCGAGTTCGTCGAGTTGCCCGCCGAGACGCACCCGTATTACGTCGGAACCCAGGCCCACCCCGAGCTGCAGTCGCGCCCGACGCGCCCGCACCCCCTATTCTCGGGGTTGATCGCCGCGGCCCTGGCCAACCGCAAGGGGTAGACCCACGCCGTCGGCGGAGAACGAGGAGAAGCCGATGCAGTTCGACCAGCCGATGGCGTGGCCCGTGCGCAGCCGCGAGGTGCTGGGCACGGGGTTCGTGTCCTCCTTCGTCGAGGAGGAGATCGAGACGCCGTCGGGGGAGACGATGCGGCGCCAGTACGTGACGCACCCAGGCGCCGTCGGCATCGTCGCGTGGCGCGAAGATACCGACGATGTCGCCGTCCTCCGCCAATACCGGCACCCCGTCCGGATGGAGCTGGTGGAGATCCCGGCGGGGCTGCTCGACCTCGACGGCGAGGAGTACGTGGTGGCCGCGCAGCGTGAGCTGGCGGAGGAGGTCGAGCTCGCGGCCGACCGCTGGGACGTGCTCGTCGACACCTGCACCACGCCAGGGGCGTGCGAAGAGTCGCTGCGGGTCTTCCTCGCCCGGGCGCTGCGTCCCGCGGACCGCCCCGAGGGCTTCGTCCTGGAGGGTGAGGAGGCGCACATGACGTGGGAGTTCGTGCCGCGCGCGGACCTCGTCGACGCCGTACTGGCCGGCACGTGCCAGTCGCCGACGCTGGTCACCGGCATCCTCGCGCTCGAGACCGCGCGCCTGTCGGGCCGCCTCGACAGCCTCCGCCCCGCCGACGCGCCATGGCCGATCCGGGCGCGCTGAACCCGCCCATGAGCGTCGCCGACGTCGTCGCCGACTACCTCGCGCATGTCCGCGCCGAGCGTGGGCTGTCCGCCAACACCGTCGCGGCCTACAGGCGCGACCTCGCCCGCTACGAGGCTTTCCTCGCCGAACGGGGGATCGCCGAACTCGCCGACGTGTCCCCGGTCGAGATCACCGAGTTCGTGCGCTCCCTCCGCCAGGCCGCCGCGTCGGTGGCGCGGCACGTCGTGAGCGTGCGGAACCTGCACGCGTTCGCCGCGGACGAGGGCGTCACACCCACAAACCCCGCGGCCGAGGTAAGCCCGCCGAAGATCCCGCAGCGCCTGCCGAAAGCCCTGCCCATCGATGCCGTCGCGCGGATTCTGGAGGCACCGGACCGCGCCGACGTCGTCGGGCTCCGCGATGCCGCGCTCCTCGAGCTGCTCTACGCGACAGGCGCGCGGGTCTCAGAGGTGTGCGACCTCGACGTCGACGAGGCGCGGGGCGCGCTCGATAACCCCGATGCCGGCCTGCGCCTGCTCGGCAAGGGCGGCAAGGAGCGCATCGTCCCACTGGGCAGCTACGCCGCGCGCGCCCTCGACGACTATCTCATCCGCTCGCGCCCGACTCTCGCGCTGAAGGCGAGCCGCGCCGACCATGCGCTCCTGCTCAACCAGCAGGGCCGACGGCTCAGCCGCCAGTCCGCCTGGGCCGTCATCCGCCATGCGGCCGCAGCGGCGGGCATCACGGAGGAGGTCTCTCCGCACTCGCTCCGGCACTCGTTCGCCACGCACCTGCTCGATGGAGGAGCCGACCTCCGTGTTGTCCAGGAACTCCTCGGCCATGCTTCCGTCGCCACCACGCAGATCTACACGCTCGTCACTATCGAGCGCCTACGCGAGGTGCACGCCGCGGCGCATCCGAGGGCGAGATAGGCCTATGATGTCGACAAACCGATAAGAGGAGTGCACCGTGACGGATGACGGGCTGTTCGACGAGCCGAGCTTCGCGGTCCCCGACGCGCCCGCGTCGTCCACCCTGGTCGACACCGGGCAGATCGGCCCGACGGGGAGGCCGCTGCCGGCCTTTCCCGCACCCCAGCCGCCGCGCGGCGGGCCGCGCCGCGCCACCATCATCTCGATGTGCAACCAGAAGGGCGGCGTCGGCAAGACCACGACGACGATCAACCTGGGTGCTGCACTCGTCGAGACCGGGCGCAAGGTGCTGTTGGTCGACTTCGACCCGCAGGGCTCACTGTCCGTCGGGCTGGGCGTCAACCCTCACACGCTCGATCGCTCCATCTACAACCTGCTGCTCACCAACCAATACCAGCCGCAGGACGTCATCACGCACTCGTCCGTGCCGGGCCTCGACATCCTCCCGAGCAACATCGACCTCTCGGCCGCCGAGGTGCAACTGGTCAGCGAGGTCGCGCGCGAGCAGACCCTCCACCGGGTACTCAGCAAGCTGCGCCGCGACTACGACTACA
This sequence comes from Tessaracoccus sp., assembly GCF_016714275.1. Classification (GTDB taxonomy): domain Bacteria; phylum Actinomycetota; class Actinomycetes; order Propionibacteriales; family Propionibacteriaceae; genus Arachnia. The sequence goes on along the minus strand of NZ_JADJNP010000002.1, from coordinate 416,518 downwards.
TCCTCGTCGACTGCGCGCCCAGCCTCGGGCTGCTCACCATCAACGCGCTGACGGCCAGCGATTACGTCGTCATGCCGCTCGAATGCGAGTTCTTCGCGCTCCGCGGCATCGCCCTGCTCACCGACACCATCTCGAAGGTGCAGGACCGGCTCAACCCCGAGCTGCAGACCCTCGGCATCCTCGGGACGATGTACGACGCCCGCACGCTGCACAGCCGCGAGGTTCTCGAGCGCGTCGTCCAGGCGTTCGGCGACGACGTCTTCCACACCGTCATCCGCCGCACCATCAAGTTCCCGGAGACGACGGTGGCAGGAGAGCCCATCACCACCTACGCCTCCGCGTCGCCCGGCGCCGACGCCTACCGTCAACTGGCCCGCGAGGTGTTGCTGAGGGTCGAGCAGCAGTGAGCAAGCGCGCCTCCCTTCCCGGGGCCTCGGAGCTGTTCCGGCCCACGAAGCAGGCCGGCGATGCGGCCGCTCCGGCCCCCGCGCCCGAGCCGACGACCGCCCCCGAGCCGACCCTGGCGGAGGCGTCGACGCCCGACGCGCCCACGGCGGCCAGCGGCAGGGTCAGACACGACCACAAGATCACCGTCTACTTCAGCGAGGACGAGCTTCTCGCGCTGGAGGACGCCAACCTCGCGCTGCGCCGCACGCACGGCATACGCGTTGACAGGGGAAGGATCGTGCGCATCGCCGTCGCCCAGGCCCTCGCCGACCTCGCGGCGCGCGGCGCGGACTCCGCGCTGATCGCCGAGCTCCAGAACCCGTGAGAAAGGCCGAGCAACAGCGCGGGGGCATCGACGGCTTCGAGGTTCGGCTCGCGAACTTCGAAGGCCCCTTCGACCTGTTGCTCACGCTCATCACGCGCCGCGAGCTGGACGTCACCGAGGTCGCGCTCAGCCAGGTGACGGACGAGTTCATCCAGTACGTGAAGCTCGGCGGCGAGGTGTGGGATTTGGAGAAGACCAGCTCGTTCCTCGTCGTCGCCGCGACCCTCCTCGACCTCAAGGCCGCGCGGCTGCTCCCCGGGGGCGAGGTCGACGACGCCGACGACGTCGCCGCGCTCGAGGCGCGCGACCTGCTGTTCGCACGCCTGCTGCAGTACCGCGCGTTCAAGCGGCTGGCGGAGTGGCTGTCCCAAACCATGACAGCCGCCGAGTCCACCCAATGGCGGCCGGGTGGGTTGGAGGACCAGTTCCGCGGCGTGCTGCCCGAGGTCGAGCTGTCGCTGACCCCAGACGACCTCGCCCGCCTCGCCGCTGCGGCGATGACGCCCAAGCTGGCACCCGTCGTCGAGCTGACGCACCTGCACACCAACGCCGTCAGCCTGACCGAACAGGTCGGACTGGTCGCCGATCGCCTGCGCCGCGAGGGCGCGCTCACGTTCCGTTCGCTGATCGCCGGCTGCGACCGGCTCACCACCGTCGTGCGGTTCCTCGCCCTGCTCGAGCTGTTCCGGGTGTCCCAGGTGGCGCTCGAACAGCTCTCGCCGCTCGGTGAGCTGACCGTGCGGTGGACCGCGGGCGACGACCGAACCGCTGTCGTGACCGACGACTACGGGCCGCTGCCCGAGCTCCAGGAGGATTGATGAGCATCGCATCCGCGTTCGAGGCCATGCTGCTGATGGCCACCGAACCCACGCCCAGCGACGAGCTGGCCGCCGCCGTCGGCGTGCCGGTGGCGGAGGCGGAGCAGGCGCTCGAGGGGATCGCGGCCTTCTACGAGGACAACGCCCGGGGTATCCGGCTGCGGCGCGTCGCGGGCGGCTGGCGGTTCGCCACCGATCCGTCGCTGGCCGACGTCCTCGAGGCTTGGCTCGTCTCCGACCAGCGTTCGCGCCTCACGCAGGCGGCGCTGGAGACGCTCGCCGTCGTCGCCTACCTCCAGCCCGTCTCCCGCGGCCGGATCGCGGGGGTGCGCGGTGTCAACGTCGACGGCGTCGTCAAGACGCTGCTCGTCCGCGGGCTCATCCACGAGGTGGGGGAGGATGCCATCACCGGGGCGATGACGTTCGGCACCACCCCGCTTTTCCTGCAGAAGCTGGGCCTCGACTCCATAAAGGAGCTGCCCGACTTGGCGCCGTTGCTGCCCGACGCCGTAGCCTTGGAGGCTGAGCTGGGCCAACTCGCCGCCGCGACGGCGCCCGAGAACCCGGCGAAGGAGAGCGAAGAGTCATGAGCGAAGAGGTCGAGGGCGTTCGGCTGCAGAAGGTGCTGGCCGCGGCGGGCGTGGCGTCCCGGCGCGCAAGCGAGATCCTGATCGATGAGGGCCGGGTCGAGGTCAACGGCAAGGTGGTCACCGAGCAGGGCCGCCGGGTCAACCCGGAGACCGACCACATCCGCGTCGACGGCTCGCGCATCCCGCCGCAGCGCCGCCACCAGTACTACGTGCTGAACAAGCCGCGAGGCGTCGTCTCGACTCTCGCCGACCCCGAGGGCCGCCGCACGCTGGCCGACTACCTGCCTCGGGGCAAGGAGCGGCTGTTCCACGTCGGCCGTCTCGACACCGAGACCGAGGGCCTGATCATCCTGACCAACGACGGCGATTTCGCGCATCGGCTCGCGCACCCCAGCTACGAGGTGAGCAAGACGTACCAGGTGCAGGCGCTGGGCGGGATGGACAACCGCACGCTGAAGCGGCTCGAGAAGGGCGTCACGCTCGACGACGGCCCGGCCCGGCCCGACAAGGTCAAGCTCATCGCGCGGACCGAGAACAAGACCCTGCTGGAGATCACGCTGCACCAGGGCCGCAACCGCATCGTGCGGCGGATGATGGACGCCGTCGGGCACCCCGTCGACCGGCTGGCCCGCACCCGGATCGGCCCGGTGCGCCTCGGCGTGCTGCCGGTGGGAGAGGTGCGCGAGCTCACCCGTGAGGAGCTGGGCGCGCTGCTCGACCTCGTCGGCATGTAGAACCACGCTCGCGGGTCGCAAATCTCTCTATGCGGGAGCCGGTGCTATATGGGCTGGCCGCTCGGTTAGAGAGATTTGTGTCTGGAGGAGGCGGAACCGAGGGCTGGGCAGGGGAGGTCGTGGCCGATTTCGGCGCGTGGGATACTATCTCGGGCGTGACGTACACCCCCTCGCTCCTGCGCCGCCTCGCCCTCGGGGCTGCCGCGGCCGGCCTGATCGCCCTGACTGCCTGTGGTTCGGGAACGCCCGGCGGCAGCTCTTCGCCGGACGGCGCCTACGGAACCTCCTCGCCGTCGGTCTCCCCGAGCGCCTCGCCCAGCCCGACGGTGTCGGTCTCGCCGTCTCCGGATCTCAGCGGCATCACCGTGACCGGCGACAAGGAGCCGAAGGTGGAGGTCAAGGCCCCTTGGGCGATCGCCACGACCCAGGTGAAGGTGCTGAAGAAGGGCGAAGGTGCGGTCGTCGCGGACGACGCGACAGTCTCGGTCGACTATCACGGCGTCAACGGCACTACCGGCGAGGTGTTCGAGTCCTCGTTCGGGTCGGATCCGGTGACCTTCCAGTTGGAGGGCGTCGTTGCGGGCTTCAAGAAGGCCATCGCGGGCCAGACCGTCGGGTCTCGGGTCCTCGTCGGCATGACCCCCGCGGACGGATACCCGAACGGTTCGCCCGACGGCTCCATCGCGCCCGGCACGTCGCTGATCTTCGTAATCGACATCCACGCCGCCAGCGAGGAGGTCGCGCCGGTGAAGGGCCTGCCAAAGGTGACCATGAAGGACGGCAAGCCGGAGATCGAGATCCCCGCGGGCGTCGAGGCGCCGACCAAGCTGGTCGCGCAGGACCTCGTGCATGGCCCCGGCGACAAGGTCGAGAAGGACTCCCTGATCGCGGTGCAGTACCGCAGCTGGACCTACGCGGACGGCAAGATCTTCGAGGACGCCTGGGAGCCGCAGCAGGGCTCGCTGGACAAGCTGATCGCCGGCTGGCAGGAGGGCCTTGTCGGCAAGACCGTCGGCTCTCGCGTGCTGCTCATCGTGCCGCCGGCGAAGGCCTACCCGGAGGGTCGCGAGACCCCCGCGCCGACGCTGGCCCCGAACCAGACCCTTGTCTACGTCGTGGAGATCCTCGACGTCGCTCCCGCGGCGTAGGGACGCTGCGGGAGGAGCGGGACCTTTCGACTCGACGACTCGGCCGGCGCCTCGTGCGTCGACTCAAGGAGCGGTGTAGACCCAGCCCTGAAAGAAGCGCTGATCGCCAGGCATGGCGGCCAGCGCTTCTTCCGTGTTCCCGCACGGCCCAAGGCCCAAGCTCTCGCTCAGCACGGCGAAGGCGTCCCCAGGGGATGCGAAGGCGTCCAGCCCGACGGCGCCGTCCCGCTTGGCGAGCCGGGCGCCGTCGGCGTTCACGACAAGGCCCACGTGCGCGTACGTCGCGGGGGTGCCTCCCAGCCGCTGCGTGAGCCAGGCCTGGCGCGGCGCCGAGCTCAGCAGGTCCGCCCCGCGGGTGATGAAGGTGACGCCCATGGCGACGTCGTCCACGACGGCCGCGAGGTTGTAGGCGAACTGCCCGTCACCGCGGACGAGGACGAAGTCGTCGACGGCACCTGTCACCTCGCCCGCGTGGACGTCCGTGACGGTGAAGCTCGCGCCGCCCGAGTCGAGCCGCAGCGCGGGCTTCCTCGTCCGACGGCGCTCCTCGCGCTCCGCGGTGGTCAGCCGCCGGCAGGTGCCGGGATAGGGGCGATAGTCGTCGTGCGGCGCCGACGCCGCTTCCGCGAGCTCGCGGCGGGTGCAGAAGCACTCGTAGGTCGAGAGCGTTGCGACCGCGTCGCGGTACAGGTCCAGGCGCTCGCTCTGCCGGACGATGCCCCCGTCCCAGGTGAGCCCCAGCGCGAGCAGGTCGGCTAGCTGGCGTGCCTCCACGCCGTCGGCCGCCCGCACCCGCGCCTCGTCCAGGTCCTCGACCCGCATCAGCCAGCGCCCACCCGCCCGTCGCGCGAGCAACCATCCGGCGAGCGCCGTGCGCAGGTTGCCCAGGTGCAGGTCCGAGGTCGGACTCGGCGCGTAGCGGTCGACATGCATGCGACACATCATGCCCTCCACTAACCTCTTCTCCATGTCAGCGAGGAAGTCGGAGCGGTTGGTCAACCTGCTCATCGCGCTGCTCAGCACCCGGCGGTTCCTGACGCGGCGCGAGCTGCGCGGGATCATCGAGGACTACCGCGACAGCAGCGACACGGCGTTCGAGCGGCAGTTCGAGCGCGACAAGGACGAACTACGGGCGCTCGGCGTCCGGATCGAGACCGGTTCCAACGACACGCTGTTCGACGACGAGGAGGGCTACCGGGTCAACCGGGCCGACTTCGAGCTGCCCGAGATCTCCTTCACGCCCGAGGAGCTTGCGGTGCTCGGCGTCGCCAGCCAGGTGTGGCAGGACTCCGTCGCCGCGGGGCACACCGCGCGGGCGTTCGAGGCGCTGCGGGCCGGGGGAGCGGCGCCCGACCTCTCGCTGGTTCCCGCGCTGCGGCCCCAACTCGCCGTGCGTGAGCCGGACTTCGACATCGTCTACGACGCCGTCCTGCGTCGCCTTCAGCTGACCTTCGGCTATGGGGAAAGCAGCCGCCGCGTCCAGCCGTGGCGGCTGCTCCAGCGCAGGGGCAGCTGGTACCTGTTCGGCTACGACCTCGACCGCGCCGACGACCGCTTCTTCAAGCTCTCCCGCTTTACCGCGCCCGCGGAGACGGTGGGCAGGCCCGGCTCCTACGAGGTGCCCGTCGACGCGGCAGAACGGGCCGCACGGCTCGAACCGGCCGACGGCGCCTCCGCCGTCGTCGCACTGCGGCACGGCGCGACCCTTGAGCTCACAACTCGGCCGATCGAGAGCGCGGACGTCCCGGAGGGATATGCCGCGCACGAGGTGAGCGGCGTGCACGAGCGGGCCATCGTCGACGCCGTCGTGGCCGCCGGACCGGACGCCATCCTGCTCAGCCCCTCGAAGCTGCGCCGCTCCGCGATCGCGCGGTTGAAGAAGGTGGCGGAATGAGGTCCGACACGCAGCTCGCTCGCCTGCTTCGCCTCGTGCCCTACTTGTCGGCGAACCCTGGCGTCGGGATCGCGGAGGTCGCCGCGGCGTTCGGCGTGACCGCGCGCCAGATCCTCGCCGACCTCGAGGTCCTGCAGTACTGCGGCCTCCCGGGCTACCTGTACGACGACCTGTTCGACGTCGACCTCGAGGACGTGCGCGAATCCGGCAGGATCGAGTTCCGCAACGCCGACGTGCTCGCGCGCCCGCTGCAACTACGGCCGGCGGAGGCGGCGGGCCTCATGGCAGCGCTCGGGCTGGTCGTCGAGGCGGGCGGCGCATCCGACGCCGCCGCCAGCGCGCTGGCCAAGCTGCGCGCCGCCGTCGGCGACGTCGACCTTCCCCTGTCGGTCGCGGTCACGCCCACCGACCCCGGGCACCGCGAGGCGCTCACCGTCGCGATTGCCGAGCGCCGTGTCGTCCGGCTCGACTACAAGGCGGCGAACCGATCTGAAGTGTCGACGGCGCTCATTGAACCTGCGCGCTTGCGGCTGGTCGACGGATACACCTATCTCGACGCGTGGAGTCTGACGCGCGACCGCTGGCGGAGCTACCGGCTGGACAGGATCGTCTCGGTGGAGCCGCTGGAAGAGAGGTTCAACGAGCGCGACGACCCGCCCACGGCGTGGTTCCAGGACGCTCCCGGCCGGTTGACGCTGGTCGTGCGCCCTGCCGCGCGCTGGATCGCCGAGTACTACCCGACGCTGGAGGTGGTCGACGAGGGCCGCTGGCTGCGGGTCACGTTGCCGGTCGCCTCGATCGACTGGGCGGCCCGGCTTGTGCTCCGCCTCGGATCGGACGTTGTCGAGGTCGGCGACGACTCCGTCCGCGAGGTGGCGCGCGCGATGGCGCGCGAGGCGCTCGGCGCCTACGCGTGAGGTAGGGTTTTCGACGTGCTCTGGGTGTGGATCTTCGGCGGGCTGGCGGTGGCCGGTCTCGTGGCGCTCGTCGTCTACGGCGTCGGACTCGCGCATCGTGCCGCTGCGGTGCGGCACGAGGTCGGCGTGGCACTCGGCAGGGCCGAGGAGGCACGCGCGCTCGTCGAGCAGTTGAAGCTTCCCGGCCGGGACTAGTATTCACATGTGACCTGCGGCGACAGCCGCACAATGAAGGGAATTGACCATGCCTCTTGGTGGTTGGGAACTCGCGATCGTCCTCGTGGTCGCGCTGCTGCTGTTCGGCGGCTCGCGTCTCGCGGGCGTCGGCAAGGGTGTCGGGCGCTCGATCCGCGAATTCAAGGAAGAGGTCAAGTCGGCCGACAAGGACAAGCCGGAGGTCGTCGACGCTGAGATCGTGCAGCCGGAGATCGACCGCGACAAGCCCGCGAGCTGAGCAGTGACCACCGCATCCACTGAGCCGGAGAAGAAGAGCCGGTTCGCGTGGCTGCGGCCCCCGCAGGGCGGCACCGACGGAACGATGTCGCTGATAGACCACCTGCGGGAGCTGCGCTACCGCGTCACGGTGGCCGCCGCGGCGATCATCCTAGGGGCGTCCGTCTCCGCGTTCTTCTACAACGACATCGTCCAGTTCGTGCTGGCGCCGTGGGCGCGCGCGCGACAGGCGCTGCAGAACAACCTCGACGCGGACCTCATCATCGCCAACAACGGCGTCACGCAGGCGTTCACCGTCGCCGTCATCCTCTGCCTGGTAGCCGGCATCTTCTTCGCGGCGCCCATCTGGTTGTGGCAGGTCTGGGCCTTCGTCGCCCCGGGCCTGCTTGCCAAGGAGAAGAAGTACTCGCTGATCTTCGTGGCCGTCTCGCTGCCGCTGTTCTTCGCGGGATGCGCGCTCGGATACTACGTGTGGCCGAAGGGCATCGAGGTCCTCCTGGGTTTCACACCCGCGAACATGGGCATCACGAACATCCTCGACGTCGCCAACTTCCTCAGCCTTGAGATCAAGGTGGTCCTCGTCTTCGGCCTCAGCTTCCTGCTCCCCGTCGTCGTCGTGGGCCTCAACATGGCGGGCGTCGTGCGTGGCTACCAGTTGAAGAAGGCGCGCAAGATGGTCATCTTCGGCAGCGTGGTGCTTTCCGCCGTCGCTACCCCGACCACGGACCCGTTCTCCATGCTGGCGCTCGCGGTGCCCATCACATGCATGTTCCTGATCGCGGAGATCATCTGCCGCGTCTGGGACAAGAGGCGGGGCATCTCCGAGGAGACCGCAGCGGAGTTCGCCATCGATCTCGAAGACGGTAAGTGAGCAGCGAGCTCGCGAAGCAGCGGCTCGTCACTGTCGTCTGCAACGAGCGTTCCGGCGGCGGACGCGCCGGGCGCGTGCTTCCCAAGGTCGTGCGTCGGCTCCAGGACGGGCTTGCCGACGCCGAACTGCACGTCGTCATCTCAACCTCCTACGAGCAGGCCCGCGACCTCACGCGGGCCGCGGCGCTCGCAGCGCAGCCACGGGATATCGTCGCGGTCATGGGCGGCGACGGCATGGCCCATCTCGGGCTCAACGCCTGCGCGGGAACCGAGGCCACCCTCGCCGTCATCCCCGCAGGCACCGGCAACGACTTCGCGCGCGGTGCGGGCATCCCGCGCTCGATTTCTGCGGCCGTCGAAGCGCTGGTGCAGGGACATACTCGTCGGCTCGACCTCACGAGGCTCACCAACGACGTCGGCTCCTACTACGTGGGCGCCGTCGTCTCCAGCGGCTACGACGCGCGGGTCAACCGCGCCACCAACGACATCCGGCTGCGCTTCGGGCCGCTCAGCTACGGCTACATCGCGCTGCGCGAGCTGGCGAACTTCGAGCCCTTGACCTATCGCCTCGTCGTGGACGGGCAGGCGCGCGAGGTGAGGGCGATGATGGTTGCCGTCGCGAACATGGGCGTCTTCGGCGGCGGCATGAAGATTGCGCCCGACGCCGACCCCGCCGACGGCATCTTGGACATCACGCTCATCTACGAGGCCTCGCGCGGCAAGCTGCTGCGGCTCCTCCCACAGGTCTACACGGGCACCTTCGTCAAGGACCCCGTCGTCGAGCTGCTGCGCGCCCGCCGCGTCGAGATCGACGGGGAGGGCCTCTTCCTGATGGGCGACGGCGAGGAGCTGGGAGAGGTGCCCGCCGTTGCCGAGTGCGTGCCCGGCGTCCTGAGCGTCGTCGTCAGCGAGTGAGCGGCTGATAGCTTTGAGGCCGTGACCACGGCCATGCCAGATGAGGTGCGCGAGTTCGCCTCGCAGTACCCCTACCAACTCGACGACTACCAGATCGAGGCGTGCCGCGAACTCGCCGAGGGGCACGGCGTCCTCGTCGCCGCGCCGACCGGGGCGGGCAAGACGGTCGTCGGCGAGTACGCCGTGCACCGTGCGGTCTCCGACTCCCGCAAGTGCTTCTACACCACGCCCATCAAGGCGCTGTCGAACCAGAAGTACCACGACCTCGTCGACCGCTACGGGCCCGACCGCGTCGGGCTGCTCACCGGCGACACGTCGGTCAACGGCGACGCGCAGATCCTCGTGATGACCACTGAGGTGCTGCGCAACATGATCTACGCCGGCTCCCCGACGCTCGGCAACCTCGGCTACGTCGTCATGGACGAGGTCCATTACCTGGCCGACCGGTTCCGCGGCGCGGTGTGGGAGGAGGTCATCCTCGGGCTGGCCGAGTCCGTCCAGATCGTGGCCCTTTCGGCGACCGTGAGTAACGTCGAGGACTTCGGCGAATGGCTGGGAACGGTCCGCGGCGGGTTCGCCGTCGTCGTGTCCGAGCGGCGGCCGGTGCCGCTTTTCCAGCACGTCCTTGTCGGGCGCAAACTGATGGACCTGTTCGACGGCGTGGCCCCGACGGCGCGCGAGCTGCCCGCGGAGCGCGCCGCCCGCGTCAACCGCGAGCTGCTCAAGGTGAGCAAGGAGGAGGCCGGCCGGGTCCGCGACGACTCGCGCCGCCCCCGCGGCCGTTCGGGCCGCGGAAAGCCCGGCAGGCAGACCGCGTACGGCGGCGCGGCGAACCCGAGGTTCGCGACCCGGCCGACGAGCCGCGGCGAGGTCGCCGTCGTCCTCGACCGGGCGCAGCTGCTGCCCGCCATCGACTTCATCTTCTCCCGCGCCGGGTGTGACGCAGCCGTCCGCCAGGTCGCTGATACGGGGATCACGCTTACGAACCGCGCTGAGGCCGCGCTGCTGGGATCGATCGCGGACCGCCACGTCGCGAACCTCACGCAGGCCGACCTCGGCGCCCTCGACTACGAGCGCTTCCGCGCTGCACTGACCGCCGGCGTCGCCGCCCACCACGCAGGCCAGCTTCCCGCCTTCAAGGCCATTGTCGAGGAGGGGTTCACCACCGGCGCGCTGAAGCTGGTCTTCGCGACCGAGACGCTCGCGCTCGGCATCAACATGCCGGCGAAGACCGTCGTGTTGGAGAAGCTCGTCAAGTACAACGGTGAGGGTCACGTCGACATCACCGCGGGGGAGTACACGCAATTGACCGGCCGCGCGGGGCGGCGTGGGATCGACGTCGAGGGGCACGCGGTCGTGCTGTGGCAGCCGGGCATGGACCCGCGCGCCGTCGCCGGCCTCGCCTCGCGCCGCACTTACCCGCTGCGCTCCAGCTTCACGCCCAGCTACAACATGGCCGTGAACCTCATGGCCGCCATGGGCAAGGAACGCGCCCGCGACCTGCTCAACCAGTCTTTCGCGCAGTTCCAGACCGACAAGTCCGTGGTGCAGGCCTCCCGTGTGGGGCGCTCGCTCCAGACCGACCTGGCCTCGGCCCGCGAGGCCGTCGACTGCCACCTCGGCGACGCCATGGAGTATGCGCGGCTGCGCGACCGGATCTCCCAGTTGGAGGCCGCGTCGTCGAAGGCGCGCCGCCGGGAGCAGTCGGAGCAGGTCGCCGAATCGATCGCGCAGCTCCTGCCCGGCGACATCGTGCACGTCGCGCGCCAGGGTTGGTCCGTGGTGCTGCGCGTGGCACAGCGCGCCGGCCGCGGCTCTGAGCCGTCGGCGCAGGTCATCTCGGGCGACCACACGGTCCTCAAGCTCCAGGCGCACGATCTGCGCGGCCCGCTGGTCGCCGTCGGTCGCGTGCGCGTGCCCCGCGACTTCTCGCTGCGGGACCGCAGGGCGCGACGGGCGCTGCTGGCCGCGATGTCGGCCAAGCTTGACGAGCGCGACCCCGAGATCCCCGACACCGCCATCCCCACCGACGATGCCATTGCCCGCGAGATCGCGGACCTGCGCGTCGAGCTCAAGCGGCACCCCTGCCACGGTTGCCCGGACCGCGAGGCCCACGCCATCGAGGCCGCCCGCATCATCCGTCTGGAGCGCGAGGCCGAGCGGGTTGAGCGCGACGTCACAGGGCGCGCCAACTCGCTCGCGGTCCAGTTCGACCGCGTGCTGGCGGTGCTCGGCGAGCTGCACTACCTCGACGGCGACGACCTCACCGACGCCGGACGCATGCTGCGGCGCATCTACAACGAGCTGGACCTGGTGGCCGCAGAATGTGTCCGCCGCGACGTGTTCGCAGGCCTCGACGCGCCACAACTGGCGGCGGTGCTGTCGACGGTGCTGTACGAGTCGCGCCCCACCCGCGACGCCCTCCCGCCCCGGATGCCCGACGCCGCATCCGAGCGCGCTCAGTCCGCGCTGCGCGCCGTGTGGCGCGAGGTCGGCCAGGTGGAACGAAGGCACGGCCGCGACCGCGGACGCGAGCCCGACATCGGCTTCGCCGAGGCCGCGTGGCGGTGGGCGAGCGGTCAGGACCTGGCGAAGGTGCTCGCCACCACCAGCCTCACCCCGGGGGACTTCGTCCGCTGGGTCCGGCAGGTGATCGACCTCGCGGGACAGCTGGCCACTGCCGTCGGCCCCGGCGACCTGCGTCGCACGTGCCGCGAGGTGCAAGACGCCATGCGCCGTGGCGTCGTCGCCGCCGATCTCACCGAGGACTGAGCCTTAGGGACGTGCCACCTCTCCGCAGGACCTCTACGAGGTGCCACCTCTCCGCGGGAGCACTAGGGTGAGGCCATGTCGGTAGCGCTGCGCGTCATCCCCTGCCTCGACGTCCACGACGGTCGTGTGGTCAAGGGCGTCAATTTCCGCAACCTGCGCGACGCGGGCGACCCCGTCGAGCTCGCAGCGCGGTACTCGGCCGCGGGCGCCGACGAGCTGACCTTCCTCGACATCTCCGCCTCGTCCGACGGCCGCGCCACCACGCGCGACATGGTTGCCCGCTGTGCCGAGACAGTTTTCATCCCGCTCACCGTCGGCGGGGGAGTGCGCTCGGTCGAGGACGTCGACCTGCTGCTGCGCTCCGGCGCCGACAAGGTGGGCATCAACACCGGCGCGCTCGCGCGACCCGAGGTGATCGACGAGATCGCGGCCGTGTTCGGCAACCAGGTCCTCGTGCTGTCGGTCGACGCCCGGCGAGAACCGGGCATGCCGTCGGGATACGGCGTCACGACCCACGGCGGACGCCGCTCCGCGGGCGTGGACGCGGTTGCTTGGACGAAGGAGGCGTGTGCGCGTGGCGTCGGCGAGATCCTGCTCAACTCCATGGATGCCGACGGCACCACCGACGGCTTCGACATCGATATGATCCGCGATGTGAGGGAGGTCGCGGACGTGCCGCTGATCGCCTCGGGCGGCGCGGGCACCGTCGAGCACTTCGTGCGCGCCGCGGCAGCCGGGGCCGACGCACTGCTCGCCGCGAGCGTTTTCCACTACGAGACGCTGACGATCGCGGACGTCAAGGACGGTCTCCGCGCCGCCGGCTTCGCGGTTCGCTGATCGGACAGAGGGAGAGACCATGGACTGCCTGTTCTGTGCCATCGCCGCCGGGGACATCCCGTCGAAGAAGGTCTACGAGGATGAGGCCGCGTACGCGTTCCTCGACATCGCGCCCTGGCAGGAGGGACACACACTCGTGATCCCGAAGCGCCACGCCGTCGACGTGCTCGAGGACGACGCCATCCTCGCTGAGGTGGCGCCTGCCGTCGCCCGGGTGGGGCGTCTGCTGAAGGAGCGCCTGGGCGCCGACGCGTGCAACGTCGTGTCGAACGCGGGCGCCGCGTCGGGCCAGGAGGTCTTCCACGCGCACGTCCACGTGCTGCCGCGGTGGGACAGTTCCCCGGGACTCTCGCGCCTGAAGACGACCGTCACGGCGGACCTCGACGACGTGTGGCGCCGCATCAACCAAGGATGACGCCGTCGGCGCAGGCAACGTGCCTCGTCAACCGCGTATCTACGGTTTATCTGGATTAAGTCTCCCCGGCGTCGCGGGAACGAAGGTGCCTGCTTAGATGGTTTCTAGCGAGGCGTGGACGAGCCTCCGAAACTGAAGAAAGGGACCTCACATGAAGGCCACCAAAACTGTCGGCGTACTGTCGATCATCGCCGGAATTGTCATGATCATCGCCGGTGCCGCCACCTACGCCACCGTCGCCGCCCAGCTGAAGGCGGAGGCCATCACCGTTCCCGGTGACTCCGCGTTCATGGGCGGAATGTTCGCAGGCAAGCCGGTCGCCGGCCCGCTGAGCGCGTACGCGCAGGCCGACATCATCAACCACCACGCCCTTGCCGGCACCGACGGCAAGACCTACGCCGAGCTCGGCGCCCTGGCCAACGAGGCCAAGGAAAAGGGTGACGCCGAGGCGGAGGAGAACTTCCGCACGCAGCGCGCAACCGTCATGAACGCCTCGTTCCTGCGCGCCTCGCTGTTCAGCTCGGTCATCGCCTTCGGTGTCGCCGCGCTGGTCATGGGCCTCGGCCTGATCGTCGGCCTCATCGGCTGGGCGCTGACCACCATCCGCTCCGCGGAGTGATCCTCGTCGCATAGCGATCTAGAGGTGCCACCTATCCGCGGGACCTCTCGGACGGCGGGTCGGGAACTTCGGTTCCCGGCCCGCTTTCTCATATTCCGGGACCCGCGCGCGGCCGCCTTGACACGGAGCCGTCGAACGACCAAGGTATGGGCCATGCTCACCAGGCTCGTAGTAGACAACTAGCGCATCGCGAACCACACGGTTTCCGTTGCGCTCCCTCGTGTGCCCCATCGGGCGACGGGGGTTTTTTCTTGGAATCACCCAATCGAGCCAACCAACGTAGGAAGGGAGAGGCAATGGCGCAGGACAGCGGTCAGATCATGACGGGAGCACAGGCGCTCGTGGCGTCGCTTGAGAGAATGGGAGTCGATGTAGCCTTCGGCATCCCAGGCGGCGCCATCCTTCCGGCGTACGACCCTCTCTACGACTCGAAGATCCGTCACATCCTCGTCCGGCACGAGCAGGGTGCCGGACACGCGGCCGAGGGGTACGCGATGAGCTCCGGCCGGGTCGGCGTCTGCATCGCGACCTCGGGGCCTGGCGCGACGAACCTCGTCACGCCCATCGGCAACGCCTATATGGACTCGACGCCGCTCGTCGCCATCACGGGGCAGGTCAACAGCACCGCGATCGGCACGGACGCGTTCCAAGAGGCTGACATCCGCGGCATCACGATGCCGATCACGAAGCACAGCTTCCTGATCAAGGACGTGCACGAGATCCCGCTTGCGATCAAGGAGGCGTTCCACATCGCCTCCACTGGACGTCCCGGCCCGGTTCTCGTCGATGTCGCCAAGGACGCGCTCGTCGCGAAGGCGCCGTTCGTCTGGCCCGAGGAGATGGACCTCCCCGGCTACCGGCCGACCATCAAGCCGCACACGCGCCAGATCCGCGCGGCTGCCAAGATGATCTCCGAGTCCCAGCGGCCCGTCCTGTACGTCGGTGGTGGCGTCACGTTGGCTCGTGCCCATGAGGAACTTGCCGAGTTCGTCGCCAAGACGCACATCCCCGTCGTCACCACGCTGATGGCGCGCGGCGTGTTCCCGGACAGCCACGAACTGAACATGGGCATGCCCGGCATGCACGGCACGGTCGCGGCCGTCGGCGCGCTGCAGAAGTCGGACCTGCTCATCGCGCTCGGTACCCGCTTCGACGACCGCGTCACCGGCAAGCTCGACTCGTTTGCTCCCGAAGCGAAGGTCATCCACGCCGACATCGACCCGGCGGAGATCGGTAAGAACAAGCCGGTCGACGTCCCGATCGTCGGCGACGTGCGCGAGACGCTGCGGCAGCTGAACGAGGCCATCGAGGCGTACCCGAAGCCGGACGCCGACGCGTGGCGTCGGCTCCTCGGTGGCATGAAGGCGCGCTACCAACCGCGCTGGGAGGAGGCCCCCGACGGCCGCCTCTCGCCGCAGGAGGTCATCAAGCGGATCGGCGATCTCAGCCCGCCGGACACGATCTACGCCGCGGGCGTCGGTCAGCACCAGATGTGGGCCGCCCACTTCCTGCCGCACGAGAAGCCCGCCCGGTGGATCAACTCCGGTGGCGCCGGCACCATGGGATTCTGTGTTCCCGCAGCCATGGGCGCCAAGGTGGCCAACCCGGACTCGACGGTGTGGGGCATCGACGGCGACGGCTGCTTCCAGATGACCAACCAAGAGCTGGTCACCTGCGCCGTCAACAACATCCCGATCAAGATCGCGGTGATCAACAACAACGCGCTCGGCATGGTGCGCCAGTGGCAGTCGCTGTTCTACGACGGCCGCTACTCGCACACCGACCTGAACACCGAGTCGTGGCCGAACTTCCCGATGCTCGCCGAGGCGATGGGATGCGTCGGGCTTCGTGCCACCAACGAGGAGGAGATGGACGAGGCGATCGCGAAGGCGCTCGAGATCAACGACCGCCCTGTCGTCATCGAGTTCGTGGTCCACAAGGACGCCATGGTGTGGCCGATGGTCCCCGCAGGCACAAGCAACGACGAGATCCGCGTGGCCCGCGATATGGCCCCCGACTGGGAAGAGGAAATCCTGTGATGAAGAACCACACCCTCTCGATCCTCGTGTCGAACCGCCCCGGCGTCCTCACCCGGATCGCCGCGCTGTTCTCGCGCCGCGGCTTCAACATCGAGTCGCTCGCCGTTGGCCCAACCGAGCGCGAGGAGATCTCTCGCATGACGGTCGTCGCCCAGGTGGAGGACGACGCCGCGCTGGAGCAGATCGTCAAGCAGCTGAACAAGCTCATCGAGGTCCGCAAGGTCCTCGAGCTCGGCCCCAGCTCCGTGCAACGCGAGATGGTCCTTGTCAAGGTGCGCGCGGACGCCGCAACCCGCAGCCAGGTGATCGATGTCGTGAGCCTCTTCCGCGGCAAGGCCGTCGACGTGTCGGCCACGACCATCACGATCGAGGCGACGGGGAGCACCGATAAGCTTGCGGCGCTGCTCGAGATGCTCGCGCCGCACGGCATCGTCGAACTGGTCCAGTCGGGTCAGGTCGCGCTGGGCCGTGGCACGAAGATCCTCGCCGAGAAGAACAGATAACAACCCCAGACCTTAGGAGAACCCACCCATGGCAGAAATGTTCTACGACAATGACGCCGACCTGTCGATCATCCAGTCGCGCAGCGTTGCCGTCATCGGCTACGGCTCGCAGGGTCACGCGCACGCGCTGAGCCTGCGCGACTCGGGCGTCGACGTGCGCGTCGGCCTGCGTCCGGGCTCGCCGTCGGCGGCCAAGGCCGAGGCCGAGGGCCTGCGTGTCCTTCCCGTCGCCGAAGCCGTCGAGGAGGCCGACCTGATCATGATCCTGGCGCCCGACCAGGTCCAGCGCACCCTTTACAAGGAGGAGATCGAGCCGCACCTCGCCGCAGGCGACGCGCTCTTCTTCGCGCACGGCTTCAACATCCGCTTCGGCTACATCACCCCGCCTGAGGGCGTCGACGTCTGCATGGTCGCCCCGAAGGGCCCCGGCCACCTGGTGCGCCGCGAGTACGCCAACGGCCGCGGTGTGCCCGCGATCATCGCCGTGGAGGTCGACGCCAGCGGCAACGCCTGGCCGCTGGCGCTCAGCTACGCCAAGGCCATCGGTGCGCTCCGCGCGGGCGGCATCAAGACCACCTTCACCGAGGAGTGCGAGACCGACCTGTTCGGCGAGCAGGCCGTGCTCTGCGGCGGTGCGTCCGCGCTGGTCCAGGCCGGCTTCGAGGTCCTCACCGAGGCGGGCTATCAGCCCGAGGTCGCCTACTTCGAGTGCCTGCACGAGCTGAAGCTGATCGTCGACCTCATGTACGAGGGCGGCATCGCCAAGCAGCGTTGGAGCGTCTCGGACACCGCCGAGTACGGCGACTACGTCTCCGGCCCGCGCGTCATCGACGCCCGCGTCAAGGAGAACATGAAGGCCGTCCTCACCGACATCCAGACCGGTGCCTTCGCGAAGCGCTTCATCGATGACCAGGACGCCGGCGCTCCCGAGTTCAAGGAGCTCCGCGCGAAGGGCGAGGCGCACCCGATCGAGGCCACCGGCCGCGAGCTGCGCAAGCTGATGAGCTGGGTGGAGACCACCGACACCGACTACGTGGAGGGCTCCGCCGCCCGCTGAGGCGCGCGATGACCTGAACCGGGGCCTGCGGAGACGCAGGCCCCGGTTTTTCACGTCCTGGTCTGGAAACGCAACGTCTCACATCCCCGTCCGGAGTTCCGCGAGTTGGCACTGAAGGCGGACCGGCGTCTCTCAAAAGAACGTGAACACAGGTAAAAACAGGGAAAATGGTTGACAGAATGTCTGAATATGGGGAAGATGGAGCAGCGGCGTCGCGAAGAAGTGTCGCCGGGAGCAACAGGAGTTACTCATGAGTGTCACCACCACCCGATCTGGAGGGGGCGCGCGGGTCGCCGTCCAGAAGTTCGGGACCTTCCTCTCCGGCATGATCATGCCGAACATCCCCGCATTGATTGCCTGGGGGCTTTTGACGGCGCTCTTCATCGACGTCGGTTGGCTCCCCAACGCGTCCCTCGCGTTGATGGTGGGCCCCACCATCCACTACCTGCTGCCCCTGGTGATCGCCAACACGGGTGGCCGGATGGTCTACGACTTCCGCGGCGGCGTCGTGGGTGTGCTCGGAACCATGGGCGCCATCGTCGGCTCGGACCACCTGATCGCGCAGTTCAACGCCACGCTGCCTGAGGGAGCGAACCAGCTCGGCCAGATCCACATGTTCATCGGCGCCATGATCATGGGCCCGCTGAGCGCGTGGGTCATGAAGAAGCTCGACGCGCTGTGGGCAGGCAAGGTCCGTGCGGGCTTTGAGATGCTGGTTGACATGTTCTCTGCCGGCATCGCCGGTTTCCTGATGATGTTGTTCGGTTTCACGGCCGTCGCCCGCCTCGTCAACGTGATCATGGACGTCCTCGGCTCGGCCGTGGGCTGGCTGATCGAGACGGGTCTCCTGCCGCTGGTCAGCATCGTGATCGAGCCCGCCAAGGTGTTCTTCCTGAACAACGCCATCAACCACGGCGTGCTCACCCCGCTGGGAACCGCTCAGTTGGACGTCGACGGCAAGTCGATCCTGTTCCTGCTGGAGGCCAACCCCGGCCCCGGCCTCGGCCTGCTCCTCGCCTTCTCCGTCTTCGGTTTGGGAGCCGCACGGGCCTCCGCCCCGGGTGCCGCGATCATCCACTTCCTCGGTGGTATCCACGAGATCTACTTCCCCTACGTGCTGATGAAGCCCCAGCTGCTGATCGCGATGATTCTGGGCGGCATGACCGGCGTCACCACCAACATGGTCTTCGGAGCGGGTCTGCGTGGCCCCGCCGCGCCGGGCTCCTTCCTAGCGGTGATGTTCCAGACCGCCTCGGACTCCTATCTGGGCGTGATCTTGTCCGTCCTGCTGTCGGCGACGGTGACCTTCCTGGTTGCTGCCTTCATCCTCCGGCTCTCACGCAAGGGTGACCTGGAGAAGGGCGATGCAGGCGACCTTTCCGCGGCCATTGCCCAGACCCAGGCCAACAAGGGCAAGAAGTCGGACGCGTTGTCCATGCTGGGAGACGGCGGGGCGCCTGCGGTCTCCGGCCCGATCACCTCGATCGTCTTCGCCTGCGATGCGGGCATGGGCTCCAGCGCCATGGGCGCCAGCGTGCTGCGCAAGAAGATCAAGGACGCCGGGTACGGCAACGTCACCGTGATCAACAAGGCGGTGCGCAACCTCGAGGACAACATCGACGTCCTGGTCACGCAGCGCGAGCTGGGGGAGCGCGCCACCGCGCTCGCGCCGAGCGCCGTCGCCGTGTTCGTGGACAACTTCATGAACTCTCCTCGCTACGACGAGGTGCTCCAGATGGTCGTCGACTCGCATGCCACCGACGCGCAGCCCGCGCCGGCCCCCGCCCCGGTCGAGGAGACCCCGGCCCGCTCCGCCGACGTCGGCTCCGAGGTACTCGCCGCGGAGTCCGTCGTGCTCTCCGGCTCCGCCACCGACGCGGCCTCCGCCATCACGGAGGCCGGGAACCTGTTGGTTGCCACGGGCGGCGTCGACGCGGCCTACGTGGCCGCGATGCACGAGCGCGAGGAGTTGGTCTCGACCTACATGGGTAACTTCCTCGCCATCCCGCACGGCACCAACGAGGCCAAGGACTCGGTGAAGCGTTCCACCATGTCGTTCGTGCGGTACCCGCAGGGCATCGACTGGAACGGCAATACGGTGAAGTTCGTCGTCGGGATCGCGGGCGCGAACAACACCCACATGGATATCCTGCAGAGGGTTGCGATCACCTTCAGCAACCTGGAGCAGGTTGACAGGCTCGAACGGGCCGGTTCCGTGCAGGAGATCGTCGACATCCTGAAGGAGGCGTGAGATGAAGGCACTGAGGTTCCATGCCCCCGGCGACGTCCGGCTCGAGGACGTCCCCGAGCCGGAGTGCGGCCCGGACGAGGTCAAGATCCGGGTCCGCAACTGCTCGGCCTGTGGCACGGACGTCAAGATCCGCGCCAACGGGCACGTCAACATCACCCGCGTCACGACGATGGGTCACGAGATCGCGGGGGAGGTCGTCGAGGTCGGCCCCCAGGCGAAAGGCGGCTTCGCCGTCGGTGACCGCGTGCAGGTCATCGCAGCGGTGCCGTGCGGCGACTGCCACGAATGCAGGAAGGGCTGGATGGCCGTGTGCCAGAACCAGACCTCTGTCGGCTACCAGTACGACGGCGGATTCGCCGAGTACATGATCGTGCCGTCCGAGGTGCTGAAGGTCGACGGGCTGAACCGGATTCCCGACGGGGTGGGCTTCGACGAGGCCTCGGCCGTCGAGCCGTTCGCCTGCGCCATCAACGCGCAGGAGCAGCTCGGCATCGAGGAGGGCGACTTCACCGTCGTCTTCGGGGCCGGGCCCATCGGCTGCATGCACATCAGGATCGCCCGCGGCGTGCACAAGGTCGGCACGGTGGTGCTGGTCGACGTCAACGCCGAGCGGCTCGCGATGTCGGCCGAGGCCGTGCGGCCGGACATCGTGATCGATGCGTCGACCACCGACGTCGTTGCCGAGGTCATGCGGCTGACCGAGGGCCGCGGGGCCGACGTGATCATCACGGCGACGCCGGCGAACGTGACGCAGGAGCAGGCCATCGCGATGGCCGCGCGCAACGGGCGGATCTCGTTCTTCGGCGGCCTGCCGAAGACCAACCCGACGATCACTTGCGACAGCAACCTCGTGCACTACCGCCAACTCCACATTCACGGGGCCAACGGCTCCGCGCCGGAGCACCACAAGGCCGCGCTTTCCTACATCGCCTCGGGACAGATCCCCGTCCGCGACCTGATCACGCGGCACGTCCCCCTCGATCGGGCGCTCGACGCGCTGGACATCGTCGCGAAGGGCGAGGCGATCAAGGTGACGGTCGAGCCCTGAGCGGGCGAGGCCAGACCTTAAGGTGTCTCCCATGTACGCGGAGGAACGACAGAGCGCGATCGTGACCTGGGCCCGGGAACTGGGGCGGGTCTCCGTCGCCGACCTTGCGACGAGGTTCGGCGTGACGGCGGAGACCATCCGGAGGGACCTCGACGCACTCGCGCGCGACGGGCTGCTCAGCCGGGTCCACGGCGGCGCGGTGCCCCCGGACAAGCTCCCGCGGGGTGAGGCGCCGGTCGGCGCGCGCGAGGAGACGGCCCAGCCGGAGAAGCTGGCGATCGCCACCCGCGCCGTCGACCTCCTCCCCGAGGGCCGCGAGTTGACCGTGCTGCTCGACTCCGGCACGACGACGGCCAAGCTGTGCGGCCTCCTCCCAGAGCGTGTGAGCACGGTCTTCACCAACTCGGTGCGCTCGGCGGGAGTCCTCGCCGAGCGGCCGGGGATCGAGGTCTTCCTGCTGGGCGGCCGCGTGCGTGGAGTGACGCAGGCGATCGTCGGCGCCGAGGCCCACGCCATGTTGGCGAAGCTGAGGGTCGACGTCGCGTTCATGGGAACCAACGGCATCTCCGTCGAGCATGGGTTCTCGACCCCGGACCCCGCCGAGGCTGCGATGAAGGAGGCGATGGTGCGCGCCGCGCGCCACGTCTACGTCCTCGCCGACTCGGCGAAGTTCGGCTCCGACGAGGCCGTCCGCTTCGCTGCGCTGGCGGACGTCGACGGCCTTGTCACCGACGAGCAGCTCCCGCTCGCCGCCCGCGCCGCGCTCGAGGCGGCAGGGCTAGAGGTCACTCTCGCCTAGACGCAGTCCGTCAGAGGAGGAACGAACATGATGAGCGAACCCGCACTGGCGAGGGTCCTCACCTTCACGGCCAACCCCAGCATCGACCGGACCGTCCTCCTTCCCGGTCCGCTCGCGCCCGGCGAGGTGACCCGGGCGCTCGGTGTGACCGAGCAGGCCGCGGGCAAGGGAGTGAACGTCGCCCGGGTGCTGCGGCTCGCCGGCTGCCCGGTCACCGTCGTCGCCGCGGGCCTCGACGACGCGTTCCGGCGGCTCGCGGAGGAGGCCCGGCCCTCGATCGAAGTGCAGGGGCAGCGGTTGGGTGCGGGCCAGCGGGTCCGGATCAACACCACGCTCACCGACTCCGCGGGCGTGACCACGAAGATCAACGAGGCGGGCCCGACGCTCACAGCTGAACAACTCGAGGTTGCCGCTGAACTGCTGCTCGCCTCCGCCCGAGGCGCCGCGTGGGTGGCGCTGTCCGGCTCGCTGCCGCCAGGCGCCCCCGACGACTGGTATGCGCAGCTCATCACGCGACTGGCCCGATTGGGGGCGCGGGTCGCCGTCGACACCTCCGAGGCGGCGCTCGACGCCGTCCTGGCCGCGCTGCCGGAGGGTCGCTTCGACCTGATCAAGCCCAACTCCGACGAGCTTGCGCAGCTGGTGGGTGGCGACGCGGCTGCGTTCGAGCAGGCTGCGGCGGCGGGTGAGGTCGGCGACATCGTCGCGGCGGCCCGAGACTTGCACCTCCGCGGCGTCTCGAACGTGCTCGTGACCCTCGGCGGCGCGGGCGCCGTGCTCGTGAACGCCGACGGCGCCTGGTTCGGCCGCGCGCCCCGCACGGAGGTGCGCAGCACCGTCGGCGCAGGGGACTCGGCCGTGGCCGGCTTCATCCTCGCCCAGGTCGCCGGGCGCCCGCCCGCCGAGTGCCTCGCCTCGTCGATCGCCTACGGCTCCGCGGCGGCCTCGCTGCCGGGCACGACCCTTCCGTCGCCGCGCGACCTCTCACCTCAGCCTGTAGAGGTCACGCCGGTGGTGCTGCTCTAGGCCGGCCCGCAGCTGTCACAGATTCCGATGGCGTTGACGGTGCTGGTCTGGAGGCAGCCTAGGCAGCGGGTGCCGGGGTACAGCACCGAAGGCGGATTGTGGATCGGCTGCATCGGCGAGTACTTGACGGTCTTTCTCGGCGTTGGCGCCGAATCGTCCTCCTGCTTCGCCTGACGCGCTGAGTTCTTGACCAGCAAGGTTGCGTACCTCGGTGATGGAGCGCTGTCTATCTCGTAGGTGTGCCTGCGGGAGTGGGCGTGGTGGCGGAGTCTCCCCGGAACGACGCTACCGGCCCCGCGGGACGTGCCCACGGAGCCGGTAGTTGTGGCGCGGGTTGGCTAGCGCGACGCCATCATCTCGTCCAGGACGTCGTCCCACACGGGCGAGCTCAGCAGCTTCGCGATCTCGTCCTGGCCGAGCGGCAGCGTGCTCGTGGTCGACGTGATCTTCTTGCCATCCTCGCCGGAGCGCTTGATGGTGCTCAGGTAGAAGTTGATCTGGGCGCCGTCCTCGCGCTGGTAGTACCAGTCGTGCTTACCCTGCTTGTCGTCGAGGGAGCCCGCGAAGTACCAGACGTTCTTCTTGCCGACCTGGACCATGCCCGGGCCGTCGAGGTCGTAGCCACCGCCGTCGAAGAGGAACAGGTCGACGGTGGCGTAGCCGTCGTCGCTGGGGATCTTGAGGATGGCCGCGTGGTCGGTCTCGGTGCCTCCATCCGCGAACTCGAACCTGGCATCCGGCAGGAGTTCCTTGACTGCGGCCTTCAGCTTCTTGGAGGTGGACATGTTCGGGGCGGGCGGCTGCTCGTCCTGGCCCTGCTTGGCGTTCTGATCCTCCTGGGCGGGATCCACCTTCTCGGCCTCGACCTTCCGCAGGTTCTCCTGCTCGATCGGGCCCGCCGGGGCCTCGGACGCGGGCGGCGCCTCCTGAGGTGCCGTCGGGGCCGGCGGCGCGGCGGGCGCGATGTTGTTGCCGGGGGAGACGGCGTTGACGACGTTGAACGCGCCGATGCTCAGCGCGCCGACGACGGCGAGGGCCGCGACGCCGCTGACGGCGCGGCGGGTGGTGTTCATCCTGCGGCCCTTCGCGATGCCGCGCCGGACGAGGGCCTGGGTCTGGGCGTCGGTCAGTTCGGTGTTGTCGGTGTGCATGATCAATTCCTTCAGGCGTTGGCGGCCAACGGGGCCAGTTGGGGATGGTGGCGGAGCCGCGCCAGGGCGCGGGAGGAGGTGGTGCGCACCCACCCCTCGGATCGGTCGAGGAGCGTCGCCACCTCGGCGACGGGCCTGTCGTCGATGTAGCGCGCGACGACGACAGCCCGTTCCGTGGGCTTCAGCTCGGCCAGGGCCCTGGCCAGGTCGAGTCGCAGCTCGTGGTCGATCTTGTAGCCGGCGAGGGTCTCCGGGATGAGGTCGGTGGCGATCTCGCCCGAGGACTTCTTCCGGCGGCGGGAGACGAAGAGTCGGAAGAGGGTCTGCAGCGCGTACCCCGTCGGGTTCTGCCCCTGGTCCACCCGGTGCCAGTTGACGTACATCTTCGCGAGCGTGTCCTGCACGAGGTCCTCGGCCAACTGCCAGTCGCCCATGAGCAGCCTGGCGTGGCGAAAGAGCCGCGGCGTGGCCTGAACGGCCCACGCCTCGAACTCGTCGATCTCGTGCATCCGGTTTCCCTTCGTCACCAGCTAGTACGCGGTGACCCGGCGTCGACGTTACAGGCGCGGTAGCGCCATCCGTTCCTTGAGCCGCCGAGCGTGCCCCCTTGCTCGGCGCCCCAACCGGTGAGGGTCTCGTCTGAGGTCAACGTGGCTGCAAACGTTCGATCTGAACCGACATCGGCATCAGCATGGTTGGAAGAGTCAGCATGCTGACTCTTCCAACCACGCTAACGAGCGTGATGCTGTCGATCGCACGTTTGCAGCCAGGTTGTGTCGATGGCGGAGATCACTGCTTGGCGCGGATCCGCCTCTGCGGCGGCTGCGTCGTACTCGGTGCGCTGTTGCCCGTCACGTCCGAGGCGTTCGCGGGATGCTCGGTGGAGCCACCGGCGGATGGTCTGACCGGGCTGCGCCGCCCGGACGCAGCGACAGGTGCGCCCGTCGCCCCTGCTCCGGGGATCACCGAGAGGGTGGCTCCGTCGAGTCCTCCCTCGAGTTGCCGTCTGCTCACCTCGACGGCCTGGTCGGTGACGCGGAACTCTCGCCAGCCCTTTCGACGCGCGCTGCGTCGCTTCGCTCCTTCGTCGCGGGTCAAGGAGCGTGATGCTCAGCTCGCGAGGCGGGCGGCGATGCGGTCGCCGATCTCGACGGTGCCGAACTTCTGCGCGCCGCGCTCGGCGATGTCGGCGGACACCGCCTCGTCGATCTTGGCCGCCAACTCCGGCTTGCCCAGGTGGTCGAGCAGCAGCGCCATCGAGGAGATGGCCGCGGTCGGGTCGGCGATGCCCTTACCCGCGATGTCGGGGGCGGAGCCGTGCACGGGCTCGAACATCGACGGGAACTCGCCGCTGGGGTTGATGTTGGCCGACGCGGCCAGGCCGATGCCGCCGGTGACGGCCGCGGCCAGGTCGGTGACGATGTCGCCGAACAGGTTGTCGGTGACGATCACGTCGAACTGCGAAGGGTCGACGACCAGCGCGATCATCGCGGCGTCGATGTGCAGGTACTTCTGCTCGACATCCGGGAACTCGCGCCCGACCTCCTGGAAGACTCGGTTCCACAGCGACCCGGCGTTGACCAGCACGTTGTGCTTGTGGAGCAGGGTGAGGTGGCCGCGGCGCGACTGGGCGCGACGGTAGGCGTCGCGGACGACGCGCTCCACGCCGTAGGCGGTGTTGATCGAGACCTCGGTGGCCAGCTCGTGCGGGGTGCCGACGCGCACCGCGCCGCCATTGCCGCAGTACAGACCCTCGGTGCCCTCGCGGACGACGACGAAGTCGACGTCCTTGCCCTCGACGACGCTCGGCGCGAGCGGCGTCGGCACTCCCGGATAGAGCTTGGACGGGCGCAGGTTGATGGCGTGGTCGAACGCGAAGCGGAGCTTCAGCAGCAGGCCACGCTCGAGGAGGCCGCTGGGGATGGCCGTGGAGCCAGGGGCCGCGCCAACGGCGCCGAGGACGATGGCGTCGGCTCCCTTCAGTTCCTCGAGCACCGAGTCGGGCAGGACCTCGCCGGTGCGCTGCCAGCGCTCCGCCCCGAGGTCGTAGTGGACGAAGTCGAACGCATCGGGGCCGGCGACCGCGGTCAGCGCCTTGAGCGCCTCCGCCGTCACCTCGGGGCCGATGCCGTCGCCGCCGATGACGGCAATGCTGGCTGAAGTCATGGGGAGACCCTACGGAGCGGGCGCGGCCGGTGTCGCCCGTCTCACTGTCCGTCCACTGAATGAGACATCCGAAACGCCTCGCGGGCGCGTAAACTTCGCCGCGCCCCTGACCCTATGGAGGAGCCCTTATGCCAACGTTGCCCGTGCGCCCCGCCGAGTTCCACGTGTTCGACACCTCGTTACGCGATGGCGGACAGCAGGAGGGACTGAACCTCTCCGTCACGGACAAGCTCAAGATTGCGGGCTACCTCGACGAGCTGGGCGTCACGTTCATCGAGGGCGGTTGGCCGGGCGCGAACCCTGCCGACACCGAGTTCTTCCAACTCGCCAAGAAACTCGACCTCACGCACTCGAAGCTGGTGGCGTTCGGGGCCACCCGCAAGGCGGGCGCGAAGGCTGAGAGCGACGCACTGACCAAGGCCCTCGTCGACGCCGACACGGACTACATCTGCATCGTCGCGAAGTCGCACGACGAGCACGTGTTCCGCGCCCTGCGCACCACGCTCGAGGAGAACCTCGAGATGGTCACGGACACCGTGCAGTTCCTGCGCTCGCAGGGCAAGCACGTCTTCGTCGACTGCGAGCACTTCTTCGACGGTTACCGCGCCAACCCCGAGTACGCCATCAAGGTGGTGCAGACGGCGCACGACGCGGGCGCAGAGGTCGTCGTGCTATGCGACACCAACGGCGGCATGCTGCCCAGCTGGATGGGCGAGGTCGTCGAGGCCGCCGCCGCGACGGGTGCGAACCTCGGCATCCACTGCCACAACGACACCGCCTGCGCCGTTGCCAACACGCTCGCCGCGGTCGAGGCCGGCGTGATGCACGTGCAGGGAACGTTCAACGGATACGGCGAGCGCA
Source organism: Tessaracoccus sp. (assembly GCF_016714275.1). Classification (GTDB taxonomy): domain Bacteria; phylum Actinomycetota; class Actinomycetes; order Propionibacteriales; family Propionibacteriaceae; genus Arachnia. The sequence goes on along the minus strand of NZ_JADJNP010000002.1, from coordinate 389,863 downwards.
CCGGCAACGCCGACCTCTCTGCCCTCATCCCCAACCTGCAGATCAAGTACGGCTGGGACATCCTGCCCGCGGAACAGCTCGCCGAGCTGACCCGCATCGCGCACGCGATCGCGCTGGTCGCACACCAGCCGCTTGTGGGCCGCCAGCCCTACGTCGGCCACTCGAGCTTCGCGCACAAGGCGGGCCTGCACGCCTCCGCGATCAAGGTCGACGAGAACCTCTACCAGCACATCGATCCGGCCATCGTCGGCAATGACATGCGCATGCTGATCTCCGACATGGCGGGCCGCGCCAACATCCAGATCAAGGGCGAGCAGCTGGGCTTCGACCTCGGCGACCGCGAGCAGGCCGCCCGGATCACCGGCGTCGTCAAGGCCCGTGAGGCCGAGGGGTACTCCTACGAGTCGGCGGATGCCAGCTTCGAGCTGCTGCTCCGCGACCAGCTCGGCGTGCTCGAACTACCCTTCGAGGTCCACTCCTGGCGCGTGTTCACCGAGGAACGCGACGGCATCAACATCTCCGAGGCGACGGTGAAGCTCCATGCCAAGGCCGAGCGTCGGATGGTCGTCGGCGAGGGCAACGGCCCCGTCAACGCGCTCGACGCTGCCCTGCGAGCCGCGCTGATCCCGGCCTTCCCGGAGGTCGCCGAGTTCGACCTCACCGACTACCGCGTCCGCATCCTCGACGAGGGACACGGCACCGACGCCTCGGTGCGTACGCTCATCGACACCGCCTACGGCGGGTACTCCTGGACGACGGTCGGCGTCGGCACCAACGTCATCGAGGCCTCCTGGGAGGCCCTGATCGACGCGTTCGTTTACGGCATCATGACGCACCTGGTCTCCACCGACTGATCTGTCGGCACGGGCGTCGGCGCGTCGGCGGCGGACAACGCGGCTACCCTGTGCGCATGCGCATCGCACGTTTCGCCAAAGCCGGACAGGACCCCGCGTACGGGATCATCGAACTCAGCGTCGACGGGGGAGACCATCCCGACACCATCGCCACCCTGACCGGTGATCCGCTCGCGGGCGGGGCCGTCAACTACACCGGCGAACGGCACGAGCTCGACGACGTGCGCCTCCTCGCCCCGGTGATTCCGCGGTCGAAGGTCGTCGGCGTCGGCAAGAACTACGCAGAGCACGCGGCCGAGATGGGGGGTGCGGTGCCCGAAACCCCGCTGGTCTTCCTCAAGCCCAACACGTCCGTCGTCGGCCCCGACGACACGATCATCCGGCCGGAGGGCTGCGCCGAGCTGAGCTATGAGGGCGAGCTCGCCGTCGTCATCGGCCGGATCTGCAAGCAGGTTCCCGTCGAGCGTGTCCCCGAGGTCATCTTCGGCTACACCATCGCCAACGACGTCACGGCTCGTGACTGGCAGCGCTCCGACGGCCAGTGGTTCCGGGCGAAGGGCTCCGACACGTTCCTGCCTCTCGGGCCGTGGATCAACACGCACGTCACGATCGAAGAGGCCGGCGCGCTGTCGATCGAGACCCGCCTGAACGACGAGGTGCGCCAGGACGGCTCGACCTCGCAGATGGTGCGCGGCATCGCTGAGCTGATCAGCTTCATCACCCGGTCCGTCACGCTGCTGCCGGGGGACGTCGTGCTGACCGGGACCCCGGCCGGTGTCGGCGCCATGCAGCCCGGTGATCTCGTCCACGTCACGATCGACGGCTTGGGCACCCTCAGCAACCCGGTCGCCGACGCGTGAGTGCCGCCCCCGGTCTCCTGCTCTCCGGAACGCCTGCCGTCGACCCGCCGGGCGGCCTCACCTATCCTCTCGCGCTGCGCCGCGACGGCTTCCACGGCATCTCTTCGATGTTCGGGATCGTCGTCGGGTTAATGGCCTTCGCCATCTTCATTCCGTTGGCATCGCAACTGGTGCTGCGCGTCGGTCATCTCCTCCGCGGGGGCGACTGGGAGCAGTATCGCCAGGCGGCGCAGGCCTATCAGCTGCCGGAAGGCCCTGTTGCAGGGCACCTGGCCTTGGCGCTGCTGATCCCGATCTCGCTGCTGATCGTCCGTTACATCCACGGCGTTCGCCCGCGCTGGCTGGCGTCCGTGCATCCCGGCATCCGGTGGCGATACCTGCTGCTGATGGTCATCGTCGCCGTGGTCGTGCTGAACGCCGTGCTGTGGCTGGGGTACGCGGTGAAGGGCGGGCCGACGTTCCACAGCGGGCAGTCGGGTTGGCTGACCTTCCTGGCGTTCATCGCCGTCACGGCGCCGCTGCAGGCGGCTGCCGAGGAGGTGTTCTTCCGTGGGTACCTGCTGCAGGCCATCGGCTCCGCGGCGGGCCGGACGTGGGTGGGTGTCGTCGGGTCCTCGCTGCTGTTCGCGCTGATGCACGGGGTGCAGAACCCTGCGCTGTTCGCGCACAGGCTGGCCTTCGGGCTCGCCGCCGGAGCGCTGGTCGTGCTGACTGGCGGCCTTGAGGCCGGCATCGCCGCACACGTCGTCAACAACGTCGCCGCCTATGCCTATGCCCTGTTCACGACGTCGGTCGCGGAGTTGCGCGCGGTGCGGGCGATCTCCTGGAGCGACGCGGCCTGGGACATCTCGGGGTTCGCCGTCTTCGCGGTCGTCGCCTGGCGGATCGGCGTGGCGATGAGGCTCGCGACCCGGACCCCCTAATCCGGGGTTGGCTAGCTATTTTGTCGGCGCGGGGAGGATTCGCGGACCAGAGATCCCCACAACTTGTGGGCTTGGTTCGCGATGGTGTACTGTTCTTACTCGTGCCCGGGAAACCGGGCGCCTAGAGGATCGGGAAACCGAGCTCTCTAGGGGTATGGGGTAATTGGCAGCCCGGCGGTTTCTGGTTCCGCTAGTTCAGGTTCGAGTCCTGGTACCCCTGCGGAAGGTGTAAACCTTCCATGCGCTAGAGGCCCCGTTGTGTAGCGGCCTAGCACGCCGCCCTCTCAAGGCGGTAGCGCGGGTTCGAATCCCGTCGGGGCTACAAGAGATTAAGGCCCTAGTCAACACAAGGTTGGCTAGGGCCTTTCGCATTGCCCGGAACCTCCGACATGGCACCAACCTGGCTCCGACGTCGGCCACTACTGGATCAGCAACTGCTGCGCGACGATGTCGGCGTAGAGCGTCAGCCCGCCGGCGTCGGCCACGTGCAGCGCGTCGCCCAGCGCTCCGGCGTTCGGGGCGAACTCGGCAAGCAGGTTGGGCTCGTCCAGCACGCGGGCCGGGTTGAAGTGCACCCCCGGCCTTCCATCGAAGGCCGCCACGTAGAAGATGTCGGACTCGACCAACTCCTGGAAGAAGTGGCTGCCATAGCTCAGCTCCGGCCGGAACTCGCCCGCGCTGTAGGTGTGCTCGCACAGCACCGCGAAATGGTTGAGGTCGACGAAGTGCGCGGGCACGCCCAGCGACGCCGTCGTCGTACCCCAGCGGCCCGGGCCCATCAGCAGCGCAGCCCGGCCGTCGAGCTTGCGGTTCACCGTGCCGATCAGCCTCGCCACCTCGTAGCGCGCCTGCTCACCGAGGCCGAGATAGACGTCGGGGCGGACCGCGACGACGAGGTCGAGCGGGAGCTGCGCGTTCCCGCCCATGAACGACCCTGTCGTGGCCATCAGGCTGCGCTCGGCGTCGAAGTCCGGGATCCGCACGGAACGCCCGACGCCGCGGGTCTGTAGCGGCCGGCACTGCACGAGGTTCAGCGTCGGCTGGCCCGAGCGGTCGAAGTTGATCGTGAACTCCGTGTCCACCGGGTGCGCATAGCCGTGGGCGAGGCAGGCGAGCATGTCGGCCATGAGCTCGGGGAGACCGCCGCTCAGCAGACCCGCGAAGTCGATGACCTCCATCGGATGCGCGGGGCGGCGCCTGCCGAGTTCCCTCAGCCGCCGTTCCGCCGCCCTGTCGCGGCTCGCGAACAGCGACCAGTCGAGTCGGGCCGCCGCCGCGCGCACCGCAGCCATGGGGAGCGGGTGGATCGTGTCACTGGCGAGGTCGAGGACGTCGACTCTGCGCTGCGAATACCGGCCCGCGTCCTCGTCGCCACCGGGGGAGGCCAGCGGGTCGGCCAGCGCCACGATGCGGGCGAAGTCGCCGCCCTTCCGGTCGACGGCGCGGGTCCCGAGCCCGACGACGAGGCGCGCCATGCCCCGGTCGGGGAGGTCCGAGTCCCAGACGTAGAGGCTCGAGCTGTTGGCCACGCCCGCCACGGGCGGAAAGAACAGCTCGCCGAACAGGTCGCCGGAGACGCGTTGGACGAGCACCGCCATCTGCTCGTCGTGCTCGCCCAGGCCGCGGTCGGCACGGTAGCGCAGCGCGTCGACGCCGACGGCGGAGGCGTAGACAGTGCGGATGGCGTCCTCGAAGGCCTCCAAGCGCGTGTCGGGGCCACCCTGGTTGGCGAGGAAAACGCTCTCGTACTTGCCCGCGAACGCGTTGCCGTAGTCGTCCTCCAGCAACGAGCTGGACCGCACGATGATCGGCGAGGAGCCGAAGTACTCCATCAGCTGCAGGAACTCCTCGCGGATCCGCTGAGGGAACCGGCCCGTCGGGATCGCGGTGTGCAGGTCGGACGCGGCGTCGAAGTACCCCTGCCTCTTGTGGTGTGTCCACAAGTCCCACCAGCCGTTGGCGATGAGGAAGCTGACGAACACATCGGCTCCGACGAAGAAGGAGTCGTGCGGCTCGAGCCTGCCCGCGAACCGGTGGGCGTTGTCGTGCTCGAGCATGGAGCGCGCGAGCAGCATGCCGACCGACTTGCCTCCGATGCGGCCCGTTCCGATCATTCGTGACGCCACGGCGAGCAGATCGATCAGGCTCATGTGGGCGCGGCAGAGCTCGACGATCCGACCGTGCGTGCCGACGATCATCCTGAGTAGCGCGTCGCGGGCCTCCGCCTGCTCCTCCGCGGGGCCGGTCAGCGCCCCCCATGCCTCGTCGACGCGGCGCTCCCACGGGTCCGGGCTGTCGATCCGCCGCGCAACCGATGCGAAAAGGCTCGCGGTCACGCCCGACGACGTGACCGAGATCGCGTCGCCGCCCGTGAGGAGGTGAGGGAAGAACATCGTCGGGGAGTGCCGGCGCCATACCTTGAGCGGCTTGACGTACAGCTCGTCGTCGATGCGGTGGAGGTCGAGCAGCAGCTGCGTCGTCTGGCGGATGCCCGCCACCGTCGCGAACGTGTGCTCGTGTCGGATCAGCGCGAAGTAGGCGATGGTGTCCAGCTCGAACAGCGGGGGACAGGTGATCTGGAAGAAGTTCATCACCATGAGGTCCGAGTTCCACGCCTGGTGGAGGTCCGGCAACGGATCGAACACGTAGTAGGAGAACTGGCCGACCTCCACGAGAAGGTCAAGGACCTCGACGGAGAAGCTCTCGAAGCCGACCGTCGGGTCGATGAGGCGGGTCTCGACGCCCTCGACGTGGTCGAGCCATGGCTCGCGAATGCCGAACCTGACGTGGACGACGCGGCGGCCGTCGCGTTTTGCGCGGGCTATGAAGGGCTCGACGACGGTGAGGAAGTCGCTGGCGAGGTCGACATGCCAGACGACGTTGTCGCCCAGCCACAGGCCCTCGATGGTCTGGTCGAGGCCGGGGATGCCGGTGCTCGGCTGAGCTTCCTTGATCATGGGCTCACGTTAGTACGGCGCGGGCGCCAAGGGACAGGGTCGTCCGGGACCTACTCCGGGTTGCCGCTGCGGCGAAGCACGTCGCTCAGCCGCTCGGCCGCGGCGAGGACGGCGGGGGCGTGGAGGCGGCCGGGGGAGCGGGTCAGGCGCTCGATGGGGCCCGACACCGAGACGGCGGCGATCAGCTTGCCCGACGGCGCGAGGACCGGCGCCGACACGGAAGCCACGCCGGCCTCCCGCTCGGCGACCGACTGCGACCAGCCCCGACGGCGCACGGCCTGCAGCGTGGAGAGCGAGAACGAGGCGCCCTCGACGAGCTTCTCCAGCTTCTCCGGCTCTTCCCAGGCGAGAAGCACCTGTGCCGCCGACCCGGCGGTCATCGGCAGCTGGGAGCCGACGGGCACGGTGTCCCGCAGGCCCTGCGGGCGCTCGACGGCGGCGACGCAGATGCGCGCCTCGCCCTGGCGCCGGAACAGCTGCACGGACTCGCCCGTGATGTCGCGCAGGCGGTTGAGGATGGGGCCGGCCGTGGCCAGCAGCGGATCCTCGCCGGCCGACTCGGCCAGCTCGATCAGGCGCGGACCGAGCACGAAGCGGCCCTGTAGATCGCGTCCGACGAAGCGGTGGTGCTCCAGAGCGACGGCGAGGCGATGCGCCGTCGGCCGGGCCAGCCCAGTAGCGGTCACGAGGCCCGCGAGGGTCAAGGGATTCCGCTCCAATGCAGAGAGCACCGCGGCCGCCTTGTCGAGTACGCCGACGCCAGAAGTTTCGTCCATATGTTGAGACTAACAGTCCGAATGCTGGACACGCAACTGCTGGGTCGGCGCAGGGGCGCGCATACTTGGGCTCGAGAAATCGATCCGCATGAGAAGCGAGGAGCCATGGGTAAGACCCTGAGCGAAAAGGTATGGGACGCGCACGTCGTCCGCTCGGCCGAGGGTGAGCCGGACCTGCTGTACATCGACCTGCATCTCGTGCACGAGGTGACCAGCCCGCAGGCCTTCGAGGGCCTTCGGCTGGCGGGCCGCCCGGTGCGCCGCACGGACCTGACGCTTGCCACCGAGGATCACAACACCCCGACGCTGAACATCCTGGCTCCCATCGCCGACCCGGTCTCGAAGAAGCAGGTCGACACGCTGCGCCAGAACGCCAAGGACTTCGGCGTGCGCATCCACTCGCTGGGCGACAAGGACCAGGGCGTCGTCCACATCATCGGCCCCCAGTTGGGCGTGACCCAGCCGGGCATGACGATCGTCTGCGGCGACTCGCACACCTCCACCCACGGCGCTTTCGGCGCGCTGGCTTACGGCATCGGCACCTCCGAGGTTGAGCACGTGCTGGCCACCCAGACCCTGCCGCAGGCCAAACCGAAGACCATGGCCGTCAACATCAACGGCGAACTGCCCGACGGCGTGACCGCCAAGGACGTCGTGCTGGCGCTGATCGCGAAGGTCGGCACCGGCGGCGGCCAGGGCTACATCGTCGAGTACCGCGGCACGACCATCGAGAACCTCTCGATGGAGGGCCGCATGACGATCTGCAACATGTCGATCGAGTGGGGCGCCAAGGCCGGCATGATGGCGCCCGACGACACCACCTTCGCGTACCTGAAGGGCCGCCCGCACGCGCCCGAGGGCGAGGACTGGGATGCCGCCGTCGAGTACTGGCGCACCCTGAAGTCCGACGACGACGCCACCTTCGACGTCGAGGTCGACATCGACGCCACGCGGCTCACCCCGTTCGTCACCTGGGGCACCAACCCGGGCCACGGCGTCCCGCTGGGCGGAACCGTCCCCGCCCCCGAGGACTTCGACTCCGAGGTCGAGCAGGCAACCGCGAAGCGGGCCCTGGAGTACATGGACCTGACGCCGGGCACCCCGATGCGCGACATCAAGGTCGACACCGTTTTCCTCGGCTCCTGCACCAACGGCCGCATCGAGGACCTGCGCCTCGCGGCGTCGGTGCTGAAGGGCCAGAAGAAGGCCGACAACATCCGGATGCTTGTCGTGCCGGGCTCGGCCCGCGTCCGCATCGAGGCCGAGCTTGAGGGTCTCGACCAGGTGTTCCTGGACTTCGGCGCCGAATGGCGTGCCGCCGGCTGCTCGATGTGCCTGGGCATGAACCCCGACCAGCTGACCCCGGGCGAGCGCTCGGCGTCGACGTCGAACCGCAACTTCGAGGGCCGCCAGGGCAAGGGCGGGCGTACGCACTTGGTGTCGCCGGCCGTCGCCGCCGCCACCGCCATCGCCGGCCACCTGGCCGCCCCTGCCGACCTGATTGGACGCTGACCATGGATGCCTTTATCAACCACACCGGCATCGCCGTCCCGCTGCAGCGCAGCAACGTCGACACCGACCAGATCATCCCCGCTGTGTACCTGAAGCGGATCACCCGGACCGGCTTCGAGGACGGCCTGTTCGCCGCCTGGCGCAGCGACCCCGAGTTCGTGCTGAACCGGGCGCCGTTCACGGGTGGCACGATCCTGATTCCCGGGCCGGACTTCGGCACCGGCTCCTCCCGCGAGCACGCCGTGTGGGCGCTGCAGAACTACGGCTTCAAGGTCGTGATCGGCACGCGCTTTGGCGACATCTTCCGCTCGAACTCGGGCAAGGCCGGCCTGCTGATCGCGCTGGTCTCGGAGGAGGATCGCGACCTGCTCTGGGCCGCGATCGACGCGGACGGATACGTCGAGACCACGGTGGACCTGCCGTCGCAGACGATCACCCGCGGCGACCTCGTCGTGAGCTTCCAGATCGACGACTACACGAAGCACCGCCTGCTGAACGGCCTCGACGACATCTCGCTGACGCTGCAGCACGCCGATGCGATCGCCGCCTACGAGGCGACCCGCCCGTCGTTCAAGCCGAAGACGCTCCCGGTCCGCACCGCCGGCTGACGTCGTCGCTATAGAGGGGCGCCCCGCACCCTTGGGTGCGGGGCGCCTCTGCGGTTGTGGCGAGCCGGCCGTACCGCACCTTCTGAGCGCTCAGGCGTCGATGATGAGCGCCACGACGTCGCGGATCTGCCGGAGGGTGGCAGGGCCCACGTTGCCGACGCGCGCGCTCACGCGCGCCGTGGCGACGGACCGGATGTGTTGACACTGTGCAGCGGAGACGACGCTGAGACCGTTGTGCGCATCCGATTCGACGGCGACTTCGGCGCCGCTGTCGCGAATGGTGCTTGTCAAGGGGACGACCTGGATGACGTTCGGGCCACCGCGGAGGATCTGGTGTGCGGTAACGACGACGGCGAGACGACGCAGCCCTGCCTCGGAGCCGGACGGCACACCGAGGTCGAGTTCAACCACGTCACCCGGCGTCAGCATCAAGCCAAGCTTGCTCGTCGTCGCGTAGCGGCTCCGAGAGGTCCTGCCCGATGAACTCTTGTTCCAGCAGTCGGACCGCTCGGGTGACTGTCTCGGTGAGGGTCTCGCCGCGTCTTGCTGCCAGCTCGTTCAGGGCGTCGCGCGCGGGGCGAGTGACGCGGATCGTCGTTGTGATGCTCATGTCCCCAGGATACGGCGTGTAGACAGAATTATCTACAGAACGGTCGCTCCGTGCGCCGTTGACACCGGAGCGCAGCCACGTTAATCTACAACCAAATGGTTGTAGATGGTGTTTCTCAGACGGACCTCACCAACGGCGAGGTGGACCGGATCTTCCGGGCACTCGCCGACGCGACGAGGCGCGACATCCTGCGTCGCACGCTCGTCGGCGAGGTGACGGTCTCGAACCTGGCCGCCGACTACGACATGAGCTTCGCGGCGGTGCAGAAGCACGTCGCGGTCCTGGAGGGAGCGGGTCTCGTGACGAAGATTCCCTCCGGGCGCGAGCGGAGGGTCCGGGCGAATCCCGAGACCATCAGCAAGGCCCAAGCGTTGCTTGACCACTTCACGCGGCTGTGGCAGAGCCGTATCTCTCGCCTCGACGACCTCTTCGCCGAGGACTCCTGAAAGGAGCCGCCATGCCCATCACGTCCGTCACTCAGGATCCCGAGGCCCTGACGCTCACCGTCGTCGCCGACTTCCCCGTTCCCGTGCGCCGCCTCTGGGACGCCTACGCCGACCCGCGCCAGCTCGAGCGCTTCTGGGGGCCGCCCGGCTGGCCCGCCACCTTCACCCGGCACGACGTCGCCGTCGGCGGCCGCTCGGACTACGCCATGATCGGGCCCGACGGCGACCGCTCCTGCGGCTACTGGGAGTTCCTGAGCGTCGACGAGGGCAGGAGCTTCGAGGTGCTCGACGGCTTCGCCGACGACGAGGGCGCCCCCAACACCGCGATGCCCACCATCAGGATGGAGTTCGTCTTCGAGGCAACCGACGGCGGCTCGCGGATGACCACCACCAGCCACTTCGCGTCCGCGGACGAGCTCGAGAAGCTCGTTGCCATGGGCATGGTCGAGGGCATGCGCGCCGCCATGGGTCAGATCGACGACGTGCTGGCCGACCTCGCGTCGTTCGCCGCAGGCAACGGCATCGTGGTCCAGCTGCTCGGCGACACCCGGGCGCGGATCAGCCGCGTCATCCGCGGCACGGTCGACCAGGTGTGGCGCGCGCATCACGAGCCAGAGCTCCTGCGCCGCTGGCAGCTCGGCCCCGACGGCTGGACGATGCCGGTGTGCGAGGTGGCCACCTCCGTCGGCGAGACCTACCGCTACGAGTGGGAGAACGAGGAGACCGGCGACCGGTTCGGCTTCACCGGCCAGCTGACCGAGGTCCTCGCGCCGGTGCGCGCGGTCACCACCGAGGCGATGATCGGGATGGACGGCCCCGTCGTCGTCAACGAGCTGACCCTCACCCCGGTCGAGGGCGGCACGCTGCTGACCATGGTGGGGAACTACCCCGACGCCGAGACTCGCGAGATGATACTTGCCACCGGCATGGCCGACGGCATGGAGACGAGCTACGCGCGGCTCGAGCGCGAGGTGTTCGGGGTCGCCTGACCCGGCCACTGACACGGCAGGGCGCCCTTCGCACTGCGACCGTCGTCCTGCCGCGTCTCGGCGCGCTGGAGTATGTGGCGCCCGGCCGCGGACCGGATCCGCTGGACCTGCGACAACCGCGCGCTCTTCGAGTGACGCGCTATTCGGCACGCGCCTCGTCAGGCGCCTGTGACGTCCACCGAGGCTCGCCCGTGTCGTCGTCTCGATGCCAGCGGGTCGGCTCGCCGGCTTCCGCTTTGTCGACAAGCCAGTAGGTGGCGCCGGGGTTCCAGCCCGCGATGACGCTGGCCGTGCCGTCGATCACCCGGATGGCGACGCCGGCCGCCGCCAGATAGCCGGCGTAGGACAGGTGGACGGCGTCGTAGTCGCAGGCGAGCCCGGCCCAGTCCGGGATGACAAGGGAGCCCGTCCATCCCGTTGCGCGGTACCAGTCGTGTCGCCTCGACGCCGTCACCGCGAGTGGCCGGGCCCGGCACAACGCTGCCCAGTCGTCGGCGCCGTTGATCTCCAGCACGTGGGCATCGGCCGGGGTATCGACGGGTAAGGCATCCGCGCGGGACCATCCGAGGGTGTCCTCGACGAACCAGAGACCCGACGGCGTCTGGTCGAAGAGCGGCGCGCAGGTGACCGGGAGGCCGTGCGGGGGAGTCGACCACCACGTTCCGCTGTACGGGGCCGTCGGATCCGCAGGACGGTCGCGCGCGGCCCGCTGTTCCTCGGCGACGAGATCCGCGCGCCAGGATCGGAGCGCCTGGCCCGCGGGCTGCCGGTGAGTGGTGGGTGCCTCAAGCCAGCGCAGGCCCACCTGGTTCCCCTCGGAGATGCGATCGCCCAGCCAGTCGGACTCCGGCGATGCGCAGATCAACTCCGCCACCGGGCGCAGTGCGTCGCGCACAGTGGGCACCGCCGCGAGGAGGTCGTCGCCCTCGGGGCCTTCCCAGTACGTCGCTGCATCGACGGAGGCCGCGAGGCAGGACCTCAGCAGCTCCGCGGTCGGGGTGACGAACCGCGTCGCGGCGAGGAGCGCTGCGACGTGGGAGGGTTGTGCCGCAAGGGGATCAGTCGCACCGTCGGGCGATCCCCAAGTCGAGCGGGTGATGCTCTTGCCCGCCCTCTTCGCGAGGCGGTAGCTCGCGTCGGCGACCGCCATCGACAGGGGACCGGCATGGTCAGGCCCGCCCGCGACCTCCGCCTGACACGCGAACTGGAGCAGCATCCGGCGCCCCCGCGGCCCGGCCAGCAGCGCCGCGGGCGCGAGCCGAGAGTCCTGAAACATGGCCCGATGCTACCCGCGTTCGTCGCGCCGTAGTGCGCATGCCGGCTGCTAGATCCCCGACTTGATACCTGCTAAAACCCCGACTTAGATGCTGCAAAACCAGGACTTAGGTACTGCGGAAACCATGACGGTGCCCATTCCTGCGCTGGGGGAACGCAGCGGTCGGGCATGGTTCGCAGCCTACTCAGGTGGGGGATGGGCACACGGCTAGGGTGGGGCCGACGAAGGAGCACCATGACCGACCCGCACCTGTGGCTGGAAGACATCGACGACCCAGCGGCGCTCGACTGGGTGCGCGCCCAGAACGGCGTGACGGAGGCCGAGCTCGCCGGCACCGACGAGTTCGCGCGGCTAGAGGGCGAACTCGCGGCCATCTATGACTCCGCGGAGAAGATCCCGTTCGTCGCCAAGCGCGGCGACTGGTACTACAACTTCTGGCGCGACGCCGAGCACCCGCGAGGTGTGTGGCGCCGGACGACGCTCTCCGAGTACCGCACGCCGGAACCCGCCTGGGAGGCGGTCCTCGACCTCGACGACCTAAACCGCGCGGAGGACGAGAACTGGGTGTGGCATGGCGTCGAGTTCCTCCGGCCCGACCATCCGCGGTGCCTGATCGCGCTGTCGCGGGGCGGATCGGACGCCGACGTCACCCGCGAGTTCGACGTCGACGCGCGTGCCTTCGTCGACGGCGGCTTCGAACGCCCGGAGGCCAAGGGGCACCTGACCTGGATCGATGAGGACACCGTCTACCTGGTCACCGACACCGGCCCCGGCAGCGTCAACCGCGCAGGCTACGCCCGCTTCGCCCGCAGGTGGCGTCGCGGCGCGCCCCTGGCCGAGGCCGACGCGGTGTTCGAGGGGCCGGAGGACAACGTCGGCTACGGCATTTACCCCCACCACGACCGCACGCCCGGCTTCGAGCGCGACCTCCTCGTCCACTACCTCGACAGCCGCGACACCGCGCTGTACCTGGCCGACACCGAGCGCACCTTCCAGCGCATCGACGCCCCGGACTCGGCCAACAAGTTCATCCATCGCGCGTGGCTGTTCATCGAGCTGCGCGAGCCGTGGGCCGTCGGTGATGTCACGCATCCGGCGGGCGCGCTGGTCGCCATCCGCCTCGACGACTACCTCGCCGGCGCTCGCGACCTTGCTGTCCTCTTCGCTCCGACGGACACGACCGCGCTGTCCGACGTCACGGTCACGCGCCACCACATCGTGCTGACCGTGCTCGACGACGTGAAGAGCGTCGTGACCATCCTCACCCCAGGCGAGGCCGGCTGGGAGAAGCGCCCCCTCGCGGGAGTGCCTGCGCTCGGCACGATCGAGGTCGGAGCCGTCGACGACGAGACCTCGGACGAGCTGTGGGTGATCGCGACCGACTTCCTGACGCCCAGCACGCTGCTGCTCGCCGACGCCTCCGTGGGCGCGACACCACCGGAGACGCTGAAGGCGGAGCCCGCCTTCTTTGACGCGGACACCCACGCGACCGAGCAGCGCTTCGCGATCTCCGACGACGGCACGCGCGTTCCCTACTTCCTGGTCCGGCCACGCGGCCGGGTCGACGCCGACAACCCGACCCTGCTCTACGGCTACGGCGGCTTCGAGATCTCGTTGACCCCGGCCTATGCACCTGGCGTCGGCAAGGGCTGGCTGGAGCGCGGCGGGTCGTACGCCGTCGCCAACATCCGCGGCGGAGGAGGGAGTACGGCCCGCGCTGGCACCAGGCCGCGCTGCGCGAGAACCGGCACCGCGCCTACGAGGACTTCGCGGCCGTCGCCCTCGACCTGATCGCGAGCGGCGTCACCACGTCGGCGCGCCTCGGGGTGCGCGGCGGTAGCAACGGCGGCCTGCTCACCGGCAACATGCTGACGCGGTACCCGGAGCTGTTCGGCGCCGTCGTCATCCAGGTGCCGCTGCTCGACATGCGGCGCTACAGCCACCTGTTGGCGGGCGCGTCGTGGATGGACGAGTACGGCGACCCCGACACCGACGACTGGGACTTCATCCAGACGTTCTCGCCGTACCACCTTTTCGACCCGGCGCGGGACTACCCGCCGACGCTGCTGCTCACCTCGACGCGCGACGACCGCGTACACCCCGGCCACGCACGCAAGATGATGGCGAAGCTCGCCGGTACAGGGAAGCGGGCCTGGTATTACGAGAACATCGAGGGCGGCCACGGCGGCGCGGCCGACAACCGTCAACGCGCACACATGGACGCCCTCTACCTCGAGTTCCTGCGGCGCCACCTTGCGGGCTCTTGACTGCGGAGACACTTCGTGAGGTGGCTCGGCGCTGCTCACAGCGGAACGACGGCGCGGCCTCGGCGTACGCGACTACCGTGTCTTCCATGGGAGTGTCAGCGCTGCGGCATTAGCTCCCCGCCGCTGGGCGCGTTTGCTCTGCCCGTGCGGTCTGGATGTAGCGGTAGGCGGTAGGTTCAGAAACACCCAGTTGGTTGCAGATCGCCTGGACCGAGCCCTTGAACTGGAAGAAGCCACGCTCATGCAACCGGCGCACGGCCTCAATCCGATCGTCGAGGCGGAAACGGGAAGCTCGAGTTGCGCGCTCCTGCTCCAGCGTGCGGATGACCTGGTTCGCTGCCTCTTCGACCGAGGCGACGAGGTTCTCCTCGACATGTCCTTCTGCCGAGCTTGGCAGGTATACCCCCACCAAGCCTGCGACAACGGTTTCCAATTGCCGGAGCAGAGTGTGATCGGTGTTGATGCAGAGCATCCCGACGATGCGGCCCTCCTTGCGGATGAAGAACGTCGACGATGTCAGCACCGTCGACGAACCGGGCATCGTGCCGCGGTAGTTGACGGCGAAGTCCTGCTCCTCGGCGGGATGATCGTCGCGGACACGCAGAACGAAGTCCGTGGCTGGCGATCCGACCGAGCGGTTCGTCACGTGGCCGTTTGCGATGGCAATCACCGACGCGTCGATGTTGGAGAGATCGTGCAGCACCACCTCGTGGTTCTCGCCGAGCACCTTTCCTAGGAACTCAACAAGCGGGACGAAGCTTCGGACATGATCGGAGTCCGCGACCATCTGTGCCTCCTATGTTCAGCCCAACAGTTCCCGGCCGTGTGCCACATATGCCGCCATCTCGTCGCGGGGCACCATGCTGCCGCCCGTGGCCCATGCGAGGTGGGTCGAGCGAGCGAGCAGGTCGTCGTCGAGGCCGATCCGGGAACGGTAGTCGTCGGCCCCAACCACGCGAGCCATGCCGGCGAGTCCCGCGGTCGAGGACGGCTCGATGTCGATGCCCTCCACGTCGTGCAGCATGGTCAGCATCCGGTAGAGGTTCTCGTCCGTGACACTGAAGTACCCGTCGACGAGGTGCTGCATCGCCTTCCCCACGAAGCCCGAGGGGCGCGCGCACGCCAGCCCGTCCGCCGCCGTGACGTTATCGATCCCGAAGTCGTTGACCGACATCGCGTCGTGCAGCCCGGAGTAGACGCCGAGGAACATGCTGGGGCAGTGGGTCGGCTCTGCGAACACGGGATGGACGGCATCGCCGAACTCGGCGCGGAGGCCGAAAGCGACTCCGCCAGGTCCACCCCCAACGCCGCAAGGGAGGTAGACGAAGAGCGGGTGGTCTGCGTCAACGGGGACGTCGAAGGCTTGGAGCTGTCCGGCGAGCCGGTGCGCTGCCACCGCATATCCGAGGAAAAGGCTGGTCGAGTTTTCGTCGTCGACGAAGTAGCAGGAGGGATCCCCTTCGGCCTGCTTGCGGCCCTCTGCGACGGCGACAGAGTAGTCGGATGCGTACTCGACGACCTCGACGCCGTTGGCGCGGAGCTTGTCCTTCTTCCACTGGCGGGCGTCGGCGGACATGTGAACCGAGGCGCGGAAGCCGAGCTTCGCGCTCATGATCCCGATCGACAGTCCGAGGTTGCCGGTCGATCCCACCGCCACCTGGTGCTTCCGGAAGAACTCGGTGAAGCGAGGAGTGGCGAGGACCGAGTAGTCGTCGTCGAGGCTCAGCATTCCGGCCCCCACGGCGAGATCCTCGGCGTGCCTGAGTACTTCGTAGATCCCGCCGCGGGCCTTGATTGAACCCGAGATCGGCAGCTCGGCGTCCAGCTTCAGCATGAGGTTGCCCGGCAGCGGGCGGCCTGCCTCGCGCTCAAGGCGCTTCTTCATCGCGGGGGCGCCGACGAGGGGCGACTCAAGGATGCCGAGCGTGCGTCCGGTCTCCGGGAAGACGGCGAGGAAATACGGCGCGAAGCGCTTCAGACGGGCCGCGGCGTCGATGATGTCGTCGTTGGTGAGCCCTACGGACCCGATCGCCTCTGTGGTGGGACGGACCTCAGGGTTGAACCACTGGGTCTCAGTGGTGGCGACGAGGTCGGCGATGAGAGGGAGGTCGCGCTTCCAGTCGGCGAGCGTGCGGCCGTGAATGATGGTGTCGGTCATGGTGATGTTGCTCCTTTAAGCGACGGTGCTGAGGATGAGAGCCCCGGCCAAGCCGACGACCGAGGCGGTGGTGGTGGCGAGCGTGAGTGTGCGCAGGGTCTGCTGCACGGACATGCCCATGAACTCCTTGAACAGCCAGAACAGGCTATCCGTGACCTGGGTGAGCCCGATTGCGCCCGCCCCGATCGCGATTGCCATCACCTCGGGGCTGACCCCGGAGGTGGCGACCATCGGCAAGACGATTCCGGCGGCCGAGATCATTGCTACGGTTGCCGAACCGACGGCGGCGTGCAACAGCAGCGCGATCAGCCAGGCAAGGATGATCGGACTTACGGGCAGCCCGGAGAGGGCGTCGGCGATGCCGTCACCGATGCCGGAGGCCTTTAGCACCTCGTTGAACGCGCCACCCGCGCCGATGATGAGGAGGATTCCTGCGATGGGTGAGAAGCTGGAGTCGGAGACGGTGAGGAGCTGTTGCATGGTCATACCGCGGCGCAGCCCGAGGGCCCAGTAGGCGAAGAAGACCGAAATCAGCAGCGCGGCGATGGGGTTGCCGATCATTGAGACCATAGGCAGCGCCGCGGAGGTCTCCGGGAGCAGCGACGTCACCACGGTGCGGCCGACCATGATGAGCAGCGGCAGCAGGATGGCGAACAACGTGATGCCGAATCCGGGCAGGTCCCGCTGCGCGACCGGCGCATCCTCGACTGCGGAATGCCCCTCGGGGAGCGGCGGGTCGACGAGCTTCTGCATCCCGAAACGGCTGAAGACCGGGCCGCCGACGATCGCGGCAGGAAGGCCGACGAGAAGGCCGAATGCGATCACCTTGCCGACGTCGGCGCCGAGCATTCCTGCGATGGCCGTCGCCGCGGGATGGGGCGGGACGATGCAGTGGACGACCATGAGGGAGACCACGAGAGGCGTGCCGAGCTTGACCCGCGAGATGCCCGCCTCTTTGGCGATGACGAACACGAGCGGCACGAGGAGGACGAAGCCGACCTCGACGAAGACGGGGATACCGGCGATGAAGCCGATCAGCATCAGCACCCAGGTGGCCCGCTGCCGCCCCAGGGTGTTGAGCAGGCTGATCGCGATGCGTTCCGCGCCGCCCGAGGTCTCGAGCAGCTTCCCGAGAATGGCGCCGAATCCGATGATGAGGGCAAGGAAGCCGAGCGTGCCCCCGACGCCGCTCTCGATCGTTTCGGCGAGGGTGTCGAGTGGCGTCCCGGTGGCGATGCCGACGCCGAACGCGGCGAGCGTCAGGGCAAGAGCGGGGTGCAGCCTGACTTTGACGATGAGGAAGACGATCGCGGCGATCGCCACGACGAGCACTGCGATGAGTGCAGGTGTTGACATGGAGTACCTCCTAGGTTTGAGGAGAGATTATCGCAGTGAGAATTTCCGCTCGAAGGCGGGGTCGGTGTTCATCCGACCGTGCAAACGCACACGTTGCTGCGAGTCCGCTCCACCTCGTCGCCTCGAGGATCAGGCCCGCAGCCGACCGGGAGGGGCCGCGGTATTGGCACGCTCACGCGCGTCGGTCACGGATCACCGCGTCGAAGTCGGACTCGCGGATGCGGGCGTGGACGCCGCACACCACGTCGACGACCTGCGAGATGTCGAAGTCGGTCGCGGCGCTGAGGTAGGCGTAGGCGAGGTGCTCGTCGAGGCCCCATCGCGCCCGAATCAGCGAGATCGCCGCGCGGACGCACGCCCGCATCGCCTCGTCCAGGTCCGCGTCGAGGCCGGTCGGCACGAGGTAGCCGCCGGACCGGATGAGTGGACCCGTGACCTCGCCGAACGCGGCGACGGCGTCGTCGAGGCCGACGACGTCGAAGCGGAGCGTTGCCCGCAGCGACGCCTCGAGTGCCGTGAGCGCCACCTCGCCGTCGCCCTGCGCGAAGTGCGGGTCACCGATGTAGGCCAGCGCCCCGGGCACCTGCACGGGGAGATACAGCACCGACCCCTCGACGAGCAGGTTGATGTCGATGTTGCCGCCATGTCTTCCGGGGGGCACGGAGTGGGGGCGGTCGTCGGAGTTGACGGCCACCCCCATGATGCCGAGGAAGGGCGCGAGCGGGAACTCAACGACCGGCTCCCCGCCCTCGACGACGTGAAGAGCGTCGTGACCATCCTCACCCCAGGCGAGGCCGGCTGGGAGAAGCGCCCCCTCGCGGGAGTGCCTGCGCTCGGCACGATCGAGGTCGGAGCCGTCGACGACGAGACCTCGGACGAGCTATGGGTGATCGCGACCGACTTCCTGACGCCCAGCACGCTGCTGCTCGCCGACGCCTCCGCGGACGCCGACGCCCCCGAGGCGCTGAAGGCGGAGCCCGCGTTCTTTGACGCGGACACCCACGCGACCGAGCAGCGCTTCGCGATCTCCGACGACGGCACGCGCGTTCCCTACTTCCTGGTCCGGCCACGCGGCCGGGTCGACGCCGACAACCCGACCCTGCTCTACGGCTACGGCGGCTTCGAGATCTCGTTGACCCCGGCCTATGCACCTGGCGTCGGCAAGGGCTGGCTGGAGCGCGGCGGGTCGTACGCCGTCGCCAACATCCGCGGCGGAGGGGAGTACGGCCCGCGCTGGCACCAGGCCGCGCTGCGCGAGAACCGGCACCGCGCCTACGAGGACTTCGCGGCCGTCGCCCTCGACCTGATCGCGAGCGGCGTCACCACGTCGGCGCGCCTCGGGGTGCGCGGCGGTAGCAACGGCGGCCTGCTCACCGGCAACATGCTGACGCGGTACCCGGAGCTGTTCGGCGCCGTCGTCATCCAGGTGCCGCTGCTCGACATGCGGCGCTACAGCCACCTGTTGGCGGGCGCGTCGTGGATGGACGAGTACGGCGACCCCGACACCGACGACTGGGACTTCATCCAGACGTTCTCGCCGTACCACCTTTTCGACCCGGCGCGGGACTACCCGCCGACGCTGCTGCTCACCTCGACGCGCGACGACCGCGTACACCCCGGCCACGCACGCAAGATGATGGCGAAGCTCGCCGGTACAGGGAAGCGGGCCTGGTATTACGAGAACATTGAGGGCGGCCACGGCGGCGCGGCCGACAACCGTCAACGCGCACACATGGACGCCCTCTACCTCGAGTTCCTGCGGCGCCAGCTCGCGGCCGACGATGCTTGACTACATATTGGTAGTAGCATAGCCTGACTACCGATACGTAGTCAGGAGGTGTGATGTATTCGGGAAAGGTGACCGGGCCGGAGTCGCTCGGGAGAATCCTGCAGCAGTCGCGGCTGCTCAAGGGGTGGAGCCAGCGCGAGCTGGCCGACAGGCTGGGCATCTCCCAACGCTACGTCTGGGAGATCGAGGCGGGGAAGCCGTCGGTCTACACCGAGCGGCTGTTCGCCTTCATGCGTGAGACGGGCATGACCTTGACCGCGACCGTGCCGGAGAGGGACGACGGTGGCTGACCTCCTCGTCGAGCTGTACGACACCGTCGTCGGGCGCATCGCGGGGGATTGGCGCAGCTTCGACTTCTCGCCCGAGCCTGAGGCGCTCCGGCGGTTCGGCCTGGATAGCTCGGTGTTGTCTGTCGCCGTGCCGCTGGTACCGGTGTCGACCAGGTCGCGGCGCGCGCAGCGCCAGGCCTTCTTCGCCAACCTGCTACCCGAGGGTCAGGCGCTCATGCGGCTTGCTGCCCGCGTGGGGGTCGAGCAGCACGACGTCGTGGGTTTCCTCCGCCACTACGGACGCGACGTCGCGGGCGCGCTGCAGATCTGGGATCCCGATGTGGTCGGCGAACCGCGGACGCCGCGCCGGGTGTCCCTGGACGAGACAGGCATCGCCGCCCTGCTCCTTGACGCGCAGGGAAGCCCGCTCGGGAACCGGCCGTTCGGGGGCAAGACCTCGCTCGCCGGCGTCCAGGAGAAGATCGTCCTCGCCTGGGACGGTGCGTGGGCCCAGGTGGTGGATGGGTATCCGTCGACGCACATCTTGAAGCCGGAGGTGCCGAGCCTGCGATCGATGATCTACGACGAAGAGTACGGCGCGCGGTTCGTGCGCGCGCTGGGCCTCGCCTCGTTCGACACCGCGCTGAGCATCTTCGATGGCGTGCCAGCCCTCGTCGTCGAGCGGTTCGACCGCACGACGACCGTGGCGTCGGGTCTCAAGACACCCGGACGCGTTCATGTGGAGGACTTCGCGCAGGCCCTCGGGCTGACGGGCAACCAGAAGTACCAGCGTTACGGCGGGAGGGTGACACTCGGTCGGGTCGCGGACGTGCTTCGTCAGCACGATCCATCGTCGCTGGCGGCGCTCAGCCGGACGGTGGTGGCCGCTGTCGCGACCGGGAACCTGGATCTGCACGCGAAGAACCTGGGCCTCCTGCACCCGGAGGCCGGCTCCGTGAGCCTTGCTCCCGCCTATGACTGGGTGCCGATGGCGCACCAGTCGACGGACGGCGAGCTAGCCATGGCAGTCGGCCGGGAGTACCGGCACGCTCCCCTCACCACAGAGCACCTGGTTCGTGAACTCCGCGGGTGGGGTGTGAGTGGCGCGGGGAGCCTCGTGAGCGAGACCCTCGAGACGATTCTCGAGGTGGCACGGCGAGAAGCTCCGGCCGAAGGCGCGCATCTGGGGTTGCAGAGCGACATCGTGACGTTCGCGGAGCGCCTGCTGCGTGGGGATCCGGTTGGCCGGGCCATCAGCGTCGCGGGCTGATTTCGCCGCTCAGACTTGACCATCAACACGAGCGCCATAGGCGGCGGCGCTCCGCGCAGGGGCGTGGCTCAATCCGGCGGAGCCGCACTGCTCACAGCAGAACGAGGGCGCGGCTGCGGTGGGCGCGACTACCGTGTCTCCATGGGAGAGTTGCGAGCCTTCAAGAGATCGGATGTGGAGCCGTTGTGGCGCGAGGCCGTCGGGGAGACGCTCCGTCGCCGTCGGCTGGATGAGGGACAGCGCCTCGCCGACGTCGCCAAACGGGCCGGCGTGTCGCCGCAGTACCTCTCCGAGATCGAGCGCGGACGAAAGGACGCGTCGTCGGAGGTGCTCGCCGCCGTCGCCGGTGCCCTCGACCTCACGGTGCGCGAGTTGGCCACCATCACCGTTGCGGGCGCCGGCCCGGTCTGCCTCGCCGCATAGTCCATGGAGTTCTGACGCACGACCCGCCCTTCTGTGCCCGTTTGGGCACAGAAGGGCGGGTCGTGCGCCATTCCTCCATGGTCGCCGTCAGCGCTCCGTGAGGACCCGGTCGACGATGCCGTAGTCGACGGCGCCTTGGGCCGTGAGCACGAGGTCGTGTTCGGTGTCGACGCGGACCTGTTCCGGCGTCCGGCCGGTGTGCCGGGCCAGGACCGCCTCGAGCAGGCTCCTTGTCCGCTCCACCTCGTCGGCCTCAAGGATCAGGTCCGGGATCGTGCCGCGGTGGCCCTCGGCGGCGGGCTGGTGCAGGACGACACGGCCGTGCGGGAGGATCTGGCGGTGCCCGGCCGCGCCGGCGGCCAGGAGGACCGCCGCGTTCGCGACCACCTGGCCGACGCAGGTCGTGTGGATCGCCGGACCGACGAACTGCATGGCGTCATAGATCGCCAGCATCGAGGTCGTCGACCCGCCGGGCGAGTTGAGGTACAGGCTGACGGGCGCGTCGGGGTTCTCCGACTCCAAGTGGATGAGCTGGGCGATGACGGCGTTGGCGACGCCGTCATCGATGGGCGTGCCGAGGTAGAGGATGCGGTCGCCGAGCAGCCGGGAGTAGATGTCGCTGGTGCGCTCGCCGCCCCGGGTCCTCGTGGACACGTAGGGAATGGTGTAGCCGGTCACGACGCCACCGCCAGACCGACGGCGGCGCGGGGCCGCGGGCGGATGTCGTCGAGGCTCGTCACGACCCGGTCGATGAAGCCGTAGGTGAGCGCCTCCTCGGCCGTGAACCAACGGTCGCGGCGGGAGTCGCGCTCGACGGTCGCCACATCCTGGCCCGTGTCGGAGGCGATGAGGCCGAGGACGGTGTCGCGGGTCTGGCGGAGGTCGTCGGCCTGGATGGCGATGTCGCCGGCGCTGCCGCCGATCCCCGCGGAGCCCTGATGCAGCAGCACCTTCGAGTGGGGGAGGCTGTACCGGTGCCCTGGGGCTCCCGCGCTGAGCACGAATTGGCCCGCGCTGGCGGCCAGTCCGAGGTTGATCGTGCGGACGGGGGCGGGGATAGTGCGGATCGTGTCGCGGATGGCGAGCATCGACGTGACGGAGCCGCCGGGGGAGTTGATCCAGAGGTAGATGTCGGCGGACGGGTCGTCGCTGGCGAGCAGGACGAGCGCGGCACACAGCCGGTTGCCGAGCGTGTCATCCAGCGGTGACCCGAAGAACAGCGTGCGCTGTTCGAGCAGGCGCGCGGCGAGCTGCTCGTCGAGTGGGGTGAGGGGGTTTTCGGTCATGATGCCAGCCTCCTCGCTCGGTGCGACACAACCCAGGGCGTGCCGCTGAGGGCAGCGCTGCTCACAGCAGCCCGCGATACCTAAATGACATGACATATTAGTGAACGGTTCCCGAATTCTCGGCGAATTGATAGAGGTCGAGGGGCTGTTCGTATCCATATCGGCTCTGCCATTGGCGCTCACTAGTCGACCAAAGTAGCCTTCGCGAAGACAGCGACGGGCAAAGCATGTTTGTTTTGACAAAACAGCGAAGCTGGCTACCGCCACTGAAAGGTATTTGAATGTCAATACAGTCACGTTTCGTGCGTGTCGGAGCAGTGGTCACCGCCACCGCCCTGGCCTGCATGG
The DNA here is from genome assembly GCF_016714275.1 of Tessaracoccus sp. GTDB lineage: Bacteria > Actinomycetota > Actinomycetes > Propionibacteriales > Propionibacteriaceae > Arachnia. The sequence continues at coordinate 366,886 of NZ_JADJNP010000002.1, read as the reverse complement.
GGCTCGCCGCCGCGCCGGCTGCAGCGGCGCCGAAGGGGCCCAGGAACGTCATCTACATGATCGGCGACGGCATGGGGTACAACTCCGTGGACCTCGTCAACATCCTCATGCACGGCAAGACCCATTACCAGGTCGACACCGGCGGCGACAACAAGCCGCTCCTCGCAGGCACAAACTCGCCGCGTCCCAGCACGGGCTTCCAGAGGTCGTCGTCCATGATGGCCTGCTCGTAGCGCCGAAACGCGGCCAGCAGATCGGCCGGGATCTCACACGCGTCGCTCGCGGATCACCGCGTCGAAGTCGGACTCGCGGATGCGGGCGTGGACGCCGCACACCACGTCGACGACCTGCGAGATGTCGAAGTCGGTCGCGGCGCTGAGGTAGGCGTAGGCGAGGTGCTCGTCGAGGCCCCATCGCGCCCGAATCAGCGAGATCGCCGCGCGGACGCACGCCCGCATCGCCTCGTCCAGGTCCGCGTCGAGGCCGGTCGGCACGAGGTAGCCGCCGGACCGGATGAGCGGACCCGTGACCTCGCCGAACGCGGCGACGGCGTCGTTGAGGCCGACGACGTCGAAGCGGAGCGTTGCCCGCAGCGACGCCTCGAGTGCCGTGAGCGCCACCTCGCCGTCGCCCTGCGCGAAGTGCGGGTCACCGATGTAGGCCAGCGCCCCGGGCACCTGCACGGGGAGATACAGCACCGACCCCTCGACGAGCAGGTTGATGTCGATGTTGCCGCCATGTCTTCCGGGGGGCACGGAGTGGGGGCGGTCGTCGGAGTTGACGGCCACCCCCATGATGCCGAGGAAGGGCGCGAGCGGGAACTCAACGACCGGCTCCCCGCCCTCGACGACCGGGAGCCGACCGACGAGGCCGCCGTCGCGCCCGGCCACCGGGCAGAAGACGCTGACGGTGCGCGCCCGCCGCGGAAGCTCGCCCGCGAGCGCCCCGCGGCCGTGCCGGTTCGAGATGACCCCGTAAGGAACTCGTGGTGCCAGGCGCTCGACTGTGATCTTCAGCAGGTCGCCTGGTTGGGCGTCACGGACGTAGATCGGACCCGTGACGACGTGCGGGCCGTCGATGTGCGGGTCGTGCCCCGGGCTGGTCGCGATCTCGACGGCGTCGCCGAGCACCGCCTCGGCGGGCACACCGTGCCCGCCGAAGTAGCCGACCGGATCCCGGCCCTGATCCTCAAGGATGCCCTCGTGGCTCACCGTGTCGATCGTGACCGAGGTACCCGGCGAGACGGTGAGCACCGGGGTGTCGGCCCGACACGGGAGGCGCCCCCACAGCACGTTCCCCGGCGTCGCCGGGAGGTACAGGTCGCCAGGGATGGGCCCCTCGCCCCGTTGCAGGACCTCCGCCATGAGATCGTCTTCGGCAATGCGCGCAACGGTCTGGGTCATGGGGGGTCCTTCGTTGGAGCGGGAGCGGGATGGGGGAAACCCGGATTCTGTGGTCTCGACTCGCCGACTCGGCTGGCGCCTCGTGCGGCGGCTCAACCAGCGGAGAGCCGTGCGTTCAGTCAGCGGCGTCGGCCTTCGCGAACCGGGCGTCGGGCGCGGCCAAGTCGATCTCCTCCGCCCCGGCCGTCGTCGTGCCGTTGCGGACGGAGCTGCCCAGCGGAGCGATGGCCAGCTGGATCAGGCGGATGGGCGCGTGCGTCAGGGTCTTCCTCATTGCTGCCTCCGATGGTTGACGAAGAGGTACGGGTCGGGACTGGTTGCCGACGACGCTAGGACTCGCGGATGAGACCCTGGCGACGACCAGGTTTCAGGCAGTGTGCTTGTTGTATCAATCTCGTGACGAAGCCGAATGCGGAATGATGGGGTGATGCAGAAGAGGGACGAGAAGCCCTGGCGGCGACGACGCCGCGACGTCAACCGCGAGCCCGCCCCGGTCGTGTACCGCGCGCTCGTCCGGCTCGTGCGCGTGTTCATCCCCCTGGTCGCCCGCCGGCACTGGGCGGGTCAGGAGCACATCCCCGCGACGGGGCCGGCGATCGTCGTCGGCAACCACATCTCAAACTTCGACCCCATCGTGCTGGGCGAGTACCTGGTCTATAGCGGGCGGTGGCCGCGGTTTCTCGGCAAGGCCGACATCTGGCGCGTGCCCGTGCTCGGCTGGGTGGCGCGGCAGTGCCAGCAGATCCCCGTCTACCGCGACACGGACCGCGCCTCCGACTCACTGATCCACGCCCGCAAGGCGCTGGAGCGAGGGCAGTTGATCGCGCTGTACCCGGAAGGCACCATCACGGCCGACCCCGACGGGTGGCCCATGACCGGCAGGCGCGGCGCCGCGCAGTTGGCGTTGCGAACAGGGGCGCCCGTGGTCCCGGTCGCACAGGACGGCGCGCAGCTGGTGCTCGGCGGCAAGCGGATCGAGTGGCGGCGCCTCTTCGGGCCGCGGCGCGACATCCGCGTCGAGGCCGGCCCGCCCATCGACCTCAGCGACTTCGATGGTGCTGAGCCCACAAAAGAGGTCCTCGACAAGATGACCGAGCGCATCCTCGACACGCTGACGGGGATGCGCGCCGAACTCACCGGACTCACCCCTCCGGAGGACCGCTACGACGCTCGGCGGGGCGCGCGAGTGCCCAGGGGGCGCGCCATCGGCGAGTAGAGTGCTGCCCCGGGCGCGAGCGCACGGCTCGCCCGACCTAACTGGAGGAACACCTGTGAGCACTCGTGTCGCGCTGATCTTCGGCGGCCAGTCTTCGGAGCATGGCATCTCCTGCCTCACAGCCGCCTCCGTGCTCGAGGCGATCGACAAGGAGCGCTACGACGTCGTCGGTGTCGGGATCACGAAGTCGGGTCGCTGGACACAGGTCCCGTTGGAGGTGATCGCGAGCTACAGGATCGTCGACGGCGTGGCCCCCGAGGTCGCGGAGCCGGAGTTCGAGGCCGTCTGGATGGTGGGTGAGCGCGGCTGCGAGGTCGCTACGCGGGATGGCGAGCGCCTAGTCGATATCCATGGGGTCGACGTCGCGTTCGCGCTGCTACACGGCCCTTTCGGAGAGGACGGCACCATCCAGGGCATGTTCGAGATGATGGGTATCCGCTACGTCGGCAGCGGCGTCACCGCGTCCGCCGTCGGCATGGACAAGCACTTCATGAAGGTGGCGTTCGAGGCCGCGGGGCTGCCCGTCTGGCCGTACGTCGCAGCGTCGGCGCATCGCCTGCGCACCGATCGCGACGCCGTCCTCGCGGAGGTCGCGCGGCTCGACTACCCGTTGTTCGTGAAGCCCGCCCGCGGTGGCTCCTCGATCGGCATCTCGCGGGTTACCGATCCTTCGCAGCTCGACGCCGCCATTGCGGAGGCTCAGCGTTTCGATCCGAAGGTCGTCTTCGAGCAGGGCTTCGTCGGCGCGCGGGAGCTGGAGTGCGCGGTGCTCGGCAACCCCGAGGCGCCGCTGGGCTGCGACGCGTCGATCGTCGGGGAGATCCGGGTCCAGGCAGAGGACGGCTTCTACGACTACGAGGCCAAGTACTTCGACGAGCACGGCGCGGCGCTCGATGCCCCCGCAGTGCTCGACGAGGACACCGCGGAGCGTCTGCGGCAGCTCGCGAAGGAGGCGTTCGTCGCCGTGGACGCGGAGGGCCTCGTGCGCGCCGACTTCTTCGTCCACGAGGACGGCATCTTCATCAACGAGGTCAACACCATGCCCGGGTTCACCGAGATCTCGATGTACCCGACGCTGTGGCAGGCCTCCGGCCTTACCTATCCGCAGTTGGTGGCCCGGCTCATCGACCTCGCCCTTGACCGCCCGGTGGGGCTGCGCTGACGTGGCGAGCGAGTTCGAGCTGATCGCCCGGATCACCGACGGCCTCGAGGTGGGCGACGACGTCGTCCTCTCCGTCGGCGACGATGCGGCCGTGCTGCGGCCGACCGGCGACACGGTTGTGACCACCGACATCCTCGTCGAGAACGTGCACTTCAAGCGGCAGTGGTCGCCCGCGCGGGCCGTGGGCCGCAAGGCGGTCGCGGTCAACGTCTCCGATGTCGAGGCCATGGGGGCTCGGCCCAGCGCCGTCGTGGTCGCGCTCGCGGTGCCGAAGGACCTCGAGCAGGCGTGGGTCGAGGAGTTCGAGGCCGGCGTCAAGGAGGAATGTGCCACGGCGGGCGTGAGCCTCGTCGGCGGCGACCTCTCCAGCTCCGCGCAGATCGTCGCCTGCGTCACGGCCATCGGCGACCTGGAGGGCCGCGCGCCGGTCACGCGCGCCGGGGCGAGGGCGGGCGACGTCGTCGCGGTCTGCGGCAGGCTCGGCTGGTCCGGAGGAGGACTCGTCGTCCTGCAGCGCGGCTTCGGCTCGCCCAAGGACCTCGTCGCCGAGCACCTGACGCCTACGGTTCCCTACGGGCAGGGCGTCCTCGCCTCGGACCTCGGCGCTACCGCCATGCTCGACATCTCCGACGGCCTGCTCGCCGACCTGGGCCACATCTGCGAGCGGTCCGGCGTCGGCATCGACGTCGACACCGCGCTGATCGAGATCCCGGACCCCGTCGCGCGTGTGGCGGCCGCCACAGGGAAGAGCGCGCTCGGCCTCGTGCTGACCGGGGGAGAGGACCACGCGCTGGCCGCCACCTTCCCCGCGACCGCGGCGCTTCCCGGCGGGTGGCGCAGGGTCGGCACCGTCACGGCGGGCGACGGCGTGACGGTCGATGGCGCACCATGGGACGGCGTCGCCGGCTGGGACCACTTCGGATGAGAGAACTCTCATCCGCCTCTCCTCGTCGGCTCACATAGGCCTGATTTTCTTGTCTCCATCGACCAGTTCAGGAGGAACAAGATCATGAATACCAAGCGCACCGCACTCTGGGCCGTGACCGGCGTCATCGGCCTCTCCGCCGTCGGCGGGTTCGCCTGGGCAGACAGCCAGCGCCCCACCGACACCCCCACCCCCGCCGTGACGGCTCCGGCCTCGCCGTCGGTGTCCGGCCCCTCCCAGGGCGCCACCACTCTGACGGCCAACACGGCCCCGACGGCGAACACCGCCAACACCGCCCCGACGGCGCAGACCGCGAAGACCCCGGTCAGCCCCCAGACGGCGAAGTCCCCGGTAACGCCGAAGTCGCCGGTGAGCCCGCGGACCGCGAAGTCCCCGGTTTCCCCGAAGTCGCCGGTCAGCCCGCGCACGGCCAAGTCGCCGGTTTCTCCGAAGTCGCCGGTGAGCCCGCGGACCGCGCACTCCCCGGTCTCCGCGAAGTCTCCGGTCTCCGCGGTCACCCCGCAGTCGCCGGTCAGCGCCCCTTCGGCCGACTGACCGCATGACCGAGATGCTGCTCAAGGAGACCCGGCTACTCACCTCCCCCCAGGCGGCCGGGCTCCTTGAGCTCGCCCTCACGGGTGACCCCGAGGCGTCGATTCCGGGCTTCACGGCGCGGCTCGACGAGCTGCACTACCGCCCAGGCGCCGAGGTCAGCGCCATCTACACGGTGAGCTACGAGACGGCACCCGGGGATGTGAGCATCGAGTACCTGGTGGCCACGACCGCGGAGGTCGAGGGCGCCGTCGCTACGCTGCAGCGCGCAGGCACCGTGCTCCGGGTCTGGCGGCATCCCGCCGACCCACGCCTCCCGGGCCTGCAGCCGTCCTGCGATCCGGAGACCGTGCTGGCCTGGCTCACCGAGGCGGGCGTGCCCGTCCCGGAGGCCCTGCACGTCGAGTTGCTCGGCTACCGGCCGCTCCGGCGGGCCGTGCTGCGGGCGACAGCCGACGGCGTCGACTACTACCTCAAGGTGCTGCGCCCCGGCTACGACGACAAGCTGGCCGAACGCCAGAACCTGCTCGCCGCCGCGGGCGTCACCATCCCGCTCCTGGCGCGTCCGGCGCCTGGCGTGCTGATCAGCCCCGCCGTAGCGGGGCACTCGCTGGCGCAGGCGCTCGTCGGCGACGGGCCCGTGCCCAGCGCCGATGACATCCTCGCGCTCCTCGACCGCCTCCCCGCAGGCGTCGCCGACCTGAAGCTGCGACCCTCGTGGAGCGCCCGCCTCGACTTCCACGCCGCGACCGCTCGGCAGCACGCGCCGTCCGAGGCCGCGCGTGTCGACGAGCTTGCCCGGACCATCCAGGGTGTCGTTGACCTCGGCCGCCACGGGTCGACGGTGCCCACGCACGGCGACTGCTACGAGGCCAACATCTTCGTCGACGGCGCGGGCCTGCGGTTCATCGACGTCGACTCCGCGGGCCCTGGGCTCCGCGAGGACGACCTGGCCTGCCTCGTCGCCCACCTCGCCGTCCTGCCGACGCTCGCGCCCGGCGCGTATCCGCGGGTTCCGGAGCTTCTCCGCGAGTGGCAGAGCGCGTTCGACGAGGCGGTGGACCCGGCCGACCTCCGCGCCCGCACGGCCGCGGTGCTGCTCAGCCTCGTCTCCGGCGCGACGTCGGACCAAGCGCTCGTCCGACTCGCGTTGGCTGAGAGCTATGCCGCGGCCGCCCAGGCGATTACGCTGGAACGAAGGAAGGGAGCCCTCTGATGGCCAAGTCTGGTTACGCGTGGGTAGCCTCCGGCGCGCTGGGCATCGGCGCGTGTGTCCTCGGTGTCGCGACCCTGCTCAATCACGAGCCGGCTGATGCCGTCGCGCGCCCCGCCGTCACGGTCGGGCCCTCGTCGGCGGCCCGGACCCCTGAGCCCGGTAACCCCACTCACACGCCGACGGCATCCACGAGCGCCCCGGTGCCCACGAAGACGGCGACTCCCACCAAGAAGGCCACCGCCCCGACGAAGAAGCCGACCAAGAAGGCGACGCCGACGAAGAAGCCGACCAAGCAGACCACGCGCAGCGCCTCGACTGCGCCGTCGGCGGTGTCCGCTGTCAGCGCCCCCTCGCCGGTCAGCGCGGATTGATCAGCGGTTCAGCAGCCGGTAGCCCATCCCGCGGACCGTCTCGAAGCGCTCCGAGCCCAGCTTCTTGCGTAGGTAGCGCACGTACACGTTGACGACGTTCGAGCCGGGATCGAAGTCGTAGCTCCATGCTCCGCTCAGCAGCTGTTCGCGGCTAAGCACTTGTCCGGGGTTGCGCAGGAACATCTCGGCGAGGGTGAATTCTCGCGCGGTGAGCTCCACCTCCTTGCCTCCGACCGTCGCGTGCCGGGTGCGCAGGTCGAGGGAGAGGTCGCCGTGCGTCAGCACGGTGGGGGAGTCTCCCGCGGTGTCGGCGCGGAGCCTGAGCTGGATCCTGGCGAGGAGCTCCTCGAAGCTGAACGGCTTCGCCATGTAGTCGTCGGCGCCCGACTGCAGCCCCGCGACGGTGTCCGCGACCGACGAGCGCGCCGTCAGCATGATCACCGGCATGGAGACGCCCTGGCCGCGGATCCGGGCGAGTACCTCGAAGCCGTCGATGTCGGGCAGTCCCACGTCAAGCACGATGAGGTCGGGCTCGCCCGCCACCGCGCGGGCCACCGCGAGCAGGCCCGAGGCCTCGACGACCGGCGTGTACCCCGCGGCCTTCAGTCCCTTGGCGATGAATGCCGCGATGCGCGGCTCGTCCTCGACGATCAAGATCTGACTCACGCGTGCTCCTTCTCCACCACGGGCACGACGATCGTGACCCGGGTTCCTACCCCTTCGGCCGAGTCGACGAGGACCCGCCCGCCGTGCGCCCTTGCGATCGACGACACGATCGCAAGGCCGAGCCCGGTGCCGGTCCCCGAGCGGCCGCGCTCGGCGCGCTCCAGGACCCTGCTCTGCTCCTCGGCCGCAATGCCGACGCCTTCATCGCGCACCCACAGCCGCAGCTCGTCGCCGTCGATGCTGCTGCCCATGCCGATCCGGGAGCCCTCCGCTGAGTAGCGGACGGCGTTGGCCGCGAGCTGCAGCCACGCCTGCGAGATCCGCTGGGCGTCCAGCGCGGCCTCGATGTCGGCCAGGTCCTCCAGCACCCAGTGCCGCGTCCCGAGCGTCGTCGCCTTCGCGAGCGTCTCGTCGGTGAGGCGCGCGACGTCGGTGGGCCGGGGCATGACGAAGTCGCGCTGCTCGGACTTTGCGAGCGTCAGCAGGTCATCGACGAGGCGGCGCATCCTGTCGAGTTCGTCGATGACGAGCGCGCGCGAAGAGGCGACGTCCTCCGGGTCGGTCGCGTCCATGATCTCCAGGTGGCCGCGCACGATGGTCAGCGGCGTGCGGAGCTCGTGGCCGACGTCGTCGAGGAGCTCGCGCTGGCCCGTGACCGCCGTCTCCAGGCGGTCCAGCATGCCGTTGACCGTCACGGCGAGCGCGGAGAGGTCGTCGGTGCCCTCGATCGGGACGCGCTGCGAGATGTCGGTCTCGGTGATCCGTTCGACGGTCTCGCGCATGGAGCGCATCGGGCGCAGTAGCCGTCCGACGATCAGGGCGATCAGCATCGCCACCAGCACGAGGGATCCGGTCGCGACGAGCGCGTAGGTGGTGAAGATGGGGCGAAGAGCCGCGCGCTCCGTGGTCATGTCGACCGCGTGCACCATCGCGCCCGTCGCCCCGTTCTCGGTGAATATCACGGGTACGACGACATAGCGGACGTCGCCCTGATCGGTGACGATGTCGCCGAACGTGACCACCGGCTCCGCGGTCTGGGGAAGGACGGCCTCGACGAGCTGTGGGAGTTTCTCGGGGCGGAACCGCACCGTCGAAGGGGCGGCCCACCGGACGCGCCCGTCGACAACGGCGAAGGATCCCTCGGAAGGGAGGTGGACTTCGCGCTGCATGGCGGCATACAGGAGCCCCTCGGGACCGGAGAAGGGCTCGCCGGTCGCGGGGTCGAACTCGCCGGCGAGCAACGCGATCTCATCCGCCACGCGGGTCAGATCGGCGGTGACCCGTGCCTGGAGGCTCGCCTGCGCCTGCAGATAGACCAGCACCCCGCTCAGGAGAAGCGCGAGACCGGTGAGCAGCACGACGGCAGAGATCACTCGCGCCCTGATGCTCACGTGCCGGTCCATGTGCCCAGTGTGCCCAATCGGGCCGCGGGCGGCCCGCCATCGTCCGCAAACGGCTCGTTGTCGGTTAGGGTGGCGACCATGGCGTCCCGCACTACTTCCCCAGCGCGGAACACCGGCACCAAGGCGCGCTCCTCGAGCGGGTCAGGCGCTGCACGTTCCACGGCCAAGAAGCCGGCCCCCAAGGGGCCGGCCAAGTCGACCACGCGCTCGTCCCGTCCGCCCGCGAAGAAGGCTCCCGTGAAGCAAGGCCCCGGCATCGGGATGACCATCCTGAAGGGCATCGGCGCGGCGTTCGGCGCGCTCGCCGCGGGGGTCGGATGGGTCGCGCGCAGCTTCGGCGGTGCCGCGCAGGACGTCGATCCGAAGCTTCGCCGCGACGGCTGGGGCCTGCTCCTGCTCGCGATGGGCATCGTCGTGGCTGCGCGCTTCTGGTTCGCGCTGCCGGGTCCGGTCGGCAGCGCGCTGGGCGTCGCCGTCACCACCGTCTTCGGTTCCTTCTCGCCCGTCGTCCCCGCTGTGCTGCTGTACGGCTCCTGGCGCGTGCTGCGGCACCCGCGTGACGTCGAGGCCGCGCCCCGCACCGGCCTTGGCTGGTTCCTGATCACCATGGGCGCGCTCGGCCTCGTGCACATCGCGCGTGGCCTGCCGACGCCGGCCGACATGCCTGCCGTCCGCGAGGCTGGCGGTGTCGTCGGCTACGTCGCGTCCAGCATTCTCACCGACCTCGTCACGGCCTGGGTGTCGGTCCCGCTGCTCAGCCTCGTCACGCTCTTCGGCGTGCTGGTGGTCATCGGCCGCCCGCTGCACGAGATCTTCGCCGGTATCCGCGCGCTGTTCAGCTCGCTCGTGGAGCGTGACGACCCCGAGCCGAAGGAGAAGCTCGCCTATGGCGTCGACGTCCCGTACGACACCCCGCTGATCGAGGACTCCTACCGCGAGGACGAGGTCTACGAGCCCTCCGACGACTTCGTGCTGCAACCCGATCCGGAGCCCGCGGCGCTGCCGGCCGGGCAGCGCACCACTGCCGGGCGCCCGAAGGACGAGGCGCGCGAACTCGACCCGCCGCAGCACACCCCGGCGCCACCGCGGGCGGAGCAGCTGCAGCTGAGCGGCGACATCGCCTACCTCCTCCCCGACGACCAGGCGCTGTCTCCGGGATCGAAGCCCAAGCTGCGTACCGAAGCCTCCGACAAGGTGGTGCGCCAGCTGGCCGCCGTTCTGCAGGAGTTCGAAATCGACGCCCGCGTGACCGGCTATACGCGGGGCCCGACGGTCACGCGTTACGAGGTGGAGCTCGGTTCGGCCATCAAGGTCAGCAAGGTCACCGGTCTCGCCGACAACATCGCCTACGCCGTCGGATCCAACGAGATCCGGATCCTCACGCCCATTCCCGGCAAGTCCGCGATCGGCATCGAGATCCCCAACCTCGACAAGGAGGTCGTCTCGCTCGGCGACGTCCTGCGCTCGCCGAAGGCCAAGAACGACCACCACCCCATGACGGTCGGCCTCGGCAAGGACGTCGAGGGCGGGTTCGTGCTGGCGAACATGGCCAAGATGCCGCACCTGCTCGTCGCGGGAGCCACCGGCTCCGGCAAGTCGAGCTTCGTGAACTCGCTCATCACGTCGATCATGATGCGCGCTACCCCGGACGAGGTGCGCCTGCTGCTCGTCGACCCGAAGCGTGTCGAGCTGAACCAGTACGAGGGCATCCCGCACCTGGTCACGCCCATCATCACCAACCCGAAGAAGGCCGCCGAGGCCCTCGCGTGGGTGGTGCGCGAGATGGACATGCGCTACGACGACCTCGCCCACTACGGCTTCCGGCACGTCGACGATTTCAACAAGGCCGTTCGTGCGGGCCAGGTGAAGCCGCCGGAGGGGTCCGAGCGGGTACTCACGCCCTACCCGTATCTGCTGGTCGTGGTCGACGAACTGGCCGACCTCATGATGGTCGCCCCACGCGACGTCGAGGAATCGATCGTGCGCATCACGCAGCTCGCGCGCGCGGCGGGCATCCACCTCGTGCTCGCGACACAGCGGCCGTCGACCGATGTCGTCACCGGCCTGATCAAGGCCAACGTGCCCTCGCGGTTGGCGTTCGCCACGTCGTCGATGACCGACTCCCGCGTCATCCTCGACCAGCCCGGTGCGGAGAAGCTCGTCGGCAAGGGCGACGGCCTCTTCCTGCCGATGGGTGCAAGCAAGCCGATCCGTGTGCAGGGCGCATGGGTGAACGAGTCGGAGATCCGCGATGTCGTCGCGCACGTGTCCGAGCAGCTGCAGCCGAACTACCGCGAGGACGTCACGGCGGGCTCTTCGGCGGAGAAGAAGGTCGTCGACGACATCGGTGACGACCTCGACCTCGTGCTGGACGCCTGCCGCCTCGTCGTGGAGCTTCAACTGGGCTCGACGTCGATGCTGCAGCGGAAGCTCCGCGTCGGCTTCGCGAAGGCCGGACGTCTCATGGACATCCTGGAGAGCAGGGGAGTCGTCGGCCCGTCCGAGGGCTCGAAGGCGCGCGACGTGCTCGTCAAGCCCGAGGACCTCGACGACGTTCTCGCGAACCTCGCCGCGGGCTGACGGCTGAGCGATAATGAACCCCACCATGACGAGCCGACTGAGAAGCGTCCACATCGCCTCCCTCGGCTGCGCGCGCAATGACGTCGACTCCGAGGAGTTGGCGGCGCGGCTGGAGTTGGGCGGGTTCACGCTCGTCGCGGACCCTGAGGCTGCCGAGACCGTCGTGGTGAACACCTGCGGGTTCGTCGAACAGGCCAAGAAGGACTCGATCGACACGCTGCTGGCCGCCGCCGACCTGAAGGAAGAGGGCGGCGTGCGCTCGGTGGTAGCGGTCGGCTGCATGGCGGAGCGGTACGGCGCGGAGCTCGCAAGGGAGCTGCCCGAGGCCGACGCGGTGCTGGGCTTCGACGACTACGTCGACATCGCCGACCGGCTCCGCTCCATCCTCGACGGCGAACGCCACATCTCGCACGTCCCCCGCGACCGGCGTCAGTTGCTGCCGATCACGCCGTCGGCCCGTCCGGCGGCGGCCGGCGGCGTCGCGACGCCCGGCCACGCCCCGCTGCCCGAGGGTCTCGCGCCCGCGACCGGGCCGCGTACGCTGCGCCGTCGGCTAGACAACGGCCCGTCCGCCTCGCTCAAGATCGCGTCGGGATGCGACCGACGCTGCGCCTTCTGCGCGATCCCCGCGTTCCGCGGCAGCTACCTATCGCGCCCCGTCGAAGAGGTGGAAGCCGAGGCCCGCTGGCTGGTCGAGAACGGGGCGAAGGAGCTCTTCCTTGTCTCCGAGAACACGTCCTCCTACGGCAAGGATCTGGGCTCGGACGTGCGCCTTGAGGGCCTCCTGCGCCGCCTCTCCCGCCTCGATGGGCTCGAGTGGATCCGCGTGTCCTACCTCCAACCCGCCGAGATCCGCCCCAGCATGCTGGACGCCATGCTCGGCACCGAGAAGGTCGTGCCGTACTTCGACCTCAGCTTCCAGCACGCTGCCCGGCCCGTGCTGCGGGCCATGCGCCGCTTCGGCGACGCCGACAGCTTCCTCGACCTGATCGGCCGAATCCGGGCCGTCGCGCCGCGCGCGGGCATCCGTAGCAACGTCATCGCGGGTTTCCCCGGTGAGACCGAGGCGGACGTCGAGACGCTGCGGCGGTTCATCGTCGACGCCTCGCTCGATGTGCTCGGTGTCTTCGGCTACTCGGACGAGGACGGCACCGAGGGCTTAGGTCTCCCGGGGCACCTTCCAGAGGACGAGATCGAGGAGCGCCGCGCGCTGCTGGCCGATGTGGCCATCGACGTCTGCGAGGCGCGCGCCGCCGACCGGATCGGTGAGGAGATCGTCGTGCTCGTCGAGTCTGTCGACGGCGAAATCGTCGGCAGGGCCGAGCACCAGGCGCCGGAGACCGACGGCGCTGTCACCCTGATCGGGGCCGACGACCTGGGCGTCGGCCGCCTGATTCCCGCCCGGGTCGTCGACTCGGCCGGCATAGACCTGATTGCGGAGGCATCGTGAGCGACACACCGAGCCACGGGGCACCCGTGAGCAACTGGAACCTCCCCAACATCCTGACGGTCGTCAGGATCATCCTCGTGCCCGTCTACGTCGTGCTCCTCTTCCGGGACCCCGGGCTCTTCGAGTGGCGGTTCGCCGCGACGGTGGTGTTCGTCCTCGCGATGCTGACCGACCTCGCGGACGGCTACATCGCCCGCAAGTACAACCTGATCACCGACTTCGGCAAGCTGTGGGACCCGATCGCCGACAAGGCGCTCACCGGAGCCGCCTTCATCTCCCTCAGCATTCTGGGGGAGCTGCCCTGGTTCTTCACCATCATCATCCTGGTCCGCGAATGGGGCATCACGTGGGTGCGCGAGATGCTCAAGAAGTACGGGACCGTCATGGCCGCCAACAAGGGCGGCAAGGCGAAGACGGCGACACAGACGTTCGCGTTGATCCTGTTCAGCCTCGGCCTCGTATTCCTGCCGGGCTGGCTCCAGGTCACGGCCTGGGCGCTCATGTGGGCGGCGCTGATCCTCACCGTCGTCACCGGGATCGACTACCTCATCGGCGCCTGGCGAATCCGCAGGGACGCCCTGGCCAAGGGGGAGTCCGGGTAGCCTGGGAGCAGTCAACGAGGAAGGAAGAGCCATGTCGCTGGCAGCGGATGTGATCAAGAAGATGTCGGAGCGGTCGGTGACGCTGGCCACCTGCGAGTCGATCACTGGCGGTGGCATCGGAGCGGCGCTCACCTCGGTCCCCGGAGCGTCTGCCGTCTTCCGGGGCGCCCTCGTCACCTACGCCCGGGATCTCAAGGCGTCGCTTGCGGGCGTCGACGAGGAGCTGATCCGTCACGACGGCGTGGTCAACGAGCTGACGGCCCTCCAGATGGCGTTCGGCGCACAGCGCCAGTGCGAGTCGGACTGGGCGGTCGCGACGACCGGCGTCGCCGGCCCCACGGAGATCGACGGCGCCTCCGTCGGCACGGTGTGGTTCGCCGTCGTCGGTCCACGCGTTGGCGTCTCGTCCGCACCGCAATACACCGAGCTCAAGCAGCTGGAGGGCGACCGCGAGCAGATCCGCGCCGCCGCCATCGAGCACGCCTTCGAGATGCTGCTCCGCGTCCTGTGACCACCCGCTGCTCGCTGGGCCACCGCTTCCGTAACAGACCCTAGTGATGCGTCCACCCCACTTGCCGCCAAACGGCACGCCCATACCGGACACCCACTAGTTCGCTTACCGGGAACAAATCCGCAGAGGGCGGAGTTACACCAGGCGAGGCGGACACAGGGTTCCCTCGAAGCAAGGTAGGTAGCCGTGAAGACGATTCTGATTCGTAAGGTGATGGGCGAGACACTCCGGGAGCTCCGGATGTGCGCCGGCATGACCCTGCGAGAGGTCTCCATGGCCAGCATGGTGTCCCTGGGGTATCTCTCCGAGATCGAGCGCGGTCACAAGGAGGCCTCGAGCGAAGTCGTCTTCTCGATCGCCCAGGCCCTGAACGTCTCCCTCTCCGACCTCATGATCACGATCAGCACGAAGCTCGCGGCTCTCGAGGCCGAGCGTCAGGGACGGCTGGTCTCCGCCGCCTGAAATCCGTGGTCGGTGCGCCCCGAGGCTTAGCTTCGGGGCGCTTCCACGACGTGGACATCGACGCCGGCCGCGCGGATCGCTGCGAGCTGCGCGGGTTCGATGTCCGAGTCGGTGACCAGGATGTCGATGTCGCCGATGTCGGCCATCTTGGCGAGCGTAGGGGTGCCGATCTTCGACGAGTCGCAGGCGACGATGACCCGCTGAGACCGCTCGATCATCGCGCTGTTCGTGCGCGCCTCGATCTCGTCGTGGGTGGTCAGCCCGTTCTCAGCCGTCAGGCCGTCGCCGCCGATGATCGCCGTGCCGATGTTGACGTGCTTCATGGTGGACTCGGCCAGCGAGCCGACGAGCTCGAGCGAGTTCGGCCGTAGCACGCCGCCTGCGATAAGGACGCGAACCTGTCCCTGCTCCGCGGCGGCAAGACCGATGCTGATCGAGTTGGTGATGATGGTGAGGTCGCTACGGTGCTGGAGCGCACGCAAGACCTCGGCGGTCGTCGTGCCGCCGGTGAGGCCGATCGCGTGCTTGCCCGGCGGAAGGAGCGTGACGACGTGGGCCGCGATCCTGCGCTTCGCCTCCAGATTCCTGCCGTCGCGCAGCCGCACGGGGAGCTCCGCGTTGCCCTTGGCCGGGTGGGCGCCCCCGTGCGTGCGTTCGAGCAGACCCTGCGCCTCCAGCACGGCGACGTCGCGGCGGATGGTGGCGCCGGAGGCGTTCAGCTTCTCCGCGAGATAGGCGAGCGGAAGGTGCCCTCGCTCATTCAGCAGGGCGAGCAGAGCGACCATGCGGTCGGACCGCTTGTGGGAGGGCATCCCCGGTGCATTCATGAGACGTACGCTAGTGCACGCGTACGGCCGATGCGCACCCTAACCGGTACGGTTGGCGCGTGCGCGAGGTTGAGCTGTGGCAGCGGATGGACGAGGTCCTTCCCGCGGGATATGCCGCGTCATGGGCGGATCAGGTCGTGATGGAGGAACTGGGCAGCAGGACGGTGCGCGAGGCGTTGGCCGCGGGGTTGCCGTGCAAGCGGATCTGGCGGGCTGTCTGGCGCCAGCTGGAACTCCCGGCGACGCTGCGCTGAACGGGGGTCGGCCCCGGCGTGTCGCGGCCATTCGAACGAATGTTCGGTAAGCTGTGCGGGTAGTTATCCACAAGGTCGGGCGTCGGTGAAAAATTGTCGGTGCCGTTTCCTACTGTAAGAGACATCAGCCCGGTGACGCGCCGGGAGCCCAGGAGAGGAAAGAACAATGGCAGTTGCAGACCGCAGCAAGGCGCTCGAGGCCGCACTCGCGCAGATCGAGAAGGCCCACGGGAAGGGCTCGGTCATGCGGCTGGGCGAGGACTCCCGGCAGCCCATGGACGTGATCCCCACGGGGTCGGTGGCGCTGGACGTCGCTCTCGGCATCGGCGGCCTGCCTCGCGGGCGCGTCGTCGAGATCTACGGCCCCGAGTCCAGCGGCAAGACGACGGTGGCGCTGCACGCCATCGCCAATGCGCAGCGCGAGGGCGGCATCTGCGCCTTCATCGATGCCGAGCACGCGCTCGACCCGGACTACGCACAGAAGCTGGGAGTCAACACCGATGAGTTGCTGGTCTCGCAGCCGGACAACGGCGAGCAGGCGCTGGAGATCGCGGACACCCTTGTGCGTTCCGGCGCGCTCACTCTCATCGTCATCGACTCTGTAGCCGCTCTCACGCCGCGCGCGGAGATCGAGGGCGAGATGGGCGACTCCCATGTCGGCCTGCAGGCCCGCCTCATGAGCCAGGCGCTGCGCAAGATGACCGGCGCGCTGAAGACGTCGAACACCACCGCCATCTTCATCAACCAGCTGCGAGAGAAGATCGGTGTCATGTTCGGCAGCCCGGAGACCACCACCGGCGGCCGCGCGCTCAAGTTCTACTCCTCGGTCCGGCTCGACGTGCGCCGCATCGAGACGCTGAAGGACGGCACGGAGATGGTGGGCAACCGCACCCGCGTCAAGGTCGTCAAGAACAAGGTGGCCCCGCCCTTCAAGCAGGCCGAGTTCGACATCATCTACGGCGCGGGCATCTCGCGCGAGGGCTCTCTGATCGACATGGGCGTGGATGCCGGCATCATCCGCAAGGCGGGCGCGTGGTTCACCTACGAGTCGGACCAGCTGGGCCAGGGCAAGGAGAATGCCCGCAACTTCCTTCGCAACAATCCTGACGTGGCTGAGGAGATCGAGCGGCGCATCCGCCTGCACCTCGGCATCGACAAGGAGGACGTGCCGGAGGGGATCAACCCGGAGACCGGCGAAGTTGACTTCTGAGCAGGAGAGGGAGTGGGTCACGCAACTCGACGTGGCCCGCACCATCGCGCTGGATCTCCTGACGGCCAGGCAAAGGTCGGCGCACGAGCTGCGGGCGGGACTGCTGCGGCGCCGCACCCCACCGGACGTGGCGGATGAGGTGATCGCGCGGCTTACGGAGGTGGGCCTTGTCGACGACGCGGCCTTCGCCGAGGCACTGACCACCTCGCGTGTCACCCACAGCCATCGGGGCCGTGCGCGCATTCGTCAGGAGCTGCGGGAGAAGGGTGTCGACCGCGAGGTGGCCGAGGCAGCGCTAGCTGATCTGGACCCCGATGCGGAGTTAGAGGGTGCGCTCGCGCTCGCGCGACGCAGGGCCCGGTCTCTTGCGGGGCTTGAACCGCACGTCGCACGCCGTCGGCTGGCGGGTGTCCTCGCGCGGCGGGGCTACTCGCCGAGCGTCGTCTCCGCCGCCCTCGCCGACGCGCTGAGTGATGTTGTTGAGTTTCCCGAGGGCGACCAATAGGCTCAGGGCCAAGGTCACAGACCCTGCATGAAACCCGGCCGGCCCCCCGGCCAAACGACTTCGACATGACAAACCGGCGGTCCGCCGCCGTCTGAACGATTCATCGCGCCACTGGTCGGCGTGCACTTTTCAGACCCCGCCCCTCGGCGGGGGAGCGAGCCGTCGCCATCGTGGCAGGGCCTTGTGGCCGAGCGATATGCCATGAGGAGGCACCGTGCCCGAGGTCGGATGGGTGTTAGCCGCCATTGCGTTGGTTGGAGTCGTCGTTCTCGGCGTGCTGCTGCGCCGCGCGTCGACGCGTTCCGCGGAGGATCGCGCCAAGTGGGAGAAACGGTCGCGGGCGGACATCGCATCGGCGCGAGAGTCCGCTCAGGCCGCAGCCGTCACGCTGCGCGCGGACGCGGAGCGTGTCCTCGCCCAGGCGGAGGCCCGGGCCAAGGAGGAGATGGCCGACGTCGAGCGTCGGCGCCGCGAGATGGAGGCTTCCATCGCGTCGCAACGCGCCGAACTCCGCGAAGAACGTGCCGCCCAGGAGCGCAGGGCCGAGAGGCTGCACGAGCGGGAGGACAGGGTTGCCGCAGACGCCGAAGGGGTCGCGGCCAAGGCCCAGCGGCTGGAGACGCAGCGGACCCAGCAGCGGGAGGCCCGCGACCAGCTTCGAGAGGAACGCGAGAGCGTCGCGCAGGAACTCGAGCGGGTCGCGGGGCTCACGGTCGCGGACGCCAAGCGCGAGATCATCGCCGAGGCGGAGCGGCAGGCGAAGCTCAGCGCCGCGCAGCTCGCCCGCACCATCGAGACCACGGCCAAGCGCGACGCGGACCGCGTCGCTCGCTCGATCGTCGTGACCGCCATCCAGCGGATCGCGGCCGAGCAGACGAGCGAGTCCGTCGTGAGCACCGTTCACCTCCCGAGTGACGACATGAAGGGCCGCATCATCGGTCGCGAGGGCCGCAACATCCGCGCCTTCGAGCAGATCACCGGCGTCAACCTGCTGATCGACGACACGCCCGAGTCCGTGCTCCTCTCCAGCTTCGACCCGGTGCGCCGAGAGGTCGCCCGGCTCACGCTCGTCGACCTCGTCACGGACGGGCGCATCCACCCGGCGCGCATCGAGGAGGTCTACGAGCGCAGCGAGCGCCAGATCCACGACCGGATCGTGCGCGCCGCCGAGGACGCGCTGCTCGAGGTGGGTATCGCGGACCTGCATCCGGACCTCATCCCGACGCTCGGCGCGCTTGCCTACCGGACGTCCTACGGCCAGAACGTGCTGCGCCATCTCGTCGAGTGCGCGCACCTGGCAGGCGTCATGGCCGCGGAACTCGGCCTCGACGTCGCCGTCTGCAAGCGCGCCGCGTTCCTGCACGACATCGGCAAGGCGTTGACCCACGAGGTGGAGGGACCACACGCCCTCATCGGCGCTGAGCTGCTGCGCCGCCACGGCGAGCACGAGGACATCGTTCACGCCGTCGAGGCCCACCACAACGAGGTCGAACCGCGCACCGTCGAGGCCATCCTCACGCAGGCCGCGGATGCGATCTCCGGATCCCGCCCGGGTGCCCGCCGCGAGTCGCTGGAGGCCTACGTCGAGCGGATGGAAAAGCTCGAGCGGATGGCGACGGCGCACGAGGGTGTGCAGCGGGCCTACGCCATGCAGGCCGGCCGGGAGGTGCGCGTCATGGTCTCACCCGAGGCCATCGACGATGCCGCCGCCCAAGTGCTCGCGCGCGAGATCGCGCGCGAGGTCGAGGCAAAGCTCAGCTACCCGGGGCAGATCCGGATCACGGTGGTGCGGGAGTCTCGCGCCACCGAGACCGCACACTGACGTAGATCAGCTGGCGCGGATTCCCCACACGGAGCGGGTCGAGGCGCCCGGCTCGAGCGTGATCAGGCCTGCGCGCGTCGGGCCCTCGTTGAAGGCGTCCGGGCCGCAGGTCATGGGCTCGACGGCGACCGCGTCGCGCTCCGGGGTGGTGTAAACCTGAACCCAGGGCAGCGTCTCGTCGGCCCAGAACGCGAGGGTCTTGTCGCCGAGCCCCAGAACGACTTCCCAGTCGACGGGCGCGCCGGTGAGCGCGGTGTCGAAGAACGTGTCGCCGATGGAACGCGGCTCGCGGAAGTCGTGCTCGGGGGTGACGGGGGCCACCTCGATCGGCAGCAGGCGCTCGGGATCGACGAGCAGCTCCTCGGAGAAGGGAAGCGTCAGCCGGGTCGTCGCGACGTCGGCGAGGACGTACGGGTGGGTGCCGTAGCCGTAGGGCGCGGTGCCGGCACCCAGGTTCTTCGCCTCGACGGTCACGGTGAGCCCGTCGTGGTCGAGGCGGTGCCCGATGGTGACCTCGAGCACCCAGTCCCATCCCTGCTGCGGGTAGAGGACGGTGGAGAGGACGACCTCGTCGGGCGTGTGCCGCACGAGATCCCAGGCAGCGCCCTGGGCGAGACCGTGCAGCGCGTTGTTGCGGGCGATCTCGTTCACGGGCAGCTGCCTGGTCACGCCGTCGTAGGTGTAGCGCCCGTCGCGGATCCGGTTGGGCCAGGGCACCAGCTGCCGACCCTTCGACCCGCCGGGCTGATCCTCCGTGAAGGTGTAGAGGGTCTCGGTGCCGTCGACCGTGAGGCTGCGCAGGCTCGCGCCCACCTCGGTCACGACGGCGGCGTAACGCCCGGACTCGATGAGGAACTGCTGACCGGTGGGAAGAATCGTCATGTGGCGAGCCTAGTGGCCCGTCGCACCCTAGATGCGCGGATACGCGGCGCCATGCGGGCGATTGACGTCGTTGTCGTCGGTCGACGTAGTGCCCCGCTATGACTCCCTTCTCCGCCTTGTCACTCATCCCGCCTGACGCCGCGTCCTGATCCGCACCTTTGGGCGCGACAGACCGCGAGACATTGCGTCGCGTTCGCGCGCGGAGGTCCCGGATATTGGGCGGCGGCGGGCGGCCCGTTAGCATGGGCGAGCTATGACTGACGCGCGCACCTACCACGTGATCACCTACGGGTGTCAGATGAACGTCCACGACTCCGAGCGGATCAGCGGCCTGCTCGAAGGCTCGGGGCTGACCCGCGTCGATCCCGCGGCCAGCGATGCCCTGGGCGCCGGGGCCGACGTCGTCGTGTTCAACACGTGCGCGGTGCGGGAGAACGCCGACAACAGGCTCTACGGAAACCTGGGCCATATGGCCAGCATCAAGGCGTCGCACCCGGGTCTCCAGATCGCCGTCGGTGGCTGCATGGCGCAGAAGGACCGCGACACCATCCTGAAGAAGGCGCCGTGGGTCGACGTCGTGTTCGGCACCCACAATGTGGGCGCCCTTCCGCGGCTCCTGGAGCGCGCGCGGATCGAGGACGAGGCGCAGATCGAGATCAAGGAGGCGCTCGAGACCTTCCCGAGCAACCTGCCGAGCAGGCGCGAGTCGGCCTACTCCGCGTGGGTCTCGGTCAGCGTCGGCTGCAACAACACCTGCACGTTCTGCATCGTGCCCGCCCTTCGCGGCAAGGAGGCCGACCGGCGGCCCGGCGACATCCTGGCCGAGATCGAGATGCTGGTGGCGCAGGGCGTGCAGGAGATCACGCTGCTCGGCCAGAATGTCAACGCGTACGGCGTCGAGTTCGGCGACCGTCAGGCGTTCGCGAAGCTGCTGCGCGCCTGCGGCGACATCGAGGGTCTGGAGCGCGTCCGGTTCACCTCTCCGCACCCGAAGGACTTCACCGACGACGTCATCGCGGCCATGGCGGAGACCCCGAACGTGATGCCGCAACTGCACATGCCACTGCAGTCGGGCTCCGATCAGATCCTAAAGGCGATGCGTCGCTCCTACCGCTCCGAGCGCTTCCTCGGCATCCTCGACCGCGTCCGCCAGGCGATGCCCGAGGCCGCGATCACCACCGACATCATCGTCGGCTTTCCCGGCGAGACCGAGGAGGACTTCCTGGCGACCATGGACGTCGTGCGGCGATCGCGCTTCTCCGCGGCCTTCACGTTCCAGTACTCCATCCGGCCGGGCACGCCCGCGGCCACCATGCCGAACCAGGTGCCGAAGCAGATCGTCCAGGAGCGCTACGAGCGACTGATCGATCTTGTCGGCGAGCTCGCCTACGCGGAGAACCTCGCCTTCGAGGGCCGCGACGTCGAGGTCATGTTCGCCACGGGGGAGGGCCGCAAGGACCAGGCAACGAACCGGATGAGCGGCCGCGCCCGCGACAACCGCCTCGTGCACGTCGCGGTGCCCGAGGACCCCGAACTGCGTCCCCGCCCGGGCGACCTCGCGACGGTGACCGTCACGCACGCCGCTCCGCACCATCTCAACTCCGACGCGCCGCTGCGAGACCTGCGTCGCACCCGCGGCGGCGATGCCTGGCAGGCGGCAAAGGAAATGCCCAAGCCGACCGGGGTCGGCTTGGGCATCCCCACCGTCGGGCGCCCCGCATAGGGACGGGACCGACGGCCGTCTCTTCAGCTACAAGGCGCCGCCGGTGATCTTGTCGAGGCCCTCGTTGGCCAGGTCCTGGACCTTGTCAACCTGATCGGCGAACTTGCCGCCGGTCTTCTCGTCGATGAAGTCACCGACCTTCTCGATGCCCTCCTCGATCTCGGCCTCATGCTCCTTCGCGGCGTCGCTGATACTGTCGAAGACTCCCATTGATTGCTCCTCTCTCTCGGGGACAGTTGCGCCAATCATGCACCCTCGGCCGAAATCCGGGAAGACCACCTCGCGGGGTAGAGGCCCCCTCGACTGGCAGACTGGTGCCGTGCCGCAGCCCCTGATCGTCCTCGTCGGCCCGACCGCGACCGGAAAGTCGCGGCTCGCCGTCGACCTCGCGCTGGGGCTGGGCGCCCGCGGCCGCCCGGCGGAGGTGGTCAACGCGGACTCGATGCTGGTGTACCGCGGCATGGACATCGGTACGGCGAAACCGACGCCGGCCGACCGCGCGGGCGTGCCGCATCACCTGATCGACATCGCCGACGTCACCGAGCGGGCCTCCGTCGCCGAGTTCCAGGGGCTCGCGCGCGACGTCATCGCTGGGCTGCGCTCGCGCGGCGTCGTGCCCATCCTCGTGGGTGGTTCGGCGCTCTACACCCGCGCGATCGTCGATCGTTTCGACTTCCCCGGGTCGGATCCCGAGGTCCGTGAGCGCTGGGAGGCAGAACTGGAGCGTCTCGGCGCTCGTGCGTTGCACGAGCGTTTGGCAGAGGTGGCCCCGGAGTCCGCTGCGAAGATCGAGCCGGGCAACGGCCGCCGCACGGTGCGGGCGCTCGAGGTGCTGGAGCTCACGGGCGGCCACGCGCCGTCGGTCCCGGAGTGGACGTACGAGTTGGACGACGTCCACCAGTTCGGCCTCGAGCTCGACCGGGCGGAACTGGACACCAGGATCGACGCGCGGGTGGACCAGATGTGGCGAGACGGCATCGTGGACGAGGTCCGAGACCTGCTGGGCAGGGGCCTCCGCGACGGCGCGACGGCGGTGCGGGCCATCGGGTACCGGCAGGTGGTGGAGTTCCTGGACGGCACGTGCACCGAGGAGGATGCCAAGACAGCGGTGAAACGCGCCACCCGGACCTTCTTCCGCAAGCAGCTCGGCTGGTACCGCAGGGACCCCCGCATCGTCTGGCTGCCGGCGGGCGACCCCGCCAACGTCGAGCGCATCCTGGCCTCCGCGGTGGGCATCTCCTAGCCCCCGCCCCAACGCGGGAAGCGCACCACTAGACTGGAGTCCACGCGTTGAGGAGGCCAGCGGTATGCGGAGGTACAGCTTTCACAAGGGGCACGGCACCCAGAACGACTTCATCATCGTCGATGACTCCTACGGCATGCACGACATGCATCCCGAGTTCATCCAGATGCTCTGCGACCGGCGCGCGGGCATCGGCGCCGACGGCGTGCTCCGTGTCGTGCGGGCCAGCAGCGTTCGGGACTGGGACGGCGAGCCCAACCTGTGGTTCATGGACTACTACAACGCCGACGGTTCCGTCGCGGAGATGTGCGGCAACGGCCTGCGTGTGTTCGCGCGGCACCTGATCAACGAGCAGCTGGTCGACAGCGGGTCCTTCGACGTCGCCACCAGGGCCGGCGTGAAGCATGTCGAGGTGGCAAGGTTCGGGCTGATCTCCACGGACATCGGCCACGCGGGCATCTCCGACGAGGAGATCACCGTGACGCTGGGCGGGCGGAGCTGGCCTGCCACGAAGGTCGACGTCGGCAACCCCCACGCGGTCGTGTTCGTCGTCGACGACGTCTTGGCGGGGCTCGACCTGAGCATCGCGCCGGTCTGGGCGCCGGGATCGGCCTATCCGGGCGGCGTCAACGTCGAGTTCATTCATGTCGACGGCCCGGGTGCGCTCTCCATGCGGGTTTACGAGCGCGGCGTAGGGGAGACCCGCAGTTGCGGCACGGGGGTCGTCGCCTCCGCGGCGGCCTACCGTGCAGTGTCGGGTCACGAGGAGCCTGTCACGGTCACGGTTCCCGGAGGGGAGCTGACGGTCGAGTTCGACGGAGACAACGCGCGCCTCACTGGTCCGGCGGTCATCGTCGGCCGGGGCGAGTTCTGGATCTGACCGCCACTTATCCACAACCCTGGCGAGGCCGCTTGGTCAGCGTGGGGTGGCCTGGGAGAATGGTCTGACGATGACTGAAGACCTGATCGACGAAGAACTCTCCGACTACGACGGCGACCAAGCCGACCTCGCCGCCCGGCACTCGCTGCGGCGGGTCTCTGGCATGCGCACGGAACTCGAGGACGTCACCGAGGTCGAGTACCGCCAGCTCCGCCTGGAACGCGTGGTGCTTGTCAGTGTCTGGACCTCCGGCACGCAGGAGGACGCCGACAATGCGATGGCCGAACTGAAGCTCCTGGCGGAGACGGCCGGCTCCGAGGTGTTGGACACCCTCGTTCAGCGCCGCAACCATCCGGACCCGTCGACGTACGTCGGCAGCGGCAAGGTGGAGGAGGTGGCGGAGGTCGTCCGGGCCACGGGTGCGGATACCGTCATTTGCGACGGCGAACTCGAGCCCGCGCAGCTACGCAACCTCGAGGACCGGATCAAGGTGAAGGTCGTCGACCGCACGGCGCTGATCCTCGATATCTTCGCGCAGCACGCCAAGAGCGCCGAGGGAAAGGCGCAGGTCGAGCTGGCCCAGCTCCAGTACTTGAAGCAGCGGCTCCGCGGCTGGGGCGGCAACCTGTCGCGCCAGGCCGGTGGCCGTGCGGCTGGCGGCGCGGGCATCGGCGGACGCGGGCCCGGCGAGACGAAGATCGAGACAGACCGCCGTCGGATCCACTCCCGGATCGCGATCCTGCGCAGGAAGCTGCGCGAGATGGACGCAACACGTGAGGGGAAGCGCGCGGAACGGCGCCGTAACCAGGTGCCGTCGGTCGCCATCGTCGGCTACACCAACGCGGGCAAGTCCTCGCTGCTGAACCGGCTCACGGGCGCGGGCGTTCTCGTCGAGGACGCACTGTTCGCCACCCTTGACCCGACGACGCGGCGTACCGAGACCGCAGACGGCCGCGTGTACACGCTGACCGACACCGTCGGCTTCGTCCGGCACCTCCCGCACGACCTGGTCGAGGCCTTCCGCTCGACGCTGGAGGAGTCCGCGCTGGCGGACCTGCTCGTGCACGTCGTGGACGCCTCCGATCCAGATCCTGAGGGGCAGATCGCCGCCGTGCGGACTGTGCTCGCCGACATCGACGCGGGGTCGGTTCCGGAGCTACTGGTGCTGAACAAGGCGGACCTCGCTGACGAGGGCACCATCCTCGCGCTGCGGGGCTCTCACCCTGGCGCTGTCGTGGTATCGGCGCGCACGGGCGAAGGGATCGAGGAGCTGCGGGAGGTCCTCGCGGAACGGCTGCCGCGTCCAGAGGTCGCCGTCACGGCGCTCGTTCCCTACGGCCGGGGCGACCTGGTGGACCGGATCCACAAGACCGGACAGATCGACTCCCTCGAACACACCGGCGAGGGCACCCTCGTCTCCGCGCGCGTGCGGCCGGACCTGGCGGACGAGCTCGCGGCGTTCGTCCGTGGCTGATCACCGCCGGATCCTCGCCGCTGCCGTCGGCGAAATCCACGGCGAGGCCCGTCCCGGTCAGCAGGCGATGGCCGACGCCGTCGCCGCCACGTTGGAGGGCGGCCCGCATCTGCTCGTGCAGGCGGGCACGGGAACGGGCAAGTCGCTCGGCTACCTGGCGCCCGCGCTCGCGCGCTGCGTCGAGACGGACTCCCGGGTGATCGTGGCGACGGCGACCCTCGCGCTGCAGGCCCAGCTCGCGACGAAGGACATCCCGACGGCGCTCGACGCCGTCGAGGCGGTCACCGGGACCCGCCCCAAGGCGGCCATCCTGAAGGGGCGCACCAACTACGCCTGCCTCTACCGCGCCCGCCAGGGCGAGCGCGCCGACCAGGACTCCCTGATCGGCAGCGCCGCCCTCGCCGGCGCGGCCGCCACGGCGAAGGGCGACGACGTCAGCAAGCTGGGCGCCGAGGTCCTCGCGCTGCGCGAATGGGTCGAGGAGGAGGCCGAACGCCGGGGCCTTGCAGATCGCGATGACGCGCCGTCGCACACGGCCAGAGGATGGGCCCAGGTGTCGATCCCGACGCGCGAATGCCTCGGTGTCACGAGGTGTCCGTTCGGCACCGAGTGCTTCGTCGAGGAGTCGCGCGAACGCGCCAGGGGCGCCCAACTGGTCGTCACCAACCACGCGTTGCTCGCCATCAATACGATGCATGGCGGTACTGCGCTCCCGGAGCATGAGGCGCTGATCGTCGACGAGGCGCACGAGTTGGTCAGCCGGATCACCACGGCCGCCACCGACGAGCTGACCCCAGGGATGGTCGAGCGCACGGCGCGCCGCGTCCTCGACTGGCTCGACGACGACCTCGGCACCGACTTCCTCGGCCAGGCCGACGTGCTCCGCGCGGCGCTGGACGAGTCGGATCTGGCGCGGATCACCCAAGCCTCGGCGCCGCTGCCGTACGCCGCCGCGCAACTGCGCGACGTTGCCCGCCGCGTCGTCAGCGCGCTGGGCACGTCCGCGGATGAACCCGACCGCCAGCAGGCCGCGTCGGCGGTCAAGGAGGTGTTCGACGTGGCTGAGCGGATCGCCAAGCTCGCCGAGGTCGACGTCGTGTGGGTGACCCACTCCGACATCACGGGGCGCGCCGCGTATGTGGCCCCGTTGAACGTGTCCGGGCTGCTGCGCTCCGAGGTTTTCGCGGAGACGCCGACGGTGTTGACCTCGGCGACGCTCACGCTCGGTGGGGAGTTCGAGCCGGCCGCCGCGACCGTCGGACTTGGGCGTGCGGACAAGGTTGAGGGCGAGGACGAGCCGCGCGACGAGTTCTCCTGGCGCGGGCTCGACGTCGGCTCGCCGTTCGACTACCGCAGGCAGGGCATCCTCTACGTGGCGCGTCGACTTCCGCCGCCCGGCAGGGACGGGCTAACCGAGGCGACGCTCGCGGAGATCGCTCAGCTGATGTGGGCCGCCGACGGCCGCACGCTCGGGCTGTTCGCGTCGCGTCGCGCCGCGGAGCAGGCGGCGGAGCACTGCCGCCGCGAGTTGCCGCACCTGACCATCCTGTGCCAGGGCGACGCGCAGCTGAGCGAGCTCACGGCACGGTTCACGGCCAACCCCTCAGCCTCTCTTTTCGGCACCCTCTCGCTGTGGCAGGGCGTCGACGTACCCGGCGAGACCTGCCAGCTCGTGATCGTTGACAAGATTCCCTTTCCGCGGCCCGACGACCCGCTCATGCAGGCGCGCAAGAAGGCCGTCGACGATGCCGGCGGCAACGGGTTCATGACCGTGGCCGCGACGCACGCTGCGCTGCTCCTCGCTCAGGGCGCGGGGCGGCTGATTCGCCGCGCCGAGGACAAGGGCGTCGTCGCGATGCTCGACCCGCGGTTGGCGACCGCCCGCTACGGTTCCTACCTTCGCGCGTCGCTGCCGGATTTCTGGATGACAACCGACGGAGATGTCGCCGTCCAGGCCCTCCGCCGCCTCCGCGGCGCCGAATAGCGTTCCTTGAGCCGCGCTCCCGCCCGAAGGGCCGGGCGCGAGTCGAAAGGGCTACAGCTTGCGCAGCACAGCGACGACCTTGCCCATGATGGAGGCGTAGGTGCCGTCTATGGGCGTGTAGCGCTCGTTGTGGGGGAGCAGCCAGACCTTTCCGTCGTTGCGGCTGAACGTCTTGACCGTTGCCTCGTCATCGAGCAGCGCGGCGACGATGTCGCCGTTGACCGCGTCCGGCTGGCGGCGCACGACCACCCAGTCGCCGTCGCAGATGGCTGCCTCGATCATCGAGTCGCCGCGGACCTCCAGCATGAAGATCTCACCGTCTCCCACGAGCTGGCGGGGGAGCGCGAACACGTCCTCGATTTGCTGGGTGGCGAGGATGGGGCCGCCGGCGGCGATCCGGCCGACGAGCGGTGCGGTGACCGCCTTCGGCGCCGCGTCGTAGCTCTGCTCCGAGTCCATCGACCTCTGTCCCAGCTCCTCGGGCAGCGTCACCACGAGGGCACGCGGGCGGTTCGGGTCGCGTCGGAGGAAACCCTTCTCCTCCAGCACCTTCAGCTGATGGGAGACGGACGACGTCGACGCCAGCCCCGCTCGCTGCGCGATGTCGCGGATGCTCGGCGGGTAGCCATCGGCCTCCATCGCCTCGCGAATCACCAGCAGGATCTTTATCTGGCGCGGAGTGAGGCCTGTGGCCCCCGTTGCGGCGAACTGCGTCACGCTGCCGAGCTCCGCAGCGATGTCCTCGTTGGACGGGCGGCCGCGTCCGCGCCGCTTGATGGGGGTGTCTTCAGCCATACATTGATCCTACCCGAGAGCCGGAACAGGTGTTCGATATGACGGGTGTGTCGCGCGACCGGCGTGAGGCGCATTCGGTGCCCTCGGGAAAATTGTCAGACCCCCCTGGTGGAGTGTGATGTGCGCCGCAGAAAGCGGTGCGAGAAAATGCATCTCGAACAAGCGTTTGATTCGTGGCCCGGATGGGGCTACAGTATGAATCGAACAGGCGTTCTAGGTTACATGGGAGGTTGTCATGACCGTCGCTACTCACTCGGAGGTCGTTCGCTCGGGCGGACGCCGTGTTGCCGTCTCGCCGTCCCGCCGCCCCGCGTCGAAGACTCCGGTCGCTCACCCGCAGCGGAGCGTCGCGGCGGGCCGGGTCGGGAAGGCGTCGTCCTGCGTGGTCGCCCCGTCGCCGCAGCCCGTCCAGTGGGGGCTGCGCCTGAAAGTCGCCGCCGTGGGTGTCATCGCCGTGTTCGGAGTCGCCGTGTGCGTCCCGCAGATCGCCGCGATGGCACACCCGGACCCCGCGCGGGAGTATGTCGCCGGGCACCCTGCGTGGGCCCACGTCGACCACCCCTGAGGTACTGTCGCCGGGCTCCCCGGGAAGGCGTCGGGCGTTCGTGCATTTGAGGTTCCCGTGTCGGCGTGTCGTTTTGGTGTTGTACGCGCCGCATGCGTAATATCCCATATCTAGTAGAGCAGAGGCGCTGCATCCCCAACAGATAGTAATTTCGGGGGTCGACGCCGACGCGACTCGCCCACGGGACCAACGCGACAGGATGCCTCATGCATTGCCCCTTCTGCCGGCACGGCGACACCAAGGTGTCGGACTCGCGTGCCACGGAAGACGGCTCGGCCATTCGCCGCAGGCGACTGTGTCCGGCGTGTGAGCGCAAGTTCACCACTGTCGAGCAGATTGTCCTGACCGTGGTCAAGCGTTCCGGCGTGGTGGAGGCGTTCAGCCGCGAGAAGGTCATTCGAGGCGTCTTCAAGGCATGCAAGGGTCGGCCGGTCACCCCGGCCCAGCTCGCGTCGCTGGCGCAGCGGGTCGAGGACTCCCTCCGGGCGTCCGGGCAGGCGGAGATCCCCGCCGAGCAGATCGGGGTGGCCATCCTCGGTCCGCTCGAGGAACTCGACGCCGTCGCCTATCTGCGGTTCGCCAGCGTCTACAAGAACTACCAGTCGATCGATGACTTCCAGCGGGAGATCGACACCATCCGGATCGAGGTCGGCGCCAGGAGCCGCCGGCCCGTTCCGGAGCCGGAGCTAGGCTCGGCGCAAGAGCCACTCATCGGCTGACACAGCCACAAGATTCCAGGAAACACCGAAGAGGGGATAGTTATGACCGCGACCGCAACTCGTGCGACACGCCGCAAGGCAGGTTCCGACAGCGACGCCCGAGGGCTCGTCATCGACCGCGTCTTCACGAAGAAGGGGGTGCATCCCTACGACGAGGTGGAGTGGGAGCGCCGCGATGTCGTCCAGACCAACTGGAAGACCGGCGAGACCGTCTTCGAGCAGAAGGGCGTCGAGTTCCCCTCCAGCTGGAGCGTCAACGCGTCGACGATCGTCACCACCAAGTACTTCCGCGGAGCTCTGGGTACCGAGCGGCGCGAGAGCAGCCTTCGCACCCTGATCGATCGCGTCGTCAAGACTTATACGGCTGCCGGCAGCGAGTACGGCTACTTCGCCACCGACGACGACGCCGAGATCTTCGAGCACGAGCTCACCTGGATGCTCCTCAACCAGTACTTCTCCTTCAACTCTCCCGTGTGGTTCAACGTCGGCACCCCCTCGCCGCAGCAGGTCAGCGCCTGCTTCATCCTCTCGGTCGATGACTCGATGGACTCGATCCTCAACTGGTACAAGGAGGAGGGCTTCATCTTCAAGGGCGGCTCCGGCGCCGGCCTGAACCTTTCCCGGATCCGTTCCTCGAAGGAACTGCTCAGCTCCGGTGGCACCGCCTCCGGCCCCGTCTCGTTCATGCGTGGCGCCGACGCCTCGGCCGGCACCATCAAGTCGGGTGGGGCGACCCGCCGCGCGGCCAAGATGGTCGTGCTCGATGTCGACCACCCGGACATCGAGGAGTTCGTGGACACCAAGGCGCGCGAGGAGGACAAGATCCGCGCGCTCCGCGACGCCGGCTTCGACATGGACCTGGGCGGCAAGGACATCGTCTCCGTGCAGTACCAGAACGCGAACAACTCGGTCCGGGTCACCGACGAGTTCATGGAGGCTGTGGAGGCAGGTCGCCCCTTCGGCCTGCGCGCCCGCCAGGACGGCTCGGTGATCGAGGAGATCGACGCCCGTTCGCTGTTCACCCGGATCGCGAAGGCCGCGTGGGAGTGCGCGGATCCCGGCATCCAGTACAACGACACCATCAATGACTGGCACACCAACCCGGTGACCGGCCCGATCACGGCGTCGAACCCCTGCTCCGAGTACATGAGTCTCGACAACTCGTCGTGCAACCTGGCCTCGCTTAACCTGCTGAAGTTCCTGCGTCCTGACGGCTCGTTCGACGGCGAGTTGTTCGTCAAGGCTGTCGAGCTGATCATCACCGCGATGGACATCTCGATCTGCTTCGCGGACTTCCCGACCGAGTCGATCGGCGAGACCACGCGCAACTTCCGCCAGCTGGGCATCGGCTACGCCAACCTTGGCGCTCTGCTCATGGCCATGGGCAAGGGGTACGACACGGATGGCGGCCGCTCCACCGCCGCCGCGATCACCGCGATCATGACGGGCGCCTCCTACCGTCGCAGCGCGGAGCTGGCTGCCGTCGTCGGCCCGTACAACGGCTACGCGGTCAACGCCGAGGCCCACCAGCGGGTCATGCGCAAGCACCAGTCGGCCAATGACAACCTCCGCGTTCTCGCCGACGATCGTGCCCTGCACTCCGTCGCCACTCGCGAGTGGGACCGTGTCGTCGCGCTCGGTGCCAAGAACGGCTTCCGCAACGCGCAGGCGTCGGTGCTCGCGCCCACCGGCACCATCGGCTTCATGATGGACTGCGACACCACCGGCGTCGAGCCGGACTTCTCGCTGGTCAAATTCAAGAAGCTGGTCGGTGGTGGCTCGATGCAGATCGTCAACCAGACGATCCCGCGTGCTCTGAAGCGCCTGGGCTACAGCTCGGAGCAGATCGACGCCATCGTGGAGTTCATCAGCACGCACGGCCACGTCGTCGGTGCGCCCGGCCTCGCAGCGGAGCACTACGAGGTCTTCGACACCGCCATGGGCCAGCGCGCCATCAAGCCAATGGGCCACGTCCGGATGATGGCCGCGGTGCAGCCGTTCCTCTCCGGCGCCATCTCGAAGACGGTGAACCTTCCCGAGTCGGCCACCATCGAGGAGATCGAGGACGTCTACCTGCAGGGCTGGAAGCTCGGACTGAAGGCGCTCGCGGTCTACCGCGACAACTGCAAGGTCGGTCAACCGCTGTCCGACGGCAAGAAGAAGGCCGAGAAGGCCGCGCCGGTGGCGACCGAGGTCGTCGAGAAGATCGTCTACCGCCCGAAGCGCGAGCGGCTGCCGAAGTCGCGCATGTCGCGTACCACGAGCTTCGCGGTGAGCGGCGCTGAGGGCTACATGACGTCGGGCGCATACAACGACGGCCGCCTCGGCGAGGTGTTCCTGAAGCTCGGCAAGCAGGGGTCGACCCTCGCCGGCGTGATGGATGCGTTCTCGATCGCGGTGTCGATCGGCCTGCAGTACGGTGTGCCGCTGGAGAGCTTCGTGCAGAAGTTCACCAACCTGAAGTTCGAGCCCGCCGGCATGACCGACGACCCGGACATCCGCATCGCGCAGTCCTTCATGGACTACATCTTCCGCCGTCTCGCGCTGGACTACCTGAGCTTCGACGACCGTGCCGAGCTCGGCATCTACACGGCCGCGGAGCGCGCCCGTTACGTGGAGACCGGCTCCTACCTGTCCGAGGAGGACGAGGCCGCGATGCCGGAGGCGGACCAGCTCCGC
Organism: Tessaracoccus sp.; assembly: GCF_016714275.1. Taxonomy (GTDB): domain Bacteria; phylum Actinomycetota; class Actinomycetes; order Propionibacteriales; family Propionibacteriaceae; genus Arachnia. The sequence continues at coordinate 334,805 of NZ_JADJNP010000002.1, read as the reverse complement.
AATGACGCCGGGGACGACTTCAAGGTCGACGGCGCCCGTCAGCCCTCGCTGCTTGACGCCCACACCACGGCTGAGCTGATGGAGGCTCTCGGTGTCGCGGAGGTCGACGCGCCGCTCTGCATGACGTGCGGCACGAAGATGCGCCCGTCGGGCAGCTGCTACGTCTGCGAGGGCTGCGGCTCGACCAGCGGCTGCAGCTGATCGTCTGGCCTTTGGCCATGCGCGGACCGCGCTGAGCCTTCTTGACCGCTGGTGATTCCCCCACATCGGGTGGAACCACCAGCGGTTTGGCGTCGTCAGGGCCGCGGCTCGACTCGGATGCCTTCGCGACTCGCCGGCTTACCTCTTGTCGCGGAACGCGAGCAGGAGCATCTCGTCGGGCCGCTGTCGGTTACGTGTCAGGCCAGGTCCCTCTTGTGGATCAGGCCAGGTCCCTCTTGCGGATCAGGCCGTGGACGCCGGTGGTCCGATCGACGACCTGGGTGACGGAGAAGTTGGCCGCGGCCGACAGGTACGCATAGGCAACGGCGCGGTTCAGCCCCTTGTCCTGCTCCAGGAAGTCGAGCGCGTTCACGACGGCCCTTCGCATGGCGATGTTCAGGTCGCTACCTTGGCCGTCGATGCTGCCGTTCGGGTCCGAGAGACCGATCGCGATCCAGTCGGTGGCGGTCTCGGCGAACGGATAGCGGAAGGCAACCTTCGGTGCGTCTCCCGAGCCCTTCTTGCACACCGTCAACCGGAACGTGCCGCGCAGCGAACCCTCCATCGCCGTCAGCGCCACTTCGCCGTCACCCATCGCGTGGTGGGGGTCGCCGACGTAGAACAGCGCGCCGTCGGCGACCACCGGGAGGTAGAAAGTGGAGCCGGCGCCGAGGTGGCGGATGTCGATGTTGCCGCCGCCGAGGGTCGGCGGGATCGAGTTGGCGCTCGGGTCGGTCAGGCCGGGGGCCTCGGAGTATGCGACCCCCATCATCCCGAAGAACGGGTTGACGGGGAAGCGGAGCTTGCGACGACCAGACCTCATCACGCCGTGCTTCCCCTCGACCGAGGTGAACACTGACACGTTGCCGTAGTCGGTAGGGATGCCGGAGGAGCGGTTGTCCGTCGCGTGCGGCGGCATCACCTCGCCCATGCTGATCCCCGCTGGGGCCTCGCCGGCGGGTGTGATCGCGAGCGCACCCTTGCCGTGTCGGCTGGAGACCACGCCGTAGGGTACACGGGCGCGCAGGTCGAGGGTCTCCACCTTGAGGACATCTCCCGGCTTGGCGCCCTTGACCCGGATCGGTCCGGTCACCACGTGCGGGCCGTCGACGTCGAAGCTTCGTGTCGTGCGCCGATAGTTCGCGGCGATATCGATGGCGTCGGTGAGCACGTCGCGCTTCTTGACGCCGTGGCCGCCCAGCCACGAGACCGGGTCGCGGCCCTGATCCTCGAGAATCCCCTCGTGGGAGACCGAGTCGATGGTCACCGTCTGCCCCGAACGCATCGACATCGCCGGCGCGGCGTGCACCGTCGGGACATATCCCCACAGCACGTCGCCGGTGCGGGACGGTAGGTAGTGGTCGCCGCGGATGCGGCCCTTTCCGGGCTGGAGCACGCCCTCGTAAAATGATCCCTTCGATCGGGGATGCGCAGCGGCGGTCGTTGTTGAGGTCGCCGCGATGGTGGAGCCGACACCCATCGCGGCCGCTGCGAGCAGCAGTCCGCGCCGGCCGACGCCGGACTCGATGAGTGCGGACGCCTCCTTGGCGTCGAGGGGCGTGTGGGGATCGGTCATGGCTGGGTCCTTCGCTCGTCGGTGCACCGAAGGTAGCGAAACGACTTGTCAGAGCCATGTCGAGAACGTTGCAGGCGCGTTCCGTCACGTTGCGGGTTCGGGGCGCAGAACGGAAGGCGAGGGGCATAGAGTGGGCGCCGTGATTCCTCCCGTCGTCGACCGCGCCTGGCTGGCGCGGCATCCCAAAGCCGTCCTAGCCGATGCCCGCTACTACCTGGACGGCCGGTCGGCCGCCGACGCCTACGCCGCCGGGCACCTCCCGGGCGCGGTGCGCGTCGACATGGACGCCGTCCTCGCCGGCCCGCCCTCACCGGAGGCTGGGCGACACCCGTTGCCGACGCCGGAGCGGTTCGCCGCCGGGCTGTCCGCCGTCGGGATCGGTGACGGGACGATCGTCGTCGCCTACGACGACGCGGGTGGCGCCATGGCCGGCCGGCTCGTGTGGTTGCTGCGGATGCTCGGCGAGGATGCCGCGCTGCTCGACGGCAGCCTCGGCGCGTGGGACGGGGAGCTCACCGTGGACGTGCTCGTGCCGACGCCGGCCGCCTTCACCGTCCGGCCCTGGCCCGACGACGCGCTCGCCACGATCGACGAGGCCGCGACGGGGAGGTTTGTGATCGACGCCCGCACGGGAGAGCGCTACCGCGGCGAGACAGAGCCCATCGACCCGCGCGCCGGCCACATCCCGGGCGCGCACAGCTTCCCGCTGAGCGGCAACCTCGCACCCGACGGCCGCTTCCTGGCCCCTGCCCAGCTCCGTGCGCGCTTCGCCGCCGTCGACGACGCGGCTGCGGTCATCTCCTACTGCGGCTCGGGTATCACCGCGTGCCACAACCTGATCGCGCTGGAGCATGCCGGCCTCGGGCGGGGACGGCTTTACTCGGGATCCTGGTCGCAGTACAGCAACACCGACCGTCCGGCGGCCGTCGGCGAGGAGTGAGGGCGTTGGACAAGCCGAGCGAGCGGCTGCTGCGCATCGCGAGGGAGCTGACGGCCATCTCGGAGTCAGCTCTTGCCTACTGCCGCGATCCGTTCGACATCGATCGATTCCATCGGGTCGGGGCGTTGGCGCGTGAGCTGATGGCCGAGGTCGCGACGACGGACCTTCCGGCCTACGACCGCGAGGTCGCCTCCGTCGCCGGTTACACCACACCGAAGCTGGATGTGCGCGGTGGCGTCTTCGACGCCGACGGCCGGGTTCTTCTCGTCCGGGAGGTCGCCGACGGCGGGCGATGGACTTTGCCGGGCGGTTGGTGCGACATCCTGGAGGGCCCCCGCGAGGCGATCGAGCGTGAGGTCCGCGAGGAGGCGGGGCTCGCGGTGCGGGCGGCGCACCTGGCCGCCGTCGTCGACCGTGACAAGTGGCCCCACTACCCACCGCACGACTACCACATCTACAAGCTGTTCTTCGTCTGCGAGCCGGTCGGAATGCTCGATCCGGGCTATGCGAGCACCGAGACGAGCGAGGTCGGCTGGTTTGCTCTCGAAGAGCTCCCGGAGCTCTCCACGGGCCGGGTGCTGCCCGAGCAGATCTGGCTGCTGCGCGAGCACTGGCGGAACCCTGGGCCAGCTCATATCGACTGATCGCGTCGGGCCGGTGCTCGTGGGTCGTCGAGCGCTCGTCCTCCGAGGGAGCGGGTCAGCGCTGTCGCGGGAAGCGCCACCCGATGAGTACGGCGGCGATCAACACGATGCCGAGGCACCACAGCAGCGACACCGCGATCTTGACGTCGCCCTGCCCGACCAACAGTGACCGGATCGTCTCGACGAGCGGGTTGATCGGTTGGTGAGTGGCGACCGGCTGCATCCAGGCGGGCATGGTCGCGATCGGAACGAAGGCGCTGGACACGTACGGCAGGAACAGGAGCGCGAAGCCGTAGCCGTTGGCTGCCTCGGGGCTGGAAGCCACGAGGCCGATGAAGGCGAACAGCGCAGTGATCGCGAGAATCCACAGCGCGACCAGGGCGATTGCGACGAGCCACTCGGCGAGTGTCGCGGTGGGGCGGAATCCGATAGCAAGGGCGACGCCGATGACGATCGCCGTCGCGAGCAAGTTGCGCAGAACGCTGGCCGCGACGTGGCCGGCGAGCACCGTCGCCGGTCTGATCGGCAAGGTGCGGAGACGGCGCATGACCCCTTGCCCAGCAAGACGGGCAGTGCGACGGCCATCAAGGTTCCGTCGCCGTCGCGGAGGCTGTGCCGGAGGCTGCGGCCGGCGAAGATCGCACTTGAGCGCCAGGCATCGACGCCGTGGTGGGCGGTGGGGCTGGTCATGCTGCGGTCTCCCCGGGAGTGAGTGGGCTTTCTGTGAGCGCAAGGAAGGCGTCGTCGAGGCGCTCCGTGCCGACGAGCGCGGTCAGCTCGGCGGCCGTACCATCAGCGATGATTCTGCCGCCGCGAAGGACGGCGATCCGGTCCGCGAGGGCCTCGCGCCTCAGGAACACCGTCGTGCCTCGCCGCCCCGCCCCCTCCGTCGTCCCCCACCCGTGACGCTGCCCCTGGTGGGCTCGTCGAGGAAGAGCACGGCGGGTCGAGTGATGAGAGAGGCGGCCAGGTCGAGGCGACGGCGCATCCCGCCGGAGTAGGTAGCGACGATGCGCCCGCTCGGCCTGCCGGACGAAACCGTCGTCGTCGAACGCACACCGGCGCAGGAGCTTGCGTTGGCCGAGGCCGAGCTAGCTTCGACCGTCGCGCTGCGCAAGGCGACTCAGCGCCGCCTCGCTCAACTCGAGAAGACCGAGGCCCGGTTGAGAGCTGCCCGCGACCGGGCAGAGACCTCTGCGAAGGAGGCCGCCCGCCGTCGCTCCGACTGACGCACGCGTCCGGAGAGGATCGAGCCGACAGCCGCACGGGTGCCGCGGGGGTACTGTTGACGCTGGTAACGTCACGTTCTCGGAGGTAGTCAGATGCCGGCGCTCAGGTCACGAACCACAACCCACGGCCGCAACATGGCGGGCGCGCGCGCCCTCTGGCGCGCCACGGGGATCACGGACTCCGACTGGGGCAAGCCGATCGTGGCCGTCGCCAACTCCTTCACGCAGTTCGTGCCCGGCCACGTGCATCTGCGCGATATGGGCAAGCTCGTCTCCGAGTCCATCGCGGAGGCCGGGGGCGTCGGGCGCGAGTTCAACACCATCGCCGTCGACGACGGCATCGCCATGGGGCACGGCGGCATGCTGTATTCGCTGCCCAGCCGCGAGCTGATCGCCGACTCTGTCGAGTACATGGCCAACGCGCACTGCGCCGACGCGCTTGTGTGCATCTCCAACTGCGACAAGATCACGCCCGGCATGTTCCTGGCCGCGCTGCGCCTCAACATCCCCGCGGTGTTCGTCTCCGGCGGCCCGATGGAGGCAGGCAAGGCGATCATCAAGGAAGGCGGCACCGCCGTCACCTCGCTCGACCTGGTCGACGCCATGGTCTCCGCCGTCGACGACTCGGTCTCGGACGACGAGCTTCAGCGGATCGAGGAGAGCGCCTGCCCCACCTGCGGCTCCTGCTCCGGCATGTTCACGGCCAACTCCATGAACTGCCTGCTCGAGGCCATCGGCCTCGCGCTGCCGGGCAATGGCTCGACGCTGGCGACGGCCGCGTCCCGCAAGGGCCTGTTCCAGGAGGCCGGCCGTCTCGTCGTCGAACTGTGCAAGCGCTACTACGACGAGGACGACGAGTCGGTCCTGCCGCTGTCCATCGCCACCAAGGCCGCGTTCGAGAACGCCATGCGCCTCGACGTCGCCATGGGCGGTTCCACCAACACGGTCCTTCACCTGCTGGCCGCGGCGCAGGAGGCGAAGGTCGACTTCACCCTCGACGACATCGACGAGATCTCGCGGCACACTCCGTGTCTGGCGAAGGTCGCGCCCAACTCGAAGAACTACTACATGGAGGACGTGCACCGCGCCGGCGGCATCCCCGCGATCCTGGGTGAGCTGCATCGTGGCGGCAAGCTCGACGACTCGGTCCACTCCGTGCACTCGACGAGCCTGCAGGCCTGGCTCGACGAGTGGGACATCCGCGGGGGGTCGGCCAGCGAGGCGGCCGTCGAGTTGTTCCACGCCGCCCCTGGCGGGGTCCGCACCACGGAGGCGTTCTCGTCGACCAACCGCTGGGAGACCCTCGACACGGACTCCGAGGGCGGCTGCATCCGCTCCACCGATCACCCTTACACGGTCGATGGCGGCCTCGCCGTCCTGAAGGGGAACCTCTCGCCCGACGGCGCCATCGTCAAGACCGCTGGCGTTCCCGAGGAGCAGTGGGAGTTCACCGGCACCGCGGTGGTCACTGAGTCGCAGGAGGCGGCCGTCGAGGCCATCCTCGGCAAGCGCGTCCAGCCCGGCGACGTCGTCATCGTGCGCTACGAGGGCCCCAAGGGCGGCCCCGGCATGCAGGAGATGCTGTATCCGACGTCGTACCTCAAGGGCCTCGGCCTGGGGCCGAAGTGCGCGCTGATCACCGACGGCCGCTTCTCCGGCGGCTCGTCCGGGCTCTCCATTGGGCACGTCTCCCCAGAGGCGGCCTCCGGCGGCACCATCGGCCTCGTCGAGGACGGCGACCGCATCGTGCTCTCCATCCCGGAGCGGAAGATCCACCTCGACGTCGACGACGAGACCCTCGCCGCACGACGGGCGCTGCGCGACGTCGAGGGCTGGCATGCGAAGAACCGGGAGCGCGAGGTGTCGACGGCGCTGAAGATCTTCGGGATGCTGGCGCAGTCCGCCGACAAGGGCGCCGCGCGTAAGCTGCCCTGACGCCGACGGGTCAGGCCGCGGGTGCGTCCTGTGGCTCGGACTTGTCGCGGGCGAGCACGCTCCACGTGATGGTGGCCGCGACGAGCAGGCAGATGGCTACCACGGCCACGGGAGAGCGTATCCAGAGTTCCTGCAGGCCGACCCAGCCCATGAAGCCGACCGTTCCGTAGATGAATGCCCACATCACGCAGCCGACGGTGACCGCAGGAAGGTAGCGCCGCATCGGCATCCTGGCCACGCCGGCCGCGAGGTTGACCATGGTCTGGATCCCGATGGTCAGGAAAGACACGGCGACGGCCGGGGCGCCCCACCGGCCGAGCCAGGTGGTGGCGGTCGCGTAGTGCCTCGACTCCAGCATGCGGGCGAGCCGCGTGCGTTGCGCGCCGGCAGCCAGCCCCCGGCCGAGCCAGTAGGTGGCGTTCGCGCGCAGCATCACGATGACGAAGAGCGCGGCCACGACCACGAGGTAGGGGGCATCCCAGGTCATCGGGTTGAACACGGCGCTCCTCGTCAGGCAGGGGAGCGGCCAGTCTAGTCAGCCCTCAGCGGCGACGCGGTGTCGCGATCAGCGGCCCTGGGAGAACCGCATCGCGGCCCGGAACTGCGCGGCGATGCCTGCCCCCGGCCCCAGCGGCCACCGATGCATCACGTACTCGCTCGCCGCGTCGACGGCGAGCTGCCGCGAGGAGTTGCCCGTGCGCACCCAGAGCTCCGGCGCGGCGTTCTTGTTCGGGCGCAGGAACACCGGGCGAGGCGAGGCGCCCGCGGTGATCCGGCAGACGTCGCGGGCGATGCCGTCGCCGTCGGGAAGAGCCTCGAATTCGACAGTGACCAACGCGGCGCCGTTGGGGCCGAGCGCCGTGGTCAGCAGGTCGCGCAGCCACAGCTGGAAGCGGTCGTGGTCGGGGGCCTTCATGGTGGCGAGGTCCCGGTCAAGGCCGAGCGGCGTGCCGGCGTCATCGACGCCGACGATGAGGGTGCCGCCGTCGGCGTTCAGGAACGCCGCCAGCGTCTTGGCGACCACCTGTTCCATCTTGTCGTCCTTGGCGCCCGTGTGGAGGTTCACCCGCGCGGTGGACTTGAACTCCACCTGGTCCGACTCACCGGCGCGGACGAGCTCCGCGGTAGTGGCCCGTTGCGGGCGCTGAAAGTGGGCGGCGACGCTCGCGTACGCCGCGACGGCGATCACGGAGGCGCCCAGTGCGAGGCTGATCGCCAGCGGGCTGGTGGGCGCGACGGTGGGCCGGATCAGCCACGCGAGCGCGAACCCCACGGCGGAGCCGAGGATCGACATCACCACCGACGCCGTCGTCGACAGTTGGGCCCGGCCGCGCAGCAGCAGCCGCGCGATCCAGCCGAACACGAAGGAGACGACGAGCACGCTGATGAGGGCCAGCGAAAGGACCCAGAGGGGAAGGCCGAGCGAGGGGTTCAACGAAAACTCCAAATCGACGGTGGGCCTAGCTAGGGAAGCACTGATCAATCGGGCACCGGCTGCGGCGCACCAGGCGGGCGATCTGAACTCTCACTATCTTCGGTGTTGTGTCCAATAGCACCCTCAGATATTGAGAGCCCAGCTCATCCCGCCTGGCACGTCCTCACTCGGCACCCCATTGATCAGTACTTCCCTCGAAGTCTAGTGGGGTTCGGCGGGCAGCCTTGCTCTGTGTGTAGGTTGGGGCGCGGAGGTGCCCATGGCCGACTACACGGACTTCGACTTCGATGAGACCCAACGCGCAGCATGGGGCGAGTTCTCAGACCGGCTCGACGAGGTGCTCTCGGTGATGGATGCGACGGCGGACCTCACCATCTCGGTGACGTCGGTCTCCACGGGGCCTCGTCCCGGCATCCGGTTCACGGTGCGGGAGCCGGGAGTCGTGACCGCGCTCGTCAGCGGCTCCGCCAACGGCGCGCCGACGGCGGTCGAGTCTGTCGAGTTGATCCGCCTGGGCTGGTTTCCCCCGTCCGAAAGGGAACCGGGGTTTCACGCCGAGGCCGACCAGGCCGACTCAGCGCGCCTCGCCGCGCTTGCCAGTGACACGCTCAACGCCGTCTTCTCCGTTCCGCACCCCATCTTCCTCGAACCCGATCAGCTGGCCGAGATCCTCCAGGGCCAAGCCGAGTGGACGCCGTTGGAGCCGCGCAAGCTGAAGCGGGAGGAGCAGGCCGTCAAGGCGGGTGGCCAGGCCGAGCTCGACGGGTTGGTGGATGCGGAGCTCCGGCGGCTGTTCGGCCATCCCCCGTTGCGCAACGAGCAGGGCGATGTGGCGATCCGCGTCGGCTCGGCCGTCGTCTTCCTGCGCAGCACCGCCGACTGCCGCGAGCTCGTGCTCTTCTCCCCGCTGGTCCACGACGTGGCCAATCGCTCGCGTGCGTGCGAAGTGTTGAACGACCTCAACGTCGAGTCGCGCTACGGCCGGTTCGCGTTGCACCGTGACCGTGTGTTCGCGCAGATCTCCGTGCCCGCGAAACCGTTCGTTCCCGCGCACCTCCGCCAGGCGCTGCGGGCGCTCAGCCAGATCGCCGACGGCATCGACGAGGAGCTGGCAACCAAGCTCGGCGGCCGTACCACCTTCAGTACCCCCTAGCGCATCCGAACGCGCGGCAAGACCGCCGCGCGGAACCGGACGGCAGGGCGCGGGGGGCGCTAGTGTTGTGTCATGACAAGGGAACCCGTGACCTACTTCTCGCGGTTGGATGCCGACGAGTGCTGGGCGTTGCTGGCGGACGCCGAGGTTGGCAGGATCGCCTGGCTCCGGCCCGACGGCATCAGCATCGTTCCGGTGAACTTTCGCACCAACAGCGGGGCCATCGTCTTCCACACCGCCCCCGGCACGATGCTCGCGGCGCTGACCGAACCCACGGAGGTGTCCTTCCAGGTCGACGAGATCGACAAGGAGACGGCCATCGGGTGGACGGTCCTGGCCCGCGGCACGACGACGCCCGCCGACGCGTCCGTGAAGAGCATCAGCTGGGTCGACGGCGACCGCACGGTCGGCGTCGCGATTGAGGTCTCGACCCTTGCCGGTCGAGTAGTTTCGGGAACCAAGAGTGAGGAGCCCCGCAATGACTGAACGCCAAGTCCCCCTGATCGTGGTAGGTGTCGACGGAAGCGACGATGGTCTCCGTGCCGTCCGCTTCGGGGCCAACGCAGCCAAGGCCATCGACGGCGAGTTGATGCTCGTCAACGCCGTCGACGACACGCTGATGGCAGGCGCGTGGGGTGTCGTGTACGACCCCGAGGTGCTGCAGGCAGCCGGCGTCACCGCCAACGAGCAGGCCAAGGCCGTCGGGGTCGAGCTCGGCCTTCCTGAGGATCGGATCAAGACCGAGGTCGTCATGGGCTCGCCCGGCGGCGTCATGGCCCGGCTGAGCGAGGTGGCTGACCTCGTGGTTGTCGGCCGGCGCGCCGCGTCCGGCCTCGAGCGTATGTTCGTCGGATCGACGTCGGTGGCGGTCGTCGCCAACGCCTCCTGCCCCGTCGTGGTCATCTCGGCTGCGGCGCACCCCGAACCGGTGGGTTCCCGTGGCGTCGTCGGCGTCGGCCTGCAGACCGACCCCGGCTCCGAAGGCACGCTCGAGGCGGGCTTCCAGCAGGCAGAGCGGCTCGGCTCGCGGCTCAAGGTGGTCCATGCCATTCAGCCGCCCGTCGGGATCTTCGCCCGCAAGCTCACCCCGGCACAGCTGGACGAGCAGGCCCGCTTCGCCCAAGGCGGCATCGAGGCCATCGCGGCCGCTGTCGCGGGCCGCCACCCAGGCGTCGAATACGAGGTGCAGGTGACCGTCGGCAGCCCCATCAACGAGCTGGTCAGCCGCAGCGCCGGCTATGACCTGCTGGTGCTGGGCGTGGGCGAGTCGTCGATCCCCGGCTTCGCCCTCGGCGGGCTGATGCGCGGCCTCATGGCGCACGCGCTCTGCCCGCTGTACATCACGCGCGGATGACTGAGGCGGGGCCAACTCCCACCGTCGTCGTCGAACCCGGTCTCCCCATCGCGGGGGAGGCCGAGCGGATCGCCGGGCTGGTCCGCGACCATCAAGTGGTCGTTGTCGCCGGCGAGACCGGGTCTGGAAAGACCACGCAGCTACCCAAGATCTGTCTGCTCGCGGGCAGAAAGCGGATCGCGCACACGCAGCCGCGCCGGATCGCGGCGCGCACCGTGGCGCAACGGATCGCCGTCGAGTGCGGCGTCGAACTGGGAGAGTTCGTCGGCTTTCAGGTGCGGTTTACGCGGCGCGTCACCGCGGCCACACGGATCAAGGTCATGACCGACGGCATCCTCCTCTCGGAGCTGACCCACGACCGGATGCTGTCGAAGTACGACACGATCATCATCGACGAGGCTCACGAACGCAGCCTCAACATCGACTTCCTGCTCGGCTATCTGAAGCAGCTGCTCCCGAAGCGACCGGATCTTCGCGTGATCGTGACCTCGGCGACCATCGACACCGCCCGTTTCTCCGAGCACTTCGACGGCGCCCCCGTCGTCGAGGTATCAGGCCGAACCTTCCCTGTGGAGACCAGATACCGGCCGTTGGAGGATGGCCAGGACGAGATTGACGGCATCGCCGCGGCCGTCGAAGAGATCGTCACGGAGCCTGGCGGGGGAGACATCCTCGTCTTCCTGAGCGGCGAGCGCGAGATCCGCGACGCCGCGGAGGCAGTCGAGGCCCTGGGCGCCGGCGTTGAGGTGCTGCCGCTGTTCGCGCGCCTGTCGTCGGCGGACCAACAGCGTGTGTTCGCGCCCGGCCCGCGGCGCAGGATCGTGCTGGCCACCAACGTGGCGGAGACGTCCATCACGGTGCCGCGGATCCGCTACGTGGTCGACACGGGGACGGCTCGCATCTCCCGTTACTCGGCGCGCACGAAGGTGCAGCGTCTGCCGATCGAGCCCGTCTCTCAGGCCTCGGCCAATCAGCGCGCCGGCCGCTGCGGACGACTCGGCCCGGGCATCGCCATCCGCCTCTACTCGGAGGACGACTTCGCCGCGCGCCCCGAATTCTCCGATCCCGAGATCCTGCGCACGAACCTCGCCACCGTCATTCTGTTGATGGCCCAAGCCGGGCTGGGCGACGTCGAGTCCTTCCCGTTCGTCGAGGCGCCCAACATCTCGCACATCAACGACGGCGTGCGCGTGCTGAGCGAGTTGGGTGCCATCCATCCTCGCGCGCGCAACGAGCAGCTGCGGCTCACCCGCACCGGCCGGATGCTGGCGCGAATGCCCGTCGACCCGCGCCTGGGTCGGATGCTGATCGAGGGGGCGAGGCGCAACAGCCTTGCCACCGTGATGGTGCTCGTCGCGGGCTTGACGGTGCCCGACATCCGCGAGCGCCCCGCCGAGTTCCAGGCCCAGGCCGACCAGCTACATCGCCGCTTCTGGGGAACGTCGCTCCCTGACGAGACGCGGGCGGCCGACGAGAGCCAGCCCGCGCGTCACACCGCGCACACCGGCACGCGCAGGGAGAAGGAAGTCAAGCTGTCGCTGGAGGGTGGTGACTTCGAGGTCCTGCTCAACCTCTGGACCTATCTCCGAGAGAAGCGGCGAGAACTGAGCGGCAACGCGTTTCGTCGGATGTGCCGCGCGGAGTACCTCAACTTCGTGCGCTTCCGCGAGTGGGAGGACCTGGTCTCGCAGCTGCGGGAGGCGTGCAAGGAGCTGGACCTCGACACCTCCGGCCGCGGCGCCATGCCGGACGTCCTCACATCCATCCTCAGCGGTCTGCTCTCCAACGTCGGGCTGGCGCTCGAGCCACCCGCCCCGCGCCCCGGTCAGGGCGGGCAGACCCGCCGTAAGCCTCTGACGGAGTACCAGGGGGCGCGCGGCGCGCGGTTCGCCATCCAGCCGGGCTCCTCGCAGGCCAAGGTAACCCCGCCGCTGGTCATGGCGTTCGAGCTCGTCGAGACGTCGCGGCTGTGGGCGCGCACCGTCGCCCCGATCCGTGAGGAGTGGGTCGAGCAGGTCGGCGGGCACGTCCTAACCCGCACGCTGTCCGAGCCGACGTGGTCGAGCCGCTCGGCCACCGTCGTCGCCAACGAGCGGATCAGCCTGTTCGGCGTGCCGATCGTCGCGGCTCGGCGCACCAACTACGCCGCCGACCACCCGGTCGAGGCGCGCGAGATCTTCCTGCGGACCGCCCTTGTCGAGGGGGAGTGGGAGTCGAGGAACAAGCTCGTCACGGCAAACCGCGCCGTGCTGCGGGAGGCCGAGAAGCTCACCGACCGGATGCGCAGGCCGGACCTGCTGCTCTCGGACGACGCGCTCTACGCCTGGTACGACGCGCGCGTGCCCTCCGAGGTGGTCTCCGGCGCGACCTTCGACAAGTGGCTCCGCGGGCTCCCTAAGGAACAGTGGCCCCTGCTGACCCCGGAGGACGCCGTCGTAGATCCTTCCCAGCTACGCGCCTCCGACTATCCCGACGCGTGGCGGATCGGCCCGCATCGGCTGCCGATCGCCTACGAGTTCAACCCGGGCGCAGGCAGCGACGGCGTCACGATCACCGTCCGCCTTGAGCTGCTGAGCCAGCTCGACGGCGCGCCGTTCAGCTGGCAGGTGCCTGGGCTGCGGCGCGAGCTGGCCACGGAGCTGATCCGGTCGCTGCCCAAGTCTGTGCGGACAAGCTTCGTCCCGGCCCCGGATTTCGCCGCCAAGGCGCTGCTCTGGCTGGAGGAGCGCGGAGTCGACGGGGAAGGCTCCTTCCCAGAGGCGCTCGGTCGCGCGCTCACCGCGCTCACCGGCACGCTGGTGGACCCCGGCGACTGGCATCCGGAAACCCTCGATCCGCATCTCCGTCCGACGTTCGTCGTGGTCGACGGTGGACGTGAGGTGAGCCGCGGCGACGACCTCGCCGCGCTGCAGCAGCGCCTCGCGCCCAAGGTGGCGGCCAAGCTCACCAGGTCCGCCGGCGATCGCACGGCCACCGGCCAGCGATCCTGGACGTTCGGCGACATCCCGCGGGAGACGCGCCTCGGCAGGGGAGCGGTGGGTTACCCCGCGCTCGCCGATGAGGGCACGACGGTGGGCCTCACGGTCCTCGACACGCGCGCCAAGGCGGACCGCTCGCATGCCGCGGGTATCCGGCGGCTTCTGACCTGCACCAATCCGGAGCCGACGAGGTGGGTCGTGTCCCACCTGGGCCGCGACGCAAAGCTCGCCCTAGCCGACTCGGCATATCCAACGGTGCCGGACCTCCTGGCCGACGCGTGGCTCAAGGCGGGCGAGCAGCTCGCGACCGCCGTCGGGCCCTTGGCGGATGTGCGCTCGCCGGCCGCGTACGAGCGAGTCGCGCTCGCAGTGCGTCAGGAGTGCCCGGGGCGGACGCTTGAGGTGGTGAACACGGCGTCGCAGGCGTTGGCCAACGCGACGCGGGCGAGGCTGCTGATCTCGCTCCACCCGGCCGCACCGGCCAGCCGGGACGTCGCCTCCCAGCTGGACAACCTTTTCTTCGCCCGCTTCATCTCCGCGACGCCCGACCCGTGGTTCGGCCACCTGCCGCGCTATGCGGCGTCCGCCGTCGCACGCCTGGAGGTCGCCGCCCAGCAGCCCGCCCGGGACGCGAAGCTCCAAACGGAGGTCGACGAGATGGAGGACCTCTACGCAGCCCTCACCGATGCCCAGCCACCGGGCCCGCTGCGTCCAGAGGTCGAGGAGATCGCGTTCCTGATCGAGGAGTTCCGCGTGAGCCTCTTTGCGCAGCAGCTCCGCACGAGCATCCCCGTCTCGGCCAAACGCATCCGCCAGGCCATCCGCGCCGCGGGCTGAGGTGCAGCTACTCCTCGGCGCCCATGGGGCGAGGCGCCTGGTCGGCGGGCTCGAACTCGACGGTGATCCGCGGCCCGTCCCCCTTTGCGTTGAGTTCGTCCACCCTCTGCCGGATAGACGCGGGGTCGTTGGTCCACGCCGTCACCCTGACGCTGTTCGTGTCCGGCGTATATGCCGCCCCGAGCCCTGCCGCACCCAGGTCTTGGAGCGCCTTGAGGACGGCCAACTCCACCGTGCTTCGTTGGTCGTAGGGCAGGGCCTCCTCGGTGGCGCGGACGACTTCGACGGCTACCCTGCTCTCGGCGGCGAGACGCTCCATGATCTCCACCGCGTCATCCTTGACCTTGATCTCCCCGCGGCGTGCTATCGCGTCCCAGCGATAGTCGACGATGCTGTCGGGCGCGCGCTGGATGGCCGCCTCCAGGAAGTCGCTGAAGTCGTTCTGCGTCTGGCCGTCGGCCTCACCATGGGGCGCCGTGCTGGAGGGAGTACCTTCGGCCGCGGGTGCGCACGAGGCGAAGGCGAAGAGGAACAGCAATGCCGTCGGCAACGACGTGCTCATCCGCATCACGGCGCTGTACCGGCCGGCGCGCGCTGCTCGTGCCATTGCCGCTCCCGTCCCGTGCCACGTTGCTGTCAGATAGGTCTCTTGGCTCGTCAGCGTACGCGTTTCCTGGATGAGCGGCGGAGATATGCAGCCGCCAAGTCGGGGCCCGCTGGGTAGTCGAGTCCACTCCGCGGGTACCCGAGTACCCTCTTTATCTGCCCCGCGAGGAGCGTGGATATGCGCTGATAGCCTCTTGTCCGGGACTCGGCAATGGCTGCCGATATCCCGAAGTATTTCAGGGGGAAATGCTGTGATGTCAGGCTCGTCTGATCGCCGTCCATCGCTCGCGCTGAGGCGCGTCGTCGTGGCTGCGTTGCTGATCGCATTGGCGTTCGTGGGCTTCGCTCCGGCATCTGCCGATGCCGCGCCGAGGGTGACGCCCACACCGACCATCTCTGGAACGGCGCGGGTCGGCAAGACCCTCAGAGTCAAGGTGGGAACGTGGCGTCCGAGCGTCTCGGCCCATCCGCAGTGGCTGCGAGACGGCAAAAAGATCAAGGGTGCGAAGGGTTTCTCATACACGCTCACAGGCGCCGATGCGGGCGCGAGGATCTCAGTTCAGATCACCGGAACTCAGTGGAAACTGCGCCCGGTTACGAGGACGTCGAAGAAGACCAAGAAGGTTGCCCTCGGCGTCATCACGTCGAAGAAAGTCACGCTGAGCAATGATCCCCAGGTCGACGGCACCATCACCGCCAAGACCGGGTACTGGAAGCCGGCGGAGTCTGTGAGGCTGAGCTATCAGTGGCTGCGCGACGGTAAGAAGATCGCGGGGGCGACCAAGCAGGTTTATGCCCCGGTCGTTGCGGATGCGGGCAAGAGGCTTTCGGTCACGGTCACCGGCAAGGCGAAGGGCTATACCTCGGTTGCGGTCACCTCGAAACGCTCGGCCGCGGTCGCACGCGGTACGTTTTGGGTCAACGTGGGTGGCATCTACATACTTTCGCAGAACCAGCCCCGCGCAGGGAGCACCCTGTCGGTTGCGACGGGTCTGTGGCGGCCGAAGGCCACCCTCGCGTACCAGTGGCTGCGTAATGGCGATCCCATCACGGGAGCGACCGACAACACGTATACGGTCCGGCCGGCCGACGGAGGCACGGAAGTCATGGTGCGGGTCACGGGCAGCCGCCCCGGGTACATCTCGCGCACCTTCGTAAGCGAGAGCGTGTACGTCCTCGGACCCGACGACTACGACCTCGAGAAGATCAAGAGCCGCGCGCTTCGGGAGTGCATCGACCGGGCGACGCCCAACACCGTGACCGGCTGGCTCATGCGGGCGGAGGCGGAGAGGATCACCTCGTTGGAGTGCCCGTACGGGGGCGTCGAGACGCTCGAGGGCTTCCCGGCTCTGCCGAACCTGACCAAACTCGATCTGGTCAACAGCCTTATCCCTGGCCTTGCTGGTCTCCCGGCGAAGACGCCGTCGCTCGAGTGGCTCCGCTTCGGCACGGCCGACGGGGTGACCGACTTCACCGCGCTTCGAGACGTCGCCGAGTGGTCAGACCTCTCCTATCTGGGGATAGTCAAGGGCGATCTTGAAACACTTCACGGAATTCCTCCTATGCCGTCGCTTGAGATGTTCGTCGTCGGCCGGACGAAGCTCCGCGACGTCAAGGGGCTCCCCGACCTGCCGAACCTCCGGCTGCTCTCCGTGGTGTACAACGAGGTGACGTCGTTGGATGACCTTCCTGATCTTCCTGCGTTGCGCACGTTGTATGTCCACGCCAACAAGCTGACCTCGGTCGGAGGCCTCGCCGACCGAGTGGGTCTCAAGGAGCTATGGGTATACGACAACCCGCTGGCCGATCCGGCCGCGGACAAGGAGGCGCTCCAACCTCTGGTCGACGCGGGGTGCCTGATTCTCTGGGAGCCGCGCGCGTAGTCTGAGTCGCGCCCGCGTGGCGGTGTCCTAGAGCCAGTCGACCCTGCGGAACAGCAGGTACAGGCCGGCGACACCGGCCACGATGAGGACGATGCTGAGCAGCAGCCCGGAGCCGCTGGCGTAGCCGGGATACGGGAGGTTCTGGCCGAACCAGCCCGTGACAGCCGTCGGGACCGCGATGATGGCCGCCCAGGCCGCGAGCTTCTTCATGATGTCGTTCAACCGGGCGTCCTGCAGCGAGAGGCTGGTCTCGAACGCGTTGCCGACGACCTCCCGAAGCGACTCGCTCCAATCGGCGGCACGGATGACATGGTCGTAGAGGTCGTCGAAGTCGCCGTCCAGCTCTCGGGAGACCGGCAGCGTCTCCGAGGTTCGGAACCTGATCACGGCAGAGACGACCTCCCGCATCGGCAGCACCTTGCGGCGCAACTGCGCCAGAACCTTGCGGACCGCGAACACCCGCTGCTGGAACGCGCGCGGCCGGACGCGGTCGCCGAAGAGCATGTCCTCCAGCGCCTCGTCATCCAATGCCTGGATCGCGTCGAAATGGCCGTCCACGACGGTGTCGAGCATTCCGTGGACGAGCGCGCCTACGCCCTGCTCGAGCTGCGCCTCGTCCGCCCAGCGCTGCAGCACCTCGTCGAAGTCGAATGCGCCGGTTCGCACGGTGATCAGGCCGTTGGGCAGCACGAAGGCCGAGATCCGCGGGGTGACCAGCTGCGGCCCCTCGGCGGCGTCGACGGTCAGGGTGGTCGCATAACAGGTGAGGAACACATGCCCGGCGTGCCGGGTCGCCTTGGGGCGCTCGAAGGGCGCGGCCGCGTCCTCGACGGCGTGTCTGTCGAGCGTGAGCTCTTCGGCGAGTGTTGCCAGCAACTCCGGTTCGGGATCGACGAGGTCCAGCCATACCAACAGGTGCGGATCGGCGAGGAACTCGCTCAACTCGGCCATCGGAACGTCGCTCCGCTGCTGCACCCCGTCGCGCCAGGTCCGACCTTGCACCATGCTCATGAGCACAGCATCCCACCGGAAAGCTCGCCTGGTGGCAGCATAGGCGTGTGCCCAAGGATGTTGCCGAGCTCTGCGCGCTGTTCGATCTCACCGCCACGGGGCGGCTCACGTTTCGCGGCCCCCAACCGCAGACGCTGCTCCAGCGGCTGTTCGGCGGGCAGGTGCTCGGCCAGACGCTCGTCGCCGCGGCGCAGACCGTGCCCCGTGACCGTCTCGTCCACTCGCTGAACGCCTACTTCCTCCGCCCCGGAGCCATCGACGTCCCGCTCGACTTCGACGTCGAGGTGTTGCGGGACGGGCACACGTTCAGCAACCGCCGCGTCGTGACCAGGCAGGGCGACACGGTGATCTTCCAGATGACCGCGTCGTTCCAGGAGCCGGAGCCGGGCCTCGACCACACCGCGGCCCCGCCATCGGGGACGGCCGTGCCGGACGCGTGCCCCTCGCTGGCGGAGGTGCTCGAGCGGAGGTTCGGCCGGCAGATCACGATGATCTCCGAGTGGGACGCGCTCGACGTGCGGCTCGCGGCCCAGCCAAGGGAGGACCGGCAAGGCGGCAGCATGCGCGCCTGGGTGAGGACGAAACAGCCCATGCCCGACGACCCGCTGCTGCACGCCGCGGTGCTCGCCTACTTGAGCGACATCACCCTGCTCAGCGTCACCGCCATCCCGCATGAGGTGGAGTTCCTGTCGCCCCGGATGCAGGCGGCGTCCATTGACCACGCAATGTGGTTCCACCGACCCGTCCGCGTCGACGAGTGGCTGCTTTACGACATGATCTCGCCGTCGGCGTCCAGCGCCCGCGGCTTCGCCATGGGGCGGCTGTTCCAGGACGGCGCCGCCGTCGCATCCTGTGCCCAGGAAGGACTCATCCGGGTGGTCGGCGACCGCTGACCACCCGGATGAGGACCGAGACGCCTATCTGCAACCGTTAGGCCGCGACCCCCTGACGCTCTCGCATGGTGGCGAGCGCCTGCCGCTCGATCTGGCGGACGCGCTCCGCGGTGATGCCCCAGTGGGTGCCGATGTCGGCGAGCTTGGCCTGGCGCCCGTCGAGAAGGCCGTACCGGCGGCGGACGACGTCGCGGGAGCGCTCGTCGAGCTCCGACAGCATGCCTTCGAGGCGGGCGCGCTCCTCGGCGTCCAGCACGACCTCGTCCGGGCCGGGCGCGGTCTCGCGGGCGATCAGGTCGCCGAGCGAGGTGTCGCCGTCGGCCTCGACGGGGGCGTCGAGCGAGACGTGGTCGCGGGCGTAGCGGAGCAGGTCGACGACCTTCTCCTCCTCGAGCCCGAGCTCGTCGGCGATCTCGATCAGTTCCGGCTCGCGGCCGAGCTGACGCTCGAGGTTGCGGCGGACGGCAGAAACCTGGTTGACCTGCTCGGCGACGTGCACGGGAAGCCGGACGATGCGGCCCTGTTGCGCGATGCCGCGGGAGATGGCCTGGCGCACCCACCACGTCGCGTAGGTCGAGAACTTGAAGCCCTTGGTGTAGTCGAACTTCTCGACGGCGCGGATGAGGCCGGTGTTGCCCTCCTGCACGAGGTCGAGCAGCGGCATCTGCGCGCGCCCGTACTTGCGGGCCACGGAGACGACGAGACGGAGGTTGGCCTGGACGAAGCGCTGCATGGCCCTGCGACCCTCGGCGACGATCTCGCGCAGTTCCTCATCGCTGGCGTCGACCGAGCTGGACTCGCGACCGTCGAGCACGTGCTCCGCGAAGAGCCCGGCCTCGATGGTGCGGGCCAGTTCGACCTCTTCGAGCGCGGACAACAGTGCCGTTTTGGCGATGGCGTCGAGGTAGAGCCCCACCGCGTCCTTGCCGTCGATGCCTTCGGTGCTTCGCATACGTGCAGTAGTGTTCATCGTTCGAGTCCTTTCAGGAGTCGTCACCTAGTTCAACGCATTGACCGGCGCTCCGGTTCCACAAGAGGCACTCGCCAGGGGCGAAATCATCCGAAAGTACGAGTGCCTCTCACCCTCCCCCCTACCCAGGTAGGGGGAGACCCTGACACCAGCGTTTGAGTACCGGTGGATCGCGTGCCAGAATGGACGCTGCGTCACCCTTGACTATGGCGGGGCGACGCACGCGCTAAAACCAGTAGGCCTGGAGAGGATTCCTGTGACCCAGAACGCCGAAGCGACCGGCAAGGCCCCGAGGGCTCGCCGGACCACCGCGACCGCACCCGCCGACGATGCCGCACCCAAGAAGCGGGCGACGACGCGGGCTGCCAAGCCGGCCCCCGACGAGGCGAAGGTCCCCGCAGCGGGCCGCTCCCGCAAGGCCCCGGCTCGCACGACGCGCGCGAAGGCGGAGGCGGAGCCCACGATTCAAGACGTGGCCAGCGGCGAGGTCGAGCTCGATGTGGAGGTCAAGCTCGACGGCGACGATGTCGTCCTGACCGTCGGCGGCAAGAACCGCACCATGGACGAGAAGAAGCGCTCGCTCGACGAAGTGGACGACTCCGAGTTCAACGAGGCCAAGGAGGCCCCGCTGGAGAAGGAGCTGGTCTCCGAGGAAGAGGGCTTCGCGCTCTCGGACTCCGACGACGCCGACGAGCCGGAGCAGCAGGTCGTCTCCGCCGGCGCCACCGCCGACCCGGTCAAGGACTATCTGAAGCAGATCGGCAAGGTCGCGCTGCTGAACGCGGTCCAGGAGGTCGAACTCGCCAAGCGGATCGAGGCCGGCCTGTTCGCCGAGGAGCGGTTGACCTCCACGGAGGTCGTCGTCAGCGACGAGGATCTCGAGGACTTCGAGTGGATCACCGAGGACGGCCGCCGCGCGAAGAATCACCTGCTCGAGGCGAACCTGCGTCTCGTCGTCTCCCTCGCCAAGCGCTACACCGGCCGCGGCATGCTCTTCCTTGACCTGATCCAAGAGGGCAACCTGGGCCTGATCCGCGCCGTCGAGAAGTTCGACTACACCAAGGGCTACAAGTTCTCCACGTACGCGACGTGGTGGATCAAGCAGGCGATCACCCGCGCCATGGCCGACCAGGCCCGCACCATCCGCATCCCCGTGCACATGGTCGAGGTCATCAACAAGCTGGCCCGCGTGCAGCGCCAGATGCTCCAGGACCTGGGCCGCGAACCCACGCCCGAGGAACTGGCGATCGAGCTGGACATGACGCCCGAGAAGGTCGTCGAGGTGCAGAAGTACGGCCGCGAGCCCATCTCGCTGCACACGCCGCTGGGCGAGGACGGCGACTCCGAGTTCGGCGACCTGATCGAAGACTCCGAGGCCGTCGTTCCAGCTGATGCCGTGAACTTCACACTCCTGCAGGAGCAGCTGAACGACGTGCTCGACACGCTGAGCGAGCGTGAGGCGGGCGTCGTGTCGATGCGCTTCGGCCTGACCGACGGCCAGCCGAAGACCCTCGACGAGATCGGCAAGGTCTACGGTGTCACGCGCGAGCGCATCCGCCAGATCGAGTCCAAGACCATGTCGAAGCTGCGCCACCCGTCGCGGTCCCAGGTGCTGCGCGACTATCTCGACTGACGCGCCAACCGCACGAAGTTCGACAAGATGGCGTGCACTTCGTCGGTGATGTCGGCATCGAGGGCGAAGGCCGAGAGCTCCTCGGTCTCGTCCGGAGCGAAGTAGCCGGCCTCGCGGTAGATCAAGATCCGCTCCGCCATGCCGCGCGGGTCCAGGTCCGGATGGAACTGGGTGGCGTACGCCCACGGGCCCACCCGGTACGCCTGCACGGGGCAGGCCTCGCCGGTGGCCAGCAGCGTCGCGCCGGGTGGCAGCTCCCGGCAGGCCTCCTTGTGTCCGACGAAGGCACGCATGATGGTCGGGATGCCGTCGAAGAGCGGGTCGTCGCGACCCTCCTCCGTCAGGGTCACGTCGACGACACCCACGGGCTCGCCGTACGTGCGGTCGACGACGCCGCCCAGCGTCGAGGTGAGCGCGCCGATTCCGTAGCAGAGGCCCAGGAGCGGGACCTCGCGTTCGACCGCCTGGACGACCACCTGCGCGATGTCGGCCTCGACGCGCAGCTGCAACTCGGACTTGTCCTCGTCGCTGGCGTTGAACGGCCCGCCGCCGAGCAGGACGCCGGAGAAGTCGTCGAGGTTCAGCTCAGGGAGCGGAAAGCGCTCGACGCGGTGCTGCACGAGCTCGGCCTCCTCCAGTCCCGCCTTCGAGAGGATGGCTTCACGCTCGCCGGCGACGGCGTCATCCTCAGGGCGGGTGCTGAGCAGCAGGAAGGGCCTTGTCACAGTGATGTCTCCTCATAGGATGGGACGCCCGCGCGCAACTCGTCGGCAAGCGAACGGGCGACGTCTTTCGGTGTTCCGCCCGCGGCGACGATGCGCCGTTGGCGAAGATAGCTGGGGCCGTGCCGGACGAGTTCGGCGACGTGCCCGAGTTCCTCGACGCAGTCGAGTTGCTCCGCGATCGGGGCGAGGTGCTCGACCCACTGGAGGATGCCGTCGGAGACGTGGAGGAGGTACTGGTCCTTGCGGGGCGTGATCACGTCGGCGGCCAGGCCGTAGCGCGCGGCGCGCCACTTGTTCTCGCGCATGAACCAGTAGGGGAGTCTGTCGATCGGCTCCTCCTCGGCGATCGCGCGCGACATGCGCTCGACGAGGCATTGGCTCAGCGCGGCAAGGGCGCCCACCTCGCGCAACGTGGGGACCGAGTCCATGGTCCGGTTCTCGACCGTCCCCCAGCTCGACGGGCGCACGTCCCAGCGGATCTCGGACGGGTTCTGGATCATGCCGACGCCCTCGAGCTGCGACGCGAACGACTCGAGCTCGGTCCAGTCGGTCATGTGGAACGGCAGGCCGTTGGTGGGGAGTTGCTGGAAGATCATGGTCCGCTGGGAGGCGAAGCCCGTGTCCTGACCCATCCAGTACGGCGAGGAGCCGGACAGCGCGATGAAGTACGGCGCGAACCTGGCGAGCCCGTAGACGATCGGCAGCGCCTTCGCGCGGGCGTCGATGCCCGTGTGGATGTGGAGCCCGTTGATCGCCATCTGGGTACCCCAGTAGCCGTTACGCTCAGTGACCCGTCGGTACTGAGGCTTGTCGCCCGGCTTCTGCGCTGCCGGGTCCCCGAAGGGATGCGCACCGGCGCCGAGCAGGGTGAGGCCCCGCGGCTCGAGCAGGTCGAGCGCCCACTCCAAGTGCTGCTGCAGGTCTGCAACGGCGGCCGCCGGGGTGTCGTGCACACCGGAGACGATCTCTATCATCGACGTCAGATACTCACGCCGGATGGGGCCGTCGACAGGGTCCTCCACCTGACCGAGGACCACCTCGGCCTCGGGAACCTGCTCAAGGGTCGCGCCGTCGACGACGGCCAGCTCCCACTCGATGCCGATGGTGGACTGGCGCGATTGCCCGAACGGTATCTTCATCGTTCCTCCCAGCGTTGGGGGAACAGTAATGCACGAGCAACGGCCTCCGGGGCGCTTTGTATTAGGCTTTCCGCGGAAAGAGGAAGTAACCACCACCATGTCGCTGTTCGCACGCGCTCACCTGGCCCCCGCAGACCCGATCCTCGGCCTCACCGAGGCCTTCACCGCAGACAAGCGCGCGGAGAAGGTCAACCTGGGCGTCGGCGTCTACCTGGGCGACGACGGCACGTTGCCCCCTCATGGCCTCGGTGCGTGAGGCGCAGGAGCGCCTGACCTCCGAGCACAAGCCCCGCGGCTACCTCGGCATCGACGGCATGCCCGCCTACCGCGAGGCCGCGCGCGCCCTCATCTTCGGCGCCGACTCCGAGGCGACCGCCTCCGGACGCGTCGCCACCGTGCAGACCCTCGGTGGAACGGGCGCCCTCAAGGTCGGCGCCGACCTGCTCGCCGAGCTCTCCGCAGGCCCGACGGTGCTCGTTTCCAACCCGAGCTGGGAGAACCACCGTGCGTTGTTCATGCGGGCCGGGTTCCGTGTCGAGACGTACCGCTACTACGACGCGGGCCTGAAGGGCGTCGACTTCGAGGGCATGCTCGCCGACATCGACCAGGCGGCCCCGGGCACGATCGTCGTGCTGCACGCCTGCTGCCACAACCCCACCGGCTACGACCTGACGGCCGAGCAGTGGGACCGCGTGATCTCCGTCCTGCAGCGTCGCCAGCTGGTCCCGTTCCTCGACATGGCCTACCAGGGCTTCGGCTTTGGCATCGAGGAGGACGGCCGCGTCGTCGCGAAGTTCGTCGACGCCGGGCTGTTCTTCCTCCTGGCGACTTCGTACTCGAAGTCGTTCAGCCTCTACGGCGAGCGCGTCGGCACCCTCTCCGTCATCGCGGAGGACGCCGACGTGGCGAAGCGGGTGCTCAGCCAGCTGAAGATCGTGATCCGGACCAACTACTCGAACCCGCCCACCACCGGCGCCGCGCTCGTGGCGACGGTGCTGGCCGACGACGAACTGCGCGCCTCCTGGGCCGACGAACTCGGCGAGATGCGCGAGCGAATCAAGCGGATGCGCCACGGCCTCGTCGGTGGGCTGATTGCCCGCGGCATCGACGACATGGGCTTCATCGCCGACCAGCTCGGCATGTTCAGCTACTCGGGCCTGACGAAGACCCAGATGATCGCCCTACGCTCCGACTTCGGCGTCTACGGCCTTGACTCCGGTCGCATGTGCGTCGCCGCGCTGAACTCCGGCAACCTGGATTACGTCGTCGACGCGATCGCCTCTGTCCACGGCTGAACACACACGAGTAAGGGCCCGGCGTCTGCCGGGCCCCTACTCGTTTCTCACGGCCGATCCTGGGCCGTGCCGCATCGGTCAGACGTAGTCGACCAGGCCGTGTCCGAAGCGGAACAGCGGGTCGGCCGTATCGAAGGGCACGTCGGGGCGCGAAGCCTCGACGGCCGGCATCGAGCGGGGCAGGTCGAAGGGCAGGCGACCCTGCGGGCGCGCCACCCCGGTGAGCACATCCAGCAGCGCGGGCGCGCTCGCCCCCCAGTTCACCGTGACCGCAGCAGCCGCATCGACGATCGGAGCGAGGATGGCGGGCCGGTCGGCGAAGACATCGACAACGGTCGGAACTGCCGCGGCAACCGCGCGCACATGCGCAAGCACATCCTCCGGGAAGTCCAGCGAACCGGAGTGGAAGAAGTTCTCGAACGCGGTCGAGCGTTGCTCGTACGGCGCCTTCAGCCGGATCACGGCCGCGTCCGCATCCTCGGGGCGGTCCACCAGCGAAGCCGTAGGCAGCGGCCTCCTCAGGGTCGATTCCCCTCGACATAGAGGCGCAGCCCCCGCTGCAACGGAGCAGCGGAGCGCCGCCCGCGTCGTTGGTAAGGAGCGTGATCGAGGCACGCTGGGCTGCGTCTCCGCGGCGCGGAACTCGGGGTTGCCCGCGATCTGTCCGGCGGCGTCCTCGTCCACAAACGGGTTGTCGAAGAGGCCGAGCGCGAACTTCTCACGAAGCAGGCGCCGGGCCGAGACGTCGAGGCGCTCCTCGGGGATCCGGCCTGACTCGACGAGCTCAATGATCAGCTCCGGGCAGGCCTCGCCGCCGAACTGGTCGGCTCCGGCGTCCAGCACCATCGCCACGCGCTCCAGCGGGGTCAGGTGCTCGACCCCCCAGGCGCGTGCCGGGAACGGGTCACCGAAGAGCTCAGCGGGCAGGATGAGGCCCCAGTCGGTGCATACGACGCCCTCGAAGCCGAGCCTCTCGCGGAGGAGGCCGGTGATCACCGACTTGTTGAACGCGAACGCGACCTCCGGGTGCTCAGTTCCGATCGGGATGCCGTA
This sequence comes from Tessaracoccus sp., assembly GCF_016714275.1. GTDB lineage: Bacteria > Actinomycetota > Actinomycetes > Propionibacteriales > Propionibacteriaceae > Arachnia. The sequence goes on along the minus strand of NZ_JADJNP010000002.1, from coordinate 309,315 downwards.
GTACGGCATCATCTGGCGCGTCCCGGCCGCGATGAGCGCTTCGAACGGCCTCATGTGCAGCTCGAACTGTCCGCCGGGGTAGACCTGCTCGCGGCCGTGGGCGAAGTGTGGATCCTCGCCGTCCTTCTGTGGGCCTCCACCGGGGAAGTGCTTGGTGATCGTCGACACCGAGGTGTGGCCGAACTCCGCGCCCTGGAAGCCGCGCACGTAGGCGACGCCGAGGCGGGCGGTGAGTTCCGCATCCTCGCCGAAGGTGGCGAGCTGCCGCGACCAGCGCGGCTCCGTCGCCAGATCGATCTGAGGGGAGAGCGCCACGCGGATACCCACCGCGAGATACTCCCGGCGCGCGATGTCGCCGAAGAGCTCGACCGTCGCCTCGTCTCGGATGGCCGCGAGACCCAGCGACTCCGGCCATTGGGAGAACGGCCCCGCGAGCATCCCTGTGCCCGGGTTGTCGGTGAAGGAGTGGCGAGGATCCGTCGACAGCGTCACCGGGATGCCGAGACGGGTCGAGCGGGCGAGGCGCTGGAGCTCGTTGTGCCAGGCGGCGATCTCCCGCGCGGTGTCGGCCCTCCCACGAGGTTGAAGTGCGTGAGCTGCCGTCCCCGCACGAGCTCCACCGCCGACGGCGCGGAGATCAGCGGGTTCGGCTCTGTGAGGTCACTCAGGCCGATCATCGTGTGGAACAGGAGGCCGGCCTTCTCGGCGAGCGTCATTTCCGCGAGGAGGGCCAGCCGCTCGTCCGCGGAGATCGTGGTATCGAACCAGGGACGAGCAGCTGTGGCGTCGGTCGTCATCGACGCTCCTGGGAGACCGCGACGCCGCCGGAGAGGCGGATATCGTTCGACGACGCGCCGACGAGCAGGGGTGACCTCGCCGGAGGCGGAGGCCCAGTCGTGGGCGTCGGCGTCGAAGTAGGACACTGCCCGGAGCGGCACCGCGATCTCGACGCGCTGCGAGGCGCCCGGGGCAAGCCGGACCTTCGAGAAGCCCGCGAGCTGGCGCTCCGGAGTCTTGACCGGGACCGGCAGTTCGCCGACGTAGACCTGGACGACCTCGGAGCCCTCCCGCTCTCCGGTGTTGGTCACCGTGACGGCGACGGTGGCGACGTCGTCGCCCTCGCCCTCGCTTACCTCGAGGTCCGCGTAACCGAACGTGGTGTAGCCCAGGCCGTGGCCGAAGTGATAGGCCGGGGCGGGGCCGTCCGCGGAGACCGCGCGATAGCCGACGAAGACGCCCTCGTCGTAGTACACGCTGCCGTCGACGCCCGGGTAGGTGCGCTTGTCTGCGGCGGGCGTGTCGTCGATGGAGGCGGGGATGGTTACCGGTAGGCGGCCGCCGGGCTCGGCGGCGCCGATCAGCACGCGGGCGAGCGCGTCGCCCTGGGCCTGGCCGGGGAACCACGCCTGTAGCAGCGCCGCCGGCTGACCATCCCACTTTGTGGTGTCGATGGGGCTGCCGGTCATCAGCACGAGCACCGTCGGCGTGCCGGTGGCGAGCACGGCCTTGACCATGTCGTCCTGGCCGCTCGGCAGGCCCATGTGCGGGCGGTCGTCGGCCTCGGCCTCGTAGGTGCGCACGACGACGACGGCGACGTCTGCGTCGCGCGCGAGCGCCGCGGCCTCCTCGACCTCGGGCGCGAACACGCCCTGCGGCGGGACCCAGCCCAGGCGGACGCGGGGGCCCAGCAGGAAGCCCTGCGACGGATCATCGGCCGCGTAGTCGAACTGGAAGTCATAGGCGTGGCCGGCCTCGAGCGTCAGGCTGATCCACTCCGTGGTCGTGGCGCCGTCGCCCCCGCCGCCGTTGAGGCCGCCGCTGCCCGCGAACCCGCTGCCCGCCATAGGTGCGACGGGGGCCGCGCCCTCCGGCTCGCGCTCGGTCTTCTCGGCGGCATAGGAGACGCCGTCGAGCGAGAACGAGTAGCTGCCCAGGTGGGTGATCGCGAAGTCGTAGACCCCGGTCACCGGAACCGTCAGCGTGCCGGTGAAGCGCATCGAGCACTGGCCGTTCAGCTCCCCGGGCAGGCGCTCGTAGCGCGGCGAGCTCGCGTTGAAGCCGGGGAAGTTGTGGAAGCCGAGGTTGAATTCGACCGGCGCCTCGTTGCGGACGAGGAACGGGTCGCCGTCGAGCGTGGTGTTGGTCCAAAACTCGCCGCGGAGCCCGCGCTCGCCGTCCGGGGTGCGGAAGAAGCTTGAGGGGATGGCGTCGGGGCCCGGGAGCAGGGCGCCGGGCGTCACCGGGTCGGAGCCGTACGCGAGGGCGATCTCGACGTCGTTGCCGAGCGCGTTGCGGAGGCCCTCGACGGGGAGACGCCCTTGGTGCCGCGGACCATCGAGCTGCCGCCGCCCTGGGCGCCGACGCCGTCGACGTCGGGGCCGATCAGCGCGACCTTCCGAACGCCGGAGAGCGGGAGCACGCCGTCGTTGCGCAGCAGCACCATTCCCTCCTCGGCGATCCGCTGGGCGACGTCGTGGTGGCCGTCGACGTCGAACTCCTCAATGACGGCGAGGTTCTCGATCTGCCCCATGCCGACCAGAGGGCGCAGGATGTTGCGGACCTTCTCGTCGAGAACCGCCTCGGAGACCTCGCCGTTGTTCCAGGCGTGCCAGAGCTGTCCGCCCCAGTGGCCCTCGCCGGGCTGCTCCTGGTCGAGGCCCGCGTTCGCAGCCGTCGCGGTGGAATGGTTGGCACCGTAGTCGCTCATGATCCAGCCGCGGAAGCCGAAGCGGTCGCGCAGGATGTCGCGCAGCAGTGTGGCGTTGTCGCAGGCGAACTCGCCGTTGATGCGGTTGAAGGACGCCATCATGGAGGCGACCTCGCCCTCCTGGATCAGGGCCTCGAACGACGGCAGATATAGCTCGTGCATCGTGCGCTCGTCGATGACGGCGTTGACGCTGGAGCGGTGATCCTCCTGGTTGTTGATGGCGTAGTGCTTGGCGCAGGCCTGCACGCCGTGGGACTGGACGCCCTGGACGAAGGCGACGCCGATGCGCGAGGTCAGGACGGGATCCTCGCCGTAGGACTCGAAGGTGCGGCCGCCCACGGGCACGCGCGCGATGTCGACGGCGGGGCCGAGCGAGACGTTGTGGTCGGTGGCGTGGCACTCGGCGCCGATGATGCTGCCGTACTCATGCGCATTCTCGGGGTCCCACGTCGCGGCGAGCGCGATGGGGGCCGGGAGCATTGTCGCGGTGCCGGCATGGACGTCGCCCTTGTTGATCCGCACGCCCGCGGGGCCGTCTGCCATCTGGATGGCGGGCAGGCCGAGACGCTCGAGCGCGCGGGCGTAGAAGCCGTAGTTCCAGTTGACCTCACCGGTGACGTAAGCGATCTTCTCGTCGATGGTCATCTGGCCGAGCAGGGCCTCCACGCGCTCCTCGGTCTCGGGGCCGGCCCATGAGGGAACGTGAGTGGAGTCGGGGGCTGCGGTGTCCGTCATGTGCACTCCAATGTGGCAGCAGGGGCGCGGATCGTCTTCGGCCGCGCGGGGTCGTGTCGGAGTATGCCTGAAAACCATAGGCCGTCAAAGTTTCGGCCCGGACGTCTCAGCGGGCGCGACAGAAAACCGAAGCACCTCAGGTTTTAGCGGTCCGGGTGTGCGAGGATGGAACTATGACCGCGCCCTACCAGGACTCCAGCCTGCCCGTCGCCCGACGCGTCGCCGACCTGCTTGGTCGGATGACCGTCGAGGAGAAGGTCGGGCAGATGATGCAGCTCGACGCACGGGAGAATCTGGACGATCAGGTTCTGCGCGTGCACGTCGGCTCCATTCTGCACACGTCGCCGGAGCGCGTGCTGCGGGCCCACGACCTGACCGAGCAGACGCGTCTGCGCATCCCCCTGATCGTGGGCGAGGACTGCATTCACGGCCACTCCTTCTGGGAGGGCGCCACGATCTTTCCGACGCAGCTCGGCATGGCCGCGTCGTGGGACGCGAAGCTCCTTCAGCGTGTCGCAAGGGCGACCGCCGTCGAGGCCGCGGCCACCGGCATTCACTGGACCTTCTCGCCCGTGCTCTGCATCGCGCGGGACCTCCGGTGGGGTCGTGTCGGCGAGACCTTCGGCGAGGATCCCATGCTGATCGGCGAACTCGCCTCCGCGATGGTCAAGGGCTACCAAGGCAAGGGCCTGACCGACGAGACGGCCATCCTCGCCACCGCGAAGCACTTCGCCGGTTACTCCGAGACCCAGGGCGGGCGCGACGCCAGCGAGGCCGACATCTCGCACCGCAAGCTCCGTTCCTGGTTCCTGCCGCCCTTCGAGCGCGTCGCTCGCGAGGGCTGCCGTACGTTCATGCTGGGCTATCAGACGATCGACGGCGTGCCGGTGACCATCAACGAATGGCTGCTCTCCGACGTCCCGCGCGGGGAGTGGGGTTACACCGGAACCTTGATCACCGACTGGGACAACGTCGGCCGCATGGTCTGGGAGCAGCAGGTGCAGCCCGACTATGCGCACGCCGCCGCCGCGGCCGTCAAGGCCGGCAACGACATGGTCATGACCACGCCTGGCTTCTTCCAGGGGCGCTCGACGCGATCCTCGACGGGCTGCTGGAGGAGACGGACCTCGACGCCGCGGTCTCGCGAATCCTCACGGTGAAGTTCGAGCTCGGCCTGTTCGAGAACCCCCGCCGCCCCAATCAGGAACGCATCGAGACGGCCATCGGCTCGGCCGCGCACGCCCGGCTCAACATGGAGGCCGCGCGCCGTTCGCTGGTACTGCTCCGCAACGAGGAAGGGCTGCTGCCGCTGGCCGGCGGATACACGGCCGACCGCTCCGCCGCGCGGCCGAAGGCGACCGGGCTCCGCGCCGCATCGCGGTCGTCGGCCCGCTCGCCGACGATGCCCAGACCCAGCTGGGCGACTGGGCCGGAGGCTCCGGTCAGGCCGGCTGGCTCGACGGCCAACCCCGCGACATGATCACCACCGTGCTCAACGGGATCCGCGCTCAGGTGCCCGCGAACTGGTCGGTGACCCACGCTCCCGGAGCCGAGATCCTCACGCATGGCGCGCACCCCGACGGCGACTACTTCCCCGACGGCCAGCCGCGACCGCCGCTGGTCGTGCCGAGTGAACCGGACGCCGCCCTCATCGCCGATGCCGTGGCGGACGCGGAGCGAGCCGACTACGTCGTCGCGGTGGTAGGCGACCGCATCGAACTCGTCGGAGAGGGCCGCTCCACTGCGACGCTCGACCTGATCGGCGGCCAGGTCGCGTTGTTGGACGCGCTTGCCGCAACCGGCACGCCGCTCATCGTGGTGCTGCTGGCGTCCAGCCGCTCGTGCTTCCGCAATCGGCGCTCGAAGCCGGAGCGATCATCTGGGCGGCCAACCCGGGCATGCAGGGCGGCCGCGCGCTCGCCGAGCTGCTGCTGGGCCTGATCGAGCCGTCGGGGCGGCTGCCGATCTCCTTCGCGCGCCACGCCGGGCAGCAGCCCACCTACTACAACCAGATCCGCGGCCAGCACGGCGACCGCTATGCCGACCTCACGCAGGCGCCGGCGTTCGCCTTCGGCGAGGGTCTCTCCTCACCTGGGTCGAGTACTCGGACGTGCGCCTGGCCGAGGAGAGCGTCGCCGTCGACGGCGTGCTGCGCGCGAAGCTGACGCTGCACAACGTCGGGGAGCGCCCGGTGAGGGAGACCGTGCAGGCCTACGTCAGCGACCGGGTCACCTCGGTCAGCTGGGCGGACCAGGAGCTCAAGGGCTACCTGCAGGTCGACCTGGCTGCGGGGGAAGAGAAGCGCGTCGCGCTGGAGATTCCGGTGAGGGATCTCGCCATCGTGGACGCGAAGGGGGAGCGGGTCGTCGAGCCCGGCGCGTTCGAGCTGCGCCTCGGAAGGTCCAGCCGAGACCCGTGGACGCAACGCGTCGCATTCACGGTGAGGTGAGCGCTACCCGGTGCGAATGCGCGACGATGCCGTCCCAGAGGCGGCGTAGCTGCCCCGCCATGTCGATCGAGCGGTCGAGCAGCCACTGCTGCTGAAGGCCGTCGGCGGCCGCGACCAGGAGCGCACCCACCTCGTCGGGATCGGCGCCAGGGCCGACGACCCCGTAGCTTGCGCGTCGCGCACCGCCTGAGCGATGTTGCGTCGGACCCAGTCATAGCGCTCAGTGAAGAATCCGTGAGCGGGGTGCAGCCCGATGCTGGCCTCTGCCGAGAACTCGATGTAGAGCTGCACAAGCCCCGGAACCTGCGTGTTGTGGTCGATCAGGGCAAGGAACCCCTCGATGTTGGGCTGCGGGTTCCAGAACTCGGCGGTGTCCCGTTCGTCTCGCGACCGCAAGAGCGCCATGTACAACTCCTCGCGGGAGCCGAAATAGTGCGCGAGCCCGGCCTGACTGAGCCCGGAACGGCGCGCGATCTCCCGGTTCGAGGCGCTGCGACACCCCATCTCCGCGACGACCTCAAGGGCGACGCGGAGGATCTCCTTCCGCTTCGCCTCCCCCTTGGCATACGGGCCGCGCGCACTCATGGTGATCACCCTACCCAAACCGCGAAACCGGACCGGAACTTGAGGAAACCACTGATCAGTGCTTGCCTAGAGTTCCAGCCCGGTCTCGCGACGGACTTACTTAACTTTTTTGATGGGTATGACTACCACTGCGCCGATCAGACATGCGACGGCACAGATCGTGAACCACACCGTGTAGTCGCCGCCGTCCGCTCCGCCGGTCGCAGCCAGCACGATGCCGCCGATCATCGGGGCAAAGGTCTGCGGGAGGGCGTTGGCGATGTTGAACACGCCTAGGTCCTTACCGGCGTCGTCGGGGTTCGGGAGGACATCGACGACCAGCGCCAGGTCGACGCCGATGTAGACGCCCCAGGCCGCGCCCAGGAGGATCTCGAGGAGATAGTAGTGCGTCACGCTCTCGATGTGGATCAGCATGTAGGTGCCCAGAGCGAAGACGGCCGTCGAGATCCAGACGAAGACCTTGCGTCGGCCGAGGCGGTCCGACAACATGCCCGCGATCCACGCTGTGATCATCAACGCGGCGGTGTAGACCAGCGTCGTGTTGGCGATGAGGGCCGGGATCTCCGCGGTGGGGACGTTGAGATGGTGGCCCATGTACGCGAAGCGGAAGGTGGTGAACCCGAAGCTCGCGAAGGTGATCAGGAAGCGCGACCACCAGGCCATCGAGAAGTCGGGGTGCTTCGCCGGGTTCACCCAGAAGGTCTCCGCCCAGTCGCGCAGCGTCATGGCCGGCGGCTTCGCGGGCAGCACCTTGTCGGGCAGCACGAGGCAGAACACGATCGCGACCACGATGGCGATGACCGCGGGCAGGACGAACATCAGAATCAGGCTCGAGCCGAACCAGCTGGCGACGTAGACGCCGCCGACGATGCCAGCGTTCTGAGCGATGCCCAGCAGAGCCGTGACCTTGCCGCGCTGGAACCTCGGCACCTGGTCGGCGATGGTGGCGATGAAGGGCGCCAGCGCCATGTTCGCGCCGAGCTGTGCGATCGACCAGCCTCGCCATGGTCAAGGTCGCTCCGGCGGCCATGACGGCGAGACCGACCGTCATGATCACGGTGCCGACGAGGATCCAGGGACGACGGCGACGATCGCGCCTGCCTCCTGCAGCGCGGTGACCTTCACGCCGATGCCGACGATTGCCGGTCCCAGCAGGGCGATGAAGAAGAAGAACTGGAAGATGATGAGCCAGAGGGAATACTTCTTGTCCGCTGCCTCGGTCGGTTCTGGGAACGCGTGATCCGCCGCGGCCGCGCCCGCTGAGATGTGCGCCATGGTCGGGTGACTCCTTCGTCTGTTGAAGGGTGTCGCGCTGACGCCGTACTCGAGCGATGAGCCGGAGCGTCCGACAACCCCTAGTTCGCTGGAAACCCAGACCCGCTCAGGTTTCCTGAGGTGAAAACCTAGACTGCTATGGTTTCTCGCACAAGCGTTCTCACGAAAAAGTTGAGGGCGTGTCGCGCGACGAAGGAGTCCCACTGTGACCGATCCCCGTTCCTCGGACCGAATGCTCGCAGAGAGGGCATCGCTCACTCTCGAGGAGAAGGCGTCGCTGACGAGCGGCGCCGATTTCTGGACCACGAAGGCGGTCGACCGCGTCGGCATCTCTTCGATGATGTTGACCGACGGCCCGCACGGGCTCCGCAAGCAGGGCGGTGCGACCGACCACCTGGGGCTCGCCGAGAGTGTCCCCGCCACCTGCTTCCCACCCGCCGTCGGGCTCAGCGCCAGCTGGGATCCCGAGCTCGCGGAGCGCGTCGGCGAGGCCCTCGGCGTCGAGTCGGCCATCGAGGACGTCGCGGTGATCCTCGGCCCCGGCATCAACATCAAGCGCTCGCCGCTGTGCGGACGCAACTTCGAGTACATGTCCGAGGATCCGATCGTCTCAGGAGCGATGGGCACCGGCCTGGTCCGCGGCATCGAGTCGAAGGGCGTCGGCTCGTCGCTGAAGCACTACGCCGCCAACAATCAGGAGACCGATCGCCTCCGGGTGTCCAGCGACGTCGACCCCCGCACCCTGCGCGAGATCTACCTGCGCGGGTTCCAGCGGGTGATCACCGACGCGCAGCCGTGGACCGTGATGTGCTCATACAACCGGCTCAACGGCGTGTACACCTCCGAGGATCCGTGGTTGCTCACCGACGTGCTGCGCGGGGAGTGGGGGTACGAGGGCCTCGTCGTGTCGGACTGGGGCGCCGTCAATGATCGCGTCGAGGGCGTGAAGGCAGGCATGGACCTCGAGATGCCGGGCAGCGGCGGTCGGACAGACACACAGGTCGTCGCTGCGGTGCGCGAGGGAAGGCTGGACGAGTCCGCGCTGGACACCGTCGTCGACCGCTTCCTCGACCTGGTGGCGAAGGCCAAGGCCCGCCCGAAGATCGACGGCCCGCTCGACGTCGACACGCACCACGCGCTCGCCCGCGAGGCGGCGGGGCGCTCCATCGTCCTGTTGAAGAACGACGACGCCATCCTGCCGCTCGCGCGGGACGCGCGCGTCGCCGTGATCGGCGAGTTCGCCGAGGTCCCGCGGTTCCAGGGTGCAGGGTCGTCGAAGATCAACCCGACCCGGGTGGACACGGCGCTGGGCGAGATCCGCGCGCTCGCGGCGACCGACGTCGCCTATGCCGCAGGATTCTCGATCGACGGCGTGGGCGATGCGGCCGCGCTGCGCGACGAGGCCGTCACCGTCGCGGGCTCCGCTGACGTGGTCGTGGTCTTCCTCGGCGTGCCGGCCGTGGAGGAGTCCGAAGGCTTCGACCGCACCCACATCGACCTGCCCGCGGCGCAGCTGGAGCTACTCGACGCGGTCGTCGCCGCGAACGCCAACGTCGTGGTGGTGCTGTCCAACGGCGGTGTCGTCGCGCTGCCGTTCGTCGAGAAGGTGCCCGCGATCCTCGAGGCATGGCTGCTCGGTCAAGCCGGGGGCGGCGGCACGGCCGACGTACTGTACGGCGTCGTCAACCCATCGGGTCGCCTCGCGGAGACCATCCCGCAGCGCCTCGAGGACACCCCGGCCTACGGCAACTTCCCGGGCGAGCACGGCCACGTGCGCTACGGCGAGGGCCTGCTCGTCGGCTACCGCTGGTACGACGAGCGAGGCCTCGATGTCACCTATCCCTTCGGTCACGGCCTCTCCTACACGACGTTTGCGTATGGCGACGCCTCGGCCGAGGTCGCCGAGAACGGCGACGTCGTCGTGACGGTTCCTGTGACGAACACGGGATCGGTCGCGGGCCGCGAGGTCGTGCAGGCCTACACATCGCTGCCGGAATCCTCGGTGCAGCGGCCGCCGCGCGAGCTGAAGGCGTTCGCGAGCGTTCCATTGGAGGCCGGAGAGACCAAGGACGTCGTCCTGACGCTCCGCCGCTCCGAGCTGACCTACTGGGACGTGCGGGTCGACCGCTGGATCCTCGAGGGCGGCGAGTACGTCGTCGAGGTGGGCGCATCCAGCCGCGACCTGCGCGCCCGGACGACAGTGACCCTCGGGGGCGATGCCGTGGTGCTGCCGGTCTCGATGAACTCCTCGTTCGAGGAGCTGCTGAAGGACCCCGTCGTCGGCGCGGATCTCCAGGCGGCGATCGACGCGAAGTTCGGCGGGGACACCACCCTCATCACCGTTCTCGGCAACTTCCCCGTCGGCCGCCTGGATGGCTTCCCGCTGCCGCGGGCAGAAATTGAGGAGCTGGTCACCAGGGCGCAGCAGGGCTGAGCCCCAAACCGCTGGCGCGACGAGCCGGAGTGCGGATCGCCGCGGCCAGCGCCTCCCACGAACCATAGAGGCGCACGCCCTCGTGGGCGCGCGTCACGGCCGTGTACAGCAGCTCGCGGGTCAGTAGCGGCGACCCGGGCGGCGGAAGAACGACGGACACGCGGTCGAACTGGCTTCCCTGCGACTTGTGGATCGTCATCGCATGCAGATCCGCGGCGTCATCGAGCAGCGCGGGAGAGACCGTGAGGAGGCCGTCGGGACGGTCGACGGCCGCCAGCGGCGCGCCCTCCGGGTCCGGCGACGACCACGGCGGTGTCACCGTTGCTGAACAGGTCGCTGTTGTGCTGGATGAGCAGCGGCTGACCGATGTAGGCGCGGCCATCGAAGCCGTAGGCGGGGAGCCTGCCCGCCAGCCAGCCGCGCACGGAGCGCGCCCAGTGTGCGACGCCGAACGGTCCCTCGCGATGGCCGCACAGGATGCGGTGCCGGCCCAACCAGGCGTTTGCGCGCACACCGTCGCCGGCGAGCGCGTAGGCACGGACGCCCTCGGCGATGTCGAGCGCGTCAGCCTGGACCGTGGCGAGCTGCGCGGGGTCCGTTTCGCCGTCGAAGCTGATCAGCTCGATCGCCGGACCCGTGTCGACGGCGGCGCGCGCCGCGGCCTCGTCGCCGGCGAGGATGGCGGACGCGAAGGCGTTGATCTGGGGGTTGGAGCGGTAGTTGTGCACCAGGCGGGCGATGGCGCCGCCCGGCGCGTGGACGAGGTCGTCGGCGGCCTCGATGTCGGCGAGGACCGCTCCGGCCTCGACAGACCTCAGCTGGTGCGGGTCTCCCAGCAGGATCAGGCGCGTCTCAGGGGAAAGGGCGCCGAGCAGCAGCGCCATCAGCTCCAGGGACACCATCGACGTTTCGTCGACAACCACGACGTCGAACGGCAGCGGATTGTCCGGCCCGAACTCCGTCTCCGCGGAGCGAGGCCGAAGCCCCAGCAGCTTGTGCAGGGTGCCTCCCCACGTCGCGCCGCCAGCGCCCCTGACAGTGGTGAGCAGCCGAGCGGCTGCCTTGCCTGTCGGCGCGCACAGCGCCACGCGCGGTGAAGACGGGGCAAGCGCGGTCAGGAGCTCGGTGACGATGGTGGTCTTGCCGGTGCCCGGGCCGCCGGTGATGACCGTGGTCGTGTGTGCGAGGGCCGCGGTGACCGCCGCGCGCTGGTGGTCGTCGAACTGCGTGGGCAGCTCGGGGAGAGGGAGGGGTTCACCGGGCGCCGCGTCGCTGCGGACGCGAAGCAGGTGGGCAAGCCGACGCTCCTGCCTCCAGTACCGGTCGAGATACAGCAGCGATCCGTCCAGCCGAAAGGCACGCCCCTCCCCGTCGGGTCCCGCGACCGCGGGAGACGCCGCCACAGCCGCGAGCCACGCCGACGGTTCCGGCCAGGGGAGGGCGGCGACGTCCACGTCGTCCTCGCCGTCGACCTCGGGGCGGAGCTCGGCGGCGGCGGTCGCGAGGTCGACGCAGACAGATCCCAGCCGCAGCTCGCGCACCGCGAGCGCGAACGCGAGATGGACGGTGGGGTTCGCCTCGCCCGCGAGGTCACCAACGCGGCGCGCGAGGTGGAAGTCGACGAGGCTCAGCAGGTTCGCGTCGCAGAACGCGGCGAGGACGCCAGTGGCGGCGATGGGGCGCTCACGCACGACGGCCTCCCAGGAGCTCGGATGCGGCGACAGTGAGGCCTGCGGGCGGGAACCAGCCGAAGATGCCGCAGCTGGTGCCGTCGACGATCGGGGTGGCCGCCCCTGCCATACCGCGGACGAACAGGTAGCCGACACCGCCCAGGTGCCGCGCCGGATCGTAGCCGAGGAGTCGGCTGCCGAGGAAGCGGTGCAGTGCCACGCAGTACAGCATCGCCTGCAGCGGATAGTGCGCTGCCATCATGGCCTCGGCCATCGGAGACGGCGCGTAGTGGGCGAGCGTCAGGTCGTCGGCCGCGCTGGGGGCCAGGCGGTTGGTCTTGTAGTCCACGACGACGTAGCGCTCGTCCGGTAGCCGGAGGACCGCATCGATCGAGCCGGTCAAGAAGCCGTTGAGGACGGCGTCGGCGGCCTCCGACGCGCGCAGCCTCGCCGGGTAGGGCGCGAGCAGGTCGTCGGCGGGCAGCCAGGCGGCCATCAGGTCGGCGAGGTCGGTGAGTGTCGCCGGGGCACCGGCGTCGGCGAGGGGGAGGTCGAAGTCGAGTTCCGGGAGCCGGTCGGTCACAGGCAGGTCGGTCAGGGCGAGGTCGGAGACCGGGAGCAGCGGCGTGCGGCAGACGTCGACGAGTGCGGCGGCGAGTTGAGCGGCCTCGGACTTCGTGAGACCGAGCTCAGGCGCAAGCTCGGCGACCAGCACGGGTGCCTGCGCCTCCACGGCGTCCGGCGCCCAGTCGAGACGTTCGAGCACGGCGTGGACGAGGGTGCCAAAGCCCGCGCCCGCAGGGAGATCCGCCATCGGGGAGCTGCGGTCGAGTCCAGAAATACGCGCCGGACCTTTCGACATGGACCCGGGCGCTTCGCGCCGGGAGTCTCGGGTTCCAAGGACCGACACCGGATCGACCAGCGGCGTGTCGAAACCGAGGGACTCCGGCTCGTCGGCGACCGTTCCCGCGGGGGCGTCGTGGAGCCCGGCGGTCAGGCCCGAGTAGGAGGTTCGGCGCCACGTCTGGTCGATGATGCGGTCGAACGCCTCGGCCCTCATCTCCGGAGGCGCCTGCCCCGCGGGGCCGGCCCACGGGGCAGGCGGGGGCGCGTCGGCGAACCGCGAGTCCCACACAAGGCCTGACGGCCAGGTCAGCGTCGAGTAGGGCCGCTTCGGCTTCCAGCCGCGGCGAGCAAGCAGGTGCGTGAGTGGGCTGCGCGTCGTGGTGCTGTTGGCGCGGTCGACGTGCCAGGCGATGGCTAGGTGCTTCGCCCGGGTGAAGCCGACATAGAGCAGCCGCAGCTCCTCGGCGAGCGACTGCTGATTCAGGTCCTTCGTCACGTCGTCGCGCCAGTCCGGCGGGGGGCCGATGTAGAGGTGGCGGCGACCCTCCTCAATCAGGGTGAATGGCCGCGACCGCCGCGGCGCGGTGCCGTCGGTCTCGGGCAACAGCACGATGGGGAACTCCAAGCCCTTCGCGGCGTGCATGGTCATCACGCGGATGGATGGCGCGTCCGTCGCCACGCGGATGGCATCGTCGTCGTCCGGGCCGGAGGCGCGCTCCGTGAGCAGCGCCGTCAACGCGCTGAGGGAGCCGCCTCGGGCGTCGAGGAGCTCGGCCAGGTGCGCGGTGTCTGCGAGGAGGCGGTCGCCGTCGGGCTCGCTCAGCAGCCGCTCCTCAAGGCGCTCGGCGGCGCGGAGATGGGTGAGCACCGCCCCGGCGCCGCCCTTGCCGAAGGCTACGGCGAGCTCCCGGAGCAGGGTGCTGACGCGCGCAGGCTCGGGGCCGCCGTCGTGCAGGAGCGTGGCGAACTCCGAGCCGATCAGCGGTGTCAGCGAGGCCAGGCGGATGTTCGCCTGGCGGGGGTCGGCCAGCGCTGTCAACAGCGTCAGCCAGTGCGTGGCCGCCGGCTGTCGCCAGACGGCCTGGCTGCCGGTCAGCACCGCCGGCAGGCCGGCCTCGGTGAGAGCAGCGCGCAACTGCTGGGCCCGGCGCCCCGTGCGCATGAGGACCGCGATATCGCTGAGCTTCACTTCGTGGGCGAGCAGCAGCTGGATCTGCAGGATGACGTCCTTCGCTATGGCCTCATCTGCCGACCCGCTGAGGCCGCTTGCGCGCCGCAGCCACACACGGGCGCTTCCGGGCACGTCCAGCCGTGCGGTCTCGTGCTTCGCCCCGACAGGCCCGACGACCACCTCGTCCGCACCCATGGTCACGCCCGAGAACAGATCGACGATGCCCTGCACCAGCGGGCCGTCCGAGCGATGGTTGGTGCCGAGCGTCGACACGGTCGCCGCGCGCCGCGCTGCCAGATAGCTGTTCAGGTCCGCGCCGCGGAAGCCGTAAATGGACTGCTTCGGATCGCCGATCAGGACCGTGGGACGGCCGGGCGCGACGAATGCGTTCTCGATGATCTCCCATTGGTCCGGATCGGTGTCCTGGAACTCGTCCACGAGGACAACGGGGAAACGCTCGCGCAGCCGGGAGCGGACCAGGTCGCGGATGGACTTGTCGGCGAGCGCGCGGCGCAGGCGCGTGGTGATGTCGTCGAACGTGCAGAGCCCTTCCGTGCGCTTCCTGCGCTCGTACACGTCGCGCACTGAGGCGGCGAACTCGTGATGGGGGCCGTCGTGCGGCAGGAGCGGCAACGTGGTGGTGGCTGCGGCGATGCCGATGTGAAGGCCCTGCCGCGGGGAAAGCGGCGGATCGGCCTGGGCACGGAACAGACGAAGGTACGTGTCTGCGGCGCACTCGCGGGCCAGGCACTCCGGGTCCGGCCCGACGGTCTCTGTGGGGTCCCAGTCGCCGAGGACGCCGAGCTCGCGCAGCATCGTCTGGCAGAACCCGTGTGTGGTGTCGATGGTCGCCTCGGTGAAGCGGGCGATGGCGTCGGCGAGTCGGGCGCGGGCGCCGTCGACGCCGGATAGCAGGTCGACGATGGGGTCCGGCTCGGGGAGGGGCTCGCCGGCGGCGACGAGATCGAGGCCGCGCAGCGTCTCGCGGAGGCGGCCGAACACGCGGCTGCGTAGCTCGCCCGCGGCGTGGTTTCCGAAGGTGATCAGGAGGAGATCCGAGACGTCGAACGCAGCCTCCGCGAGGTAACGCGTGGTCAGCGCGGCGATCGCGTAGGTCTTGCCGGTGCCTGCGCTGGCCTCAAGCAGCGTCGTCTCCGTCGGCAGCGGACCCGCAAGGTCGAAATCACTCATCGGCGACCCCCTGCATGTTCCCGTACAGCGCGAGCGCCCAGGCCTCGAAGGCCGACGTGCCCTGTGGGTCCTCGGCGAGCGGGGCATCGACGAAGAGTTCGTTCAGGTCGTCGTCGAAGAACAGGCGCCACGAGTCCTCCATGCCGGGCCACACCCTGGTCGTCCAGTCGGTGGGTCCGGTCCAGTCTGCCTGCCGGAAGGTCCCGGCGGCCTGGGCATCGGCGTAGGCGATCGCGGGTGTGAGGGGCACGGGCAGCAGGCGGTGCTGCCCGAGCGCGTAGGCGCGCATGACCGCCGACAGCCGTGCCCGTGCCGCCTCACGGTCCGGCTCGCCGACGCCGGTGGCCAATACCTGGTCTTCATAGGTGTTGGGGAGCCTCCCGAAGCGCACCGCGCGCCCGGTGGTGGGCAGGCCCAACGCGGTTAGCGCCAGCGCCTCAAGCCAGGGCCGCACGAGTCTGCTCGCTCCCTTGCTCGCGGTGACGGTCAAGGCTTCGCCGCCGCGGCAGCGCACGGAGTCGACGACGCGTACCCGGCCGAGGGGCGGGATGTCCACCTCGATGTCGACGGCGTGGTCCGTGATCGGACGCTGCCACCGCGGCCCCGCCTCGTTCCACAGGCGGACGGCGTCGGCCTTCGCCTCGTCGAACGCGACCTTGCCGAGGAGCCCGGGCGGTAGTTCCTCGCGACTCTGGAAGCGGTCGATCACCGACTGCAGCGTCGCACCCGACTGCAGCGAGCCCACCAGCGCCGTGACCACCTTCCATTTCTCCAGTCCGACCAGGTCGAGCGGTAGCTCGTCCTGCACAGCCGCCGACTGGTAGAGCGGGATACCGGCCACCGAGCGGAGAAACGCCTTGGCAGGGTCGGCGAGGAAGCGCTCCAGCTGCGTAAGGGTCACCTGCGCCGGGATCGCACCGACGGGGCGGCGCCTTGCCTGGTCGCGCCGCCGGGCGATTCTGCCGACCGTGCCGCCGGCGCCGCGCCGAGCCCGCGCGCCACGGAGCGCCCGCGTGTCGAAGCTTGCGGGCTTGATGAAGTTGGCGTCTGCCGTCGCCGTCGACGGATGCGTCCGCACGTCGGCCTCGACGCCTAGCCGTTCAACCAGCCAGTCGATGGCCGCGGGCGGCGCGACCTCGTCGTTGGTATGCGAGCTGAACCGCTGCCGCACCACGAGCAGCTTCTCCGCGGCGGAGGCGTGGGCGAATAGCTGGGCCTGGCGCCGCGCGCGCTCGTCCGGTGCGGCCTCCCCCAGGTCGACGGCGTCGGCGACGGAGCCGCCGCGGCCGGGGACCGCGTCGTCGGTGACGCCGAGCAAGGCGACGAGGCGGAACCCCACGTGCGACAGCTCGCCGAGCCGGGCCACCATCAGCGACCCGTTACCTGCGGCGACCCGCGAGCCGAGGCGGCGCCCCGCGTCGGCGAGGAGGTGCGCGAACTCGTGCCGCGTGAGGGTCGTCTCGCCGCCTAGGTGGTCGCGCTGCAGCCCGGCCAGCAACCGCGTCAGGCCGAACAGCTGCCACTGGTCGTCCCAGCCCACCCCGACGAGGTCGGTCAGCAGCCCGCGGGTGCGCGCCGCCCACTCGGGCACGGTCGCGGGTGCCGCGGTGGTCGCGACCAGCCGACGGATTCGGCTCAGTACCTCGCTGAGTGCGCCCACGGTCGAGAGATCGGACGAGCCGACGGCGTCGGTTCCCGTCAGGCCGAGGCCAGAATCGGTGGTTGGCGAGACGGCCAGGCCGACCAGCAGCCGGTCGAGCCCGCGCATCCACGTGTTCTGTGCGACGTCGCCCAGATCGAAGGAGGCGCGGTGCTGGGCGTCAAGCCCCCATCGGATGCCCGCGGCGGCGATGAGCTCGGTCACCGTCTCGCGGTCCGCGAAGCCCCACCGATGCGCGAGCGGTGGGCTGAGGAGGAGTTCGAGCAGCCCGCTGGAGGTGGCGCGCCCGTCGCCGAGCCGCAGAAGCGCCACCACGGCGTCGAGGACGTCGTTCGTGTCCTGGCCTCCGACCGGCTGCACGCGGAGCGTCCGGCCCGGGTGTGCGCCGCCGGGAGCGAACGCGGCGTCCAGGAGGTGGGCGTAGCGCTCCGGCCGTGGGCACACGATCAGGACGTCGCGCGGCTCCAAGGTCTCGTCCGCGACGAAGGCCCGGGTCAGCTCGTCGCGGAGCACCTCGACCTGTCGCGCGGGGCCATGCGAGTCGTGGATCGCGACCGTCGGCGGGGGAGAGGGGAGGTCAAGGGCGTCGTGGACGCTACCCCCCAGCGGTTCTACCCAACCGGCGTGCCGGGCGCCGACCGGTTGCAGCGCCACG
This sequence comes from Tessaracoccus sp., assembly GCF_016714275.1. Lineage (GTDB taxonomy): Bacteria > Actinomycetota > Actinomycetes > Propionibacteriales > Propionibacteriaceae > Arachnia. The sequence continues at coordinate 291,937 of NZ_JADJNP010000002.1, read as the reverse complement.
AGGCCGACACCCTCGGCCAGGGCCTGCAGCAGCGTCCGGTCGCCCGCGGTCACCTCGTCCACCGCGAACACCAAAGTGGGCGTCGTGTCGCGCCGAGCGGCGTCGGCGAGGGCGGCGAGCGTCTCCGTGGGGTCGACCTCGAGCGCGAGCGCCGTGGCCCTGACCAGTTCCGGCTGCCAGGCGAGGTGCTCGGGCAGGTCGACGCCGCCAGGTCCGTCGTCCGCGCCATCGAGCCAGGTCTGGAGCAGGTCCGGTGCGTGGTCGAGATACCAGCGCTGGAGGCGCGCGAGACGGGTGGAGACGGCGCGGCGCCCACCCGGGCGCTCGGGGTTGGCCGCATGCGCCAGCGCGGGGAACTCCTCAGCGAGCGCGCCGACCGCTTCCCAGGTGGCGAGATCGAGCGGGGTGCCCCGCCAGCGGGAGAGGTCGCGTCCGACGCCCGCGCCGTCGGCAAGCTCCCTGGCGAGGTCGCGCAGCGTCACGTAGGAGATGCCCGCCGAGATGCCCAGCCGCTGGGCGACCTCCTGGCTGACGACGCGGCCGGTGGCACGCGAGGACACGATCACCCGGCCGCGCGTGAACGGGTCGGTGTGCAGCGTGCGGAGGCGGTCGGCGAGTTCGTCGAGCAGGGTCGACCAGTGGTGGGCGAGTATCACATCAAGCGCCATGTCCGATCACCTCCTCCGACGTCGGGGCAACCCTATCTGCCCCTTCAGACAAAACTTCCCGGCCGGTGGTTCGGGTTTGTCGGTGGCGCCCGCCACAATGGCGGGCGTGAGTGAGTTGATCCTTGATGCGCTGGACCCCGAGCAGCGGGAGGTCGCGACGTTGTTGGATGCGCCCGTCGTCGTGCTCGCGGGCGCGGGCACGGGCAAGACGAGGGCGATCACGCACCGGGTGGCCTACGCGGTGGCCACCGGGCGTTATCAAGCCTCCGCGACTCTCGCCGTCACGTTCACCACCCGCGCTGCAGGAGAGATGCGCAGCCGGCTCGCGGGCCTCGGCGTTCGGGCGGCGCAGGCGCGGACCATTCATTCCGCGGCGCTGCGGCAGTGTCAGTTCTTCTGGCCACAGGCTTACGGCGTCGAGTTCCCCCGGGTCGCGGAGAACACGTTCGGGCTCGTCGCGCGCGCCACCCACCAGGTCCTGGCGAGTTCGGATCAGGCCCTTATCCGGGATCTCGGTTCCGAGATCTCGTGGGCGAAGACCAGCAACGTGTCGGCCGCCCGCTATCCAGAGGTTGCCGGCGCCCGCTCCGTCGCAGGGGCGACGCCCTCGCAGGTGGCGGCCGTGATGGCGCAGTACGAGAAGTTGAAGCTGACCGAGGGCAGCGTCGACTTCACCGACATCCTCATGTGCAACGCGGTGCTGCTGGCCGAGCATCCCGAGATCGCGGATACCATCCGCGGCACCTACCGCCACTTCGTCGTCGACGAGTACCAGGACGTCTCCGCGCTGCAGCACAAGCTCATCTCGCTCTGGGTCGACGGTCGCGACGACGTGTGCGTCGTCGGCGACCCGAACCAGGCCATCCATTCGTTCGCGGGCGCCGACGCCGCGTATTTGCGCGGCTTCGCGGGCGAGCACCGGGATGCCCGCACCGTGCGGCTGGTGCGCAACTACCGATCGACCCCGGAGGTGCTCGCGTCGGCGAACAAGGTGCTGCGCGTGCGACCCGGCGGGCTGGGCGCGCTCAGACCGACGCGATCCTCCGGCCCCGCGCCGACCTTCCACGGGGCTGCGGACGAGGCGACGGAGGCGGCCGACGTCGCTGTCTGGCTGCGCGCGCAGCACGCGGCGGGAACGCCGTGGAAGGAGTTGGCGGTGCTGTACCGGATCAACGCGCAGTCGCCGGCACTCGAGGCCGCACTGACCGAGGCGGGCGTGCCCTACACGGTGCGCGGGACCGAGCGGTTCTACGACCGGGCAGAGGTGCGCCAGGCCATCCTCGAGCTGGGTCGGCTGGCGGAGCGTGCGCCGGAGACACCCGCCGACGAGGCGGTCGACGGCGTGCTGCAGGGCCTCGGCTGGCGGGCGGAGGCGCCGTCGGGCCAGGGGCGGCAGCGGGAGCGGTGGGAGTCCCTGACCGCGCTGCGCACGATGGTGCTGGACGAGGAGGACCGTCGAGAGGACTGGTCGGTGCCGGAGGCGTCGGCCTGGCTGCAGGAGCGTGCCTCCTGGCAGGCAAGCCCCGTCGCCTCCGCGGTCACGCTCGCGACCCTCCACGCAGCCAAGGGCCTGGAGTGGGACGGCGTGGCGATCGTCGGCGTCCGCGAGGGCATGATCCCGTTCGTGCTGAGCCAGGAGGAACCGGCGCTTTCCGAGGAGCGTCGGCTGCTCTACGTCGGCTTCACCCGGGCCAAGCGTGCGCTGCGGGTCAGTTGGTCGGCGTCGAGGGGGTCGGCGACGCGCTCGCGTTTCATCGCCGACCAGGTCACCGGCCCGGCGACGGTCGGCAAGCCGCCGGCGCCCCGCACGTCGTCCCGGTCGCGTGCGTGCCGGGTGTGCGGAAATCGGTTGGAGTCGGCGGCCGAGCGGAAGCTGAGCCGTCACCTCGACTGCGAGGTCGACTACGACGAGGCGCTCTTCGAGCGCCTCCGGGCATGGCGGAAGGCAACCGCCGACGAGGCGAAGGTGCCCGCCTTCGTGGTCTTCACGGACGCGACGCTGCAAGCCATCGCGGAGTCGGCCCCGCGCGATGAGGCCGCGCTGCTCCGCCTTCCCGGGATCGGCCCCTCCAAGGTGGCCAAGTACGGTGCCGGAGTGCTCGCGGTCCTCGCGGCCGACTAATGCAGAATGGCCAGGTGTATGCCGACACGTGGACCTACGTCGTAACGGACATCGAGACCGACGGCCCCTGCCCCGGAGTGAACTCCATGCGCTCGTCTGCCTCTGTCGCGGTTGATGCCCGAGGGACCGAGATCGGTATCTTTGAGGCGGTCTTTGAGCCGCTGCCTGGGGCTGCACCTAACGAGTTGACATTGGCTTGGTTCACTTCTGAGCACCCCGCTGCGTGGGCCGCAGCTACGACAGATCCCCTGCCGGCGCCCGTAGTTATGGCCGACTTCGCGCAGTGGGTCGCATCGCTGCCTGGGCCGCGCGCGTTCGCGGCGTGTCCGGTGACTTTCGACGGCCTCTGGATCGACTACTACCTACGTCGGTTCACCTGCTTCTCGTTGCAGCCGGGGCCATACGAGACTGACCGGATCTTCGACGGTCCCGGTCTGTGCTTGCGTAGCTATGCAGCCGCTGTCACTGGCTTGCCCGTGGCGGTGGCTGGGCCCTCGTTGCGGTGGAGTGTGGCTCCAGCAGTGGTCTGAGACGTGCTTTCGCGGGTAGCGCCCGGCCCGGGTCAGGCGACAGCGGCGCTGGTGTGGTCGTTGAGGTCGATGTGGATCGGTTGGCAGCGTTCGGTGCCGAAGGGGGTGACGTCGTAGCGGTAGCCGAGTGGGGAGCGCCATTCGATCCTGCCGGGTTCTGGTTGGTGCATCACCCAATACCCGGCGGTCTTGGCCCTGTGCACCTTCCGACTGAGTGGTGCGAGGTTCTCCACTGCTGTCTGGCCGGGCTTCCCGGGCTGATAGGCGATGGTGTGATGCAGGTCCAGGCCGTGGGAGTCTCGTTGGGAGAACGGGAAGGGTTCTGTCGGGAACGCGAGGATCAGGCCGCGGCGTATGGTCTGGGATGGAACATACCCGTCGGCGGGTGTGAGGTTCGGGAGATCGATCACGGGCTGCGCCTTGATGTCGATGTCGTGGCCTTCGCGGAGTAGGTGTGCGAGGAGGGTGGTGGTGAGGGTGCCGGCTTTCTCCACTCTGGCGGCGGGATCCAATTGTCCGAGGGTGTCGGTGTTGATGTGGACCGCGATCCCCAGGGTGGGGCGGAGCTTCGCTACGGGTACGTGGATGGTGCCGCAGTGGTGTCCGGCGCATTCGTGGGGGTCGAGTCGTTGGGTCCGGGGCTGGTCTGGGCAGTCACAGTCGGGCCCGTGGGCATACTCCATCCCTCGAGCCTGATCGCGTGCGGAGTCCTCTCCGAGACCGTGGACACGCTCGTGGCTGCCACTACGCGGCATGACCCCCGCAGACGTCGACGTTGTCGATGCGGGTGCGTGGGGACAGGCAAGGAGTCCTGTGCAGGGGGTGCCGTCGGGATGGGCCCGGCCCCGCTCAACGTTTCCGGGCCGCCCGCGTAGATGCTCGGGTAGCGGTTGTCCGATGTAGCGGGGTTGGACGTCTCGGTCGGTGAGTTGCCACTGCCCACTGTCAGGATCGCCGCTCGTAGCCGGCGGCGCGGCGCCAGCCAGCAACGCGGTGTCGGCCTGCGACGCGGTGCTGGTTGGTGTCACGGTGCTGCTTGGCGTCGTAGAGGAGCCCATCGACGTCTCACAAGCTGTGCCGCCGGCCGGCGTTGCTGTGGTGGCTGCGCGGACCCAGTCGCAACTGTTGACGATCTTCCCGAGTAGGTCGATCGTGTTCTGGTCCAGCAACTCGGGCTGCGCGGCCTCCTGAAGGAGAGCGAGCGCGTAGGCGGGGTTCGCGAGGACACCAGCGGCTTTCGCCCGACGCTGATCGATAGTGAGTCCCGGGTAGTGGGGCTCGATCAGCCCGGCCAGCTCGGTGAGCCGGGCGTCCAGGAAGCGGGCGTCGAGGACGTCGAGGACGCCGGTGAGGTTGCATCACGCCTTCGTTCAGACCCCATACCCAGACCCCGCGCCGTGACCGGGCATCCGTCTCCTTCTTCGCGGCAAGCGGGGGGTCGGCCTGGATCACGAGCCGGTCGATGAGTTTCTTGGCCTGCGTCCAGGTCAACTTGTGCTGTTGGCGGAGCCAGGCGTCGGTGATCTCGTCCAACAGGATCGGGTGAAGGTCCCGGCAGCGGGTGGTCATCATCACCGCCCGATCCACCTCTACCTCGAGGTTGATCACTGCTTCGTACAGCCGAGGGTGCCGGTACTTCAGATCCAGCGCGGACGACAGCTCCGTGGCGGCGTGTATGGCGGGGATACCGAGAAGGGCGGCGATCTCCAGCGACACCATCTCTGAGACCAGCGGCGTGCCGGTACCGCCGATCTGGATCCGCTGGTCGACAAGGATGTCGATGAACAACTCCTCATCGTCCAGGTTGTACGCGACGGCCAGATCACACAGGGCTTCGACCTTCCCGGCCTCACACCGTCGACGACCGTGCTCGGCAGCGGAGAGCCGCTGCGCGGCTTCCCTCGCGGTGGTGAGTGCGGTGTCCTTCATGAACACCACGCTAGAGAACGGGTCAGACATTTTTTCGCTTGCGCTCCCCATTCCGATCCCTTGTCAGGTAACGATTTAATAACGGTCTGGTTAGGGTTTGAGTGTTGTGGCCGGGTCCTCGAACCGGGCGCGGGTTCATTGGTTTCGACGCGGACGCCGCGCTTCGCTTGCGGCCCGGCTCAGTACGGGCGCGACACGAGTCGCGGTCGGCTTCGCCGCCGTCCGGCTCGGCCAGTCGGACGCGCCCACGTCCGGCTCAACCAGCGCGGGGTGCCTCCGCCGGCTCAACCAGCAGTGGCGGTCTCCGTCCGGGCCGGCGGCGGATGGCCTCAGGTGCAGCCAGCCGCGGCGCAGTCGTCGCGACGTTGCCAGACGTGGGCGGTGATGCCCGGCCGTCTCGTGTCCCAGGTGAGGCTCGCACCGGTCAGGGTCGTGCGTCCCAGCGTGAGCAGACCGTGGACGGTGAGCGTCACCGTGGCGGCGACCCAGGCGGCGAGGGCTGGGTCGTGTCCAGGTTGGGGGAGCGGACCTCGCGCGCCGAGGCATAAGGGGCAGGGACCCACACCCGGTGTGACGAACGGTCCGACCTCCGCGAAGGAGCCGTCCCACCAGGCGTGGAGAGCGCCGGAGCCGCCCGCATGATGCTCGGCCTCGACGGCGGGGTGAATGCCAGGAGGCCAGAGCATGATCGCCAGCGCGTCAGCCGTGTGCCCAGGGGAGCGGTGTGCGAGCTCCGGCGAGAGACAGCGGGCGGAATAGCCTGCGCGACTGAGGGCGGCCGTGATGAGGCCCGCGCGGAGCTCGGACCCGAGCACGACGATAGATGCCATGGCGGGAGCATTGCCGGAGCGGCGTCCGTCGCGCGACAACTACGCGGCGTCGGACAACACCTTCGTCGGTTCGGACAACACCTATGGGCCGGGTTCATCGATTTCACTTCGACACGACGGCGCGCTTCGGCTCAGTATGGCGCGGATACGGGCGCTCGTGCCTCGCGGCCCGGAACAATCAGTGGCAACAGGCTCGAGGGGAGTGCACGGCCGGATGGGTCAGGGGCAACAAACGGGGCGGCGAGCCAAAGCTCTCCGCCCCGTTTTCAGGATCTTTTCGATCAGGCCTTGCCGAGGATTCGGTTGAGGTTGGTGCCGCACACAGGGCACTTGCCCTTAGCCATCTTGGTGCCCTTGGCGTTGACGACCACGTCGCCCTTGGCGTCGCGCTTTTCCTTGCACTTGACGCAGTAGAACGAGCCCTCGAAGGTCTCTTCAGCCATATTTCCTCCTTGTTCGGGTTGCCTGAGTGCGCTCAGGCGACCTGTTCACTGTAGTGGCCGACCGCTCACGAACGCGCCGACACACCGTTACAGGACGGAGTCCCGGCGTTTCGGTCCGCCTTCCCCTGCGAACCGACCCGACCGGGACTCTCGGCACACAGTCTGGCCGCCGGACGGGTAGCGCGTCAAGGATGTTACCCGCCCAGAAGCTTGCGCAGCTCGGCGTCAAGGTCGTCCTCAGGGGCATCGGCCGCGGCGAGCTGGCCCGCCGCGAAGGGAAGCGGGTCGGCCAGTTGGGCCGCGGTCGGCAGCATGTCGGGGTGGCCCCAAACGGCGTCGCGGCCCTCGGCACCGCGGTGGTGCAGCAGCGCGGCCCACAGATTCTTCGCGTCCCTGACCAGCCGGGGATGGAGGTCGAGCCCGAGAAGCTCGGTGAACACGCTTGTGACGGCCGTGCCTGAGGCACGACGGCGATGCACGATCTCCTCCAGCTGCGGGGCGTTCGGCATCCATTGCGCGGTGGCCTGGGCGACGACGTGGTCAACCCAGCCCTCGACGAGCGCGAGCAGCACCTGGAGCCGTTCCAGGATCTCTACCTGGGTGGGCGTCCGGGTGGGGCGGAAGAAGGATCCGCGAACCGACTCCCCGACGGCAACGACATCCTCGATCGACAGCCCGCTGAGGGACTCGGGGCTGAACTGCTCGGCGATGGCGTCGAAGTCGATAGTGATCTCACGGGCGAAGTGCGCCAGCATCGCGCCCAGCTGCGGCGTCAGCCAGGCGACCGCGTGGAACAGCCGCTGACGCGCCGCCTCCCTGAGAAGGAGAAAGAGCACGACGTCGGAGTCGGAGGTGTCGAGGTCGCGCGTGAACTGCGCCACGTTCGCGGGCAGAAGGACGACGTCGGAGGAATTCAGCAGGTTGACGCCGAGCTCGGTGCCGGTGAGGATGTCGCCGGCCACCTGCGCCAGTTCTCGCTTCAGGCGATCGCGGTAGATCATCGACGCCGACTGCCGCAGCATCGGCGCGAACATCTGCGTCATGGACTGCAACTCGGGACGGTCGTCCTGCTCCGCGGCGGTGCCGCGCTCCAGCGCGTCCGCAAGTCCTTCGATGATGGGTTCGATGGTGCGACGCCACCCGTCGCCGGTTTCGTCGAGCCAGGCGCCGCGGGTGACGGCGCGCGCCGGGCGGCCGGACTCGGGGAACGCCGTGGCGGCGCTGAGCCAGGACTGCGCGAGGCGTTCCGCATCGATGACGGCGGCGCGTTCCTCGGGTGTGAGCGCGGGGTCGGCGCCCGATTCCGCCGCCAACTGCTTTGCCGCGGTCAAGGTGGTGCGCCAGGCCGCATCGGGGTCGCGATCGGCGTTCGTCATGCCGAACATGGCGCCGCCCTGCATCTTGCTGACCTGTGTCACCAGGTCCTCGAGGTTCAGGTTCTCGGCGTCGCCGAACCCGAGCTGCTCGAGCATCTTGCGCAGCTGCTCGAAGTCGAAGCCCCCGAAGGGGTTGTTGCTGGACATCGGTCCCTCCTTCGGTGCCCATTCTTGCCTACCGGGCAAGCCCGGGCGAACCCCATCCTTTGTGCGCTTGCTAGGGTTTCCTTCACATCACCGCAGGAGAGGGAGGGGTAGTGTCACGCAACGCGCTGGCCATCGTGTCTTCGCTGCTTTTCGCGGCGCTGGCCGCGCTCCTGGTCCTGCTTCCAGTTCCGTACGTCGCGTGGCGGCCCGGTCAGACGATCGACGTCCTGGGCGCGACCGATAAAGGACCCGTCATCGACGTGACCGGCCTGCCGACCTACGAGACCAACGGGCGCCTTTTGATGACGACGGTGTCCACGACGAGCGTCGACGCCACGCTGAGTCTTCCCGAGGCGATCTTCGTCTACCTGGACCCGACCTCCGACGCGATGCCGCGCGAGGTCATCTACCCGCCGGGCAAGTCGTCGGGTCAGGTCGAGAGCGAGGCTGTCGCGATGATGGACTCCTCGCGCAACAACGCGACGGTCGCGGCGCTGCGTGCCGGGGGCGTGAAGGTCACCGAACTTCCCCTCGTGCAGTCCGTCGTGCTGTCCGGACCCAGCGCCGACAAGCTGCAGCCCGGTGACCTGATCACAGCCGTCGACGGCCAGCCCGTCACCAAGATCGAGGAGATCGGCGCCCAGATCTCCACGCACGCCGTCGGCGACCCGGTCGTGTTCAGCGTGTTGCGTGACGGAAAGCAGCTGCGGGTCAGCGTCAGCACCGTCTCCAGCAACACCCGTTCGAGCCAGCCGGTCGTCGGCATCAACCTTGAGGTCGGCTTCCGCTTCGACCCCATCGTCGCCTTCAACATCGACGCCGGCGTGACCGGGCCCAGCGCCGGTCTGATCTTCGCGCTGGGTCTCTACGACCGGATCACCGAGGGTGCGCTCACTCAGGACCGCGTGGTCGCAGGCACGGGAACGATCAATCCCACCGGCGTGGTCGGCCGGATCGGCGCCATCAGGGAGAAGATCCGCGGTGCTGAGCGCGACGGGGCCCAGGTCTTCCTCGCTCCAGAGGGCAACTGCGCCGACATCGGCGAGATCGACGCGGACCTCACGATCGTTAAGGTCTCGACGCTCAAGGACGCGATCTCGGCGCTCCAACTCATCAACGAAGGAAATCTCGCGGAGGTGCCCACCTGTGGCTGACAAGACTCCCCTCATCGCCTGCTTGATGGACATCGAGCGGCACGTCTCGTCGGCGGGTTGGGACCAACCGGCGCGACTGTTCGCGCTCGTGACGACCGGCACGCTGCTTGAGGTCGAGCCGCAGTTGCGCGGCCGCGTGCCGGAGTCGGCCGTCGATGCCTTGACGGCGATCGAGCAGGACGAGTTCCACGCCACCGGCGACCTCTTCGAACGCTTGGGCGGCATCTTCTGGCCCGACACCGTCGACGGCTGCGCGATCGCGTTGGAGCGCGCATTCCTGCCGACGGCGTACGAGACCGATCTGCCCGCCGACCCCGACGACGCGGCGGAGTTCGTCGCGAAACACCCTCAGCGTAGCGACGTGCGCGTCGTCGTCGGAGTGCTCCGCGACGGCGCCCGCCACGGCCTGGCTCGCGTCGTCACCGCCCCCGATGACCTGCTCGGCGCCGAGGACCTTGTTCCCGGACTTGCCGAGGCGCTGCTAGCCACGTTCCGCGAGGAGGAATCATGACCCAGCAAGAGGTAGAGCCCCGAAGAGGGGCCCTGCTGTGGACCGTACTCGTCCTTGGCGTGCTGGCGCTCGTGGTGGTGATCGGCTCGCGGGTCGCCACGGACTACCTGTGGTTCCGCAGCATCGACTTCCAGACCGTGTTCACGACGAGGCTCGCCGCGCAGATCGGCCTGCTGCTTGTCTTCGGCGCCTTCATGTTCGTGGTGCTGTTCTTCAGCATGGTTGTGGCCTACCGGCTACGCCCGCCGGTACGCCGCGCCAACCTCGACTCCGAGTTCCTCGTCCAGCTGCGTGACGTGCTCGACGACAGGTCGCGGCTGCTGATGGCGCTTCCCTCCGGGCTGCTCGGACTCCTCGGCGGCCTCTCCGCGCTCAGCATGGCCGACATGTTCCTCGCCTGGTGGCACCGGACACCGTTCGGGCAGACCGATCCGTACTTCGGCCTCGACGCGAGCTTCTACGTGTTCACTCTGCCGTGGGCGCAGTTCGTGCTCGGGTATGTGATGTTCGCCGTGATCGCGGCGACGCTCGCGGCGCTCGCTGTGCACTTCATGACCGGCGCGCTCAACGCGGCTGCGCTGCGGGGGGTCGGGAATGCACCCGCGGGGGTGGGGGCACAGCGTCACCTCTCGATCATGCTCGGCATCGTCATGCTGCTTTTCGCGGCCAGCGCCCTCCTGAACCGGTTGGCCCTTGCCGTCACCGACAACAAGCTCTTCACCGGCGTCGGCGCCACCGATTTCGAGTCACGCATGCCCGTCGCCTTGATCGTCGCATCCATCTGCGTCATCGCGGCCATCGCCTGCTTCGCCAACGCGTGGCGGCTCCGTTGGAGCGTTCCCGGTGCGGCGATCGCGCTCGTCGTCGTCTCCGGCCTGCTGCTCACGATGGTCTACCCGTGGGCGATCCAGAACCTCATCATCGACCCCAACGAGGCAGACAAGGAGGACCCGTTCATCGCGAACAACATCACCGCGACGAGGTTCGCCTTCGGGATCGACGAAGTGGAGGTCAAGGACTACGACGTGACGACGACGGCGGCGGCGGGGCAGCTGCGCGCCGACGCCGAGGCCCTGCCCGCCATCCGCCTGATCGATCCGGCGATCGTGCCCCGGACGTTCGAGCAACTGCAGCAGGTGCGTGGCTACTACATCTTCCCGAAGACGCTGGACGTCGACCGGTACGTCATCGACGGCCGCCCCACCGACTCGGTGGTCGCGGTGCGCGAGCTCGACCTGAACTCCGTGGAGTCTGGCGACACCTGGAACAACCGCCGCACGGTCTACACGCATGGCTACGGCATGGTCGCCGCCTTCGGAAACCAGCGCCAGTCGACGGGCGAGCCGGTCTTCTTTTCCGGAGGTATCCCGACGGTCGGCAAGCTGCCGGAGCACCAGCCGCGGATCTACTTCGGCGAACGCACCGACTACTACGTCGTCGTCGGCGCACCGAAGGAGAGCGCGCCGGTTGAGCTCGACACGCCGTCGGGCGGTGAGGGCCGCACCGAGTCGCTCTACACCTACGAGGGCAAGGGCGGCGTCCCGATCGGAAACCTGTTCACGAGGGCGGCGTTCGCCGTGCGGTTCGGCGACATCAACCTGATGCTGTCCGACCGCGTGAACGCAGAGTCGCGGCTGATGCACGACCGCGTTCCCATGGAGCGTGTCCGTCAGGCCGCGCCGTGGCTGACGCTCGACTCCGACCCGTATCCCAGCGTGGTCGACGGACGGATCGTGTGGATCATCGACGCCTACACCACCAGCGCGGACTACCCGAACTCGAACCGGCTCGACTGGACGCAGGCCATCTCGGACTCCCGCACCTCCGCGGACCAGCTGCTCGCGGGCCAGCGCGTCAACTACGTGCGCAACTCGGTGAAGGCCGTCGTCGACGCCTACGACGGCACCGTCGAGCTGTACGAATGGGACGAGAAGGACCCGATCCTGAAGACCTGGGAGAAGACCTACCCCGGGGTGGTCACCCCCAAGTCGCAGATCCCCAAGGCGTTGCTCGAGCACCTGCGCTACCCGCAAGACCTGTTCAAGGGGCAGCGCGAGGTCCTCGGCCGTTACCACACCACCAATGCGCGCACCTGGTACTCGCAGAGTGATATCTGGCAGGTCCCCAACGACCCCGTCGTGCGGGAGGGACAGGAGAAGCGCAAGGAGCCCCCGTACTTCCTGACGATCCGCTGGCCAGGAGACGAGTCGCCGCACTTCGCCAACACGACGGTTTTCGTGCCGAAGGGGCGCGAGAACCTCAGCGTCTACATGGCGGTGAACGCCGACGCCACCGGCAAGGACTACGGCCAGATGCGCGTCTTGAAGCTGTCTGACAGGGAGCAGATTGCCGGCCCGGGCCAGACGGCCAACTTCATCTCGACCAACCCCGTCGTCGCGGAGAAGCTACTGCCGTTCAACCGGCAGGGCGCGAGCGCGTCGGCGATCTTCGGCAACCTGTTGACGCTGCCGCTCGGCGGCGGCCTCATGTACGTGCAGCCGATCTACACGCAGACGACGGCGACGACGGGCTCCTACCCGGCGCTGCGTTTCGTGGTGGTGCGGTTCGGCGAGCACCTCGGCATCGGTGAGACGCTCCAGGAGGCGCTGGACAAGGTGTTCGAGGGCGACGCGGGAGCCGAGACCGGCGAGGGTACCTCCCCAGGTGGCGGCGTCGAGCCTACCCCCGTCGATCCCGAGGAGCCGGAGACACCGGTAGATGCCAAGGAGAGAGTCAGCGCCCTGATCGGCGAGATGGAGAAGCTGTTCACCGAGGCTGATGAGGCGTTGAAGGCCGGCGACCTCGGCGCCTACCAGGCCAAGATGAAGGCCGCCGAGCAGAAGGTGCTCGAGGCCGCGAAGGTGCTCGACGAGGGGTGAGCCTCAGCTCCCGAGGTCGACGACCTCGGGAGCCAGCCCGATCCCGGTGAGCGCGGGGACGAGGTCCTCGGCGCGCCCGGTGACCGCGATCGTCAGCGCGTCGGCCGTCACGTGGCGGCGGAAGGCGGAGGTGGCCTCCGCGGGCGTCGTCTCCGCGAGCTGGGCGAAGTGGTGCCGGAGATACGAGGGGTCGAGCCCGGCCGCGGCGAGTGCCGTCGCCTGGCCGACGATGTCCGCGGAGGTCTCATTCGCGAGCGGGGCCACCGAGACGAGGTAGCGGCGCGCGTCGTCTGCCTCCTCCTCGGTGAAGGGCTCGGCGAGCGAGAGGCCGTCGAGCAGGCGGGCGATGGCGTCGCCGGCCACCTCCGTTCGGACGCTTCCCGCGATGCTGAACAGACCCTCGTCGACTCCCGGCGCGAACCCGCCGCCGATGCCGTAGGTGTAGCCGAGCCGTTCGCGCAGTTCGAGGTTGAGTCGGCTGGCGAAGGCACCGACGATGGCGTGTCCCGCGACCCGCAGGGCCGGCCAGTCCGGGTGGCGGCGGCTGGGTGCGCGCGTGCCGATCGTCACCGTCGCCTGCACGGCCCCCGGATGGTCGACCACGACGACGCACGGCGGCTGCGTCGCGGGCGTGTCCGACGGCGTGAGCTCCCGCGGCGCTCCTTGCCACGCCAGGAGGGCGTCGAGGTCGAGGTCCGCGGGGAGGTCGCCGGCAAGGAGGAAAGTGGCACCGTCGGGTAGCCACGTGGCATCGTGCCAGGCGCGGGCGTCGTCGGGGGTGATGGCGTTCAGCGTCACGGGGACGCCTGCGCCGGGCCGGCCGTCGCGGTGGTCCGCGCCGTACAGCGCCTGACGGAAAGCCAGCTTGTTCGCGGCGCCGGGGGAGGCAAGCCGGGACGCGTGGCCGGCGAGCTGCGCCTCGACATGGTGCGCGACGTCACGCGGCGCGTAGGCGGGCTCGCTGAGCGTCTCGACGAACAGCGGGAGCACCCTGCCCAGCCTGCCGACGGGGGCCTGGCCGCCGAACGTGGTGTACGGGTACCGGGCGGAGCCGTGGAGCGTGGCGCCCTGCGCCTCGAGCAACTCGCCGATGGCCCCGTCGGGATGGGAGCGGGTGCCCTCGTCGACGGCGTGCAGCGCGACCGTTGCGATGCCCTCCACCGCGCGCGGCTCGATCTCGAGCGGGGTCGGCAGCAGCACCTCGAAGGTGGCGATGTGCTGCCCTGGCAGGTGGAAAATCCATGCGGTGGCGCCGTTGTCGAGGGCGCGGATCTGCGGCGTGGGGAACGTCCAGGGCGAGGCTGCGGTCACGGCGGGGCGGGTCATCGGGCATCCTCGGCGAGGTAGTGGAGCTGATGGGTGGCGTCAGGGGCAAGCCAGCGTGCGGCGACCGAGCGGATGTCGTCGGGCGTGAGGGCCAGGATCTCTGAGAGGTGGGTGTTCACGTGATCGGGCGAGCCGAATGTGAGCCACGCCTCGTTGATGGCGTCGGCGCGGCCGCCGACCGTGGCGAGTTCCCAGAGCCAGTCGCGCTCGTACTGCGCGGCGGCGCGCGCCAACTCGTCGTCGGAGGGGCCGGCGGCGAGGAAGTTATCGATCTCAGAGAGGATCGCCTCGGCGAGCCGGTCGGCGCCTGCCGTCTCCGCGGGGCGGCCGAGGATCGTCACGATGGATGACGACGAGCGATTGGTGAGCGTGGCGCCGTGTACCTCATGCGCGAGGTCGCCGCGGCGCACAAGGGCGCGATGGAGACGCGAGGAGGTGCCATCGGCGAGCACCGAGAGCGCGAGGGCCAGTGCCGGGTGATCCGGATGCGCGGCGGGCGGCAGCACCCAGGAGAGGTAGGCGAGGCTGTGTGGGACGGAGCGCCGCACGACGGTGGTCTGGGGCGTCAGGAGGCCGCCGTCGGGCATGGAGATGCGGTTGAGCTTCTCCAGGCGAGGCAGCGAGCCGAGGTGCCGTTCCGCCAAGGCGAGGCCCTCGTCGGGAGTGATCGGGCCGCAGAGCACCACCCGCACGTTGCTCGCCCGGTACCAGGCGTCGAAGAAGCCGGCGACGTCGTCCAGCGAGGCGTCGTCGAGGTCGGTCATGGAGCCGATCGTCAGGTGTCCGTACGGGTGGTCGGGGGTGAAGTGTTGGGCGGTGAGGAGCTGGAGAAGGTCGCCGTAGGGCTGGTTGTCGTAGCGCTGGCGCTTCTCCTCCTTGACCACCTGACGTTGGGCCTCGAAGTTCTCGGGTGTGATGGCGAGGCTGGCGAAGCGGTCAGCCTCGAGCCACAGCGCGAGGTCGAGGGCGCCTCGGGGCACCGTCTCGAAGTAGTTGGTGCGGTCGTTGGAGGTAGTGGCGTTGACCGTTCCTCCGACGGACTCGATGGTGGCCATGTGCTCGCCAGAGGCCACCTGGGAGGAGCCCTGGAACATCAGGTGCTCGAAGAGGTGGGCGAACCCGGTCCTGCCCGTGACTTCGTCGGCGGAGCCGACCTCGACCCACAGGTTCACCGCGACGCCGGGCGCGCCGGGATCGGGGGAGACGACGACGCTCAGTCCGTTGTCAAGGGTGGCGCTTGCCAGTTCGTAGCGCAGATGGTCCGACGTCATGGGTAGTGACCCTACTGGGTACCCGCAACGAGCCTTAGTGCAGAGAGGCGTCGGCCTGCGACGTCGACCACTCGTGGAAGGTCACCGTCAGCCCGGCCCGTGTCGGCGCGCAGGCGAGCGGTCCCGCGAGGGCGTCGGCGTCCTCCGGAAAGGGGGCGACCCGGACGAGGGCGAGCGGCTCCCCGTCGAGGCCCGCCCTGACGGTGAGGGCGTCGCCGGAGCGGGAGACCCTCACCCGGACCTTCTTGCCTCGCCACGTGTCGACGGGGGAGACGGACCAGTCGGAGTATGGGCCTGTCACGACGGCGCCCAGCTGCGGGTGGCCGTCGGCGAACTCGACGCCCGCCTTCATCCAGCGGTCGGGCGCGGCGACGACGAACACCCCGGCCTGATCGAACTGCTGGTCGTAGTCGGCCGTGAACACGACCTCCATCGCGGTGTCCCGCGCCAGCGGTGCCACGAGCGCGTGCTCCGTGTCGTGGACGAAGCCGTAACTGGTCACGCGCCAGGCGTCGGAGCCTTCGATGCAGGTGACGAGAAGGTCGCCGTGGGACTCCTCGGCGGCAAGGGGCGGGTTGGTCCAGACACCGGCCGACCAGGGCAGAAGCATGCTCTCCATGCCGCCAGCCTATGGCGTGGGAGTAGGGTCCGAGACATGAAGTATCGCTACCTCGGCAACTCCGGTTTGAAGATCACCGAAATCACCTACGGCAACTGGTTGACCCACGGCTCCCAGGTCGAGAACGACGCCGCGAAAGCCTGCGTGCGGGCGGCGCTCGACGCGGGTATCACCTCGTTCGACACCGCGGACGTGTACGCCAACACCGTCGCCGAGGAGGTGTTGGGCGACGCGCTGAAGGGTGAGCGCCGCGAGTCGCTGGAGATCTTCACGAAGGTGTACTGGCCGGTCGGGCCGCGGGGCGCCAACGACGCCGGCCTCTCCCGCAAGCACATCATGGAGGGCATCAACGGCTCGCTGCGGCGGCTGGGCACCGACTACGTCGACCTTTACCAGGCGCACCGCTACGACGTCGAGACGCCGCTCGAGGAGACGATGTCCGCGTTCGCCGACATCGTGCACCAGGGCAAGGCGCTCTACATCGGCGTGTCCGAGTGGACGGCGGACCAGATCCGCGCGGCGGCGGCGCTCGCCAAGGAGCTGCGGATCCCGTTCGTGTCGAACCAGCCGCAGTACTCGATGCTGTGGCGAGTCATCGAGGACGAGGTGGTGCCGGCCTCCGAGGATGCGGGCGTGTCCCAGATCGTGTGGTCGCCCATCGCGCAGGGTGTGCTCACGGGCAAGTACGTGCCGGGCCAGCCGGTGCCGGAGGGCTCGCGCGCGACGGACACCAAGGGCGGCCAGGGCACCATCAGCCGGTTCATGACCGACGAGGTCCTCACCCGCGTTCAGAACCTCCGTCCCATCGCCGACGAACTGGGCCTCACGATGGCGCAGCTGGCCGTCGCCTGGGTGCTGCAGAACGCGAACGTGGCCGCGGCGATCATCGGCGCCTCCCGCCCCGAGCAGATCGCTGAGAATGTGAAGGCGAGCGGCGTGGCGATCCCCGCAGAGCTGATGGCCCGGATCGACGACGCCCTCGGCGACATCGTCGAGCGCGACCCGGCGAAGACTCAGCCGCCCGCGACGCGTCCCTGACGGCGTTCGAGGCATGAAGCCTTAGGTGGGAGCTTTTCGTTCAGATCTGCACGAAAGCTCCCACCTAGCGCCAGAAGCCGCAAGCTACGTGCGACACGCGGCACTAGTACCCGGTTCGCGACTCGTAGACGTAGAAAACACTGGCCGACTCGTCCAGAAGACACAGCACGACCCCCGCGGTGGTGACTCGCTCGACCTTGCGTATCCCCGGGCCGGGGACCCGCAGGTAGTGCTTCGGCTGGAACTGCTTCGTGATCCCGGCCACCAAAAGGACCTGATCGCTGGTGAGGTCGGCGGCGCTCATCTGTTGCGGGTCGAAGAAGGTCCCGGTGAGTTTGGCCTCCTCTTCGACAGCGAAGACGGTGAATCGCGTGCTGAGCTCCGCGTCGGCGAAGCTGTTTTCGTGGTGGTGCTCGACGACGCGCAGCCCGTCCGGCACGGCGATACCCCAGTCGTCCTTGAGCGCCTGATCCGCGGAGTAGCGGGGGATCGCGGCGACGACGAGCGCGACGAGGACGACGGGCATGAGAACGATGGCAGCCATCCAGCCGGCAGGGTGGAGGCTTGTCCTGGTCATGGCGGCAGGCTAGTCGCAGGGTCCGATGTCGGCGTCGGCCCCGAGTCTCGTACGGATCGAACCGCCAGCCTGCTCTGAGCTGGAGTCGCGACCGCCGCGCAGAAGCGGAAACCCCGGCCAGCTGATGCTGGCCGGGGTTCCGGTAGTAGCGGGAACAGGATTTGAACCTGTGACCTCTGGGTTATGAGCCCAGCGAGCTACCGAGCTGCTCCATCCCGCGTCGGCTCCACCAACGTTACCGAAGACTTCCGGAAAGCCAAAATCGAGGACGCTCCGGTCGCAGGGCCGCGGTCGCTTGACCGGAGCGGTCCGCGTCTCGTTCACAGGAGGTCGACCGCTCCCGTGAGCCGGGACCGGGCGATCTTGCGCCCGGTGAGGGTGAGGAGGATGGCGCTGATCGGGCCACGGACCACGTCGGGGGAGGAGCCTCTCCGCCAGTCGACGTCGGTCGCCTCGAAGGCGACGTGGTCGTAGCGGCGGGTGAAGCGCAGTGGCGCAGGCAGGGTCAGGGTCCTGTCGGCAGCGATGACGGCGGCGTCAAGGGGCATCTCGACATCGATCTCGAGGGGGATCGCCGCGTCCTGGGTGTGGACGAGGATGTCGATCAGCGGCTCGGTCGGCGTGACGAACGGCACGGTGCGTCGCGAGCCGACGAACGACCGCACCGTTGCCGCGATCTGCTCCTGGGTTAGTGGCGACTCGACGGCCATCCGATGGACCACCTTGTTGAACGAGAACCCCGACGCCGCAAGGGGAACAAGGATCTCCCGGAATCTCGCCTGTGACATGGCAAGGTGCGCTCCGACGTCGCGGACCGTCCAACCGCGGCAGAGCGACGGCGTCGCCAACTGCTCGGGCGAAAGCGACTCGAACAAGTCGGCGAACGCGACGCGGCCCGCATCGATGCGCGCCCAGATCAGGTCGAGGTCCATGGTTGTTCCCCCATTCGGCTCGCTGCTCATTCTGCCTCGCACCCCAGGGGTGAGGGAAGCATCGCGCTGACCTGCCGCTCCGCCACTAGGATCGTGTCCTCAGACGACGACGCTGCGGGGCGCGACGCTGCGCCGGGAGGAGAACGAGATGCGTGACAGAGTCGAGGCCATCGCAGGGAGGCTGCGTCGTCTGCAGCGTGACATCCTGACGCCGTGGCTGACCGCCGACCGGGTGCCGCTGGACGTCGCCATGTGGGAGGCGCCGGGCGAGCCCGTGCCCGTCGACGAGGCGCTCGGCCAGCGCTACCGCCCCGTCGGACCAGGCGAGCCGTGGGGACGTCCTTGGTCGACGACGTGGCTCAAGATCGAGGGCCGCGTGCCCGAGGCGTGGAGAGACTCCTCCCTCGTCGACGTCGTCGTCGATCTCGGGTTCACGCCCAGCACCCCCGGGTTCCAGGCCGAAGGCCTCGCCGTCTCCGCGTCGGGGCGCGTGCTGAAGGGCGTGTCGCCGCGCAACCACGCGGTGCCGCTCGCGCTCACCGATGCCGAGCCCGGCGGCAGGGTAGAGATCTTCGTCGAGGCCGCAGGCAACCCCGACCTCGACCCGGAGTTCACCTTCGCCCCGACGCCGCTCGGCGACCCGACGACGCTGCCGACCACTCCGCTGTACCGGCTGGGGGAGATCGCGCTCGTCCGCCGCCACGCGGACGTCTGGGGGCTGCACCACGACCTGCTCGCGCTCGGCGGGCTTGCCGAGTCGCTAGACCCCGGATCGCCGCGCCACGGCGAGCTGTGGACAGCGCTGGAACTCGCACTTGACGCCGTCGACCCCGACGACGTCGACGGCACGGTAGGCCTAGCCCGCGAGGCCGTCGCCGCCGTCCTGACCCGGCCCGCGGCCGCCAGCGCGCACCGGATCGCCGCCGTCGGGCACGCACACATCGACTCCGCCTGGCTGTGGCCGTTCCGCGAGACGCGCAGGAAGCTGACAAGGACCTACGCCAACGCGCTCGCGCTGATGGAAGAGGACCCGGAGTTCGTCTTCGTGTCGTCGTCGGCGCAGCACTTCGCCTGGGTCAAGGAGGATGCCCCTGAGCTGTTCGAGCGAATAAAGCGCCGGGTCGCGGAGGGCAGGTTCGTGCCCGTTGGCGGGATGTGGGTGGAGTCCGACACCATCCTCCCGGGCGCCGAGTCCATGGTGCGGCAGTTCGTCGAGGGCCAGGAGTTCTTCCAGCGCGAGTTCGGCATCACGTGCGAGGAGGTGTGGCTGCCCGACTCCTTCGGCTACAGCGGCGCGCTGCCCCAGATCGCGGCCGGCGCGGGAGCCCGGTGGATGCTGTCGCAGAAGCTCTCCTGGAACGACACCAACCGGATGCCCCACCACACCTTCGCGTGGGAGGGCATCGACGGCACCCGGCTGTTCACCCACTTTCCCCCGGTGGACAACTACAACTGCGACCTCTCGGCCCGGCAGTTGCGCCACGCCGAGCTGACCTTCGCCGACCACGGCGCCAGCGACCTTTCCCTCGCGCCGTGCGGGTGGGGCGATGGCGGAGGCGGACCCACAAGGGACCACATCGAGGCCGCGCGGCGCACCTGCGACCTCGACGGGCTGCCGCGGGTCTCCTGGGGCTCCCCGGCAGGCTTCTTCGCCGAAGCCGAGACCCAGGTCACCGACCCCGCCGTCTGGGTGGGGGAGATGTACCTGGAGTTCCATCGAGGCTGCTACACCTCGCAGGCGCGGACCAAGCGGGGCAACCGCCGCAGCGAGGCGCTGCTGCGGGAAGCGGAGCTGTGGGCGGCAACGGCCGCCGTGCGGGAGGGCATCGACTACCCGGCCGACGAACTGCGGGAGCTGTGGCGCGCCACGCTGCTGAACCAGTTCCACGACGTCCTCCCCGGATCGTCGATCGCGTGGGTCTACGCCGACGTGGCGCGGGTGCAGGAGGACGTCCGGCGGCGCGCAGACGCCGTGATCTCGCGGTCCGTGGCCGCGCTCGTCGGCCCACCGGGCGACGGCGCCCGCGTGACGCTGAACGCTTCGCCCTTGGCCTGCGAGGGCGCTCTCGCCCTGGGCGCGGTCGTAGGCTCCGAGCCCGACCCGCGCGCCCCCATCCAGCGGATGGGACGCGACTTCGTGCTGAAGGCGGGCGGCTATCGCGTGGTGATCGACGAGCACGGCCGGGTCGCCTCGCTCGTCGACCACGACTCGGGACGCGACGCCGTCGCGCCCGGGGCGCCCTTGCACCTCGCGCTGCACCGCGACCGCCCGAACCGCTGGGACGCGTGGGACGTCGAGCGGCCTCAGCGGTGGCTCGGCGAGGCGTGCGCAGCCCCCGCGGAGATCGCCGTCGAGGGCGACGCGGTGGTGGTGACCCGTCGGATCGGGGCCCGTTCGGCGGCCACCCAGCGTTTCACGCTGACGGCCGCTGGCCTGAGGGTCGATACGACGGTGGACTGGCGCGAGCACAACCAGCTACTGAAGTACGTCCTTCCCCTTGACCTGCGCGCTGCCTTCTCGACCGCAGAGACGCAGTTCGGGCATGTCCAGCGCGCGACTCATGAGAACACGAGTTGGGAGGCGGCCAGGTTCGAGCTGCCGATGCAGCGCTGGCTGCACCTGGCCGAGGGAGGCTGGGGCGTCGGGATCGCCAACGACGGCATCCACGGCTACGACGTGCGCCGCTCCGTGCGGCCGGACCACGGCACGACGACCACGGTCGGCCTCTCCCTGCTCCGAGGTCCCCGCTACCCGGACCCCGAGGCCGACCAGGGCACGCACGAGTTCACGCTCCTGCTGCGGCCGGGCGCCAACGTCCTGGACGCCATCGATGCCGGATACCGTCTCCACCATCCACCGCAGACTGTGCCCGGAACGCGCGCCGTCGCGCCGCTCGTCCAGGTCCGGGAAGAGGGAGTCCTTGCCGAGGCCGTCAAGCTCGCCCAGGACGGCAGCGGCGACGTCATCGTCCGGCTCTACGAGTGCCTCGGCGAACAGAGGGCGGCCCGGATCCGCGTTCCGGGCGCGACGGCCGCCTGGACCACCGACCTGTTGGAGCGGCCCGCCGGCCGAGCCCCCGAGGGCGTGGACATCGACGAGGGCGGCCTTGTCCTCACGTTCCGGCCGTTCGAGGTGCAGACCCTTCGGCTGCGCTTCGGCTAGGGCCTGTTACGAAAGCGGAAGTGGCTCCTAGCGGGAAGGCCGTGGTTTGCGACTTTCGTCCATAGCCAACCGCGACGGGGGTTGCGTACTGTTCCGGCCATGAACGCGCAGTCTGCCCCGGCCGGTCCGCCCCAAGGCCTCTTGCGGCGCGGGCAGTCGAGGGAGGTGGCCTGGAGTCCCGTCATCGGAACGCTCATCGTGCTGGGCATGGGCATCGCCTACTTCCTCTGGCGCGTCAGGATGCCAACGGTGTGCGCCTGGATTGCGCCAGACGCGGGATCCTGGACAGCCGACGGCGTGCTGCCGCGACGCACCGACGGCTGCGCGGTACCAGCCGGCGTCCCGATCACCGACGTCACCCGGGGGCTGCACGACGTCCTCCTCACGCTTGCGGACGGCCGGGAGGTGGTGTTGCCGCTGACCGAGACGCTGCCCTTCGTCGGCGAGCGCCTCGTCGACGGCGCATGGACACTGCTCTTCGTCGCATCGATGTTCCTGCTCACCGCCTACGCGTTCCTGCGCCAGCCCGCCGACCGGGCGCTGGGCGCGGCGCTCGTCTTCTCCGCGGGGCTCGCGGTCAGCATTCCCGCGACGCTGCTCGGGCTGCCGTTGGTGGAGCTGCACAGCACATGGGCGCGGGCCTTCTTCGTGGCCAACACCCAGGGTCTCTTCTCGCTGCTGTGGGGCGAACTCCTGCTGTTCGTGATGCTGTTTCCTGCGCCGCTGTCGGCTTGGGTCGAGAGACCCGGGCGACGGCTCCTGCTGGCGATGCTGCCGCTGCTGCTGTGGTTGGCGGTGGCGTTCTTCCTCCTCCTGACCGTCCGGATGACCACCCAAAGGGTGCAGTACGTCATCCAGGTGCAGTCGATGGTCACGGTGCTGACGCTCCTCGCGATCGTCGCCGTGATCCTCCTGCGGATGGTGAAGATGCGGATGGACGGCTCCGACTACATCGGCCGCCAGCAGCTGCTGTGGCTGGGGGGGGACGAGCCTTTCGTCGCTCGCCGGCGTCCTGACACTGTGGATCATCCCGCACGCGCTGACCGGGAGCCCGCTGCTGCCCGACGACCTCATCGGCCTTCCGGGGATGGTGACCGTTTTCGGGTTCGGCGTCGCGCTCCTGCGCATCCGGCTCTTCGCCATGGAGTCGGTGCTCGTTCGGTTGCTCGTCGACACCGTCGTCGTCCTGCTCGCGATCGGCGTGATGGTGCTCGTCGCGAAGACCGCCGGCGCGTGGCTCGCCTGGGACACGGCCACGTTCATGGTGGTCGGGGGCATCGTGATCGCCGTTGGCGCCCCCTGGCTGCGGAGCAGGGTCGAGCGCGGCGTCAACTGGATCGTCTACCGCGACCCACAATCGCCGTACCACCTGCTGAGCAGGGTGGCCGAGTCCCTCGCCGGCCGCGACATCGACTTCCCGCAGGTCATCGCCGACGTTGCCCGAGCGCTGCGCCTTCCGCTCGTCACGCTCACCGCCGAAGGCGTATCGGCCTCGTCGGGCTGCGTCGCCAACGTACCGGAGGCCGAGGCCATCGAGTTCCCGGTGAACGACTCCGGCGACGTGCTGACGGCCTACACACGGGGAAGGGGGGACACGCTGACCGACAGCGAGAAGCGCCTCCTCTCGGACCTCGCCCGCCAGATCGGCACCGCGCTGCACCAACTGGAGCTGACCGCGGAACTGCGGCGTTCGCGCGAGCAGCTGGTGTTGGCGCGCGAGGAAGAGCGCCGGGCCATGCGGCGGGTCATGCACGATGACGTCGCGCCGACCCTCGCCGGCATCGCGCTGCAGTCCGAGACCGCGCGCCGCCTCGTCCTGCAGAGCACGGATGTGCCCCAGCGCGCACTGCAGGTCCTCGAGGGAATCGCCCGCGACGCACAGACCACATCACAGGCGCTGCGCGACCTCTCCTACGAACTGCGCCCGCCCGCGCTCGACGACCGGGGTCTCGTCGCCGCGATCGAGGATGTCGGCCTCGGCCTCGCCCCGCTGCAGCTCCACGTGCGCGCCGACGGTCTCGGCGACCTGGAGAGCGAGCCCCTGCCCGCCGCCGTCGAGGTCGCCGTCTTCCGCATCGCGGTCGAGGCCCTGCGCAACGCCGCGCGGCACGCCAGTGCGACCTCGTGCTCCGTGACGCTGTGGCGGGAACCGGGCCGCTGCCTCGTGGAGGTCGCCGACGATGGGGACGGCATCGCGGACGGCGCGCACGCCGGCGTCGGGGTCATGTCGATGCGGGAGCGGGCCGCGGAACTCGGCGGCACTCTGGCTATCGAAAGCCTAGTGAGAGGCGGTACGGTGGTCTCTCTCGAACTGCCCGTGGGAGGTGGAGATGCCTGATCCGACAAGGGTTCTCCTCGCCGATGATCATCCCGTCTACCGGGAGGGTCTCGCGGGGCTGATCGACGTCTGTGACGACCTGGTCGTCGTGGGGCAGGCATCCGACGGGGCGGCGGCGCTGACGCTCGCCGAGGAGACTCGCCCCGACGTCGCGGTGCTCGACCTGAACATGCCGGGGCTCCACGGCATCGAGGCGGCGCGCGCCATCGCGGCCGCGTCGCCGGGCACCGCCGTGCTGGTCCTGACCATGTACGACGACGACGCCACGATCTTTCAGGCCGTGCGCGAGGGCGCGCGCGGCTACGTCTTGAAGACGGAGCCGCCGGAGGCGGTTCTCGCGGCGATCCGTTCCGCGGCCCACGGCGAGGTCGTGTTCTCCGCCGCGCTCGCGCGGCGCATGGTGGACTGGTTCGGTGGACTCGGCGCGGCGCAGGAGCCGCTGCCGCAGCTGACGCCGCGGGAGCGGGAGGTACTCGCGCTGATCACGCGCGGCAGGGACAACCGGGCCATCGCCTCGTTGCTCGGCGTCAGCGACAAAACAGTGCGTAACGTGGTGTCCAACATCTTCGCGAAGTTGCATGTCGTCGACCGCGCCGCCGCCGCTGCCAAGGCGCGCGAGGCGGGTCTTTAGGAACAAAAAAAAGTTCCCGGTCCTAGTCGGGACCTTGTCCCGTGCCTCCCGGGACATCCATGGGAGAATCTATTACCACACCGATCCCGGGGGGCCACGCGAGCCAGCCACTTTGGGGGGGAAATCGGCCATGGTCGATGCTCAAGGCAGGAGCGCAAGAACGATCGGTGTGGTGCGAAGTGGATCGTACTTCGGATGGGAGACCAGACCATTCGAAGTGCGATCCACTCCCATGTTCGGCCTCAGCCTCGATCCGCCGGTCAGCGCCTACTGCGCGGCGTCCACCGGCGGATCGAGGCTCAGAGCTCTCGCGTATAGGTGGTAGGGCACCACCTATACGCGGGACCTCCTAAAGCGGAAAGATGGGTCCATGGCTGGTGACTCACACTTCGCGGACGCGTTCACGTCGTTCCGCATCCCCGCGACGGACCGCGCGGAGCGGATCGCGCACGGCAAGAAGCTGCGGGCGAAGACGCCGCCCGCATCCCTCGGCGACTGGACGCCCACCCTCAACCGACCCGGCGTCGTCGACATCATCGAGCGCTCGCACGAGGGCCGGCTGCCGTGGCTGTTGGGCGTGCGCACCGCGCGCATGGCCGCGTCGCCCTTCGGCCTGCTACGCGGCACAGCCAACCTGATGGCCTGGGACGTCGCGCATCTCCCGTCGACGGGCGTGCACACCACCGCCTGCGGCGATGCGCACATCGGCAACATCGGCTTCTACCGTTCGCCGGAGGGCAACCAGGTCATCGACCTCAACGACTTCGACGAGGCCCACACCGGCGCGTGGGAATGGGACCTCCGCAGGCTCACGGCATCGATCTGGGTGCTCGGCCGCGACAACGGCGCCACCGAGGAGCAATGCGCCGACGCGATCCGGCACTGCGTGCGCGCTTACCGCGACGAGGTGAGCTTCCTCTCGAAGCAGCCCTTGCTGTGGCGCGCGTTCAACCACCTCGACGTCGATCTGCTGCACGAGACGGTGACGGAGGCCTCGCTCCGCGACGAGATCAAGCGCGCGGCGGCGTCGGCCCGGAAGCGGACATCTGACCGCATGCTGCCGAAGCTTGCCGGCGGTGCGCGCGAGGCGGACCGCATCGTCGACGACCCTCCGCTGATCACGCATCCCGACGACTACGAGTTCGAGTCCCTGGCCACGGGCCTCGACGAGTACCTCGCGACGCTCACGCCGCAATGGCGCCGCATCGTCGGCGGCTACACGCTGGTGGACATCGCTCACAAGGTAGTGGGCGTGGGGTCGGTCGGTATGCGCGCCTGGATCGCGCTGCTGGTGGGATCCCGGTCCGACGACGTGCTCTTCCTACAGATGAAACAGGCGCAGCGCTCCGTGTTCGCCCCCTACGTCCACGGCCAGACGGCATGGCATCAGCACCAGGGGCAACGTGTCGTCGAGTACCAGCAGCAGCTGCAGACCGTCTCGGACCCGCTGCTCGGCTGGACGACGGTGGGTGGCCACCAGTACTACGTGCGCCAGTTCCGCAACATGAAGGGCGGCGTGCCGCTCGAGGACATGACCCCGGGCGCGCTGGTCGACTATTCCGGGATCGTCGGGCACCTACTGGCTAAGGGCCACGCGCGGACCTCCGGCGCCTCGATCATCTCCGGCTATCTCGGCAAGAGGGACGAGGGTGTCGAGGCGTTCGCCCGTTGGGCACGCGCCTACGCGGACCAGACCGAGGCGGACCACGCGCTCCTCGTCGAGGCCGTGCGGGCCGGCAGACTGCCCAGCGAGCCCGGCGTGTAGGACAGCTCCTAACCACGCGCAGGGTAAAGAACGCATCACGATTTCGGGTACTAAACGCGGGGAGACCCCTGAATAGGGCGGGAGAGGTGCTTAGATATGGCCCATTGCGGCCTGCCGGTCAGGCCCTGACGTGACCCAGAAAGAAGCACTGAACATGAACCTCACCCGTCGTTCCCTCCTCGGCGCCACCGCCGCTGCCGCGATCGTCGGCACCGTCGGCTGCTCCGCCAAGCCCGGCGGTACCGCCCAGCCCGGCGGCGGCGATGGTGGCGACACCATAAAGCTCGGTCTCAACTACGAACTCTCCGGCGCCGTCGCCACCTACGGTCAGGCCTCCGTGCTCGGCATCAACATGGCCATCAAGCAGGTCAACGATGCCGGCGGTATCGACGGCAAGCAGGTCAAGTTGATCGAGTACGACAACAAGTCCGACGCCGCCGAGGCCACCACTCTTGCGACCAAGCTGATGACGCAGGACGGCGTCATCGCGTGCATGGGCCCGGCGACCTCCGGCAACTTCAAGGCCACCATTCCTGTGGCCAACAAGAACAAGGTCCCGGTCGTCTCTGGCTCCGCCACCGCCGACGACGTCACCTGGGACGGCAAGACGGTGCAGGAGTTCGCCTTCCGCATCTGCTTCAACGACTCGTTCCAGGGCACCGTCATGGCGAAGTTTGCCGCGGAGAACCTGCAGGCGAAGACCGCCGTCATCCTCAAGGACAACGCCAGTGACTACTCCAAGGGCCTTGCCGCGGCCTTCACCGCGGAGTTCACCGGCAACCAGGGCGGCACCATCGTCGCGGAGGAGGCCTTCGTCGCGGGCGAGACCGACTTCAACTCCATCCTGACCCGGATCAAGGGGCAGACGTTCGACGTCGTCTACCTGCCCGGCTACTACAACGAGGCCGGCCTGATCATCAAGCAAGCCCGCGAGCTGAGCATCACCGCACCCGTCCTCGGCCCTGACGGCTTCGACTCGCCGACCCTGCTCGAGCTGGGCGGCGCCGCCGCGCTGAACGACGTCTTCTTCACCAACCACTACTCGTCGATCGACGAGGACCCGAAGGTGCTCGAGTTCGTCGAGGCGTTCAAGGCCGCCAACAACGGCGCGGAGCCGAACGGCTTCCATGCGTTGGGCTTCGACCTCGGTCACTTCGTCGCCGACGCCGTCAAGCGCGCGTCGGAGAAGACCGGCGTGGGCGTCCAGCAGGCCATGGCGGCGACCAAGGGCTTCGTCGGCGTCACGGGCACGTTCGACATCGATGAGCACCACAACCCGGTCAAGAGCATCGTCGTTATCGGGCTGAAGGACGGCGTCCAGGCCACCAGCGAGAAGATCGGCTGAGGAACAACCTGATCGTGTTCGGGTGGGCCGGGTAGTTTCCGGCCCACCCGGTTCGAGGGAAGGAGGCGGTCGGATGACGGAGTTCCTGCAACAGCTGATCAACAGCTTGTCGCTGGGCAGCATCTATGCGCTCATCGCACTGGGCTACACGATGGTGTACGGCATCATCAAGCTCATCAACTTCGCCCATGGCGAGGTCTTCATGGTGGGCGCGTACGTCGGCTACTTCAGCATGTCCGTGCTGCGGCTCGGGTTCTTCGAGTCGCTGCTGCTGGCCATGCTGCTCTGCATGACGCTCGGCGTCGTGATCGAGCGCGTCGCCTACCGGCCGCTCCGTAACTCGACCCGCCTCGCGGCGCTGATCACCGCCATCGGCGTCTCGCTGCTGATCCAGTACACGATGATGTACTTCGTCGGCGCCGACCCGCGGGCCTACCCGGCGCTTCCCGCGTTCATGACCGGGTCGGTCAACCTAGGCGGCGTCGTCATCCGCAACCTCCAGATGGTCATCGTCGGCGTGTCCTTGCTGCTGATGATCGTGCTGCAGTTCGTCGTCAAGAGGACGAGGATGGGCAAGGCCATGAGGGCCGTCTCGCAGGATCCCGACGCCGCGCGGCTGATGGGCATCAGCGTCGACCGCACGATCTCCTTCACCTTCGCGATCGGCTCGGCGCTCGCGGGCGCGGCCGGCGTCCTGGTGGGTGCCTACTACAACTCGATCAACCCGCTGATGGGCGTGCTCTACGGCCTGAAGGCCTTCGTCGCCGCCGTGTTCGGCGGCATCGGGATCATACCCGGCGCCCTGATCGGCGCGTTCGCCATCGGCGGCACCGAGACGCTGGTCTCCAGCATCGGCTACTCGCTGTTCCGCGACGGCGTCGTGTTCGCCATCCTGATCATCGTCCTGGTCGTCAAGCCCACGGGCCTTCTGGGCAAGAACACGAGGGAGAAGGTGTGATGACCATGTGGAAGAACATCGGGCTGCGCGCGCTGCCCCTGGCCGTCTCCTATCTCCTCGTCCTGATCCTCATCAACACGGGTGTGATCAACGACTACTACTTCTCGATCATCGTGTTGATCTGCATCAACATCATCCTTGCCTCCAGCCTCAACCTGGTCGTCGGGTTCACCGGGCAGCTGTCGCTCGGTCACGCGGGGTTCATGGCGCTGGGCGCCTACACCTGCGCGATCATCACCATGAACATGGAATCGCAGCTGGGCCTCCTCCTCGGTGTGGCCGCCGGTGCCGTCGTCGCCGCGCTCGTGGGCGCGCTCGTCGGCCTTCCGACGCTGCGTCTGCGCGGCGACTACCTGGCGATCGCGACGCTCGGCATGGCTGAGATCATCCGCATCGTCATCCTGAACCTCGAGATCACCAACGGAGCGGCGGGGCTCTCGCCGGTTCCGGCGCTGGCCGACTGGAACTGGGTGTTCGGTCTCACCGCGCTGACGCTCGTCGTGCTGTGGAACTACATCAAGAGCTCGCATGGCCGGCGCGCCGTCGCCGTCCGGGAGGACGAGATCGCCGCCGAGGCGATCGGGATCAACACGACCCGCGCCAAGGTCCAGGTGTTCACCATCGGTGCGTTCTTCGCGGGCATCGCCGGCGCGCTCCACGCGAGCTTCTTCTACGTCATCAAGCCGGAGCAGTTCGGCTTCCTGAGGTCGATCGACATCCTGGTCATCGTCGTCCTCGGCGGGCTCGGCTCGATGTCCGGCACGATCATCGCCGCGATCCTGCTCGCCCTCCTCTCGACGGTGCTGCAGGAGGTCTCCGACATCCGGATGATCCTGTACTCGCTGATGCTCGTTCTGATCATGATCTTCCGCCCCGGCGGCCTCATGGGCTCCAAGGAACTCAGCCAGACGGTGCTCGGGAGAGTCTTCACGAGGAAGGGGGCACAGCCATGAGCCTGCTCGACGTCTCGAAGCTGACCCGTAACTTCGGCGGCCTTACCGCGGTGTTCGAGGCCGACCTCCATCTCGACGAGGGTGAGCTGATCGGCCTGATCGGCCCTAACGGCGCAGGCAAGACCACCCTGTTCAACCTGTTGACGGGCGTGTATCCGCCGTCGTCCGGGGACATCCGGCTGACGATCGACGGCGCATCGAAGCCCATCGGCGGCATGGCGCCGAACAAGATCTGCGCCGCAGGCGTCGGCCGCACGTTCCAGAACATCCGGCTCTTCAAGGACCTGACGGTGTTGGAGAACGTGGCCACCGCGTTGCAGCAGAACATGCCCTACTCGTTGGTCGCCGCCCTGCTTCACGTGCCGCCGTTCGGCAACACCGAGCGCCGGATCCGGGAGGAGAGCCTCGAGCTGCTTGAGGTGATGGGGTTGGCGGGCAAGGCGGACGAGCTGGCCAGGAACCTCTCGTACGGCGAGCAGCGCCACCTGGAGATCGCGCGGGCGCTGGCCACAAAGCCGCGCCTGCTGCTGCTCGACGAGCCCGCCGCCGGCATGAACCCCGCCGAGACCGCGGGCCTGACCGGTCTGATCGCGCAGCTGCGCCGTGACTTCGGGTTGACGATCCTGCTGATCGAGCACGACATGAGCCTCGTCATGCGGATCTGTGAGCGGATCTACGTGCTGGATCACGGCATCGTCATCGCGTCCGGCAGGCCGGACGAGGTGCGCAACAACCCGAAGGTGATCGAGGCCTATCTCGGCGAGGAGGCGCCCCATGCTTGAGGTCAAGGACCTGCAGGTCCACTTCGGCGTCATCAACGCCATCAAGGGCATCTCGTTCGAGGTGCCGAAGGGCAAGATCGTCACGTTGATCGGCGCCAACGGTGCGGGCAAGACGACGACGCTGCGCACATTGTCGGGCCTGAAGCGCCCGACCAAGGGCACCGTGACGCTTGACGGCGCCGACATCACGAAGCTGTCGCCCCAGGACCGGGTGCGCCGCGGCATGTCGCAGGTCCCCGAGGGGCGCCGGATCTTCCCTGAGATGACCGTGCTCGAGAACCTCGAGCTCGGCGCCTTCCTGCGCAAGGACGCCGTCGCCGCGGACTTCGACGAGGTCTACGGGCGCTTCCCCCGGCTCGCGGAGCGCCGCAAGCAGTTGGCAGGAACGCTGTCCGGCGGCGAGCAGCAGATGCTCGCGATGGGAAGGGCCCTGATGGCCAAGCCCAGCGTTCTTCTGCTCGACGAGCCGTCGATGGGCCTCGCGCCCCTGCTGGTGCAGGAGATCTTCGACATCATCGTCGCCATCAACAAGACAGGCACCACCGTCCTGCTCGTCGAGCAGAACGCGAACATCGCGCTGCAGATAGCCGACCTGGCGTACGTGATGGAGACCGGGTCGATAGTCTTGTCCGGAGAGGCGAAGGCCTTGGCGCAGACCGACGAAGTGAAGCGCGCATACCTCGGAGGGTAGGGAAATGTTCGTGGCTCAGCGGATGACCGCAAACCCGTTCACCGTCACGTCGGGGAACTCGATCCCCGAGGCCCAGGCGGTGATGGCGTCGCACGGCGTGCGGCACCTGCCCGTCGTCGACGACGGCGTCGTCGTGGGCGTGATCTCCAAGAACGACATCAGGGCGGCGCTCCCGTCGCAGGCGACAACGCTGAGCGCGCAGGAGGCCACGTATCTCGTCTCCAAGCTGCGGGTCGGCAAGGTCATGAGCGCGCCCGCCATCACCGTCTCGCCGGAAGCGCTCCTCGAGGAGGCCGCGGTGCTGATGCGCGACGAGAAGATCGAGATCCTGCCCGTCGTCCAGGATGGCATGCTCGTGGGCGTCATCACCGAGTCGGACCTGCTGGACTCGTTCATCGACATCCTCGGCTTCCGCGACCCCGGGACCCGGCTGACGATTGAGGCAAAAGACCAGCCCGGCGTACTCGCCACGCTCACCGGGATCACCGCGAACCATCACGCCAACATCCAGCACCTTGCCGTGCACCGCGGCCTGCTGGACGCGAGCGTGGTCATCGTCGGGTTGAACACGCCGAACACGGAGGCCATCGAGGCCGACCTGGAGGCCGCGGGGATGCGTGTCCTCGGCCGACTCGTCAACTTATAGCGACTATTCGAGGCCCCCGCCGCGCGGAATAATGTGTGCAACAGTCCAACCCTGAACTGCGGTACGTGAATTCCGGGGTCTCCCATGGACAAGCTGGACAACGCAGGCGTTCGGGCGGCGCCGTCGATCTCGCTCCCGAAGGGTGGCGGCGCGATCCGGGGGATCGGGGAGAAGTTCGTCGCGGGCGCCGTCACGGGTACCGGCGGGTTCACGGTGCCGCTGCCGGTCAGCCCCGGGCGCGCCGGCCTTCAGCCCCCGCTCGCGTTGTCCTATGACTCCGGCTCGGGCAACGGCGCCTTCGGACTGGGTTGGAGCCTCGGGCTTCCGGCCATCGCGCGCAAGACCGACAAGGGCTTGCCGCGCTATGACGACGCCGCCTCCTCCGATGTTTTCGTGCTCTCCGGCGCCGAGGACCTTGTGCCCGCCGTCCTGCTCGATGACGAAGGGGCGGTCGTGGTCGACGGCGAAGGCAGGCCGGTGCCCGACGAGGACGACCGAGGCGCGTACCGCGTCGTCCGCTATCGTCCGCGCACCGAGGGGCTCTTCGCCCGCATCGAGCGGTGGGTCAACCGCGAGGACCCCGCCGACACGCACTGGCGCACCATCACCCGCGAGAACGTGACCTCGCTCTACGGCCGCGACGCGGGCTCCCGCATCGTCGATCCCGCCGACCCGGTGCGCATCTTCACCTGGTTGCTGTGCGAGTCGTACGACGACCTGGGCAACGGCATGCAGTACGCGTACACGGCAGACGACGACGCCGGCGTCGATCTCGGCCAGGCCCACGAGCGCCACCGGGCGCCCGCCGCGCGCACCACCCAGCGGTACCTGACCTCGGTCCGATACGGCAACGTCGTGTCCCGCCTCCACCAGACCCGGGGCGACGAGTGGCGCGACGACTGGCTGTTCGAGCTGGTCTTCGACTACGGCGACCGGCGCTACGAGGACCTGCCGCTCGACCCCGCCCGCGCCGCGGACGCACAGTTGCGCTGCGTCGAGGCTGCGCTCGACGGTGGCGACGAGTGGGCGGTCCGGCCGGACCCGTTCTCGACCTACCGCGCGGGGTTCGAGATCCGCACCTACCGACGATGCCAGCGCGTGCTCATGTTCCATCGCCTCCCGGAGCTCGGCAGCGAGCCCTGCCTGGTCAAGGCGCTCGAACTCGGCTACGCCGACACCCGCGGGGAGGACGCCCCCTCCTGCTCCCTGCTCACCTCGGCGACCGTCCACGGCTTCGTCCGGGACGGCCAGGACACGAGGTACGTGCGGCAGTCGATGCCGCCGGTCACGTTCCGTTACAGCGCCCCTATGCGCGACGTCCAGGTGCGGACCCTCGACGCGGACAGCGTCGCCAACCTCCCCGTCGGGTTGGGGATCGGGTACGAGTGGGTCGACCTCGACGGGGAGGGGCTGTCCGGCGTGCTCACCGAGCTGGCGGGCGAGTGGTGGTACAAGCGCAACCGCGGCGGCGGTGCTTTCGGCCCGCTCGAACTCGTGGCAGCCCGGCCCAACGGGGGCCTGCGCGAGGGGCGTCGCCTGCTCGACCTCGCGGGCGACGGCCTCCTCGACCTGGTCGCCCTCGACGGCCCGGACCCCGGCTTCTTTGAGCGCACCGACGACGCCGCCTGGGCGCCGCATCGGGAGTTCCGCTCGTTGCCGAACGTGTCCTGGGCCGACCCTGCGCTGCGCTTCGCGGACCTCACAGGCGACGGCCACGCCGATGTCCTCGTCGCCGAGGCCGACGCGTTCTCTTGGTATCCGTCCCTCGGCGAGGACGGCTTCGGACCGTCCAGGCTGACGACCCCGCCGTTCGACGAGAACGAGGGACCCCGCCTGGTGTTCGCCGACGGAACCGAGTCGGTCCACCTGGCCGACATGTCCGGCGACGGTCTCGCCGACCTGGTGCGGATCAGGGTGGGCGAGGTGTCGTACTGGCCCAACCTGGGGTACGGCCGGTTCGGGACAAGGGTGGTGATGGACGACGCCCCGCTCTTCGATCGCGACGGCCAGTTCGACCCGGCCCGCATCCGCCTCGCCGACATCGACGGTAGCGGCACCACCGACATCGTCTACCTCGCAGCCACGGGCGCGCGCGTCCACCTCAACCGCTCAGGCAACGGGTTCGCGGAGGGGTACCTCATCGCCGGGTTCCCTCCCATCGACGATCTGACCTCGGTGTCGACGGTGGACCTGCTCGGCGTCGGCACCTCCTGCCTCGTGTGGTCGTCGCCGCTCTCCGGTGACGAGAGAGGCCAGCTCCGCTACATCGACCTCATGCCCGGCGGCAAGCCGAACCTGCTCGTCGAGATCCACAACAACCTCGGCGCCGAGACCCTGATCCGTTATGCGCCGTCGACGCGCTTCTTCCTCGACGACGAGGCGGCGGGAAAGCCGTGGATCACGCGGCTGCCGTTCCCGGTGCACGTCGTCGACCGCGTGGAGACGGTCGACCGGGTCAGCGGCAACCGGTTCGTGAGCCGCTACGAGTACCACCACGGATACTTCGACGGTGTGGAACGCGAGTTCCGCGGCTTCGCCCGTGTTGACCAGTACGACACCGCCGAGTACGACCTGCTGCCGGCGGCTACCAACCTCGACGCCACCTCCTACCTGCCGCCAGTGCTGACGCGTTCGTGGTACCACACAGGCGCTCATCTCGGCCGCGACCGGATCGCGCGGCTCTGCGCCGACGAGTACTACCGAGAGCCCGGCCTTTCGCCGGAGGAGGTCGCGGTGCGCCTCCTCGACGACACCGTGCTCCCTGCCGAGTTGACGACAGACGAGGAGAGGGAGGCCTGTCGCGCCCTCCGCGGGACGCTGCTTCGCCAGGAGACCTACGCCCTCGACGGCGGGTCGTCCGCCGCCCACCCATACGTCGTCGCCGAAAGCAACGCCGCCGTGCGGCTCGTGCAGGCGCGCGGAGACAACCCGCACGCCGTCTTTCTCACCCATGCCACGGAGTCGGTGACCTACCAGTACGAGCGTGCTCCCGCAGACCCGCGCGTGACCCATGCCCTGACCCTCGCTGTGAACGGGTTCGGCCAGCCCACGCGGGTGGCGACCGTCTCGTACGGTCGTCGAAACCCCGACCCAGCCCTCGTTCCCGGGCTCCAGGGCGAGCAAACCAGGCTCACCGTCGCTGTGACAGAGACGGCTTACACGAACCCGCTGGTCGATGCCGCAGCGACACCCGACGACCACCGCCTGCCCGTCCCCTGGGCCGTCCGCGGCTACGAGCTGACCGGGTCTGCGCCGTCAGGTGGGCGATTCACCTGCACGGAACTCGATGACGCCGTCGCCGCGGCGGATGAGCTCGCATACGAGGCGGCGCCGACATCGGGGCGGATCGAGAAGCGGCTCATCGAGGCCGATCACACGCGTTTCCGTGCCGACGACCTGTCCGGCCCGTGCCCCTGGGGGAGGCTCGAGCCGCGGGCGCTGCAGAGCGAGTCCTATCGGCTGGCGTTCACGCCCGGGCTGCTCGCGGGCGTTTACCGGCGCTCGGCGGCGGGTGCCGTCGAGGACCTCCTGCCGGACCCCGCGGCGGTGCTCGGCGTCGATCCGGGCGCACCTTCGGCCGCGGACACGGCCGGCTACGTGGAGATCGACGGCGCGTGGTGGATCCCGTCCGGCCGTGCGTTCTACGCCGTCGACCCGGACGCGTCCGCCGCGGAGGAGCTCGCGGAGGCGCGGGCGCACTTCTTCCTGCCCCGGCGCTACCGGAACCCCTTCCACACCATCGGCACGCCGACGGAGTCCACCGTCGACTTCGATCCCCACGACCTCCAACCCGTCGCGAGCGCCGACGCCCTCGGCAACACGACCCGCGCGGAGCTCGACTACCGGACGCTGTCGCCGTCGGCCGTGACCGGCCCGAACGGCGAGCGCACCGCGGTGGCGTTCGATGCGCTCGGGATGGTGGTCGCCACGGCCACGATGGGGCGGGTGGCCGGCGCGCCGCAGGGCGATACCCTGGGCGGCGTCGAGCCACTGCTCACCGAGGCGGAGACTCGGGCGGCGTTCGCCGACCCGCTTGCCGCGCCGTCGGATCTCCTGGGCGACGCCACCACCCGGCTGGTCTACGACCTGTCCGCCTATGCCCGCACCCGCGACGCCGACCAACCGGCCCCCACCGGTGTGCACACGCTCGCCCGCGAGACGCACGCCTCGAATCTCCCTGCGGGAGCGACCAGCCGGGTGCAGCACGCCTTCTCCTACTCGGACGGGTTCGGGCGCGAGATCCAGAAGAAGATCCAGGCGGAGGGCGGGCGCTGGGTCGGCAGCGAGTGGACCGAGTTCGACAACAAGGGCAACCCCGTACGCCAGTGGGAGCCGTTCTTCTCCGGCACGCACCGCTGCGACTTCGACGCCGCGATCGGGGTGACCAAGCGCCTGTTCTACGACCCGCTCAGCCGGGCCGTCGCCGTGCTGCACCCGAACGGCACCTATAGCAAGACCGTGTTCGACGCCTGGCGCCAGACGAGCTTCGACCCGAACGACACCGTCGCCGCCGTGGGCGCAGAGACGGGCGACCCGCGCACGGATCCCGACATCGCCGGGCTCGTCGCCGGATATGTCGGGGGTCTCGGCGTCGGCTGGAGCACGTGGTGGCAGCGCCGCCAGGAGCCCGGTACGTCCGCGCCCGAGCGCGACGCCGCGGCCAAGGCTGCGGCCCACGCGGGCACGCCGACGACGACCTACCTCGACGCGCTCGGCCGGAGTTTCCTGACCCGCGCCCACAACGGCTCCGACGCCGCGGGCGATCCCGTCCTCTTCGACACGCGCGTCGTCCTCGACATCGAGGGCAACCAGCGCGCCGTCATCGACGCCGCGGGCCGCGTCGTCGCCACCTTCGATCACGACGTGGCGGGCAACCAGATCCATCAGGCAAGCATGGAGGCGGGGGAGCGCTGGACCCTCGCCGACGCCGCAGGCAACCCGATCCGCGCCTGGGACAGCCGCGGCCACACCCTCACCACCGAGTACGACGCGCTGCGGCGACCGGTGCGCCACCTCGTCGCCGGGGCCGGCGACCATTCGGACCCCGACACGCGGGCGGGCGCCGTCGCGTACCAGGTGACCGAGTACGGCGAGGGTCTACCGAACGCCGAGGCCCGGTTCCTGCGTGGACGCGTCCACCGCCAGTACGACGCCGCGGGCGTTGTCAGCAACACCTACGACTTTAAGGGCAACGTCGTGCGGCAGACCCGCGCGATCGCGCCCGACCACCGCGCCGCGATCGACTGGGCGCAGCCGCAATCGGACGGCGCCCGCTATGTGAGCGTCACCGTCTACGACGCCCTCAACCGCCCCACCCAGCAGGTCGCCCCGCGCCGCGACGACGCGGCCGCGCCGTGGGACGTGACGCAACCCACCTACAACGAGGCAGGCCTGCTCGAGGCGCTCCACGTATGGACCGGGCTGGCCGGTGAACCCACGGGTCTGATCGATCCGCTCGTCACCGCGCCGTCGGGGGTAGGTGTCGACGACATCGACTACGACGCCAAGGGCCTGCGGACGTCCGTGTCGTACCGCGGTGGCGTCGTCACCGACTACGAGTACGACCCCGACACCTTCCGGCTGACCCGCCTCACGACCCGGCGCGGCGGGGGAGGCGGCCCGCTCCAGGACCTCCGCTACACCTACGACCCCGTCGGCAACGTCACCCAGATCCGCGACGGCGCCCAGCGCGAGGTGTTCTTCGCCAACCAGGTCGCGAGCCCGAACAACAGCTACACCTACGACCCGACCTACCGGCTGATCCACGCGGAGGGCCGCGAGCACGTCGGCCAGGCCAACGCCGCCGCGGGCTACACGCACGACGACTGGCGCCGCACGCGCCTCGCTCATCCCGGCGACGGGGGTGCGATGGCCCGCTACGGCGAGTCTTACGAGTACGACCCGGTCGGCAACCTGCAGGCGATGGCGCATACCTCAGGCATCGCGGGCGTGGCCTGGCGGCGCACGTTCGCGTACGAGGAGCCGACTCAGCTCGACGACACCGTCGGTGGCGCGCCGAGGCGCAGCAACCGGCTGACCTCGTCGACGATCGCTGGGATCACCGCGACGTTCAGCGTCGGCGGCGATGGCTACGATCCGCACGGCAACTTGCTGCGGATGCCCCATCTGGCCGAGATGGCCTGGGACTTCCGCGACCGCCTGCGCTTGACGGCCCGCCAGGTCGTCGACGCCGACGACGTCGACGGGGCCGCCCGCGACGGCGACCGGACCTACTACGTCTACGACGCCGGCGGGACCCGCGTGCGAAAGGTCACCGAGGTCGGCGGCGTGGTGAAGGAGGAGCGGCTCTACCTCGGCGGCGTGGAGATCTACCGCAGGCACACCGGGCAGCACGCGGGTCTCGAGCGCCGCACGCTGCACGTCATGGACGACGAGCGCCGGATCGCGCTGGTCGATCTCCGCAACAACGTCGACGACGGCGCGCCGAGCATGCTGGCCCGCTACCAGCTCGGCAATCACCTCGGCTCCACGACGCTGGAGGTTGACGACCAGGCCAACCTTGTCTCCTACGAGGAGTACTCGCCGTACGGGAGCACCACTTATCAGGCCGTCCGGGCCGACATCCAGGTGCCCGCCAAGCGCTACCGCTACACCGGCAAGGAACGCGACGAGGAGAGCGGTCTCTCGTACCACGGCGCCAGGTACTACGCCCCCTGGCTGGCACGCTGGACGAGCTGCGACCCCGCGGGCATCGCCGACGGCCCCAACCGCTACATCTACTGCCGGGGCCACCCGACAACCGCGCGCGATCCCGGAGGCGCAGCCACGACACCGACGCCCCTGCTCAACAGCGTCGACGACGTGCTCAGCTTCGAGGCACGCGAGGCGGCGTTCGCAGCGGGGAAGAAGCTCGAACTCGGGTTCGACCCAACGACCAAGGAAGCGGTGGCGGCGGTCAATGGAGGCAAGGCGCTTCCGCCGCCAACGGGCAAGCAACTGGAAGCGCTGGTCGAGTCCGGCAAGGAGGCTGCCGAGTTGCGTCGTGCCTATGCCGCCGCGCAGGGCGGCCTCGCGGGTGACGAACTCAGGGAGAATCTCCGGACAAGGTCGCAGGCGGCGTTCGACACCTCGAAAGATGTCGCGCACTTCGGGGACACCAGCGGCCGCCTCGTCCCAGAGCTCACCCTGGACGACGGCACGATCACCAAGGTCGACTCGGCGCCAGGTGGCCAACTGAAGGATGTGCGGACCGCCGACGTCGGCGTAGCGAAGCAGCCGGTGGCGCCGGCCAACTGGGAGTCTGAACTCGTCGGCAAGGAGGCAAGGGAGGTGCTGGACGAGACGCGCGATCTCAAGGTCAGCAACTCCTATGTCGGCGACAAGGCCGGGTTCCTGAAGGAATCCGGAGGGGTTGCCGTCACGGAGGTCCGGCCGTGGACGAAGCTCAAGCAGAAGGTCTCGGCGGCCGCGGACGCCGTCAAGAGCAGCAAGGCACTCGCGGCGACCGGTGAGCTGGTCGAGAAGGTGGCCAAGAGCAAGGGATTCAAGGCGAGCGTCGTCGTGGTCGGGGTCCTAGGCCACGGCGTTGCGAAGGCCGCGCCATTCGTCGGCCTCGCGGTCGGCGCGTCAGACGTCGCGAGCGAGGTGGAGCAAGGCAACGGCCGCCGCGCCGCCCTCTCCGCGATCGGTATGTCGGAGATCCCGTTCGTCAGCCAGACGGCGGACATCGGGCTCGCCGTCGAAGACGCCTCATGGGCGGCGAAGGACATCCTCGACCCCGATCAGAAGCTCGAGGACTGGTATTACCGGACATTTCTCAAGTAGTGGCACAGGACTGGGAGCTGGATATGACACTGACGAACACAGAGCTGTTGCGGCTCGACGCGAGCTCCGGGCTGAGCTTCCGGGAACTGTCAGACACGGAGCCGAAGCTGGCGGCGAAGCTCACGCCGGTGCTCGACGACCGGCTGACGGCGTCGGTGGCCCGCCTGATCGCGGGATCGGAGAAGCTACGGGAGGCCGTCGGCGACATCGGCACCGTCGCCCTGCCGAAGGACCTCACGCGGCCGGTGGGGGAGGTCGCCCGCGACGTGCTCCGCGCCGCGATCGGCACGGACGCCCTCGCGAAGGACCCCGCGCTGCGGGAGGAGCTCGCTGCGCTCGAGGCCGGCGCGGTTACCAGCGTCGCGGAGGCGGTCGGCGTCGACCAGCCGATCCGCGCGGTGCCCGACTTCGGCACCGAGCTGTCCCGTGCGCGGGTTCACCGGTTCGCCGACGCCGTCGGCTTACCCGCCAAGACTGCCACGGCGCTGGGCGACCTGGGCTCCCTGACGGCCGTGACGGAGACCAACCTGGAGGCGCTGGTCGAGGCGGGGACGCTGACAGCGGCGGCAGCGCGCAAGGCGGGCACCGCGGTGGCGCTCTACGACCTGTTCGACGAACGCGAGGGCCTGATGAAGGCGTTCGCGGCCGAGGCGGAGGACCCGGTCGCGCTCACGTCGTTGCCGGCGTCGGAGTGGAAGAAGCGGATCGTCGCCAGCGGGACCGTGCCGGTCGGTGGCATGACCGACGACGACTACGCAGGCGCCCTGCGCGCGAAGGTCGACGAGCGCTTCCGCACCAGTGCCCTCGCGCGCGACCTCACGGCGGCGTTCGACGCGAAGGCGACGCCGAAGCAGGCTGCCATCCTCGACCGGCGCTACCGCGGGCTCGGCATCGGCAAGGTCCTGGACGACCCGGACCTGAAGGCCGCCGACCGGGTCGTGGAGGCGAACCGCAGGATCGAGCAGGCCAACGAGTTCCTTACCGCGAACCCGGGCGCGCTGGAGCTCAACCTCCTGCCGGGCAGCGCCGATGTCTCCACGCTGACCTACCCGAAGGGCGCGGACGAGACCGACCGCAAGCGGCTGCTGGCCGTCGGCCGCGGCTACCAGCGGGCGTTCGCCGTCGCCGAGGACCTTCCGATGGCGAAGGTGATCGTCGAGATCGGGCTGGGGTCGGCAACCGCGATTGCCGAGACCACGCCGGAGAAGCTCGCGAAGCTGACGAACTACGATCCCGAGCGGATCGCCCGGCTGATCGACAAGGCGACCGGCATCGCGGTCGCGACCGGCGTCGGCCTTGGCACCATCATCGACGCTAGTCCCGGCGGGTTCACCGACTTGCCGGTGAGCAATGTCGCGCCCGACGTCGCGGACTTCCTCAAGGAGCTTCCCGGGTACGAGGACTTCTTCGGCACGCAGGGCCTGTGCGACTGCACGCACTGCCGCTCCGTACTCGGCCCCGCTGCCTACTTCGTCGACCTGATGGCCTTTATCGACACGCACGTGACGGTTCCCGTCTTCGGGTCCCGGCAGGATCACGACCTGATGCTCAGGACCCGCCGCCCCGACCTGTGGGACCGGCTCGAGTTGACCTGCGAGAACGCATCCGAGGAGATCCCCTACCTTGTGATCGTCAACGAGATCCTCGAGGACGCGGTGGCCCGCGACGTCGCCCACGGTGGCCCCGGGGCGTCGTTCAACCTGCCGTTCACCGAGCTGGCCACCTACATCCGTCACTTCGACCGCTCGCTCGCCGACCTCGCCGAGGCCGGCGGGGCGACCGGTGGCACCTTGACGGGGCTCCGCCTGCACCTTCCCCCGGAGGACCTCGAGGTGATAACGACGAGCGCCGCGAACGGCGTCTCCTTGAGCCGCGTCTACGGGCTCGACGTCGGGACAGGGCTCGCCGCCGCCGACATCCCCGCGCTGCTCGGCCCGCTCGGCGTCGACCGGCACGCGTTCGACGACTTGGTCGGCACCCAGTTCGTGGGCGGCGGCAACAGCCTCGCCCTGCCGGTGCTTGATCGGCTGCATCGGTTCGCGCGCCTGTGGCGGGCGACGGGATGGCGCACCGGCGAGCTCGACATCGTGCGCACCCGGCTGCAGCAGGCCGGGCACGGCACCGGGCTGGATGAGGGGCTGGTGTCAGCCGTCGCCCACCTGCGTCGGCTCGGCGAGTCCTGGGACCTGCCGGTCGAGGAGCTGGTGAGCCTGTGCGCGGACCTACCCGACGTCGTCGTCGCGGGCGCCCGCCCGCGACCCGCGGGCGCGCGTCGCGACCAGGAGCCGGCCGGGCCGCGGGTCTCGCTGCTCGACCGCCTCTTCAACCAGCCCTCCGACGTCGCCGCCCACGGCGCCTATCCGAATGCCGGCGCGCGTTTCACCCATCCGGCGTTGGCGATCGGCGCGCCCGCCGCTTCGCCTCACCTCCACCGCCTGCTCGCCGGCCTCGGCGTCGACGAAGGCCAGTTGTACCACCTGATCCTCGGCCTGGCGGCGCCGCTGGGTGTTGACCCTGCCTCGGCGGGCGCCGCGGGTAGGGCGTTCCCGGTCACGCTGCGCACCCTCTCGCTGCTGTACCGGCACGCCCGGCTCGCCCGCGCCCTCGGTGTCGGCGTCCCAGAGCTGTTCGCGCTCTGCGCCCTGTCGCCCACGGTTCCGCACGGCTACGTCGACAACCTTGCGGACCTCGACGCGGTGGTCCGTACGGCTCGCTGGGTCGCGTCGTCCCGGTGGACGGTCGCGGCGCTGGTCGAGGTGTGCGACGTCGCGGTGCGGGTGCCGCTCCCGGTGTCCGGGCCGCCGGTCACCCCGGCCCTTGAGCTCGCCAGGCAGCTCGTCGCCGAGGCCGCGGGAGCGTTTGTCGTCGCCGACACGGATCCTCCCGCCCCGGCACCTACCGCGGACGACGGCGCGGCCGTCCTGCGGAGCGCGCTGCCGGGCAAGCTGGGACTCAGCCCCTCCGTGGCGGCTGGCGCACTCGACCTGCTCGGGATCAACCTCGCCGCCGCTCGACTGTTCGCCGAGTTGCGCGACGCCACCATCGGCCCGGTGGCCATCGCCGCCGTGATCACCCGCGTCCGACGGCTCGGCCGCGTCCTCGCCGGTGCACGCGCGGGCGATGCCGCGACCCTCGACCTCCTCACCCAGCATCGCGACCTGTTCGGGATCGCGGACTTCGATCACATCGGGTTGGCGTCGCTGCGTCGACTCGACCTGTACCGCAGCCTGATCGAGCCGTGGCACGAGCGTGGCGAGGTCCCGCCCGACCTCGCCGCGGCGATCGTCGGCTACGTCCCAGGGACGGGTTTCGCGCCCGCTGACCTCGCAACGGTCGCCGCCGCCGTCGGTGCCGATGAGGCGTTCGTCGCCTCCCTGCGGCAGGAGCTCCCGCAGCCCGCAGATCCCTTCGCCGCTCTCGAGCAGGCCGTCGTGGCCGGGCTCGTTTGCCGCCAGGTAGGCGCCCCCGCGGTGCTGCTGCGGCTCGTCCAATCCACCCAATCCCAGGAACTCACGGCGGCGAGCGCCCTGCTGCTCGGTGCGATGCGGGCCCGGCATCCCGATCCCGCGGACTTCGAGCGCAACCACGAGCCCTACCGCGACATCGTGCTCTCGCGGCAGCGCGACGCACTCGTGGCCTACCTGCTCCACTCGCGCACGAGCTACCCGTTCGACGAGGTCAGCGACCTGTACCACTACTACCTGCTCGACCCGCTCGTCGAGGGCGTCGTGCGGATCTCCCGTGTCGCCGCGGGGATCGCCAGCGCCCAACTCTACGTGCAGCGGTGTGTCATGAACCTGGAGGAGACGGCGCGGGGCCACGCCGACCCGATCCGCGTATCGCCGTCGCGCGTCCCCCGCGACGAGTGGCGGTGGCGTCAGAACTACCGCGTGTGGGAGGCCAACAGGAAGGCGTTCCTCTTCCCCGAGTCCTACCTCGAGCCGGAGCTGCGCGACGACAAGACCCCGCTGTTCCGCCAGCTCGAGGAGGAGCTGCTGTCCAAGCCGGTCACCGAGGAGGCCGTTCGCGCTGCCTACGGCCGCTACCTGCGGGGCTTCGACGAGCTGGCCGGCTTGCGCCTCGCCGGCTCCTTCCACGAACGCAACGCCGCTGCCCGGCGCGACGTGCTCCACCTCTTCGGGACGACGGCCGACGAGCCGCCCGTCTACTACTACCGTCGC
The DNA here is from genome assembly GCF_016714275.1 of Tessaracoccus sp. Lineage (GTDB taxonomy): Bacteria > Actinomycetota > Actinomycetes > Propionibacteriales > Propionibacteriaceae > Arachnia. The sequence goes on along the minus strand of NZ_JADJNP010000002.1, from coordinate 248,347 downwards.
ATCGACGACGTGCACTACGGCGTCGGCGAACCGGACAGGGCGACGCGCTGGGGCCCGTGGGAGCGACTCGATCTCCAGATCCCGACGCGGACAGTCTCGCCGCTGGTCCACAGCGGCCAGCTGTACCTGTTCTGGGTGCGGTACGTCACGCGCTCCATCAACCAGTTCGCGGGCGGCAACAGTAGGTTCGCCGGGTACAGCCACCGTGCTCATGTCGAGTTCACCACGCGGCGGCTCGATGGCAGCTGGGCGCCCGCCCAGCAGGTCGGGCTCACTGAGGAGCCGTTCGTGACCAGCGGCAACGGGATCGTCCTCGACCCGCTGGTGGCGCGCGATGTCACCAAGCTGGACTTCCCCTTCATCGGCCAACTGCTGCTCTACTCGAACTATCAGCCGCTCCACGACCGCGTCGCCCACGACCAGCCGAAGGACGACTACACGCTGAGCGGCTTCGGCTGGGACCGCATCTATCCGAGCTCCGGGGATCAGATCGAACTGCGGGGCATCAACTTCCAGATGTGGTCGAAGCTCGACCTGTACACGCGCCAGATCGGGCCGCGCATGAACTACGACGACGTCGATCCACCGGGGCTCCTCAAGGACCGCGGCGTGCCCTGGTTCCCTCCCGAGTCGATCGAGGGTCTCGCCGTCATCCTGGCGCTGTTGAGTCTGTTCGGGGGCAGCCTGAGCGAGGCCAACAAGGTGCTGAAGGGCGTCTTGGAGAGCGCGAAGCGGGACCTGCTCTGGTCCGAGGCGAACACTTCCACGCGCTACCTGCACGCGATGAAGATGGGTCAGGGGGAGTACTCGGTCTTCGAGCCGTACGTGCTCGCCTCCCTGCTGCTGGAGCGCGAGAAGCTGGCCCGATACGAGAAGCCGCTGGCGGTCACGGGACCGATCGAGTGGACGAGCCCGCAGTGGCACCCCGACGTCACGACCTACCTGAAGCGCTTCTTCCGCCCGAATCAGGTCCTGTCGATGCCGTCGGCGGCGACCGTCGACGTCGTCAACGGTGCCTTCTCCGACGTGATCGTCCAGAACGGCCGTGAGCTGTTCCACGTCGGGCTGCGCACCGTCGACGGCAAGCCGTACCTGCTGCGGAGACTCTCCACCGGCGTCAGTGAGCCGATCGCGAGAACCCTGTTCAACGAGGGGCTCGACGCCTTGCTCGCCACGCCGCGCCAACTGCAGCTGGGCGAGCCGTCTCACCAGCTCAGCACCGTCGGGTCCGCCATCGTGGACCGCACGAAGTCCGGCACCGTGGACTTCGACGGCCCGATGGGCACCTACCTCCGCGAGATCTATTTCCACATCCCCTTCCTGCTCGCCGACCACCTGAACAGCCTCGGCGAGTTCGAGGCCGCGCAGCGCTGGTACCACTACGTGTTCGATCCGACGTCGTCGGAGGTGATCACAGGGATTCCCGCCGGCGCTTCCGACGAGGAGCGGCGACGGCGTGAGCTCGACCGCGTCTGGCGCTACCGCGAGCTACGGAAGCTCAATGCCGAGACACTGCGTGAACGGCTCACCAACGGCCCTGCCGTCGAGGCGTACAAGCGCGATCCGTTTAACCCGCACGCCATCGCCCGCCTGCGCCTGACCGCGTATCAGAAGGCGCTCGTGATGCGCTACGTCGACAATCTCCTCGACTGGGGCGACCACCTGTTCGCGCTGGCGTACTCGCAGTCCAATCCCGAGTACATCAGGGAGGCGACGCTGAAGTATGTGCTCGCGCAGGACCTGCTCGGTCCTCGCCCGGCCAGTACCGGCGCGTGTGCCGACCCGGGGCAGCGCATGCGGCTCGCCGACATCCTCGGCGCGTCGGTCGAGGACGCTGATGAGTTCCTGGTCGAGATCGAGTCGCTCGTCGTCACGGCCTTGAGCTCGACGCCGTCGGCAGGCACAGGCGGGAGCGCGCCGAAGTACGTGCCGCTCTGGCACGCCGCACCATCGACGACGACCTACGCTGCGCAGGGCTCCGTGCGGGAGTTCGCCGAACGCACCCTCGGGCGGCCGGTCACGGCGGCGGATCGCACCGATCCGCCCGCGGTCCTGGTCGAGGCCATCAAGAACCTTTCCCCCGCCGACCTGGCGACCATGATCCCGGCCGACAACGGCTCGGCGGCTTCGGGTCCGACGCCGGTCACCGTCAGCCCTGGCTTCCTGACGCCCGTCATCCTCGAACCCGCGTTCATGCTCGACCTTGTACGCATGCCGATGTTCTGCGTGCCGCGCGACGAGAAGCTCGGCGGATACTGGGACCGCGTGGAGGACCGCCTGTTCAAGGTGCGCAACTCGCTCGACCCGGACGGTACGTTCCGGCGCCTGCCACTGTTCGCCCCACCGATCGACCCCGGTCTGCTTGTCAGGGCCAAGGCGGAGGGCCTCGGCGCGGAGGACGCCCTTGGCGCTTCGGCGGGCGGCGTCCCGCCGTTCCGGTTCAGCCACCTCATCGAGCGCGCCCGCGGGCAGGCCGCCGCGCTGCAGCAGTTCGGCTCGGCGCTGCTGAGCGCCCATGAGCGCCGAGACGGCGAGGAGTTGGCCACGCTTCGCAACACGCATGAGCGCAACCTGCACAAGCTGACTCTTGAGACGCGGCGCACGGAGTTGGAGGTGGCCTCTGTCGGGCTGGAGCAGGCGCGGCGCCAACGCGAGAGCGCACTGTACCGGTACGAGCATGCGGCCGAGCTTCTTGCGACGGGTCTCATCGGGGCCGAGATCGCGCAGACCGCTTCCCGGGCGACGGCCATCGTGCTGCGGGGCGCTGACGCGATCCTCAACCTGGCGGCGGGAATCGCTTACCTTGTGCCGCAGATCGGCTCGCCGTTCGCGATGAAGTACGGCGGAAAGGACGCAGGCGACTCATTCCGGGCCATGTCGGACTCGCTCACCAGCGCGGCCGCTCTCGCCGAGATCGCGGCCGACGTCTCGGGCACGGTCGCGGGCTTCGAACGTCGCGCGGAGGGCTGGCGGCACGACCTGCGGCTCGCCGAGAACGAGCTGAAGGTGCTCGACCGCGATGTGCGCGCCGCCGAACTGCGTCGCGATCTCGCTGTGCGGGCGCTCGACCAGCAGGTGCTCGCCGCGCAGCAGCACGACGAGGTGCTCGAGCTGTATCGGGACAAGTTCTCCGGCCTCGGGCTCTACACCTACATGGGGCGGTCGCTGCAGCTGCTGCATCGGCAGGCGTACGGCAACGCGCTCGCCGTCGCTCATCTCGCCGAGCAGGCGTATCGCTTCGAGCTGCCCGGCGACGACGCGTCCTACGTCGGCGGCGAGTGGGACGGCGCCCGGTCCGGGTTGCTGGCGGGGGAGCGGCTGACGCTCGCGCTGGCGACCCTCGAGCGGCGCTACCTGGAGCGCTACGACAACTCGGCGGCGCAGATCCCACAGTCGTTCTCGCTGCGGATGATCGACCCGGCGGCGCTGATCGAACTCCGGGAGACCGGCTCGTGCGAGCTGCGCATCCCCGAGTTCGCGTTCGACCTGCTGTACCCGGGCCAGTACCGGCGCCAGATCCGCGCCGTCCAGCTCTCGATCCCCAGCGTCCGCGGGCCCTACACGAACGTGAGCGCCACGCTGACGCTGCTCGGCAGCCGGATCCGTTCTGAGCCGGTGACGGGCGCGGCGGCGCTCGTCGACGTCCCCGTGTCCCGGACCGAGCGCATCGCCACGAGCAGCGCTCAGAGCGACTCGGGGCGGTTCGAGTTGAGTTTCGGCGGGCAGAACCTCAACCCGTTCGAGGGGGCAGGTGCGATCAGCGACTGGCGGATCGAGCTGCCCACGCTGCTGCGCGCGTTCGACTACGCCACGATCTCCGACGCCGTGCTGACCATCAGCTACACGGCCCGGTACGACGGCGCGCTGCGGGCTACTCTCGAGGACCCAGCGAGCGCGAACGGCCAGCTCGCAGCGCTCACGAGTTCGCCGCTCCCGCGGGCGTTCAGCCTGCGGAGGGACTTCCCTGGCGCCTTCGAGCGTCTGTTGGGCGCGCCGACGGGAACGGCGGTCGACCTGGCGATCGCCGAGGAGCATCTGCCGTACCACGTGTCGGGGATGCAGCTCGCGGTCTCCCGCGCCGAGCTGGTGCTCGACCTGGCCGACGGCCCTGTCGGGGCGTTCGCCGTCGAGCTGGATGGCTTCCCGGTGGATGGCTTCCCGGAGCTGCCCGATCCGCGCCCCGCCAACGCCCGTCTGGGCGGCCTACCTGCGAAGCGGGTTGAGGCGGCGCTGAGACCCGCCCTCCTCGGAACCCACTCGCTGTCGGTCTCCGACGCGGGCGGGTTGGCCGCGGTCGGAGCCCCGGGCCTCGACCGCACCCGGGTCCGCGACATCATCCTGCTCGTCTCCTGCACGATCCATCCCTGACAAGGAAGCTGTCGATCTCGCGGCGGCCCGTACGTCATGATGATGTCGGGCCGACCGGTCCGGCGTTCGTCTCCGTCGCGGCTATCGACGGCGGAGCAAGCCTGAGGAGGAAACCATGCGTTACGCGCTACTGCTGATGGGGCACGTCAACGACCCGGCCTGCGGCGAGGAGGGCGGGGCGAGCCCGGAGGCGTTTTTCGCCTTCGACAAGGAGATCACGGACGCGGGCGTCGTCGTCAGCTCTTTCGCGCTCGAAGACTCGGCGGTGTACGTGGGAACCGGTGAAGGCGGCGAGCGCGTCGTGAGCTCGGGTCCGTTCGCGGAGGTCCAGGAGTTCGTGGGCGGCACCTACATCATCGAGGTCGAGAACCTGGACGAGGCCATCGCGTGGGCAAAGAAGAGCCCGGCGTCCGAGCCCGGGGGTCACGTGGAGATTCGTCCGGTCGCGCCGTACTGATCGTGGTCGAGCGGTCTGGCCGAGGCTCGGCGGATCAGCGGGAGCGGGTTCGTCGGGCCGTCGCGGATGTGGGTCGGGACGAACGCGCGCGGATCCTCGCGATCCTCGTCCGCCGGTTCGGTGATCTCGACCTGGCCGAGGATGCCCTCCAGGACGCGCTCGCGGAGGCGCTCACCGCGTGGACCGTATCCGGTGTTCCGCGCGTGCCCGAGGCCTGGCTGGTCACCACGGCCAAACGGAAGGCGCTGGATGTCGTGCGGAGAGACGGCGTGCTGGCGCGCAAGCTGGCGGCGCTACACATCCAGGAGCAGCGCGCCCCGGTTGCGGAGGCGCTGCGCGACCCGGCCGACGCCATGGCCGTCGGCGACGCGCTCCCCGATGCAAGGCTGGGGCTGTACTTCGCCTGCGCGCACCCCGCGGTGAAGCCGGAGGATCGCGTGGCCATGACCTTGCGTTTTGTCGCGGGGCTCAACGTCGCCGAGGTGGCGCATGCCCTCCTGGTTCCCCTGGCTACGATGCAGCAACGCATCGTGCGGGCCAAGCGGCGCATCCGCGCGCTCGGCATTCCCTTCGAGGTTCCGCGACGTGACGAGCTTCCCGAACGACTGGCGGGTGTCCTCCGCGTGGTCTATCTGCTCTACGCGGAGGGCTTTGCGCGGTCGGGCGGTGAGGAGCACATCCGCGACGACCTGACCGCGGAGGCCGTCGAACTGGCCCGTCTGCTGCGCCGTCTCCTGCCGTCGGCGGAGACCACGGGTCTGCTCTCCTTGCTGCTTTTGAGCGAGGCCCGCCGCCCCGCCCGGACGGACGCAGAGGGTCGCCCCGTCCCTTTGGCGCAGCAGGATCGTTCGGCGTGGGACGCGGGGTTGGTGCGCGAGGGGATCGGCCTTGCCGAGGCCGCCGCAGGCGGGGAGGGTGCGGGGGTATACGCGATCCAGGCGGCGATCGCGGCACTGCACGCCGAGGCCCCGAGCTTCGAGGAGACCGACTGGCCCCAGATCGCCGTTCTGTACGGCATGTTGGAGCGCCGCGAACCTGGCCCCGTCGTCCAGGTCGCGCGCGCCGTGGCTGTCGGCCGCGCCGTCGGCCTGGACGAGGGGCTGCGACTCCTCGACGACCTCGCGAACGCGCCGGCCGTCGATCGGTTGCGCTCCTTCCACGTGGCACGGGCCATCACCTTGACGGAACTGGGGCGCGGTCCGGAAGCCGTCGAGGCGTACGGACGGGCGTTGTCGCTGCCCGGCAACGCGGCGGAGGACGAGTTCCTGGCGGACGCCGTCGGGCAGCTGGCGTCTGAGCCGTGAGTTGTTGGCCGAGGGTACGGCCGGTCGGGCGAGGCGGTGAGTCCCGCCATCCGGTCCCTTGGTCAGGTAACGGTTTGATAACAAGTCTGGTCAGGGGTTTGAGCGTTGTGGCCGGGGCCATGAGCCAGGCGCGGGGTTCATTGGTTTCGACGCGGGCACGCGCTTCGCTTGCGGTCCGGCGCAACCAGCGGGACTCGCCATGCTCGGCTCAAGCAGCGGAACTCGCTCGTCCTCGTCATGTCCCTTACTGGGCGGGGCCTCTATTCATCTCGATGCGTCGATGTGAAGTTCCCGGGTGGCGATGTTGTGTATTCCTGTTCGGGGTGTTAGTCTCTCAAACGAAATAACGTACTGAAGGGGTATGATCGTGAGCTGGAAAGTCGCCATGACAGGTCGCCTAGGCCTGTATCCGGCGTTTTCGTGCGTGGAATCTCCACGAGATGAGCTCCGCGTCCCACGACGGGTTCCTCCAAGCTATCGGCAGTATTGAGCGCTGTCGCAGCGTAAATCAAGGCCCCGTGGGACGTTCCCGGGGCCTTTTGTTTCGCCTTCTTCGGCGACCACTTGTCCGTGAGTTTAGGTCTATTCGGCGCGCCCGAAATATCTCCTGAAATAGCGGTTTCCCGGCAGGTAGCCAGTGGATGGCAAGCCGCCTGTAAAGCGGCTCCTTCGGGGTTGGGGGTTCGATTCCCTCACCTGCCACTCGGTAAGAGAAAGGATATGACGATCATGGTCAACACGCAGGGGTTGCCGTTCGAGTTGAGGGGTGCGGTCGCGCCGACGATGGTGTGGGCGCCGGAGCATGAGGTGGAGTCGGCGGCGCTGGACCAGCTGCGCAACATCTCGCGGCTGCCGTGGGTGCACGGTGTCCGGGCGATGCCCGACGTGCACTTGGGAAAGGGCGCAACCGTCGGCGCCGTGATCGCGATGCGCAACGCCGTGTCGCCCTCAGCGGTCGGCGTCGACATCGGCTGCGGTATGGCCGGCGTGCGCACCAGCCTCACGATCGAGGATCTGCCCAATGACCTGCGCGCGCTCCGCCTCGCGCTCGAGGGCGTGGTGCCGGTGGGCTTCCGTGGCCACGACGGCGAGGCGAGCGTGCTCCGCGGGCGCAGCGGGCTCGGCACCCGCTTCGACCAGCTGTTCGGCCGCTTCGGCGAGCTGCGAGCCGACCGGATCGGCGAGCGCGAGTTCCGGGCGCGGTCCCAGTTCGGCACCCTCGGTGGAGGCAACCACTTCATCGAGCTGTGCGCGGACCAGGAGGGCCGGATCTGGCTGACGTTGCACTCGGGATCGCGCAACATCGGCAAGGAGATCGCCGAGCGTCACATCGCGCAGGCAAAGACCCTCGAGTGGAACTCGGACCTCCCGGACCGCGACCTCGCGGTATTCCTGCACCGCGACGAGGCCGGCCACGTGTTCCCGGAGTGGGACGCGTATCTGCACGACCTGTACTGGGCCCAGGACTACGCGTTGCTGAACAGGCACGCGATGCTCGAGCTCCTGCTCGGCGTGCTGCGGGCGACGTTCGGGTCCGCTGAAGGTTTGGTTGACCTCCGGGGTTTATGCCGCCAGTCTAGCGGTTGGTTTCATGATGAGTTCGAACTCGACCGGGGTGAGTTTCCCGAGCCTGCGTTGACGGCGTTTCCGGTGGTACTTCCCCTCGATCCAGGACACGATCGCTAGCCGCAGTTCCTCTCGTGTACTCCAGGACCGTCGGTCGAGGACGTTCTTCTGCAGGAGCGCGAAGAACGACTCCATCGCGGCGTTGTCACCGCATGCCCCCACGCGGCCCATGGAGCCGGTCAGGCCGTGGCGTTTGAGGGCCTTCAGGAAGCGTCTGGAGCGGAATTGGGGACCGGCGGTCGGAATGCACGATCACCCCGGCGGGCCGGCCTCGGTGGGCCACTGCCATCTGGAGCGCGTTGACGGCGATACGGGCCTTCATCCGCGAATCGATCGAGTAGCCCACGATCCGGTTGGAGAACACGTCCTTGATCGCACAAAGGTAGACCTTGCCCTCGCGGGTGCGGTGCTCGGTGATGTCGCTCAGCCATAGCTCGTTGGGGCCGTCGGCGCTGAACTGCCTGTTGACCAGGTCATCGTGGACGGGAGCGCCGGCCTTCTTGTACCGGGTCTTGCGCCTGGTGAACACCGACTGGATGCCAGCGACCCGGCACAGCCGCCACACTCTGCGCTCCGACAACTCGTAGCCCAACTCGGCAATGTCATCGGCCAGGACGCGGTAGCCGCCCTCCGGGTCATCATCGTGGAGCTGGTGGAGCACGTCGATCAGCTCACGCTCTTCGGCCTCGCGGGCCGACACCGGCTGCTTGAGCCACTTGTAGTAGCCCTGCTTGGAGAATCCCAACACCCGACACGCGACCGCCACCGGCACCCTCACGGTGGCACCGACCGCAGCCATCTCCTTCACGAGCGGGTAGATCATTTTGGGGGCGTGATGTGAGCCTGCGACAGATACGCCGCCGCTCGCCGTAGGACCTCGTTCTCCATCTCCAGCTCGCGGATCCTGCGTAACGCCTGGGCCATGTCCTTGCGCTGCTCAGGATCGGTGGTCGGGGTCATCCCGTGGGACTGGAAGCGAGCGTCGCGGACCCAGGCTTGAAGGGTGGTCTTGGCCATCCCCATGTCCTTGGCGACCTGCTTCTGCGGGATGCCTGAGGCGACCAGCGCGACCGCGTCGCGCTTGAACTCGTCGGTGTAAGCGATCTTCGGCATGGATGCCATCCTTCCAGCACGACCCTCTCGTGAGAGTCATGCGATCTTGGAGTCAACCAAACCTTCAGCAGTCCCTTCGACGGGATCGTGTTCGACGACCCGATCCAGTGCCACCACAACTACGTCTCGGAGGAGATGCACGACGGCCTGGACCTGGTGGTGACCCGAAAGGGCGCGATCTCGGCGAGGCTGGGACAGTTGGGCATCATTCCGGGATCGATGGGTACCGGCTCGTTCGTCGTCGCGGGGCTCGGCTCGCAGGAGTCGTTCCAGTCGGCGTCGCACGGTGCCGGTCGCCGGATGTCGCGCGCCGCCGCGAGGCGCCGCTTCACAGAGGCGGACCTCGCGGAGCAGACGGCGGGCGTGGAGTGCCGCAAGGACCTCGGCGTCGTCGACGAGATCCCCGGCGCGTACAAGGACCTGAACCAGGTGATGGCGAACCAGGAGGATCTGGTCTCGGTTGTCGCTCGCTTGGAGACGCTCCTCTGCGTCAAGGGCTGACCGGATAGGCTCGCCGTCGATGACTCGTTACAGCCTGATCCCCGCGTCGTACGTCTACCTGGTGAGGGACGGGGCCGTGCTGCTGCAGCTACGGCAGAACACCGGCTACATGGACGGGTACTGGGCGGCGGGGGCTGCGGGGCACGTCGAGGTGGGCGAGACCTCCGCTGACGCGGCGGCGCGTGAGCTTCGGGAGGAGCTGGGGCTGAGCGTTGACCTCGACGACCTCCTGCCGTCGTCGGTGATGCACCGCACGGATGGGTCGGACACTCCGCGCGAGCAACGGGTGGAGTGGTTCTTCTCCTGCTCGACCTGGGGCGGCGAGCCCGCGATCCTTGAGCCTCGCAAGTGCGCCGAGCTGCGGTGGTTCCCGCTTGACGACCTCCCCGAGAAGGTGCCCGACTACGAGCGCGTCGCGCTGGACTGGCTCCGTGACGGCGTGGGCATCGGGCTGCTCAACGTCGGATTCACGCCTCGATCGTGGGAATGACGCGGGCGGGGGAGCCGACGACGACCGTCCGGGGCGGGACGTCTTTCGTCACGACCGAGGCCGCGGCGACGACGGCACCGTCGCCGATGGTGACGCCGGGCAGGATGGTGGCGTTGGAGCCGATCCAGGCGCCCGCCCCGATCACGACGGGCGCGGGGACGATGTCGGCGCGCTTGGCCGGGTCGAGGTCGTGGTTGAGCGTCGCGATGACGACGTTGTGACCGATCAGAGCGCCGTCGCCGATCGTGACGCCGCCCTGATCCTGGAATGCGCAGCCCGAGTTGACGAAGACTCCCTCGCCGAACGTGATGTTTCTGCCGAAGTCGGCGCGGAAGGGCGGGAACACGACGAGCGACTCCGGCACTGCTGCGCCGGTGAGCTCGGAGAGAAGCGCGCGGACGCCGGCCTCATCGTGGTAGCTCCCGTTGAGTTCAGCGGTGATCCGCAGCGCATCCTGCGGGGCACGGTGCATCGCGGCGTGGAGTGGCGAGCCGCCCGCGATGACGCGGCCCGCGCGCAGCTCTACCAGGAGGTCGTCGATGGTGGCTTCAGTGCTCATAAAGGAAACGGTAACCGGGGCACGGGCTCCGAGGGGGTCCCTTTTAGGGACCGTCTGCTCTCGGAGCGGTCCGTGGACGCGGGTGGCTCATGTCAGTCCATGTCGGGGACGGCGTCGCGGGCGTCGGTGTAGTCCTCGCCGCAGAGCTCCATCAGGTCCACGATCATGGAGCGCAGCTGCGCCAGCATCACGGTGGTGGAGAGCTGGCGGTGGATCGTGACGTGGGAGGTCTCCTCGCCCAGGGCGCGGAGCCGGGGAACGACCGCCGCCGGGACGCGACGCGCGAACAGCTCGGCGGCGCACTCGTCGGCGACCTGCGCGAAGTCCGTGAGGAGGCCCAGGTACTCCGTCGGGATGCGCTCGCCCCGATAGGTGGCTGCGACGACGCGGCGGGCGAGCACGCGCAGGTTGCGGATGCAGCGGTCCAGCGGCACGACGAGGTCGGACACCTCCTGGGCCAGCTCGCGGTGCCTGCGCAGGAACGGCGAGGTGCGCACCACCGCCATACCCTCGTTCGATGCGGTCAGGAGAGCAGCGAGCTCCGACTCGGTGGCGCGTGCCCGTTCCAGGATGCGCTCGGCCTGTTCGTGGTCGCCGTCGCGGAGCGTCTCGACCATGGCGCGGACGGTGAGGGCTGCCTCGTGCAGCACCTTCGCCGCGAGGATGCGGGGGCGGTTGATCGGCGACGTGGGCGCCACCGTCGCGAATATCAGCGCGACCGTGCACCCGATCAGCGCGTCGAGCCAGCGGTCGACGCTTGCCTCGATGCCGGGCGCCGCGACGGTCAGCACCGTCGCGGCCTGCACCGCGGCCTGGGTCACCATCAGCGTCCGCGCGCCCAGCCAGGTGGCCACCGACAGCGCGACGCCGATCACCAGCATGATCTGCCAGACGCCCGTGCCGAAGAAGTGGACGAACAGGTCGCCGATGGCCACGCCGAGAGCGACGCCGACGGCGACCTCGACGACGCGGCCCAGCCGTTGGCCGAACGAGAACCCGAGGCAGATGATGGCGGCGACGGTGGCGAGGAACGGCGACTCGTGGCCGAGCCAGTACCGTGCGATGCCCCAGGAGATGCCGGCCGCGACGGAGATCTGGATGATCATGAACAGCCGGGAACGCCACCGCTTCACGCGGAGCTGCTGCGAGCGCCAGCCGGCCTTCGCGGTTCGCTCGGAGACGTCGAACGCGCGCAGCGACGCCTGCTTCAGCGTCCTTCCCGTTGCCTGCCAGGAGAGGGCGCGCCTGGGCTCGTCGGTCATGGGGCAATCATGCCTGATTGCGCCGACGGCGAAAGCGCGCGGTCGGTCCGCCGGGGCGCCCTCCGGTTAGACTGGCCCCGGCCTGGTAACGCCCGGAAGGAAACGACGAAGACGATGCGCACTGCACGCAGGTGGGTAGGCCTGTTACTTACCCTCGCCTTGGCCCTGACGGTCGCGGCCTGCACCCGTCCCGCCGACCCGGATCCCGGTGCCACGCGGGTGCTGAACATCGGCGACAATCTCGAGCCCGAAGGCCTCGACATGATCACGGTGTCCGGCGCGGGCACCCCGTACGTCTTCCTCTACAACGTGTACGAGACGCTGATCAAGCTCGACTCGGAAGGTGAGCTGCAACCGTTCCTTGCCTCGGCGTGGACGCGTTCCGACGACCTGCTCAGCTACACCTTCACCCTCGAGCCGGGTGCCAAGTTCTCCTCCGGCGCGCCGGTCTCCGCCGACGCCGTCGTCGCCAGCTTCGAGCGCGCTCGCAGCGACGCCGCCACCGGCCAGATCCGCGGCGCGTGGAGCGTCGTCGACACCATCACTGCCGACGACGCCAAGACCGTGACCGTGAAGCTCACGCGCCCTTCGCACCAGTGGTTCTACGAGCTCGCCGGACCCGCCGGCATCATCACGGACCCCGCCTTCACCGGCGACTTCAACGCCGAGTCGGCGGGCTCCGGGCCGTACAAGTTCTCGAAGTGGGACCAGGGCAGCCTGGTCCAACTGGTCGCGAACCCCGAGTACTGGGGCACCCCTGCGCGCTTCGACGAGGTCAACTTCCGCTACTTCGCCGACCCCAACGCCATGAGCACTGCCATGCTTTCCGGTCAGCTCGACATCATCACGAACCTCGCGGTGCCGCAGGCGATCGGCGAGTTCTCCGACACGGAGCGCTTCGGGGTCTATGAGGGCACCACCAACGGGGAGGTCGTGCTGGGCTTCAACCACGACACGGAGGCCCTCAGCAAGCTGGAGGTGCGGCAGGCGATCAACCACGCCATCGACCGCAGGGCGCTGGTGAAAGCCGTCTGGGGCGGCAAGGGCGAGCTGATCGGCTCCATGGTGCCGCCGACCGACCCGTGGTACGAGGACCTGTCGAACACCTACTCGTTCGACCAGGCGAAGGCCAAGCAACTGCTCGCCGATGCCGGCTACGCCGACGGCCTCACGCTGCGGTTCCGGCCGCCGAACCTGCCCTACGGGCCCTCCATCGGCCGCTTCGTCACGGCCGCGTTGAAGGAGGTCGGCATCACCGTCGATCTCGAGGTCCTGGAGTGGGGCGCCTGGCTCGACACCGTCTACACCAAGCGGGACTACGACCTCACCGTCGTCGCCCACGTGGAGCCGCGCGACCTCGGCAACTTCGGCATCGACTACTACTGGAACTACCACAACGAGGAATTCCAAAAGCTGATGGTCGAGGGCGACGAGGGCACCGACGAGGAGCAGATCGCGAAGCTCAAGGAGGCCGCCCGGCTGATCGCCGACGACGCGGCCGCCGACTGGCTGTTCCTGCTGCCCAACGTGACCGTGGCCTCGGCCAAGATCTTCGGGCGCATCGGCGTGCGCGCGGCCTGGTTGGTCGCGAGCCTGCTGGTGGCGTCGCTGCTGATCTTCGCCGCGACGAATGCGCTTCCGGGCGACATCGCGCAGATCATCCTCGGCACCAACGCCGAACCCGGGGAGGCGGCTGCACTGCGCGAACGCCTCGGCCTAAACCGCCCGTTCACGGTGCGCTACCTGGAGTGGGTCGCCGGTGCGCTGCGGTTCGACTTCGGCGAGTCCTTCCTCACGGGGCGCGCCGTCGCACCGCTCGTCGCTGCGCGGCTCGAGGTCACGGCTTGGCTGATCGGGTTCGGCATGATCGTCGCCGTGCTGGTCGCCCTTCCCGTCGGCGCTTACACCGCGGTCCGGCGGCGGCACGCGGACGGCGCGGCCCTCTCCGCCCTGTCGCAGCTCGGCCTCGCGATCCCCGCGTTCTGGGCGGGCATCTGGCTGGTGATCATCTTCGCGGTGAACCTGCGCTGGCTGCCCGCGGGCGGCTATGTGCCGTTCTGGGAGTCGCCCGCGCAGTGGGCGGCGCATCTGGTGCTGCCCGTGACCTCGCTCGCGCTCGTGCAGGCCGCCGTGATCTCCCGCTACGTGCGCAGCGCCGTCATCGACGTCACGCACGAGGACTACTTCCGCACCGCGCGGGCCGTCGGGTGGTCGCGCACCGGCGCCCTGTTGCGGCACGGCCTGCGCAACGTCGGCATCTCGCTGCTCACCGTCATCGGGCTCCAGCTGGCGACCCTGATGGTGGGCGCCATCATCATCGAGCAGGTCTTCGCCCTGAACGGGCTGGGCTGGACGCTCCTGCAGGCGGTCTCGAAGCGCGACCTCGCCGTGGTTCAGGCCATCGTCTTGCTGCTGGTCTGGTCGGTGCTGCTGATCAACTTCCTCGTCGACGTGGCCTATCAGCTCGTCGACCCGCGGATCCGGCGCAGGGCAGAGGCGACATGAGACGCGCGACGCTGTACCTCGGGCTCACCTGCATCGGCCTCGTCGTCGTCCTGGCGCTGTTCGGCTGGCTGTGGACGCCGTTCGATCCCACCGCCATCGGCAACGACATGCTGCTAGGCCCCGGCTGGCCGCACCTGCTCGGCACCGACGGCTTCGGCGCCGACGTCCTCTCGCGGATCATGAGCGGCGCGCGGATCTGCCTGCTCGTCGGCGTGTTCTCGGTCATGGGGGCCTCCGTCGTCGGCGTCCCGTTCGGGGTGTTCGCCGGCATGACGCGCGGCTGGGTCAGCGAGTTGCCACTACGGCTGTCCGACATCCTCTACGGCTTCCCCGCCCTGCTGCTCGCCATCCTCTTCGCCGCGGCCCTCGGCGGCTCCACCTGGACGGCGATGATGGCCATCAGCCTCGCCACCATCCCGGCCTTCGTCCGAATCGCGCGCGCCGCGACGCTGCAGGTGATGAGCCAGGGCTACATCGAGGCGGCGCGCCTCAGCGGCACGCCGACGGCGACCATCGCCGCCCGGCACGTGCTGCCGAACATCGCGCCGGTGCTCGGCGTCCAGGCCTCCGTGAGCTTCGGTATCGCCATCCTCGCAGAGGCCGGCCTCAGCTACCTGGGCCTCGGCTCCGGACCCGACCAGCCCACCTGGGGGCGGATGCTGCGCGAGGCGCAGGACTATCTGTTCAACGAGCCGCTGCTCGCCCTCTGGCCGGGCCTCGCCATCGCCGTCGCGACCCTCGGTTTCAACCTGCTGGGCGACGGTCTGCGCGACCTGCTCGACCCGCGCCTGAGGGAGGTCACGTGAGCCTGCTGGAGGTCACCGACCTGACCGTCCGCTTCGGGCGGAGCCGCGCCGTCGCCGTCGACGGCATCTCGTTCGCGCTCGACGGTACGGACCGCCTCGGCATCATCGGGCAGTCCGGCTCGGGCAAGTCGGTGACGGCGCTCGCGATCATGGGCCTGTTGCCGGAACACGCAGAGATCACGGGCTCCATCCGGTTCGACGGCGTGGAGCTGGTGGGGATGCCGGAGCGGGACCGGCGCGCGCTGCGCGGCGACCGCATCTCCATGGTCTTCCAGGAGCCGATGACGGCCCTCGACCCGACCATGCGCGTGGGCAGGCAGCTGGGCGAGGTCGTCGCGCTGCACCACGGCGACCGTCGCGGCTCGATCCGCGACGGCGTGATCGAGTGGCTCGGCCGGGTGGGCATCGAGCATCCGGACAGGATCGCGAGCTCGTTCCCGCACGAGCTCTCGGGTGGGCAGCGGCAGCGGGCACTCATCGCCATGGCGCTCGCGAACCAGCCGGATCTG
Organism: Tessaracoccus sp.; assembly: GCF_016714275.1. Classification (GTDB taxonomy): domain Bacteria; phylum Actinomycetota; class Actinomycetes; order Propionibacteriales; family Propionibacteriaceae; genus Arachnia. Next base: position 232,847 of record NZ_JADJNP010000002.1, on the reverse strand, counting down.
GTGCTCTGCGACGAGCCCACCACGGCCCTCGACGTCATCGTGCAACGTCAGATCCTCCGCCTGCTCGCCGACCAGCTGGCCGACCGCGCCACCGTCTTTGTCTCGCACGACCTCGCCGTCGTGCGCGAGGTGTGCCAGAGGGCCGCGGTGATGCTGGAGGGCCGCATCGTCGAGGAGGGTCCGATCGACCGACTCATCGCCCATCCGCGGCATCCCTACACGCAGGGCTTGATCGCGTCCGCGCGGATCGACGGCGTGCCGCCGGGGGAGCGGCTGCCGAGCGTCGCCGACTACTACCGTCCGGGAGGCGACGCATGAGCCTCGTCGAGCTGACCGGCGCCACGGCGACCTACCGCCGCTCCGGCGTCCCTTTCGTCGCGCTCCGCGATGTCACGCTGGCCATCGAGCCGGGGGAGCGGGTGGGGATCGTCGGCGGCTCGGGATCCGGCAAGACCACGCTGGCGCGCCTCATGCTGGGCCTGCTGCGGCCGTCGGCCGGTGACGTGACGTTCCAGGGACGGTCCATCGTCGGGCTTCCCGAGCGGCGGCGCGGCTGGCTGCGGGCGTCGGCGTCGATGGTGATGCAGGATCCCAACTCCTCGCTGAACCCGCGGATGCGCCTGGCAGACATCATCGCCGAACCGCTGCGCTCGCCGGTGCTGCGCCGCCGGGGCGACGTCCCTGCCGACGACCCCGCCGTCCTCGAGGCCGCCGCTCGCGGGGTCGGCCTGGATCCGGAGCTGCTGCGGCGCTTCCCGCACCAGCTGTCGGGCGGGCAGCGGCAGCGCGCGGCCATCGCGCGCGCGCTGGTCTCGGATCCGGCATTGCTCGTGGCCGACGAGCCGGTGTCCGCGCTCGACGTGTCCGTCCGGGCCCAGGTGCTGAACCTGCTGACCGACGAGGTGCGCGAGCGCGCGCTGACGCTCGTGCTCGTCTCGCACGACCTCGCCGTCGTTCGGCACCTGTGTCGGCGGATCGTTGTCGTGTGCGGGGGCGAGGTCGTCGAGGAGGGCCTCGTCGATGACGTCCTCGGCGCCCCCAGCCATCCCTACACGCAGACCCTGATCGACGCCACGCTCAGCCTGTAGCGATCGCGCGAGACCGTGCTCCATTGAGTTCGGGGCGGGGGGCGGGGCGGCGGTAGGATCACGGTCCGTGAAGGCACTGCTACTCGAGAACATCCACCCCGACGCGGAGAGGCTGCTGAAGGCCCGCGGCTTCGACGTCACGATGGCCACCGAGGCGCTCGCGGAGGACGACCTCATCGACGCCCTGCAGGGCGTCGACTACCTCGGCATCCGCTCCCGCACCCAGGTGACCAGGCGCGTGCTCGGCGCGGCGCCCGGGCTCCGCGCCGTCGGCGCGTTCTGCATCGGCACCAACCAGATCGACCTCGATGCCGCCACTGAGGCGGGCGTCGCGGTCTTCAACGCGCCGTACTCCAACACCCGCTCGGTGGTCGAACTCGCCATCTGCGAGATCATCGCCCTCGCGCGTCGCCTGAGCGACCGCAACCGCGACATGCACGCCGGCGTCTGGGACAAGAGCGCCGTGGGCTCGCACGAGGTGCGCGGACGCACGCTGGGCCTCGTCGGGTACGGGAACATCGGCGCGCAGCTGTCCGTGCTGGCCGAGTCGCTCGGCATGCGCGTGCTGTTCTACGACATCGCCGACCGGCTGGCGCTCGGCAACGCCGTCAAGTGCGACTCGCTCGACGAGCTCCTTGAGCGCGCAGAGACCATCTCCCTGCACGTCGACGGCCGCGCCGAGAACGAGGGCATCTTCGGCGCCGCGGAGTTCGCCAAGATGCGCCCGCGCTCGCTGTTCCTCAACCTGTGCCGCGGCCACGTCGTCGACCTCGAGGCGCTGCACGACAACCTCGTCAGCGGCCACATCGCCGGCGCGGCGATCGACGTGTTCCCGTCGGAGCCGAAGTCGAAGGACGAGCCGTTCCTCTCGAGCCTGCAGAACCTGCCGAACGTCATCCTCACCCCCCACGTCGGCGGCTCGACGAAGGAGGCGCAGGTCAACATCGGCCGTTATGTCGCAGGCAAGCTCGCCGACTACGAGAGCTTGGGCTCCACGTCGATGACCATCAATCTGCCCGACGTCGCGGCCGGCCCCAAGTCGCACGCCCGCATCGTGCACCTGCACCACAACGTGCCGGGCGTCATGGCGCGCCTGAACGCCCTGCTTGCGGCGCACGACATGAACATCGGCTCGCAGACGCTCTCGACGAAGGGACAGCTCGGCTACGCGATCACCGACGTCTCCGGCGAAGGCTACGCGGGCCTGCTCGCCGACCTCGAGGCGCTCGACGAGACGGTGCGCGTCAGAGTCCTCTGATCACTCCGGGAGGCGCAGGCGCTCCAGTACCGCGTCATGCAGCAGCCCGTTGGTTGCCAGCGCCCCCGGGCCGCTCACGCCGTCGACGCCGTCGAGGTTCGTGAACCGGCCGCCGGCCTCGCGCACGATGATGTCGAGCGCGGCCATGTCGTAGAGCTGCAGGTCAGGCTCCGTCGCGACGTCGACCGCGCCCTCGGCGACCAGCATGTAGCTCCAGAAGTCGCCGTAGGCGCGGGTGCGCCACGATTCGCGCATGAGGTTGATGAAGCCCTGGCCGCGGCCGGAGTCGACCCAGCCGTCGATGGACGAGTAGGAGAGCGACGAGTCCTCGACCTTCTCGACCTTGCTGACGCTGAGCTCCGTGGCGTTGAGGATCGAGCGGCCCGTGAACGCGCCGCCGCCCTTGCTCGCCCACCAGCGGCGGTTGAGTGCAGGCGCCGACACCACGGAGGCCGCGATCTCACCATCGACCTCCAGGGCGATCAGCGTCGCCCACACGGGCACGCCGCGCAGGTAGTTCGCGGTGCCGTCGATCGGGTCGACGATCCAGCGCCGGCTCGACTGACCGGTGTCGGCGAACTCCTCGCCGTGCACGGCGTCGCGCGGCCGGGTGCGTGCCAGCGTCCGCCGGATGGACTCCTCGACGGCGGTGTCGGCCTCGGTGACGGGCGTGTTGTCCGGCTTGGCCGAGAACCGCAGGTCCTGGGCCCGGAAGCGGCTCATCGACAGCGAGTCCGCGTCGTCGGCCATCAGGTGCGCGAGGCGCACGTCGTCGGTGAGCTCCCTTGATGCAGACATGGAACCCACACTATCGCTATCCGAACGCGCGCTCCATGCGTCGGAACGACGCCAGCCGGTCCGGCGCGAGCTCACCGTCGGATACGGCGTCGTCGAGGGCGCAGTCGATGGCCGTGGCGTCATGGCGGCAGCCGCGTGGACAGTCCTCCGCGAACTCGGAGAGGTCCGGGAACGCACCGAGGATGGCGCCCGGAGCGACGTGACTGATCCCGAACGACCTGACGCCGGGCGTGTCGACGATCCAGCCGCCGCCCGGGAGCTCCATCGCGATCGCCGACGTCGACGTGTGGCGCCCTTTGCCCGTCAGCTCGCTCACCTCGCCGGTGGCGCGATTCGCGTCGGGGATGAGGCGGTTGACCAGCGTCGACTTGCCGACGCCGGAGTGGCCCACGAACACCGTGACGCGACCGGCGAGCGCGGCGTGGACATCGGTGAGGTCGGCGTCGGGGTCGGTGACAAGGATGGGAACGCCGAGGGGGGTGTAGGCGGCGACGAGGGCGTCGGGCGTTGCCAGGTCCGCCTTGGTGAGGCAGAGCACCGGGTCGATGCGGGCGTCGTAGGCTGCGACGAGGATCCGATCGATCATGCCGACGCGCGGCGTCGGGTCGGCCAACGCGGTGACGATGAACAACTGGTCGGCGTTGGCCACGATGGGACGCTCGAAGGTGTCGGCGTCGTCGGCGCTGCGGCGCAGCACGGTCGTGCGCTCGCTGACCTCCACGGCGCGGGCGAGGGTGCCCTCGTCTCCGCTCGTGTCGCCGTCCAGGCGCACCATGTCGCCGACGATGATCCCCTTGCGGTCGATCAGCCGACCGCGGACGGCGGTGACGAGCCTGCCGCCGAGCAGGCAGCGGTAGCGGCCGCGGTCGATCGAGATGACGCGACCCAGCGGCAGCCGCGAGTAGTCCGGGCGGTCCTTTGTCCGAGGGCGGCTGCGCTTGCGCGGCCGCTCGAAGGCGTCGTGGTCGTCGGTGTGGATGCTCACCCGACGAGCCTCGCCCAATCCTCGGGGAACCGCGGCATGGTCTTGGAGACGCACTGCAGGTCGTCGACGGCGAGACCGGCCGTGCCGAGCGCGAGCAGTGCCGCGAAGTGCACGAGGCGGTGGTCGGCGTAGGTCCGGAGAACTGCCGGTTGGACGGCGGAGCCGCCCTCGACGACGAGGCCGTCGGCGGTCTCGCGCGCGGTGACTCCTGCTCTGGCGAGCTCAGCCACGAGCGCCGCGAGCCGGTCCGTCTCGTGGCCCCGGATGTGGGCGACTCCGCGGATGACGGTGGTGCCCACGGCCAGCGCGCCGAGCGCGGCGACGACGGGGGTCAGCTCCGAGGCTGCCGTCAGATCGACGTCGACGCCCCGCAGCTCGCCGCCGGAAGAAACGGTGACGCGGTCGGTCCCGCGTTCGACGACCGCACCCATGCGCTCGGCGACCTCGAGGAAGAGCGCCCCCGGCTGGATGCTGGTAGGCGGCCAGCCCGGCACGGTGACCCGGCCTCCGGTCGCGGCGGCCGCGGCGAGGAAGACGGCGGCATTGGTGAGGTCCGGCTCGATGGTGGTGTCCAGCGCCGCGATCGGCCCGGGCCGCACCGCCCAGGTGCGCTCGTCGGGCTGGTCGATCACGACGCCGCGGGAGCGCAGCATCTCGACCGTCATCTGGATGTGGGGGAGCGACGGCAGCCGCTCGCCGGTGTGCGTGAGCCGCAGACCGGCCGGCAGCCGTGAGGCGGAGAGCAGCAGCCCGGAAACGAACTGGCTGGAGCCGGAGGCGTCGATGGCGGCCTGGTTCCCGAAAATCGTCGGGGGCGTGAGGGAGAAGGGCAGCGCGTCACCGTCGACCTCGACACCCAGCTGGCGGAGGCCGTCGAGCAGTGGCGACATCGGGCGTTCGCTCGCGTGCGGATCGCCGACGAAGGAGCTAGGGTCGTCGGCGAGGGCCGCGATGGGGGGCACGAAGCGCATCACGGTGCCAGCGAGGCCGCAGTCGATCCGCTGTGCGCCACGGAACCGCGCGGGCGGGGTCACGTGGAGGGCATCGCTGTCGGCGCGGATGTCGACGCCCAGGGCCTCCAGCGCGGCGATCATGAGTGCGGAGTCGCGCGACTCGAGCGCGCCGACGAGCGTGCCGGGCCCGTCGGCCAACGCGGCGAGCACCAACGCGCGGTTGGTCTCCGATTTGGACCCCGGAACCACCACCTCGCCCACGATCGCGCCGTGCGCGGATGGCAGCGGGAAGGTCATCGGGTGGCGCTCTTGGCGGCCTTCGCTACCGCCGCCGCCTTCTCCTCGGCCTTCTTCTTCGCCTCCTGCGTCGCGTGGTCGGCGCGCCACTGGAGGCTGGGCTTGCCCTGCGTGTCGAGTGTGGCGAGCGACGCGGCACCCAGCAACGCCGCCTGGCGCAGGACCTCGCCGCGCTGGGCCTCCTTGACCGCGGGCGCCGCGTCCTTGTCCGGCCACGCGACCGCCAGGTTCACCAGCGACGACTTGGCCAGCAGCAACGCGCCCAGCCGACGCCCGAAGCCGGTGGCAAACATCACGCCGCCCGCGATCTGCGCCGCGCCGACGATGCGGACCCAGGTCTCCGCGCGCTCGGGAACGTAACTGGACACGCTGGCCGGGACTACGCGCTGCACCAGCGGCGCGATCTTGGACGTCACGCGCTCGGCATCGGGCGCGGTCTCGGCGGGCTTACGGACCGCCTTCACCCCGTCCGCGATGAAATAGCTCGCGAACAGGCTCCGGGCAACGAATCGCAACAGGCTCATGGTGCCCACCCTACTAGCCCGGTCATCGCTGGGGAGGGGATGAGAGGCGGGAATAACGTCGGCGCCGACACGGTTGAGGAAGGCATGTCCCCCTTGCTGCTCGATCCCGAGGTGATCACCCGTGCGCGGGCCATCGTCGATGGAGCGCTAGAGTGCCTTCTGATGGACGAGCAGAACCTCCTTTCGGACGAAAGCCTCGACGACGCGCAGGCCGCGGCGTTCGAGGAAGAGGCGCTGTCCCATCTGGACAAGCTGTACGCCGCGGCGCTGCGCATGACGCGCAACCCCGCCGACGCGGAGGACATCGTCCAGGAGACCTACGCGAAGGCGTTCGCCTCCCGACACACCTTCACCATGGGCACCAACCTGCGGGCCTGGCTGTACCGCATCCTGACCAACACCTACATCAACGCGTATCGCAAGGCGCAGCGCGCGCCGCAGTCGACCGGCGATGAGGAGGTCACGGACTGGCAGCTCGCGCGGGCGGCCTCGCACGACTCCACGGGCCTTCGCAGCGCGGAGATGGAGGCGCTGGACCAGACGCCCGATGCCGCTGTCGCTTCGGCGATCGCGCAGCTTCCGGAGAACTTCCGCGTCGCCGTGCTGCTGAGCGACGTCGAGGGTTTCTCCTACAAGGAGATCGCCGAGATCATGGGCACCCCGATCGGCACCGTCATGAGCCGCCTCAACCGCGGGCGGGCGCAGCTGCGCGAACTCCTCGCCGACTACGCGCGCGAGAACGGCCTGTCCCGGAAGAACGGGGGGCGGTGATGGACGCGCATGACATGTCGCACGAGCACGACGAGATGGACGAGTGCGTAGCCGCGCTGGCCCGCGTGCACGCATTCCTGCATCACGAGTTGCTCGAGGCCGACGCGGACATGATCCGCCACCATCTGCACGCGTGCGAGCGATGTATGGAGAACTTCGAGATCGAGTCCACCATCACGGAGATGATCCAGCGCAGCCAGCCGGAGGCCACGGCCCCGACCACGCTGCTCGCGCGCATCCAGACGACGCGCATCACCCGTCGTTGACCCAGAAAAGCAGAAGCCCCCGCAGTTCGCGGGGGCTCAGTTGCTTTGTTCCAGGCTCAGCTGTTGGGACGCTTGCCGTGGTTCGCCTTGTTCTTGCGGCGGGCGCGGCGCTTGCGACCGGTCTTACCCATATCGGGACTCCTCGTGTTCGGTGGGACAGGCACATTCTGCCAGGAAGTAGGGCCTGTTGCGAAAGCGGTGGCCGTAGCGAGCAGCGTCCTGGTGCGTCGTATGCACGGCGCAGGAGGAAGACGTTAGTTGGCCCTCCCGTCGATGAGTGCAACGAAGCAGACGGCGTGCCAGGGCGTTGCGTAGTAGGCCATCTTCCGCTTTCGCAGCAGGTCCGTGGTCGGTGAAAAACGCAACCATCTGGCAGAGTTGCCCCGTGACCCTCGATGTGGACCGCATGACCGACGAGCAGTGGCTCGACGAGTTCGTCTCCGAATGGCATCTCCTGGCCGACCTCAGCTTCTCGGACCTTGTGCTGTGGCGCGCGTTGGACGACGGGGACGTGTTCGAGTGCACGGCGCAGATCCGCCCGGTGACGGGACCGACGGCGCTCGAGGACGACATCGTCGGCGAGCGTATCGAGTACGACCCCGAGCATCAGGTGACGGTGGCCTACCTCACCCACGAGATCGCCGAGACCGGCAACAACGCGCTGAACGCCGGCATCCCCGTCGATGTGTGGGCCATCCCCGTGCTGCGCCATGGTCGACCGATCGCCGTGCTCGAGCGGCATACCAACCAGATGGGCATGCGGGCGACCGGCGCGCTCGAGGAGAACTTCCTCGAGGCCGCGGACATCCTGACCCAGATGCTGATGCGCGGCGAGTTCCCGCTCGTGCCGCCGTCGGACAAGGCGCTCGCTCCCCGCGCGGCCGACGGCGTGCTGCGGATCCAGCCGGACGGCGTGATCTCCTACGCCAGCCCGAACGCGATCACCGGCTTCCGGCGGCTCGGGGCTTCGGGGGACATCGAGGGAGAGAGCTTCCGTGAGCTGACCCGCGGGCTCCGCGAGGGCGTCGAGTCGGTGGGGCAGACGCTCGACGCCGACCTCGGCCGCGGCCTCGAGTTCGACGTCGAGGCCCGGGGCGCGTCGATGCGCTTCGTCTCGCTCCCGCTCTGGCTGGAGCGCACGACCGCCGGCACCCTTGTGCTCTGCCGCGACACCACCGACCTCCGCCGCCGCGACCGGATGCTGGTCACGAAGGACGCGACCATCCGCGAGATCCATCACAGGGTCAAGAACAACCTGCAGACGGTGGCGGCGCTGCTGCGCATGCAGTCGCGCAGGCTGCGTTCCGAGGAGGGCAAGGAGGCGCTGCGCGACGCGATGCGGCGCGTCTCATCCATCGCGATGGTGCACGAGACGCTCAGCTACTCTCTGGGCGAGGCCGTCGCCTTCGACGATGTCTGCGACAAGATCCTCGACATGGTCGGCGACCTCGCGGCGTCGCACGGAACGGTAAGGGCGACGCGGCGGGGGTCGTTCGGCGTGCTGCCCGCGGAGATGGCGACATCGCTGTCGATGGTGATAACCGAGTTGTGCCAGAACGCCATCGAGCACGGCCTGCACGGAGCGTCAGGCGCCGTCGAGGTGGTGCCGAACCGGGAGGGCGCGCGGCTGACCATCGACATCCTTGACCAGGGCAGTGGGCTCCCTGAGGGGTTCAAGCTCGGCAAGCAGAAGTCCCTGGGACTGGCGATCATCACCACGCTGATCGCGGACCTCGACGGCAGGGTGACGATCAAGAATCGCAAGGACACCCAAGGGACGGTGGCGCGGATCGAGCTGGAGGTCTCCTCCTTCTGAGCGCGGCGTCGGCGGTTGTCAGGCGTTGCGCAGTCGGGCGCGTGCGTTGCGCCGCTTGATCGCGCGGCGCTCGTCCTCGCTCAAGCCGCCCCACACGCCGTGATCCTGCCCGGCCTCGAGGGCCCAGGCGAGGCACTGCTCCCGGACGACGCAGCGGGCGCAGATCTTCTTGGCTTCCTCGATCTGCTGCAGCGCCGGACCAGTGTTGCCAACGGGAAAGAACAACTCCGGATCCTCAGTGAGGCAGGCGGCCTTGTGGCGCCAATCCATAGTTGATCTCCTTCACAGCAGGGCAGCAGGGACAGCACGCGCGAGAAGACGCGCAGCTAGAGCAGGCTACCCGCGCGCGGGCGGATAGGCAATAGCCAACGGGGAACTGGGCACCCCCGGGGACTTGCCACGAGCGCGGCGCTTTGGCAGGCTCGGCCCGTGCCACCAGTTCTCCGTCGCCCCCTGCTCGCCACCTGCGTCGGGCTGACCGCGCTCGCCGGGCTGGCGATGATCGGCTTCGGGATCGCGGCCGTCGTGGTCAACTCGCAGTGGTTCGGCATCGGAATCGCTCTGTGGCTGGTCAGCTACGGCCTCGCCCAGCTGCTGCTCGCCTGGTTCGTGACCCGGGGCAGCCGCTTCGCCCTCGGCCTTGTCGTCGCATCGTCGCTGCTCCACGCGTGCGTCGTCGGGAGCTTCATGACGGCCGGGGACACCGCCCAGTTCTGGGGCAGCCTCGCGGTTGCCCCCTTCGTTCTCGCGTGCCTCGTCACCGCGATCCTGGCGGTGACGAAGGACGAGCTGTCGGCCGCGAAGGCAGGCTAGCCGGGGCTAGGCCAGGTGCCCCGCCCCTGGTGCGGGGCGTGCGGTGAACCAATCGGGCGCGCCGAAACCGGCGTGGCTGAACGCGTCCGCGATGGCGCGGCCGATCCGGTCGGCCTCCCCGGCGCGGGTCAGCGCGATGATGCAGCCGCCGAATCCTCCACCCGTCATGCGCGCGCCGAGAGCCCCCGCCGCGCGGGCGGTCTCCACGGCGAGGTCGACGGTGGGGACCGTGATCTCGTAGTCGTCGCGCATCGAGGTGTGCGAGGCGTCAAGCAGCGGGGCGAGTGCGGCGAGGTCGCCGGAGCGGCCGATCTCCAGCGCCGTGAGCACGCGCTCGTCCTCGGTCACCACGTGGCGGACCCGCTTGCGCATCGTCTCGTCCGGCAACTGCGACAGCGCGGCGTCGAGGTCCGTCACGTCACGCAGCGCGGGAACCCCGAGCAGCGCGGCTGCGGCCTCACAGGTGGCGCGGCGGGTGCCGTACTCGCCGTCGACGTGGCTGTGCGGCGTCTTCGTGTCGAGGACGAGCATCTCGTAGCCCTGCTCCGCCATCGGCAGCGGGACGGCCTCGGTCTCCAGCGTGCGGCAGTCGAGGAAGAGTCCCTCGCCCTCCTGGCACAGCGTGCTGGCCGCCTGGTCGAGGAGCCCCGTCGGCGCCCCGACGTACGCGTTCTCGGCGACGCGCGCGAGCTTCGCGCGGTCGATGGGGGAGATGTTCAGGTCGTACAGGTCGCAGAGCGCCGCCACGACGGCGCACTCGATCGCTGCCGAGCTGGAGAGACCCGCGCCGAAGGGGACGTCAGAGGTGAGCACGAGGTTCGTGCCGCCGACGGCATGCCCCGCCTCGCGCAGCGCCCACACGACACCGGCGAGATAGGCGGCCCAGCCAGGCTGCCCCGGGGCCAGGTCAGCAAGCGCCATGTCGGTCTGTTCGTCGAGGTCCAACGCCACCATGGCGAGACGGTCGTCGTCGCGACGACCCGCGGCGACCACGGCCTTGCGGTCGAGCGCGAACGGCAGCACGAAGCCGTCGTTGTAGTCAGTATGCTCACCGATCAGGTTGACCCGGCCGGGCCCGAACCACATTCCTTCGGGTTCTGAGCCCGCGAGTGCGCGGTACCTGGCGCGTAGCGCGTCAAGGTCGAGCATGTCAGTCCTCCTCGTCGTCGAGCCGGGCGAGCCAGGAGGCGAGCCGTTCGACGGGGGTCTCGAATTCGGGGTTGAGGTCGACGAAGGTGCGGAACTGATCGGCGAGCCACTCGAAGGAGACTTCCTCCTCGCCACGCCGGTCGATCAGCTCCTCAAGGCCACGGTCCGTGAAGTACACCGCGTCAGTCCAAGGCAGTCGTGAGCAGGAGGTCCTCCTGCTCCTTGTGGATCTTGGCCGAGCCCACCGACGGCGCCGACGACCACGGCCGCGTGACGGGCCGCATGACGAGGTCGTAGTCAGGGAGATGCTTCTTCAGGTCGACGGGAAGATGCACCGAGAGGAAAGGCCACGCGCCCTGGTTTTTCGGCTCGTCCTGCACGAAGCGCACATCGGTGACGTGGCGGTAGCGCTCGATCACCGGAACGAGGTGCCTGCCGACCAACGGATAGAGGCGCTCGAGCGCGACGATCGCGATCTTCTCGGTAAGGCCCCGGGCATCGCGCGCGGCGACGAGGTCCCAGCGGACCTTCCCCGAGCAGAGGATGAGACGCTCGACCTTCGACGGGTCGGTGATCGCGGGGTCGTCGAGCACCGGCTCCCACCGGCCGGACGTGAAGTCCTGCGGCATCGATACCGCTAGCTTGTTACGCAGCATCGACTTCGGCGTGGCAATCACGACCGGACGGTGGAAGTTCACGTACGCGTGCTGACGCAGCAGGTGGAAGTGGCTCGACGGCGTCGATGGCTGACAGACCGCCAACGCGTTCTCGGCACAGAGCTGCAGCCAGCGCTCAAGGCGCGCCGAGCTGTGGTCCGGTCCCTGGCCCTCGAAACCGTGCGGCAGCAGGAGGACCACGCCCGACTTCTGCGTCCACTTGGCGTTACCGGAGCTCACGAACTCGTCGGAGATGGTCTGGGCACCGTTGGCGAAGTCGCCGAACTGCGCCTCCCACAGCACGAGCGCGTCCGGCCGCGCCACCGAGTAGCCGTACTCGAACCCGAGACCCGCGTACTCGCTGAGCAGCGAATCCCAGACCTCGAAGGTGGCCTGGTCGTCGGCGAGGTGCTTGAGCGGCACCCAGGCCTCGTTGGTCACCCGGTCGACGATCGCGGCGAAGCGCTGCGAGAAGGTCCCGCGCCGGGAGTCCTGGCCCGCAAGGCGCACCGGGCGGTGCTCCATCAGCAACGAGCCGATGGCCATGATCTCCGCGGTCGCCCAGTCGATCGGGCCCTCGAGGATCGCGGCCGCGCGACGCTCCAGCTGTGGCTTGACCTTCGGGTGGATCGTGAACCCCTCGGGGAACTGGATGTGCACGTTGGCGATGGTCTGCACCATCTCCGGCGTGATCTCGGTGAGGCGCTCCTCCGGCTTGGTCGGGTAGTAGGGGACGCGGCGGTAGTCGTCGTCGGTGTCGGTGGCCTCGCGGACCTCGCGGAACACGTTCTCGAGCCGCTCCCGGAAGCGGTCCATGACGGCCTCGGCGTCGGACATCGAGATGTCGCCACGGCCGATCAGCGACTCGGTGTAAAGGCGCCGCGTCGAGCGCTTCTGCTCGATCAGGTCGTACATGTTCGGCTGCGTGAAGCTCGGGTCGTCGCCCTCGTTGTGGCCGCGGCGGCGGTAGCAGACGAGGTCGATCACGATGTCCCGGTGGTACTTCTGCCGATAGTCGAAGGCCAGGCGCGCCGCGCGGATGCAGGCGTCGGGATCGTCGCCGTTGACGTGCAGCACGGGTGCCGAGATCGACTTGGCGATGTCGGTGCAGTAGACCGACGAGCGGGACTCCGACGGCGCGGTGGTGAAGCCGACCTGGTTGTTGACGACGACGTGAATGGTGCCGCCGGTCTTGTAGCCGCGCAGCTGGCTCATCTGCAACGTCTCGTACACCACGCCCTGGCCGGCGAACGACGCGTCGCCGTGCAGCGTGAGCGCGAGGACGGGGTAGTCGTTGCCGGAAGCGTGTCCTGCTTGGCGCGCGTGATGCCCTGCAGGACCGGGTTGACGGCCTCCAGATGCGAAGGGTTCGCGGCGACCGATGCCTTCACCGTCGCCCCGTTCGAGGCGACGAAGACGCCCTCGGCGCCCAGGTGATACTTCACGTCGCCGGTGCCGCTGACGTCGACGGCGCCGTCGAACTCCTTGAAGATCTGGCCGTACTTCTTGCCGACGATGTTGGCTAGCACGTTGAGGCGCCCGCGGTGAGGCATGCCGATGCAGACCTCGTCGATCGAGTCGTTAGCTGCCTGCTGCGCGACCTCGTCGAGCAGCACGATCAGCGACTCGCCGCCCTCGAGCGAAAACCGCTTCTGGCCCACGAACTTGGTCTGCAGGAACGTCTCGAAGACCTCGGCCTCGTTCAGCTTGTCGAGGGCATGCATGTGCTCCTCGTGCGTGAGCGGCGTGTGGGGCCGCTCCATCCGCTGCTGGAACCACTCGCGCTGGCGCGGATCCGTGATGTACATGTATTCGACGCCGATCGTGCGGCAGTACGACGCCTGCAGCACGTTCAGGATGTCACGCAGCGGCAGGTAGACGCGTTCCTTCGCGCCGAAGGTGCCGACGGCGAACTCGCGGTCGAGGTCCCAGATACTGAGGCCGTGGGTCTCCAGACGCAGGTCCTCGTGCGCGCGCTGCCGGTATTCGAGCGGATCGGTGTCGGCGACGAGGTGGCCGAACGTGCGGTACGCGGTCACCAGCTCGAGCACACGGGCGGTCTTGGAGACCTGTGAGTCGCGGTGGGCCGAGACGTCGGGCGACCAGCGCAGCGGCTCGTAGGGGATTCGCAGCGCCTCGAAGATCTGGTCGTAGAAGCCGTCCTCGCCGAGCAGCAGGCCGTGCATCTTCTTCAAGAACTCGCCGGACGTGGCGCCCTGGATAACGCGGTGGTCGTACGTGCTGGTCAGGGTTGTGACCTTGCTGACGCCCAGCTCTGTGATCCGCGAGGGGCTCATGCCTTGGAACTCTGCGGGGTAGTCGATGTTGCCGACACCCATGATGACGCCCTGGCCGGTCATGAGGCGGGGAACCGAGTGGTTGGTGCCGATGCCGCCCGGGTTGGTGAGTGACGCCGTCGTTCCCGCGAAGTCGGAGACCTGGAGCTCGCCCTCGCGGGCCTTCTTGACGACATGCTCGTAGGCCGACCAGAACTGGAAGAAGTTCAGCCCCTCGCAGCCCTTGATGTTGGGCACGAGCAGCTGGCGGGTGTCACCCTTCCTGAGGTCGATCGCGATGCCGAGGTTGATGGCGGGATTCACGACCAGGTTCGGCTTGCCGTCGACGACCTCGTAGGCGTTGTTCATCTCGGGAAGCGCCTTGAGCGCCTGCACCATGGCGTAGCCGATGATGTGCGTGAACGAGACCTTGCCGCCCTTCGAGGTGCGCAGGAAGTTGTTGATCACCGTTCGCTGGTCGATGACCAGCTTCATCGGCACCGAGCGCACCGACGTCGCCGTCGGAACGGTCAGCGAGATGTCCATGTTCTTGGCCGTGCGCATGGGCGCGCCGCGCATGACGGTGTAGCGCGGCTCTGCCGTCGACGGCGCGGGACGCAGCGTCGGGTTGGGGGCGTTCGCAGAGAGGCCCGCGCCGCTGCCGGGGTTCGTGGGGAGGCCCTCGCCGCGGCGGGCGCCCTCGGTCATGGAGCGAGCCTCGGGCCTGGCCGGGGTGACGGGCGCGGCGGCCGGAGCGGGGCGAGCGGGAGGTGGGGTGGGGGCCGCCGCCGGAGCCGGCGATGCCGCCGCGGGCGCGGGCTTCGGGGCGGGAGCCGGTTGGTGAGCCGGAGCCGGAGCCGGAGCGGGTGCGGGTGCGGGCGTCGTCGGTGCGCCCTCCGCGGCGAAGAACTCCCGCCAGGACGTGTCGACAGACTGAGGATCAGCCTGGTACGCCTCTCGCATCTCGTCGATCAGCCAGGAGTTGGCCCCAAACGCGTCATTGGACTCAGGTGCAGACATGTGCATTAGTGGCCGGTGCCACAATCCCCTCTATGTGTGAGTTCCCGCAGGCGGCTGCGGCTGCCCGGTTAGCTTACCTAATAAAGGGAAGATTCGGTTGACGACGCACGGCGACTGGATACCGCGGCGAGCCACACCGCGTGGGCCGTCAACACGACCAGCGTGAGGTTGCGCAGGATGAGCACGGCGGTCTCCGGGCCTGAGCCGAGCGGAATGGCCATGACGCCGTACGCACCCCAGGGATAGCTGAGTTGGGTGAGGGCGCCGACGAGCACCAGCGCGACGGCCTGGACGTGGACATGGCGGCGCAGGCGCAGCGGCATCCGCGTCAGCAGGAGTGCGGCCACGGGGCCGCCCAGCCACAGGATGTACTGCGGCGAGAGGGTCTTGTTCGACACGACGATCGCGAGGATGACCGCGAGGACGGCGAAGAGGATCGCGGGCTGTAGTCGTGCGTCGTCGAGGCGGCCGTTCCTGATCAGCCGGATCGACAGCCACGCGGTCAGCACAACGGTCGCGGCCGTGAGCGCCGTTGACACGGCGAGCAGGGCGTCGACGCCGGGGGAGCCGGCCACGATCTCGAGCGCGTTGTAGCCGGAGAGCTTGATGTCCCACGACGGGTTGTCCGTGAAGGTGCGCAGCCACATCAGCGGCGTCGCGGGGACCGACTCGATCTGCAGCCCGCGTCCCCGCTGCCACACAACGGGGGAGACGGTCCGTTCCCACCCGACGGCGGCGAGCGACGCGAACGCCAGCCCGAAGCCGGCGACGCCGAAGCCGAGGAGGCGACGTCGGGCGGGGCCGGGCTGAAGGGGGGCAGGCGCCAGGAACGGCCCGATCAGCAGGGCGGGCCACAGCTTGATCGCGGCCCCGAGGCCCAGCAGGGCGCCGGAGATGGCTGGACGTCGGAGGAGCAGGACGCAGGCCCAAACGACGAGGGCGGCGGGGATGAGGTCGAACCGGAACCAGACGATGGCGCCTTGCGCGCCGGTGAACAGGATCCAGAACAGCGCGGCGGCGAACGTGGTGCGGCGGTAGAGCGTGGCGGCGACGATGAAGTCGAGCGCCAGCATGCTGGCGCGGTACCACGGGGTCCAGAGTTCCCACCCGCCGCCGAGGGTGTAGATGGCCTGGAGGATCCAGACCGCGGGCAGGGGGTACTCCTGCATCGCGGAGATGTCGCCCTGCTCGAACTGGAACAGATAGGCGGTGTAGTAGGAGACGTCGTTGGCCACGAACGCGACCTGCTCGAGCCGCAGCGACAGCATGATGAGGATGCGGGTGAAGACGAAGGTCGCCAACAGCGCGGTGATTCGGAAGAGTTGCTCATCGGTAGACACCCGAGGCGGGGATTCGATCGTCACGTCCCGCCTCCCACGTCCTGGATTCGGCTGGCGCCCCCGCGAGGATTCGAACCTCGGCTCCCGCCTCCGGAGGGCGGTGCTCTATCCCCTGAGCTACGGGGGCCAGTCGTCGCCGACGAAAGCGACCTGTGAAAGGTTAGCACCAACCGGCGAGGGTGTCGTCTCCGCGCACGGTGAGGTTGTCGCGACGACGCGGTTCGGAGAACGGGGATCCAGAAACAGCGCCGTTGGTAGGGTCTGGGCGTGCGTTGGATCGTCCCCCTGCTCGCCGCGGCGCTGCTGCTCGGTGGCTGCGTGTCGCGCCCGGAGCCCGCTCCGGCGGTGATGCGCGAGACCCCTCCGCCGTGGGATGCGCCGCGCGACGCAATCAGCAACATCACGGAAGCAGGCGCCCCCGAACTCAGCCTGGGCGACGACGCCGACCCGTGGATTCTGCGCATCGCGGTCACCGTCGACGGCGCTCCGGTCGAGGTGCCTGCGCACATCGGCGTCGATCGGCTGCGCGCCATCCAGGCACCGGTGCACACCCACGACGTCGGGGGAGAGGTCTGGCTGGAGGGCGAGGGCAACCACGACGCGACCCTCGGCCAGTTCTTCACGCTCTGGGGCGTCCGGTTCGACGACGACTGCCTCGGCGCCACCTGCAGCGGCGTGACCGTGCTCGCCGACGGTCAGCCCGTCGACGATCCCGCTGCGTTGGTCCTGCGCGGCCTGGAGCTGGTCGAGGTGTCGGCCGGCTGAGGGGCTCGCCTCCTCGGGCATTCGGCTCGCACAGCGGTCAGGGTGGCTGGCATGTACGTGTGCGGGGCTCCGCTCTGGCAGGCTGTTCCCCCATGACGCACATGCACATCGCGGGGTCCATCCATGCCGACGCCGCGCAGGGCGGGCCGACCTGGCTGGAGTTGCCGGAAGACCTCAACGAGCTCGACCTGAGACTCTGGCCCCGCGGCACCCACCGCGCCGACGACGGCGTCGTCGTCGTGGGTGGGGCGCGGCTCACCGACGTGGCCGCAGAGCACGGCACGCCCACCTATGTGATCGACGAGGCCGACTTCCGCGCCCGCGCCGCCGCGTTCCGCGACGCGTTTCCCGGCTGGTCCGTGTACTACGCGGGCAAGGCGCTGCTGACCCGCCGCGTGGCGCGCTGGGCGGCTGAGGAAGGGCTCAACCTCGACGTCACCACCATGGGCGAGATGCGCATCGCGCTCGCCGGCGGCATGCCTGCGGAGCGCCTGGGCATGCACGGCAACAACAAGTCGGAGGAGGAGATCGCGTTCGCGCTCGAAAAGGGTGTCGGGCGGATCATCGTCGACTCCTTCGACGAGATCAACCGGCTGGAGGCCGCGTGCGCCGCGGGCGGCCACCGGGCCTCCGTGCTGGTGCGCGTCACCACCGGGGTCGAGGCCCACACGCACGAGTACATCGCCACCGCCCACGAGGACCAGAAGTTCGGGCTCAGCATCATGGGCGGTCAAGCGCTGACCGCGCTCGTGCGCTGCCAGGCCTCGCCGTACCTCGACCTCCGCGGCATCCACAGCCACATCGGATCCCAGATCTTCGAGACCTTCGGCTTCGAGGTCGCCATCCGCCGCACGCTCAAGCTCGCCTCGCAGTTCCGCACCGCGACCGGCGTCGAGCTGCCGGAGCTGGACCTCGGCGGCGGCTTCGGCATCTCGTACACCAGCGCCGACTCGCCGCTGGGCGCGAGCGACCTCGCTGCCGCCTTCGAGGAGATGATCGACCATGAGTGCCGCGCCTTCGGGCTCGCGCGCCCGCACCTCAGCATCGAGCCAGGCCGCGCCATCTGCGGGCCAGCAGGCGTGGCGATCTACCGTGTCGGCACCATCAAGCTCGTCGAGTTGGAGGGCGGCAAGTCCCGCCTGTACGTCAGCGTGGACGGCGGCATGAGCGACAACATCCGCCCAGCCCTGTACGCCGCCGAGTATTCGGGCATCATCGCGAACAGAACCTCGTCACAGCCGCCGGTGCTGAGCCGTGTCGTCGGCAAGCACTGCGAGGGCGGCGACATCCTCATCCGCGACGTGTTCCTTCCCGCCGATATCGCCATCGGCGACCTCATCGCTGTGCCCGGTTCGGGCGCGTACGCCCGCAGCATGGCGAGTAACTACAATCAGGTTCCCAAGCCTCCGGTGGTCAGCGTGTTGGACGGCGTCACCTCGACGATGCTGCGGCGCGAGACCCTGGAAGACCTCATGAGATTGGACGTGGGAGAGTGAGCAAGCCGCTGAAGGTCGCCCTGCTGGGCGCTGGCGTGGTCGGGTCGCAGGTGGCGAGGATCATCCTCGCCGAGGGCGACACGCTCGAGTCGCGCATCGGCCGTCGGCTGGAGCTGGTCGGGATCGGGGTGCGGCGCGAGGACGTCGAGCGGCCGGGCGTCGACCCCGCGCTGTTCACGACCGACGCGATGGCGCTCGTCAGCCGCGGCGACCTCGATGTCGTCGTCGAGCTGATCGGCGGTATCGAGCCCGCGGGAACGCTGCTTGCCACCGCGATCGCGCACGGTGCTTCCGTCGTCACAGCCAACAAGGCGCTGCTCGCCAACGAGCTGGGCGTGCTGTCGAAGGCCGCGGAGGCGAAGGGGGTCGACCTGTACTACGAGGCGGCCGTCGCGGGCGCCATCCCCATCATCCGGCCGCTGCGCGAGTCCCTGGTCGGCGACGAGATCACCGAGGTGATGGGCATCGTCAACGGCACCACCAACTTCATCCTCGACAAGATGGTCACCGACGGCGTGGGCTTCGAGGAGGCGCTCGCCGAGGCGCAGGCGCTCGGCTACGCAGAAGCCGACCCGACGGCCGACGTCGAGGGTCACGACGCGGCGGCCAAGGCCGCGATCCTCGCCGGGCTCGCCTTCCACACGGAGGTGACCCTCGACGAGGTCAGCTGCGAGGGCATCACCAAAGTAACGGCCGAGGACATCGCCGCCGCCGAGCAGATGGGCTGCACCATCAAGCTGCTCGCCATCGCGAAGCTGACCGACGACAAGGAGCGGGTCATCGTCAAGGTGCATCCCGCGATGGTCTCCAACAAGCACCCGCTGGCCAGCGTCTCCGGCGCCCGCAACGCGATCTTCGTGAACTCCCGCGAGGCCGGCGAGCTCATGTTCCTCGGCCAGGGCGCAGGCGGGGCCCCGACGGCGAGCGCCGTCATGGGCGACGTCGTCACCGCCGCCCGCAACCGCACCCGCGGCACCCGGGGACACTCCGGCGCCGCGTACACGGCCCGGCCGGTGGCTCCCATCGGGGAGTCGACGGCGCAGTTCTACGTCACGCTCGAGGTCGTGGATCGGCCCGGGGTCCTCGCGCGGTGCGCGGCCGTCTTCGGCAGTCACGACGTGTCGCTGCGCGTCGTCCAGCAGAGTTACCAGGAGGACGTCGACGGCGCGGAGGAGCTTCCCGCACGGCTGGGGATCATGACGCACGCCACCTCCGAGGACAACCTCGGCAAGGTTGTCGCCGAGCTGCGTGAGGCGGACTTCGTCTGTTCGCCGGTGCGCGTCATGCGGGTCGAGGGCTTCTGAGATGGGGCGTCGGCTCGCGGTTCGCGTCCCGGCAACCACCGCCAACCTCGGCTCGGGCTTCGACTGCGTCGGGATGGCATTCGACTGGTACGACGAGCTGACGCTGGAAGTCCTCGACGGCGCCGGCCTCGAGATCGAGGTGACGGGCGAGGGCGCAGGCCAGGTGCCTCGCGACGAGCGACACCTCGTCGTCGCCTCGATCCACCGCGGCCTCGCTGCATTCGGGGTCACCGTCCCCGGAATGCGTCTGACGAGCCACAACACCATCCCGCACTCACGCGGCCTCGGCTCCTCGGCGGCCGCCATCGTCGCGGGCCTCGCCCTCGCGTGGGGGATCGCCAAGCCGGGGGAGCCGCTCGACCCGGCGGTCGTCACGCGGTTGGCCACCGACGTCGAGGGGCACCCGGACAACGCGGGCGCAGCGGCGTGGGGAGGCGCGATCCTCGCCTGGTCGCGCGAGGGGCGCGTGTCCCTGGTCCAGCTGCCGCTGCCCGACGACTTCGAGGCCGTCTCGTTCGTGCCCGACATCGAGTGCTCCACGGACGAGGCCCGTGCGCTCCTCCCGGACCGCGTCTCCCGCGAGGACGCCGTCGCGCAGGCCATCACGGCAGCGGTGCTGCCGCTGGCCCTGACGCTGCGCCCCGACCTGCTCTTCGACGCCACCGCCGACCGTCTGCATCAGCAGTACCGGGCGCCGATGATGCCGGAGTCCTACGACCTGATGCAGCGGCTGCGCGCCGCGGGCGTGCCGGCCACGATCTCCGGCGCCGGCCCAACGGTGATCGCCGTCGGACCGACGGTGCAGCTCGCCGCCGCGTGGGAGGTCCCCGCGGAGGGTTTCGAGGTCCGTCGGCTGAGGCCCGCGGACGGCGTCGTCCTGACCGAGCTGGCGTGATTGTTTGCCAAGGCGGGCCGCCTTGCTAGGATTGCATCGGTTTTGACCGACGCGCCGCTGGAGGCCGTTGCCCCGGAGGGCGGACGCAGTTCGGAAATCACCTCATCTTCACCCGCCGACGGTCTGCGCTGCATACCTGACCCGCGCCGGTCGGCACCATGGAAGGATATTCGTTGAGCGAATCCGTGAATCTCGGCAGCATGAAGCTGGTCGAGTTGAAGTCCCTTGCCGGTTCCCTTGGTATCAAGGGAACCTCCGCGATGCGCAAGGGCGACCTCGTCACCGCCATTCAGGCAAAGGGCGGCCAGGGCTCGGCCCCCGCCGCGGCCGCCGCCCCCGCGGCGGAGCGCCCGCGGCGCAGGGCCGAGCGCCCGGCAGGTGAGGCCACGCAGGAGCGGCTCGTCAAGGAGGAGCGCCCGGCAAAGGCCGAGCAGGCAAAGACCGAGCAGGCCAAGGCCGAGGCTCCCGCCGCGCAGCAGGCGGCGGAGCGCGCGCCGCAGGACAACCAGGGCGAGGCCGCGCCGTCGCGCAGCCGCCGCCGCCGGAGCCGTGACCGCGACCGCAACGGCGGCCAGCAGGAGGTCATCAGTGAGGTCGGCGACCTGCTCGACGCCGCGATGGGCGCCCAGGGCGTGGTGCCTCCCACTAAGCCCGTCACGCAGCCGGAGCCCGTGGGCTATGACGATGCCGATGGGCGCCGCGGGCGGCGTCGCCGCAACCGCGACAGGAGCAGCACCAACCGCCGCACCGGCCGGGGCGGACAGGGGCTCGAGCGCATGGAGGCCGAGCCGACCGTCGCCGAGGACGACGTCCTGGCATCGATCTCCGGCATCGTCGACATCCTCGACAACTACGCCTTCGTCCGGACCACCGGCTACCTGCCGGGTCCCGCGGACGCCTACGTCGCGATGTCGACCGTGCGCCGCTACGGGCTGCGCCGCGGCGACGTCATCACCGGCGCTATCCGCACGCCGCGGGAGGGTGAGCGCAAGGAGAAGTTCAACCCGCTCGTCCGCCTGGACTCGGTGAACGGCGACGACCCGGAGAAGGCGAAGGGCCGCCCGGAGTTCGCGAAGCTGACCCCGCTGTACCCGCAGGAGCGGCTGCGCATCGAGACGGTGCAGAACCAGATCACCGGCCGCATCATCGACCTCGTTGCGCCCATCGGCAAGGGCCAGCGTGGCCTTATCGTGTCGCCGCCCAAGGCAGGCAAGACCATGGTGATGCAGGCGATCTCGAACGCGATCGCCGCCAACCATCCCGAGGTCCACCTCATGGTCGTGCTTGTCGACGAGCGCCCCGAGGAGGTCACGGACTTCCAGCGCACCGTCTCCGGAGAGGTCATCGCGTCGACGTTCGACCGCCCCGCGGAGGACCACACCACCATCTCAGAGCTGGCCATCGAGCGCGCCAAGCGCCTCGTGGAGCTGGGCCATGACGTCGTCGTGCTGCTCGACGGCATCACCCGCCTCGGCCGCGCCTACAACCTGGCCGCGCCCGCATCGGGCCGCATCCTGTCGGGCGGCGTGGACTCCGCGGCGCTGTACCCGCCGAAGAAGTTCTTCGGCGCGGCCCGCAACATCGAGAACGGCGGCTCACTGACCATCCTCGCGACGGCGCTCATCGAGACCGGCTCCCGGATGGACGAGGTCATCTTCGAGGAGTTCAAGGGAACGGGCAACATGGAGCTGCGCCTGCGCCGCGAGCTGGCGGACAAGCGCATCTTCCCGGCCATCGATGTCGACGCCTCCAGCACGCGCCGCGAGGACCTGCTGCTGGGCCGTGACGAGCTGAACATCATCTGGAAGCTGCGGCGCGCCCTGAGCGGTCTCGACGACCAGGCGGCGCTCGAGACACTCAAGTCGCGCATGGCGAAGACGGCCAACAATCACGACTTCCTGCTGAGCGTGCTCAAGACGACGCCCGCCCAGGAGGGGTGAACTCGGACCGAACTTGGTTTTGCGCGCGAACAGCGGCAAAATGTCCTCTTGCGCCGGTTCACGCTTGCGAGCGACCCGGGCAACCTGACAAAAGGAGATCCATCATGAAGCAGGGCATTCACCCTGACTACGTGGAGACCGAGGTGCACTGCACCTGCGGCAACACGTTCACCACCCGCAGCACGCTGAAGAAGGGCACGATGAGCGCCGATGTGTGCGCCGAGTGCCACCCGTTCTACACGGGCAAGCAGAAGATCCTCGACACCGGCGGCCGCGTCGCACGGTTCGAGCGTCGGTACGCCAAGAAGAAGTAGCTACTTCCACGAACGCCTGGCTGGGTCCACCCGGCCGGGCGTTCGTCATTCTGTACGTCGTGTCGAAACCAATAGACGCCCCCACGAGAAGCAACCAGAGACGAGCCCGATGTTCGACAACGCTCAACCGCTGATCGACGAGTTCCATGACCTCGAGACGCAGCTGGCCGATCCCGCGCTGCATGCCGATCTGGCGCGCTCGCGCAAGGTGGGGCGCCGGTACGCGGCGCTGCGGCCGATCGTCGAGGGGATCGAGGAGTACCGCAGGCTGACCGACGACCGGGAGGCCGCCGTCGAGCTCGCCGCCGACGACGCATCGTTCGCGGAGGAGGTCGCCGAGATCGATGCGCGCCTCGCGACGGCGACAGAGCGGCTGACGCGGCTGCTCGCGCCACGTGACCCCAACGACGACGCGGACGCGCTGGTCGAGATCAAGTCCGGCGAAGGCGGCGACGAGTCGGCCCTTTTTGCGGGGGACCTTTTGAAGATGTACACCCGGTACGCGGAGCAGGTGGGATGGAAGGTCGAGGTGCTGGACGAGCAGTCGACCGACCTCGGCGGCTACAAGTCGGTGACGGTCGCCGTAAAGGCAACGGGCGGCCAAGAGTTCGGCCCGTACGGGCGGCTCAAGTTCGAGGGCGGTGTGCACCGTGTGCAGCGCGTCCCCGTCACCGAGTCCCAGGGCCGCATCCACACGTCGGCGGCGGGCGTGCTCGTCATGCCCGACGTCGAAGCAGACGAGGTCGAGATCAACGACGACGACCTCCGCATCGACGTGTTCCGCGCCTCGGGTCCGGGCGGTCAGGGCGTCAATACCACCGACTCGGCCGTGCGCATCACTCACCTGCCGACCGGGGTGGTTGTCAGCTGCCAGAACGAGCGCTCGCAGCTGCAGAACAAGGAGTCGGCGATGCGCATGCTCCGCGCCCGCCTGACCCAGGTCGCGGAGGAGAAGGCCGCCGCGGCGGCGTCGGACGCCCGCAAGTCGCAGGTCCGCACCGTCGACCGCTCAGAGCGCATCCGCACTTACAACTTCCCGGAGAACCGGATCACGGATCACCGGATCGGCTTCAAGGCTCACAACCTCGACGCTGTGCTCGACGGCTCGCTGACCGCCGTCCTCGACGCGTTGGCCGAGCAGGACCTGGCCGAGCGGCTGGCCGGCGTCAGATCGTGAGCGAGGCCGCCCACGAGGTGGCGCTGCGTCTCGCGTCGTCCGGCTCGCCGAGTCCCGGGCCGGAGGCGCGGCAGCTCGTCGCGCACGTCCTGGGGGTCGACGTGTCGCGCCTGATCGCCGCGCCTCAGCCGACACCCGAGCAGCGCGCCGAGATCGACCTGGTTGTGGCACGGCGGGCGGCGGGGGAGCCGCTGCAGCATCTCACCGGGGTCGCCTACTTCCGCCATGAGGAACTTGCCGTCGGGCCCGGTGTCTTCATCCCGCGGCCGGAGACCGAGGAGATGGTCGGCTGGGCGCTGAGGGCGCTTGCCGGGCGTCCCGCGGGGAGGCGCCGCGTCGTCGAGCTGTGTGCCGGGTCCGGCGCCATCACCGCGTCGCTGTCGACCGAGCTGGGCGGCGTCGACTTGCACGCCGTCGAGCTGTCCCCGGAGGCCCACGCCTATCTCGAACGCAACCTCGCCGGGCGCGCCGTGCGGGTCGAGCGCGGCGACATGGCCGACGCCTTCACCGACCTCGACGGCACCGTCGATCTCGTGGTCGTCAACCCCCCGTATGTCCCGACGGGGCACCTTCCGTTCCTGCCGAGCGACGTCGTCGACCACGAGCCGGGCATGGCACTCTTCTCTGGCGCCGACGGCCTGGACGCCATCCGCGTCGTCGCCGACGTCGCGCGGCGGCTGCTGCGGCCCGGCGGCCTGCTCGCCACCGAACACGACGACTCGCACCAGGCCCAGGTGATCGGCCTGCTCGCCGCCGCGGGCTTCGCCGACGTCGTCGGACATCCCGACCTGACGGGCCGCCCGCGCTTCGTGACCGCCCGGATAGGAACAGACGATTAGGATCGCCACGTGACTGAAACCCCCCGCGTCTTCGCGCTGGACACCGATGCAGAGGCCGGCCTCGTGGAGGCTGCGGCCGCCGTCGCGAACGGCGAGTGCGTCGTGCTTCCCACCGACACCGTCTACGGAATCGGCGCCAACGCCTTCGACAAGGCCGCCGTACAGCGCCTGCTGGACGCGAAGGAGCGCGGCCGCGACATGCCGCCACCGGTGCTGATCGCCGAGCCCTCGATGCTGCGCGCCGTCGGAGACGACGTTCCGGACGCCGCCAAGGCTTTGGCGCACGCATTCTGGCCCGGTGCCCTCACGCTGATCCTCAAGGCGCAGCCCAAGTCCGGGATGGAGTTGGGGGAGACCCGCGGCACCGTCGCGGTCCGCGTGCCCGATCACGACGACGCCCGTGCCCTGCTGCGGCGCACCGGCCCGCTCGCCGTGAGCTCCGCCAACGTCTCCGGGCGGCCTCCCGCGACCACCGCCGAGGAGGCCCTCGCCCAGCTGGGCGACCGTGTCGCCGTCTACCTTGACGGCGGGACGGCGCGGGGTGGCGTCGCCTCGACGATCGTCGACTTCGCGAGCACCCCCGACGGCGTCGTCCTGCGCGACGGCGCCCTCTCTCTCGGGCAGCTCCGGGAGCACGCGCCGACGGTTACCGCGAAGGCCGAGCCCGCACCGGAGCCGGAACCCGAGACCGAACCTGAACCCGGGAAGGCCGAGGATACGGAGGAGCCGACCGAGCTGATCGCCCCGACCGACGAGCAGCCAACGCCCTAATGCGCGAGTATCTGCTCGTGTTGCTGGTGGCGGCGGGCGTGACCTATCTGCTGGCAGGACTCTGCCGCCGCATCGCCGTACGCACGGGGATGCTCGCGCCGGTGCGCAGCCGGGACGTCCACACCTTTCCCATCCCCTACCTCGGCGGGGTTGCGATGCTCGGCGGCCTCGCCGTCGCGTTCCTGCTCGCGCTCCAGATGCCGTTCCTCGGCCGCTACGCCGTCGTCGCGCACGACGCGTATGCGGTGCTGTGGGCAGGCCTCGTGATCTGCGTCGTCGGGGTGCTCGACGACAAGTACGACCTGCCGCCGCTCGTGAAGTTCGCCGGGCAGATCACCGCCGCCGGCGTCGCCGTGGCAGGCGGCGTGCGGCTGTACTGGATACCGCTGCCCGACCGGATCGTGGGACTCGACCCGGCGAGCAGCATCATGATCACCGTCGTCGTGATCGCGCTCTGCGTCAATGCGGTCAACATGGTGGACGGACTCGACGGCCTGGCCGCGGGCGTGGTCGCGATCGGGTCCGGCGCCTTCTTCGCCTACACCTACGTCCTCGCCTACGAGCAGGAGCTGGTGCGGTCGACGACCGCGAGCCTCGTGACCGTCGCGACGTGCGGGATCGCGCTCGGGTTCCTTCTGCACACCTGGCATCCCGCCAAGATGTTCATGGGGGATACCGGCGCCATGCTGCTCGGCCTGCTCGTCGCGATGAGCGCGATCTCCTACACCGGCCAGCTCGATCCCGGGGCCGTTTCGTCGGGCAGCGACGTCCTCCCGGCGCTGCTGCCGATCCTCCTGCCGATCGCCGTGCTCGCCCTGCCGCTGCTCGACCTCGTGATGGCCTGGGTGCGTCGGGCCTCGCGCGGGCAGCACCCCTTCTCGGCCGATAAGCAGCACCTGCATCACCGGCTCCTGGAACGCGGGCACTCGCACCGGGGCGCGGTGCTCCTGATGTATGCGTGGACCGCCGCCGCGTCCTTCGGGGTCGTCGCCATCGCACTGACGCGTCAGCTGATGGTCGTGGCATTGGTTGTCGTGGCGCTCGTCCTGCTCGTTTTCCTCACTCGCCGCCCCTTCATCACCACACAGGAGGACGGCCGTGGCTGAGCGGAAGGTGACGGCGGCGACGGTCAGGGCGCGCCAGATGATGATGGGCGGGGTGGTGATGGGTCACGTCGTCGGGTTCACGGTGATCGGCCTTGCGTTGGCGATGGGCGGGCCGGGAGCGGCGCTGACCGCCGCGCTGGGCTTCGCCGCCGTCGTGGTCTTCTACGGGATCGGGCAGGCGCTGGAGGTCGTCGCCTCCGAGATGGCGTCGTCCCAGGGCCTCATCCTTGTGCTCGTCAGCTACGTGGTCCGGGTCGTCGGAATCGCCGCAGGACTGTGGCTGCTGCTGGGCCTTCCGCAGGTCGCGCCCCTTGTCTCACCGCCCTGGCTTGTGGCGAGCGTCGCAGGAACGGTGTTCGCCTGGGTGAGCGGCGTCGTGCTCGTCGCGGCCCGGCAGAGGGTGCCCGTCTACGACAACGAGTACGAGCCGCCCGCTGTTCAGGATGACGATTGATGTGGATTACCGCGGCGTTCTTACGCTAGGCTCCTACCGACATGGGCACCACCGATTCGCCACCCAAGGGTCCAGAACGTTCTGGCCCCTCGGGGAACGAGGACGGCATGGTCGTACTGAGCTACATCCTCGCGGGAATCATTTTCTACGGGGGACTGGGTTGGGTTGGTGACCATTTCCTGAAAACCTCGTGGTTGCTGCCGCTGGGCCTCATCTTGGGTCTGGTTAGCAGCATCTACTTGATCATCAAACGATACGGGAGCGGTACGTGACTTTGGCACTACTTCCGATGGAGGGCGGCGGTCCCGAGCCGCCGGGCGTGCATGACTTCATCTTTGAGGCCGCGTGGCAGGGTGCCCCTGACTGGGTGAACAAGCCGTTCCTGCAGGCCGTCATCGGTGCGCTGCTCGTCATCATCCTCTGGTGGATCGCGGCGCGCCGCCTCAAGGTGAAGCCGTCGAAGGGCCAGTTCCTCGCCGAGTACGTCTACGAGTTCGTGCGCAACGGCATCGCCCGGGACATCCTGCACCATGACTTCCGGAAGTTCCTTCCGTTCCTGCTCGCGCTGTTCTCGTTCATCCTCGTGAACAACTGGTTCGGCGAGTTCTTCTTCTTCATGTACCCCACGTTCTCGAACGTCGGCTACGCCTACGGCCTCGCGTTCCTCTCCTGGTGCGTGTACGTGGGGGCCGGCTTCAAGAAGTGGGGTTTCGGCTTCCTGAGGAAGTCGCTGATCCCCGAAGGCGTGCCGGGTTACCTGCTCCCGCTCGTGATGCCGCTCGAGTTCCTCGCCACGTTCATCACGCGCCCCGTGACGCTGGCGCTCCGTCTTTTCGCCAACCTGTTCGCCGGTCACCTCGTGGTGCTGGTGTTCGTGGTCGGCGGCGGGTTCCTGCTGACCTACGCGGACAACACCTTCTACAACGTCGCCGGCGGTGTCTCCCTTCTGTTCAGCATCGTCATCCTGCTGCTCGAGCTCTTCATCGGCGCCCTGCAGGCCTATATCTTCACCGTTCTGACCGCCCAATACGTGTCGACCTCGATCGCCGAGGCGCACTGACCAACCCGACTTCCGGCTCGCCCGAGCCGAGAAGCCATCCGAAAGGAACAAGATGCTGTCCCTCCTCGAAATCACCGGCAACCTGAACATGATCGGTTACGGCATTGCGACGATCTCGCCGGCGCTCGGCGTTGCCTGGATCTTCGCGTCGGTCATCAACGGCACCGCCCGTCAGCCCGAGGCCCGTGGCGCGATGATGAGCACCGCCTTCATCGGCTTCGCCGTCGTTGAGGCGCTCGCCATCATCGGCATCGCCCTCGCGTTCGTCCTCTGAGCGGCGTCATGATCCCCACTCTTGGGGTGCTGCAAGAGATCAACCTCGGGCCTCTTGCGCCCCACCACCCGGTCGAGATCATCGTCGGCATCGTGCTGGCGCTGGTGGTCACCCTCATCATGTGGAAGTTCGTCGTGCCTTCGTTCGAGAAGATGTACGCGGAGCGGTCAGACAAGATCGAGGGCGGCATGCAGCGCGCGGCCGCGGCCGAAGCCCGAGCCGAGGCAGCGCTCGCCGACTACACGCACCAGCTCACCGCTGCGCGTGAGGAGGCGGCCCGAATCCGCGAGGACGCGAAGAACCAGTCGGCGACCATCCTGGCCGAGGCGCGCGACGCCGCCCAGAAGGAGTCAGCACGCATCCTCGACGCGGGCCGCGCCCAGCTGGACGCCGAGCGCTCCCAGCTGCTCGTCGAGCTGCGCGGCCAGGTCGGCGGCATCGCCACCGACCTCGCGGGCAAGATCGTCGGCGAGTCCCTGACCGACGACGAGCGCGCCCAGCGCACGATCGACCGGTTCCTCGCCGATCTTGAGACGGCAGGTCAGGCCCGATGACGGCTCGCGACGCTGCCATCGCAGAGCTTGACGCCGCCGTTGACGCCATCGCCACCGATGCCGCCACCGCCGTCGAGCTGTTCGCCGTCGTCGATCTCCTCGACGGCCAGCCGATGCTGCGTCGATCCCTGTCGGATCCCTCGTCGTCTGACGAGTCGCGGGCACAGCTCGCCCAGCGCCTGTTCGCCGGGAAGGTGGCCCCGGCCACGCTCGGCGTGCTGCAGGCCGTCGTGAAGGCGGCGCACCGGAGCGGCAACGCCCTGGTCACGGCGCTCGACCGACAGGGTGTGCGCCTCGCCCTCCGCCAGGCCCGTGACACCGGGCAGCTGGACGAGGTCACCTCCGAGCTCTACCAGGTCTCGCTCCTCGTCGAGGAGAGCCACGACCTCGGGGCGGTCCTGCGGAACCCCGCCTACCCGGTGGAGGCCAAGCGCGGCCTCGTCGCCGGGCTGGTGCAGGGCAAGGTGTCGGCCGCCACGCTCGAGCTGGTCAACCGCGCCGTCAACGCACGCCGTCGGACCTTTGGCCTCACCATCCAGGGCTACCTGGACATGGCGGCGAAGCTCGCCGGACAGCGGATCGCGAAGGTGACCGTCGCCCGCGAGTTGGACGAGGGCCGGATCGCCCGGCTGAAGTCTGCGCTCGAAGCCCAGGTCGGTGCGCCGGTGACCCTCCAGGTCGCCGTCGACCCCGCTGTGCTGGGTGGCGTGAGCGTCTCCCTCGGCGACGATGTATACGAATCAACCGTTGCTGCCCGGCTCGAAGACGCCCGCCGGCAACTTATCAACCTGTGAGAATCCAGAAAGTAGGACGCAATGGCTGAACTCACCATCAGCCCGGACGAGATCCGCAGCGCTCTTGACGACTTCGTCAAGACGTACGAGCCGGCGGGGGCCTCGCGCACCGAGGTCGGCACCGTCGTCAGCTCCGGCGACGGCATCGCCCGAGTCGAGGGTCTTCCCTCGGCCATGGCGAACGAGCTGCTGCGATTCGAGAACGGAACCCAGGGCATCGCCCTGAACCTGGACGAGCGTGAGATCGGCGTCGTCGTCCTCGGCGACTCTGAGGGCATCGACGAGGGGTCCATCGTGCACGGCACGGGCGACGTCCTCTCTGTCCCGGTCGGCGACGGCTTCCTCGGCCGCGTCGTGGACGCCATGGGCAACCCGATCGACGGTCTCGGCGAGATCAGCGGCATCGACGGACGCCGCGCACTCGAACTGCAGGCCGCCGGCGTCATGGACCGCCAGGAGGTCCGCGAGCCGCTGCAGACCGGCCTGAAGGCCATCGACGCGATGATCCCGATCGGCCGCGGCCAGCGCCAGTTGATCATCGGCGACCGCAAGACCGGCAAGACGGCCATCGCGATCGACACGATCATCAACCAGAAGTCGAACTGGGAGTCCGGCGACCCGAAGAAGCAGGTCCGCTGCATCTACGTCGCCATCGGCCAGAAGGGCTCGACCATCGCGGAGGTCCGCGGAACGCTCGAGCAGGCCGGCGCCTTGGAGTACACGACGATCGTGCACGCCCCGGCGTCCGACCCCGCGGGCTTCAAGTACATCGCCCCCTACTCGGGTTCGGCGATCGGCCAGCACTGGATGTACCAGGGCAAGCACGTCTTGATCGTGTTCGACGACCTGACGAAGCAGGCCGAGGCCTACCGCGCGATGTCGCTGCTGCTGCGTCGCCCTCCGGGCCGCGAGGCGTACCCCGGCGACGTGTTCTACCTCCACTCCCGCCTGCTGGAGCGCTGCGCCAAGCTCTCCAACGAGCTGGGCGGCGGCTCGATGACCGGCCTGCCGATCATCGAGACGAAGGCCAACGACGTGTCGGCCTACATCCCGACCAACGTGATCTCCATCACCGATGGCCAGATCTTCCTCCAGTCGGACCTCTTCAACGCGAATCAGCGCCCGGCGGTCGACGTCGGCGTCTCGGTCTCCCGCGTCGGCGGCGCCGCGCAGGTCAAGGCCATGAAGCAGGTCTCCGGCTCGCTGAAGCTGAGCCTCGCGCAGTACCGCGACATGCAGGCCTTCGCGATGTTCGCCTCCGACCTCGACGCGGCCACCCGTCGCCAGCTCGACCGAGGCGCCCGCCTCACCGAGCTGCTGCGCCAGGGCCAGTACGCGCCGTACCCGGTGGAGAACCAGGTCGTCAGCGTCTGGGCCGGCATTGAGGGCCACTTCGACGACGTTCCCGTCGACGACGTGCTGCGCTTTGAGCAGGAGTTCCTCGACTACCTCTCCCACAACGGCGACGTGCTGAGCGGCATCGCGTCCGACTTCCAGTTCGGCGATGACCGCAAGGCGGCGACGCTGGCGGCACTCGCGGACTTCCGGCAGCTCTTCCGGACCTCGGAGGGCAAGCTGCTCGTCGGTCGTGAGGAGCACGCGCCGCTGGGTGACGAGGAGATCGGCCAGGAGACGATCACCCGTCCGAAGCGGGGTTAACGGATGGCTAGCAGTCTGCGCGAGCTTCGAGAGCGTCGTCGTGCCACTACGACGACGAAGAAGATCACCCGCGCCATGGAACTGATCGCGGCGTCGCGCATCGTCAAGGCCCAGCAGGCGGCCCGTGCCGCTCTGCCGTACACGCTGGAGTTGGACCGCGCGATGTCTGCGCTCGCCTACGCGAACGATGAGATCAAGCACCCGCTGGTGACGGCGGTGCCGAATCCGAAGCGCTCCGCGCTGCTGGTCATCACCAGCGACCGGGGCCTGGCGGGCGCCTACTCGACCAACGCCATCAAGTCCGCGGAGCAGCTTCGGGCGAAGCTGGCCGCGGAGGGGCAGGAGATCGACCTGTACGTGACGGGGCAGAAGGGTGTCGCCTACTGCGACTTCCGCAACATCCCGATCGTGCAGAGCTGGACCGGTTTCTCCGACCGGCCCACCTACGCCCATGCCCGAGAGATCGCCGAGGTGCTCACGGCCACCTTCCTGGCCGATACCGAGGCGGGTGGCGTGGACCAGCTCCACACCGTCGGCACGCGCTTCGTCTCCATGGTCAAGCAGGTCCCGCTGCCTCGCCGGTTGCTCCCGATCGAGATCGTCGACGCCAACGACCTGCCTCTGGATGACAGCGGGGCCCCGGTCGAGCAGTCGAACCCGATCTACGCGTTCGAGCCGGACCCGACCACCGTGCTGGATGCCCTGTTCCCGATGTTCGTCGCGAACCGCATCTTCTTCGCGCTGCAGATGTCCGCGGCCTCCGAGCTGGCCAGCCGCCAGCGGGCAATGAAGTCGGCGACGGACAACGCACAGGCCCTGATCGAGCAGTTGACCCGCGAAGCGAACCAGGCGCGTCAGGCCGAGATCACCCAAGAAATCACTGAAATCGTCGGTGGCGCCTCGGCGCTCGCCGAGTCAGCCGGAAACGAATGAGGAAACAAATGACTGCCACTGTGAGCGAGACGAAGCCTGCCACCGCGGGTGGCATCGGTCGCGTCGCCCGCGTCATCGGCCCGGTTGTGGACGTCGAGTTCGCGGGCGATCAGATCCCCGAGATCGGCAACGCCCTGCTCGTCGACACCGAGGTGATGGGCGAGAAGCGGACCATGACCATGGAGGTCGCCCTCCACGTGGGTGACAACCTGGTGCGTGCCATCGCGCTGAAGCCGACCGACGGCATGCGCCGCGGCGCCGAGGTGCGCGACACCGGCGCGCCGATCTCGGTGCCCGTCGGTGACGTCACGAAGGGCCACGTCTGGAACGTGACCGGCGACGTGCTCAACGCCGATCCCGCCACCGTCGAGATCACCGAGCGCTGGCCGATCCACCGTCCCGCGCCGAAGTTCGACGCCCTCGAGTCGCGCACCCAGATGCTGGAGACCGGCATCAAGGTCCTCGACCTGCTGACCCCGTACGTGCAGGGCGGCAAGATCGGCCTGTTCGGCGGCGCCGGCGTCGGCAAGACCGTCCTCATCCAGGAGATGATCTACCGCATCGCCCACAACTTCGGTGGCACCTCGGTGTTCGCCGGCGTGGGGGAGCGGACCCGTGAGGGCAACGACCTCATCAACGAGATGGAGGAGGCCGGCGTCCTCAAGGACACCGCGCTCGTGTTCGGCCAGATGGACGAGCCCCCGGGCACCCGCCTCCGCGTCGCGCTGTCTGCCCTGACCATGGCGGAGTACTTCCGCGATGTGCAGAACCAGGACGTGCTGCTGTTCATCGACAACATCTTCCGCTTCACCCAGGCGGGTTCCGAGGTGTCGACGCTGCTCGGCCGCATGCCTTCCGCGGTGGGCTACCAGCCCAACCTGGCCGACGAGATGGGTCAGCTGCAGGAGCGCATTACGTCGACGAAGGGCCACTCGATCACCTCGATGCAGGCGATCTACGTTCCCGCCGACGACTACACCGACCCGGCGCCGGCCACCACCTTCGCCCACCTCGACGCGACCACCGAGCTGTCGCGTGAGATCGCGTCGCGTGGCCTCTACCCGGCCGTCGATCCGCTTTCCTCGTCGTCGCGCATCCTGGACCCGCAGTACATCGGCCACGACCACTACAACGTCGCGGTCCGCGTGAAGCAGATCCTGCAGCGCAACAAGGAGCTGCAGGACATCATCGCCATCCTCGGTATCGACGAGCTGTCCGAAGAGGACAAGATCGTCGTCAACCGGGCGCGTCGGATCCAGCAGTTCCTGTCGCAGAACACCTACATGGCCGAGAAGTTCACGAACATCCCGGGCTCCACGGTCCCGCTGGCCGAGACCATCGAGTCGTTCAAGATGATCTGCAACGGCGACGTCGATCACATCGCCGAGCAGGCGTTCTTCAACGTCGGCGGCATGGAAGATGTCATGCGCGCTTGGGACAAGATTCAGAAGGAAAACTGACGGATGGAGCGCCAACCGCTCGAAGTAGAGGTCGTCTCCGCGACCCGGGTCGTGTGGTCCGGGACAGCGATCAACGTCATCGCGCGCACGGTCGAGGGTGACATCGGCATCCTGCCGGGTCACGAGCCCTTGTTCGCGCTGCTGGTGCCGGGAGTCGTCGAGGTGGTCACGGCCGACGGCCGGAGCGAGTCGATCGCCGTTGACGGCGGGTTCATCTCGGTGGCGCACGGCCACGTGTCCATCCTCAGCCAGGTGATCCTGCTCGGTCACGAAGTGGGCCTTGAGGAGGCCCACCGCGAGGCGGCGGGGATCGCGACCAAGGCCTATCAAGGCCAGGCCGACGATCAGGAGCTGCATCGCCTCCGCATACTCAAGGCGCAGATCCGCGCCGGTGAGGCTGCTGCGAAGCAGGCGGCAAGCTAGCAACAATACGCTCAGGGCGGTCCCGAAAGGGGCTGCCCTGAGTGCGTACCTGGGGAGGGAGCGCGCCGATGCCATGGGACATCGTCATCGTGACGCTGGTGTGCGTCTTCGTGGCGCTGCTGCCCTTCGCGCTGCTCTACCTTCGCCGCCGCTGGCTCACTGGCCAGGGCGGCCTTTTTGATTGCGCCTACCGCCTGCGCGAGGACTCCAGCGGCGCCGGGTGGATGCTCGGCGTCGCCCGCTACCGCGGCGAGAACCTGGAGTGGTTCCGGTCCTTCTCGCTCAGCCTGCGCCCCAAGATGGTGTTTCCCCGGGCACTGACCTCGTACGTGCACCAACGCTCGCCGGTCGGTCTGGAGGCCATCGCCCTGTTCGAGGACGCGATGATCGTCACGCTCCGCGACCGGGTCTCCGGCCGCGCGAGCGCCCTCTCCATGGCCCCCGAGGAGGTGCTGGCGCTGATGAGCTGGCTCGAGTCGGCACCTCCCGGAAGCCATTACCTCCCGACCAGCGCTGACTCGCCCCTCTGACCGACCGCTGATTGTCGACGCCAATAGGCCGCACCCGATCTTCAGGACTGCCTGCTGCCCGCTCTCGCTCGGTGTGTCAACCGCGACTTGCCGACTCCCTGGACGCCAGTTACTTCGGGCCGGACCACATCGTTCCTTGGATCCCGAGGCCCCCGCGCGGAGCGCCGGGCCCGTGTCGAAAGGTCCGAGACCTGGGCAGGCAGCCGCGGAAGGCGCGGGACCTTTCGACTCGACGACTCGGCTGGCTCCTCGTGCGTCGGCTCAAGGACCGATATCAGTGGCGGGAGGGCTTCTCCCGGTCGGTGCCTGGAACCCACAGGACTTCGTGTTGGGTGCCGTTTGCGGCGCGGCTCATGATGAACAACAGGTCGGACAGGCGGTTCAGGTAGGTGATGGCCAGCGGGTTCACGCCGCCTACGGCGTCGAAGCCATGTTCCTCCGCGCAGCGCCATGCAGCGCGCTCGGCGCGGCGGGCGATCGTGCGGGCCACGTGAAGCTGCGCGCCGGCGGGGGAGCCTCCGGGCAGGATGAAGCTGCGGAGCACAGGCAACTCGTCCTGGAGCTCGTCGCAGAAGCCCTCGAGGCGGTCGATGCAGTGCTGCTCGATCCGCAGCGGCTCCCACTTCGGGGCGGGGTCGAGCGGGTTGGCGATGTCGGAGCCGAGGTCGAACAGCTCGTTCTGGATCAGGCCCAACATCTCGACGACGCGCTCCGGCAGGCCGCCCAGCGCGAGGGCGACGCCGATGGCGGAGTTCGCCTCGTCGATGTGGCCGTACGCCTCTACGCGGAGGTCCGTCTTGCGGACCTCGGAGTTGTCGACGAGGCGCGTGGTGCCCTTGTCGCCTGTGCGGGTGTATATCTTGCTCAGCGTGACCATGCCGCCAATCTATGCCAGAGTGGAGCGCGTGCGCACGCTGACCACCTTCCCCGTCGTCCTCGCCGCCGCATCGGCCCTCGTGCTCGCGGGGTGCGCGGATGCCAACAACACGAATCCCGGCGGCTCGGCCGCGGGGACCGTCGCTTGCGCGTACCCGCCCGACGGCGACCCTGCGCGCGCCGTCGATCCGCCGGACACCAAGGACGTCCCCGCGACCGGCACCGTGAGCGCGACCCTTTCGCTGACCGCGGGCGATGTCACGCTGACCCTCGACAGGGCGAAGGCTCCGTGCACCGTCAACTCGTTCACGTCTTTGGCAGAGCAGGGCTACTACGACGACACGGTGTGCCACCGCCTCGTCGACTACAGCATCTTCATCCTGCAGTGCGGCGACCCGACCGCCACCGGCACTGGCGGCCCCGGCTACACGATCCCCGACGAGGTGGACAAGTCCGTGACCTACCCGGCGGGTGTGGTCGCGATGGCCAAGCGCCAGGCGCCGAACACGGGCGGCTCGCAGTTTTTCCTCGTGTGGGACGACACGGATCTCCCGGCGGAGTACACCGTGTTCGGCACCATGGACGACGCGGGCCTCGACGTCGTACGCGGGATCGCCGCTCAGGGCGTCGACGGCGACGACAAGACATCACCTATCGCCGAGGCCAAGATCCAGACGGTGACGCTGGGGTAGTGTCCAACGACCTTCCGACGCAGGACACTAGCTTCCCTCGAGGAACAGCCGGCAGACGGTAACGAAGGCCGCGGGATCCTCGGCGTGCACCCAGTGCCCGGCGCGCTTCAACGTGACCTGGCGGACGCGCGGGAACAGCGCACGCATCGGCTCGACGTGCTCCGGCTGCACGTAGGGGGAGCGTCCGCCGTTGACCCACACGACGGGGCCGTCATAGGTGGCGTGGATGGGGTACCAGCCGCCGACCTCGTGCAGTGAGTCTCCCAGGAGGTCGAGGTTCGCGGCCCACGACCAGTGTTCCCCCTTGTGGCGCAGGTTCTGCAGCAGGAACCGGCGCACGACAACATCGGGGATCTCGGGTGTCAGCAGCTGTTCCGCCTGACCGCGGCTGGTGATGTGGTCGAGGTCGAGCCGGCGCAGCGCCGACACCAGGGACGCGAAGTTCTGCGCCGCCTCGTTGCGGGCAGGTGAGATGTCGACCACCATCAACCGGTCCACCAGCTCCGGATGGCGCAGCGCGAGCCTCATCGCGATCTTGCCGCCCAACGAGTGACCGATGAGGACCACCGGCGTCGGCACGTGCTCGCCGAGCCAGTCGGCGACGATATCGGCCTGCTCGTCGAGGTCGAACTCCTCGGTCCAGGGGGAGAGGCCGTGGTTCGGCAGGTCGACGAGGTGGCACGTGGCGACGTCGGCCAGCGCCGTCGCGATGGAACCCCAGTTCTTGCCCTGGCCGAAGAGGCCGTGCAGGAACGCGACGTGGCGGGGACCGGAGCCGACGGTCAGCGCGTTGAGCTTCACGCACGCCCCCAGCAGTGCTGGTGCCAGTGGCGGCGCACCTCAAGCCCGCTGCCCGCGCCGAGCGGCGCCATGACGGGCCAGACCACAAGGTGGGCAGTGCCGGGAACCACCTGGTGCAGGCAGCCGGGACAGGTATAGGGCTTCTCCGCGCGGTGGGCGGGCACGTCCCGCGCGATGTACTCGACGCCCCCGCGGACGACCTTGCGCTGCGAGCCGCCGCTCAGCAGCGGCCGCGGCTCCCGGAGGTGCTTCGAGGGACGGCGAGCCATCAGAACAACCGTTCGTCCGCGTTGTCGAGCCCGCGCAGCGCGTCGTAGTCCACGAGGCGGCACTCGATGCCGCGGTCTGCGGCGAGCGTGCGGGCCTGCGGCTTGATCTGCTGCGCGGCGAAGATGCCGCGGACCGGGGCCAGGTCGTGCTCCCGGTTCATGAGCTCCAGGTATCGGGTCAGCTGCTCGACGCCGTCGATCTCGCCGCGCCGCTTCACTTCGACCGCGACGTGCGCGCCGGACGCGTCACGCAGCAGCAGATCCACAGGGCCGATGGGCGTGAAGTACTCACGCCTGACCAGCCGCATGCCCTCGCCGAGCGTGGCGGGGTGTTCGGCGAGCAAGGCCTGAAGGTGCGCCTCTACGCCGTCCTTCTGGAGGCCGGGATCGATGCCCAGGTCGTGCGCCGAGTCGTGAAACACCTCGGC
Source organism: Tessaracoccus sp. (assembly GCF_016714275.1). Classification (GTDB taxonomy): domain Bacteria; phylum Actinomycetota; class Actinomycetes; order Propionibacteriales; family Propionibacteriaceae; genus Arachnia. The sequence goes on along the minus strand of NZ_JADJNP010000002.1, from coordinate 195,023 downwards.
CAGCGAGATATGGAGCGTGTCGCCGTCCTTTGCCTTGACCTGCCAGACCTGGCTGACGCCGAGCGCCTCCGCGGCGTCGGGATCCGGGTCGACGACCTTCAGGGTGCAGGGCGGGCTCATCCAGTTGAGCGGCTTGTACGCGCGATCGTCGGCATGGACGGACACGGAACCGTCGGCCTTCACGAGGATGAGCCGGGTAGCCATCGGCAGGTGGGCCGTCAGCCGCCCCACGTAGTCGACCTGGCACCGAGCAATCACCAAACGCACCGTCCCAACCTACTCGCGAGGTCAGGAGGCGTCCAACGCCGGCTGCACCATCTCGCGGTACAGCAGCAGCACCGCCGCCGTCGTCGGAATGGCGATCACCGCGCCGATGACGCCGAACAGCATGCCGCCGATGATGGCCGACAACACGACGAGGGCGCCCGGCACCTTCACCGTGCGGCGCATGACGTTGGGATAGATGAGGTACGCGTCGAACTGCTGGTAGATCAGGAAGTAGATGATGGTGGCGATGCCGATGGTGGGGTTGACCGCGAAGCCCACGATCGCCACCGACACCATGGCCAGCGATGACCCGACGAGCGGGATGAAGCAGAACATGGCGACGACGAAGGCGAGCGCCAGCGAGTAGGAGCCCAGCCCGGCAATGTTCATGAAGATGAAGGAACACACCGAGGCGACGGCGACGATCACGAACATGCCCGTGATGTAGCCGGAGACGCCGCGGAAGATCTCGTCGGCGAGATATCGGGCCCGCGCGCGTCTGCTGGCCGGGGCGAGCGCGTAGATCGTCTCCTTGATGGTGGGCAGCGAGGCGAGGAAGTAGATCGTGAGCACGAGGGTGACGATCACCGAGAAGACGAGGTTGGCGACCAGCTTGCCCGCGCCCAGGATGCCGCCGAACAGGTTGTTGATCAGCGACCCCGAGGTGATGAACTGCTCGATCTTCTCGACGATCTGATACTCCTCCTCGATCTCCCAGACCCGCGGGTGCAGCGTCATCCTGTCCAGGAGCCCCGGCAGGTTGCGCATCAGCGCGGTTGTCTGCTCGGTCACCACGGGGACGAAGGCGACGAACCCGAGGGCGACGACGCCGAAGAGCAGCAGCGTCACCAGCAGCACGGCCAACGGCCGGGGAAGCCGCCGCCGGGTCAGGAACTCGACGGCCGGGTTGAGGCCGAGCGCGAGAAAGAGCGCGAGGACGACGAGCAGGAGAACGCTCTGGACGTTGTAGACCGCAAGCGCGAGGGCGCCCGCGACGATCACGCCCCACGCGCCAAGGAAGCCGACGGCGAAGGGCGACCGCCGCCTGACGCCGTCGGGCGGCGGCGGAAGCGGAGGCACCGGAGTCACCGGCTCCAACGGAGGCGGCGTGATCAAGGTGCGCGCCTCCCGCCCCGCACGACCCAGCGCGCGGCGCATGAAGCTCCGGGACCTGGGCCCCGGAGTCTCCGCGCGTGCGTCCTGGTCTTCGGGGATTGGCGTCACGGGCGTGGCTTCACCTGCGGAATGACGGTCGTCGGCTCGTCTGCGGCGAACCGTGCCTCCGATTCCTCCGCCAGCGCGCGCAGATTGCCCAAGGCCGCGAGCGACTGCAGGCGCTTCGCCTCAAGGTCCGCGATTTCGCGCTCGAGTTCCTCCTTGCGCCAGGCCAGTTTCTCCTCGAGTTCCTCGATCACCTCGACGGCGCGGCGCCGGGCGACGGCCAGCTTCTCCTCGGACTCCCGGTTGGCGGCCAGCCGGATGCCCTCCGCCTCGGCGACGGCGTCCGTCCTCGCCTTCTCGGCCTCGTCCTGCGCCGCGGCGGCGCGGGCAGCCGCGGCGTCGGCGGCGGCCTCCGCATCGGCAAGACGCTGGGTGATCTTCTCCTCGGCATCCCTCGCCTGCGCCGCGACCCGGGCGAGCGTCTCCTCGGCGACGGCTGCGGCCTCGGCCTCGACCTGGGCCGCGCGCCTGGCGGCCTCCTGGCCGACCCTGGCCGCATCGATCGCCGAGGACTCCGCAAGCGCGAGCGCCCGCGCGGCCGCTGCGTCGTCGGAGGCCTTCGCTCGCTGTCGCGCCTCGCTGAGGAAGAGGTCCGCATCCCGGCGCGCCGCCGCGAGCGCCTCCTTGCCCGCCTCGGCCTGCTCCTGGCGCAGCTGCCGGAGCCCGGAGAGCCCGGTGAGGCGGATGTCGTCGGCCTCCTGTTGGGCGGCGTCCCGGAGCTCCGCGCTGGTCCGCCGGGCCTCGATCTTGATGCGCTCGCCCTCACGCGTGGCGCGCGAGACGATGTCCGCTGCCTGGGCCTCCGCGGACCGCAGGAGCGCCGTCGTGTGCGCCCCGAGCCGGGTGAAGTCCGTCGTTCCCAGCTGGACGCGGATCATCTCGGTCTGGTGGCGCGCCTCCCGCAGGTCCGCCCGCAGCTGGCTCGCCCTCGACTCGACCTCGCGCACATAGCTGTCGACCGTGGTCTTGTCGTAGCCGAGCATGGCGTGCGGGAAGCTGCCCGCGGCCGACGCGCGCTCATCGAAGAGGTTGAGGCCGGTCTCTTCGGTATCCAAGTCGCGAGGTGTATCGCTCACCAGAACTCCTTACGTGGTGATTACGGAGTCGAGACTAGTGGTGTGTCCCGACAAAATCGCCGGGACAGGCCGGGGCGGGACGGCCGAGCCGCCCCGCCCCGTGCGAGAGCCCTCCGGCGCTCAGTGCTCCGTCGGTTCCTTGGGCAGCTCAACCAGCTCGAGGAGGACGCCGCGGGCGTCCTTCGGGTGCACGAAGTTGATGCGTGAGCCGGCGGTGCCGCGCTTGGCCTCCGGGAAGAGCAGGCGCATGCCGCGCTCCTTGAGGACGGCGCTCACGTGGTCGAGGTCGGCGACGCGGTAGGCGAGCTGCTGCATGCCGGGGCCGTTGCGGTCGATGAACTTGGCGATGGTCGAGTTCTCGTTCAGCGGGGCAAGCAGCTGGATCTTGGCGTTCTCCTCGCCCTGCTCGCCCGTGCCGATCATCGCCTCGGCGACGCCCTGCTCCTCGTTGACCTCGCGGTGAAGCTCGCGCCAGCCGAAGACCTCCGAGTGGAACTTGATGGCCTCGTCGAGGTCCGGGACGGCGAGGCCGACGTGATCGATGCAGATGAACAGATCAGAATTCTCCATGCGCCAAGCTTGGCATACCGGCGAGTCGTGGAAGCGGGCGGGGTCGACTCGTGCAGACTGTTACCTCGGGACTAACGCGAGGAGGGCGCCCGTGGTCAACTGGATCAAGAAGATCCTGCTGGTGCTCGTCGCCGCATTCGTTCTTTTCTACCTCTTCACGCGGCCCGAGGCCGCCGCCGAGGCCGTGCGCTCGTTCTTCGGCGCGTTCGAGTCGATCGGCCGTTTCTTCAGCTCGCTCGCGGGATAGCCATGAGCGTCGTCGGGCGCTTTCTCGACCCCAACGTCGACGCGCATCTGCTCACCGTCGAGGGTGAGGTCGTCATCGACGAGGTGCGCAAGCATTGGGCCGCGTCCGTCGGCTGGTACGTCGTCATGGCCCTCAGCATCCCGCTGTTTCTCGCCATGATCTGGGCGCGCGGGTACTTCTGGATCCCGCTCCTGCTCGGGCTGGCAGCCCTCGCCGTCGGCATGTGGAAGGTTCACGTCGTCCACATGGACCGGTTCGTGATCACCAACATGCGCGTGTTCCGGGTGCATGGGGTGTTCAACACGCACCTGGCGACGATGCCGATGAGCCGGATCCTCGACATCTCGATGTCGCGCTCGCTGATCGGCCACTTCCTCGGCTATGGGCACTTCGTCTTCGAGACCGCCGCCCAGGATCAGGGACTCCGTGCCATCCGGTTCGTCGGCGACCCGGAACGCCGCGACCTGACCATTCAGCGCGTCATCCAGCTGACGGGCCTGCGGCAGACGATGGACGTCGGCCGTTGGACCGGCGAGGAGCCGGTCGACCCCGACGGCACGTAGCCACACGGCTAGTCGGGAGCGACGACGAGCAGCTCGCCGACCTCGCAGGCGAGCGCGTCGCAGATCGCGGTCAGCGTCGAGAAGCGGATCGCGCGGGCGCGGTTGTTCTTCAACACCGACAGGTTCACCAGGCTGATGTCCACTCGCGCCGCCAGTTCGGTCAGCGTCATGTTCCGGTCGGCCAGGAGTTCGGTGAGGCGGCAGCGGATCCGGCCATCGTCCTCTGGGGGCATCAGATGAGCCCGTCGACGTCGGCCTTGAGCTCGGTGACGTTCTTGCGCAGGCTCTGGCCGGCGCGGAACGCGGTCGCGACCAGCGCGAGGCCCAGCCCGATGCTCAACGGCCACAGCGGGAAGGTGACGGAGAGGTGTGCCGGCGCCAGCCAGCCACGCTCGGCGAGGAAGAAGACGGGGTCGTAGCTGGGGTCGTCCATGGCCTCGGCGAGGGCGCCTTCTGCGCCGAAGCTCGTGACCTGGAGCGCCTCGACCCCCGCCTTCCAGGCGCCGATGTCGCCCAGGACGGTCCAGGCGAAGCCCCCCACGATGACGATCACTGCAGTGGTCATGATGGCCCGCGGGGCGAACGCGAAGATGTCGCCGTCGCGCAAGGCGCGTGCCGCGCGCAGGCCCACGAGCGCGACGGCGCCGATCATCACCGAGCTGGCGAGCGTACTGGAGAGCAGAAGAAGCCTTGTGGGGAGGGTCAGGCCGGAGATCGTGAGGAACGCGCGGTCCGCACCGCCCGCCACGACGGTGGCCACCGTCGTGGGATCGATGGTTCCCTTCGGGAACCGGGCCGGGGGATTGTCGATCGGCACAGAGACACTGACCTCTGGCGAGAAGAGCAGCGACCAACAGGAGGCGACGGCGAAGATGCCCGAGCCGACGAGGGTCAGAATCGCGACGAACGAGGCCAGTCGAGCGAGGTCGATGTCGCCTCGGCCGAGCCGCGCCAGCAGCACCATGACGACAGCTGCCGCAAGCAGCAGGATGATGACGATCACGACGCTTGTGAGTCCACCGGCGGTCATGCCCCCTCCTTAGGTTATCGATTGTCGTTATGTTAACGAGAATCGATAAGTTTCGTCAAGGGGTTCCGGGAAGAGTGCGAACACACATCTGCGCAGGTTGCCTCAGCTGTACGTATTGCACGGCTGAGGCAACCTGCGCAGATGAGTGTCCGCGAGGTGCGGGGATCAGGCGAGGGCGGCGTCCACGAGGGACTTGGCCGCGACCTGCACCTCGGCCAGGTGGTCGGCTCCCTTCAGCGACTCGGCGTAGATCTTGTACTTGTCCTCCGTGCCGGACGGGCGCGCGGCGAACCAGGCGCTGTCCGTCGTCACCTTGATGCCGCCGATGGCCGCGCCATTGCCGGGCGCATGCGAGAGGACCGCGGTGATCGGTTCGCCTGCCAGCTCGGTGACGGTCACGTCATCGGAGCTGAGCTTGGACAGCCGCGCCTTCTGCTCGCGGTTGGCGTCAGCGTCCACGCGCGCGTAGTACGACCTGCCGAACTCGGCCTCCAGTTCCGCGTAGTGCTGGCTCGGGGTCTTGCCCGTGACCGCGATGATCTCCGAGGCGAGCAGGGCGAGCAGGATGCCGTCCTTGTCGGTGGTCCACGTCTTACCGTCGAGCGTCAGGAACGACGCTCCTGCCGACTCCTCGCCGCCGAAGCCGATCGAGCCGTCGGTCAGGCCCGGCACGAACCACTTGAAGCCCACCGGGACCTCGACGAGCCGACGGCCGACCTTTGCCGCCACCTTGTCGATGAGCGAGCTGGACACCAGCGTCTTGCCGACGCCCGCGTCAGCGGCCCAGCCGGGCCGGTTCGCGAACAGATAGTTGATCGCCACCGCGAGGTAGGCGTTGGGGTTCATCAGGCCCGCGTCCGGGGTGACGATGCCATGGCGGTCGGAGTCGGCGTCGTTGCCCGTGGCGACCGAGTACCGGTCACGCTGGTTGACCAGCGAGGCCATCGCGTTGGGCGAGGAACAGTCCATGCGGATCTTGCCGTCGGTGTCCAGCGTCATGAAGCGCCACGTGGGATCGACGGTGGGGTTCACGACCTCGATGCCGAGGCCACGCTCAGCCAGCAACTCCCAGTACTGGACGGCCGCGCCGCCCATCGGGTCGGCGCCGTGGGTGAGGCCCGCGCCGCGGATGGCATCCAGGTTCAGCACGAGAGAAAGCTCGTCGCAGTACGGGGTGCGATAGTCGTAGCGGGTGACCTCGCCGGCGATCGACTCGTACGGCGACCGCTTGATGCTGCGGTAGCCGGGCAGCAGCTCGTTTGCCCGGGCTGCGATGACCGAGGTGGCGTCAGTGTCGGCGGGGCCGCCGTTCGGGGGGTTGTACTTGAAGCCGCCGTCCCGCGGAGGGTTGTGCGACGGCGTGACGACGATGCCGTCGGCGCGCGGGCCGTCGCCCAGGTTGTGCCGGATGATGGCGCGGGAGACCGCGGGCGTCGGCGTGTACTCGTCGTCGCGCTCGGCCAGCACCTCGACGCCGTTGGCGTGCAGCACCTCGATGGCCGTCTTCCACGCAGGCAGCGAGAGCGCGTGCGTGTCCTTGCCGATGAACAGCGGCCCGGTGGTGCCCTGGGAGGCGCGGTACTCGACGATCGCCTGCGTCGTCGCGGCGATATGGGCCTCGTTGAAGGCCGTGTCGAGCGAGGAGCCGCGGTGCCCGGAGGTGCCGAAGACGACCCGCTGGTCCGGGTTGCCGGCGTCGGGCACCAGGTCGTAGTAGGCGGCGATGACCTCGTCGACGTTGATCAGATCGGATTCTAGAGCCGGAAGCCCGGCGCGCTCGTGTGCCATGGGCGACATCCTAGAACTGGTCGTCGCTTGTGGGGAGTGTTCCGGTTGAAGGGGTTGCTCGGGCCCGCCAAGATAGAGCCCATGACTGACGCGAACTTCAGCCGCCCCGGTGCGGTCGACCTCTCCTCCCTCGCCCAGGGTGCTCCGGCCGGCGGCGGGTACGTGACCACGCTGACGGAGGCGGACTTCCAGGAGGTGGCGCAGAGGTCCGTGCAGCATCCGGTGATCGTCGAGTTCTACTCGCCGCGTGACCCCGCGGGTCAGGCTGTCTCCGATGCGCTGACGGAGATCATCAACGCAGGTGCGGGCCGGTTTCTACTGGGCCGCGTTGACGTCGACGCCGAGCCGCGGCTCGCTCAGGCGCTGGGCGTGCAGGCGGTGCCCACCGTCGTCGCGCTGATCGGCGGACAGATGGCCCCGCTGTTCCAGGGCACCAAGTCGCGCGAGGAGATCGCCGCAGTGCTCGATCAGATCGCGCAGATGGCGGTCGCTAACGGGATGACCGGTCGCGCCCAGCCCGTCACGGGCGTCGCACCGGCCGACGGCGCCCCGCCCGCCAACCCGCGCTTCGAGAAGGCCGACGCGGCGCTGGAGTCGGGCGACTTCGCCCGCGCCGTCGAGGAGTTCGACGTGCTGCTCGCAGAGACCCCGAACGATCCGGAGGCGCTCGCGGGCCGCGCCCAGGCCGCGTTGCTCGCCCGGAGCATGACCTTCGACGCGCTGGCCATCGTGTCGCGGGCGGAGGAGTCCCCGGACGACGTCGACGCCCAACTCGACGCTGCCGACCTGGAGATCATCAACGGCCGGTCCGCCGAGGCCCTCGACCGTCTCCTCGGCCTCGCCGCCGAAGCAACCCCCGAGGACCGCGACCGCATCCGCGTTCGGCTCCTTGAGCTGTTCGAGATCATCGGCCGGACGGACCCCGTGGTCCTGAAGGCCCGGCGCCGCCTCGCCACCGTCCTGTTCTGAGTAGCGCGAGCTACTGCCTCGTCTCTCTCCGGCAGCAGCCCCCACAAGTAATCCTCCGGCGCAGTCCGGTGAGCGCGGTCCCCATCCGGGTGCGGGACCGCACGTCGTAGACCGGTTGTGATGCCATGCGTGTCGACCACACCCCGACAGGGTCGCGGTGTCTCCGTATGGCGACACAACCTGGACGGAGATCGGCGTCGGCGAGTGTTCACCGCAACAACGAGTGCGAGGAACTGTGCAAAGGAACCTCAGTCACGGGGTGGCGGCTGCTCCAAGAGCTTGCGGACTCCGGCGCGGGAAAGCAGCAGGAGGAGGATCAGGCCGGTGACGGCGAAGAAGCCGCCCAATTGCACCTTGTCGCCGAAAGCCAGGGCGACGAGCTCGAGCACGACGAACTTGCTGCCGACGAGGACGCCCCAGAGCAGCAGTCCGGCTCCCACCTTCGCAGGGCGCGTCGTCGCGGCCTTGAACCGGGCCTTGACCCGGTTCTTCGCCCACACGACGACCTCGAGCACGACCTTCAGCAACGCGGCGGTCAGCAAGGAGAGCGTGAAGGTCTCGGCGATCACCATCGGCAGGTACTCCGCGACGAGGTTCAATACCACGACGTAGACGAAGACGTCGATCAGGTCGGCGGGCGACACCCGCCAGCGGGCCGAGCGAGGCGAGGCCGCAGAGGGGCTGGTCATGGGCGAAGCATATCCAGCGGCGACCTCGATGGTGTGAGATGAGGCCCTTCAGGAGGCCTGCGCGACCCTGAGCCAGAGGAAGGCGTGGGGCGCGAGGGTCACGCCGTTGGCGAGGCTCAGGTCCTGGGCGGCGACGAGGTCCACCGCGTCGGGGGCGAAGCCGGAGAGAGTCAGCGCATCGACGTGGACAGGGTGGTCGCCGAAGTTGGCGAGCGCAAGGACGACGCCGTCGGCGCCAGGGCGCTGGAACGCGAGTACGGAGTGGTGCGGCGTGCGGAACGGGATCAGCTCGTTGCCTCCCAGTTCCGGAGTCTCGCGCCGAACCTGGAGCAGGCGCTGGAGGCGCGTGAAGACACGGCCTGCCGTCGTCGACTCATCGTGGCGCGCCGCGTAGGCAGCCTCTGGGCGGAAGGGGCGGTTGACCCATCGGCTGTCGCCGGCCTCCGCGGGCCGGTCGAGGTACGTGTAGTCGTTCAGCTGCGCCACCTCGTCGCCCAAGTACAGCAGCGGCATGCCGCCGGTGCTCATCGCGACGGCGTGCGCCAACAGCACGCGGTCCTCGCCGCCGTCGTCGCCCGCCTCGATGCCGGCCAGCGATGCCGTCGTGCCCGCGACGCGGGCGTCGCCCGTCTTCGGGTTCTCTTGGAAGGCCGCGCCGCGTGCGAAGCCGCCCGGAAAGCGCCCCACGTAGAACTGGTTGAGGAAACGACGGTGCTCGAAGCCGTTGATGCCGAACTCGGCGGCGTCTTCGTCGGCGAACGTCCAGCCGATGTCGTCGTGGCCGCGTACGTAGTTCACCCAGGCGGTGCCGTCCGGGAGGGCGTGCCGGCGCTCGATCGCCTGGTTCAGCAGGCGCGCGTCGCGGGTTGCCAGTGCCTCCCATGTCAGGGCCATCTGCAGCGGATTGTAGGAGATCTGGCACTCGCCGAGCGAGATGTACTGGATCACCTCGTCCGGGTGCACGATCGCCTCCGACTTGAAGATCAGCGCGGGAGCCGCCAAGCGCAGCACGCGGTTGAACGCCTGCAGCAGGTAGTGGGCCTCCGGGAGCGACTCGCAGGGCGTTCCCAGCCGTTTCCAGATGAACGCAACGGCGTCCATCCGCAGCACCTCGATCCCCTGGTTCGCGAGGAACAGCATCTCGCCGGCCATCGCGCGGAAGACGGCGGGGTTCGCGTAGTTCAGGTCCCACTGGAAGTGGTAGAACGTGGACCAGACCCAGCGCCCGTCCGGCAGCTGGATGAACGAGCCCGAGTGGTCGTCGGGGAAGATCTCGCGCGTCGTGAGGTCGTACTTGTCCGGCATCGTGCGGTCCGGGAAGACGAGATAGAACTCCTCATAGCCGGGCTCACCTGCGATGCACTTCTGCGCCCACTCATGCTCCGAGGCGGTGTGGTTGAAGATGAAGTCGACGACCGGTGAGATGCCCGCCTTGCGGAGCTTGGTCGCCAGCGCGGCGAGGTCGGCCATGGTGCCGAGCGCGGGGTCGGTCTCGCGGTAGCTGCTCACCGCGTAGCCACCGTCGTTGTTGCCCTCGGGGGAGCGGAACAGCGGCATCAGGTGGAGGTAAGTGAGCCCCAACTCCTGGAAGTAGTCGATGTGATCCGCGACCTTCGAGATCGAGCCCGCGTACCGGTCGACGTAGCAGACGCCACCCAGCATCTTCTCGGACTGGAACCAGCCGGGGTCCGCGGTGCGCTCAGCGTCGATGGCCTTGAGGTCGGCGGGGCGCTCATTCCAGGACCGCAGCGCGAGGGTGACGAGCTCGGCGAGCGCCTCAAGCCCGTCGGCGCGTTCGCCGTAGACGAGCAGGAACAGGCGGTGCAACTCGGGAAAGTGTTCGTCGAACCGGGCGGCGAAAGAGTCGTCGAAGGCGCCGGCGCGGGCCTCGGCCCAGTCGCGGGTGAACTGCTGGTCTGCGCTGGTCTGAGCGGTGAGGTGTGCCACGGCCCGATCCTAATGCAGGCCACAGCCTGACACGTGTCGGGGAGTACCCTCGTGTCGATTGATGCGAGAATGCGGGATGCCGCGACTCCGTGAGATCTACATCTACCCCTACGCTGGCTGGTGGGGGAGGCCGTGGACCACGATGCCGGAGCCGTGGGACGACGTGACCCTCGACCGCGACGCCGCGGCGCGGTCGGCGCGGCGCGTGACCGAGTCGGTGAGCCAGGCGCTGCGCAGCCTGGCGGTCGAGGCGCCGCGCGGGCAGCTCATGCTCGACCTGATGGTGGGGGAGGGCGACGGCGTCGAGCTGGAGTTCACGGAGCGCTTCCTCGACCCGTCGGACCGGGGAACCGGGCGCGTCCGCGTCCCCATGGGCTTCCGGAACCTCTCGCCCACGGAGCGCGCGCGGCAGCTCGGCGAGGTCGTGGTCGAGGCCGCGCTCCGCCGCGCGGAGCTCCACGACTGGGACGTGGCCGCCGTCGAGGAGGCGCTGTGCGCGGTCGCCGACGGCGGCTTCCGGGCCTACGCGGCGGGCCCCTGGAAGGTCACGCGGGACCGCAAGCGGCAGGTGCGGCTCTGCGGCGAGATCGCCGACGACGGCTTCCTGCGGATGTGGGCGGAGATCGACGACGCGGCCACCGGCGGCGGGTCGCGTCGCTCCGAGGAGATCGTCGGCTGGACCTGGCTGGAGAACGTGGCGCGCGCGGCGAAGAAGATGCGCCTCACAGGGTCGTCGATGCTGACCTTCGGCGCGGGGTCGAACGACTACGAGTTCCACGCCGTCGTCGACCTCGACACCGGCGCGGTCACCAGGACACCTCCGAACCCGGTGGTGCTGTCGTATCCGGGAGCCTAGGGCCTGGCTCAGCGAGCGGTCAGGTCCGGCGGAGGGAGAAGGTCTTGACGATCTTCGACTTGCCGTCCTTGCTCGTCGCGACGACCCGCCACTTCTGGGTCTCGCGCACCGAGGCGCGGGTAGTGAGCGTGATGGAGTAGGAGCCGGTGACCTTCTTGACAGTCTTCGACGTCTTCCACTTCCCCTTGACCTTGATCTGGGTCTTGACCGTCGCGCGGTCGGGGAAGTTCTTCGCGGTGCCCTTGACTGACACCTTCGCCTTGCGCTTCGCGCTCTTCGGGGCCTTGGCGGTCAGCGACGGCTTCAACCGCTTCAGCGTGAAGGTCTTCGGGACGACGCTGCTGCGGCCGTCGGCGCTCTTGGCGACGACGCGCCACCGCTGCGTGCCCGCCCTTGAGGCGTGCGTCGTCAGGGGAATGGAGTAGGAGCCCGTGACCTTCTTGACGGTCTTCGAGGTCTTCCATGCGCCGTCGACGAGGATCTGTGTGAGGACAGTCGCCCCGCCCGGGAAATTCTTCGCCGTGCCCGTGACGCTGACCGCCTGCCGGATCGGCGTGGACTTCGGCTTGGTCACCGTCAGCTTCGGCAGCGCGGCCCCCGCTGTCACCACCTCCGGCGCGACGGTGTTGGCGGTGCCCGGGAAGTGGCTTCGCATCAGGCTGAAGAAGCTGTAGTTGGAGCTCACGTGCGGCGTGTACTGGTAGAGCGACGCCGTCGCGACGTTGTGAATCAGGAAGGTCTGCGGGTCCCCTTTGTCTGACGACGTGTACGGCGACCCTGTGTTGAAGGCCTTGATGGCCGGATAGGTGCTCCAGGTGCGGTAGGCCCGGAACCGGTCGGCGCCGTAGTAGAGCTGCTTCTCATAGCCCGAGTACTTCTCGGTACACGCCGTGCCGTCAGAGCAGCCCATGCCCATCATCTTGTTCCAGGTAGCCGTCGTGCGAGCCTGAGTCAGCCCGGACTGCTCCTTCTGGATGGTGACCAGGAGCACCTTCGGGCTGATGCTGCATGCCTTGGCGACCTTCTCGATGACCGTCCACTCCCTGCTGCCCTCGGTGAAGGTCACGTCCGTGCACCCGTTGCCGTTCTGGTTGCTCGACAGCGTGATGGTCTTCGCGGGCACCAGATCCTTGAGGCAGGTCTCGCCCTTCTTCGCGGTGCAGCCCTTGCCCTTCTCGGCGATGAAGTCCTTGATCTGGCCGCGAGTCAGGGCCTGCGCGTCGTAGAACGCCTCGTCGGAGATGATCAGGCCCGGGTGAAAGTCGGCCGGGTAGCCGGGCATCGGCGATGTGGCCGCGACGGTATCGGCGCGAGCGTCGGAGGGGCCGATCAGCCCGAGCGCGAGCGAGACGAACAGAACGAGGGCAGCGGTCAACGTCCGGCGGGTTGTTGGCATGGCCATCACTCTACAGTGGGCAGGATGCACGCCGGCGACGGGATGGATGCTCCTCCGCGGCGTGCCCCGTCGGGCCCGAGCACCACGATCTCGTGCGTCCGCTGCAGCGCGACGACGACGCTCTCACCGACGACGCGGTGATGTCGGGCGAACCCGCCCGTGGAAAGGGGGAACTCGCCGTCGGGATGCAGCCGCCCCGCGTCGAGGGCGAACCGGGAGACGACGTCGCTGCCCCGGCATCCGACCAGCACGCGGTCGCCGACGGCTTCGACGTGTGACATCACCGCGCCGCCTCTCCGCGCGCCGGGGACGGCGGAGAGCGGGGTGAGCACACCCGACGCCGCGTCCCACTCCAGGGCGTACAGGTTGTCATCAAGCTCGCCGGCCACGACGTATACAGGAGGCTCGGTGGGCAGGAAGGCGCCATGGCGCGGGCCCGCGCCGGCGGGAAGCGCGCCGGCCGTGCCGTCGAATCGCAGCGCACCGCCGTCGATGGCGGACCTCCACACGGTGTCGCTGCCCAGATCGTTGACCAGCAGGAAGCGGCCGTCCGGCGTCGGCACGCTCTGGTGCGCGTGCGGTCCCGCCTGGCGCTCCGCGACCGGCCCCGAACCCTCGAACGCCATCACCTGGGTCGGCGCCGCAGAGGGCAGGCCCCCATCCCGGCCGACGGGGATGACGGCCACGGAGCCGCTGGAGTAGTTCGTCGCCACCAGTGCCCCGAGCGCGTCCACGTAGCGCAGATGACACGGGTCGCTGCCGCCCGTGGACGCCTCACCCGCGGCGACGAGTCGGTCCCTGTTCCGCCTCCATGCCGTCACGGTGCCGTTAGGGCACTCGTTGACGGCGTAGATCACGTCCGGGCTGGGCCCGGCGCACAGGAACGACGGCGCGGGCGTCGCCGCCACCTGGCGCGCGTCGCGCAGCTCTCCGTCGCCGGTGAGCGTGACCCGCCAGATGCCCTCGCCCACCCCTGCGGGCGTGCCGAACCCCGCCGCAGGGTAGGTGCCTATGAACAGGGTTTGCATGCCGGTACTCCTGGTGTGTGGGATTTGGACCTTTCGACGCCGACGATGGCCGAGGGCAGCCGAGCTTGCTCGGATGCCGAGGCCGAGGAAGGCGTTGCAGCGCGAAGCGCGATCACACGAGCCCTCGGCTCCTTCGTCGCCGTGGGCCTGGCTCAAGGAACGAGGTCGCGGCCCGGCTCAACTAGCGGTGGCAACGGGGTATCCGGCCTCGGTGTGGCCGCGGTAGCCGGTCAGCATCAAGGCGATCCGGCGCGCGGACAACTCGCTGACGTGGGTAGGGACGTCGTCCGGCTCGACCCAATGGACGTCGCGGATCTCCGTGTCGTGCGCCGTAAGGGTGCCGGCGGTCGCGAGGTCGAGGACACCGCCGTCGAAGATGAACTCCAGGGCGTCCGACCAGCCGAGGTAGGGCGGCATCCAGTCGGTGAGCAGCGGCTGACCGAGTTCGACGGTCAGTCCCACCTCCTCCGCGATCTCGCGCTCGGCGCCCGCGCGGGGCGCCTCACCGGGCTCGACGACGCCACCGGGCAGCTCCCAGTCCGCCTTGTAGGTGGTCTCCAGCAGGAGCACCCGGCCGTCCTCGTCGCGGAACAGCGCATGCGCGATCAGCCGCTTCTTCGGCAGCAGCGAGTCGAGAACCCCAGAGAAGCCGTGCGGGCCATAGACCGGGTCCACAGCCAGGCGCGCGTACACCAGGATGTCGCGGTAGACCCCCTCCTCGGGCTCGATGGCCGACCGCAGCCGACCCTCCAGCCGGAAACCGGCGCGGTGCAGCGCGGTCCGCGCGGCCGTGTCCCATTCCGGCAGCTCGACCTGGAGCCGTCGGAGATCGTGCGCGATGATCGCGTCGTCGGCGGCTAGTGAGACCGCTCGCTCAAGCGTCTCCAGGTCGACGGTTTGCTCGGCCCAGCGCAGCTTTCCTACGCCTCCCGAGACCTCCACCTCGACCTTGAAGTCGCTCACTGTCCGACGGCGCGGCTGAGCCAGATCGAGCCGAGCGGCGGCACGGTCACCCGGGCGCGAGCCGGGAAGTGGCCCCACGGCTCGTCGAGCGCGTTCACCTCGCCGAGGTTGCCGAACTCACCGGAGCCGTCGTAGATCGGCGCGTCGGTGTTCAGGATCTCCTCCCAGGCGCCCGACTCGGGCAGGCCGATCTCGTAGTCGACCAGCGGCTCGGGGGAGAAGTTCGTGACGCAGGCGACATGGTTGCCCGCGCCGTCGTGACGGACCCAGGCGAGCGCGTTGCGGGAGTTGTCGTCGGCGTTGATCCAGCTGAAGCCCGCGGGGTCGCTGTCCAGCTTGTACAGCGGCGGGTTCGAGCGGTAGGTGTGGTTCAGATCGCGGAACAGGCGCTGCAGGCCGCCGTGGCCCCAGAGCTCGCTGACCCACCACTCAAGGCTCGTCGCCTCGTTGAACTCGGGGCGCTGACCGAACTCGCAGCCCATGAAGATGAGCTGCTTGCCCGGGAAGCTCCACATGTACGAGTAGAAGGCGCGCAGCGTCGCGAACTTGCGCCAGTCGTCCTGCGGCACCTTGTTGATCATGGAGCCCTTGCCGTGCACGACCTCGTCGTGGCTGATCGGCAGCACGAAGTTCTCCGAGTACGCGTAGACCATCGCAAACGTCAGCAGGTTGTGCTCGTACTGGCGGTAGATGGGGTCCTGCTCCAGGTAGCGGAGCGAGTCGTTCATCCAGCCCATGTTCCACTTGAACCCGAACCCGAGTCCGCCTTCGTGAACGGGCTTCGTCACGCCGGGGAAGCTGGTCGACTCCTCGGCGATCATGACGACGCCGGGCTCGCGCTCGTAGAGGTGACGGTTGACGTAGCGCACGAAGTCGATGGCCTCGAGGTTCTCGCGGCCGCCGTACTGGTTCGGCACCCATTGGCCCTCCTCGCGGGAGTAGTCCAGGTAGAGCATCGAGGCGACGGCGTCGACGCGCAGGCCGTCGATGTGGAACTCCTTGATCCAATACAGCGCGTTGCTGACCAGGAAGCTCTTCACCTCGTTGCGACCGTAGTTGAAGATGTAGGTTCCCCAGTCCATGTGCTCGCCCTGGCGGGGGTCGGCGTGCTCGTAGAGCGCGGTGCCGTCGAAGCGGCCGAGCGCCCAGTCGTCCTTGGGGAAGTGGCCGGGAACCCAGTCCATGATGACGCCGATGCCCGCCTGGTGGAGGCGGTCGATCAGGTAGCGCAGGTCGTCGGGCTTGCCGAAGCGCGACGTCGGGGAGAAGTAGCCGGATACCTGGTAGCCCCAGCTAGGCTCGAACGGGTGCTCGGCGAGCGGCATGAACTCGACGTGGGTGTAGCCCTGCCACTTGACGTAGCTGACCAGCTCCTCCGCCAGGTCGAGGTAGCTCTTGTGCTTGCGCCACCCGCCGAGATGCACCTCGTAGACGCTCATCGGCTCCGCGTGGGCCTGGACCTCGCGGCGGCGCTGCATCCAGTCGTCGTCGGACCAGATGTACTTCGACTCGTAGACGATCGACGCGTTGGCCGGCGCCTGCTCGCTGAAGCGGGCCATGGGGTCGATCTTCTCGGTCCAGCGGCCGTCGGCGGTCTCGATGCGGAACTTGTACAGCGTGCCCTCGCCGAGGCCCTCGATGAAGGCGGCCCACACACCCGATCCCGGCACGAGCTGCATCTGATCGCCGGTCCACCAGTTGAAGTCGCCGATCACCTGGACGGAGCGCGCGTTGGGCGCCCACACGGCGAAGCGGACGCCGGTGACGTCGCCGCGCTCCTCATCATGCTGGGTGACGACGTGGGAGCCGAGCCGGCGCCACAACTCGGTGTCCCCGCCGCCGTGGAACCCCTCAAGGTCCCAACCGGTCAGCCCGCCGAACTGATCCACAGCCATCATTGACTCCTTCGTAAAAGTGTTGCAAGAAAATCTATCGGTACCTGGACCAGATGAGGGCGATATCGCGACTCGTAAGCCACTTCGTACCCTGCCTTATCGATCTCGTAGGCGTCCAGGACAGGGTTGGGGGTATCCGCGTCGAGCCCATAGCCCTCAAGGAAGGCTCGGCGGCACGCCTCCAGCCAACCCGACGGCGCCGGCCCGGCCGCGGCGGCGTAGCCGAAGGAGCGCAGCATGCCGGCGACGTCGCGCAGTGGCGAGTCCGGGAGCCGACGTTCCGCCAGCGGCTTCAGCGGCTCTCCCTCGAAGTCCACGTAGACCCAACGGCCTGCGGTGAGCAGTACCTGTCCCAGGTGGCAGTCGCCGTGGACGCGCTGCGCGGGAAGCGGGCCCTCGGGAACGTGTCCGACGGCGCGGGTGACCGCATCCGCGAACGGGGCCGCCTCGGGATACGCGGCCGCGACCTCCGCGAAGCGTCGCACGCAGTCTGCGGACAGCGCGGTGCCCGAGATCGTGGACGTCGGCAGGCGCTCGGCGAGAGTGCGATGGACGACGGCAAGCGCAGCGCCCAGGGCTCGCGCATGCGCCGTGAAGTCCTCGCCGCGGGCCGCATACCCCTTTGCGAGGTCGTAGCCGTCCTCGGGGCGGCGAAGTGCCTCGACGAACACGGCGTAGTCGGCGCCGTCGACCGTCCACGTGCCGTACAACTCGGCGACGACCCCGGTTCCGGCCAGCGCCCGGTGCAGTTCTACGTCGACGTTCTCCCCGGGCTCGATGCGGCGGAACAGCTTCATGAGGATCTGGTCACCGAAGAACACGTTGGTGTTCGATTGCTCGCCGGCGAACCTTCGGGCGGGTCCCGCGGGCGGGATGTCGCGCGTCGCGTGAAATCCCGGCGCGCCTTCGCGGAGCAGGTCGAGGAGAATGCCGGCGTCGTCGCACGCGTCTGTGATCGAGGTTGCGGACGTTTCGACACGGGCCCGCCCGGGGCCCGGCCAAAGGTGCCGCTCGTCCGCGCGTGGCCCGGCTCAACGAGCGGCGGTTGGTTCAGCAGCGGGATGAGATACCGCTCGACGTGGGTGTCAGGGAAGCCGACGTTCAGCAGCGCGGGCCGAAGGGCGCCGTCCGCCAACGGCTCGCCGAGATCCACGCCGAGCGGCGTGCCGCCTCGGCCCGAGAACCAGCGCTGTGGGAGCGCGAGCTCCCACAGGCGCCGGGTCAGGTCGTCAGTCACTCCGCGGTGACGTGCAGGATGTGCGCGGGCTTGCCGGGATACAGCCGCACGAAAGCCTCCTCGCCCCAGACGTAGCGCTCGCCGCTCAGCTCGTCGCGGACGACGATCTGAGCGGCGCCCGGCAGACCGAGGGCCGCGAAGTCGAGGTTGAGGCCGGACTCGATCGTATTGTCCGGGTCCAGCGAAACGACGACCAGCACGACGTCGTCGCCCTCGGACTTCGAGAACACGAAGACCGAGTCGTGCGGTGCGTGGTGGAAGTGGACGTCGCGCAGCTGCTGCAGCGCGGGATGCTGCTCGCGGATCTCGTTCAGCCTGCCGATCAGGAGGTTCAGGTTGGGCTGACGGTTGAAGTCGCGCGGCCGGAACTCGTACTTCTCGGAGTCGAGGTACTCCTCCTTGCCTGCGGCGACGGGGAGGTGTTCGAACAACTCGAAGCCGGAGTAGACGCCCCACGTCGGCGACATCGTCGCAGCGAGGATCGCGCGGATCGCGAACGCCGCGTGGTTGCCCGACTGCAGGTGGAACGGGTTGATGTCCGGCGTCGTCACGAAGAAGTTGGGCCGGTAGTACGGCGCCATGTCCTGGCTCAGCTCGGTGAGGTACTCGGTGAGCTCCCACTTGGCCGTGCGCCACGTGAAGTACGTGTAGCTCTGCTGGAAGCCGACCTTGCCGAGGGCCGCCATCATCTGCGGCTTCGTGAACGCCTCCGCGAGGAAGATGACCTCCGGGTTGGTCTCCCACACCCGCTCGAGCAGCCAGTCCCAGAACTCCACGGGCTTGGTGTGCGGATTGTCGACACGGAACACCGTCACGCCGTGCGACATCCAGTACTGCACGATCCGCAGCACCTCGTGATAGATGCCCGTGGGGTCGTTGTCGAAGTTGATCGGGTAGATGTCCTGGTACTTCTTCGGCGGGTTCTCCGCGTACGCGATGGTGCCGTCCATGCGCGTGGTGAACCACTCCGGGTGCTCGGTGACCCAGGGGTGATCGGGCGAGGCCTGCAACGCGAGGTCGAGGGCGATCTCGAGGTCCAGCGACTTCGCCTTCTCGACGAAAGCGTCGAAGTCCTCGATGGTGCCGAGGTCCGGGTGGATCGCGTCGTGGCCGCCCTCCGGGGCGCCGATCGCCCACGGCGAGCCCGGATCCTGCGGCCCAGGGGTCAGCGTGTTGTTCTTGCCCTTGCGGAACGCGGTGCCGATCGGATGGATCGGAGGCAGGTAGACGATGTGGAAGCCCATCGCGGCCGCAGCTTCAAGGCGCTCGTGCGACGACGCGAACGTGCCGGAATGCCAGGTGCCGTCGTGGTCGACCCAGGCGCCCTGCGAGCGCGGGAAGAACTCGTACCACGACGAGTACAGCGCGCGCTTGCGCTCGACGCGCACTGGGTAGTCGTGGGTGGGAGAGACCAGCTCACGCGGGCCGAAGCGGGCCATTGCGCGCAAGATGGGGGCCGAGGTGACGAACTCCAGCAGCTCCTCGGTGTCGGTCTCCGGGGTCATCAGCTCCGCGGCGGCGCGCAGGAGGCCCGCCACGCCGGGCGTTTGCTGCGCCTCGGCCATCCCGGCGGCGCGCTCCAGGAGCGCGTTGCCCTCCATGCAGACCAAGTCCACGTCGACGCCGACGGGAAGCTTCGCCTCTGCGTTGTGGAGCCACGTCCCCCACGGATCCGACCAGCCTTCGACGCGGTACGTCCAGTCGCCCTCTTCCGCCATGCGCACGTAGGCCTGCCAGATGTCGAGGCCCTTCGGCTCGACCTGGGTCATGTCGATGCGGCGCTGCGTACCCGACGGCGAGGTCAGGATCACCGACGCGTTGACCGCGTCGTGCCCCTCGCGGAACACGTTGGCCTGAATGAGGAGGCGCTCGTGCACTACGGCCTTGACCGGGTAGGCACCCCCTTCGAGGACGGGGGAGACCCCCGTCACCGGAATGCGGCCCAGGCCGCCTTCCGTACGGACGATCCGCTTGCTGGCACGGGCTGGGTATTCGGCAGTCACGGGGGCCAGCCTAACGGCGGATTCCCGTTGGCGGGAGGTTTCGCGCTCTTTGACCCGGCGCGTCGGGCTCAGCCGGCCTCGACGGCGGCGACGCCTTCGCTGACGGGGTCCGTCGCGAGCGCGGCCTGCTCCTGCTGCAGGCGCAGCAGTTCGATCGAGCTGAACGGCACCGCGGCCTTGAGCACCACGACGGAGCGGCTGGGCAGCGTCAGGCGCGACCCGGTCGCCAGCGTCCCGGCGGGGACCTCGTCCTCCTCGGCGCTGTGCCAGACCACCTGGTAGGAGGAGGCCCATGGCAACCCGGGGAGGGTGACCTCGACATCGTGGGCGCCGCTGTGGAACCAGGTGAGGAACGCCTCATGGTCGTTCGACACGTACATGCCGAGCAGGCGGCGGGCGCCGTCGTGCCAGTCGTGCTGGTCCATCTGGCCCGTCGTGCCGTTCATCCACGTCAGGTCGACGCGCTGCAGATTCTCGGCGTACTCGTTCAGGACCTCGGTGTGGTAGGCGAAGTCCGTCGGGCGGAACGCACAGTGCGCCTGACGGATCCGGATCAGCGCACGGATACGGTCGTGCACGGCCACCCACTCGGGCGTGGGCGCCCAATCCACCCACGCCATCGGCGAGTCCTGGCAGTAGGCGTTGTTGTTGCCCTTCTGCGTCCGGCCGGCCTCGTCGCCCGCGACGATCATGGGCGTGCCGACGGCGAGCAGCTGGGTGGCCATGAGGTTCATCACCTGGCGGCGGCGCACCTTGTTGATCGCCTCGTCGGCGGTGTCGCCCTCCCAGCCGTGGTTCCAGGACCGGTTGTTGTCTGTGCCATCACGGTTGGCCTCGCCGTTGGCCAGGTTGTGCTTGACGTCGTAGCTGACGAGGTCGCGCATCGTGAAGCCATCGTGGGCGGTGACGAAGTTCACGCCGGCCTGCGGGCTGCGCCCCGGGCTGTCGAACAGGTCCGGCGAGCCTGCGAGCCGCGTCGCGAGCTCCTGGACGCTGTGGACGGCGCCGCGCCAGTAGTCGCGGACGTGGTCGCGGAAGCGGTCGTTCCACTCGTGCCAGCCGGGGCCCCAGTTGCCGACCTGGTAGCCGAACGGTCCGATGTCCCACGGCTCGGCGATGATCTTGATATCGTCGAACGTCGGATCCGCGGCCAAGGCCTGCTTGAACGGATGGTCCTGATCGACGTGGTGGTTGGCGTCGCGGATGAGGGTGGTCGCCAGGTCGAACCGGAAGCCGTCGACGCCCATCTCGTTCACCCAGTAGCGCAGCGAGTCGAGTACCAGCTGGCGCACCATCGGGTGCGAGGTGTCGACGGAGTTCCCGCAGCCCGTGACGTCGTAGTCATCGCGATGATCGTTGGTCAGGCGGTAGTAGGCGTGGTGGTCGATGCCGCGCATCGACAGCGTCGGGCCCTCATGGCCGCCCTCGCCGGTGTGGTTGTAGACGACGTCGAGGAGCACCTCGATGCCCGCCTCGTGCAGCGCGGACACCATGGTCTTGAAGTCGGCGACCTGGTTGCCGACCGTGCCGCGCGTGGCGTAGAAGGCGTGCGGCGCGAAGAACCCCAGCGTGTTGTAGCCCCAGTAGTTGCTGAGCCCCTTGTGCGCGATGAACGGCTCGGAGACGAAGTGCTGCAGCGGGAGGAACTGGACCGCGGTGACACCCAGGTCCACCAGGTACGCGACGACGGCGGGGTCGGCCATGGCGAGGTAGGAGCCTCGCAGGTGCTCGGGCACGTCGGGATGCAGCCGGGTGAAGCCGCGCAGGTGGGTCTCGTAGATGATGGTCTCGGACATCGGCCGACGGCGTGCGATCGGGGTCGGCGGGGGCGTGTCGTCGACCACGACCGCGAGTGGCACGGCGCCGAAGGAGTCCTCCGTCGACATCCGGAACGGGTCGCCCGGGACGTGGTCCAGGATGGGGCCGCGGAAGTCGACGCCGCCACTGATGGCCCGCGCGTAGGGGTCGAGCAGGAGCCGGTTCGGGTTGAATCTGCTGCCCGCCGACGGGTCCCAGGGGCCGTGCACGCGGTAGCCGTACTGCTGCTCGGGCCGGACGCCCTCCACCTCGACCGTCCAGATGCCGTGCGCCCCGTGCACCATGGGCACCTGCCGCTGTGTGTTGCGCGCGTCGATCAGCACGAGGTCCACACCGTCGGCTCGCGGCGCCCACAGCCCGAACCGCACGCCGCCGGGAGTGACCCGGGCACCGAGGAGGGACGTATCAGGCGTGGTGTGCGAGTGCATTCGGTGGCTTTCGGCGGTGGACATGGTCGAGTGCGGGTATTTTGCCATCCTGCCCGGTGAAAGCGTTAACCGTCACCGACGCGCCGTGGAAGGGGGGAACTACAGTGAGCCGCATGTCGGCCTATTTCGATCACGCCGCGACCTCGCCCCTACGCCGCGAGGCGCTGGAGGCCTGGACCGAGGCCGCCGGGGTCGTCGGGAACCCTTCGTCGTTGCACCGTCCCGGGCAGCGAGCGCGGGCCGTCCTCGAGGAGGCGCGCGAGGAGATGGCATCTGCCGTCGGCGCGCACCCGAGCGAGGTGATCTTCACCTCCGGGGGATCCGAGGCCGACACCATCGCGGTCCTGGGAGGTTGGCAGGCCCGCCGCGCGGAGCGGCCGCGCTGCCTGGTGAGCGCCGTCGAGCACCCCGCGGTGCTGGGCGCGGTGGCGCGCGGTGCGGAGGTCATCCCGGTCGCGTCATCGGGCGTGCTGGGCCTCGAGGTGGTCGAGCGGATGGTCGATGAGGTTGTCGGCGTGGTCAGCGTGATGGCCGTCAACAACGAGACGGGCGTCGTCCAGCCCGTCGATGAGATCGCGCGGCTCGCGGCATCGGCCGGCGCGTGGATGCACAGCGACGCGGTGCAGGCGCTGGGACACATGCCCGTCGACTTCGCCGCGAGCGGGCTGGACATGATGAGCCTGTCGGCGCACAAGATCGGCGGCCCGGTGGGCATCGGCGTGCTGCTGGCGCGCCGGGACGTGGTTCCCCGCGCCGTCGGCCTGGGCGGGGGACAGGAGCGGGAGGTGCGCTCGGGCACGGTGCCCGTGGCGCTGGCCGCGGCCTTCGCGCGGGCGGCATCGCTCGCCGTCGCGGAGTTGGCGGATGAGGCTTTGCGGTTGATGGCGCTGCGGAACAGGATCGCCGGGATGGTCCTCGCGGTGGGCGGGCGCCTGAACAGCCTCCATGCTCTGCCACCCGATCGCCATGGGTGCCGGCCCGACGGGGCGCCGCACATCGTCAACGTCACGTTCGACGGCGTCCGCGCCGACGACCTGCTCTTCCTGCTCGACCAGCGCAGCGTCCACGCCTCGGTCGGCTCGGCGTGCCGCGCGGGCGTGCACCAGCCCAGCGAGGTGCTCCTCGCCATGGGGCGCACCGCCGACGAGGCCACGCAGTCGGTCCGCTTCTCGCTCGGCTGGACGAGCACGGAGGCCGACGTCGACCTCCTCGCCGCCGCGCTTCCCGACGCGCTCGCGCGGGCAAGGGCCGCCGCCGCGTCGTAGACTTGGCGGCTGTTCTAAGGAGGACCATGCGGGTCTTGGTGGCGATGTCGGGCGGGGTCGACTCCGCCGTCGCCGCCGCGCGCCTGGTCGCGGCCGGGCACGACGTGACGGGCGTGCACCTGGCGCTGTCGAAGAACCCCGCGTCGTACCGCTCCGGCGCGCGCGGTTGCTGCTCGCTGGAGGACTCGCACGACGCGCGCCGCGTCGCCGACAAGCTCGACGTTCCCTTCTACGTCTGGGACCTCGCCGAGGAGTTCCACGCGGCGGTCGTCGAGGACTTCGTCGCCGAGTACCGCGCCGGCCGCACCCCCAACCCGTGCCTGCGCTGCAACGAGAAGATCAAGTTCGCCGCCGTGCTCGACCGGGGGATCGCGCTGGGCTTCGACGCCGTCGCCACCGGTCACTACGCCGACCTCCGCCGCCACGACGACGGCACCGTGACGCTCCACCGCGCGGCAGACCAGGCGAAGGACCAGTCCTACGTCCTCGGCATGCTGAACCAGCAACAGCTCGCCCGCTGCCTCTTCCCGCTGTTCGACGTCGAGAAGCCCGTGGTGCGCGAGGAGGCCCGCGCGCTGGGCTTCGGCGTGGCGAGGAAACCCGATTCGCACGACATCTGCTTCATCGCCGACGGCGACACGCAGGGCTTCCTCGCGCGTCACCTCGACGACGCCCCCGGCGACATCGTCGACGCGTCGGGTCAGGTTCTTGGCTCCCACAAGGGCACGCACCGCTACACCGTCGGGCAGCGCAAGGGCCTCGACCTGCGCGTGCCCGCCCCGACGGGGGAGCCGCGCTACGTGCTGGCCATCGAGCCGGTCACGCGCACCGTGGTTGTCGGGGCGCGCGGGGATCTCGCTGTCTCCACCCTGCGCGGGATCCGGCCCACCTGGACGGGCGAGGCGGTCGTCGGCCCGTGGCGCGGCCAGGCGCAGTATCGGGCTCACGGGATCCCCCAGGACGCCACGATCGAGGCCGTCGACGGCGGGCTGGTCGTCGCGCTGGACGAGCCGGCCTCAGGCGTCGCCCCCGGGCAGACCGTCGTCGTCTACGAAGGCGACCGGGTGGTCGGCTCGGCTGTGATCGCGGAGGCCTGCTGATGCGGATCACCGCCGCGGGGTCGTTGCCGGGCACGGACTTCCGCGGTGCGCTGTCGGCGATGGCCGAGGCGCTGCCCGAGGTGCTGCCCTTCCCGGAGCTGCCCGAGCGTGGTGTGGGTTCCGACATGATCGGCCGCGCGCTCGGGCTGATCGACGGCCTCGGGTTTGACCTCCAGCCCGCGGGTTGGAGGCTGACCCCGCACGCGGGCAGGGACCACCGCCGCGCCCGGGCGCAATGGCGCCACGACCTCGACGACGCGGAGGAGCTGCTGCAGGGCTTCGACGGCGTGCTCAAGGTGGGCGTCGCCGGCCCGTGGACGCTCGCCGCCTGTGTCGAGCGCTTCGCCGGCGACCGCCTGCTCGCCGACCACGGCGCGCGGCGCGAGCTCGCCCAGGCTCTGACAGCGGGCGTGGAGGACCTCCGCGCCGAGCTTGCTCGCCGCGTCCCCGCGGCGACCCTCTGGCTCCAGGTCGACGAGCCGTCGCTGGCCGCGGTTCGCGCCGGCGCCATCCCGACCTCAAGCGGATTCTCGAAGCACCGCGCCGTCGACCTCCCGGAGCTCGCCCTGGCTCTCGCGCCGCTCGCGTCCGCGTTCGCGCCCACTGGCGCGTCCGTCCTGCACTGCTGCGCGCCCGGGCCGTGGCTGGACGTCGCGGGGCGCGCGGGGTTCGCGGCCGTCTCAGTGGACGCGGCGATCGTCGACCGCGAGGACCTGGCCGCCTGGTGCGACGAGCAGCGTGGCGTGATCCTGGGCGTCGTCGACACCGCGTCGCGCACGCCCCAGGGCACCGACGCCCTCGTCCGGCGCGCGTTGACCACCTGGCGCCCGCTGCAGATCGCGCTTTACGACGGCGTCCTGCTCGGCACCGCCTGCGGCCTCGCGGGCTGGAGCCGCGCCGACATCGCCCCGCAACTCGTGGCCCTCCGCCGCGCCGCCGCGTTGCTCGAGGAGTCTGTACGGTAACGGGTAGCATCACCGCATGCGCGTGTTCTCGAACCTGAACCTGGACGACCAGGCCCCGGTGCGCGCTCACGCCGGCCGCGGAGTCTGGGGCCCGAAGGGCGTGCCCACCACGCGGTTCAAGAAGGTGCAGCGCCTGGTGACGCCGTTCGTCGTCGTCGCCATCGCCGTCGCGCTGTTCTTCCTCGGCCGCATGTTCTACCTGATCCTGACCTGACCCTAAGATAGGCGGCGCGCCGCCATCGCGGCGAGAAGCCAACCTAGGAGCAGCGAAGTGGGTCTCACCGCCGACGACGTGGCCCGGTTGGGCGCTCTGGCCCGCATCCAGCTTTCCGAGCAGGAGTGCGCCGAGCTTGCCCCCGAGCTGGACGTCATCTTGGAGTCCGTGGCCAGGGTGTCCGAGGTCGCGCGGCCCGACGTACCCGTGGCTACGCACGCGATGCCGATGTCCAACGTGTTCCGCGCCGACATCGTGACCCCATCCCTCACCCAGGAGCAGGCGCTGTCTGGCGCTCCCGCCCAGGACGAAGGCCGGTTCCGCGTTCCCCAGATTCTGAGCGAGGACTGATGACCGCCGACATCCTTACCCGCTCTGCCGCCGAACTCGGGCGCGCGATGGCTGCTGGCGAGATGACCTCCGAGGACCTCACGCGCGCCTGCCTCGACCAGATCGAGGCGCTGAACCCGCGGCTGAACGTGTTCCTCGCCGTCGACGCCGACGCCGCGCTCGCGCAGGCCCGCGAGATCGACGCCCACCGCGCCGCGGGCGAGGAACTCGGCCCGCTGGCCGGCGTCCCGATCGGCGTGAAGGACAACTTCTGCACCACCGACTTCCCGACCACCTGCGGATCCAAGATGCTCGACGGGTGGGTTCCCCCCTACGACGCCACCGTCGTCGCCAAGCTGCGCGCGGCCGGGCTGGTCATCGTCGGCAAGACCAACATGGACGAGTTCGCAATGGGATCCTCCACGGAGACCTCTTATTTCGGACCGACCCGAAACCCGTGGGACGACGAGCGCATCCCCGGTGGCTCCGGCGGCGGCTCGGCTGCGGCCGTGGCGTCGTTCATGGTGCCGCTCGCCGTCGGGTCCGACACCGGCGGCTCCATCCGGCAGCCCGGTGCAGTGACCGGAACCGTCGGCGTGAAGCCCACCTATGGCGGCGTCTCCCGCTTCGGTCTCGTGGCCATGGCGTCCAGCCTCGACCAGCCCGGTCCCTGCGCCCGCACCGCGGAGGACGCCGCGCTGCTCCAGCAGGTCATCGGCGGATACGACGCCCACGACTCGGCCTCCATCGACCAGCCCGTGCCCGACCTCGTCGCCGCCTCCCGCGCCGCCGACCTCGCCGGGATGCGCGTCGGCGTCGTCGCCGAGTTCCAGGGCGACGGCTACGAGCCCGGCGTGCTCGACCGGTTCCGCGAGGCCGTCGAGGCGCTGCGGGCAGCCGGCGCGGAGATCGTCGAGGTCTCCTGCCCCGCGTTCACCTACGCGCTGCCCGCCTACTACCTGATCCAGCCCGCCGAGCTGAGCTCCAACCTCGCCCGGTTCGACGGCATGCGCTACGGGCTGCGCACCGGGGACGACGGCACGCGCTCGGCCGAGGAGGTTATGAACCTCACCCGCGAGGCCGGCTTCGGCCGCGAGGCGAAGCGCCGCATCATCATCGGCACCTACGCGCTGTCGGCCGGCTACTACGACGCCTACTACGGCTCGGCGCAGCGCGTCCGCTCGCTGATCCAGGGCGACTTCGACAAGGCCTTCGAGTCTGTCGACGTGCTGGTGTCGCCGACGACGACCACCGTCGCGTTTAAGATCGGCGAGCGCATGTCGGACCCGATGAGCATGTACCTCGCCGACCTCTGCACCATCCCCAGCAACATGGCGGGCAACGCGTCGGCGTCGTTCCCCGCGGGCCTCAGCGACGGCCTGCCCGTCGGGTTCCAGGTGATGGCCCCGCCGATGGAGGACGCGCGGCTGTATCGCGTGGGTGGCGTCCTTGAGAGGGCGTTGCAGGAGAAGTGGGGCGGCCCGCAGTCGCCGAGCCTTGAGGGGGTTTCCGCATGAGCGTCGACTACGACGACCTGCTGACCAGGTACGAGCCCGCGCTGGGCCTCGAGGTGCACGTCGAGCTGAACACGGCGTCGAAGATGTTCTGCGGCTGCCCCAACGAGTTCGGCGGCGCGCCCAACACGTACGTCTGCCCGGTGTGCCTAGGACTCCCCGGCTCGCTGCCGGTGATCAACGGGAAGGCCGTGGAGTCGGCCATCCGGATTGGGCTGGCGCTCAACTGCCGGATCGCCGAGTGGTGCCGCATGGCGCGGAAGAACTACTTCTACCCGGACATGACCAAGAACTTCCAGACCTCGCAGTACGACGAGCCGATCGCCTTCGACGGCTGGGTCGACGTAGAGGTGGACGGCGAGACCTACCGCGTCGAGATCGAGCGCGCGCACATGGAGGAGGACGCGGGTAAGGCGACCCACGTGGGCACGTCCGGCCGCATCCAGGGCGCCGACTACTCGCTGATCGACTACAACCGCGCGGGCGTTCCCCTGATCGAGATCGTCACCCGTCCTGTCCTCGGCGCAGGGGAGAGGGCCCCGCAGGTGGCGCGCGCCTACGTCGCCCACTTGCGCGAGCTGATGAAGGCGCTCGGCGTCTCGGACGTCCGCATGGAGCAGGGGTCGCTGCGTTGCGACGCGAACGTGTCGCTGTCGCCCGTAGGCTCGGGCGTCCTCGGCACGCGAACCGAGACCAAGAACGTCAACTCGCTGCGCTCCATCGAGCGCGCCGTCCGGTTCGAGATGTGTCGCCAGGCCGAGGTTCTCGACGTCGGCGGCGCGGTCACGCAGGAGACGCGGCACTTCCACGAGGCCGACGGCAGCACGTCCGCGGGACGCCCGAAGTCGGACGCCGACGATTACCGCTACTTCGCGGAGCCGGACCTGATGCCGATCGCGCCCAGCCGCGAGTGGGTCGAGGAGCTGCGGGCGACCCTGCCCGAGCCCCCGGCCGAGCGCCGTCGTCGGCTCCAGGAGGCCTGGGGATTCAGCGACATCGACTTCGCTGCCGTTGTCAACGCCGGGGCGTTGGCGCTGGTGGAGGATACGGTCACCGCCGGGGCTGCTCCCGCCGCGGCGCGCAAGTGGTGGGTCACGGAGCTGGCCCGCCGCGCGAACGAGGCCGGGTGCGAGCTGGAGGAGCTCTCCATCACGCCCGCGCAGGTGGCCGCGGTCCAGGCGCTGGTCGACGCCGGCACCGTCAACGACAAGCTGGCGCGCCAGGTGATCGACGGCGTGCTGGCCGGCGAGGGCGAGCCCGCCGAGGTCGTGGAGTCGCGCGGGCTGGTCGTCGTCTCCGACGAGGGCGCGCTCGGCGCCGCCGTCGACGAGGTCATCGCGGCCAACCCGGACGTGGCGGAAAAGATCCGCGACGGCAAGGTGCAGGCCGTCGGTGCGCTCATCGGGCAGGTGATGAAGGCGATGCGCGGGCAAGCCGACGCGGCGAAGGTCCGCGAGTTGGTCCTGGCCAGGCTGTCCTGAGCTGCCTCAACTGAGCGCCGGGGCCGTGTCGAAACCAATGAACGGGCACTCGGTCTGAGGGACTCAAGCCGGGGGTCTGCGTCGGCATCACTGCGGCGGCAAAAGTCGGAGATAGCGACTCTTGCCGCCGCGATGCGCAGCAGTGTGGTGCGGTTCGCGCAGAGGCAACCACGGTACTTGCTAGGCGATGGTCCCGCCCGTCGTCGAGATCTCTTCTTCGAACGCATGCAGGCACAGCAACTCGACGGCGCGGGCGAGCGTCGCAGCAGACAGCGACGGCGCGTCGTCGACTTGGTCCTCGTCGGACCACGGGATGTGGATGAACCCGACGCGGACGCCGTCGGGCGCCGTGAGCGCGGCGGTCGCGAAGACATGGTTGCAGACGAACGTCCCGGCGGAGAGGCTGAGTTCGACGGGGACACCCGCGTCGCGCAGCACCCGCTCCCAGGCTTTCACCGGCACGCTCGCGAGCGCCGCGGGTGATGCCCCGGGGAGGCTGGGGACGTCGATCGGCTGGCGCCCGGCGTTGTCGGGGATGCGGGCGTCGATCAGGTTGAGCGCGACGCGCTCGAGCGACACCGCGGCGCGTCCAGCTGCGAGCCCGACGGAGATGACGGCGTCAGGCCGGTGCTCGGAAATCAGCGCGCGCATCCGCGCGGCGGACGCCTCGAACTCGACCGGCAGCACCTCGACGACAAGCCTGTCGGTTCCCGTCCAGCGTCTAGCGACGTTGCGCACGGTCGTCGCCGAAGGGTTGGTCCGCGCGCCAGCGAAGGGCTCGAATCCGGTGAGCAGGATGGTGCGAGGCATGCACTCACTCTGGCACACCCCATACGAGACAGGGTCGGACTCGCAGTTGACGGAAAAGTGCGGCGAGATAGACCTTTCGGGCCCCTGGTGCGTTGACTCCCTGTCCTGCGGTACTTTTCCGTCAGCTGACCAGGTATCTCACGCATCGCGGACAACGAACGTGACGGCGCCGGCGGCGCCTACCGCGAGGATCCAGGCGACGAGTACCAGCACACCGGTGTGCCATGCCGACCCGTCAGCGCCCGGCGGCAGGTAGAGCAGCGCACCGGCCCTGTCGGGCAGCCAGCGGGCGTGCTCCGTGATGGTGGCGAGCAGTGGCGAGACGATCAACACCAGTGACTCCAAGACCACCAGCGAGGCGACGAGCCCGCGGAGCAGCACCGTCGTGCACAGGGCGAAGAGCCCGATGAGAGCCAGATACGCGACCATCCCGGCCAGCCGACCCCCATCGGGCGACACCGCAACCCCACGGCGTGCGAAGACGACCCCGGCAGACAGGGCCGCGGCCGCGACGGTGAGTGTGGCCGTCACCGTCGTCGCGAGGAGCGCCGCGCCGGCCTTGCCCGCGAGCAGGACGGGCCGCTGGGGGACGGCCACGAGGGTGGTCGCGATCTGCCGCCCGCTGTATTCGCTGGCCACGGCGAGAACGCCCAGCAGGATGGTGCCCACCTGCAGGAAGCCAAGGGTGGGCGTGAGCGTCGGAGATCTCGGTCACGCCGGGGTGCGAGGCTGCCGCGGCGCCGAGGATGCCGCCGGCCGCCACCGTGCCGCCCGCGGTGGCCCACGCGGCGGGCAGGCTGCCGAGCTTGAGGAGTTCGGCGGCCACGACGCGCCTCACGCGTCCCTCCGGACGAAGGAGATGGCGCCGGCCACCAACAGCGCCGCGGCCCACGCGCTCATCACCAGCCCGCCGGTGACCGGGTCGAGTGCGTCGTCGACCATCGCCCACGTCTCGTTCGCGAACAGGCGCATGCCTGCGAGATCCGGCAGGTAGTAGGCGAGCGGGGTCAGCTGGGACAGCAGGATCGAGACCGAGACCAAGGAGCTGTTCGCGATCAGAACGACGAGCGGGACGACGCCGCTGCGGGCGAGCGCCGCGATGCCGAGCGCGAGGAGCGCGGTCAGCACCCAGTACAGCGCCACCCCGCCGCTCCGGACCGCGAGGTCCTGCAGCGACTCGGCGGGCGTCGTCCCGATGATGGCCCGGGTGAGGGCGAGGCTGGTGGGGAGCGAGAGGGTTGCAAGCAGCGCGACGAGCAGGACGACGGTGACGGCCTTCGCCGCGAACACGGCCACGCGGCGCGGGGCGACCGTCAGCGTGGCGGAGATCTGTCGGCCGCCGCCCGCGTCGGGGCTATTGGCGGCGTACTCGCTGCTCATCGCCACCACGCCGAGGATGACGGCGCCAACGGTGCCGAGCGGGGTCGCGGAGAATGCCGCCTCCACCGACGACGTATAGCCGAGGGTGTCCAGGCGGCCGGCAGCCATGTCGGCGCGCACGCCGTGGGCGTTGTACGCGGCGAGCGCGACGGACGCGGCGAGCGAGATGCCCCCGGCCACGTACGTGGCGGGCAGCGAGACCGCCTTCGAGATCTCAGCCGCGAGGATGCGCGGGAAGCTCATCGGTCCTCCGACCCACCG
This sequence comes from Tessaracoccus sp., assembly GCF_016714275.1. Classification (GTDB taxonomy): domain Bacteria; phylum Actinomycetota; class Actinomycetes; order Propionibacteriales; family Propionibacteriaceae; genus Arachnia. The sequence continues at coordinate 163,712 of NZ_JADJNP010000002.1, read as the reverse complement.
GTCAGCCCGAAGAACGCGTCCTCGAGGCTGGCGTAGCCGGCCGACACCTCGGCGAGCGGGCCTTGGCGCACCACGCGGCCGCCCGCGATGACCACCAGGTCGTCGGCGATCTCGGCCACCTCGCCCATCAGATGGCTGGACAGCAGCACCGTGCCGCCGTCGTCGGCGTACCGCCGCAGCAGGCGACGGATCCAGCGGATCCCCTCGGGGTCCAGCCCGTTGACCGGTTCGTCGAGTACGAGCGCTGACGGCTCGCCCAGGAGCGCCGCAGCCAGGCCGAGCCGCTGTCCCATGCCCAGCGAGAACGTGCCCACCCGCGCGCGGCGGGCCTCCCAGAGGCCGACGTCGGCGAGCACCTGGTCGACGCGGCTCCTCGACAGCCCGGCCGCGGCGGCGACCCACGCGAGGTGTCCGCGTGCCGTCCGCGAACGATGGGCGCCCGAGCCGTCGAGCATGGCCCCGACGGAGCGGGCCGGGTGCCGCAGGGCGCGATACCGAACGCCGTCGATGAGGGCCGAGCCCGTGGTCGCGCGGTCGAGCCCGAGCAGGATCCGCAGGGTCGAGGATTTGCCCGCGCCGTTCGGCCCGAGGAAGGCGGTGACGCGGCCGGGGAGGGCCTCGAAGGTGACGTCGGAGAGGACCGTGCGCGGCCCGTGGCGCTTGCTGAGGTGGTTGATGGAGATCACATATCCATGCCACCAGCCGATCGGCGCCGCGTCTCCGGCCCATGGCAGGGTCTTGCGGCTCAGGAACTCGGACCGCGGACCTCCACCCGTGGGCCGATGCTCCCGTCGGACGGCGTGGCTAGGGTCGAGGGATGCAGGACGAACAACCGACGTGGCGGTCGCGGGCATGGCTGGCCGCCGTCCTGGTGATCCTCGGACTCGGCGCGGGGATCGCGCTCGCCGGTTTCGAGAACGCTGCGGCCGCCGGGTCGGTGTTAGGCGCGGCGGCGGTCGCGGTGGCCGCGGTCATCGTCTGGGCGGCGCTGCGCACCCGCGCGGAGCGTCGGCGCTACGAGGATGAACTCGCCGCCTGGGCCGCCGAGCGGGCGGCGGGTGCGGAGCGGTTGCGGATCGCGCGCGAGCTGCACGACGTCGTCTCGCACGGCCTCGGCGCCATCACGGTGCGCGCGGCCGTCGCCCGCCGGATCGGGGGCAGCGAGGACGACGCCCTGGCCGACATCGAACGCGCCAGCCGACAGGCCACTACCGAGCTGCGGCGGATGCTGACGGTGTTGCGCAGTCCCGAGCCCGCGCCGCTCCGGCCGGCCGAGACGCTTGCGGACCTGCCCGAGATCGTGCGGCGGGCCGTCGATACCGGGCCCGCCGTCGAGTTGGTGAGCGAGGACCTTCGCGGGGTCTCGGCCGGGGCGCAGCTGACGATCGTCGCGGTGGTGCGCGAGGCGCTGCACAACGTCGCGGCGCACGCGGGACCCGCCTCAGCCGTCGTGCGGATCGGCAGACGTCCAGGCGGAGTGGCGGTCGAGGTGGTCGACGACGGCCCTGTGGAGGGCTGGCGGGCGCAGCGGGGCGCGGGGCGGGGACTTGACGGGCTGCGCGAGCGATTGGACGCACTCGGCGGCACCCTCGAAGCGGGCCGACACGGCACGGGATGGCGCCTGGTCGCCGTCGTCCCAGACGAGCGGGAGCCGTGAGCGGCCCACCGATCCGCGTGCTGGTGGCCGACGACCAGCCGCTCATCCGCTACAGCCTGCGCGCGCTTGTCGGGGGCGAGGCCGACCTCGAGATGGTCGGCGAGGCGGCCACGGGGCGTGAGGCAGTGCGCGCCGCCGTCGCGTCTCACCCGGACGTCGTCCTGATGGACATCCGAATGCCCGACGGCGACGGCATCGACGCCACCCGCGCCATCCTGGCCGATCCTGCCTCAGCCGGGTGCCGCGTCCTCGTGGTCAGCATGTTCGAGCTGGACGAGTATGTCTACGCCGCGCTCCGCGCAGGCGCGAGCGGGTTCCTGCTGAAGGACACCGAGCCCGACCGGCTGCTGGAGGCGATCCGGCGCACGCACGACGGCGAGTCGTTGTTCGCGCCGTCGGTGCTCAGCCGGCTCGTGGCGCACTACGTCGACCGCCCGTCGGGAGTACCGCCCGCGCCGCCGGCCCTGCTTACTCCGAGAGAGGTCGAGGTGCTGACGCTGGTGGGCCGCGGCTTGACGAACCATGAGGTGGCCGCGCAGCTGGTGATCTCCGTGAAGACGGTCAAGACGCACATCGGCAGCCTGCTGGCCAAGCTGCAGGCGCGCGATCGCGCGCAGCTGGTGATCGCCGCCTACGAGGCGGGGCTGGTCGGGATGACGCGCCGCCAAGACCGGCGGGACGGTACGTTCGAGGCATGAGTAGGTCGCCGGCTGGGGGTTGCACGATCATTCACGTCTCGGCAGTGGTGCTGCGCGATGCGCGCGGCCGGATCCTGATGGTGCGCAAGCGCGGGACGTCGATGTGGATGAACCCGGGCGGTAAGCCCGAGCCGGGGGAGTCGGCGGGGGAGTGCGCGGCCCGCGAGGTGCAGGAGGAGCTTGGTCTGCGGCTCGACGCGGCTCGCCTCCTCTCGCTCGGAGAATTCGCCGCACCCGCGGCGAACGAGGCCGGGCACACCGTCGTCGCCGACGTCTTCGACTGGCCGGAGGCCGTCGCGGCGGACGTGGCGCCGACTGCTGAGATCGAGGAGACCCGCTGGGTGACGACCGACGACCTGGGCGACGAGACCCTCGCGCCCCTGTTCGTCGACCACATCGTGCCCGCGATCGGGCTCCACGTGACCGCGGAGTGAGGCGCGGAACCGAGTCTGTCAGACCCGATCCTTAGGCTGCCGTGCATGACGGTGTTCAGTTCGTTGCCGGTGCGCGAGGTCGTGGGGGAGCCCTGCGAACACGTCGGTGGGTGGCCGTTCACGATGGGGCCGGTGGCGCAGCTGCTGCGCGACGGGCTCGAGCTGGCGGAGCTCACGGTGTTGGTCGGGGAGAACGGCGTCGGGAAGTCGACGCTGATCGAGGCGATCGCGATGGCGTATGGCCTCAGCGCCGAGGGCGGCAGCACAACGTGGCGCCCTTCCGAGCGGCCCACGGAGTCGCGTCTGCACGAGCACCTTCGCCTGATCCGCGGCATCGGACGGTCCAAGTGGGGCTATTTCCTGCGCGCCGAGACCATGCACGGCCTGCTGACCTACCTGGAGCAGCACCCGGGCGGAGCGGACCGGGCCTACCACGAGCGTTCCCACGGTCAGGCGTTCACGGAGCTGCTCGACACCAAGCTCGTCTTCCTCGCCAGACGGGGCGGACTACTGGTGCTCGACGAGCCCGAGGCGGGGCTGTCGTTCCAGTCGCAGGTCAAGCTCGCGAACCAGCTGTGCGAGCTCCGCGGCGACGGTGTTCAGGTCCTCCTCGCGACGCATTCGCCGATCCTGGCCGCCATCCCGGGGGCGCAGATCGTCGAGCTTGACGAGGAGGGCTTCCACCTGCGGGAGTGGAGGTCGCTGATGACGGTCGCGCTGTACCGCCGCTTCCTCGCCGACCCAGACTACTTCGGCCTGGAGCGCCCCTCGCCTGGGGAGGAATAGGCTGGTGCGATGGCGAACCCCGTCGAGAAGCTCCGTGAACTGATCGGGTCCGCGATCAGGGACAGGGTCGCGGGGCCCGACCAGGAGGCGCGCGTCGCCCGCATCTGGCGAGCCGAAGGGCCGCGCTGGCATTCGCCGTCGGACGTGATCTGGAGGGTGAACCGGGACGCGGCGATGTACGCGGGCGGCATCCGCGCGTTGTTGCTGCAGGCGTTGCACCCGGCCGCCATGGCCGGCGTGGCGGGCCACTCCGGGTACCGGTCCGATCCGTGGGGGCGGCTGCAGCGCACGGGCGAGTTCATCGCGATGACCACCTACGGCCCGATCCCCGCAGCTGATGAGCTCATCGGCCGGGTTCGCGCCGTTCATGAGCGGGTCCGCGGCAAGACCGACGACGGCACGCCGTACCGCGCGTCTGACCCGCACCTGCTCGCTTGGGTGCACGCCGCCGAGACCCAGAGCTTCCTTGAGGCCTATCGGCACTTCGGCCCCTCGCGGCTCGCCGTGGACGAGGCGGATCGCTATGTGGCCTCGGCGGCGCCGGTCGGAGAGATGCTGGGCGCCGTCGACCTGCCTCGCTCTGAGGCGGAGCTGACCGCCCTGATCGACTCGTACCGGCCGGAATTGCGCGCCTCGCCCGCGGCGATCGACACCGTCGAGTTCCTGCTGAAGACCCCGCCGGTGCCGTGGCCCGGGAAGCTCGGCTACTGGATGCTGGCGGCGGGTGCGATCTCGACGCTGCCGACCTGGTCGAGGGAACTGCTGGGGTTGCCTACCTCGCGCTGGTTCGATTGCCTGATAGGCCTTCCGTTCGGCCGCTTCGCCACCCGTGTCGCCGGCTGGGCGACCGCGCCGCCCAAGACCGCCGCGGAGCAGGAAACGTAACGCCCCCGAATTGTCGGCGCGGGGTGGCAGAGTGATGCCCATGACCGACTCTCCCTGGCACGACCTCGACGCCTACATCGCGACGCCCCGACTCACCGGGTTGGCGCTCAGCCCCGACGGCGCGAGCCTCGTCGTCTCCGTGCAGGGGCCGGACGCCGACATCACCGGCTACACGACGGCGCTCTGGCGCGTCGACCCGAGCGGCACCCGACCGGCGGCGCGGCTCACCCGCGGAATCACGGGCGAGGCCGTCTCCTCCTTCCTGGCCGACGGCTCGCTCCTGTTCACCTCGAAGCGTGAGCTTGCCGCGCGCGACGGCGACAAGCCGTCGGAGTCGACGACGGCGCTCTGGTGCCTGCCCAGCGGCGGGGGAGAGGCGTACGAGGTCGCCCGCCGCGACGGCGGCTGGGGCCAGGTGCTCACCGCCCCGGGATCGGACCGTGTGCTGCTGGCCGTTCCCCTCCACGCCGGAGTCGTCGACGATGAGGAGGACGCGAAGCTGCGTGCCGCTCGTCGGGACAAGAAAGTCTCCGCGCTGCTGCACACGGGCTACCCGGTCCGGCTCTGGGACCACGACCTGGGACAGGAGCGCACCCGGCTCCGCGCCGCGACGGTGGCTGGCGAGGGCGATCTCCGACTCGACGACGTCCGCGACCTCAGCGGTGACGCCGGCACGAGCCTCGGCAGCGCGACGATCTCGCGCGACGGAGCAACGGTCGTCGCAGAGTGGCGCGAGAGCCGCCCGCACGGCGTGACGGCGACCTCGCTGGTCCGGTTCGACTGGGCCACTGGCGCGCGCACGGTCGTGGCCTCGGCGGAAGGCGTCGAGTTCGCCGAGCCGGTGGTGAGCGACGACGGGCGCTGGCTCGTCGCGCTTCGGGAGACCGAATCGACGCCGGAGCAGGCGCCCAGAGACGGCCTATGGCTCGTCGACCTCCTGAGCGGCGAGGGCCGTCCGCTCGCGCCCGAGTGGGACCGCTGGCCCAGTCCCGTCGCCTTCAGCCCTGACGCGGCCACGGTCTACGTGGTGGCGGATGAGGACGGCGCCGCGCCGGTGTTCGCCGTCGATGTCGCGTCCGGCGAGGTGCGTCGGCTGACCGACGCGGGCGCGCACTCGTCCGTTCTCCGCAGTCCCGACGGCGCCACGCTCGACGCGCTCCGCAGTGCGTGGGACAACCCGGGCGACATCGTGGCCATCGACATCGCGACCGCCACGTCGACGGTGCTGCCCTCGCCGGTGTCCTATCCGGCGCTCCCCGGACGGGTGGAGCGGGTCGAGGCCACGGCCGCTGACGGCGCTCGCGTGCCAGGTTGGCTGGTGCTGCCCGACGGCGCGTCTTCCGGTGATCCCGTCCCGCTCACGCTCTGGGTGCACGGCGGCCCTCTCAGTTCGTGGAACGCGTGGTCTTGGCGCTGGTGCCCGTGGCAGCTCGCCTCGCGTGGCCAGGCCGTGCTCCTGCCGGATCCTGCGCTGTCTACCGGCTATGGCCAGGACGTCATCCAGCGGGGTTGGGGTCGCTGGGGCGCCGAACCGTTCACCGACGTGATGGCGCTCACCGATGCCGTCGAGGCTCGCGCCGACATCCGCCCTGACGCCTCTGCCATGATGGGCGGCTCGTTCGGCGGCTACATGGCGAACTGGATCGCCACGCAGACGGACCGCTTCCGCGCCATCGTGACACATGCGTCGCTCTGGAACCTGGACAGCTTCGGCCCCACCACGGACGCGTCCTGGTACTGGGGCCGTGAGCTGAGCCCCGAGATGGTGAAGGAGTACTCGCCGCACCGCTACGCCGATCGGATCAGCACGCCGACGCTGGTCATCCACGGCGACCGCGACTACCGCGTCCCGATCGGCGAGGGCCTCGCCCTGTGGTGGCGGTTGAACGAGCTGCACGACGGCGACCCCTCCGGCATGCGGCACCGTTTCCTGTACTTCCCCGACGAGAACCACTGGGTCCTGACGCCGCAGCACGCGAAGGTCTGGTACGAGACCGTGATCGAGTTCCTCGCGGCCCAGCGCGAGGGCCGCGCGTTCGAGGCTCCGGAGCTGCTGTAGCTCAGAGCGGGCTGATGGCCGCGCGCCAGGCATCGACGACGGTGGGCTCACCCGCGAGGTCGACGGCGGCTTCGCGACCGCTCAGGGAGAGAAGCAGCTCGGACGGCAACCCGGTCACCGTCAGCGGCTGCGGACCGCGGCCGATCTGGGCGACGAACCCGGTGTCGCCGCGCACCAGCCGGACGTGTCCCTTCGTCTTCAGCTGAGTCCGGCGAGCGAGCACCTGGACCACGCGCCACAACTCGTCCTGCTCGCGGGGCGTCAGCGTCTGCGAGCGCCCGTTGGCGCGCAGCACGTCCTCGTGATGGATGAAGTACTCCGATGCGCCCGCGAGCTGGTCGATCGGCTTCATCAGCGTCGGCGGCGTGCGGATCGCCTCGATGATCGCCGGGAATCCCAGCTCGTGGAGGGCCTCCAGCTGGATCCGGGCCGTCTTGTCGGCGAACCGTGGAAAGCCGATGCCCAGTAACGCGGCGGGACGGTGCTCGCGCACATACAGATGCGCGGCGAGATCCTGCGTCTTCCAGCCCTCGCACTTGGTCGGGGCGAAGGGCCCCAGCTCGGCGAGAAGGTCGGCAAGGGCGGTACGTTGACGTCGGGCGAAGCTCATGGGTTCAGCGTAGTCCGCCCGCGGGCATGGAGTTTTGACGCACGGTTGGCGCTCCCGTGCTCTATAGCGCACAAAGAAGACCGCTGTGCGTCATTCCTCCATGGCGCTCCCTCGGACGAGCCTGTGCAGGCACCTTAGGGTGGGTCCGTGAACACGTTGCTCGGAACCGTGGCCGCTGTGCGCGTCGGGCGCGTGCGGATCTTCGACTGGGGCGGGCGTCCGGTACCCAGCGGCTGCGCGAAGGAACCTGTCGACGGCGCGGTCCGCATCGGCGAGCTGGGGCTGCCCGTCGACTCCTGCGCTCCCGGCTGCTCCTGGACAACACCCGCGGCAAACTCGAGCGCCGGCTGCGCGCCTGACCGCGCCGACGGCCCTGGTCGCCGCGTCCGCGCGGGAGCGGCACAATGGTCCCCATGCCTCAGCTGACGTACAACTCCGACGGGCTCATCCCCGCGATCGCACAGGACGCGGACACCCGCGAGGTCCTGATGATGGCCTGGATGGATGAGGAGGCGCTGCGGCGCACGCTCGCCACGGGCAAGGCGACCTACTGGTCGCGCTCGCGGCAGGAGTACTGGGTCAAGGGCGAGACGTCCGGGCACCACCAGGCCGTAGTGAGCGTCGCCGCCGACTGCGATGGCGACACGCTGCTCGTCACCGTCCGCCAGACCGGCGCCGCGTGCCACACCGGCAACCGCACGTGCTTCTTCACGGAACTGACCGCGGAGAACGCGCGGTGATCATCCAGCCCTCACAGGCCGAGTTCCTCGACCTCGCCGCGGACCGCCGCGTCATCTCCGTCTACGCGAAGCTTCTGGCCGACGACCTGACCCCCATCGCGCTCTACCGCCAACTGTGCGGCGAACGCGAGGGCACCTTCCTCTTCGAGTCCGCGGAGTCGGGCGTGTGGTCGCGCTACTCGTTCGTCGGTGTCAACACGGCCGCGACCCTCACCGAGCGCGACGGCCACGCCGCCTGGCTGGGGCGCGAACTCGTGGGCATCCCGGAGGGCGGCGATCCGCTCGCGGCTCTCCAGGTGGTCCTCTCCGAGCTGGCGACGCCCGCGACGCCCGGGTTGCCGCCGTTCCACGCCGGCATGGTCGGTTACCTCGGCTACGACGTCGTCCGGCGCCTCGAACGCCTCCCGGAGACCACCGTCGACGACCTCCACCTCCCCGAGCTGACCATGATGCTCGCCAGCGAGGTGGCTGTCCTCGACCACCACCGCGGCGAGGTCTGGCTGATCGCCAACGCGATCAACTACAACGCCAGCGACGAGGGCGTGGAGCGTGCGTACGTCGCCGCCGTCGCCGCCGTCGAGCGCATGGCCGACCTGCTGCGGCAGCCGCGGCAGCCATTGGTCGTCGATGAGGGCGAGGCGACGCTGCCGGAGATCCGGCGCCAGCGCACTTCCGAGGAGTATCAGGCGCTCGTCGAGGCGGCGAAGGAGGAGATCCGTGCGGGCGAGGCGTTCCAGATTGTGGTGTCGCAGCGCTTCGACGTGCCTACCAGCGCCGACCCGCTCCAGGTCTACCGCGCCCTCCGGGTGACCAACCCCAGCCCGTACCTCTACCTGCTGCGGCTGCCCGGGTTCGCCGTCGTCGGCTCCAGCCCCGAGGCGCTCGTGACCGTGACCGACGGCGTGGCCACCACGCGGCCGATCGCCGGCTCCCGTCCCCGTGGCGCGACGCCCGACGAGGATCGCCGGCTCGCCGAGGAGCTCGTTGCCGATCCGAAGGAGAAGGCCGAGCATCTCATGCTCGTCGACCTGGGCCGCAACGATCTCGGCCGCATCTGCGAGCCCGGCAGCGTCACCGTGCACGAGTTCATGAAGGTGCGCCGCTACTCGCACATCATGCATCTCGAGGCGGCCGTGTCCGGCCGTGTCGCGGAGGATCGATCCGCGCTGGAGGCCGTGCTCGCGTGCTTCCCCGCAGGCACGCTTTCGGGCGCGCCGAAGGTCCGCGCCATGGAGATCATCGACGAGCTGGAGCTCAGCCGCCGCGGCCTGTACGGGGGCGTCGTCGGCTACTTCGACTTCGCGGGCAACGCCGATGTCGCCATCGCGATCCGCACAGCGGTCATGGCCGACGGCGTGGCTCACGTGCAGGCGGGGGCGGGGATCGTTGCCGACTCCGTGCCGGAGCTCGAGGACGCGGAGTGCTCCCACAAGGCGCGTGCCGTGATCTCGGCGATCGGGCGCGCCGAGGCGATGGGCAGGCCGTGATCGGGCGGGCGCCCGTCACGCTCGCCGCTGCTGCGGGGGCCGTGACGGCGGGCATCGCGGCGCAGGCCGCGTCGTCGCCGGTGGGCTCGCTCGCCTGGGCCGCAGCCGCCGGGATCGGCCTCTCGCTCATGCTGCGCGGGGTCGGGCTGCGCGTCGTCGGGGTGCTGCTCACCGCACTGGCCGTGACGGGCGCCGGCTGGTCCGTGCAGGCAGGGCAGTGGGTGGCCTGCGCAGGGTTCGCGGTGGTCGCCGTCGCCGCGCTCGGCGTCGTGGTCTGGGGGCCGCGCTGGCGCACGGAACGCGCCTCCGGCTCGGGGCGGGCGCTCGATCCATGGGCGGCCATGGACAAGGGCGAGGACCCGACGACCACCGACGCGCCGGCCGATGAACAGGACATGCGCTCGCAAGGTGGCAGCGGGTAGGCTCGGCCGCACGTATCCCGCTCACGAAAGGTCGGCTCATGGCGCGTACCCCGAAGTACTACCATCACGGCCGCAGCCCTGCTGCCTGGACCGGCTCCGTCACGGCGTCGATCGGCTTCGTCGTCGCTGCCGTCGGCGCGGTCATCGGCCCGAACTGGCCGATCGCCATTGCGGGCGGCGTGCTGATCCTCCTGGGCGGCATCCTGACCATGGTGATGAAGGCCATGGGCTACGGGCAGCCGTGACCGTTCTCGACGACATCATCGCCGGAGTACGCACAGACCTCGAACAGCGCAGAAGCGAGACCTCCCTCGCCGACATCGCGCGCGCCGCGGAGAACGCACCCGCGCCGCTGGATCCGATGCCGCGGTTCCGTGCGCCCGACCTCGCGGTGATCGCCGAGGTCAAGCGGAAGTCACCGTCGAAGGGCTATCTCGCTGAGATCGCCGACCCGGCAGAGCTCGCCGCCTCCTACGCGGCGGGCGGCGCGGCCGCGATCTCGGTGCTGACCGAGGCGCGGCGCTTCAACGGCACGCTGGCCGACCTCGACGCCGTCCGCGCGCGGGTCGACGTGCCGGTTCTGCGCAAGGACTTCATGGTCGACGAGTACCAGTTCTTCGAGGCCCGTGCCCACGGCGCCGACCTCATCCTGCTCATCGTCGCCGCCCTCCACGACGCGGACCTCGCCCGGTTCCTCGGCCTCACCGCTGACCTGGGCATGACCGCGCTCGTGGAGACCCATACCACCGAGGAGGTCGATCGGGCGCTCGCCGCCGGGGCCGAGCTGATCGGGGTGAACAACCGCAATCTGAAGACGCTCGACGTCGATATCGACACCTACGCCGGCCTTGCCGAGCGCATCGGCGACGCGGCCGTCAAGGTCGCCGAGTCCGGCATCCTCGGCCCGGAGGACGTCGCGCGCGTCGCCGGGGCCGACGTCATCCTGGTGGGGGAGGCGCTCGTGAAGCACGGCGACCCCACCCGCGCGATCGCCGACCTCATGGCGGCAGGAAGGGGCACGGCATGAGCCTGCCGACCCAGGACGGCCACTTCGGAAAGTTCGGGGGCCGTTTCGTCCCCGAGGCCCTGCAGGCCGCGCTCACCGAGTTGACCGAGGCCTTCGAAGAGGCCCAGGCCGACCCGTCGTTCCATGCGGAGCTGACACGGCTGCAGCGCGACTACGCCGGGCGTCCGACGCCGATCACCGAGGCCCGCAACTTCTCCGAGCTGTGCGGCAACGCGCGCGTCCTGCTGAAGCGCGAGGACCTCAATCACACCGGTGCGCACAAGGTCAACAACGTGCTCGGCCAGGCCCTGCTCACCAAGCGCATGGGCAAGACGCGGGTGATCGCCGAGACGGGCGCCGGACAGCACGGCGTCGCGACGGCGACCGCCGCAGCCTTGCTCGGCCTCGAGTGCCGGGTCTACATGGGCGAGGTCGACACCCAGCGCCAGGCGCTGAACGTGGCGCGCATGCAGCTGCTCGGCGCCGAGGTGTACGCCGTCGCGGCGGGTTCGCGCACGCTGAAGGACGCGATGAACGAGGCGATGCGCGACTGGGTGACCACCGTCGACTCGACGCACTACCTGATCGGAACCGTCGGCGGCCCGCACCCGTTCCCTTACCTGGTCCGCGAGCTGCAGCGCGTGATCTCCACGGAGGCCCGCCAGCAGATGCTGGACGCGTACGGCGCGCTGCCCGACTACGTCGCGGCCTGCGTCGGCGGCGGCTCGAACGCCATCGGCATGTTCTACGACTTCATCCCTGACGAGTCCGTGAAGCTCTACGGCTTCGAGGCCGAGGGCGACGGCATCTCCACCGGCCGCCACGCCGCGACCATCACCGCGGGGAGTCCCGGCGTGTTGCACGGCGCGCGCACGTTCGTGCTGCAGGACGAGGACGGCCAGACCATCGAGTCGCACTCGATCTCCGCCGGACTCGACTACCCGGGCGTCGGCCCGGAGCACGCGTGGCTCGCCGAGACCGGCCGCGCCACGTACGAGCCGATCACCGACGACGAGGCCATGGAGGCCTTCCGCCTCCTAACCCGCACCGAGGGCATCATCCCGGCGATCGAGTCCGCGCACGCCGTCGCCGGCGCGATGCGACTGGGCTGCCGCCTCGCGGAGGAGGACCCGACCGCCAGCCCGAGTATCCTCGTGTGCCTTTCCGGCCGTGGCGACAAGGACGTGGCGACGGCGTTCGACTACTTCGGGCTGCCCGGCACACCCGACAAGACCGTGGGGGGCCTCGAATGAGCCAGTTCACCGACCCGGCGCGGCTCGGCAAGAGCGGCGCCACCGTGGCCCGCTGCCTCGCGGAGGGACGTCCCGCCATGGTGGGCTACCTGCCGGTGGGCTACCCGAGCGTCGCGGACTCCATTCTGGCGGTCCAGGCGCTCGTCGAGGGCACCGACGGCGCTGGCGCCGACATCGTCGAGATCGGCATCCCGTACTCGGATCCGCTGATGGACGGCCTCGTCATCCAGCACGCGACGTCGAAGGCCCGTGCCCGCGGCGTCCGGACGCGCGATGCGTTCGCCGCCGTCGAGGCCGTCGCCAACGCCGGGGCCACGCCCATGGTGATGACCTACTGGAACCTGATCGAGGCCTACGGCGTCGACGCGTTCGCGCGCGACCTCGCGGCGGCCGGGGGAGCGGGCACCATCACGCCCGACTTGCCGCCGGACGACTGCCCGGAATGGTTCGCCGCTACGGACGCGTGCGGGCTCGACCGGGTCTTCCTGATCGCGCCGTCGTCGGTGGATGAGCGGATCGCGCTCACCATGTCGTCCTGCCGCGGCTGGGTCTACGCGTCCAGCGTCATGGGCGTCACGGGCGCCCGGGCCTCGACGTCCGACGCCGCGCCCGTCATCGTGGAGCGTGCTCGGGCGATCGATCCGACGCTGCCCATCGGCATAGGGCTGGGCGTCAGCGATGGCGCGCAGGCCGCGGAGATCGGCACGTACGCGGACCTCGTGATCATCGGCTCAGCGCTGCTGAAGTGCCTCGACTCCGACGGCGCGGACATGCCCGGGGACCTGGCGCGGCTCCGCGCGCTCGCGGGCGATCTGGCCGCGGGCGTCGACAGGTCGCGCCGGTGATCCGTCGCCGCACGCTGCTGGGGCTGGGCGCGCTCGGCCTTGTCGCCGCGTGCGGCCCTGATGTGCCGCCGGTGACCGGCCCCACCAAGGGTCCCTGGCATGGCACGCACCTCGACGGCAGCGGCGCGCCACTGCCGGATGTCACGCTGACGGACCAGTACGGTAACCCGTACAACCTGGCCAAGGACCCGACGACGAAGGCTGTCGCGCTGTTCTTCGGCTACACCAACTGCCCCGACGTCTGCCCGGGAATCCTGGCCGACATGGCGACGGCGAAGCGCCGCCTGCCCGAAGACCTGGTCGACGACGTCACGCTGATCCTGGTCACGACCGACCCCGCCCGCGATACCCCGGACGCGTTGAGGGAGTATTTGGCGCGCGTGGATGAGTCGTTCGTCGGCCTGACGGGCGACTTGGAGGCGATCAAGCCGGCGGCGCTGAGCCTCGGCATCGACATCTCGGAGGGCAAGCAGCTCCCCAGCGGCGGCTACGAGGTCAACCACGGCAGCTACGTCCTCGGCTTCGGCGAGGACCGCACGTTGACGGTCCTCTGGAACCAGGCGTCGATCAACGACCTGAAGGAAGACCTCACCCGCCTGATCAGCTAGCGCGAGCGGGCCTCACCACCGGCCGGAGAACGGTTCTCCCTCGGGCGCCTCGTCCTCCAGCACGACCACGTCGTCGCCGAGCACCTCGTGGATCGTCTGTTCGTCGCCCTCCTCCAAATCGACGACCATCACGTAGACGGCGTTGAGTTCGACGTCGGGGCCCCACTGCGAGACCCCGATCCCCTGAGCGCGCAAGGGTGGGAGAAGTTCCGAGATCTCGTCGCGTCGCGCGACGAGCTCTTCGTACGTGTGTTGTCCGACCTCGAACGGGATCGCTGTCGGCGGGCCATCCGCAAACGCATACCGTGCGATGTCCTGAGCCCCACCCAGGCGCTCGGCGGTCATCACGACATGGACGGTGTGGTCATCGTCGACCCAGATCCCACCGAACCCAGGATCAGAGCTGAGCGCGTCGCTCAACGGCCCCGACGTCTCCAACACACGCCTGTCGGCCTCTGGGGTCGGATCCTCCATGGTCGATGTCTCCGCCGGTGCGGCGGGTCGCGCACTGGTGGATGGAGCGCATCCGGCGAGTTGCAGGGGTAGTGCCAGCAGGAGCGTCGCCGTCAACGCGGTCACCGTCGACCTTCTCATGCGCCCACGTTACCCGTCTTGCGGACTGGTTCACCCATCCGGCTCCGCGGCGGCCTGGCTGGTCAGCCACCGAGCGATCTCGAGGTGCCGCACCAGGAACCGCTCCTCATCCAGCTTCTTTCGCCGCATCCAGCCGGTCACCTCGCTGTTCCACTTGCTCGCGTTGCAGGAGCCACAGGCGGGCACCACATTCGTGAGCGTGTAGCGGCCACCGCGCGAAATGGGCAGGACGCAGTCCTTCGTATACGTGGGTGCGCGTCCCTCGCAATACGCGCACCCGCCCCAGGCGTCGACCAGCGCCGCCCATTGCGCCGCGGTCAAGTCGTGCGTCTGTGCGGCCATCCGACGCTTTCGACGCCGGGCGTACACCTTGGCGCGAGAACGAACTGCCATGGGAGCGACGCTACTCGGCGATGCGAACGGATCCGCCGCCAACAGGGTCGTTTGGGCGGGATCTCTCCCAGATCGCCGAGTTAGCGGCGAATCCGTTCGACTCCCAGTAGGGCCCGCGAGGGCGGAGGACCTAGACGGTGACGGCGTCCTTTCGGCGGCCGACGATGCGGTTCAGCCACTCGGACATCACCAGCATCAGGGCGACGAGGAGGCCGGCGTAGAGCGGGAAGATCCACAGGCCGAGCCAGCCGGAGAGGGCGCCGAACAGGGGCGGCATCAGTGTCATGCCCAGGTAGGCGCTGGCCATCTGGATGCCGATCACCGCCTGCGAGTTCTCCCGGCCGAAGTTGGTGGGTGTCGAGTGGATGATGGCGGGGTAGACAGGGGCGCTGCCGAGGCCCGCGATGACGAGGCCGGCGAGCGCGGGGACGTCGTTCTCCAAAGGCAGGGCGACGAGGATGACACCGAGGGCCACCGTCGCGATGCCGATCCTGATCAGCTGGCGGTCACCCAAGCGGTCCGCGACGAAGCCGCCGAGGAACCGGCCCGCGGTGATGCCGAGGAGGTACAGGGAGGCGAACGCGGCCGCCGTCGCGGGCAGGACCTCGCGCTCCTGCACGAGGAACGTCGCCGACCACAGGATGAAGGTGCCCTCGAGTGCGCAGTACCCGAAGAACGCGATGAGCAGCATCGGGGCGCCGGGTAGGCGCAGGGTGCCGGCGAGACCGAGCGGCTTGGTTGGTTCGCCGTCGACGCCCTCGGGCGCGTGTTCCGGGTGGGTCTCGTTGACCCTGCGCCACAGCGGCAGGGTCAGGAAGAGCAGCGCGACGAGGGCCACCTGGATGATGCCGACGATCCGGTAGCCGCCGGACCAGCCGAGCCCGCCGCTCAGCGCGTGGCTCATGATGAACGGGCTGATCGACGCGCCGACGCCCCAGAAACAGTGCAGCCAGTTCATGTGCTTCGACGAGTAGTGAAGGGCCACGTAGTTGTTCAGCGCGGCGTCGACGGCGCCGGCACCCAGGCCGTAGGGCACGGCCCACAGGCAGAGCAACCAGAAGGAGCCGGAGAAGGAGAAGCCGAGCAGGGCGACCGCCGTCAGACCGACGCTGGCGGCGGTGACCAGCCCGGCGCCGAACCGTCGGGTCAACCGGTCCGACTGCAGGCTCGACACGATCGTGCCGGCGGCGATGATCATGGTCAGGAGGCCGGCGAAGGAGACGGGGACGCCGAGATCCCCGTGCATCACGGGCCAGCCGGCGCCGGCGAGGGAGTCGGGCAGCCCGAGGCTGATGAACGCGAGGTAGATGATCGCGAGAAGGAGGGAGTACACGTCGAGAAACGCTACACCTCTAGTGTACGTACGTCCACATAGAGCTAGGATGGCGTCATGAAGGACTACTTTGCGGACGACCCGCGAACCAACCGCGAGCGTATGCTTGCCGGGGACCTCTATATCGCCGACGACCCCGAGAGCGGCAGGATCGCGCAGCGCGCCGTGCGGCTCGTCGACGCCTACCACCGCGCGGAGGTCGACGGCGACCCTGGCGCGAGGGAGTTGCTGGCGCAGCTCGTCGGCCATCTGGGGGAGGGCGCCTACGTGAAGCCGCCGCTGTACGTCGACTACGGCGAGAACATCTCGATCGGCGAGCGCGTGTTCGTCAACTACAACCTGATGGCGCTCGACGTGGCGGCCATCACCATCGGCGACGACTGCCAGCTCGGCCCCAATGTCCAACTGCTCACCCCGACCCACCCGATCGCTCCGACGCCCCGCCGCGACAAGCTCGAGGCGGCGCTCCCCATCACGCTGGGCGCCAACGTGTGGCTCGGCGGCGGCGTGATCGTGTGTCCTGGCGTGACGATCGGCGACAACAGCGTGATCGGCGCCGGATCCGTGGTCACCAGGGACATCCCCGCCAACGTCGTCGCGGTGGGCAACCCCGCACGGGTGGTCAGGAAGATCGCAGATGACGACGCCGCCCGCTGATCCGGTGGGCACCGCGCGCAGGGCGCGGCGTACCGACCCCGGACGCCGCGACCGGATCATCGACGCGTGTCTGGTGGTGATTGCCGACGTCGGCGTGGCGGGCGCCTCGCACCGCCGGATCGCTGAGGCCGCCGACGTGCCGCTCGGCTCGATGACGTATCACTTCGCGGGCATGGACGACCTGCTGCGTGAGGCCTTCTCCCGCTTCGCCGACGGCGTGGCCGACAGGTTCGCGCGCAGGATGGAGGCCGCCACCGGTCAGGAGTCGGCGAGGGACTCGGTGGTCGACATCATCCTGGAAGACGTCTTCGGCGACAGGCGCGACCTCGTGCTCACCCACGAGCTGTACACCCTCGCCGCAAGGGAGGCCGCTTTCCGGGACATCACCACGCGGTGGATGGCGCGCAGCCGAGCAGCGCTGGAGCGGCACTTCGACCCGGAGACCGCTCGCCTGCTCGACGCGCTCATCGAGGGGCTGACCATCCACCGCGCACTCGACGTGGAGGAACGCGATCCGGGGGAGGTTCGCCGCGCCGTGCAGCGCGTGTGTGACTAGTCGCCCGCCACGATCTCCGAACCAGGAGTCGCGGTCCGGCCTCATGTTTCGGCCGCGTAACAATCTTGCGAAGGGTTTTCGTATGCACCCGAATCTGGTCTGAGGGCGTCCTTTCAGGGATCTAATGTTTCCACGGCCCGCCGCATTGCGGCGCGCGCCTTGTATGGATTCGAGGAGGTCTTGCACCATGGCGACGAGCGTTTTCCCGCATCGCGAGAAGATCGGTTTGTACGACCCCCTGTACGAGCACGACGCGTGCGGCGTGGCCTTCGTGGCCCAGCTCGACGGCGTGGCCCGGCATTCGATCGTCGAGCAGGGGCTTGAGGCCCTGCGCAACCTTGACCACCGCGGGGCGACGGGTGCCGACGAGGCGGCCGGCGACGGCGCAGGCATCCTGATCCAGGTTCCCGACGCGTTCCTGCGCGCCGTCGTGGGCACGCGCCTTCCCGACGCGGGCGAGTACGCCGTCGGCCTGGCGTTCCTTCCCACTGACGAGGCGGAGCGCGCCCGAGTCAAGGACCTGGTTGCGCAGATCGCCGAGGAGGTCGACCTCGACGTGCTCGCGTGGCGCGAGGTCCCCGTCGAGACCGGGACGCTTTCGCCGATCTCCATCGGCGCGATGCCGCATTTCGAGCAGCTGATCGTCGCGGGGCGCGAGGGCCAGTCGGGCATCGACCTCGACCGCTACACCTTCGTGCTGCGCCGGCGCGCACAGCACGAGGCCGGCCTGTACTTCGCGTCGCTGTCCGCGCGCACGCTGGTCTACAAGGGCATGCTCACCACCGCCCAGCTCGAAGAGGTCTTCCCCGAGCTGCACGACGAGCGGATCGCGTCGGCACTCGCGCTCGTCCACTCGCGGTTCTCCACCAACACCTTCCCCGCGTGGGAGCTGGCGCACCCGTACCGGATGATCGCGCACAACGGCGAGATCAACACCGTCCGCGGCAATCGCAACTGGATGCGGGCGCGCGAGGCGCTGCTGACCTCCGACAAGTTCCCGGGATCGATGGAGCGGCTGTTCCCGATCTGCTCGCCCGACGGCTCCGACTCGGCGTCCTTCGACGAGGTGCTGGAGCTCCTGCATCTGGGCGGCCGCTCGCTGCCGCACGCCGTGCTCATGATGATCCCCGAGGCGTGGGAGAGCCACGCCGAGATGGACCCGGCGCGCCGCGCGTTCTACGAGTTCCACGCCACGATCATGGAGCCCTGGGACGGTCCCGCGTGCATGACCTTCACCGACGGGGCGATCATCGGGGCCTGCCTCGACCGCAACGGGCTCCGACCCGGCCGCTTCTGGGAGACCGCCGACGGCCTCGTCGTGTTCGCCTCCGAGGCGGGCGTCCTGCCGATCGAGCCCGCCGACGTCGTCCGCAAGGGCCGGCTGCAGCCGGGCCGCATGCTGCTGCTCGACCTCGAACAGCACCGCATCCTCTCCGACGACGACGTGAAGGGCGCGCTGGCTGCCGAGCATCCGTACGAGCGTTGGGTCGCGGACAACAAGATCGAGCTCGACAACCTGCCGGGCCGCGCGCACGTCGTCCACTCGCACGCGTCCGTCACACGGCGCCAGCAGACCTTCGGGTTCACGCACGAGGAGCTGCGGCAGATCGTCGCGCCGATGGCCAACACGGGCTCCGAGGCGATCGGTTCGATGGGCACGGACTCGCCGATCGCGGTGCTGTCGAAGCGGCCCCGACTGGTGTTCGACTACTTCAAGCAGCTGTTCGCGCAGGTCACGAACCCGCCGCTGGACGCGATCCGCGAGGAGCTCGTGACGAGCCTCACCACGCAGATCGGCCCGGAGCGGAACCTGCTGGAACCCTCGCCCGAGGCGGCCCGTGTCATCACCATGAGCAGGCCCATCCTCGACTCGGAGCAGCTGGCCAAGATCGTGCGGCTGAACCGCGACGGGTCGCTGCCGGGGTACGCGACGCACGTCGTCAAGGGCCTCTACAAGGTCGCGGGTGGCGGTCGCGCGCTCGCGGCGAAGCTCGAGGAGCTGTGCCAGGAGGTCTCCGCCGCGATCCGTGGGGGAGCGCGCGCCATCGTGCTCTCGGACCGGCACGCGACGGCCGAGCTCGCGCCGATCCCCTCGCTGCTGCTGACTGCCGCGATCCACCACCACCTCGTCCGCGAGAAGACCCGCACGCAGGTGGGGATCGTCGTCGAGGCGGGCGACGTGCGCGAGGTGCACCACGTCGCGCTGCTGCTCGGCTACGGCGCGGCCGCGGTCAACCCGTACCTGGTGTTCGAGTCCGCGGAGGATCTCGCCCGGCGTGAGATGTACGTCGAGGTCAGCCCTGAGAAGGCCATCTACAACGTCGCGAAGGCGCTCAGCAAGGGCGTGCTGAAGGTGATGAGCAAGATGGGCGTCTCCACCGTCGCCTCGTACAGCGGCGCGCAGATCTTCGAATGCATCGGCCTCAGCCAGGATGTCGTCGACCGCTACTTCACCGGAACGTCGAGCCGGCTCGGTGGCCTTACCCTCGACCAACTGGCTGACGAGATCAGGTCCCGCCACCTGCAGGCGTACCCGGCGAGCGGCATCCCGCTGGCGCACCGCGACCTGCTGGTCGGCGGCGAGTACCAGTGGCGCCGCGAGGGCGAGCCCCACCTGTTCGATCCGGAGACGGTGTTCCGCCTCCAGCACTCGACGCAGACCGGCGACTACGCCGCGTTCAAGAAGTACACCGCCCTGGTCAACGACAACTCGTCGCGGATCATGACACTGCGCTCGCTGATGAAGTTCCGGGACCGCGAGCCCATCAGTATCGATGAGGTGGAGTCCGCCAGCGACATCGTGAAGCGGTTCTCCACCGGCGCAATGAGCTACGGCTCGATCTCGATGGAGGCGCACCAGACGCTTGCGGTTGCGATGAACCGGATCGGAGGCAAGTCCAACACGGGCGAGGGCGGCGAGGATCCGGAGCGCCTGCACGACCCGCAGCGTCGCTCCGCGATCAAGCAGGTCGCCTCCGGCCGGTTCGGCGTCACGTCGGAGTACCTGACGTACGCGACGGACCTGCAGATCAAGATGGCTCAGGGCGCCAAGCCCGGTGAGGGCGGCCAGCTGCCCGGCCCCAAGGTGTACCCCTGGGTGGCAAAGACGCGGCACTCGACGCCCGGCGTCGGCCTGATCTCGCCGCCGCCGCACCACGACATCTACTCGATCGAGGACCTGAAGCAGCTGATCCATGACCTGAAGTGCGCGAACACCTCGGCGCGCGTGCACGTGAAGCTGGTCTCCGAGATCGGCGTCGGAACGGTCGCGGCGGGCGTGAGCAAGGCGAAGGCCGACGTCGTGCTGATCTCCGGCCACGACGGCGGCACGGGCGCTGCGCCCCTGACGTCGATCAAGCACGCGGGCGCGCCGTGGGAGCTCGGCCTGGCCGAGACACAGCAGACGCTGCTTCTGAACGGGCTGCGCGACCGCATCGTCGTGCAGTGCGACGGCCAGCTGAAGACCGGCCGCGACGTACTCGTCGCCGCGCTGCTGGGTGCCGAGGAGTTCGGCTTCGCCACCGCTCCGCTCGTCGTGTCGGGCTGCATCATGATGCGCGTCTGCCATAAGGACACCTGCCCGGTGGGCGTCGCGACGCAGAACCCGGAGCTGCGCGGCAAGTTCCATGGCGATCCGGACCATGTCGTCAACTTCTTCATGTTTATCGCGGAGGAGGTGCGCGAACTGCTGGCACAGCTGGGGTTCCGCACTCTGGAAGAGGCCGTGGGCCG
This sequence comes from Tessaracoccus sp., assembly GCF_016714275.1. GTDB lineage: Bacteria > Actinomycetota > Actinomycetes > Propionibacteriales > Propionibacteriaceae > Arachnia. Next base: position 142,957 of record NZ_JADJNP010000002.1, on the reverse strand, counting down.
TGTCGACCTGCTCGACGTGAGCGAGGCCGTCGGCCACTGGAAGACGCAGGGACTCGACCTCGCCCCGATCCTTACCCAGATCGCGCCGCCGCCCGGCACCGAGCTGCACCGCACGACGACGCAGGATCACGGCCTCGATACCAAGCTGGATGTCGAGCTGATCCGCCTGGCAGAGCCCGCGCTGCGCTCCGGCGAGACGGTCAGGCACAGCCTCGCCGTGCGCAACGTGGACCGCACCGTCGGCACCATCCTCGGCCACGAGGTGACGAAGGCGACCGACGGAAAGGGCCTCGAGCCCGGAACCATCGAGTTCACGCTCACCGGCACCGGCGGGCAGAGCTTCGGAGCCTTCCTCCCGCGCGGCGTCACCCTGCGCCTGGTTGGCGACTCGAACGACTACTTCGGCAAGGGCCTCTCTGGCGGACGTCTCGTCGTCGCCCCGCAGGCCGACGCCGCGTTCGACCCGGCGGAGCAGATCGTCGCAGGCAACGTCATCGGTTATGGCGCGACCTCCGGGCAGCTGTTCCTGCGCGGCCTCGTCGGCGAGCGGTTCTGCGTCCGCAACTCGGGCGCATCGGCGGTCGTCGAGGGCGTCGGCGACCACGGGTGCGAGTACATGACCGGCGGAGAGGTGCTCGTCCTCGGACCCACCGGCCGCAACTTCGCGGCGGGCATGTCCGGCGGAGTCGCCTGGGTGCTGGACCTGAACCCGCTGCGTCTCAACACCGAGTTGGCCGATCCCGTCATCCCGGAGGCCGGCGACATCGCCCGCATCCGGGAGCTGATGGAGGAGCACCGCGAGGAGACCGGCTCGCTGGTCGCCGACGGCCTGCTCCAGTTGACCGACGACGAGCTGGCCGCGCGCTTCACCAAGATCGAGCCGCGCGACTACGCCCGCGTCATGGCCGTACAGGCGATGTCGATCGCCGACGGCCTCTCCGAGACCGAAACCACCACGCTGATGATGGAGGCCGCTCATGGCTGACCCGAAGGGATTCATGACCACCCCGCGCGAGGTCGCGGGCCGCCGCCCGGTCGAGGAACGCGTCCACGACTGGAAAGAGGTCTATCCGGGAACGCCGGGCCGCGCTCTCCTCCCGATCATCACCAAGCAGGCCGGCCGCTGCATGGACTGCGGCATCCCGTTCTGCCACAACGGCTGCCCGCTGGGGAACCTGATCCCCGAATGGAACGACCTGGTGTGGCGCGGCGAGTGGCAGCCGGCGCTGGAGCGCCTGCACGCGACGAACAACTTCCCGGAGTTCACCGGACGGCTGTGCCCCGCGCCCTGTGAGACGGCCTGCGTTGTCGGCATCAACCGCGACGCGGTGACCATCAAGAACGTCGAGGTCGCCATCATCGACAAGGCGTGGGACGACCTCCGGGTCACGCCGCAGCAGCCCGCATGGCACACGTCGAAGACGGTCGCTGTCGTCGGCTCCGGACCGGCGGGCCTCGCCGCGGCGCAGCAGCTGACGCGGGCGGGGCACACCGTCGTCGTGTACGAGCGGGCGGACGCCATCGGCGGCCTGATGCGCTACGGCATCCCCGAGTTCAAGATGGAGAAGTCCGTCCTGAACAGGCGCCTCAAGCAGATGGTGCTCGAGGGGACGCAGTTCAAGACCGGCGTGAACGTCGGCGTCGACATCACGGGCGCCGAGCTTCTGGAGCAGTACGAGGCCGTCGTGTTGGCGATCGGCGCGACGGTGCCCCGCGACCTGCCCGCTCCGGGCCGTGAGCTGAAGGGCATCTACCAGGCGATGGAGTTCCTGCCGCAGGCGAACCGGGTCGCGGTGGGGGAGAGCGTCGAGAACCAGGTCAGCGCGGAGGGCAAGGACGTCGTCATCATCGGCGGCGGCGACACCGGCGCGGACTGCCTCGGCACGGCCATCCGCCAGGGCGCCCGGTCGATCACGCAGTTGGAGATCATGCCGATGCCGCCGGAGACCCGGCCTGCGGGTCAGCCGTGGCCGACGTACCCGATGACGTTCAAGATCACCTCCGCGCACGAGGAGGGCGGCGACCGCGTGTACGCGGTGTCGACCTCGCGCTACGTCGGCGACGAGCACGGGCACCTGGCCGGGCTGGACATCGTCGAGGTGCGCTTCGACGCCGGAAGGTTCGTCCCGGTCGAGGGCACCGAGCGCCACCTCCCCGCGCAGCTCGTGCTGCTGGCGATGGGCTTCACCGGCCCGCAGCAGGTCGGCCTGGTCGAGGAGTTAGGCCTCGCGCTCGACCCGCGCGGCAACATCGTCCGCGACGATTCGTTTGCCACGAGTGTCGATCGGGTCTTCGCCTGCGGCGACGCCGGCCGTGGCCAGTCGCTGATCGTCTGGGCGATCGCGGAGGGCCGCAGCTGCGCCCGGGGTGTCGACGAGTACCTGAGTGGCTCGTCGAAGCTCCCGCGTCCCATCGGCCCGGAGGTGCGCCAGCTCCTGGTCTAGGCTGACACCAGGGACGAAGGAGGACATCATGCGCGTCGTCATCGCGAGCGATCACACGGCCATGGAGCTGCGGCAGGCCATCGCCGAGGTGGTGCGGGAGGAGGGCCACGAGGTGATCGACCTCGGTACCAACGACCCGAGCCGCGCGGACTACCCGGTCTACGGGCACAAGGTGGGCGAGGCCGTTGCAGCCGGCGAGGCGGACCGGGGCATCGCGATCTGCGGATCCGGCATCGGCATCTCGATCGCGGCGAACAAGGTGCGCGGCATCCGCTGCGTCGTGTGCTCCGAGCCGTACTCCGCCGTCATGTCGCGCAAGCACAACGACTCCAACGTATTGGCCTTCGGTGCCCGTGTCGTCGGCGACGAGCTCGCGAAGATGATCACCCGGATGTGGCTCGCGACGGAGTTCGAGGGCGGCCGACACCAGCGCCGCGTGAACCAGATCAATGCCAGCGAGTGCGGCATCGTGATCGAGGACCAGGTCGACCCCGGCGCTGTCTCCTGAGCGGTCCTTCCGGGGCTTGCGAGACGCGTGATCGTTCCGACTGAGCGGGCGCGGCGCGGACGAATGTGGTTGCCGACCGTTGTGCAAGGCTGAACCCATGTCCGAACTGCATCTGGTCCCTGCTCCTTCCCGCATCGAGGTAGGCGACGGCGCGTTTCCGCTCGCCGACGCCGTAGCCTCCGGTCCGCTCTCCGAACTCCTGGCCCAGGAGATCCTCACGGCCACGGGGAGCTCCGTCCTCACGGCAGAGGAGGGCGCGACGATCGAGTTGACCATCGACGGGGAGGGCGCGCCCGAGTCGTATCGCCTGACGGTCGCACCGGACGGCGTCCGGATCGCCGGCGCGGACCGCGCCGGTCTCCGCTATGGCGTCTTCACGCTGGCGCAGCTGGCGCGACGCGCGGACGACTCGTGGGTGCTGCCTGCCGTCGTCGTCGAGGACGCGCCTCGGTTCCGGTACCGCGGGCTCATGCTGGACGTTGCCAGGCACTTCTTCGACGTCGCCACGGTGAAGAAGGTCATCGATCGGGCCGCGCGGCTCAAGCTGAACGCGCTCCATCTTCACCTCAGCGACGACCAGGGCTGGCGGATCGAGATTCCCTCGCGTCCCGAGCTGACCGAGAAGGCTTCGCCGTGGGCCGTGTTCGGCGCGCCGGGCGGGTTCTACACCCAGGCCGACTACGCCGAGATCGTGGCGTACGCCGGCGACAACGACATGGTCGTCGTGCCGGAGGTCGACCTCCCCGGTCACACCCACGCGATCGGCCTTGCATACCCGGACCTGGTCGAGGAGCCGGTGATCACGGCGCAGGCGGCCGGCGTGATCGAGGCCTTCGGCGGGGGCACGCCCGCCAAGGGCGAGCCGTACCAGGGCATCGCCGTCGGGCACTCGTCGCTGCGCATCCGCCACGAGCCGACCTACGAGTTCCTCGCCGACGTGCTCAGCGACCTGGCAGGCATGACCCCCGGGCCCTGGCTGCACGTGGGTGGCGACGAGTGCCACAGCACCGCGAGGGAGGACTTCGCCTCCTTCGTCACACGGGTGTCCGCGATGGTGCGCGACCTCGGCAAGACCCCCGTCGTGTGGCTCGAGGCCGGCGACGCGGAGCTGGCGCCGGGCACGATCGGCCAGTTCTGGGGGCTGCGGAACCACGAAGCCGACGTCGCGGAGAAGTCTCGCGCGTTCCCCGGCGGGGGAGGGGCGCTCATCCTTTCGCCCGCCGACTGCGCCTACCTCGACATGAAGTACGACGCCGACACCGCGCTCGGCCTCACCTGGGCCGACGGCCCCACGAGCGTCGAGCGCTCCTACGACTGGGAGCCGTCGACCCTCATCGAGGGGGTCTCCGACGACGACGTCCTGGGCGTCGAGGCGCCGCTGTGGACCGAGACGGTCGCGACGCTGTCGGACATCGACCACCTCGTGTTCCCCCGGATCGCCTCCGCGGCCGAGATCGGGTGGTCGCCCGCGCGCGGCACGCACCCGTTGCGCACCTGGGAGTCGTTCGCCGTCCGTCTGGGCGGCTTGGCGCCGCTGTGGGACGCGCAGGGCGTGGCGTTCCATCGCGCGCCGGGAGTCGCCTGGTCCGACTGACCCTTCACCTCTGCGACGACGCCCGCCGGATCCCCGGCGGGCGTCGTCGCGTTGTGCGCTCGTGCTTGGTCTCGATTTGATAACGATCGCGGTTAAACCATTTACTAAATGGATTAACTGGCTTAGATTGCTCCGGCGGAGAGGCATCGGGCCTCCCCACTGACTCCACGAGAGGAACGACAGTGAAGTCGAAGAAAATCACGACACTTGGCGTCCTGGCCGTCGTTGGCCCCCTTGCCCTTGCCGGTTGCAGCCAGCAGGCGAAGAACACCGACGGCGGTACCGACGGCAAGACCAAGATGACCATGTGGACCCACTCGGCCGGCAACGAGGGCGAGATGAAGGTGATCGCCCAGATGATCACCGACTTCAACGAGTCCCAGGACAAGTACGAGGTCGTCCGTCAGGACTTCCCGCAGGCCGCCTACAACGACTCCGTTCAGGGAGCCGCGGCCTCGGGCGACCTGCCCTGCATCCTCGACGTCGACGGCCCGATCATGCCGAACTGGGCGTGGAACGGGTGGCTGGTGCCCTCCGGCCTCACCGACGCCGACGTGCAGAACTTCCTGCCGTCGACCGTCGGGCGCTACCAGGACCAGATCTATAGCATCGGCTACTGGGACGCGACGACGCTGATCTTCACGCGTCAGTCCATCCTCGACAAGGTCGGCGCCCGCGTGCCCACCGTCGAGCAGCCCTGGACGCTTGAGGAGTTCACCGACATCCAGAAGAAGCTCAAGGACACCGGCGAGTTCGAATACGTCATCGACTGGGGACCGGGCTGGGCCGACGAGTGGTGGCCCTACGCGTACGCGCCGCTCCTGCAGAGCTTCGGCGGCGACCTGATCGACCGTGACACGTTCGAGACCGCCGACGGCAAGCTCAACGGCCCGGAGGCCGTCAAGTTCGCCGAGTGGTTCCAGGCCCAGTTCGCCGACGGCTACGCGCCGAAGTCGAACGCGCAGGACCGCACCGAGTTCAAGACCGGCAAGGTCGCGCTGCAGTACAACGGCGTGTGGGCGCTCTCGGAGAACTCGGAGGTCTACGACGACCTGCTGATGATCCCCGCCCCGGACTTCGGCGTCGGCTCGAAGGCGGGCGTCGGCTCGTGGCAGTACAGCCTGACCAACAGCTGCAGCGACACCCAGAAGACCGGCGCGCTCGAGTACCTGAAGTTCACCATGGACGACAAGTACATCGCCCAGTTCTCCGATGTGACGTCGCTGATCCCCGCTACGACCACGGCGTGGGAGAAGACCGAGAAGGGTTTCTTCGGGCCGGATAAGCCCGCCCAGATCGCGGCGGAGATCACGGGGGCGAACGGCCTCGTGCGTCCGCCCACCCCGGCATACCCGGTGATCAGCCGCATCTTCGACAAGGCGCTGCGCGACATCGTGAACGGCTCGGATCCGAAGGCGACCCTCGATCAGGCGGTCTCCGAGGTCGACACCGACATCAAGTCGGCCGGCTACAACAAGTGACTCCGTCGGGGTGGGGCGGGGCGTTCCGCCCCACCCCTTCGGACCCGCATAGGAAGGATCAACGATGTCCTCATCACCCAGCGTGACTCTCGCGCCCGGGTCCAAGACCGTCAAGCAGGAGCGTCGCGCAGGCTATCTCTTCGTGCTGCCGGCCGCGATCCTCATGATCGTGTTCATCGCCGTGCCGGTCTTCATGTCGTTCGGCCTCGGCTTCACCAATGCCCGCCTCGGCGCGGCACGGACGCCCGAGTTCGTGGCCTTCGACCAGTTCATCCGCGCCTTGACGGCAGACCCGACGTTCTGGGCGGCGCTGCGCAACATCATGATCTTCGTGCTCGTGGTGGTGCCCGTGCAGGGCGGGCTCGGACTCGTGCTCGCGCTGCTCGTCAACCAGAAGCTCCGCGGCATCACGGCGTTCCGCGTCATGTTCTTCATGCCCGTCGTCACCTCAATGGTGGTCGTCTCCATGCTCTGGAAGTTCATGTACCAGAAGGACGGCCTGATCAACGCGATGTTCGGGTTCAACATCGACTGGCTCAACGAGCCGTCGACGGCACTTCCCGCCGTCGTCGTCATGTCGATCTGGCAGGGCGTCGGGTTCCACATGATCATCTGGCTCTCCGGCCTGCAGACCATCAACCACGACCTGTACGAGGCGTCGTCGCTCGACGGCGCGAGCAAGTGGCAGCAGTTCTTGAACGTCACACTGCCGGGCCTCCGCCCGACCTTCGTCTTCGTGCTGATCACCATCACGATCGCGGCGTTCTCGCTGTTCGTCCAGATCGACGTGATGACGCAGGGCGGCCCGTCCAACGCGACGACGACGCTCGTGTACCACATCATCCAGATGGGATCGGCTCGCGGCGACGTCGGCTACGCGTCGGCGCTGTCGCTGATCTTCTTCATCATCGTGCTCGCGTTCGCGCTGGTTCAGCGCGCGCTCACAAAGGAGGACTGAGTCATGTCCGCACCCGCAACCACCGAGGGTACGAAGAAGAACGCCTGGCTGAGCTACATTCCGCTGGTTCTTCTCGCGCTGACCTTCATCCTTCCGCTGCTGTTCATGCTGTTCTCCAGCTTGAAGCCGAAGGACCAGATCCTCGCGGATCTCACGACATGGCGGGCCTTCGCTCCCGTCGGTGACCTCTCGCTCGACAACTTCGTGGGCGTGTTCAACCGCGTCCCCGTCGCCCGGTTCTTCCTGAACTCGATCTTCGTCACCACGATCATCGTGGTGGTGGGCCTCCTCGTGAACTCGATGGCGGGCTTCGCGATCGCGCGGCTCAACTTCAAGGGCAAGAAGATCCTGCTGGGCGCGATCGTCGCCACCCTGATCGTGCCGTTCGAGACGTTCGCCATCCCGATGGTCTACATGATCTCGAAACTGCCGAGGATCGGGTTCTACCCCGACGGCGTCGCGCTCGACTGGGGCTGGAACAACAGCTACGAGGTCCTTATTATCCCGTTCATCGCGAACGCCTTCTCGATCTTCCTCTTCACGCAGTACTACAGCTCCATTCCCAAGGAGCTGGATGAGGCTGCGCGGGTGGACGGCGCGGGCTGGTTCAAGATCTACTGGAGCGTCATCTCGCCGCTGGCCATGCCGGCCTTCGCGACGTCGGCCATCCTCACCTTCCTGCCGCAGTGGAACTCGTATCTGTGGCCGCTGCTGGTGATCCAGCAGGAGGATCTGCGCCCCGTCCAGGTGGGTCTGCGCTACTTCTTCGCGTCGGGCACCGCCGAGGGCACGCCGTGGGGGCAGATCATGGCGTACACGAGCCTCATCACCATCCCGGTGATCATCGTGTTCCTCATGTTCCAGCGCGCGTTCATCTCGTCGATCGCCTCCTCGGGCGTCAAGGGGTGACCCTGCGCCTGAAGGACAGGTGGATCTGGGACTCCTGGCCGTTCACGGACGGCCAGGGGTCCCACCACCTGTTCTACCTCCAAGCCGACCGGAGCTTGTCCGATCCGGACCTGCGGCATTGGCATCCGTCGATCGGGCACGCCGTCAGCACCGACTATCGGAACTGGACGGTGCTGCCGGACGTGATCGCGCCGAGCGAAACCCCCGCCTGGGACGACTGCACGACGTGGACGGGGTCCGTGGTGCAGGGGCCGACGGGGCGCTACCACCTGTTCTACACCGGCACCACGAAGGCCGAGAACGGGATGGTCCAGCGCATCGGGCGGGCGGACTCCGACGACCTGATCCACTGGGAGCGCTTCGGCGACACCTTCCTGCTCGAGGCCGACTCCACCTGGTACGAGCGCTACTCGCCCGATGTCTGGCACGACGAGGCCTTCCGCGACCCCTGGGTGATGAAGGACCCGGAGGGCGATGGATGGCACATGCTCATCACGGCGCGCTCGCCCGAGGGCTCCCCACAGGGACGCGGCGTGATCGGCCACGCCTGGAGTCCGGATCTCGACACCTGGGAGGTGCGTCCGCCGCTGTCGACGCCAGGGGGCTTCGGCCAGATGGAGGTGCTGCAGTACCTCGACGTCGACGGCGTACCGACCATGGTCTTCTGCAGCGGCGGCGAGTTCGTCGATCCCGCCGTCTTCCCCGACGGCGCGGAGACGGGCGTGTGGGTGATGCAGAACGAGGAGGGCCTTTTCGGCCGGTGGAACGCCTCGGCTGCGCGACGGATCGCACACGAATCGCTCTACGCTGCGCGCGTCGTCCGCGACGTCGATGGCGCCTTCCGGGCGCTCGGCTTCTGCAACGAGGTCGACGGCGCGTTCGTCGGCGAGATCCTGGAGCCCGTCGACCTGCTGTTCGACTGATCGGGGGCCCGGCGCGAAGGAGATTTCGCAGGGCCAGGTTAGGCTTACGGCTCGGCAATCGGAGAGGAGTAGAGGTGGAGCATCGTGGCAGGGCAAGGCTCAAGGACGTCGCCGCGGCCGCAGGCCTTTCCAGCGCGACCGTTTCGCTGATCCTTAACGAGACGTCCGACCGGTTCCCGCCCGCCACCGTGGCACGCGTGCGGGCGGCGGCTGAGTCGCTGGGCTACACGCCGAACGCCGCGGCGAGGAGCCTGAGGACCAACACCACGCACACGCTCGGCGTCCTGACCGACAACATCCTCACCACCTCGTCCGGCTACGCCATGATCCAGGGCATGCAGGACGCCGCGTGGGAGCGGGACTTCCTCATGCTCTTCATCGACATCGACGGCGAGCAGGTCCAGAGGGCGAAGGCGATCGCCGAGTTGCAGGCCCGCCAGGTCGACGGCCTCCTCGTCGGCGCTATGTACCACCGCCCGATCGGCACCGACTCGCTTCCGGCAGCCATTCCCACCGTCGGCTTCAACGCCGTCGTGCCGGGCGTTGCCTGTTTTGTTCCGGACGATCTCGCGGCCGGGCGCGAGGTGACGCAGCTGCTCATCGACCATGGGCACAGCCGGATCGTGCACCTGACCGAGTATCCGACCGACGGCCTGGCCCGCGACCTCCGCGTGCGGGGGTTCCGTCAGGCGTTGGAGGCCGCGGGGATCGAGGGGGGGCGCGTGCTGAGTCAGACCACCGATCACCCCGACTCCCAGTCGGATGCCGCGGAGCTCCTCACAACCGAGCTGCTGACGGGGCCGGAGCCGCCCACGGGGATCTTCGCCTTCAACGACCTGATGGCGCAGGGCATCTACCGCGCCGCCTCGACGCTCGGGGTGCGTATCCCGGACGACCTCTCGGTGGTCAGCATCGACAACCGCCAGCACGTTGCCGAGGAACTGCGTCCGGGCCTGACGACGCTCGCTCTGCCGCACTACGAGATAGGGAAGCTCTCGGCCGACAGGGTGCTCGACGCGCTCGAGTCGGGGGAGCCGATCCCCGCCGAGGTGGTCCGCGTGCCCTTCACCATGGTCGAGCGGGGCTCCGTCGCCGCGCCGGGGTTGGGCTCAGCGGCCGACGCCTCGCCCTACCGTCCGACCTCGCTGGCCCTGGGGAGTGACGGAATCAACGTGGACCACACCGGAAGGCTGGCTGGCCCCGAACTCGGTGAGTGCGGCGGAGCCGTGCTGCCCGCTGGGGGCGAGTAAGGTGTGAGCTTGTCGCCCGGGCTTGGAGGAACAGTTGTCAGATTCGTTCGTGCACCTGCACTGCCACACCGAGTTCTCGATGCTCGACGGCGCCGCGCGGATCAAGGATCTCTTCACCGGCGCGGAGCGGATGGGGATGCCCGCGCTTGCCATCACCGACCATGGCAATCTGTACGGCGCGTTCGAGTTCTACAAGGCCTCGAAGGACTTCGACGTCAAGCCGATCATCGGTTTGGAGGCCTACCTCACCCCGCGGACGGGGCGTGGCGAGCGCAAGCGCGTCCAGTTCGGCGACGGCACGGGCGACGACGTCGCATCCAAAGGCGCCTACACGCACATGACGATGTGGGCCGCCAACCCCGAGGGGATGCACAATCTGTTCCGGCTGAGCACGCGCAGCTCGCTGGAGGGATTCTTCTACAAGCCGCGTGCCGACCGGGAGTTGCTCAACCTCTACGGCAAGGGCCTGATCGCGACGACGGGCTGCCCGTCGGGTGAGGTGCAGACATTCCTGCGCCTCGGGCAGTACGACAACGCCGTCGCGGCTGCGGCCGAGTTCCGCGACATCTTCGGCGAGGGCAACTTCTACGTCGAGCTGATGGACCACGGCCTCGACATCGAGACGCGCGTCCGCCACGACCTGCTGAAGCTCGCCAAGCAGCTGAACCTGCCGCTGGTCGCCACCAACGACCTCCACTACGTCCACGCCGACGACGCCGACGCGCACGACACGCTGCTGTGCGTGTCGTCGGGTTCCCGCAAGGCGCAGACGGAGCGGTTCAAGTTCGACGGCAATGGCTACTACCTGAAGTCGCCCGAGGAGATGCGCACGCTGTTCCGCGAGCTGCCCGAGGCCTGCGACAACACGCTTGCCATCGCGGAGCGCGTCGAAACGGTCTTCGCGGAGGGCATGGGAACCTACATGCCGGAGTTCCCCGTGCCCGAGGGCGAGACCGAGGACTCCTGGTTCCGCAGGGAGGTCGAGGAAGGCCTGCACTACCGGTACCCGAACGGCATCTCGGACGACGTCCGCGACCGCGCCGAGTTCGAGACCAAGATCATCACGCAGATGGGATTCTCCGGCTACTTCCTGGTGGTTGCCGACTTCATCAACTGGGCCAAGCGCAACGGCGTGCGGGTCGGCCCCGGCCGCGGCTCCGGCGCGGGATCGATGTGCGCCTATGCGCTGCGCATCACGGACCTCGACCCCATCGAACACGGCCTCCTCTTCGAGCGGTTCCTCAACCCCGAGCGCGTCTCGATGCCCGACTTCGACATCGACTTCGATGATCGCCGCCGCGGCGAGGTGATCAACTACGTCACGGAGAAGTACGGCAAGGGGTACGTCGCGCAGATCATCACCTACGGTTCCATCAAGGCGAAGGCCGCTGTGAAGGACTCCGCGCGTGTCCTCGACATGCCGTTCGCGATCGGCGAGCAGATCACGAAGGCCATGCCGCCGGACGTCATGGGCAAGGGCGTCCCGCTGAGCGAACTCTTCAACGAGGAGCACAAGCGATACGCCGAAGGCACCGAGTTCCGCGAGCTTTACCAGTCGTCGCCGGATGTCCGCACCGTCGTCGACACCGCAAAAGGCATCGAGGGGCTGAAGCGCCAGTGGGGCGTGCACGCCGCCGGCGTGATCATGAGCAAGGCCCCGCTGATCGACATCGTGCCGCTCATGAAGCGCGAGGCCGACGGCGCCATCATCACCCAGTTCGACTATCCGGGCTGCGAGGCCCTCGGGCTGATCAAGATGGACTTCCTGGGGCTGCGCAACCTCACGGTGATCGACGACGCGGTGCAGGGCATCAAGCTGAACCAGAGTGTCGATGTCGATCTGGAGACCCTCACCCTCGACGACCCGAAGACGTTCGAGCTGCTGCAGCGCGGCGACACGCTCGGTGTCTTCCAGCTCGACGGCGGGCCCATGCGAGCGCTGTTGCGTTCCATGCAACCCGACTGCTTCGAGGACATCTCCGCGGTCGGCGCCCTCTACCGCCCCGGCCCGATGGGCGCCGACTCGCACAACAAGTACGCGCGCCGCAAGACCGGCCGCGAGCCCGTCGAGCCCATCCACCCGGATCTCGCGGAGGCGCTCGAGCCGATCCTGGGGGAGACCTACGGCCTGATCGTGTACCAGGAGCAGGTCATGGCCATCGCGCAGCAACTGGCCGGCTACACCCTCGGCGGCGCCGACATGCTGCGCCGCGCCATGGGCAAGAAGAAGAAGTCCGAACTGGATGCCCAGTACGAGATCTTCTCCGGCGGCATGCTCGGACGCGGTTACTCGAAGGCCGCGATCCAGACACTGTGGGACATCCTGCTTCCCTTCTCCGACTACGCCTTCAACAAGGCACACTCCGCCGCCTACGGCCTCGTCTCCTACTGGACGGCCTGGCTGAAGGCGAACTACCCGGTGGAGTACATGGCGGCGCTGCTGCAGTCCGTGCGCGACGACAAGGACAAGTCAGCGCTCTACCTCGCCGAATGCCGCCACATGGGCATCGAGGTGCTGCCGCCCGACGTCAACTCCTCCGAGGCGGCGTTCACGCCCGTCGGCGACCACATCCGCTTCGGCCTCGGCGCCGTGCGCAACGTCGGCGACAAGGTCGTCAACGCCTGGATCGAGGAGCGCACGCGCCTCGGGCCCGCCGCGGACTTCGGCGACTTCCTCGATAAGGCGCCGCTGCTGATGTGCAACAAGCGCGTCATCGAGTCGCTGATCAAGGCCGGCGCCTTCGACGAGTTGGGCCACGCTCGCCGCGCGCTCATGAGCGTCTTCGAGACCGCCGTCGACTCGATCATCGACGTGAAGCGCAACGCGGAGAACGGCCAGGACGGCTTCGACTTCGGGTTCGATCTCGACGGCGAGGCAGGCCAGGCCGCCGACCTCCACGCGCATGTGCCGGAGATGGAGGAATGGGACCGACGGACGCGGCTGGCGTTCGAGCGCGAGATGCTCGGTCTCTACGTGTCCGATCATCCGCTGAACGGCCTCGAGCACGTGCTGCAGACCAACAGCGAGCGGCCCATCGTCTCCGCGGTTGCCGAGGACGGGTTCCGTGGCCCGACGAAGCTCTGCGGCCTGGTGACATCGGTCAACCGGCGCGTGAACAAGGCGGGCAACATCTGGGCACAGGTGGTGCTGGAGGATCTCACCGGATCCATCGAGGTGACCGTGTTCCCCCGCGTCTACGACCAGGTGGCCGCGCACCTCGCGCCCGATACGATCGTCGCCGTCGAGGGCGTCGTCGAGTCGGGTGAGGACCGCGGCCGGGTGCGCGCGCAGAACATCGTCGCGCCGCACATGAGCGCGGAGGGCAACGTCGGGCCCCTGGCCCTTACCCTTCCCGCCGTTCGCTGCACGCCCGGCGTCGTCAACCGATTGAAGGAGATCCTCGCCCAGTACCCGGGCGCGGCCGAGGTGCACCTGAGCCTTCGCACGGGGGAGCAGGTGAAGACATTCCGGTTGGGCGACGGCTTCCGCGTCGAGCTCACCTCCGCGCTGTTCGCCGACCTGAAGGCGGTCCTCGGCCCGTCCTGCGTCGGCCTCGGGGCCTCATGAGGCAGCGCGTCATCGTGTACCTGGCCACCACGGTCCTCCTGGGTGGGCTGGGAGGCCTGCTGTGGGCGAACGTGACGCCGCTCGCCAGTTACACGGTGCTCGACAGCCTCGCGGCCTTCATCTCCGAGCGCAGCCAGGCGACCATCGTCGCCGCCGATGCCACGTTCACCCTCATCACCGGCGTCGTCGGGTTGATCATCGGTGTTGTCGGCTGGGTGATGCTGTTCCGCCGCGGCTGGTGGGTCGTCGGCGTCCCGGTGATCGCGGCCCTCTGCGCGTCGGCCGTCGCCTGGTGGGTGGGCACGCTCGTGGGAAGCAACAGCTTCGCGACGAGGATGGCGGAGGCCGCCGCAGGCGATGTCGTGCAGATGGACCTGCAACTGCGGTCGCTCTCGGCGTTGCTGGTCGGGCCCTTCGCGGCCATCACGCCGATTATGCTGCTGTCGGCCTTCTGGCCAGAGAGGCGCGCAGCGACGCCTGCTGACGCGCCCGCCGACGGACTCGGAGACCGCTGAGTCTCACGAAAGGGGGCGGCCATGACCGCACACAGCCAGCCGGGGGCGCCGCAGCGTCGCGTGGCGATCCTCGCCAGTAGTGGCGGCAATCTTCGCAGCCACGGCGGCAACGACCCCGCCATGCTCATCCTCGACACGCTGCGTCAGATCAACGCTGCCGGACTTGAGCTGGCTGAGGTCCAGTTCGTCTCCGCGGGCTCCTCAATGGACGGCGTCACCCAGTCGACCCCCGCTGAGCTCTGGGGACTGAACGGCAATCGGCCGGAGGTCGTCGCGTCGGGGCCGTTGTCCGAGGTCAACGCGACGGCGCGGGAGGAGGATGCGCGGATCGCCGGCCTCATCGACGCCGGCGAGATCGGTGCGCTCATCCTGATGAGCTGCGATCCCACGGACACCAACTCCCTGGCGATCGCCGCCGCGGTCCGCAAGGGCATCCCCGCCGCGGGAACGGGCGGCACCTCGATCGCAAAGGCTCAGTCGCTGGGCGTCAACATGGTCGGCGCCTCCGGCACCACGGGAACCAACAGCACGACGCGTGCCGTCGCCTATGTCTCGGCATTGGCCAAGAGCCTGGGCGTGAAGTACCGCCCCGTGCTCGGCGGTTCGTCTCCCGGAACGACGCCGCCGAACGAGGCCGCGTGGAAGCGGATCACCATCCGCGGCATCATGGTGGGTAGCATCCCCGCGTTCATCTCGCTCGCTCTGATCCTGGCCTTCAGCAAGATCCCCGGCCTTGGCGCGCTCACCCCGGTCTTCGACCTGATGATCGCCTCGCTGCCGATCGTGGTCGCCGCGGTCGCGGCGCGCAAGATCTCCGGACTCGACGAGGTGGGTCTCGTGGCCGGCGCCGTCGCCGGTATCCTCTCGGCACCGGGCGGCCTCCTCGGCGGTCTCGTCGGCGGCATCCTCGCCGGCCTGCTCGCCTCCTTCCTGATCAAGTGGACCCTTGCGCGTCGCTTCCCGGCCACCACGGCCAACATCGTGACCGGGGCGCTCAGCGGCCTGCTGCCCGGTCTGCTCGTCTACTTCCTGCTGGCGCCGTTCACGGCGCTGCTCGGCGACGGCGTCAAGGCAGGCATCGAGTGGGCGCTCGTCGTCAGCCCGATCCTGGCGGGCGCCCTCGCGGGCCTCGTCATGTGGCCTGCCCTCATGAGCGGTGTCTACCACTCCGTGATCCTGCCGCTCGTGCTGCTGGAGATGGGACAGAAGGGCCACAGCTTCTTCGGCGGCATCGACATGGTGGCGCTGGTCGTGGTTTCGCTCGGCATCAACGTCGCCAACGTGATCAGGCCCCGAACCAGCGGGGAACGTGCCCTCGCCGGCTCCGGCGCCGCCGTCAACTTCTTCTTCGGCACCTTCGTCGAGTCGGCGTACCCGTTCATGTTCGGTGACAGGAAAGTCTTCGCCACCGCCCTCCTTGCCGCCACCGCGGGTGGGGCTGTGGCCGGCATGAGTGCCGTGGAGGCCACGGCCTACCTTCCGGTGTTCGTCGCCCCGTTCGTGTCGACCAGCGTGACCGGGATCGTGGTGGCGATGCTCGTCGCCTTCGGGCTCGCGCTGGGCCTGACATTGCTGGCCAACATCCTGCATCTCCGCGCGCAGGCGAATCAGCCGGTGGCCGACGCCGTCGCCGTGGTAGGGAACCACTGATCAATCATTCCTCGGCTGCGGCGCACTGGATCAGGCGCCCCGCCGCTCCTACATCTTGTGCCGTACGACCCGGTACGACACTGCGATCTAGAAGCGGCGGGGCATCCCGCCCAGCACGTCCTCGCCGGAGGAAGCATTGATCAGTGCTTCCCTAGCGATCCTCGTCTAGAATTGCGCTCCGTGCTGCGAACTCTGGATTTCACGGGCGCCGATGGCGCTTACCGCTCGCTGCTGCCACGGGGACGATTCGATGTGGAGGCGGCGGTCGCCGTCGTGCGTCCGATCGTCGACGACGTGGCGGCCCGTGGCGAAGAGGCGCTGCGCGAGCATTCCCGGCGATTCGACGGCGTGGTGCCCGAGCAGTTCCGGGTGCCGGCCGAGGTGCTGGCCGAGGCGCGGTCGAACCTGGATCCGCAGCTCGAAGAGGCCTTCGCCGAGTCCATTCGCCGTCGCCGTCAGGTGGCGGAGACCCTGGAGTTCGACGCCGACCCCGTCGCCGCCGAGGTCGCCGACGGCGCGCGGATCGGGCTGCGTAACATCCCGGTGGACCGGGTGGGGCTGTACGTGCCCGGCGGCCTCGCGCCGCTGGCGTCCAGCGTGATCATGAACGTCGTTCCCGCCCAGGTGGCCGGGGTGTCGTCAATCGCTATCGCCTCGCCGCCGCAGAAGGGATTCGGCGGCCTGCCGCACCCCAACATCCTCGCGCTGTGTCACCTGCTCGGCGTCGAGGAGGTGTACGCCGTCGGCGGCGCGCAGGCGATCGCCATGTTCGCCTACGGGGTACCCAGGGTGTGTGCCCCGGTCTCCCTGATCACGGGGCCTGGCAACATCTATGTTGTCGCGGCGAAACGCCTCGTCAAGGGGCTCGTCGGCATCGACTCCGAGGCGGGTCCCACCGAGATCGCGATCATCGCCGACGACACCGCGACCCCGGCGTTCATCGCCGCGGATCTGATCTCCCAGGCCGAACACGACCCGACGGCAGCTTCCGTGCTCATCACGTCGTCGACGGAGCTGGCAGCCGCGGTCGAGGTCGAGGTGGAGCGCCGAGTGGCCACCCAGAAGCATCAGGAGCGCATCCGCACCGCGTTGACCGGGCCGCAGTCGGCGATCGTCATCGTCCGCGACCTCGACCAGGCTGTCGCCGTGGCCGACGCCTACGGGGCGGAGCACCTGGAGATCCAGACCGCCGACGCCCGCGCCGTCGCCGCGCGCATCCGCAACGCCGGCGCCATCTTCGTCGGCGACTACGCGCCCGTCTCGCTCGGCGACTACTCCGCCGGATCCACCCACGTTCTGCCGACGGCGGGCTGCGCCTGCCACTCCTCGGGTCTGAACGTGCGCTCATTCATGCGCACCGTGCACGTCATCGACTACTCGGCCGACGCTCTCATGGCGCTCGCCGACGGGGTGGAGCGGTTCGCCCTCGCCGAGGATCTGCCGGGACACGCCGCGGCCATCACGGTGCGGAGGCCCGCATGATCACGCTCGACGATCTCCCGCTCCGCGCGGATCTCATCGGCGAGGAGCCCTACGGCGCGCCGCAGCTCGACGTGCCGGTGGTCCTCAACGTCAACGAGAACCCGTACCCGCCGTCGCCGCTGATTCGGCAGGAGATGGCTGCTGCGATCGTGAACGCCGCCGGCAGCCTCAACCGCTACCCGGACCGCGAGGCGCTGGCGCTGCGCTCGGACCTCGCCGCCTACCTCGGGCACGGCCTCACCGCGGAGAACATCTGGGCGGCCAATGGATCGAACGAGATCATGAGCCACCTGCTCACGGCATTCGGAGGCCCCGGCCGGCGCGTCCTGACCTTCACGCCGACCTACTCGATGTACCCGGAGTATGCACGCAACACGTGCACCGAGTACGTCACCGTGCCGCGCAGGGACGACTACACGCTCGACGCCGGGCTCGTGCTGCGCGCGATCGAAGAGCACCGCCCGACGATGGTGATCATCACCACGCCGAACAACCCCACCGGCACCGCGACGCCCGTCGAGGTGTTCGACGAGGTCTGCGCGCAGACCGACGCGATCATCGTTGCGGACGAGGCCTATCAGGAGTTCTCAGCCCGCCCCAGCGCGCTCGACCTGCTGGATCGGCACCCGCGGCTCGTCGTGTCGCGCACCATGTCGAAGGCATTCGCGCTGGCCGGTGGCCGCGTCGGCTATCTCGCGGCCCACCCCGCCATCGTCGATGCCTGCCGCATCGTCCGCCTGCCCTATCACCTGAGTGCACAGACACAGGCGGTGGCACGGGTCGCGCTGGCGCACGCCGACGAGCTCCTCGCGCAGGTGCGGGCGCTGACGGCCGAGGCCAGAGGCTTCGAGTCATGGGCCCGCGCGCGAGGCTACGACGTCATCGAATCGGAGTCGAACTTCTCCCTCTTCGGTCGCTTCCCGGACCGCCACGCCGTCTGGCAGGCGCTGCTCGACCGCGGCATCCTCATTCGCGAGACGGGCCCCGCGGGATTCCTACGCGTATCCGCCGGTACGCCGGACGAGATGATGCTGCTGAAGGCCGCGCTCGACGACATCGCCCCCGCCATCGAAGGGACCTGACCCATGAGCCGCATCGCGACCATCTCCCGCGCCACATCGGAGTCGACGATCACCGTCACCGTCAACCTCGACGGGACCGGCGTGTCGAACATCTCCACGGGCGTCGGGTTCTACGACCACATGTTGACGGCGCTTTCCAAGCACTCGATGATCGACATCGACGTCGCGGCCACTGGCGACCTGCACATCGACGGCCACCACACGGTGGAGGACACCGCGATCTGCCTCGGCCAGGCCCTCAAAGAGGCGCTGGGCGACAAGTCCGGCATCCGCCGCTACGGCCACGCCGTCGTCCCGCTCGACGAGGCGGTCGCCGACTGCGTTGTCGACGTCGCAGGCCGCCCCTACGTGGTCTGCACGGGCGAACCCGACGGCCAGGTCTATGCGCGGATCGGCGGCAGCGGCGTGCCCTACGCCGGCTCCATGACGTACCACGTGTTCGAGGCGCTCGCGCTGAACTCCGGGCTCTGCCTGCACGTGAGACTGCTGGCCGGCCGTGACCCGCACCACATCGTCGAGGCCCAGTTCAAGGCGCTGGCCCGTGCGCTGCGCGAGGCCGTCGAGCCGGACCCCCGCCAGGTGGGGATCCCCAGCACGAAGGGCGCGCTCTGAGCGCCCGGGTCGGCCTGCTCGACTACGGCTCGGGCAACCTGCACTCGGCCGCCCGGGCCTTCGCCAACGCCGGGGCCGACGTCGTGGTGACCGCCGACCTCGGCGAGTTGCGTCGGCGAGACGCGCTGGTGGTCCCTGGTGTCGGTGCGTTCGCGGCCTGCATGCGCGGGTTGCGCGCGGCGGGTGGCGTCGATCTGATCCGTGAGTGGGTCGATCTGGGTCGGCCGCTGTTCGGCATCTGCGTCGGACATCAGGTGCTCTTCGACGGCGGCACTGAACACGGCGAACGGGCCGACGGCGTCGGCCTTTTCGCGGGCACCGTCGAGCCGCTGGCCGCGCGGCGCCTCCCACACATGGGCTGGAACACCGTCGACGCGCCCGAGGGGTCGCGGCTGTTCGCGGGTATTGAGGCGGAGCGGTTCTACTTCGTGCACAGCTACGCGGCGCTCTCTGCGCCGGCCGGCGCGCTCGCGGCGACCACGCGGCATGAGGACACGACGTTCATCGCGGCCGTCGAACGCGGCGCCGTGGCCTCCACGCAGTTCCACCCGGAGAAATCCGGGGCGGCAGGAGCTCGCCTGATAGCCAACTGGATTTCCACTATTTCGGATAGGGTCTAGCGTCGTGGAGAAGTTGCAGTTGTTGCCCGCCGTCGACGTGCAGGGTGGCCAGGCCGTCCAGCTCGTCCAAGGCATCGCGGGGACGCAGAAGGAGTTCGGCGACCCGCTCGAGGCGGCCCTGCGCTGGCAGCGCGGCGGAGCCGAGTGGCTGCACCTCGTCGACCTCGACGCGGCGTTCGGCCGCGGCTCGAACGCGGAGCTGCTGAGCGGCATCGTGGGGCAGCTGGAGATGAACGTGGAGATCTCCGGCGGCATCCGTGACCAGGGGTCCCTCGACCGCGCGCTCGCCACGGGCGCTCGCCGGGTCAACATCGGCACCGCGGCCCTGGAGAATCCTGAGTGGTGCGACCACGTCGTCTCCACCTACGGCGACCGCGTCGCCATCGGGCTCGACGTCCGCGGCGAGAATCTCGCCGCGCGCGGTTGGACCACGGAAGGCGGGCCCTGGACCGAGACACTGGACCGGCTGGTCGCCGCCGGCTGCGAGCGCTTCGTCGTCACCGACGTCAACGCCGACGGCATGCTGACCGGCCCCAACCTCGGCCTCCTCCTCGACGTCGCCCGCCGCTCCGGCAAGAAGGTCATCGCCTCTGGCGGCATCGCGACGCTCGACAACCTGCGTGACCTCCGCGGCCTCGTCGGCGAGGGCGTCGAGGGAGCGATCATCGGCACCGCGCTCTACGTCGGCCGGTTCACCATCGAAGAGGCACTCGCCGTCGCCGAAGGCAGCAACTGATGGCCAGGCCGCCCGCCAGTACCTTCGGCGTCGCCGTCCCCGAGTCGGTGCACACGCCGCCGCTGCTCGAGGGACGAATCAAGGACCTGCTCGACGGCAAGAAGGTCGTCATGACCGGCGTCACGGGCTTCATCGGCGAGCAGATGCTCTGGAAGGTGCTCACCGAGTGCCCGGGCACCACCACCGGCGTGATCGTTCGGCGCAAGGGCTCGATCACGGCCCATGAGCGCGTCGCGGCGCTGCTCAAGAAGAAGATCTTCGCCGACGTCGTGGCCGCGGCCGGAGGTGTCGAGCCCCTCATGGCCGCCCGCGTTGAGGTGATCGAGGGCGACCTGCCCGACGTCCCCGAGCTGCCCCGCGACATCGACGTCCTTGTGCACTGCGCGGGTGACGTGTCGTTCGACCCGCCCATCGACCAGGCGTTCATGACGAATGTCGTCGGCGCGAAGGCGCTGCTCACGAGGCTCCGCGAGGCGTGCTCCGATGAGAACGGCACCCTCGTCAAGGTGCCCCACTACGTGCATATCTCGACGGCCTACACCGCGGGCCGTCGCCGCGGCGCCATCCCGGAGGCGGCACACGTCCACGACATCGACTACGAGCGCGAGACCCGCGCGGCGCTGGCGATGAAGGAGCACGTCGAGGCGCGCTCGCGCTCCTCGGAGCAGCTGACGATCCTGCGCAAGCAGGCGGAGGCGCTGCACCGCCAGGCCGGCTACCTTACGACGTCGCGCGACACCGAGCGCCGCCGCCAGGAGTGGGTGAAGCAGGAGCTCGTCAAGGCGGGCACCGAGCGCGCCCGCTCGTTGGGTTGGACCGACGTCTACACCTTCGCCAAGGCGCTCGCCGAGCGGGTCGTGGCCGACCTGGGCCGCGACTTCCAGATCTCGGTCGTCCGCCCCGCCATCGTCGAGTCGTCGCTCATCCACCCGTACGCGGGCTGGATCGAGGGCTTCAAGATGGCGGACCCGATCATCCTCGCCTACGGCCGCGGCCAACTACCCGACGTCCCCGCCTCTCCGGACGCCGTCATCGACATCATCCCGTGCGACTTCGTGGTCAACGCGATCGTCGCGGTGTGCGCGACGCAGCCGAAGGTGGGCGAGCCCGAGTTCTACCACCTGAACTCCGGAGCGCGGAACCCGCTCACGTTCCGCGGCGTCTACGAGCACGTGCGCAACTACTTTACTGAGCACCCTTACACAGAGGGGCAGGGGTCGACGCCGCTCGCCACGTGGAATTTCCCCGGCTTCGAGCCCATTGAGAAGCTGATGTGGGCGGCAGACAAGGGCGTCAACATCGGCAACAAGCTGCTGAGCTATGCGCCGCGCGGCAAGCGCACGCGGAAGATCGCGACGCAGCTCGACGAGTCCCGCAAGCAGATCGAGTTCCTCGGCAAGTACCTGACCCTCTACGGGGAGTACCTGCAGTCCGAGCTGCATTTCGTCGACGACTGCACTCTCGCGCTGCACAACTCGCTCCACACCGACGATGCCGCGGCCTTCGGGTTCGACTCGGCAAGCTACGACTGGACCGAGTACCTGGAGGGCGTCCACATCCCCGCCATCACCAACCCGGTGCGGCGGCTGGAGGCGGCGCGGAAGCGGCGCGCGGCCAGGGAGACGACCTTCAAGGAACTCAAGCCCGCCCAGCCCGGCACAGTGCTTGCGGCCTTCGACCTCGACGGAACGGTCATGGCGACCAACGTCGTCGAGACGTACTTGTGGGCGCGGCTGCCAGAGCTGCCGCCGATCAAGCGGGTCGCAGAGGTGGCGAGCCTCGCGGCGCGGCTGCCCATGTACCTCAACGCGGAGCGGCGCGACCGCGGCGTGTTCCTGCGCTCGATCTACCGCCGCTACAAGGGCGCCGACCTCGCGGCCCTCGAGCGCTACGTCGACGACAAGCTCGCGCCGCTGATCCTCGACCGGATGTCGCCCGACGCCATCCGTCGGATCAGGGAACACCGCCAGGCAGGGCACACGACGATCCTGATCACCGGCGTGATCCGGCCGCTGACGAGGCCTTTCGAGGGCCTCTTCGACACCATCGTCGCCGCTGAGCTCTCCACGGACGCGGACGGCCGCTGCACCGGTTTCCTAAGCGGCCCACCCATGGTCGGCGAGTCGCGGTCTGCCTGGCTGACGCACTACGCGAAGCTGCACGGCATCGATCTCGCGAAGTCGTACGCGTACGCCGACAGCCACGTCGACCTCCCGATGCTCAGCACCGTCGGCAACCCCGTCGCGGTCAGCCCGGACGTCGGCCTGATGCGCGCGGCGAAGACCAGTGGCTGGTCGATCGTCGAGTGGCCGGAAATGTCGCCGCTGCCGCGGTGGAAGATGTCGTGAACGGAAAGGACCGCTGATGGCTCGCCCAGGATTCGTGCTGGAGGTCGATGACAAGACCCCGCCGCTCATGACCATGTCCGGATCGGACCTTCGGCTCACGCCGTTCGGGGTCGGCACGCGTGTGATCTACCCGCCCGACGCGGAGCGCTCGAGCGATCCCGTGCCGCTGATCGACGCCGCGCTTTCAGCGCCCACCGGCACCCGGCCGCTCGCCGCGCAACTCACCCCGAGCACGAAGCTGACGCTGCTGATCACCGAGGCGGGCGTCCTGCCCGCGCCCTGGTTCGACCCGCGGCGCACCCTTGCTGAGCGGGTTCTTGAGGCGGCCGCGCGCGCCGGCGTCGACGACGTCGAGATCGTGATCGCCAACGGCGCGGGGCAGCGCTGGTCCCACGCCCGGGTGTCCGAGGTACTGGGTGACCGGGTGGCCACCAGCTTCCTGCCCGATGGCCTCGTCGCCAGCCATGACGTGACCGCAGACGACCTCGTCGAGGTGGGCGCCGTCGATGGCCACGCCGTTCGCGTGAATCGCCGGGTCGCAGAGTCGGATCTCGTGGTTCTCATCGGCGTGCGGAGCTCGTTCGCCGACGGTTGCCCGCTGGCCTGCGGCGTGACCGACGCCGCCACCGTGCAGCGCCTCGGCGCCGCCGACGAGGGCGACGGTGAGGCGTTCGTCGCCGGAGTCCGCGCGTTGCTGCAGGAGACAACACGGGTGTTTGCCCTCCTCGCCGTGCTCGGGCAGCCGCTGCTCGGCCGCCCCCTGCGGTATGTGTCGAAGCGGGAATGGGAGTGGAACGCGGCCGACCGGCTCTCCTATGTCGGCACCCGGCAGCTCGCGGCAGCCTTGCCGCGCCAGGGCGCGCAACTGCTGCACGGCGGACCGAAGGCCGACTACGCGGTCATCGACGTCGTCGGCGGCGAATACGCCGCCGCTCGGAGCGAGTCGCGACTCGTCTGGCAGGCAGCCAACGCCGTCGAGGTGAAGGGCCAGGCCGATGTGCTCGTCACGTCGGTGTGGGGCGCGGCGATAGACCCGTCGGACCCGATGGGCTCTCCGCTCAGCGCGGCCCGGCACGCCCTCGTGACGCAGGCCGGCTCGCACCTCGGCACCTCCTACACGCGGCCCGGCGGCGTCCTGATCGCGCTGCACCCGCTCCGCAACCGGTTCTCCAACCGTCGTCAGTCCGCCGCGGCCGACCTGTTCGCGAAGGTGCTGCCGCTGACGACGGACCCGGCGGAGATCGCCGACCGGTTCGCGCCGGCGCTGCAGGACGAGTGGTACCTCGACCTGTATCGCAAGCAGTTTTCGGACCATCCGCTTCGCGTCTTCCAGGAGTGGGCGAGCATCGCGCGGGCCACGGCCCGGTACTCCAACGTGATCTGGGTCGGCGGCGACCGCAGGAGCGCAGCCGTGCTCGGTCACCGCGCGGCAAGCACGTACGCGGATGCGCTCGAGATCGCGTCCGACGCCGTCGGCACCACGCCGTCGATCACGGTGCTGCGCGGCGCGGGCCTCGCCCTGGGTGATGTGCGATGACCAGGACGTTGCCCTCCTGGGCACAGTCGCGGCGGGGGAGGACCGGGCCGCGAATCACGCTGCCAGGAGACCTCGCCCAGGCGGCGAAGAGCCTCGTCACGCGGCAGCGCCCGGCGTCGGCGCCGCCGCGGGAACGTGCGGCACGCGAGTTGGGGCTCCGTACCAAGCTGACGGGGAGGCACCTGAGCCTGCGCCTGATGAGCCTCCGGTTCGACATCGAGATCGTCGGGGCGGGCAACCTCGACGGCGTCCGTCAACCCCTGGTTTTCGCGGCCAACGAGCAGGGGGTCCTCGACTACCAGCTCCTGCGCCTCGCCCTTCCCGGGCGGCTCCGCCCCACGATGATCGCCCCTTCGCGCGCCCTCACGCGCGGCCACAACGTCGTCGTGTTCACCGACGAGCCTCAGGCAGGCCGCATCGTCGGCGAGTTCTCCGACGTCGCGGCAGGCCTCGCCAACCAGCACAACGTGGCGATCGTGCCGGTCGGCCTCGTCGGCACCTTCAAGCTGAAGGACATCCTGAAGCTGCCCCTCACCCGCCGGCCGAAGGTCTCGATCCGGTTCGGTGCCCCCATCTACGTGCGCGGCAGGCACCTCGCCGAGGCAACGGCGCGCACCCAGGAGAGCGTCGAGCAGCTCGTGCTCGAAGGCGACCTGACCTGGTGGACCGTCGAGCGTCGCCGCCAGTCGGGCCAGACCCCGGTCGCGGGGCGTCCGGCGCCGCGGTGGCGACGGCTGTGGGATCAGGCCGCCCCCGATGCCCCGGCCCGCGGGCGGATCTGGGGCTGATCCCCGTGATCTTCCCCGAGCACAGCTCCTTCCCGACACCGCTGCCTCACTTGAGGTGGCGGCTGCTCACCGCGGACGACGAGGACGAGCTCGCGCAGCTGCGGGATCAGCTGACGCTGCTCGACACGTCCGTGCTTTCGGGCCTTTCGGCCGATGCCGAGACGGGTATGTCGTTGCGGGAGGACGGCCTCGCCATCGGCGGGTGGGACGACTACGACACGCTGACCGCCTACGGCGCGCTGCACCTCGGCTCGACCGACCCGCTGCGCCTCTACCTCTTCGGCGGGGTGCTGCCCGCGCACCGGCACAAGGGGATCGGCACCAGCGTGCTGCGTTGGCAGATGGCGGTGGGTTCGGCGTGGCGCGACCGCCACCACCCGGGAGTCCCGCTGCGGCTCAGCTGCCACGCGGAGCTCGGCAGGAAGGGCCTCCTGCGTGCCGCGGAGCAGCATGGCTTTACCGCGGAGCGCTACTACTACGACCTCGTCCGGCGACTCGACCGCGCGCCGCTCGCTCGCGACGTCCCCGGCGTCTCCGTCGTCCCGTTCACGGAGGGGCACTCCGAGGACGTCCGGCAGCTGCACAACCTGTGCTTCGCATCCATCGGTGGCGGTGAGGTCACCGCCGAGGAGTGGGCCCGCCGCACCGGCAACGCGGACTTCCGCGCAGATTGG
Organism: Tessaracoccus sp.; assembly: GCF_016714275.1. Classification (GTDB taxonomy): domain Bacteria; phylum Actinomycetota; class Actinomycetes; order Propionibacteriales; family Propionibacteriaceae; genus Arachnia. The sequence goes on along the minus strand of NZ_JADJNP010000002.1, from coordinate 117,278 downwards.
TCCTTTGTCGCCCTCGTCGACGGTGTCGTCGTCGGGTACGCCATGAACGCGGAGGATCTCGCCGACGACGGAAGCCCCGCGGGCTGGACGGAGCGCTTCGGCGTGCACCCTGCGCACCGGCGGCGCGGCGTCGCGCTCGCGCTGCTCTCGCACAGCCTGCGCACCATGCACGGCGCGGGGTGCGTTGAGGCCGGCATCGGCGTCGACACCCCTGACGGTCTCGCGATGTCCCGGCTGGTCGCCGACCTGGGCTACGCCACGCGCGATGCGGTGGGTCTGCTCACCAAGGTCGTTGCCTGACCTTGTCTGACCCAGTGTGTAAGCTTCGCCACGACTGAGTGACGAAGACGAGAAAGCGGGGACCGGATGTCCGGGCATTCCAAGTGGGCGACGACAAAGCACAAGAAGGCCGTCATCGACGCAAAGCGTGGCAAGCTGTTCGCGAAGCTCATCAAGAACGTCGAGGTGGCTGCTCGTTTGGGCGGCGGCGATCCGTCCGGTAACCCCACGCTGTACGACGCCATCCAGAAGGCGAAGAAATCCTCGGTCCCCAACGACAACATCGACCGCGCCGTCAAGCGCGGGTCTGGCGCGGAGTCCGGCGCCGCGGACTACGAGACCATCATGTACGAGGCCTACGGCCCTGCGGGCGTGGCCATCCTGATCGAGTGCCTCACCGACAACCGCAACCGTTCGGCGTCCGACGTGCGCGTGGCCGTGACCCGCAACGGCGGCACCATGGCCGACGTCGGCTCCGTGCAGCGGCTCTTCTCCCGCAAGGGTGTCGTCACGGTGCCCAAGAAGCAGTCGGGTGGCGAGCTGAGCGAGGACGACCTGCTGGAGGCGGCGCTCGAGGCGGGCCTGGAGGAGGTCAGCGACGAGGGCGACGTCTGGGAGGCGCTCGCCGACCCGAACGACACCGTCGAGGTGCGCAAGGCGATCGAGGCCGCGGGCCTTGACTACGACTCTTCGGAGGTGCAGTTCGTCGCTTCGTTCGACCAGCAGGTCGACTCGGTCGAGGTGGCGCAGAAGGTCTTCCGCATCATCGACGCGCTCGAGGACTCCGACGACGTGCAGAACGTGTTCACCAACGTGGACTTGACGCCCGAGGTCGCCGAGGCGCTCGAGGCCGAGGACTGAGCAGCGGCACCATGCGGGTGATCGGGATCGATCCCGGGCTGACGCGCTGCGGCGTGGGAATCGTCGATGGCACCGTCGGCCGTCCGCCGCGGCTGGTCGCCGTCGGCGTCATCCGCACGCCCGCCAGCCTCGACATCGCACGCCGGCTGCTCGCGCTGGAGGAGGGGCTGGACGAGTGGTTCGACTGCTACCAGCCCGAGGCCGTCGGTATCGAGCGGGTGTTCGCGCAGCACAACCTGCACTCCGTGATCGACACCGCTCAGGCCTCCGGCGTTGCCGCGCTCGCCGCCGCGCGCCGCGGTCTCGACGTCAGCTTCCACACGCCCAGCGAGGTGAAGGCGGCCGTCACCGGCTCCGGCACCGCGGAAAAGGCCCAGGTGGGGCTCATGGTCACCCGCATCCTCCGGCTCGAGGCTGCGCCGAAGCCCGCCGACGCCGCCGACGCCCTCGCCGTCGCGGTGTGCCAGGTGTGGCGCGGGGGAGCAACCAATCGTTACGCCGCGGCCGTCGCGGCAGCCAAGGGGAAGCGATGATCGCGCAACTGACCGGCACGACCCTGCAGGCCGGGGCCACGTCCTGCGTCGTCGAGGTGGGCGGCATCGGCCTGCTCGTCCACGTGACGCCCGGCACCGCGGCCGCGCTGCGGCCGGGCGAGCAGACCACCCTGCACACCTCGCTGGTGGTGCGAGAGGACTCGCTGACGCTGTTCGGGTTCGGGTCGCCGGGGGAGAAGGCCGCGTTCGAGCTGGCGCAGACCGCGTCCGGCGTCGGGCCGAAGCTCGCGCTGGCCATCGTGTCTGTCCTGGGATCGGGCGACTTCCGACGCGCCGTGCAGACCGAGGACGTGCGGCGGCTCACCGCCGTCCCGGGGATCGGGCTCAAGGGCGCGCAGAAGATCGTGATCGAGCTGAAGGACAAGGTGGCGCTGCTCGCCGCCTCGGAGGCGGAGGGCGACTCGCTGCCCGCGGAGACCGTCGCCGACGACGCATGGCGCGGCCAGGTCGTCGACGGGTTGCAGGGCCTCGGCTGGTCCGCCCGCGATGCGGAGGCCGCGTGCGACAAGGTGGCGCACCTCGTCGAGGCCGATCCGTCGGTGGGCATCGCGCAGCTCATGCGGGCGGCGCTGACCGCGTTGGCGAGGCGTTGATGCGTGTCGTGAGGGAGGTCCCGTGATGCAGCATTCGGAAGTGGACCCAACGCCGGTGCCGGAGGAGGGCGACTACGAGGCGGCGCTCCGGCCGAAGTCGCTGGCGGAGTTCGAGGGGCAGCCCCGCGTCCGTGAGCAGTTGGGCCTCGTGCTGGACGCCGCGCGCCACCGCGGCTCGACGCCGGACCACGTCCTGTTGTCCGGCCCGCCCGGGCTCGGCAAGACGACGCTCGCGATGATCATCGCCGTGGAGCTGGGCGTCGGGCTGAGGATCTCGTCAGGACCGGCCATTCAGCACGCGGGCGACCTCGCGGCCATCCTCTCGGGTCTCGACGAGGGAGACGTCCTCTTCCTCGATGAGATCCACCGCCTGTCGCGGCCCGCCGAGGAGATGCTCTATCTGGCCATGGAGGACTTCCGCGTCGACGTCATCGTGGGGAAAGGCCCCGGCGCGACCGCGATCCCGATCGACCTGCCGCCGTTCACGCTCGTCGGCGCCACCACACGCGCCGGCATGCTGCCCGGCCCGTTGCGCGACCGGTTCGGCTTCACCGCGCAGCTGGACTTCTACGACCCGGCCGACCTGGCCGGGATCGTCGCGGCGTCCGCGGGCAAGCTCGGCGTCGCGATCGACGCGGATGCCCAGGGGGAGATCGCCCGCCGCTCGCGCGGCACGCCCCGCATCGCCAACCGGCTGCTGCGCCGCGTCCGGGACTTCGCGCAGGTCAAGCGGCATCCGGTCGCGGACCGGATGGTCGCTCGGGCGGCGCTCGAGCTGTACGAGGTGGATGAGCGCGGCCTCGACCGCCTCGACCGCGGCGTGCTCGACGCGCTGTGTCGGCTCTTCGACGGCGGCCCCGTCGGGTTGTCGACGCTCGCGCTCAGCGTCGGCGAAGAGATCGAGACCGTCTCGGAGGTGGCGGAGCCGTTCCTGATCCGGGAAGGGCTCATGTTCCGCACCCCGCGCGGGCGGGTGGCCACGCGGGCCGCCTACCGGCACCTCGGCATCCGGCCGCCCGCCGCGGTGCCCGCCCTGTTCGATGAGGAGTGATCCCCGCGAGGTGGATCAGCGTTTCTTGTAGTCTCCGCTATCCTGAGCGGTGGCCCCGACCACGACCGGAGTAAATTCCATGGACTTCATTATCATGATGGTCGCGTTGTTCGCGATCATGTACTTCCTGATGATCCGCCCGCAGCAGAAGCGTGCGCGCAAGGATCAGGAGATGCGCTCGCAGCTCGCCCCCGGCGACCGCGTGCTCCTCACCTCAGGTGTCTTCGCGACCATCACGCACGCCGGCGAGAAGCAATTCATCGTCGAGCTCGCCCCTGACGTGCAGATCACCGTCCTCAAGGGCAGTGTCGCGCGCAAGGTCCTCCCTGAGGACGAGGAGTTCGAGTTCACCGATGAGGCCGACGAGGCACCTGCCTCCTACGAGGAGCCGGCCACCTACGGTGAGCCCGCCTATGACGTACCGGACGATGCGTCGTCGCTCGTCGAGGAGAACCTGACCTTCGACCCCACTCCCGAGGCCGAGAAGGGCGAAGAGCCTGGCGCCGCCCCGGAGGACAAGAACTAACTGTGGCCACCACCGCCAAGCGGGGGCGACCTGGGGTCGTCCTCTCTGTCTTCCTGCTCGTGATCGTGCTGCTATACGCGATCATGGCGCTCACGAACACGTGGAAGCCGAACCTCGGCCTCGACCTGCAGGGCGGCCAGACCATCACGCTCGAGGCGACCAACAAGACGGTCCCCATGGAGTCGATGGAGCTCGCCCGCGACATCATCCAGCAGCGCATCGACGGCCTCGGCGTCGGCGAGGCGACCGTCGCCGTCCAGGGCGACCGTCACATCGTCGTCTCCGCGCCCAACGTGTCGCGCGACGATCTCGTCGACCTTGTCGGCGCGACGGCGCAGCTGAGCATGCGCCCGGTGCTGGAGGCGGGGGCAGGGACGGGTCCCGGGGCCGAGCCTACGGATCCTGACGAGCCGAAGCTGCCGGGCCTGCCGACGGCGCCCCCGACGGCCAAGCCGACGCCTCAGCCCACCCCGGGCGAGGACGGCGAGGAGCCGGCGCAGCTGAGCATCGAGGATGTCCTCGCCTACGAGGCCACCGAGGAAGACCTGGCGGCCTTCGCCGACTTCACCTGCGGTGATCCCACCCACGACGACCCGACCCGCGCCCTTGTCGCCTGTGACCCCGACGGCGTGCAGAAGTACCTGCTCGGCCCCACCGCGGTCATGGGCACGGAGCTGGAGACCGCGTCGTTCGGCATCCCGCAGGGCGACCTTTCCTACGCCGTCCAGCTGAGCCTCAAGCCGGCCGGAGCGGCACAGTTCAAGGAGCTCACGGGCGCCCTGCTGACCCGTACCAGCCCGCAGAACCTTTTCGCCATCGTCCTCGACGGCGTCGTCCAGTCCGCGGTGGAGCCGCAGGTCCAGATCGCCAACGGGCAGGCGTCAATCACCGGTAGCTTCACCGCCGAGAGCGCCGCCAACCTCGCCAACGTCCTGAAGTACGGCTCGCTGCCTCTCAACTTCGAGCCGAGCCAGGTGGAGACGGTGTCGGCGACGCTGGGCGGCGAGCAGCTCAGGGTCGGCATGATCGCCGGCGCGATCGGCCTGCTCGCGGTCACGCTCTACTCGTTCCTGTACTACCGCGCCATGGGCATCGTGGTCGTCGCGTCGCTGGCCGTCGCGGCCGCCGCCACCTACGCGGTGATGGTGCTGCTCGGCGCGGCGGTGGGCTTCACGCTGAACCTGCCCGGCATCGCCGGCGCGATCGTCGGCATCGCCGTGACCGCCGACTCCTTCATCATCTACTTCGAGCGCATCCGCGACGAGATCCGCGAAGGCCGCAGCCTGAAGTCCGCGCTCAGCTCGGGCTGGGTTAAGGCGCGCGGCACCATCGTCATCTCGGACGCGGTGTCGCTGCTGTCGGCGGTCGTGCTGTTCTTCCTCGCGATCGGCTCCGTGCGCGGCTTCGCGTTCACCCTGGGTCTCACGACCTTGATCGACCTGGCCGTCGTGTTCTTCTTCACCAAGCCGCTCGTCGAGATGCTGGGCCGCACGAAGTTCTTCGGCCAGGGCCACAAGTGGTCCGGCCTCGACGCCGCCCACATGGGCGTCACGGAGGACTCGCTGCTCGGCCGACGGCTGCGCCGCAGGACAGATCCCGTTCCCGCCACCCAGACCCCGCAGGAGGCCTGATGACAGGCAAGAAGCTAGGCATCGCCGGGCGGCTCTACACGGGCCAGCTGAGCTACGACTTCATGAAGAACCGCAGGCTGTGGTTCATCGTCTCCGGCGTCATCGTCGCCGTCGCGGTGCTCTCCGTGCTGATCCGGGGCCTCAGCCTCGGCATCGAGTTCACGGGCGGCACCGACTTCCAGGCCCCGATGGCGATCAAGGCCGGCACGGTCGACGACGTACGCGAGAAGGTCGCCGAGATCGACGTGGCGGACCTCGAGGCGCAGGTCTTCTCTCTTGGTGAGACCAACATCCGGGTGCAGACCCGCTCGCTGAACCCCGAAGAGACCTCCGTAGTTCGTGCCGCGGTCGCCGACATCGCGGGCGTCCAGGCCGAGGAGGTCGCCTACAACGCGATCGGCGCGTCGTGGGGGAAGACGATCTCGCAGCGCGGCCTCGTCGCCCTCTTCGTCTTCATGGGTCTGGTGATGCTGCTGATCGCGGCGTACTTCCGGGACTGGAAGATGTCGATCGCTGCGATCGTCGCGGTGATCCATGACCTCGTGCTGACCGTCGGCGCCTTCGCCCTGCTGGGGTTCACGGTCACGCCGTCAACGATCATCGGCGTGCTGACCATTCTCGGCTACTCGCTGTACGACACGGTGGTCGTGTTCGACAAGATCCGCGAGAACATCCGCGGCTTGACCGAGACCAACAAGACGTACTCCTACCAGGCGAACCTCGCGGTCAACCAGGTCGTGATCCGTTCGGTAAACACCACCGTGATCGGCGTGCTGCCGGTGCTGGCGCTGTTCGTCGCGGGCACCTGGCTGCAGTCGGGCCCGCTCGCCGACCTCGGCCTCGCGCTGCTCGTCGGCATGATCGCAGGCGCGTACTCCTCCCTGTTCGTCGCGGCCCCGCTGCTGGCGTGGCTGCGCGAGCGCGAGCCGGACATGGTCGAGCACCGGGAGCGGATCGCTCGCCGCGCTGCGCGCGCCGAGCACAAGCGCGCACACGCCGCGGAGCTGACGGAAGCCGACGTCACGAGCGACGGCTCGGCGGCGGCCACCGTTTCTACGGTCCGGACGCAGCGACGCACCGCGTCCACGCGCGCTGAACGCAAGGGCAAGAAGTGAGCAGGGAGGGCGCGGAGCGCCGCGCCCTCGTCGGCTCGCTGATCCGCGATGTCGTCGACTTCCCGAAGCCGGGCGTCGTGTTCAAGGACATCACGCCGCTGCTCGCCTCCCCGAGGGGCTTCCAGGCAGCCATCACGGAGCTGGTCACCGGGGCGCCGGAGCGGATCGACGTCGTCGTGGGCATGGAGGCGCGCGGATTCATCTTCGCAGCCCCCGTCGCGCTCGCGCTCGGCGCCGGCTTCGTGCCGGTCCGCAAGCCGGGCAAGCTGCCCGGCGAGACCATCAGCCACAGCTTCGAGCTGGAATACGGCAACGAGACCCTCACGATGCACCGCGACGCGATCCGCCCCGGGGCGCGGGTGCTGGTCGTCGACGACGTGCTCGCCACCGGCGGCACCGTCGGCGCGACGGCGGAGCTCCTGAAGCAGATGGGCGCCGAGCTCGTTCACGTCAGCGTCGTCATGGAGCTGGGATTCCTCGGCGGCCGGGACCGGCTGGCGGAGGCCGGCATCGACAAGTGCTCTGCCCTGGTGACAGTCTGAGGCCATGGCCAAGCTCCAGCAAGGCGGTCGCGGGGGAGTCCTCTCCCTCGTCAGCCTGCCTCGGATCGCGAGCTCCCCTTTCAAGGAGCTGGGCAGACGCGCGCTGCTCGCCCTGCTGCTCCTTTTCACCACCACCATGCTGGTGTGGCTCGACCGTGACGCATACGTCGACAACACCGCCGGCGACGGCGTGTCGTTCATCGACGCGCTCTACTACGCGACCGTCACCGTCACCACCACCGGCTACGGCGACATCACCCCGGTGCTGCCGCATGCCCGGCTGCTGAACGCGCTGCTGATCACACCCTTGCGGATCGGGTTCCTCGTGGTCCTCGTCGGCACCACCATCGAGGTGCTCGCTAACCAGGGCAGCCGCAGCATCCGTGACGCGATTTGGAGGAAGAAGATGCGCAACCACGTCGTCGTCATCGGCTATGGCACGAAGGGCCGCAGCGCCGTCAACACGCTGCGTAGGCAGGGCGAGCGGGCGGACAGGATCGTCGTGCTCGACGGGAGCGCGGTCGCCGTGGAGGAGGCCAACGCCGATGGCCTTGCCGCCTTCCAAGGCGACGCGACGCGCCGCGACGTGCTCAGACGCGCCGAGGTCAGCAAGGCGCGCCAGATCATCATCTCGCTCGATCGCGACGATGCGGCCGTCCTCGCCACGTTGACGGTGCGGCAGCTGAACCCGACGGCGGGCGTGATCGTCGCTGTGCGGGAGCAGGTGAACGTGCCGTTGGTGCGGCAGTCCGGCGCGTCGTCGGTGGTCACCAGCTCCGAGACCGTCGGGCGCCTCCTCGGGCTCTCGGCCATCGGTCCCGAGATGGGCACCATCATCCAGGACATGCTGACCGGCGGAGAGGGCCTCGAGGTGCATCAGCGGCTCGCGGAGGCGACGGAGATCGGGCAGCCGCCGTCGGCGGTGCAGGGCGAGCGCGTGATCGGCATCATCCGCAACGGGACGCTGCGTCGGTTCTACGACAAGACAGCGACGCGGATCGAGGTCGGCGACGAGTTGATTGTCGTGCGCCGAGCGCACCCCACCGCGACGAAGGCCCTCCTCCGCGACGAGGATGATTAAGCGGGCGAGGATGATTAAGCGACAGTAGCTCTCCAAAACGGCACTAGACTCACGCCATGGCGGAGGAAGCACTGACAGGGCCGTCCCGGCTGGTGACCGGGCCGGAGCAGCCGCGCCTGCGGATGCGTCACCGGCTCGCGCGCTTGGGCGCCGTCCGCTCCAAGTCCGCCGTGCTCGACCCCCTGTTCAGGATCGTCCGCTCGAACCACCCGAAGGCCGACACCGCGCTGCTTGAGCGTGCCTACAGGGTGGCCGAGAAGTACCACGAGGGGCAGACCCGTAAGTCGGGCGACCCGTACATCACGCACCCGCTCGCCGTCGCCACCATCCTCGCCGAACTCGGCATGACCGAGCCCGTCATCGTCGCCGCGCTGCTGCACGACACCGTCGAGGACACCGACTACTCGCTCGACCAGCTGCGCGCCGAGTTCTCCGACGAGGTCGCCCGCATGGTCGACGGCGTCACGAAGCTGGACAAGCTGACCTACGGCGAGACCGCGAAGGCCGAGACCATCCGTAAGATGATCATGGCGACCTCCGAGGAGGTCCGGGTCCTCGTCATCAAGCTGGCCGACCGCCTACACAACATGCGGACCCTCGCGTATCTCCGGCCTGACAAGCAGGTGCGGATCGCGACGGAGACGCTGAACATCTTCGCGCCGCTGGCCCACCGGCTGGGCATGAACACCATCAAGTGGGAGTTGGAGGACCTCTCGTTCGCGACGATCGAGCCGAAGGTCTACCAGGAGATCGTCGAGATGGTGGCGCAGCAGGCCCCGGGCCGGGAGCGTTACCTGCGTGACCTGATCGGGCAGTTCCAGGGCATGCTCGCCGAGAACAAGATCCAGGCGACGGTGTACGGGCGGCCGAAGCACTACTACTCGATCTACCAGAAGATGATGGTGCGCGGCCGCGATTTCCGCGACATCTACGACCTCATCGGCCTGCGCGTCCTCGTCGGCGACGTCAAGGACTGTTACGCGGTCCTCGGCGTGGTGCATGCCGGCTGGAAGCCCATTCCCGGCCGGTTCAAGGACTACATCGCGGTCCCGAAGTTCAACATGTACCAGTCGCTTCACACGACGGTGTTGGGTGCGAACAACGAGCCGGTCGAGTTCCAGATCCGCACGCACGAGATGCATCGTCGCGCCGAGTACGGCGTCGCGGCGCACTGGAAGTACAAGGCGGACCTCCGCGACGGTGTGACGCCCGAGGAGGCGGGCCTGCGGGCGATGCATCAGCTGGGCGTGATGAGCAAGGAGACCGAGGACCCCAGCGAGTTCCTCGACTCCGTGCTTTTCGAGATCAATGCTGACGAGATCTACGTCTTCACCCCGAAGGGCGAGGTGATGGCCCTGCCTGTGGGCGCCACGCCCGTGGACTTCGCGTTCGCCGTCCATACCGAGGTCGGCTACCGGACGATCGGCTCGCGGGTCAACGGCCGTCTCGTCTCGCTCAGCACGAGGCTGCAGCAGGGCGACAAGGTCGAGATCCTGACCACGAAGGCGCAGGACGCCGGCCCGAGCCGCGACTGGCTGAGCTTCGTGGTCAGCAGCAGGGCCCGGCAGAAGATCCGCCAGTACTTCTCCCGCGAGCGCCGCGACGAAGCGATCGAGCTGGGCAAGGAGGCGCTCGCGAAGGACCTTCGCCGCACGGGCGTTCCGATGCAGCGGCTCCTCACGCTGGAAAATCTCACCGCTGTCGCCAACGAGTTGGGTCACAAGGACGTCCCCGCGCTGTACGCCGCGATCGGTGAGGGACACCTGGGTTCGCAGTCCGTCGTCGAGAAGCTTGTACAGCTGCACGGCGGCGAGGAGGAGACGGTCGACACGGCCACCGAGGACGTGGTGGTGCGGCAGCGCCGTCGGCCCGTCCGTGACGGAGGTCACATCCTCGTCGACGGGGACGACTCGATGAGCGTCAAGCTCGCCAAGTGCTGCTACCCGCTGCCCGGCGAGGACATCATCGGCTTCGTCACCCGCGGCGACGGCGTCTCCGTGCACCGCGCCGACTGTCCGAACACGCCGGCGTTGATGAAGGAGCCCGAGCGGATCGTCGGCGTGAAGTGGGCGGGCATCGACCAGAACGCCGCGTTCCTGGTGACCATCCAGATCGAGGGCATCGACCGCGCCCGGCTGCTTTCCGACGTCTCCGCGGCGCTGTCCGAGCAGCATGTCGACATCCTGAGCGTGAACATCACGACGAACAAGCACCGCCAGTTCTCCGGCAAGTTCACCTTCGAATCGCAGGACCCGAAGCACCTGCAGCACGTGCTGAACCAGGTGCGCCGGGTCCCGGGCGTCTACGACGTCTACCGCGTCGCGGGTTGACCCTACTTGGTGAACTCCGCGAGGGTCACGCGAGCTTGGTCGAGCCAGCTGGCGTAGGTCTCGATCGACTTGGCTGCATCCTTCGCCTTGCGGGCGTCGCCCTTGGCCTCGGCCGCGGCCAGGTCTGTCTGCAGCTTCGCGATCTGCGCCTCGAACATCGCGACGGTGTCCTCCGCTCGTCTGCGGGCCTCGGGATCCGTGCGGCGCCACTCCTCGGCCTCGAGCTCTGCGACCTTGTCTCCCAGCGCGCGGACCTTATTGTCAAGGTCGCGCATCGCCTGGCGCGGCACGTGGCCGAGGTCGTTGAACTTCGAGAGGAACTCGCGGTGGAGCGCCTTCGCAGCGTCGACGTCGGTGACTCCCTCGAGGTCCTTGACAGCCTGAGCGAGCAGCGCCTGCTTGGCGGCGAGGTTCTCCGACTGCGCCCCGTCGACCGCGCTCTGGGCAGTGGTGCGGGCATCGAAGAACTGGTCCTGCAGGGCGCGGAAGCGCGCCCACAGCGCGTCGTCCTCGGAGCGGCGCGCGGTGCCCGCGGCCTTCCAGCGCTGCATCAGGTCGCGGAACGCGCCGGAGGTCGGGCCCCAGTCGGTCGAGTCGGCGAGTGCCTCGGCCTCGGCGATGATCGCCTCCTTCAGCGACTTAGAGCTGTCTCGGCGCTCGTTCAACTCCGCGAAGTGCGCCTTGCGGCGTCGCGTGTAGTGCGTGCGCGCGGACGAGAAACGATGCCACAGCTCGTTGTCGGTAGCGCGGTCGATCCGGGGGAGCGCCTTCCACTCGTCGAGCAGCGTGCGAAAGCGGTCGACGCCGCCGCGCCAGTCGGTGCCCTGCGCGAGCGCCTCGGCCTCGGCGACCATGGCCTCCTTCGCGGCCGCGGTCGCGGCGTGCTGCTCGGCACGAGCGGCCTTGCGGGCCTCCACCTGCGCGGGGAGCTTCTCCGCCAACGCGTCGAGCCTGGCCACGAGGCCGTCGAGGTCTCCGACGGCGTTCGCCGTGGCCGCGTTGTTCTTGGCGGTCGCGATCGCGGACTTGGCCTCTTCCGGCGACATCGCCTGGGCCGCGACCCGGGACTCGAGGAGCCCGACCTCTGCGGCGAGGTTCTCGAAGCGGCGCACGTAGAACGCCAAGGCTTCTTCAGGGGTCGAATCGGGGATCTGCCCGACACTTCGTTCGGCGCCGCCCTGGATGACGTAGACCGTGCCGTCGGCGTCGACGCGGCCGAAGTCAGCGGGCGCTTGCTGTTCGCTCATGCGCACAATCTAGCCGGATAGGCTGGAGTTGTGCGTGTTCAGCCCATCACCGTGTCCCCCTGGCAGGCGAATTGTTACGTTGTTGTGCCTTTCGAGGGTGCGACGGAGTGCGTGATCGTCGACCCTGGCGTGACGGCGGCAGGCCCGGTGAGCGAGGCGCTCATCCGGCTGGGCGCGACCCCGGTGGCGCTGCTGGCGACGCACGGACACTTCGATCACATCGGCGACGCACACCTGCTCGCCGCCGACTACGGCATCCCGCTTTACCTCGCCACCGCGGATCAGCACCTCATCACGCGGCCTGGGGACGGGCTCGGTGCGCAGGGGTCCGTGCTGATGCGGCAGCTGACCGGAAGCGAGGTCGCGCCCGGGGTCGGTGACGTCCGCGCCTACGGCGGCACCGTCGAACTGGCGGGGCTTCGGGTGGAGCCGTGCGCCGCCCCGGGGCACACGAGAGGCTCGACCCTGCTCACGGTCACTCGGGACGACGTCTCCGTCACGTTCACCGGCGACGTGCTGTTCGCCGGCACGATCGGGCGTACCGATCTGCCGGGCGGTAGCATGTCCGCGATGCGCGAGTCGCTGCGGCGCATCGCCCAGCTCTTCCCTGCGGACCGCACCTTGCTGCCGGGCCACGGGGAGCCGACGACCATGGCGGCGGAGTTGGCGACGAACCCGTTCCTGCAGCCCTACAGCCTGTGAGGTCCCGCCTTGGCCCGCCCTAAGCCGCTCAGCGGTTTTCCCGAGTTCCTGCCCGCTGGGCGCATCGTCGAGAACCGCGTCCTCGACGTCGTACGGTCGACGTTCGAGCTGCACGGGTTCGCGCCTATCGAGACGCGCGCCGTCGAGCCGCTGGAGCAGCTGTCGCGCAAGGGCGAGATCGAGAAGGAGATCTACGTCGTGCGGCGGCTGCACGCCGAGGCAGGCGACGCCGACGAGTTAGGCCTGCACTTCGACCTCACCGTGCCGTTCGCGCGCTACGTGCTGGAGAACTCGGGCCACCTCGCCTTCCCGTTCCGGCGCTACCAGATCCAGAAGGTATGGCGCGGGGAGCGCCCCCAGGAGGGGCGCTACCGGGAGTTCACGCAGGCCGACATCGATATCGTCGGCCAAGGGACGCTCGCGGCGCACCACGACGTCGAGATCCCGCTCGTCGCGCTGGACGTGTTCGAGAAGCTGCACCGCGACCTCGGCCTGCCGCCCGTCAGCCTGCGCGTCAACAACCGCAAGCTGTCCGAGGGGTTCTACCGCGGGCTGGGGATCGAGCAGCCCGACGCCGTCCTGCAGCGCGTGGACAAATACGACAAGATCGGGCCCGTTGCTGTCACGGAACTGCTGACCTCAGAGGTGGGTCTGAGCGCGGCGCAGGCCGATGCGTGCGTCCGGCTCGCGGGCATCTCCGCGGCCGACGAGTCGTTCGTCGACGAGGTGCGCGCTCTGGGTGTCTCGCATGAGCTCCTGGACGCGGGCTTGGAGGAGTTGTCCTCGCTGATCCGCGTCGCGCGCCGTTCGGTTCCCCACCGGGTGGTCGTCGACCTGAGGATCGCGCGCGGCCTCGACTACTACACGGGCACCGTCTACGAGACGCTGCTCGTCGGCTCGGAGCGGCTGGGCTCGGTCGCCAGCGGCGGCCGTTACGACTCGCTCGCGACCGACGGCAAGACGACCTTCCCAGGCGTCGGGTACTCGTTCGGCATCACGCGCATCCTGGCCCCGCTGATCGGCAAGGGCGCGTTGACGGCGTCGCGATCGGTTCCGTCGGCGGTGCTGGTCGCCGTCGACAACGAGGAGGCCCGCGAGCAGGCGATTGATGTCGCCGCCCGGCTCCGTTCCCGTGGTGTCGCCGTCGAGGTGGCGCCGAAGGCGGACAAGTTCGGCAAGCAGATCCGCTTCGCCGAGCGCCGCGGCATCCCCTTCGTCTGGTTCGGTGCTGGCTACGACGACTCGGTCAAGGACATCCGCACAGGGGCCCAGGCCCCAGCCTCGCCCGACGCCTGGACCCCGCCCGCCGTCGACCTCCACCCGACGATCACCGCTCCTTGAGCCGCGCCGAAAGGTGCCGCGTCAGCTTCGTTCCTTGAGCCGCGCTCTAGGAGCGCAGCGACGCAGCGCGTGTCGAAAGGTGCCGCGTCAGCTTCGGTCCTTGAGCCGCGCCGTAGGAGCGCAGCGACGCAGCGCGTGTCGAAAGGTCCCGCGTCAGCTTCGTTCCTTGAGCCGCGCCGTAGGAGCGCAGCGACGCAGCGCGTGTCGAAAGGTCCCGCGTCAGCTTCGTTCCTTGAGCCGCGCCGAAGGAGCGCAGCGACGCAGCGCGTGTCGAAAGGTCCCTCGCCGATCACCGCTGGTTGAGCCGAGATGCGTCGACGGAGTCGACCGCGACTCGTGTCGAAACCAATGACTGGCACCCGGTCTGAGGACTTGGCCGAGGCCGGTGTAGCGGTGCTGAGAGAGTTCCCGGGCGGCGCATTCAGCGCAGGGGCGGAGGTCTGTCTCGCCGTCGCGTGCGGGGTGGGCTTTCTTCGACGCGCCGCCCGACAACTCTCTCAGGACCGCCGGTGTCGGGGTTCGCTCGGTGCGCCAACGGCGTCTCACCGGCTCCCGCGACGCCAGTTCAGGGTTAGTGTGGCTGCATACCTTCGATCTGTCCCGGCGACGGCATTATCGTGGCGGCAAAAGTCAGCATGCTGACTTTGACGTTCACGTTAACCGGACTGGCTGTGTGGATCGAACGTTTGCAGCCACGTTGACGTTGTCGGTGTTGCCGCCGCCCGACGGTGAGGCCCGACCCTCATTCCTGAGCCGCGCCGAAGGGGCGTGCCGTCGCTCGTTGAGTTGAGCCGGACCCCGGGCGCGATGCGCCCAGACTGTGGCGGCCGTTCCTTGAGCCGCGCCCTCGCGCGAAGCGCCGGGCGCGTGTCGAAAGGTCCCGCGCTTGTTTCGTGTACTCGACCACGATTCGTCCGTGTCGTCACTGTTGAGGACACGGACGCTGTCCGCCGCGTGAATGCTCTTGTCTGGGTGTACGGAGTCGTATGGAGTAGGTCGATTCTCTTGCAGGGCGGGGTAAGCGTCTGGGAGAGTGTCAGGCGGTACCCGCAAGTTGGGTCGTTTGATGAAGGGGTGGGACATGGTCAAGGTGGACGACGTTGCGGTCGAGGGCCAGCGGCGAGCGGTGGCGAGTCGCTGGGTCGCGGTGTGGGTGGCGCTGGCGCTCGCGGTGGTCGGGAGCATCGCGGTGCCCACACCAGCACGCGCCGACTCGCCGCCGTTCAGTCACTGCTACGCGACGCGGAACCAGAGCTGTGTGTCTCAGTGGGGCTACACGGGTCAGCGAGCCTGGAACTACCCCGTGGATGCATATGGCAACAACTGCACGAACTATGCGGCATTCAGGTTGAGCGCGAACGGCTTCCAAAATCCAGGGAACCTTGGCGACGCGTCCAACTGGGCGACCAACGCACGAGCGAAAGGCCTGCATGTCTTCGCAGGGTCTGGGAACTCTCCGCGGGTTGGTGACGTTGCGCAGTGGAACTACGGACACGTCGCCTACGTAGAGTGGGTGAGCGCTGACGGCTCGCAGTTCGCGATCTCCGAGACGGGATACGAGTGGAACGGGTACGTCAGCATGTCGGGGCGCGGCATTTTCGGCGGGGGTGGCAAGCGCAATCAGGCGGCTTGGCCTGACAACTTCATCCGGTTCAACGGAGGTTCCGTACCGAGTCCGTCCGGTCAGGAAGGGCGTCCGTACTACTTGTCGGCAGTGAAGTCGAGTGGGGAGGCTTTCGCAAAGTCGGGGATGCACGGCGAGTGGGTCAAGGAGACCTCGTCGGTGATCCAGACGGCCGTGGCGTCCGACCCGGTGAACGGTCTGTTCTATGGCGCGCTCGCATCGGATGGAACGCTTCGTGGGAAGCAGGGTCTTCATGGTGGCTGGACGACTCTCAGCAGTGGTGTGAAACAGTTCTCGATCGCATCTGACTCGGTGAATGGTCTCTTCGTAGCGATAGTCAAGGAGAAGGATGGCGTCGTCTACGGCAAGCAGGGGATGCATGGCGGCTGGACTCGCCTTACGGATGGTGCAGAGCAAGTGGCGATCAGCTCCGACGCGAAGAACGGACTCTTTGTTGGTGTGCTCTACGGCGATGGGGTTGTGCGCGGTAAGCAGGGAATGAATGGTGAGTGGACCAAGCTGACCAGTGGCGTTAAGCAGATCGCGGTGACGTCGGATCCGGCGAATGGCGTCTTCTACGCAACGCTCCACGGGAACGGAGTCGTTCTCGGCAAGCAGGGAATGCATGGTGGATGGACCACGCTCACTGAGGGCGCGAAGCAGGTTGCGATCGCCTCCGATTCTCGCAACGGGCTTTTCGTGGGTCAGGTGAATAGCGCTGGTGTTGTGTATGGCAAGCAGGGCATGAACGGCGCCTGGACGAGGCTCACTGAT
The DNA here is from genome assembly GCF_016714275.1 of Tessaracoccus sp. Lineage (GTDB taxonomy): Bacteria > Actinomycetota > Actinomycetes > Propionibacteriales > Propionibacteriaceae > Arachnia. The sequence goes on along the minus strand of NZ_JADJNP010000002.1, from coordinate 101,027 downwards.
GGCGCGCAGCAGGTCTCGGTCTCGTCAGATCCTGCTGGCGGCGTGTTCTATGTGACGCTTCATGGAGATGGTGTCGTGAACGGCAAGCAGGGCATGCATGGCGGGTGGACCAGGCTCACCAGCGGTGCGCTTCAGGTGGCCCTGCCCGGAGACTCGTCTGGTCGGCCGGTGAAACTGCCGCTGACTGCGTCACCTGCTCCTCAGATCAGCGGCGTGGCTCAGGTCGGGAAAACTCTCGCCGTGAACTCTGGGGAGTGGAAGCCTGCTCCGGTGACTCTGGCCTACCAGTGGCTGCGCGACGGCAAGACGATCTCGGGTGCGACCAAGGCGAGTTACACCCTGACGTCGGAGGATGTGGGTGCGAAGGTCTCGGTGAAGGTGACCGGGGCGAAGGCCGGGTACGTGACGGTGAGCAAGACGTCGGCGCAGACAGCGGCCGTGTCCGCGGCGCCGTCGCCGAGTCCGGAGCCTACGACGCCGTCGGTGAAGAAGCTGACCGCGACTCCTGTTCCGGTGATCACTGGGTCCGTGAAGGTGGGGAAGAAGCTCACCGCCGCAGCGGGGGAGTGGAAGCCTTCCGGGGTGGTGTTGTCGTATCAGTGGTACCGGTCGGGGAAGAAGATCGCGAAGGCGACCGGTCAGACATACAAGCTGACGGCGGCGGACAAGGGCGCGACGATCTCGGTGAAGGTGAGTGGGAGGAAGTCGGGCTACATCACGGTGACGAAGATGTCGGCTGTGACGAAGAAGGTCAAGGCCGGGACGTTGTCGGCGACGCCGAAGCCGAAGATCAGCGGAACTGCGAAGGTGGGCAAGAAGCTCACCGTCAAGGCGGGGGTGTGGAAGCCGGTGACGGTGAAGCTGTCGTATCGGTGGTTGCGGAACGGGAAGGCTGTTAAGGGGGCGACGAAGTCGACCTACAAGCTCAAGAAGGCGGATAAGGGCAAGAAGATCACCGTCAAGGTGACCGGCAAGAAGTCCGGCTACACCACCGCCTCGAAGGTCTCGGCGGCGACGAGGAAGGTTGCCTGAGGCGCGTGGTACTCGGCTGACCGAGAGGAATGAACGCTAACTGGCCGTTCTGGGAGGGATCTCTCCCGGAACGGCCAGTTAGCGTCGGATCGGGTCGGGTGGTCGTGTATGCGGTCGGGCGCGGGACGTTTCGACGCGGGCCTGGCGCTTCGCGCGGGGGCCCGGCTCAACGAACGATGTGGAGGTTTCGCGCGGGGGTCTGGCTCAAGGAGCGATGTGGACGTTTCGCGCGGGGGTCTGGCTCAAGGAGCGATGTGGACGTTCGCGCCGGGGTCTGGCTCAAGGAGCGAGTGGGTGCGGCGTGGGCGAGTTCGCGACTCTGCTTGCCCAGTGCCTTAGGAGGGAGATGTTTGTTGGTCTACCAACAAACATCTCCCTCCTAACTGGCTGGAGGGCCCGGAGTCGACGCGGCCTACGCCGTCGACCCCCACAAGAGGGGGATGGGGCTGCATAGGGGGAGCGGCGCGGGGGTGCGCGCCATTAGGGTGTGGCTGACGGCCGGGGCGTCCGGTCGCTGCCGTACCGACGAGGGGATCCTCGCCGCAGTACCGACGAGGGGATCAACGTGGACGACGTGCGGCTGCGGCGGCTGGGGAGAAGCAGCTGGGCGCTCCTCGGGATCATCGCGCTCGTCGTCGTGATCGCGATGGCGATCGGGGCGATCCGCGGAATCGTCGTCCCGCTCGTGATCGCCGTCATCCTCGGCACCGTCCTCGAACCGCTGGTCGAGTGGCTGGAGCGGCGCGGACTGCCTGCGACGCTCGCCACCGTCGTCTCGCTGCTGACCGCCGTTCTCGTCGGGATCGGCATGGTCGCGATCGTCATCTGGGGCTTCCTCAAGCAGCTGCCCGAGATCTCCGCGCAGCTCGTGCTCGGATGGGAGTCCTTCGTCCAATGGGGCAAGAGCCTCGACATCGACGAGATCTGGCTCGAGCGCGGGCGGGTGGCCGTCCAGGACTATGCGCCGCGCGTCAGCCAAGGCATCCTCGGCGCGGTGTCGGGCACGTTCTCCGGGGCCGTGTCCTTCGGGATCGGTGCCTTCTTCGCGATCTTCTTCCTTTTCTTCGTGCTGCGCGACGCCCGCACATTCCCCGAATGGCTGGCAAAGGTCACGCACCTCGACGCGCGCGCGGTGGCCGAGGTGACCATCGCGGCGAAGGAGTCCATCCGCGGCTATTTCAAGGGCATCGGCATCACGGCGCTGATCACCGCGCCGATCTTCATGATCCCGCTGCTCCTGCTGCGGGTGCCGCTCGCGGTGCCGATCTTCATCCTTTACTTCTTCCTCTCGTTCATTCCGTTCATCGGCGCCTGGCTGACCGGCGCGTTCGCCGTCCTGATCGCATTCAGCACGGGCGGCGCGTCCGCGGCGGGCATCGTCGCGCTGTCTCTGCTGGTGTCCAACGGCACCATCCAGAGCGCCGTGAGCTCCTGGGCGCTGGGCTCCTCGCTCAAGCTCCACCCCGTCGCGGTGCTGCTCGCGACCCTTGTCGGCGGCACCATCGCGGGCATCCTCGGCATGATCCTCGGCGCCCCGCTGGTGGCCGCCGCGAAGCGCTCGGTCGAGGCTCTCCGCGAGATCAAGCAGGAACGAGAGATTCGGCAGGAGTAGAGCCTCCCGGATACCATGGCCGTCGCGAGCCGCACCGTCTATGCGGCCGACGACGAAAGGAATATGCCGTGATCCGCACCCACGAAGCAGGAACGCTACGCGCTGAGAACGTCGGCCAGGAGGTCGTCCTCGCCGGATGGGTGGCGAAGCGGCGAGACCACGGCGGTGTCGCTTTCATCGACCTGCGCGACGCCTCGGGCATCTGCCAGATCGTCGTGCGCGACGAGTACCTCGAGTCGGCGGGCATCCACGACCTGCGCAACGAGTTCTGCATCAAGGTGACCGGCGTCGTCGACGCCCGCACGCCCGAGAACGTGAACCCGAACATCCCCACCGGTGAGGTGGAGGTGGCCATCCGGGAGCTCGAGGTCCTGAACCCCGCCTCGCCGCTGCCGTTCCAGATCGACGAGCGCACGAACGTGGGCGAGGACTCCCGCCTGCGCCACCGCTACCTTGACCTCCGCCGGCCGCGCCAGCACGAGGCCCTCGTGCTGCGCTCGCGCGTCACCCACACCATCCGCGAGGTGCTCGCCAAGCGCGACTTCTACGACATCGAGACCCCGACGCTGACCCGCTCGACCCCGGAAGGCGCCCGCGACTTCATCGTCCCCGCGCGTCTGCACCCGGGCAAGTGGTACGCGCTGCCGCAGAGCCCGCAGCTGTTCAAGCAGCTGCTCATGGTGGCGGGCATGGAGCGTTACTACCAGATCGCGCGCTGCTATCGTGACGAGGACTTCCGCGCCGACCGCCAGCCGGAGTTCACTCAGCTCGACATCGAGATGAGCTTCGTTGACCAGGACGACGTCATCGGGCTCGCCGAAGAGGTCATGGCCGCGTGCTGGCGCCTGATCGGCGTCGAGATGAGTACGCCGCTGCCGCGGATGACCTGGCACGACGCGATGAACGACTACGGCTCCGACAAGCCCGACCTCCGCTTCGACCTCAAGATCCGCGAGCTCACCGCGTTCTTCGCCGACACCCCGTTCCGCGTATTCCAGGCGGACTACGTCGGCGGCGTCGTCATGCCCGGCGGGGCGTCTCTGCCGCGCCGCCAGTTCGACGCCTGGCAGGAGTGGGCGAAGCAGCGCGGCGCCCGCGGCCTCGCCTACATCACAGTCGGCGACGACGGCGAGCTGGGCGGCCCTGTAGCCAAGAACATCTCGGAGGCCGAGCGCACGGGTATCGCCGAGGCCATGGGCGCCAACCCTGGCGATGCGATCTTCTTCGCCGCCGGCGCCCGCGAGCAGTCGCAGGAGCTGCTCGGCGCTGCCCGTCTGGAGATCGGCCGCCGCTGCGACCTCATCCCTGAGGATGCCTGGAGCTTCCTCTGGGTGGTCGACGCGCCCATGTTCAAGTCGACGGCCGACGCGGAGAAGGCGGGCGACGTCGCCGTCGGCGGCGGTAAGTGGACGGCCGTGCACCACGCGTTCACCTCGCCGAAGCCCGAGTCGCTTGACACGTTCGACACCGACCCCGGCTCGGCGCTCAGCTACGGCTACGACTTCGTCTGCAATGGCAACGAGGTGGGCGGCGGGTCGATCCGTATCCACCGCCGCGACGTGCAGGAGCGGGTGTTCGACGTCATGGGCATCGGCGCGGAGGAGGCGCAGGAGAAGTTCGGCTTCCTCCTCGACGCGTTCTCGTTCGGCGCCCCGCCGCACGGCGGCATCGCGTTCGGCCTCGACCGCCTCGTGATGCTGCTCGGCGGTTTCGACTCGATCCGCGACGTCATCGCGTTCCCGAAGAGCGGCGGCGGCTTCGATCCGCTGACCGAGGCGCCGGCCGCGATCACCGCGCAGCAGCGCAAGGAGGCGGGCGTCGACGCCAAGCCGGAGCCGAAGAAGGACTAACCAGCGGTAGAGAACCGGTGGGGGCGGAGCACCAGCCAAAGGGAGGCGCCCGCCAGCACGGCACAGATCAGCATCGCGAGGCCCATAGGGGTGGCGTCGTTCAGCTCGAACGAGCCGATGATCGGGCCGACGAGGCTGCCTGCCAGCATGCTGGACGACCCCATCAGCGAGGCCGCGACACCCGAAGCCGTGCGGTGACGCTGCAGCGCGAGCACGTTGTTGTTCGGTATGCAGAAGCCGACGCCCAGCGTGTAGGCGAACATGAAAGGCACAAGCGCGAACAGCGGGCCGTCGACGAACCCGACGGCCACCACGCCCGACGCGGCGACGATCATCAGCGTGTTGCCCCAGGCAATCATCCACTGCGATCCGAAACGGAGGGCGAGCCGCGCGCCGGCCTGGATGCCTGCGAAGATGCCGACGGAGCAGGTTGCGAACACGGCGCCGAAGCCCTGCGCGGACAGCCCGTAGACCTCCTGCAGCAGGACCGACGACGTGGAGACGTAGCTGAAGAGCCCCGCGAAGCCGAACGCCGCCGTCAGCAACGCCCCGACGAAGATCCGGTCGGAGACCACGGTGCGGTAGGAGCGGAGCAGCGGACCGATTCCGCCGCGGGTGCGCTCGGCGGGAGGGCGGGTCTCGACGGTGAACCGCAGCACGAGCGCGATGATGACCGCGCCGTAGAGGGCGAGGGCCCAGAACACCCCGCGCCAACTCATCATGCTCACCAGCACGGAGCCGATGATGGGCGCGAGGATCGGGGCGAGGCCGGAGATCAGCGAGAGCCTCGCTAGCGTCTTCACGAGCGCGCGGCCGTCGAACAGGTCGCGGGCCATCGCCATGGCGACGACGGCGCCCCCGGCCGCGCCGATGCCCTGCAGGGCGCGCATCGCTGTCAGGAACTCGACGTTGGGCGCGATGGCGACGAGCACGGAGGCCGCGACGTGCAGCGAGCTGGCGACGATCAGCGGGATCCGGCGTCCTATGCGATCGCTCCAGGGGCCGATCACCAGCTGTCCGAGGGCGAAGCCCAGCGTGGTGGCAGAGAGCGTGACCTGGACCTGCGCGTCGGTGATGCCGAGGTCGCCCTTCAGGGCGGGGAAGGCGGGCAGGTAGAGGTCGATCGTGAACGGGCCGAGGCCCGTCAGCAGCCCGAGGGTGACGATGATTGCGATGCGGCGCCGTTTGGAGAAGCGGCTACCTAGGTCTGGCGACATCAATGCTTTCGTGACGGGAGGGGTAGATTGCGTCCGATGAGCATAGACCTGTTCGGCAACGTCGATCCGCAACCAGCGCAGCGGGGCGGGTCGCTGAGCGACGCCGCGAACCCCCAGGCGCCGTTGGCCGTGCGCCTCCGGCCGCGGACCCTCGACGAGATCGTCGGACAGCAGCATCTGCTCGCCCCGGGATCGCCGTTGCGACGACTCGCGGACGGGCAGCCGATGTCGGTGTTCCTGTGGGGTCCGCCCGGCGTTGGCAAGACCACCATCGCGTCGGTCGTGTCGCGTGCTACGAACCGCCGGTTCGTCGAACTCTCCGCTGTCACGGCCGGGGTGCGCGAGGTGCGTGCGGAGCTGGACGAGGCGCGCCGTCAGCTCGCCCGCGGCAGCGCGACCGTTTTGTTCGTCGACGAGGTGCACCGCTTCTCCAAGGCGCAGCAGGACGTGTTGCTGCCAGCCGTCGAGAACCGCCTGGTCACGCTCATCGCCGCGACGACGGAGAACCCGTCGTTCTCCGTGATCTCCCCGCTGCTCTCCCGGTCGCTGCTGCTGCGGCTGCAACCGCTGACCACCGAGGACCTGGTTGCCCTCATCGACCGCGCCCTCGACGACGAGCGCGGGCTGAGGACGGCGGCGGGGGAGAAGTACACCCTCGACGACGACGCGCGCGATCAGATGCTGCGCCTCGCGGGAGGCGACGCCCGCCGCGTCCTCACCTATCTCGAGGAGTCCGCGGCGGCCGCGGAGGCGCGAGGCACCGACACCATCGACCAGGCCGCCGTCGAGTCGTCGGCCGACCGTGCGGCCGTGCGCTACGACCGCGACGGCGACCAGCACTACGACGTCATCAGCGCCTTCATCAAGTCGATCCGCGGGTCAGACGTCGATGCCGCCCTCCACTACCTCGCCCGCATGCTGGAGGCGGGTGAGGATCCGCGGTTCATCGCACGGCGGCTCATGATCTCGGCCTCCGAGGACATCGGCATGGCCGCTAGCGGCGTGCTGCAGACGTGCGTGGCCGCGGCTCAGGCGGTGCAGCTGCTCGGGATGCCGGAGGCGCGGATCACGCTGGCCCACGCCACGGTCGCCGCCGCGACGGCGCCGAAGTCGAACGCGGCCTACATGGGGCTGAACGAGGCGACCGCGGACCTGCGCGCGGGCAAGGGCGGCCTCGTCCCGCCCCACCTGCGCGACGCCCACTACTCGGGGGCTGCGAAGCTCGGCCACGGCGAGGGCTACAAGTACCCGCACGACTACCCGCACGGCGTCGTCGCCCAGACCTATCTGCCCGAGGACCTGGTGGGCGCGCAGTACTACCACCCGACCGAGAACGGCCAGGAGGCGGTCATTTCCGAGCGCGTCACAGCCCTCCGCAACCTGCTCAACCCGTAACCGGTCGGCTACAGTTACGCCCATGTCTGTTGGAGAAGTTGCCGGCCTTATCGCCGCGATCGCCCTGTGCGTCCTCGTGGCGCTCGCCGCCGTGCCGCTGCTGAAGCTCGGCCGCGTGCTGGACGAGACGCGGATCGCCGTCCGCGACCTCGGCAACAACAGCGTCCCCATCCTTCAGGAGTTGAAGGGCACCGTCGTCGCCACCAATGACGAGCTGGCGAAGCTCAGCGTCGTCACCACCGACGCCGCGCGCGCCTCGGCCCATGCGACGGTCGTGACCGAGAACGCCGCGCAGCTCTCGACGCTGTTCGCCGCCACGCTCGGCGGCCCGCTCGTCAAGACCGCAGCCTTCACCTACGGCCTCCGCAAGGCCGTGAAGGGCGGCAAGGCGGCCAAGGGGAGGAAGGCCTCGTGAGGAACCTCTTCTGGTTGCTCGTCGGAGTGGCGCTGACCGTCGTCGTCGTCCTCAAGGGCAAGGAGCTCTACCGCAAGCTGACGCCCGCGGGCGTCGCTGAGCAGGTAGAGCAGCAGGGCAAGAAGGCCGCCGCGAACCTAGGTGACTTCGTCGGCACCTTCCGTGCCGCCATGGCTGAGCGGGAGGCCGAACTCCGCGCCGAGTTGAACATCCCCGCCACCAACGACTGACATACAAGGACACCGAAACATGTTGACCTCCGAAGTCCGGAGCCGGTTCATCGACTTCTTCGCGCGCCACGACCACACGGTCGTGCCCAGCGCGTCGCTGCTCTACAACGACCCGACGCTGCTATTCGTCAACGCCGGCATGGTGCCGTTCAAGCCCTACTTCCTCGGCGACGAGCCGGCGCCGTTCCCGCGCGCCGCCTCCGTGCAGAAGTGTGTCCGTACGCTCGACATCGACGACGTCGGCAAGACGACGCGCCACGGCACGTTCTTCCAGATGCTGGGCAACTTCTCGTTCGGCGACTACTTCAAGGCGGGAGCGATCTCGCTCGCCTGGGATTTGGTCACCGGCAGCGAGGCTGACGGCGGCTGGGGCTTCGACCCGGAGAAGGTCTGGGTGACCGCGCTCTTCGGCGACCAAGAGACGATCGATCTCTGGCAGAAGGTGGGTATCCCGCGCGAACGGATCCAGGAGCGCGGGCTGAAGGACAACTACTGGCACATGGGCGTTCCCGGACCGGGCGGACCCTGCTCCGAGATCTACATCGACCGCGGCCCCGAGTTCGGTGCCGACGGCGGCCCGGAGGCCGACGAGGACCGCTTCCTCGAGATCTGGAACCTCGTGTTCCAGCAGGAGGAGCTGTCCGCTGTGCGCGCGAAGGACGACTTCGACGTCCTGCGCCCGCTGCCGAGCAAGAACATCGACACCGGCTCCGGCCTTGAGCGCGTCGCGCTGCTGAAGCAGGGCGTTGCGAACATGTACGAGATCGACGAGGTGTACCCCGTCATCGCGAGGGCCGCGGAGTTGTCGGGCAAGCGCTACGGCGAGGACCCGGTCGACGACGTGCGCTTCCGGGTGATCGCCGACCACGTCCGCTCCGGCCTGATGCTGATGACCGACGGCGTGACTCCCGGTAACGAGGCGCGCGGCTACGTGCTGCGGCGCCTGCTGCGCCGCGTCATCCGCGCCATGCGCCTGCTGGGTGTCGGCGACCCGGTCCTCGGCGAGCTGCTGCCCGTCTCGCGCGACCTGATGCGCGTCTCCTACCCGGACATCGACGACGCATGGCCGCGCGTCTCCCGGGCCGCGGAGGTCGAGGAGGAGACCTTCCGCCGGACGCTCCAGTCGGGCACGACGATGTTCGACACCGCGGTCGGCAAGGCGCGCGGCGAGAAGGCGACCGAGCTGCCGGGCGACAAGGCCTTCCAGCTGCACGACACGTACGGCTTCCCGATCGACCTCACCATGGAGATGGCGGCGGAGCAGGGCCTCACCGTCGACCGCGCGAAGTTCGACGCGCTCATGAAGGAGCAGAAGGACCGCGCCCGCGCGGACGCGAAGGCCAAGAAGGGTGGTCTGCAGAGCACCGAGGCCTACCGCGAGCTGCGGGAGACCGGCGAGGTGCCGTTCCTGGGCTACACCGATCTCGACGTCGCCACCCGGGTGCGGGGCATCGTCGCCGACGGCAAGGTCGTCGACCGCGCGCTCGACGGCTCCACGGTCGAGATCGTGCTGGCCGAGACCCCGTTCTACGCGGAGGCCGGCGGCCAGGATGCGGACCGCGGCACCATTGCGGGCGACGGCTTCAGTCTCGATGTGATCGACGTGCAGCGCCCCGTCCCCGGGCTGGTCGTGCACCGGGTCGAGGTGCTGGGCGAGCTGCCGGTGGGCGCGCTCGTGGACGCGAGGGTCGACGCCGAGGCCCGCCACGGCTCGTGCCAGGCGCACACCGCCACGCACATCGTGCACGCGGCGCTGCGTCAGCTCGTCGGCAAGAACGCCACGCAGGCGGGCTCGTACAACAAGCCCGGCTACATGCGCTTCGACTTCTCCTCGACGCAGGGTCTCTCGGATCAGCTCAAGGCCGAGGTCGAGGCCGTCGCGAACGAGGCGATCACCGCCAACTACGCGGTCACGGCGCAGCAGATGCCGCTGGAGGAGGCCAAGGCGCTCGGCGCGATGGCCATGTTCGGCGAGAAGTACCCGCCGATCGTGCGGATGGTCGAGCTGGCGGGGCCGTGGTCGCGCGAGCTGTGCGGCGGCACGCACGTCGCAACCACCGCGGAGATCGGCGTGCTGAACCTGCTCAGCGAGTCGTCGATCGGATCGGGCGTGCGCCGCGTCGAGGCCCTGGTCTCGGCGGATGCGTTCGCCAAGTTCGCCGCGGAGCGCGCCCTCGTGGCGGAGCTCACCGACACGCTGCGGGTCCAGCCCGACCAGCTTGTCGGTCGCGTCGAGCGTCTCGTCGCGCAGCTGAAGGACGCGGAGAAGCAGATCGCCGCGCTGAATGCGGAGCGGCTACTGGCCGGCGCCGCAGGCATGGTGAGCCAGGCGGGCGACGTCGACGGCGTCCGTTACCTCGGCGTCGCCACCCCGGGCGTGGGCGGCGGCGACCTCCGCACGCTCGCCCTCGACCTGCGTGAGCGGCTGGGCTCCGGCCCCGCCGTCGTCGCACTGGTCGGTGGCGCGGAGAAGCCGATGGCACTCGTGGCCACCAACGACGCCGCCCGCGGCCTCGGCCTCAGCGCGGGCCAGTTGATCGGCGTCGCGTGCGCGGCCCTCGGCGGCAAGGGCGGCGGAAAGCCGGACCTGGCCCAGGGCGGCGGCACGGACGCGTCGGCGGCGCCGCAGGCCCTCGCGGCGGTGCGCGAGGCGCTCGCGCAGCGTGGCTGACACCGTCCGCCTCGGGCTCGACTGGGGCAAGGCGCGCATCGGCGTGGCCGCGGCCAACGAGGGCACGTCGTTCGCCTACCCGGTCGAGACCGTGCAGGCCGGCCCCGACGAGCTGCGCCGCCTCGCCGCGATCGTCGCCGAGTACGAGCCCGGCCTGATCTACGTCGGGCTCCCGCTGACGCTGTCCGGCGAGCGGGCGCTGGCCGCCGAGTACGTGCTTGCGAAGGCGGCCGCGCTGGCAGGGGCCGTCGCCCCGATTCCCGTGCGGCTGGTCGACGAGCGGATGAGCACCGTCTCGGCATCGCGTAGTCTGGGCTCAGCCGGGCGCCGCGCGAAGCAGCAGCGGCAGGTGATCGATCAAGCCGCGGCGGTCGACATCCTGCAGCGGGCGCTCGACCTGGAGGAGCGCGTCGGAACCCCGGCGGGGGAGCCGGCACCGAGGGAGGCAACGTGAGTCGCAGGTTCGTGGACAACGACAAGCTGGACTGGCACAAGATCGGCTACGTCGCGCGCAGCGCGTTCGCCGTGCTGTTGTCGGCAACCGTCCTGATCGGCGGCGGCTGGTTCGTCTACTCGAAGGCCCACGGCATGTACATGTCCTGGCGCACGGCCGACGACTACATCGGCGAGGGCACCGAGGAGCGCGTCGAGGTCCTGATTCCGCTCGGCCCCAGCCAGACGCAGGTCGGCGACATCCTGACCGAGGCGGGCGTGGTCAAGTCCACCAAGTCCTTCCGGAAGGCCGCGCAGGAGAGCGGCAAGTGGCCGGAGTTGAAGGCCGGCCGCTACCGCCTCCCGAAGGAACTCCCCGCGGAGGTCGCCTTCCGGATGCTGCTCGACCCCGACAACCAGATCCGCCTCGAGATCACGTTCCCGGAGGGAACGACCGTGGCGGAGCAGTTCACGATCATGGACACCAACACCAAGGGTATCGCGCTCACCGCGAAGGACATGCAGAAGGCGGCGAAGACGCCCGAGAAGCTCGGCCTCCCGAAGTACGCGAAGAATAAGCTGGAGGGCTTCCTGTTCCCGTCGACCTATGTCGTGGCGGAGCCGCCGGCGGCGGCGGACGTGCTGAAGGGCCAGATCAAGCAGTACAAGAAGATCGCGGAGAAGCTGTCCCTCGAGGGGCGGGCCAAGGAACTCAAGGTCAAGCCGTTCGAGGTCGTGACGGTCGCGTCGATCATCGCGGCGGAGGTCACGAAGCCGGCAGACCAGCCGATGGTCGCCGCGGTCATCTACAACCGTCTCGAGAAGGGCATGAAGCTCGAGATGGACTCCACCGTCCACTACGCCGTCGGGAAGACGGGCAAGGTCACCACGACCGCGGAGGACCGCAAGAGCAAGTCTCCGTACAACACCTACCGCCACGAGGGCCTGCCCCCCGGCCCGATCAGCAACCCCGGCGAGACCGCCCTGGAGGCCGCGCTCAGCCCGGCGGACAGCGACGCGTTGTTCTTCGTGACCGTCGATCTCGACACGGGAGAGACACGGTTTGCCTCAACCCTTGCGGAGCACAACGCCAACAAGAAGATATTCCAGGCGTGGTGCGCGGCCAACAAAGACCGCGGCCAGTGCTGAGGCGCGCGGGCGTCGTCGGCGATCCTGCCGGCCATTCGCTCTCGCCCGTCATCCATCGCGCGGGCTACGCGGCGGTCGGCCTCGACTGGGACTACCAGGCCTACACGGTCGGCACGGAGGAGTTCGGCGGATTCGTGCGTGCGCGGCTGTACGATCCCGAGTGGGCGGGGCTGAGCGTCACCGCGCCGCACAAGGAGGCCGCCGTCGCGTTCGGGGAGCCCGACGAGCCGACGCGCTTGCTGGGCGTCGGCAACACGCTCGTCTTCGGCGATCGGGTCTCCGTGCACAACACCGACGTCCCTGGCTTCGTCCGCGCGTGGCGCGCGCACGGCCTGGATGCGCCGCGCCGCGTCGCGGTGGTGGGAAACGGGGCGACGGCGAAGTCCATCGTCCTTGCGCTCGCCGGTTTGGAGGCCCGCCAGGTTGTCGTGCTCGCGCGCGCGCCGGAGCGGGCCGCGGGCGTGATCGCGCTGGCGCGCATGCTCGGCCTTGAGGCGGAAGTGCTGCCGCTGGGCACGGATCCCGGTGCCGTCGATCTCGTCGCCAACACCGTCCCCGTCGCGGCGACGGCCCCGCACGCGGACCAGCTGGCGGCGCGCACGAGGATCGTGTTCGACGTCGTCTACGACCCGTGGCCGACGCCGCTGGGTGCCGCCGCGCAGCGCGAGGGGCGCATCCGCCTGAACGGCCTCGACCTGCTCGCGGGCCAGGCCGTCGACCAGTTCTTCCTGCTGACCGGCCACCAGGTCACCTTCGAGCTGGCCCGCTCGGCAGCCGGTCGCGAGATGAGCAGGCGCGCGGCTCTCTGACACAATGTCGGTCATGCTCCGCTACCTCACCGCCGGCGAATCGCACGGCCAAGCCCTGATCGCGACCATGGAGGGCATCCCCGCCCACGTCGAGGTCGGCGTGCCGGAGATCGCGGAGAACCTGCGCCGCCGTCGGCTGGGCGTCGGGCGCGGCGCGCGGATGAAGTTCGAGGCCGACGAGGTGACGCTGCTCGCGGGCTTCCGCCACGGGGAGACGCTGGGCTCGCCGATCGCCATCCAGGTAGGCAACACCGAATGGCCCAAGTGGCAGCAGGTCATGGCGCCTGGCGAGGTGGATGCGGAGGTGCTGGCGAAGCAGGCGCGCAACGCGCCGCTGACCCGCCCCCGCCCCGGCCACGCGGATCTCGCGGGCATGCAGAAGTACGACTTCGACGAGGCCCGCCCGATCCTCGAGCGCGCCTCGGCTCGGGAGACCGCGGCGCGCGTCGCGCTGGGCACCATCGCGCAGGCCTTCCTGAAGCAGGCGCTGGGCGTGTCCCTGCTCAGCCACGTCGTCGAGCTCGGGCCGGTGCGCGCCACGCGCGCGGAGCTCCCGACCCTCGACGACCTCGCCGCCATCGACGAGGACCCCGTACGATGCTTCGACGCCGAGGCCTCCGCGACGATGCAGGCGGAGGTCGATGCCTGCCACCGTGACGGCGACACGCTGGGCGGCGTCGTCGAAGTCGTCGTCTGGGGCCTGCCCCCGGGTCTCGGCTCGCACATCCAGGGCGACCGCCGCCTCGACGCACGGCTGGCCGGCGCGCTCATGGGGATTCAGGCCATCAAGGGCGTCGAGGTCGGCGACGGCTTCGAGCTGGCCCGTACCCGTGGCTCGCTGGCCCACGACGAGATCCTGCCCGCCGAGGCGGGCGTCGTGCGCGCCTCGCACCGCTCCGGCGGCACCGAGGGCGGCATGTCCACCGGCGAGGTGCTGCGCGTCCGGGCTGCGATGAAGCCCATCGCCACCGTTCCCCGCGCGCTGCGCACCATCGACACCTCGACGGGCGAGGCTGCGGCCGCGCACCATCAGCGCTCCGACGTCTGCGCTGTCCCCGCGGCCGGTGTCGTCGCGGAGGCGATGGTGGCGCTGGTCCTCGCCGAGGCCGCGCTTGAGAAGTTCGGCGGCGACTCGGTGGGCGAGACCCGCCGCAATTACGAGTCCTACCTCGCCGACGTCGCGGCCCGCGGCTTGGCGGTCGGCCGATGAGCGTCGTCCTGATCGGCGCCCCGGGGGCGGGGAAGTCCACGGTCGGCAAGCGTCTGGCGCGTCGGCTGGGGCTGTCGTTTGTCGACGTCGATGCCGTGATCGAGCGAGAGGCGGGTAAGCCCATCGCGGAGATTTTCGCGGACGAGGGCGAGGCGCACTTCCGCCAGCTCGAGGAGCGCGCGACCATCGACCTGGTCGCTGCCGAGGGCGTGGTCGCGCTCGGCGGCGGGGCCGTGATGAACCCGGCGATCCGCGAGGCGCTCGTGGGCCACGACGTGATCTGGCTGAAGGTCTCCATCGGGCAGGCCAGCCGCCGCGTCGGCCTCAACACCGCCCGCCCGCTGCTGATGGGCAACATGCGCGCGCGTCTGATCGAGTTGCTGCGCGAGCGTACGCCGGTCTACGAGGCGGTCTCGACGCAGATCATCGACACCGACGGCCGAGGCTCCTCCGAGGTCGCCGACCAGCTCGCTGCCGAGCGCGGAGCGGTCCTGTGAAGGTGAGTGTTGACTCCCAACTGGGGCCCTACGACGTGTTCATCGAGCCGGGCGCGCTTCGGCGGCTCCCAGACTTCGTCCAGGGCGCGTCACGGGTGGCCATCGTTCACCCGGGGACGCTTCCCGGCCTCGCGGTCACCGTCGCCAACCTCGTCGACCGGCCTGTGACGCTGATCCCGGTGCCGGACGCGGAGGCGGCGAAGACGCCCCAGGTGCTGGCCGACTGCTGGGACGCGCTGGCCGACGCCGGCTTCACGCGCAGCGACGTGATCGTCGGCGTGGGGGGTGGAACCACGACCGACCTCGCAGGCTTCGTCGCCGCCAGCTGGCTGCGCGGCGTCGACTACGTGAGCATGCCGACGTCGGTGCTCGGCATGGTCGATGCCGCCGTCGGCGGCAAGACGGGCATCAACCTGCCCGCGGGCAAGAACCTCGTCGGCGCGTTCTACGAGCCCAAGGCTGTGTTGTGCGACCTATCGCTGCTGGGGTCGCTGGCGCCGGAGGAGGTGTCGTCGGGGTTGGCCGAGGTGGTCAAGTGCGGCTTCATCGCCGACCCGGCCATTCTCGAACTCGCCACCTCGGACTTGTCCGATGCCCGCGACGTCGGCAGCGCGCGGTTCGCGGAACTGGTCGCGCGCGCGGTCGCTGTCAAGGCGCGGGTCGTGGCGGCCGACTTCACCGAATCGACCTCGAAGGGATCGGATGTCGGCCGCGAGGCGCTGAACTATGGGCACACGCTCGGTCATGCGATCGAGCGCCACGCCGGCTACACGTGGCGGCACGGCCAGGCGATCTCAGTGGGCATGGCGTGGATCGCACGGGTCTCTCGCGACCTGCTGGGCCTCGACCCTTCGTTCGTCGCGCTGCACGACGAGCTGCTCGGCGGTCTGGGGCTGCCGCTGTCCTACGACGCTCCGTTCGCCGAGCTGCGCCCGGTGATGAGCCTGGACAAGAAGGCACGCGGGAACACCCTGCGCCTTGTCGGCTTGACGGCGCAGGGCGCGCCGCGGATCATCGACGACGCCCCCGAGCGGTTGCTCGAGGGCGCCTATGCGGAGCTCAGCCGCGGATAGCCGCTCGGCTCAGCCGGCCAGCACCGAGCACTGACCGAGTGCCCGCCGCCCGATGGTGTTGCCGTAGCCGGTGATGCCATGGGTGATGTGCGTGCACACGACGTTGCGGCCGATCTCATTGCGGACGATGTAGGTCTTGTCCTCGTTTTCGCCGCCTTCGGTCGTCGGGTCATCGAGGGTGACGTCGGCCACCAATAGGTCCCCAGAGATCTTGTTGAACATGATCCCGATGCACCATGTGTTCTGGCCCGCGATGACCACGCTGCCGCGGACTGTGTTGTTCTTGATAGACCACGGGATCTCGTAGGACCCGCCGCCGAGCACCGTGAGGTTGCGCAGCGACACGCCGTTGATCAGCGCGGCCGAGGGCTTTATCAGGGTCACGTTGCCCTTCACCGTGATGCGCGACTGGCCCTCCTCGGGGTCGGAGGCGCAGGGGTGGGCCGAGTTGCCTGTGTACTTCGCTGCCTGGCAGCCGAGCCCCACGAACGCGCTCCGGCCGCTGGTGATGCCGCCGTGTACCGTAATCGTCGAGGGCGCGCTCTGGGCATCGAGCATGGCGCCTGCCCTGATGTCGATGTTGCCCTTGACCGTGATCGTGGCCCCGGGCGCCACCTCGCACGCGCCCTTCACCGTGATGCGGGAGTACGTCCCAGACGGGATCTCCCCGCCCTTGCAAACGTAAGCTTGGGGGGAGTGGCCGTGCTCCGGAGCTGCGGAGGCGGGGCTTGCCGTGAGCCCGAGCGCCCCGCTGAGAACCAGCGCGCCGAGCACCTTCCATCGGAGTTTCATCATCGACACCATCCTTCTTGGACGTCGCTGGCGCACGCCCCAACGCGTGCGCCCTGTTCGACAGGTCTCCGCTCTGCCAGGCCGGATTACTATCCCAGATATATGGGGAACAGGAACGCAGGGCTAGTGGTCTGTCGCACCTAAAGGTGCCGATCAGGACGCGGGGTCAGGCGGGATGAGCGACAAGGCGGAGGAGGGAGTCATTGCGGGGCACTACGTCGACCGACGACAACGACGTCAATCGCCCGCATGGCGCCGCGTACCGGTGCATCTAGGTGCGGCGGGCCACTAGGCTGGCGCGCATGGCTGAGGTCTGGGAACTGCTCGGGGAGGCGCTGCGTCTGTACCCGAACCTGTTCGACGGCGTCGACAAGACGGCGGCTGAGATGTTGGAGCCCGCGCTTGGCGTCGCGGCGCTCGCGGGGGCGTCGACCGTTCTTGGGCACATCGCCGTACTATTGGTGAACCGCGTGCACGGCATCCGCCTGGTGGTCAGCATGTTGCTCAGCATCGTCATGTTCGGGCTGCTGTACGTCTTGCAGGCCGTCGTGACGTGGACGTTCGGGTCGATCGTCACGCAGCGGCCGCTGCCGCTGCTCCCGCTGATCGTCGTCGCCCTGACGGCGACGGCGCCGCTCGTGTTCAACTTCGCGACGATCCTTCCGCACATCGGGATGCTGATCGGGCGGGGGCTGCAGGCGTGGGCGTTCCTGGTGTTCGTGCTGGGCATCATGGTGGCGTACGGCGCCACATTCTGGGCGGCCTTCTTGTTCAGCCTTGCGGGCTGGCTCGCCATTCAAGTGTTGTCGCGCGTGCTGCAGAAGCCGCTGGGTTGGGCGGCGTCGCGCCTGTGGACGCTCGTCACCGGAACGCCGACGATGCTGACCGCTGACGACATCCTGTCGGGCATGCCGTTCGTCCCGGTGAGCACCGAATCGACGGTGACGCGATGAGCTGGATACTGACCGCGATCCTCCTGGTGGTCTTCGGGTTCGTTCTGCTTTCGCCGCTCGAGTCGCTGCGCTGGTGGTCGAGCAAGGGTGAGGAGGAGGTTCGCGCCACCTTCGAGGAGTTGTCGGATGCGGAGCTGCCGCCCGTGCGTCACAAAGGCCAGTTCGCCGTCTTCCTCTCTGGCATCGGCACCCTGAGCGGCACCGAGCTGACGAAGCGCGAGACCGCGTTCGTGGAGGCGCTGCGGGAGGAACTGCCCGACCTCGTGGTTGTCGACGACGTCTTCCCTTACGCCGTCGACAACCGAGGCCTGAACCAGCGCGTCGGCATGCGGATCTGGAAGTGGCTGGATCGGATGCGGCGCCGCTGGCCGCTCAGCCCGCTGCCGTACCTGATCCAGGTGCGTAACGTGGGCCACGTGCTGGTGTCGGCGGATCCGCGCTACGGCCCCACCTACAGCATTGGGCTTGCGCAGGAGATCTGGCGCGGCTTGCAGCGGCGCGGCTATCGGGCCGGCAGCGGGGATCCGGTTATCATCATCGGCTACTCGGGTGGGGGGCAGGTCGGCTTGGGCGCTGCATGGTTCCTGGCCGGCGTCGGGGTGCCTGTTTCGATGATCTCGATCGGCGGCGTGTTCGGCGACGATCCCGGCCTCGATCGTCTCGACCACCTCTGGGACTTGTACGGCACCCGCGACAGCGTCCGCTACCTGGGGCCGATCGCGTTCCCCGGCCGCTGGCCGACGGCGCCGCTGTCGCGTTGGGCGCGGGCGAAGCGCGAGGGTCGCGTGACGCCGATCGAGATCGGCACCATGAAGCACGACGGGCCGGATGCATACTTCGGGCGCCGTAAGTTCGGGGCTGATGGCCGTCCGCACGCGGACGCGACCCGCGAGGCGGTTGCGGCGATCCTGCGTGAACAGGCCGGCCAGTCGGCGGCGTGACGGCGATGCGCGTCTTCCTGGCAGAGGATCAGTATCTGCTGCGTCAAGGCCTCGAGCGGTTGCTCGTGTCTCAGGGCGTGGAGGTGGTCGGCAGCGTCGCGACCGCCGAGGACTTCCTGGCAGCGATCGACCTCGGCCTCGGAGAGCCGGGGCGGGTTCAGCCGGCTGGCGGCGTTGGGGCGTCCACAGCGAAGTCGTCGATGGATCTGGCGTTGCTTGACATCCGGATGCCGCCGACGAACACCGACGAGGGGATTCGCGCGGCGTTGGAGTTGCGCCGTCGCCGCCGCGGCTTTCCCGTCGTGCTGCTCAGCCAGTACGTGGAACACGTCTACCTCGACGAGTTGTTGGGCGACGGCGCCGGCGGGATCGGCTATCTGTTGAAGGACAGGGTGTTCGACGACGTGAGCTTCGTCGCGTCGTTGCGCACGGTCGCCGCGGGCGGCACGGTCGTAGACCCGGAGGTGATCGTGACCCTGATGCAGCGCCAGACGGCGCGCGGCAGGCTGTCGTCGCTCACTCCGCGTGAGACGGAGGTCCTGTCGCGCATGGCCCAGGGAGACGCGAACACGACGATCGCCGCGCGCTTGGTGGTCACCGAGAAGGCGGTGCAGAAGCACATCAACGCGATCTTCTCGAAGCTCGGCCTCGCCGAGGAACCGACGTCAGCGCGCCGCGTCCTGGCCGTCCTGGCCTTCCTCCGCGGCACGACCGTCCCCTGAGCCTCGTTCCCTTGGAGGCATCGCGGGTCCCTGACCAAGGTCTCGGACGCTTCGACACGGACCCGGCTCAAAGGGTCGGGATACGCACCAGGTAGGCAACGGGGCCGACGAGGATCAGGCACAGGGGGATCGCCCAGGATAGGGGAGCGGAGGCGGGTGCCATCGGCCAGGAGAGGAGGTCGCTGCTCATCGGGAGCAGGCAGACAGCCGAGGCGAACGCCCAGGCGATCGCTGGTAGGGCTGCCGCCCGGAGTGAGAAAAGCGCTGCCGACAGCAGCGTCAGGCCGCAGTAGCCGAGGGCATTGCGGAACGACTCCCACAGCACGGATCCGCCGATTACGATCGCCGACGCCGCCACGAACGCGAGGGCGAGGGCAACGAGGGCGAGGTCGAGCAGCCAGATCCTCCGTCGGGCGAGCGACTCGCGGACAGCGTCTTGGCGAGCCAGCCCAACCGTGAGTGCCAACGCGGTCACGAGGGGGAGGACTGCGCTGAGCGGCGCGGTGAGTGCCCTGCCACCGGTCAGGTTCGGGAAGGCGACGAACACCGCAGAACCCGGGAGCCCGAGCCAGGCTGCGATGAAGGAAAGGACGAGAACGGGCAGTGCGGCACGGTTGGCCGCCCACAGCCTCATGCGCGTGCCCGACGCTGAGCGTCCAGTGCGAGCAGATTCGCCGGCGATCCCTTCCAGCGGACTCGGCCGTCGGCGAGCACGCAGACGTGGTCGAACGCGTCCTCCACGTCGGCCAGGTCATGCGTGCTCACCACCACAGGAAGGTCGGCAGGCAAGGCGGTGAGGATCTCTCGGAGCCCGACCCGCTGCGCGGGGTCGAGGCCCGCCGCCGGCTCGTCGAGGAGCAGGACGCGCGGGCGGCAGGCGAGGGCGGAGGCCAGGCCCATCCGACGCAGCTGGCCTCCGGAGAGGCGGGTGGAACGCTCGTCCGCCTTGTCGCTGAGGCCGACCTGGGCGAGGGCTCCTCGCGCGGATGCGAGCGAGGCTTTCGCCGACAGCCCGCCCAACCATGCGGCGTAGCGCACCGCGTCGAGCACCGTCAGGCCCGGCATGGGGGAGACATGCTGCGGCAGGTACCCGACCGCGGCCCTGAGCAGGTGCCAGTGCGTCGCCCCATCGAGCGTGACGGTGCCGGTTCGCGGTGAGGTGAGCCCCGCCGCGAGCCGCAACAGGGTGGACTTGCCCGCGCCGTTCGGTCCCAGCAGCACCGTGCGGCCAGGCGGGAACGCGACGGTGACCCCGCGCAGCACCTCCTTGCGGCGGGTGTAGCCGAAGCGCACGTCGCGCAGGGCGAGAGTCGGGCTGCTTGCGGGCGCGCTGAGTACAGGTGTTGGCATGTGAGGTCCTTGAGGATGTGGGGTTCAGGTCTGTTGGCAGTCCCTGGACAGGCGGCAGCTAGTGGCTTCGGCACGGGCGCTCGTTCCTCGTCGCCCGGCTCAACCAGCCGTGCTTGGCTCAACCAGCGGTCAATCCAGGGGTTTGGGGACGCGGACGGTGGCGACGGTCGGGCCGCCGACGGGGCTGATGAACTCGAGCTCGCCGTCGAAGGGGGCCAGACGCTGGCGAAGGCCCACCAGGCCGCCGTCGGCGGTCTCGACGGCGCCGCCGAGGCCGTTGTCGGTGACTACTGCCTCAACGACCCGGTCGTCGGCCGTCAGCTCGATCACCACCTCCGTGGCGGCGGAGTGCTTGGCCGCGTTGCTCAGCAACTCCGCGACGGCAAAGTACAGTGCCGTCTCGACGGTCGGCACGAGTCGACCCTCCAGCGAGGACACGATTCGCGTCTCGATGGGGCTGGCGGCTGCGAGTGAGCGCACCGCCTCGACCAGGCCGCGGTCCGCGAGCACCGGTGGGCGGATGCCACGAACGAGCGACCGAAGCTCACTGAGGGCCGCCGACGAGTCGTCCTTCGCGGCGGCGAGCATCGCGCGGGCTCCGTCCGGGTCGTGGTCGAGGAGCCGCTGCGCTTGCGTCAGCGTCATTCCCATCGTCACGAGCCGGGCTTGCGCGCCGTCGTGCAGGTCGCGCTCGATGCGCCGGATCTCCGCCTCCTGCAGCTCCAGCGCGGTGCGCCGGGTCGCGGTCAGCGTCGCGACCCGCTCCTCGAGCGACGCCGTCGAACTGGTGGCGAGCATGTAGCTCACCCAGCGGGCGTGGAGGCGTTGAATGAGCCGCGCGACGATGGGCGCGAGCCCTAGCTGAATCAGGCCGAGCACGCAGACCCCGAGCGCATTCGATGAGTCCACGTAGTAGTCGCCGCCCCAGAAGCTGAGGTAGATCGCATAGCCGAAGTTGTCGTACAGGAAGATCGACACGGGCGCGAGGGCCATCGTGAGCCCGTACCAGGTGAGGAGCGCAGGTACTACGAGCCCGACGGCGGTGGCGATCGGGTTGACCAGGTGCCAATCCAGGTCGCGAGCCTTGGCCCTGTCTTGTAGCTGCGCGCCGAGCGGCGCGAGCCCATTTGCTTTGTGCGGCGGACGCGCCGGCTCGTACTCCGCGATGAGTCGACGGCCGAGCTGCGCCGAGGCCCACTCGCGCTGACGTTCCGCGTTGGTACGCAGCGCGCCGAACACCTTCTCGATGTGCCCGAACCCGAGGAGGGAAAGCACCGTCGCCACCAGCCAGCGGATCAGCGTGAGGGTCTCGCGGAAGGCATACCAGCCGAGGCGTGCGGCGTCGCCCATCGAGCCGAGGTCCTTGACGAGGCGTCGGCTGAGTCCGCCAGACGAGCTGCGGTGTCGGGATGGCTCCATGGGGATCAGCTTGCCCGGTTTCGCGCGGTAGCGCAGTGGTCCACGCCCGTGTGTTCGAGGTGGTGCTGGCACCACCGACGTGCGACGAGGCCAACGCTGAGACATCGAGTTCGCTTCGAGCGCGCGATCTGGAGCCCCGAGGTGAATACGATGCGCTCATGAATGCGCGACGTGTCCTGACACGGGGTGGGCTTGAGTTCTGCATCGGCCTCATCTGGTTCGCGTTCTCGTTTGCCGGATGGGCGTGGGGTCGCATAGGCGTCGGGGCTCTCCTCGTCGACACGCTGGCGCTCGGTGCGCTGCTTCTCGGGGTGTTCCGCCCGCTGGCGGGACTTGTCGCGGCCTCCGCCGTCGTGGTGCTCGCGCTGTTAGCGGACCCGCAGGGTCTCGGGATGTGCCACTACATCGCCCTGTGCGCGCTCATCCCGGCGATCCGACGAGGCCACCTCAAATCCTCGGCGGCCGCCAGCGCCGTGGTGGGCGGCACGGTCGCCGCGACGATGCTCCGCAGGAACGGTAGCGCCGACGGCATCGTCGCCGCGGTCATCGCCACACCCGCACTCGTTGGTATCGCGTGGCTCGTCGGCTTGGCATTCCGGTGGATCGCTCAAGCCGAGGCGGATCGACTGTCGCGGCACTTCGCGGAACGGCAGCTCCACATCGCGACGGATATCCACGACTTCGTGTCCCGAAACCTCACAAGCCTGCTCGCCCAGGCTGAGTCCGACAGAGACCTTGTGGCGGCCCATCCCGAGTTCGCAGGCGAGCTGGTGACCAGACTGAGGCAGTCGAGTCTCGCGCTTCGCGGCGTCACCCAGGATCTTCAACTCACGCGGAGCACGGCGCCCTTGCGCGCCGGGCCGGTCCGTGAGGTCCTTGAGGCCGAGGTCATCGCGTTGCGCACTGTCGGGTTCGCTGTAGAGGTCACGGGAGAGGGGAGGGCGTTGGACGACCTCCCCGAAGACGCCGACTTCGCCGCCGGCCGCATCCTTGCGGAGGCGTTGCACAACGTGCTCAAGCACGGCGACACCTCGGAGCCCTGTCATGTCACCGTCGATCGCACCCCGGGGGAGCTACGCGTCGCGGTCCGCAACAAGGTCGCGAAGCGTGGTCGGCGTGGCTCCCCTGCGTCGTTGGGACTCACCGGCATGGCGCGGCATGCTGCCTTAGCCGAGGGCGCCGTCGCCTCAGGAAGGTCGGGAGCGCATCATTGGGAATGCGCCGCCGTGTTCCCCTTGCCGAACGGCGCCTCTGAGAGGAGTTGGTCATGAGCATCCGGGTCGCGATCTGCGAGGACGACAAGCGCTATCTGCTCGCGCTCGTCGAGACCCTGCGAACCGATCCAGGCCTCGACCTCGTGGCCACGGCCCGCGACGCCCGCACGGCGCTCGGTCTCGTCGCCGAGGTCGACGTCTGGCTGGTCGACATCCGGCTTCCCGGAATGCAGGGCACGGACCTGGCCGCAGAACTGCGGCGCGCCGACGCGAACACCAAGGTCATCCTCATGACCTCGTTCCCGGCGGGCTACGTGCTCGACTCCCTCCACGACGGCGTGAGGGGG
This sequence comes from Tessaracoccus sp., assembly GCF_016714275.1. Taxonomy (GTDB): domain Bacteria; phylum Actinomycetota; class Actinomycetes; order Propionibacteriales; family Propionibacteriaceae; genus Arachnia. Next base: position 77,697 of record NZ_JADJNP010000002.1, on the reverse strand, counting down.
TTCCTGCACAAGGACACGCCGCTCGCCGCGGTGCCGGCTGCGATCCGATCCGTGCACGCGGGGCTGAGGGTGGGCACCGACGTCGTCTATGAGACGCTGCGGCGGCACATGGAGAGCCTCATCGTCGTCGATCCCGAAAGGTATGAGCGGCTCGTGGGCGACGAGAGGGACGCGCAGCTGCTGCAGTTGATGCGGCGGAGCGCCAGCATCCCGGACATGGCTGCGCAGATCCAGCTCAGCGTTCCGGGGGCCAAGAAGCGCCTGACGAAAATGTTCCGGTGCGCCGGCGTGAGCAACCAGCAGGAGCTGCTGAACTGGCTCTACGACCCCACCTGCGGGCCGGCGCATCTCGCGGGGGAACCTACGCCGGCGCTCTGTTAGGAACGAGCGGGCGATGTTGGGTAGAGTGGCCCGCTGGCCGGACAGAGCCCGAGAACCTCGACTCAGGAGACAACCCGATGGCGTCAACGAACGATCTGAAGAACGGCATGGTGCTTGACCTTGACGGTCAGCTGTGGCAGGTCCTCTGGTTCCAGCACCACAAGCCGGGCAAGGGCAACACCGTCGTGCGTTCCAAGCTCAAGCACGTGCTGAGCGGCAAGATCATCGATCGGACGTTCAACTCCGACACCAAGGTCGATACCGCGACCGTCGACCGCCGCGAGATGCAGTACCTGTACCTCGACGGCGAGGACTACGTCTTCATGGACAACACCACCTACGACCAGCTGTATGTCTCCGCCGACACCGTGGGCGACGCGAAGGACTACATGCTGGAGAACCAGACGGCGATCGTCGCCACCCACGAGGGCAACCCGCTGTTCATCGAGCTCCCGGCCTCGGTCGAGCTCATCATCACCTACACCGAGCCCGGGCTGCAGGGCGACCGCTCGACCGGCGGCACCAAGCCCGCCACGCTGGAGACCGGCAAGACCATCCAGGTGCCGCTGTTCATCACCAACGGTGAGAAGATCAAGGTCGACACGCGCGACGGCTCCTACCTCGGGCGCGTTTCGAGCTAGTGCCAGGCACCACCGCCCACTACGGCGCGCAGACAAAGGCCCGAAAGGCCGCGCTCGACATCCTCTTCATGGCCGAGCAGCGCGACGCGTCCATCAGCGAGACCTTCGCCGAACAGCGAACGCTGCGCGGAGTTCCGGTCCGTGAGCTGACAACCAAGATCGTGCTCGGCGTCGCCGAGCATCAGCACGACATCGACACCCGGATCGAGGACGCCGCCTCAGACGGCTGGCACCTCGAACGGATGCCGGCGGTCGACCGGAACATCGCCCGGCTGGCCGTTTTCGAGCTGTACTACACCGACACCCCGCCGGTGGCCGTGATCGCCGAGGCGGTCCGGCTGGCGTCGGACCTTTCCACCGATGATTCGCCGACGTTCCTGAACGGACTCCTGTCCAAGGCGTTGGCCGCCAAGCCAGACACGAACTGATCGAGGAGAAGCGCGTGAGTTCCCTTCCTGCACTGTTGGTTTTGGAGGATGGGCGCGTTTTCCGTGGCCGTTCCTTCGGCGCCGAGGGCGAGACCTTCGGCGAGCTGGTCTTCTCGACGGGAATGTCGGGCTACCAGGAGACGCTCACCGACCCCAGCTACCACCGCCAGGTTGTGCTCTCCACCGCGCCGCACATCGGCAACACCGGCTGGAACGACGAGGACGACGAGTCGCAGAAGATCTGGGTGGCCGGTTACATCGTCCGCGACCCTGCTCCGCGCCCGTCGAACTGGCGCGCGAACCGCTCCCTGGACGACGAGATGCGCGCGCAGGGCATCGTCGGCATCTGCGGGGTCGACACCCGCGCCATCACCCGCCACGTCCGCGAGGGCGGTGCGCTGCGCGTCGGCATCTCCACCGTCGAGACCAACCCTGAGGCGCTGCTGGAGCGTGTCCGCGCCATCGCCCCGATGGCGGGTGCGGACCTCACCTCGGACGTCACCACGCCCGAGGGTTACGTCGTTCCGGCGGTGGGGGAGAAGCGATTCACCGTGGCCGCCATCGACCTCGGCATCAAGTCCATGACGCCCACGAACCTCGCCGCCCGCGGCATCGAGGTGCATGTGCTCCCGGCGTCGACGACCATCGACGACATCCGCACCCTCAACCCCGACGGCGTGTTCTTCTCCAACGGCCCCGGCGACCCGGCCACGGCCGACGGCCCCGTCGCGCTGCTGAAGGACGCGCTGGCCGACGGCTTGCCCTACTTCGGCATCTGCTTCGGCAACCAGCTGTTCGGGCGCGCGCTCGGGTTCGGCACGTACAAGCTGAAGTTCGGCCACCGCGGCATCAACCAGCCGGTCGTCGAGCGCACCACGCGCAAGGTGGAGGTCACCGCGCACAACCACGGCTTCGCCGTCGACGTCCCCACGGATCGCGAGAGCGACACCCCGTATGGCCAGGTCACCGTCTCCCACGTTTGCCTGAACGACGACGTCGTCGAGGGCCTCGAACTCCGCCGCGACGGCCGCCTCGTCGGCTTCTCGGTGCAGTACCACCCCGAGGCCGCAGCCGGCCCGCACGACGCCAACTACCTCTTCGACCGCTTCGTCGACATCATGTCGGCCGGAAAGGACGCCTGATGCCCCGCCGCACGGACATCTCCTCGATTCTCGTCATCGGGTCGGGCCCGATCGTCATCGGCCAGGCCTGTGAGTTCGACTACTCCGGCACGCAGGCGTGCCGCGTGCTGCGTCAGGAGGGGTTCCGGGTCGTCCTCGTGAACTCCAACCCGGCCACCATCATGACCGACCCCGACTTCGCCGACGCCACCTACGTCGAGCCGATCACGCCGGAGTTCGTCGAGCGCGTGATCGCCAAGGAGCGCCCCGACGCCGTCCTCGCCACCCTCGGCGGCCAGACCGCGCTGAACACCGCCGTCGCGCTGCACGAGAACGGCGTTCTTGAGAGGTACGGCGTCGAGCTGATCGGCGCATCGATCGACGCCATCCAGCGCGGCGAGGACCGCGAGCAGTTCAAGCGCATCGTCGAGGCCATGACCGACATCCCGGGCGGTGCCCCCGAGGTTGCGCGCTCGGCCATCTGCCACTCGATGGACGAGGTGCTGGCCGCCGCCGAGCAACTCGGCTACCCCGTGGTCGTGCGCCCTTCGTTCACGATGGGCGGCGTCGGCTCCGGCTTCGCCCACAACGAGGCTGAGCTGCGCAACATCGCCGGCGCGGGCCTGGCCGCCAGCCCCGTCACCGAGGTCCTGATCGAGGAGTCCATCCTCGGCTGGAAGGAGTACGAGCTGGAGGTGATGCGCGACAAGGCAGACAACGTCGTCATCATCTGCTCCATCGAGAACTTCGACCCGATGGGCGTGCACACCGGCGACTCGATCACCGTCGCCCCCGCGATGACGCTCACGGACCGCGAGTACCAGCGCATGCGCGACGTCGGCATCGGCATCATCCGCGCCGTCGGCGTCGACACCGGCGGCTGCAACATCCAGTTCGCCGTCAACCCGGTGGACGGCCGCATGATCGTCATCGAGATGAACCCGCGCGTGTCGCGGTCGTCGGCGCTGGCGTCGAAGGCCACCGGCTTCCCGATCGCCAAGATCGCCGCGAAGGTGGCCGTCGGCTACACCCTCGACGAGATCCCCAACGACATCACCCAGGTCACGCCGGCCAGCTTCGAGCCCAGCCTCGACTACGTCATCGTCAAGGTGCCGCGGTTCGCGTTCGAGAAGTTCCCCGCCGCGGACCCCTACCTGACGACGCACATGAAGTCGGTCGGCGAGGCCATGGGCATCGGCCGCAACTTCACCGAGGCCCTCGGCAAGGCGCTGCGCTCGCTGGAGGATCCGAAGGCGCCGTTCACCTTCCAGACCCCGAAGGAGTCGGTCGAGGAGCTGCTGGCGACCATCCAGCGGCCGTTCGACGGCCGGATCCAGCTGGTGATGAAGGCGCTCGTCGCCGGCGCCACCGTCGAGCAGGTGTTCGAGGCCACCAAGATCGACCCCTGGTTCCTTGACCAGATGGTGCTCATCCTCGACGTCGCTCGCGAGGTGCAGCGCGCCGACGATCTCACGCCCGAGCTGCTGTTCGAGGCCAAGCGGCACGGCCTGTCCGACGCGCAGATCGCGGGGCTCCGCAGCCTCAGCACCGAGGTGGTGCGCGGCGTCCGCTGGGCGCTCGGCATCCGCCCGGTCTACAAGGCGGTCGACACCTGCGCCGGCGAGTTCGCCGCATCGACGCCGTACCTGTACTCGTCCTACGACGAGGAGTCCGAGGTGCCCAGCCGCACCAAGGAGGCCGTCATCATCCTGGGCTCCGGGCCGAACAGAATCGGCCAGGGCATCGAGTTCGACTACTCCTGCGTACACGCGACGCTCGCCCTGCGCGAGGCGGGCTACGAGACCATCATGGTCAACTGCAACCCGGAGACGGTCTCGACCGACTACGACACCTCGGACCGCCTGTACTTCGAGCCGCTGACGGCCGAGGACGTGCTGGAGATCTACCACGCGGAGACGAAGGCGGGCCCCGTCGCCGGCGTCATCTGCCAGCTCGGCGGACAGACGCCGCTCAAGCTCGCGCAGACGCTGAAGGACGCGGGCGTGCCCATCGTGGGCACTTCACCAGAGGCCATCAACCTGGCGGAGGAGCGCGGCGCCTTCGGCCGCGTGCTCGCCCGCGCCGGTCTTCCTGCCCCCAAGCACGGCATGGCGACCACCGCGTCGGAGGCGAAGGCCATCGCTCGTGAGATCGGCTATCCGGTGCTCGTGCGTCCCAGCTACGTGCTGGGCGGCCGCGGCATGCAGATCGTCTACAACGACGACGCCCTCGAGACCTACATCGCGAAGGCGACCGAGGTGAGCGAGGACCAGCCCGTGCTGGTCGACCGCTTCCTGGACGACGCCGTCGAGATCGACGTCGACGCCCTCTACGACGGCACCGACCTGTACATCGGCGGGGTCATGGAGCACATCGAGGAGGCGGGCATCCACTCCGGCGACTCAGCCTGCTCGCTGCCCCCGATCACCTTGGGCGATGCCGTCATCGAGCAGATCCGTCACTACACGCGCGAGATCGCCGACGGCGTGGGCGTGCGGGGCCTGCTGAACATCCAGTTCGCGCTGCACGCCGACACGCTCTACGTCCTGGAGGCCAACCCGCGCGCCTCGCGCACCGTGCCGTTCGTCTCGAAGGCGACCAACACGTCGCTCGCGAAAGCCGCCGCGCTCCTGATGCTGGGCAAGAGCATCGCGGAGCTCCGCGAGTCCGGATGGCTCCGCCGCGAGGGCGACGGCTCGACGCCGATCCCCGGCGCGCCGGTGGCCGTCAAGGAGGCCGTGATGCCGTTCAACCGGTTCCGCACCACGGCGGGCGCCTTCGTCGACACGCTGCTCGGCCCCGAGATGCGCTCGACGGGCGAGGTGATGGGCCTCAGCGACAACTTCGGCACCGCCTACGCCAAGGCCGAGTCCGCCGCGGGAGGAGCGCTGCCGACGAGCGGCACGATCTTCGTGTCGATCGCAGACCGCGACAAGCGCCACGCCATCTGGCCGATCAAGCGCCTCGTCGACCTCGGCTTCCGCGTGCTCGCCACCCGCGGCACCGCTGCGGTCCTGCGCCGCAACGGGATCGCCGCCGACGATGTGTTGAAGCTGCACGAGCGCGCCGACGGCGATGCCGCGCCGAGCATCACCGACATGATCACCACCGGGCAGATCGACCTGATCTTCAACACCCCCGAGGGCACGGGCGACTCCGGTGCCAACACCCGCGAGGACGGCTACCACATCCGCACCGCGGCCGTGCTCGCCGACGTGCCGCTGGTCACCACCGTCCCGGGTCTTGGCGCGGCGACCCAGGGCATCGAGGCGCTGCAGCGCGGCGAGGTCGAGGTCGGGTCGCTCCAGGAGTGGGCCGCACGGTGACGACGCTCGGCACCAGGGCGCTGCGATCCGCGTACCACGTGGCCCGGTTCGGGCTCTTCCGCTACGGCGGGGGAGACCCGGAGCGGGTCCACGAGGCGATGATCGGCGCGCTGGCCCGGGTGCCCGCGGGCGCCCGCGCCCGCACCGTCGACCCCGTCACGGTCGCCGGCGTCCGTTTCCCGAACAGGATCGGCCTGGCCGCCGGGCTCGACAAGGACGGCGTCGCGGCGCACGCCTGGGCGCGGTTCGGGTTCGGCTTCGCCGAGCTCGGCACCGTCACCGCCCACGCCCAACCGGGCAACGACAAGCCGCGTGTCTTCCGCGCTGTCGAGAGCCGGGGCATCGTCAACCGGATGGGCTTCAACAACCACGGTGCCGCTGCGCTCGCCGACACGCTCAGGGCCAAGGGCGTCGCCCGCGGCAACGGGGCCCTCGGTATCCCGCTCGGCATCTCGCTCGGCAAGACGAAGGCGACCCCGCTGGAGGAGGCTACCGACGACTACCTCGCCTCGCTGCGCCTGCTCGCCCCCCTGGCCGACTACATCGCGGTCAACGTCTCCAGCCCCAACACGCCGGGGCTGCGCAGCCTGCAGGCGGCCTCGGAGCTGGCGGGGCTGCTCGGCGCCCTGACCGACGAGGCCGCGCGGCTGTCGTCGCGGCCGGTCCCCGTGTTCGTGAAGCTCGCGCCGGACCTCGAAGGCCCGGACCTCGATGAGACCCTCGCCGTCATCAACGACTCCGCGGTCTCCGGCGTCATCGCCACCAACACAACGCTGTCGCGCGAAGGCCTCGCCGCTGCCGACGCCGTGCTGGCCGCCGAGGCCGGCGGCCTCAGCGGCGCACCCCTGACCGCGCGGGCGCTCGCCTTCGTCGAGCGGCTCGCCGCGGCCACGGAGCTACCCGTGATGGGTGTCGGCGGCATCATGACACCGGCCGACGGCGCCCGCATGTTCGACGCCGGGGCCGCTCTCGTGCAGCTCTACACCGGATTCATCTACGAGGGGCCGGCGCTGATCCGCGGCCTCCAGGAAATCAGGAGGCCCGCATGACCACCTACGCCGATCGGCTCGCCGCCCTCACCGCCGCGCGCGGCAGGCTGTGCGTCGGCATCGACCCGATGCCGTCCGTCCTCGACGCCTGGGGCCTCTCCCACGACGTCGACGGCCTCGAGCGCTGCGCCCGCGGCATCGTCGAGGAGCTGGGCGGCACCGTCGCGGTGTTCAAGCCGCAGTCGGCGTTCTTCGAGGCCTACGGCTCGCGTGGCGTCGCCGTCCTGGAGCGCGTCCTTGCCGACATCCGCGAGGCGGGCGCCCTCAGCATCCTCGACGTCAAGCGCGGCGACATCGGGTCGTCGATGGCCGGCTACGCCGCGGCGTTCCTCGGCGCCGATGCGCCGATTCGGGCCGACGCCATCACCGTCAGCCCGTACCTCGGCGTCGGCTCGCTGACCCCGGCCATCGAGGCCGCCGTCGCAGGCGGCCAGGGCCTCTACGTGCTCGCCCGCACCTCCAACCCCGACGGCGGCACCATCCAGCTTGCCGACGCGGGGGGAGCGACCGTCGCGCAGCACGTCGTCGACAGCGTCGCCGCGCTGAACCCCGCCAACGACTACGCGGTCGGCCTCGTCGTCGGTGCCACGCATCGCGACCCGGGCTGCAACCTCGACGCCTTCAACGGCTCGATCCTCGCACCGGGGGTCGGCGCGCAGGGCGGGACGATCGACGGCCTCCGCGAGGTGTTCGGGCCCGCGCTGCCGCACGTGTTGCCGACCGCCAGTCGCGAGGTGATCGGGCACGGCCGCACCGCTCTGGTCGAGCGTGCGAGGGCACTGATGTCCCTCTGAATCAACCAAAGTGAATCTCGAAATTCGAAACCGGGCGATGACCGGCTAGATTGCCCCTACCGTGGCCGTCAGACCGCGGCCAAACCGCAAGCGAGTAGGGGTTTATCATGGCGATTCCTCAATTGAGCGAGGAGCAGCTGCAGGCTGCGCGTGAGGCGGCGACGCAGGCGCGCCGCGCCCGAGCCGACCTCAAGGAGCAGGTGAAGTCCGGTGCCGTCAGCTTCACCGACGCGCTGGAGAAGGCGGCCGACGACGACACGCTCTCCCGCATCAAGGTGGTCGACCTCCTGCGCGCCCTCCCGCGCGTCGGCGTGACCCGCGCGGCGGAGATCATGGAGAACCTCGCGATCGCCCCGAACCGCCGCATCCGCGGCCTGGGCCGGCACCAGGTCGAGCGGCTCGGCGAGCTGCTCGGCTGACCAATGCCCTAAGCTTCCACGGGTGAGTGGATCAGGCGTCTGGGTGATCTCCGGCCCTAGCGGGGTCGGCAAGGGCACGGTGTGCGCGCGGCTGCGCGCCGCGCATCCCGAGGCGTTCTACTCGGTGTCGATGACCACGCGGCCCGCGCGGCCGAACGAGGTCGACGGCGTCCACTACCGCTTCGTCGGTGTCGATGAGTTCCGCCGCCTGATCGACGAGGGGGAGCTTCTCGAGTGGGCCGTCGTGCACGGCGTCCACTACTACGGGACGCCAAAGGCCCCGGTCGAGGCGGCGCTCGCCGCCGGCCGCGCCGTCGTGCTGGAGATCGATCTGCAGGGGGCCCGGCAGGTCAAGAAGAACCTCCCCGAGGCTCGGCTCGTGTTCCTCGAGCCGCCCAGCTGGGAGGTGCTCGTCGACCGGCTGCGGGGCCGGGGCACCGAGGACGAGGCCGCGCAGGCCCGCCGCCTGGAGACGGCGCGGCGGGAGATGGAGGCGCGTTCGGAAGCCGATCACCGCATCGTCAACGTCGAGATCGAGGAAACCGTCGCCGCTTTGGTAAGCTTGCTTGGCCTCGCATGCGACCCCCTTATCGAAGGATGACATTGAATACCCAGCCAGAGGGCATCACGAACCCGCCCATCGACGACCTGCTTGAGGACATCGACTCCAAGTACCGCCTTGTTCTCTTCGCCGCCAAGCGCGCGCGCCAGATCAACGCGTACTACTCGCAGCTCGGCGAGGGCCTGCTCGAGAACGTCGGCCCCATGGTGCCGGCCGCTCCCGAGGAGAAGCCGCTGTCGATCGCGCTGCGCGAGATGAACGCCGGCATGCTCCAGTTCACGGAGATCGACCCGGCCGCCGAGGAGGCAGCCCGGACCACCGAGATCGATCCGTCCTTCTCGTTCGTCGATCCGTTCGCGGACAACGACGCCGCGTCGTAAGTCACACCTCTCGACGCTCCCCATTACCGAGGGGCGGCTTGTTGCCGCCGACTGAAACCTCGCTGACTGCGGCTTGCTGCCGCGATAGGAGTGCTCTCATGAGCCGTCTCTTCACATCGGAGTCCGTGACCGAGGGTCACCCGGACAAGATCGCCGACTCCATCTCGGACGCCATCCTCGACGCGCTGCTCGCCGAGGACGCCCAGTCTCGGGTCGCCGTCGAGACCCTCGTCACGACCGGCCTCGTGGTCGTCGCCGGCGAGGTGACGACGGAGGGCTACGCCGACGTCGCGTCGATCGCCCGCCAGCGGATCCTCGACATCGGCTACGACTCGTCCCACAAGGGGTTCGACGGCGCGTCGTGCGGCGTCACCGTTGCCCTCGGCAGCCAGTCGCCGGACATCGCGCAGGGCGTCGACGACGCCTACGAGCACCGCGTGGGCTCGGATGAGGACGCCATCAACCGGCAGGGTGCCGGCGACCAGGGCCTGATGTTCGGTTTCGCCTGCGACGAGACGTCGGCGCTGATGCCGCTGCCCATCGACCTCGCTCACCGGCTCTCCGAGCGGCTGAGCGCGGTGCGAAAGGATGGGACCCTCGACTATCTGCGCCCCGACGGCAAAACCCAGGTCACCGTCCGCTACGACGCCGACGGTCATCCGGAGGGCATCGAGACCGTCCTGGTCTCCACCCAGCACGCCGAGGAGGCGACGGCCGCGCAGCTCACCGCCGACCTCACGGCTCAGGTGATCGAGCCCGTCCTCGACGCCTACGGCTTCGCGCTCCCCGATCGGGTCCTCGTGAACCCCACCGGCCGCTTCGTCATCGGCGGCCCGATGGGCGACGCGGGCCTCACCGGCCGCAAGATCATCGTCGACACCTACGGCGGCATGGCCCGCCACGGCGGCGGCGCGTTCTCTGGCAAGGACCCGTCGAAGGTGGACCGCTCTGCTGCGTACGCGCTGCGCTGGGTCGCGAAGAACGTCGTCGCCTCCGGCTTGGCGTCCCGCTGCGAGGTGCAGGCCGCCTACGCCATCGGTGCGGCGCACCCCGTCGGCTTCTACCTCGACACGTTCGGTACGGCCGTCGTTCCCGAGGAGCAGATCCGCGACGCCGTCCTCGCCACGTTCGATCTCCGCCCCGGAGCGATCGTCCGCGACCTCGACCTGCTGCGGCCCATCTACAGCGACGTGACGGTCTACGGTCACTTCGGCCGCGAGCTGCCGAACGCCACCTGGGAGCGCACGGACCGGGCCGCGGCCCTGGCGGCCGCCGTCAAGGGATAGACCTTGCTTGTCGCGCGGGTCGCCGTCGACGTCCCTCTGGCCCACCTCGATCGCCTCTTCGACTACGAGGTGCCCGAGGCTCTGGCGGAGGCGGCCGTCGTCGGCGCCCGCGTGCAGGTCCGGTTCAGCGGCCAGCAGCAGCGCGGCTGGATCGTCGAGTTCGCGGACTCGTCCGAGCACCCGCAGCTCGCGAAGCTCGGCAAGGTGATCTCGGCCGAGCCCATCGTCACGCCCGCGGTCTACGAGATGATCCGCGCGGTCGCGGACCACTACGCGGGAACCTGGCCCGACGTCGCCCGCCTCGCCATCCCGCCGCGCCACGCGTCGACGGAGAAGGCCCCCCAGCGCGAATGGCCGGAGCCGCGGTCCGCGCCCGCGCCGTCGGTCCTGCCGGGGTACCCGGCGGGCAGTTCCTTCCTGGACGCGGTCGCCGCGGGCCGGTCGCCGCGCGCGCTCTGGCAGACCGCCGCCGTCGCGGGCGGCCCCGGAGACCTCCTCGGCGGCGTCATCGAGGCGGTCGACGCCGCGCTGCGCTCGGGCCGCTCCGCGCTCGTCGTCTTCCCCACGGTGCGCGACCTCCAGCGCGCCACCCCGCGCTTCCACGAGGTCTTCGGCGCGGGCGCCGTCGGCAGTCTCGCCTTCGAGGCCGGCCAGTCGGCGCGCTACCGCGCCTACCTCGCGGCCAGCCGCGGCCAGGCACGCATCATGCTCGGCACCCGGGGCGCGTCGTTCGCGCCGTTGAAGGACCTCGGGCTGATCGTGGTCGTCGACGACGGCAACGACGCCCACTCCGACCCGCGCACCCCGCACCCGCACAGCAGGACGGTCGCGGTGCTGCGCGCGGCGCACGAGTCGGCGGCGCTGCTGCTGGCCGGGCACGGCCGCTCGACGGACGCGCAGGCGTTGCTCGAGCGCGGCTGGCTGGGCGACATCAGCCTCCGTCCCGACGACGCCCGCCGGGTCTCCGCACCGGTGCGCGCCGTCGGCGAGCTCGACCGCGACCGCGATCCCACGGCGGCGCGCCTGCGCATCCCCTCGGTGGCGTTCCGCTTCCTCCGCGACCACCTGGCCCAGGGGCCGGTGCTCGTCCAGGTGCCGCGCGTGGGGCATTCGGCGTCGCTGCGCTGTGCCCGCTGCCGCAACGTCGCGCGCTGCCCGAAGTGCTCCGGCCCGATGCGCGCCCGCCGCCGCGACCTGCCCGAATGCGCCCTCTGCGGCTTCGCGCCCGCGCGCTGGAACTGCCCCCACTGCCACACGTCCGAGCTGTCGACGACGCTGCCCGGCGCCGCGCGCACGGCCGAGGAGCTGGCGCGCGCCTTCCCCGGCGTGCTGGCCGTCAACAGCTCCGCGGATCGCATCCGCGACGAGGTTCCGGACCAGCCCGCGATCGTGGTGGCGACGCCTGGGGCCGAGCCGCCCGCGCCGTCGGGATACGCCGGCGTCTTGATCCTCGACGCGGACGTCACGCTGGCCCGCGCCGACTTCCGCGCGGGCGAGGAGGCGGTGCGGCGCTGGTCGGAGGCCGCGGCGCTGGCCCGCTCGCCGCACGACGGTGGGTCCGTGCTGATCGTGGGGGAGTCCACGCATCCCGCGGTCCAGGCGATGGTGCGCGCCGACCTCGCGGGCTACATCGAGCGCGAGCTCGCCGACCGCTCCGATGCCGGGCTCGTGCCCGCGGTCAAGCTGGTCCGGATCGTCGGTGACGGCGACGCCGTGCGCGAGTTCCTCGACAACGACGACTGGGCCGGGATCGAGCTGCTCGGCCCCACCGAGGTCGGCCCGGAGCGGTGGGCTGCCCTGCTGCGCGCGCCGCTGGAGGCCGCGCGCGAGCTGACCCGTAGGGTGAAGCACGCCGCGGCCATCCGCTCGGCCCGTAAGGAGCGCGGCCTGCTCAGCATCACCGTCGACCCCGAGACCCTGGAGGACAGATGAGGCTCGTCTTCGCCGGCACGCCCGAGGTGGCGGTGCCCGCCCTCGACGCGCTGGTGGCGTCGTCGCACGAGGTCGTCGCGGTGCTGACGAGGCCCGACGCCCCCGCCGGGCGCGGGCGCAGGCTCACGCCGTCGCCCGTGGCCGCACGCGCAGAGGAGTTGGGCATCGAGGTGCTGAAGCCCAGCCACCCCCGCGAGCCGGAGTTCCAGGCGCGGCTGCGCGAGTTGGCGCCCGACGCGTGCGCCGTTGTGGCCTATGGGGCGCTGCTGCCGCAGTCGGCGCTGGACATCCCGCCGCATGGCTGGGTGAACCTGCACTTCTCACTGCTGCCGCGATGGCGAGGCGCGGCGCCCCTGCAACGGGCGATCATGACGGGCGACGACGAGATCGGCACGGCCTGCTTCCGGATCGTGCGCGAGCTGGACGCTGGCGACGTCTACCTGATGGAGGCGCGCCCGATGCCCGACGCGACGGCGGGGGAGGTTCTGGCGTCCCTCGCGGTGTCGGGGGCGCAGCAGCTCGTGCGGGCCATGGACCTGGTCGAGGAGGGCGCGACGCCGACACCGCAGCCCCTCGACGGCGTCACGCTGGCCGCCAAGATCACGGTCGACGACGCGCGGCTCGACTTCGCGCGCGGGGCGGGCGAGCTGCGGAACCAGGTCATGGGCTGCTCGCCGGACCCGGGCGCCTGGTGCGAGCTGGACGGGCAGCGGTTCAAGGTGTTCCGCGCCCGCGTCGGCGGCCCCGAGGGCCTCGCGCCGGGCGAGCTGGCGGCGACCAAACGCGAGCTGTTCGTCGGCACCGGCGACGGCGCGCTGGAGCTGCTCGAGGTGCAGGCGCCGGGCAAGCGCCGCATGCCCGCCATCGACTGGGCGCGCGGCGGCGTCGTCGGGAAGCGCCTCACGTGAACGCGCCCAACCCGCGCCGGGTCGCGTTCGACGTCCTGCGTCAGGTGACCGGCGAGGACGCCTACGCCAACCTCTCCCTCGCCAAGCGGCTGGCGCACGCGCACCTCGAGTCCCGCGACGCCGGGCTGGTCACCGAGCTGGTCTCCGGCACGTGTCGCCTGATGGGCACCTACGACCGGGTGATCGAGAAGGCGTCCGGGCGCCCGCTCGGGAGCCTCCAACCCGCCGTGGTCGACCTGCTGCGGCTCGGCTGCCACCAACTGCTCGGGATGCGGGTCAAGAAGTACGCCGCCGTCGGGTCCACCGTCGACCTGGCCCGCGCCACGGTCGGTCAGCGCGTGACCGGGCTCGTCAACGCGATCATGCGGAAGGTGTCGGCCCGGACGCTCGAGGAGTGGACCGAGGCGATCGCGGCGGGCGAGGACGAGATCGGCGCGCTCGCCGTGCGCGGCCACCACCCGCGATGGATCGTGGAGGCCTATGCCGACGTCCTGCCCCGCGCGGAACTGGCGGAGGCCCTGGCCGCGAACAACGCCGCGCCGCGGCCGAGCCTCGTGCTGCGGCCCGGACTCGCGGAGCCGGCCGAGCTGGAGGACGCGGAGCCCACGCGCTGGTCGCCGTTCGGCGCCACCGCCGCGGGCGCGCCGGCGGATCAGCCCGTGGTGCGCGACGGCAGGGCGGGCGTGCAGGACGAGGGATCTCAGCTCGTCGCGTGGGCGCTGGCCCGCACCGCCGCGCCGCACGGCCCCTGGCTGGACATGTGCGCGGGCCCGGGCGGAAAGGCGGCGCTGCTGGTCGGTCTCGCCCGCCAGGCGGGCACCTGGCTGCTCGCGAGCGAGGCGCAGGAGCACCGCGCGGGCCTGGTTCGCCGCGCGCTCTCGGCCTATCCCGACGGCTGGACCGTCATCGCCGCCGACGGCACCAGGCCTGCCTGGGCGACGCGCGGCGCGGACGCCGACGGCGGCTTCACGCGGGTGATGGTCGACGTCCCGTGCTCGGGCCTGGGCGCGTTGCGGCGTCGGCCCGAGTCCCGCTGGCGTCGTCGCCCGGACGACGTAACCGCGCTCGGCGAGCTGCAGCGCGCCTTGCTTCGCACCGCCCTCGACTCGGTCGCGCCGGGCGGCGTCGTCGCCTACGTGACCTGCTCGCCGCACCGCGCGGAGACCGTGGAGGTGGTCGACGACGTCCTCGCCGAGCGCCCCGAGGTCGCGAGGCTCCGCGCCGCCGACGCCCTGCCGGAAGTCCCGGACTGCGCCGTCGGGGATGACGTCCAGCTCTGGCCCCAGCGCCACGGCACCGACGCGATGTTCCTTGCCCTGCTGAGGGCATAGCAGTCCGGCCCCTGCCGCTGCCATGTTGCGATTTGGCAGAAGTCCCAAGCGCTGTGCGGATGGGCGACTCAAGGTGCTACGGTGCAGCTCAGTAGTCGTTTCAGGTATCGATAGGAGCCCGCAAAGATGCCACTGGGAGGTTGGGAGCTCGCTATTGTCTTGGTGGCGGTGGCGATTCCGGTAGTGCTATTGGTGTTCTGGATCATGGCCTTGGTTGAGGTGGTCCGGACTCCTGAGGCCTTGTGGAAGGCAGCTGGACAGGACCGCGTGGTGGCCCTTTTGCTCCTAGTTCTCCTTCCTGTCGTGGGCTACCTCATCTACCTGATTGCCATACGCTCGAAACTTGGGGCGACGGCACAGCGCTAGCGCGAACTGCGCCACCCAAGGAGGTGCTACGAGGGCCTGTTCAGTGGGATCATCACCCTCGGAAATGGCTGGGCCTTGCTTGCGCTGTTCCGCAAACGGTACGGACCCATCAGGCGAGGTCGAGGCCGAGGTCGAGGACAGTCGCGGAGTGGGTTAGGGCTCCGACGGCGATGAAGTCCACGCCGGTCTCGGCCACCTCGCGGGCACGCTCCAGGGTGAGCCCGCCGCTGGCCTCGGTCCGGACCCCTGCGGCGCGGCAGAGCGCGACGGCGCGGGCGGTGTCGTCGAGGGCGAAGTTGTCGAGCAGCACCAACTGCGCGCCCACCGCAACGGCCTCCCGGACCTGGTCGAGCGTGTCGCACTCGACCTCCACGGGAATCCCGGGAGCGTGCTCCCGGACGGCGCGGAACGCCGCGGCCACCGACCCGGCGGCCGCCACGTGGTTGTCCTTGATCAGCGCCGCGTCGCCCAGCGCCATCCGGTGGTTCGCTCCGCCGCCGCAGACCACGGCGTACTTCTGCAGCGACCGCAGGCCGGGAATCGTCTTGCGGGTGTCGCGCACCGTCGCGCCGGTCCCCGCGAGCGCGTCCGCCCAGCGTGCGGTCGCCGTCGCGACCCCCGACAGCTGGCCGAGGAAGTTCAGCAGGGTGCGCTCGGCGGTCAGCAGGCAGCGCACCGGGCCGGTGACGCTCAGCACCATGTCTCCGGGCAGGACGCGGGATCCGTCGCCGCGGACGACCTCGGCGGTGGCCTCCACGCCGAGCCGCGACGCGACGGTCTCCAGCACGGCGACGGCCACGGGAACCCCGGCGATGGTCCCCGCCTCGCGCGCCGCGACGTCGGCGGTGCCGACGGCGTCGGCCGGCACTGTCGCCTCGGTGGTGACGTCCGGGCCGAGGCGCAGGTCCTCGTCTAGGGCCGTGTCGATGAGCCGGATGACCTCACCCGCGTCGACGGCGCGAAACGGATCGGTCATGCGGCGGTCCTCTCGGTGCGGGGGAGCTCTTCCTCAGTGACGACGGGGTGTCCGATGCAGGTCATTGGTTTCGACACGGACCCGGCGCTCCGCGCGGGGGTCCGGCTCAACCAGCGTGAAGAGCCAGGCCATTGCTCGACATCGTCGGGGGCCGCAGCGCCTGTTGCCTGAGCCGGGTCCAGGCGCACCAGGTGGCGGCGTGGGGTGGCCGCGGTTGTCGGGAAGTCGACGCGACGGTGCGCGCCGCGCGACTCGCAGCGGGCCATGGCCGCCGCCACGAGAGCCGCGGCCACCTGATGCAGGTTGGTGGCGGTGAGAGAGGCGTCGTCTAAGTTCGCTGCAGACGGCGCGGACGACACCGTCGCCGCCAGGGAACCCAGCCCCGAGGCGTCGCGGGATACGAAGGCGTGCCTCTGCATGCCTTCGCGGAGCGCCGGGAGCGCGGCCGGGTCGACGAGCCGGGCTAGCGTCCGATGCGCAGGGAAGACCTCGGTGGGAGCGCCGCCGACAGACAGCGCGCCGGCCAGCAGCGCGCCGACCCGGTCGCCGGCGACCAGCGCCTCGGTCAGCGAGTTCGAGGCCAGCCGATTGGCGCCGTGCACGCCGGTGGCCGCGACCTCCCCGACGGCGAAGAGCCCCGGCACCGAGGTGCGGCCGGTGAGGTCCGCGGCGATCCCGCCGCACGAGTAGTGGGCGGCGGGATGCACGGGGATCGGCTCGATGACCGGGTCGATCCCGCGCTCTCGGCACATCGCGAGGATCCCCGGGAAGTGGCCCTCCCAGAGCTCGACGCCGAAGGCCGTCGCGTCGAGGAACGCGTGCGGCTCGCCGGTTCGCTCCAGGTGGGCGATGATCGCCGCGGAGACGACGTCGCGCGGGGCCAAGTCCGCGAGGGGGTGGACCCCCGCCATGATCCGGCGGCCCGCGGCGTCGGTCAGGAGCGCGCCCTCGCCACGGACGGCCTCGCTGATCAGCACGCCGCGGGAACGGGCGTCGGCGTCGGCCAGCACCGTGGGGTGGAACTGCATGAACTCGAGGTCGCGCGCGACGGCCCCCGCCCGCAGGGCCGCGGCGACGCCGTCGCCCGTTGCACCCGGCGGGTTGCTGGTCACGGGCCACAGCTGCCCGATGCCGCCGGTGGCGAGCGCGACGGCGTCGGCGAGGATGTCGCGCACAGACCCGTCATCCTGCAGCACCCGCACGCCGCAGGCCCGGCCGCGGCGATCGGTCAGGACGTCGACCAGGCGCGTCCGCTCCCACACCCGCGTGCGGGACCCTTTGAGCGCCAGCGAGAGGGCGGCCCACAGGGTCCGCTCCACCTCCGCGCCCGAGCCGTCGCCGGCGTGGACGATGCGCCGCGCGTTGTGCCCGCCCTCGAGGTGCAGGTCGAGGGAGCCGTCGACTTCGCGCGCGAAGCGGGCGCCGAGCCCGATCAGCCGCGCGATGGCGGCGGGGGCGGAAGCGACGAGGTCCGCGACGGCGTCCTCATCGCACAGCCCCGCGCCGGCCACGAGAGTATCGGCGACGTGGGCGGCCATCGAGTCGGAGTCGGCCCACACGGCGGCGAGGCCGCCTTGCGCCCACGCTGTCGCGGAGTCGGTCACGGCGCCGCGCGTCACCGCGATGCAGTCGACACCCGCGCCGGCCAGGTGGAGCAGCGCCGACAGCCCGGCGGCGCCGGTGCCGACGACGACCACCCCCGTCCGCGTCGTCGCGCCCGACGCGGGGCCCTGGAGCATCATTCCCCACCGCCGGGGTTGCCGATGGCGACCATGCGCTCCACGGCAAGGCGGGCGCGCGCCGCGATGGCGGCGGGAACGTCGACCTCGTATCCCCTTGTCAGCGAAGGCTCGCCGAGGCAGGCTTCAAGCTTGGCCGGGGTGTTGAGCTTCATGTACGGGCAGGCGGCGCGCGGGTTGACGGCCTGGAAGTCGGTGCCCGGGTTGGCGAGGCGCAGCTGGTGCAGCATGCCGATCTCGGTGGCGACGAGAACCTTGCGTGAGGTCTCGCGGCGGGCGGCGTCGAGCATGCCGCCGGTGGAGAGGATGTGCGTGCGATCCCCGGGCAGCTCGCCGGACTCGGCCAGCCAGAGTGCGCTGGTGGTGCAGCCGCATTCGGGGTGTACGTAGAGGTCGGCCTCGGGGTTCGAGCGCACGGCGTCGACGAGGTCGGTGGGGGAGATGTCGGCGTGGACGTGGCACTCGCCCAACCAGACGCGGATGTTCTTCCTGCCCGTCTTGCGGCGCACGTGGGCGCCGAGGAACTGGTCGGGAAGAAAGAGGATCTCGCGATCTTCGGGGATGGAGGCGACGACGTCCACAGCGTTGGAGCTGGTGCAGCAGATGTCGGTCTCGGCCTTCACCTCGGCGGTCGTGTTGACGTAGCTGACCACGACCGCACCGGGGTGCTCGGCCTTCCAGGCGCGCAACTGGTCGGCATCGATGGTGTCGGCCAAAGAGCAGCCGGCCGCCTGATCGGGGATGAGGACGCGCTTGTCGGGCGAGAGGATCTTGGCGGTCTCGGCCATGAAGTGGACGCCGGCGAACACGATGGTGGAGGCGTCGGACGTGGCGGCGATCCGGGAGAGCGCGAGCGAGTCGCCGACGTGGTGGGCGACGTCCTGGATGATCGGGTCCTGGTAGTTGTGGGCGAGGATCACGGCGTCGCGTGCCACGGCCAGCGCGTGGACGCGCTCCTGCCAGGCGGTGACGTCGTTCGCGGTCCACGCGGTGTGGTCGAGCGTGAGGGTCATGACTGCTCCTTCCAAGTTATCGCCTAATAGGCGAAAACCGCTCGAACTGTAGCATGCCAGCCATGACCTCTCAGAATCCCGTCCGTGACGCCGCCGGGGTCGCGCTGTACCGGCACGAGGCGATCGGGGTCGTCGCGCAGGTGCGGCCGGTCCGCGGGACGGCGCGGCTGTGCGTCCTGCTCGCCCGCAGGGAGAGCGCCCCGTACGCGGGGAGGTTCGCCCTTCCCAGCGGCCCGGTCGAGCTGGACGAGACGCTGAGGGAGTCGGTGCGCCGGCACCTGGCGGAGAAGCTGGACCTGTCGGGCGTGACCTATCTGGAGCAGTTGGGCACGAGCTCGGCGCCGGAGCGGGACCCGGCGCAGCGCACCATCGCGACCAGCTACCTGGGGCTCGTGCCCACGGACCTGGAGCCGCAACTACCCGAGCGGGCCGCCTGGTTCGACGTCGACGCGCTGCCGGAGTTGGCCTTCGACCACGACTGGGTCATCTCCGAGGCGCTGATCAGGCTGCGGGCGAAGCTCAGCTACACCAACCTCGGCTTCGCGCTGATGCCGGCGGAGTTCACCATCGCGGAGCTGCGGAGCGTCTACGTCGCCGCGCTGGGGCACGACGTGGCGCCGACCAACCTGCAGCGGGTCCTCGCGCGAAGGGGCCAACTGGTGCCTACCGGCACGATGGCGGGCCCGGGGGCGAAGGGCGGCCGGCCGGCGCGCTGCTTCCGTTTCCGCGACCGCGAGCTGGTGGTCACGGACCCCTTCGCGGTGCTCAGGCCTGACGCGTGAGGTAGGCCTGCAGCACGACGGCTTGGTTGTGCACCTCGTCGTGGGCACCGTAGAGCAGCGTGACGACGTCGTGGCCCGCGCATTGCGCGAGCAGCGCCGTCGCCGCGCCCGAGGCGTCGAGCTCCGCGCGGTACTTCTCGGCGAACTCGTCGAAGCGCTCCGGGATGTGACCGAACCACTTCCGCAGTTCTGTCGACGGTGCCGCGTCCTTGTCCCACAGGTCGAGGCGCGCCTCCTCCTTCGAGAGGCCCCGCGGCCAGAGGCGATCCACCAGCACCCGGAAGCCGTCGTCGTCGGACGCGGGCTCGTACACACGCTTGATCTGGATGTTCATCTTGTCGACACTAATGGCCCCGGGGCGCCGTTCGATAGTCTTCGCGCATGCGCATCACACCGAGCATCCTGAACGCCGACTTCGCGAACCTGGCCGGGGAGATCGCCCGGATTCCCGATGCGGACGCCATCCACGTCGACGTGATGGACAACCACTTCGTGCCGAACCTCAGCCTGGGCCTGCCGGTGGTGGAGTCGATCCGCGCGGCGACCGACGCGATGCTGGATATTCACCTGATGATCGAGGCACCCGACCGCTGGGCTCCCGCGTACGCGGAGGCCGGCGCGGAGTCGGTGACGTTCCACGTCGAGGCGGCGGCCGCGCCGATCCGCCTGGCGCGCGAGCTGCGAGCACGGGGCGCGCGGGCGTCGATCGCGCTCAAGCCCGCGACGCCCATCGACTCCTACGCCGACATGCTCGACGAGGTCGACATGGTGCTGCTAATGACCGTCGAACCGGGGTTCGGCGGTCAGTCCTTCCTCGACCTGGTGCTGCCCAAGATCCGCCGCACGCGCGAGCTGCTCGGGGACCGCCCCATCTGGCTGCAGGTCGACGGCGGCGTCTCCGAGACGACGATCGAGCGGGCCGCCGAGGCCGGAGCCGACACCTTCGTCGCCGGGTCCGCGGTCTACCGGGCCGAGGACGCGAACGCGATGGTCAACCGGCTCCGCGACCTGGCCTCGGCCGCCTGCGGGCACTGAGGCGCGGATGCTCGACGAAGGCGCCATCCTGGCCGTCGCGGCGGTCCTGATCATCGTCGCGGTCTCCCTGCTCGCGCCCCGCGTGGGGGTCGCCGCGCCGATTCTGCTCGTCGTCGTCGGGCTCGTGGGCAGTTTCATCCCGGGCGTCCCACAGGTCAGCATCGCCCCGGAGTGGATCCTCGTGATCGTGCTGCCGCCCCTGTTGTAGTCCGCGGCGGTCAACATGCCGGCGACCGACTTCCGGCGGGACTTCGGCGCGATCGGCGCGCTGTCGGTGCTGCTGGTGGTTGTGTCCGCGTTCGCGAGCGGACTCGTCATCTGGTGGCTCCTCCCGGGGCTCGGCCTTCCCGCGGCCGTCGCCGTCGGCGCCGTGATCAGCCCGCCGGACGCCGTGGCGGCAACGTCCATCGGCAAGCGCCTCGGCCTGCCATCGCGGCTCGTCACCATCCTTGAGGGAGAGGGCCTCGTCAACGACGCGACGGCGCTCGTCATGATGCGTACGGCGCTCGCGGCGACGGCGGGCGGGATCAGCCTCTGGGGTGCGCTGAGCGACTTCGCGCACGCCGTCGTCTTCGCCCTGTTGATCGGCACCGTCGTCGGGTTGGCGGCGGTCTGGGTGCGGTCCAAGGTCGAGGACCCCGTGCTCACGACCGCGGTCTCCTTCGTCGTCCCCTTCGCCGCGTTCATCCCCGCGGAGGAACTGCATGCCTCCGGTGTGCTGTCCGTCGTGGTGGCCGGACTGATCACCGGCGCGATGAGCGCCAAGCGGTTCTCCGCTCACGACCGGATCAACGAGCGCACGAACTGGCGCACCATCCAGCTGTTGCTGGAGAGCGGCGTCTTCCTGCTCATGGGCTTCCAGCTGAAGATGCTGGTGCAGGACGTCGTCCGGGCCGGCCTGAGCGTCTGGGACGCCATCATCATCGGCCTGATCGCCACCGCGGTCCTCGTGCTGGTGCGCGTCGCGTTCGTCGTCCCGCTCGTCGCGCTGCTGCGGCGCTCGAAGGCGAAGGGGCAGCAGCAGGCCGAGTTCCTGGAGGGCGCGCTGCGGCACATCGAGAACAGCGACTACCCCGAGGACGCCCGCACGGAGCGGATGACACGCCACATCCGGCGGCGCCATGCCGACGCGTCCTTCTTCGCTACCCAAGGGCTCGGCTGGCGCGGCGGCGCGGTGCTCGCCTGGTCGGGCATGCGCGGCGTCGTCACCCTGGCCGCCGCACAGTCCATCCCTGCCAGCGTGCCGTACCGCTCCGAGCTGATCCTGATCGCGTTCATCGTGGCCGTCGTCACGCTCGTCGGGCAGGGCGGCACGCTTCCGTGGCTCATCCGCAAGCTGGGCGTGCAGGGCGACGACAAGGACGAGACGCGCCGCGAGTACATTCGCCTCGTCGGCGAGCTGCGGACGGCGGCGGTGGACATGTTCGAGAGCCCGACACTGCACCGCCCCAACGGCAAGCCCTTCGATCGGAAGGTCATCGAGCACGTCCGCGCGACCAGCCTTGCCGCGAGCGTCGAGCACGACCCTGACACCGGGTGGTCGACCGTCCCGGTCAAGCTGCAGCAACGCATCGAGCTGCAGCGCCTGCTGCTCGACACCGAGCAGGCTGCGCTCCTCGACGCGCGGTCGAGCGGCACCTACCGCTCAAAGACCATCGAGCGCGCGCAGCACTACCTCGACCTGCAGGCCGCGAGGATCGACGTGTCCTGAGAGTTAGTGGCCCGTCGACCACTACTCGCCGCGCTGCTGACGCAGGAACTTCTCCAGCTCCGCAGCGATGGTGTCGCCGGTGGCGCCCTCGACCTCCTCGGCGTCGCGCGCCTCCTCGAGGTGTTCGATGTATTCGGCGATGTCCGGGTCCTGGTGGCTGAGCGCGTCGACGGCGCTCGTCCACTTCACCGCCTCCTGCGCGAGCTCGGCGTGATCGAGTTCGACGCTCAGCACCGTCTCCAGCTCGCTGAGCAGCGCGTCCTGCGCCTTCGGGTTCGGCGGCGCGGCCACGTAGTGCGGCACGGACACCCAGATGGACGCCGCGGGAATCCGCTCGTGCAGCATCATCTGCGCAGCGATGCCGATGATTCCCGTCGGCCCCGTGTAGTCGTTGGGCTCCATGCCGAACCGGTCCTGGAGCTGCGGGTCCGAGGTGTAGAGCCCGACGGGTAGCGGCCGCGAATGCGGCGTGTCCGACAGCATCGCGCCCAGGAAGACCACGAGGCCGGCCCTGGTCTCCTTCACCCGGTCGACGAGCTCGCGCGTGAACGTGCGCCAGAGCAGGTTGGGCTCAGGGCCGATGATGGTCACGATGTCGCGCGCGGGATGGTGCACGGCGCGGATGCGCAGCGCCGGCCACTCGACCCACGGGCCATCGGCCGCCTGGTTCAGCATCGGGCGCGTGTGCTGGAAGTCGAAGTAGCGCTCGTCGTCGATCACGCCCAGGTCGGTCCCCGGGTACGCCTCCATCAGGTGGCGCAGGATGTCGCTCGCGGCGTTTCCTGCGTCGTTCCAGCCGGAGAAGCCGATGACGACGACGGGGTCGCGGAGGCCTTCCGTCTCGAACTGCATTGCTTCAGCCTACCGGGCGTCGGTCGTCTCCGGCCGCGCCGCGCCATTGGCAGGAGGCCGCCCCTGGAAGGGGCAGTCGTTTGCATCTGGTGAGGGGC
Organism: Tessaracoccus sp.; assembly: GCF_016714275.1. Lineage (GTDB taxonomy): Bacteria > Actinomycetota > Actinomycetes > Propionibacteriales > Propionibacteriaceae > Arachnia. Next base: position 54,567 of record NZ_JADJNP010000002.1, on the reverse strand, counting down.
GATGCGGCTCCCCTAGGGTGTCGCTGACCGATCTCGAGGAGGTGATTCGACGTGGCACTGAGCCCCCGCGGAGCCCAGGTGCTCGGCGACGTGCTGCGGGCCACGACGCCCGTGCGCCTCGCCGAGATCGCCGCGCGCGTCGGCGTCAGCGAACGCACCGCGAAGACGGACATCAATCAGGCGCGAGGGTGGCTGGAGGCCCGCGGCTACGCGCTGAGCTCGGCGGGCGCTCGCGGACTCTGGGTCAACTGCAGCGACGAGGAGCGCGCCGCACTGCTCGCCCAAGTGCGTCCCTCCAGCTTGGACACCGATCAGCGGGGCAGACGCGCGACCATCTGCTTGATGATCCTGACGGCGTCGGCGCCCACGTCGATCAACAGCCTCGCCGACGACCTCGGCGTCGCCCGCAACACCGTCCTGCACGACCTGGCCGACCTCGAGCTGGAGCTTGAACCCTTCGATATCCGGCTGGAGCGGACGCGGCTGGGGATCGCGGCCATCGGCGCGCGCGGCAAGACGCTGCTCGCGCTCGACCAGGTGCTCAGGGCGAACCTTCGCCACGACGACCTCGCATGGTTGACCTCGTTCGTCTGGGACCCCAGCAGGCTCGACGTCCAGGCCCTCACCCTCCCGCTGCGCATGGTCTTCGAACAGATCGCGGACCCGGAGGCGACGTCGGCGTGCATCGGATCGGTGGTCGACTCGCTGCAGGAGCATTTCGCCGCGCCGAACGACATCGCGATCGGCGGCATGCTGCTGCGGCTGGCCTCGTGCTGAGCATGCCCCACGCAGCCGCCCCTCCAGAGCCCGCGACCGACGAACTGCGCGGCTTCATCCAGGAGGCCGCGCGCGGGTTCACCGAGGCAACGGGGATCGTGCTCGGCGGCGATGACCTCGACTTCGTGTTCCAGGAGGCGTTCCTCGTGGCCGCGGCGCACGAGATGGCCAATGGCCTGTCCAGCTGGGAGCCGGTGCTGGAGGTCGCCCGCGGGCTGATCGACCGCGTCGACGCGCAGCTGAACGCGGATCTCGGCGGCGACGACCGGCTGCTGCAGGGCCTCACCGCCCACCTGTCGGACCGGTTCGCGAAGCTGCGCAACTCCATCATTGAGCCCAACATGATCGTGCAGGAGGTGCTGGTCCAGTACGCGCAGATCTACCGCGCCGTCGAGGACGCCTGCCGCGAGCACATCGAGCTCACGGAGGCCGACCTCAGCTTCCTCGCCCTTCACTTCGCGGCAGCCTACGAGCGCTACCTCAACCGGCCGCGGGTCCGCACCCTTATCGTGTGCGCGACGGGTCGCGGGGTCGCGAACCTGATCGGCCTCCTCGTGCAGAGCCGGTTCCCACCGATCGAGATCGTGCGCACGACGTCGATGTTCGAGGTGCAGCAGAGCGGGGTCGCCGACGTCGACCTCGTGATCAGCACATTCCCGGTGACGGTCGGCAAGCCGACGGCCGTCATCCGCTCGGTGCCGACGAAGCGCGACTTCGAGGCGATCGAGGAAAAGCTGGAGCAAGCGGCCCAGGGGATCGTGCTTCCGGTGCGCAGCGCCGCCGCCCGCTCGATGCCCGAGCTGGGCTCGTCGTATCCGGGTCTTGTCAGCCTCGGGGTGACGCTCAACCGCGAGTTGGTCGATGCCGCGGAATCGCCGCTGGCACCGCGTGCCGCAGAGAAGCTCCTGCTGCATTGCCTACTGCTGGCCGAGCGGCTGGCCTCGGGGCGGCAGTACCAGGCGACCGCTCTGGCGGCCGACGTCGATGAGGCACTCCTCGCTCGCCTGCGGGGCGTTTTCGACGCGCGCCAGCTACCTATTCAGGAGTCCGAGTTGCAGGCGATCATCGCCTATTTCGATCTCAAGGAGGAGAAGTGAACCTGATTCTGCGGGGCGGGGAGCTGTACGGCTCTGGCCCAGGGGACGTGTACATCACGGATGGGCGCATCGCGGCGACGGCAGCGCCCGACGCCATCGTCGTCGATCTCGGCGGGGCGCTGATCACCCCGGGACTCATCGACATTCACACCCATGTGTTCATCCCGGCCAAGACACTCGGCATCACAGCCGACAGCGTCGGCGTGAACCAAGGCGTGCCAACCATCGTCGACGCGGGCAGCGCCGGCGCCCGCGATTTCGATCGATTCCGAGCCGAGGTCGTGAACACGCAGCGCACGCGCGTGCTCTCCTGGTTGAACGTGGCGACGCCCGGGCTCGTCGACGGCAGGCATGAGCTGGTCGACCTCGCCAACGTCGATCTTGACCGCTCCCAGGCCGTGATCGAGGCGAATAGGGACATCATCGTCGGCGTCAAGGTCCGCATGTCCGGTTCCGTGGTCGGGGACAACGGCCTGAAGCCGCTGGAGCTGGCTCTCGAGCTGGGGGAGCGGACCGGGGTGCCCATCCTCATCCACACCGGCAACCGGCCACCGGAGATGAGCGACTGCCTCGACATGCTGCGCCCTGGCGACATCTGCTCCCACGCCTTCCACGGAAAGCCGGGCGGCATCATCGACGAGGAGGGCAACCTCCGGCCAGCGGCGCGTCGCGCCTACGATCGCGGCGTGCTCTTCGACGTCGGCCACGGCGAGGCGAGCGCCAACTTCGGCGTGCTTGCCCGGGCCAAGGAGCTCGGCATCGTGCCGCACACCATCAGCACGGACATACACGAGGGCAACGTCGGCGGGCCCGTTTTCTCGCTCGCGGTCACGATGAGCAAGGCGCTCGCGCTCGGCTTCAGCCTCGACCAGGTCCTCGAATGGACGACGACGGCGCCCGCCAGGGCCATCGGCCGTCCGGAACTCGTCGACACCAGCGTCGGGGCGCCGGCGAATCTCACCGTACTGCGCGTCGTCGAGGGGCAGTTCGGTTACCGTGACGCCGACGGCAACGAACTCAACGGCCACCAGGCCGTGGAGACCACCCATGCAATCAAGGATGGAGAGATCTATGTCATCTGACACCACGTCAGCGGACGTCGTCGCCCTGGCCGAGCAGGTCCAGGAGCGGCTGCCCGAGCCGCTGCCCGACGTCACACAGCTGTGGCGAACGCTCGAGGTGCTGCAGCCGGGCCTGGAGCAGCGCGGCTGGCACATGAACGACACCCAGCGACTAGCACTGGCCACGCACCTCGCCGCCGCCGTCAGGCGGTTCGCCACCGGTGAGCAGGTCGCCGCCATCGACCCGGTCTTCTTCTCGGAGGTGTCGGACGACGCGATGGCGCTGGCTGGCGAGCTCCTCGCCCCCATCCAGCAGACCCCCGACATCCAGATCGAGGAGAAGTTCCTCGTTGCCGTGCACCTCGATGCGGCACAGATCAGTTAGGAGAAAGAAATGGCAATCAAGGTAGTCATCGGACACAGGCTCGGTAAAGGACAGCGCGTCGCCGAAGGCGTCAAGCAGGCCGGCGGCGAAGCCATCCTCATCCCCGGCCTCGGCGCCGACATGAAGCTCGGCGACGTGATGAACGAGCACGGCGCCGACCTCGGCCTCAGCTTCTGTGGCTCGGGCGGCGCGGGCGCCGTCACCGCCAACACCAAGTACGGGTACCCCATGGAGTTCTCGCTGCGCACGATCGACGCCGGCGTCACCGCGGTGCGCAACGGGGCGAAGGTCGTCGGCTTCGGCTTCCTCGATCAGGAGGAGCTCGGCAAGCGGCTCACCGAGGAGTACGCGAAGGCTCACCCCGAGGCCGGCTGATGCAGACCGAGGACCGCAAGGTCACCGTCACAGGCAAGGGCGAGACGCTCCAGCGCGCCTTCCAGGACGCGCTGAACGACATGCGTAGGCAGTTGCTGAAGGGCAAGCCCGAGGCGCTGCTGAACGCGGACCCCGTCGAGGTGAAGGTGCTCAAGGCGGTCCGCCACGTGTGGACTGAGAAGTTCTTCGGGTTGTTCTTCAAGCGCCAGCGCGAGAACTACCTGCTGACCATCCGGTTCACGGTGCGGGTCTCCTTCGTTGACCTCACCACCATCGACATCACCGAGGTTGCCGAGCAGCCTGGGTGGACCCAACGAGTACTTCAAATGAAGTAAGAGAAGCGGTTTTTCCACCATGGCAAATACCGCAGTGATTCTCGTCGAATCCCTCGTCATCGGGGGATTGGCGGCTCTTCACAGAAGGCAGTGGGTTGAAGGGCCGCGTTTCAGCGGCGGTTGGCCCGGGGCCCTGACGGTATTGGGGGCCTGGGGTCGTGGTGGGGGCCCTCGGGTTGGCAGGATGAAGGTGTCTACGCCTCATCTGAAACCCAAGGGCCCTTGTGCGAAACGCTACCCCACCTTCCCTCGACATGTTCTGCCGGCTCGACCGTCTCGGGCTGTCCGTGACCTCGCAGCGGGTCGAACCCGACCACACGGTGCTGCGCTGCCGGCCGACCACCGCGCCCGCGGCATGCGAGGGATGTCGGGGGCCGGGGGTCCGTCATGACGCGGTATTGCGCCGTCTGGCGCATGTCCCGTACGGCTGGAGCCCACGATCCTCGAGGTCGTCGTGCCCCGCTACCGCTGCGTCCCGTGCCGCCGGGTGTGGCGCCACGACATCCGGGTCGCGGCCCCGTCGAAGGGGAAGCTGTCGCGGGACGCGGTGATGATGGCGGTCAAGTCGATCGTGGTTGATCGGATGTCGATCGCGAGGGTGGCGGCCAACCTCGGCGTGGCGTGGAACACGGCCTCCGACGCGATCCTCGCCGCCGGCGCCGAGTTGCTGATCGATCAGCCCGATAGGCTCGACGGGGTCACCACGATCGGGGTGGATGAGCACGTGTGGCGCCATACCCGCCACGGCGACAAGTACGTCACCGTGGTCATGGATCTCACTCCGACAAGGATCGGGACCGGCCCATCGAGGCTGTTGGCCGTGATCGAGGGGCGATCCAAGGCGGTGTTCAAGGCCTGGCTCGAGGCCCGAACCCCGGCGTTCAGGGACACGGTCGAGGTGGTCGCGATGGACGGGTTCACCGGCTACAAGTCCGCCGCCGTCGAAGCGATCGACAATGTGGTCACGGTCATGGACCCCTACCACGTCGTGGCCCTGGTCGGCGACAAGCTCGACCAGTGCCGGCAACGCATCCAGCAGGAGACCCGGGGTCATCGGGGCCGCTCCGGAGACCCCCTCTACGGCATCCGCCGGGTCGCCCGGACCCGCGCCGCGCTGCTCACCGAGAAACAGCAACACCGGCTCGTGAAGGTCCTCATCGACGAGCGTCACGAAGCGTTCGAGGTCACCTGGTGCGCCTACCAGGATGTCATCTCCGCCTACCAAGCCGACGACCCCGCCGAGGGAAGGAAGATCATGACCCGCGTGATCGACCAACTCAAGGCCGGGGTCCCGGCCGGGCTCGACGAGCTCAGATCCCTGGGCAAGACCCTCCACCGCCGCCGCGCCGACATCCTCGCGTTCTTCGACCACCCAGGCACATCGAACGGTCCCAGCGAAGCCATCAACGGCCTGCTGGAACACCTCCGCGGGACCGCAAGAGGGTTCCGCAACATCGTCAACTACATCGCCAGATGCCTACTCGACGCCGGCGGGTTCAGACCCCGAATCCACTCACTTCTGTGAAGAGCCGGATTGGCGGGATTCGGCGCCAGCGCGGGCGCCGCACGAATGTTCCACGCGCCGACGGTGCAGGGCATGGGTGCCTTCCGTACCTTCGGCGAGCTGAACGCCTGTAAGGGCGACCCGGTCGCTCACTTCTCCTTCGGCCTCGGCTTCCTGTTCAACGCCTGGGCCTCCGTCGTCGGCGCGGGCGCGCTGACCCAGGACGTCGACCACCGCATCATCCCGAACTGGGCCGCGGGCTCGCTGCTGCTGCGCAACAAGTCGGTCGAGGACACGCTGTACAACCCGAAGAAGATGGCCATCGCCGGCGCGATCGTCGGCGCCGTGCTCGTCACCGTGCTGAACACCACCGCTTCCGGCGTGCCGAGCGCGCTGCAGCAGGTCGCCACGCAGGTGTTGGGCCAGGCCGCCGGCTGGCTGCTGAACCCGGTCATGCCGATCCTGTTCTGGATCGCCGCCCTCGACGCCGGCAAGAAGACCGGCATGTGGGGAACGGTCCTCGGCGGCCTCTCCCACATGATCCTCGGCAACGCCGTCCCCGGCATCGTGCTCGGCATCCTGCAGGGCCAGAGCCTCGAGGCCAACGGCTGGAACCGGGTCAGCAAGATCATGTGCACCGCGATCGTGCTGCTGTTCCTCTTCAGCGGCTTCTTCCGCGGCTTCGATGTCACAGTCATGCAGCAGGTGGGCATGGAGGTGCCCATCTGGCTGGTCAACCTGCACGCTACGTTCGGATACACGGTGAAGTGATGAGCTCTATCGACATTCATGCAGAGGCCGCAAAGGCCGAGGACCTTCGCAAGAACTTCTGGTACGCCGAGTGGTCGTTCCCGATCTTCGTCGCGACGCTCGCATCCGGCATCTTCGCCGGGACGCACCTGTATTTCGTCTACGGCGTGGGCGCGTTCAACGACATCCCCATCGTGGCCCTGCTCGCCGCCGGCATGGACGATCCCGCCAACCTGGGCGCTGCCGCGGCCTTCGGCGCGAGCTTCCTGTTCGCCCGCGTGCTCGAGGGTCCGCTCGTCGGCATCCTCGACATCGGCGGCTCGCTACAGACGGGCGTCGGCATCGGCATCCCCGCGCTTCTGCTGGGCTGGGGCATTACCGCGCCGTTGGAGAACTTCTTCCTCGCACTCATCGTCGGCGCGGCGATCGGCCTCGTGATCGGCTTCATCATCGTCGCCATCCGCAAGTTCACGGTCAACGCGTCCGAGACCACGTACGGCACCGAGATCATGATGGGCGCTGGCAACGCGGCGGGCATCTACCTCGGCCCGCTCATCGTGATCGCGGCCTGCATGGCTTCGGCTCCCGTCGGTCTCGGCGCGACGATCGGCGCGGCCGTCGCGTACTACTTCAAGAAGCCGATCCCGGGCGGCGCCATCCTCGGCGCCATGCTCATGGGAATGATCTTCCCGTTGGCAGTGCCCGAATGAGTGTTTTCGAGGCCATCGGCTGCCGCCCGATCATCAACGCGAGCGGCAAGATGACAGCCCTCGGGGCCAGCGCCGTCACGCCCACCGTGGCGGCGGCGCTGGCCGAGGCCGCGCAGGACTACGTCGAGGTCAAGGAACTGCTGGTGAACGCGGGCAAGGTCATCGCCGAGGCCACCGGTACTCCCGACGGCTGCCCCGCGACGGGTGCCGCCGGCGCGATCGTGATCGGCGTGGCCGGCGTGATCGCGGGGGAGGACCTCACCCGGATCGAGGCGGTGCCCAACGTCGTCGGCGTGCCGAACGAGGTGATCATTCAGAAGGGACAGGTCGTCAACTTCGGCTCTTCGATCACGCAGCTGATCCGCATCGCGGGCGGCGTTCCCGTCGAGGTGGGCCAGGCCAACCACGTCGAGCCCGCCCACATCAGCGGCGCGATCGGGCCGAACACCGCGGCCCTGCTCTACGTGAAGTCGCACCACGCCGTCCAGAAGGGGATGGTGTCGGTCGAGGAGATGGCGGAGATCGCCAAGGCGCACAACCTGCCCCTGCTGGTCGATGCCGCCGCCGAGGAGGACTTTGGTCAGTACTACCGCAGGGGCGGGGACCTCGTGTTCTGCTCGGGAGGGAAGTCACTGAACGGGCCGACCTCGGGGTTCCTCTGCGGCCGCGCCGACCTCGTCGCCGCCGCCCGCGCCCAGTACGCGGGCGTCGGGCGGCCGATGAAGGTGGACAAGGAGGCCGTTCTCGCCCTCTGTGCCGCACTGACCGAGTACCCGAACCGGCCCGACCTCTCTGGCCAGCAGCGGGATCGGATGCAGTGGCTGTGCGACGAGCTGAACAAGGTGCCCGGGCTGAAGGGCAGCATCCTGGCCGACGAGGCGGGGCGCGCGATCTACCGCGCCCAGATCGTCGTCGATCCGGAGCTCTTCGGGATGGACGCCATCGAACTCACCACGAGGCTGAAGCAGGGCACGCCGGCCGTGTTCACCCGCGACTACTACGCCAACACAGGGTCGTTCCAGGTGGACCCCCGGCCGTTGCGTGACGGTCAGGAAGCCGAGATCGCGCGCGCCGTAGTCGCGCTCGCGAAGTAACGCGAAGTAAGGAGACAGATGTCAAAGATCGAACTCAATGTTCTCGCCAAGGACCTCGACAACGCAGTGGCGGTGACCGAGGCCGCGGCGGGCAACGTCTACGTGGCGGTGCTCACCAAGGGCTTCCCGACCGTGGCCGACGCCATCGAGCAGGTCAAGGCCTACACCGCGGCGGGCGTGCGCGCCTCTGTCGGTCTCGGCGCAGGCGACCCTGCCATGTGGCGGCGCGTCGTCGACGTGTCGGTCGCGACGCTGCCGGCGCACGTCAACCAGGTGTTCCCGGCGTCCGGCCTCACCGTCGGCGCCCTCGAGGTGGCGGGCGCCACCGACACCTGGGTGAACGCGCTGATCGCACCGGGATCAAAGCCCGGCCTCGTCCGCGTCGGCACGGGGCCGAACAGCGTCGGGTTCGACGGCGAGGTCTCGGCCGAGCAGGCCGCAGCCATGGTCGCGGAGGTCGGCGTGGCGAGCGTGAAGTTCTACCCGATCGGCGGGGTCTCGCAGCTGGACCACCTGGCGGCGATGGTCAAGGCGTCGGTCGCCGCCGGCGTGCCGATCTTCGAGCCGACTGGCGGCATCGACGTCGAGAACTTCGACGCGGTGGTGAGCACCTGCCTCGAGGCTGGCGCCACGCACGTGGTCCCGCACGTGTACACGTCGATCGTCGACAAGGCGACGGGGAACACCATCCCCGAGCTGGTCACGACCCTCAACGAGAAGGCGGCTGCCCTGCTCTGAGCTCCGGCGCACCAGGCCCCCGTTGGCGCTCGCTGGGCGCGAACGGGGGCCTTCGTTGTCCGCCGTGAGCACTATGGTTGGCGGGTGCCCACCACCTTCAGAGACTTGCTCGGTTCCCGCGTCCTCGTCGCCGACGGGGCGATGGGCACGATGCTCCAGTCCTTCGGTGACCTGTCGCTGGAGGATGACTTCCAGGGGCTGGAGGGGTGCAACGAGGTCCTGAACGTGACCAGGCCGGACGTCGTTGCGTCCGTGCACCGCGCTTACCTTGAGGCTGGCGCGGACTGCGTTGAGACCAACTCGTTCGGGACCAACCTGGCAGCGCTCGGCGAGTACGACATCGTCGACCGGCTGGAGGAGCTGGCGGAGGCCGCGGCCCGGATCGCCCGCGAGGTGGCCGACGAGTACTCCACCGAAGACAAGCCGCGCTTCGTGCTCGGCTCTGTCGGACCCGGCACCAAGCTCCCGACCCTGGGCCACGTCACCTTCGCCGCCGTCCGCGACGCCTACCAGCTCCAGGTGCGATCCATGATCGCCGGCGGCATCGATGCCGTGCTGATCGAGACCTGTCAGGACCTCTTGCAGGCCAAGGCCGCCGTGATCGCGGCCAAGCGCGCCCGCGCAGAGGCGGGCATCGACCTTCCCATCCTCGTCAACGTCACGGTGGAGACCACCGGGACGATGCTGCTGGGCTCGGAGATCGGCGCCGCGCTCGTGACGCTCGAGGCCCTCGGCGTCGACTGTATCGGCCTGAACTGCGCGACGGGTCCTGCCGAGATGAGCGAGCACCTGCGACACCTCTCGCGTCGCGCCGGCATCGCGGTGGGAGCGATGCCGAACGCGGGCCTCCCCGAGATCACCCCCGACGGCGCCCGGTACCCGCTCGGTCCCGAGGGACTCGCGGAGGCGCTGGGCATGTACCTCGACGAGTTCGGCCTCTCGGTGATCGGCGGCTGCTGCGGCACGACGCCGGAGCATATCCGGTTGCTCGCCGAGGCGTTCTCGGGCCGCGCCGTCGCCCCGCGCACGCCGCAGGTCGAGGAGGGTGCGTCGTCGCTCTACATCGAGGTGCCCTTCGACCAGGATGCGTCGTACCTGAACATCGGCGAGCGCACCAACGCCAACGGCTCCAAGGTGTTCCGCGAGGCCATGTTGGCTGGGAACTGGGACGAGTGCGTGGAGATCGCCAAGTCGCAGGCCCGCGACGGCGCGCACGTGCTGGACCTGTGCGTCGACTACGTGGGCCGCGACGGCTCCGCCGACATGTCCGAGCTCGCCTTCCGGCTCTCGACGGCGGTGACGCTGCCGATCGTGCTCGACTCCACCGAGCCGCACGTCCTCGAGGCGGGCCTGGAGCGCCTCGCGGGGCGCTGCATCATCAACTCGGTCAACTACGAGGACGGCGTCGGGCCCGATAGCCGGTTCGGCAAGATCATGCCGATGGTGCGCGAGCACGGGGCCGCCGTCGTCGCGCTGACCATCGACGAGGAGGGCCAGGCCCGCACCGCCGAGTGGAAGGTGCGCGTGGCGTCGCGGCTGATCGACGACCTCGTCGACAACTGGGGCATGAGGGTCGGCGACATCCTCGTCGACGCGCTCACCTTCCCGATCGCCACCGGCCAGGAGGAGACCCGCAAGGACGGCCTGGAGACCATCAACGCGATCCGCGAGCTGAAGCGCCGCTACCCGGGGGTGCGCACGACGCTGGGTCTGTCGAACATCTCGTTCGGCCTGAATCCCGCCGCGCGCATCGTCTTGAACTCGGTGTTCCTGCACGAGTGCGTCCAAGCCGGGCTCGACTCGGCCATCGTGCACTCGGCCAAGATCCTGCCGATGGACCGCATCCCCGAGGAGCAGCGCCAGGTCGCGCTCGACATGGTCTACGACCGCCGTCGCGAGGGCTACGACCCGCTCAGCCGGTTCCTGGAGATGTTCGAGGGCGTGACTGCGGCGTCGGCCCGGCAGAGCCGCGCGGCGGAGCTGGCCGCGCTGCCGTTGAGCGAGCGGCTGCAACGCCGCATCATCGACGGCGAGGGCAAGGGCCTCGACGCCGACCTGGACGAGGCACTGGAGTCGAAGCCGGCGCTCGACATCATCAACGAGGACCTGCTCGCGGGCATGAAGGTCGTCGGGGAGCTGTTCGGCTCCGGCAAGATGCAGCTGCCGTTCGTGCTGCAGTCGGCCGAGGTGATGAAGACGGCCGTGGCCTACCTCGAGCCGCACATGGAGAAGACCGACGGTTCCGGCAAGGGAACGCTCGTGCTTGCCACCGTCCGCGGCGACGTGCACGACATCGGCAAGAACCTCGTCGACATCATCGTCAGCAACAACGGCTACACGGTCATCAACATCGGCATCAAGCAGCCGGTGCAGGCCATCATCGAGGCCGCCGAGAAGCACAACGCGGACGTGATCGGCATGTCGGGGCTCCTGGTGAAGTCGACGCTGGTGATGAAGGACAACCTGCTGGAGCTCAACCGGCTGGGACTAGGGGAGCGGTACCCGGTGCTGCTCGGCGGCGCGGCGCTGACGAGGGCGTTCGTCGAGCACGACCTGAACGACATCTTCGACGGCGAGGTGCGCTACGCCAAGGACGCGTTCGAGGGCCTCTCACTCATGGACGCCGTCATGGCCGTGAAGAACGGCGTCGAGGGTGCGAAGCTGCCCGAGGCGAAGAGGCGGCGGTTCGCGAAGGTGGAGGTCGAGGAAGAGGATCCGGATGAGCCCGGTCTGCGCTCCGACGTCGCCCGGCGCATCGACGTACCCGTGCCGCCGTTCTGGGGCACGCGCGTGGTCAAGGGCATCCCCTTCGCCGACGTGCTGCAGTGGCTGGACCACCGCGCCACCTTCCTCGGACAGTGGGGACTGAAGTCGCTGCGCGAGGGCCCGAGCTACGACGAACTGGTCGAGACCGAGGGCTTGCCGCGGCTGCGGATGTGGGCAGACAGGATCAAGACCGACGGGCTCGCGAACTTCGGCGTCGTCTACGGCTACTTCCCGGTGCACTCGTCCGGCAACGACCTCATCGTCTTCGACCCGGAGGACCAGGAGCGGGAGGTCACGCGGTTCGCGTTCCCGCGTCAGCGGCGCGACCGTCGGCTATGCCTCGCCGACTTCTTCCGCGACCGGGAGGAGGCCCGCGAGCTCGGACCGGACGTGCTGGCGATGCAGCTGGTCACGATGGGCTCCGAGGTGGCGAAGGGCACCGCGAAGCTGTTCGAGGCCAACGCCTACCGCGACTACCTCGAGCTGCACGGGCTGTCCGTCCAGCTGACCGAGGCGCTGGCCGAGTTCTGGCATTCCCGGGTGCGCGACGAGTTGGGCCTGCAGGGGGACGGCTCGATCGAGGCCGCGATCCGAGACCAGGCCTATCGCGGCTCCCGGTACTCTTTCGGCTACCCCGCGTGTCCCACGATGGAGGACAGGATTAAGCTGACGGAGCTGCTGGAGCCAGGGCGCATCGGTGTGGAACTCAGCGAGGAGCTGCAACTCCATCCCGAGCAGTCGACAGATGCGATCGTCGTCCACCACCCGGAGGCCAAGTACTTCAATGCTCGCTGAACCCAAGGCAGTCCTGTGGGACCTCGACGGCACGCTCGTCGACACCGAGCCCATCTGGGACGAGACGCAGGGGGAGATGCTGGCCGAGCGCGGCCTCACGATCACCGACGAGGTCAACGCCTCGCTGCGCGGGGGTTCCGCCACCGTCACGGCCCAGGTCCTCGCCGAGTTGTACGCCGACGGCACGCCGCCGCAGGAGATCTTCGACGAACTGCACGACCGAGTGATCGCGAAGCTCCTGGTCGACTTGCCGTGGATACCCGGCGCGCGCGAGCTGATGGAGGAGCTGGGCCGCAACGGCGTGCCGTGCGCGATCGTGACGGCGAGCTACGGCAACATCGTCGAGGCGGTGCGTGCACGCCTGCCGCGGAATGTGAGATGCATCGTCACCGGGGATTCGGTGGCCAACAACAAGCCGCACCCCGAGCCATACCTGACCGGCGCGGACCTGCTGCGGGTGGACCCGCGCGACGCCGTCGCGCTTGAGGACTCGATCCCGGGGGCACGCTCGGCGTTGGCCGCCGGGTCCGTGGTGGTCGCGGTCGCGGCGGAGGTCAGGCACGAGCCGCACCCGCGGCTCCGCGTCGCCGAGCAGGGCCTGCGTGGACTGACCTGGGCCGACCTCGCCGCGACCTGGCGCGAACTGAAGGACAACGTATGAACCTCTCCGGCGTGAACACCGGACCCTTGCGTGCGGGCGATCGCGTGACGCTCACCGACGGCAAGGGCCGTCGGAAGTCGATCGTCCTGCGCGACGGCGCGACGTGGCATACCACCAAGGGAGCGGTCAGCCACGACGACCTGATCGGCGGCCCCGAGGGCGTGACCGTCACCTCGGTCGGCGGGGCGCAATACCTGGCGTTCCGGCCGCTGATGAGCGAGTTCATGGTTTCGATGCCGCGCGATGCGGCCGTGATCTACCCGAAGGATGCGGCGCAGATCCTGATGTGGACCGACATCTTCCCGGGCGCCCGGGTTCTCGAGGCAGGCGTCGGTTCCGGCGCGCTGTCCCTGGCGTTGCTGCGGGCGATCGGCCCGGAGGGCCGGCTGCATTCGTACGAGCGTCGGCAGCAGTTCGCCGATGTCGCTGCGAAGAACGTGGAGACGTTCATCGGGGGAGAGCATCCTGCCTGGACGCTCACCGTAGGCGACCTCGTCGAGGCGATCGAGGATGAGCCGATCGACCGCGCGATTCTCGACATGCTGGCTCCCTGGGAGTGCATCGACGCGGTCGCCGAGCGCATGGTTGCCGGCGGAGTGCTGACCTGTTACGTGGCGACGGCGACGCAGCTCGGCCGGGTCGCGGATACGTTCCGCGCCCACGGCGGCTTCACCGAGCCGCACCTGACCGAGACGACCGTGCGGGACTGGCACGCGGAGGGCTTGGCCATCCGCCCCGGCCACGGGACGTCGGGTCACACGGGTTTCCTTGCCATCGCCCGCCGCCTCGCCCCGGGTCAGCTGGCCCCGATGCGCAAGCGCCGCCCCTCCCCGGGCGCCTACGGCCCTGACTACAACGGCCCTCGCCCCCGCAACATCCCCGAGGAGCTCGGCGGCGCCACTCGCAGCGAGTCTTGAGGCGCGCCGAAGGAGCGCAGCGATGCGTACCCGTTCCTTTCCGCTCAGTGCACCAACCGCAGCTCACCTTCTCCCGGGACGCCGGACGCCTTCGTGAACTCCACCCGCTCAGTTCCTTGAGCCGCCCTCCGGTCTGGAGCGCTGGGCGCGAAAGGTCCCACGCCCAGGTTGAGTCCGTCAGGTTCCGCGCTTTCCGCGGGTTAGCCAGGCTGTGCACGTCAGAATGCTGACGTCCTTAACCTGGCCAATGCCGATCCGGCGAGGTCGCTGACGCTTTCAGCCTCGCAGGCGACTGAGCTTGCCTAAACCTCCGGTTCGACGAACCCCAGGTGCGCGTAGAGCGCGTGCGCCGCGGGCGAGGTCCCTTCGCCGACACGCAAGGAGACGGCATCGGCGCCGAGCTTTGCGCACGCCTGGATTGCTGCCTCGACGAGAGCGCGGGCCAGGCCGCGGCCGCGGTGGTCCGGGTGCACGAACAGGTCAATGATGAACGGACCGTCGATCTCGTCCCAGAGCGAGCGGGTGGTTGTGAAGACGGCCCCGACGACGTGTCCATCGAGTTCCGCGCCGAGACAGGCCGACGGGACGAGCTCGCCGTAGACGCCCGCGAAGGTGTCTGCGATCTCGGCGTCGGCGGCATTCAGATGGGGTGCGCCGACCTCCGGTGGATAGGCATGAAGGTAGGCAACGGCGAGGTCGGCCGAGTCGTTGGCCGTGATCGGACGAACGCGCTCGTCGAGATGCTGTGGGGTGACTGCGGTGATGTGCAACGTGCGCAGGTCGCTGGGCATGGAGGTTCCTAAGTTCGTTGAATAGTTCTGGGACGATGCGACGAGGTTGTCGCGAACTCACGAGTGGAACATGCCGCGGAGCTTAGCAGTCACGGCCTTTGGCTACCCTGCTTCGAAGCCCAACTTTTGGTGCCCCACGCGTCCGTTTGGCGTACTGCGCGTTCAGGATGGGGACCTGGGCGTCGACGTAGTCCTGCACGATGACGTCGGCCTTGTTCTCGTGCTGGCGAAGAGCACGGAACTGTGTCATGACCAGGAGCGGCTCGTCGGGTTCGGTGTCGAGGATCTCAGCCCGGATCGCAGCGAGTTCCTTGGCTCCCGTTCCGCCTCTCATGATCACGGCCTCACCATGCCGGGGTCGGCTGGGGCCAAGACCGGCCGTTCCAGCGGCCGGGCCACGCCATCAGTGACGCGGAGGAGGTTCCTCAGCCGTTGGTTTTCCAGTGCCAGCGCTTCAAGACGCCGCTTGAGGTCTTTGCGCTCGGTTGCTTGGTTCGTCATCGGATCACCTTCAGCGGGCGACTCGGACACCGCGTGAAGACAGCCTAATCGGTCCGCCGGACGCATCAGCGCCGCGGTCGAGACTGGGCCAGAGGGCTTGCTGCCAGTAGGTCCTGCTGGCTGAGTCGGCATTGTCAGGCAGCACGTCAGGCGACCGAGTTCCTGTCGTCGTAGTCGATCCGGATGGGTTGGCAGCGTTCGGTGCCGAAGGGGGTGACGTCGTAGCGGTAGCCGAGCGGTGAGCGCCATTCGATACGTCCCGGTTCGGGTTGGTGCATCACCCAGTACCCGGTGGTCTTTGCCCTGTGTACCCGCCGCGTCAACGGAGCCAGGTTCCCGACCCTCGTCTGCCCGCGCTGGCCGGGCTGGAACGCCACGGTGCGGCCCAGGTCCAGACCTTGGGTGTCTCGTTGGGAGAAGGGGAAGGGTTCGTTGGGGAACGCGAGTACCATCCCGCAGCGCATCGTCTGAGAGGGGACGTAGCCGTCGGCGGGGGCGAGGTTCGGCAGATCGATCACGGGCTGGATCTTGATGTCGATGCCCTTGCCCTCGCCCAGCAGCTCGGCCAGGAGTGTGGTGGTGATGGTGCCCGCTTTCTCGATCCGCGCGGCGGGGTCGAGGTGTCCGAGGGCGTCGGCGTGGATGTGGACCGCGATTCCCAACGACGGGCGCAGCTTCGCCACGGGCACCTGGATGGTTCCGCAGTGATGCCCGGCGCACTGGTGCGGATCGAACCGGCGCGTCCGCGGAACATCTGGGCAGGAACATCCCGGCCCGTGACAGTAGGACGTCTCGACGCTCTGGCCGGATGGTGTCGTGTCGCCGTGGCCAGCCGGCGTCTCGCCGCTGTGGCGGCACGCGCCCGGGCAGGTATGCTCCGCCCCTCGCCCCTGGCCGTAGGCAGAGCTCTCACCGGCGACGGGAAAACCGCGCGGGCCGAACGGCTCAGGCTCAGAAACCGGTGCTGTTGGCGTGTGGGGACACGTCAGGAATCCCGTGCAGGGGGATCCGTCGGGATGAACCAGGCACCGTGACATGGCACCTGGGCGTCCGTGGTGCCACGCGGGTGGCGGGGACCCGGCACAGCGGGGTTGAAGGTCACGCTCGCCGACCTGCCACTGTCCATGGTCAGGATCACCAGCCCACCAGCGTGCAGGACCACCGTCTTGAGGACCAACCGATTCTTCGCAGCCTGTGTCGCCGCAACATCCACCACGGTGAGTGGCGGGGAGGCAGAGGCCCCTCCCCTCACCCGTGGCCGGCGCGCTGGCTGGTCCTGTAGCGGGGTTAGCGAGCACGCCTGCTGCTTTCGCGCGTCGCTGCGCGGCGGTCAAGCCCGGGTAGTGGGGTTCGATCAGGCCCGCCACCTCGGTGAGCCGGGCGTCCAAGAACCGGGCGTCCAGGATGTCGAGGACGCCGGTCAGGTTCATCACACCCTCGCTCAACCCCCAGAGCCAGACACCGCGCTGCTCCCGCGCAGCCCGCTCTCTCTTCGCCGCGGCCTCAGGATCAGCCTGGACCACGAGCCGATCAACAAGCTTCTTCGCCTGCGTCCACGTCAGCTTGTGCTGTTGCCGCAGCCACGCGTCGGTGACCTCGTCGAGCAGCATCGGGTGAAGGTCACGGCACCGCGAGCTCATCATCTGAACTCGATCCACCTCGATCTCCAAGTTGATCATGGCCTCGTACAGGCGGGGGTGGCGGCACTTCAAGTCCAGGGCCGCAGACAACTCGCTGGCGGCGTGCATCGCCGGGATCCCGAGAAGGGCCGCGATCTCCAGAGACACCATCTCCGACACCAACGGTGTGCCAGAGCCCCCGAGTTGGATCTTGTTATCGAGCAGAACCTCGATGAACAGTTCCTCGTCATCCAGGCCGTAGGCCAGGGCGAGGTCGCACAAGGCTTCGACCTTGTCGGCTTCTCCGCGGCGGCGCATCTCTTCAGCGCGGGTGAGCCGCTGCGCGGCTTGCCTCGCTGTGGAGAGTGCGGTGTCTTTCATGAACACCACGCTATAGATGGGGTCTGACATTTTTCGTTCTGAGCCCGTGTAAAAGACAGTCATCGGATGCCTTGGTGGGTAACGATTTGGTAGCGGGCTTTCCGCGGTGTCCAGGCACCTGTGGTTGGGTCCACGAAGCGGGCGTGGGACGTTTTACTTCGGCAACGACGGCGCGCTTCGCTTGCGCGTCGACTCAGCACGGTGCGACACGGTCGCGGTCCACTTCGTCGACGCGCCCGGCTCAACGAAGGGTTTGGCGCGGCTCAACGAACGGTGTGGCGCTCCGCGCCGGGGATCGGCGGGCGCGACCGAGACGCTCAGACAACCGGATGTCGAGTGCTACTCGGCCAGGCGACAGGAACCAGCGCTACTTGCCCGGTCGTGAACTCGCCTCCCACACAAGCGAGTTACCGGCGGATCCGTTCGGCTGCTCGAGTAGCGAGCAGCCTTCCGCGCGCGGTACGGCACTGCAAGGATGACCGTCATGGCTGCTGATCCGACAACGACACGCGACGTGGGGGAGGCGGAGATCCACATCCATGAGTACGGGGCGCCCAACCCGCCTGCGCTGATCCTCGTGCATGGGCTCACCGACGACGGGACGTGCTGGCCCGACGCGGTCGAGCGTTGGAAGGACCGTTGGCACATCCTCGCCGTCGACCAGCGCGGGCACGGCCGCTCACCCAAGTTCACCGAGGAGCAACTTCCGGACTCGTCGGGAGTGCTCGTCGACGACCTGCTCGGCATCCTGACGCGGCTCGCCGAGCCGGCGATCGTCGTCGGACACTCCCTCGGAGGGCTCATCGCCGCCCGGGCCGCGACGCGGGCCCCCGAGCTGGTGCGGGCCCTCGTCCTCGAGGACCCCGCGAAGCCACGCGAGCACTGGGATGGGCAGAATGCTGAGTTCGCGCGGCAGCAGCTGGCGTTCGTCGAGGCCGTCGCGAATGATCCTGACCGTGAGTTGGCGCGGATGCTGACCGAGACGCCGTGGACGGAGACAGAACTCGACGCGTGGGCCTCCTCGAAGGCGCTGGTCGATCGTGGCTACCTCGCCGGTGGACTCACGCTGGGCGACACTGCGTGGGAGTCCATGTTCGACGCCCTCACGGTGCCGACGCTGATCCTGGTCCCGGTCGACGGCGAGATGGCGCCGGATCCCGCGCTGATCGCCAACCCGCTCGTCGCAGTCGTCGAACTGCCCGGGGTGGGCCACTGCATCCGTCGAGATGACGGCGAGGCCTACCACGCGATTGTGGACCCGTTCCTAGCGAGGCATGCTCGCTGACGCAGACGGTGGCTCTCGCTCCTTGGGTGCGGGTCAAGGAACGGTGAATGGTCCCGCCTCAAGGAACGCGGTAGGTCGTCCGCTATGCCGGGCGCCGACGTCGACGTAGCCAGGCGATCAGGCGCCAGCCGCCGAGGAACAGCGCCAGCGTCAGCGCGGCGACGACGAGGAAGGCAGGCTGCGCCGTGCTGCCCGCGGAGACGCGCAACGCCATGCCGCCCGCCCAGGTCACGAGCCAGACGATCGCCGCGCCGCGCAGCCCGACCCCGTCGTCCTTCAGCACGCCGAGGACCAGCCACGCGATCAGGCAGGCGGCCAGGAACGGCCACGCCGTAACGAACACGCCCGCGACACCCTCGCCGTGGGACGCGCGCCCGACCGCGGCGAACACGGCGACGAGGAGCAGGTCGAGCAGCAGCGGGCCGAAGCGTGTCATGAGAGCGACCCTAGTCCGTAGACAACTCGTCGCACGTCGAAGGCGCCTTAGAGGTCGCGCGGGTAGTGGCCATTGGGGGTCCAGGTGATATGATCCAGGTAACATGGACAAGTGATATGTGCTAGTGTGTCAACATGAAGAAACGAACAATGAAGCTCGTCGTTGGCACTGTGCTAAGTGCCGCAGCCATCTCGGTTCTCCCACTGACTGCGCATGCCGGTTCGGAGTCCGGAACTACGCCGACGTGCGTCGCAGGAGCCAAGCCAACTGTGCGGGGAGAACAGACCAGCCTCAATGTCATGCGTGTCGAAATGCCGAGCGGAACCATCAGGTACAACGCAGCGACCACGTACGTCTACACCTACAAGCATCCCTCGCTGAAGCGGGCCTCCTGGTACGTGACGTCGCCGTCCTTGCTGGATTCGGGAACCTATGGCATGTGCCTACCCGGCTAGTGTGCCGCTTCTGCTGACGTGTGGGCTTTTCGCACTGACCGGATGCACCGCCGAGAGCCCGCCGGAGGTGTCCGCGTCACCGACGGGATTTGACATCAACGTGGCCTGGGTTCCGGAGCGCCCGATCACGCTTCCAGCGATGACCGATCAGCAGAAGATGGAGTTTCGAGACCAGTGGCTCGACGGCTTATGGCGGCAGGCAATCGAGCAGTATCCCGACCTTGGAGAGAGGCCAGAGGTGAGCTTGGAGAGCTTCGGAACTCCGCAGAGTTCAAGTCAGCAACTCGCGGACTGCTTCACGGAGGCCGGCTATCCTGCGATCGCCAGCGCGCAGGGGGGCGTGGAGTATCCCGGCGGAGTTCAGAGCTCGCCTCAGTATGAGCTCGTCAACTACACCTGTTATGCCAAGTTTCTTCCAGATCCGCTCATGCTGAGGGACTGGAATGCCGATCAGCTCGGGCTGCTGTACGACTACCGCGTCGAGTGGTTCATTCCGTGCTTGGAGTCCTTCGGGCTGTCTCCCGAGGCGGGGCCGGATCGGGAGACGTTCATCAACGACTTCTATGCTCTGGATTCCGCGGCCAGAAACTGGTGGCCCGAGGAGACCGCCGTCTTTGCCGGGAAGGGCGATGAGGTCTTACGGGCCTGCCCGCCGATCCCCGTGGACTACTTCTATGGCGGCTGAGGAATCGTCGCCCCGCCGCTGGCCGTTGGTCGGGGCAGCCGGGTTACTCCTTGCGGGAGTGGCGTTCTGGGCGGGGAGAATGACGCTGGTTCCGCCGATTCCCGTAACGGTGGCGACCGACGACCAGATCTCGGTCACGGTCACTGAGCGGACCATCGGGCAGACCCTCGACTACGGCGTGCAGACGTCACGGGAGTCCCGCCCCATCGCCACCAACACGCTTGCGGGCGTCGTCGTGGTCGCGCCCGACAATGCTGTAGCCGAACGCAAGGTCGGCGACGTCCTATACGCGGTCGGCGGTGTGCCGGTGCGGGTCGTGGAGGGCGGCGTTCCCTTCTCGCGGGATCTGGAGAAGGGATTGACCGGAAAGGACGTGGCCCAACTGGAACGTGCCCTCGTGGCTCTTGGCTACCTGACCGCCGCCGACGAGGACTTCGACGAGGCGACGGCCGATGCGGTGTCGGACTGGCAGCGAAAGCTCGGAATGCAGGTGACGGGAACAGTGAAACTGGGCGAGCTGGTGGCTGCACCAACGCTTCCGGCCCACATCGGCGTCGACGATAAGGCCGTATGGGCAGGTGCTGTCCTCACTGGCGGTGAAGTTCTTGTGACGGCGGCGACCGGCACCCCTCAGTTCGTCCTGCCGCTCTCGCCTGGACAGCTGAGCCTCGTGCCGGCCGACGCGACCATGACCGTCGAGGCGTTTGGGCGGACGTGGCCCGCACAGTGGGAGTCCAGCCGTCCCAACGATGAGACCGGTGCAGGAGAACTCGTCACGTTGTCCAGCCCCGAGGGCGGGGCGGTCTGCGGAGAAGAATGCGCGTTGATTCCTGCCGAGAAGGCCTGGGCGACGGTCCATATCGAGGTGATCCCGCGCACCACGGGGCCCACCGTGCCCCTGTCTGCGGTGTCAACCGATGCCGTCGGCAAAGCGTGGGTGATGGTGACCGACGGGGACGAGTCTGAGCGCCGCGCGGTCACCGTGGTGCGGTCGCATGCCGGCCTGGCCGTCGTCGAGGGAGTGGCGGTTGGCGAGGCGGTCTTGGCGCTGCCCGCACAGGAGCCGTCGACGCCTTCACCGGCGCCAGCTGCGAGCGAGACCCCATGACCGCGGCGCTGAGAGTGTCAGGACTGGGCTTCTCCTACTCGCGAAGCCCGGAACCCGTGCTCAGCGATGTGGAGGCCGCGGTCTACGCGGGGGAGGCGGTCGCGTTGACGGGGCCCAGCGGCCGCGGAAAGTCGACCCTGCTCTACCTCCTCGGCCTTCTTCTGACTCCCAGCGAAGGCGAGGTCGAAGTGCAGGGGCGTCCGACGTCGAAGCTCTCCGATGCGCAGCGCTCGGTAGTGCGCGCACGCAGGATGGGGTTCGTCTTCCAGGACTCCCAGCTTGACCCGACCCGGAGCGTGCTCGACTCCGTCATCGAACCAGCTCTCTACGCGGGGCTCAGGAGAGACGCGGCTATCGAGCGGGCCATCGGGCTGTTGGATGCGTTCGGTGTTGAGGCCCGCGCGAATCACCTTCCCGGCCAGATCAGCGGTGGACAGGCGCAACGAGTCGCGCTGTGTCGTGCCTTGGTGAACCAGCCTGCGATCATCCTGGCCGATGAACCGACGGGAAACCTCGACCACGCTAATGCGGAGGTGGTCCTGGATCGTTTGACCAGAGCGGCGAAGGAGGAGTCCGTGGCGTTGATCGTCGCCACGCACGATCCGTTCGTCGTTTCTCGTCTTGACCGGGTGATTGCGCTGTGAGAGGAGGTTCGCTGCTGCGCGAAGCCTGGACATCCGCGTGGGCGGCGCGGGTGCCCACCGTCTTGATCCTCCTGGTGACCGCCGCGATGACATTCGCGGCAGCGGCGACGTCGGGGCGGAGCGCCGCGCTACAGACGCAGCTCGAACGGCGCGCCCAGGAGGCAGGCGCCAGGGTCATCGCCATCAGCGACGTCGGCACCGACGGCTTCCTGACACCGGTCGCGGTGGAGACATTGAGCGAGATCTCCAGCATCCAGACCGTAGCGGCGTTCACCAAGGCGTCGACCGTTACCAACGCATCCCTCGGCTGGGGCGGTCCGACAGCGAGCGCTTGGGGGCTCGTCGGTGCGTCCGCTGCCGACGTCGTAGACCTGACGGCGGGGCGCTGGCCCCAGCCCGGTGAGGCGCTGGTCTCCACCAGGGTTGCGGACACCCTCCGCATGGAGTCCGCCGCCGGGGCGCTGGTGACGCGAGACCAGCTGTCCTCTTCGGTGGTCGGCGCGTTCACCGCCGCTGCTCCCTTCGAGTGGTTGAACGACGGGGTCCTCTACCTGCCGTCTACGCCAGAAGCGGGCCAGGAGGCGCGCGTGGTCGTCGAGGACATCGGCCTTCTCGCCCCGACCGAGCGCGCGGTCCGACGGATCCTCGCCCCCGACGATCCCGCGAACATGAGGCTGACCTCGCCTCAGGATCTTGCGGAGATCTCCCGAGAGATCGACGGCGACGTGCGGGCCGCGGGGTATGAGATCACCGTGCTGGTCCTGCTCGTCGGGGCGCTCTTCGTCGGGGCCGTCAGCCTGGCCGATGTCTTGATTCGTCGCCGCGACCTGGGGCGACGGCGCGCCCTGGGCATGACGCGGTCCGACCTCACGGCGCTCATCTGTCTCCGCGTCGGCATCTCGGCCGCCTCGGGCGCAGTCCTCGGGGTTATCGCCCTTCAGGCGCATGGCGCGCTGAGCGGCACCAGCATCCCGGTCGCCTCCGCTGCCGCCAGCGCCGCGCTCGTCGCGATCGCCGCGGTTGTCGCCACCGTGCCTGCCGCTCTCATCTCGGCCGGGCGAGATCCCGTGGTGGTGCTCCGCACCGCGTGACGCGCGCCGCCGAGTGGGTGCCTCCTGGGGATAGCTGACACAATGGCCCGGTGACGAACGTGCCCGCCCTTGGCTCCTCCTTCGCGGAGTACCTGAGCACCGTCGCGCCCGAGACCCTCCCGGGGGCGCGCGCTGCCGCCGACCTGCCCGCCGTCCACGGCACGACCATCGTGGCGGCACGCTATCGCGACGGCGTGGTCATGGCGGGGGACCGACGCGCGACGATGGGATCGGCGATCGCGATGCGCGACATCGAGAAGATCTTCGGCGCCGACGACCACTCGATCGTGGGCGTCGCGGGCGTGGCCGGGCTCGCCGTCGAGCTGGTGCGGCTGTTCCAGGTGGAGCTCGAGCACTTCGAGAAGGTCGAGGGCGCGGAGCTCAGCTTCGACGGCAAGGCCAACCGTCTCGGTGCGATCATCCGGGGCAACCTCGGCGCGGCGATGCAGGGCCTCGTCGTCCTGCCGCTGTTCATCGGATGGGATCGCCTCGCGGGGCGTGGGCGCATGTTCTCCTACGACGCCACCGGCGGCCGCTACGAGGAGCACGAGTTCTGCTCCGTGGGCTCCGGCTCGGCCTTCGCGCGCGGCGCGTTGAAGAAGCTCTACGACCCCGAGGCCGACGAGATGACCGCTGTCGCGGCGCTGTTGCAGTCGCTGTACGACGCGGCCGACGACGACTCGGCCACCTCCGGCCTCGACCTCACCCGCGGCATCTTCCCGCTGGTGATGCGCGCCTCCGGCGACGGCGTGGCCCGCTGGTCCGAGGACGGCGTGCGCGCGCTGGCCGAGCAGATCGTGACCGCCCGCGTCGGCCGCCCCGACGGGCCGAGGGGGAACGCGCTGTGAGCATGTCCATGTACGTCAGCCCCGAGCAGCTGATGCTCGACCGGGCGGAGTTCGCCCGCAAGGGCATCGCCCGCGGCCGCGCCGTCGCCGTGCTGCGCTACGCCGACGGCATCGTGCTGGTCGCCGACAACCACTCGACGACGCTGAACAAGGTCGCGGAGATCTATGACCGGATCGGGTTCGCCGCCGTCGGCCGCTACAACGAGTTCGAGGCGCTGCGCGTCGCGGGAATCCGGCACGCGGACCTGCGCGGCTACGCCTACGACCGCCGCGACGTGACCGCCCGGAGCCTCGCGGGCGCCTACTCGCAGCAGCTCGGCGGGACGTTCGCCTCCGGCGCGGAGAAGCCGTTCGAGGTCGAGCTGATCGTGGCCGAGCTGGGGGAGGAGCCCGGCGGCGACGTGCTCTACCGCGTCGGCTACGACGGCGTGATCAGCGACGAGAAGGACCTGGCCGTCGTCGGCGGTGACGCCGAGCGGATCGGGGGCCTGCTGCGCGCGTCGTTCGACGCGACCGCGCCCCTGCGGGAGGCCGTCGCCGCCGCAGGCGCCGCGCTCGGCTCGACGCAGTTGGAGGTGGCGGTCCTCGAGCGCGGCACGGGGCGCCGCCGGACCTTCCGCCGCCTGAGCCGCGAGGAGTTGACGCGTGGGTAAGGCCGTCCTGATCCTGGGAGCGGGCCTCGTCGGCTCCTCGCTCGGGCTCGCGCTCACGCGCGCCGGCTACGACGTGCGCCTGTGGGACATCGCGCCATCGCACGCCGTCGTGGCGGCGGGCCTCGGCGCGGGGGCCGTCGCCGACGAGGAGACCGACAACCCGGACATCGTCGTCGTCGCGACCCCGCCGGACGCCATCCCGTCGCTCGTGGCGGAGGTGCTGGAGAAGTTCCCGCGCGCCGTCGTCACCGACGTCGGCTCGGTCAAGGCGCCGATCCTCGCGGCGGTGCGCCGCCTGGCCCCCGAGCACCAGCGCTACGTCGGCTCGCACCCCATGGCGGGCTCGCAGTTCACGGGCCCGTTGACCGCCTCCGGGGACCTCTTCGTCGACCGCACCTGGGTCGTCACCCCCAACGAGGGCAACCCGCCGGGCGCCGTCGCCGTGATCGAGCGCCTCGCCCAGGACGTCGGCGCGCGCGTCATCACCATGCCCGCCCCGCTGCACGACGAGGCGGTCGCCCAGGTGAGCCACGTGCCGCACCTGATGAGCATCCTGACCGCCTCGCACCTGCGGGAGGTGCCGACGGCGAACCTCCGACTCGCGGGCCAGGGCATCCGGGACGTCACGCGCATCGCGGGCTCGGACCCCGCGCTCTGGCGCCAGATCCTCACGAGCAACGCCGCGGCGGTGCGCCACGAACTGCTCGAGGTCGCCGCCGACCTCTCGCATCTCATCCAGGTCCTCGACGACCCCGCCGCGCTCGAGCGCTTCCTCGCCATGGGTCAGACGGGCGCCCTGTCGCTCGTCGGCAAGCACGGGGCCGAGCCCATGGACATGGTCGAGGTGACCGTCGAGATCCCCGACGAGCCGCGCGCGCTCGGCCGCCTGTTCACCGACATCGGCGACGCCGGGCTCAACGTCGAGGACTTCGAGCTCACGCACGATCCCGTGCGCCAGGTCGGCTACCTGTCGATCTCCGTCGAGAGCGACGTCGGCGAGTTGCTGCGCGTGCGCCTGACAGACGCCGGGTGGCACGCCTGGTCCGACACCCGTGGAGGAAGAAGATGACGCTGAAAGCCTTGTTCGCCATCGATGGCCCGAGCGGGTCGGGCAAGTCGACGACCGCGAAGCTGCTGGCCAACCGCCTCGGCCTCGGCTACCTCGACACCGGCGCCATGTACCGCGCCGCCACCGCGGAGGTCCTGCGCGCCGAGGCCGACGGCGCCCTGAGCGAGGCCGAGGTGGTCGCCCTCGTCGGCGCCGCGGACCTGGCCTGCGACACGACGCCCGACGCGCCGCGGTTCCGGATCAACGGCCACGACGTGACCGAGGAGATCCGCGAGCCGCGCATCTCGGCCGCCGTCTCCCGGGTCGCCACCATCCTCGAGGTGCGCCGGATCCTGATCGATCGCATGCGCGGGATCATCGACGCGCACGGCCGCGCGATCGTCGTCGAGGGTAGAGACATCACGACGGTGGTGGCGCCCGACGCCGACGTGCGCGTCCTCCTCGTCGCCGATCCCGCGGCCCGGGTGGCCCGCCGCGCCGCCGAGGTCGCGGGGAAGGCGAGTGCCGAGGAGGTCACCGACCAGGTGCTGCGCCGCGACCGCGACGACTCGACGGTGTCCAACTTCACCGACGCCGCGGAGGGCGTCACCGTGATCGACTCGACCTTCCTGACTCCCGACCAGGTCGTCGATCGCATCATCTCCCTGGCCTGACGCTCCGTGAGCCGCGCACCCCGCGAAGCGGCGGCGCGCGTCGAAAGGCGCGGCTGGTGTACTCTTACCCGCGGAAGTCGCAACGAAGGGCATTGAGAATGAGCCAAGAACACGTCATGACCAGTGGTGGTCTGTCGACGTGCCCGCGCGCCTTCCGCTTTTCCGACCGGCCGTGGAGCGCGTCATCGCGAGCCACCATCACCCCTGGGGGACCCATACCTTTCTGAGCGCACGCGCTCAGCAACGCCCCGAGGGACATTCCCCGGGGCGTTTGTCGTCTCGGGGCCACAGAGCCACCGACACCGAGACACCGAAGGGAGGCGAACATGCGCCTCACCACCCGAATCCGCGAAACCCGGCAAACGATCCCGCAACCCACCAGCACCGTCTTCGTGATCGGCCTCGACTACGACGTCAAGGGCGAGACCCATTGGACGAACGCGGTCACGGGCATCCTGGACGGCATCTACACGCCGTTCAAGGTGCACGAGACGAAGCGCGTGCGTTCCGCCGGTGGGGGCGTCGACATGCCGTGGCCGGTGATCGTGCGGCTGAACTACTGGGTCGACATCCCGTTCCGCCGCGCGCCGGAGCTGACCAGCCGCGCGTCGCGGGTCGAGATCCTGCGCCGAGACGGCTGGACGTGCGCCTACTGCGCCGGCCACGCCCACACCGTCGACCACCTGCTCCCGCAGTCCCGCGGCGGCGGGTGGACCTGGGGCAACCTGGTCGCGGCCTGCGGGCCGTGCAATCAGGGGAAGGCCGACCGCACGCCCGACGAGGCGGGCATGCGCCTGCTGTGGGACCCGCGCGTCAGCGTCAGCGAGTACGCGGGTGTCCAGGCCGAGGTCTGGCGCATCCTGCAGGCCGACGTCGCGTGAGCGGCTCCGCTCCTTGAGCCGCCCAAGGAGCGGAGCGACGCAGCGCGCGTCGAAAGGCCGGGGCCATGAAGCGCAGCCGGTACCATGTGATGTCGTCCACCCAGCCGAGGAGTCCCGAATGACCGACACCGTCAAGCCGATCGTCGCCGTCGTCGGCCGCCCGAACGTCGGCAAGTCGACCCTTGTCAACCGCGTCCTCGGCCGCCGCGAGGCGGTCGTCCAGGACAAGCCGGGCGTCACCCGCGACCGGGTGAGCTACGACGCCAACTGGAACGGCCGCGAGTTCGTGCTCGTCGACACCGGCGGCTGGATGTCTGACGCTCAGGGCATGTCCGCGCAGATCGCCGAGCAGGCGGAGCTGGCCATCTCGGCCGCCGACGCGGTGCTGTTCGTCGTCGACGCCACCGTCGGCACGCTGGACGAGGACGAGGCCGTCGTCCGGGTGCTGAGGCGCTCGAAGAAGCCGGTCGTCCTCGCCGCGAACAAGGTTGACGACCAGCGTCACGAGGCCCTTGCGGCCAGCATGTGGAACCTTGGCCTGGGCCAGCCGTATCCCGTGTCCGCGATGCACGGCCGCGGCTCCGGAGACCTGCTCGATGCCCTGCTCGATGCCCTGCCCGAGGCACCGCGCGAGCGCGACGTCGAGGAGGCAGGGCCGCGTCGTGTCGCGATCGTCGGCAAGCCCAACGTGGGCAAGTCCTCGCTGCTCAACAAGCTGGCCGACCAGCAGCGCGTCGTCGTCTCCGACGTCTCCGGCACCACCGTCGACCCGGTCGATGAGATCGTCGAGGTCGGCGGGCAGGTCTACCGGCTGATCGACACCGCCGGCATCCGCCGCCGGGTCAAGGAGGCCAGCGGCCACGAGTACTACGCCAGCCTCCGCACGCAGGCGGCCATCGAGCGGGCCGAGGTGTGCATCATGGTCATCGACGCCTCCGAGCCGCTGACCGACCAGGACCTGCGCATCCTCAACAACATTGAGGAGGCGGGCCGTGCGCTCGTCATCGCGTTCAACAAGTGGGACCTGGCCGACGAGGAGCGCCGCCGCTACCTCGACCGTGAGATCGAGCGGGACCTCGTCGCGTGGCGGTGGGCGCCGACCGTCAACATCTCCGCGCTGACGGGCCGTAACGTCGACAAGATCGGCAAGGCCATCGAGACGTCCGCCGCGGGCTGGGAGACGCGCATCTCGACCGGGAAGCTCAACGCGTTCCTCGGTCGGCTTGCTGCGGCCCACCCACATCCGGTGCGTGGCGGCAAGCAGCCCCGCATCCTTTTCGGCACCCAGGCGCACAACTGCCCGCCGACGTTCGCGCTGTTCACCAGCGGCCAGATGGACGACACGTACAAGCGCTTCATCGAGCGCCGCCTGCGCGAAGACTTCGGCTTCGTCGGCTCACCGGTGCACGTGGAGATCCGCCCGCGGGCCAAGCGCTCGGAGAGGTAAGCACCCGTGCAAGACCTTCTCTTCCAATGGGGACCCGTCCTGATCCTCGCGCTCCTCTTCGTCATCGTGGTACGGAAGGACCCGCGGAGGTTCGGGCTCGGGGTGCTGCTGGTCGTCATCGTGTGGTCGGCGGCGGTCAACCTGACCGTAAACCTCACCTCGCTCGTCATCCCGGACGCGGACACCGCGGCATGGGTCGTTTCGATAGCGGCGCTCGTGATGCTGCTCGCGTCGGTGTTCGTGGTCGGTGCGCTCGGTGCCTTCCTTATCGTCAACACCTTCACGATGTGGCGCAAAGAAGGGCTCGGCCTCGCCCCTCAGGTCTCCGGCATGCTCGGCGCGGGAATGCTGCTCTACGTTGTCGTCGGCCTCATGACGGTGTTCTTCGAGATCATCAGTCTCGTCCCGCCGCTGTTGTTCATCGGCCTTCCCGCCGTCTACCTCGGCTTCCTCTTCGTCTCCTTCCTTGCGTACTCGCTGTTGTACAACTGGGCCACGCGTCGGTTCGGCCGCCCCGTCGATGCCGTGATCGTGCTCGGTTCCGGTCTCGGCGATGGCGAGCGCGTCACGCCGTTGCTGGCCGGGCGTCTGGAGCAGGGGCGGGCTGTCTTCGAGCGGTCGCGTGCGGCGGGCCGCGATCCTGTCCTGGTGGTCTCCGGCGGCAAGGGTGACGACGAGCAACTCGCCGAGGCGGAGGCGATGGGTGCCTGGCTCGTGGAGCGGGGCTTCGATAGAGACAAGTTGCTTCTCGAGAAACAGTCACGAGACACCGAAGAGAACCTCGCGTTCTCGACGGCGTTCCTGCGCGGTCGCGGGGACGTCGTCGTCGCGACCAGCGACTACCACGCGTTCCGCTCGGCCATCGTGATGCGCAAGGAGGGCATTCCCGGCTACACCGTGGGCTGTCGCACCGCCCGCTACTACTGGCCCAGCGCGACCGTCCGGGAGTTCGCGGCGATCCTGCTTGAGCACTCGAGGGCGAACCTGCTGATCCTGACGCTGCTCTGGCTTCCCGCTCTGATCTACCTGGTCTACCTGGTCACGATGGCGGTGAGAGGCCTCTGAGGGAAGGATACGGATATGCGGAACGCTGCCACGGGGATGCCGCACGCCCACGAGGCCGACGGTCATGCCGCGCCTCACGCGGACCCGGTCTCGTTCTGGGAGGCGCGCTACAGCGAACGGGACCAGATCTGGTCCGGCCGTGTGAACGCGGTGCTGGCTGATGCCGTCGCGTCCCTCCCACCGGGCCGGGCGTTGGATCTCGGCTGCGGCGAGGGCGGTGACGTCGTCTGGCTCGCCGAACAGGGCTGGGACGTCGTCGGCGTCGACATCTCGCCGACGGCGGTGAACCGCGGGCAGGCGGCGGCACGGTCGCGCAGGCTCACGGACCGCGTCCACTTTCTCGTCGTCGACCTGAGTGACACTGCCGCCCTGGGTGAAGACCTGGGGGGATTCGACCTCGTCGCAGCCAGTTTCCTGCAGTCACCAATGGAGCTGGACCGGGCGCGGATCCTCCGGGCCGGCGCGGCGCTCGTCGCCCCCGGCGGCCATCTCCTCGTGACCTCTCACGCGGCTCCACCGCCCTGGGCGAGCTCGGAGCACCTCGCGGCCTTCCGACCGATCACGCCGGAGAGCGAACTCACCGCGTTGGGCTTGGACCCGACGGCGTGGGAGACGGTCGTCGCGGAGATTCGCACCCGAGTCGCGGTGTCGCCCGACGGCGAACGCGCGGAGCTCCTCGACTGCGTGGTCCTGATCCGCCGCGCCGCCTAACCGCATGCGCGTCCGGCAAGCTGCGAAACGAGACATCGCCCCGGTGGGAAGTGGTGTTCCCTCCGGAGCGATGCGTCGGGCTGACAGGATTTGAACCTGCGACCCCCTGACCCCCAGTCAGGTGCGCTACCAAGCTGCGCTACAGCCCGCCAGGTCGTTTCCGACCCGCCAGTGAACTTTAGCCGACACCGCGGCTCGCGGTCCAACTGGCGGTGGCTCGACCTGCGTTGGTCGAGCGACTTCACACCGCGGCGGGCACGACGCCGTTCATGTCGGCGAGGTAGACGTCGATCAGGCGGACTCCGTGTGCGTCGCGCGCCTCCCGCGCGCGCTGGAGCCACGCCCGGTCCGGCCGGGTGAGCCGCGGCGCGATTCGCTTCGCCAAGACGACGTTGAGCGATCCGGTAGGCGACTACGGCATGCTTGGCGCATGAACCTCAGGACGTGGTCGGTTGTTCGCCTCATGGGCGCCGCCTTGACGCTCGCCGCCATCGTTCACCAGTTGACCGTCACCCTGTCGAACGCGCTCGCGGCGACCACGCCGCATGGGTCGCACGTCCCGACGGTGTTCGCCAACTTCCTGAGCTTCTTCACCATCGAGTCGAACCTCATCGCGACGGTTGCGCTCACGATGGCCGCGGTGTGGGGGCTGCGGGCGTCCGACGGCGAGAGGGAGCCCCGCGGCACCGGCTTCCTGCTCGCCTGTGCCTCGACCTACATGCTCACCACCGGGGTGGTCTACAACCTGCTGCTGCGGGGGATCGAGCTGCCGCAGGGGACGACGGTGGTGTGGGCCAACGAGATGCTGCACCTGGTGGGGCCGCTGCTGATGGTGGCCGACATCGCCGTCGCGCCCGGGCGTCGACGCCTTCCGTGGCGGACTCTGGCCCTCATCGTCGCGTTTCCCGTCCTCTGGGCCGTGTACACGCTGGTGCGCGGGCCGCTGATCACCAGCCCTGCCACGGGGCTGCCGTACTGGTATCCCTACCCGTTCCTCGACCCGAACCAGCCCGGGGGCTACGGGCTGGTCGCCGTGTACGTCGTCGGAATCGCCGTGGCGATCCTCTCGATCGGTACGGTTGTCATCTGGGTCTCGCGCGTCCGCGACAAGGCCTCGCCCGCACCGGGCGGATGACTCTTGGCGGGAGGCCGCGATTGACTAGCTGGGTAAAAGCGATCGCCGGGGCGCTCGGTGCGGTCCTCGGTGTCGTCCTCGCCGTGCGGCCGTTCGCCTCGGTGAGCCTGCTGCTCCTCGCCCTGGGCATCGGCCTGATCGTTTCCGGCATTGTCGAGATGCTGCAGCGAGGAGAAAGCGCGCGACGGGAACGTAGCTACGGACGCTGGAACCGCGTGCTGCTCTCCGTACTCCTCGTCGCCACGGGCGTGTTCGTCCTGGTCTTTCCCGGTGCGGGGCTGCGGGTCACGGTCGCCGTCGGCGCGGTCCTGCTGCTTGTGGGCGGCCTGCGCGACCTTCTCTCCGGCCTGATCGGCAAGGAGCACCGCATCGCGAACCTGCTCGGCGGGACCGCATCGCTCGTCTTCGGCGTCCTCGCCCTGTCCTGGCGCGACATCACGGTGCTCGCGTTCGGCCTCATCTTCGGGGTCTGGCTCGCGCTTCGGGGTGGGCGACTGCTGCTGGACGCGGTAGGCGAGTTCCGCGGCGTCGCGCGGCCACGGGAACGCAGCCCTCGTCAGTGGCCTCGGATCGCATGGGGTGCGGTTTCCCTCGTGCTCGCCGTCGCGCTCGCGGCGCTGGGTAACAAGCTGGCGGGAACGCCCAGGCCCGATGAGTTTTACGCGCTGCCCGCGGACGTTCCCTCAGCCGCGGGCACGCTGTTGCGCGCCGAGCCGTTCACCCGCGCGATGCCCGACGGCGCGAGCGCTTGGCGCATCCTGTACACGACGACCCGCGACGAAGGTGTTCCCGCAGTCGCTTCCGGGCTCGTGGTCGTGCCCGACGACATCGACCAACCGCCGATTATCGCCTGGGATCACGGCACGACGGGTGCTGCGGTCGGCTGCGCGCCCACCCTGCTGCCCGATCCGCTGGCCTCGGGCGCGATGCCCGACCCCGCGGCGGTGATAGCTGCGGGATGGGCCATTGTCGCGACCGACTACATCGGCCTCGGCGCCGACTCTCCCCACGAGTACCTCGTGGGGCAGCCGGTGGGGCGGGCGACCCTCGACGCCGTCCGCGCCGCGCGCCAATTGATGGGGGTGTCGCTCGGTGGGCAGGTCGCGGTCTGGGGGCATTCGCAGGGTGGCGGCGCGGCGCTGTGGACGGGAGGGCTCGCGGCGAGCTACGCGCCCGAGATCGACGTCGTAGGCGTCGCGGCGATGGCACCGGCCGCGAACCTGCCCGCGATGATCGACGAGCTCGCCAACGAGAAGGCGGGCACGCTCGTCGGCCCGCTCGCGCTCGCCGGCTTTGCCGAACGGTACGACGACGTACGGGTCACCGACTACCTGAGGCCTGCGGCCACGCTCCTGTACGAGGAGACGCTCGCCCGCTGCTGGAGCGATCCTGCGATGCTCGTGTCGGTAGCCCAGGCCGTCGTGATCGACCGCCCCATCTGGTCGCGGAGCCCGAATGAGGGCCCGCTCAGCCAGCGCCTCGAGGAGAACGTCCCGCGCCTGCCGATCGCCGCCCCGCTGATGATCGCGCAGGGCCTCGCCGACACCCTCGTGCTCCCCGACGCCCAGGGCACGTACGTCGACGAGCTATGCGCGGCCGGCCAGAAGGTCGACTACCGCACCTTCGACGGGGAGGACCACGTCAGCGTCGTGAGCGCCGGCTCGCCACTGCTCGACGAACTGGTGCAGTGGACGACAGACCGCTTCGCAGGCGCGCCTGCTACCGACACCTGTCGGTAGCAGGCCTGTCCGACACTGGATCACGTCAGGCGCGTGATCTCCACGGCCACGAACATGTCGGAGGCCCGGCCCCCGGTGAAGATGCCGTGGAGCGGCGGGACGTCGGCGTAGTCGCGGCCGATCGCCACCTCCACGTGCATCTCGCCGGGGCGCAGGTTGTTCGTTGGATCCACGCCGACCCAGCGTCCGTCCCAGTACTGCACCCACGCGTGCGACTCGCCGACATAAGGCACGCCGATCTCCGCGTCCTTCTTCGGCATCAGGTACCCGGACACGTAGCGGCAGGGCACGCCGGCGACGCGCAGCGCTCCAATCACCAGGTGCGCCATGTCCTGGCAGACGCCGGAGCGCTGTTGCCAGGCCTCTGCCGCGCTGGTGTGCACCGACGTCGCGCCGGAGACGTAGGACACCTGGCCGTAGATCCGGTCCACGATCTGCTCGACGGCGTCCCTGGGCGTCGCGGACAGGTTCCGGGTCTCGCGCACCCAGTTCGCCAGGTCGGCGGGCGGGTACACGCGATCGGTCAGGCCGAGGAACTCGCAGTAGCGGTCCGAGACCCGCGGCGAGGCGAGCTCGGGCCAGCCCAAGCCACCCGCCTGCTCCGGCGGACGAAGCACGTCGACGACGCTGGTGGCGGTGACCTCCAGCGCCTCGTGGCGTTCGAACACCTCGAACGCTGTCACGGCGGTGCCCCAGTAGTCGGTGTAAGTGTAGGTCCAGGGCACCGGCGAGATCTCCACCCGGCTGTGCAGCACCTGCTGCGCGTGCGTCGAACGCGGAATCATCCGGATCTCGTTGAACGACGCCGTCGCGGACTCCGCATAGCGGTACCCGGTCGAGTGCACCACTCTCAGTTGCGTGCTCACAACGCCCCCTCCCGCCACTCCGGCGCCACCGCGCCCTCGAAGAACCTGCGGGTGATGGCCGCGTCGGCCCTGCCGCAGGTCGACTGCAGCACGGTCATCCGCTCCGGCAGGTCGTCCAGCAGCTGGGATTTCTCCCGGAACTCCAGCTGCGCCCGGGCCTGGCCGAGCAGCCTCGCGGCCTCGCTGTCGTAGGCGGCCTGCGGAGAGCCGGCCTCAAGCACGCTGAGCGCCTCGAGCGCGGTGTCGAGCGTGGTGAGTACCGAACGCGGGAACAAACGGTTGAGGAGAAGGAACTCCACCGACTCAAGGTCAGAGTCCTGGTCGAAGGCCCGTTGGACGAACGCGTGGTGCGCCCCGGTCGAGCGCAGCGCGGTCGACCAGGCCGACGCGGAGGTCGTCAGCGCCGCCGCCTCAACCAGCCGGGCGGTCATGTCGATGCGCTCCAGGCTGCGTCCCAGCACGAGGAAGTGCCAACCGAGGTCGCGGCTCATGGTGCTGTCCGCCGTCGCCGTGATGACCGCGCAACGCTCGCGCACCCAGCGGAATGCCACCGCAGGACGCATGGAGCTGAGCTGCCCCTGCTGGACGGCGTGCCAGGTGGTGTTGATCGATTCCCACATCTCCGTCGGCACGGTCTCGCGAGAGCGCCGGGCGCTCTCGCGGGCGCCCTTGATCGAGGCGAGGATCGACGACGGCGAGCGCGTGTCGTAGCACAGCCGCTGCATGACGATCGAGGGGCTCGCCTCCGGCGTCGGCACGCCCATCACGGACAGCAACAGTCGCGCGGCGACCTGCGTGTCGGCCAGCGGGTCTTCGACGGTGAGGTACAGGTGGACGTCGAGGATGCGGGCGGTGTCCTCCGCGCGCTCCAGGTACCGGCCGATCCAGTACAGAGACTCTGCGATCCGGCTCAGCATGTCGCCTCCTCCGTCCGGCCTTGCTGTTGCTGTTGTTGCTGTTGCAGGTACTGCTGCTGCTCGGACGGCTGGGGCGCGCGCGAGTCCTGCCTGGCCTGGGGGTGGATCGGGGAGTCCGACGACGCCCGAGAAACCGGGGCCGGCTCGACCTCCTCACCCTTCCTCGGCGCGAGCACCCAGGTGTCCTTCGAGCCGCCACCGCGCGAGGAGTTGACGATCAGCTCGCCTTCGCCGAGCGCTACGCGGGTCAGGCCGCCGGGAAGCACCCACACCTTCTCGCCGTCGTTGACCGCGAACGGCCGCAGGTCGACGTGTCGGGCGCCCATCCCGCCCGGGGCCATCGTCGGCACCGTCGAAAGCTGCACAACAGGCTGCGCGATCCATCCGCGCGGACTGGCCAAGATGCGGGTCCGTGCCTCGTCGAGTTCGGCGCGCGACGCCTTCGGGCCGATGATGATGCCTTTGCCTCCCGAGCCGTCGACCGGCTTGACGACGAGCTCGTCGAGGCGGTCGATGACCTCCTCGCGCTGGGTCGGGTCCTCGAGGCGCCATGTGTCGACGTTGTTCAGCACCGGTTCCTGGGCGAGGTAGTAGCGGATCAGGTCGGGAACGTAGGTGTAGACCAGCTTGTCGTCGGCCACGCCGTTGCCGATGGCGTTCGCGATGGTGACGTTGCCTGCGTGTGCGGCGTTGACGAGGCCGGCGCAGCCGAGCAGGGAGTCACCGCGGAAGTGCATGGGGTCGATGAAGTCGTCGTCGACGCGGCGGTAGATGACGTGCACCTGGCGCAAGCCCGACGTCGTTCGGACCATCACGCGGCCCGCCTGGCAGACCAGGTCGCGGCCCTCGACGAGCCGCACGCCCATCATCCGGGCCAGTAGCGCGTGCTCGAAGTAGGCGGAGTTGTAGACGCCCGGCGTGAGGACGACGACGGTCGGCTCGGAGACGCCGCTGGGCGCGCAGGCCCGCAGCGCGGCGAGCAGCCGATGCGGGTACTGGCGCACCGGGCGGATGCGGTGGTCGGCGAAGACCTCTGGGATTGCACTGGTCAAGACGCGCCGGTTCGTCATGACGTACGACACGCCGGACGGGATCCGCACGTTGTCCTCCAGCACGCGGAACTGCCCGTCGGCGTCGCGGATCAAGTCGATGCCGCTGACGTGAACGCGCACGCCGCTGGGGGGCTTCAACCCGGCGACCACGCGGTGGAAGTGGGGCGAGGTGGCGACGACGCGGCGGGGGAGGACCCCGTCGGCGAAACACTGCCCGGGGCCGTAGACGTCGTCGAGGAACGCCTCGAGCGCCTTGACGCGCTGTGCGACGCCCTGCTCGATCGTGCGCCACGAGGGCGCGTCGATCACCCGCGGGAGGATGTCGAGCGGGAAGGGCTGCTCCTCGCCGCCGATGTCGAACGTCACTCCCTGGTCGACGTAGCTGCGCGCGAGGAAGTCGGCGCGGGCCCGCAGCTCCTCGGGGGAGAGGGCGGTGACGCGGCTGTGGATGCGGGCGTAGGGACCGCGGACGGTCTCGCCGTCGAACATCTCGTCGTAGGCGCCGACGGGGGCTCGGTATCGGTCGAATGTCGCAAACACGGGCTCAGGCTAGAAAGCGGTCATGTCCGCCGTGTTTCAGCCCGGAAACACCTCTGCTTC
The DNA here is from genome assembly GCF_016714275.1 of Tessaracoccus sp. Classification (GTDB taxonomy): domain Bacteria; phylum Actinomycetota; class Actinomycetes; order Propionibacteriales; family Propionibacteriaceae; genus Arachnia. Next base: position 17,970 of record NZ_JADJNP010000002.1, on the reverse strand, counting down.
CGTCTCTGGCGCGATGTCGTCGATCCGTTGCCGCAGCGCCACAGCGGACGTAGGGTCGGGGCATGTGCCGCAACATCCACACCCTCCATAACTTCGAGCCCGCCGCCACTTCCGACGAGGTGCACGCCGCCGCACTGCAGTACGTGCGCAAGATCGCAGGGACGACCAAGCCGTCGAAGGCGAACGAGGAGGCGTTCAGCCGCGCCGTCGCGGAGATCGCACATGCCACCCGGCACCTGCTTGAGGACCTTGTCACCACCGCGCCGCCCAAGAACCGCGAGGCCGAGGCCGCGAAGGCTCGCGAACGGGCGGTGCGCTCGGGCCGCTATGCGCAGGCCGGCTGACGCTAGGGCCACCGCTTGCGCAACAGACCCTAGACCTGCGCAGTGAACCAGCCCTCGGGGCCGACCCCGGTGCTGAGCCTCGGCACGTACTGGTCGAAGTAGACGCGGGCGATGAGCTCGCGGCGGCTGCGCACGGAGGCCTTCTCGAAGATGGACTTCAGATGGTCCTGAACCGTCCAGGCGGACAGGTGCAGGTTGCTGCCGATCTCCTTGGTGTCGAGGCCTTGCAGGACGAGCGCGACGACGTCGCGTTCACGGGCGGTCAGCCCGAACGCCGCGACGACGAGCGGCACTACCACCGGCGGTCGCGCCTCCTCGATGGTCACCACGACATCGCCGACGGCGCCGTTGCGGGCGCTGAGCGGTGTCGCGTGCAGCACAAGCCAAAGGCCGCTCACGGTGCGGATCCGTGCGCGCGGCGGACTCGGCCACTGACCGACCGCGTAGCGCCGGGCGGCACCGACGAGCGAGGAGATGACACCGTCGGGGGACGTGCCCGTGCCGCCGAGTGTGAGTTCGTCCAGCCAGCGCATCGCCCCGGGGTTGACCTGCACGACGGTGTCGTCGTCGCCGACGATCATCACGCCGGGCCCGACCGGTGAGGCCAAGGGAGCGGACGCGGAGAGCGAGGCGAGGAGCCCACCGCGGACGCCCGCGCCCATGATGCACGAGAGGGCGGCGAGGAACGCCACCTCGTCGGCGTCGAACGGCCGGTCGTCGGTGGAGCGGAACAGTGCGGTCGCGCCCCAGAGATGTCCCTGATCGAGGCAGAGCGCGCGTAGCTCGTCGCCGTAGCCGAACGCGGGGCGGATGAGCTCGCGCACCCGAGGGGAGTCGTCGGTGTGACCGGAGGTGACCTGGTGGACGCCTGCGGCCTTGATGCCGGCATCGACCATTTGCGTGAACGCGGTGACCTCGCAGCCGCCGTACTCCAGGAGACCCCACTCGTGGTCGCGCTCGTCGCGCCCGGCGAGGTCGCCGAACTTGCGGGTGCCCGTCAGGAGGCGCGTGGCCGGGTCGACGCTGCCGAAGCAGACGCCGACGAAGGGGACCGCGCGCTGGATGGAGAGCAGCGCCTCGCTCAAGAAGTCGTCGAGGTCGAGGCCCGCGTGGGCGACCACTTCCACGTCGCGTCGCACGCGTTCGGCCAGGAGTCCATTCGGCATATCCGAATTCTGCGCCTCTGCGGTCGTTTGCGGAACCCCAGATTCCTGGGGGATGCGCGGGTCCCTTCCTGCGTGTGCGGGGAGTCCCCGGCCCGGAGGGATTTCGCGGGCGCGGCCAGCGGGCGAAGGTGGAGCCACCGCGAAGAAAGGACACCACGTCATGTCAACCGACATCCTCGTCACTACCCACCCGCACCGTCCGGCGGAGGTGCTCCGCCCGCTCTGCCAGGGCCGCGTCTTCCTGCCCGGGGACGACGGCTACGACCGTGTCCGCACACCCTGGGCGGTGCAGGTGGACCAGCGCCCGGCCGCCGTCGCCGTGCCGCATTCCGCCGAGGATGTCGTCGACGTCGTACGCGCGGCGGCCGCGGCGGGCCTGCGGATCGCGCCGCAGAGCAGCGGCCACGGCGCGAGCCCCTTCACCGGGCTAGACCTGTCCGACGTCGTGCTTGTCCGGCTGAACGAGCTGACGGGCGTCACCATCGACCCCGACCTCCGCATCGCCCGCATCCTCGGCGGCACCCTGTGGGACGAGGTCGTGCAGGCAGCGGGCCCGCATGGGTTGGCTGCACTGCACGGCTCGGCGCCCGATGTGGCCGTCGCCGGCTACACGCTCGGCGGCGGCCTTTCCTGGTACGCGCGTCAGCACGGCCTCGCCGCACACCACCTGCGCGCCGTGGAGATCGTCCTCGCCGACGGCTGCCTCGTGCGCGCCGACGCGGAGAACGAGCCCGAGCTCTTCTGGGCGCTGAAGGGCGGGGGCGGGAGCTTCGGCGTCGTCACCGCCCTGGAGTTCGACCTGTTGCCGATCCGAGAGGCCTACGCGGGGATGCTGCTGTGGCCGGGGGAGCGGGCGGCGGAGGTTGCGCACGCCTGGGCCGCCTGGACGCGTGACCTCTCGAACGCCGCGACGACCGCGCTGCGGCTCATGAACTTCCCGCCGCTGCCGGAGCTGCCGCCGTTCCTGAGTGGCAGGAAGCTAGTCGTGCTCGACGGCGCGATCCTCGCCTCCGACGCCGAGGCCGCCGCGCTGCTTGCGCCGATGCGGGCCCTCGCGCCCGAGAGGGACACCTTCGCCCGGGTCCCCGCGCCGGCCCTGACCCGGATCCACATGGACCCCGCGGGCCCGACGCCGTCGGTCTCGAACTCGGTGCTGCTGCGGAACCTGCCCGGCGACGCGGTCTGCCGTCTCCTCGAGGTGGCTGGACCGAACTCGGGCATCTCCGTCTTGGCTGCGGAGATCCGACACGTAGGCGGCGCCGCCGGCAGCCCGGCGCACGCCGCGCTGGATCGGCTTCGCGGCGACTACCTGGCGTTCTTCATCGGGATCGCCCCGACGCCCGAGGCCGCAGCCGTGGGCCTCGCGGATGCGACCCGCGCCGTCGAGGCGCTGGCGCCATGGGCGAGCGGCGGGCGCTACCTCAACTTCGACGACAACGCCGTCGACGTGTCGGCCGGATACGAGGCTTCCGCTTGGGCCCGCCTGCGGCAGGTCCGCGATGCCGTGGACCCTACCCGCCGGCTCGTGGCCAATCACCCGCTCGGCTAAGCCGCGGCCGACATCGGTCCTGTGCTCTACAGCGCGCCGAGGACGAGGCCGAGGGCCGAGGTCACAAGGCACAGCAGCAGCATCCCGCCGCCGTGGACGACGGCGGCGAGGGTGCGGCCTTGTCGGAGCAGGCGAGCGCCCTCGACGGAGGCGGTACTGAACGTCGAGTAGCCGCCCAGGAAGCCGACACCGAGGACCGCGCGGGCCGAGGCAGCGCCGTCGTGGGAGAGCGCGTAGCCGGTGAGCAGCCCCAGCAGCAGGCAGGCGGTCGCGTTCACGACGATCGTGCCCACCGGAATCGAGAGCTTGCTGCGGGTGCTGACGGCGGTGTCGACCAGGAAACGGGCGACGCCGCCTAAGCCGCCCGCGAAGGCCGTGACGAGGAGGAGGCCCATCACGCGGCTCGTTTCTGCATGGCGAGGCGCCGCGCGACGGCGGAGACCGCGGCCATTCCCACCACCGCGGCGACGAGGCCGACGAACACGCTGACCGGCGCGTACGCCGCGGCCAGCGGCACGGCCCCGGCTCGTGCGAGCTGGTCGATCTCCACGACGAACGTGCTGTACGTCGTGAACCCGCCGATCACCCCCGTGCCCACACCCAGGCGGACGGCGCGGCGCCATCCCGAGTCGTCGCCGGCGTGGCCGAGCGCCTCGAGGAGAGCCCCGAGTGCCACGCTGCCGACCACGTTGATCCAGAACGTCGCCCATGGCCAGCCTGCCTCCGGGTGCGGGAACGCCGTCGCGAGGGCCGCGCGTGCGAAGGTCCCTATCACGCAGCCCGCGAAGATCAGCCCCGCATACGGGAGGAGTCGGCGCGGGCTCAGCGTGCCCATGGGCTCTCCGTGTCCTTCCAGTCGACGACGGCGAGCGGAACCGTGATCACCGGGCGATGCTGATGGTGAGCGAGGTGCACCGAAACGGAGCCTTGGAGCCGAGCGGCGAAGTCCATGCCCCGGTGCGGCTTCCTGGCTCCGATGACGATCGCCGCGGCGTCGACGGCGCGCGCCAGGTGCGTCAGCGCCCGGTCAGGTCGCCCGGCCAGGTATCGGACCTCCCACTCGAAAGGGACATCGGGCAACGTCGCCGCCACCTGTGCCCGCAACTCGTCGCGGGTGCCCTGCCAGTCGTCGAGGCTGTCGGGGCTCATCGACTCGTGCCGGACCGTGCCGTCGGCGCGCTCCTCGACGACGTAGCGGCCGGGGTCGACGTAGGCGAAGAGGACGAGCGGAGCGCCGATAGCTGTCGCCAGCGAGGCCGCGGTGAGGGTGACCAGCGGCGACTGACCGGGGACGATGCCGACGACGAGAGGATCACCGGAGAACGGCGTGATTCGTTCGGCGGCCGGTTGTGGCGGGTTGTGTGCCATGAGGGCCTCTCCGGGCAGGCGGGCCTGCCCCGTTGTCACGGTGCAGGAACCATCAGCCAACCGGCGGTTCGGGCATCACGCCCTGGCGGGATCCATCGCCACCCTCAGCATAGTCACTCCTCGTTCGCAGGGCGGCCGCGTGTCAGACTGGGGCGATGAAGATCGCGGTCACCGGCTCGACAGGGTTCATCGGCTCTGCCCTCACCCGCTCCCTGCTGGCCGATGGGCACGAGGTTGTCCGGTTGGTGCGCCCCGGCGCCCGCCTCGGCGCTTGGAGCGACGGCTCACGCGGCGCCTCCTGGGATCCGACCGCCGGGACCATCGACCGTGAGGCCCTGGAGGACATCGACGGCGCGGTGCATCTGGCCGGCGCGGGAGTCGGTGACCGCCGCTGGTCCGCCGCCTACAAGACCCAGATCCTCGAGAGCCGACGCCGGGGCACGACGCTTCTGGCCGAGACCCTCGCGGGGCTGAATAGCGGGCCTCGCGTCCTCGTTTCCGCGTCCGCCGTCGGCTACTACGGGCAGACGGGCGATCGGGTCGTGACCGAGGAGGACGGGCCCGGGGCGGACTTCCTCGCCCAGGTCTGCCAGGTGTGGGAGGACTCGGCCGACCCCGCGAGGCACGCCGGCATCCGCGTGGCGCACGCCCGCACCGGCATCGTGTTCGACGGTGGCGGTGGTGCCGCGGCGCAGCTCCTGCCGCTGTTTCGGCTCGGCCTTGGTGGGAGGCTCGGTGACGGCCATCAGTACTGGAGCCTGATCTCGTTGACAGACGAGGTCGCGGCGCTCCGCTTCCTGATCGAGCGCGACGACGTCGTGGGCCCGGTGAACCTGACCGCGCCATCGCCGGTCACCAATGCGCAGCTCACTGAGGAGCTGGGGCGCCAGTTGCGCCGCCCGACGCTGCTGCCCGTACCGCGGTTCGCCCTGCGCCTCGCGCTAGGCGAGATGGCCGTCGAAGTGATCGGCAGCCAGCGGGTCGAGCCTCGCGCACTGCGGGACAACGGTTTCATGTTCCGTCACCCGGAGCTCGCCGACATCGTCGCGGCCGGCCTCGGTGGTGCGGTCTAGACGATGCAGAACTCGTTGCCCTCGGGGTCGAGCATCACGATCCACTGGCCGGTGAACTCCTCGTCGAACACCTTGACGAGCGTCGCACCCGCCCCGACCAACTGATCCGCCTTCGCTCGCATCGCGGCGAGATCCTTGTTCTCGTGAAGGACCGACATCCGCACGTCGATATGGACGCGGTTCTTCGCGGTCTTCGGTTCCGGAACCCTCTGGATGAAGATGCGGGGGCCGACGCCGTCGGGATCGACGATTGCGTTCGCGTCGTTCCAGCGCTCCCTCGGCAGGCCCCAGGCGACGAGTGCCTCCTCCCACGTCTGGTGCGGCGCGGGAGGAGCCTCCCGGACATAACCGAGGGCGAGGGCCCAGAACTCGCCCTGCGCCAACGGGTCGGCGGCGTCCATCGTGATCGACATCTTCGCAGTCATATGCCCACCCTGCTCCTCCGGGCGCGACGGGGCAAGACCGGGAGGAGAATGCCCACCGGTCGTGGGCGTCGTCCGTGCCACGGAGCGCATCCCGACCGGACATCGCATCCGCCTCGATGGCCCGACGGGAGCGATCACGCTGCTATAGGTCGTGAATGAGAGCGGTCAAGGGCGAGTAGGTGTTGCACGGACGCGATGGCGGCCGAGGGGCAACATCAAGGGCCGGCCGCTTGTGGGGTCGGCGATGATCTGGCTGTCGATGCCGAAGACCGTACGCACCATGTCGGCGGTCAGCACCTCCTCGGGAGTGCCTGACTGGTAGACGGCGCCATCGGCGATGGCGACGAGGTGATCGGCGTAGCGGGCGGCGAGGTTGAGGTCGTGTAACACCATCACGATGGTGGTGCCGCTGGACTGGTTGAGGTCGGTCAGCAGGTCCAGCACCTCCACCTGGTGGCTCACATCCAGGAAGGTGGTGGGCTCGTCGAGCAGCAGCAGCTCGGTCTGCTGGGCCAACGCCATGGCGATCCACACCCGCTGGCGTTGACCGCCGGACAGCTCGTCGACAGCGCGTTCCGCCAGATCCAGCGTGTTGGTCGCCTCGAGCGCCGCTGCCACGGCCTCGTCGTCGCTCGCGGTCCAGCGGGAGAAGACCCGCTGGTGGGGGTGTCGGCCCCGGCCGACGAGGTCCGCAACCGTGATGCCCTCTGGGGCAATCGGCGCCTGGGGGAGCAGCCCCAACGTTCGTGCCAGCTCCTTCGCGGGCATCCGGTGCACCTGCTTCCCGTCGAGCAGCACTCGGCCCTCGCGGGGGGTGAGCAGGCGGGAGAGCGAGCGGAGCAGCGTCGACTTGCCGCAGGCGTTCGCCCCGACGATCACCGTGATCTCGCCGGGTGAGACGCTGAGGTCGAGGCCCTCAATCACCGAACGGTCGCGGTACCCGAGGCTGAGGTGGCGGGCCTCAAGGAGATGGGACCGGGTCACAGCGACCCTCCTGTGCGGTTGGTGCGGATGATGAGGTAGACGAGGTAGGGCGCGCCAAGGGCTCCCGTGACGACGCCGACGGGGTAGCGGGCGCCGAACGCGTATTGGCCGAGCAGGTCGGCGAGCAGCACCAGCAGCGCCCCGACGAGGGCTGCGGGCACCAGAGGCGAGCCATGTGGGCCGATGATCCGCGCGGCGATGGGGCCGGAGAGGAACGCGACGAAGGCGATGGGGCCTGCGGCCGCCGTCGCGAAGGCGATGAGGCCGACGGCCGAGACGATCAAGAGGATCCTGGTTCGCTCTGTGCGCACCCCGAGCGCCGCGGCGGTGTCATCACCCAACCGGAGCGCGGAGAGGTTTCTGCCCTGTCCGAGAAGGATCGGCGCGAAAATGGCGAGCGCGATGACCGCGGGCAGGTTGGACTCCCACCGCGCGCCGTTCAGGCTGCCCATCAGCCAGCGCATCGCCTCCTGAAGTTCCCACTGCGGTGCCTTGCTGAGAAAGTACGAGGTCAGCGAGTCGAGCATCGCGGCGATGCCGATGCCGATCAGGATCAACCGGGTGCCGGCAACCCCCGAACGGAACGACAACATGTAGACGGCAAGGGCCACACCGAGGCCCGCTGCGATCGCGAAGATCGATACGCCGGTTCCCGAGAGGCCCAGCACGATGATCGCGAACGCCGCTGCCGCGCTGGCGCCGGAGCTGATGCCGATGATGTCGGGACTGGCCAGCGGGTTGCGGAGCATCGTCTGGAAGGTCACCCCGCCAAGGCCGAAACTGAGACCGGCGACGACTGCGAGCACCGCGCGCGGCAGTCGCAGCCGCCCGACGGTAAACGTTGCGCCGGCGACGTCCTTTCCGAGGATCACGCTCACCACGTCGCCCATCGGATAGAAGGTGTTGCCCACCATCAGCGAGATCACGAAGAGGGCCGCGATCGCGCCCGCGAGAAGGACCATCACGGTCAGGCGGCGGCGTCCCCTGGCACGACGCCCCGACGAGACGAGCGCCACGCTCGCCGCGGACGCGGTGGTCGTGCCGGCGCTCACAGCTCGCGCACCTTCTGGCGGCGCACGATCGCGATGAAGAACGGGGCACCGACGAGCGCCGTGATGATGCCGACGTCGACCTCGTCCGGGCGCGCCACGACTCGGCCGATCACGTCAGATGCTGTCAACAGTGCCGCGCCGGTCAGCGCGCAGAAGGGCAGAAGCCAGCGGTAGTCCACGCCGACGATCAGGCGACAGACATGCGGCACCACGAGGCCGACGAATCCGATGGGCCCGGCGACCGCGGTTGCCGCGCCGCAGAGGATCACGGCTCCCAGAGAAGCGACGGCGCGAGCCAGCGCTACGTGCTCGCCGAGGCCAGCCGCCAGCTCGTCGCCGAGGGCGAGCGAGTTGAGCGACCGGGCGGAGAACAAGGCGACGATCGTGCCGATGACGAGGAAAGGCGCGACTTGCGCAATGGCATCCATGTTCGCGCCGCCGACGCCGCCGATCTGCCAGGAGCGGACGCTGCCGGCGATGTCGCCCCGGGGCAGCACGATGGCGCTGATGAAGGCGCTAAGGGCCGTTGCCGTCGCGGCACCCGCGAGAGCCAGCTTCAGGGGCGTCGCGCCGCCGCGGCCGAGCGAGCCGACCAGGTAGACGAAGATCGCGGCGATCGCCGCGCCGACGATGGCGATCCAGATGAAGGAGGTGTAAGTCCACACCCCGAACCATGCGATGCCTACCACTACGGCGAGGGAGGCGCCCATGTTGACGCCAAGGATGCCGGGGTCGGCAAGCGGGTTGCGGGTGACGCCTTGCATGAGGGCGCCGGAGAGTCCCAAGGCTGCTCCCACGACCAGAGCGAGCACGGTGCGCAGGAGCCGCTTCACCACTGCCGCCTCGCCCAGGCCGTTCGTCGAGCCGCCGAGGGCCGCGACGATCTCGGCCCAAGACACCGCCCGTGATCCGACGGCCACCGATAGCGCGCAGATGATGACCAGTGCCACGGCGACACCGAGTAGACCGAGGGCGCGTCGTCGCGCCGGGCGCCTCAGTATGGCGACGCCCGGCGCGACGAGGGTGGCCTGCTGGTTCAGCTCGGGGCCTTCACGGCGTTCGCGAGCATCGCGACGTAGTCCTCAAGAACCCACGAGATCGACAGCGGGGTGGGGTTCGCCGCCGTGCCCAGCGGGCCGCTCCCATCGAGGAAGACGACCGCGTTGTTCTTGATCGCGGGCATCTGCGAGAGCAGCGGATCAGCCTTCAGGGTGTCGACGAGCGCCTGGTCGCCATAGGTAACGATGAGATCCACGTCGTCGAACATGTCGATCTGCTCCGCGCTCACGCTGCCCGAGAACTCACCGGCCGCGGAGGCCTCGGCGACGGCGGCAGGGGTGGTGAGGCCCAGGTCCTCGAAGAACGCGGCGCGCGTGTCGTTGGCTGTGTAGAAGTTCACCTTGCTGAGGTCGGTGGTGTCGACGTGCGTGACGAACATGGTCGCCTTGCCCTTGAGCTCGGGGTGCGCGGCAACGGTCTTTCCGATCTCGTCCTCCAAGCCGGCGATGAGCTCGTCGCCCTCTTTATCCATGCCCATGCCCTTGGCGTTATAGCGGATGACGTCGCGCCACGAGGTCGACCAAGCCGCCTCGGGGTAAGCGACGGTGGGGGCGATCTCGCTCAGGGTGTTGTAGTCCTCCTGCGTCAGGCCGGAGTAGGCGGCGAGAATCACGTCCGGCTTGGTGTCGGCGACGGCCTCGAAGTCGACGCCGTCGGTCTCGTCGAACAGGACTGGGGTCTCGGCACCCAGTTCGGTGAGCTTCTCTGAGACCCAGGGCAGCAGGCCGTCGCCGTCGTCGTCGCCGAAGTTCGCCGCAGCCATGCCCACGGGAACGACCCCCAGGGCGAGGGGCACCTCATGGTTGGCCCAGTTGACCGTGGCCACCCGCTCAGGCTTGGCGGGAATGGTCGTGGTGCCGAGCGCATGCTCGATGACGATGGGGTAGTCGGAGGGTGTGGTGGCCGAGCCGGTGGTGCTGGGGGCCTGGGTGGCAGGGTCGGGCGCGGGTGCGCCACCGGCGCAGGCGGAGAGGACGAGTGCGGCGGCGCCGAACGCGACGGCGAGCAATCTAGGGAAACGCATGAGCGGAGGTCTCACTTTCGACGGGTGCGAGCACGCCGTATTGAACCGACATATCGTCGGAAATAAGTTAGGCAATGCTTACCTAATATCTTAGGCAGAGTCACACGATCTGCGCAATCGCGCTGATCGGACCTGATTAGTGCGTTTCGGACAGCGAAGGCTTCTCGTGAAAGGTCTCGTTGAGGAACCTGCTAGGCACGACCCCGGTGGTGCGTCGGAACGCGGCGGCAAAAGCGCTTTGGGAGGTGTAGCCGGTGAGTCCGGCGACCTCGAGGAGAGTCAGGCCGCCGTCGAGGAGAAGAATGGCGTGCTGGGCGCGCAGCCGAGCCTGCCACTCGCGGAAGCCGAGGCCGGTCTCCTGCTGAAAGGTGCGGGTGAGTGTGCGGGTACTGACCCCCAGGGCCTCGGACCAGTCGCTGAGGCGGCGGCCGTCGCCGGGATCCGCGGTCAGCACCTCGACGATCGGGTGCAGCAACTCGCTCGAGGGCACGTGCACAAGCAACGGATCGGGGGAGGGCTTCAGCACGTCGAGAATCATCGCTTCGGTGAGGGAGCGGGATGCTTCGGTGAGCGCCTGATCGTCGAGCCTATCGAGGAGGTGGGACAGCAGGGGCGTGATCTCGACGGCCACCGGGGTGGGCGAGAGCGACGGCACGGCGTTCACCGCGAAGTGCGCCGTTCGATACCACGTGCCGGCCGGCGCCCAGCCCGCGTGCAGCACGCCCGCAGGCACCCACAGGCCGTCGTGGTTTGTGACGGTCCACGTCCGGGTGCCGACGGTCACGGTGGAGACCCCTCGGGCATTCCACAGCAGCTCGTGCGTCGGGTGCGCATGATGGTCCCAGGTGGTGTCGGCGGAGAGGAGTTCTCCCATGCCGGCGATGGTGAAGGGGACGTCGATCTCGCCCGCGCGGAACGTGGGAAGGGTGAGCCGGACGGCCTCGGACACGCCCTACGCCTCGGCGTCGACCTTCGCGTCCTGCCGCGGCACGACGACCTCGTTGATGACCATCAGGATCGAGGCCGTGATCGGCACCGCGATCAGCACACCGAGCAGGCCGAGCAGAGCACCGCCCGCCATGGCGCTGATCAGGACGAGCGCGCCAGGGATGGAGACGGCCTTCGTCATGATGCGAGGCGTCATGACGTAAGCCTCGACCTGCATGTAGGCGAAGTACACGACGACGAATACCAAGCCGAGCCAGCCGACGGTGAACAGCGCGACGATGCTCGCGATGATCCACTGCAGCACGGACCCGATCATGGGGATCATCGTCACCAGCAACGCCATCGCCCCGAGCAGGGCAGCGAACGGGACGCCGAGGATGGTGAGCAGGAGGAAGGTGACGACTGCGTTGCAGACCGCGAGGATCGCCATGCCGGACACGTAGCCGCCGACTGATTCGGTCAACTGGTCGGTCACCCTCCGGACCTGAGGCCGCCCGTAGGCGGGGCTCAGGCGGACGACAGCCGCCTTGAGTTGCTCCATGCAGCCGAGGAAGTACAGCGTGAGGACGAGGACGATCAAGGTCCCGGAGGCTGCGTTCACGATGCCGGTGCCGATGGCGAGGGCGCCACCGCCAATGATGGCGAGGTTGTTCGGGTTGGCCAGCCACTGTCGGGCCTGCGCCAGCAGCTGCTCGTAGAGATCGGCCTGGCCGCTGGCGTTGATGATCCGCTGGAACCAGGCCTGGTCCTGCAAAGAGGTGACGTAGCCGGGGAAGGCCTTTACCAACTCCGCGATCTGGACCACTGCGACTGGCACGACGAGCGCGAGGAGGAGTCCGACGACCAGTGCCATGCCGATGAACACCACGGCGATCGCCGCACCGCGGCCCAGTTTCCGCTTCTGCAGCCAGCGGAGGAGCGGCTCCAGGGCCATGGCGACGAAGAGCGCGACCCCGACGGTGAGCATCACGGACACCAGCGTGCTGAGGGCTCCGGCGAGCCCGACAGCGATCAAGCCGCCGATGGTGGCGAAGAAACCGATCGACAGCGGACGCGAAAGGTAGATGCGGCCGAGGCGTCGAGGGCGGGGACTGATGGGCTCCGGGGTCATGGCGCGGAGTCTAGCGGTGCGCGCCGCGCGTCAGAAGATGTGGAACACCCTCGTCAGGTTCGGACCTAGCGGCGACCCCCTCCCAGCAGCCCGCCGAGGATGTCGCCGAGGACTCCACCACCGGCCGACGGCGCGGTCTGGCCCTGGGGCGCCTGCGGTGGGAACGGCATCGTCGGGGCGCTGCTGTCACTGCTCCCCGGCACGCGGAACTGTGGCTGCTGGGGGACCGGCTGCGTCTGCGGCGCCTCCGACCTGCCCCCGCCCAGGATCTGCCCGAGGATGCTACCCAGGATCCCGCCACCGCCGGCCTGCGGTGCCGACTGCGGCCGCCCCTGCCCCTCGTCGACCTTCATCAACTTGTTTGCGAGCCACGCCATGACGATGGGCGCAAGGATCGGCATGAGCTTCTGGATCAGGCCTTGGTCGCCGGCCGCGCCGCCGAGCTGCGCGACGACCGCGTCCTCGTTGGACCCGAACACATGGCTGGCGATCTTGGCGCCGTCGGACTCATCGACGTTGCTGACGTCGAAGGGGGAGCGGCCCGCGTGCTGGCCCAGCGCCTCAAGCAGCGAGGCCTCGCCCGCCTGGTCCTGTGCGTTGGCGTCCATGCCCATCAGCAGCGCGGGGAGCACAGCGCCGACGGCCCTGCTCACGTCGGCGGGATCGCTGCCGACCTGAGCCGCGAGCTGGTCGATCGGCAACTGGTCGAACAGATCCTGGATGTCAAACATCATTGTTCTCCTCGTGAAGTAGTTGACTAAGGCTAGCGGCACGCGCTAGCGACGTCCGACGAAGCAGCCGGTTCCGTCGGGCGCGCGCGAGGTGAAAGACTGGCCTCATGCGAACACTGCGCGACATCGAATGCTTCCTCACCGACATGGACGGCGTGCTCGTGCACGAGGAGGTACCCCTCCCGGGCGCCGCCGACCTGATCGATCGCTGGGTGACGACGTCCAAGCGCTTCCTTGTGCTCACCAACAACTCGACGTTCACCGCCCGCGACCTCGCGGCGCGGCTGTCCCGTTCGGGGCTGCACATTCCGGAGGAGAACATCTGGACCTCCGCCATGGCGACCGCGGCGTTCCTCAAGAACCAACCGGGCGACAAGACGGCCTTCGTGATCGGCGAAGTGGGCCTGACGACGGCGCTCCACGAGGCGGGATTCGTCCTCACCGATGTCGACCCGGACTTCGTCGTGCTGGGGGAGACCCGCAACTACTCGTTCGAGGCGATCACCACGGCCATCCGGTTGATCGTCGACGGCGCCCGGTTCATCGCCACGAACCCCGACGCCACGGGGCCGAGCAAGGACGGCATCCTGCCTGCCACCGGTGCGGTCGCCGCGATGATCACGGCGGCCACGAACCGGAACCCGTACATCGTCGGGAAGCCGAACCCGATGATGTTCCGCTCGGCGATGAACCGGATCGAGGCGCACTCCGAGACCACGGCAATGATCGGTGATCGGATGGACACCGACATCGTTGCGGGCATGGAGGCCGGCCTCCTCACGGCCCTGGTGCTGACGGGCGTGACGACGGCGGAGGACGTCGAGACCTACCCGTTCCGCCCTGACCTGATCCTCGGTGGCGTCGCCGATCTCGTCGACCTGATCTAGGACGCGGATCCTTGCGTATGGAGGACATAGCGTAAGGATGGGCGAGCACGTCATGGCCCACGGTTGGCAGAGAGACCCTGGGGTGGCGCGAGTCATGGCGCACATACGAGGCCGCGGTCGTCCCGTCAATCGCCGGTCTGAGCGTTGTTGAACTGCTCGACGCGCCGACGGCAGCTCGAGTAGGTGCTGCGCAGCACGCGGTGGCTGCCTTCGATGCGGAGATGACCGACGAGTTCGGATCGTTGGAGTTGGGCACCATCGACACCGTGCTGATGCGTTCGGAGGCATCGTCGTCATCGCAGATCGAGCACCTCACGGCGTCGGGCAAGCAGCTGGCTCTTGCGGAGATCGGCGCCTCCAAGAGTGCCAACGCGCGACTAGTGCAGGCGAACGTCGCGGCGCTGGAGAGCGCATCGCACACACACGCGCTGGACACCGACGCGGTCGTTGAGCTGCAGCGTGAGCTGCTCGGTGAGACCGGCCTACACATCGGTGTCCGCAACGAGCAGGTCTGGATCGGAACGTCTGGATCCAGCCCCGGGTGGGGCCGCGTTCGTGGGGCCGCATTACTGCCGGGTGGAGGCGAATCTCAACGATCTATGGGCGTTCCTCAAGCAACCGACAACGATCCTGGGCCGCCCCCGTCATTCGGTCCGGACGGTGTGTGAGTCGTCGGTTTCGATTTGATGGGTGCATTGCCGAGCGTACTCGGCTGGGGGCAGGTAGCCGAGCGAGGAGTGCCGGCGGTGATGGTTGTACTCGTCCTTCCAGTCGCCGATCACGACCTGTGCGTGCAGTAGCCTTTCCGCGTCTGAGATCGCTAACCAGGATCCGGTTTTAAATGTCCGCGTCCTTGCTGGTTGGATCAACCGGACAAGGAGATCAGATCATGACTACACAGCAGCCATCGGTGGCGGGCCAGTCGGGCCAGTCGGGCAGGGCGTCGCGGCGCAAGCGTAAGAGGCTCGCGCCGTCGCAGAAGTACGAGGTCTTCACCTCGGTCTTGACCTCGTCGGCGACCCAGCGGGAGCTGGCCGACAAGTATGGCATCGACCGGACCACGATCCGTTCGATCTGCGCGACCGCGAAGCAGGGCGCGTTGGACGCGTTGGCGGCGGCGGTGCCCGGTCGGCGCGGTAAGACGGCCGAGCAGGCCGAGTTGGACGATGCCCGGGCGGAGATCGAGCGGCTCAAGGCCACCATCTGTGAGCAGGCCGTCGCCCTGCATTTGGAGAAGGGAAAAGACGGTTGGGAATGATCGCCGGCGCCGTTCCCAGCCGTGTGGATGCGCCGGTCAAGAAGGCCCTGCTGGACCTGGTCGATCATGCTGTGGCGGAGGGCTTCTCCACACGGTGGGCCTGCCGGCAGCTCGGCGTGGACCACGCCCGGGTGCTCACCTGGCGGTCCCGGGCAGCGGACGGCGGCGACCTGGCCGACGCGCAGCCCGGCCCCCTGCCCGGGGAGGCGTCGCATGCACTGTTGGACTGGGAACGCGACGAGATCGTCCAGATCGTCCGGGACTGGGAGCAGGTGGACCTCTCGCACCGCAAGCTGGCCCACCGCGGTTCCTATCTTCAGCGGGTGTTCGTGGCCGAGTCCACGGTGCTACGGGTGCTGACCGCGGCCGGGATGCACCTGCCCGGCCTGCCGCCACGCCCACCGCGGCCGAAAACGCCGTGGCCGGAGTGGGCCGAGCTGGTCCCCGGGGTGATCTACATCTACGACTTCACGCACTTCTCGGCGCTGCCCGGCTGGTGCGCGCTCGCCGTCGTGGACGTCGTGTCCCGCTACTGGCTGGCGACCGTGTTCTCCCCGGAGGAGACATCGGTGCAGGTCGAGAACGCGTTCATCGACGCTCTGGAGGCAGACGGAAAGGGCTGGCTGCTCGAGGATCTGGCGTTCGTCGACCAACTGGCCTTAGGCGAGATCCCAGATAACGACGAACGAGTGCCGATGCTGCTTGCTGTCTCCGACAACGGGCCCCAGATGCGATCCGACCGCACCGCGCAGTTCATGGCCATCGCCCGCATCGCCCAGCACTTCGGACGCCCAGGCACTCCGAACGACCAGGCGTGGATCGAGTCGTTCTTCGGCCACCTCAAGACCGAACACCCACACCTGGACACCATCGACGACCCCGCCGTCATGCGCACCGAACTAGACGCCAGAAGAGAGCACTACAACAACGTCAGACTCCACGAGGGCATCGGCTACGTCACCCCCGCCGACGAGCACTACGGCCGCGGCGACGCGATCCGCAAGGCCCGCCGCGACGGCCTAGCCGACGCCCGCGCGACCCGCATTGCCACCCGCCGCGCCATGCGGCACAATCAACCCAAACAGACCAGCCCGGATGAGGACAATTAAAACCCGCTACTGGTTAATTATTTCAGAAACGTGGCGGTAGCGAGTAGAAGCTGTTGATGTTGAGGCACTCGTCGCGGATCCGGCTGTTGAATGACTCGACGTACCCGTTGCGCCAGGGCGAGCCCGGCGGGATGTAGGACAGGCCGGTGCGGGTGCCGGCCCAGTCGGCCATCGCCTCGCTGATGAACTCCGGCCCGTTGTCCGACCTGAGCACCGCCGGGGCGCCCCGGGCGGCGACGAGGTCCTCGAGGTGGGCGGTGAGCCGGTCCGCGGTGATCGATCGTTCGGTGAGTCCGCCGATGCACTCCCGGGTGTGCTCGTCGACGATCGAGCAGATCTTGATCGGTCTGCCCTGCTCGTCGGCGTCGAACTGGAAGTCGACCGCCCACACCACGTTCGGCGCGTCCGCCGTCGGCGTGTCGATGGTCGAAGATCCGACGCGCTTGCGTCGACGCCGCTGCGGGACCCGGAGCCCCTCGTCACGCCACAGGCGTTGGACCTTCTTGTGGTTCACCACCCAGCCCTCGGCGCGGGCGTCGTGATACGCCCGCCGATACCCGTAGCGGGGATGGTCCTTCGCCCAGGCGCGCAGCCACTCCCGCAGCGCCCGGTCTGGGTCCGTGACCGTGTCGGCGTTGAGCGGGCGTCGGTACGCGGAGCGGGAGAGCCCGGCCAGACGGCACGCCATCCGCTCGCTCACCTGCAGTGTCCTGATCAGGTGCGCGACGGCGGCACGGCGCCTGCCCGGGCCTAGAAGTTTCCCTCAGCCAGCTCCTTGAGCGCGGCCTTCTCCAGCTCCGCTTCGGCGAGCAGCCGCTTCAACGTGGCGTTCTGCTTCTCGAGCTCCTTGAGGCGCTTCGCGTCGTCGGCCTTGAGGCCGCCGTACTGGTTCCGCCACCGGTAGTACGTCTGCTCGGACACCCCGAGCTCCCGGCACACCGCCGCGACATCCTGCCCGTCGGCGAGCATCCTGTCGGCCTGCCCGAGCTTACGGACGACCTGCTCCGGCGTGTGACGCTTCCTACTGTTCGTCATGATCTGACCAGTCTCCCTGCCCGCCACCGCGGGCAACAGGACGACTCGCATAACGACCGGACCTACGAAACGGGGTCAGCCCAACACCGCTGGGCCGATTGGGACCGAGGCCCGTTCACGGCCCAGTCCCGCTCGCACGTCTCCGTGTACCGACTCCAAATCGACCGGTAAAGGAGTCTCCCTGTGATCTCGTTGAGCGCCGAGCCCCAGTTCTCCTGGCGCGGACCTCTCCAGAACCAGGAAGTGAACGCGCTTCATGCGGAGGCGTTCGAGCATCCTGATGATCGGGGAGCGGCGTGGTCAACGCCTCGCCGCCGCGGGAGGGTGAACAGGGCTGCCGCGACCTAAAATGACATAATCTAGATTATCGGTCACTTGTCCAATATGTGCTGGGCCGCACAGCATCGCGATGTCGGCGTCCTCGTCGAACTTAACGAGCGGGCCACCAGGTTGACCCGGACCAGGGTCAAGCACCGGCTCGTCGGCTGTTTGTCCGGTGCAGCCGCCGACAGTACGACCCACGCTAGCGTTTGTCGCTCTTAGGGGTGTGGTGGTGTGCGTGTCGATTCGCGGGGGATGAGGTGTGGGTGGAGGACCACGTGGCGGGGTGGTGCGCTGGGGTTGGCGGTGCGGTCGCGTATGAGCTGTGCCGCTATCTGTCCGATCTCAGTGACTGGTTGGCTGACGACTGTGACGGTGGGGGTCGCTAAGGAGGTCCACACCTCGTCGTCTGTACCGAGAAGCGCAACGTCACGGTTGGGGACTGCTTGTAGTCCGAAGTACGCGCCTTGTGTCGAGGGACCGTTCACGCAGTACAGGACGTCAGGGGCTGAAGGTTGCGTGAGAA